>OZ257241.1:2870000-3145000 GCA_965279445.1 Roseivirga sp. | reverse complement strand
AGGTGAAAAGTACCCTGAATAAGGGGGTGAAATAGTACCTGAAACCATACGCTTACAAGCGATCGGAGCCCAATAATTGGGTGACGGTGTGCCTTTTGCATAATGAGCCTACGAGTTACTCCTCTCTAGCGAGGTTAAGGATTTAAGGTCCGTAGCCGGAGCGAAAGCGAGTCTGAATAGGGCGTTTTAGTTAGAGGGGGTAGACGCGAAACCCTGTGATCTACCCATGACCAGGTTGAAGTGACGGTAACACGTCATGGAGGACCGAACCAGTTGACGTTGAAAAGTCTTTGGATGAGTTGTGGGTAGGGGTGAAAGGCCAATCAAACTGGGAAATAGCTCGTACTCCCCGAAATGCTTTTAGGAGCAGCGTGGAGGTTAAGTCTGTTAGAGGTAGAGCTACCGATAGGACTAGGGGGAGTCAAATCCTACCAAATCCTGACGAACTCCGAATGCTAACAGATATACTCCGCAGTGAGGGCAAGGGTGCTAAGGTCCTTGTCCGAGAGGGAAAGAACCCAGACCTTCAGCTAAGGTCCCCAAGTGTATACTAAGTTGAACTAAGGCGGTCCAGTTGCATAGACAGCCAGGATGTTGGCTTGGAAGCAGCCATTCATTTAAAGAGTGCGTAACAGCTCACTGGTCGAGCGACAGGGCATCGATGATGATCGGGCATTAAGTATACCACCGAAGCTAAGGCAGTATTTTATACTGGGTAGGGGAGCATTCTATTCTGCGAAGAAGGTACCTGGTGATGGGTATTGGAGCGTATAGAAAAGCAAATGTAGGCATAAGTAACGATAAGGCGGGTGAGAAACCCGCCCACCGATAGACTAAGGTTTCCTGATCAACGCTAATCGGATCAGGGTTAGTCGGGACCTAAGGCGAACCCGAAAGGGGTAGTCGATGGACAACGGGTTAATATTCCCGTACTACCGCATAGAGCGATGGGGTGACGGAGTAGTGAAAGTCTCGCGTACTGACGGAATAGTACGTTGAAGGGTGTAGTTATAGGCTGTGTAGGCAAATCCGCACGGCTTGATGAACCTGATAGTACCACAATGCTTCGGCAGCGTGGATAGTAGACCTAATCAGACTTCCAAGAAAAACCTCTAAGTAATGTATGTGGTACCCGTACCGTAAACCGACACAGGTAGTCAAGGAGAGAATCCTGAGGTGCTCGAGTGATCCGTGGCTAAGGAACTAGGCAAAATGGCCCTGTAACTTCGGGAGAAGGGGCGCTTCCTCTGTAAAGAGAAGCCGCAGTGAATAGGCCCAGGCGACTGTTTAGCAAAAACACATGGCTTTGCGAAATCGAAAGATAAAGTATAAGGCCTGACACCTGCCCGGTGCTGGAAGGTTAAGGGGGGATGTTATCTTCGGAGAAGCATTGAACTGAAGCCCCAGTAAACGGCGGCCGTAACTATAACGGTCCTAAGGTAGCGAAATTCCTTGTCGGGTAAGTTCCGACCTGCACGAATGGTGTAACGATCTGGGCACTGTCTCAGCCACGAGCTCGGTGAAATTGTAGTAGCGGTGAAGATGCCGCTTACCCGCAACGGGACGAAAAGACCCCATGAACCTTTACTATAGCTTCACATTGGTATTGGGTAAATGATGTGTAGGATAGGCGGGAGACTTTGAAGCTGTGTCGCTAGGCATGGTGGAGTCGTTGGTGAAATACCGCCCTTTATTTATCTGATGCCTAATCCATTAATGGAGACAGTGTGTGGTGGGTAGTTTGACTGGGGTGGTCGCCTCCAAAAGAGTAACGGAGGCTTTCAAAGGTACCCTCAGTACGCTTGGTAACCGTACGTAGAGCGCAATAGCATAAGGGTGCTTGACTGTGAGGCCTACAAGCCGATCAGGGTCGAAAGACGGATATAGTGATCCGGTGGTTCCGCATGGAAGGGCCATCGCTCAAAGGATAAAAGGTACTCTGGGGATAACAGGCTGATCTCCCCCAAGAGCTCATATCGACGGGGAGGTTTGGCACCTCGATGTCGGCTCGTCACATCCTGGGGCTGGAGAAGGTCCCAAGGGTTGGGCTGTTCGCCCATTAAAGTGGCACGCGAGCTGGGTTCAGAACGTCGTGAGACAGTTCGGTCTCTATCTGTTGTGGGCGTAAGAAGTTTGAGAGGACCTGTCTTTAGTACGAGAGGACCGAGATGGACTAACCGCTGGTGTATCAGTTGTGCCGCCAGGTGCACTGCTGAGTAGCTACGTTGGGCAGAGATAAGCGCTGAAAGCATCTAAGTGCGAAACTCCCCTCAAGATGAGACTTCTTTATAAGGGACGTTAGAGATGATGACGTTGATAGGCTGCAGGTGTAAAGGCAGGAATGTCAAAGCCGAGCAGTACTAATTACCCGTAAACTTTCCGTAGATCGCCTGGTCACAGATTATGTCTGTGGCCAGGTGGCCAACTCTACTTGTGTAATACTCTTACAGTTAATATGTCAATCCATCAGTGCAAGCTGGTGGATAAGAAATTATAGTTCATAAAAGATGAACTTAAGGTTTTATGGTGATTATAGCGGTGGGGTCCACCTCTTCCCTTTCCGAACAGAGAAGTTAAGCCCACCAGCGCTGATGGTACTGCCTTTACCGGTGGGAGAGTAAGTCGTTGCCATTTTCTTATTATCAATTACAAAAAAGTCCTTGAACATCATGTTCAAGGACTTTTTTTGGTTTAATGGGCTACTGGAAAATACAACAGATCAGAGAGTGCTCTATTTAACTTTGAAACTCACAAACACAATTACATTTATCTTGTCTGATACTAAATCATCCATACCTCCCAAGTCAAGGGAATAAAGGGCTCTACTGATTTGGCAGCTTGCCTCAACGCTTTTGATTCCCTGAACTTCGGGATGGACCTCATAAGCAATAGGAATGATGTTACTCAAATGTTTAATCTTGAGTTTAGATTTGATGATTTTAGGGCTTTTGTTGTCAGCAAAGCCCAAATATATATTTGGATGCCCTCTAGCATTTAGGAATTCCTCGTCCTTGAGGCTTTTGTCCCGGGAGTGATTGTCAGTGGAGATACTACTTGTCTCCAGCTTTAGTTGGGCTGAGATAATTATGTCATTCTGAATGGTGAGCCAACCAGAGAATGATTTGAATGTACCTGATACATTGATAACTCCGAAATGCTTTGCTTTGAATTGGATTTGTGTGTTGTCAGGAGTAATCAAGAGCGTATCTGGGCTTTCCTGAGCACTGATGTTGTATGAGAACATGAAAAATAGAGCGGTCAGATAGGTGAACCTCAACCTCACTGCTCTACTGCCAGTACGTTTAACTCTATATATACCTCATTACCAATGAATTCTTTACCATTGGGTAGTTTACGGCTGAATGTTATGCCGTAATCCTGTCTATTGATTGTAAATGCCGCATTGGCTGCTATAGTGTTGGCTCGTGTGGGATCCTTAAAGGGTTTAAGGAAATTGAATGGGAAGGATATTTCTTTGGTTACCCCATGGATGGTCAGGTTGCCTGTCATAGTTAATGACTCACCACTCGCAATAACCCGTGTGCTTGTAAAGGTCATTTGAGGGAAGTTTGCGACATCCAGAAAAGCGGCACTTTTTACTGCATCTTCACCACCGATGTTGTTGCTTGAATAGCTGGCGGTGTTTATGGTTACATCCACATATATTTTAGTAAGATCATTGCTGTCGTATGTAATGGAGCCTTCTACCTCATTGAATCGCCCGACTACATCTACCATACTGAAGCGCTGTACCTTAGACGTAACAGCTGTATGACCAGGGTCTATAGTGAATTTTTGACTATATCCGGAGAATGAAATACAGAGAAGGAGGGAGTAGATGAATGGTTTAAACATGATAAGGTTTTTTGAAGGTTTACTTCAAATCACCCCGACAGTTGGTAAAGTGTTATTTGCTGAGTTCTATTTGGTACAAACCGTGTAGTATTTGGGGCAGAGTGTTTAACCTATAATAGGGTCAAGGCCAGCTTTGTAAGACCTACTCACCTTTAATTCTATCCCGTTACGGAGAACGGCAATGTACTCACCATTAAAATAGGTTTGAAGCTCTTTGATTTCTGTATTTCGGACTATGCAGGATCTATGAATGCGAGTGAAAATTTCCGGGCTAACCTCTTCTTCCACCTGGCCGATTTTCATTCGAATCAGGTACTTGCTCCTCTCTGTATAGATCTCAGTATAATTACCTGATGACTTAAAGTATAGAACCTCACTGGTCCTAACGAATTGAATTTTTCCAGAAGATTTGATGGTAAACTGTGTTCTGTACTTTTCCTTATTGTCTGCAGGAACGGGTTGGGCCGATCGATTGGCAAGGGCCTGTGCCCGAACATGATATCTGGCTTTATTCAGGCTCTTGTAGAACCTCTCGTCAGAGAATGGTTTGAGCAGATAATCTACTGCGCTAAGTTCGAATGCCTTCAGTGCCTGGTCTTCAAAGGCTGTAACAAAGATGAAAAAAGGAGGCCCTGATGCATTAATCTTTTCAACTACCTCCATGCCGGTAAGGTGAGGCATTTGAATATCCATAAAAACAATATCAGGCTCTTCAATCAGGATTTTTTCAAAGGCATCTTTTCCGTTGGTAGCGGTTGCCACAACCTGGCAGCTTGCTACCTTCTTCAGAAGTATTAAGATGGAATCACGTGCCAGGGATTCGTCATCAGCGATCAATATTCTGAAAGTCTCTTTACTCATGGGAATCACGTGGAATTTGTAGTTGGGCTGTGATACCTCCCGTTTCATTTTCTTTTAGTAAAAACGAGGCTGAATAATGATAAAGCTTCTCGAGTCGTTGTTTGACATTGTTCACACCTACACTGGCTCTGGGTTTCTCGGCTTTTTCACCACTGATGCCTTCTCCATTATCTTTGACTGATAAGGCCAGGTTGTTATTGTGTATCTCACTTTGAATGATGAGTTTCCCCTCTTCCCTGTTTTTAAATGCATGCTTAAAGCAATTCTCGACCAGAGGCTGAAGAATAAATGCGGGTACGGGAAAGTCATTAGTGTCTTCATCCAGTTGATAGGAGATGTCAAGACTGTCTCCAAACCGGACCTTTTCTATCTGTAGGTACTTATTGATCAGGTTTATCTCTTCTTCGAGGCTGATCAGGTTTCTTTCCTGATTTTTAAGTGTGGCTCTCAGGAGTTCGCTTAGAATGGCGATGGTTTCCGTGGCCTTTGATAATTCATTTTTACGGATCAGCGATGCGATAGAGTGAAGAGAGTTGAAAAGAAAATGAGGTTGAATTTGAGATTTGAGTGTATCGAGTTGGGCAGAAATGAGCTGTCTTTCCAGAGACGCAACCTCCAGATCGAGTTTGTGTTTATTCTCTCTATCTGTTTGGGACCTTTGGTAGTAAACGAGCATGAGGCTGAAAGTGGCTATCAGCATATAAACCAGCAGATTGGCAGCGGTGCCTGTTGTCAGGTTTTGCTGCAGGTATTCCCAGACAGCTACCTCAGGGTCATAGAAGAGAGGACTGAGTAGTGCAAATATCAGAGAATAGCCTAGGGTGAATGCCATCGCAGAGACTATATGGAGTAGTAGGTTCTTTGAGCGCTCTCCCTGATTTACTTTTGGCAGTGTATAGAATATCAGTGGAGTCAGCAGTGCCCAACCAAACCATGATACTGCTTGCCGCCAGAAGAAATTGAACCAGCCTCCATCGTATTGCCCTTGAAATCTGACATATAGCTGTGTAGCAGAGATGATAGTGATTACCAGCCAAAAAAGGAAATTGATGGCAATCAGGAGTTTTTTATTGGCTGCTATACGGGTGAGTAACAAGGTTTTTTTGGGTTTTACATAAGGCCCATTCGTAGAAATTTCACGAAATCTTGAACATAAAGTTAATTAAATTACGTAGTTATGTTTTTGAAGCGGATAATCTAAACAGAGCGATTTGCAAACATATCTGGTACTGAGTTTTCTCAACCCCTCGGTTCTGTGGGGGCTTTTAGCGATATCAATTCCAATTATCATTCACCTCTTTAACCTGAGACAGGTGAAGAAGGTCGAGTTCAGTAACATTGCTCTGCTCAAAAGGGTAAAGGAGGAAACCTCTGCCAAAAAAAAACCAGTTGAGCTATTAATACTTCTTGCCAGGATACTCTTTGTGGCCTTTCTGGTGATTGCTTTTGCTCAACCTATATCTAAGGATGAGGATAATGCCCTTGAGCTGAACGAGAATGTCTTGATTTACCTGGATAACTCGCTAAGTATGCAGAAGGCGGTGGGGACCCAGACAAGCGCATTTGATCAGGCGTTTGCTTATGCCAATGTGATCGTGGACGCCTACCCCGACAATGCGAAGTTCAAGTTTATTGAAAATAACTACAGCAACTCGCTTGTGGTTAATTACTCTAAAGAGACGATTAAGGATAGACTTACTGAACTGGAGTTTTCTTCTGTGAGCCGCAGTATCCCAGAAATTCAAAAGCGTCTGGCCAACTCTGAGTTTAATGGAGATATCTATCTGATTTCTGATTTTCAAAAAAGTGGAGAACCTTCGCTGGCCTCTATGTTATCAGATACTACAAATAATTACTATATGGTGCCCATTGGTTCAGAAGAGAGTGGAAACCTCTATTTTGATTCGGCCTATTTAGAGAATAGCTTTTTGCTGGGAGAGCTTAAAAACGAGCTGAAGGTTTCTGTGAGGAATGACGGAGATCAGGCTCTTGACGATGTGAACCTGAGGTTGTTTTTTGATAATCAATTGACGAGTACGGCACTTGTAGATATTGATGCCAATGGCAGCCTGATACATGCATTTGAAATAGACCGTGATGCTGCGGGCCTTGATCGGGTAAGAGTGAGTCTCGAGGATGCACAGGTTGATTTTGACAATGAGCTATTCCTCACGCTGAATAATATAGAGAAGATCAATGTTTTTGAGATCAGAGAATCCGTTTCAGGAAGTTATGTGAGTCAACTTTACGGAGACAATGAATTATTCAATTTCCAGTCTTTTAATACGGGTAACATAGACCTTAATCAGCTTACTGGGGCCGACCTGATAGTACTGAATCAAATCAGCAGCTTTTCAAACCAGCTTACTTCAGCCATTAATGACTTTTTGGAAGCAGAAGGCTCCGTTCTGATGATACCATCGAGAAACCTGGCTGCAGGTCGCTATAGTGACTTTGGGCTCAGGGTAACGGAGGACTCAAGGCAGCGTGTCCAATTAAATAATCCTGATCTGAACAATCCTTTTTTTGCTGGTGTATTTGAGGAGGATGCACAGAATATCTCTATGCCTGAAGCAACTACTTATTTGAGATTAAGAAATCAGGAGCTCAGCCTTCTCGACTTCAAGAATGGGCGTTCTTTTCTGTCAAAGGCTACAACCGATGGCAGCCTCTATTTCTTTTCTAGCTCTTTCGAGGCAGGTATGACCAGTTTTCCAAATCACTCCATATTCGTGCCGGTGATGTACAAGTTGGCATTAGGAAGCAAGGTGAACCTTTCCCGGCTCTATTATTCCACTAACGATGAGACAATCGTGTACCCTACTGAGTTGAAGACTTCCGGTGGAGTCATCAATTTGAAAAGAGGAGATGTAGAACTCACGCCAGACCAAAGGTTCTCAGGTTCTAACCTGGTTATGGAAATTCCTAAGGACGAGATTGGGCCGGGACATTTTGATGTAAAAAGCACCGATACAAACCTGGGAGTGATTGCCTTTAACCTGCCGAAAGAAGAATCTGGTGGAGACAGGTTTTCGACAGATGAACTCCTGGAGCTGGCCCAGGCTAATCATATCAATATGATTGAAGCGGATGATGCTATGGAAGTAGACAGGGAGATTACAGCCGGTATTAAAGGGATTGGCCTCTGGCGTTATGCACTTCTGTTGGCGTTACTTTTTCTTTTTGTAGAAATAATTTTAATCCGATATTTGTAGCATGGAATTTCTGATCCGTGCTGCGCTCATTGTAGACAGTAATTCTCCCCACAATCATTCTTCAAAAGACCTGCTTATTCGCAATGGTGTAATCGCCAAAATTGCTGATGCGATTGAATTTAATGGTGATGTTATAGAAGCCAATGGGCTCAGGGTATCTCCCGGATGGCTTGACATGAGGGCTCATTATACTGACCCGGGACTGGAGCATAAAGAGGACCTTGATACAGGCTGTGCTACGGCAGCTGCGGGTGGCTTTACAGATGTGCTTTTGATACCAAACACCTTGCCGGCAGCGGATAATAAAAACGCTGTGAGTCATTATGCAAAGTGGAGTCGTACTTCAGCAGTTAATCTACATGTGGCAGGGGCTGTGACGAAAGGTTGTGAGGGTAAGGAGCTTACGGATATGATCGACCTGCACCATGCTGGTGCCAGGGCTTTTACTGAGGGTAATTCTCCTGTATGGCATACAAACATTATGCTGAAAACACTTCAGTATCTTCAAAAATTTGATGGGGTTCTGATCAACCGGCCAGAAGATCAAATGCTGACTGCTTTTGGTGTGATGCATGAAGGTGAGGTGAGCACACGACTTGGTATGAAAGGCATGCCTGCTATTTCCGAAGAAGTAATGATCCAGCGCGATCTGCGATTGCTGGAATACACTGGAGGTAAAGTCCATTTTAGCCTGATATCAACCGAAGAGGGAGTAGCATTAATACGCGATGCCAAAGCGCGTGGACTCAATGTCACCGCTGATGTAGGTGTTCATCATTTGATTTTTGACGATAGTGCACTGGCAAGCTATGACACAAACCTCAAAGTAACTCCGCCCTTCAGGCTTGCTTCAGACCGGGAGGCTTTGGTAGCGGGAGTACTTGATGGAACCATTGATGCGATTGTGAGCGATCATCAACCCCAGGATCAGGAGAGTAAAAAACTTGAATTTGACCTGGCGGAGTTTGGTATTATAGGGCAGCAAAGCTTCTACTCTGCCTTATATTCAGTTTTTGGTGCAAAGACTGATGAAGTTCTGGGAAAAGTATTTGCCGCGCCCAGGACTATACTGGGTATGGAAGAACTAACAATAGAAGAAGGTGCAAGCGCCTGCCTGACGTTGTTCTCTCCTGAACTCAACTGGCATTACGATAAAACCACCAATACATCTAAATCAGAAGCTTCTCCCTTTATAGGGCAGCAGCTTTCAGGAAGCGTATTGGGTATCGTGAACAAAGGGCAAAGATTAATCAATACTTATGAAAATTAATCCCCGCCTAGTTAAGGTAGCCGGAGGTTATGGCCTTACTACCTCTGTTATTACCATTATTGCTTTCCTTACTTTCTTTTATCTGGATCAGCAACCCTGGAGAAATACACTTTCGCTGATAATGGATGTGATCATTATTGGTACCATGACTTTTGTGGCAACCAAGGATTTCAGAGATAATGAGAATGGTGGAGAATTAAGGTTTTATCATGGCATGACCATTGGCTTTGTCATATATGCGGCTACGGCCCTTATTTTTGCGCTGTTTTACACCCTGTTTATGACGGTGATACAGCCAGACTTTTTGGAGCTTTATAGCGAGTCGATGCTGGAATTTCTAGAGTCTCGAAAGGAAATGCTGATTGCCAACGGAAGTAAGGAATCTTTTGAAGCACAAGTGGCAGGCTTGAAAGATGTGACGGTGTCAGGGTTGGCACTAGACTCGTTTGGTAAAAAAGTGATCTCAGGTTTATTCCTGGCACCTATTTTCAGTGTGATACTGAGAACACGTCAGCGCTGATTTATTGCGTTCACGCAAAGCCTTGTATCGCTTAAATAAAAAATGAACCGTTTTATAGGCTGATCCGCTTAATTGGATTTAAATTCTTATTTTCAATCGATCAACTATTCAACTTTAAACTATGGAAGAGCAAATAACACCAGGTCAGATAGCTAAGAAATATGGCTTGATTTACGCACTGGTATCTACGGTAATTAGCCTGATACCCATGCTTACAGAAACAGCAGTGAGCATAGGCTTCCTGCTAATATTTGTGAACATTGTAGTGGCCATGGTATTCTTTATACTGGCGGGCAGAGAGTTTAAGAAGCTCAACGGAGGTTACATGACCTTTGGAGAGGGCTTTAAAGTCAATATGATTGTGGCTTCAATTGTCGCAGGCGTTCGATCTCTGGTTGTTTATGTTTATGTCAAAGCAATTGATACGGGCTATGGAGAGCGTATGGCCGAAATGATGCAGGACCAGTGGGAAAGAAGTGGTATGCAGGAAGAGCAGATAGAACAGATGTCGGGAATGATGTCAGGAATGACCAATCCGGAGATGACACTTTTCAGCGGTATCATTGGTATGATGCTGGGAGGACTTATCTGGGGTTCCATTGCTGCCGCTATTACCAAGAGCGAAGAGGATGAATTTTAAATAACATTGAAACAAGTATCTATAGTAATACCACTCTTTAACGAAGAGGAGTCATTACCTGAACTCATAAGCTGGATAAGCCGTGTCATGTCTGAACACGGCTTTACCTATGAAATCGTGATGGTAGATGATGGCAGTGACGATAGTTCGTGGGAGGTCATTGAAAAACTGGCCCTGAAGCACCCTGTGAAAGCCCTGAAGTTTAACAGAAATTACGGTAAGTCAGCCGCTTTGAACGTAGGCTTTAAGCATACGGAGGGAGAGGTAGTGATTACCATGGATGCGGATATGCAGGATAGTCCTGATGAAATTCCGGAACTGTATCAAATGATCAAGGAGGGGCATCACCTGGTTTCTGGCTGGAAAAAGAAAAGACACGACCCTATTAGCAAAACCATCCCTTCGAAGTTTTTCAATAGTGTTACCCGATTGCTCTCAGGAATAAAACTGCATGACTTTAATTGTGGCCTGAAAGCCTATGATCATAAGCTGGTGAAAACACTGGACATCTATGGCGAAATGCACCGCTACATTCCTGTGATAGCCAAGCGCAATGGCTTTACTAAGATTGGAGAGAAAGTAGTGGAGCACAGAGCACGAAAGTACGGTACCACCAAGTTTGGCCTGGAAAGGTTCGTCTATGGTTTTCTGGACCTCATTTCTATTTCTTTCGTTTCCCGATACAAAAAGCGTCCAATGCACTTCTTTGGTACGCTGGGCACATTGTCGTTTATGTTGGGGTTTCTTTTCGTTGGCTGGATTAGCTGGGTGAAAATCAGAGCCATTTATATTTTGAAAACGGATGATTACCGGCAAGTGGTAGATCAGCCGCTTTTCTTTCTGGCAATAGCTGCTATAATCGTTGGGGTTCAGCTCTTTCTGGCCGGGTTTGTTGGAGAAATGATGACGATGAATTCTCACAAGCGCAGCGACTATATACTGGAAGAGACTATTGGCCTGCAAGAATAATGAGGTATTACTCGGTCATTGTTCCGGTTTATAACCGTCCACAGGAGGTGCTTGAACTGCTTGAGTCACTTTGCCTTCAAACCTTTACTAATTTCGAAATTCTGATTGTTGAAGATGGCTCCGATCAGCCATGTAAGGAGGTGGTGAGCCGATTTGAAGGTAAGCTTGATATCAAGTATTTCTTCAAGGCCAATTCAGGGCAGGGCTTTTCCAGAAATTATGGCTTTGAAAGAGCCGAAGGAGACTATTTTGTAGTTTTTGATTCAGACTGCCTGATCCCGGAAAGCTACTTTGCAACAGTCGATGCTTACCTTGACCAGCATCAATTGGATGTGTTCGGAGGCCCGGATAAGGCACATAGTTCTTTTACACCTCTGCAGAAGGCCATTAGCTACTCTATGACTTCTCCTTTTACCACAGGAGGAATCCGAGGTAATAAAAAACACGTAGGGGTGTTTCATCCCCGTAGTTTTAATATGGGTATCTCCAGGGCCGTGTTTGAAAAAACCGGGGGCTACCTGATCACTCGGATGGGAGAAGACATCGAGTTTAGTCTGAGAGCAATCCAGCATGGATTTAAAACAGGGCTGATACCGGATGCCTTTGTTTATCACAAGCGAAGAACCAGTCTCAGACAGTTTTTTAAACAACTTCACTTTTTTGGAAGGGCCAGAATCAACATCAAGCGTTTCTTTCCCTCTGAACTCAAGGCAGTACACGCGCTGCCTGCCATTTTTGTTATCGGGTTGGTAATATGGGCTTTTAGCTATTTCCTACACCCCTGGCTGTTTTTTATCGGGGCAGGACTGTTAGCCTTATTTACACTCGCAGTCTTATTACATTCACTGATACAAGGTGGTAGCCTCAAGGTGGCCCTTTTGAGTGTGGCCGCAGCCTTTACACAACTGACAGCCTACGGTATTGGTATGCTTACTGAGTCATTCAGAAAAGCGGATCAACCTCTTTCGCAAAAGTAGATAATCTCATTAGCCGGAAGGGCATATTTTGTTACAGTCTCATCAGGTAACTCCATAACATACCGGTCTTCGGTTACCTTGAAACCTGCTTTCTCAAGTCTTTTACCATAGTCTAAACCAAATAACCTGAGGTGATCGCTTTGCCAGTAGATACGCTCACGTTCCTTAGGGTCTGTAATGGTGGGATCCTCCAGAGTTTCTTCCCTGCTGTAATCCTGTGGTGACTGAATAATGGCCCATCCCCCCGGCTTCAACACCCTGTTAATTTCGCTCATGGCTCTGATATCATCAGTTACATGCTCCATCACATGGTTGCAGAATACCACATCAAAGGTCTGGTCTTCAAATGGAATATCATGTACATCCATTTTCACTTCAGCCAGTGGAGACTCAAGGTCAGCCGTGGTGTAATCCAGATTTTCCATTGCCTTGAATTTATCTATAAAGCAAATCTCCGGGGCAATATGCAGTACCTTCAGGTTGGCAGAAAAGAAGTTGGTTTTTTCATTAAGGTAGAGCCACATAAGTCTGTGTCTTTCCAGCGAAAGAGAGTCAGGGCACAGCGCGTTTTCTCTGGGGTTGAGCCTTCCGTAAGGGAGAAATTTTCTATAGCTGATCTCACATACCGGGCAGGTCACCTTATTACCTCGCATAAAAAGGCTGACCACCTTTAACAGGTGGTGGCTGAATAGCTGAAGGTACTTTCGGGGTACTTTCCGAATAATAAAACTGATCAGAGACTTCATGTTAGAAAATAAGTGCCAAAGATAAGGATTGCGGGCTGTTTTTTTTGCTACCGTTTAAATGTAAACTGATGATAAAAACAGAGGCTTTTAACCGTTCCAATAAATGCCCATACGCTGATTAAACTTTTAGGGCCTCAACCATATCTTAAATTGTTAGTTAAATAAAGTGAACGGTGAAACAAAAGGATTTAAACCGAGTTGTAAGTCAGTGAGAAATAGGTTCAAAATCGAACAAAACGGGTATTAATCCTTTTACTCTAATGGCTGCATACTTTTTCGGATGGACAAAGTCATACGTTAAATAAGCCATAATTTCGCAGAACTAAGGACAGAAACTAATAGAATCATGAGAAAGAAGCTCATCATATTTGGAGGTATTATTGTAGTCGGTTTGATCACGGCTTTGACACTTTTTAAGCCAGAGTCGGAAGATACCGGAGCTGCCTTATTTGCAACTGCAGAGAAAGGAGATTTTACTGTGGAGGTAACTACTACGGGTGAGTTATCTGCAGAAAGATCTACGAAAATAATGGGGCCTATTGCGGCCAGAGATTACGGCATCAGACAAATGACGGTTCAAAGACTGGTGGAAGAAGGAACCCAGGTGCGCTCGGGAGATTTCGTTGCTGAACTTGACAAGAGTGAGCTGTATGACAAAACCCAGACGGAGAAAGATCAGTTGGATGCGGAAGTTGCAGAGTATGAGAATGCAAAAATTGATACGGCATTGACACTTCGCTCTGAGCGAGATAAGCTGATCAATCTGGATTACCAGATGGAAGAAAAGAAGCTTCAGCTGGAGCAATCTCAATATGAGCCACCAGCAACGATCAAGAAATATGAAAACGAGCTGGAAAAACTGAAAAGAGATAAGCAAAGAGCCATTGAAAATTATCAGTTGAAGATTGAGCAGGCCAAGGCCAAGATGGTAGAGCAAACTGCTGACCTGAAAAGAAGAAGAGACCGATACAACAGAATGGTTTCCTTACTACAGGATTTTACAATTCTTGCACCGCAAGATGGTATGGTGATTTATGCAAAAGGTGGTTTTGGTGGAGATCGAATTGTGGAAGGTTCTACCGTAAGTCCATGGAACCCCGAAGTGGCACAACTGCCGGATCTGTCCAGCATGATTTCCACTACCTACATTAATGAGGTAGATATCCGTAAAGTGAAAGCAGGTCAGCCGGTTGAAATCGGGCTGGATGCATTTCCAGAGAAGAGATTGAGCGGTAAGGTAATCCGGGTAGCACGAGTAGGGCAGCAAAACCCAAATTCTGATGCAAAGGTATTTGAAGTAGTATCCAGACTCAATGAAAGAGACGCTGAACTGAGACCCTCAATGACGACAAGTAACGTGATCGTTACGAAGAAGCTGGAGGATGTAGTCTTTGTGCCGTTGGAGTGCCTTCATGTGTATAATGACTCTATTAACTATGTTGTTAAGAAAAATGGCAGGGCTGAGGAAGTAAAAGTTGGTCTGACTAATAGCAATGAGGCTACGATAGAAATGGGCGTAGAAGAAGGTGATGTGCTGTACCTGAGTGTACCAGATAACATCGGAGATAAAGTGCCAACGCTGATTCCTGAATTGGACGGCACCCGTCAGCAGAAATATGATGTAAATGATGCTGATATTCCGGAAGAGGAGGAGTGGTTGAATAGAGATGGTACCCCCATGTCGCCACAACAAATCGAGAGAATGAAGAGCTTCGGCATCACTTCTCCCGCAGACATGCGTGAAAAAATGAAGCAGTTCAGAAGAGGCGGAAGCCAGGGTGGAGGAAGACCATCCGGTGGAAGCAAGCCAGCTGCTACTACTACCACTTCAGGTCAGCCATCTAAGTAAGAGGCTCCATGGATAAGAAGAATCTATTATCTAATTTCTACATAGCCATAGAGGCGGTGCTGGCCAATCAGGTCAGGTCATTGCTTACAGCTTTGGGAATTATATTTGGTGTGGCTGCAGTAATAGCTATGCTGGCGATAGGCAACGGAGCTCAGTCTGAAATACTTGAGCAGATAGAACTGGTAGGGGTAAACAATATTATTGTACAGCCCATAGTGGAGCAGGTAGAGCAGAGCCTCGGTGATGCTGAAGAAGATGATAAGTCTAAGTTTTCTCCCGGCTTGAAACTACTGGATGTAGAAAGTATCGGAGATGGTATTCCCGGGGTAAAAAAGATCAGCCCTGAAATACTGCTTGAAACCTATATTATAAAAAACGGTATCAGGCGATCTTCCAAGTTAGTAGGTGTAGAGCCTGCCTATTTCGAAGTTGCGAACTTTCAACTGAACGAGGGCAAGATGTTCAGCCCACTTCAGCTGGAAAAAGGTGCGCCTGTCTGTATCATTGGTAAAGGTATTCAGACTAAATTTTTCCCACAGGAAAATCCTATTGGTAAAAAGATTAAGGTAGGAGCTCAATGGCTGGAAGTAGTGGGAGTATTGAAGGAACGTTACATCTCTGACAAGGCTATTTCTAACCTGGGCATCCGTGATTATAACATGGATGTCTATACCCCCATTCAAACAGTACTGATACGTTATGTAAACCGTGATCTGGTAACAGGTTCAGGCCTGAAGAAAAATTTTGGCAGAGGAGGTATGATCTTCTTTGGCAGAGGCCGCGGCATCTCCATTGGTGGAGGTAGCAGTGACGAGGACAGTGGTCCAAGTAACTATCACCAGATAGATAGACTTGTAGTACAGGTAGATCAATCTGAGAAACTGAGCTCTACCGCTGAGGTACTTTCCAGAATGCTCGAAAGAAGGCATTTCGGAGTAGTAGATTTTGAGATTACCATTCCAGAGCTACTGTTAAAGCAGCAGCAGCGGACTCAAAATATCTTTAACATTGTTTTGGCTGCTATTGCGGCTATATCTCTGCTGGTAGGTGGCATTGGTATTATGAATATCATGCTGGCCTCGGTGATGGAGCGGATTAAGGAAATTGGCTTAAGGCTCTCCATAGGAGCCAAAAAGGTGGATATTATTTCCCAATTTTTATTTGAAGCCGTTTTGATTTCTGTTACAGGCGGTATCGTAGGTGTAATTCTGGGTATTGTACTGGCTTATGGAGTATCGTCCCTGGCAGATTTCCCTACAGAGATCAGTTTTAGTTCGATAATCATCTCCTTTGGAGTAGCAGCCACTGTCGGTTTAGTTTTTGGGATAACTCCCGCCAAACGCGCAGCAAGTCAGGACCCTATCACTTCTCTAAGACACGAATAGATTTACTTTGATGAAACTGGAGGAAATCGGGTTACATTCTTAAAAAACAGGAACTAAGGATAAACAACGTTCTTTTCGGAATTGAAAAGCAGATTTTTTCCACATGTCATTAAACAACAATAAGCATATCATGAAAAAGGTCATTTTACTACTCCTCATTTTTACAGCAAGCCAGGTTGGTTTTGCTCAAGCTAAGCGTACACTGACTTTGGATGAGGTCATAGAGCTAGCAAAGCAAAACTCACGAAGTGCAAACACAGCCAGAGCCTCAATGACTTTTGGGTACTGGAGGTACAGGGTATTCAGATCGAGTTTAACACCTCAGTTATCATTGACAGGAACATTGCCTGCCTGGAACAGAGATGTATTCTCCAATACGGATGATGACGGAGTTGTACAGTTTCAGGAACGTAACCAAAATAACTCTGACCTGGGGCTGAGTTTTCAGCAGGTATTACCATGGACTAACACGACTGTCGCGCTGAATACTTCTATAAGAAGGTTTGATGACTTTGAAAGAGATATCACAGCTTACAGCGGGGTTCCTCTGAATTTAAGTATAAGACAGCCTCTCTTCGCGGTCAACAATTTCAAGTGGAGCCAAAAAATACAGCCTAAACTGTATGAAGAGTCCAGAAAATCTTACGCTGAAGAAATGGAAGATATATCCAGAACTGCTTCCTCTTTCTTTTTCCGTTTGCTTGAAGAGCAAATTAACCTTCAGATTGCAGAGCAAAACGTATCTAAGAATGATACGATCTATAATATTGAAAATGGGCGATATAATATCGGTACGACAACGGAAGATCAGTTATTGCAAACGGAGCTTGACCTTTTAACTGCTCAGAGCGATGCGCAGCAAGCGAGATTAGATGTTCAGACCAGAGCGCTCGACCTGAGAAACTTCATTGGCCTTACTGATGACGTGGAGATTGAATTGATACCACCTGCTGACATTCCTGTACTTAACCTGGATGCTGATCGGGCGCTTCAATATGCTCAGGAAAACAGAGCCGATTATGTCGCATTTGAGAGACAAAGGCTTGAGGCAGATCAGGGTATTGCCAATGCACGTGCCCAACGATTCAGTGCTGATCTGTTTGCCTCATTCGGGTATAACAATCAGGCTGGGAATTTTGGAGATGTGTATCAGGATCCAAACAATCAGTCTATTATCAGACTAGGATTTAATCTTCCAATTCTTGATGGAGGAAGAAATAAAGCCAGAATGGGTCAGGCCAGAGCCAGTCAACAATTGACAGAGTTTAATATCCAGCAGAACATTGTCAACTTTGAGCAGGAAATTAAAACAGCAATCAGAAACTTCGACCAGATCAGAAATCAGATTGATATTTCTAAAAAGACCGAGGAAATAGCCCTGAAGCGTTTCGATATTACAAATAACAGATATCTCATCGGTAAAATAGATATTCTTACACTGACTAATGCTCGTAATGCCAAGGATCAGGCCATCAGAACCTACATTAGCTCACTTCGTCAGTATTGGGAAGCTTACTACGAGCTCAGAAGACTGACGCTGTATGATTTCCTTTTGGATGAGCAACTGTACAATCCGCTTCTGGAGTACGATCCGTCTGTTGGTGATGTAGTGGTAAAAGGGGTAGCCGATACGAAGGAAGACCAGTAGAATACCTTACAAAAAGGAAAGTCCTCTTTTCTGAGCATGAGTAGCCAGAAAAGAGGACTTTTTTTATTTGGGTAAGTCTTACAAGCCAGTGTAAGTGAACGGAGTAATTACCCTGAGTTCATTTTTAATGTCTTCAGACACGTTCAGCGTTTCTATAAAGTCTTTCATAGTCTGGCTGGTGATTTTCTCGTTTGTTCTGGTAAGTCCTTTGAGTGCCTCATAAGGTTTTGGGTAGCCCTCTCTTCTCAGTATGGTCTGAATAGCCTCAGAAACTACGGCCCAGTTGGCTTCCAGGTCAGCATTCAGTGCTTCCTGATTCAGCTCAAGCTTGTTGATGCCTTTGATCAAAGATCTCAGGGCAATCAGAGTATGTCCGATAGGTACCCCGACATTCCTTAGCACGGTCGAGTCAGTCAAATCACGCTGAAGCCTTGAAATAGGGAGCTTTGCAGAAAGGTGTTCAAAAAGTGCGTTGGCAATGCCAAGGTTACCTTCAGCATTTTCAAAGTCTATCGGGTTCACCTTGTGAGGCATGGCAGAAGAGCCAATCTCTCCCGCTTTTATCTTTTGCTTGAAGTAGCCCATGCTCACGTATTGCCAAATATCTCTGGAAAAATCTATGAGTATGGTATTAATTCTTTTCAGGGCATCAAACAGGGCCGCCAAGTGGTCGTAGTGTTCTATTTGTGTAGTCGGGTGGCTTCTTTTCAATCCCAGGTATTCACCGACAAAGTGATTTCCGAAAGCAATCCAGTCGTGTTCCGGATAGGCCACATGATGGGCGTTGAAATTGCCTGTTGCCCCACCAAATTTGGCTGCAAAGGGTACATCACCCAATAGGATGAGTTGCTCATTGATCCGCTGGCTGAAAACCTCCATTTCTTTGCCCAGCCGTGTAGGGGAAGCTGGCTGGCCATGAGTTTTAGCCAGCATGGCTACATCTTTCCAGCTTTCAGCCATTCCCTGTATCAAAGCATTAACTTCCAACAGTACAGGCTCCACAGCTCCGTGCAAACCTCTCTTCAGTGAAAGTGGCACAGCCGTATTATTAATGTCCTGAGAGGTAAGCCCAAAGTGAATAAACTCTTTGTGGTCATTCAGGCCCAGTCTGTCAAACTGCTCTTTGATAAAATACTCGACCGCTTTTACATCGTGGTTGGTAGTTTTCTCTATTTCTTTAATGCCCTGGGCATCCGCTTCGCTAAAGTCAGTATATACCTTTCTCAGGTCTTCAAAAATAGCAGCATCAATGCCTGAAAGCTGAGGGAGCGGAATTTCGCAAAGAGCGATGAAGTATTCTATCTCTACTTCAACACGGTATTGAATCAAAGCAAACTCAGAATAGTAAGCTCCCAAATCTTTGGTAACTCTGCGATATCGGCCATCTACGGGCGAAATTGCGGTAAGGTCATTTAGCTGCATAAACGTGGGTTGATTTTAGCAAAGCGCAAAGATACAAATTAGGGACAAGCCAGCGCTATTTCCTGTAGAGAATGGTCATGACTATGGCACAAGAGTTTGCAGTAAATTTCCTTGATATAGAATAACTGACTACTTTTGTGGCCGTTAACCAATTGCCAGAGTCTCAGGCTTTTTTACCAAAAAAAGGAAACCAGAGCAGGTAATTTTAGTTGTAAGAGATATCAGTGCAGTAGCGGGCATTTAGGCGCCTGAAATACATAAGGAAAATTTAGTTTATGGCATTCGGACTATTCAAAAAAAAGAAAGGGGAGGCTACTGAGGCTTCGAAAAAATCAGGCTACATTAACCTGAAGATCAAGGAGGTAGTCAATGAGATTGATGATGCAATCAGTATTCACTTTGAACAGCCGGCCTCAGGATATATCAAGTATCAGTCAGGCCAGTTTTTTACGGTAATTGCAGATATCAATGGCAAAGAGCAAAGGAGAGCCTATTCTTTATGTTCCTCACCCTTTGTGGATGCTAATCCGGCAGTTACAGTAAAGCGAGTTGAAGGTGGCTTAATGTCCAACTACCTGAATGACAACGCCAAAGCTGGTCAGGAGCTTCGCCTGATGGAGCCTATTGGTAATTTCACCACTGGTTTTGACAGTGCCAATGCAAGACATATTGTGTTGTTTGGTGGAGGTAGCGGTATAACCCCGCTTATTTCTATTGCTAAATCAGCATTGGATCAGGAGCCAAACTCTAAGGTTTCGCTGATCTACGCCAACCAGAATATCGATACGGTAATTTTCAAGGCAAAGCTGGATCAGATGGTGGCAGAATCTGGTGGCAGGTTCTCTTTAGTGCATGTACTTGAAAATGCCCCTGAAGGAATGGAATGCCCTACAGGCTGGCTTACTGAGCAAATTATCAAAGAATCGTTAGCGGAATTACCTCAGGAGGCGGCTGCAAACACAGAGTATTTTATGTGTGGGCCTGGTCCTATGATGGATATCATAGAAAGCTCTTTGGCCAACCTGGGTATAGACAAAGCGCAGGTACACAAAGAGAGCTTCACTACCTCGCTGGACAGCAAAGAAGAATCAACAAGCGAAGCATCAGATGAGATTGTTGCCAGGGAGGTGACGATCATCTATGATGATGAGGAGTTTAAATATACAGTTGAGCCCGGTGAGAGCATTCTCGAGAAAGGATTAGATGAAGATATAGACCTTCCGTTCTCATGCCAGAGCGGATTGTGTACTGCCTGCCGGGGTAAGTGTACATCCGGTAAGGTGAAAATGGATGAAGATGAAGGCCTGTCTGAAGCGGAGATAGACGAAGGGTACGTGCTACCCTGTGTGAGTCATCCACTCACAGATGATGTGGTTATTGAAATCGGATAAAATCTTAAGCCCTCTTGTGAGGGCTTATTTTTTGTCTATCGTTCTACGCGCCTTCTTAACGATATAGGCGGTTTCTTTTGAATCAGAAGCTGAAGTCCACTGATCACAAACCCCGACTACCCAGTCCGGTTGTGTTTTGCTGGCATCATTCAGCCAGTTTCCCACAGAGTCCCTTACGTATTTGGATGGGTCCGACTTAAGAGGTTCCAGAATGCTAATGGCTAATTCCGGTTCATCTTTAAGCGTATCAATATGCGGGCACCATACGCCACGTGGTCGGGTAGCTTCGGAAGCAAATCGCCTTACGTTTTCATCTTTTGAAAGTGACCAGTCCTGCAAAAGGCTAAGAGAGTCTCCCAGGTCGTGGATAATAGTATCCCTCACAGCCATCCAGGCAATTTCTCTTACACCAAAATGGGAGTCAGCCGCATAGGTTTGTATAGCGCTGAATTTTGTGGCAGTATCCGATCTGTTATCCAGCCCCACCGCATAAGCCGCCCAGCACCTCACAGTGTCAGAGGTATGTGATGAGAATTGTGCTATCAGCTTGGGCTTGTCTTCAATCAGTTCAGAGTCCACTATGAGCTGACCTACAGCCCTGATGATCTGCGTAGCCGTTTGCTTTTTCAATCCATCGATGGTGTCTGTGAATTCCGGTATTAGAGCCTCTTGTCCCAAAGCTGACAAAGCTTCTTTCAATAGCACTCTCTGATCCACTGCCAACCATTCTGACAGGTTTACGGTAGGGATCAGCCCTGAATTCAATAAATTCAGTATGTCAGCAGGTACCTCTTTCGGGCTTCTGGCACCCTTTCTGGAAATTACGGATTCCGAAATATTCATTTCTTGAAACATTTTTTTGAGAATCGAGTACCTAAGGTATGCGGTAAGTCTTAATAATCTTACCTTTACTCAGAAGGCATTGGATTCAACCACTAAAATTATATTTCGCTAATGTCGGCATCTCAGCCCGAAACCATAAAAAAGGATTCTCTTTTCTCAAAATATGCAGAGGTCAGACTATTGACCGAAGAAATCTGTGAGCCCTTGCAGCCGGAAGATTTCGTGGTGCAGCCCGTGGTAGATGTGAGCCCGCCCAAGTGGCACCTGGCGCATACCACCTGGTTTTTTGAGAATTTTATTCTCAAAGAGTTCATGTCAGACTATCGACTGTTTGATGATGATTATCATTTCCTTTTCAACAGCTATTATGAAACAGAAGGTGATCGCTGGATCAGGTCTGAGCGTGGTGTACTGTCCCGGCCCTGGGTAAAAGAGATCATGGCGTATCGTCAGTATGTCGATGAGCACATGAAGCAATTCCTTTCTGGTCAATATGATATTACCTCCAGGATACAAGAAATTCTGACGATCGGACTCAACCATGAGCAGCAGCATCAGGAGCTGATGGTATATGATATCAAGCATATACTGGGGATCAATCCCTTGTTTCCAGTTTATAAAACGAATACCAATACACCAGATAAGCCCGGACTGGAAGAGAAATACCTCAGCGTAGATGCTGGCTTATACACCATTGGTTGTGAAAAGGATTGCTTCCATTTCGATAATGAGCAGGGAGTTCATCAGGTATATCTTCATACATTCAATATACTGGACAGGCTAATCACAGTGGGGGAGTACCTTGAGTTTATCGAGGCTGGTGGCTACCAGAACTTTAACTACTGGCTTATGGAAGGCTGGGAATGGGTGAAGAATGAGCAGGTAAAAGCGCCCTTTTACTGGATCAAAGAGGATGGTGCATGGAAGCACTATACACTGGCCGGTTTAGAAGAGGTAAACCCTGATGAGCCCGTAACGCATGTCAGCTTTTACGAAGCCGATGCCTTTGCCAAATGGAAAGGCAAGCGACTGCCCACCGAATTTGAATGGGAGGTAGCCTGCAAACAGTTTGAAAAAGAAATACCCATTGAGGCTAATTTTCTGGACGAAAGAAATTTCAGGCCTATGCCCAGAGTCGGGCAAAACACCCAGTTTTATGGTGATGTGTGGGAATGGACCAACAGTGCTTATCTGCCGTACCCTTATTATCAGAAGGAAGACGGAGCTCTCGGTGAGTACAATGGTAAATTTATGATCAACCAGATGGTGCTGCGGGGAGGTTCATTTGCCACCTCCAGAAATCATATCAGAGCAACCTATAGAAACTTCTTTCACCCAAATTTACGTTGGCACTTCACAGGCTTGCGACTTGCCGAAAATATATAGTATGAGCGACACTACCCTGGTTCTTTCCACCTTTGCCGAAGATGTTCGTCAGGGGCTTCTCCAGACTCCAAAAACACTATCCTCCAAGTATTTCTATGATGAACAGGGAGATAAACTCTTCCAAACCATTATGGGACTTGGTGAGTACTACCTGACGCGCTGCGAGTATGAGATATTCTCTGAACAAAAAGAAGCCATACTAAAGAGTTTTCTGGGTAATGACGACTCATTCAGGCTGGTAGAGCTTGGGGCTGGCGATGGTACCAAAACCAAGGTACTGATGGACCATTTTCTGCAAGCCGGTGCTGACTTTACCTATAACCCCATAGACATTTCTCAGAATGTACTTGATCAGCTCAAAGCAGATTTGTCTACAGTATTACCTGAGCTGGAGGTAGAACCCATACAAGGTGATTACTTTGATGCGCTGGGTGAACTCAACAGGCACCACTCCCGCAAAGAGGTGGTGCTGTTTCTCGGCTCTAATATTGGTAATTTTTCAAACGAAGGAGGAGAACAGTTTTTAACCAAACTTGGTGAGAACCTGGCTAAGGGGGATCTGCTGTTAATAGGCTTTGACCTTATGAAAAACCCTCAGACTATTCTGAATGCTTACAATGATAAGTTGGGGGTTACTAAAGAGTTTAATCTCAATTTGCTTACGCGGATGAATCATGAGCTGGGCGCTAATTTTGATATTGAAAAATTCAAGCATTTCCCTACCTATAACCCTATCAATGGCGAAACCAGAAGCCACCTGATCAGTACTGAAGAACAGCAGGTATATATTGAGGCGTTGGATACTACCTTCCATTTTGATGCCTGGGAGGCGATTCATACGGAGGTGTCGCAAAAATATTCTCCTAAAATGATTGAGCGATTTGCGGAGGTAGCTGGCTTTCGCATTGTAGAGAATTTCAGCGATGAGTGCCACTACTATGTGGATTCACTCTGGGAGAAATTATAACCCGCGGGCTGGCCTGCCGTTTGGGTTTAGTATGAAAAAACTCATGCTACTCTCCGTCTACTTGTTTTCGTACTACCATGTCGCGGCAGCAGAGCGATTAAATGGTGAACTTACTGACAACCAGATAATCTCCAGTAAGGTGCTGGGCTATGACCTGCAGTATAGGGTTTATACACCTGCCGGTTATGATACCCTGAGTGATTTGCCGGTGATATACCTTACCGATGGACAGTGGTACATCACAGAAGGTGAAATGCACAAAGAAATTGATGGACTGATTGCCTCGGGAAAAATCACTCCTGTCGTAGCCGTTTTCGTGGATAATCGCGATCCGCATAACCTGAAAGATAATCGTAGAAACCGTCAGTTTTTGGGTAATGACAAGTACGTGGAATTCTACCGACAGGAGCTGATAAAGCAGGTTGAGGCTAATTACAAAGTGAGTAAGCAGCAGAAACACAGGGCCATTATGGGCTTATCTTTTGGCGGGCTGAACGCTACGTTCTTTGGAGCAAAGGCATCCGATACCTTTTACATGCTGGGTATTCAGTCACCAGCTTTGCATCCGGTGAAGAATATTTACTCGCTATATAATGACCAGGAAAAGCTGCCGCTGAAAATCTTTCTGAGTACTGGGTCCAGTAATGATACAGAGGTGCATGCTCGTAAACTCAGGAAAACCTTAGAGGCCAAAGGCTATGATTTTGAATATGTAGAAGTAGATGAGGGGCATAACTGGCGTAACTGGAAGCCGCTGCTGGACGATACCCTGATTTACTTCTTCGGCAGTAATTAGGTTTTACCAGAGCATAGGATTTGCACACAAGAACTAATCAGGCTTTATCTAATCTCTGGCAGGTTCGAATTTCAGCTTGTCACCGTTGAGAGGGATTTTCCCTGTTTTATCCAGCATACCTGCCAGCTTTATGTTTACAATATCCGGCTCTCTCTCGTTCATGGTTACCAGGGTAATATGATCATAAGCGCCATTATTGGCAGGGTTTTGCGAACCACCGGTGGTACCCATTATTATGTAGTCCCGATTGTTTTTCTCTTGATGCGAGTAGGCATGAAAATGCCCGTTGATTACTGTATATGGCCTTTCTCCCAGCTGTGTTTCCATCGTGCTGAAATTGTTGCCATTTTCTCTCATCCATACCGGCTTGTGCATGAGGACAAAAGTCCACCTGACATCCCGGTTATCTTTTAATACCTGCTCGAAATAGTCGTTTTGCTCAGGACTGATTTCACCTGTACGTCTTTCTTCCATGCTATAGTAGGTCGTTTCGGGGTACTTTTCCGGCTCAGGTCCATCCAGAATTTCAATAGCCTTTGCACGGGCCTCATAAATCTGCTGCATCCGGTCTTCCTCGTAATCTTCAGAGTCCATCATAAGAAACAATACATCCTTGTAGCGGAAGTGATAGTATCTTGGTCCGTAGCGCTTCTTCCAGAAATCGCGCATGGCCACGTTCGTCAGGTCATGGTTGCCTCCCAGGTGAAAAAAAGGGGCGTTGAGCTTTGCTGCACGCTTATCAAAGCTTTCCCATTCTTCAGTCAGCTGAGCCTCATCTTCAGTTCCTCCGTCTATCAGGTCTCCTACGCTGAGCACAAACTCTGGTCTGAAGAGGTTGACCTGTTCTACCGCTACGCTGAAAATACCTTCACGTTCACCGCCATTGAGGTCAGAAATAATAGCAAAAGTGAACTGATCGCTATGGTCATTAAAGTCTTCGTGGCTCCAGGGGGTAGGGCCATTACTGATGTCATGCCGAAAACTGGCGGCAGTTTCAGCCTGCTCTTGACAACTGTAACTAAGGCATATGAAAAGTATAAATGGTAGGAGAGAGGAGGGCTTATGATATTTCATACCAGAAGCTAGCCAAATAGACAGAGTTTTAAAACCAGAATATCATTGAACGTTTTTATACATCCATCACCAATCAGGCTATCATTAGTCTACAATGGCTTGAATTGCTCAAATGCCTGGTGGCAGTTGTGGCAGTAATGCAGCGAACGGCATAAGGCAGGACCAAAAGGAGTTTTCATCTCCGTATTCTCGCTATCACACTGAGGGCATTTGGCATGCTCGATCAGCTCAATATCCACAATCAGGTTGTGCTTGGGGGGAGGTGCCAATCCGAATTTTTTAAGGGCTGCCCGACCCTTCTCTGAAATCATATTGGAGTTCCATTGGGTAGCAAAGGAAAGAATCACTTCGAAGTCTTCTATGCCTTCGCGCCTGAGCACGTTTTCTACATCACTCTTCATTACATCCATCGCAGGGCAGCCGGCAAAAGTGGGTGTCATGTCTACCCTCACTTTACCAGAATCTTGAATGGCAATACCTGTAATGACTCCGAGGTCGTTAAGAGATAGTACCGGAATCTCAGGGTCTTTCACCTCGTCCAGCCATGTCTTAATCTGTTCCTCTGTTAATTTGCCTACCATATTGATGTTTCAAATTACTCTTAGTACCCTGCTTTGAGTGTCTTAGTAAGAACAAGTTATATAATACTAACCGGTCCGACCTGCGGTGCTGACCTAAGCTTTAGTGACACCTCAAAATGCAAACTATTCTTATCGTCTCGCTAAGAATATATGGTTGCGACACTTCAACGAAACGATGCTAACCCACGCTATTACCAGTCAGCAGTCGGATCCATTTTAAATACCTCTGACATTTCGTCCAGCAGAGGCTGCAGGTGCTCTGTATGCGTACCATACCTGCCACCATATACCGGTGTTTGCAGTGCTACTTCAGGCAGGGTCAGTTCCGTTTTGTCAATAATCTCTGAGATTTTAGACAACCATTCTGTTTTGAGCTGCTCTTCACCTGCAAAGAATCCTTGGCTGATGATCTCTGCTTCCATTTTAGAAGGTTCAAAAATTCCAAGGGCATAGGGAAAAGCCATATCCAGAGATTTTTGAAGTCTTTCAATGCTCTCCTCTGTTGCAGCACCCAGCTGCTTAATCCAGATGTCGGCATGCATCTTATGATACTTGATCTCACCTTTGATTTTTTTGGCCAGGAGAGAAAGTGGCTCATAGCTGCTGTTGGCCAGCATTGTAAAACGAATAAGTTCGGCCGTATCAAAAAGGAAATGCCTGATCAGGCTGAAATCATATTCGCCATTGGGTAGCTCTACCAGCTGACAGTTGTGAAACTGATTCGCATTGCGCATAAAGGCTACCGTGTCCGGGTCTGATTCTCCCAATTCATCCAGCATCTGATAAAGCTGCCAGCTTTGGCCTACTTTATCCTGAGCCATGGACGAGAAGGCAATGTCTTCTTCCAGCAGAGGGCCGAAACCGGTCCATTCTGAATTTCTATGACCCAGAATCAGCTGGTCATCTGCTATCTTATATAGTAAGTCCTTGAGTGCCTCTGTATTCATGTCTGTTTGTCTTAAGCTTGAGCTGCCTGCTCTTCTTTAAAAGCCTTAATTCTATCTTGTGCCTTGTAAGCAATTGCTTCACGATACTGCTTCTCTTTCAGTGTTTCCCAGATGTCCTGATCTTCTTCTTCTGTGGCCAGAATGTCATCTGACTTCACCACCCATATATTGAATACAGGTTTGGCAGATTGATAGAGGGCCTTAGCGGCTACCAGAGCATCCTCATAATCACGGGCCATTACATTACCCGCATATTTATGCTGCTTTCCGCGTTTCATCAAATGAAACAACTCAAAGCTTTCCGTTTCTTCGCCACTGGCCTCAGTTTCCAGCGTATCATATACATCCTGCTTGTTATCAGTAAACTGGCTGGCTTTGATGTTTTCGGTTTTGATCACGCAAAGTGCTATGCAAAACATACCGCGTCTGCTGTATTGCTCCTTGGCAAACAGAAAAGCCATCTCTTCATTGGGCGCATGTACCGGGCCCACGTGTTCAAAGGGCTTATTTTCTTTAACCTGTATAAAGGCTTCGTAAGTCTCGAATTGATCCAGGTTTTCTTTAGGTACCAGCGTACTTAAGGAGTCTTCCGCAATACCAAGCCTGCTTACTCTGGGGTCTAGTGATTCTAATGCCATAGTATTAAGCCAGAGGGGTTACGTATTTTGCTTTTGGCGCCAGCAGTGCTTTTCGCACCCAGCGGCCTCTTTCTTCAGCGAGTTTTCTTACGGCCAGCCGCTCCTTGTTGCAGGGCCCGTCACCGTTGATTACCCTTTTGAATTCTGCCCAGTCAGGCTCAGTGAATTCCCATTCTCCTGTCTCAGTGTTCTTACGCAGTTTGTCATCCGGAATGGTAAGGCCCAGTTCCCAGATTTTGGGTACGTACATATCCAGAAATTGCTGACGACAAGCATCATTCGAAGCCATTTTCACCTTCCAGCGCATCAGTATTTCTGAGTGCACCGAAATTTTATCGGAGGGGCCGAAGAAATGCATCATGGGAGCCCACCAGCGATTTACCGCAGCCTGCATCATTTCGCGTTGCTTTTTGGTGCCGGTAGCCAGGTGAATCACACAGTGGTGACCATATTTGAGGTGGAATGATTCTTCCGCACAAATTCTTTCAAGTGCCCGGCAATAGGGGCCATAGCTACCCTTAGAGTTCGCTACCTGATTTACAATAGCTCCGGCATCTACCAACCATGAAATAAAGCAGGAATCTGCCCAGGTAAAAGCAGGGTAGTTGAAGATGTTGGAGTATTTGGACTTGCCTGAAACCAGGTCGTCCAGCATGTTTTCTCTTGATTTGCCCAGCGTTTCTGCCGCACTGTAGAGTAGCTGTCCGTGGCCAACTTCATCCTGTACCTTAGCCATAAGCGCGAGTTTACGTTTAAAGCCGGGAGCCCGGGTAATCCAGGTTCCTTCTGGCAGCGCACCTATGATTTCTGAATGAGCGTGCTGCTCAATCATACGAATCAGCTGCTTACGATAGAGCTGAGGCATCCAGTCGGTAGGCTCGATTTTCTCACCCCGATCAATGCGTGCTTCAAACTCCGCCAGTTTTACCGGATCTTCATCAGCCAGTGCTGTGGCCTTCATCGTTTCGAATACATTACCTCCTCCGTACATATTATTGTTTTTTTAATCCGTTTAACAAAAGTGCCGCAAGGCGTTGGCCTACATCTTCAGGGCTCAGGTTACCACTGGGTTTAAACCAGTTGTGTGTCCAGTTGAGCGAAGACAGAATAGTAAGCATTGTGAATTTTTCGTCTACCTCAGTAAATTCCCCTGAAGTAATACCGTCTTTGATGATGTTGATAAACCGTCCTTCGTAGTCATTGCGCATGGCCAGAAAGTCAGAGAGTGAGGGCTCGCTAAGGTGTCTCCACTCATTAAAAAAGACAGCCGAAGCTGCTGTGTCTTTCGTAATTACCTGCACATGGGCAATCATGGCTCTCTCCATCTTATCGGCCTGACTGCGGTTTTCAAGTTCTACCTCGTTCCAGGCATTGAAAAACTCATCGGCCATGCGAAAACAAATCTTCTGAAGAATCTCTTCTTTTGATCGGATGTGAGAATACAGGCTGGCGGCTTCAATGCCTAAAACCTGTGCGAGATCGCGCATTGAGGTAGCAGCGTAGCCTCTTTCCTGAAAAAGTGCGGTGGCTTTTTCTTCTATTTGCTCCTTTCTGCTTTTCTTTACGGTTAATTCCATCTCTACAAATATATACATACTAACGTTCGTTAGCAAAAATTGTTAAAGAGTTTAACTGTCTGAAAATGAAACTTGAAAATCCCGATTTTGACAAAAAAGCCCGGTTTAAAAAGATGGAAATCTTTATTTACCTGATGCTGATGGCACCTCTGGTCTTTTTTGCCTGGGCTTTTTTAGAGCGGGAAAATCAAAATGGTTTGCGATCAGTCTTTTTTGAAGATCCTGATATTCTGTTTCATTCGGTGATGGCAGCGGGTGTAGCTTATGTGCTTATGCGTACTGTCACTACCTGGAAGCGGGACGTGCTTCGTGCTCTGGACAGTAGCCCTGAACTGGATGTGAAAATCGAGCGTTTGGTGAAGCCGATCATTTACAGAAACCTGCTTTGGGCGCTTGGGGCTAGCATAGGTGCCTATGGCATCTACGAAAAAGGAGATATGGTGTATGCCATGGTCTTTATGGTTTTTATGATACTGATCACTGCTAACAGACCGAGTGGCCGGTACTTTTCTAAGTTTCTAAAGCTCAAAGGTGATGAGAAAAAGTGGATGGAGGAGTAAAGCATTAACGGTTTTCCATAAAAAAAGCCCTGCTGTCTGACCGGACAGCAGGGCTTTTTTCTATTTTCCGGCAGGTCAGAAAATCACGCCAATAGAGACGGGGTTGAGCTTTGGTCCGCGGTTGTCTTCAAACATATTGTTGAGGTCGTAATTCACGAACATGTCAAAGCTATTGATGCCAATTTGAAGGCGTGCTCCGTAGCGTAAATCTGTAAGGAAAAAACTTCCCTTTTCTTTGTCTTTGTTGCGGTCGCCATCGCGCTTGTAGATGTACTTGGCTTTTTGGCCGATGCGATAACCCACATAACCACCAAGACCGATTCTGAATCCTCTGCGTCTGCTGAATGCGACTCTTACATCTTCTTCTTCATACATGCGTACAACACGTTTCCCTTTACCAAAGTCGAACATGGGTACAGCGGTAAAGTTCAGGTAGGTTACTTTCAGTTTACTCTTGATGGCACTACTGATCATGGTGTCCTCGTAAAAATTAAGTTCTCCGCCACTCGGGTCAAGTCTTGTTGCGGCATTCTCAAACTTGAAGTTGTACCAGCTTATGCCTCCTCCCCATTCCATATAGAGCGGTCCGCTTATGTATGAGGTATGGTTCCAGTTGAGTCCCCAGAATACGGAGCCTATGGGCTTTACCTGAAACAGGTCGCTGCTGGATGGAAAATCGCCATCATTGAGGAAGTTGTTAAAGCCAAACTCCAGGTTGATGCCTTTGAGCGTACCGTGATCGTGTCGTTCGTAGTACTCTATGTTCCGTGATCTGCGTCTGCGGCTACGCCAATCCCGGTCCCAGTCGTCTTCAATTTCCAGATCTATGCCCAGAAAGCCCAGGCGCAGGTAGAAATCATTGTCACTGATGTAGATGCTGTTGCCTCCCTCTTTCGGAATGCTGACCACGGTATCTACCTTATCGAAATCATACGATCGTCCCCAGTACCACTGGCCCTGCAGGCTATCGGTGAATAGCAGTGTGAGTGCTACGGTTAATGTGTATTTGTAAAGTTTTTTCATCTGACTGTTGTTGATACTTTGATAAATAGTTTCTAGAAGATTACGCCAAAGGTGACCGGTGTTAATCTCGGTGCATTTACATCTTCATCGAAGAATTCTGTTAGGTCATAGTTGAAGAACAGGTCAAAGAAATCCCAGCCTACCTGGCCTCTGAAGCCGTATTTGAAAGGGTTGATATGAAAGCTGTCTTTGACTTTGTCTTTCTGTTTGTCACCGTTGATGTCATCAAACTTCATTTTGGTATGGCTGCCGATGCGGTAGCCTCCATAGACTCCAAAGCCGACTCTGAAACCATTGCCACGCCCTAGGGTGAGTGTGGGTACAAAATGGGCAGTAAGGTAGGTGACGTTGATTTTACTTTTTCTGCCGCTGATATCGGCTACTTCTGAGAAAGTGATGGCTGATGGATCTCCCACCGCTTCTCTTTGCACATTCACGCGAGTGTTTTCAAAGCTGAAATCCTGCATGCTTATACCTACACCCCAGTCCATGTAAAGGGGGCCGAGCAGTTTAGTGATATTGTCGAAGTTCACAGCGGCATACCAGGAGTTGATAGGGCTGAGGCTGTATAACTGATCGCTGCTTGGCAGGTCGCCATCTTCAAGCCAGTTGTTAAGCCCTACATATACATTGACAAAATTATCAGTGCCTCTTCTGGGGTAGTACCTGTCGAGAGCCCAGCTTCTGTTCCATACGTTGTTTCTGCGCGTGACGCGTCTACCTCTTCTATTGAGCGGGATATTGCGGAGACTGTTCTTTTTTCTGATAACAACGTGTTCGCCATTGAAGTCAGAGAAATTGTAATCCAGGCTTCTCAGTTTTGACATAGCATCGTCCACTATCTGGTCGATGTCAAGGTCTCGCAATCTTTCGTTTTGGGCGTTCAATCCCATGGTACTCAGTGTGACCGCCAAGAGTACCAGCGTAATTCTCATTCTAGACATGTGATATTTATTTTGAGTTTCTAATCTTTATTAGGTTCTTCTTCAGAGTCGTCATCTACGCCTTCATCGGTTTTGGTGCCGTACTTGAGGTCGTCAGTGATAAAGTTGTTTTTGGCATTTCTAAGCTCTGAGAGGCTCAGTTTGCTTGAGTTTACTTCTTTGGCAATACTGATGATGCCATTGAGCACTCTGAATTTTTTCTTCTTCGGTATTGGCTTAAGGTCTTCACTGTAAGGGGTGTAATAATCGGTAAGCGTGATGGGCATGATCATATATTCCAATTCACCCGCCAAGCTGTTGATAGAAAGGTGATCATTCAGTTTTATAGGGCTGATGATCAATATTTCCCTTTGGCTTATGACTTCTTCTGTATCGTTTACCGGGGTGCTGCTTTGAGTTGCTACTATGGCAGTAGTAGAAGTATTGTTTTCTTGTTTTTTATTGGTTGAGGCTACCATCTGTGTTTGAGATGGTTCTTGTATCTCTTGTTTAAGCATATCAGGCTGTCCGGTTTTCGCCTCATCACCTTCTGAAGCTGCCATTGTTTGTGTGCCTGTCTCATCTGCTTTTGTAGGTTCTGGCTGTTGCTCCTTAGATGCGGTAGCCTGACCAGGTATGGTAGTCGTTTGCTCTCCACTGAGCATTACCCAGCCCAGGGTGCATATCAGCAGGAGACCGGCCGCTACGCTTATCCAGAAGTACACTCCTCTTTTCTTCTCTCCGGGAAGGTTTTGCTCAACGGCCGCCCACGCTGCTGGCGGGGGAGTGAGTTTTTGATGACTCAGCTTCTGGCGAAACAGATCATCTATTTTATTATCCTTCATTACTCATCAATTTATCATTCATACTCTGCTCAGCGTTCAGTAAGAGTTTTTGTAAATGAACTCTTGCTCTGCTCAATTGGGACTTAGAAGTGTTTTCACTTATTCCCAACTTCTCTGCTATTTCCTTGTGAGAAAAGCCTTCAATTGCGTAGAGGTTGAAGACGGTTTTGTAACCCATGGGTAGCTGATCTATCAGCTTTTCGAGGTCTTCCACTTCCAACTGATCACTTAATTTGTTTAAATCAGGCTCTCTGCTGGCTTTTTCAATCTCTACTTCCAAATACATGCTTTTGTTTCTGCGGATAAACGTGAGAGCTTCATTGACTATAATTCTGCGGACCCAGCCTTCAAAGCTTCCTTGTCCTTTGAATTGGTGTAGTTTTTGAAACACCTTCGTAAACCCGCAAACCAAAATGTCTTCGGCTTCCTGTAGCTGCATAACATACCTTCGACAGACAGAATACATCAGCGGAGCGTATTTTTCGTACAGCTCGTACTGGGCTTTTCTATCCCCCTTCCTGCAAGCATCAATGAGCTTCTCTTCAGTTTTTGACCTTTTGATTTGAAGCATGGTTTGGTCGATTCACAAGGTAGATGTATGAATAATTAAATTGGTTGCGCGTTAATGAAATATTTTTTTCAAAAAGGTTGCATGGTTTCGGTTTCTGATCCGAAGTTGTTGTTTTTCAGGTTCTTATGTAAGAATAAAAAAAGGAGCGCCTGAGCACTCCTTTTGGTAGGTTAAATCATATGTTGGACTAGTAGACACCTACCACTGCAGATCTGCCTTTGTTAACAATGTCTAATTCGGGGCTGCCCGCGTACCGTACTGAGGAGAAGCCCCTGGCATCAACTCTCAGGTATTCGTCAACTTTGACCCGTGCTCTGGCGTCAGAGAAGGTGTTGATCTCGGCTGTTTGTAAGCTGCCATCAGTAAAATACAGTCTGGCATCATTTCTTAGCTCTGCTGTGAGCTTATCTACATCACCCACAACGGTGAGCCTTCCTTTTTCTTTGATCGTCAGGTCCATTGAGTTGATCTGTCCGTCAAATTCCACACGGGCTTCGTCCTCAATGGAGAGATTAAGTCGGTTTTCATTAAAGCCTGAGATGATGGCATTGACTTCATCTCCTATCACAAGCTTGTCCAGTGACTCGAGGGTAATGGAAATTCTGATATCATCTGTTTCACTTTCATCCAGGTTGTCTGTCTGAAAAATGTAGGTACCGCTTTCATCATAGGTTACTACTTTATCTATAAGTCTCTGATCTCCTTCTACAATTACGCTCTGATTATTACCTTGCTTGACGGTTACCTCAAAGGCTTCTTTGAGTTCTATGGCCCTCATGGTTGGTAGATCAATGGTTCGTTGCGAGGCGCTAGTGCTGGCCGTTGAGCCACTGCCACGGCTTGATCTGCTGCTGCAGGTCATACAGGCCAGGCGTCCGTTTTCAAATACCCAGGTGTTTCGGTATATCTCGCTCCAGCGGTAGCCTCTGTTAAAGTAACCGAGCAGTTCGTCCATGCCGCGCTTTACTTTGAAAGGCTGACCTTCCGGTATGTATAGCGTCATTTCTAATTCCTGGCCTCTGAATTTACCTCCTCGCTCGAAGTGGTAAAAGTCTTCAAATGTGATGATCGAATCCCTGATAGAATAATCGTATTTGATCATTTTCGCATTCTCCTCGGCCTCATACATATTGCGTCCTCTTGATCTTACGCGGGTGTCCAGGGTAAGTGTGCTGTCTTTGCTCGTACGTATATCAAGGTCAATGATAAAGAGATCATTGTTTCTGCGATAGTCATAAATCGGGTCTATGTCCAGTATCAGTGTACTGCCGCTGGCGTCAAGGGTTTCGCTATAGGTAATGGAGCCTTCTTCACGGAAATCACGAACTACATTAGGTACAGTAGCTGCCGTGATCAGTATAGCGATTAACCATACACCCAATACGCTCCAGCCTACAGAACTGCTCATTACTTTACGCTTGGCAATGACGGTGATACCGGCAATGAAGACGTAAAAGAATGGGATGAACAATACGACCATTAAGGCAATGAGCCCGGCCAGGGGTACGGTTTCTTCCAGTATGTCGTATGGTAAAAAGCTCCAATCATCATTGAAGTAATAGATATCACTATTGTACAAGCCCATCAGAACACCTGCAGTAACTAACACGGCAAACATGCTGGACAGCCCCACAACCGATATGATAAACCCGGTGAAGACTCTGATCACTGCCACAATAAACAGCATCAGTGGAGCCAGGGCTTTGGATAGTCCTGTGAATATTTTTCCGATCAGGCGGAATGGGAAAAGTAGTATTTTAGTGAAAGCGCCTTCGTCTTTAGGCCCGAAGTCTTCTTCAGTCTTTTGCTTTTTAATGTTCTCATCAATATTGGAAAGGGTGACTTTTTCACCTTTCATCTGCATTTTGTCGGTAATAGAATTAGCCTCTGGGGTGATAGCCCAGAGGATTAAGTAAGCAATAAGGCCGGTGCCTCCGCCAACGAGCAGCAGTATAAAGATGATCCGGACAATGATGGTATCTATCTTCAGAAAGGTGGCCAGCCCGGAGCAAACTCCGCCAAGCACCCGGTCGTCAGGGTTGCGGTACAGTTTTTTAATGGAACTGTTTTCTTCAAGGTCATTACTGCCGGGTACTACTACCCACAGTACGAAATAGGCAAGAAGTGAAATGCCGCCTGCCGGCAGAAACAGGATAAATGCAATGCGTACCCAAATAGAATCGATATTGAAGTAGTGGGCTATACCGGAGGCTACACCACCCAGGGTCTGATTCTTTAGGTCACGCTGTAGTGTTCGCGACCTCTTGCCTTGTTTTTGCCCTGTGTTAGTGCCGGCATGGCTGCCGCTATGTGTTTTCTTTTCTTTGCTTTCTACTTTGATTTCAGGCGGAGCTGCAAAATCAGTTTCATCTTCCATGGCTTCAAAGTCCGTGGTATTACCCATGGTTTTCATGAGGTCGTTCACGTCTTCGGCTGATACCACTTGTTGGCCTTCAGAAAGTCTTTCCAGAAAAATTTCAGCGATTCGGCCTTCTATATCGGCAATGATCTCTTCACTTTCTTCGTAGCTGGAGAAGTATGTATTGATTGATTCGAGGTAGTTTTTGAGTGTTTCATACCCGTCCTCCTCTATATGAAATATGATGCCGCTTATGTTGATGCTTATATTCTTTTTCATGACAGCACTATTTTGAATTATTGTTAGAGATGATTTCAGTGGTGGAAGCAACCAGCTCATGCCAGGTCACTTCCAGGTTTGCCAGGAATTCTCTTCCCTTGTCGGTAATGGTGTAGTACTTGCGTGGTGGCCCTGAATTGGATTCTACCCACTTGTACTCGGCCAGGCCGGCTTTTCTCAATCGGGTGAGCAATGGGTAGAGTGTACCTTCTACTACCATGATTTTTGCAGAGGTAAGTTCGGCAAGCATATCTGATGCATAAACTTCGCCCCTGGAAATGATGTGCAGAATACCAAATTCAAGTATTCCTTTGCGCATTTGGACCTGGGTGTTTTCTAAATTCATCTCATGTCAATTTTAAGATGTTGACCTTTTGTGTATGCAAGTATACGAAAGAAGGTACTATGTGTTGCATAGTACTAAGTAAAAAAAAATACCTTGTATTGTTTTCTGTTCAAAAATTCATGTATTATTTTAAATATCCGAGTGGGGTTTTCGTTACTTTTGGGGTATTAAAATGAGTCTGGTGGGTTGTCTAATGTCATTTGGATAGCTTATTTCGTGATAAAGGGTAGTTAACTTTAAGGAGTAGAAAGTCTCTGGATAAATTTTGAAGAAAGATTTTATAAGATTTGTATGTCTGGGGATGTTTTGCATCCCTCTATTTTTGTTTTCGCCTGATCTCCGGGGCCAGTCAAGCCCTAAATACAGTAATGAGTTTCTCTCTATTGGTGTAGGTGCAAGGGGGCTGGCTATGTCTAATGCCATGACCTCGACTGTCAATGATGTCACGGCCGTTTACTGGAACCCGGCAGCTCTTACCGATATAGAGCATCGCTATGAATTCAGCCTGCAGCATGCCTCATATTTTGGAGGAATAGCCAATTACGATTATGTGGGTTTTGCTTATGCTATTGATGAGGGAAGTCATTTTGGCATCTCAGTGATTCGTCTGGGGATTGATGATATCCCTGATACCCGCCTTCTTTTCGATTCCAACGGAGCTATTGATTATAGCCAGATTCAGTTTTTTACCTCTTCAGATGTTGCCCTGATTTTGTCATATGCAAGAGGGGTTACTTTCGGTGATGGACAACCTTTTGCACAGGGGTTGACATTTGGAGCAAATTTTAAGGTGATTAAAAGAAAGATAGGCCCCTTTGCTGAGGCCTGGGGCTTTGGAATGGATATTTCGGCCAAGTACCGTTTGCATACCTGGGACCTCGGTATCATGCTTCGCGATATCACTACCACCTTCAATGCCTGGACCGTAGATCAGGAGGAACTTACTTCTGTCTTCAACCAAACAGGCAATGATATTCCGGGAAACTCTCTGGAATTGACTTTACCAAAAATGCAGGTGGGAGCCTCGCGATCTTTTACATTGAGTGATAAAATAGATTTGCTGACCTCTACAGACCTGGTGTTTACCTTTGACGGTCGCAGGAACGCTTTAGTGAAGAGTGCGCTTGTGAGTATAGAGCCGCAAATAGGCTTTGAGTTTGATTATGAAGACAGGTTCTTCCTAAGGATGGGGGTAGGTAATTTTCAACGTGTGAAGGAGTTTGAGAGAGACTTGACCAATGGTGAATCTACTTTCTGGTCTTTTCAGCCCAATATGGGGGTGGGGATTTACCTGGATGATTTTGTCATTGACTATGCCCTTACTGACATAGGTAATGTAGCGGAGTCTCCTTATTCCCACGTGTTCTCGATAAAATATTCACTGGAAAAACTCCCGGGTTTATACAATCAGAAACAGAGGAAAGAGAAGAAGGAGGTGAAGGATGAAAACTAAGATCAGACTTCTTTTTACACTATCGGCTTTCCTGCTTTGTATCAACTCTGGTTTTGGGCAGGACGGTAATAGCTGGATTGATTACAACCAGCCCTATGTTAAGGTCAAAACGGGAAGTGATAATATTTTTCGTATTGATTATAGTGCCCTTATAGATATAGGGTTTCCGGTAGATAAACTGGATGTGAACAAGCTTCAGATGTTTCACAGAGGAGAAGAAGTGGCCATTCATGTAGCGGATGGAGGCGATGGCTTTTTCGATACCGGAGATTATCTGGACTTTTACGGTAGACGCAATGATGGTGTTACCGATGTAGAACTTTTTACGGAACCGCGTAATCAAATCCACCAGTATTATAACCTGTTTTCAGATTCTACAGCTTTCTTCCTCACGATTAACCAGGGTGTGAATGGAAGGAGAATGGCCTTATTGGATGAGTCGGAGACAGGGCTGACAGCCAAGGCCTCGCACGACCAGGAATTACTGAATGTGTACACTTCAGAGTTTTCATTTGGCCAATACTATCCGGAGGGCAACCCCAATGCAGAGGTGAAAAGAGCCCTCTACGACCGTGGGCAAATGTTTATGGGGGATACAATCATGATCAATGAGTTTACCCTGAGAAGCGGTAAAACATTTCGGGACTTCATTGTTGATGACCTGACACTCAACGAACAAAGCGAGGGTAAAAAACCAAAGATCGAAGTACAGCTTGTGGGCTTTAATAACCGTTCGCATAGTGCTGCAGTCAAGGTGGGGCCAGACACTGACAACCTTAGGACGGTGAAAGACGATATCTTTTTCGTGCTCAACAACAGTGCGATAGCCAGTACCCAGGTAGAATGGTCGGATGTATCAGCGCAGGGTCGAATGATCATACGGGTAGAGGCACTTGAAGTAAATGGTGAGCCTGATAACAGGTTTGCTGTAAGTTATCTTAAAGTTGTTTTTCCTCAGCAAATAGATCAGCAATCGGCCGATGAGAAGTTCTACTATATCAATGCACCATCTACCGGTGCATCAAATCAGCTGCTTAATATTGAGAATGTTTTTGGCGAGGTGGCTGTTTATGATGTCACTGACTACAGAAACCCGATCAGGGTTACATCCAGTGCTGATGGAAATAATGTAAGGACGGTAGTTGGCACCAGTGATGATGAAACAAGGAAAATACTCGTAAAGACGACTTCATCTATCAGCAGTCTCAGTCCGGAGCCTATAACTTTTAAACATGAAGATGTAAGTGATAAAAACTATATACTCATCAGTCACTCCTATTTGCGGGGGTGTGCAGCAGCACTAGGGGACCTTAATAGTCAGGAGTGTATTTACGAAGACCCGATACAGGCGTATATGGATTACCGTAGCTCTATTGAAGGCGGAGGCCACCGTGTACTCTATGCAGATGTGAATGATCTGATGAATGAGTTTAATTATGGGGAATACAGCCCCCTTGCTATTCGAAGATTCTCTCAATATATCTATGAAAATGGTAGCCCGGAATACATGTTTTTGGTTGGCAGATCGCGCAGGGTTGACAATCAGGCGCAGCGACTTCCCTCACCTCTTTCGCTTTCATTAAAAGACCTTGTACCTACCATGGGTGCTCCTGGTTCTGATATCTTGTACACAGAAGGACTTGATGGTACCCCGCATTTTCCTGCTTTTCCGGTCGGCAGATTATCCGTTTCACAACCCTGGAGAGTAGGGTACTATCTGGAAAAGGTAATGGAAAAAGAGAGAACGCTTAAGGATTCTCCCTGGACCAAGAATTTTGTGCAGCTGAGTGGCGGTCTCAATACCAGGGAGCTACTCCGGTTCCGGGAAATCATAGAGGGCTTTCAGGCTCAGGTGGAAGGGGACTTTCTGGGGGCCAATGTGAATAACATCTCTAAGCAAACGAATAATGCTATTCAGAAATTTAATATCTCTGAGGAGATTAACCGCGGAGTAGGTTTTGTTACTTTCTTCGGTCACTCCTCAGCGAGCTTCACCGATATTGACATAGGAAGCGTAACGGATCCGGCAAACGGCTATAACAATGAGGGTAGATATCCTGTCTTTCTGGTGAATGGTTGCCGGGGTGGAGAAATATTTAACCGAACCTCTTTTGGTGAAGATTGGATGGCGGCCAGAAACAGGGGCGCTGTTAATTATATGGCACATAGCGATGTGGGCTTAACAGATGTGCTGGCAAACTACAGCAAAGAAGTTTATGAGCTCCTGGCTGATACCCTTTGGATGACTCGCTCCATTGGACATATTCAGCAGGAGGCCATCAGAAATTTTCTGGACCGACCATCCGTTAATGAAAGCTATGAGGCTACGGCTGAACAAACTGTTTTACAGGGGGATCCTGCTGTTCCGCTCTTTGGCCATGATAAGGTAGATTACATTGTAAGGCCCGAAGACATCTCGGTGGTGTCTAATGATGGAAATGAGGTGACGGCAAGTACTCCCTTTTTCAGATTGGCCGTGGTAGTGAGTAACGGAGGGCGAACGACTACCAGTCCACTGTCGGTAAGGGTAAACAGGCGACTTGAAGATGGAACAGTGCTCAACCTCCCCACGGTTGAAGTAGAACCTATTTCATTCCAGGACACGATTTTTTATGAAGTTTCTAATCAGGGGATTGATGCCTTTGGTCAGAACACTTTTGAGGTGATACTCGATGCAGATAATACTGTGGATGAGGGTAGCGAGATTAATAACTCTGCGCAGCAGTCTTTTAACTTTCCGGCTACCGGCACCTTCAATACAAGCCCTGCCAACTTTGCTCTGGTAAATGAGACAAGCATCCAGTTGGTAGTGCAGTCTTCTAACCTGCGTCTCAATGACAAAAGGTTTGTGGTGGAGCTGGACACCGTAAATACGTTTGATAGCGGAATAGTACAGCGACAGGTACTTGAGGGCAAGGGTATTGGTGTTTGGGATGTGGAGCTGACTGAGGATACCCAGAGAGATACAGTACAATTCTATTGGCGTAGTGTTTTTGAAGAAGACCTGAATTTGGAAGAGACACCCTGGAACAATAGTACCTTTACTTATATAAGAAACGGGCAGAAGGGCTGGGGGCAGACTGCCTTTGATCAGTTTGAAGATTTGTCGCTTAGTTCACTTCAGAAAAATGAAGATGAGCAAAACTGGATTTTTGCAGGTACGCGCACACTGATAGAGGTGGTTACCTTTGGTGCCGACCATCCTGATGGCAACCGGTCTTCGGCTGTGGTGTTAGACCTTGACGGAATTCAGCAAATCCCCGGTAACCCTTGTAACCTTGCCACCTTTAATGCTGTTGCTTTTGACAAAGACAGCGGTCGCCCGTATTTCGTGTTAAGCACTCCCGGGCTTCAGGATGTTTCAGATCCGTTGAAGTGTGGCAAAACTGCCAGTGTTATCAACTCTTTCAGAGACTCTCATATGTCTGATGTTAATATACCGGTTTCTGAGAGTCTCACGCGTCAATATATAAATGGTGTAAGGGCTGAAGACTATGTGTTGCTTTTTAGTGTCGGTTCACTGAGTTATTCTGACTGGCGACCTGACGTGTATGATGATTGGGGCAGCCTGGGGTTCTCAACAAGAACACTGGAGCAATTGCAGACGGGTGAGCCGCTGATCGTTTTCGGAAGAAAGGGTTTTCCTGAGGGATCCGCGACAGATGTGCAGGGAGAAAAAACAGCTTCGGAAGATAATGCCAGGAGCAAGAGAATCACTTTTGATGCTTCAATTGCTGCGAGTATCGATAGCGGTACGGTTGAAACGCCTATCATAGGCCCCGCCAGTGATTGGGGGCGTATGACCAAGAGGATATTTGAGGATGATGGCGAGGATGAGATTACTTTTGAGGTGAGAGGAGTTGCGCTTGATGGAACTGTTACGGTACTCTTTCCGAACGTAACGCTTAATGAGCTGGACCTGAGTGGTGTGAACCCGACATTGTATCCATATATCAGATTGTATGTTAATATGGAAGACCGTGTTTCTGCTACGCCTGCTCAAATTGACGAATGGACGATTACTTATCAGGGAGTACCGGAAGGTGTAGTTTCCTTGCAGAATGATCAGAACCAAAATATCAACCTTGAGGAGGGAGAGCCCTTTTTGGCAGAATTCAAGTTCACCAATATTTCGGAATATGATTTTAACGGGCCATTAAATGTGCGTTATACCTTCACTAACCAGGTAACCGGGCAGGAGGAACAAAATACGATACAGATTCCTGCGGTTGCAGCCGGCCAGGAAGAGCTGTTTGAACTGCCTATTTCTACTTTGGGCAGAATTGGCCTGAATGATCTGGAGGTTTTTGTAAACCCCGGAGACCAGCTGGAGCAGTTTTATAATAACAATGTGATCAGGCTGGAGTCCTTCTTTAATGTGCTCAGAGATGAGGTGAACCCCAATGTGGATGTCACCTTTGATGGTATTTATATTCTGGATGGCGACATTGTATCACCTAAGCCTGTTATTAGCATGGAGTTACGGGACAACAACCCCTATCTGTTTAAAACGGATGCCTCAGATGTGGTGATTAAAATTGGTAAAGGCTGTGATGGATGTGAGCTGGAAACAATCGATATGGCTTCAGACCTTGTGGAGATTACGCCTGCTTCGGAGAGCACTAATTTCCGTATTGATTTCAGACCAGACTTTGGTGCTGAGCCAGATGGTTTATATCAGCTGCAGGTGGAGGTGCCCGATGCTTCCGGTAACCAATCTGGTATCGGACCCTATATTGTGAATTTTGAGGTAATCAGCGAATCGGCTATCAGTAATTTTTATCCCTATCCGAACCCTTTTAGCACCAGTACAAGGTTTGTATTTACACTTACAGGTGAAGTAGTGCCCGACCAGCTGAAAATTCAGATTTTCACGGTGTCCGGTAAGATTGTCAGGGAGATCACCCAGGATGAGATTGGGCCAATCAGAATTGGTAATAACATTACCGACTATGCCTGGGATGGCAGGGATGAGTTTGGCGATAAGCTGGCCATTGGTACTTACCTATACAGAGTGCAGATCAGGTCAAGTGATGGTAGTGAGATCGGTCATCGCGGAACTTCCGGAGACCAGGCCTTTAGCAAGCAGGGCTTTGGTAAGCTGGTGATTATCCGTTAAGAGTTTAGAAGATATTTGAGAAGAGAGGTGGCTGGTAACGGTAACCTCTTTTTTTGTTTTGTGCAGAGGTACAGGTGCTGTGGCGCATATGTCTCTTCTCCGGCCGGTATTAAACATAAAAAGCCTCTCTTGTGGAGAAGCTTTTTACATTTTAGTACCAAGGGCCGGAGAAATGTCGAACCGGTTTATCAGTGATATAAAGCGTTTATATGAGCTTTCTCAGCGTTTGGGGATTGCCTCTTAATTGATAGATGAGATCATAGGCCCTGGGCCAAGCTGTAACGAAAGCCCCGGAGAGATTCGGGCTACCTGTCATATCCTAAACATGTGACTTGTTTGGTTTAATGCTTAAGTTCACTTCTGCTTTTTCGCGTATTTTCTTTATCGATTTTGTCACAGGTGAATGGTTCTTGTAACCAAGTATCTCACTTATTTCCTTATGCTTGGTGATCCCTTTTCTCAAACAAACGACAATTCTCTTTTCCTTATGGTTTAAAATACTGAAGAAGTCATCCCATAACTCATTTTCGACTATTTCTGAAGAATAACTTTGAATTGGAATAGAACTGTTTAGTTCGACAAAATTCACTCTGTACCTACTCCTTTTCCTGTATAATTTTCTTTCAAAATCTTCTTTAGCGTTTGACCAATGATCTGAAAAATCATCTTGAATTCTGTTGGATTTTATCGCATCAAATAGATTACTTAGTTGCCCATTTTCATCTGCACTTTCGACTATTTTTTTCGATATGCCCCATGCGCCATCCTCACCTCTCCAAATATCTCCACCTCTTAATGGAAGTTTTACATCGATTTCTGGATACTGATTTTGAAGCTCATTAATCGTTCTTTTTTGTTCCTCAGACTCTACATCTACCCGCCCAAATAATTCTAATTCCTCTTCAATCACGGCATAAACATGAGGAAGCCAAAACTTCAGGTTATGCGATAAGAGAACTATTGGGTCGTTGTGTGAGAAAGCGTCAATTTTACTCTGTCTATTTAGTAAGGGCCATATGTGGGTGGCAAAAGCATTTGATAGATTATCTTTAAAACTTGATGTAAAAACATCTCCAATCGAACGTTCGTAATATGCTGCACCGAAAGGCCATACTCCTGCCCGTAATTGAGGGATATTATGCCTGCTTCTAGTTTTGAATGGAATCAAATGTAACAATGGAGCATATGTAGAATACGAAAAAACATCATCATCAGGGATGAGATAAATGTTCTCTAAGTCATGGTCTTTTAACCAGTTTAAACTTTTAGGAAGTTTGTCCCAAAAAAACGAAGTTCTGAGCTGTCCTAATTCCCAGGTATTGTTCCAATCATGTATAGCAACCTCTTTTTCAAGATCTCTTTTGCCAACAAAGTAGTCTTTCAAAAAGATGAACTCAGCTGCTTTTCGTTCTTTAGGTACTGGTAATTGGTTATAATACATTCCCTGTGATATATTAAAGCACCTTGGATATTCATCTCTGTTATAGCTTTGCTTAGTAACTAATTGCTCATTTATCCATTCTAATTTTTCCTTATCCAAGCTTTTATTTTCCATGTTTTAATATTTGATTCAACTACCATACGACAAGTGAATCTTAAGATGTTCTATTGATCAAAAATTTTAATTACAATTTGTCATCTGATATCTGTAATCTGGGTTGGTGTCCCTATGATTAAAATACTTGATCTCAACACGGTTTCAAGGCATTTTTCGCCTTTTTTAGTGTTCTTCACCAACAAGCATCATGGATGCTGGTTATGGTAGGAGATAGCATCAACCATGGCGGAAGATTTCTCAACTTATATGTAATGACTGTTTTTACAGACCCTGAAACGGGCTCAGCGTGACGATGGGTACGGGTCAGAGTATATTTATCTATGGTCGCAAACCGTCTAATTGGGGTACTGCAGCCACTAAGAAAAAGTAAGACTGAAACCAAGAGGGTTTAGAGTCGTAATTAAGTTAAACTAAAAGTTATGATGAACAACGATAACAACAATTCGAATAACGGCTATACCGCCCCTAATTCTAGTGGTACGACTCTAAATGGTACTACTTCTAATGGTTATTTTGCGCCTAACAATCCCTTGAGTTACACAGACAGAGATGGAAAAACGAAAGATTTTTTTAAAACTGACAAATGAAGTGAGTCGTCCGATAGCCCGAAGGGTTATTCTTGGCTGATTCTCTGGCAACCTATTGAGTTGAGTGATACTTGTTTAATAGACTCGAATTCCTAATGTCAGCATCACTCCATCGGGATAGACTTCTCCCCCGACCAGTTACAAACGAAAAAAGCCCCACGTTGTGGAGCTTTATTTCATTTGGTACCCAGGGCCGGAGTCGAACCGGCACGCCCGAAGGCATTGGTGTTTGAGACCAACGCGTCTACCAATTCCGCCACCTGGGCAGATTTGCTGAATTGGGATGCAAAAATGAGTAAAGATTTTTGATTTTACAATAGCCCTCAAGGCTAAACCTCGATATATTTTTTGGAGGAAAAAGCGATGGGTTTTTGGCTGAACCGGGGCTTGGTTTGCGCCCATACTTCTTTGAATAGGTCGGAGTGTCGATAGCGGTTGAGTGCAGCCTCATCCTGCCAGATGCTATAGGTGGAGAATACGCAAGGGTCGTTGTAGTCTTTAAGCAGTTCCAGGTGGGTGCAGCCTTCAAAGCCGCGTATTTTGTGTTTGGAGCTGTCAAACACTTTCAGGAAGTTTTCTACTTCTTCCGGTTTAAAGGTCATTCTTACAGTGCGAATAAGCATTAGTCTTCAAATTGGATGTTTACAGGGCTGTCAAAGTCAAGCCCTAAAAGCTGTGCCGCGTCTCCCTGGTTGATGCCTATTATCAGCAAGTCTTCCTGGTTGAAAACAAAGAAGGCTTCTCCCGGCTCCACGTCTATCATACTATGGTGGATACGGGAAACATTTTCCCTGCCAAAGCTGAGGCTATAGTTTCTGTTTTTACTGAGAATATCAAAGTCGAGTTTCTTGATGTTGGTAATCAGGTTACCAAAGTGATCTACCCGTATCACGTGACCGGCAATTTCTTTTTTCGTGGCTTTTACCTGCCGCAGCATCAGCTGTACATAGCGATCGGTATGAGTGCCCAGTTCCTCAGGCTTACTGCCATTGGCCAGGGTGCAGGCTACTTTGGCAGCTCCCAGGGTATTAAAGTTGGAAATCTTCTCACTGGAGATGGCAAAGACTATCGGTCTGTTTTGCTCAGAAATCAGGCTGATAATACCATTGTCGGGTGCTACAAAAAAGTGCCCGTTGATTTCGGATAGCAGGATCGTATCCAGGTTGGGGTTGCTGCCATTGGCGCCTATGAGGTGAACAGTACCCTCCGGAAATTTTTGGTACACAGATCGGATTACATAGGCCATGTGGGCAATGTTGAATGGTTCCACATCATGACTGATATCTACTATCTGCAGACTTGGATCAGTTGACAGAAGTGTTGCTTTTACGGATGCCACGTAATGGTCGCTGGTACCAAAATCAGATGTAAAAGTGACGATGGGCATGTAGCACCGTGGGGTTTGTTAAGCGAATTATATGGAAGACAAAATTATCAGAATTTTTGAGCTGGTTTGTCAAATTAACCATAAGATGAGGCTATCTTTCTTTCAAATCTTCGCGTAGAGGTCTGTCAGACTGGTGACCGGTATGGTATTTTCGGTTTTTGTGAAGAAATTGTTGAGACAACGCTAAGGTTGAACTTGGCGAATGAGTGTTACAGGTTCGTTAAAAGAGAATAAGAACGTTTGGTAGAAAAGTTAATTACATTAGAAAACATCGCCATGGTCGATTTCCTTGGCGTTGGCAATGAAAATATCAGGGAGATGGCTTCTGCTTTTCCCAAGAGCAAGATTGTATCCAGAGGAAACGAAATCCTGATTCAGGGAAATGCCTCGGAGATTCTTCAGATCAACGATATACTCAACTCATTGGTGCAGCACTACCATAAGTATGGTAAGGTGACGCATGACAATGTGCAGGCTTATATAAAGCAGGAGTCTGACCTCAGCCAATCGGCACTGGACGATGAGGTGCTGGTATATGGCACGCGCGGAGCGGTGATCAAACCTAAAACTGCTAACCAAAAGCAGCTGGTAAAGGAGGTAAAGGAGAAGGATCTCGTTTTTGCCATCGGCCCGGCCGGTACGGGTAAAACGTACATTTCTGTGGCCATGGCGGTAAAGGCGCTGAAGAATAAGGAGGTAAAGAAAATCATCATTACCCGCCCGGCAGTAGAGGCAGGCGAGAACCTGGGCTTTTTACCGGGTGATCTTAAAGAGAAAATTGATCCGTACCTCAGGCCTATTTATGATGCGCTTGACGAAATGATTCCGGCTGAAAAGCTGAAATACTACCAGGAAAACAGGGTGATTGAAATCGCACCACTGGCTTATATGCGTGGCCGCACCCTCCATAATGCTTTCATTCTGCTGGATGAAGCACAGAATACCACCCCCATGCAAATGAAAATGTTTCTGACCCGTATGGGGCCTAACTCTAAGGTGATTGTAACAGGAGACCGCTCTCAGGTGGATTTGCCACATCATCAGAAGTCGGGTTTGGCTCAATCCATTAACATACTGCGCGGTGTAGCAGGTATTGGTGTAGTGGAGCTGGATGGTAAAGATGTATTGCGACACAGACTGGTTAAAAAGATTATTTCAGCATACGACAAAGAGCAACCTAAGAGTGATAAGGGTTAAACTAGTCGAGAGCCAGGGTGAGTTGGACCAGGCTTTCGCGATTCGTGAAAAAGTATTTACTGAAGATTTAGGCGTTGAGTGGGAAGAGACTTTTGACAGGTTCGACCAGGAATCCGTGCATTTCATTGCCTTTTTTGACAAACAGCCTGCGGGTAGCTGCCGGTACAGGCGTACCGAAAAAGGTATCAGACTGGAGCGGTTTGCAGTGGCACCACAATTTCGCGGTAAGGGGGTAGGCAAAAGGCTGGTGCAAAGCAGTCTGGGACATATTGAAGCCAACCATCGGTCTCCCGGCCTTTTAATCTACCTGCATGCTCAACTCGGGGTAATGCCTCTTTATAGCGGTTATGGTTTTTATCAGGTAGGGGAAATGTTTCTTGAGGCCAACCTGGAGCACTTTGAAATGCGAAAACAGCTAGCGTAGTAAAAAGAAAGGTGCCTTTACAGCACCTTTCCATTTCAAGCAGTTAGTGTCAGTCTAGCTCTGGTGGATTGAATACCCCGTTTTCGGCCGGAAATTCGTATGCCAGTGGCAAATCAGGGCTGTCCATGTGATTATCGTCAATCACCCGTGTACACATTCTGTAAGCGTCTTCCGGAGAGTCCCGGGCATAGCTACCTCCCAGGCTGGTGATCTGGGCTGGTGACATGCTGTCATTGCAGAGCTTACTGGTAGGTACATAGTTGGTTTTATCTACTGATTGGGTAATCATCACCTCCTGCATCATGCCATTGTCTTCATGCTGTAGAATATGGCAGTGGTTTACCATTTTACCCACATAGTCAGGGAACCTTGATCTGAATATAATCCGGCCTCCATTTCTTGGAATCCACATTACATCATGCCATCGCGGTTCGGGTAGTATGTTCACCAGGTTACCATGCTCATCCGGCACTTCTATGCGCATCAGCCAGAAGGGGTTGGTATGAATATGAAAGGGGTGATCAATACCCCTGGTGGTAATGCCAAAACCTTTGGATTTTGCTTTGGCCCTGGTAATAGGGTAGCCGTCCCGGTGGTCCACAAAATAGTTCTTCTGATAGTCATCCATGTTTGAGCCTGCAGGGAAATCGGGAAACTCTGCAAAAAGAGAAATGGAATTGTTATACACTACCCACTCCTCTGCCGTGCTCAGCAGTGGCTTTGGTGCCATGTGATCATCGGGGTTGAATTTTTTGCCATCAATGGCCATGGTACGGGTAGCGGGCGGCAGCATTACTTTGGATTTACCCGGTTCCATGGGTATACCATACTTAGTCGGGTCATAGACCATCTTCGGGTTGGGTACCGGCTCAGGGCCATTCGGGTCTACTTTTACCACATCTTCGGGGTAAAGGTTGGGCCAGGTAGCACCTCCCCAACCAGAATAGGTGACTTTTCGGGTACGGTATTTTCCGTCATTCCCACGGCCGCCATCTCTGTCGGTACTCTCAATCTGCACTTCATCAGCATTAATGGGGTACAGGTATTTGGGAACGGTTACTCCTGAAATAACATTGCTCAACGCTTTAAAGCTGAAAGGGGTGGTCGGCCTATTGGCATTTACCGGCTGCGAGCAATTTTGTACACCTGCGGTATCGCAATCTTTTACCACGATATAGGCCATAATGGTATCTCCGGGTACGGAAACAGAGCCTATGAAGGAATCAATCGTCCCTTTCTTATTACTGTACTTATTGGCCAGGTTCAGCTCACGTTCTTCATTTTCAGTGTGAATGGCCGTGCCTTTTGCAATCACTGTATATACTTTGGTTGTGCCTTTTGCCTGTGTGGGGGCCTGGAAAATAAAGTCAGCCCGGTTGGCCGGAGCCATATACAACTCATTGGAAAGGTTATAGCAGGCCTTGAGTGTATTTGCGTCTTTATAGCAGGCATCCAGGTTAGAGTAATCCTGGTAGAGCGGGTTCTTACTATTATTTTCAAGATCCTTCAGGTAATACTCCGCTCCGTCAGTTCCTTTTTTTCTTACCAGCGATACGCCATCTTGTGCCATGAGGTAGAGCTGCTGCTTACGTGCTTCAATATCTGCGGTGGAAGGAAGCAGTCTGTTGCCGCTGCCATCTACATATAATAGCTGTTGTACGCTGTTGAGGTCGCTTACAATCTTAGGAAGTGCCGTAGGTCGCTTTTTACCCAGGGGTTTCACTTTGGCAGGAGGTGCCTCGCTTACCCATTCTCCCTCCAGCACCATGAATCTTACATAGCCTTTGCCGTCTACGCTGCCATTGAGTACCCTCCAGCGTTCTACATCTCCAGGTCTCATTACGATGGTATCCGTGTTGGGGCTACCGTTGGTTGCGGGCCTGGCTCCGGCTTTCAGCTCCGGTCTTTGCGAGTCCTGATCTTTCGGGGGTACCAGTACCCGCTGGAGCATCATAAGGCGCTCACGGTAACCATAAGCACCTGTCTTTAGGGTAGTATTAATGTCGGCACGTCCTGTCATGTACTTATTGATGGCAGCATCTACATTACCTTCTACCACCAGAAAACCTGCCATGCCACTGGCTACTTCCATATTGGTAGAGCCATGAGAGTGAGGGTGGTACCAGTGTGTACCCGGAGGGTGCTTTGCAATTTTTCTACCATTGTTCTGCCCCAGCCTGAATTCAAACTGAGCCTCACCGGCCTGCTCTCCTTCGAGCAGGAAATCACCATTATAGTTTTTATCGCTCTCCCGTTTCTCCATGTCTTCTGGTGGGATTACCCGCAGGTAAATGTTGTCGGAGTGTGTGCCGTCAATATTTAATCCCGGTCGCACATGCAGGCCATGGGTGTGCATATTGGTGGTGTGGATGGCATGGATACCATTCAGGTGCTCACCGAGCTCCCAGTCTTGCTTAAAGATGAAATCAGATTTTTTATAGCCCAGCTTCTTCCCATTGGCATCTTTGATAAAATAGCCGGGGTCGGGGGCTTCTCCTATCACTGTTTTACCCCGGTTGAGTCCAAGATGGTTGAAGAGTTTAACCTTCAGCGTCTCATCTCCCTTCATGCGTATGGTAGGGCCGGGGGTAGCTCCATTATAGGAGAATAAGGCCGCACTGGCATTGCCCAGGCCAACAATGGTACTAGGGGTTTGATGTTCGACCACGTTAAGGTGCAGACTTTCACCAGGCCATTTTCCGGGATTCCATACCCAGGGTTCATCCCAGGTTTCAGCGGCTGCAAGTGGTGAGGGAATGGGACAGGTATTGCAGGTGGCTGCCGTTTGTGGTGTGTCTTCTCCATCAGGTGTGTCGGCCGGAGTAGCAGCTGACAAGGGGCTGGATAGCAGAGGAGCGGCTGCACCGGCTATACTCAGTCCAAGGAAATTTCTTCGGTTAAGTCCTTTTTTCGACTCCGTAGTCTTCCGGGGAGTGGATTGATCAGTTGGTTGAATCTGATCGCTACTTTCCCCGAGAGGCGAGGAAAGTGGTTTATTCTTTTTGGTCATATTAGAAAAGGTTGAAGTCTAAGTCAGTTTCTTAAGTTATCCATTTAATGGGATGGATCAAATCACGACTTCAAATCTTGCAATAACCGAGAGCCCTGTTAGAAAAAGGTCAAGCTTTTGTAGAAAGCAGGCACGCGTTTAGGTCAGTACTGGGTTGATATTCTTGGATTTTCAATTAAAATATAATAATTTATATATACTGTATAATATATAATGTATTTTAATAAATTTCCTTTTCTTCGTTTGACCTTCCCTTTTATCATAGGGATTGTATGCTGCCACTACCTGGGTAGATATATGGAGGTGAATCCATTGCTGCCATGCGGTCTTTTTCTCGTCTATTTGATTCTCTGGAAAATTGACTCTCTTCGGTTTAGTCCGTTGATGTCATGCCTGGCCATTGGTATACTCTTCTCATTTGGCTTTTTAAGGTTGCAGAATCACCGGCTTGATACGGAACCGTCTCATATTTTGTGGCAGGAAAAAGTTGAGGCTTATGAGGGGGTAGTCGTAGAAGAGCCTGTTGAAAAGGCCAGATCCGTTAATGTGAGGTTTGATGTAAAACGAGCCTTGACCGGAAATAAATGGCAGCAGGTAACCGGCCGGGTTAACCTCTATGTTTCACCTGAGCCGGGAAAGCTGATACACTACGGAGATCAATTGTTGGTCAAAGGTGCTCCTCAGCAGAGCTCAGCACCCTCCAATCCCGGAGAATTTGATTTTGCCAATTACCTGGTGTACAACAATATTTTCCATCAGCAGTTTGTGGGTCACGACTTTGTCAAGCTGGGGGAGAGTACCCCGAACCTGTTTAAGGCACAATCTATAAAGCTAAGGCAGCTTTGTAAGGAACGTCTTGTCGCACATATAGATAATGCCGAGGTGCGCAGTGTCATGTTGGCCATTGTTCTGGGTATTAAGAATGAGCTGGACAACGATTTGCAAGGAGCTTTTTCTGCTTCAGGGGCCATGCATGTGCTTGCCGTATCGGGCTTGCACGTGGGGATCATCTACGCCATTATTTTACTGGTTTTTAAAAAGCTGAGAGTAGATCAGCGAAAGGCACGCTGGTGGATAGCTGCCATCAGCATTCTGGCGCTATGGTGTTATGCCTTTCTCACAGGTCTTTCACCCTCTGTATTGCGTGCGGTTACCATGTTCAGCTTTATCGCTTTGGCCAAGGCCATGAACCGTAACAGTAATATTTATAATACCCTGGCGGCTTCCGCTTTTATTCTGCTCTGGTACAACCCTTATCTTATAATGAGTGTAGGCTTTCAGCTTTCGTATCTGGCCGTATTTGGTATCGTCTATTTGCAACCAAAGCTTTATCAGCTGCTCAATGTCAATAATTATGTGCTTGATAAGATATGGGCCATTACCTGTGTTTCTCTGGCGGCTCAGCTGGCAACTGCTCCTTTGAGCATGTTATACTTCCATCAGTTTCCTACCTACTTTCTCATCTCCAATTTGTTTATTATTCCGGCAGCCTTTGCCATGTTAATCATGGGCCTATTGATGCTGGTGTTTTCATCCGTACCGCTGGTGGGAGAGGGCTTGGGCTGGCTGATAGAGTGTTTTGTACAAATAGTTAATACGCTCGTATTTTTCGTCAGGGACCTGCCCGGCAGTACCCTGGAAGGAATTCGTATCACTACGGGTGAGACCTGGCTGGTTTACGCGGTATTCATTTTTATCATTCTACTCTTCTACAAAAGGCGTTTCAGCTATCTGCTGATCTCTTTTGCTGTGGCCTGTTTTTTTGCTGTCAGCCAGATTGGTTTTCGTACCGGCTACCTTGATTCCGGTACTTTCAGAATGCTCGATGTCTCAAATACTTCTGTGGCTGACTTCAGATATGGTAAGGATAGTCGTTTACTGGCTGACTCCACATTCAAGGTTGATCAGAATAAAAGGCGTTTTCACTTTGAACCCGGTCGCTTGCTCTCAGGGTCTAACCTGAAACCTGAAAACGACCAGTTACCATTAGTGAGTCGTGATTTTATGGGAAATAAACTCGTGTGCTTCAAGGGTGAAACCTTTCTTTTTCTTCAAAAACCATTGCCCTCGGCAGCACTTAAAGGTGAAGCCCTTTTAGTTGACCATCTGGTGGTGAGTCATAATGCGGTAAATGATCTTGAGAAAGTGACTGATATGCTGGAGTTTGGTGATTTACTAATCGATACTTCTAATAAAACCTATGTTGCTGAGAAGCTCGTCAAGCAAGCTGCAAAACTAGACCTGACGGCTCATTCCATTCAGCGACATGGCTATTTTGAAAAGCTGTGGAATGACTGACTCGTCTTCTTTACGCATTTCGGACTCCGTTTTTCTAAAAGCTAGCCGACCTTCACTATTTTTGACCTAATAGTAAACTAAAGGCAAGGGAAATGGATTTTGTGAAATATGAAGTGAGTGAGCGGGTAGCTACCATTACGCTGAACAGACCTGAGAAGCGGAATGCACTTTCAGGGGAAATGGTAACGGAGTTGAAAACTGCATTTGGTCAGGCTTCAGATGATGATGATGTGAAGGTAGTAGTGTTGGCTGCTGAGGGAGATGCATTTTGTGCAGGGGCAGATCTGGCCTATCTGCAGGAGCTTCAGAGCAACACCTACGAAGAGAACCTTGCTGACTCTTCGCACCTGATGGAGCTGTTTAAAACGATTTATGAGCATAAACATGTGGTCATAGCCAAAGTGCAGGGACATGCAATTGCAGGAGGTTGTGGGCTTGCCACGGTCTGCGATTTTTCTTTTACTGTACCTGAGGCAAAGTTTGGTTATACCGAGGTAAGAATAGGTTTTATACCGGCTATCGTTAAAGTGTTTCTGCTGAGAAAAATAGGTGAAGGAAAATCCAAGGAGCTATTACTCTCCGGAGACTTGATTAATGCAGAAGCAGCAAAGGCCATGGGGCTTGTTAACTGGGTAGTACCTGCCGTTGAACTGGATGCCAGGGTAGATGCCTTTGCCCAAAAGCTGGTGACCAAAAATTCTGGTCAGTCTATGACCTTGACCAAAGCCATGATTGCGGAAGTGCAGTCAATGAATGTGGAGGAAGGACTGAATTATGCGGCAGAGCAAAATGCCAAGGCTCGCGGTACTGAAGACTGTCAGAAGGGAATCGCCTCCTTTTTAAATAAGGAGAAGCTAAAGTGGTGATACAACTCTCAAGGTTACTTCCTTTGTTATGATTATCAGAGCCCTGTCTATCAGCGCTAATCATATTTCTTAAATTCGCTGAGCGTGAAGCAAGCCATTGACATACTAAAGTCTTATTGGGGGTATGAGCAGTTCAGGCCTCTGCAGGAAGATATTATCCATGCCTCAGTTGAGGGCAAGGATGTACTGGCACTGCTCCCCACTGGCGGAGGTAAATCCATTTGCTTTCAGGTGCCCGCGTTGATGATGGACGGCCTTTGTCTGGTAGTTTCCCCGCTTATCGCACTGATCAAAGATCAGGTTTCTCAGCTTAGAAGACGTGAGATCAGGGCAGAAGCGCTGCATTCGGGCATGTCTAAGCGGGAGATCGATATTACACTGGACAACTGTGTGCATGCCGATGTTAAGTTTCTCTACCTCTCCCCGGAAAGGCTCAAGTCCGACCTGGTTATTGAGCGGATTAAGATCATTCAGCAGCGCAGGGGCGTTTGCCTCATTGCTGTAGACGAGGCACATTGTATTTCTCAGTGGGGTTATGATTTCAGGCCGGCTTACCTTGAAATTGCCGAGATCAGGGAGATCATTCCCGATACCCCTGTAATAGCCCTTACCGCCACGGCCACTCCGAGGGTACGAGAAGATATACAGGATAAGCTGGCTTTCAGAAATCAGCAAGTATTCACCAAAAGTTTTGCCCGAGCTAACCTAAGCTACTCAGTGCGCTTTGAAGAGCATAAAGAGCGGAAAATGCTGGAGATTTTGCAACGGGTAGACGGAAGTGCCGTGGTATATGTAGGCACCCGCAGGCATACAAAAGAGCTCGCCCATGTACTGCAGCGCAACCGCATCAGTGCTGATTTTTACCATGCGGGCCTGGAGCATGAGGAGCGTAGCCGCAAACAGGAAGACTGGATTCACAATCGTACCAGGGTCATTGTTTCGACCAATGCTTTTGGGATGGGCATTGATAAACCCGATGTCAGGGTAGTGATTCACATGGACATTCCCGCTAACCTGGAATCCTACTATCAGGAGGCAGGCAGGGCCGGCCGCGATGAAATGAAGGCTTTCGGGGTGATGATCTGTAACCAGAAAGATATTCTGGACCTGCGGGAGAAGACGAAGAACTCTCTGCCGGAAGAAAAGCTGATCAGGGAGGTGTATCAGATGCTGGGCAATTACTTTCAACTGGCAGTAGGCTCTTACCCTGCTGATAGCTTTGATTTCGATTTCCAGGTGTTTGCCAAGCGATTTGACAGGCATCCGCTTGAGGTCTTCAACAGCCTCAAAGTACTGGGCAACCAAGGCATCATCCATCTGACTGAGTCTTTTTTTGCGCCCTCCAAGGTGGTGTTCAGCCTTAGCCAAAAAGCCCTCTATGAATTCCAGATTGCGAATGCACCTTATGATCCTATGATCAAGGGATTGCTGCGCCTGTATGGAGGGGAACTCTACAACTATCCCATCACCATCAACGAGGGAAACCTGGCAGCCATGCTGGGTACTTCAGTCAACAATTGTATCGGAGCCTTAAAACAGCTGGCAGAGCGACAGGTGCTGGAGTACTTTCCCCGTAAGGATAAGCCGCAGCTTATGTTTCTGAAACCCCGTGAGGGAGCCGATGAGCTGAATTTGGATATAGCAGCAATCAATGCCAGGCGCAAGCTTACCCTGGAGAAAATGGAGGCAGTGATTTCTTACCTGCACAACGAAGACCGCTGCAGAACTCAGCAGCTACTGGAATACTTTGGAGAGGTGTCTTATGATAAATGTGAAGTGTGCGATGTATGTGTGGAGCAAAAGAAACACAGCGGGGATGCAATTCTTAATCAGCACTATGAAAAGCAGATTAAAGGCGTATTACACGAAGATGTAAACCTTACGCTTGATGGATTAGTTGATATTCTGGATCCTGAAAACCGGGAGCTTTTCACCCGCAAAGTATCAGAAATGCTGGACCATGGTGTGCTGTATTACGATGATTTCGGAAAAATTCGAACTTCCCGGTAGCACTATTAACCTAAGTTCGATTATTATTTAGAGGTCGGTTCATTTTAAAGCTACTCCATAAATTCCAATATCCTGCGTTACCTTTATTCGATGTAGCTCGCTATATCAGCATAAAGATGCCTTGACTATTCAAAATTTATGAAATTCTGAACCTACTAAGAATAATCGAACTCAGGTTATTACGTTAACATCCAGTATCTTCCAATTGATAAATAACTCAGCTAGTTACAGCCCTGAAAATGACATTCTTTGACGAGGTTTTCTCCAAGCTCTTTGGTAAAAAAGAGTCCGCTATTGCTCCGGTAATTCATGAGCCGTTGACTCGTACAGCTACACAGTCTGAGAAGTATGCAGACTGGGTGGCAGCAGGAGCGCATCTGGGTGTGATCGATGATATCAGCAATGCCTATCATAAGAAGAAGCTGGGCATTGTCTCGCCTATTGAGGTACACCTGCTGAGCACGCGTTATTCCAATGGTTTTGCACTCTCGTATGACGAGAGCATTCCTGGCGATGCCTTTCGCAATCTCTTTGACTACTTTAAAGAGCAAACCCTTACGCTGGGCTATAAGCTGGCACAGGCCGATCGGAGAATACGGGACAAGGGAGATTATGAGGAGACCATCGAAAAATGGTATTTAAAACCTGATATAGTACACTCTGGTAAGGAATTTGAGGACCAGCGCTATGGGAATGTGCTCATGGAACATGTAGCCGTGGACCGCAAGCCGAGCTATGTCAAAGTCATGGTGAATGTATACCAGGGCAGGCCCTATGCGCAAGCACTACCGTTTGACGACTATTTAGAAGAACTCTTTAATACAAATGCATAAAGTGATGAAAAGACTATTTCCCCTATTACTCATCGTGCTGATGAGTTCCGTTTTGGTTCAGCAAAAGGCCGAGGCCCAGGTATTCAGTACTAAGCTGAAAATAACCATTGTGGATGCCCTGGGCAATGTAGTGCAGGATGCCAAGGTGCGGATTTTTAAAAATGAAGCAGATTATATCAAAGAGGCCAATGACCTGCAACCCTTTCAGCTTACCAATGCCAAAGGGCAGGTGACCTTTAAAAAGCTTGAAGAGGCTTCCTACTATATTCTTGTAAGAAAGGGAGACCTGGATAATACGGACGGAGGGTCTATTGTGGATACCCTTAAGAAGGGTAAGGTCAACAAGGTCAATATAGTGATCACGGATGGCCTCTGACGAGCGTAAAAAACTACTCGATCAGCTGGCGGATTATCAGAGCGATTATCATGCAGAAATGGCCTTCAAAGGGCGATTTATTGAGCTGATTAATAACTATGACAATTGCTTTGAGCGATCCCTGCTCAAAGGGCATATTACAGGCTCTGCCTGGATTGTAGATGAATCCGGAGACTATATATTTATGACGCATCATGCCAAGCTCAACCGGTGGTTACAACCGGGAGGCCATGCAGACGGGGATGAAAATGTGGCCCGGGTAGCGCTTAAAGAAGCACTGGAAGAAACAGGTATGGAAGGATTAAGACTCTTTTCGGAAGAGATTTTTGACCTGGATATTCATGTAATTCCTGAGCGAAAGAGAATCCCTGAACATGAGCATTTTGACATACGGTACCTGATCAAAACGGAGAAAAATACACCTTTTCAGATCAGCGAAGAATCCAATGACCTGGCATGGTTGCCGCTGGATAAAGTAGCAGAGCAGAACGATGCGAATAATTCCATCCTGAGAATGGTAGAGAAAACCAGGAAGATCACCGGTAAAATGTCGGCTCGCACGTATTAAAATGGCATTCTTGCGTTATCTTTAGCGAACATGAGAAAACTGAAACTACAAGGGTTTTTCCTGGTATTGGTATGCGTTGGCGTGCTGATTTCCATAGCAGGTGTTTTTTTAACCGACCACACTGAAACAGCTGAATTGGTGTCTGCTCCTCAGGCCAGGTCTGAAATAGGAGGGAGAGAAAATGTACAGTCCAGAAGAGAGTATGAGCAGATGCGACTTGTAAACCCGCAGACACAGGCTGTACCGGTAGATATCAGAAAAAAGGAGCTTGGCTATGCCAGGGCACAACTGGCAGAAGCAGAAAATGAGATCGCACGCCAGGCAGCAGGTACCGATGCGCCTAATAGCGCTGAGGCCCTGGATTGGAGTGCCATTGGCCCTGAAAACTTTGGTGGCAGAACCCGCGCCCTTGCTATAGATGTAACCAATGAAAGAATTTTACTGGCTGGTGGTGTTTCCGGGGGCGTATGGCGCTCTGAAGATGCAGGAGCAAGCTGGACCAAGACTACAGCCATCGATCAGCTCCAGAGTGTAACAGCGATTGTACAGGACACCCGGCCGGGTAAAAAGAACATCTGGTATTATGGTACCGGTGAGCTGGTAGGTAATTCCACCAGAGCTTCAGGTGCTCCTTTTCGCGGAGATGGTATGTTTAAATCCACTGATGGAGGTCGTTCCTGGCAACCATTGGCTTCTACCCAAACGGGTAATCCCGGTAGCTTCGATTTCCCCTTTAACTACGTATGGGATCTCGCCATGAACCCTGATAGTGAAGACGATGAAATTTATGCGGCCATTTTCGGTGGCATTGTACGATCTGTTGACGGTGGCCAGACCTGGGAGACGGTGCTGGGCGGAGACTTACTCGGACTGGAGAGCACTGACCTGAATGAGGTCACTTCAATTTATTATACTGATTTACACAGGGCAAATGATGGTACTTTTTATGCTACCCTCAGCTCTGTGACCAATGATCCTGAGGAACTGTCGGATGCCGGTGGTTTTTATCGCTCTGAAGATGGCGTGAACTGGCAGCGAATTTTTGGTGAGCCGGGCGTGCCAACCAGGCGCACAGAAATTGGGTCAGCACCCGGTAATCCTGATATAGTCTACTTTATTTCAGATACCAGAAATACCCATACACTCAGGAGGTTTAACAGGGCTGCCAACAGAGTGGAAACTATGGATGGTGTGCCTGATGACTCAGGAGATATTGAGCGGTTCGATTCGCAGAATTCGTACAATCTGTTTGTAAGAGTACATCCTAATGATGAGAATACGGTTTTTCTGGGAGGTACAAATTTATATCGCTCTACCGATGGCTTTGCTACCAGAAATAATACCACCTGGATAGGGGGCTACGACCCTAATGCAGAGGGTGTGGCCGTTTATCCGGTCCATCACCCCGACCAGCATGAAATGCTTTTCTTGCCATCCAACCCCAATGTGATCTTGTCGGCCAATGATGGAGGTATATTCAGGTCATCTAATGCCCTGGCGGCAGAAGTAGCTTACGAATCGCTTAACAATGGTTATATCACCACACAATACTATACCGGGCATGTAAGTAGGTTTCCCAGCGATAATTTCGTCCTTGGTGGTCTGCAGGACAACGGCAGCTTGCTCTCCACTACCTCATTAAGCACTGACAATGCGCAAAGAATTTTAGGGGGAGATGGCGCCTATGTCGCCTCTACTCGATTTGGTATCTACTACTACCTCTCATTTCAGAACAGCCGTATTTTCAGGCTTACCTTCAATGATGACTTTGGACTTACCTCGTTTGCAAGGGTGGATCCTCTGGGAGCTGGCTCAGATCCTGAGCAGCCCTATTTGTTTATCAACCCTTACATACTTGACCCCAACAATGGTAATCGTATGTACTTGGCAGGAGGAGATTTTTTATGGAGAAACAGAAACCTGAGCCAGATCCCATCAGGCTCTCAGGATCCTACATCGGTTAACTGGACGCGACTTGACGACACGCAGATTCCAAGCGGAGTTGTCAGTGCTGTTGAGGTGTCAACCAAACCCGCCAATGTCGTTTTCTTTGGGACCTCAGTAGGCAGGTTGTTCAAAATTGAAGATGCCCACTCAGACAGCTACAGCGTTACGGATATCACTGCTGGTGTTTTCCCTCCGGAGTCATACATCGGCTCAATCTCAGTCAACCCTGAAGATGCTTCCGAAGTGATGGTGGTTTTTACCAACTATGGGGTTGTCAGTGTTTTTCGCTCTACAGATGGTGGTGCCTCTTTTACAGATGTATCGGGCAATCTCGAAGAGCAACCTGATGGAAGTGGTAATGGCCCTTCGGTGAGGTGGGTAAGGGTAGTGCCTAAAACAGACGGCACTGCTGAGTACTTTTTGGCCACAAGTACAGGCCTTTACAGTACTACGAGCCTGGCAGGGGGTAATATCACCTGGAGCCTTGAATCACCTGATGAGATTGCCAATTCTGTTGTGAATATGATTGACTACCGCAGACTTGATGGTCGGGTAGTAGCCGCTACCCACGGTAATGGGTTATTTATTTCACGTATTAGCGATGTAGTCAGGCCTGAAGTTGTCAGCTTTGGTGATAATCTTGAGGTTGAGGCGCCTTTCCCGAATCCTTTTGTGAATGAGGTGACCATTAGGTTCAATCTTCCTGAAACTAACTTTGTTTTGGTGAGAATCTATAATTCCTCAGGGCAATTAGTGAAGGTGTTAACCAGCGGACTGGGTTTTCAGGGAAGTAATGAGCTCTTCTGGGACGGTACCAACACACAGGGTAACCGAATGCCTCCCGGACCTTATCTTGTCAGAATTAATTATAAACAGGACAACTTCTCTACCCGTGTTCTGTTGACTAACGAATAGCTGTGGGTAATAGCTTGCTCTTGTTAGATAAGAGCTGCCACTTCTTCAAAGCGAGTTACAGCAGCAAAAGAAGGTCTGTTGTATGATTCCGGTTTAATCTTTTTCTTTCAAGGCTACCCCTTATATTTGCGCTCTCAAGGCGATGTTATGGTAAAAAGACTGGAAGTAATTGGAGCAATACTATTGTTGTTTTTAATAGCGAGCTGTAGTATGACTGAAGAGGAGCTGATAGAGAGGGGTCGGGAGCAAATGGACCTGGAAGCTTATGAAGAAGCAATCAAACTCTTCGACCGTGTCATAGCAAAGAACAATGATAATTTTACGGCTCACAATGCCAAGGGCGTAGCGCTCATCAGAATAGACAGCCTGTCACAGGCCATTCTTTCTTTTAATGAAGCTTTGAGAATAGATAGCACCGATTATCGTGCCTACTACAACCGTGGAAATGGCAAAAGAATGCTGGGAGATGATAGTGGGGCGATGCAGGATTATGATAGGGCCATTGAAATCAAACCAGATGTGACAGATGCTTATGTGAACAGAGGTGTAATTCTGTTTAAATATGATCAGTTTGATCAGGCATTGTTTGATTTCGAGTTTGCACTCCGTTTAGGTGCCAGTAATCCACTTATATACTTGTATAAGGGAAAGGTTGAGTTGAGAATCAATAATATGGATGATGCCATTTTTGATTTCAAAAAGGCGATAGAACTGAAAGAAGATCTTGGAGAGGCCTACTACTGGCTGGGTATGGCAGAAATCACCCTGGAAAACCGCACAGCGGGTTGTGAGTACCTGCAAAGTGCTGCCAGCTATGGCATAGAGGATGCCGAGGAGGCGATAGCCCAAAACTGCATGCAATAAGATGGCCGAACTGGGAATAGATCTGGTCAAAGCGTTGAACCTGCTGGAACAAGGCAAGCTTGTGGCGATTCCCACAGAAACCGTCTATGGTTTGGCGGGGAACGCGCTGAATGCAGATGCCGTGGCATCCATTTTTGCTACAAAAAAAAGACCGAGCTTTGACCCATTGATTCTTCATACCAACTCGCTCGAAAAGATTACTGGTTTTGTGAAGGAGGTTCCCCCACTCGCTAAAAAACTGGCAGATAAGTTTTGGCCGGGACCCTTGACCATTCTGTTTAAAAAGAAGGCACTGGTGCCCGATCTTGTTACTTCAGGTTTGGATACTGTAGCAGTAAGAATTCCCAACCATCCGCTTACACTCAGCTTGCTGGAGTCATTGGACTTTCCTCTGGCAGCTCCCAGTGCCAATCCATTCGGTTATGTCAGCCCTACCAGCCCCGCACATGTGCAGCAGCAGTTGGGAGAGGCCATACCTTATATACTCAATGGGGGTGATTGTGAAGTGGGAGTTGAATCTACCATCGTGAGTTTTGAGCAGGAACAGCCCGTAGTGTTACGTATGGGGGGCTTAGCCGTAGAATCTATTGAAGAAGTGCTGGGGCCTGTTGAGGTAAAAGCACATTCCAGCTCTGCTCCTACCGCACCGGGGATGCTCAAGAGCCATTACGCTCCGGGGAAATCGTTTGTGCTGATTGATTCGGCAGAGACTTTTACTTTACCTGAAAATGAGCAATTTGCTGTGCTGGTTTTCGATCAGTTTATACCATCAGTACCGGTAGAGAGGCAGTTCAAACTGGCTCCGGGTGGAGATGTGCGGGAGGCGGCAAAGCAGCTTTTTGGTATGATGCGCATGCTGGATGGTAAAGATGACGTGGAGCAAATTATAGCCATAAAGGTACCCGATTTGGGGCTTGGCCGTGCGGTGAATGATCGACTGAGAAGAGCTTCGGCAAGTGATTGATGAATTGTACAAAAAGCCCCTTGGGGCATAGATAATAACAACGACCAACAGAAGACTTATGAATACCATAAACGACTTTGATTTTAAAGGAAAGAGAGCCCTGATCAGGGTGGACTTCAATGTGCCTTTGAATAGCGACTTTGCTATTACCGATGATACGCGAATTAAAGCAGCAACGCCTACCATTCAAAAGATTCTGGATGAAGGGGGAGCTGTAGTACTTATGTCCCACCTGGGCAGGCCAAAGGAAGGGCCTGAAGATAAATTCTCATTAAAGCACCTGATTGACCATTTGAGCAAAGTTTTTGGCAGAACTGTTCAGTTTGCGGATGACTGTATCAGTGAAGCATCCAAAGCCCGGTCTGCTGCGCTAAAGCCTGGTGACATTCTCTTGTTAGAGAACCTCCGTTTCTACAAAGAGGAAACGAAAGGCAATCAAGAATTTGCGAAGTCTTTGTCTGACCATGGTGATATCTATATCAATGACGCCTTCGGTACGGCACACCGCGCCCATGCATCCACCTCTATCATAGCACAATTCTTTGAGCAAAAAGGCTGCGGTTTTGTCATGCAGGCAGAGTTGGAAAATGCTCAGAAAGTACTTGATGAAGCACAAAGGCCTTATACGGCCATTATGGGAGGTGCTAAAATCTCCGATAAAATCCTCATTATCGAAAGACTGCTGGAGAAGGTAGATAACCTGATTATTGGTGGTGGTATGTCTTATACTTTCTTTAAGGCCATGGGCGGTACCATCGGCAACTCATTGGTAGAAGAAGACAAGCTTGACCTTGCCAAAGAGCTCATTCAGAAGGCTAAGGGCCTTGGGGTTGATCTTATGTTACCGATAGATTCTGTATTGGCCGATAACTTCAGCAATGATGCCAATACACAAATAGGCATGAACCATGCAATTCCTGATGGCTGGATGGGACTGGATATCGGGCCACAGGCAGCGGAAGTATTCTCAAGAACTGTTAAAGCCTCTAAAACTGTTTTGTGGAACGGGCCCATGGGCGTTTTCGAGATGGAGAACTTTGCGGCAGGTACCAAAGCAGTGGCTGAAGCGATTGTAGAAGCAACCAAGGGCGGTGGTTTTTCTTTGATAGGTGGTGGCGATTCAGCAGCAGCCGTAAATACCCTGGGCTATGGAAATGACGTATCCTATGTTTCTACAGGTGGAGGAGCCTTACTTGAGTATATGGAAGGCAAAGAACTGCCGGGTGTAGCTGCCCTCCAGTAGGCCAGGCATAAATCAGCTTATAAAAAGAGCGGCTTCCTGATTTTCAGGAAGCCGCTCTTTTTTTGTCTTTTGTATTCGGTCGGTTATCTCACTACTACCACAGAGCCAAATTGCTCAAAGGTACCTCTTTCTGGCTCAAACCTGCTGGTAAACCTGATGATGTAAGGGTAGGTGCCCAGTGGTACTATTTCACCATCGAGGGTGCCATCCCACTTGAACTCAACCGAATTGCTTTGGTAAATAAGTTCACCCCAGCGGCTGTAAATAAATATCTCAAACTGATCTACAAAGTCGTTGGGTACTACAGAGAATACATTATTAGGAGGGGTAGAGCTTGGCACAATTACATTAGGTGCCAAAACTACAGGGTCACAGCTTTCTACAATTTCTATGGAATCTACCTGAATACAGCCTTGTGGCGTAGTCATGGTCACCTGATAGATACCGGCACCTGTCACTTCCAGCACCTGACCGGCATCCGGGAATGGCTGGCCATCCAGTGTCCATTCATAAGACACAAAGCCCTCACCCGCAATAAAGCTCTCGTTATTCGTTCTGCTCGGGCAGTAAAAGCCTTCGTCAGGTAATAAACCATCTGGTATGGGGCTTCTTCTGATCTCAATGCTGCGCTCTATAAAGCAGGGACCCGCATTAACTCTCACCAGATAAGATCCTTCATTATTCACGGTGATCTCATTAGAGCTGCCCGGGATGCTGCTTCCGTTCAGGCTCCAGGCGAAGCTCGTGGCTGTGCCGCTGGTTACATCCACCGTCAACGTAATGGGCTGACCGTCATCGCAGGGAGGTGTGGAGGTAAGTACTGCTTCCAGTGGAACCGGGAAGGTTACATCTTCCGTAGCTGTACCGGTACAGGTCAGGTTGGTAGACTCCCTCACAGTAACTTCGTATGTGCCATCAGCATCTACCGTAATACTCGCTCCCGTGGCTCCGTTTGACCAGTTATAAACGTAGGTAACACCCGTTTGTGGATTGGTTACTTCAGCTGTTAGTGTCTCTGTGCCATCACATTCCGTATCAGAGCCGGTAATGGTCACGATGGGCTGAATGGCCAGGTTCACCTCAACATCCTGGCTTACCGGACAGAAGGCGTCAGTGGGGTGTGAAACCGTAACTGTATAAATACCGCTTACCGTTGTGGTGAGGCTGCCACCTGTCTGGTTGAAACCTCCCGGACCCGTCCAGGTAAATGTTACACCAGGGCTCGTAGAAGTAGCTTCCAGTGGAGCATTGGCACCGCAAATATCAACAAAGGGTTCAGTCGTAAGCTGAGCGTCTGTAGGTGTGCTTACTACAATGCCAGGATTGCTTTGCACGCATCCCCCGCTGGAAGTAACCACCAGGTCATAAGTGCCACCAGGGATATTACTCACCGTAAAATCGGTGGTACCTGAATTGGCGGTAACACCCGTTATTGTAGGCAATGCTACACCCGTAGTAGTATTGGTCAACGTATAAGAGATTGGAAACACATCCACACTTAAGCTTACAGTAATGGTGCCTGTAGGATTGGTACAATCTGCATCTGTAAAAGCTATGTTGGTGATGGCAAAATCCGGAGCGGTACTTTCTATTTGTACATTATCTAATGAACCGGTACATCCGCTGCTGTTGTCAGTGAACCGAACGGAATAAAGGCCTGCTGCCAAACCGCTCACTGTGGTAGCACCCGGCCCGTTGAATGAGGAATTGCTATCAACCACAGCACCGCTGTTATCTACTACTTCATAGGTGTAGCTTCCGGTAGTAGTCAGATCAAAGTCAAAGCTGCCATTGCTATCGCCACAGGCCACATTCACGATGTTGCTTGCTGTAGCAAGGGGTATAGCTCCGATGGTTACCACGGTTGAGTCATTCACAAAACAGCCCGGTGTAATGGGGTCTTCTATCGATACCACATAAGTATATACTCCCGGTACACCGCTGATTACATCCGCACGCTGCTGGTTAGGCAAACTGGTAGTCGTATTATCCGGGTTCAGTACCGTCCATACATAATTGAAAGCCGTTACCTGCGGATCCAGTGTCAGCGGATCGTTCTGACAAATCGTTTGTGCATCTGGCAGCGATATCTCAAAGGGCGGCCCTACAAAGACAGAGCCCGATGATGTACAGCCTCCTGCATTGCTGATGGTGACCGTATATACTTCCGGATCTGTTACTGTAAAGAGGGCAGAATTACTTACCACATTACCCTGGCTATCTCTCCACTCAAAGCTAAGCCCTGGTATATTCGCTGCATTGGCATTCAGTGGTTCCGAATCCCCTTCACACAACGATACAGCAGATGGAATTGAAGGAGGTCCGGGAATATCGAATACATCGATAGTCTGTACCATGGTAGTATCAAAACCACAGCGGTTGAATACATTGAGCGAAACATTGAAACGTCCTTGCTGACCTTGTGGGAAAACGTATGCCGTATCCATACCCGCTGCACTAAATACCGTGGTATTGGTCGATTCTTCCACGATGCGCCAGAGGAACTCATCAATATCTGAAGTGCCTGTTCCTGTGAGCTCTACCCGCTCCTCCACACAAGTAGTATCGGGTGCCGACATGGCTGGTCCGGATAATTCGTCCCGATTAGTCAGTACAAAGTTGGGTAAACCGAGGCGCGAATTACCCACATCGAGTATGATCTGTTGCGGGTTAAAGCCTGAGGCCTGCAATGTGTCTTCAGTAGCCGCGATACTCGATAAGAATGCGGAGTTACCAGGGTTGCCCGGAGTTTCAACGGCCACATAAATCTGACCGTCTGCACCTGTTTGCATAGCACCTATGTTGTGAGACAGCCCTGAGCCCTGGGTAATGTCTGTTCTGGATGCCAGCCTGCTGGCTTCTGTAGAAAGCGTATCAATTCTGTATTCGAGAATACGTCCGCCAGGGCTGGCCTGGTTACGATTATTCAAAGAGGCGAAGATTTTTCCGGAGCCGGGCGAGAAATGTACGTCATATACCTGGTCGTTCAGCGCGGGGCCACCTTCATTCAGGTCGATTCGGTAGTCAAACTCGGTAATTTCACCGGTCATTCCGTCAAACTCAAAAAGCTCTACATAGTCATCATTTCCTTCAGCCAGAGCCACTGCAATTAAACTGGCGTCAGAAGAGAATTTCATAGAAGCCTGTCCGCTCAGCTCATCATTCAGAGAATGTACAGAGCCGGCTGATGATATAACCGGTGCACCAATGCCGCCTGCCGTAATCGGGTAGGCTCTGAAAGAGTTATTACCATATTCGTGGGCTACAATCCACGCTCCCTCCACACCAATGAGTCTTTCAGTACTTCTGGCAAAGAGGTTGATATCTTTTACGACTACATCACCTCTGCCATTGTCCTGTTTCATATCTATGACCGAGTATTTGAGCAGGTAATTATCCTCTCCATATACTTCCTGTGTGGTGAATACATAATATTGTGTGTCGTCATCTGCAAAGGGAAGAATGGCCACAGACTGGGCAGAAGTGCTGTCTCCGCCAATGGCGGTTCCATTCGGCATAACACCATTTTCCCTGTTCCAGACAGTGCGCCCGTCAGAATAGAATAGTACATCTCCATTTTGGTCTGACATGGTAGCGGTACCTTCAGGGGCATCCATGGCATGAGCCTCCGTAATACTCCTGGGGGGAGGCGGCAGGCCATCTTCTTCTTTAAAGGTTATACCAGCTCCATTACCGAAATACCAGATATTGGCAATTGGGTTCGGGTCTCCGTAGACTTCCACTGCTGCTGTTGCATACACAGGGCAGCCCGTAGTAGGCGTCACCACTACCCAGTAATTACCGGCATCTGTTACATTGATTTGAGCCGTGCTTTCACCCGTACTCCATAAGTAGGTAAATGGCCCACCTGTAGCCATACCTCCACCTGAAGCCGGATCGGCATCAAGCTCAAGTGTTTCTCCTTCACAGATAGTCGTATCACTCAGCGAAACCTGCAGGTCACTTTCAATTACTTCAGTAATCAGTGTGTTTGACGGAACACTACGCCCGTTTATTTCCACATTCAAAGTCACCGTAAGCATACCGGCTTCCGTAAAAGTCATAATGGGTGCGCGTAGGTTCGAAGTCATATTGACTGGCTGGAAATCCCAATTATAACTTGTAGGCTCTGCCGTAGGTGGGGTAAACTGAGAAAAGAACTGAATGGGGTTTTCAGGGCAGATTTCATTTCCCTGAAATGAGATAACCACCTGAGGCATGATATTTCTTTCAGGAGCAAACTGGGAGAAATAGTCCGAACCCAGCGTCTGCCCCATAAATACATCACTTTCGTATGCAATGTCAACGAGCGCGCTGTCTGGTTCATTAATGCGTCCCATAAGACGATCTCCACCGGGAGCATCACTGTATATATGGTACACTGTGCTGTCAGGAGCTAGTAACAGGCTCAGGCTTTCACCTATCGGAGTATTGAAAACAGGTTCTACCGAAGCTAATCGATCCATGAGGTCAACCCTGAACAGGTTACCCTCTGTAGCTGTGTTTCGGCTAAAGAACAACTTCTGTCCGTCAAAAGACCAGCCAGCGGAGCCACCAAAACTTTGGTTGGGTACAAATGAATTTGCCACCGCAGCATTAAAAACCAACTCAGGAGTACCTTCATTAAAATCAACGATTTGAATATTCACCTCGTTTGAAGGTACAATCGCAATTTTGGCCGTAGCCGGATGATAGGCCAGGTGTGAAGCGACTATATCTACTGTCAGGTCCAGTAGCCCGGCCATATTAAAGGTAGCGCCTCCGGGAGCAAAGGTAGGCACATCATAAATTTCAAAGTTACCGTCTCCGCTATTCTGGGTTACCAGCCAGAACTCCGTCATATCACTTGACGCAAGTGTGAGCATACCATCTCCACGGCTGTTAATTCCGGCAGAAATGTTTTTCTGAGCAGGTATCACCTCACCTACAGGCAGTCCGTCAGCTCTGTTGCCCTGCAACGACATATCCACAACTGTGTACAGGATGTTGCCCCCATTGTCTCTGTGAATCAGGTAGTACAGGGATTCATTATCTATACCGGGCACCGGGCTTACTGACATACCCTGCACAGCGGCCGGGTCTGTAGAAATTCCATCACCATTTACCATGATCTGGTGGGTGGCATCATAGATATTGATACCATCAGAATAGAACAAGAGGTCACCTGAAGTCGGGTCGGTGGCCGTTAATTTTTCCCCGGAGTTGGCCTGAGCCACTTTACCCATATCAAAAAAGGGCATAGCGTCAGGCTCCTTACCAAAGATCAATGCCTGATCATTGTTAGTAAAGTACCAGTTGTGTCTGGTGAAGTTCTGTCCTTGAAGGGATAGGCAGAGGCAAAAGCCTGCCAATAAGGTTAAGATTCGAGTTTTTCCTACCACGCTTTATCTTTTCATATACATATAACACCGAAGCAAAATCTTTACCCTATTTACGTGGTTACTAGAGTTTTTAGTATATTCAACGCTTCGTTAAACCTGCCCTAAGATAGCGGATTTATTCAATGTTAGAACGACATTGTTAAGAACATAGCATGAAAAAAATTAACTTTCTTCATGGCAATAGAGCAGGGGTGTTATAACGTTAAACTGTTAAAAGTGTACATGCGTAGAATTTTACTGGTACTAATTGCCGTATGCGGCTTGTTTGCAAAGGAAGGAGTCGCGCAGGATCCTCAATTCTCGCAATTTTATGCGGCACCACTTTATATCAACCCTGCCTTCACAGGAGCCTCTGAGTACACCCGCTTTGGGGTAAACTACAGAAACCAATGGCCCTCACTGAATCCAGCAGCTAACTTTGTAACCTTTTCTTTCTATGCAGATCATTACCTGCCCAATGCAAATAGTGGCATCGGACTCATTGTGACTACCGACAGAGAAGGAACCCAGGGGCTTCAGTCTACTTCTATAGGTTTAAGCTATGCTTATCAGCTCAAACTTTCTGATAACCTGGTATTCAGACCGGGTATTAATGTAGGCTACACCACACGTGACGCGAATTTTACTAATCTGATTTTTGCCAGCCAGATTGACCCTGTTAATGGTTTTGATCCCACGTTGCCGGGAGATCCTGCTGTAGGTGCCAATGGTAACCTGAATGCCAGCTTTTTGGATATTGCAGCCGGTGGTATCTTTTATTCAAGAAACCTGTTTCTGGGTATAGCGGCACATCATATCAACGAGCCTGATCAGTCTATTCTGGAACAATCAACCGGACCAAGTAATCTGCCGATGCGGCTGTCTATTCATGGTGGTTATAAAATCATGATTGGTAAAGGCCCTTTGAGAAAGGATTTGACCTATACCTATGCCGAAAGAAGTATCACGCCTGTATTTCAGTACAAGAGTCAGGGGCCCTTTGATATTCTGGACGTAGGAGCCTACCTGCACCTGGAGCCTGTGAACCTCGGAGTTTGGTACAGAGGCTATCCTCTTAAAAAATTCACTTCCACGACTACTGTGGGCGATCCGCTGGTATTTGCACAGAACGAAGCTCTTATCTTTTCAATTGGCGTGACTACGAGTGATTTTAACATAGGCTACAGCTATGATTATACACTTTCAGAGCTTGGTGTCGCTTCTGGTGGAGCGCATGAATTCTCTATCTCGTACTATCTCAATTTTAAGAAACCGCAGCGCGTACCCAGAGATCAGTGGAAGATACCTTGTCCTAAAAACTAGGTAAAGGCATGGATGCCACTTCTCTACTATACCTTATTATAGGTATTGTCGCATTCGATTATTTGCTGGATCAGTCACTCGACTGGCTTAACTTCAAGCATTCAAAAGAAATCTTACCGACCAGGCTGAGTAATATCTATGAAAAAGCCGAATACGAGAAATCGCAGCGCTATCACAAAGCACAAGCCCGCTTTTCCTTTCTAAGCTCAGCGTTTAGCTTCATAGTATCATTGGCCCTGTTGGCTTTCGGTGGTTTTGGCTATCTCGATAATCTCTTGCGCCCTCTTATCGATAATGAAATATTGCTTTCACTCGCTTTCTTCGGGGCATTATTCGTACTCTCTGATGTCATCAATACGCCCTTTCAATGGTACTCTGTTTTTGTCATAGAAGAGAAGTTCGGATTCAATAAAACGACTCCCAAAACCTTCGTGCTGGACAAGCTAAAGGGCTATTTGCTTGGCGCTATCATAGGAGGTTTACTCGGCTATGTATTGCTTTGGCTGATTCAGGAACTGGGCACGGATTTTTGGCTTTATGCGCTGGGTGTCATGGCACTGTTTATTCTGGTGACTAACCTTTTCTATACCTCGCTGATATTACCCCTCTTCAATAAACTCACGCCACTGGCTGATGGTGCATTGAAGGAAAAAATTGAACAATACGCGAAAGGGGTGTCTTTTCCGCTGGATAATATTTTCGTGATAGATGGCTCAAAGAGATCTACCAAAGCGAATGCTTTTTTCTCGGGCCTGGGAAAAAAGAAGAAGGTGGTACTTTATGATACGCTGATAGAAAAACAATCTGAAGAGGAGCTGGTAGCAGTGCTTGCTCACGAAGTAGGACATTTCAAGAAGAAGCATATTGTGTTGAGTCTGATCCTTTCATTTGTGCAAATGACAGCCATGCTCTATGTTTTGTCACTGCTGATACTCAATGCAGACCTTTCAGTGGCTTTGGGGGGTGATACGCTGGCGATACATCTGAACCTGATTGCTTTTGGCTTGCTCTTTTCGCCCATCTCAAGATTGACAGGGCTGGGCATGAATATACTGAGTAGGAAAAATGAGTTTGAGGCCGATGCTTATGCTGCGCGGACTTATGCGCCTGAGCCTCTGCAGGAGTCTCTCAAGAAGCTTTCAGTGACCAGCCTGAGTAACCTGAGCCCACATCCCTGGTATGTTTTTATGCACTACTCTCACCCTCCGTTAATTCAGCGTTTAGAGGCGCTTGACCAGTATAAACATTAGTTAAAAGTACCTACCTGGGGTTGTGCCACAAAAAAGTCATTGAACCTGAATCCTGAATTACCTGATAAATCCAGATCAATCGTATCGATACCAATGGGTACGTTCGGGTAATAGGCCAGGCGAATTTCAACGGCATTAAAGGTGAGGTTGTCGTTTCGTATTCTGAAGCCAATACCGAAACCGGTCTGGCTTTTTTCTTTGAATATATCGCGCTCGCCATCATTGATTTTCCCTATGTCGGCAAATCCAAAGACGGCCAAGCGGAAATCAAGTAATTGTAAAGGGGTGAAAGAGACAGTTTCAATATTGAGTAGTAACCGCTGGGTGCCACGCAGCGTGTGGCTATCAAGGCCACGAATTCCGTTTCTGCTGCGGATATCGATGAATTCACTATCGAAGCGGTTGAAGCCTTTGGTATAGTTAAAGGTGATAAACTGCCTGAATTTCCATTGATTAAGATCTATGAGGTTACTGATATAGCGGAAATCGGCCCTGAACACCCCTTGCTCAGTCTTACTGTCATATTTGAAGCCTTCTACTGTGAAGCCGGTAAAGAAGTAGCCTAACAGACCAATGTAGCCTCCGCGGCTTACCCGAGCGCCTAAATAGGTCCTGTCATAAAACTCTCCCCATTCCTGCCCGGCCAGAAACTCTACTGACATACCGTAAGGGATGTCCTCTGTACGTCCATATCCGAAAATCAGTCGGTCTTTAAAGTAGCGTCTTTGAGAAAGGCCTATGCCACCAATGGCACGAAAACGGTTGTGAAAGCGCTGATTCTGGTCTTTTAGTACAGTAGGTCTTTGGAGAAAGTCGATGTTTGAGAGTCTTCCAGAGATTATCAGCCTGGTTCTGTCTCTTAATACGGGGTCACTGATGCGCAGAGGGAAAGCTCTTGCCAGCCAGACATCCTGATAATCGAATTGCTGGGTGACGAATACTTCATCAAAATCAAGGTCAGAGACGATGTTTTCCAGTCTGCGTTCCCTTAAGGTTTGCTGACTCCATTCTAGTCCTCCGGCATATTTTATCGCTGGAGATACAAAGTCCCGCTGAATCTGTAGCCTGGTAATATCCAGGTTTTCAGTATCTGCATACCTGATTTCCAGAGAGGTAAAGGTGCGCTTAATATTGGGCACGCGATAGCGGAGCTGATAGCTGAATTTTTGCTCAGAGCTATTGTCGACAGCAAAACGATTGTCTAGTTCATGGCCTGAGCCAAAGATATTTCTATGGTTGACTCGAATCACTCCAGAATCAAAGTCACGGGCCTCGAAGTCAAATGAGAGTGACACCACATCCTTAGTGAGTATTTCCAGGTCTACTATATCAGGGTTGTCAGGCCTTGGAATCACCCTGATGCGTGAGTCGCGAATGTAGGGGAGCTCCCTCAGGATACGCTCGTTATCCGCTAATACGGCTGCGTTGACGGTATCACCGGGTGCAAAAAGCAGGTTGTTTCTGATCACCCGATCCCTCGTTTTAAAATTAACCGTGTTACCAAGCTTTTGTACTACAGATTCAGGGCGTTTGTCCAGATCATCCATGCGGGTGCCCAGGGCTTCGAGCTTAATCAATGAAATATCGCCTATAGTCTTACCCTGGTGGGTGAGAAAGGGGTTTTCACTCTTTACAAATTGTGTAGTATCGATTTTAAAATCGTCCGAAGGCAGAGAAAACAGAAAATCGAAGAGCTGCTTGGTAAATCGCCTCTGATACCATTTGTCTTTCAAACGGTGGTAAAAGTTGGATTTCACTTTATAAAAGACCGTATCCGGTAGTATCAGCACGGTGTCCCTGTCAAAACGTAGTGTTACATCCTTCAGGATAAGTGAAGTGTGCTTGGCAATTTTGAGTGTATCGTACTGAATCTTTGGCCTTTGCGCAAAAGATTGAGTAGAAAGACAGACCAGTGCCAGTGAAAAGGCAATATGGAGTAATCTCCGTTTGATAAATAAATAGTTGGTACGGTAAATAAGTAAGAAAGATGCCCGCTGATTTACAAGAAATCGATGTCGATATTACCGGGATATCTCATTAAATAGGTAACGCCTTCTGAAGGCGACATATTCTCAAAGAGGATTTTATTAAGCGTTTCGGTGATCAATGGCTTAATACGTTGACTGTCTGCCAGCTGCTTAATAATGCGAATGGTATTGACACCCTCGGCAGTCTCATCCATTTCGGCCAGTATCTGCTCCAGGTTCTTACCTTCCGCCAGCATATGGCCGCAGGTAAAGTTGCGGCTGGTTTCACTGGAGGCAGTCGCTACCAGGTCACCTATACCCGCAAGGCCAATAAATGAAGAGATGTCTCCACCCAATGCCTGACCCAGATAGATCATTTCTACCAGACCACGGCTTACAAGCAGCCCCTTGGCATTTTCACCAAAACCCAGGCCGGTAAGAATTCCCGAAGCGATGGCGATAATGTTTTTAAGAATCCCGCAAAGCTCAACCCCGGTTAAATCCTTGTTGCCATATACCTGGAAGTTTTCCGAGCGGAGCAGCCTCTTGCCTTCGTTGACCACCTCTGTAAAAGGTGAGGCGATCACAGTGGCAGCCGGGTGCCCCTTGGAAAGCTCCACAGCCAGGTTGGGTCCAGCCATGCAGCCTACCCTTACTACCACACTCTCTTCCCGTATTACCTCGCTCATGGTCTTGATATGATCACGGGAGATTTTAAAATCAGCCGATCGTTTCTCAGGTAAGGTAAGGTCGAGCCCCTTGGTACCGTGGATCAGCATATGGTAAGGATGTAGGTGGGGGGACAGCTGCTTCATCATCTCCCTGAAATTAGCCGAAGGGACTATCGGGAAGATGGTATTGCAGTTACCGGCTATTTCTTCCAGGCTACTGGTAAGTGTTATGTTGGCTGCTATCTCTTGCCTTGCTGATTTTCTGGAGTTTTCAATGGTCCTGGCAGTTTCCGGGTTTCTGGCGTAAAGCAATACGTCAGAGTTCCTGGCCAATATGTTGGCGATGGCTGTGCCAAAACTTCCGGCTCCGATGACTCCTACTTGTTGCCTAGACATACTGCTCTAAGTTATAGCCTTCCAGTCTGTTATGGTAGTAAAACAAGAGATTGAGATCCTGGGTGATGATATCACCATTCTTGTTTTTAATCAACGGGCGTTTTGCGTGGTACATCCCCACATTCTTAAGCCCGTGATCAATGATTTTATCAGGGTCGCCCATCAGGTGAGGAGATACATTTACCTTACCGGCATTGTACATATCATGGACCTTCTTGAGCACCTTCTCGAATGAATTTTTGAACTCACCATAGTCTATTACCTGCTCCTCTTCTGGTAAGCGAAGCAAGTTATACAGGTCGAGTTTGGGGTATCGCTGCCTGAAAATCTGGAAGGCGGTAAAGGCTACGAGGTGACTGGCAAAAATCTTGTTGATCCGGTGGTATTCTTCTACAATCCGCTGGCTGAGCATACGCGTGTACTCATCTTCTCTTTGCTGATTATGAGAGATAATCCTGCCATCCTGGGTAAAGTATTCCTGTGTATCAATGGTACGGCCGTGTTTATCATAGCTGTTTCCATTGTCATCCACGTAGTTACCCAGCACATCCATGGCTTTGCCGATAGAAACAGAGATGTCAGAGCCTTTGGTGAAGAATTTCAGCAGAAAAGCAGAAATCTTATAGGAGGTGGAGTATTCGTCATTTTCTACATAATACCGCTCCTGTCCTTTCAGCTTCAGGTATTGTTTGATCAGGTCTGGTGCCTCCAGTACAAAGTTGTAGTTGAGGGTGACAGGTACGATAAAAATCTTCTCAAGGCCATCTCTTTTGCCTTTTTGATAGTTTACGCGCTGCGCTTCAATGGCCGTGCTCAGCAGTCCCAGTTTAAGGCGCTTTTCAATCTTTCCGGAACGAGAACGAGTACCTCCCGGAAAGAACAGGCTGTGGCAGCCGCGCTGGATGGCCAGGCTTGAATAGGCTTTGAGTGTTTCCAGGTAAAGCAGATTTTTCTTTCTCCTGTCTACCCGGTAGGCACCCAGGCTATTGAGGAAGTAGGCAATAATCTTAATATTGAAGAGATTCAGCCCCGCACCGTAAATAAAGGCAGGCAGTCCCATGGCGTTGATCACCCAACCTATCAGTATAGAGTCCAGGTTGCTGAAGTGTGTCGGCACCATCACAATGGTGCCTTTTCTGGTAAGGCTTCTTAAATGCTCTATCTCACCGGTAATATTGATTTTATCCTGAAGGGTGTACTGCGTACTGAAAATAGACCAGAAACCACGAGCCCTGGAGGCATTGAGTAAGCGGGCAAAACCAAAGGTGACAAAAGAACGCGTAAAGCGGTATCGCGACTTTTTGAAGTTACCGGCAATTTCATCAGAATAGCGAAAAATAATTTCCTCCAGAATGGACTCAAGGGTTTCGTCTATTTCCTCTTTGTCATCATTATTGGAAATATTCAGTAGCCTTGATTTCACCGAAGCGAGAAAGTCAGCCTCGTCCTCAGGGTCTACCGCCCATGGGTTACGCTTTATTCTCAGTTTTTCACGGAAAAGCGTGGTTTCGATTTCTTCTATCAGGGCACTACGGGTAGAGGTGATAGATTTAATGCGAGAGATGCTCTCTCTGGCCACTTCTTTGACAAACTCTTCTCTGTTTCTGCTGAGCGCTACTACCGGCCATTCATCAATACCACCAGGTAATACCTGGTCGTACTTCTTCTTTACGTAGTCTTGTTCAAGTGGCTTCATCCAAAATCAGTAACCTCAAAGATAGATGAAAAATTGTTTTGAGCAGCTACGATCATTCTATGAAAGGTGAGCTACTAATAGATTCACTAACCCGGCTATTTCCTCATCGCTATTATAGGCATGCAGGCAAACCCTGAGTCTTTCTTCTGATTGCTTTACGGTTGGCGATAGGATTGGGCGCACATCATAGCCCGCTTCCCTGAGTGTTTTGCTGAGGTGCTTTACGCTATCATTGCCAGGTACTAAAATGGCCTGAATACTGCTTTCGCTCTGTACCAGAGGAAGCTTGCCCTCAGCCAGATTCCGGAACAATTGAATATTGCTCAAAAGTGCTTGCTGCAGGCCATTGCTGTTTTTAAGAGAGTGAAAGGCTTGGGAAATCGACAGACACTCGAAGTCGCTGGGTGCGGTAGTGTAGATGAAAGGCCTTGCAAAGTTGATCAGAAACTCTCTGAGCGTTTGGCTACCTGATACAAAGGCACCGTGTACTCCCATGGCTTTGCCAAAGGTGTAAATGGAGGCATATATCTTGTCGCTGATTCCCAGTGCGTTGACAAGGCCTGAGCCATGGTGCCCGAATACACCCGTACTGTGTGCCTCGTCTACTACCAGTTTGGCGCCATAGCGTTCTGCTAATACTGTCAGCCCAGTGAGCGGAGCAAAGTCACCATCCATGGAGTAAACTGCCTCACACGCTATGTAGATTTCTCCCCTGGCCCTCGATAGTTTTTGCTCCAGTTGGTGCAGGTCATTATGTCTGAAAGGAAACTTTTGAGCGAGGCTGAGCCTACAGCCATCTTTGATACAGGCATGGGATAGCTCATCATAGAGTATGGTATCTCCCTTTTGAGGCACAGCCGAGAAAAATGCAAGGTTGGCCATATAGCCTGAACTGAAGAGTAGTCCTGTTTCTGACTGAAAAAGTCGGGCCAGCTCATTCTCCGTTTTCTGCAATACGGCAGAACTACCGGTAAGCAGACGGGAGCCTGTGGAACCGTTTTTAGTGGAGCTTATCCGGGTATAAGCTTGAATGATGTCATTTTTTAGTTTTTCAGACCGGGCAAGTCCCAGGTAATCATTCGAAGAAAAATCAATTAACTCCAGGGTCTGAGGGGAGAGTGACCGATAGCTGTTGCTCAAAGACCTTTTGTCTAGTAAACTACTTAATCGGTTTTCGCTATTTGGCATTTTCTCTATGAAAGGTGGGTAAAATTATAAATTATTAACACTTTTACGCCTGTCATTTTTCCACTATGTACCGCAGGTATCTTTTTTCAGTTGCTCTTTCTCTTATCATGTTTTCCGGGCTTATTGCCCAATCTGATTACTTCCATCAGGAGCTATCCATTACTACTGAGAATGACGTTTATCTCTTGCAAAATACAGATCGCTACTATTCAAATGGCGCCTTGATCCATTTCAGGTTTATTCCGGAAAAGCGTTCTTTTCTGGGTATTGGCCATAAAGAAGATACCAAACGGATTATTGAGCTTGAGCTATCACAGAAATTCTTTACGCCCAGGGACCTCACGCTTACAGATATTGCTGATTACGACAGACCCTATGCGGGTTGGTTATACACGGGCCTCACTATTTCGGATTTTCCTAAAGCTAATCAAGCACTAACCTATGGTGCTGAGCTTGGCGTAGTGGGGAGTATCTCCGGGGCTGACGGTTTTCAAACCTGGTACCACCGCAATTTTGGTTTTCCTGAACCGCAGGGGTGGGACTCCCAGATAAGAAATGAATTGGTTTTCAACCTCAAAGCCAACTACAGCTATCAGTTCCCTTTATTGAAAAACAGCATAGACCTCATCACTACTTCAAGCGCTGTTTTGGGTACAGGCTTTATCAATGCCATGCAGCAGGCCGATTTTCGTTTTGGTAAGCTACAATCCCTGGATGAGTCTGCATTCAAAAGTGCAATTATCGGCCGTAGGAGAAATGGTTTTGAAAGGCACGCCTACTTTTTTCTTGGCTATGGTGCGCAGTGGGTAGGCCATAATGTTACGATTCAGGGTAGCCTGTGGAAAGACAACAGCCCACATACCGAAGAAATCTACAATAGTATTCAGCGATTCAGGGTAGGTTGGGCTGCGAGTAGCGTCAATACCACATTTAAAATGACATACAACTGGCTGAGTGAGGAGGTAAGGGGAGCCAAGGTACACTCTTACATTGGCTTTGAATTGCTCATACGTTTTCGTCCTCGTAATCTCTGATTCTTATTGGCAGAGTGCTGATCAGGTTGATCAAATCACCTTTCTAAATAAGAATTGATAACCTTTGTCCTTGGGGCTTTACCTGTTATTATTGTAGCTCCTTATTACTGATGCCGCTTAGACTTAAAGACATACAAGCACCCATTGATTCTGAGATGGGTGAGTTTGAGATTAAGTTCAGGTCTTTCATGAAAAGCAAGGTCTTTTTGTTGGACAAGATCATGGACTACATTGTCAAGCGAAAGGGTAAGCAAATGAGGCCTATGTTTGTTTTTCTTTCCGCAGGAGTGGTCGGAACTATTTCTGAAAGAACTTACCGCGGTGCCTCACTTATAGAACTCTTGCACACGGCTTCGCTGGTACATGATGATGTCGTAGACGATTCAAATTACCGTAGAAATTTCTTTTCAATTAATGCCCTCTGGAAAAATAAGATTGCGGTGCTCGTAGGAGATTTTCTTCTGTCAAGAGGGCTTTTGCTCTCTGTTGACAATGGCGATTTTGACCTGTTGAAAATTGTTTCTGAAGCGGTGCGGGAGATGAGCGAAGGGGAGTTGCTGCAAATGGCCAAGGCCCGCAACCTGGATATTACAGAAGAGGTGTACTACGATGTTATACGCCAGAAGACGGCCTCGCTTATAGCCTCATGCTGTGCCGTAGGGGCAGCCGCCTCCGGTGCCAGTGAGGATGATATAAAGCAAATGAAGGAATTTGGCCTGAATGTAGGGATGGCGTTTCAGATCAAAGACGACCTTTTTGATTATGGCGTGGAGGAGATAGGTAAGCCGCTGGGCATAGACATTAAGGAGAAGAAAATGACGCTGCCGCTTATCTATGCACTACAAAAAGCAAGTAGCAGTAAAAGAAGGCATATCATCAGGCTTATAAAGAACAAGAGTGATCAGCCCAGAAAAGTACGAGAGGTAATCGATTTTGTAAAAGCATCAGGGGGTATAGATTATGCCAAAGAGGTGATGCAATCCTACTTTAATAAAGCGCAGCAGATACTGGAGCTATTTCCTGAATCCGATTACCGTAAGTCTCTGGGAGAACTCGTTACCTATACAATAGAAAGAACAAAATAGGATCGTTGACTATCCTGTTGGTCCTCCCTTTTTTACTTTGTAATCTCTGGTTCTGATAATAATCACACCGCTATTGGCATCCTCACCATAAATGGTACTACCCGTGGTTCCTCTTATCACTCTGATGGATACGATATTTGTAGGATGAACCAGGTTGTTGGCTACGTTATAATTGTTTCCAATGGGTACATTATCAACCACGTATAGGGGTTGAGTGTCCAGAAACAGACTCGATTGGCCTCTTAAAGAAATCACGGCCTGATTGACACCTGCCATGGTGTTTCCCCCTGTGACCTGCACACCACCCACACTTCTGATAGCCTCGGCCAGGTTAGAGTACTGAGAAAAATCCCTGGCTTTTCTATTGTAATCATCTGTGCCGGCACAGCTGGCCACCATAAACAGAACAATGCACAAAAGAGAGGTTTTTACCGAGCTTTTCATAAGCGTAATATCTTAGTTGGACTATTAAAGTTAATGTAAATCAGGCTCTTACACAATAGCTGTAGAACCGACTTTACTTGGGAAGAGCACCTCTGTTTTTAGTTAAAGGAGCCTTCTTGTTTGTGAGCCCTGTCACAACAGTCCCTTGTTAATTAGTGACTTTAGTCTTGATTAAAATAACACCGGCATTGCCGTCTTCTCCATAAATGGTCGTGGCGGAAGATCCCCTTAAGACTCTGATAGAGGTTATTTCACTGGGGTTTACCATAGAGTTGGCATCGGAGTAGGCATTACCAACAGGAATGTTGTTAACCACATAAAGCGGCTGAGTATTGAGCTTAATAGTGCTCATGCCTCTGAGTGTAACAATGATGTTATCCCCTGTTCCGCTTACCTGTAACCCCCCGATACTCCGCAATGCTGAGGCCAGATCTGAGTAGCTTGAAAAGTCTTTGGGTTGATTTGTAGTGCCTTCAGTACTTGTGCAGGATGATATAACAGCCAAAAGGGCCAGGGCATAAAATACCTTTACAAAGTTCTTCATAGTAGTATAGTTACGGTTTGCAAATCAGAGACAACTAAGTTAGGAAATTAACCTTAATGGTGTCTGCGACTTTTTTAAGCCATGGAATCGAGTTGTTAAAGGCCCTCTTTGATGCTATGGGTTATAAAGCATAAGAATCCAGTCCCAGTTAGCAGAGAAGGCCGGGTCTGCATTAGGCTGATAGAGAAAAAGACCAATTCTTGTATCATCATTAAGTATAAACTCTGTAAGGCCCAGGTCAGCTATGGCTCCCCAGATATCAGCAACTGGTGCCTGTGAGTGATCACCGTCAATCGACTGTATTTGAGTGCCGGATGGAAAAGCAACAGAAGCATTCAGTCTTAGAAAACCACTGGCATCAATAAAGGCCGGGTAGAAAATTTCAGGCTCCCCGCTCTGAGTCAACACACCTTGAAAAACCTGATCAAGAGTCGGTTGATAAATAATGGCTATAGAACCATCATTAGTCATGTCTGCCGGTTCTTTGTCAACTTCCAGCGGAATATCGGAACTGAACCCTCCGGCAATTCGCCTTGGTGACAAGGTGATACCTCCTTCAAAGGTCTGATTGATATAGTCAATTTTATACAGTACGAGATCGCTGGCCTCTTCCTGGCCCGGGTCATCCGACCCACAGGAAAAAAGAACAAAACCAACCAATAAGAAAATCAGACTCTTTACAGTTTTCACCATAGCCACAAATGTATATCAAAAGTACGTTATTCAGGAAATCTTTATTGTTTTCGATAAGACCTGCTCCTATGTAATTATTGGCCTTCAAATTTTTAGCTTTGACCATCAGGTAGTTTAGGAAAAAATGTTTGACAAGCTTAAAGTAATAGAACTCGCTTCAGTCCTGGCCGGCCCCTCAGTAGGTCAGTTCTTTGCTGAACTGGGGGCTGAAGTGATCAAGATTGAAAATCCAAGTACACAAGGGGATGTAACACGCTCCTGGTTGTTTCAGGGAGAGAAGAAAAAAGGGAGTCTGTCCTCATACTTTTGCTCTGTTAACTGGGGCAAAAAATCGGTTTTACTTGATTTGAAAGATACAGAATCTCAGAAGAGCTTACATGGTTTGGTTGACGATGCCGATATGGTCATTGCCAGCTACAAGCTAGGAGATGCTCAGAAGCTGGGAGTGGACTATGATACCCTTGCCGCGATCAACCCCTCTCTTATTTATGGCCATATCACAGGCTATGGCACTGATGATCAGCGAGTAGGATATGATGCAGTGATCCAGGCTGAATCGGGCTTTATGAGTATCAATGGTGAGAAGGAGGGCGGAGCTCTTAAAATGCCTGTTGCGCTCATTGACGTGCTGGCAGCGCACCACCTGAAGCAAGGTATGCTGGTTGCATTGATTAATCGCATGCGCACAGGAAAAGGTAGTTATGTACCCGTGTCGCTGATAGATGCCGCTGTAAGTTCCCTGGCCAATCAGGCCTCAAACTGGTTGGTGGGTGGTATGGTGCCTCGCAGAAGTGGTAATGAGCACCCCAACATTGCTCCTTATGGAGATGTTTTTGAAACCAGGGATAATCAGCAGGTCATCCTGGCTGTAGGAAATGATCGTCAGTTTGAGGCATTGAATGAGGTTTTGGGAATTTCCCTGCATCGTCACAAAGACTTTAATAACAACACCGGTAGGGTTTTAAATCGTGAAGGCCTTAATCAGGTACTTTCGCGTTCAATCAGGGAAGTTATGGCCAACGAACTGCTGTCAGACTTAGGCGCTGCTCGGGTGCCTGCGGGTTTGGTACGAAGAATTGACGAAGTCTTTGCAAATCCATCCGACCATTGGCTCTTACAAGCAGGAGGAGTGACGGGAGTAAAAAACTTTATGGCGGTTCCTCAAAACAATTCTCAAAAGCATATATTGTCAACCCCGCCTGAGTTGGGAGCAGATACAAATGATATATTGTCAACTGGCAGTTCAGACGCTGGAAATGCGAAGAATTAAAGATGAAGAATGACAAATGTATGTGACTTGGTATAGACGAATAGATTTTCTTCGCATTAAAAACTACTTGTTCAAGACAAAACCCCTTATATTGCCGTAGGCTCTATTCCCTTTTTCAATTTTCCTACTGATGAAGAAGTACTTATTAATTCTGATTGGTTGTATTTTTTACCTCAACCTCAGTGCACAAACTAATGATGATAAAAACTGGTTAAGCATTGCTTATAACAATAACCAGTATGGCTCTGTTCTGAGAATTCCGCTAAAAGGTGCTTTTAGTGTTGATGGCTCAGGTGTGACCGTGGGAATTGAACGTTATCTGACTAGCTCATTTAACCTGTCTCTCTCCTTTTCAGTAGGTGATGTATACGAGTCTGAGCTATCTCGATTAAGGGCCAATCATTTTGGTGGGCAATTGATGGGTAAGTATAAGTTTACCAACGGGAAGCTTATGCCGGAAGAAGCTAGGTTTGCTCCCTTTCTGGGACTGGGACTGGGTATTCTCTCTTTTGACAAAACGGTGATAGAAGGAGCCTCAGGAACTGATCTTGTGGCTTCACCCATATTAGGGTTCGATTATAAAATTAATGAGCGATTTAAGATGACAGCTTCTGCATCATATCGTATAAATAGCTCAGTGAGCTATAGAGAGTTTTCGATTGGGGCTGGTCTTTCCTTAGGTAAAAAGGCGGATTCCGATGGAGATGGAGTGCCGGATAGTAAAGATGCTTGCCCAACGGATTTTGGTCCTAAAGACAATGATGGCTGTCCTTACCCAGACAGAGATGGTGATGGCGTAATGGATGTGGAAGATAAGTGTCCAGATGTTGCCGGTACTGTTAATGGGTGTCCGGATCAGGATGGTGACGGTATTCCCGATGCTGAAGATAAGTGTCCGACCGAGGCTGGCCAGTTCAGTGGTTGTAAGGTTGATCCCGATGCTCCTAAAGAGCCTGTGAAAGCAGAAGATCCGATTAAAACTGAAGATCCGATTAAGACTGAAGATCCAATTAAGGCAGATGATCCTGTCAAAGCGGGCGATCCTGTCAAAGGCGATAGTACTGCCACACCGGTTACCGATCCTGTGCTGAGGCCAGGCAGAACCCCGCAAGTTGATCCTAACGATATTTACAGGTTGCCGCTGGACTTTGTGGCCTTCAACCCTGGTAGCGATATCATTCGCCCGGAACAAAGAGCAGCACTCGATCGACTGGCTGAAATGATGCTGGAAGATGAGTCCTTCAAAGTAGAGCTGAATGGCTACGGAGACAGAGGCTTGTCGTCACAAGAGAACTTCGAACTGGCCAGAAAACGAGTAGTGATCATCAGAAACTACCTGATCAGAAAAGGAGTGAATCCTTACAGGTTTATCAATAGCATCAGGGGTACCCCAAGGGTGACTGGTACAGCCGGTAGGGTGATTATCAGAGCACTTTAGACACTCGTCTACTGACAGAAAAGAACATACCTAAGAAATGCGATAGAACGACTTGCTGTCAGGCAGGTCGTTCTTATTTGGGGGTAGCGCATAGTGTCCCACTACACCACACCTTCTCGTCTTTTCGGCTCGTTTTAGCTAAATATCAGTCACTCATACAGGCCTTCATAGTAGCTGTTGGGCAAATACTCCACTTCTCTATACTTTTCTCCATTTCTACTTACGAGTCTCCTTTTCTTGAGTCTATATCTATCTAAGTAATAGATTTTCAGCAAGTTAGGTTTGTTTGGTTATGGTGGCTTTGCACCAATAAATATTCCGCCCGGGGTTGTTTTTGCCTTACTAAATCAATAGTTTTAGAGAAAAGTGGGAAAATGTGGGTGGTAGTGGTAGGAAGTGGGGAATATTTTCTAGCTTTGTATTAGTTCAGGTGTGACATGTCGTTTTTTACCAGTGAATATGATTGTAAGCTCGATGCTAAGGGCAGGCTGGCTTTACCTTCCAAGGTAAAGGCTGCACTACCGGAGGTAAATGGAAACGAGCTTGTACTCAGACGAGGCTTCGAGCCTTGCCTGGTGCTATACACTGCGCTGGAGTATAAAAAGATCAATTCACGAGTGAAGGCGCTAAGCGAATTCAACGATGAGCACCGTAGGTTCCAGAGAAGTTTTTTCAGGGGGCATATGGATGTAGAACTGGACAGTGCCGGGCGGGTGAATATCCCAAAACGGATGATGGCTTTTGCCGGGCTTGAAAAAGAAGTAGTGCTTGTAGGGATGGGTAACCGGGTAGAAATCTGGAATCCTGATCGCTATGAAGAATACCTCATTCAGGATGCGAACGAATACTCGCAGATGGCGGAAAGACTTTTGGCTGACGACTGATGGCTGAGTATCACGTACCAGTCATGCTCAATGAGTGTATCAACGGGCTGGAAATTAAGCAGGGTGGTGTGTATGTAGATGTCACTTTTGGTGGCGGTGGACATTCCCGGGAGATATTAAAGCACTTGGGTGCTGAGGGCAGACTTTTTGGTTTCGATCAGGATGCTGACGCGAAGCTGAATGCTGAGCAAATAGAACAACGTTCTTTCACATTTATAGAGGCAAACTTCAGGTACCTCAAAAGGTATTTAAAGCTTCATGGCATCAGGCAGGTAGATGGTATCCTGGCTGATTTAGGTATTTCATCCCACCAGATAGATGAACCCGAGCGGGGTTTTTCAACCCGGTCAGAGGCTGACCTGGACATGCGCATGGATCAGAATGCTCAACTAACGGCTAAAAAAGTGGTGAATGAGTATGATGAAGCAGCACTGCATAAGCTTTTGGGGATTTATGGAGAAGTGAAAAATGCAAAGACGCTTGCCGCAGCAATTGTATCTGAGCGCTTTTCAAGACCCTTCGAAACCACGGCAGACCTTATTGAGTTGCTAAAATCTTTGGCCCCCAGGGGTAGGGAGTTTAAATATTACGCCCAGGTGTTTCAGGCCATTCGCATGGAGGTAAACGATGAGATGGGAGCCCTGGAAGATTTTCTCAACCAGGCAGTCGAGGTGTTGAAGCCGGGAGGGAGGCTTGTTGTTGAGTCTTACCATTCGCTTGAAGACAGAATGGTGAAGAACTTTATCAACAAGGGCAAAATCTTCGGTGAAGTAGAGAAAGATTTCTTCGGGAATCAGCTGAAGCCTCTGAAGGCAATTACCAGAAAGCCGGTTACGGCTTCTGAAGAAGAATTGAAAGTAAACAACAGGGCCAGAAGTGCTAAGCTTCGGGTGGCTGAAAAAATATAATCTGTGGGGATTTCGGTCCCGATGGATGGAAAATGGAATCGTTGAGGCGTCAGCTCTGAATAAGTGAATCTCATTAATTCACCGTTGACAAATTAACCAATTGACTAAAAAGTGGCAGAAAACAAATTCAAGATAGAAGACAAATCAAAACCAGCAGGCAGTGGTCTGTTTGGCTGGATGTCTCGTTGGGTTAAAAATGACTCATCGCTCGAAAGAGGCTTTCCTGTGAGGTATCTGCCCAAGATTGTGTTTGCGGTGCTGCTGGGGGTGATCTATGTATGGAATACTCACTATGCAGAGCGTACGGTAAGAAAAATTGATAAGCTGGAGACTGAGGTGGAAGATTTGAGGGCTGATGTGACTACACTGGAAGCTGACTATATGTATAGTAGTAAGCAATCGGAGGTAGCAAAGAAGGTAAAGGCTTTAGGTTTAGAAGAAAGTAAAAAACCACCTTATAAAATAGTAGCGGAAGAGGGTGAATATTAAAAAGTCGATATTACTGCGCGTAAGATTGGCCTTTTTGGCGGTGGTGGTTTTCGTTTTGGCAGTTGTGTATCGCATGATCGATGTGCAATATGTGGAAGGCGAACTGTGGCGTCAAAAGGCTGAAGAGATCGGGCTGGATTATAAAACAATCAAAGCCACCCGGGGGAGCATTTATGCTTCAGGAAACGACTTGCTCGCTACTTCATTACCATTTTACAAAGTTGCCTATGATCCGTCTTTGGTATCAGATAAGCTCTTTGACACGAAAATAGACTCCCTTTCACACCTTATTTCCGGCTTTTATCGAGATTATTCTGCTGATCACTACAAGCGGAAGATCTCGGAAGCCCGGAAGAGCAAGAAGAAGTATGTGTTGATCAACAAGAAAACGATCAACTATCAGGAGAAAGAGATGATGGAGCAATGGCCCATCTTTCGCAGGGGGCAGATGTTGGGTGGTGTCATCTTCCACAAAACAGATAAGCGTCACATGCCTTTCAGAAGCCTTGCCAGAAGAACGGTGGGTTATATGAAAGAGAGTGAGGGCGTGGGCGTAGGTATAGAGAGGAGCTTCAACGATTACCTGGCCGGTCAGGACGGTGAAGGCTTGTACCAGCGTGTAGCGGGTAATAACTGGAAGCCCGTCAATGCATCTTCTGATATCAAGCCGGAAGATGGTTACGACATTCACACCACCATTGATATCAACCTGCAGGATGTGGCGCAGAACGCCCTGCTCAGAGCGCTGGAGAAGCATAATGCTAATTTTGGGTCTGTTGTGCTGATGGAGGTGCAGACCGGTGAAATCAAAGCTATTTCAAACCTTACCAAACAAAAGGGGGGCGGTTATGCAGAGACCATGAATTACGCAGTGGCTGGTCTGAATGACCCCGGCTCTACTTTCAAGCTTGCCTCCATGATCGCGCTGCTGGAAGAAGGCAAGGTCAACCTGGAAGATACAGTGGATACCGGGAATGGAGTGAAAGAGTTCTATAATAAAAAAATGAGGGATGAAAGTGCCAGGACGGGTGGCTATGGCAAAATCACCGTACAGCAGGTTTTTGAAAAGTCCTCGAATGTAGGGGTGTCCATGCTGGTGGATAGCATCTTTGGAGACAATCCTCAGCGATTTATCGATGCCATTAAAGAAACAGGCTATGGGCAACTGCTTGACTTCCAGATGATGGGAGAGGGAGTGCCTTATGTGAAAAATACCGATGATGACAGCTGGAGTGGTTTAAGTCTTCCCTGGATGTCTGTAGGCTATGAAACCGCAGTAACACCGCTACAAACACTGGCGCTTTACAATGCGGTAGCCAACGATGGTCGTATGATTCAGCCTATCATTGTTAAAAGTATCCAAAGGGCCAATGAGCCGGTAAAGACTTTCAAAACCAAGACTATTCAAAAGCGAATTGCATCTAAGTCTACTCTTAAAAAACTCAGAGCTATGCTGGAGGGTGTAGTGGAGCGCGGTACGGCTAAGAATATCAAAAACACTCACTACTCCATCGCGGGTAAAACGGGTACGGCACAGAAGCTAATCAGGGGTAAGTATACCGCTCAGCGCTACTACACTTCATTTGCAGGCTATTTTCCTGCAGACGAGCCTCTGTATTCTGCCATAGTGGTAATTGATGACCCTACAGGCTGGAACAGCTATGCTTCAAGGATATCAGCACCAGTATTTAAAGAAATTGCGGATATGATTTATTCGCAGGATTTGGATATCCATAAGGAGTTCGAATCAACCACCATCGCGGAGCAAGGAACGTTTCCTATGATTCGCGCTGGGCATTTTGATGAATTGAGACAGTTGTGTAACGAGTTGGGAATTTCCAATCATCCCGAGGGGGAAGATTTGGAATGGGTAAGAACCAGGGTGGATAATAATGCCATCAAGTGGAGGCGTAATCACAGCGAGTCAGACCTGGTACCGAATGTACAGGGAATGACACTCAGGGACGCACTTTATTTACTTGAGAATAAAGGGTTAAAAGTTTCGATTACCGGCACTGGCCGAGTGCGTAAGCAATCGGTCAGCCCCGGTAAAAGAATCAACAAAGGAAAAACAACCATAACAATCGAGCTGGGCTAATGCCTGAATTGAAGGATATATTGTACAAGGTCTCTTTGAAGCAAACTTCCGGAGACATGGAGGCTGATATAGCATCTCTCGTGCTTGACTCTCGTCAGGTAGAGCAGGGCTGTGCCTTTATTGCTATCCGTGGTGCTCAGGTCGATGGTCATGATTATATCACCAAGGCTGTAGAAAGTGGTGCGGCAGCGATTGTCTGCGAGGAGCTACCCGCTCAGCTGGCAGAGGGTGTTGCCTATATTGAGGTGGCCAATTCAGCCGAAGCTATGGGAATCATGGCTTCTAATTTCTACGGAAGGCCCAGTGAAAAGCTCGCTTTGGTGGGTGTTACAGGGACCAACGGAAAAACTACCTGCGCCACATTGCTATACGATCTCTTCAGGGAGCTCGGCTACAATGTAGGTCTGCTTTCTACGGTAGAGAATAAAATCAATGACGAGGTACTGGTTACCACGCATACCACTCCCAATGCTATCAAGCTCAATGAGCTGTTGAATCAAATGATTGCAAAGGGCTGTACACATTGCTTTATGGAGGTAAGCTCACATGCGGTGGTACAGCACAGGGTTACAGGTCTGTCCTTTAAAGGAGGCTTCTTTACCAATATCACCCACGATCATCTGGACTACCACAAGACTTTTGATGAATACATCAAAGCGAAGAAGGGCTTCTTTGATAAGCTTCCGGCAGCAGCTTTCGCACTCACCAATGGTGACGATAAAAGAGGTCCGGTGATGCTTCAGAATACCAAGGCTACCAAGTTCAGATATGCCCTCAAAAGTATGGCTGATTTCAAGGCTAAGGTGCTCTCAAGTACCCTGCAGGGTCTGGAAATGAACATCAACGGGCATGATGTATGGTTTAAGCTTATTGGTGATTTTAATGCCTATAACCTCACCTCGGTTTTTGCAGTGGCTTCCATCATGGGAGAAGATGAAGAACTGGTGCTTCAGCACCTGTCAAACCTCAATCCCGCTCCCGGAAGATTCGAGCAGGTGTTAACCGCTACGGGTATCACCGCTATTGTGGATTATGCTCATACACCAGATGCGCTCGAGAATGTACTCGAAACTATCAAGAAATTCAGAACCGGTAATGAAAAGGTAATTACCGTGGTGGGCTGTGGTGGCAACCGTGACAAGGACAAGCGACCTGAGATGGCCCGCATTGCCTGTGAGTTCAGTGATAAAGTAGTACTCACTTCCGACAATCCTCGACATGAGGAGCCCGGAACGATCATAGAAGATATGCAGAAAGGCGTAAGCCCTTCAAACTATAGAAAAACTTTGGTAATGGCCGATAGAAAAGAAGCCATCAAAACAGCCAGCTCGCTGGCCGAGCCAAAAGACATAATACTGGTGGCTGGTAAAGGCCATGAAACCTACCAGGAAATTGAAGGAGAACGCTTCCCCTTCGATGACCGAAAGGTTTTAAAAGAGATGTTGGACCTCATTCATAAGCAAAACTAATAGCGTGTTATACTACCTGTTCACATATCTCGATGAAAAGTTTGACCTGACCGGGGCCGGAGTGTTTCAGTATATCTCCTTCCGGGCGGGCATGGCTACGCTCATCTCTTTGCTTATTACCATCACCTTTGGTAAGACCCTCATTCGCATGCTGCAGAAAAAGCAAGTAGGTGAATCTATTCGTGATTTAGGATTAGCCGGTCAGATGGAAAAGAAGGGAACCCCAACCATGGGTGGACTTATTATCATAGCTGCCATCATCGTGCCTACGCTGCTCTTCGCCAAGCTCGATAATATTTACATCATCCTGCTTCTGGTGACCACCATTGGTCTGGGCCTTATCGGCTTCCTGGATGATTACATCAAGGTTTTTAAGAAAAATAAAGAAGGCCTGGCTGGCAAATTTAAAATAGTTGGTCAGGTAGCGATAGGTCTCTTTGTAGGGGCCGTACTTGTCTTTCATGACGATGTTAAGGTGAGAGAGTTCAGTGAAGTGCCGGTTGAGCAGGTGGCTCAGGGCGCTCAGGCAGAGCCTGCTTTTGAAGACGTAAAGTCTACTATCACTACCGTTCCCTTCGTCAAAGACAACGAGTTCGATTACAGTAAAATATTACCATTCGACATTGATTGGGTCAACGCAGCATTGTACATACTCATCGTGATTTTTATAGTCACAGCAGTATCCAATGGGGCGAATATCACGGATGGTATCGATGGGCTTGCTGCCGGCACCTCAGCGATCATAGGCCTCACCTTGGCCATTTTCGCTTACATCTCCGGTAACGCCATCTTCTCAGATTATCTGAATGTCATGTTCATACCCAACTCCGGTGAGTTGGTAATCTTTTGTGCTGCCTTCGTGGGGGCTTGTGTTGGGTTTCTCTGGTATAATGCCTTTCCCGCACAAGTCTTCATGGGCGACACAGGCAGTCTCTCCCTTGGGGGCGTGATTGCCGTATTGGCATTCGTGCTCAGAAAAGAACTTTTAATTCCATTGATGTGCGGCATTTTTCTCATTGAAAATATGTCGGTGATTCTGCAGGTGAGCTATTTCAAGTACACCCGCAAAAAATACGGTGAAGGCAGAAGAATCTTTAAGATGTCTCCGCTACATCACCACTATCAGAAAATGGAAATCCCTGAAGCCAAGATCGTAACCCGGTTCTGGATCGTGGGAATACTGTTAGCAATTTTAACACTGGCCACCTTGAAGCTGAGGTGATCCGTGGTTTTCACCTCTCCTGCTTTCCCCCTCTTAGGGGGAACATAAGGGGGTAGAAAGAACAAGAACGAAAAGAATAGAGTAACTCAACAAATGACAAAGACACTCACCATACTGGGAGGAGGCGAAAGCGGAATCGGTGCAGCCTTGCTTGCAAAAGCAAAGGGGTATGAGGTCTTTGTGTCTGATTTCGGAAAAATCAAAGCCACCTACCAGGCAGATCTTAAGCGTGCAGGCATTGCCTTCGAAGAAGGTAAACACTCTGAAAAGCGCATTCTCAAAAGCGACCTGGTAATCAAAAGCCCGGGTATTCCTGATACCGCTCCTATGGTAAAAGCCCTGCGAGCCAATGGTAACCTGATCATATCAGAGATTGAGTTTGCTTCAAAATATACATCCGCCAGGCTCATCGGGATCACCGGTACCAATGGTAAAACCACCACCGCTATGCTTACCCACCACCTGCTCAAGGCAGGAGGCTTTCATGTGGGTTTGGCCGGTAATGTAGGTCAGAGCTTTGCAAGGCAGGTATTGGAGAAAGACTTTGACTGGTACGTGCTCGAACTGAGCAGCTTCCAGCTGGACGACTCCTACGAATTGAAATTAGACATAGCGATTTTACTGAACGTAACACCCGATCACCTGGATCGCTACGACAACGACTTTGAGAAATATCTCGCATCAAAAATGCGGATTTTCGACATGGTACACCCCGGAGGTAATGCCATCTATTGGATGGACGACCCTTATATCGGGAAAAATATCACTGAGTTCACACGCGATCTCAGTGTGCATACTTATACACTCAGCAGAGACGCTGCCGAGATTTCATTTACACAAAATGATAGGTTGTTTTGTGTCCCTGATATTGAGGTATCCGCCCCCAGAGCGGGTATCTCAATTAAGGGATTTCACAATTTACTCAATGTCACCGCTGCTGGTAAGGCAGCCCTGTTGGCAGGAGTAAAAGGAGAGGATTTGGTTCAGGCACTGGGTACGTTCAAAAACGCCCCGCACCGTCTGGAACCTGTTCGCACTTTAGAGCAGGTAGAGTACATCAACGACTCAAAAGCAACCAATGTAGATTCAGTGTTTTACGCCCTCGGTGCTTTCGATACGCCCTTAGTATGGATAGCAGGAGGTATAGATAAAGGAAATGATTACGGCCTCATTGAGGCATTGGTACAGGACAAGGTAAAAGCCTTGATCTGTTTAGGAAAGGATAATTCGAAATTATGGACCGCTTTTGAGAATATCGTGCCGGTGGTAAAAGCCACAAACGATCTGATCAAAGCAGTGAGGATGGCCAAAGAACTGGCCGAACCGGGCGACACCGTTTTGATGTCTCCTGCCTGTGCAAGCTTCGATTTATTCAGCAGTTACGAAGACAGAGGAGAGCAGTATAAAAAAGCCGTTTTAGCGCTATGATGACGAAAGTGAAGGAGTGGACGGATAAGCATATCCAGGGCGACCCTATCATCTGGATGGTCGTGGTATGTCTGTCGGTCATCAGTATTTTGGTAGTGTACAGTGCTACCGGTTCCCTGGCCTATAAACACCAGGGAGGCAATACGGAGTACTATCTGTTCCGGCATACCATCATGGTCGTGCTTGGGCTGGTGGTCATGTGGATAGCCCATAAAATAGACTTCCGGTACTACTCTAAAATCGCCAGATATGCACTGATAGCCTCAGTGCCTTTGCTGTTTTATGCGTGGAAGTTTGGTACAACCGTAAATGATGCTTCGCGCTGGATCGTTTTGCCCTTTATCGGGCTACAGTTTCAGCCTTCTGATTTAGCGAAAATGGCCCTGGTAGCCGCTTTGGCAGGGATGCTGTCGAAGAGACAGCAGAAAATTGATGATATCAAAGAAACCCTGGTGCCTATGCTCACCTGGTGTGGCATAATCTGCGGGCTGATCGCCATGACCAATTTCTCAACGGCCATTATGCTTTTTCTTACGGCCATGCTTATTCTGTTTATCGGGCGCGTGCCGGTAAAGTATTTGGGTATGCTGGCTGCCGTAGGTCTTTTGGTTGGGGTAGTTGCCATCAAGTTTGGTGAACGTGGGCCAACACTGATGAATAGGGTTGAGGCTTTCCTCAGTGGAGAGGAACTACCTCATCAGATGCAGCAGGCCAATATTGCCATGGCAAATGGTGGCGTACTCGGCCTGGGACCGGGTAAAAGTATTCAGAGAAACTTCTTACCCGAAGCCTTCTCTGATTTTGTCTACGCCATCATTATCGAAGAATACGGTACGATAGGAGGGCTCTTTGTGCTCTTTCTGTACATAGTGCTACTCTACCGGGGTATGCGGGTGGTCGCCAATAGCGATCGGGCCTTTGGAGGGCTTTTATCTGCCGGGCTCACCTTCGCCATTGTCATCCAGGCTCTGGTGAATATAGGGGTAGTCGTAGGCTTGGGGCCGGTAACGGGTCAGACCCTGCCGCTAATCAGTATGGGGGGTACCTCCATGCTATTCACCGGGCTTTCTTTGGGTATTGTACTCAGCGTAAGCCGTGGAGAACAAGAAGACTTTACTCCGGTAACAGGAGAATTAAGAAATACAGCTAAAGCAGTTTAGTCATAGAGCGAAAAGAACCATATCGTATCATTATCAGCGGAGGAGGCACCGGAGGTCATATCTATCCGGCCATTGCCATTGCCAATGCCTTTCGTGATCGCTTCAAAAGTGCGGAAGTGCTTTTTGTGGGCGCACAAGGCAAAATGGAAATGCAAAAAGTACCCGAAGCCGGTTATAAGATCATTGGCCTTTGGATCAGCGGTCTGCAGCGAAAGCTCACGCTCGATAACCTTTCCTTTCCATTCAAAGTGCTCTCCAGCTTAAGCAAGAGCAAAAAGATCGTAAAAGACTTTAAGCCCGATGTAGTAGTAGGGGTAGGGGGTTATGCTTCCGGTCCGCTTCTCAAAATGGCTACGAAGAAAAAGGTACCGGCTGTACTTCAGGAGCAAAATTCCTATGCCGGGCTCACCAATAAGCTATTGGCGGAAAAGGTGCAGAGAATCTGTGTCGCTTACCCTAATATGGATAAGTTCTTTCCAGCCGAGAAGGTGGCACTAACCGGAAACCCCGTACGCAAAGACATTGTAGAACTGGAAGGAAAGAAAGAAAAAGCACTGAAGCATTTTGGCTTTGAAAGCGGAAAGCGAACCCTGATGATTTTAGGGGGTAGTCTTGGAGCAAGAACGCTCAACGACAGTATGATACTCAACCTGCAGAAGCTGATTGATGCTGGTATTCAGGTGATCTGGCAATGTGGCCGGTTTTACCATGCAGAAATGCAGGAAAAGCTGAAGGGCTTTGAAGGAGCCGATAATATTCTGCTCTTCGAATTCCTGAAAGAAATGGATCTGGCCTATGCCGCGGCTGATGTGGTAATATCCCGTGCAGGGGCGCTGTCAGTATCAGAGCTGAGCATTGCAGGTAAGCCCACCATTTTTGTGCCTTCGCCTAATGTGGCAGAAGATCACCAAACCAAAAATGCCAAAGCCATGGTGGAAAATGATGCCGCTATACTGGTGAAGGATGGTGAAGCGAGAGAAAAACTCATTGACGAGGCCATCAAACTGCTCAATGATGAGCAGCAGAAAAAAGTACTAAGTGAAAAGATCAAGGCATTGGCGAAACCCGATGCTGCCAATGAAATAGTAGACGAAATAGTCAAACTGATTGCATGAAGCTGGAAGATATACATAGCGTTTATTTTCTCGGTATAGGAGGAATTGGCATGAGTGCTTTAGCCCGATGGTTTAAGCACAATGGCAAAGCTGTGTCTGGCTATGATAAGACCAGCACTCCGCTTACTACGGCATTGGTGTCTGAAGGTATTCCCGTTCATTTTGAAGACGAGGTGGAGGTCATCAGTCCCGGAATCAGGTTAACCAGGGAAGGGATTCTGGTGGTATATACACCCGCTATTCCCAAAGAGCATAAGCAGTGGAACTGGCTCAAGGGTCAGGGCTATGAAATAATGAAGCGCTCACAGGTGCTGGGGCTCATTACAAAGAATATGAGAAGCATTGCTGTGGCAGGTACACATGGTAAAACCACCACCAGCTCTATGATCGTGCACCTGCTCAAAACAGCGGGAGTAGATTGTACGGGTTTCCTTGGAGGCATTGCCACCAACTACAATACCAATATGGTGTTGAATGACGCACCCGATGCGGTAGCCGTCATTGAGGCTGATGAGTTTGATAGATCATTCCTGACCCTGCACCCTCAAACGGCCGTGGTCACGGCTATTGATGCCGACCACCTGGATATATACGGAGATAAAGAATCGCTTAAAGAGTCTTTCAGCCTCTTTGTGAAACAAATAGACAGAGAAGGAAAACTTTTTGCCAGAGAAGGGGTCGGAAGCCAGATTGTAGCGGCCGATGCCACTTTTAAACACAAAGGCTATGCCCTGAGCAACTCAGAAATCACTGCTGAGAATTTGCGCATTGAAGATGCCGCCTTTGTGTTCGATTATAAAGACGAAGAAACGATTATTGAAAAGATGACCCTCAATGTGCCGGGTTATCATAACGTAGAAAATGTGCTAGCAGCTATTTCGGTAACGCGCACCTTGGGTGCCGATGACACCGCCATAAGAGATGGAGTAAGCTCTTATGCAGGAGTGAAAAGAAGGTTCGAGTATATCATTAAGGAAAAAGGCATGGTGTATATAGATGACTATGCCCACCATCCGGTAGAAATCGAAGCATTCCTTACCTCGGTAAGAGATGTGTATCCTACTAAAAAGATTACGGCCATATTTCAGCCTCACCTGTTTACCCGAACCAGAGACTTTGCAGAAGGTTTTTCAAAAAGCCTGAGCCTTGCAGATGAGCTGATCATGCTCGATATCTACCCCGCCAGGGAGCAGCCCATTGAAGGAGTTACTTCTCAAATGGTGCTGGATAACGTAGCCCTGGAGCGCAAGGTAGTTTGCAGCAGAGAAAACCTGGTGGAACAGGTGAAAGAATGGGCACCTGAGGTGGTGCTTACCATTGGAGCTGGCGATATCGACCAGCTGGTACAACCTTTAAAAGAAGCATTATCATGACACTCAAAAGCAAGACATATAAGGTGTTTACGCTCGCAGCTGTAGTACTCATGCTGTTTATGTCTATAGGCTTTGTGGTAAAACACGATGTGGGTTACCACATTGAAGATATCTCCGTGGAGATAGAAAACAGGTCTGCCAACTTCTTCATCGATGAAGAAGATGTTATGGCACTGGTAATGGCCGATGAGCGTGATTCCATTTTAGGTGATCGCTTTGGCAGGGTAGACCTTAAGGAAATCGAGGACCGTATTGAGTCACACAGTTTTGTGAGGGATGCTGAGGTTTTCAGAGACCTGAAAGGGCATTTGGTGGTAAGAGCTTACCAGAGCAAGCCGGTGGCAAGACTGATCGCCAGTAACGGAAGCCATGCTTACATCAGTGAGACTGGTAAAATACTGCCGGTATCAGCCAAGTATACCTCAAGGGTGGTGGTGCTCACAGGTAGTTACCTGAACAAACTGACCGCCTTGGCTTCTATTGAAGAAGACCCTTACTCAGTGCAGCTCTACGAACTGATTGACTATATCAATAATGACAGGTTCTGGTCCATGCAAATCGGGGAAGTGAATGTAAACAGGTTCGGAGACATAGTGATGCATCCGCAGGTAGGTCGCCAGAAACTCGAATTCGGGCAGGCAGAAAACATTGAAAAGAAATTTAACAAACTGAAAATATTCTTTAAGCAGATCATGCCAACCAAGGGTTGGAACACCTATAAACGGGTAAATGTAGCTTATGGAGATCAAATTATATGTGAATAACACAGTGTGGATGATGTCGGTAATGACCCTGGAAAGCATACCGTACAGACTCACCGCTTAGAAATAGAAATTACGTAAAGTGCCATGCAACAACAGGATAAAATAGTAGTCGGATTAGACATTGGAACCACAAAGATTTGCGCCATTGTGGGGACCAAAAACGAGTTTGGAAAACTCGAGGTATTAGGAATGGGTAAAGCCGTTTCTGATGGCGTAATACGCGGTATTGTCACCAATATTGACAAAACCGTAATGGCGATTGAAAAAGCCATTGCAGAAGCAAGTGAGCAGTCAGGTATCGACATTGGTGTAGTCAATGTGGGCATTGCCGGGCAGCACATCAAAAGCTCGATTCACCACGGTAGCATTACCCGTGATACACTGGAAGACGAGATTACGGTAGAAGATATCAGCAGACTGTCTAATGATATTCACAAGATCGTAATGCCTCCCGGTTGCGAAATCATTCATGTAATGCCACAGGATTATATCGTGGATTACGAAGATGGCATCAAAGATCCTGTAGGCATGTCAGGAGTGAAGCTGGAGGCTGATTTCCATGTAATCACGGCACAGACGAATGCGATCAGAAATATTAATAAATGCGTGAAGAGAGCAGGCCTTCAGATCGAAAACCTGATCCTTGAACCATTGGCATCCAGCATGTCTGTATTGAGCGATGAGGAAAAAGAAGCAGGCGTTTGTCTGGTAGATATCGGGGGTGGTACTACCGATGTAGCCATTTTCCACGATAGTATTATTCGTCACACAGCTGTAATTCCTTTCGGTGGTAATATCCTGACCACTGATATTAAGGAAGGCTGTAAGGTGATGCAGAATCAGGCAGAGCTCTTGAAAACCAAGTTTGGTAAAGCCATAGCAGAAGAGGCCAATCCAAACGAAATCGTTTCGATTCCTGGTTTGAGAAACAGACCTCCCAAAGAAATCTCCATTCGTAACCTGGCACACATCATAGAGGCACGTATGGAAGAGGTAATTGAAATGGTGCATGCCGAAATTATTACTTCAGGATATGCCAGTAAACTGGCCGGTGGCCTGGTGATCACCGGTGGTGGTTCACAGCTGGCTTACGTAAAGCAGCTCTTTGAATATATGACCGGTATGGATGCTCGCATTGGGTACCCTAATGAGCACCTGGGCAAATCAAAAGTAGAAGAGGTGAAGAGCCCGATGTACGCTACCACTTTAGGACTTGTGCTATCAGGCTTCAGAGCGATAGACGAGCGCGAAAACCAGTACATGGAAAAACAACAAACCGGTGCGGGTATTAAGAAAGAAGCAAAGTCTTCGCGCAAAGGTTCTGAGTTCTTCAAAGGTTTAATTGACAAGACCAAGGGCCTTTTGATGGATGATTTTAATGATAAGAATGAGTATTAGGAGGTAGGAAGACCGGAGTAGGAAGTCGGAAGACGGAAGGCCGAATTAGAGAATGTGGGCAAAACGAAATAGTTAAGTATGAATCGTTTCAAATTTGAAGGATTAAAAATATGGCAGCGAGCTATGGACTTAGGCGAAACCTTAAATGTACTGGCTTCAGGCTTTCCTGATAAAGAACGTTTCAACCTATCATCTCAAATGATGAGAGCGGTGGACTCTATAGCCTTGAATATTTCTGAAGGGTCAATCGGGCAGTCCAATCCTGAGCTCAACAAATTTATGGGGTATGCTATTCGGTCACTGGCTGAGGTCGTAACGTGCCTGCATAAAGCCAGAAGGCGAGAATACCTAAGTGAAGAAGAATTTAATAACCAATATGAGGAGGCTTTTAACCTGATGAATATGATGGTAGCCTTTAAAACAAAGATCAGATAATAAAATTCGGAATAGGAGCACGAGCCAAACTTCGGACTTCGGTCTTCAAACTTCCGACTTAAATAAACAGTCATGGCAGATAACTATATGTTCGAAATCCCACAAAGACACAAGTCGATCATCAAGGTGATCGGTGTCGGTGGTGGAGGAAGTAACGCAGTAAACCACATGTATAATCAAGGGATTAAAGATGTGGAATTCATCGTGTGTAACACCGATGCACAGGCACTCAAAAGCAGTCCCGTTCCTAACCGACTTCAGATTGGTTCCGCACTGACGGAAGGTCTGGGAGCAGGAGCGAATCCTGAAAAAGGAAAAGGAGCCGCTTTAGAGAGCAAAGAAGATATTCGCGAATTGCTGAATGATGATACCAAAATGGTATTCATTACAGCAGGCATGGGGGGTGGTACCGGTACAGGTGCGGCACCTGTGATCGCTAAGGTAGCCCGCGAAATGGATATCCTGACCGTGGGTATCGTAACAGCACCCTTCTCTTTTGAGGGCAGAAAGAAAACGGCAGCAGCGAATAGCGGTATAGCCGAGCTAAAAGAAAGCTGCGATACGGTACTCGTAATTCTCAACGACAAGCTCAGAGAAATTCATGGCAACCTGGCCATCTCTAAAGCCTTTGCCGAAGCAGACAATGTACTGACTACTGCTGCCAAGGGTATTGCAGAAATCATTACGGTACCGGGTTATGTCAATGTCGATTTCATGGACGTGCAAACGGTGATGAAAGATGCAGGTGCTGCAGTGATGGGCTCTGCCGCTACGGAAGGCGAAGGCCGTGCACTACGTGCTGCTGAAATGGCGATCTCTTCACCATTACTGAATAGCAAGGACATTCACGGGGCTCAGAAAATTCTCCTCTCCATTGTGTCGGGTGAAGAAGCCGAACTGCAAATGGATGAGCTGATGGAAATCACTGAATACATCCAGGACAAAGCCGGTGATGAAGCTGAGGTAATTTTTGGTCACGGTATTGATGTAGACCACGGTCAGAGTATCAGTGTTACCGTAATTGCTACCGGCTTCAATGCACCCGAGCTGGAAGCCAAATTAGGTAATAAGAGAACGGTTATAGATCTGGAGACCAGTCAGAAAATAGAGCCTGCTCAGGAGGCAACTCCACCAGCACAGGCACCCGCTCCGGAACAGTCGCAACCAACACTTTTCTCATCAGGCTTTGAAAAGCCCGAAAGAAAACCTGAGGCAGAGGAGAAGCCAAAGGAAGAGGAAGAAAAAGGCTACTCATTTATGAGTTCGCTCGAAGATACCTACAATATCGAAGAGGTGGATTCAACACCTGAGGTACCCCCAATGGCGAGGCAGGAGCCAGCCATTGAAAAGCGCAATCAGGCCATTGAAAACCAGTTTGAAGATGAACGTAACAAGAATTTTCTTGAGCTGAAACGCAACAGGCTTATGGAGCAGGCGCGGATCAGGGAAGAGAGACTCAGAGGCATCAATAATAGTCAGATGACCAACGATGACTTCAAAGAGAAGCTTGAGGTGCCGGCTTACCAGCGTAAGCAGGTAAGACTGAATGATACTCTGCCATCTTCGGAAAGCAATGTATCCCGCTATAATCTGAATGACGATGACGAAATCATGGGAGACAACAAGTTCCTCCATGACAATGTCGACTAATCAAATTGAATATTTAATCAGTAGATAGATGGTGGCTGTGAGAGCAGCTACCACCCCATTTCTTATTTCAGGTAAAGACCTGTTTCTGTTTAGACGAGTGGAGACAGCGAATTACAAACAAAACAGCCTACTGCCATGGGCTGTTTTTTTATGTTTCTATGGATCTGAGGTGATGTCAAAAACAGATTTTATACCAATTCAACCCGGAATATGTATTAGAAAATCTATTCCGTAGAGAACTCACTGTGAATCAGTGAAATGAATGAGCTTTTTGGTTTAACCATAGCGGTGCTATGCATAAACCAATAAAACTCCCTGATTCTGTGTGACTTATCTACTCATAACAAAGTTCCAACGCATAATCCGGGTTCAACTGTAAGATGGCGCAAATAGAATTCAAGTTATTGCCTTTTGATTAAGGCGAGGAATCCAGGCATAGCAGTGCCTCCGCAAAGTCCTTCGCCACAGGCTTCGGCCATCGGAGAAAGCTATGGCAACTCGCGGATCGCTATGGCTTTATTTCTCAACGCATAGTAAAAGGTAAGAAATGAGTTATATAAGACTTATTATAGTTGATTTGGTATTAGTATCTTGGAGAGTCAACAACCGGAAATATGAAAAGTAACATTAAGCTCCTCACACTTGCCCTGACCATAGCCTGTTTGTCACTTTCTTGTGGATCAGATGATGGAGACGGCATTGATACAAACCTCTTCGGCACCTGGACACTCACCGCTACGGTACTGCGCGATTGTGCTAACCCCAACGACAATAGCACCACAACCGAAGTTTGTGATGCGCAGACCTGTATAAGCATCACCATGACAGATGATCTCCGGTATGAACGGGTGGAGCTAGTCAGAGGGCAGGCTGAGACTGAGCGTGGACAAATACAAATCGGTGAAACACAAATCAGATTCCTGCCAGATAACAGCACTGGTTCCGAAACATTGGATTACCAGATTACAGCCAGCACACTCACCCTGAGTAATGTTACGGTAGTTTGTACTGAGGACTTCCGGTATTCAAAGTAAGACTAGAAGCTGATTAGTTTTTCCGCCTGATCGTTCAGCAATTGATTGTACAGGTCATTGGTGACCTTTCCTTCTGAAAAATTACGTTCGATCCCGGCAAGCTTAGGCTTCAGGGCCAATACATGCATGCCCAGGTAGTTGAAAATGTCAGTAAGGTGAGACATAGCAAAAACACCTCCCTGAACTCCGGAAGAAACCCCGATCAGTGCACTCTTTTTATCTTTGAGTCCTTCAGGATACTTTAGGCCATCTATAAATGTCTTCAGTACTCCGGGAAATGAACCATTATATTCCGGTACCACAAAGACCAGTTTATCTGCCGATTGTACTTTTTGGCGAATACCATTGAATACATCATTTTTCCCATTCTCTCCATAAAGGGCAGTGGCGGTGAAATCTCCCGGCAGGTCTACTAAATCTACTACCTGAGATTCGGCACCTTTGGTTTCGAGAATAGACTGATAGTAATCCGCTATCTGGCGGCTTACTGAATTTTTACGGTTGGTGCCAACTACGATTGTGATCATACTGATTGATATTTCTTGCTTGCAAGTTAAGCGTTACAGGCTGTTCGATAAATACAATAAAGGAACAAACACAAAACAAGCGAGTATGTTTAAAATCAATGTACATACATGTAATTAGGTTATTGACAAATTAGTTCCTTCAGGAATCTCAAAAATTTGCATATTGGTACCTCTTATTCGCTTATGACCTATTCAGAAAAAATACATCAGGCAGCCGATTTCATAAAAGATCAGGCCTCAGCTCAACCTCGTTTTGGTATCATTTTAGGCACGGGTCTTGGTGCCCTTGTAAACGATATCAGTATAGATTTTGAGATCGATTATGAGAAAATACCTCACTTTCCGGTGTCCACCGTAGAGTCACACAAGGGTAAGCTTATTTTCGGAAGCCTGGGCGGTCAGCCGGTAGTCGCTATGCAGGGGCGCTTTCATTATTATGAGGGTTATGACATGAAAGAGGTTACTTTTCCGGTAAGGGTATTAAAACTGCTGGGCATTGAAAAGCTCTTTATTTCCAATGCCGCAGGGGCCGTAAATCTCGACTATAAAATAGCAGACCTGATGATCATCGAAGATCATATAGACCTGACAAAGGAAAACCCGCTGGTTGGACCCAATCTGGATGAGTTTGGTGTGCGTTTCCCGGATATGAGTGAACCCTACGAGCGTAAAATGATTGATGAGGCACTGGCCATTGCGAAAGAAGAAGGGATTCCTTGCCATGAGGGCGTATACGTGGGTGTAAGCGGACCAAACCTTGAAACCCGGGCAGAATATCGTTTTCTGGGAATAATCGGAGCCGATGCTGTGGGAATGTCTACCGTGCCTGAGGTAATTGTGGCCCGACAAATGGGAATGCCGGTTTTTGCTATTTCAGCCATCACTGACCTTTGCGACCCGGATAATCTGGAGGTAGCCGATATCACCAAAATTCTGGCAGCTGCCTTCAAAGCAGAGAAGGGTATGACCAAAATTATCCGGAGTCTTATCGCTAAGCAGTAGCAGGGTGTAAGGTCGGACAGCGCAGCATGTCAGACCGGAAATACCACAAGCGCTTTACAAAAGAGAGGTGGGTGAAATTGCCGGTTACTAGTTTCCAAAACTCTTGTAACTTAAGAGAGAACAATCAACCGATATGAAATACCTCTTTACTCTTATGCTGGCCATTGCCAGCCTGGCTACTCAAGCCCAGTCCAAAGACCTTTCAAAAATAAGCCAGGGCAAAACGCGTCCTGCCCTCAACGAGCTCAGAGATTTTATAGCCCTGCCCAATGATGCCAACTACCTGGAAGACATAGACAAGAACATTGTCTGGCTGGAAGCTGCTTTCAAAAAGCGTAAATTTTCTACGCAGGTACTCAAGACCATTAATACACCCTTGTTTTTTGCAGAGAGGAAATACCCCGGTGCCACATCCACCATACTCTTCTATATGCATTTTGACGGGCAGTCAGTGGACCCTGGCAAGTGGTCTCAAAAAAGTCCATACATGGCTACTTTGCGGGAAAAGAATGAAGAAGGTAATTGGAATACCATAGCCTGGGCGAATGCTAAGCAAAAGATAGACCCAGACTGGAGAATATTCGGGCGTTCAGCTTCAGACGACAAAGGCCCTATCGTGATGCTGCTCAATGCCATTGATGCTATGGATGAAAACCAGCTCAAAGGTGCTGTGAATATCAAGGTGGTACTGGATGGGGAAGAAGAAAAAGGGTCGAAACAGCTGGCCATGGCGGTTGAAAAATACAGTAAGCTATTAGCGGCAGACCACATGATCATCAATGACGGACCTATGCATTTGTCGGGAGAGCCCACTGTTATTTTTGGCTGCAGGGGTAATGTCACCATCAATCTCACCGCTTATGGCCCGCGATCGCACCAGCACAGTGGACACTACGGTAATTACGCACCCAACCCCGTCTTCAGGCTGTCACAGCTCCTGGCCAGTATGAAAGATGAAGATGGTCGGGTGATTATTCCCGGCTATTATGATGGTATTGATTTCGATGCTGATGCGAGGGCTGTGATGGCTGCCGTGCCCGATGATACGGAAGTAATTCACAGGACCATTGGTATAGCCGCTCCGGAAAAAGTAGGCAATAACTATCAGGAATCTCTTCAATATCCCTCCCTCAACGTACGAGGCATTTCCGCTGCCTGGGTGGGTAAGAACGCTCGTACCATTGTACCGGCTGAGGCTACCGCTGCCATAGACATCAGGCTGGTACCCGAAAGTGATCCCAACCGCCTTATTGCTCTGGTCAAGTCACACATAGAATCGAAAGGCTACGTGGTGCTAGATCATGAGCCAACTGAACAAGAAAGGCTCAAGTACCCGAAAATTGTACAGCTGGAAGCGAATAGAAAAGCCACCTTACCATTCCGCACCGATGTCAACTCTCTCACAGGTCAGTGGGTACAAAAGGCACTACTGAGCGGCTGGGGAAAAGAACCTATTAAGATCAGAATTATGGGAGGTACTGTACCCACCACCACCTTTATCAATGGGCTGAGCATTCCGGCCATCATAGTGCCATTGGTAAATGCAGACAACAACCAGCACAGCCCTGATGAAAACCTGCGGATAGGCAATATCACCAATGGTGTTCGCACCTTTATATCCATTCTTATGCAGGATGTGGATGAACCTTTAGGCAGCAGAAAAAGGTAAGAGGGTGACTGAGGGACAGGGTCTATAAGCTTTTTTGAAAAATCCATAAGAACACTGTCCATTGACTTCTGCGTTTGCTGTTATTATTCCCCCCAACCCGCTCAGCAGTCATTACGCAGTAAGACTCTGAGCAGATTGAAGTTTAAAAACGTTTCGAATTTCGCTTGTGAGCTTTAGAATACACCCATGTTAAGTTTCGCGAGAGAGACTTCCCAGTCTATCATTTGTTGATACTCCTCAAACTTTTATTTTGATTACCTGATTACCTGATTACCTGATTACCTGATTACCTGATTACCTACTCACCACTCCGGGCAATCACAATCTCCTGCACATCGGCATTGATGGGAATGGCCTTAATGGTAGAGTCTGCAGATTGCATAAACAGGTAGTCTTTGTTTTTACCAATAAGCGAACCGGAAATGGTTTTACTACCAGATTCGAAGGTGAGTGAAACCGGAGTAGGTTCTGTGTTAAAGCGCTCAAATTTTCTTTCACCATACACACCAGAGGCAATAAAGAGGTAAAGCACCAGGCTAAAGATGAAAAAAGCACTTCTGTACTTTTTCAGCGACTTTTGCCAGCCCGGAAAATTGAACCTGCGATAAGATTTAGGGAACTTGTCCTCCCAGGCCTTGTCTATTCTGAAAAGAAACCAGACGATGAAGATAGTGCCAAGTACAAACAGAATTACCTCCAGGTTTCTGGCCGGGGTCAGCAGAAAGTCGAGAATATCAGAGTATTCAAAAATATCAATAGCAAAGTGATTGTAGTATTGATAGTCGAACATCATGCCTACAGCCACCGCTCCCAGGTAAGAGAGGGTTATGTAGCCTTGCAGGTCGAGTTTCGAAAGGAGTTTGGACACAGTAAATTAGATATTGGTCTCAGCGCAATAATAAGGCTATTTCCGCTAAGTAATTGTATCAGAAGGTCATATTGCAGGGAAATCGCTTTTAAAAACTAACCCCGCTCAGTGGTCTCTCGAAGAGGACCCTGAGCATATAATTCTTGTCTCATATAAGGTTTAGCGCTTTGACTGATGGATTATTGTTAAAGGCGATTTCCCTGGGTCATATTGGACAGGTGAGACCGATGGCGGTAAAGCAGGTTCAATATTAGTCTACTGTAAGAGCCTAATTCTTGCGCTTATCGAAAGTTTCCGAGTTGTGCTCATCAATACGCCTGCCAATGAGGTAGATGACCACAACGGCAATCGCTATCCAGAGCAGAGGGCCCAGCAGAATGAACAATATGGAAGACAAGGTCATCATCTATTTCAATTTTACAGCCGTACCATAAGCCAGAATTTCAGCAGCTCCCTGCATAATCATGGCAGTGGTAAAGCGTACGTTCACAATAGCATCGGCTCCAAGCTGCTTAGCATCCTGTTCCATGCGTTGCATCGCCTGCTCGCGAGCGTAAGCCTGTAGTTTCGTATATTCATCAATCTCACCGCCCACCAGGTTTTTAAGCCCGGCAAAGATGTCGCGGCCCACATTTCTGGCGCGAACGGTACTTCCTCTGGCAATGCCCAATGCTTCAGTAATTTCTCTTCCTGGTACAGTTTCGGTGGTTGTGGTAATCATGTTTCTGCGTTTTGTTCTGTATGTATTTACGACTCAAAATAGCAAAATGCAGTCAAAGCAGGATTGAAGGGCCTGTAATTCAGTAAGCGGCAGCTAAGGCAGCCGTAGTCTTTTTACTATTACCAGTCTTTATATTTCCTTTCAATCCGGATTTATCCCCACTGGTGTACCGAATGTATGGGCTCAAACCTTCGTTGATCGCTCAAAATTCATAATTTCGCGGTATGGATCTAAAAGGAAAAATGGCCATTGTCACGGGGGTCAGCAAGGGCATCGGCAGAGAGACGGTGAAGCAACTGCTGGAAGCCGGAGCCAAGGTGGCAGGCTGGGGACGAACTGCCCCGGATATTAGGCACGAAGACTTTCATTTTGTTGCTACCGATGTAGCCGATTGGGATAATGTACAAGCCTCATATAAAGCTACAGTAGAGGCGCTGGGCAAACCCGCTGTGTTGGTAAACAATGCAGGTATGGGGCATCAGGGGCTGATCCATGAAATGCCTGTAGAGCAGTGGCGAGAAATGTTCGATATCAATGTGCATGGACTCTTCTATTGTATCAAAGTGGCCGTACCGGGTATGATTGATCTGGAAGAAGGTCATATCATCAACATCTCATCGATAGCAGGAACCAATGGCGTAAAAACCATGTCGGGTTATGTAGGTACCAAGCATGCCGTTACCGGTATCGGGCACTCCATTTTTCAGGAGCTTCGGGATTATGGCATCAAAGTCACCACGGTTTATCCCGGCTCAGTGAATACCAACTTTTTCGATCAAATTGAATTCGCCAATGCCAACGATAATATGATGAGACCTGAAGATGTGGCGACCTCGGTAGTACAGTGCCTTCAGACTTATGACAACTATCACGTGGTAGACCTGGAGGTTCGTCCGCTATGGCCAAAAGGCAGACCCAATAAATAAGTTCCCTTACCGTTACTGATTCAATGTCAATCCAGGTTAGCCAACTCACTAAGGTTTACGGAAAGCAAAAAGCGGTCAATAACATCTCTTTTGATGTACGACCGGGCGATATTCTGGGCTTTTTAGGGCCCAATGGTGCGGGCAAGTCCACCACCATGAAAATTGCCACGGGCTATATTCCACCCTCTTCCGGTGAAGTAAAGGTGGCAGGGTTCGATGTAGTAAAAGAAGCAAAGTCCGTCAGACAAAACATCGGCTATCTGCCTGAGCATAATCCTTTGTACCTGGATATGTTTGTGCACGAATACCTGGGCTTTATTGCCTCACTGCACGGTATCAGGGGGAGCAGGAAAAAGGAAAGAGTTGCTGAGATGATCAGCCTCTGTGGCTTGACAGTGGAGCAGAATAAGCAGATTGGCATGCTCTCCAAGGGCTACCGTCAGAGGGTTGGTCTGGCTCAGGCACTGATCCATGATCCCAAGGTTTTAATTCTGGATGAGCCTACGACAGGACTTGATCCCAATCAGCTGGCCGAAATCCGCAAGCTGATAAAGGAAATCAGCAAAGACAAAACCGTGATCCTGTCCACGCACATCATGCAGGAGGTGAAGGCACTTTGTAATCGTGTCATCATCATCAACAGGGGAGAGATTGTAGCCAACGATACAGTGGAACGATTGACTGCAGGCAGAGGATCCCTGCTAAGGGTTGAATTTCAATCAGAAGTGGCCCGTAAAGAATTACAATCACTGCCGGGTGTACAGGAAGTGCAGGGTAGGGGAACAAGGTACACCATCAAAGCAAAGAAGGATCTGCGCGAGCAGCTTTTTAAGCACGCTGCCGAAAAGGGTTGGGTGATATTGAGTATGCAGCTGGAGGAGCAAAACCTCGAAGAAATTTTCCATCAACTAACCAGTACGCAAAGTGTGGGCGATCTTTAGTAAAGAAGTCAGGCAGTTTCTCAATTCCCTGATAGCCTATGTCGTCATCGGGGTATTTCTGACAGGTATTGGCCTGCTTACCTGGTTTTTTCCGGAAACCAGCGTACTCAATTATGGCTATGCCGATATGGAGACCCTCTTCTCCATGGGACCCTTTGTCTATATGTTTTTGATTCCTGCTATTACCATGCGTATGCTGGCGGAAGAAAAGAAAACCGGTACGATTGAGCTGCTGCTCACCAGGCCTCTTACCGATGGTCAGATTATTCTGGGGAAGTATTTCGCAGCTTTTACACTCGTCATCTTTTCTGTAATACCTACCCTGCTATACTATTATTCAGTATACCAGCTGGGCAACCCCGTTGGTAACCTCGACACGCCCGGAATTATAGGTTCTTACATCGGTTTGATACTGCTGGGAGGGGTATTTACGGCCATTGGCCTGCTCGCCTCATCACTCAGCGAAAATCAGATTATTTCCTTTATCCTGGCTGTGTTTCTCTGCTTTGCTTTGTTTACCGGGGTCAGCTCAGTCTCAGGCCTGTTTTCCGGTCAGACTGCCCTGTACATAGAAGAAATGAGTCTTTCATATCACTACGATGCGCTGAGCCGCGGACTGGTAGATACACGCAATCTGCTTTACTTCTTCAGCACCACCGTAGTGATGCTTTTGCTGACCAGGTTAAAGCTTAGCGCCCGAATGATGTCATTTAAGCCGCAAAGGACCAAGATCTGGGTACGCTTTGCGCTGGGCATGCTACTACTGTTTGTCCTCAATGTCATAGGAGCCAATTATTTCAAGCGTTTTGACCTTACAGAAGAGAAAAGGTACACGCTGAGAGAGTCTACCAAAGAAATGCTGGCGGAGGTAAACCAGCCTTTGCACATTGAATTACTCATGGGCAGTGATTTGCCTACCGGCTTTCAGCGCTTTCAAAAATCAATTCTGGAAACTATTGAGGAGTTCAGCATTTACAGCAATGCTCAGATTACCTGGTCCGTAAATGACCCCGGAGCTGCCGATACCGAAGCACAGCGCAAGGCCAATTATACCCAGCGAGCGCAGCAGGGTATGTCACCCACAAGAATTTTTGCCAATGAGGACGGCCGTGATGTACAGAAGCTGATTTTCCCGTATGCCATAATCAGTTCTGGTAACAGAGGCGCTGCTGTATTGCTCCTGAAGGGTGATCAGGGTGCACCTGCCGAAGTGAAACTCAATCAGTCCATAGAAGGCATAGAGTTTGAACTGGCTGTTGGGATCCAAAGGCTTACCGCAGCCAACCGCAAGCGTGTGGGAGTAATGACGGGGCACGGAGAGCTGGACTCCCTGAACATCCGGGGCTTTGTAACAGATATGATCCAGTTTTACGATCTGCAAAGACTTGATCTAAGCCAGGAAACCGAGATAAGAAATTTTGATGCGGTTATCATTGCTAAGCCACAGACCACCTTTTCCAGGGAAGAAAAGTATAAGATTGACCAATACATCATGAAAGGGGGCAAGGTGCTCTTTTTGATGGATGCGCTCTTTGTGAATATGGAGAGGGCCGGGGGAGAGGGGACTTTTGGGCTTGCTCCTGATTTAGGATTGGACGATCTCTTTTTCCGTTATGGAATCAGGCTCGAAAAGAATTACGTACTCGATGTTCAGCGCTTTGGCAGATACCCGGTCATAACTGATAACTCTGGAACTGTTACGAACCTGCGCTGGCCGTACTATTTTGGTACAGCCAACTATACCAAACACCCGATTACGCGTAATTTGGATGCGGTGTATCTGCGCTTTGCCGGTACCATCGATACGGTAGCCGCCAGAGGTATTAAAAAGACGCCACTACTCTTTACATCGGCCAGCACCCGGGTGCTTTCTGCTCCAGCCCCTGTTTCATTTGAGCAGATAGCAGCAGAAAATGATCCTGCATTGTATCAGGGAGGTGTTCAGCCTATCGCCTACTTATTAGAAGGCTCGTTTACTTCTATGTTCAAAAACCGTATCCTACCCAAGGAAGGGGTAAACACCAGCGATTTTAAGGAGCAAGGCGTAGATAATAAGATTCTTGTTGTCTCCGATGGTGACCTGATTCGTAATGAAATCAGCAGAGGTAGGCCACAGGAACTAGGATTGAACCCCTTTGCGAATCGTAATGAGCAGACGCGCTATGCCAATAGCGATTTCCTGTTCAATGCGCTGGCCTATCTGATAGATGAGAATGGTCTCATCACGGCCCGAACCAAAGAGATAAAGCTGAGGCCACTGGACCGCATCAAAGTACAGAACGAACGCACCAAGTGGCAGCTCATTAACTTGCTGGGGCCAGTTTTATTCATTGTGATTTTTGGAGTGCTGAGAAACCTGATAAGGAAGAGACGCTACAGCCGCTTCTGATTTTCCATACAGCTTTAGAATTTATAAACAGCCGGGCTTACCGTTTTTAGAAAGATCAGGCCATCAAACCACTTAGCCAGGTTTACTCTTTTGGTGCTGCTCAGGTCATTAAAGGTATCGTTAATAATCATATCTCCATAAATCCATTCTATTCCCTTTTTTGACTTTTTAGGTATATCCAGAAACTGAATCTCGGCAGGCTGTAGGTTGATGTAGTGCTTGATATCTCCCGGTCCCTCAGAAGCTGATAGCTTTTCTTCCTGCCTGCCATTGTTGGCATAAGCCCCATTGGCGGCATAAAGTCCTATGGTATAGATATCCTCTTTCAGCATGGTCTGTAAGTACTCGCCCATCACTTCTTCTTTGGGGTTGTGCCTGGCTATATGAAAGTTGTGTGCGAGTATGATTACCTTTTTATCAGGGTAGATTTCCTCTGTGAAAAACCGCACATTTTCTGCCATCAAAGAGTCACGCATTCGCCAGCGCTTATTCCAGTCCTGATCATTCAGAAAGTCATAGCGATAATCTATGTACGTCATGCGGTTGCGAATGGTCTGCGTGATCAGTTTCATCGGAATCTCACCAGGGCCTTTTATGGCTGAACTGGTAAGAAAGGAGAGTGCCTTTTGGTAATCTGCCAGCACACTTTTTCGGAGCGTAGTAATTTCATCCGTCAGCTTTCTCACATTGAGCGCTTTCCTGAGTACATCATTACGTCTTTCCAGTGAAATTAAATCAATGCCTGAACCCCGTTTGACTTGTTGGGTAATGGGGCGTACTATTCTGGAAAAAGCCCCGCCACTCTTTTGCACATCAAAACCCGCTATTTCCAGGTCTGGATTTTCCTTCACCACGCTCATAAGGGCTACATGGCTCTTAGTTTGCCAGGGTCCCACCAATGAGTAGATCATCCTTCGGGCAGAGAGTGTATCACGTGAATAGTTGGGCAACAGCATTTCTCCTACTCCAGATTCAAACAGCACCACATCATAACCCAGCTTTTTGTGGAGGTGTCTAATTATCTGGTTTTTCAGGTAAAATACCTCTGAAGAACCATGGTTGAACTCCCCAATTGCCACAATTCTGTGGCCCTTAAGCTGTTTTTTGAGAAATGAGAAGGAGTAATCTCCGGAAGGAGTCGATTGAATGCCGGGGCTTTTCTTCTTCAGGTAGGTCTTGAAATCCGCATCAGACTGAGCATGCAGCAGAGAGGAGGTAAGAAGACAGGTGGCTATAAACAGGTGTAAACGATACATTGTACGAGGCATTGAGTGGACCTCATACAATGTAGAAAGCTTTTAGGGCAGTATCAAAGTTCAGACACCTTCAGGACCCTGGTTTAAGCGTGAACTGACACTAGTATTTCGTCAAGCTGTTATCAATCTCATCAGCGTAGGCAAGAATGCCCCCTGCCAGGTTGTAGAGGTTATCGAAGCCGTGATTTTGCTCGAGGTACTGAATTACATTACCGCTTCTGGCTCCACTCCTGCAATGCACTACTACCTGCTTGTCTTTTGAGAATTTTTCCACGTTATCAGGTACAGTATTCATAGGTATAAGTTCACCGCCTATTTCCGCGATATCTACCTCGTTTTGCTCACGCACATCTATGAGCTGGAAATCAGCACCTGATGCCTTCAGTTCAGCCAGTTCCTTTACAGATATTTCTTTCATGCCGTAATTTATGTAATAAGGTCGATTGTAGTTGCTTCAAAACCGAAACTGTGATCAGCTTTTTTCCTGCACCGCTTCCTTCTTATGATTTAAACCAAAAGGACAGCCATTGGGGCAGGGATCTGCATGCTGCTGTGCCACCAGGTCTTCCGTAATATGATTGAGCTTTTGCACCTTTGAGCCAAAGCTTCCTTTCAGCTGATCTCTGATGGCCCGCATATTCTGGAGCAAGGCATCAACTTCATCAGGCAGAATATCATTCAGCACCTCTTTCAGTCGCTTGGCAATGGTAGGAGACTTGCCATTGGTTGAGATCGCCACTTTCAGGTCACCCTTGGTCACAATGCTGCCCAGGTAGAAGTCGCAGAGGTCGGGTGTGTCTGCTACGTTTACCAGAAGCCCTCGCGCTTTGGCCTCTTCCCTGATTTCAAGATTGAGTACATTGTTTTCCGTAGCGATGATCACCATCTGCATAGCAGTAAGGTCTTCATCAAAGTAGGGTCTTTCGATAAGCGTGACAGCGCTATGGCTTTTCGCTAATTCCCTAATACCGGGCAGAATCTCTTTGCCTACCAGGGTCACCTTCGCATTGGGGCTACTTCTGAGAAGAAAAGTAAGCTTCTCAAGCCCTACCTCACCACCCCCGACAATCAGCGTGTCGAATTGATGGACCTTCAGAAATATGGGATATAGTTCGTTAGCCATAGAGCTCAGTAATTACTTGTTTGTGTACAGTAGGAGCCAGTTCTCTGTCATGGAGATTCACCGTTTCACCAATCACGATTATGGCAGGTGCTCCTATACTTTCTTGTCTTGCTTTGTTAGCAATATCCGTGATGGTGCCCTTGATCATCCGTTCGTTGGGCAAGGTGCCATTCTGTATAATGGCTACCGGTGTTTCCGACTTACCGTGAGTCGTGAAGATGCCACAGATCTGATCCAGCTTTCGCGTACCCATCAGAATGACTACCGTAGCGGAGGACTGTGCTGCAATGGCTACATCCTTTGATAGTTCGCCAGCGCTTGTAGTACCCGTTACTACCCAAAAGCTATGATTGACCCCTCGGGAAGTCAGTGGAATACCCTGCATGGCTGGTACCGCTGCTGAACTGCTAATGCCCGGCACCATAGTCGTGGTTACCCTATGCCTTTCAGCATAAGCAATTTCCTCATAGCCACGCCCGAAAATAAAAGGGTCACCCCCCTTTAGCCGTACTACATGGCCCTTCTCATGAGCAAAGTGTACAATCAATTCGTTAATGGCGTCTTGCGTATGGCTATGTTGGCCCACCCTTTTGCCTACGAAGATCAGCTCGGCCCTGTCGGGAGCGTAGGTGAGTAGTTCCTTGCTCACCAGGGCATCATAGAGCACTACGTCAGCATCGGCCAGGGCTTTTATGCCCTTTACGCTGATCAGGTCAGGGTCGCCCGGACCTGCCCCAACGAGCGTCAGCCTTGCATGTGTTTTTTCTTGTATCATCAGGCTTTATAAAAATCGGTCACTACTAATTTATCTTCTCCATTAGCTGCTATCAGCTGGTTGGTACGGTAAGCCCGTGCTTTGGAAAGAAAGCTATCTGCCTGCGCATAAAAGTCCAGTGCAAAGGCCTCAGTAGGCTCATTCCGCTTAATAGACAGCACCAGGGATTCAAAGCTCTCAGCAAACTCAAACGGAGCCTTACCAACAAAGTGCTCATCGAAGCTCTGGATAATGCCGATTTGCGTATTGCACTTCACATCTTCACTGAGCAGCAGGGCCTTTGCGCTAATCACAAAAGCGTTATAGCTATTGTAAATCGCATCCGCCCAGAGGCGTTGGTCCAGCCCCTCTTTCGACCAGTCCAGTCGCTCCTGAGATTCTTCTATGATCGTACCGATTACATCCAGCATCACACTGGCGCATTCGCCAACACCTATCTCGGGAATAAAATTTTCTGTCTTGCCCCAATCCACATAGTCCGTATCAGAAAGGCTGGCCACATCTGCCAGTGGCTTGAGTAAATGGTAGAAATGCATTTTGCCCAGGCGCTGATAGAAGTCGTTGAAGTATTCACCTTCTTCACTTTTAGCTTCAAACTCCCTTAGCACTGTGGCAAGGGCCAGGGGTATGCGCTTGGTAGGCACCTTCACCACTTTTTCGGCAATAAAGCCTTTGCCATCAGGTGAAACCCCACCACCTATCACGATTTGCATGGCTGGGATTATCAGGGCACCGTTTTTAATGGAGCTGCCATGAAAGCCAATATTCGCAGCCATATGCTGACCGCAGGCATTCATACAGCCTGAAATCTTTATTTTGATATGCGATTCGTCTATCAGCTCTTTAAATTCTGTTTGCAGCATTTCCTCAAGTTTCAGAGAAAGTGCTGTGCTGTTGGTTACTGCCAGGTTGCAGGTGTCAGAGCCAGGGCAGGCGGTAATGTCATGTGTAGAGTTAAACCCCGGCTTGGCCAGGTTGAGCTTACTCAGCTCCTGGTAGAAGAGAGGCAGGTGTTCTTTCCTTACATATTTGATAAGAAGCCCCTGGTTGACGGTAACGCGAATGTCATCTGCAGCATAAGCTGCCACCAGGCTGGCCAGTTTTCTGGCGGTGCTGGAATGAATATCACCCAAAGGTACACGCACCCAGACACCATAGTAGTCTGCCTGCTTTTGTTCAAATACATTCGTACGCTGCCAGTCCTCAAAATCCTCCCGATGTTCAATGTCACTGTAAACAGGTGCCTTAAGTGCTGGTAGACCGGGCTGAGCCAGTGTCGGGTCAATTTTAAAAGATTTGGTCTTAATGGCCCTGCGCTCCTCGTTGATCAGTGTCATCAGTTGCTCAAGTCCCATTTTCTTAAGCAGAAACTTCATACGCGCTTTATTCCTGTTAGCGCGCTCGCCATAGCGATCGAATACCCTGATCACAGCCTCTGCAAAAGGAATCATCTGATCTTCGGGTAAAAACTCATAGGCGGTTTGTGCTACCAGCGCCTGGGCTCCGAGTCCTCCGCCAATTACTACTTTAAAGCCCCGTGTGGATACTCCTTCCACCTCCTGCACTTTGGGTATAAAACCCAGGTCATGAAAGTAGGTGTAAGCTGAGTCCTGCTCATCAGAAGCGAAAGCAATCTTAAACTTCCTGCCCATATCCTGGCATACCGGATTTCTCAGAAAGTAATGCGTCAGGGCATGCGCGTGAGGTGTCACATCAAAAGGCTCATTGGGGTTAATGCCTGCATCGGAAGAAGCGGTAACATTTCTCACCGTATTGCCACAAGCCTCGCGCAGAGTCACGCTTTCTTCCTCCAACTCAGCCCATAGTGTTGGCGACTCAGTCATTTTTACATAGTGCAGCTGAATGTCCTGTCGGGTAGTGAGGTGAAGGTTACCGGTGGCATACTTATCTGATACATCGGCAATTTTTACCAGCTGGTCTGGAGTAACCTTACCATAAGGCAATTTGATACGGATCATCTGAACACCCGGCTGCCGCTGCCCGTAGACCCCACGTGTGAGCCTGAACAGCTTAAACTTGTCTTCTTCAATTTCCCCATTCTGAAATCTCTCGATCTTTTTCTGAAGGTCAATGATGTCTTTTTTGGCCGCTTCACTGACTTTTGATGATATGGCTACACTCATAATTTCTCTTTTGGCAGAGGCGATAAACCCCCGCAATGCGATTTCTTACGCAAATAAATATAAAAGGATATAAAATCTACCAATTTTGTAGGGTAATAGTTCCGAAGGAATGAATAAAAAATTTGGAGAGCTGGAATTTGTGAGCCGCATGGGGGTAGAGAAAGGAGCTTTTACAGGCTGGCAAAAAAGGAGTATTTAATTCTCCTTATTGATTTTATTTTTATCTTTATGCGCTTAAAATAAATCACCCATTTATGAAGTTTATTGTCTCCTCCGCTGAACTACTGAAGCGTCTTTCCAACATTAACGGAGTGATTACCACGAATCCCGTGGTGCCCATTTTAGAAAACTTTTTGTTTGAAATAAAAGAAGGTCTTCTGACCATCACTGCTTCTGATCTGCAGACTTCTATGATCACTGAAATTGATGTGGAAGCCAAGGAGGATGGAAGCATTGCCGTACCTGCGAGAATTCTCATGGATACCCTGAAGAATTTGCCTGAGCAGCCGGTAACTTTCACCATAGACGCAGAAACGTATAGCGTAGAGATTAATTCGGATAACGGTCGCTACAAACTGGCCGGTGAGAATGCTACGGATTTTCCTAAAGTACCAGCCGTATCTGATGCTTATAATGTAGATATGTCTACCGATGTGCTGAGCAGCGCCATTGGCAATACCATCTTTGCTACCAGTAACGATGAGCTCAGACCAGCCATGACCGGGGTGTACGTAAAGCTGGATGAGACCAATACTACCTTTGTAGCAACTGACGGTCACAGACTGGTGAGATACAGAAGGGTGGATGTGGCTTCTGATACAGGAATGGCTATCATCATCCCACGCAAGGCTTTGAACTTGCTGAAGTCAACATTGCCTTCTGAAAATTCGAATGTAGTAGTGGAATACAATGCGAGCAACGCTTACTTCCACTTCAATAATATTAAGATGATCTGTCGTCTGATCGATGAGCGTTTCCCTGATTATGAAAACGTGATCCCGACAGAGAATCCTATCCAGATGAGAATCGATCGTAATGAGCTCTTAGGTTCATTGAAGAGGATTTCTATCTATGCAAACAAAACCACGCATCAGATTCGTCTGAAAATCACGGGCAGTGAGCTTTCTATTTCTGCGGAAGATCTTGACTTCTCAAACGAAGCCAAAGAGACCCTGGCTTGTGAGCATGATGGAGAGGATATCGAAATCGGATTCAACGCGAAGTTCCTGGTGGAAATGCTGGGAAATGTACAGTCTAAAGAGATTGTACTGCACATGTCACAGCCCAACCGTGCCGGCCTTATTGTACCTGCCGAGCAAGATGAGAGCGAGGACATCCTGATGCTGGTAATGCCGGTAATGCTGAATAATTACTAGGATCAGCCGATCTAAAATATTGAAGGAGCATCTTGCTCCTTTTTTTATTTAGAATTTTGGATAACTTGCTACATAAACTTTTTCAGGTTGCTCTCTAAAAAGACCCAATACGCTTTTCACGCCCTTACTTACCTTGCCGAGAACATTGACAAGGGACCCATTTTGATCTCTGAGATTTCTCAGGAGAGGCATATCTCTCTCAAGTTTCTGGAGAACATTCTGCTTGAACTGAAGAAGTCAGGTATTCTGGGAAGCAAGAAAGGAAAGGGCGGAGGCTATTACCTGATTAAGGCACCTGAAGAAGTGGCCCTGGCAAAGATTATCCGCATGCTGGATGGCCCAATCGCGCTACTGCCCTGTGTCAGCCTTAACTACTACGAACGCTGCGAGCACTGCACTGAAGAAATTTGCGGACTCAATACTGTCATGAGTGAAGTGCGTGATAACACCCTCAAGGTTTTAGAAAATAAAACGCTAAAAGACGTACTCAGGAAACCCTGAGAAAATTTTTTGCGTTATTACCCTACTAAAAAGGTAGAGATTACATAGATTTGTAGGATCAACCTGTTTAAAAGGATCAGCAAATGCTCTTAGATACAGCGATTAAAGGAAAGATAGAAAGTGCTCAGAATGGGGATAGTAACCTGAGGAGCCTTATAAAGACCGTAAGCTGGCGCATAGTCGGTACTATCGATACGATGATTATATCCTACTTAATTACTGGTAACACTGCCATGGCCATGTCTATTGGCTCTGTGGAGGTAGTATCAAAAATGGTACTGTATTATCTGCACGAACGTGCCTGGTCCACTGTCAAACTCAAAAAATAAAGCCTGTGATATCAATAGAAACTATCAAACTCAGATTACAGCATCTTTCGCTGGCCGATGGCCTCAAAGAGGTTGCAGAAATGTTTCCCGGTCAGGTGGTATTTTCCTCCGCCTTTGGTCAGGAAGATCAGGTGATTACCGATGCCATTTTCAAAAACGATATTGGGGTAGGCGTTTTTACCCTCGATACAGGCAGGCTCTTCAAGGAGACCTATGATTTGATTGATAACACCCGCGCCAGGTATCAGAAGCCGATCAAAACCTATTTTCCAAATTTTGAGAAAGTGGAGGACCTGGTGACTGAAAAGGGGATGCACAGCTTCTATTCTTCCGTAGATAACAGAAAGGAGTGCTGCTATATACGCAAGGTGGAGCCATTGAAAAGGGCTTTGGCGGGTAATCGGGTTTGGGTAACAGGCTTAAGGGCCGGTCAGTCAGCAAACCGTCAGAACTTCGATTTGGTAGAGTGGGATGAAGCCAATCAGATTATCAAATATAACCCGATACTCGATTGGTCTTATGATGAGATGATTGCCTATCTGAAAGAGCATAACGTGCCTTATAATAAACTCCATGATGAAGGATTTGTCAGCATTGGCTGTGCCCCCTGTACGCGTGCCATTGAGGCTGGCGAAGATGCCCGTGCCGGTAGATGGTGGTGGGAAACCAGTAAGAAAGAATGCGGCCTGCATCAGGTAAGCCTTGAAGCTGTAAAAGTTTAGGTTGGTTAGTTTCAGGGTGACCTGCCAGTGTGGTGGGCCGTGTTTTTCCAAGCAAGCTCATACCAGATGCAAGCTATCGGTTATCAGGGAATTGCATGATTGGTTACAGTCTTTGAAGAACAGGTCAGTATCGCAGCTGAGAGATATAAAGTGACTCGCTGGTTTAGTTAATAATTACCCTGGCTTCAAACTTCTGACTTCGGTCTCCTGACTTCCAGTTCCTTTCCCCTCATCCGTCTGACCTTCGGTACTGACGGGGCCAAAACTTCCAGCTTCGGTCTTCCGGCTTCCAGCTCCCTTTAGTCATCATGCCCAAGCTTCTCTTCAATCAGCAGGTCTACGTCCAGTGCCTTTTCATAGGCAGTGGCGAAGAGTGTATTGAGATCGTTTTCATTGGATAATAGATTTACGACCAGGTTTTTGAATTCCACACTTTTGATTTTGTCGAACTTAAGAATGCGCTCCTCTCCGAAGTCCACCTCGCTTACCAGAAACTCGCTATAGTATTTCTCTTTCATCCGAACATAGTTCTGGATCAGGTCTCTCAATTCCAGGTAGTAGTTTTTCAGCGAAATGAGCTCGTTCTTCAGGTCTGAATTCTTATTGGTGTAATTGGTATTGAGGTAAAAGTTCATTCCCTCAAACTGTATGATGGGCTTGAAGACCTTGTTGATATCGAAAAGGTAGTGTGAGATACCATCGTCTTCCAGGTTGCCGCCTGAGAACAATATTCTTGCGAGTTCGGTGGTGTTTTCAGCCAGCTCAAAGCGGTCTTCTATCAGAGACTCAAACTGATTAATGTTCGACTCGTTTTCTGTGTGTAGCTTTTCTATGGCTGAGATTTCCAGCTTAAGGTCTTTCTTATCTTCATAGTAAACGTTGAGCTGATAGGCCACGGTAATACCAAAAATCACAATGAAGATTTCAATAAGATAGGTAACCAGACTGGCCTTGTTCACCTTGCTGAGCCTGCGAGAAGTACCGAATTTCACCATTCGAAGCTAAAATAAATGGTTTAACGTTAAAACCACATAACAATGACTCAAAAAGAGCTCATAAGGATGCGTGAGTTGTTTAAACGATGATTTTCTCTAACAGGTCACCCACAAAGTAGGCGAGCAGCGCAGCTGATCCTCCCAGGAAGAGCGTTTCGAACATCCCCCGGATACGGCTGGTATTCGTTACGTAGCTTTTGGCATAGCCAATCAGGCCGAAGATGATAAAGGTCATCACCGAACTATATACAAAAAGATCAGCCTCTGTACCTACGGTGTAGTCTACCACATAAATGATCAGGGGGATAAAGCCCAGGATCAGGAAGGAGACAAAGGTAACGGCTCCCATGGCAATTGGAGATTTTGTCTCTTCTGCCATCTCCAGCTCTTCTTTCATCATTACATCCACCCAGCGATCTTTGTCAGCCGTAATCTGCTCCACAACCTGTTCAAGTAGCTCACCTTCAAAGCCCTTGGCAGCATAGATTTCTCTTACCTCTTCTCTTTCTTTCTCGGGCAGGTGGTCCACCTCCCAGTACTCAATGTTTTTATGCTTCTGGTATTTCTGTTTTTCGGACTTGGTGGAGAGGTAGCTCCCTACGGACATGGCGAAACCGTCCGCTATCAGGTTGGCAAAACCCAGGATGATCACAATGGCGCTGTCGAGCTGGGCACCAGCTGCCCCTGCCACCACGGCAAAGGTGGTTACGCTGCCGTCAATGCCACCATAAACGAACTCGCCAATGTAGTCCTGAAATCTGTTCAGCCAGCTTGATTGCCCGTGTAATGCTTCTTCAGAAGTGTTCATTTTGCGTCTTTCAATATTTGTTCTACCAGGCTTTGTACTTTTATGAGCTTATCGGATGCCTGTTTATAAAGCCGGTTCAACTCAACCTCATCCGACCCCTGGTTCCATAATATGTTTTTAAATTCCAGAGAGGTAAGCTTGTCCATATTAACCACTTTCCGCTTCGGGAAATCAACTGCGTCTCTTAAAAAACCAAAAAAGTCCTGTGATTTACGTTGTTGATATCCGTTTGATACGCTCATTAATTCCTGCAGGTAGGTCTTGAGGGTCAGAAGCTCATTTTTCAACTGAACATTGGCATTGCTATAGTTGCTATTAAGGTAGAAGTTAGAAGCTTCTTGTTGTAAATCCGGGGTGGAGGTTTGTACAAGATAGAAGAGATGAGCCTCCAGGGAATCCTTAACTACATTTTGTTTACCCAGAAGTTGAAACACGCTACGCGTTTCTGAAGAGATACGTTTGCGATAGGCTTCCAGACTTTGGAACTCTTCCAGGTTGATTTGATTTTCTTTGCGCAGGTTCTCAATGGCCGTAAGCTCAAGCTGACGGTTGATTCCTTTTTCGTAGTAAATATTGACCTGGTAGGCAATGGTGATACCTACAATCACAATGACCAGCTCCATCAGATAAATCTTCCAGTTGAATTTTTGTAGCAGTCGCAGCAGGCGCATAAGTCTGAGTTAAGAGGTTAATTTAAAACCTATTTGACTTCAAAGCACGGACAAACCCTGAATTTACAGGGATTAGTGACCTGAGACTGGACTGTTCGAGAGTGGTATGGACTCCTTTCCACTGAAGGGTGTTTGCTTTCTTGATAAGGAATTCACATACCTTTTCAGTCAAGCCCGTGAGAAATGGGCAGAATATGGAGCATTATTTATCTCCGTGATAACCTTAAAAACAGCTTTGATCAGTCTTTTCGAACGATATTAGCACCAAGTGCATTGAAGCGCTCATCAATGTTCTGGTAGCCTCGATCTATCTGCTCAACATTGTCGATAATGCTGGTACCTTCCGCAGAAAGTGCAGCAATTAACAGTGCCTGGCCTGCCCTGATATCAGGAGACGTCATACGAATGCCTTTGAGCTTTTGTGCTCTGTTAAGACCGATAACCGTAGCTCTGTGTGGATCACAAAGTATGATCTGAGCTCCCATATCGATGAGCTTATCTACAAAGAACAAACGGCTTTCGAACATTTTTTGATGAACCAGCACGGTACCTTTGGCTTGAGTAGCTACTACGAGTATGATACTCAACAGGTCAGGGGTCATACCGGGCCAGATGGCATCGGCAATCGTCATGATAGAGCCATCAATAAAGGTTTCGATCTCATATCGCTCCTGACCGGGGATATAAATATCATCACCTCTGAACTCCATCTCAATACCTAACCTCTGGAATGTCTCAGGAATAAGGCCCAGCTGATCAATGCGACAGTCTTTGATGGTAATCTCAGACTGGGTCATGGCAGCCATGCCTATGAAACTACCAATCTCGATCATGTCAGGCAGCATCTGGTGCTCAGTGCCACCCAGAGACTCAACGCCTTCAATGTGCAGCAGGTTCGAACCTACTCCGGTAATTTTAGCACCCATGCTATTGAGCATGCGCGATAGTTGTTGCAGGTAAGGCTCACAGGCAGCATTGTAAATGGAGGTTTTACCCTTAGCCATTACAGCGGCCATCAGAATATTGGCAGTACCGGTTACAGATGCCTCATCCAGCAGCATATAGGTGCCTTTCAGGTCGCTGGCATCGATATGGTACATGCCGGTTTCCGCCTCATACAGAAAACGGGCACCCAGCTTTTGAAAACCGATGAAGTGCGTATCGAGTCTTCTTCGCCCAATCTTATCACCGCCCGGTTTTGATATTTTTCCTTTTCCGAAACGAGCCAGCAGTGGCCCGAGAATCATAATAGAACCTCTCAATGAAGATGCTTTCGTCCTGAACTCCTGGGTCTCCAGGTAGTCAATGTTAACATCCTTAGCACAAAACTCATAGGTTTCGTCACCAAGGAAGTTTACCTCAACGCCCATGGCTGCCAACAGCTCTATGAGCTTGTTTACATCACGGATGTCCGGTACTTTTTTGAGTGTAACTTTTTCAGGAGTGAGCAGAACCGCACAAAGAATTTGCAGCGCTTCGTTTTTGGCACCTTGAGGAACGATTTCTCCGTTCAGCTTGGCACCGCCTTCAATGATGAATGAGGCCATTTATTTTATGATCTTCTACGTTTCTGGAAGTTTCTTCTTTTGCCTGAGTGGCCGCCACCGTGTCCACGATCGTCTCTGTGGCCACCGCTTCTTCTTTCTCTCACAGTGCTGTTGAACAGCCCGCCTTCTTTTACCTTTTCCAGGTCGATATCCAGTTTGCCTTGTGACATCTGCTTGATCTGCTTCAGAATTACTTCTTCATCCAGGTTGTCTTTGTTTACGCTGGTGTAAAAGCTGTTCATCAGTCGGCCAATATGGATGATGGCATTTTCTGTTGATTCAGGATCTTCCATGGCAATGGCCTGCTTGATCATGGTTTCGATATTGCGGCCATAGTGACGGTACTTTACATCACTGCTCTTGTACTCAAGTCTTTGGGGTTTTTTACCCAGAAGTTCTTTTTCGGGCATAGGGAATGGCGATTCCACATTGAGCTCAAAGTCTGAAATGATATGTAAGTCATCCCATACTTTCTGATCGTACTCAGGGTTATCTTTCAGTGCCGGGTTGATCTGACGCATCAGGTCCGTCAGGGTTTTGGCAGTTTGCGAGCGTTTTTCACCTTCTTCCATCGTCTTCACATAGGCCACCAGCTTCTGGATGTTACGGCCATATTCTTTGAGGACAACCTGGTCCCGCTCTGTATTATACTCTAATGACATGTTTTTTTGTTAATCTACCTGCGCGGCTGTTTTGACAGACGGGGAGGTTATGGTTTTGTATTGCCGAGTTTGGTGTCGGACTTGTTAGTTCAGGGCTATTCCCGATATGATATTACAACTATCTGGCTAAAATATAAAGTTTAACCCGTGTTTCCCTACAAACGCACCTTTTTTCGTTTTCTTTCAGTGATAACGCTCACTTTTGCTTTTGTGGTACATTGAATTCTACGCCCCAGCGGGAAACATAGTCTGCCAAAGGACCCAGCCCTGCTTCGGCCCTTCTTTGGTCAACATATTCAGGGTCTTTCAGTTTCCACAACTCGAACTCACCATTGGGCCCGCTGCCTCGTAGCTGAGAACCGTAAATCTGTGGTTCTCCTTCTCCCATTAAAAGTCTGTCTTCCATCAGGGCCATCTGACTCGCTTTAAAGTCACCATTGGCCGCGGCTTCTTTCAGTAAAGGAAAATATGCTTTTCTAAACTCGTGTGGGCTGTGCTGAAGTACCAGCCAGATAGCATGCATGGATTTTTCACTCGTTGAGGCAGTGGTAGGCATGCCGCACTTTTTAATGATGCTGATGACGGTTTGAAGGTTCTGTCTGTCAATGTCATCATCAATGCCGCCATTGAGTCGCGTGTCCTGATCGGCATCATAAACTCCGTCCAGAATATTGATAAGGTCATCGCAGTCCACTTCTACCACAGGTAGGCTTCTTACTTCTTCCAGGGCGTCCTGTTTCCGCTTTGCTCTGAATTCCTTTATTTGTTTATCGTACTCCTCTTTTTCCGCGGTAGTCATTTTTCTGAATACCTGCTCAATGATGTTTCCATCCTCATCGACATATATATCCTGGGTATAGGTATCCAGGTTGGGCAGATAACGGATAGAGTCATAGGGAATAACGCTGCCATCGGGTAGTCTGTAGACTATTTCCTGCGGATTAGGGATGTTACGGCTTTTTACGCGTTCGGTTATTTCTTCTCTGCTGAGTTTTCTCAGGTCCTGGGGTACATAGGTTTTGTCACCCTGGCAGGCAACTATCTGTAGCAGGAGTAGGATGAGCAGGTAGGAGAAGATTCTCGGCATGGTGGCAGATGGATCAGGATTCAATAATTCTCAGCTTGGCAAAGCTCAGCAACAGGGTTTTTTCTCCAAAGCTTTCAAAGATCACATTGGCCTTGCGATTAGCTCCCTGGATATCCATGCGATTCACTTTGCCAAAGCCGAATTTCGGATGCTCTACCTTCATACCTACTTTAAGTCCGGAGGTATCACTGGGTACAAAGTCATCTGAGGGTTTGTGGTATTGCAGTGGCTTTTTAGCTACTGGCTTTCTCTTATTCACCAGGCTTCGTGCATAGCCCGATGAAATAGGGGCCTGTGGGTCATCTCGCGTGGTGAGTTGCGGTTTACGGCTGCCGTAGCGCGTATTGACTTTTAGAAAGCTAGGGTCTACTTCATCAATAAAGCGGCTCATTTCGCAGTTGAGTAATCGCCCGAAGCGATAGCGTGAGAGTGCATAAGAGAAATAGAGATTTTCTTTGGCACGGGTAATGGCTACATAGAAAAGCCTTCGCTCTTCTTCCAGATCAGCCCGGCTGCTGAGCATCATTTGTGAGGGGAAGAGGTCTTCTTCCAGCCCCACGATAAACACATTGCTAAACTCCAATCCTTTGGAGGCGTGGATACTCATCAGGGTAACAAAATCGGTATTGTCATCTTTGTTATTATCCTGATCCGTAATCAGCGCGATCTCCTGTAGGAAAGCGCCAATACTTTTGTCTTCAACCTCGGGAGTATCCACATACTCTTTGATGGCGTTCAGCAGCTCCTGCACGTTTTCATAGCGGTTGAGCCCCTCGATGGTTTTGTCATCGTAAAGGTCCTTCATCAGGCCGGAGTGCTTGGCTATATGGCTGGCTGTTTCGTAGGCGTCTTTGCTATCGGCATAAATGCGAAAACTCTTCACCAGAATCACAAAATCACGCACGGCATTGGCCGCTCGTCCGGGCAGAAACTGGTCCACATTTTCCAGTACTTCCCAAAGCGGAATATCATGTTCAAAGGCGGCTACCACTATTTTTTCTACGGTAGTTGCCCCTATGCCTCGTTTGGGTAGGTTGATAATTCTTCGAAATGCCTGCTCATCATCCGTATTAATAGCATAGCGCAGGTAGGCCATCAGGTCCTTAATCTCTTTCCGCTGGTAGAAAGACAGGCCTCCGTAAATTTTATAGTGAATGCCTGCCTTTCTGAGGGCCTCTTCAATAGCACGCGACTGGCTGTTAGTACGATAGAGTACGGCAAAGTCACTATTTTTATATCCTTTCTGCGCTTTCTGTTCAAATACGGCAGAGGCCACAAAACGCCCTTCCTCATTGTCAGAAATGGATTTGATCAGCTCTATCTGGGTTCCATCGCCATTTGATGTCCAGACGGTTTTCTTGAGCTGCGCTTTGTTACGGGCAATTACAGAGTTGGCCGCCTTTACAATGTTTTGAGTAGAGCGATAGTTTTGCTCCAGTTTGATCACCTTCAGGTCAGGGAAGTCTTTCTCAAAGTTGAGAATGTTGTCGATGCTCGCACCACGGAAAGCATAAATACTTTGAGCATCATCGCCTACCACAGCAATGTTCTGGCTTACGGCAGAGAGCTTTTTGGTGATGGTGTACTGCGAAACGTTGGTATCCTGAAACTCGTCTACCAGCACATATTTAAAGCGGTGCTGATATTTATTGAGCACATCCACATGGTCTCTGAAGAGTACATTGGTATTGAAAAGCAGGTCGTCAAAATCCATGGCATTGGCTTTGAAGCAGCGCATGCAATAGGCCTTGTAGATACGGCCCATCTCCGGTTTCATGGCCGACTCGTCATCTGCCTGATAGAGTGGGTTGTCAATATACTCCTGCCATGAAACCAGGCGGTTTTTGGCTCCGGAAATCCGGCTTAGTACCGTATTGGGTTTGTATACCTTGTCATCCAGGCCAAACTCCTTTACAATCGCCTTGATCAGCGACTTGGAGTCATCTGTATCGTAGATGGTGAAATTGCTGGGGTAGCCTAGCCTATCGGCTTCTGAGCGAAGAATACGAGCAAATACCGAGTGGAAGGTGCCCATCCATAGGTTGCGTGCATCATTGCCCACTACACCTTCGATACGTTCGCGCATTTCGCGGGCGGCTTTGTTGGTAAAGGTGAGTGACAGAATGTTGAATGGGTCTACCTGTTTTTCTTTAATCAGGTACGCGATGCGATAGGTAAGCACACGGGTTTTTCCGGAACCTGCACCAGCAATAATCATGGCCGGGCCTTCCGTATTGACTACACCTTCGTATTGGGGTTCATTCAGGGATGAGAGATAATCCATTCAGCACAATTTTCAGCAAGCAATTTAACAACCTGAGTTCGATTATTCTTAGTAGGTTCAGAATTTCATAAATTTTGAATAGTCAAGGCATCTTTATGCTGATATAGCGAGCTATATAGAATGAAGATAACGCAGGATATTCGAATTTATGGAATAGCTTTAAAATGAACCCACCTCTAAACAGTCATTTTCTGCCTAAAAAGCACTTACCGTAGCCCGCTACGGCTGCTTGCCTTTTAGCCCCGATTATTCATTAGGATTTAGAAATCGGGTTCAAACCTTCATTTTTAGAGAGAGAAATGGGAATTTGTGTTAGAGCCAACTTAACCCAAATGGTTAACCTACCGATAGAATATTCAGACAAGCAAGTTACTCCTTATGGAGGGATGAGTCTGATGAAAAGATTTATAGATCAGACAGGTATTCGTGAATATCTGAGAGGTGTGGATTTACCTCAACCTGGCTCTAATCGCGGTTACGCACCTGAGCATATTGTGGAGTCTTTCTGGCTGAGTATCTGGACAGGGGCCAGCCGTTATGTTCATTGTGACTGGCTTCGGTATGATAAGGTATTGCACTCTGTTTTTCAGTGGGATGAGATGCCTAGTCAAAGCACTTATAGCCGATTCTTCAGGAAGTTTTCTCAGAAGCGAAACACTGAGCTATTTCCATCACTTCAACACTGGTTTTTCGATCAAATAGGAGTTGCTAATATCACGGTAGATTTTGATAGCACAGTGATTACCCGATATGGAGAACAAGAAGGGAGTGCCAAGGGATACAACCCTAACAAACGCGGAAGGAACTCACATCATCCCTTAATGGCCTTTGTGGGTCAAACCAGAATGGTGGCCAATGCCTGGCTCAGACCCGGTAACACAGCAGATAGTAGTAGTTGCAAAAGCTTTATGCAAGAGACTTTTGATCAGGCATTGAAGGGCAAGAAAGTGGGTTTGGTACGTGCTGACAGTGGGTTTTATACCGAAGAGCTACTTAGTTATCTGGAAGAAGAACAGCATAAATACATTATGGCAGTTAGGATGTACCCTAACGTTAAGAGTGCAGTTTGGGGGCTTGATGAGTGGGTTAACCTGACCAAAGGCATCCAACTCAACGAGATGTTCTTCTCTCACGAAAAGGGAAAACGTAGAAGGTATATTATTGTGAAAAAGCGAGTTGATATCCGTCCTAAATCTGGTGGGAAGGAGCTGTTTGAAGATTTACCAGGCCATCGCTTCAGTTGTTATGTTACTAATCTGGACCTGCCATTGGATCAAATATGGAATATCTATAACACCCGAGCCGATTGCGAAAACAGAATCAAAGAGCTAAAAGACGACTTTGGCCTAGATAGCTTTTGCATGCAGGACTTCTGGGCAACTGAGGCTTCTTTTAGGTTTATTATGGTGGCGTACAATCTGATGAGCTTATTCAGGCACTTTGCACTCAATCACCATAATAGGGCAACCTTGAGAACACTCAAATCCTATTGCTTTGCATTAGGAGCATGGAAGGTAAATCATGCTAATAAAACCGTATTGAAAATATCATTAGCTAGCAAAAGAAGGTCTTGGATGGATGGAATTTTTGCCCAAATCAAAAACCTAAGCCCCCCTTTCAATTATTCTATTGAATAATCCGGGTTTAGTTGAAACTAACTGCTTATAGGCGGTCTGAACTCTAAATAATAATCGAACTCAGGTTAACAGGTATTTGCTATTTATTATCCAATCAGACCGGCAAAGTATGCCTCATAATTGTTGATGGTATTTTCAATGCTGTAGGTTTCGTAGGCGGTGATCTTGCCCTGCTTTCTGAGCGAATCCCTGAGGTCCTTATCCTCTCTCAATCGTTCAATATTAGATGCGATTTTTCGGATATCTCCGTCTTCAAAGAAAAGTCCGTTTTCACCGTCATTGATCAGGTCAAGGTTACCGGCAAAGGCCGTAGCGGTTACGGGCACTCCCAGGGCCATGGCTTCCAGCAGTGACTGTGACAGGCCTTCCATGGTGGAGGCCAGAATTTTGATGTCAAAGATTTTGAAGTAGTTAAGTACTTTGTCTCCGGGTATGTCACCCTCGAAGTAAATCTTATGATCCGTTTTAAATTCTGCCATGTGGCTGACAAAAGGCTCTTCTTTTTTTAATCCACAAAAAATGGCTTTCAGGGGCTGGTCTATCAGCTTCAGGGCTTCAAAAATCTGCTCCTGATTTTTCAGCCGGGATACACAGCCCATCACAAAATCTTCTTCTGAAATCTCAAATTTTGCCTTCAGAGATTCTATATAAGCATGATCGAGGTGTTCGTACTTCTCTTTCGGTGTGCCATTATGAATCACCTTGATATGATCTGCTTTGATTCCTAGTTGTACGAGCCCTTTCTTGACTTCTCCGCCTACGGCTACTACGCCATCGGTTTTTTTATTATACAGGTAGAGCTGGAGTGGTCCTCCCAGACTCATAGGCATTTGTCTGCGGGTATGGACGATTTTTACGCCAAGTTTATAACGCCAGTTAGCAAAAATGCTGGTGTAGCGGTCGTGGCTCGACTGTGGGTTGATGAGCTGAATCTTATGCTCCCTGATCACATCACGAATTTGCTTCCAATTGGTAAAGTCGAACTTGCCCTTAAAGGTCATGGCCACTCGATTTACCGCTGTGCCTTCCAGAAGCGTCCAAAGCAGGCTTTCTTTTCTGATGCCTATGGATACATGATGCCCACGTTCGGCAAGTCCTCTGGCCAGGTAAGCTATGGAATTGGTAGAGCCGGCCATGTCTCCCTGGTAGGTGAGAAAGAGTATGCGAAGTTTCTCAGTAGTCATGTATGGTGCAAAAAACAGGAATAGGGCAAGAATAAACAAGTAGGGAGGGTGCTTGTTTTTTCTTTATAAGTCATAGATTTTTTCAACCCGGATTATTCTTAAGGAATAATGGATTGACGAAAAATGCTGAAATGAAGCATTTTTGTCAGGGTTAACCCAGACATTTGAAAATCACCGAGTAGGTTTTTGTCCTTGTATCTATATGTTATTGATTTTCAAATCGTCTGATCATGCAATAGAAATCTATTGCATGATTCCGGTTCAATGACCAAAACATTGGAGCTAACGTATAACATCAAACTTATAATTACTAATTTTGACGTATGTCTGAAATAGAAGAAGAGGCAGTACGCCAAAACTATTCCGAGCAGGAGAAAACCTCGATTTTCGACACAGAATTCATGATTCACGTGGACTCTATGTACAACTTTGCATATCGCCTTACCTTTGATGAAGACGATGCGAAGGACCTGGTTCAGGATACATATCTTAAAGCATTTCGCTTTATCAATTCCTTTGAGAGAGGAACTAATGCAAAAGCATGGTTGTTCCGAATCTTGAAAAACAGCTTTATTAATGAGTTTCGTAAAAAGAGTAAGCAGCCTGCCAAAGTTGATTACAACGAGGTAGAATCTTACTACAACTCTGATGATGCTGGTGAAAGTATCACCACCGATTTACGTGTTGAAACAGTTCAGCACATGATTGGTGATGAGATAACGGGAGCTCTGAACGCGCTGCCTGTTGATTTCAGAACGGTGATCATTCTGAGCGACCTGGAAGGTTTTACCTATGAGGAGATGTCGAAAATATTAGATATCCCGATAGGTACCGTGCGATCAAGGCTGCACAGAGCAAGAAACATGCTGCGTGAGAAATTGATTTCTTATGCGAAGGAAATGGGATATAACAACTAACCAATAAATTTTAAAGCCATGAGTGAATTCTCAGTGTGGTTTGAGCAAACGTTTAAGCAGTGTTACTGTGAAAAGGGTAATCTTGTAGATCAGAATAGGTTTTCTGAGCTGGTACAGCTTGTGCTTGATGATGAGGCGGATGAGGAATCCAGAGCTTTGTTTGAAGAGAAAATCAGGACATGTGTGCAGTCAAACGGAAAGTTCCAGGAAGAAAAGGGGCTTCGTGAGTGCATACAAAATAAGCTGACTCAGTTCAAAAAGGACATCCCGGGCGATTTAGCCCAATCTATTAAGAAAAGTATCAACCTTTAGTATGACCAAAGGAAAGGCCTTTATTTTTGCCGCACCGTCTGGTTCGGGCAAAACTACCATTGTAAAACATCTACTGGAAAAAAGGGCCGACCTGGGCTTTTCTATCTCTGCCAGCACGCGCGACAAGCGGGGCAGAACCGAAGAGAACGGGAAAGATTACTACTTCCTCAGCAGAGACAAATTTCAGGAGAAAATTAAGGAAGACGCTTTCGTAGAGTGGGAAGAGGTGTACACCGGCAACTACTACGGTACCCTGAAAGAAGAAATCCAGCGAATTTGGGATGAAGGTCGCCACGTGGTTTTTGATGTGGAGGTAAAAGGGGCCATGAATCTTAAAAAGTATTTTGGAGACGATGCCCTGGCTGTCTTCGTAAAAGTACCCTCTATGGAAGAGTTGGAAAAGCGCCTGACCGCCCGGGGTACCGAGTCTCGCGAAAGCCTTTCGCAGCGACTTTACCGTGCCAAGTTCGAAATGGGTTTTGAAGATAAATTCGATGTTACCCTGATCAACGAGGTATTGCAGGATTCATTTGACAATGCCGAAAAGCTTGTTGACGATTTTCTCAATAAATAGCCACCCTTGCGCATAGGTCTCTTCTTCGGCTCTTTCAATCCTATTCATATAGGCCATATGGTGATCGCTGACGTGATGGCCACCCATACTGATCTGGACCAGGTATGGTTTGTAGTTTCTCCACAAAATCCTTTCAAAAGTAGCCGTTCGCTACTGCATGAATTTGACCGCCTGAAAATGGTAGAGTTGGCCATTGCAGATAACTATAAGCTCAAGGCGGTGGATGTGGAGTTTCACATGCCCCGGCCCAGCTATACTGCCGATACCCTGGCTTATCTTTCGGATAAACACCCTGATCATGAGTTCAGACTAATCATAGGGGAGGACAATCTGGTACACTTCCATAAATGGAAGAACCATCAATCTATTCTGGATCATTACGGCTTATATGTCTATCCTCGTCCTGATGTGCAGAAGGATAAGATTCAGGTTTCACACGATAATATCCAGTATGTGTCATCACCGATGCTCGATATTTCTGCCACCTTCATTAGGGATGCCATAAAGAATCAGCGCTCTGTGCGGTACCTGCTCCATGAGTCTGTCATTGGCTATATAGCGCAGAAGAAATTCTACCAGTAGATTTTGTTGGTCACGAATGAAATGAAAACTATGCATTCTAATGCGTTTCGGTTTAGCCTCTAAAATGAGCCTCCGTAAAGGCTGGAAGTTTGGAGTCGGAAGCCTGAAGTCGAATTCGTACCTGTTCTTCCGACTTTCCGTGTCAAACTTCTGACTTGGAGAGGTTGGAAATGACTTTATGGTTGAATAAACCCATGGTACTTTCTGCCCAAAGTGATTTAGTTATCTGGTGTTTCCTGAGTATTGAAAAGAAATGGCCTGCTCGATGTACTTTTCTATAAGTTGATAAACTCAGATTAAGAGTCCTTGATAATATCGTTAGGGTGGATTTGATGAGTTTTGTGCCGAATTAGCAGGGTGAGTTTCCGGTGAGAGACATACCAATAGTCAGAGATAAAACACCAGAGGTCAATCTATTGTTACTTTGAAGTGAGAACACGTTCTATGGGTATGGATTTATTTAATTACCTGATGCATACTTTTAGTCCGTTTATCTCGTCTACCCACTGTTGATTCATTTTAAGATTGTTCAGGTCATGTTGGCCTGTTAATTGTTGAGAAAAACAGAAACCTCAAATCAATGCAAAAACTCATCCTCACAACACTTGTTTCGTTGCTTATTGCCTCAACGGCCCTTGGTCAGGGAATCCGCGGTACTATTAAAACCAGCGAAGGAGAAACGCTGCCTTTTGCTTCTATTTATGTGAAGCGGGTAGGTACCGGTACTTCTTCCAACCTGGACGGTTTTTATGAGCTCAGGCTACCGGCAGGTACCTATGAAGTGGTATTTCAATATATGGGCTATGCTACGCAGATAAGCTCTGTTACTATTGGTAGCGATTTTGAAACTGTCAATGTAAGCATGTCTCCCCAGGTAATTAACCTCGCTACGGTTACGGTCACGGGCAAATCAGAAGATCCGTCTTATACCATTATGAGAAAGGCAATCGCTAAGGCCAAGTATCACCTGGTGCAATATGATAGTTACTCGGCAGAGGTATATATGAAAGGTACGGGGGCGGTTACCAAGGTGCCCTGGATTTTAAAAAAGCAGTTTGAAAAAGAGGGCATAGATACCAGTCAGGTTTTTACATCCGAGTCGGTAAGCGAAATCTATTTTGAACGACCGAATACCTTCAAAGAGAAGGTGATTTCTGTGCGAGCGTCTGGCCAGGACAATGACAATGCCAACCCCAATGCCTACATCAACAGCAGCTTTTACCAGCCGGATGTGGTGGGAGCCATTTCTCCTCTTTCACCCAGAGCCTTTTCCTATTACAAGTTTGAATACCAGGGTAGTTTTATGGAACGTGGTTATGAGATTAACAAAATCAAGGTAACCCCACGCTCTAAGGGCGATGATGTTTTTGAGGGTGAAATCTACATCCGCGAAGATTTCTGGAATATTCATAGTCTGGATATGAGAACCAGCCTGATGGGCTTTAAGGTGAGAATTCAGCAGATATTTGCACCCATTCAGGATGAAATATGGATGCCGGTTACCCAGCAATATGAATTTTCAGGGTCTATTTTCGGACTGGCGGGTAAGTTTAGCTACCTGGCTTCGGTAAGTAATTATCAAGTGACTAAGAATGAAGAGCTGGACGCGAGTGTAATCCTGGTAGACGAAAAGATTGAGGCAGCTCCGGAAGAGATTGCAGCCATTAAGGAGAAAAACCTGGATGAGGGTGTTAAGGAGGTTTTTAAAGAGGATAAAGAGGTTTCACGCAAGCAGTTCAGAAAGCTGATGCGCGAATACGAAAAGCAGGAGCGGGAGGAGCAGGAAGAAAAGAACCTGGTATCAGACTACTCTTACCGGGTAGACTCCACCGCAGCGAAAAAGGATTCTCTCTATTGGGCAGCCCGCAGACCTGTGCCGCTTACAGAAAAGGAAATAAAGGGTTACCAGCGTGATGACAGTACTTATGTGGCCGATAAGGCACAGGCAGAGGCTGATTCTTCCCGACTGAAGAACGGACAGCGCTTTAAGGCTACAGATTTGCTGACCGGAGGCTATTATAAGCTGGGTAAGCGCCTGAGATATGACTATGAGGGCTTCCTGACAAACTTCGGTTATAATACGGTAGAAGGCTGGAATCTGGACTTGAAGGGTACCTTTCTGTGGAGGCATGATACCACTACAAGGCTAAGAATCACACCTTCCATTCGTTATGGCTTTGCCAGCGAACAGGTGTATGGTAAGGTAGAAACGGTATTTGGTATAGGTAAGCGAGAGCAGCGCAATACCTTCAGAATTTCTGGTGGTAAATACATAGCACAGTTTTATCCCGGCTCTATTGATCCGTTTATCAATACACTCTATTCGCTTATAGAACAAAAGAACTATATGCGGATTTATGAGAAGGAGTATGCCCGTATAGGCTTTGCCAGAAGGTTTAAGTACAGACATGTGGTGACGGCTTCGGCTGAATGGGCTTCAAGAAGTGAGCTGTTCAATAATACTTCCTATGCTTTCTTTGATCGTGAAGGGAGGGATTTCAGGTCTAATATTCCTCTGAACAATGAGGTGTTTACCGGTGGCTTTCAGAACAGCGATGCTCTCATCACTACCGTGACCATGCGCACCCAGCCCTGGATTAAATTCAGAAAATATAATGGCAGGCTCATACCCATCAGAGATGCCTCTCCTGAGTTCAGATTTCGCTATCGTAAGGGCTGGGACGGAGCATTGGGCAGCGAGGTGGATTTTGACCACCTGGAGCTGGGTATGAAAGCCGAATTTGACCTGGGCGTAAGGGCTAAGGTTGATTTTGATGCATCTGCCGGTACCTTCTTTGGTGGAGGTGACCTGCTCTTTATGGACTTTAAGCATTTTGACGGAAACAGACTGACCTTTGCACCGCTGAATGTGGTGGGGGGCTATCGAATGCTGGATTACTACCAATACAGCACTGCCCAGGACTATGTTTCTGTATTCTCGCATGTGCGTTTCAGAAAGCTCCTGTTTACCCAGCTACCGATGCTGCGCTTTTCCGGGCTGAAAGAGAACCTGTTTGTAAACTACCTTTCGACACCTACTTCAGACCACTATGTCGAGGTGGGCTACACCATCGATAATATCTTCCGCATTTTCAGGCTGGAGTTCGTGCAGTCCTTTCAGGATGGAAAGGGCCGTGATTTTGGTGTGAGAATAGGTGTGGCCTCTATTTTCGGCAATGACTAGTTTGGGTAACTGGTTGATTGGTCATTGGATAAATAGTTATTGGTTGGATAGGTAATCCGGGAAAGATCAGGTGCAATAACTAACTGTGTAATTGAAAAGAAAGAACCTAGGGTATGCTTAATGAGCGTACTCTTTTTTTGACTCCACTCTTTTAACTATTGGTTTAGTTGTTTTATGACTATTTAATTAGTTATTTAACTAATCTTTTAAAACAACTAACTATGGCACGCAAACGCAACCGAGAAAATACGGAGGTGAATGCCGGTTCAATGGCCGACATTGCCTTTCTCTTACTCATCTTCTTTCTGGTCACCACCCAGATTGCCACCAATAAAGGCCTCACCATGGTGCTGCCTCCCAAACTGGATGAACCACCGGAAGTACCCCTGAATGAAAAAAATGTATTTAAGATCCAGCTTAACTCTGCCAATGGTGTTTTGGTGGAGGAGGAGATACTTGCCGATGTGACTCAGATCAGAGACCTGGTCTATGACTTTGTATTGAATTTCGGGAAACCGGACCCCACTAAAAAAGGACCGGATGATTTGACGGATGGTGAAGTTTTTAGTTCCCTGCCTGGCTCCATGCAATCCTATATTCGAAGCAAGCTGGGGTCGAGTTTGTCCTCGGACAGCCCCAGAAAAGCCGTGGTTTCGCTAAAGACTGACCGGGGCAGTAGCTATGAGCTTTACATTCAGGTGATGGATGAAATCAATGCCGCTTACTACAGAATTTATGGTGAGCGGGTGGGGCTTACTGCCGAGCAGTTTCGCAAACTCAATCGCAATGACCCCCGACAGCGCATGCTTTATGAAGATGGTAAGCGGGGTATCAACAAGGCTATCTCCCTGGCAGAACCGACCAAGATCGGTGGCTAGCTAAAAACGTGTATTTGGAAATGCTTAATGGCGGCTATTGGAAAATGGTCGCCATTTTAATTTGATAATTGTTTTTAATACTCTGAATCAACGCTTTTTAAAAAGAAGAACCGTGTTTGCATTGATGTGAACCGGCTATACTGCTGACAATAGTAAGTTGTTTAAAGAATTATCTGGCCCGGTTATTGAAAAAAACGAAACCTTAATGCAGTTTTACCGAACAAACATTGTTGGCTACCAAGTCTAAAGCACCAGATATGAGAACACTCGTTTTTTTATGCCTTTTTGGTTTAAGTATCGCCTCAGTTCAGGCACAGTTTGATGAAGGAGTCCACTATAAAGTAGTGTCTGAAACCAAGACGGAAAAACCAACCGTAACAGAGTTTTTCTCGCTTTTCTGCGGACATTGCTACCAGGGTGAAGCTATGTTTCAGGCTTTTGCCAAGGCTTTACCGGAAGGAACTACCTTTGAGAAATCTCATGTGACTTATATCCCCAGGGATAACCCCGAAGTGGGAAATGGTATTGTTCAGGCCTTTATCGCCATGGAAAAGCTGGGTAAGAGCAAGGAGCTAACGAAAGTTTTCTTCGATTATATCCATAGAGATCAGAAGGAGATTAAGTCAGTAGAAGCGATCAAAGAGATTTTTGTGGCCAATGGCGTAACCGCTGAAGAATTTGATACTGCCTACAATGATAAAGAAGTAGCCGCTGCGGCAAAGCTGATGCAGCAGGCATGGTTAGATAAGCAAATTGAAAGCGTACCTACTCTGGTAGTGAATGGCAAGTACCGTGTCAACATGAGAACATTGAAGAGTGTTCAGGAAATGGACTCTCTTGTGAAATTCCTGCTGGAGAAGTAATTCAGACATCCCGCTCGACAAAAACTCTTTGTAAGAAAGCAGTGAGGGCTGCATCTTAAGGCTTTGAATCAGATCAGCCTTATGAAAAAATTATTCCCCCTCTTTTTCCTGTTCATTTTTATTGCCTGCGAACCGCCTGTTTCCGATGAGATACAAGGCTGGGAAGCTCAGGCCTCAAGAGTATCCATTATCCGTGATGATTTTGGTGTGCCTCACATTTACGGAAAGTCAGATGCCGATGCCGTTTTCGGGATGCTCTACGCCCAATGTGAGGATGATTTTCCAAGGGTAGAACGCAACTATTACTGGGCCATAGGCCGCCTGGCGGAGGCAGAAGGTGAGGAGGCTCTTTACAGCGACCTGCGCGCCCGGCTCTACATGACGATAGATGAGGCCAAGGCACATTACGAATCTGCTCCTGACTGGTTGAAGGAGCTCTGTCAGGCTTATGCAGATGGCATCAACTATTATCTGCATACACATCCAGAGGTAAAGCCTAAGGTGCTTGATCGCTTTGAGCCCTGGTTCCCAATGTTCTTCTTTGAAGGGTCTATTGGTGGAGATATTGAGAGCGTTTCTACCCGCAGAATCAAAAGCTTTTATGGTGAAGGCAAAGCAGTGGCCTTTACTGAACTGAGCCCTGCCGAAGCATTTAATGAGGAACCCAAAGGGTCAAATGGTTTTGCCATTTCAGGCGAACATACTGCATCAGGTAATGCTATGCTATTGATCAACCCGCATACTTCTTTTTACTTCCGGGGAGAGTCGCAGGTAGTGAGTGAGGAAGGTTTGAATGCCTATGGTGCTACAACCTGGGGGCAGTTTTTTATCTACCAGGGCTTTAACGAACACAACGGCTGGATGCACACTTCTACGCGGGTGGACTTTATGGATGATTTTGTGGAAACCGTAGAAGAGCGTGATGGCAAGCTGCAGTATAAATATGGCGATGAATGGCGTGATGTAGAGGTATCCGAAGTTACGCTGAAGTATAAAGATGGTGACGAGATGAAAGAGCGCACCTTTCCGACTTACCGCACACATCATGGCCCGATCACAGCTAAGAGCGGTGATCAATGGGTAGCCACCAAGCTCAACTGGGAACCTGTAGATGCATTGGTCCAGTCATTTATCCGTACCAAGACCAAAAACCATGAGGAGTTCTGGGAGATGATGAAAATCAGAAGAAACTCATCAAACAATACTGTTTATGCTGATGCGGATGGCACCATTGCTTATTATCATGGTGACTTTATTCCTAAGCGTGATCCACAGTTCGATTATTCAAGACCGGTGGATGGCTCCAACCCGGCAACTGACTGGCAGGGCATGCACGAGCTGGATGAGATTATTACGATTGTGAATCCCGGAAATGGTTGGATCCAGAACTGTAACTCAACCCCCTTTACAGCGGCTGCGGAGTTCAGTCCTAAAAAAGAAGACTACCCCTACTACATGGCCCCCGATGCTGAAAACTTCAGAGGTGTGCATGCAGTACAGATGCTGAGTAAAGCCAAAGACCTCACGATAGATGGTCTGATAGAGCTGGCACATGATCCTTATCTGCCGGCTTTTGAGCAGGTGATACCGGGCTTGCTGAAAGCACTGGATAGCAACCCTGCCAAGAAAAGGGCTTTGAAAGGGCCTTATGATGCATTAAAAAACTGGGACCTGAAAACCTCGAAAGAGTCTGTGGCCATGACCCTGGCTCATTTTTACGGAATGAACTACAACCGTATGGGAAAAAACCCTGAAAACCTCAGGGGCAATGAGCGCTTCAACTATTTCGGAACAGGCTCACCCTACGCGGAACGTATTGCCATTTTTGAGGAGGCTGTAGCGCAGATCACAGAAGACTTTGGCTCATGGGAGACTCCCTGGGGAGAGTACAATCGCTTCCAGAGACTGTCGGGCGATATGGACCTGCAGTATGACGACAATGCACCCAGTATTCCGGTGGGAATGACCACGAGCCGCTGGGGAGCCCTGGCTGCTTATGGCGCCAGAAGCTTTAATGGCACCAAGCGCATCTATGGCTATAGAGGCAATAGCTTTGTGGCCATGGTAGAGTTTGGCGATAAAGTAAAAGCGAAAACCATGCTGGCCGGTGGGCAGAGCAACGACCCTAACTCACCTCACTTTGATGACCAGGCACAACGCTATGCCGATATGGAATTCAAAGAGGTGGCCTACTACAAGGAAGATGTAGAGGCCAGAGCGCAGAAGACCTATAAGCCGGGGGAAAGATAGAAAGTTAGAAGCTGGAAGTCGGAAGACAGAAGAAGTAAAACTTCCGACTTCGGTCTTCTAGCTTCCAGCTTTTGTCACCAACGCAAGTCGACTACTCGTACCTCAAAGAATCTACCGGATTGGCCCGGGCCGCTCGCCAGGTTTGGGAGCCCACTGCCAGAATGGCCAGACCAAAGAGTACCATAGCCGCGCTCAGTACCTCCAGAACACCCACATTAACGCTGTAATAGGTTTGCGCCAGTACTACCTTCTCCAATAAGAAATAAGCAATGAGCCCACCAAAAATACCGGAGAGGGCAATCAGCTTGATAAAGCTTTTGGAAAGGATCATAATGAGGTTGCCTACGCTGGCACCTACTGCTTTTCTCACGCCAATTTCCTTGGTTCTGCTTTCCGCATTGAATACGGCCATGCCCAGGAGCCCAAGGCAGGCAATGCTTGCCGCAATAATTCCTAAAAAGCCAAAGACCCGCACAAAGATTAAGAGGAAGCCATTGACCTCTTCCAACTCGGCATCCAGAAACTTTGCTTCCAGGGCAGTGTCTTCGTCTACTTTTTCCCAGGCTTGCTCGATTTTGCTGAGCGTATTGATGTAGTCCTGACCCTGTACGCTGAGATTGAGGTAGCTAAGGTTATCTTCAGATTCAAAGACCATCAATGGGCTGATGCGTTCTTCCAGGTATTGGTAGTTGAAGTCTTTGATTACACCTACGATGGTCACCAAATTGGTATTGACATAGAAGGTTTCTCCGAGTATCTCCTGTGGAGATTCATAACCCTGGAAGCGTGTAAACTCTTCGTTAACCACCATTTTATTCAGTGATTCATCGGGCTTTCTGGGTTCATAGATTTCACCCGCTACCAACTCAAGGCCATGTAGTCCGAAGAAAGCCGGGGTAGCCGAGATATAATTGTTGTACAGCGAGTCATTGGTTACAGGGTTTTTAAGAATGGTACGATTGTTAGCACCAGTGCCCAGGAGAAGCGAAGAAGCAGAAATTTTACTGATCTCAGGTATCTTTTCAAGCTCTGTGGTGAGGCGCTGAACATTATTGCCATTCAGCGTGATGTTAAGGATATTCTCTTTGGCAAAGCCCATATCGTAGGCCATGCTGTAGCGATACTGCTTGGATACCACGTTCATGGTAATGAGAAACAGGATGGAGATACTGAACTGAACCACGATGAGGGCTTTCCGCACATTAACTCTTGAAAAAAGCTTCATGGAAGAGCCACTGCGTAAGGCCGCCAATGGCTTGATTCTGGAAAAGAACAGTGCCGGAAAGAGGCCTGCTATGAGCCCGATGAACACGGCAAAAAGCAGAAACCAGGCATATAATACAGGGGGCGTTTCAAATTGCATGATCAGGTCAATGCGCGGTATGCTGGTAATGAACAGTGGTTTGATCACGGTAAATAGCATAGCTGAGAAAAACACTGCAATCACTGTAACCATCACGGTTTCTACTGTGAACTGATTGAAGATTTGCTTTCGACTGCTGCCGACCATTTTGCGGACCCCAATCTCTTTGGCGCGCCTCATGGCCCTGGCAATGCTCAGGTTGGTATAGTTGAAGCAGGCAGAGAGGATGATCATCATGGCGACCGCTCCCAGGATAATAATAGGCAGGGGTATGAGTTCAGCGCCAATCTGGTTATTCAGGTCTTTGCCAGGTACTATGGAGGTGATACTTTGGGTAGCAAAAGTGGTGGTAAGGTTTTCATAAGGTGCATAAATTTCTGCTCCTGCCTGCTCCAGCCAGGCTTGTACCTTAGTCAGACCCTGACCTTCCTCCAGCATAAAGTACACATAGCTTGTGCCGAAATCTTCCCAGTCGGTAGAAGCGTTGTAGATAGAGCCTTGCTGTTCCAGTGGCCCTACGGTATTGAATGAAACGATCACATCAAACTTTACATGAGAGTGTACAGGCGGATCGGCCACAATACCTGTGACCAGAAACTCCCCCCGGTCAGGAATGGTAAGTAGTTTGCCCATAGCATTTTCACCCGGCATAAGCGTTTCTGCCAGGGTTTGGGTCAGCACAATGGAGAAAGGGTTAGTGAGTGCTGATGCGGGGTTTCCCTGTTGCAGGTCGAAGGAAAACACCTTGAAGAAATTATCATCAGCATAAATACCTTCGGTAAAGAGGCTTCCCTCGTCCTTTCTTATGCGCCCTGAGAAGCGTCTTCTGATCCTCACTACCTCTTCCACTCCGGGCAGTTCATCCTTCATTTTGAGTCCGAGCAGGCTGGGGGCCGTTGCCGTTTCATCCCAGCGAAATCCAACGCGCTTGGGGGTGGTAAGCACCCGGTAAATCCGATCCTTGTTGCTGTGGAACTGATCAAATTTAAGCGCATCGAAAATGAGATTGACGATGAGTAAGCCTACGGACATGCCAATGGCCAGCCCCGTGATGTTGATAAAAGTGAAAAGCTTGTTTTTAGCAAGGCTCCGAAAAGCGACTTTGGTATAATTTCTAAACATGAAGGTGTTGTTAAGTTGATATTTGAGTTTCTGACTGCGCTTTATGACCGAAGGGCGCAGTAGTTTGATGATATCTTTCTTGTAGAGAGATCGTGCTTTTTTGACTCCAAGCTCCTCACTGTTCAGGTGAAATTCCTCCAGCAGGTCGCCATGCAATTCTTCAAAAAGCTCATCCTTACAGATTTTGCGGAACAGGCGTGCGTAGAGGATAGGGGGGCTGTGCTGTGGCTCAGGCATAGTTATGCTGCAGATTCAAACCCGGAATTTCGTTCCAAAGGCTGTCTCTCAGCTCCTTGGTGGTTTTCAGTGCCGCTGCCCCGATATCGGTGACCTTGTAATATCGTTTACGCATACCACCACGCTCTTTGTTAGCCTCTCCCTGCCAGGATTCAATCAGCCCTTTCTCTTCGAGCCGACTCAGGGCAGTATGCAAGGCTCCCCGGCTGATGCTTCTGTCTGCGCGTTCCTTGATCTCCCGCTTGATTGAAACACCATAGGCACCTTCTTTGAGCACCATAATGGTAAGGAGTACCAGCTCCTGAAATTCTCCCAGATGTGATCCTTTCATAATAAAAATTTAGCACGTTCTAATTTGTAGACGTGCTAAAGGAAGATTAGTTGCATGTGTTTGAAAAAGAAATCAAAAATGCCTCATACTATATGTATCAGGCATTTTTTATCGTGTCAGCTTCTGACCAGTTCTTATCTTGAACTTGCCGTTTTAAATAGAGAGAGCGGAGAGATCAGCTTGTATAAGGGTGTTGTAGTTTGAGCTTGGGAATCTGACTCCAGAGTTGGTCACGCAACTCTTTGGCCTCTTTTAAAGCTTCAATGCCCCGGTTACTCACGGTGTAATAACGTTTGGGGCGACCACCCCTTTCCGGATTTCCTTCACCTTGTTTTGAGGTAATAAAGCCTTTCTCTTCCAGGCGGGTAAGTGCGGTATGTAGCGCCCCGCGGCTGATGCTGCGTTTTACCCGTTGGTTGATTTCCCGCTTAATGGTGACCCCATAAGCATCATCATCAAGTACCAGAATGGTCAGTAAAACTATCTCCTGAAACTCCCCTAAATGTGTTCCTTTCATTGTATTCTCTTAAAAAGGTCGGCCTACATACTGCAGGTAATCGTCAAACTTCTGTCCGTAGGCATCTTCAAAATGAACCTTGTAGGTAATGTCAATATTTTTGGTGCCGCCTTTGGCCGAAATAATGTGCAATACTTCTCCCGGGAGCAAGGTAAACTTCCCAAGTGATATACTTTGTCTTATCTCAATGGTTTCGTCTGCCAGGGCAAGTCCTTTGCGCCAGCTTTTAAAGCTTTGATCACCCACCAGTAGCTCCCCTTTTTCGAAAAAGGCCGGGCCAAACCCTTTATTCTTTAGCTGGATTATCGTGAAACCATCATCATCCCTGGACTGGTTCCAGTCAAGATAGGGTTTCACTGCAATTCTATCATGTTTCTGCTGCTGGTTTACCTGCCAGATAGATACAAGCAAAGCAGACAAGGCAATGATCATCAGCGCGTAAGAGTCGAGTTTGGTGATGTACTTTTTGTGCATGGCTTATTCTTATTGATCTCTCAGGTTTTTGGCTGGATTCATTTTAGCCGCTTTCGCTGCCTGAGATCCTATGGTCAGAAATGCTATGCCTATCACCAGCAGGGCTCCTCCTGAAAGCTCCCAAACACCCACATCGATTTTGTAAACAGCGTACTGCACAATGGTTTTTTCAAACATCAGATAGGCAGTGGGTATGGCTATGGCTGCAGATATGAAGAACAGAGGCATAAAACCCTTGCTCAGTAACAGCACCAGATTGGCTACCGTAGCACCCAGTACCTTTCTGATGGTCAGCTCTTTTACGCGTGATTCTGTAGTATACACCGCCATGCCGAGCAGCCCCAGGATAGAGATACAGATGGCAATGCCTGCCAGCAAGCCGAAGGTTTTTACCGAGGCAGAAATATCGGAATAGGTACGTTCTATCTGGTCATCATAAAAGGTAGCGCTGAAGTCGTGAAGCTGATCTATTTCTGACCATGCATCCTCCAGTTTATTCATGGTAGCCGTAATATCGGGAGATGCCAGCTTGAGGTTGAGGTTATAGTGCCCTTGTCTGCCAGAGGTAAAGGCAAAAGGCTCTACTTTATTGTTGACCGTACCGTGATGAAAGTTTTTGACTACACCGGTAATGGTCCAGTTCTGGTTGTAATAATGCAACTGCTCACCAATGGCTTCATCAGGTGTTCCTATTTTTAGCCTTTCCGCCATCAACTCATTGATGATGATTTTATCTTTGGTTTGCCCTTTTCTGAAATTGCTTCCGGCCAGTAATTCATGCCCCATATTGGCCAGGTATTCCGGGTCAACATCCACTGTATAGGCTGTTACCGAATCTGTAGGGTCATTGTAGAGAGCATAGTCGGAGTTGGTGCTACCCGTACTTGGGATCATGGAGGAAGTGGAAATTCCTTTGATTTCAGGAATCTTGAGAAAAGCAGCTCTAAGCAGTTCCGTATCGTTGCCCTGTACATCTACATTCAGTATGTTCTCTGTATCAAAACCAAGGTCATAATTGAGTGCAAACTTGTATTGTTTCGCAGCCAGGGTTACCAGCACGGCAAAGCCCATAGACAGTGTGAATTGTAAGCCAATCAGCACTTTGCGCAGGTCCAGTCTCCGGGAAGATTTGATGGTGGAAAGGCCCTTGAGAATGCTCACAGGTTTGAGTTTGCTCATCATCAGGGCCGGCACAAAACCAGCCAGCAAACCGATAAACAAAGAGAACCCAAAGAAGTAGGCATACATAATTGGCGTAAGCTCAAGCCTTGTAGTGCGGTCCATATATGGGTTGAGGGTGAGAAAACCGGGACGTACTACCTGGAAAAGTATCAGAGCAATACCTAAGGCCAGGAGGGCGACAAAGAAGGCCTCAATGATAAATTGTGAAAAGAGATGTGTTTTACGGGCACCAACTACCTTGCGTACTCCTACTTCCTTGCCTCGCTTGACCGAACGGGCGATGGAAAGGTTTGTGTAATTAAAACAGGCAGACAAGATAACGATCAATGCCAGGATGGTAATGGACTCCAGGTTTTTACGAGGCATCACCGTGTACATTTGGTTGTACTTGCCATCTCCGGGCACAATGGCGCTGATGGCCTCAAAATCCAGGTCAATCCGGAAGCTACTCTCTTTGGTATTTTCTTCTTCTGCAAGCTGATCAAGGCTAGTCTGGTAATTTTCGGGTTTAGCACCCTCCGGCAGCAGTACATACACATAGCTGCTCCACATGCTGCCCCAACTCGTTACGATTCCGCTGTTTTTGGTGATCAATGTTTCAAGGGAGCCAATGGCATCAAACCGGATGTGAGAATGAAAAGGAGGGTTTTTGGCCACTCCGGTTACCTTAAGCTGGTCCCCGTTGGAGTATTCGATTACCTCGCCCACCACATCTGTTCTGTTAAAGAGCTTAAGAGCAGTTTCTTCCGTAAGCACTACCGAGTAGGGCTCGTTGAGTGCTGTGGCCGGGTTACCCGCAATAAGTGGGAAGGAGAATATCTTGAAAAAATCGCTGTTAGTATAGATGCCCTCCTGGGTAATAGTGACTTCTCCCTTGGTCATATTTCCATACAGCCCCCGGTAGATAGGTGCTATTGCTTCAAAACCACTGAAATCACTGGCGAGGCGTCTGCCTGTTAATACCGAAGTAGTAGCATACTCATTGGGGGTTTCATTCAGAGATGTGCGGGTATTCACCACGCGGTAAATGCGTTCTCCCTGCTCATGAAAATCATCATAGCTGTACATCTCAGTCACAAAAGCGATGGCGATAAGCCCTACCACCATACTGATGGCGAGCCCGATGATATTGATAGAAGAGAAGAGCTTATTTCTTCCCAGGTTGCGGAGTGCAACCAATGTATAATTTTTAAACATGGCGCTGTGGTTGTTTGATAATGATTGAGTATTGAAATTTTTTATGATCGAGGGCCTGATCATTTTAAAGACCTCTTTCCGATACAGCCTTTTGGCCTTTGCCGGACCGAACTCTTCGATATTGAGAAGAAACTCTTCGTCCAGATCACCCTGCAGCTCGTCATAGATGTCTTCTTTGCAGAACCAGCGAAACAGCCTGGTGAAAAAATCAGGTGGCATTTGAATTTTGTCCTTCATGGAAGTAATGTGCTTGACTTTTTTTCGTCCATATCAGAGATTACCCTTTCAAATCTAAGATAAATTCTGAGCATGTTCTTAAATGAAGACGAGCTTCTTTCGAATTTATTACTTAAATGAAGACTCGATGGTTTGCGAAAACGTAAAAAGGCCTGATTTGAGGGAAATCAGACCTTTTAAGGAAGGAAGATTCTTTTGTTTACTCTGCTCTTAACGACTCGGTAGGGTTGACGCGTGCCACACGCCAGGTTTGTGAAATGACCACGAGCAGTATGACCCCGGCCAGTAACAGTATGGCTTGTATAAACAGCCAGGGGCCGGGCTGCAAGGGGGTTCGGAATGAAACTGCCATACTTTGAGTGAAGAGGAGGTGGGCAATGGGGCTGGCCAAGGCACTGGCAATGAGTATGGGGATGACCGTTCCCTTGAGTAGCAAACGAATAATAGATGGCAGTTGTGCCCCCAGTACTTTTCTGATACTGATCTCCTTTACCCGGGTTTCAGCATTGTAGAGGGCTATTCCCAGCTGGCCCAGCAATGAAATGGCGATAACCGTAAGGGCAAGAAACCTCAGTACTTTGATAAGGTTTTCAAACTCTGCCATGGGTTTTTGCAATTGATCCTCCAGTGTTTCCGGCAAAAAACGATCATCGGGATGAAACGTTTTCCAGGCAGCCTCCAGGTCCGTCATGGTATTGGCCAGAGACTTTGCATCCGTTTTCAGAATTAAAATCGACTGATTCTCTTCTTCCTTTCCTGCCACCACCATGAAGGGCTGATCAGAACCCATAAGTGGGTTATGGCTGATCATACCGTCCAGTACACCCACGATTTTGTATTCGGCTTTACCGTTTTTTAAGACCATGCCTACGGCTGAGTCAAGCTCTGTTCTGATAAGCTTGAGCAGCTTGTCGTTCACCAGCACCTCTTTTTGAATGCCCTCCCTTATGTTGCCACTAAAGAAGTTGCCGTCCAGTAGCCTCGGGCTCAATACCTGCTCAAAGTCCTCATCTGCCCAGAATGAGTTAACGATCAGGGAGGTGTCATTGTCAACCGGATCAAAGAAATATACCCCTCCATTGGAGAGCTGACCCGGCACGTCAGAAGTAAGCGTAATGGCTTCTATGCCCGATACTCCCATAAACGCGGCCTTTAGCAACGGGGCTTTCTCAGGATCGGTTCTTACCACAAACCTGTTGGCGGTTTCAAAACCCTTGGGTGCTGTCTTCAGCAGCGTTACTTGCTTTTGGAGTAATATCATAAACATGATGCAAAACATAGAGAGCGTCAACTGAAAGGTTACCAGTACTTTGCGCATGGTTAAAAATGACAGCTTTTTGTGTTTCACTCTTGGGTTAAACAAGCTCAGGGGATTGATTTTGGCAAAGAAGAATGAAGGGAAAATACCGGCTACCACTCCTGTGACAAAGGTGAAAGCAACAAAGATCAATATGATTGTCAGATCCAGTTCAGGGTCAAAGATTTTAGACATGGAAGGTATCAGCGCCATAAAATCATCAGAAAAGAGCTTGTAAAAGCTTAGACCTATAACCAGAGAGAGAAAGGAGATGGTGAGTGTTTCGCAGAGAATCTGAAGAATGATCTGACCGTTGCTACTTCCGGATACCTTTCTGATACCGATTTCCTTGGTGCGTTGGGTGGCTCTGGCGATTGACAGGTTGGTGTAATTAAAGCTGGCCAGCAACAGCATCACCGTGATCATCACCAGAAAGGTGACGAGCCCGTCTGACCCTATCATCAGCCCCGGCTCATGGTAAGCAACTTTTCCGAATATGATTTCTCTTAATGGTTGGCTTACAAAGCGGTAGCTGAACGTATCGTAGTCTTTCAGGATATTAATCTTTTCAGAAAAAGGGCCAAGCTTAATATCAAGGGCTTCGGCACTGCTACTTTCTCTTAGTTTTACATAGGCATAGTCGCTGTAGTAATAGTTGAGGCTGTGCTCATAGGCTTTTTCGGACCTACCTGTGGCTCCGGGTTTTTCTAACTGACCAATGATTTCAAACTGCAGATGCGACTTCTTTTTGGCTGAGGCCATCACGGCTTTCACCACTAAGCCTTCTTCCGTTTGTTTTCCAATGGGGTCCTGATCGGGAAAATATCGGTTTGCTACCTCATCAGTGATGATAACAGAGTTGATGTCTGAGAAAATGGCAAAGGGGTTCCCCGAAACCATCTGTAGATCGAACATCTCGAAAAAGGCGGAATCTACCTTGATTCCCTTGACCAGCACATCCACCCCGTTGATTTTGAAGGAGCCGTTGAATCCTGTTTTGATATGGCTTACGGCTTCAAAGTCAGGTATGTCTTCCTTCAATAACTCCACTGCGCGATAGGGCATGGAGGCATACAACTGCTTGCCTTCATTGCTGGAGCTTACATAATTGATAACCCGGTGTATCCTGTCTCCATCGGCATGCTGACGATCTATATTTAATCCGGTGTAGATCATATTGACCATAAACAGGCTGACGCAGAGGGCTGCGGCCAGGCCGCAAACATTAACTGCACTAAACACCTTATGCCTTACCATGTTGCGAATAGCCAACTTCAGGTTCATTTTAAAGAGTGATAACATCATGAGTTTTTGAATCTGTTTAGGCTTTTTGAAAACGGAGGGTCTGATCAGGCTGATTACCTCTTTGCGGTAGTAGGCCCTGGCTTTGGAAGAACTGGTATTCTCCAGCTTTAGCAAATAGGCCTCTTCCAGGTCTCCCTGAATCTCTTCATAGAGGCTACGCTGGCAAAACCACTTGAGCAGAGCCGTCCAGAACTTAGGGGGCCTGTTATTCATTTCTCAAAGATTCAGCAGGGTTGGCCATGGCTACTTTACGGGTTTGAATTACAACCAGCAGGATCACAAAGAGTGAGAGCAGCAGAATGCCGGTTCCCAGCTCCGGAATGCCTATGTCAGTAGTTACCCGCATACCTACAAAAATGACTTCTCTGAAGAAGTAAATAATACCAGGCGTTGCAATCAGTGAGGCAATAACCAGTGAAATGAGGGTGCTTTTCAATAGCAGTCTGAGAATTGAAAATAGCCTTGCTCCCAATACTTTGCGCACTCCAATCTCTTTGACCCGGGTCTCGGCATTGTACAGGGCCATGCCCAACTGCCCCAGCAATGAAATACCAATGATCACAATGCCCAGAAATGAGAGGAGTTTGATGACATCCTGTAGCTGTCGGTAAGAGTCTTCAATGGCGTTGTCAAGAAAAACAGGCAGAAACCGCTCTTCGGGTTTTATTTCTTGCCAGGCGGCTTCCAGTTTGTCCAATGCTGACCGGGCACTGCCTTGCTGTAGCCTTATGGCCAGCTGGCTGGGCATAAAGGGTTGCTCCAGGTGTATGAGTGCTGAGGGTACCTGTCTGCCACTAATGAGACTGCCCAATACAAAATCGTCTAAAACGCCCGTGATTTCATATTGGATGGTGCTGTGTCTGGTTTTAAAAGTACGACCGATTGCCTCTTCCTCAGGAATATTGAAGCTGGATAGAAAAAGGCGGTCTACAAGCATTTGACCATGGCCCGTACCAGTAGCCTCAGGCGTGAAAAACTCACCGCTCAATAGCCCGGGTTCAAATACCTGCTCAAAATCTGTGTCAGTAGTGGCAATGCGTACAAAGAGACTATCGGTTTGTCCCACCTCTTTTAGCTCAAAACCCGATACGAGTTCCATGCCCGGTAAAGAGGAGGCGATGGAAATCGCTTCAACTTCAGGGATACGCAAAAACTCCTGTTTTAATAATGGTAGTTCCGCTTTACCGGCTTTGACGCTTACGATCTGTTCTTTCTGAAAATTAAACCTTGTCGAAATCAGGGTCTGATACTGACTAAAGCCAACAGAAATGAACAAAATACAGAACATGGAAAGGGTGAGCTGCAGGGTAACCAATACTTTACGCAGGGTTAAGAGTGATAGGCGCTTGCCTTTAATCTTTGAGTTGAAAATGGCGAGGGGAGAAGTATTAGCGAAGTATAGCGAGGGTATAATGCCCGCCATAAGCCCCACGAGGGAGGTGAAGACAATAAAAACCAAGAGGATTTCGATATTGATTTCCGGAGTGATCACCGGCACGATATCCGGGATCATCAGCATGAACTGAGGTAAAAATGCCTTGTATAACAGAATACCCAGAAACAGGCCTATCAGCGAAAATAAGACCGTCTCTACCAGAAACTGCCCTATGATTTGCGAACGCTTGCTGCCGGCTACTTTCCGAATGCTGATCTCCTTCGTGCGTTGAATCGCCCGGGCTACCGACATATTGGTGTAGTTGAAGCAGGCTAATAATAAGAGTACTCCGAGTAGCACATAGAACATGATGGAGTCTTTGCGCGACATAAAGAATCCGAGACTGTTGTACTCTTCATCTCCAAAGACGATATCTGAAATCTGCTGGCTCATTAGCCGGTAGGTCCTTTCTTTGTTTAATTTGGTCTCGTTGATTTCATTTGAGAGTAAGCTCAGTTTTTCGTCTACGGTTGAAACAGCAGTGCCCGGAGCCAGTTTGAAGTAAGCATACCGCATGCCCATGGGGTCCCACAAATCTCCACTTGAGCTTTTTATATTTTGTTCCTTAGGGTACAGCTGACCGATGAAATCAAAGTTGATATGGGATTTACCCAGTGGTGACTCAATAATGGCCCTCACCACTTTCCCATTCCTTGTAACCTTGCCCAGCGGGTCCTCATCAGGGAAAAGGCGTTGTGACAGTCGATCCGTAATGGCAATAGACTGGTAATCTTCAAATACCAGCGAAATGTCGCCATGGATTATTTCAAAGCTAAAGAGCTCGAAAAATGCCGGTGTTGTATGTAAGCCCCTGATCGGGGTTTCCACTCCGTCAACGTTGAATATCTCTGACCTGTAGCTATCGATTTCTGTCAGGTCCACCATCTCAGGTATCTGGCTGCGTAGCTTATCGGCAAGAGGATAGGAGACAGTTGCCAGCTTAAAATCACCCGATTTTACATCATGGGTGTAAGTCGATACTCTGTAAATTCTCTGTGCGTCTTTATGGTGGGTATCCATGGTATACCCTGTGTACAGAATGTTTACCAGGAAAAGGCTGGCAGACAGGGCCGCAGCCAACCCGAAAATATTAACAGTACTGAATACCTTATGCCGATAAATATTTCTGAATGCCAGCTTCAGGTGAATCTGAAAAAGCGAGAGCTGAGACAGGTTCACAATGAATTCAGGCGTACGCAGCACAGAGGGGCGGATCATTTTGATCACCTCTGCCCGGTAGAGGCTTTGGGCTTTTCGGGTTCCATAGCGCTCTACGTTCTCACAAAATTTCTCTTCCAGGTCGCCCTGTAATTCCTCGAAGAAATCGTCATCACAGAACCTTTTGAAAAGGCTGGTCCAGAATTTAGATGGATACGCCTTCATATCAGTTACCCGATTTTTGAAGAGAGATATTCGGGACCTCGCTCCATAGCTGATCTCGGAGTGTCTTGGATTCTTCCAGGGCGCTGGTGCCCAGGTTGGTTACTTTATAGAAGCGCTTGCGCCTGCCACCGCGTTCGGCAGTAGCACCACCATATTCCGAGGTGATAAACCCCTTTTCATCAAGCCGGGTAAGAGCGGTATGTAATGCGCCACGGCTGATATTTCTACCTGTGCGAGTGCCTAGCTCTTCCTGTATCGTTACGCCATAAGCATTTTCTGCCAGCACCAGTATGGTAAGCAGCACCAGCTCCTGAAACTCTCCTAAATAAGTGCCTTTCATTCTATTTGATTCTTAAATGAGAACCAAATATAGAATTATTATTTTCTTAAATGGAGACCAAATAGAGAAAAATTTGAGCTGATACTGAAAACCAGCTCAAATTCGGCCTGAATGAGGCTATTCGCTTCTCAGGTTTTTTACCGGATTGGCTACGGCTACCCGCCATGTTTGTGAAACTACCATACCTACTACCAGCAGGGAGAGTAAAGAGATACCTACTGTGAAGTGACCGATGTGAGGTTGTAGTGGGTTACTCATCTGCAGGCCCAGCACCTGCTGAAAGAGCAGATAGGCCAATGGGCTGGCAACAACCCCGGCAATTACCAAAGGAACAATGGTGCCCTTCAACAAAAGTTTGAGCACGGAGATAATCGGGGCACCCAGCACTTTTCGGATACTTATTTCCTTAACTCGTATTTCTGCATTGTACATGGCCATACCCAATTGTCCCAGCAGGGCAATGGCAATGATGGCAAAAGCGATAAAATTTTGCGTTTTCATAATCTCTTTAAACTCCTTTACCGGTTTTTGAAGGTGAGTCTCCATTTGCTCAGGCTTAAAGCGATCATCGGGGTAAACGCTTTTCCAGGCTGCTTCCATTGCCGAAAAGGTTTGATTGGAACTGCTGGCACTTAGCCTGACCATCAGTAGCGGGTTAGTGTTCACTTTGTCTGCCACAATCATAAATGGCTGGTTAGGGCCTATAAAGGGTGGATGACTGATCATGGGCTGAAGTACTCCTACAACTTTATACTCCTTTTTTTCACTCTTCAATACAGTGCCTATGGCAGAGTCGATATCGATTTTGGTAAGCTCTAAGAACTCCTCATTTACGAGAACCTCATGCTGAGTGCCTGCTATAAAGTCCCGGCTAAAGAACTGTCCGTTGATCAATTCAGGTTCTATCACTTCATCAAAGGCCGCATCTGCAGTCAAGGCATAAGAGACAAGACTGGTGTCATTATCCAGAGGGTCGAAAAACCTGACAGCTCCGTGAACAATATCACCCGGAACATCGGAGGCCAGGGTGACGGCTTCTACTCCGGGTACGGCCATCAGTGCTGTTTTTAGCAGAGGGGCCTTTTCCATATCTGTGTTTATCACCAGCTTGTTTTCGGTTTCAAAGCCTTTAGGTCTTTCCTCCAGCACCGTAATCTGCTGCTTCATGAGTATGGTGAATATCACGGCAAACATAGAGAGCGTAAGCTGAAAGGTTACCAGCGCTTTTCTGATGGTGATGAATGACAGCCTCTTACTTTTTATCCGGGAATTAAAGAGACTCAGCGGATTGATACGAGAGAAAAAGATAGCAGGGAAGATGCCTGCCACTAATCCTGTGATTAGGGTAAACCCGGTGAAAACGATGATGATGTCCAGAGGAAGGTTTGGGTTGAAAATACGTGACATGGCGGGCATTACTGCCAGAAAATCATTGGAAATGGCTTTGTATACTACCAGGCTGAAAGCGAGAGCAACAAATGAAAGTACCAGCGTTTCGCATAGAATCTGAAACATAATCTGGCCCTTAGTACTGCCGGAAACCTTCCTGATACCAATCTCTTTGGTGCGTTGTATGGCACGTGATATGGAAAGATTGGTGTAGTTAAAACTGGCAATAAACAGCATTAGGCCAATCATGACGAGGTAAGAAATGAGCCCGTCTTTTCCCAAAGTAAAGCCCGGGTCGCTCAGTATTGAGGTTGAGTAGGTAATGCCTTTGAGTGATTGAGGAAAAAAGTTGTATTGATCATTTTTTTCGCTGGTAAGGCTGTTGATCCTATCTGATGAAGCCAAGAGCTTAGCTTTGACTTGTGCCAGGTCTGCGCCTTCCTTCAGTCTCGCATAGGCGTAGTCTGCCAGGTAGTAACCCCACTTATATTGATAGCTTTGATCACTGTTAACAACGCTCTCTACAGTTTCTAGCCTGCCCAGTGCTTCAAACCTCAGGTGAGACTTGAGTTTTGGAGACTCCAGAATGGCTTTGACCACCAGCCCGTTCGCGGTTTTCTTACCAATGGGATTTTCGCCCGGAAAGTATCTCTCCGCAGCGTTTTCAGTCAGAATAACCGAGTTAACATCCGAGAAAATTGAAAGTGGATTTCCGGCCAGCACTTTGAAATTAAACACATCAAAAAAGGCCGAATCTACTTTAAACCCATAGGTCGTGACCTCTTCATCCTTAAGTCGGAAGCTTACTTTTAGCCCCTTTTTGAAGTGGGTAACGGATTCAAAATCAGGAATATCCGATTTGAGTTGCTCTGCTACGGGGTAGGGGATAGACGCATATTGACTGACTTTGCCCTTTTGGTCGGTTACTGTATTGGCAATACGGTAAATGCGGTCTGCATGGGGGTGCTGTATATCAAACTGATATCCGGTATAGAGCATGTTGGCAATAAACATGCTTACACATAAGGCCAGGGCTAACCCAAACAGGTTGATGGCACTAAAGGCTTTATGCTTGATAATATTGCGGATGGCCAGTTTGATGTTGATTTTAATAAGTGATGACATAAGGTACTGCTGTAGTTTTTTAGGTTTGCTGATGATGGAAGGGCGTATCATTCTGATTACTTCAATCCTATACAGGTGTCTGGCTTTTTTCAAACCTTGAGTAGCTATATGCTGGTGAAATTCCTCAATCAGGTCTCCCTGTAACTCATGGTAGAGATTTGCTTTACAGAACCATCGAAGAAGCTTCGTGTAAATAGTAGGAGGTTGTTGAGGTATATGCTTCATGCCAGCTTTTGCAGCTCAGTTATAAGAGCGAATCAGAGTGAGAACTTTCATGTTCTAAAATGTAGACGTGCTCTTTTGGGGGATGTTATCAGTCAGGCTTAATCTTTTTTCAAATAATTATAAGGCCTGAGGTAAGTGTCTGTAAACCAGTTTTTTGTCAGGTTCACCTGAACGGAAAAAGCCCTGTGACTGGGCATCACAGGGCTTTTTCTCTAGAGAGAGTCCTTTTTATACCTAATTTGGTATTATTCGCTTCTCAGGTTTTTCACCGGGTTGGCCATGGCCGCCCTGATGGTTTGGGATGAGATGGTAATAGTGGCGATCACCAGAAGTAAAACCATGGGTACCAAAAACAATTCTGCGGTAATGTTTATGCTAAAGGCGAAATTTTCCAGCCATGATTTAATTCCAAAGTAGGTGATGGGTATGGCTATGGCGTTTGCGATGAGGGTTAAGAGCAGATACTTTTTCGAGAATAGAAAGGTAATCTGTGTGCCACTCGCCCCGAGTACTCTGCGAATGCCTATCTCTTTTGCCTTTTGGATCACGCTATAGGAAGCAAGTCCGAACAGTCCCATACAGGCTGCGAAAATAGCAAAGGCGGAGAATGCTTTGAAAATATTAGCGAAAGCCAGGTCTTCTTTATACTGTCGGTTGAAAAAATCATCTACAAAGTAGTACTCGACAGGGTTGCCGGGAAAGGCAGTATTAAACTGCTTTTCTACTTCAGTTATGACTTTATCGGTATTTTGAGGACTAACACTCAAAGAAAAGAAATCTGCAGAAGCAAAGCGATACATGAAAATAGCCGGGCCATAAGCTTTGTGTAGTGACTGCCAGTTGTGATCTTTTACTACCCCACGAATGGCGATGGTATCACCACTTAAAATGATCTTTTCAGTAAGGGCATTTTCAGGACTTTCAAGGCCAAAAGCTTTGACTGTTGCCTCATTGATGATCATGCCGTTCTGTGCTTGTCTTTGTGCCTCTGTGAAATCACGGCCTGCTATTATTTCAATGCCATAGGTGTTAAGGAAGGTGGCGTCTACCCAGGTGACGTTCACGCTTCCACTATTGGATCGGTCTGTGCCTGACCTTCTTGCCTCGGTGCTCCAGTTGTAGCCGTTGCCGGGTATACTCCGTGATGAGGAGAAGGTCTCCACCCCGGCTACTTGTTCCATGTTGTTTTTAAAAGATTCGAAGCTCGCAAATGAAACGTTGGTATCCGGCCCCTTAATGGCCAGTGTTTTACTCATATCAATTCCCGTATCCTGGTTTTGCATAAAGCTGAGCTGTCTGGATACGGTAAATGTACCTGCGATCAAAAAGGTGGATATGACAAACTGAAAGACAACCAGGCCTTTCCTTACTGAAAAAGCATGACTCTTTTTTGAAACAAACCGGCCTTTAAGTGCCGTGACTGTCTTAAAGGAAGAAAGGATCAATGCCGGGTAGAAACCTGCCATAAGTGGGCCTGTCAGTGTCAGTACCCCCAGAGCTCCCAGTATTACCGGGTTGGTCATATCCACTGTGATATTCACTCCAAGTGCCTGACTGAGCATAGGCATAAAGGTGTAAGTGAGACCTATGGCGAGTGCAATGGCAAAAAGATTAATCCAAAAAGACTCTGTGAGAAATTGCGACATTAATTGAGGCTTGAGAGCTCCCATGGCCTTTTTAATGCCTACCTCCATACTGCGCTCTGTCGCTTTGGCCGTAGAGAGGTTGATGAAGTTAATCCAGGCGATAAGCAGAATGAAGGCAGCGATGATCACCATAAAATACACTGAATTGATGCTGCCTACAGCGCCAAATTCATCACCTGTAATCTCCGATCTGAGGTGGATATCAGGGACATTTTGGAGGCTCAGGGTTTGTTTAAGTCCATCAGCTTCCAGATCTTCTGGAGTATAAGTGTGCATCAAATCAGCCATTTTAGCTTCAGTAGTGGCTTCCGTACTTTGCGGGCTTAGCATCACATAGCTGTAGAAATTGGTCCAGCCCCAGTCTGTACCTTCTTGTGTATATTGATCGCGCATGAGAACCCGCTTAATAGGAAGCAGAAAGTCAAACTGAAAATGAGAATTGGCAGGAAAGTCTTTAACCACTCCGGAGATAAGGTAATTGCCATTCGCCCAGCCACCGTTTATGTTTAGTACCTGTCCTATCACCACATCTGGTTTATTACCGAAATACTTCCGCATGGTGGACTCGGTGATGATGATTGAACTGGGATCATCAAGTGCAGTGTCGTGATTTCCCTGCAGAAAGTTAAAGGTGAACATCTGTAGAAATGAGGGTTCTACAAATAGAATATCCTGTTCCCGAAATGGAGTCATACTCACCGAGTCTACCACTCTGTTCACTACCGCCCCCCCATAATAGGGATGTACTCTGGACTGCATTTCTATTTCCGGTACATCGCGGATAAGTGAGGGACCGAGGGCATAGCCTGAGAAAAAACCAGTGCCCAGATCTTCACCATTTTGAAGTGTGCTGTTATGTACACGGTATACACGATCTGCGTTTTCATGGAATTTATCGTAGCTCAGCTGAAAAATGACATAATGCGCTATAATCAGGCAGGCCGCGATGCCAATGGCAAGGCCCGTAATATTGATAAATGAGTAGAGCTTGTTTTTCGCCAGGTGCCGAAAAGCAATGATCGTGTTGAGTTTGAACATGATGTTGGTGTTTTGAGTCTTAAAAAGCTTTTTGATCACAAAGGGCCTGAAAAAGCGGATGACATCCAGTAGATAAAAAAGGCGTGCATGACGCTTACCTGACCGGGTATAGCGCTTGTTAAAATCCTCATGAATATCTCCTTCAATATCCTCCAGTAGCTCAGGCTTGCAGTACCACCTCAAAAACCGTTGAGGCAGCCTGGGCGGCTTGTGATCTTGTATGGTTTGGTTCATCGTCAGTTTACATCGAATACAGTTTTGGGAATGGCATTCCAGAATTGCTCTCGCTGAGCTCTTGACTCAGATAACATCTTGATGCCATAGGAGGTAATGGTCAGGTACCGCTTGCGCTTGCCTCCGCGTATTTTAGTCGCCTCACCAAGCTCACTTTTGATCAGCCCTTTCTTCTCAAGGCGATTGAGGGCGGCATGTACAGTACTCAAAGTAACCTTACGGCCAGTTTTGGCATAAATTTCCTCTTTAATACCGACCCCATAAGCCTCGGGGTAAAGCACCCCAATGGATAAAAGCACCAATTCCTGAAACTCTCCTAAATGTGTCCCTTTCATTTTTTGAAACAATTTAATTCGTAAATGACGATTAAATCTATTGATAAAATTCGTAAATGACGATTAAATAGAAAAAGATATTGTCATCAACTGAGTTTCCGGGTGACTCAATCTGTCGCAAAATTGTACTGAAATGCAAAAGAAGCAAGTTGTCTGAGAGGTCAACACGGCTGTTGCAAACAGTGTACTAATCGATCTCATGTGGCATGACTGAACTGTGTCTGTCTGTAATATCTGGTTTCTTTGAGAAGTCAACTTTGTTGACAGACACTGAATAATATAACAGTACTTCTTACCTGTGCCTGAGGCTTTGCTGCTTTGTTTGTGGTAGATTGATGGAAATGCCATAGGCTCCCTCTCCTTGGAGAGGGCTTGGGGAGGGGCTGTACAAAAAAAATCCATCAATCTGTCCTGAGATGTACTCTGTTTCAGTCCCTGAAATCAGGTTTCATAATAGTGCAACACTTCTAAGACAGCCTTTTCGCTGTCCTTTCTCAAAATCTTCAGATCATCACTCTGAGCGAAGGCTCTTCACGGGGTTCGAAGTTGCCACCTTAGCCGTCTGAAAAGATATGGTGAGCAAAGCGATCAGTAGCAAAGCAAGGCCAGGCACGATGAATAAGCCCGGTGAAATGGGAATGGCATAGGCAAAGTCCTGTAGCCAGTAGTCAATGCCAAAATAGGAGAGGGGAATGGCCAGCCCATTGGCAATGAGAATAAGTACCAGGTAGTTTTTAGAGAATAGATAAGTGATTTGGCTCATTCTGGCACCCAGTACCTTTCTGATTCCGATTTCCTTTGCCTTTTGAAGCATACTGAATGCAGTGAGCCCAAATAGCCCTAAACAGGCTGCTATGATTGCAAAAACAGCGAAACTATTGAATATGCGACTAAACTCACGGTCTGCCTGGTACTGTCTGTTAAAGAAGTCATCCAGAAAGAAGTAATCAATAGGGTTACCGGGAAAGCTTTCAGTGTAGTACCCTTCAATTTGTGATAGGGTCTCTTTGATATTGTTGCCGTCAAGCCGGAGTGAGAAGTACTCGCTGTTAGCCGGGGTGTACATAAATACTCCCGGAGCAATAGGGCTGTGCAGAGACTTCCAGTTATGGTTTTCCATTACACCTCTTATCGTGAAAGTGAAAGGCCCTATAAGCAGCTTTTCGCTGAGGGCTTCTTCGGCACTTCCCAGTTCAAAGGACTTGAGCGTAGCCTTGTTAATGATCACTCCATTTTTTAGAATGGCATCATCCGGATTGGGAAAATCCCTGATGGCATCTGTGAAATCACGCCCCGCCAGCATCTCTATATCGTACGTGTTAAAGAAGTCATGATCTATGAAGGTGACATCAATGCCCTTTCTGGTAGATTTCTCAGCACCTAGTTTCGTCATGCCTGTGCCCCAGTTGTAGGGAGCTCCGGGAATACTTCTGGAGGAGGTGATGCTCTGTACAGAGGCCAACGAGGACATGTCGTTCCTGAATTTCTCTATGTTCGGAGGGCTTGCCTCGCCTGAAGGCCCTTTAATCACAAGTATTTCACTCATATCTATGCCGGTGTTCTGCGACCGGAGAAATTTCAGTTGCTGTGATACCACAAAGGTGCCTGTGATCATGAGGGTGGAGATGGTAAACTGGCTTACTACCAATACCTTCCTTAAGGAAACTCTACTACGGGAAGTTATGCTCTGGCTTCCCTTTAATGACTTTACTGTATTAAAAGCCGACATAAAAAAAGCAGGATAAAAACCGGCCAGCAAAGGGCTGATTAAGAGTAGCGCACCTAATAAGAGTATTATTCTGGTGTCCATAAGGTCCAGACTGAAGCGCTCGCCTATGATATGGCCCAGCTCCGGAATCAGTAAAAAGGCAATCAGCGCTCCCAAAAGCACAGAGCACAGGTTGAGCCAAAAAGACTCTGTCAGGAATTGAAAAACCAACGACCATCTACTGGCGCCCATAGCTTTTTTTATACCTACCTCCCGGCTTCTTTCTGTTGCCTTGGCTGTAGAGAGGTTAATAAAGTTGATCCAGGCAATGGTGAGAATCAGTAGTCCGATGGCGACAATGAAGTAGATAGAGCTCATGCTGCTATAGGTGTCTTTTTCTACTTCCGACTTTAAATAAATGTCAGCAATGGGTTGAATGCTCAATGTTGCATCTCTGGAGTTCTTTTTCATTCGTTCACCCTGGTAGGTACGCATGAGTGGGAAAATCTTGTCTTTTACTATCGCTTTGCTGCTTTGGGAGTTGAGTTGTGCGTAAAGCGAAAAATTGTTCCAGCTCCATTCAGCTTCAGGGTTACTGTATTGACCGTCTTTTAGCACGTTAGACATCGGTAATAAGAAGTCGAAGCCAAGATGGGAGTTGGCAGGAAAGTCTTTGATGACTCCGGTAACAAGAAATTCTCCGGATAGACCCCAGTTTCCCTGAATCATCAGTGTTTGCCCCACGGGAGATTCCGACAGTGAACCAAAGTGTTTCTTGGCCATAGATTCAGTGAGTATTACAGACATTGGGCCTTCCAGGGCGTTTTTCGAAGAACCGGCCATGAACTCTATGGAAAACATATCGAGAAAATCGGGCTCTACGAATAATAAGCTTGGTTCGAGAAATGCAGGGCTGTTTACAGAATCGATTACTCTGCTGACAATGGCACCCTCTTCATACTCGTGAACCAGAGATAGTTTTTCAAAGTCGGGGGCATCCCGTCTCAGAGCATAACCTAAACCAAAAGCACAATTGTTGGTGGTTTGGAGCTTCTTCCCGTTTTGGTAGCTGGTGGTATGAATCCTATACAAGCTGTCAGAATGCTCAAAACTTTGGTCAAAACTCAATTGAAACAAGACATAATGAGCAATGATCAGGCAGGCCGCAATGCCTAATGCCAGACCACTGATATTGATGAAAGAATAAAGCTTGTGTTGACCCAGGTTTCTTAAGGCGATTTTTGAGTTGATGCTGAACATGCTGTTGTTGATTTGAATTTTAAATAGTTTTCTGACTGCGAATGGTCTCAGAAACCTGAGAACTGCCAGCCAGTATTTAAGCCTGGCCCGACCAGAACCATATGCGGCCACGAAATCGTTGAAATCTTCTTCCAGGTCCCCGGCTATATCTTCCACAAGCTCAGGTTTGCAGAACCAAAACAGAAAACGCTGTGCCAGGCGAGGAGGGCTATGGTATTTGCTGTCGCTCAACTAGTTGAAGTTTACTTTGAATGCAGCATCAGGAATCCGGCTCCAGATGGCTTCGCGCTGTGCTCTGGCTTCGGTAAGGGTTTTTGCACCAAAGGAGGTGATGGTGAAATACTTCTTTCTTTTTCCACCCCGTTTGCCAGTCGCTTCGCCCATATGATTAGAGACTAGTCCCTTATTTTCTAATCGGTTGAGTGCACTGTGTACGGTACTCAGTGTCACGCTACGGCCCGTAAAATTTGCAATCTCATTCTTTATCGATACACCATAAGCCTGTGGGTGCAGAGCCCCGATGGTCAGTAATACCAGCTCCTCAAATTCACCAATGTTCGTGCCTTTCATTTTATTAAATTCGTATTTGTCGACTAAATGTAAGAAGTAATATTCGTATATGTCGATAAAATGAGTAAAAAAATGAAAACGCGTCTATAGTAATGTTATCGATGAGGTCATATCGTCCGACCACTTCAAGTGGTCAGACGATTGGTCTCAATGTCTTATACCAAATCAACTATAATATGACTGGTATAACTCATTTCTTACGGTCATTCAGATCTGAGCGTTTGCGCAGGATTAGATTTAGCCGCCTTCCAGATTTGGCTCCCAATGGTGAGAAAGCCAATGGCAAAAATGAATACCACCCCGGAAAACAAGTCTACAAAGCTGATAGGGGCTCTGTTGACCATCTCAGTGAGAATGAGCGAGTCGAACAAAAAGTAAGTCGCTGGTATGGCAATGGCTGTTGAGATAACCAGCAGCCAGATAAAGCCTTTGGTTAGCAAATTGATCAGGCTTCTTTCCGTAGCGCCCAGCACTTTGCGAATACTGATTTCCTTGAGTTTCGTTTCGGCTGTGTAAACCGCCATGCCCAACAGACCCAATACGGCAATGGAAATGGTGATGAATGCCAGGAAGCCTACTACCGTATAGAGAATGGAAAAGTCGGCATAGGCTTGCTCAATTTTTTCATCGTAGAACTGCGCCTGAAAAGGATGAACATCATCTACCTCTTTCCAGGCTGCCTCAATTTTGTCCATAGTCGCCAGCATATCCTGTGACGCTACCTTCAGGTTAATGATGTAGTACTGTTGGCTGTTATGTCTGAACCCGAACTGCTCAATACCATTTTCAATTTTTCCGTAATGAAAATCTCTCACCACGCCTATAATGCGCAGCTTCCTATCGTTCACCGTTACATATTTATCAATGGCCTCCTGTGGTGTCCCTATGTTAAAGCGTTTGAGGGTTTGTTCATTCAGTATAATCTCAGTTTCCTTTTCGGGTGCCTTACCCGAGAAGTTCTGACCGGCAATCAGGTCATGCTTCATAAATGGAATGTAGTGTTCATCCACTCCGTTATAATACATTGTGGTTGAATCCATGGGGTCCTCGAACTTGATGTTACCGAAGTAAGTACTTCCCGTGCTTACTACCAGGGTAGATTTGGTGATGTCCGTTACTTCCGGCACCTGACTGAATGCATTCTCAAGTGCTTCTGCATCATTGCCCTGAACTCTTACATTCAGTACATTTTCGGTGTTAAAGCCCAGGTCAAACGCCAGGGCATATTTGTATTGTGTAGCACCAATGCTTGCGGAGATGATAAAAGCCAGTGACAATGTGAACTGAATTACAATCAGCACTTTTCTCATGGCTACTTTAGAAAAGAGTCTGGCACTGCCGCTGTTTTTTAATGCATTCACGGCATTGAGCTTTGACAGCAGCAGGGCAGGAAACGCACCCGCCATAATCCCCACCATAATGGCAAATACAATAAAGTAGAGGTAGAGTGAAGGCTCCGTATTCAGGTGCAGTACCTGTTGAATCTCCGGATTGACATTTAAAAACTGAGGTTTTATCAATTGATAGAGGAAGAAGGAAATGACCAGTGCTACCAGTGCGATAATAATGGCTTCTACGATGAACTGAGCAAAAATATGACCTCTGGAAGCGCCCACAACCTTGCGCACTCCTACCTCTCTGGCTCTTCTGAGCGAGCGAGCTATCGACAAATTGGTGTAGTTAAACCCTGCTGATAAAATTACAATCAGGGTCAGCCCACCAAAAATCATGAGCATATCTATGCCTACTACATCTCCAATACTATTCGATAAGTCTGAGTTGAGTATGATGTTGCTCAGTGGTTGTAGCTTTGTGTCGATTTTTACTCTTTCCGCACCTTCATTCTCCTGATCATTGATCAGCTGAAGTCTGGCATTTACCTGATCAGCCGTGGTAGTCTCTGCCAGCTTTACATATACGTGATTGCTCCAGATGTTTCGCCACGATATCCAATAGTTCTGATCAGGAGTTTCCTTTTGCTCGCTTTCATAGGTTGAAAATGAAACCAGTGATTCAAACTTAAAATGTGAGTTGTGCGGGGGCTTTTCCACAATACCCGTCACCTTCATGTCTTTGCCGCTTTTAGTAGGGATAATTTTGCCCATGGCATCCTCATCGGCAAATAATTTCCTGGCGGTTTCATCCGTCAACAAAATGGAGTTGGGCTCTGTCAGAACAGTGGAGGGGTTGCCTCTTAGCAGGTTAAATGAGAATACTTTAAAGAAGTCTTCCGAGGCATAACGACCTTCAATAGGAATGACCCTGTCTCCGATTTGTGCGTCTTCGCTGAAGCCATAAACGATTGTCACAGCACCTGCAAGTCCGGGCATCTCTTCTTGCGCTTTTTTTCCTGCCAGAATAGAGGTGGAGGCAAAGTTGCTGGGGTCTTCCTGTAAAAACTGATAGTCTGTGATTACGCGGTAGATACGGTCGTAATCCTTATGAAACTTGTCAAAACTTAGCGTTTCATTGATGAGGGTAATCATCAGCAGACATACCGACATGCTGATGGCCAGCCCGATAATGTTAATAGCAGAGAAAAGCTTGTTCCTGGCAATGCTCCTGAGAGAGGTTTTGAAGTAATTCTTAAACATGACAATTGTTGTTAGATTATTGAGTATTTCGAGTTTCTTGATAGTGTAGGGGCGCATGAATTTGAATACATCCATAACAAAGCTAATCCTGGCATGCTTAGGACCTTTGCTGGCCAGGTTTCTGTCAAAGTATTCATGCAAGTCTCCCTGGAGGTCTTCCAGCAGCTCAGGCCGGCAGTACCATTCCAGCAACCGGTTGGCCCATTTTGGGGGCGTATGTCCGGTAGATTGCTTCATGCAATTTTCAGATTAAAGTCAGGTATCAGGCTCCAGAGCTCATCGCGTTGGGCCTTTACCTTGGTAAGTGCCACTTTGCCCGCATGCGTTACGCTGAAAAAACGCTTTCTGCGGCCACCGCGCTCTTTGGTGGCTTCACCCAGCTCCGATTTCACAAAGCCCTTTTTCTCCAGTCGGTTCAGTACAGCATGTACTACACCCAGTTTCACCTTTCGCTCTGTCACACGGTCTATCTCATCGCAGATGGCCACACTGTAGGCCTCATCTGTTAATGCGGCAATGGTCAGTAAGACCACCTCTTCAAATTCACCGAGATTCGTTCCTTTCATGGTTCTTTATTTATTCTTTAAATGTATGAAAAATGAATAGTGTTTAAACTGTTTTTTATACAAATAGTGAATATATGATATAGCCCTTGCGAACACGATGGCTAGTTAGGTTTATAATGGCAACTGCAAAAGCCGGATTAACTCAAGTGTAAGCATCCTGTACTGAGATGTGTTTTGAAAGTAGTCAGGGGTTGATACACTATTTGATATTGGTGGAGCCTTTTACGACCCTATACATCCGGGAGGGCAATTCAGATAGATAAAAATAAAAAAGGGCATATCTCCCGAGAGCATGCCCTTTGATTAGAGTTCTTTTGAAATCAGATCGTCATGATCTCACTTTCTTTATGAGCCAATAGATCATCCATTTTCTTTGAGTAGGCATCCGTCAGTTTTTGCACGTTATCTTCTGCTCGCTTCACGGCATCCTCAGGAGCACCATCTTTCTGCAGTGCTTTAAGTTCGTCATTCGCCTCTTTTCTGGCATTTCTCACAGAGATTTTACCATCTTCAGTTACCGCTTTAGCCTGTTTTACCAGGTTGATTCTGCGCTCTTCCGTCAGCTGGGGTATGCTGATGATGATTTGCTCGCCATCGTTCTGTGGGTTCAGGCCCAGGTCACTATTTCTTATGGCTTTCTCAATCTCCTGGATCATAGATTTCTCCCAGGGCTTTACAAAGAGCGTACGTGCATCAGGGGATGTGACAGAGGCTGTCTGGCTCAGGGGAGTAGAGGCACCATAATAGTCAACCATTACACTATCCAGCATACTGGGCATAGCCTTACCTGCTCTGATTTTTGCCAAACCTGTCTTAGCATGATCAACTGCCTTGTTCATCATTTCTTCGGCAGCTTCCAGAAAAAAATCTATCTCTTCCATTTGTCTGTTAATTACTTATCAGTGTGCCTACATTTTCCTTGCCATTCATCAGGCTCATCAGGTTGCCAGGCTTATTCATGTCAAAAACAATAATAGGAACATTATTTTCCTGACACAAAGTGAATGCCGTCATGTCCATAATATTGTATCCTTTGGAGATAACCTCATCAAACGACAGGTTTTCAATTCTTATAGCATCAGGATCTTTCTCAGGGTCGGCTGTGTAAACACCATCTACACGCGTACCTTTTAATACTACATCCGCTTCCACTTCAATAGCCCTCAAGCTGGCCGTGGAGTCAGTGGTGAAGTAGGGGTTGCCAATACCCGCTCCGAAAATGACAATACGCCCTTTTTCCAGGTGCCTCACAGCTCTCCTCCTGATAAAAGGCTCACATACGGCTTCCATTTTTATACCAGACATCAACCTGGTGTACATGCCATGCTTTTCCAGTGTGCTCTGTATGGCCATGGCATTGATTACCGTAGCCAGCATGCCCATATAATCTCCCTGTACTCTGTCTATGCCGGAAGCCTCCGCCTGCACTCCTCTATATATATTACCACCACCAATTACGATGGCCAGCTCTACACCCTGCTCATGTATGGCTTGGATCTCCATCGCATACTGCTCCAATCTCTCCGGATCTATACCATACTGCTGATTTCCCATCAGCGCTTCTCCACTTAACTTGAGTAGGACTCTTTTATACTTCATGCTTATTGACTCTCTTAAAATTTTATGAGCACTTGATTTTTTTCTACACTATCTCCCTGGCTTACCTCAATGCTGGTAATGGTACCTTCACCCTGAGCCTTCAGCACATTCTCCATCTTCATGGCTTCCAGTATCATCAGTTGGTCTCCTTTGGCAATGGTTTGGCCTGTTTCCACCAGAATATCAAGGATTAGTCCCGGCATAGGGGCCTTCACGTCAGAAATGGCTGCAGCACTTTGCGCTGATATCCCCATTTTTTCAAGCAGCTGATCCATTTTGTCCTTAATGCTCATCTCGAAAACCTGATCCTCGATTTTAAGCGTAAGTATCTTTTGCTGATAGTCCGCATGCACCAGCTCTGCATTGTAGGATTTACCTCCGCTGATGATGTGATAATGAAATTCAGAAACTTTGGAAATATCCCAGTCTATGGCTTGCCCGTCTATTGACAATCCATTACCGTCTACATTCACTTCTTTTTCCTGTCCTTCTGCTGATTTTACTCTATACATTTTCAGAGTTCTGATTGATCTTGATTATGACGATATAAAGACTGATAAATACCAGAAGAATTTCAGAACCTGAGCAGTTCTCAAATCATGCAAATATAGGTAAGTATTTGGAATCCCAAGACGTACAATTGCCTTGAGTTTTTGCATCATTGACAGTCGAGAAGCTTTTATGCCAAATGTGCTTGTAGAGTCCAAAAAGACCGCTTTTGTACCTCTTGGAAAATACTTGATCTTTTTCTGAGAAATATTTGAATAAAATAAAAAAGGGTATAATTTTGCACTTCCTTTTTAAGGGAGGAATCATTACGATGTTCTTTTAGAGATTGATTAATACTAGGGGGGATACCAAAGCGGCCAACTGGGACGGACTGTAAATCCGTTGTCTTATGACTTCGCAGGTTCGAATCCTGCTCCCCCCACAACGCGCACCGTAGCTTTAGCGAAGGTGTGCATTTCTCATCGACTAAGTGTTGATGTTAGATGACTTGTTCATCTACGCCAGGGCTTCGATGAACAAGCGGGTGTAGCTCAGTTGGTAGAGCGACAGCCTTCCAAGCTGTAGGTCGCCGGTTCGAACCTGGTCACCCGCTCTACTTTGAGTTACTAACCAAAGTTCTGAGTTTGATGTTAATGGAGCTGAGAGCGTTGGATTTTATCTTAAAGGCCGATGTAGCTCAGGGGTAGAGTGCTTCCTTGGTAAGGAAGAGGTCACGAGTTCAAATCTCGTCATTGGCTCAGTATTGGTTGAATGTCAACCAAGATTAAAAAGTAATTTATCTGATTAAATATTAACTAATTTTCAATTATGGCTAAAGAAACCTTTGACCGTTCCAAGCCGCACGTTAATATTGGTACTATCGGTCACGTTGACCACGGTAAGACCACATTAACTGCTGCAATTACTACTGTTTTAGCAAACGCGGGTCTTGCTGAAATTAAAGACTTCTCTGCGATCGATAACGCTCCTGAGGAGAAAGAAAGAGGTATTACTATTAATACTTCTCATGTTGAGTATCAAACAGAAAACAGACACTATGCCCACGTTGACTGTCCAGGCCACGCGGATTACGTAAAGAACATGGTAACTGGTGCTGCCCAGATGGACGGTGCTATCCTTGTTGTGGCTGCTACTGATGGTCCTATGCCACAAACCAGAGAGCACATTCTGTTGGCTCGTCAGGTAGGTGTACCTGCATTGGTTGTTTTCATGAACAAAGTTGACCTCGTTGATGATGAGGAGCTTCTCGAATTAGTGGAGATGGAAGTAAGAGAATTGCTTTCTTTCTACGAATTCCCAGGTGACGATATTCCTGTTATTCAGGGTTCTGCTCTTGGTGGGTTGAACAACGAGCCTCAGTGGGTTGAGAAAATCAACGAATTGATGGCAGCCGTAGATGATTACATTCCGCTTCCAGAGCGTTTGACTGACAAAGACTTCCTTATGCCGGTTGAAGATGTATTCTCTATCACAGGTCGTGGTACTGTTGCTACTGGTAGAATCGAAAGAGGTGTAATTAACTCTGGAGATCCTGTTGATATCATCGGTATGGGTGCTGAAGATTTGAAATCTACAGTAACTGGTGTTGAGATGTTCCGTAAGATCCTCGACAGAGGTGAAGCTGGTGACAACGTTGGTCTGCTGCTGAGAGGTATTGAGAAATCTCAGATCACAAGAGGTATGATTATTTGTAAGCCTGGTTCCGTGAATCCTCACGCTCACTTCAAAGCTGAAGTATATGTGCTTTCAAAAGAAGAAGGTGGACGTCACACTCCATTTTTTAAGAAATACCGTCCTCAGTTTTACCTGAGAACGACTGACGTAACTGGTGAGATCAGCCTTCCAGCTGACATTGAAATGGTTATGCCAGGTGATAACGTAACTATCGAAGTAAATCTGATCAACAAAGTGGCTCTTGAGCCAGGCTTGAGATTTGCAATCAGAGAAGGTGGTAGAACAGTAGGTGCCGGTCAGGTAACTGAGATTCTTGACTAAGCTTCTTAGATAGTCTAAAAATACCAAACGCGTTTTCGATTTTTCGGAAACGCGTTTGTTTCATTAATAGAAAATATCTACATTTGCAGCCCGTTTGAGGTTTGTGCCTTGACGGTTGTGCTCTTTTTGCACGGAGATTCCCGTAGAAGACGAGGAGTTTAAATGTCTTAAAAAGAGTGCTTTAGGTGGGAGTCTGGATGTTTTTAAAATATACACGGGTGTAGCTCAGTCGGTAGAGCAGTGGTCTCCAAAACCAAAGGTCGTGAGTTCGAATCTTACCACCCGTGCAGAAATAATAAAATTTAAGCCAATGAACAAAGTGAAGGCATTTTTCCAGGAGTCTTATGTAGAGATGAGGCATAAGGTGAGCTGGCCGAAATACTCCGATCTGCAGAGTAGCTCAGTATTGGTGCTTGTTGCTTCTCTGATCTTCGCCTTATTAATAGGTGTGATTGATCTGGGATTTGACAATGCAATGAATTGGTTTTACAGTATTTAAAAATAAGATCATAGAAAATGGCTGAAGTCAAGTGGTATATGGTCAGGGCTGTGTCTGGTCAGGAACGGAAAGCGAAAGAGTATCTGGATAATGAAATAGACCGTGAGAATTTTACGGAGTTTATTCCTCAGGTGCTGATTCCTTCTGAAAAGGTTTACGAGATGCGCAACGGTAAAAAACGTTCGCGTGATCGTAATATGTTTCCTGGTTACATCATGGTACAGGCTGATCTCGCCAATGGCGAAGTTATGCATATGATCAAAAGCATTCCGGGTATTATAGGGTTCTTAGGTCAAAAGGCTGGTCAAGCTTCCACACCACCAGTCCCATTACGTCAAGGCGAAGTCGACCGTATCTTAGGTAAGGTTGAAGAGATTGATGATTTTGACGAACAACTAGATACTCCATATATAGTTGGAGAAACCATAAAAGTAATGGATGGTCCATTCAGCGGATTTACCGGAACTATAGAGGAGGTATTTGAGGAGCGTAGAAAACTTAATGTTATGGTTAAGATTTTCGGCCGAAATACTCCTGTTGAATTAAGTTACATGCAAGTCGAAAAACAAGATTGAGATGGCTAAGGAAATAACTGGTTACCTAAAGTTACAAGTCAAGGGAGGCCAAGCCAATCCTTCTCCACCGGTTGGTCCTGCACTGGGTGCAAAAGGACTTAACATTATGGAGTTTTGTAAGCAATTCAACGGACGTTCTCAGGACAAAATGGGACAGGTACTGCCTGTATTAATTACCATTTATTCTGATAAGTCTTTTGACTTTGTAATTAAAACTCCACCGGCACCAGTCATGTTACTGGAGGCATCTAAACAAAAGAAAGGATCCGCAGAATCTAACCGCATCAAAGTGGGGAGCGTTACGTGGGCCCAGGTGAAAGAGATAGCCGAAGTAAAAATGCCTGATTTGAACGCATTTACGATCGAATCAGCCATGAAAATGGTGGCCGGTACAGCGAGAAGTATGGGATTGAGGGTTACTGGAACCGCTCCCTGGAATAACTAAAGATTTGTACAAATGGCAAAGTTGACAAAAAAGCAAAAAGAAGCTTTCAGCAAATACGATCCAGCTAAACATTACTCGTTAGACGAGGCATCAAGCATTATTAAGCAAATTAATGGTGCGAGTTATGATGCTTCTGTTGACATCGATGTACGTTTAGGTGTTGATCCCAGAAAAGCAGATCAGATGGTGAGAGGTGTTGTTGCACTTCCTCACGGTACGGGTAAAGAAGTAAAGGTATTGGTACTTTGTACTCCTGACAAAGAGCAGGAAGCCAAAGATGCCGGTGCAGACTTCGTAGGTCTTGATGAATACATCACCAAAATCGAAGGAGGATGGACAGATGTAGACGTAATCATCACAATGCCTACCGTAATGGCCAAAGTAGGTCGTTTGGGTAGAGTATTAGGACCAAGAGGCTTGATGCCTAACCCTAAGTCTGGTACGGTTACTTTGGACGTAGCAAAAGCAGTTCAGGAAGTTAAAGGAGGTAAAATCGATTTTAAAGTCGATAAATTCGGAATTATCCACACCAGCATCGGTAAAGCATCTTTCTCTCCGGAGAAAATCGCTGAGAATGCTGCTGAGGTAATTCAGATGCTTTCCAAAATTAAGCCTGCGTCTGCAAAAGGTACTTATTTTAGAAGTATCAACATGTCTACGACTCAGAGTCCAGGTGTTAAAGTAGATAAAAGCTCCATATCCGGATTATAATCATGACAAGAGAAGAAAAAGCAGTAGTTATTGAGGACTTGTATCAGAAATTTTCTGAGAACAGTCACTTCTACATCACTGACGCTTCCGGAATGTCGGTAGCTGATACGAACGCATTACGCAGACTCTGTTTCGAGAATGGAATCGAGTACAGAGTATTTAAAAATACGCTCATCCAGAAAGCTCTGGAAAGAATGGATACAGATTACACTCCATTCGATGATGCGGTTTTGAAAGGTTTTTCGGGCATTATGTTCTCAGCTGAGAATGCCAATGCTCCTGCGAAACTGATCAAAGAATTTAGAAAAAAATCAGGTAACGAATCTCCATTGTTGAAAGGCGCTTCCATCGACACAGATCTTTTCATTGGAGAGGAGAATCTAAATACATTAAGCAGCCTCAAGTCGAAAGCGGAGCTTATTGGTGAAATCATTGGTCTGTTGCAGTCTCCTGCTAAAAATGTTATCTCTGGTCTCCAGGGAGCAGGTGGCAAGCTGGCCGGTATTCTCAAGACGTTGTCTGAGCGTGAAAATTAATTATTAATCAAGGTTTTAGAATTTTAAATTAAAAATTACAATGGCAGATTTGAAAGATTTCGCAGAGCAGTTGGTAAACTTAACTGTGAAGGAAGTAAATGAATTAGCTGATATTTTGAAGGATGAGTATGGTATCGAGCCTGCAGCTGCTGCTGTAGCTGTTGCTGCCCCAGGTGCTGGTGGTGGTGATGAGGCTGCTGCTGAAGAAAAATCAGAATTCGATGTAGTACTGGTTGCTCCAGGTGGGTCTAAGCTTGCAGTTGTTAAGCTTGTAAAAGAACTGACTGGTCTCGGACTGAAAGATGCTAAAGAAATCGTAGACAGCGCTCCTAAAGCTATCAAAGAAGGAGTAGCAAAAGACGAAGCAGAAGCTTTGAAAAAGCAGCTTGAAGAAGCAGGTGCTGAAGTAGAGCTTAAATAATTTGACTAGCCATACATAGTGTGGCAAAGGAACAGGCCCTGGTCCCGATAGCTATCGGGATCACGGGTCTTTTCCTGTTTGTATGTGTTTTTAGGGCACATGTTCCAAAAGCCAGTGTACGCTTCAAGTGCACACTTAGATTAATTTGAACTAAAAAAATACGGCCTTGGCTATAGCAAATCAATCAGAAAGAATAAATTTTTCATCCATAAAGTCGGTATTGGATTACCCTGACTTCCTGGATGTTCAGGTAAAATCTTTCGAAGACTTTTTTCAGCTGGAAACTCCAGCCGATAAAAGAACCCAGGATGGATTATTCAAGGTTTTTTCTGAGAACTTTCCAATCTCTGATTCCAGGGAAAACTTTGTGTTGGAGTTCGTTGACTATCTGGTAGATCCTCCGAAATATGATGTTTCAGAGTGTGTAGACAGAGGTTTGACCTACTCAGTTCCATTGAAAGCCAAATTGAGACTCTCTTGTAATGATGAGGACAACGAGGATTTCGAAACAATGGAGCAGGAAGTATTCCTGGGCAACATCCCTTACATGACCGAGAAAGGGTCATTCGTAATCAATGGTGCCGAGCGGGTAATTGTATCTCAATTGCACAGATCACCGGGTGTGTTCTTTGCGCAAAGCAAGCACACCAACGGTACGCCATTGTATTCTGCCAGGATCATTCCTTTTAAAGGTTCATGGATCGAATTCGCTACTGACGTGAACAGCGTAATGTATGCGTACATCGACCGTAAGAAAAAATTCCCTGTAACCACGCTCTTGAGAGCTATTGGTTACGGAACTGATAAAGATATCCTCGACCTCTTTGGTCTGTCTGAAGAAGTAGAAGCCAAGAAAGCTCCTTTGAAAAAGGCCATCGGCAGAAAGCTGGCGGCTAGGGTTCTGAGAACCTGGACTGAGGATTTCGTGGATGAGGATACAGGAGAGGTAGTTTCTATTGATAGAAACGAAGTGCTGTTGGAAAGAGACTCTGTAGTAGCAGAGGAAGATGTAGAATTGATTATGGACTCTGGTGTTGATACCATCATCCTGCACAGGGAGGATATCAACATTGCAGATTTCACTATTATATATAATACCCTTCAGAAGGATAACTCAAACTCTGAGAAAGAAGCGGTAGAGCAAATCTATCGTCAACTCAGAAATACTGAGGCTCCTGATGAGCAGACTGCCCGTGATATTATCCAGAGCTTGTTCTTCTCTGATAAGAGATACAACCTCGGGGAAGTAGGTAGGTACAGAATCAACAAGAAGCTGGGTCTGGAAATAGATTCAGAGAAGCTGGTACTGACTACCGAAGATATTATCTCGATTGTGAAGTACCTGATTGGTCTGATCAACTCTAAGGCAGTTGTCGATGATATCGATCACTTGTCTAACAGAAGGGTAAGAACTGTGGGTGAGCAGCTTTATGCTCAGTTTGGTGTAGGTCTGGCACGTATGGCCAGAACCATTAAAGAAAGAATGAACGTTCGTGATAACGAGGATTTCAAGCCTGTTGACCTGATCAACGCCAGAACCTTGTCTTCAGTGATCAACTCATTCTTTGGTACCAACCAGCTTTCTCAGTTTATGGATCAAACCAATCCACTGGCTGAGATTACTCACAAAAGAAGAATGTCAGCGTTAGGCCCCGGAGGTCTGTCTCGTGAAAGAGCAGGTTTTGAGGTGCGTGACGTTCACTATACACACTACGGCCGTCTGTGTACTATTGAAACACCGGAAGGCCCGAATATTGGTTTGATTTCTTCTCTCTGTGTGCATGCTAAAGTAAACAGCATGGGCTTCATTGAGACACCTTACAGAAAGGTGAAAGAAGGAAATGTAAACATGTCTGAAGACGTGGTTTACCTGACTGCAGAAGAAGAAGATACCCATAACATTGCTCAGGCGAATGCTCCTATCGAAGATGGTGGTGCATTTAAGAATGACAAAGTAAAGGCAAGATACGAAGGTGACTTCCCATTGGTAGAGCCAGCTGAGCTGACTTACATGGATGTAGCACCTAACCAGATTGTATCCGTGGCCGCCTCATTGATTCCTTTCCTGGAGCATGATGATGCGAACCGTGCTTTGATGGGATCGAACATGCAGCGACAGGCTGTGCCATTGCTCAAGCCTGAGTCGCCTATCGTGGGTACCGGTCTGGAAGCAAGAGCCGCACGTGATTCACGTACCCTGGTCATTGCTGAAGAGAACGGTGTTGTACACTATGTAGATGCTAAGAAAATCGTTATCAAATACGATGAGACTGATGAAGATACATTGGTCAACTTTGATAACGAGTATAGAACATATAACCTCATTAAGTTCCAGAGAACTAACCAGGATACTTCTGTAAACCTGACCCCGATTGTATTGAAAGGTCAGCCTGTTAAAAAAGGACAAGTATTGTGCGAAGGTTACTCTACTCAGGACGGTGAGCTGGCCCTTGGTAAAAACCTGAGAGTGGCATACATGCCATGGCAGGGTTATAACTTTGAGGATGCTATCGTAATCTCAGAAAGAGTGGTAAGAGATGATGTATTCACCTCTATCCACATCGATGAGTATGAACTTGAAGTAAGAGATACCAAGCGTGGTGAAGAAGAACTGACTTCTGAGATTCCTAACGTAAGTGAGGAAGCAGTGAAAAATCTTGATGAGAATGGTATCATCAGGGTGGGAGCTGAAATCAAAGAAGGCGATATCCTGATCGGTAAAATCACCCCTAAAGGTGAGACTGATCCTACACCAGAAGAAAAACTGCTGAGAGCCATCTTTGGTGATAAAGCAGGTGATGTAAAAGATGCTTCATTGAAAGCCTCTCCATCACTCAGAGGTGTGGTAATAGGTACCAAGTTGTTCTCTCGTCCTAAAAAGGATAAGGACCTGAGAGCAAAGTCTAAAAAAGAAGTAGAAGTGCTGAAGGCGCAGTACAGTAAGGACCTGACGGTGGTAAGAAACCAGATGGTAGATAAGCTGTTTACGCTGCTTCAGGGCAAAACTTCTCAAGGTGTGATTCACAAATTCGGAGATGAGATCATTTCTAAAGGTGTGAAGTTCAACAAGTCAAACATCAGCGAAAACCTCTTCCCAGAAAAGAACATTTACAGAGACGAAAGTAACTACAATGTTCAGGCAGAAGTAAACCTGATTTCTGATTTGAACCTTGACGGATGGACAACTGATGGTCATACCAATGAGTTGATCATTCGCATGGTGAAAAATTACAACCTCAAGAGAAACGAAATCGCTGGAGAATTCAAGCGTAAGCGTTTCACCATTGAGGTAGGTGATGAACTGCCAACAGGTATCGTACAACTGGCCAAAGTGTACATCGCTAAGAAGCGTAAGCTGAAAGTAGGTGATAAAATGGCGGGTCGTCACGGTAACAAAGGTGTTGTTGCCAGAATTGTGCGTGAAGAAGACATGCCATTCCTCGAAGACGGAACTCCAATGGATATCGTATTGAATCCACTGGGTGTACCTTCAAGGATGAACATCGGTCAGATTTACGAAACGGTACTGGCCTGGGCAGGACTTGAATTAGGTAAGAAGTACGCAACGCCTATCTTCGATGGTGCTACCATGGAAGAGGTGCAGGCTGAGCTTGCAAAAGCTGGGTTGCCGGATGCAGGTCGTGCTTACTTATACGATGGATTGACCGGACAACGATTTGACCAGCCAGTAACGGTAGGTATTGCCTACATGCTGAAACTAGGTCACCTGGTTGACGATAAAATGCACGCCAGGTCTATCGGACCTTACTCGCTCATTACACAGCAGCCGCTGGGTGGTAAAGCGCAGTTCGGTGGACAGCGTTTCGGAGAGATGGAAGTATGGGCACTGGAAGCATTCGGTGCATCACACGTACTTCAGGAAATCCTGACTGTGAAGTCAGATGATGTAATCGGTAGAGCGAAAGCTTATGAAGCGATCGTGAAAGGTGAGATTATCCCTAAACCTAACATTCCAGAATCATTCAATGTATTGGTTCACGAATTGAGAGGTTTGGCGCTGGAGATCACGCTCGACTAATACCTTTTATATCTTTTGGCTTTGTGCCTAACAACTAGAATTTAAAAAAGCTATGGCGTTTAAAAAGAATAGAAAACTAAACAACGACTTCGATAAAGTTACTATTAGCTTGGCTTCTCCGGAATCGATCCTTGAGTCTTCTCATGGTGAAGTTACCCAACCGGAAACCATCAACTATAGAACTTACAAACCTGAAATGGGAGGTTTATTCTGCGAAAGAATATTCGGGCCTGTGAAGGATTGGGAATGTCATTGCGGTAAATACAAAAGAATCAGATACAAAGGCATCATCTGCGATCGCTGTGGGGTTGAAGTAACTGAGAAGAAGGTAAGAAGAGAGAGAATGGGCCACATCGAACTGGTGGTGCCTGTAGCTCACATCTGGTACTTCAAATCTTTGCCTAATAAAATCGGATACCTGCTTGGTTTGCCAACCAAGAAACTGGACCAGATCATTTACTACGAGCGTTATGTAGTAATTCAGTCTGGTATCAAAGAAGAGGAAGGTATCGCTTACATGGATTTCCTTACGGAAGATGAGTATCTGGATATTCTGGATAAACTTCCTAGAGAAAACCAGATGCTGGATGACGATGATCCACAGAAATTCATCGCCAAAATGGGTGCTGAAGCGCTGGAGATGCTGCTTGCAAGAATTGAGCTCGATGAGCTTTCTTACGCACTGCGTCACCAGGCGGCTACCGATACTTCTCAGCAGAGAAAAGCAGAAGCTTTGAAAAGGCTGAAGGTGGTAGAAGCATTCCGTGATGCAAGAACCAGAATCGAGAACCGTCCTGAGTGGATGATCATCAAAATGGTACCGGTAATTCCACCGGAACTGAGACCATTGGTGCCATTGGATGGTGGTAGATTCGCTACATCAGATTTGAACGATCTTTATAGAAGGGTTATTATCAGAAACAACCGTCTGAAAAGATTGATAGATATTAAAGCACCTGAAGTAATCCTCAGAAATGAGAAACGTATGCTTCAGGAGGCTGTCGATTCGTTGTTCGACAACAGTAGAAAAGTAAATGCAGTACGTTCTGATGGTAACAGAGCCCTGAAATCTTTGAGTGATATGCTTAAAGGTAAGCAAGGTCGTTTCCGTCAAAACCTTTTGGGTAAAAGGGTTGATTACTCCGGTCGTTCTGTGATCGTGGTAGGCCCTGAGCTGAAACTGCACGAGTGCGGTCTGCCTAAGAACATGGCAGCTGAGCTTTTCAAACCTTTCATTATCAGAAAACTGATTGAGAGAGGTATTGTGAAGACAGTGAAATCGGCTAAGAAAATTGTTGATCGCAAAGACCCTGTGGTTTGGGATATCCTCGAAAATGTATTGAAAGGACACCCCGTACTGCTTAACCGTGCTCCTACATTGCACAGGTTGGGTATCCAGGCCTTCCAGCCAAAGCTGATTGAAGGTAAAGCGATTCAGCTCCACCCACTCGTATGTACTGCATTTAATGCGGATTTCGATGGTGACCAAATGGCGGTTCACGTACCACTGGGCCACGATGCTGTGATGGAAGCTTCTATGCTGATGCTTTCTTCTCACAACATTCTGAACCCGGCTAACGGTGCGCCTATTACTGTACCTTCTCAGGATATGGTACTGGGGCTTTACTACACTACTAAGGGTAGAAGGTCTACAGACGATCATAAAGAGCAGGGTGAAGGCATGCGCTTCTACAGTGCAGAAGAAGTGATCATCGCTATCAACGAAGGCAAGTTGTCTAAGCACGCTTACATTCATGTGAAAACTAAGGTTCGTGAAAACGATGAGTTAGTTGACAAAATGATTGAAACTGTTGCCGGACGTGTCATCTTCAACCAGACCGTGCCTGAAGAGGTAGGTTATGTAGATGAATTGCTGACCAAGAAGAAGCTGCAGAAGATTATCTCCAGGGTGTTCAGTATTGCTGGTATTGCCAGAACTGCTCAATTCCTTGATGATATCAAAGAGCTCGGTTTCCAGAGTGCCTACAAAGGTGGTCTGTCAATGGGACTGAACGATATCCATATCCCGGGTCACAAAGAAGATCTGGTAGCAGGAGCAAAAACAGAAGTGGATGGCGTATGGGAAAACTATCTCATGGGTCTGATCACTGATAATGAGCGTTACAATCAGGTAATTGATATCTGGACTCGTGTTAACACGAAACTGACCAATGACCTGATGAACCAGATGGAAGAAGACCGTCAGGGATTCAACTCCATTTATATGATGATGCACTCCGGAGCCAGGGGTTCAAGAGAGCAGATTCGTCAGCTGGGTGGTATGAGAGGGCTGATGGCTAAGCCACAGAAAAACCTTGCCGGCTCAGTAGGAGCAATTATTGAAAACCCGATCCTTTCTAACTTTAAAGAAGGACTGGACGTATTGGAGTACTTTATCTCTACTCACGGTGCACGTAAAGGTCTGGCCGATACGGCACTGAAAACTGCAGATGCAGGGTACCTCACCAGACGTCTGGTAGATGTGGCCCAGGATGCTGTAGTGAACGAAGAGGATTGCGGTACTTTAAGAGGTTTGACCGTAGCTGCACTGAAAGACAATGAAGATGTAGTAGAAGCATTGAGCGAGCGTATTCTCGGCCGTGTTTCTGTACATGATGTATATGATCCTATCACTGAAGAGCTGATTGTAGCTTCTGGCGATGAAATTACTGAGGTGATTGCTGAGCAAATTGAAGAAACAGCTATTGAAGAGGTGGAGATCAGATCTGTACTTACCTGTGAGACCAAAAGAGGTGTTTGCGCTAAATGTTACGGTAGAAACCTTTCTACCAATAAAATGGTACAACGCGGTGAGGCTGTTGGTGTAATTGCTGCACAGTCTATTGGTGAGCCAGGTACACAGCTTACACTGAGAACCTTCCACGTAGGGGGTACTGCTTCAAACATTGCTGTTGATGCTACCATCAAAGCGAAGTTTGACGGTGTGATCGAATTCGAAGAAGTGAGATCACTTTCTTCTACTGATGCTGAAGGTAACAGCACGGAAGTAGTAATGGGTAGAACTGGTGAAATTCAGATTCTGGAGCCAAAAACCAAGAAACTCCTTATTTCTAACCACGTGCCTTACGGTGCTTTCCTTTCTGTGAAGAAAGGTCAGAAGGTAGAGAAAGGACAAGAGCTTTGTAAGTGGGATCCATACAATGCGGTGATTCTCTCTGAGTTTGACGGTACTATCGAATTCGATGCGATCGAAGAAGGTGTTACTTTCAAAGAGGAGTTTGATGAGCAGACTGGTCACAGAGAAAAAGTAATTACTGACACTAAGGATAAGACTAAGAACCCGGCCGTAGTGGTGAATGCTAAGGATAACTCTAAAGCATACAACATTCCGGTAGGTGCTCACCTTGCTGTTGATGAAGGTGATAAGGTGAAGATTGGTCAGCCACTGGCTAAGATTCCAAGAACCATGGGTAAATCGAGAGATATTACCGGGGGTCTGCCAAGGGTAACTGAGTTATTCGAGGCGAGAAACCCATCTAACCCTGCCGTAGTTTCTGAAATTGACGGTGTGGTTACTTATGGTGGCATCAAGCGTGGTAACCGTGAGATCTTTATCGAGTCGAAAGATGGTGTGAAGAAGAAATACATGGTGCCATTGTCTAAGCACATTCTTGTACAGGACAATGACTTTGTAAGAGCGGGATACTCACTGTCAGATGGTGCAATTACACCAAATGACATACTGAATATTCAGGGTCCTACAGCAGTTCAGGAGTACCTGGTAAATGAGATTCAGGAAGTGTACCGTCTGCAAGGTGTGAAAATCAATGACAAGCACATTGAGGTGATCGTGAAGCAGATGATGCAGAAGGTAGAGATCAAAGATGCCGGTGATACAAGCTTCTTGCCTGGTCAGGTAGTAGATAAGTTCGTCTTCAGAGAAGAGAATGATGCTATTCTGGACATGAAAGTAGTGATGGAGCCCGGAGATTCTGAAAACCTGAAAGCAGGTCAGATTGTATCTCCAAGACAGCTGCGTGATGAGAACTCAAGCCTGAGAAGAAGGGATATGAAACTTGTGGAGGTGCGCGATGCACAGCCTGCGGTTTCCAGCCCTAAACTTCAGGGTATTACCCAGGCGTCTCTGGGTACTGAGAGCTTTATCTCTGCTGCTTCGTTCCAGGAAACTACCAAGGTGTTGAGTGAAGCCTCTATCAGAGGTAAAGCTGATGACTTGAAAGGTCTGAAAGAAAACGTAATTGTAGGTCACCTGATCCCTGCGGGAACAGGCCTTAGAAAATACGAAGAGCTGCTGGTTGGTAATAAAGAAGAGTACGAAAACCTGATGGCTGCTAAAGCTGCTTACAGAGCGGAGTCAACAGGTCAGGAAGTAGAATTTTAGAAAATGGCAGATCAGAAAGGAGATCAACAAAACCAGCTGAACATTGAGCTGACCGAAGAAGTTGCGGATGGCGAATATGTGAACCTGGCGATGATTGCTCATTCAAACAGTGAGTTTGTGATTGACTTTATTAAGATGATGCCGGGTGTGCCCAAGGCAAAAGTGAAATCGAGAATCGTGATCACGCCAGAGCATGCCAAGAGACTACTTCACGCGCTCAAAGACAATGTCGATAAGTACGAAGCTGCTTTCGGCCCTGTCAAACAATCAGACGAAGTGCCCAGGTTTCCAATGAATTTTGGAGGCACTATGGGAGAAGCATAGGAAATAAATTTGAATGAATACAAAATGGGTTGTCCACGGCAACCCATTTTTTTATGAATAAGGGCTGGTTTAGTACATGAAAATGAGTGAATTGACTCGCAGATTAATTTAATCTGAGGTGTTTGATTCATTTAGTTCTTTTGCTACCTTTGCAGTCCGAAATTTGTAACTAGGAAAATAAAATCTAAATAATTGTAAATGCCTACTATACAACAATTAGTAAGAAAGGGCAGAAAGAAATTGACTTCTAAGTCGAAATCTCCTGCACTGGACAGCTGCCCACAAAGAAGAGGGGTTTGTACAAGGGTATATACTACTACGCCAAAGAAACCTAACTCAGCTATGAGAAAAGTAGCCAGGGTAAGGTTGACAAATGGTAAGGAAGTAAATGCGTACATCCCAGGTGAAGGTCACAACCTTCAGGAGCACTCAATTGTATTGATCAGAGGAGGAAGAGTAAAAGACCTTCCCGGTGTGAGATACCATATTATCAGAGGTGCATTAGATACCGCTGGTGTTAGTGGTCGTCTTCAAAGAAGATCAAAATACGGTGCAAAAAGACCGAAAGCGAAAAAATAGAATTTTATAACTAATGAGAAAATCTAAACCAAAGAAGAGATATATTCTTCCGGACCCAAAGTTCAACGATACTTTGGTAACGAAATTCGTGAACTACCTTATGGTTGACGGGAAGAAGAGTATTGCCTACGGAATTTTCTATGATGCGATAGCATTGGTAGAAGAGCGTACAGGTGAGAATGGTCTTGATACTTGGAAAAAAGCATTGAGTAACATCATGCCTTCAGTAGAAGTTAAGAGTCGTAGAGTGGGAGGAGCCACTTTTCAGGTGCCTATCGAAGTGCGCCCGGGTCGCAAAACTTCACTGGGGATCAAGTGGATGATCAGTTTTGCCAGAAAAAGAGGAGAGAAGACCATGATGGAGAGGCTTGCTGGTGAAATCATCGCTGGTTCAAAAGGAGAAGGAGCTGCTGTGAAGAAGAAGGACGATACCCACAGAATGGCTGATGCGAACAAAGCATTTTCACACTTTAGATTTTAATTCCTAGACTACAATGGCAAGAGATTTAAAATTTACGCGTAACATCGGTATTGCTGCTCACATTGATGCAGGTAAAACAACTACTACCGAGCGTGTACTCTATTATACAGGTGTTTCTCACAAAATAGGTGAGGTACACGATGGTGCAGCTACCATGGACTGGATGGAGCAGGAGCAGGAAAGAGGTATCACTATTACTTCTGCAGCTACTACTGTATTCTGGCCTTACAAAGACAACGAATACCATATCAATATCATTGATACTCCCGGTCACGTGGATTTTACTGTTGAAGTAAACCGCTCTCTGAGGGTACTGGATGGTTTGGTTTTCCTTTTCTCTGCAGTTGATGGTGTTGAACCACAATCAGAGACTAACTGGAGGCTGGCGGACAACTACAAAGTTGCCAGAATTGGTTTTGTGAACAAGATGGACCGTGCCGGTGCAGACTTTTTAATGGTTTGTGGCCAGGTAAAAGAAATGCTTGGTACTAAAGCTGTGCCTTTGCAGTTGCCTATCGGTGCTGAAGATAATTTCAAGGGAGTGGTTGATCTCGTAGAGAACAAAGCCATCGTTTGGAACGAAGCAGATCAAGGAATGACTTTCGAAGAAGTGCCTATTCCTGAAGACATGCAGGATGAGGTAGATGAGTACCGTGAGGGCCTTCTTGAGGCTATCGCTGAGTACGATGATACTTTGATGGAGAAATTCTTTGAAGACGCTGACTCTATCACCAAGGATGAAATTCTGGCTGCTTTGAGACAAGCTACCATCAACCTGGACTTTGTGCCAATGATGTGTGGTTCTGCTTTTAAGAACAAAGGTGTTCAGACACTGCTCGATTACGTAATGGAGCTGTTGCCTTCTCCGCTTGACAGAGATAACATTGTAGGTACTGACCCTGATACAGAAGAAGAGGTTTCAAGAAAGCCATCTCCGGAAGATCCGTTTGCAGCTTTGGCATTTAAGATTGCTACAGATCCATTCGTTGGTAGACTTTGCTTTGTGAGATCATACTCAGGTATGCTTAATTCGGGTTCTTATGTTTTTAACACAAGAACAAATAAGAAAGAAAGAATTTCAAGAATCTTCCAGATGCATGCAAATAAGCAGAATGCTATTGATAGCCTTCATGCTGGTGATATTGCTGCTGTGGTAGGGTTTAAGGATATTAAAACGGGTGATACCCTCTGTGACGAGAAGAACAGAATTGTTCTCGAGTCTATGGATTTCCCCGATCCGGTAATCGGTTATGCCATTGAGCCTAAGACTCAGGCTGACGTTGATAAACTGGGTATGGCGATTGCCAAGTTGGTTGAAGAGGATCCTACCTTAGTAGTGAATACTGATGAGGAGACTGGTCAGACCATACTTAGAGGTATGGGTGAGCTTCACCTAGACATTATCATGGATCGTATGAGACGTGAGTTTAAGGTAGAAGTAAACCAGGGTGCACCGCAGGTAGCTTATAAGGAAGCTGTTACTTCTTTGGTCGATCATAAGGAAGTTTATAAAAAGCAGTCAGGTGGTAGAGGTAAGTTTGCCGATATCGTTTTTGAACTCGGCCCTAAGGATGAGGATGTAGAAGCTCGTGGATTGCAGTTTGAAAATAAGATTGTGGGTGGTGTAATTCCTAAAGAATTCATTCCTGCGATTGAGAAAGGCTTCAGAACAGCCATGGATAATGGGCCACTTGCTGGTTATCCTGTGGAAGATATGAAGGTGAAACTGTATCATGGATCTTTTCATGATGTGGATTCAGATTCTCTCTCTTTCGAACTAGCTGCAAGAATGGGCTTCAGAGAAGCTGCTAAGAAGGCTGGTCCTAAATTGATGGAGCCTATCATGTCTGTGGATGTGGTAACCCCTGATGAATATACAGGATCTATCACCGGTGATCTGAACAGAAGAAGAGGTATGATGAAAGGCATGGATACTAAAGGTAACTCTAGTGTTGTGAAGGCCGATGTACCACTTTCTGAACTGTTTGGTTACGTTACTGATTTGAGAACCATGTCTTCCGGTAGAGCTACTGCCAGTTTGACTTTCTCACACTATGACGTAGTGCCAAAGAACATCGCTGAGGAAGTGATCAAAAAATCAAAAGGAGAATAAGCTGTAAATTCATAAGATAATGACACAGAAGATCAGAATTAAATTGAAGTCATACGATCACAACCTGGTGGATAAGTCATCAGAGAAGATTGTAAGAGCTGTGAAAACAACTGGAGCTATTGTTAGTGGTCCTATTCCACTGCCAACAGTAAAAGAGAAATTTACAGTACTGAGATCTCCACACGTGAATAAAAAATCACGTGAGCAATTTCAGCTTTGCACTTACAAGCGCCTGGTAGATATCTATTCTAGCAGTGCTAAAACTGTAGATGCACTGATGAAGCTTGAATTGCCAAGTGGAGTGGATGTAGAAATTAAGGTATAACAGTACCTAAGCTATAAAGGAAAGCCCTGATGGAAACGTCAGGGCTTTTTGTTTTTAATCTGGAAAACCGCAATACCTTTAGAGCTTTCAAGGTACTAATCATAGATGTTGAACGTGCGCAGGTTTATTCTGATGCTTTTGGTGGTTTTGTCAGCAGCTGCACTCTGTGCTCAGGAGAGAAGTACGGCAGGTACGGACTTCTGGTTTGGCTTTATGCAAAATCTGGACGGTTCACTGGAGTCTTCGCTGGAAATATTCATAACCGGAGCTGAAGTGGCTAATGGTACCATTGAGGTACCAGGTCAACAGACAATCAATTTTCAGGTTGTGCCCGGGCAGACTTTTCAGTATCAGGTTGCCTCTGAAAGAGACAACCGCTTTGCGGCTTCCGGCTCAGAGCGAATTGAAAACAAGGGGATACACGTTACTGCCGATGCAGATGTGAGCGTCTTTGCTTTTAACCGAAGATTCCGCAGTGCCGATGCCACAATTGTTCTTCCTACACCGGCTCTAGGCTCTCAATACTACGTAAGCTCTTATTACGAGAAAGCCCCGACTAATGATATCTGGGGTGATCGATTTTCTGATGCGGAACTACTGGTGGTGGGAGTTGAAGACAATACGCGTGTCAGGATCAGGCCTACTGTCAGAACACTAAATGGTAGGCCCGCAGGGCAGTTTTTTGAAATCACCTTGAATCAGGGAGAGATTTACCAGGTCAAGGCACAAGGCGACCTCTCAGGTACGCTTATAGAGACTGTGGTGGCGCAGGATGAGTGTAACGGGCAGAAGTTTGCGGTTTTTGGTGGCAATCAATGGACCCGGATCAGTGACCCTACCTGCCACAATGTGGTAGCCTCTGAATTCGGTGCCGTAGGAGGTGCTTTGGCCGGAGATCATCTGTTTGAACAGATGTTGCCGGTGACCACCTGGGGCCGCGATTTCACGGTTTTACCTTTTGAAACCCGAAGTGCCGGTTATTTGGTGCGGGTAATAGCTTCCAGGCCGAATACGGTCGTTACGGTCAATGGGGCACAGGAGATATTCCTGGCAGAGCCTGGAGATTATGAAACGATCGACACCACCGAACCCCTTGGGCTGAGTGCTAACTTCCCTGTTCAGGTTGCCCAGTTCAGTAAAAGCCTGAGCTGCGACCAGCCTTTTAATGAATTTGGTCCGGGAGATCCGTTCATGCTGATGGTCAGTCCTGATGAGCAAACTTTCAGACAAATCACCTTCAATGCACTTACTTCAGATGTTATAGACAGGTACTTCCTGAATGTGGTTACCCCAACGGCCGAAGTTTCAGGAGTAATGCTGAACGGGGCCTCTGTTGCGGCTGAATTCAGCCCGTTCGGGCCAAACTCTGAGATTTCAATAGCGGTCATTGAGATTAACAAAGGTCAGGACATAACCCTCACAAGCAGTAATGAGAGAGGTTTTATCGCTTATGTGTATGGATTTGGGCCTATCGAATCGTTTGGTTATGTGGCGGGATCGGGCCTGAGTAATATTGACCTCAATATACTGGCCAATGATCTGGAGATAGGAGAGGTGGCTCCATTTGCCTGCGTGAACAGTCTCATTGAGCTTGTTGCAGACTTTAATGAGGAGAATAGCCGGCAGACGCAGTTTGATAATTTTCAATGGGATTTTGGAGATGGAACCACGGCTGTCGGCAAGGAGAATTCTCATACTTACAATCAAACCGGTACCTACATGGTTAGCCTCTATGCTTCCGGTGGTGTTGGAGATTGCTTTATTGAAAAGACAGTCACGAAAGAAATTGTGGTGACAGAAGTTGTATTGGAAGAAATCCTGGGGGAAACGTCCATTTGTCTCAATGTTGCCTCATTTGAATACACCATAGTGGGCGACACAGATAATGAATTCCTGTGGGAGATTCAGGGGGGCTCCGCTATTGGCGATAACACAGGTAGTTCCATTACGGTTGAGTGGGATCCATCGGCTCCGGCACATAATGTTTTTGTTACAGCCACAAATGCACCAGGCTGTGCAAAATCAACGAGCCTTTCTGTATCTATGAATAGTATCAGTCCTCTCGATGGTGCTATCGTTTTTGAGGATGTGCTTTGTCACGGTACAAGTACTGGACGCGCCAGAGTGAATGTCACAGGAGGTACTGCGCCCTATTCTGTTACCTGGAATGGGGGAGCCGCTCCGGCCAGTATGCAGAATGTTGGTTTGGTGAAAGGAACTTACGAGGTGGAGGTCAGTGATGCCAATGGATGCTCATTCCTGGCAACTGTCACCATTGATGAACCTGAACTTCTAACGATGGTCAGCGAAACTACTACCGCTTGTATGAATGAGCCAACCGCCTCTGCCTATCTGGAAGTGGACGGTGGTATTGCTCCTTATACCTATATCTGGGAGCCGGCCACCGGCATTGGTGATAGCGAGGTGACGGCATTAGTGCCGGGCGATTATGTGGTTACCGTTGTTGATGGCAATAGTTGCGAGCTATCGCTCAACCTTCAGATCGAAGGACGAAAACCCAGGGTATCGCTGCCCAATTCCTTTACACCGGACGGAGATGGTGTGAACGACTCCTTTGCTCCGGTCTTTGAGTGTTTCGAAGCATTGACCTATAATATGAAGGTATTTAATCGCTGGGGTATACTGATTTTTAATACTGACAGCGTGCTTGAGCCCTGGGATGGTACTTACAATGGGCAGGTGGTAGAGTCGGGGACTTACAGCTTCAAAGCCGTTTATAGCGGTGTTTTAAATGACAAGCCCTTTCAGGAAGTGCTCAATGGCGCAGTAAGATTGATAAGGTAATAGTCTCGTATTATAAATGGTCAGGTTTCAAAGTCGACAGTAAAAGAGAAATTTACAGTACTGAGATCTCCACACCTGGACAAAAAAGTCACGTGAGCAATTTCAGCTTTGCACTTACAAGCGTCTGGTAGATATCTACTCTAGTCGCGCAAAGACTGTAGATGCACTGATGAAGCTTGAATTGCCAAGTGGAGTGGATGTAGAAATGAAGGTATAACAGTACCTAAGCTATAATGGAAAGCCCTGATCGAAATGTCAGGGCTTTTGTTTTTGGCCCTCAGATAGGAATGTCTTAGATGGTTTAACCTGGTTTATGCATTAGGAATCGTAGTGAAGGTTTAAAGCACAATAAGTCAGGTATTTATGTTGATGAGGCATAGCATCGCTATGGTGATTCAACAAGCTTGTGATAAATACCTGATTTGAAGTGATTTAAGCATGGAATAGATTTCCTAACGAATAATTCAGGTTTAAGCTGCTAATCTAGAATATGGCCAACCTTTTTGAAGATATAGTTTTCTATACATATCTATCTGATATAGTCAATATTACCATTCGTACATCTGCTTGTTCAATGTACGGGGGGATAACTAATGCTGAGCGGCCGGTTGATTATGGCTTGTTTCTGCTCAAGAACCACAGCCTGAGTTTTTTGATGCGGGTTTGGGTGCTTCATGTCAATTTGTTGTGCGGCATAAGAAATTTTCAAGGAAAATAGAACTGAATAAATACTTCACTGATTTTTAGGGGGAATAATAAGATTATATTATTTTAAAGTTTATAAAATTTTAAAATTATGTGTAATAAGATAAAAAAATTCTTCTTCAGAAGAGTGGCATGTAGTTTTGTAGCCGCCTTTTTTCTGTTAGCCACAGTGGGGACGGGTACCTTAAGGTCTCAATCTATAGCCTCAGAAACAAGTAACAGTAGCTGTAATGCCGGTGGTGAAATGTGGGTTTGTGGAACTGCTGAGGTGGTTCAGGCTACAAGTGATTTTGATACCAATTGCTCAGATTGGGATTATGAGTGTGGTGCTACCTTGAGAACAATCATCAACGTATGTACGCCTAATATGCAGAAGTCGTACATCTACGAACATTGTGACGCATAGTGAAGGCTTCGATGTTCTTGAAAAGTCACTACTTGTTAGTGACTTTTCTTTTTGCTTCATGTGTTAATAGTCCTGAAGAATTGGGTTCGATTGAATATTTAGTTGAGTCAATCTATATAGATCTTCCGGAGAATGTGTCACCTAACTTGGGTAATCCTTGTATTTTGGAAAGTGATGTAGGGGAACTTCTGGCTACTTATAGTTATCAAGATCACAGTCTTGTAATCTTTAACCTTTCAGACCGAAATTTCAAAAGAAAGATAAGTCTAAAAAACGAAGGGCCAAGTTTCGTTGAAAATGTAAGTGCCATTGATTTCTATGACAAAGAAACAATAATAATTGCTGGTAATAATTACTTGACTCTCATTGATCTGGATGGAGTGGTTCTTAGGCGCATAGGGATTAATATTAATAAGGGAGACCTGATGGGAGTAGATTTTTCTCGTATTGAACTGAGGAGTAATCAATACTCAGGTCTTCAATTTTCGCATAGTGAGAAGACAATTTTAATGGAGGTGAATTCTCTTCAAAGAGAAAGTGCTCATACACGAAGCGGGAGTAAGATAGCTAAGGTCTATATAGATAAAGATTCTGTTGCGCTTTTAAATATTGATTACCCAGAACACTTGGCTTCATTGGAGGGTGATTTTGGTGAATTGGCTGGGATAGGTTTTGATAGGGTTAAAGAAGGGGTACTTTATAACTTTGGCATGTCATCTGATTTTTTTTTAAAGAGGGGGGATTCGGTGAGTCGATTTAATTTGAGAAGTAATGTCAATGAAGAGGTATTGGAGCCAATAAGGGATTTTTCAGAGGGTATGAATATGGCGAGAATTAGACATCAGATGACGGCAGGAGCCTTTTACCCTGTCGCTTTTGACTCGATGAACAATTTGTTTTATCGCATTCATGGTGCTAAAACACGAAATATTGATGTTCCTACGGAATTTTTCTTAATGGTATACGATGAAAGGAGCGGAAGTGCACTAGAGTTGAGGTTTCCAGATGGTTATTATATTTTTCCTGTTTTCTCCCGGGAGGGGTTAATGTTTGTGGCCTTCAATAAACATGATGATAAGTTAGAGTTAATCCGCTATCGTTTCAATCAATAATGCCCAAGGTTCTAATACTTCTTTTCCTACTGTCATTTTTGGCTTGTAGTCCCTCGGAAGAAGGTGTGGGTATAGGTCTGATTCACTTTGAAAACGACTTTACAACTTTACTTGAGTTCTATAATCTCCCTGATGACTCAGATGCTCCAGTGTTTTCAGCAAAGCTGATTTATGATTCAGCGCGTGTCACGATCAAAACAACATTGACTAAACGGGATACCTTGGAGTTCAACCCTTTTTATGCTTTAAGTAACAAAGGATTATTAGTGCTGCAGGTAATGGAGCAAAGAGAACATTGGCTCAGGGTGATAACGGATGATATTCAAGGTGTGAGCCATTGGCTTCAAGTGCCTGATGCGGAAGTAGAGAAGTGGTCTGACTTTTTGCTGTCTCTTCATCGTGTCAGGCCTTATAATTTCCCCCAAAACCCATTGAGGAAGTCACCGAGTGAAAAAGCGAGGATTGTTGATGTCAGTCTATCCTCTACCTGCTTTTCTGTGATTGATGTTCAGGGAGTCTGGATAAAGGTAATAAATGAACCTCTGAACTGTCCCGATGAACATATTACAGATATTCCTTTTGAGGGCTATCTCAAATGGAAAGATGGTGATGAAATCCTGATAAACTTCGGTTTATAGCCTTTTAAGAAGCCCTGACGGCTGTGGATAAAAAGGTTGCGAAAATATCCATCTATTTTTGAGACCCACCCTTGTCCTGAAATATTAATTTCCTATCTTTGCAGTCCGTTTGACGGGAGCACTCTGTTTTGGGTGTAATAAACTAATAATTAAGATGTCTGGAATAATCGGGAAAAAAATCGGAATGACTAGCATTTACAGTGCCGATGGACGTAGTGTCGCATGCACGGTGATAGAGGCTGGTCCTTGCGTAGTAACGCAAGTGAAAAATGAGGAGACAGACGGATACACAGCAGTACAACTTGGATACGGAGAGCGCAAGGAGAAAAACACTCCTGGAGCGCTAAAAGGTCACTTTGCTAAGGCAAGTACTACTCCTAAAAAAGAGGTTGTTGAGTTTCGAGATTTCCGCGAAGAATTTGAAGGTCAGGTTCAGCTTGGTAACGAGGTGAAGGTGGGCGATGTGTTTGCAGAGGGTGACTTTGTAGATGCGATCGGTACTTCAAAAGGAAAAGGTTTCCAAGGAGTTGTGAAGCGTCACGGTTTTGGTGGTGTTGGACAAGCAACTCATGGTCAGCACAACAGATTGAGAGCCCCAGGTTCTATTGGTGGAGCTTCATATCCTGCGAGAGTATTCAAAGGAATGAGAATGGCCGGTAGAATGGGTGGTGATCGCGTAAAGGTTTTGAACCTTGAGGTGCTTAAAGTAGTGCCGGAAGAGAATCTGATCGTAATCAGTGGTTCTGTTCCAGGTCCTAAGAATTCAATCGTAGTCCTAGAGAAATAAGAAGATGGAGATTGCAGTATTAAAAAATAGTGGAGAAGACACCGGAAGGAAATTAAACCTGTCCGATGATATCTTCGGTATTGAGCCAAACGATCACGCCATCTATCTGGATGTGAAGCAATTTCTGGCCAACCAAAGACAAGGTACACACAAGTCTAAGGAAAGAGCTGAAATTGTAGGTTCTACGAGAAAGATTAAGAAACAAAAGGGAACTGGTACCGCTCGTGCGGGTAGTATCAAATCTCCTGTTTTCAGAGGTGGTGGTCGTGTATTCGGTCCACGCCCGAGAAATTATAGCTTCAAATTGAATAAGAAACTGAAGGTATTGGCCAGAAAGTCTGCTCTTGCTTACAAGGCAAAAGACAACGGTCTTGTAGTGCTGGAAGATTTCTCGTTCGATGCGCCAAAAACCAAAGAGTATATCGGCTTGCTGAACAACCTTGAGTTGGGAGGAAAGAAGACGCTGGTAGTTGTAGGAGAGAACGATACTAATCTGACACTGTCAAGTAGGAACCTGCAGAACTCTAAGGTCGTGACGGCTGACTCAATTAACACATATGATTTGCTGAATGCAGAGAGTGTGGTTTTGAGTGAGAGCTCAGTAGAAAAAATTGAAAACTTATTGAAGTAACGAAGATGAGTGTATTAAAGAAACCATTAGTTACAGAGAAAGTATCAGCCTTGAACGAAAAAGGTAAGTACGGCTTTGTGGTAGATAAAAGTGCCAACAAGGTGGAGATCAAAAAGGCTGTTGAGGATATGTACGGTGTTACCGTTGAAGACGTGAATACTATGACATACCAGGGTAAGGCTAAATCAAGGTATACTTCTGCCAGGATTGTAAAGGGTCGTACTGCATCATTTAAGAAAGCAATTGTAACTGTTGCTGAAGGTGATATCATTGATTTTTACAGCAGCATTTAATTGATATAAAATGGGCGTTAAGAAACTAAGACCAATGACTCCGGGAACCAGGCAGCGAATGGCTCCTGACTTTGCTGATGTAACGGTGAAGAAAAGTAACCCAGAGAAATCCCTAACCGCTGTATCAAAGCGTTCGGGTGGTCGTAACAATACTGGAAAAATGACTATGCGCTACTTAGGTGGTGGTCATAAGAAGAAAATAAGGGTTGTCGATTTCAAAAGAGAGAAATACGATGTTCCTGCAACAGTAAAATCTGTAGAGTACGATCCAACAAGATCAGCTCGTATTGCGCTGTTGTTCTATGCCGATGGTGAAAAAAGATATATCATCGCGCCAAATGGCTTGCAGGTCGGTCAGACTGTTATTTCAGGAGAGAATGTAGCTCCCGAAGTAGGTAATGCACTGCCAATGTCCAAAATTCCTTTGGGTACTATCATTCACAACATTGAGCTAAAGCCTGGTAAAGGTGGAGCCATGGCAAGAAGTGCCGGATCTTATGCGCAGTTAGTAGCGAGAGAAGGTAAGTATGCTACGTTGAAATTGCCTTCAGGAGAAATGAGGAACGTGCTGGTTGTATGTTTGGCAACTGTCGGTTCTGTTGGTAATGCTGAGCACATGAACGTGAATCTTGGTAAGGCCGGTAGAAACAGATGGTTAGGCAGAAGACCAAGAGTAAGAGGTGTAGTTATGAACCCGGTTGATCACCCAATGGGCGGTGGTGAAGGTAAATCTTCAGGAGGTCATCCAAGATCAAGAAACGGTTTATACGCGAAAGGTCAGAAGACCAGAACACCGAAGAAATATTCGAACAACTTGATCATTGGTAAAAAGAAGAAATAAGACATGGCACGTTCGTTAAAAAAAGGACCTTATATAGATTTTCGCTTGTCTAACAAAGTAGACGCGATGGAGAATTCTGGTAAGAAGTCCGTCATCAGGACCTGGTCCAGAAGATCAATGATTTCACCTGATTTCATTGGACACACTTTCGCTGTCCATAATGGAAATAAATTCATTCCTGTATTTGTAACGGAAAACATGGTAGGACATAAATTCGGTGAATTTGCTCCAACCAGGAACTTCCGTGGACACATTGCAAAAAAAGATAGAAGGAGATAATGGAAGCTGTAGCAAAACTCAGAAACGTACCTACCGCCCCTCGTAAGATGAGGATGGTAGCTGACTTGATCAGAGGCGAAAGAGTAAACAGAGCCCTCAATGTATTGAAGTTTGAGCCTAAAGAAGGTGCTGCAAGACTTGAGAAACTGTTGCTTTCAGCGATCTCTAACTGGCAAGCCAAAAACGAAGATGAAAGACTGGAAGATGCAGATCTTTTTGTGAAAGAAATTTTCGTTGACGGTGGCCGCATGCTGAAGAGACTCAGACCTGCTCCACAGGGAAGAGCTCACAGGATCAGAAAAAGATCAAACCATGTGACTTTGATAGTTGATTCACACAATCAACCGGAAGTTACCGCTGAAAATAATGAAGTAGTTAATAACGAAACTGAAAATTAAGAGATGGGACAGAAAGTAAACCCCGTTGGTTTCAGACTAGGCATCGTTAGAGGTTGGGATTCTAACTGGTACGGTGGCAAAGACTTTTCTGCTAAGCTGGTGGAAGATCAGGAGATCAGAAAATACGTGCACGCCCGTATCCCTAAAGGAGGTATTTCAAAAATTATTATTGAAAGAACTCTGAAGAGAATCACCATTACTGTTCATACGGCCCGTCCAGGAGTAGTTATTGGTAAAGGCGGACAAGAGGTTGACCGTATCAAAGAAGAGTTGAAAAAGCTGACAGGTAAAGACGTTCAGATCAACATCTTTGAGATCAAAAGGCCTGAGCTGGACGCTAAATTGGTAGGTGAGTCAGTTGCTCAGCAATTGGCAGCTCGTATCTCTTACAGAAGAGCTATGAAACAAGCTATCGCCAGTGCCATTCGTGTAGGAGCACAAGGTATCAAAATCAAATGTGCCGGTCGTTTGGGCGGTGCTGAGATGGCAAGAACAGAAATGTACAAGGAAGGTAGAATTCCTTTGCATACACTGAGAGCCGATATTGATTACGCTATCTCTGAAGCGGATACGGTATATGGTAAAATCGGAATCAAGGTTTGGATTTTCAAAGGCGAAGTATTTGGTAAGAGAGATCTTTCTCCGAATGTAGGTTTAGGTGGACAAAACGAACGCGGTGGCGGACGTAGACCTAACCGTGGAGGCGGAAGGCCAAATAGAAGAAAGTAATAGCCCTTTAAAGAATAATTAAGATGTTACAGCCTAAAAGAACTAAGTATAGAAAAATGCAGAAAGGCAGAGTGAAGGGGATCGCACAGCGCGGTCACAACCTTGACTTCGGAACTTTCGGTATTAAGTCTTTAGAGCCAGGTTGGATTACAAGCCGTCAGATTGAGGCAGCTCGTATCGCTATGACCAGGGCTATGAAAAGAGAAGGTCAGGTTTGGATCAGAATTTTCCCTGACAAACCTGTAACAAAGAAGCCTGCTGAGGTAAGGATGGGTAAAGGTAAGGGAGCACCAGATTACTGGGTAGCCGTGATCAAACCAGGTACTATTCTGTTCGAATCAGCTGGTGTGAATATAGAATTGGCAAAAGAAGCCTTGAGACTTGCTGCTCAGAAGCTTCCAGTTTCAACAAAATTTGTAGTACGCAGAGACTACGTGGCATAAGATGACAAATTCAGATATCAGAGCACTTTCTATCGAGGAACTCTCGGAGAAACTCAGAACAGAAGCAGATAGTCTTGGCAAATTGAAATTTGCTCAAGCGATCTCACCAATTGAAAACCCGATGAAGATCAGGGATTCAAGAAGAATGATTGCCAGGTTGAAGACTGAGTTGAAGGCCAAACAACTTGCAAAGTAAAGAACGCATGGAGACCAGAAATCTTAGAAAAGAAAGAGTCGGGATCGTGACGAGCAACAAAATGGATAAAACCATCACCGTGGCTGTAGAGCGAAGAGAGAAGCACCCGATTTATGGAAAGTTTGTTAATAAGACTACCAAATTTTCTGCTCATGACGAAAAGAATGATGTCGGTATCGGTGATACTGTTCGCATCATGGAGACTCGTCCGCTGAGTAAGAATAAGCGTTGGAGATTAGTTGAAATCATAGAAAGAGCTAAGTAATCATGATCAGGCAAGAATCAAGATTGAACGTTGCAGATAACAGTGGTGCTAAAGAAGTGCTTTGTATCCGCGTATTAGGCGGAACCAAGAAGAAGTACGCCTCTGTTGGTGATAAGATAGTAGTCTCTGTAAAGGCTGCTCATTCTTCAAGCAACTTGAAAAAAGGAACTGTATCGAAGGCTGTCGTGGTGAGAACCAAGAAGGAAGTGAGGAGAAAAGACGGCTCTTATATCAGATTTGAAGATAATGCTGCTGTACTGTTAACGGCAAACGATGAGCCAAGAGGCACGCGTATGTTTGGACCAGTAGCGAGAGAATTGCGTGAAAGGCAATTCATGAAAATTGTTTCATTGGCCCCTGAAGTACTATAAGCGATGAAGACTAACGTAAATGTACCTACAAAACTTCATGTGAAGAAGGGCGATACTGTTAAGGTATTGGCTGGCAACTCAAGAGGTAAAACCGGTAAAGTACTGGAGGTAATCACTTCTAAGTACAGAGCGATTGTTGAAGGAGTAAATGTTGTGTCTAAGCACACCAAGCCTTCTGCAACCAACCCTAATGGGGGAATTGAAAAAACTGAGGCGCCTGTGCACCTTTCTAATCTTATGGTAGTAGATCCTGCATCAGGAAAAGCCGCCAGAACTGGTAGAAAAGTGAACGACAGCGGTAAGTTGGAAAGATATTTTAAATCTAAGTAGCAGAGGTAACTTATCATGGCTAATCCAAGATTAAAAGATAGATATCAGAGCGAGATTGTTCCCGCTTTGAAAGAAAAATTTGAGTACTCTACAATCATGCAGGTACCAAAGGTCACTAAAGTAGTGGTGAACAAAGGTATCGGTGCGGCTGTAGCTGATAAGAAACTCGTTGACATAGGAGTAGAAGAGCTCACGACCATCACTGGTCAGAAGGCTGTGCCTACCGTGGCAAAGAATTCTATCTCGAACTTTAAGTTGAGAGAAGGAATGCCTATCGGTGCAAGGGTAACCCTGAGAGGTGAGCGTATGTATGAGTTCATGGATAGACTTTTGAACATTGCTCTGCCAAGGGTACGTGACTTCAGAGGTGTGAATGACAAAGGTTTTGATGGTAGAGGAAATTACACTTTAGGTGTAAAGGAGCAGATCATCTTCCCTGAGATTTCTATCGACAAAGTGAGCAAAATTTCTGGTATGGATATCACGTTTGTGACCTCCGCAAATACTGATGAAGAGAGTTACGAGTTACTGAAGGCTTTTGGTATGCCTTTTAAATCTGGTAAAAAATAAGATTATGGCTAGAGAAGCAGTAAAGGCTAGAGAAAGAAAAAGAGCAAAACTTGTTGCAAGGTACGCTGACAAAAGAGCGGCCCTTAAGGCTGAAGGAGACTGGGAAGGTTTAGATAAGCTTCCAAGAAATTCTTCTGCTGTAAGATTGCACAACAGATGTAAACTGACTGGTCGTCCTAAAGGATACATGAGGAAATTCGGTATCTCAAGGGTAACCTTCAGAGAAATGGCTTCAGCGGGTAAAATACCTGGAGTAACAAAGGCGAGTTGGTAATTCGCTTTTTCTTTTGTTCATAAGATTAATTCCGTACCTTTGCAGGCCGGTTTTCGGGCCGCAAGATTGAATTAATTGAAATAAAAACTTAGGTCTGGGTGATATCGCCAGATCGGGAACGCCCGCAATGAGAGTTGTGGGCTCTTTAAATAAATTAAAATGACTGATCCAATAGCAGATTATTTAACCCGACTCAGGAACGCGATTAAAGCGAGCCACAGAGTTGTGGATATTCCGGCTTCTAACATGAAGAAGGAGTTAACAAAAGTATTGTTCGATAAAGGTTACATCCAGAACTACAGGTTCGAACAGGATGGTCCTCAGGGCAATATTAAAATAGCATTGAAATACAATCCGACTACTAAAGTGCCTGCCATCGTTAAGCTGGAGAGAATAAGTAAGCCGGGACTTAGAAAATATGCTGGTGCAGGTGAATTACCAAGAGTTCTTAATGGACTGGGTATCGCTATTGTATCTACCTCTAAGGGTGTCATGACTGATAAAGAAGCGCGTGCTGCGCATATCGGTGGTGAAGTTTTATGTCACGTATATTAATAACTGAGATAAGAAATGTCACGAATTGGTAAGAAACCGATCGATCTTCCTCAAGGTGTGTCTGTAGACGTAGCTGCTGATAATGTGGTTACTGTTAAAGGACCGAAGGGAGAACTGAGCCAGGCAGTAAATCCTGATATGTCTGTGGTTATCGAAGACGGTGTTTTGACAGTAGACAGACCTACTGAGCAAAAGAGACACAAGTCTTTGCATGGCCTTTACCGCTCGTTGATCAGCAACATGGTTGTTGGTGTAACTGAAGGGTATAAGAAGCAATTAGAGTTGGTAGGTGTAGGTTATAAAGCCTCCGTTTCCAACAACATTCTGGAACTGAACCTGGGATACTCGCACAACATTTATCTTGCGGTACCTGCAGAGGTGAAGACCACTGCCGAAATGGCAAAAGGAAAGAATCCTATTGTGACATTGGAAAGCACTGACAAAGAGCTAATCGGTCAGGTAGCAGCGAAAATCAGATCTTTAAGGAAGATTGAGCCTTACAAAGGCAAAGGTGTACGTTTCGTTGGTGAGGATATTCGTAGAAAAGCTGGTAAAACTGCTGCTAAATAATTAGAGTCATGGCTATTAGTAAAAGTAGACTTAGAATTAAGAAGGGTATCAGAAATAAGATTTCTGGTACTGCTGAAAGACCAAGAATCTCAGTATTCAAAAGTAACAAGCGTATTTACGCTCAGATTATTGATGATGAGGCAGGACACACAATGGTAATGGCTTCATCTACTGAGATAGGCGAAACCAATGTGAATGTGGAGCTTTCGAAAGAAGTAGGAAAAAAATTAGCTGAGAAAGCCGTGGCAAGTGGTATCACCAATGTGGTATTCGATAGAAACGGTTATGTCTATCACGGTAAAGTCAAAGCTTTGGCAGATGGTGCCAGAGAAGGAGGCCTTAAATTTTAATCACGATGTCACAGAAAAATATTAGAGCAATCAAAGCGAGTGATATAGACCTTAAAGAAAAGGTTGTAGCGATCAAGCGTGTTGCCAAAGTAGTAAAAGGTGGTAGAAGGTTCAGCTTTTCTGCTATCGTGGTAGTAGGAGATGGTAATGGTGTAGTAGGTTACGGATTGGGTAAAGCCAATGAGGTGACCGATGCTATCACTAAAGGCATCGATGACGCAAAGAAGAACCTGGTGAAGGTGCCTATCCTGAATGGTACTGTACCTCACGAAGCATTAGGTAAGTACAGTGGAGGTTTTGTTTTGGTGAAGCCAGCTTCTGAAGGTACCGGTGTGATTGCAGGTGGTGCGATGCGTGCCGTGTTTGAAAGTGCCGGTGTACACAATGTATTGGCAAAGTCTAAAGGATCTTCTAACCCACATAACGTGGTTAAGGCTACTTTTGACGCTCTGTTGAACATGAGAGACGCTTACACTGTAGCTGAGCAAAGAGGAGTTGAATTGTCTAAAGTTTTTAACGGTTAAGAAGCAATGGCAAAGGTTCAAATCACCCAAACGAAAAGTACGATCGACCGCCCTCAAAGGCAGAAGAGAACAATCCAGGCCTTAGGTCTTGGAAAGATAAACAGAACTGTAGAGCACGAGTTGACTCCACAGATTGCTGGAATGATTAATAAGGTGAATCACTTGGTATCTGTAAAGGAACTTTAAGATGAGACTGAATACATTAAAGCCTGCAGAAGGTTCTACTAAGAATAGTAAAAGAATTGGTAGAGGACAAGGATCCGGTAGAGGTGGTACTTCTACAAGAGGCCATAAAGGTGCTAAATCAAGATCTGGTTACTCTCGTAAAGAGGGTTTTGAAGGCGGTCAAATGCCTTTGCAGAGAAGAGTGCCTAAGTTTGGTTTTACCAGCCCTAACAGAGTTGAGTACAAAGCAATCAATCTGGATACAGTACAGGAACTGGCTGAAAAGACCGGTGCCTCTGTAATCGATAGAGAAGTGTTGATGGCTAATGGTTTGGCTGGTAAGAACGATCTGATTAAAATACTCGGTAGAGGTGCTTTAACTTCTAAAGTGGATGTAACTGCCCATAAATTTTCAACATCCGCAGCAGCTGCCATTGAAAACTTAGGAGGTACCGTTACAAAGCTTTGATTTTATGAAGAAGTTTGTCACTACCATAAAGAACATTTACTCCATTGAGGAGCTGAGAAACAGAATCCTGGCTACGCTGGGGTTCTTGATCATTTTCAGACTGGGCTCATTTGTGGTATTACCGGGTATAGATCCAGTAATACTGGAAGCTACCAGAGGAGATTCTCCTGGTTTGCTGGGTATCCTTGATAACCTGCTGGGAGGCGCCTTTAGTAATGGTGCTATTTTCGGTTTGGGTATTATGCCATACATCTCTGCATCCATTGTGATTCAGCTGATGACTGTGGCTGTGCCTAGTTTCCAGAAGATGCAGAAAGAAGGTGAGTCGGGCAGAAAGAAGCTTACTCAAATTACAAGGATTCTTACTATTCTGGTGACGCTTGCACAAAGCATCGGATACCTGAAAGTGACTATTCCGCCAGAAGCAATTGTAATTGATAATACCCTCTTTACTATTTCTTCTATGATCCTCCTCACGTCAGGCACTATGTTCTGTATGTGGTTGGGAGAGAAGATTACTGACAAGGGAATTGGTAATGGTATTTCAATGCTGATTATGATCGGTATTATTTCCAGCCTGCCAGCGGCCGCAATTAATGAATTTTACACTACCAACGGTATTTCAAAAGCACTGTTCTCAGTAGTTGAAATCATCGTATTGTTCTTTGTAGTACTTGTGACTGTGGCATTGGTACAAGCTACCAGACGTATCTCAGTACAGTATGCCAAGCAGGTAGTAGGAGGTAAGGTATATGGCGGTCAGCGTCAGTTCATTCCTCTGAAGGTGAATGCATCAGGTGTAATGCCTATCATATTTGCGCAAGCTTTGATGATTCTGCCAACATTGATTGGTGGTATCTGGGCTGATTCAAGTGATTTCTGGAATAAAGTAACTGTGGCATTTGCCGACCCTTATGGTGTTACTTACACAGTGGTGTTTGCGGTAATGATCATCCTGTTTACTTTCTTCTACACTGCCATTACGGTGAATCCATCGAATATGGCTGATGATCTGAAGAGAAGCGGTGGTTTTGTACCAGGTGTAAAACCCGGTAAGCCCACTTCTGATTTCATTGGCGGTGTACTTGACAGAATTACATTACCAGGATCAGTATTCCTGGCGATCATAGCGATTCTTCCAACATTTGCTGTTCAGGCAGGTGTGGGACAGGCTTTCGCACCATTTTATGGAGGAACATCGCTGTTGATTATGGTAGGTGTGATCCTTGATACTTTGCAACAAATTGAAAGCTACCTGTTAATGAGACACTACGAAGGCATGATGAAGTCAGGCAAGATGAGAGGCAGGTCTCAAGGTGTAGCTGTTGCATAAGATGATCTTATACAAGACTGAAGAAGAAATACAACTGATTCGTGAAAGTGCCCAGATTCTGGGAAAGGCTCACGGAGAAGTAGCCCGGCAGGTAAAGGCCGGAATAAAAACAAAAGATCTCGATAAGATCGCTGAAGAGTTTATCGCAGATCACGGAGGTAAAGCTTCCTTTAAAGGTTATAATGGCTTTCCCTCCACACTCTGTATTTCGGTGAACGAAAATGTAGTTCACGGTTTTCCGAGTGATTACGAATTGAAAGACGGTGATATAATCTCTATAGATTGTGGAGTCTTCTACAAAGGTTACCATAGCGATTCCGCTTATACTTACCCCGTAGGAGAAATCACTCCAGAGACGATGTCCCTTCTTAAGGCAACGAAAGAGTCGTTGTATCAAGGTATTGAGCAAGCTAAGTACGGCAACAGAATGGGTGATGTGAGTTACGCCATTCAAAAGTATGTCGAAGACCGGGGTTACACGGTAGTGCGCGAGCTGGTAGGACATGGATTAGGGCAAAGCCTCCATGAAGGACCAGAAGTGCCCAACTATGGTAAACGCGGTCGGGGTCCTAAGCTTCAGCACGGTTTGGTGATAGCCATCGAACCTATGGTGAATTTAGGAACCAGGAACATAGTGCAGGAAAATGATGGCTGGACCATCAGGACGAGAGATCGTAAACCTTCTGCCCACTATGAGCATACTGTAGCTGTCTTTGAAGATCGTACCGAGATATTGACAACTCATAAGTATATAGAAGAAGTATTTAACATCTAATATGGCTAAACAAGCATCAATAGAGCAAGACGGAACCATTTTGGAGGCGCTGTCGAATGCGCGCTTCAAAGTCGAGTTGGAAAATGGGCATGAAGTGTTGGCGCATATCTCTGGTAAAATGAGAATGCACTACATCAGAATTCTGCCTGGGGACAAAGTAAAACTTGAAATGTCTCCTTATGATTTAACGAAGGGAAGAATTACTTACAGATATAAATAATCAATCATGAAGGTTAAAGCGTCTATCAAGAAGCGTAGTGCTGATTGTAAGATAATCCGTAGGAATGGTAAGTTATACGTGATTAACAAGAAGAATCCTAGATTCAAACAAAGACAAGGATAATTATGGCTAGAATTTCAGGAGTAGATATTCCGGATCACAAGCGAGCTGAGATTGGCTTGACTTACATTTTCGGAGTGGGTCGTAGTTCTGCTAACTATGTGTTGAACAAAGCAGGCATCGATGTCAACAAAAAAATTGGTGAATTAACGGATGAGGATCAAAAAGCGATCCGTACCATCATCAGTGAGGAGTTTAAGGTAGAGGGTGTACTGAAATCGGAAGTACAACTGAACATCAAGCGATTGATGGATATTGGTTGCTACAGAGGTTTGAGACACAGAAGAGGTCTTCCGGTTCGTGGTCAACATACCAAGAACAACTCCAGAACCAGAAAAGGTAAGAGGAAAACAGTTGCTAACAAGAAGAAGGCAACTAAGTAACAGAATGAGTAGGCTGGCAACGGCCTTACAAATATTTTGAACAATGGCTCAGAAAAGAAAAGATAAAGCTAAAAAGAGAGTAGTTGTAGTAGACGCTGTGGGGCAAGCTCACATCAAAGCATCTTTCAACAACATCATCATCTCTCTGACCAATTTGCAAGGTCAGGTAATCTCTTGGGCATCTGCCGGTAAAATGGGATTTAAAGGTTCTAAGAAGAACACCCCTTATGCCGCGCAAATGGCTGCTCAGGATTGTGCCCAAAAGGCTCACGACTTAGGGTTGAGAAAAGTAGAAGTATTCGTGAAAGGTCCTGGTGCAGGTAGAGAATCTGCTATCAGAACTATTCAGAATTCTGGTATCGAGGTAACCGTGATCAGGGATGTGACTCCACTTCCTCACAACGGATGTCGTCCACCCAAGCGTAGAAGAGTTTAATATTAATTGAGAAATTAAGTAGTAATGGCAAGATATAGAGGCCCTAAGGCTAAAATAGCAAGGAGATTTAACGATCCCATTTTTGGTCACAGCAAAGCACTACAAAAGAAAGCCTATCCTCCAGGCCAGCATGGCAGAGGTAGGAGAAGAAAGCAGTCGGAATATGCCATCCAGTTGATGGAAAAGCAAAAGGCTAAATACACTTACGGTGTATTGGAAAGACAATTTGCTAACCTTTTCGACAAAGCTTCAAGAAAATCTGGTATTACAGGTGAAATCCTGCTCCAGTTGTTGGAAGCCCGTTTGGACAATGTTGTTTACAGAATGGGTATTTCGCCAACCAGAAGAGGTGCCAGACAATTTGTTTCTCACAAGCACATCACCGTAAATGGTGAAGTGGTGAACATTCCATCATACAGCGTAAAGCCAGGTGATGTAGTGGGTGTGAGAGAGAAGTCTAAATCTCTTGAAGCAATCACCAATAGTTTAGCATCGAATTCAGCTCAGAAGTACAACTGGATAGAGTGGGACAAATCTGAGATGAACGGTAAGCTTATCAATCTTCCTGTAAGAGAAGATATCCCTGAGAATATCAAGGAGCAGCTTATTGTCGAGCTTTACTCTAAGTAATCTAATTGTAGAACATTTAAAACATTCAATAATATGTCAATTCTCGCATTTCAAATCCCGGAGAAGGTGGTGATGGAAAAGGCAGACGATTTTCACGGTCTGTTCACATTTAAGCCATTAGAAAAAGGATACGGGGTTACTGTTGGTAATGCACTGAGAAGGATATTGCTTTCCTCTTTGGAAGGCTATGCAATCACAGGGATCAAGATTCCTAGTGTATTGCATGAATTCTCAACGATAGAGGGTGTTGTAGAAGATGTATCTGAAATCATTCTGAACCTGAAAAAAGTAAGGTTTAAGAAAATCTCTGATACTGTTGATAACAAGATCAATGTGATCATCGAAGGTCAGGATAGTTTCACTGCCGGTGATATTGGAAAATTCACCAGCGCTTTTGAAATCCTGAACCCTGAGGATGTGGTTTGTCACCTGGACTCTTCAATTAGATTCGAAATCGAATTGTCAATTGAAAAAGGAAGAGGTTACTTACCAGCTGAAGAGAACAGGCCTTCTGAGCAGGTTTTCGGATACATCCCAATCGATGCGATCTTCACACCTATCAAGAATGTGAAGTATAGTGTAGAAAACACAAGGGTAGAGCAGAAGACTGACTATGAAATGCTTGTGTTGGATATAGAAACTGATGGTTCAATCCACCCTGAGAACGCGCTGAAAGGTTCTGCGAACATTTTGATTCAGCACTTCATGTTGTTCTCAGATCAGAACATGATTCTGGAAACAGGAGCATTGGATGAGCCAGAGCAGGTTGATGAGGAAATGCTGCACATGCGTAAGCTGTTGAAAACTCAACTGAACGATCTTGATCTTTCAGTAAGAGCGTACAACTGCCTGAAAGCAGCAGACGTGAGAACGCTGGGTGACCTGGTAAGACTGGAGATTTCTGACATGATGAAATTCAGAAACTTTGGTAAGAAGTCACTCGCAGAATTGGAGCAACTAGTAGCTGACAAGAACCTTACTTTCGGTATGGACTTGTCAAAATATAAACTCGAAGAGGATTAACAGACATGAGACACGGGAAGAAATTTAATCACTTAGGCAGGACAGCACCGCACAGAAAGGCGATGCTCTCTAACATGGCTTCTTCTTTGATTCAGCATAAAAGAATCTCAACTACCGTAGCCAAAGCAAAAGCTTTGAGAAAGTATGTTGAGCCTTTAATCACTAAAGCAAAGACAGACACTACTCATTCAAGAAGAGTAGTATTCTCTTACCTTCAGGACAAAGAGTCTATCTCTACCTTGTTTGGTGAAATAGCTGAGAAAGTAGCAAACAGACCAGGTGGCTATACCAGAATAATCAAAACTGGTAACCGACTGGGTGATAATGCTGATATGTGTATTATCGAGCTGGTTGATTACAATGAGCTGCTGTTGACAGAGGCTGTACCTGCTAAGAAGAGCACCAGAAGAAGAAGAGGCGGTAAGAAAAAGGCTGCTGAGTCTACTCCTGAGGCTGTTGTAGAAGAAGCAGTGGTAGAAGAAACTGTTGAGGCTGTTGCTGAAGAGGTAGCTGAGGAAGTTGTTGAAGAAACAACGGAGGAAACTACTGAAGAGGCGCCTGAAGCTGATGCAGCATCTGACGAAGAAGAAAAGAAAGACGGAGAGTAATCCTCCTTTTCTAAAGTCCTTAAGGGCTTGATAATATTAAAAACAGCATTCGGATTTCCCGAATGCTGTTTTTTTATGCCTTTGGCAATGTAAGTCAGAACTGATAGTTAAGTCCTATGGTCACTTCTACGGTATCATTAAGGTTAAGATTTCCGCGCTGGGACCCCAGGGCTAAGCGAGTGCTGAAGTGCTTGCTTACATTGTACTCGAGCCCTAGGCCATATCTGAGGACAGTCTGAGCGTCCTGTTGCCACTGCAGGATGCCTGTGTCATCTCTTAGGGTTATGTTGAAACTCCTGCGTACCTGGTACAGGTAGGAGTACAGAAAAAGCTTTTTTTGCTTACCAGTAACATACCCGAGTGTATAGCCCACACCAACCTGAGTACTATTGGTGAAGTCAATTTCCAGTCTGGGGTTCATACCATAGGTCCGGTTCAGGTTTCCATCGGCCAGACCGACCTGAACTTCCAGTCCGAAAACAATGCGATCGTTGAGAAACTGCCAGCGATGAGCCACAAGGAAATCTGCCGTCCAGCGGGAAGCCTGCTGTGGTACGCTTGACTCATTGATGATGGCTTCAGAAAAAATGCTTTGAACACCTGTATTCACGCCAATGTACAGTCCCTCGAACTTGCGTGGGTTGGTGGGGTCTGAAGTGGTTTCCTGACCATAGCTGGTTAAGGACGATGTCACGAACATCAAAACCCAGAAGGGCCAAAGACCGGAAGTATGCCGTGGCTGCATGATGGTTGGTTAATCAGTTGTAGTCTACTATTCCGAACTTGTAATTCCAAACGGTTTGAGGCCTTTGCCTTTTCAACCAGCAACGATTTTTTAGGTCCTTACCAGAGATGGTGTACTTCTGGTTGGATGTGTTCGCCATAAATGGCATTCATTGCTGAGATCTGTTCGTGAGTCAAGCCGGGTAAATCAATAGCAGAAAGGTTCGAACTGAGGTGTGCCGTACTGGAGGCTCCGGGAATAATACAGCTTACAGCGGGGTGTGTCAAAATCCACTGCAGAGCCACGGGTGCCAGGTTTTTCAGGCCTGGGAAGAGGGCTTTTAGTTTAGCTACTGCTTTTAATCCAAGCTCATAATCAATTCCTGCGAAAGTCTCTCCCTTGTCGAAGGCTTCACCATTCCTGTTGAAGTGGCGATGGTCGTCCTGGGCAAAAGTACTATTGCCATTGAACTTGCCTGTAAGTAAACCGCTGGCCAGCGGTACCCTGGCAATCACCCCGACATTTTTCTTTTGTGCCTGCTCAAAAAAGAGGGCCGTAGGGCGTTGCCTGAAAACGTTGAAAATGATCTGAACTGTAGCCACATTCCCGAACTCTATGGCCTTCAGTGCCTCTTCCACCTTTTCCACACTTACCCCAAGGTGCCGAATCTTACCTTCTTCTTTCAAGCGCTCAAAGGTTTCGAAAATCTCAGGCCTGTAGTATACCTCAGATGGTGGACAGTGTAATTGAATGAGGTCCAGTGTTTCAAGTCCGGTTCGCTTCAGACTGGCTTCTACAAATTTTCTGAGTACCTCGGGTTGATAGCCATCATTGACATGAGGGTTAATCTGTCGGCCGCATTTCGTGGCAACATATACCTGCTCAGACCTGGACCGTACTACTCTGCCAACGGCAGTTTCACTCAAGCCATTTTCGTACACGTCTGCCGTATCTATGAAGTTTACGCCACTATCTATAGCACTGTTGATCAGGTGATCGGCCAGTTTATGATCAAAGCCGGAGCCCCATTTTCCTCCTACTTGCCAGGTGCCGAGTGATATTTCAGATACCTTAAAATTTGTCTTACCGAGCGTTCTGTAATTCATTGCCTGTTTTTATTCTTTCAAAGATAGATGTACAGACAATTGTCCTGAGGATTTTAGTACGGGCGGTTGTTATTTTATACCGGAACGAATATCATCTCGGTCGCATCAGACCCAAAGCTCCTGATACCTCCCCTGGGGGTCATAGCTTTGCTTTTGCCTGTCTAAATCAAACTCCCGTCCACCACGTGGATCATTGCCCACTCCGGCAATATAAATCCAGTTGCCGTAGTTACTGCAGGGGTCGTAGTCAATCAGCATTTTTTCAAAATAGGCGGCTCCCAGGCGCCAGTCTATCTTCATAGCATGCATCAGGTAAGAGGCAACTATCTGGCGCCCACGGTTGCTCATAAAACCTGTGGTGTTGAGCTCTTTCATATTGGCATCTACAAAAGGTTCTCCGGTACGTCCATCGGCCCAAAGGCTGAAATGCTTATCAGAACCCCATATGATTTTCTCTTCCTGTAGAATCCCGGCTCGTTGAAAAATATGTTTCCCATGCTTTTTAGCGACAAAATGGAAGTAGTCTCTCCACAGCAACTCAAAGATCAGCCAATAAGTGCTGCTGTTTTTCTTTATATACTTCTCGTACTTTTTTACCTGCCAGTAGATTTGGCGAGGCGAGATGGCCCCTACAGCAATCCAGGGAGAGAATTTACTAGAGTAATCTCCGCCAATAAGGCCGTTTCTTGTGCTTTTATAGGTAGACAGAAGTTCTTTTTCCCAGAGATAGTAATTAAGACGCTCCATAGCCTTGCCACTGCCTCCCTTAAAATGTATGACACTTCTTTTATCGACCTCTGGTACTTCGTAGCCCAATGTCTTTACATCGGGGATATCCGTACCAAATTCCTGAGGAGAATTGATTCGCAGAGGGGCTTCAATGACTTTTCGCACCAGGGTCTTTTTCTCTACCGCCTTCCTGAACTGTGTAAAAACCTCAGGTAGCTCACTGATGGTAAAATTCAGATCGTTTTTATGATAGAGCGTTTCTCCCCACAGAAATTCACAGGGCACAGATTGTGCCAGCGCCATCTCATCTGTATGCTCGTAATGCGAAGCTGCCTGCTGTGCATAGAGTTTTGTGCAGTTATGTTGCTTGTACACTTCGCTCAGCACTTCCACGGGATTGCCAATAGCAAAGTATAAGTCAGAGCCCACTGCTTGCAGTTGAGACTTCAGGTCCCTGAGTGACTCCAGCAGAAATTTCATCCGAAAGGGGCCTGTCCTGTCTATGCCAAATTGCTTTCCCTCCAGCCAACGACTATCCATGACATAAACAGGCAGGACCTCTCGGTTATCCTCAGTAGCTTTAACCAACCCCTCATTATCCTCTAAGCGTAAATCGTTTCTAAACCAATATATCGCCCTACTCATAGCTCCTCCAGATGGTTCATGTAATAAGCCGCCTGTTCAAGGATAAGGTTTTGTTTTTCTGCAGAATTTTTGTCCCAAAGCCGGTACATCATACTCATGCGCGGATTCTTGCCGAGCTTACTGCGGTTGCGCTCTATGAAGTCCCAGTAAAGGCTGTTAAAGGGGCATGCGTTGTCACCGGTTTTCTTTTTATGATCGTAGGCGCAGCTACCACAGTAATGACCCATCTTATGCATATAATTGGCCGAGGCTACATAGGGCTTGGTAGCCACAATGCCTCCATCTGCAAACTGGCTCATGCCACGTGTATTGGTAATTTCTACCCACTCTATGGCATCTATATAAATGCCCAGGTACCACTGGTCAACTTCATCAGGGTCAATCCCGGCCAGGAGCGCAAAGTTACCCGTGACCATCAGGCGTTGTATATGGTGCGCATAGGCATGCTCCAGAGATTGCCCTATGCTATGGGACAGGCATTTCATTTTGGTTTCCCCACTCCAAAACCAGGAGGGGAGCGCTCTGTCATGTTCAAAGAAGTTTTTCTCTGAGTAGTCGGGCATGTACTTCCAGTAAATACCACGCATATACTCCCGCCAGCCAAGTATCTGCCGTATAAAACCTTCAATAGCAGAAAGGGGAGCATGGTCCGGATCTTCCTGCCATTTTTTCTCCACGTGCTCTATCACCTCCAATGGACCGATCAGCTTAGCGTTGAGGGCAAAGGAAATACGGGAGTGGAAGAGCGACCAGCCTTCTGTGGTCATAGCATCCTGATAGGCACCAAACCAGGGGAGGCATTCATCAATGAAGAAATCCAGTAATTCAAGTGACTCTGCACGGCTTGTAGGCCAGATGAAGTTATCCGTGTCGATACTGCCTATTGTTTTTACCTTTTCTTTTTCGAGCAGGTTCGTGATTTCAGAAACGTCTTTCACAAAAGCTTTGGGAGCCGGAATAAAGGTGCCCTTGGGCATTTTCTTCCGGTTGTCATGGTCGAAGTTCCATTGAGCTCCCACAGGCTCTCCACCTTCCATCAGCACATTGTGCTTCTGCCGCATCATTCGGTAGAAGGACTCCATCAGTAATTGCTTTTTGCCTTTGAAGAAGTCGTTCAGGTCATCACGGGATGTGAGAAAATGCTCTGTACTGAAGGACTCGGCTTCTATGGGTAGTTGTACGGCTAGTTTGGTCAGCTGCTCGTCCAGCCGCCATTCATCAGGCAGCTGAAACTCAAACTTCTCAAAGTCCTCTTGCTCAATCAACTGCTGAATGTTTTTTTCCAGATCCTGGGTGTTATCGGGGTCGTCCAGCTTAAGGTACCTTACCGTATGTCCCTGTTCGGTAAGGCGATCAGCAAAGCCTCGCATGGCCAGGAAGAAGGCTACCACTTTTTGAATATGGTGTGTGGTGTAGGTAAGCTCCTGTCCCATTTCCATCATCAGGTAGGTGATGTTTTCCGATGATTGATTATACCAGCTATGCTTATGGTTAAGCTGATCTCCCAGAACAAGCCTTAAAGTCTTCATAGCACCGTCCTCTTCTTTAGATTCAGTTTTTTTGAGCGTCTGCAGCGTTCACTACAATAAACCACCTCTTCCCAATGCGCTTTCCACTTTTTGCGCCATTCAAAGGGCCTGTCGCAAACAGGGCATATCTTCGCAGGGAGTTGGCCTTTTTTCATTGGCTTAGATAAACCATTGTGGAAGCCAATGGTTTTAAGAGTTTGATTTATCCATTTAATCCTTAGTTGTAGAAATAACCTGTTTGAGGTTTACATGTTAATTCTTTGAGAGAAAAACGGGGCTTACGGGGGGGTAGAACAAAACATCAAGAATATCACCGATACCGAAGAATATGTTTCAACTAGTACAAATGTGTAGGTTGACTCGCGCCATGGATCAAGCGAAGTAGATATTTTACTTAGAAAGAAAGGCCTCTTTTTTAGATAAGTATAGTGAAAAATAGCAGAGAGATGTTTCTTCCTTTAGATGAGACCATGGGACTCGAAACATTGCTCAAGAAGGTTAAGGAAGACGAGATTCCGAGAATGGATCGGTTGTACATTAAGGGAATAGTCAAAGAACAACTGTAATCTTAATTACTGCATCCTCGGGCCGGGAATCACATGCTTTTTGAGTAGTCGCTGGCCTTCCTGATAGACTTTGGAGTTTTTGCGGTGTGCCCAAAGTGCCTTACGTGCTTTTTCTGCTGCCTGCTTTATATCCACAATGGGCTGCAGCTTTTCAATATCTATGCCCAATAAACTGGCTTCAATCGGAGGTATGGTCCAGGGCTCATGGATGTATGCTACAGGAATAGGCTTGAGCTCAGGAACCCATTTCTTGATAAAATACCCGTGAGGATCGTGATCCTGACTTTGCTTAACGGGGTTGTAAATTCGAATAGCATTAATACCGGTAGTGCCGGCCTGCATTTGAAACTGAGGGTAGTGGATACCCGGTTCAAAATCCAGGAACTGTGAGGCGAGGTATTCAGCACCTGCTTTCCAGGGTTGCCAAAGGTGATGCGTCAGAAAGCTCACCAGCATGGACCGCATGCGAAAGTTAAGGTAGCCAGTGGCGTGCAGGCAGCGCATACAGGCATCTATCAGGGGCACACCGGTAGTGCCGTTTTTCCAGGCTTCCAGATATTCGGGGTTTTCATCTTTGTTCAGGTAATCGTAACCACGGTTGATGTTTTCAAATTCATATCGATCCTCCATTTCAAATTTTTGAATGAAGTGATCATGCCATTGCAAACGGGAGCCAAAATTGGCCGAAGGTCTTTTAAAGCCGAAAGTATCTCTTGCCTGTAGTCGGGCCTGGTAAACTTCCCGCAGGCTCAGGTTGCCCCAAGCCAGATAAGGAGATAGCCGACTACAGCTTTTTCTGCTGGCTTCAGGTTTAGAGATAAACCGGGAATAGTCTTGTACACGCGAGATGAGAAAACTTTTCAGGTAGCGTCTGGCTGTGGTACTGCCGCCATGTTGAAATTGAGAATGCGGTTGGGTAAAGCTTGCGGGGATGGGGCTATTGAAATTTGATAGTATTTGCTCAGGCAGATTTATGCTCTGCAGTGCTCCCAGATCTGGCTGTGCCAATGGCACTTTCATGGAGTCATGCCAGGCTTTAAGCCAGTTTTGACGATTTTTCAACGGGCGTATAATGCCATTATAAGCAAACTCATGCCATGGTATCTGATGCTCTGTGCAGAAGCGTCCTACCCATTTGTCCAGGTCATAGGTGATCTTTAGTCCGCTTTCTTCATGGGAGTAGATAGCACTGAGGTGATAGGCGCTGCTAAGTTGTGTCAGAGCTTCACGGAAGGGAGTATGGTAAATGCTCAACTTGTGTCCTAAAGGCTTGAGCTGGTCATTCATATCCTGCAATGACTCCCAGACAAAGCGCCAGTGCCGTACATCATAGTGAGGGTCATTGATCAGCTCAGGATCGAAGCAATAGAGCAGCACTAACTTTTGCCCGGACTCAATGGCTGCTTTCAGAGGAAGATGATCTGAAAGCCGCAAATCTCTTTTGAACCAAACCAGTGCCAACGACTCTTTTTTCACAGGGAATAAAACTCCTGTTGACCTGAACTGTTTATGTGTAGCCTGAACTTCGGTTTTTTTATGCTGCGCCAAGTTTTTGAAAAAACAGACCCGGCTTTTCACCGGGTCCGTAAGAGTACTTAGAAATTAAAGTTATCAGGATCCGGCCCGAGCCTTCTTTTACGATCCAGTCCGGATATCAGGTCCATGTCATCAGTGGAGAGTTCGAAATCAAAGATGTCTGCATTTTCCTCAATCCGGTGCTCTTTGACGGATTTGGGTATCACCACAATGCCCCTTTGGGTAAGCCAGCGGAGGGCTATCTGGGCTGGTGATTTACCATGTTTTTGACCCAGATACCTTAGCTCTGGCAGCAGGCTTACTTCGCCCATCATGATGGGCCTCCATGCTTCCAGCTGGATTTCATGTTTATTGGCATAATCGAGCAACTCCTGCTGTTGCAGGTGTGGGTGTATTTCTATCTGGTTGACCATGGGCATGATTTCGGCATCGGCCATGAGTGCTTCCAGGTGGTGAATCTGAAAATTACTTACGCCAATGGCCTTTACTTTACCCGCTTTATACAATGTTTCCAATGCCCTCCAGGTTTCTTTGAATTTGCCGGCTACGGGCCAGTGGATCAGATACAAATCTACATAGTCTGTTTGCAACAGCTTTAAACTGTGCTCAAAGGCTCTCAAGGTACGTTTATAGCCCTGATTGTTATTCCATACCTTGGTCGTGAGGAAAATCTCAGACCTGGGTACATCAGTTTTCTTCAGAGCCTCACCCACACCGGCTTCATTGCCATAAATGGCTGCCGTATCAATGAGTCTGTAACCGTGCTTAAGGGCGGTCAGTACTGCGTTTTCAACTTCTGCACCGTCTTGTGCTTTAAGTACTCCTAAACCAAGCTGAGGAATAATGCTTCCATTGTGGAGGGTAGTGTTCGGGATGTTTTGTGTTAATGTGTTCATGATTATTTACGTTTTATGATGTTTAATTTTTGAAGAGCCGGGAAAGCCACATACTGCATGGCAAATACCATGAGCCCTGATAGTGCGAGGGTTCTCAGGTAAAGTGGGTAGTGCATCAGCCATTGATTAAGGCTATACAGTATGGCGGTTATCAACAGGTAGGCTACGCTCCAGCTGATAAGTGTGTTTTTGAATCTGTTCATATCATTGTCTTTTTTGTTGTTGCCTGATTGACATTACAATGATACGCGAGGGTATAGGCTGATTCTTTACACCTATTATTTTAGAAATTATACTTTTTATAGATTCCCTAAGGCGTGCTCTAAGATTGGGCTTTTCTGAAGCCTACCGGAGTCTCATGGGTCAGCCTTTTAAAGAATCTATTGAAATAAGATACGTTGGTAAACCCAAGCCTGTGAGATATTTCGGCTACCTGCAGGTCGGTATGCATTAAGTAGCTTTTGGCTTCCAGGGCTGTTTTGTGATGTATATAAGATGAGGCGGTGCTACCTGTCAGCTCTTTGATTACCGTATTGAGGTAGCTCGGGTTAAGGTTTACTTTTTCAGCGATCAGACTCACCGAGGCTTGTTCATGTGCTGCCTGGTCAGCCAGTGTAGCAAAGTATTGGTCTACTTCTTTTCGGAAACGGTTGAAGATGGCAGTACCGTTTTTTGCGGCATCGGTAACGGAGGCCTGATCTCTGGCATAGATTCGCCTGATTTGAATCAGGTATTGCTGTAGGAGGGCCCTGAGCATTTCTGACTTATCAGCATGGGCACCGCCCATCTCCCTGATCATTTGATTGAGTGTTGACTTTAGTGTGTCTGAGTCATCTGCCCCGAAACGGATAAGTGACTCACCTTCAAAATTGAAAAAGGGGTATAAACTGTCAAATGAAGAATGGCCCTCACCCAGGTGAGCAAACTCTTCGGTAAAGCAGACGAGAAAGCCGTGTATCTTTTGTGAACTGATCCAGCTTTCAAGTTTTCCCGGATAGGCAAAATACATACTGTTGACGCTATTGCTGAATTGCTGGTCGGGCAGGTGCCATTCTACGCCCGGACTGGTAAAGAAGACCAGTCGGTAAAAATTACACCGGAAAAGCGGCATTTCTTTGCGCTTTGTCTCCGGCTGGTCCTCTATTCTCATCACGGCAAACTCATCGCTTTGCGGTGTACCAATACGCAGCTGACTGTAAAAATCAGGGATTGTGTTGAGCCGTGGTATGTGCTGACCATGAGACATGGTGTCAATTTAACCGTAATAATGCAATAGCTTACTATTGCATAATCTGATGATCTGAAAATGAACTACTTATATAGAATACATCAAAACCTAAATGGTGATTTTCAGATATCAGGGTTAACCTTGACAAAATGCTGATTACCAGCATTTTCGTCAATTATTTATTTTTCTAATGAATAATTCAGGTTTAACCCGAATTTTTGAAGTAATGACGTTGGCGATAGGGTAGTGATGTTTGGCCAAGGGGATTAATACCCGTATTCGTAAAACCCGTTTTTCTGCTCTTTTCCAGCGATACATTACTCTGCAACTTTGAAATAATCACCTGAGGTAAATTTTAAGAATCCCATAACAGGTTAGTATTCAAGGTCCTTAAGCTTTATCATTTGACAAGATGTGTATTTGCGGTTATACCGCGACTGGGGTATTCATTCACAATTGTTAAAACCGAACTTAGTCTTATAAATAAAGCGAAAGTATGATACTCACAGGCGAGCACCGAAAAGCCTTTAACAGAGTAGGTGAAAATCAAATCACTTTTCAATTATGTCAACTTCAATCGTTAAAATTCCTTACAATAGTTCTGTAATTCTCAAAGTCCAGGGTGTAGATAATCGACTTATCGGTATTCTTGCCCCGGATACCTCTGGTACAGGAGGTAAAAGGACTGAGGTTTTTGCCTATGACTGTGATGGTTTTGCCGGACAAGCCAATGCAACCATAGATCTTACCTTCACCGTCAACGCTGTGGGAGGGAACCCTATCCTGGCAATGATCGCGTCAAATTTTGCAGGGCCGGGTGCGGCAAATTTCTCTATTACCACTGATAAGCAAAGCGAGACACAGTACCAGATTTCGCTATCAAACTCTTACACTTCAGAGCAGCAGGCGTTTCAGTTTGTAAAGCAATAAGTCACAGGTAAAGTCTATTGCTTCAAAGCAGGTGTAGGCAATGATGCCTGCTTCTTTATGAGAAATGCCTGTTATAGGTAGTATCCAATGAAGCGTAACATTATTGGCTATTGGTACTTTTCTTTGAGTTATGAAAAATGGCATATCAGAACAGGGAGAAAACGAAGGCGAAGAAGATTCAAATAGTCCAGCCACTCTGGATAAACTGGAGCAGATTCTTTCTCAGCTTATAAGTGATGTGGAATTGTTTAGAATTGAACTTAAGAAGGTGGCCAAATCCATGAAAGAGTGATTCATTTTTGAACCAGCCAAAAAGGAGATAGTTAGTAAGAGTAAACAAGTTGCGAGCACTGTCGAGATCAGTCGTATTTATCGGCTTACTCCGCTAGCTTCAGCTCTTCTTCCAGAGATTCCTGTAGTTTGAGTAAGGCTCCTATGTTCTTGTTGCTAAGTCTGTCAAGCCTTGTACTGGCATCACTTATCTGATAAGCCAGCTGTTGAACGTGATTGAAGTCAATACTAGTTGCCGAAATAAAGGCGGGGGCTGTGGGAAGAAGAAATTCCCCTAGTTTATGAATGTTACCCATGTTGTTAAGTGCTGGAATTTCCACCCCATTTGCTTCTCTCAATAACTTTTCGAATTTACCCCTCAGGGTATTGAACTTAAGGGCATAAGCGCTAATGTCTTCCTCTTCGGGTTGGCTCAATTCGGAAACCTCTTGTGCATAGGTGTCTAAATCCTGACTAAAAACCCCTAATTCACGGTTTATATCATTTGTTTGTTCCAGAAATTGATAGCGTTTTGTAAGCTCCTTTTCGGTTGGTTTGAGTAATTTATTGAGCTGTGTATAGAGGCTATACATTTTTTCATCATGGCTGGTGTACCAGGCGATGTCTTCTTCCATCACTTTGTTCATGGCATGGTATGCCTGCATGCTGTCTTTCGCCTTAAACTGTTTTCCATTTACTTCAATGCTACCGCCCTTTGGTGGGTTCTGAACAAAATTCACCACCTCGATCAGCTTTTCTCTTTTAGCATTAATAATGGTCATGCGGGTTTTGAAGTCGTCACCCCATAAGTCAGATATAGCCACCCTCAGCTTTTCAGCAGTCAGTGCTATCTCAGGTTCTGTCTTGTCTTCTTCTTTTGGCAGAGAAATAACATGGCTATCAAAATACTGCATATAGCGCTCTCCAAACTCAGCTTCACTTAGCTCCGCAATAATGAATTTCTGTACCTCCTCTTTTGGCTTAAAGCTGATTTTTTCCTGATCCAGACTTAAACTGTAAAGTTTTTTTGTAGCCTCATGTGCCAGATTTTGAGCATCTCCAAAAACGATCCAGGGAGAACGCTCGTCCTGCACTCCTGCTATAAAGAGTTTTTTTGCATTGCGTTCACGCTTAAAGTTGGATGGGTGACTCGCGTACATAGCCAAGGTAGTTTCGTCCTCATCTATTGAGAAAAGCTCATAAGCACTCGTGAGGTCTACTACTTTTCTGGTGATCTCCTCAGCGGCAAACTCCTTGTTAGTGGCCAGCAGATGTTTATGACATTCGATGTGATTATAGAAAAGGTCTTCACTATGAATCTGCTGGTCTCTGGCGTCTGATAATTTACTCAATGTAAGTTGATAAGACTGGCTTGTCAGTCCGATTTTATATAGCCCGTTGATGATCTGATTACTTCCGGTAACGCTTACTGCTACAAGGTCTGCGTTGTATTCCATTTGACGCGAAAGGGCCGAGTATAACATGTTTAACACCCTGTACAGAAGGCTCATAAATTGTCTGACAATCCAGATAACCGGACTCAGTATCCACCCGAAAACAGCAATCCGCCAATCCAGACCTTTCCACCTTTCCAGCATGGTATCCCATTGGTCGCGTTCATATACCATGTCATAAATGATATGATTTGCCATGTATACATAACTACCCAACTTCATACTACTTTGGGCAAAATGACCAAACTCGTGGGCCATGATGGCCTTGAATTCGCTCAGATTTACGGAGTTTACCAGCCCTAATCCTATTAACAGGTTTTTCTTCACTGGCATAAAGAGGCTTAAGATCGTACTGTTATAAAATACTGATGCGTTGATTTCATGATTGACGAATATCTTTTTTGGAAAGGGAGCTCCTACCTCAGTACTTAATCTACGAATAAAGTTGAATAGCTCAGGGCGATCCTTTTCGAGGATTTCGATATTAGAGGGGTTATCCGAACTCTTCCTTTTAAACAAAAACTTGAGAAGAAACAAGAAGAGCATTACCGACATGGCTACTGCTCCTACTTTGGCCAGTACCTCCCACTTGCTGTAGCCGTAACTCAAGGGATATGACCAGGCATGATAGATAAGAAAAGCCGCTACAACTATCATGCAGAGGTAAAGTAAAAAAAACAGAATGATCGCAAACAGATTGATTATAATCTGTGTGCGGTACTTGCCTGTCATTCTTGTGATTTGGCTTTTGTCTACTTCGGGGCTTGCAGGATAAAAAGTGTCGGGCATTGAGGTTGATGGTTATTAAATCTTATTGAACTCGAATCAATTCATATACTTTCTGACAATGCTCAGGAGGCTCTCTTTGGGTACCAGCTTACCCACGTGTTGTTTCATCACCTCTATCATTTCCTGGGTCATGGTGGGGCGAAAGCCCATGCGGAAGGCGAGTCTATGGATAAGGTCAATTTCCTCATCATCTACATGCTGATCGAACTTCATCAGAAAGAGCAGGTCATACAGTATTTCCATGCGCTCATGCTCCCTTTTAGGAATAATAAATGTGACTGTTTGAGGGTTTTTATCAATACGGGTTACCTCTTCATCAGACACACCAAGCCTGCCGGCTACTTTGCTGATAAATATCAGTTCTAGTTCGTGGTCGTGGTCATCAGCTTCTGCCAGCATCAGCAGCATTAACAAATGAGTTTTCTTTTTACTCAACTCTCTTTCTTTATGTTGCATTTGAAGGGTTAAAAATGTTTGAGTTTATGGGGTTGAACGATTTACAAATTGCTGACTTTTTGCGAAAGTAGCCTGGTTTTTTAGAAAAGGGGACTAAGCTTTATGGGTATCAAGTGATATTTTTCAAGCGCACTTTTGATCCGTTTTTTATCATTAATGGGTTTGGAGAAAAAACCTCTCTCACTCCGCCAAGCGAGAAAGGTGAATATATACAAAATAGGTACAACCTATTCTATCTGTTAGTATCTCAGATAGGGTTTAGGTGAGCAGTGGAATCGTCTAAATTTTTTCTCGTATTTTCCGCCTTGCCAAACCCAATCGCTCTCCCTAACTTCCGCCTATGCAGATACAGTCTAAACTGCCCAATGTAGGCACGACTATTTTTTCCATTATGTCTAAGATGGCCCTGGAGCACAATGCCATTAACCTCTCGCAGGGTTTTCCTGATTTTCCGCTCTCCCCTGAACTGATCGATGGGGTACATCACTACATGAAAAAGGGCATGAATCAGTATGCGCCCATGCCTGGCGTACCTGTTCTCAGGCAGCGTATTGCAGAAAAACTCAATCGGGCCTATGGTATTTCGGTAGATAAGGACGCTGAAATCACGGTAACCTCCGGAGCTATTGAAGCGATCAACAGTGCTATCACCACCGTGATCAATGCCGGTGATGAAGTAATCATTATGGATCCGGCTTATGATGCCTACGAGCCCATCATTAATGTGAATGGAGCAAAGACTTTATCCGTGCCGCTGACGCAGCCAGACTATGCCATTGACTGGGAAGGAGTGAAGGCGAAAATTACCAATAAGACGAGAATGATCCTGATCAATTCTCCCCATAACCCTTCCGGGGCCATTATCAGTGCTGATGACCTGCAGCAACTGGAAGACATTACCCGAGGCACCAATATACTGGTGCTTTCCGATGAGGTGTACGAGCATATCGTATTCGATGGCGAGACGCATCAGTCGGTATTACGGTCGCCTGAGCTACGCCAGCGAAGTGTTGTTACTTACTCTTTCGGTAAAACCTTTCATGCCACAGGCTGGCGCATCGGCTATATGATTGCTCCGCCAGCGCTGATGACTGAGATCAGAAAGGTACATCAGTACAATACCTTTACTGTACATACGCCTACACAATATGCCATTGCCGATCACCTGCAAAACCCTGAGAATTATGAGTCCATCGCGGCTATGTATCAGCAGAAGCGGGACTATTTTCTGGAGCAGATGAAAGGCTCTCGTTTTCTGCCCGTTCCGGCCGGAGGTACCTACTTTCAATTGATGAACTACAGCCAGATCAGTGATATGCGGGATACGGAAATGGCCGAATGGCTGACCAAAGAACATGGTGTAGCCACTATTCCCATGTCTATATTTTATCAGGATAAACAAGACAATAAAGTACTGCGCTTTTGCTTTGCCAAGGGAGAAGAAACATTGAAAGCTGCGGCTGAAATACTCTGCAAAATATAGACCATGGAAGACCTGAGACTTACCCTGATTCAAAGTGATATCTACTGGCATTCGGTGGAGGCCAACCTGGCTACCTATGAAGAGAAAATCTGGCAGATAACAACGCCTGTCGATATCATTGTATTACCAGAGATGTTTCAGACGGGCTTTACTATGGAGCATGAGCAGCTGGCTGAGCCCATGAACCTGACCACCTTTAAGTGGATGAAACAGATGGCGGCTCAGAAAAAGGCAGTAGTTACAGGCTCATACATCGTCAAAGAGCAGGGGGTAGCCTACAACCGCCTGATCTGGATGCAACCTGATGGACAATGGAAGAAGTATGATAAGCGCCACCTGTTTCGCATGGCAGATGAGCACAACTACTATGGTATGGGGCAGGAGCGACTGGTAGTAGAGTGGAAAGGCTGGAAGGTCTGTCCGATGATTTGCTACGACCTGCGCTTTCCCGTTTGGTCGCGCAATAGAAACCTCGAATACGATTTGATCATGTATGTGGCCAACTGGCCAGCGGTACGGGTCAGTGCCTGGGATGCATTGCTGAAGGCCCGTGCGATAGAAAATGTGGCTTATGCCATAGGGCTGAACAGGGTAGGAGAAGATGGTAAGGGCATTGCCTACAATGGTCATTCCGGTGCTTATTCCCCTAAAGGAGAGACTTTGGCCCTGTCAGAAAGGGAAGAGTTGATTCACATCACCCTGAGTGCGGAAGAACTCCATCGCTTCAGAGATAAATTTCCAGCGCACCTGGATGCTGATGCATTTGAGATTGGCTAAATCCTGGTCAGTCTTCAGTCTTCCCTTGTCCGTCTGACCTTCGTGATACTTCGGTGCTGACGGGGTGTGCTTTGCGCTTCCGGCTTCCGTCTTCGGTCTTCCGACTTCCAGCTTCGGTCTTCCCATATCCGTCTGACCTTCGTGATACTTCGGTGCTGACGGGGTGTGCTTTGCGCTTCCGGCTTCCGTCTTCGGTCTTCCGACTTCCAGCTTCGGTCTTCCCATATCCGTCTGACCTTCGTGATACTTCGGTGCTGACGGGGTGTACTTTGCGCTTCCGGCTTCCGTCTTCGGTCTTCCGACTTCCAGCTTCTGTCTTCCCATATCCGTCTGACCTTCGTGATACTTCGGTGCTGACGGGGTGTGCTTTGCGCTTCCGGCTTCCGTCTTCCGTCTTCGGTCTTCCGACTTCCAGCTTCTGTCTTCCCATATCCGTCTGACCTTCGTGATACTTCGGTGCTGACGGGGTGTGCTTTGCGCTTCCGGCTTCCGGCTTCCGTCTTCGGTCTTCCTACTTCCAGCTTCTGTCTTCCCATATCCGTCTGACCTTCGTGATACTTCGGTGCTGATGGGGCGTACTTTGCGCTTCGGTTTTCCGTCTTCTGACTTCCAGCTCTCCCTACCACTTAATATACTTGTAGATAATGCGAATCATGCGATAGGCACTATCCATGCTTTTTGCCTCGTATTCTATGGTAAAGCCATCAATGCGCTTCATGCCTGGTATGCTCATCACCACATCAGCATGAGTAGTGCTGGCCAGCTTAATTCTGAATGTAGTGGGTTCTTTTACCGTCAGGGGCTTGGCGCTGGGTAAGTCTTTCAGGGCAGCTTTCGTTTGTGCCTTCAGCAGCGTTCTTACTTTCTTCGGGTGAATCATTTTGGCCGCACTACTGCCCACAGCCTCCTTGGTGCTGACTGTTTTTACCGAAATAAGCTCTTGAATCTGGGCGGTAAATGCCTTGTCTCCTGAAGCCAGAATGACGGGTACGCCCAGGGCTCCTGCAAAATGTGCATTCAATCCTCCTTCGCCCACTTCTGTACCATTAATCCAGAGGCCTTTTACAGAGCCCGAACCAGTGTGAGCCAGAAAACCGTTCTCTGTTCCGGCACGGGTGTGATAGCCTATAAAAATCACCGCGTCAAAGGAGGCATCTAATCCCTGCACCATACCCAAAGGTTTGATATTGCTTTGCAAGTATTCTACCCTTGGGTCCAGCTCGAGATGCAGTAGGTTTTGCATATCACCATGGCTGTCGTTTACGAGTATTTCAGCATCTCCCTGCCCAAAAATGGCTTCGACTACTGCGTTCACCTCTGCCGTCATCAGTTTACGACCGAGCGCATAGTCTTTACCGCTACTGCTTACCATTTTCGGTGTGCCGATGCCTCCGATACCCTCCATGTCTACAGAAATAAAGATTTTAAGTGGTGCTTGCTGTGCATAGCCGATGCTACAGCAAAAAAGCAGCAGTAGTGACAGATTTTTCATACTTCAATATAATCATCTGAAGAAGGTGCTGAAATCCAAGATTGAGGAGTGGTAGCTCCTTAAGGACATTATGGAGTACTTATAAGATTACCAAGGGCAGTGTGGAGTGCCTGCTCGCTAAGCTGAGACTGAACTCTGGTTTTCGAAAGCTTGAGCATCCGCTCTATCATGGCATTGTTGCCATTGAGAAAAACCGAGAGGCTCAGCTCTTTTTTGCGCAGTAGTTTTTCAATCAGCCTCACTGTTTTCCCTGGGGCAATAGCGTTTGCCATATCCAATATCAGTATGACCTGATTGGCCTGATCAAGCATTTTAAGCTGGTGGTCAATGACAAGCTCTTCAGAGTGATTGTCCGCATCTAAAAGCAGTAGGTCGGGGTTATTTGCAGCTAAGGATGAATAGGGATTACCAAAGCGAATCTGCTCTTGTGGTTTCACCTGAATGTAGAGTAGCTGCGGCATTAATGAGTGACAATTACTTTTTGAATGCCGGGTTTACTAACACCATTGGTTACCCTGAAAAGGTAAACCCCTGCGGGCAGGTTGATGGTAGACACCTCCAGCTGCTCCGCAGCAGAGATGGGAATATCCTGCTGAATCCGCTGGCCATTGGTATTGTAAATGGTGAGTATTCCTTCCGTATCCGTTTGCAGAAAAAGACGATCATCCACGGGGTTGGGGAAAGCAACCAGCTGTATCGCCCGGGAAGAAGGCTCCCCACCTGTGGCACTTAGGTTTCTGAAAATGTATAAGCCGCCCCGGTTATTGCCCACAATAAGAGCGGGCTTGCCGGTGCCAAAAATATCTCCGCTGGTGAATGGAGCAAATTCGTCCACACGCGAGAAGTCTAAGGAAGCAGTAAGGGGAGATTCAAAGATTTCAGTGAAGCTCTGTAGTGGTGTGAAGTCTGCCCCAAGCGTACCCGTAAAAACTTCCAGCTTACCGGTGATGTCCGTGGTAATCAGTTCCTTGCTTCCATCATTGTTCAGGTCTGCAATATGAACCGAGGTATTCAGGTTATCGAAACCGTTGGTAAGGCCGGCAAAGTCGTTAATACCTTCTCCAAAGGTCATATTGCCCTGGTTCAGGTGTAGGCTGAGGCTTCCCAGTCGGTTGCTGATCAGCAGGTCGGCCAGTCCGTTATTGTCAATGTCACTGAAATGATATTGGTTCGTTTCTCTGATGGTCAGGCTTATCTCATTTTCTTCACCCAAAGAGAAGTCTCCTGCGTTGAGCCTGTATTTCAGGGTTGTTTGGTTTCCGTTGTTGGTAGTGGCCTGGTAAGCAAGGTCCAGGTCACCATCTCCATCTAGGTCTGTAAATTGAGGTTTCAGGTTTCTGAGACCATCGGCCCTGAGCCCCAGGTAGTCATTGTTGGTTAGCTCAAACTCCGGATTGAAGCGGGTGCCTGTGTTTTCAAACAGAAAAATACCCGCAGCCAGCACATTTGAAGAGAGTGTTCCGCGTGTTCCTACCACTAAGTCCAGGTCTCCATCGCTGTCTATGTCAGCTACAGCGGGGAAGGTCGCCTCTCCCAGGTCTATCATTTCGTTTTGTAAGAAAGGCACCGGTGTACTGTTGAATACCGGGTTATCTGTTGTTCCTGAATTAGGGTTGAGTGTAGACGTAAGAGTGAAGTCAATCAGGTTGCCAATGTTATTATCGGCATTGGTGGAAACGACTAAATCCTTTGCTCCGTCAAAGTTGAGGTCTTCATAAAAAGCTGCCGGAAAAAACTGGTCATCAGCCGGGGCATTTTCCGGAAAACTGACAAAAGTTTCCATACGGGCAAGTTGAGGTGTCCCCACATTTTCCATGTAGTAAAGTGTCTCACAAAACTCATCAGAGGTGATCAGGTCCATGTCACCGTCATTATCCCGATCAAGCAGGAGAATAGCTTTTCCACCAGCATGCTCAGCCGCTTCAGGTGCGAGCAAGTCATTTCCCATATTGGCGGTACCTCCGCTGTTACAGGGTTCTCCAAAGGCAAAGCTGTTGCAATCGCACTCTTCCAGATCACCCCAGCTGCGGCTCTCGCGGGTAAATACCAGTGCCCCACAGCTTTCCGTATTTTCAATACTCAGGTTTTTATAATGATCAATAGTGCTTGCGGTGCTGAACCGATAAGCGAGAATATCCAGATCACCGTCTCCGTCTATATCGGCAATCCCCGGTATATCAGAGGCGTTTACCTGCAGATTGATGTCATTATCAAAAGTGATAAAGTCAACTGCTTCCGTCCATTCGGGCAGGTTGCCTGTGGTAATGTTTTCAAATACCTTAATACCAAAGGTGGTACTGGTGAAAATATCCTTTTTGCCATCGCAGTTGAAGTCTGCCAACACCAGCCAGTCCGTTACCTCTTCAGGGAAGTATGCCTTGTATTCCGGGGCAAAGACGAATCGGTTGTTCTCGGCCAGGTAAGTCGCCAGCTCTCCGGAAATGCGGTGATAGATCACCAAATCCTCTATCCCGTCACTGTTGAGATCCATCTTCTGAAACTGAGCCGAATTAATGCCTCCTTCCCAGGGTCGGTCAAGCAGTTCTCCGTCAATGGTAACAGGAATGGAGCGATCTTCCACGAACCGGAACTGTGCATGCAGGCCTGAAAAGGCCGTTAGAAAAAGAAGGAGAAATAGGGTTCTCATGTTTCGTTTACAACGCAAAATTAAGCAATTGTGACATGCGTCCTTTTTAAACCCAGGTTATTCATTAGACAAATGAATAATTGACGAAAATGCTTAATGGCAGAATTTTATCAAGATTTAACCCTGACATTTGAAAATCACCACTTTGATTTAAATATTTTGTTACCCGTTGGTTGATTTTCAAATCGTCAGATTATGCAATAGTCGACTGTTGCATAATTGCGGTTAAACGATGTAAGATGTTGATTCTGTATTAACTTGTAGTCATAAAAGGTAGGTATGACTGGTAGTATAGAAGACTTATATCCTCATTTTCTCAAAGCCACGGGCGTTTCTACAGATACACGCTCGATCGGCCAGGGTAATATTTTCTTTGCCTTAAAGGGGCCTAATTTTAATGCTAATAAGCTTGCTGCTCAGGCACTTGAAAAAGGAGCATCCGTAGCCGTAATTGATGACCCTGAATTTAATAGCGACTCTCGCTGTTTTCTGGTGGAGGATGTATTGCAAACCTTGCAAAAGCTGGCTACACACCACCGCAGGCAATTTGATATTCCATTTGTGGCCCTTACCGGTTCTAACGGTAAGACTACTACCAAAGAGCTGATTCGTGATGTGCTAGCTACAAAATTTAACGTGCTGGCTACAAAGGGCAACCTTAACAACCATATTGGTGTACCACTGACCCTGCTGAGGGTAAATGCTGAAGCGGAAATAGCCATTATTGAAATGGGTGCCAACCATGTGGGTGAGATTGCAGCACTCTGTGAGATTGCAGAGCCTACCCATGGCCTGATTACCAATATCGGTAAAGCACATTTAGAAGGGTTTGGTGGTATTGAAGGAGTGATCAGAGGGAAGAGCGAAATGTATAACTACCTCATTCAGACGGGGGGCGTTATTTTCGTGAACTCAAAACATGAGGTGCTTAGAAATATGGCCGAAAGGCGAATGAAGAACCCTTATTACTACCCGCAAAAAGGAGACTATTTCCAGGCAGAGCTGTTGGAAACCAAGCCGGCCCTGAAGTTCAGGGGAGAAAATGGTGAGGAGGTGCAAACGCAGATTCACGGAGAGTACAACTTTGACAACCTCTGTACCGCACTTTGTATTGGTAAATTCTTTGAAACGGATACGACAAAGTCTCATACGGCCATAGCGGCTTATGTGTCTGAAAACAATCGCTCTCAAAGCATTGTGCGTGGCGACAAGACCATCATTCTGGATGCCTACAATGCTAACCCAAGCTCAATGGAAGCTGCCCTGAGAGACTTAGCCGGACTGACTACTACCCATACTGCGGTGATTTTGGGTGATATGTATGAGTTAGGGGAGACCAGCGAAGAGGAGCACAGAAAAATAGGTTGTCTTACGGCCAATCTGGGTATCGACCTGCCAATATTCTGCGGAGAGCTGATGAGCGCAGCGGCTGCCGCTAATGCCAATGCGGTGTATTGCAGTACCAAAGACGAATTGTCCCTTTACCTGGAATTTAACGTCATACCGGCAGGTCACATACTCGTGAAAGGTTCCAGAGGTATGGGCCTGGAAACCATTGTAGATAAAATTCACTGATATGGATATTCAACCAATTTTTTCATTTCTGACAGATCTTAAGCAGAATAACAATAAGGAATGGTTTACTGCCAATAAGAAACGCTATGAGGCCTGTCGTGCGATTTTTGTAGAGGTAGTAGATCAGCTTATAGAGCAGCTTTACCAGAAAGATGAGTCCTTCGAAGACGTGTCTGCCAAAGAATGCATTTTCCGTATTTACCGTGATGTGCGTTTCAGCAAGGACAAAACGCCTTATAAAACCAGCTTCTCAGCTTGCATTGCTCCGGGAGGAAGAAAAAGTACGCAGGCCATCCGCTATTTTCACCTGGAACCGGGCAATACTATTCTGGCCGGGGGTATCTATCAGCCTGATGCTGACCGCCTCAGAAAAATCAGGCAGGAAATTGACTATAATGCCGATGGGCTGAAGTCCATTCTGGAAGACAAACATTTCAAAGAGTACTTTGACGGTATGAATGGAGACAAGCTCAAGCGTCCACCAAAAGGCTATGATGCCGGGCATGCTGATATTGAGCTACTTAAATTCAAGAGCTACACGGTTTTTCATAATATGGATGATGCCATGGTGCTATCGGCAGATTTTATGACGGAGACAGAGAAGGTCTTTGATCGAATTACTCCCTTCAATGCTTATCTGAATGAAGCCATAGCTGAATAGGTAGAAATAAAAATGAGAGACCGTCCTCACGGTCTCTCGCCTCAACCTAAGAAACTGGTGACATGAACTGCTTAACCATCTGTCATTTTTCAGCCACCAAATTTTTCTTTATCCGATGTGTACTACATTTCGCTTTCGCTGTAAATGGTCACTGTACTGTCATCGGTTTTATATTTTAATCCCATCGGGTTGCAGATGAGTTGTATGGCCTCGCTCAGATCTTTATTGCTGAAGTAGCCGTTGTATATTCTGTCTTTGATCTGTGGGTCGTTCTCGTCATATTTCAACTCTATGTCGAACTGTCTTGAGAGCTCTTCCAGTACTTCTGTTAGTAGTACAGATTCGAAGTCATATTCACCATCGCGCCAATTATCCACCTGATCCATACCTATCTCCTCTGGCTCGCCAACAACCCCCGTTTTGACGATAACTTTCAGACCAGGTGTGATAATCTGACTCGAACTATTGGTAGGAGAGCTTACTCTCACTTTTCCCGTTTTACATGATACTACCAGTCGCTGGTTTCTCACTCTGACATTAAAGCTGGTGCCCAGTACTTCTATACTTCCAAACTCCGTGGACACCACAAACCTATTTCCTTTGGTAACCTCAAAAAACGCTTCGCCCTCCAGCTCAACCAAGCGCTCTTGTGCCCATGTTTTTTCAGAATAGCTTATTGTGCTGTTCGCATTGAGGTAAACTGCTGATCCGCTGGGAAGATTCACGGTATTTGATTCTGCCGTAGCTGTATCAATCACCGCCTGATCGGGCTGGGAAAGCAGAAAAAGAGCACCTATGGCTAAGATGAAAGAGGCCGCTACTCCTGTTATCCAATACCTGCGCGGCATCGCGATAACCTTTGATTTTTTACCTGCTAAAATCTTTTCTTCCAGCATCTCCCAAGCCACCCCCTTGGGTACATAGGTTTTGACATCAAAATCCGATGCGGCTTCCACGGATTTTAGCAGTGCCACAATATCTTCCCCTTCACCGGCTCTTGCCTTAGCGTCTTCCCTCGAAATCTTCCCCTCGAGCCATTCCTTTTCCCACATGATATGGTGCTCTTCTCCGTACATTCGATGTTAATACACGGGATGGAGGGGATACCCTACCGGGATTCTTAAAAAAGTTAAAATTTGAGGTTCAGAAAAACCGAGGGTGTAAAGTCCAGCAGACGCAGGTCGCGAAAGGCTATCTGAGGGTTTCTTTCGATGGCGATACTCGCATCAATACGCGACAGGTCAAGCTCCCGGCTTTGAATGTTCTTTCTGTTAAGCGCATTGAACAGAGAAATGCCGATTTCACCTGAACTGGTCTCGTTGGAAAACTTGTAAGCAAGTGAAATATCCAGGCGTTGATAGGAGGGGAGGTTGTTCACTACTTTGTCTGTGTTGATCAAGTCATAATCACGTACTACACCACCATTATCCCGTATAAATCTGACCCTGGGTACATAAAAAGGCTTACCGCTGCCATAGATCCACGATGCCGAAATATTCCAATTGGGCAATGACAGGGAGTTGATAAATTTGAGCTCATGTCGCTGATCTTGTCTGGCCCTGATGCTTTCGCCATTATTGATGTTATCAAAGCGGTTGGTTGCCTTGCTAAGGGTATAGGCAAACCAGCCCTGGTAGGGGCCGATATTTTTCTGAACCAGAAAGTCCATACCTCTGATGAGTCCACTCCCCTGAGAGTATTGCTCTGTAGCACGGTTGTCGCTATTATTACCTAATAATGATGCATAGGAAAGACTGATATCCAGCAGGCCTTCTACCCGTTTTTCATAAAACTCTAAATCTATCAGAAATCCGTTTTTGGAGTAATTGAAGCCGGCAATCCAGTGGTCTGACTGGAGGCTCGGTACCATAAAGTCTGCGGGGGCATCGGGTATATCATCCTCTTCGTCACGCGCCAAAAACCAGAAATTCTGATTTCGGTTACGGGGATCATCCCAGACAATGTCGTTAACCAGCTGGTAAAACCTGCCGCTGGCGGCTTTTATTTCAAATACAGGTACAGGACGGTACGACAGTGCTAAACGATGCCCCAGGTAATTGTCGGCTGTAATATCAGTCAGCTCATACCTGAAGCCTGCGGTAAGTGCAAACTTCTTGCTTAGCCTGAATTTATCTGAGGCATAGAGTGCAAAGATAGTACCCTGCTCACGGAAGGCCGAAATAGGCGTGATGGCAGCCTCATTCAAAACCGTCTGTGTGTTGAGAAGGTTGGAAGCATTAAAGCCAAGATCCAACTCGTGCTTATTGCCGATACTAATCTCATTTTTGAAATTCAGCTGTACATCCGTGATTTCATTGGTCCTGTCTTCATCCACTGTTCTGATAGGATTGCTGTTGGTACGAAACTCTTCAAAAAAGTTAGAATTGAAGAAATAGACGGACCTTGAGGCTTGCAAGCTAGAATAATAATTTGAGCTCCAGTTTCTTGACCAGATGGCTCCGATGGCACTATTACCCCAGTCTGTGTCTTCCTGAAAACTGTAGGTGAAGTTATCGGTCCCGTCTTCGTCCTGGTAATCAGCCCCCACGTTAAGCACATCGCGGCCGCGGTAAAGGCTAAGGCTCACAATATCTCTTTTAGATACATTGTAGGTGGTTTTGACATGCAGGTCCTGAAATCGGAAATTAGGGCGGATAGCATCTGTGAGTGCGAGTTCTTCAGTACCGGACTGGCTGTTGCCATAGAGCTCGTAGAGTTTTTCAAACAGCTTATTTCTGATGATGTCAGTATAAGCTCTTCTAAAGCTTATGTGTACCGCACCTTTACCACTATTGAGCGGAGCATTCATGCTGAACCGCGCACTGAGCAGGTTGATTCCAAAGTTGTAAGTAGGTTGGTTGAAGTTTCCTGTTTTACCGGTAATGTCTACTACTCCCGAAATACGGCCACCGTAACTGGCCTTATATCCACCTTTGAATACCTGTATATCACGAACTGCATCTGAATTAATGGCACTGAATACGCCAAAGAAATGATCAAGCCGGTAGATGGGGAAACCATCGAATAAAATGAGGTTGTGGGCAGAGGGGCTGCTGCGAATGTTAAGACCAGAGGCATTTTCACTACTGCCACTGATACCAGGCAGTAATTGTAGCGACCTGAAAACATCGAGCTCACCCAAACTCGGAAGTCCTGACAGTGCATTAGGGTTGATCTTAATCTGACTGATGTCATCGCCATACTTTATTTTATCACCTTCCCGGTCGTTATTTAGTGTGAAAGATGCCAGGTTTTTTACGCTTTCGTCCATCATCACCCTTAAGGTTTGACGGGTGTTGCCTGGCACCAGTCGGATATCGTTTTTCTTGTAACCGAGGTAAGAAACTACGATGGTGCTTGTATCATTGGGTACCTTAGGAAGTGAGAAATAGCCATCAGAGTTGGTGATAGTACCCAGACTGGAGCCTTCCACTCTGACGAGGGCATTCGGAAGTGTCTCTCCGGTTTTGGAATCAACCACTACGCCATAAACAGTAAGGTCAAAAAGGCTGGGTTTGTCCAGGTTGATGTTTACCTGCTTGGGGGTGAGAATGATTTTACCATTGAGAATCTGGTAGTCGATACCATGCTCGGGTAAAACCTGATCGAGAAAAGCGGTAATGCTGAGGTCTTTGTAGTTACCGCTGATAACGATTCCGGTTACCAGAGCATCATCATAAGCTACCTTGACTTTGTATTTATTTTTGAGCACACGAATAACCTTCGACAGTGGCGCTTTTGAAAAGCGCTCATTGATCGGAGTGTTTGGGGCATCCTGAGCCCTGAGCACGGTAAGTGCTGAAAATAAAATCAGGCAAAAGAAAAATCGCACTATTCAACTGTTACGATGCTGCCGTTGACTTGGCTGCTAAGGCCCATGGGTACAAATACCAGCTGAAGTGCTTCAGCCAGGTTTTGTGTGCTGAAAAAGCCAGTATAAAAGCGGTCAGAGATATCTCCGTCCACCTCAATCTTGATATTAAACTGTCTTTCCAACTCCCTGATTACCTTGGTCAATTCAACTGCATCAAAATAAAACTCTCCAATTCTCCAGGTTGCTGATAGTTGAGGGTTGAAATCCTGCACGTGTAAACGGCCGGATTGTGTATCTATTGTGGCTTTTTGACCAGGGGTAAGGACTACCTGCTCATTATTCATGTCTACTTGTACGCTTCCGGTAAAGCAGGCCACACTCAGGTCATTGTCTCTGTTGTAAACATTAAAGCTGGTACCTAATACTGTTACCTTACCAAGGTCCGTGTTGACGGTAAAGGTGCTTCCTTTGGTTACCTCGAAAAAGGCCTCTCCCTTGAGTGTTATATCACGAGCGGCAGACCAGTCGTTTGAATTGTAGGAAAGCAAAGAGCCGGCATTCAAAGTTACCTGAGACTGATCGGGGAGTGTCTCCGTAATAATCTGAGCAGTGGCGGTCTCAAAGCTTATCAGGCCGGAGTTGCCATTGTCAATCAGGCTAAAGTAGCCGAGTATCAGTACAGCGGCCATACCTACAGCATAGACAAGCCAGCGACTATTCTTTTTCTTCTCAGGAGCCAGAACGCGTTCGTTATCCTGAGCTTCTTCATTGATGTTACTTATCAACTCATCCCAGGCAGCCGCTTTGGTTTTTGTAGCAGGCACATCCATTGATTCTGTCAAGGCAATGATCCTTTCCATTTCTTCCCGCTCTTCGGGCGATGTTTCCAGCTCAAGCCAGTTCTCTATGATGTCGTCTTTTTCCAACAATTAAATTTAACGAATTTAAATCTTATACTTTATTTTTTCTTTGAGGTAACCGAGTGCGCCATGCATACGTTTTTCGACCGCTTTTACACTTAGTTCGAGCCGTTGCGCAATTTCCTTGTATGTCAGCTCATCAATTCGGTTCATCAGAAACACCTCTCTCTGTTTCTCAGGCATGTCTCCAATCGTCTTTTCAAGCTCAGCCTTGAACTCCTTTTCCTCAAGCGCATATTGAGGTGATTGCTCATTGCGCTGGTCCTTATTTTTTTCTGCAAAGTTCATTACCACTTTGCTATGCCTGAGCTTATTGAGCAGCATGTTGTTGGCAATGGTATAGAGGTAGCTCTTAACCGTTTCCTGGTTGATGTCCTCACGCTTGTCCCATACCTTCATAAATACATCCTGGGTCAGGTCTTCAGCCAAGGCCACATCACCGCACTTGTAATAAAGAAAGTTCTTTATCGGTGTGTAGTATTGGTCGAAAATCTCCTTGAATTGACCCAGTGTCATGGTGTAGTTTATGCAAAAAAATGAAGGCCTGCAAGATAAGGAAAAAGCCTTTTCGAAAACGTTTAAATTGATGAGTATAGGCGATCGAAAAAATATTCAGATAATTTGGTTTAAGTATTTGCAAAAATCAAAACCAATACTACCTTTGCACACCCAAACAATAAAGGGCGCTTAGCTCAGTTGGTTCAGAGCACCTCGTTTACACCGAGGGGGTCGGGGGTTCGAATCCCTCAGCGCCCACTAAAGACTGTCATTTCTGACAGTCTTTTTTTGTTTGCATCTGACTTTATTTGATATTCTAAGCCTTTGCTGATAGATGGGAACCATGGTTCGAAACCGCAGTGGAATAATTACACACTCATTTGTGACCATTCTGATTCCTCTAAAAGGTGACAAAGTTGAGAATCAGTACTGAGTAATTAACAGATTAGATTCGTACTAAATAGAAGTAAACATGTTGAAATAAAGGAACTCGGCTAGCTGCACTCTCTAAGTAGGGGCTGAGCAGAGCGGGGTTCGCTACTGGTTTGTAGCTGCAGTTTGTTACTTAAAAAGTAACAGTAGCAATGGCTATTACGGAAACTAAAAACCATTGTAGAATGTGTAAGGCTCTGGATAGGTTCTTTCTATCTGTGTTGTTTAAAGGCAGCACGCGCATATCACTGCCCAAGTTTTTAAATCTGCTCATAACATTAAACTTTCGGTAAGTTGAGGAGAGAGGCGACACCTGAAAGATGTAGCCTCCTTGTATGCATTATAACAGATTTAATTCGGATTTGTTCAATCAGAAAGTGGATTTTGTCAACTAATTATCCAAGCACTTATTGAAAGTGTCTGCTAAATGTCCGTTTAATACTATAGGCTGGATGGTGGGTCATATGGTATGCCTTTAAATTTATAGCAGTAGAGTGTGGTTGTATGCCTATAAGCGTTATAGTGGCTGTATTTGTACCCACATCAAGGTTGTAAGTTGGAGCTTTGGGTTTTGGTGAAGGTACTCGAAACGGACACCTTTTCTAAAAGTCACTTTTGGGCACAAACTTGAATTTCTGACCACCTACCGAGGCCTCGTACATAAGGCCGCCTTTGGCCATGGTAAATACCGCTACACCGTCTGTATATTTAGCATCAGCGGAGATACCTGATTTTAAGGCTACTGCTGAGGCCTGGGCAGCAAACTGATATTTGTTTTGGATGAATCTGCCGTAGGCGTCAGCGTCTTCAAAAAAGATCACTTCACTGTATTCCTGGCCCCCAAACTGAAAACCCACGGTAACCTGTGTCATCTTGGATCCTCCCTGCAGGGTGCCACCTTTATAGATAAGCCCCTTACCAGCTGCCCCGCCAATACCTATGCCTCCTTTACCTATGGAAGGGAAAACAGCATAGCCGTAAGCTCCTGAGAAGAAAGACTTCAGCGATGGATCAGTTTTCTTAAAAGCTGCAATGGTTTTCTGAGCCTTTGCCGGATCATACTTCTTGCGTTTCTTCTTCTGTGCCAACACATCTGTGCTGATAAACAGGAGGAGCAACATAGAAAAGAAGATCGTGGTAATTCTGAGCGGGTTTGAGTTCATGGCCATTAGTGTCTTATTTCCGGGTTGGGTAACCGAAGGTTTTTTCAATGCAAAGAACGATACTTTTGTAGATTTTGTACAAAAAAAATCCTCGTCCGCAGACAAGGATTTTGTGGATAATTAAATCAATGTAGTTCCTTAATGTAATAGTGTATTGGTGATACACATGTTACCAAGAGCAAGAGTTGAACCAATGTCTTCAGGAGTGGTTTATGGCTGTTAAACCACTAAAACTTGTCTTTATTTTGGAGTTTTTTCCCATATCGGGAGAGATGGAGGGCGTCAGTAAATGCTAGTTTGCCCAGAGTTTACCTGTACCTCTGAGTTGATTTTTGCGTGTAAGCCGATAGAAATACAGGCCCGGAGCGGGCAGCTGCTTGCGGTAAATAGTAGTTTCGCGCGAGTTGGGGTGGATGTACCTGATCAGTTTTCCGGATTGATCAATAATAGTCAGCAGATACGTTTCAGGTGACGGGGCATTGATTATCAGGGTAGTACTTGATGTTAAATGGGAGGGGGAGAGGCGGTACTCTGCCAGTGGCGCTTCTACCCAAACCCTTACAATTTCAGAAAAGGCAAAGGTGCCATTAAAATCATGCTGTTTGAGTCGGTAGTAGTTATTGGCAGTATTTGGCGACTCATCCACAAAGCTATAAGCAATCAGTGCTGTACTGTTGTTGCCTCCCGGTACAAAACCGATGGTTTCAAAGTTTAGACCCTCGGTACTTCGCTGTACTTCAAAGTGACTGTTGCCTTCTTCCCAGCTCGTTTCCCATGACAGTCGCGCTGACTGCCCCTCGGGTCGGGCGGAAAAGTGTGTAAGCTTTACGGGTAAAGGGATCTCGAAATACACCGTAATTCTGATGTGGTCTATGTTAGGAGTTGCTGCTCCGCCACCTCCACCTACCCTGCGGGCGCTTATGGCTATACCGAAGTCTGAGGCGTTGATGTCAGCGGGTACCCAGGTTTCTCCCCAAAGGTCGTTGTTTGCCCCATATAGCGTATAGCTATTAGGGTCTGTATTGGACCAGTTGGCGTTGTCACTTTGGTCCGTAGTACCTATGCTTCCCCCTTTGACAATTCTTACCTGGTTGTCCTTCACCTTGTCGCCAAACTTCTCTATTTCTACCTCAATACCCACAATAGTGTTGGAAGCTGAGATGTTGAAGCCAAAGTTGGTGATTTGGAGGTAGTCTGTAAAGTCGCCATTCGTGCTCAATGAGGAAGAGGCGTAGCTGTTGTCAGAAGCCAGTGCATTACCGGTATTTGACCAGGTGGCAGAGGAGCCGGTAAGGCTTACATTTGAACTCGTAGAGCCACTAAGTGGCCAAATACCAAAGGGTTCATAATGAAGCCTGCAATTGTTGCAAGTAAAAGCGACCGGTGAATAGATGACATTAGGCTAAAGCTAAGGCATATCAATCAGTAATAATTGTACTTAAAGTGAATATTTATTTAATAAAATGTGTATAACAAAATTTTATGTTTGAAAAACAAATTAAAATAAGACTTGTAAGTAATTATAATATACGATGTGTTGACTTTTGTGAGACAATGTGTAGACGTGTGTTAAGACAAAGCGATGACGGTAAAGTCACAAACGATTGCATGAAACTTTTACCCGGTCATCGTATAAGTGGATGTACGAACCTTTATTTTTGTGAGCTTTTTTTAAGGCACTGAATAAGAAGAATATGAAATTCAAACACCCCTATAAATTTGGTAAAGGCTATGAAAAGCCGGTGGCTTATTTCTCGATGGAATTTGCTATTGACCAGCCTTTAAAAATATACTCAGGTGGACTGGGCTTTTTAGCTGGCTCACACATGCGCAGTGCCTATGACCTGAAGCAAAACATGGTAGGTATTGGTATCCTTTGGAAATACGGCTACTATGATCAGGTAAGAAAGCACAACAACGAGCTGGATGTACTTTGGCAGGAGCGCCACTACAACTTTCTTGAGGATACTGAAATAGAGCTGGAGATCAGCGTAGACAATCATCCTGTAAAGGTGAAGGTCTTTTATTTGCCACCAAATGTTTTTGGCAATGCACCGCTTTTCCTACTCTCCACAGACCACCCTGAAAACGACCACCTGGCCCAGACCATTACGCACAAGCTGTATGATAATAATATCTCTACCCGTATTGCTCAGTACATTTTACTGGGTGTGGGTGGAGCTAAGCTGCTCGATGCCATTGGCCATAAAGTAGACTTGTATCACTTCAATGAGGCGCATGCTTTGCCGGCTGCTTTTAAGCTGTACGAAAAGCTGGGCGATCTGAATAAGGTGCGTGAGAAAGTGGTGTTCACAACCCATACTCCTGTAAAGGCGGGTAATGAGGTAAATGATCCGCACTTTCTGCACAAGCTGGGTTTCTTCAATGGTTTCTCCATCAAGGAGGTGGAAGAGCTGGTAGGTTTTGAAAACGGTATGTTCAATCATACCCTGGCAGCCTTGCGCATGTCTAAAAAATCTAATGCAGTATCTAAGAAGCATCAGGAGGTCTCTGCCGAGATGTGGGGGGAGTTTGATGATATTTGTGAGATCATTCCCATTACTAATGCTCAGAACAAAGCATACTGGACAGATAAAGAGATTTTGAAGGCCAGCGAGAAGAAAGACGCTAAGAAATTCGCGAAGCGCAAGAAGGAAATGAAGCAGGAGCTTTTCAACCTGGTAGCTGACCAGACAGGAAAAATCTTCGATCCGAATGTCCTTACTGTAGTTTGGGCCAGGCGATTTGCCGGCTATAAGCGAGCTGATCTGATTGCCAGAGATGTAGAGCGTTTTGAAAAGCTGCTCAACAATAAAGATTTTCCTGTACAGATTATCTGGGCGGGTAAGCCTTATCCATTGGATCACTCAGCGGTAAGTACCTTTAACTGGCTGGTACACTTTACCAGAAAATACCACAATGCTACAGTGCTGACGGGCTACGAATTGGGACTTTCTGCCCTGATGAAGAAAGGGAGTGATGTATGGCTGAATAACCCGCGTATTCCACTGGAAGCTTCCGGTACTTCGGGTATGACAGCTGCTATGAATGGTTCGCTGAACTTTTCTACCAACGATGGCTGGATTCTTGAATTTGGCGAGCATGGTGTAAACGGTTTTGTGATTCCTGAGGTGGATACCTCATTGCCGGAAGGTGAGCAGGACCAACAGGATGCCGATCACATGATGCGCATTATGGAGGATGAAATGGTACCTATGTACTATGAGAATTATGATAAGTGGGCTGAAATGAACTGGCAGAGTATGGCTGATGTGGATAAATACTTTAGAGCCTCACGTATGGCGGATGAGTACTACAAAAAGCTTTACAATTTCTAGAAAGCGACTTATTGAGGAGTTTTTTTGACTCTGATAAAGATATGATGAGGGTCTTGAAATGTATTTTCAGGACCCTCTCTCTTTTTATTGGGTAAGGGCAAGCACCCTGTTTCTGAAATCACCAAAGTTATCGGCCTGAGAATTATGACTCTCGTGGCTGATCATCCTGATGGCTACAATGTTTGTTTCAGGATCAACAATAATGTAGTTGCCCAGGTAGCCATCTGCCCGATAAGTCACCCGACCGGAGTATTCCCTTTTTCTTAAATCGATTGGTTTGGAGCCTATAGCTCTGTTCACTTCACGAAAACCCTGCGGACCAAATACCTCCATCAGCTTTTGTCTGAATTCGCTTGAAGAAGCATATCTCCCCTTAAGCGCTATTACTTTCCCGATGAAGGCCGTGTCAATTTCTGCTTGCTTCATTTTTTCAATGATCTCATCATCCACAACAGAAATGGTGTGCTCATAATCGAGCCACCAGAGCATGCCGTAAGCCTTGAATTTTTCACAAGCTGCCGTGACCATGTCCATGGCATTTCCAGATATAATTTGTTCTCCCTGATACTTCCCTTTATTGAGCAGTAGTAGTCCGATTTTCGCCAAATCCATCGGTTTGATCTGGCAGCCCGACATGACATGGGGATTTCCCGCATTGTCAAGTGTCCAGGTATAGTCAGTTATGCCCAGAGGTTTTAAGAGGCGTTCTCCTATGTATTCATCCATTCGTTTACCGGTGGCCTTTTGAATAAGGCCAGCCATGAGGTTTAACGACTTGTTGTTGTAGCTGAACACTTCACCAGGCCTGGTGGTGAGCTCAGCTGTGAGGGCTAGTTGTACAAAGTCATCGCTCGGATAAATCTCCAGGCCTGCATTGGGTACATTTTGAATACCGGAAGTCATATGGACAAGATGTTTGATCGTGATCTCTTGCTTTTGCCCCTGTTTCCATTCAGGAAAGTATCTGTGAACCGGTTGGTCGAGACTTTGAAAGACGCCATCAGAAATCAGGCAGGCCACAGCCAGTCCTACAATACTTTTGGTGGCGGACATTGCCTCGATTTTTGTCTCAGGTTTTCCTATGCCGAAGTACTTTTCCGTAATGAGCTTGTTGTTATGGTAGATGATCAGTCCCTCAGAATGTGAGGCTTCGGCAGCGCTTATAAGTTGTGCGAGTCGTGCAGGGTTTATGCGATCCTGGGCCCGTGTATTGGTGTTAATAGTCAGGAGAATGGTTGCGCAGATGAAAATTTTGTACATGTGGGTTTACTTTTCAGATATGCCCAAAAAGACGTATTTCCACTGTTAATGACCTGGAAATAGTGTTGTGAGATATTACACAGGATGTAGGGTAATCTATTTTGGCTGCTTTATCTGTTTTACAAAGGCAGATGGTGAGATGCCCCGGGTTCTTTTGACATACCGGTAAAACGACACATAGTTTGTGAAACCACAGGCTTCTACCAGGTGATCCAGGGTATAGGTTTTATCTTCCTTATTTTTAATCCGCTCACTAAGGGCCTTCATTCTTTGTGAATTGATAAAGTCATAGAAATTCAATTCAAACCCACGGTTGATAATAGTAGATAATTCTGACCTGCTCCAGCCTATCTGTTCGGCCAGACTGTTTAGGGTAAGGTCATTATCGAGGTATGGCTGCTCCGACTTTAAGAACTGAAGGAGGTTCTCGCGTTTCGATTGGAGGTTTGGGTAGGGCTGTTCTTTCTTGGGAGTTACCTGGGTGACTTTTTTGTCCTCGGTGCTCAGTGTGAGTGAAAAGAGAAGTACGTGGCTGATCAGGGAGAAAACCACCGTGGCACCCTTTCTGATGTGGGTAGTGGTTTCTGCAGAGAGCTGAAAGTACTGAACAGCCAGAATAACAGGAATAGCAAAGAGTGCGAACCCTGAAAAAGCAACGGCTTTGCTTGCTAATTTCTGCCACTCAAGTGTGTTTTTTGAGTATTCATTTTCCAGCGCTGCAGATTGCCGTTTGTGTGCCCTGAAAGTAAGAAACTGATAGAAGGTGAAATAGCCTAAATAGAAAAGAACAATCCAGAGAGGATCTTGTATGTCTTCCTGATGAAACATGGCCAGCTTATCTTCAGGCTTCATCATAAAGGTAGGAACCATGATGAGGAAGTTCAGAGCTGGTATAATCAGGTGAGGCCAATACTTTTCTTTCTTCCCGTTCAAAGCATTTTGGTAGAAATAGAGCGCCACCTGTACAATAAAGAGCACAGGAGTACTCATGAATAGGAGGTAGGGGAAGGTATCAAAAAGCTGTGAGTTGCGAATAATGCTCTCAGTCAGAATGATGGCGATGCATGCATTCAAAATCAGAAACCAGAACCTGGCTTTGCCATTGCCTCTGAATTTACCTGAAAAGAGTGTTAAGGCCGCGGTAATGGCGAGGTTGACCAGGGAGGCTGAGAGTAACAAGGAAGACCAGTCGAAACGCAAAAGAGTGTTCTTACAATGATGGGTTAGGCTAAGCTAGTAATTAAGCAGTGGTTTTGCCAAATGCATTTCTTTCTTTGCTTCGAGAAAAGAGACTCTGTAGACTTTAGCGAATTTTGTTGAAAAGAAGCTGTAGGAGTCACGTTATTTTGTTATTCTTGCGATGAGAGAGCAGCACCTGACTGCAATCAGTTGTTTGGGTGGATTTCTTTTCTCAGGGCCTCAGACGTGGGTATTGACCTTTGCCAAGGCTTCGGTGAATAAGAGGAGTGTTAGCTCAGTTGGTTTAGAGCACCGCCTTGACAGGGCGGGGGTCGTTGGTTCGAATCCAATACACTCCACAGGCAAAAGCCTCGCGTTAGCGAGGCTTTTTTAATTATCAGGGAGTGCCAAGCCTGCTTGAGCACTCCCTGATAATTAAAAAAGTACCTTTCTGCAAGAAAGGCTTTTGCCTGATGGCTCCCCCCACCAGGATCACCGACAGTAGCGCAGCGGAAGGAGGTAATCCTTGGTGGAGCGGGGATGATGACCCTGTTTTTTTAAGAAAGGCTTTTGCCTGATGGCTCCCCCACCAGGATCACCGACAGTAGCGCAGCGGAAGGAGGTAATCCTTGGTGGAGCGGGGATGATAACCTTGTTTTCTTACAGAAAGGCTCTTGCCTGATGGCTCCCCCACCAGGATCACCGACAGTAGCGCAGCGGATGGAGGTAATCCAATGGTGGATTAGTTATCCTGAACTTTGATTGATTCTAGGGTTTACCTGTGAGATTCCCGCTTTCGTGGGAATGACAGTTCTGTTTTGTTGAGGAAAGGCTTTTGCCTGATGGCTCCCCACCATCAGGATTACCGACAGCAGCGCAGCGGATGGAGGTAATCCAATGGTTGATCGTATATCTGAGTTTTGATTGATTCTCGGGTTTACCTGTGAGATTCCTACTTTCGTGGAAATGAGAGCCCTGTTTTGTTGAGGAAAGGCTTTTGCCTGATGGCTCCCCCCCACCAGGATCACCGACAGTAGCGCAGCGGAAGGAGGTAATCCTTAGTGTGCTCAGAGTCCTCTGCGAGAGACCTTGATTGTGTTGGTATGGAGATTCTTCGTTCCTCAGAATAAAAAAGAGGAGCGCATAGGCTGAGGTGTTTTCAGTTGTGTGTTTATCTCGATGCTGACGGAGTGTGCTAACCTCTAGCCTTGCTTTCCCATCCTGACGGTAGGAAGGATCTAAAGCGGGGTCACGCATTGACCTTCCGGGTATAGTACTGTCTTTACCCAGGGTTCTCTGTGAGAGATCCTGGTCGCGGAGAACCCTGAGAGTGGTGAGCAAGAAGTTTCTAATCGTCTGACTTTGACCGGTCGAGTGAATGTCAGCCCTGAGTCCCGTAGGGACGGAATATGGTTAGCTTGAGCATACCTCATCAATACCCGTGCCTTTAGGTACGGAATATAAGCTACAGCCTAAGTGATCTGGAAGCAGGAATGCTGGTCTGAGAGGATAATGGCTAGACCACTTTGAGTGGTCCGACCATTTTATCCCTTTATTCATTCCTGATCGTTTCTGCAGGGTTAACACGAGCCGTTTTAATCGTATACCAGCAGGTGGTGAGTGTGGCCAGTATCAGGCAGGCAATCAGTGTCAGCGCAAAGGTGCCGACCGAAAGATCTTGTCGATAGGCAAATCCCTGTAACCACTGGTCTGCAAAATACCATGCCAGTGGAGCGGCAATCAGGGAGGCTATGCCTATCAATGTATACACCTCACCAGAAAGCAGACGCATAACCTGGGCCACAGAGGCGCCCAGTATTTTTCTGATGCCAATCTCTTTCGTTTTAACCTCTGCTATGTGCAGGGAGAGACCAAAAAGTCCCATGCATGAAATGATGACGGCTAGTAGCGTGAATATTCCGAAAAGCTTCCCGAGTCTTACCTCAGCCGTGTACAGGTTTTCGAATCTATCGTCCAGAAAGGTAGCCTTGAGGGGGCTGTTGGGTATAAAGCTTTTCCATTCCGATTCTATGCTTTTCAGGGTAGTGCCAATGTCTGCTGGGCTGACTTTAATCATCATGCTGGCTGCCACGGGTGCTCCTTGAGCATATTGAAAAATCATGGGCTTAATGCGCTCGTGAAGCGATTGAATATGGAAGTCTTCCACAACGCCTCTGATTTTTAACTGCAGGCCAGGTATGTTATAAGTTTCGTTCAAAGGATTTTCTGAGTTCAGAGGATTGGTACTTTCTATCAGTCTGGCCATTGTTTCGTTGATCAGTACCTCGCTTTGAAACGAATCGCTCATTCCCTTGTCAAAAGCCTCGCCTTCTATCATAGACAGCCCCAGTAAAGGGATATAGTTTTCGTCTATTTCATGCCAGTAAATGATTTCACCAAAGTTTTGATTAAAGCCATACATAAGCGCTACTTCTCCTCCCGGAGGGCTCGATGTCAGGCTGACCTGGTCTACACCAGATATGGCCTCCAATGAATTTTTGAGAGGGAGTAGTTTTCGGGAAATAACCCTGTCACAAACCAGTACCTGGTCAGCCTGAAAAGACATGGTTTGGTTCTGAACAAAAGCGAGCTGCCTTTGTACCAACAGGGTGCCTATGATGAGTAGAATAGAAATAGAGAACTGGAAGACCACCAGCCCTTTTCTAAACCAATTGCCTTTATGGCCGGTGCTTGCCTTTCCTTTCAGAAAATCGGTAAACCGGAATCGTGATACGATAAATGCGGGGTAAAGTCCTGCCACAAGGCCAAGTAAGGTTACCAGGCCCAAAATATAGAGCAAGAAAACGGGGTCGGTCAGGTAGTGATTGAAGAGCTTTTTTTCGAGCACCCTTTCAAAAACAGGGATAAAACTGCGCACTGCAAACAGGGCCAGGGGGAGCGTAAGCCAGCACAGGAGTAAAGACTCTGTGAGAAACTGAAAAGTAAAGCTTCCTTTGCCGGCACCTATTACCTTTCTGATACCTGCTTCCTGGCTGCGTTGTATCGCCCTGGCAGCGCTAAGGTTAACGTAATTGATGGTAGCCAGCAGTAAGATGAATACGGCCAGCGCAATAAAGAGATCAACCACATCTCTGTTCATGGCGGGGATTACCCTGTCCGGACTCTCTGTGTTGTACTTGATCTGATCAAAGGGGGTAAACCGATACTTTTGTCTGGCTATAAATTGGTTGTTTGTAAAGTTGGATATTTCTTTACTGAGCAGTTGTGCTAGTGCTTCCTGGTTTGTCTCTGGTGCAAGTTTCAGGTAAATGGCAGTAGGTCCGTAGGCACCTGAGTTGAGAGAATAGTTTTCGACATCGAGCACAAGCAGATCAAATTGAAGACTTGAATTAGCAGGTATATCCTTTAAGACTCCAGTGACTACAAAACCGTTTCTGTCATTATAGCGTACATCAATGGGCTTACCAATAGGGTTTGCTGTACCAAAAAGTTTTTGGGCCAAACGCTCGGTAATTACCACGCTACTCAGATCCTGAAATACCTTGTCAGGGTTGCCCTGTGCCAATTCAAAAGGAAATAGCTGAAAGAAGCTCGAATCGACAACAAGAAAGTCTTCCTTAAAAAAGGTGATGTCTTCTTTTTGCTTGATCTTCAGGTTCAGAGAGGCCTTAGTCAGTCGGGTATAGGTTTCCACATTGGGCGATAGCTCCATAAGAGTAGGCCCAAGCCCGGGGTGTAGTTCAGCTGCGTATCCTTTGCGGGCGTGGTTTTCTGTTTTGCCTTCCAGCCGCACAATCCTGTCTCTGTCCGGAATGAAGTCATCCATCAGGTACTGATCTGCCACAAAAAGTGCTATGATCAGGCTGGTAGCAATACCCACAGAAAGCCCCGTGATATTGATGAAGGTAAGGGTCTTATTGGTTTTTATACTGCGTAGCGCAGTTTTCAGGTAATGTCTGAGCATCATGAGCAGGTAAGAGAGTTTGTACTGATTGGGGCGATATTCAAAGAGGTATCGCCTGAACGAGCGGATGATGGTCCAGGTATAGCGTCTTCGCGCTTTGGAGGCTCCTTTGGTTTCCAGATTTTCCAGAAACTCTTCGTGCAGGTCGCCCTCCAACTCTTCTATGCGGTGTTGTGCACAGAAGAGCCGCAGCAGGCGCAGGGGTAGCTTGGGTGGCTTCGGGCTATTCATTTCTCAGGGTTTCTGCCGGGTTGGTACGTGCTGTTTTCAGAGCATGCCAGCTGATCGTCAGTGTGGCCAGTGCCAGGCAGGCCATAAGGGTCAGCACAAAGGTATCTGCCGAGATGGCCTTTTTATAGGCGAAGTCCTGCAGCCACTGGTTCATAAAGTACCAGGCCAGGGGAGAGGCTATCAGTGAGGCTATGCCTACGAGCAGGTACACCTGGCCGGAAAGCAATTGCATAATCTGACGCATAGATGCACCCAGCACCTTTCTGATACTTACCTCTTTGAGCCTTACCTCGGATATGTGCATGGAAAGGCCGAAAAGTCCCAGGCAAGTGATAATAATGGCCAGTATGGTAAAGAGTCCGAAAATTCGAGACAGGCGATGCTCAGCCGTATAATATCGGTCGAGCTTGTCATCCAGAAACTGGTAGTTGAAAATAGCATCGGGATAGAATTTGTCCCAGGTGGCTTCCAGGCCTTCCAGCGTTTGGTCAAAAGTAGAAGCCTCCACCTTCACAATGATCTGTGTAAGGGCTGGTGCCAGCGAAGAGGCTGGTATGATAAACATAGGTTTGATTTCATCTCTGAGTGATTCGAAATGAAAATTCTCTACAATGCCTATGATCTTGTTGTTGCTTCTGCCATAAAACTTAAAAGCTGTGCTGTACAGTGGGTCTTCAACTTCCAATACATCGGCCAGGGCCTGGTTAATGATCACATGTGTACCGGCACTATCGGCCCGGGGGTTAAACTTATCGCCCTGCAGCAGCTTCAGGTTAAACAGGTCCATATAGTCTTCATCGGCTATGCAATTGGTCATAGTGGCGGCCATGCCGGGCCGGGTAGAGCTCATAAAGAAGTCGTCTCCCGGGCTGGAACTGGCAATAGATACTTTTTGTACACCCGGTAGCTGCTGTATCTCGGCTTTTACCGCCTTGTAGTTTTTGCTCATCATGCCAAACTGACCTTTGAGCACGATGATATGTTCCGGTGAGTAGTTGAGGGTTTGGGTGCGAACAAAGTTCAGCTGGCCTTGCACCAGAAAGACGCCTATGATCAGCGCTATGGAAAAGGTGAACTGAAAGACCACCAACACCTTACGTAGCAGTGCCCCTTTGCGGCTACGCTCGGGCCGGCCTTTGATGATATGACTGAACTTAAATCGTGAGATGATCACAGCCGGATAAAATCCCGCAATGGCGGCCAGCAGCAGAGTGAAAGCTACTAGGCCAGAGAGGAACAACAGGTTGGTTTTGTAGTCGAAAAAGAGCTTTCTCTCCAGTATCGCCTCAAAGTAGGGGATGATCAGCTCAAGGGCCAGTATGGAAAGGGGCAGCGCAATCAGGCAGATCACCAGCGACTCCATAAGCAGCTGTGCTATCAGGGTGCGTCTGTTGGCTCCTACTACCTTTCTGATGCCTGCTTCCAGTGCTCTTTGTATAGAGCGGGCACTGGTCAGGTTTACATAATTAATCAGTGCCAGACTGATGATAAATATGGCAATGATGGCAAACATCTGGATCACCCTTTTGTCTACCGGCTGAATGATGTCGTCAGACACCTCTATATCGTACTTCAGGTTATCAAAATTGCTGAGGGAATACACACTTTCGACCAGGCTCTTTTTGTCTGTATGCTTGCTGAGTTCCGGGGCCACTTGAGTAGCGATTGCTTCGGGCGAAGTACCAGGGCTCAGTAGCAGGTACACGGGTACGGAGGCACTGAATCTTGCTTTAAAGGGGTTGGCCCCGGGGGGAGGGAAGGAGTCCTCATTGGAGGCGATAAAGTCAAACTGTATGCTGGAATTACCCGGAGGATCAGCCACCACAGCCGTAATGGTTTTTGGCTTTTCGTACTTGCCGCTGAGCTCTACAGTCTCACCTACTACATCGGTATGGCCGAAGTGGCGCAGGGCAGCCGATACCGTAATTACAGTGGTTTGAGGCTCTGAAATGAGATGCTGCGGGTTGCCACTGACTATGTTGAAATCAAAGAGTTCAAAAAAGGCAGGGTCGGCAAAAATAAAGACCTCTTCCGTCAGGCTCTTGTTGCCGTCTTTGTAAGAAACTATGGTTCTTGCGCTTTTCTGAAAGCGCGCATAAGCCTCTATGCCGGGCAGGTTTTCGGCAATGGAGGGCATTAAGTGAGAGTGCAGCTTGGTACTGCGGGTCAGAGCTCCTCCTCTTTCACGCTCTGCTTCCAGCCGGTAAATGCGATCCTGTTTCGTCTGGAAGTCATCCATACGAGATTGATCAATGATAAAGAGGAGAATGGCCAGACTGCTGGCCAGGCCTACGGTGAGTCCGAAAATATTGATGGCGGTAAATACCCGATTTTTGGACATACTGCGGGTAGCCATTTTTAAGTGATAGATGACCATGTCTGTATATTTTGGTTTTCGATTTTCTCTTCGGTGGGCCAGCAGGTAGGGGCGCAGGGAGCAGAGGGCTGTCCAGCGATAAATGCTGCGGGCTTTGCGCAGGCCTTTGGCCTCAATATTTTCCAGGTAGTCTTCATAGAGGTCGCCCTCTATCTCTTCCACAATGCCCCGGTGGGCGATCAGGCGTAGCAGCCAGATGGGAAACCGCGGGGGGCGCCTCATAGGGTACCACCTTTAGTGGACGTGGCAGGGACCAACTGCCAGAAAGACTCTCTGATGCGCTTGATTTCGTTCAGAGCCTGGGTACCCTTGGTAGATACATAGAAGTGCCGCTTGGCTTTACCGCCTCTTCTGGCGGTGGCTTCGCCCAGCTTAGAGTCCAGAAAACCCTTGCGCTCCATACGGTAGAGGGCTGAGTGGATAGCACTGAGGTTGATATCGCGCTGGGTGTGCTTTTCTACCTCAGCCCTTACGGTATTGGCATAGGCCTGATCTTTCAGTACCCAGGTAGCCAGTAGCACTACCTCTTCAAACTCGCCTAAAAAGGACCCTTTCATCTCCTTAATTTATTATTTATATAAATGTAAGGAATATAAAATCAGACTTGCAAGGATATAATGTGTAAATGTAAGGAAAATGAAGTTGAATCGATGCTTGTTCTGTGGTGAGATCGGCTTAGGTGATGAGTAAGACAGGCAGTGTTTTTTTGTGTTAACTAAAGAAAGGGAATTCAATACGACATTATTATCATATCACAATTTATCCTCCACTTCTTGACAAAAATCCTCAAGACTCTGATTGTAGGTGGTGTATTTCATTTTTTTGAAATTTCTCTTTTTAGAGAACCCATTCGAAATGACCGAAAACCCTTGCCAATCGTGAGTGTATCTAATCCCTTTTTTACCCAATACCCTTTTTAATCTTGCCTTAGGGTCAGAACTTGCCGTTGAATCTCTGGTCTCATAGATTGTTAAAACCCACGCTTCGGTTTCTTCTATTGCGATGGCATAGACTGTTTTATTGAGAAATTCATCGTTTAGCCACTCGCTAATCTTGTCAATAATTCGCTGACGGAGAACAGTTGAATAGTTTTTGTCTTTTTGAGGTTTTGAAATACCAAAGTCATCAGATTCTGCTGAATCAAGTTGGATAATAATTATATTCTGATCCTCAATACTCAAGAACCGGCTAATCTTTTGTCGATTTTGACATTCCTCCCTAACATTTGCCCAACCACCAAAGGAATTGACTGGATTGGCTGATAGGTCTGTTTCATCTTTGCTGTAATCTGGTCTTAAAGGCACGATTTGAGAAGAATCAACGCCTTTCAATCCTTTCAGAATATTGGTTATAACCGCTCTATCAGTATGGCCTTCACATATAACTCCAATCTTCATGCTCAAAAACTATTTGGAACAGCGCCCAATAGGCCTTCCATCCACATTTCAGAAAGCTTCAGGTTTTTGTCAGAGCCTCCTTTCTTAAACTTAATCCGTCTAACTCTTGTCGTTCCCTCATCTGTCCTATATACCTCAAACAAACGCTGTGAATCATCATGAAGATTAAGACCATCCAATATGGCTGGATTGTGGGTTGTTACTATCGCCTGTTTACCTCTTTCTTTTGAAAGTTTAGTCAATTCTTTAACTAGGGATCGACACAACTTTGGGTTAAGAGCGGTTTCAATATTATCTATGGCAAAGAAGTCTGGTGTTTTGTTACTTATGAAAAGGGCTAAATAGAAGATAACATGGAGGATGCCTTCATTGGCGTTTTCGGCCGAGAACAGGTTGTTTTTTCTTTGCATGAAGCTATCCTGAAAGTAGAGTGTGGATGAGCTTTTGCCGAGTTTATATCCGGATAATTTCAATTCGTCTTGCTTATCAAAAGTGATTTTATCGAGCCAATTAAAAAAGAGCCTACAAGTCAATAGCTTTGATGTCTCGTAGTTGTTGAAATTACTCATGAGCACATCTAGCCCTTCACCATGAATTCCTAAAGGCACTTTTCTGCTTGTAGCATCTAATCCTCTTAATGTCTGTGTAGATAGATTGTAGATTAAGAAATTGGACAGTATTTCCGTATACTTGTTCGAAACATCCACAGATTTCTTAGCCAACAGTGAGTCAAGCTCCTCAAGTACTTCATCGGATTGGAGTCTTTTTTCTTCAGTGAAATATCGAAGGTATTCCCTCAAGGCAGCGGGGCTCTGGGGTTCCTTTTCCAAATCAATCCATTTCGCATACAAGTCTTTAAGGTTGGAACTTTGAAAGGTAGACCGGATAGAGTGAGCATCTCCTTGATCATTGAACTCAGCATTGATCTTAATTTCCTTCTTGATTTGTTTCCTCAGAAAAGAACTTAGTGTCAAAGTAGGTTTTGCAACCCTCACACCTCTACTCATCAACCCATCAATGTCTAGGTCATTTCCTTTGGAAGCACCCAACATGGCAATCGCTTCAAGAATATTAGACTTACCCGAGCCATTAGCGCCAATCAGGACATTGAATCGACCGAGTTCAAGTTCCATGCCTTCAATTGACTTATAGTTGAAGATGTCGATTCTTCTTATTAGCGCGGTTTCTTCAAGATTCTCGATAAATTGCAAACGCTTGAATCGTTCAATCATTTCTCTCCAATTGTCAGAGCCATATGCTTTAATAGTTTCCAGTATCAGCGGCTTAATGGCATAATGAGTTTTTGAGCTTTGAGGAGGCAGAGAGGGGTTATCTGGATTAAGGTCAATTATTTGCTGCTCAATGAATGGGTTCAGTGCACCTTTTCTGAAAGATTCTCTTGTATTTGGCTTGTATTCTTGATCGTAATTGTGATTTACAAATTCCATAATCCCCTTTGATAGGGTCAGACTTAGCCTTCTTACATCTTTCCAAGGTGTATTCTGCTTAATTCCACATAAGGCTAAAAATGTCAACGCAGCGATTTTGTTCTGCTGTGCTTCGGGTAAGCCAAGATCATGAAGAATTTGCTGTGCATGTTCTACTTTGTCCATCTATATTTTTGTAGTTCTCTAGAGGCTTAAAACTTTTTCAACAATATCATCTATTCCCTCGATTCCTTTCAAAGACAAACGTTGATATTCTTTGCCTATTTCAATGACAAATTCGAGAGGAGGCATTGGGGTCTTATTCAACTCAGTAGCACTTATTTGTGTGTTGCCGCTAAATGATCTAAAGTATGATTCAAAAAGACTGCTGTTATAAAGAACAGCAAGCCCCAATGCTTCCATTGCTCCAAGTTTACCGCCTGGTCTATGTAAGTAGTTTATGTGGTTTTCTATACCGATGCGGGAGTATTTCAATTCATCAGCAAACACCGGAGTTGCCACCAGTTTGTACTCATCATCCTTAGAGCTGAACCGTCTTAGAAGCACATAATTCTTGCTTTCAAGTGTTTTAGAGTTTGATTTGTTATTATCTAAAACCCACGGTTGTTTATCTTTTTTTATAATGGACAAATCTAGCTTCATTTTCATGCAGTTATGCATCCAAACAAGCGGTACAAACCTGTGTCTTGAACGTCTATCAAAGGCCAGAAATTCTTCAGAACGAAATGGAACAACTGGTCCAGTAGAGACTTTCATGCCATAGCATTCAAGTGTATTTTGCCACTTGCTGAAAATACCAATCGCGAATTCCTCTAAGTCATTTACGGGCAAATGAATGATTTTAAACTCGCCATGATCCTGAACGATCGCGTTCTCCTGGTATTGACGGCTGAGATCATTCATTGTGTCTAGTATTCCGTTGGAATGAGAAATAGAGACAAGACTAGATATGTCAGGTTTAGTCCTAGAAGCTTTAAGAATTATATTCTCCTGCAGCACTTTGTCCTTTTTAAAACCTTCGATTCTGGAGCCAAAGATGTGGATGTGTCTAAGTGTAGCAATAGATAAAAACTGTTCTCGAAAACTTTGAAAGTATAATCCGGAAGTAAAACTTCTAGGTATCAGGAAAATTAATTGACCTCCGTCTTTAAGCAGATTTAGCGAAGCCAATAAGAACAGTCCATAGATGTTTTGCTGGCCATGAAGTTTATCTTTGAAAACTTGCAACCTAGGGTCTTGTTTTCCGATTTTGAAATAAGGCGGATTCGATATGACATAGTCATAGTTACCCATAGGGTCTTCTACCTGTAGAATTTCCCTATTGTAAAGAATAAAGTCCTCTTGTAAGAAATTTATTTTGATGTCTATCTCTTGCTCTTGTCCCCAGCTTGTTATTGAGTCAATGATCTCCTCGTTAAGTTCACCTAAGGAAGCGTCAATATCATAAGCGTCAACTTCGATTTGGCGGATGTTTGGGCTTCGTGCCGCTAATTCCTGTAAAAGTGCGCATGTAAGTGTAAGGGTGCCACAGCCCGGGTCAAGAACTCTAATCCGATCCAATTCTTTATTCATGCAGGCAAATGAGGCCATGAAGGCAGCTAATTCCGATGGAGTAAAAAACTGACCTCTCTCTTTTTTCTGTTTCCTGGTGATACATTGAGAATAGGCATTAGCCTTCCATTCGGAAAAAACCATTGGTGTTATTTTCGGAATTAGTCCAATATCTGGTTCTACTAAATGCATTATTCTTCCATTTCCAATCTAACGTGTGTAAAAACATCCTTTAGAACCTCGCAAGGATCAACATCGATGGCAAGCGCTATAAGGTATAGCTCTTTGGCTCTGAGGTGAGTGTTTTCATTGGAGCTTAGCTCGCTAAGTCTTGCTTGGCTAAGCCCGGTTTTTCGGGAAACCATTGCCTTGTTTACAGATTTTTTGGCCAGATAAAGTCCGAGTGAAGTCATGGTGTGCTCTTTTTCTGAAGATAAATATAGTTCAGTATAATTTATTTTTAGCTTTTCTAAAGTATTGCTTTGAAATGCATAAGGTATTTGATAGGTTTAATAAGTTTTTCTAAAGATTTCATCAAAATACCTGAAGTGCTAGATATGAAACGATATACCAAAGCCGATCTTGAAGCCCTTGTCTACCATCAGCTGGAAAACTTAGAGGCCATGCATGATCTGCTGCGGCTGATCAAGGAGCAGAATGAGCTTTTGGACAAGGCCAATAAGCAGCTAAGGGCGGCTGTATCGGAGGAGGTAGTAAAGCCTTATAAAAAGGTGGGGAGTTTAAGAAAAGCCATAAAGAAATAGCTGGGAACAAGGGGGTAGCTTTGCTGATACTGAACGTTGGGGTTTCCAGACAAGAAAGCCTTTGAGATTAACCTCGAATACTTACTTAGTGAAATTCAGACTGACTTCTTGAATTAGTAGGGTGAGGCTTCGGTTCTGCTTTGTTTGTACTTTGAGTCCTTGTGAGGTTGTTTTTTCAAAAAACCGGAGTACAATCCGGATAGAAAGCACTAATATTAGTTAAGCGATTATTGTAGTACTTAAACAATGTCAAAGAACAAGAAAATCACAGTGATTGATAAAGAAATCAATATCTCACATGTTGATGGCGATGACTTTATTTGCCTGACTGATATGTTAAAAGCAAAGGACGGTGGTTTCTTTATTGCGGATTGGCTCAGAAATCGCAATACCCTTGAGTTTTTAAGTGTTTAAGAGAAAATCAATAACCCGAATTTTAATTATGGCGAATTCGCCATAATTAGCCAGAGTGCAGGGCTGAATAGCTTTAAAATTAGCGTGAAAGAATGGGTAGGAAAAACCAATGCTATCGGTTTGATGGCTAAAGCCGGTAGGTACGGATGAACCTATGCACATAGAGATATTGCTTTTGAATTTGGAAGTTGGGTCAGCCCAACTTTTAAACTCTACCTGATTACAGAATATCAGAGACTCAAAGAGATAGAAACGAATCGTTACAGTCTTGAATGGGATGTAAAGCGATTATTGAGTAAAACGAACTACCAGATACAGACAGACGCTATTCAAAAACACATTCTTCCGAATAAGAATTACACTAAAAATATGGAGTGGCTTGCTTATGCTGAAGAAGCGGATTTATTAAATGTGGCTTTGTTTGGATGCACGGCCAGAGACTGGCGTGAAGCGAATACTGTACATGCTAAAAAGAATCTGAACATCCGAGACTTTGCCAGTATTAACGAATTAACGGTTCTTTCAAATATTGAAAGTATGAATTCAGTGTTAATTCAAGAGGGGTTGGATAAAGAGGACCGTTTTAAGCGGATCAAGTCAATAGCCGATTATCAATTAGAAGTACTTAACACAAGCAATACGAAAAAAGCAATTAAGAGAGGGGATGATACCACCTATCTGGACTGACATCAAATTGACTGATTTATCGAAGAGGGAGGAGTGGTTTGAGTTGGTATTTGGTTTAGGTATTGTTTAGAAATGAAGAGGTACCAGGATTAGCTGAGCTGATCCTGAATGGTGGGGGACTAATACTTACTGAAAGTGTTTGCTGCTGGCGTAGCAACACTTTTTTATTTAAAGCTTGCTTACAAACAAGTTTGACACGGCTTTTAATGAAAAAAAGCCAGCTTTTCAGCTGGCTTTCAGTAGTTTGTCGGGATGACAGGATTTGAACCTGCGACCTCTCGCCCCCCAGACGAGCACGCTACCGGGCTGCGCCACATCCCGTACTATCAATATTACCTAAAGACACCAATGAACACACTTGCGCATTGACTTCTAATACCACAAGCAGCCCAGGCTGCCTGTCTGCCGGAGTGTGACGAAGGCAGGCGCCACATCCCGTACTCTTATGAAAAGTTGCTAACAATGAGGGATACAACCAATCGGGTTGCAATATTAATGATTTCTCTGATTTAGCGTGAAGAGAATTACGGGTTTTTCACGATTAATCTGAGGCTGAAGATATTTTGTGTTTTATACACCGGCTGACCTTGATTTTGAAGTGCCATACGATTGCTTGGGGCGTGTATTAGGTGTTTGACTCGTGCAACGGGCAGAACCAAGGGGCTGGCGTGGAGGTCTCCACGGTCTGACCAATATCTACAGTACCACAAGTTGGGTCCGACCGATGGATAGGTCAGTTTCTGACCCCAAATACCGTCTGACCTTGATGCTGATTTGGTTTTGGGTTGACTTTTAAATGAGCTATCCTTAAACCCAAATAATACAATAGACTTTCTATTACAGCCATAACTCTCTTTGAATCAGTCGCTTTGCTTTGTTCTGCTTCTCACCATAGCGGTCCGCGTGTTGCCATAGCTTTAGCGGAGGCACTGCTATGCTATCAAAGCCGAACTGCCTGATTCTTTGCGATTTATGGCTTCATCACGATTTCTATTGCATCATCCGGGTTAAAAAGCTTAGTATGACCTCTGAGTTATCTCGGTGCTGACGGGGTGGAGTTCCCTGTTCCTCGGGGTAGTACTTTCTCTGTCATCCAGGGTCCCTGCGGAGACCCTGATGGTGGTGGAAGGCATGGGGGTTGGTAGGCGTTCGGTTTGCGCCACTCGCGGGACGCAAGCGGCTGGTAGGGTGGGGTAGCCACGGTGACCTGACCAAAGCAAACAACGGCCTCAGATTTTAACCCAAGGCTGTTGTTTGCCTTCACACCTTAATCACAATCTTCTTTTTATACAGTCCATAACCGACCAGCCAGCAGAAGCCCACAATGGTGAGGGCAAAGAGGAGGGAGGCGAACTTTAGCTGGTTGGGTAGCATGGCCGCAAATACATCATTGTAAAGCCAACTGTAGGCATTGCGGGTTTTACCGGCAGCATCTTCCCATTTGATGAGAAAGAGCATCACCTTTACCAACAGGCCGGAAAGCACATAAATGATCAGCGGGTTGAGGCCGAAAACCTGGAAGGGTTTGGTCCAGTTTTTTACCCCCCTGATGTCAATCAGCTCAATCAATACTGCCAGAAAGCAGCAGGCAATACCACCGGCATAAAGCACATAGCTGCTGGTCCACAGGGGTTTGTTAATAGGGAAATAAATGTTCCAGGCCAGCCCGGCAAAAATGGCCAGTACCCCGATAAGCAGCATATTCTTTACCAGCAGGCCGGTGTCTTCAGCGCGTTTGATCAGGGCGCCTATATAGTAGCCAAAAATAACGGTACCCACCGCGGGCAGGGTGCTGAAGAGACCTTCGGGGTCGAATTTAATGCCAAAGCCTCCATAGAGATGACTATCGCCCAGCAGAAAGCGATCAATCTTGAGCCCCAGGTTGTTTTCCAGCGAGTAGGGATCATCTCCGCCAAAGGCCAGCGTCAGTACCCAGTAGCCAAGCAGTAGCAGCGCACCGGCTTTCCACAGCTGACGCAAGGGCAGCCACAGGCAAATAAAAGCACCAATGCCATAGGCTACGGCAATGCGTTGCAATACACCCATAATGCGCAGGTTGGCCAGCTCACGGGTAAAGGGAAACCAGTTAAGTGCAAGGCCAATCAGAAAAATTAGCAGCGTGCGCCTCAGTATCTTTTTAGAAGCCGCAGCGCTAAGCTGGTGCAGAAACTTGGTGGAGGAGAGGTAAAGCGTAATGCCCACAATAAACAGAAAGAAGGGAAATACCATATCGGTAGGCGTGGCTCCGTGCCATTTGGCATGAAGCAGGGGAGGGTACACATGAGACCAGGTACCGGGTGTGTTTACCAGGATCATAAAGGCGATGGTCATTCCACGGAATACATCCAGGGAGAGCAGCCTGTTTTGGGCAGTAGAAATAGTCAAAGCTGTAATGTTGGGTTACAGCAAGGTAGTGAAAATTCAACCCGGTTTATGCAATAGAAAGTCTGTCGCCTGTTCAGGTGATTGGTATTTCTAGATAATGGGCTCCGGTGAAAGAGAGTCTGTTGGGTTATGCGTAAAATGGTCAATAGCCACTTTAGCGGCTATCTTGTTCTCGGCTTTCTTCTGTCTTTGTCTTTGATAGGTAAGCGCAGTATAAAGGTGGTACCCTTATTTTGGGCACTTATAAAGGTCAGGTCGGCATTGAGTATGGTAGCAAAGTTTTTGGTAATGGCCAGCCCTAGTCCGTTTCCTGAAATGGTATCGGTGTTTTTAGCTCTGAAGAAGTACTGAAACAAGTGTTGCTGATCTTCTTCCGGTATGCCTATTCCCTGGTCTATAAACTCAAAGATCAGCTCATCTTTCTTACCAGTCACGTTCACCGCCACAGGGCTCTTTTTAGGCGAGTACTTCAGGGCATTGGAGGTAAGGTTGATCAGTATCTGCTTCAGCAGTTCTGAGTAGGTGCTGATAGTTTCCGGTGCATTGTAAATATTCATGGTTACCGGAGAAGACTGTCTGTATTCGTTGCTTACTTCTGAGATTACCGATTTCACAAAGTCTTCCAGCTCAATAATGGTTTCAGAGTTGCCGGCTCCTTCCAGTCCGCTGTTTTCTATAAACAGAATGTTGGATAGAATCTTTTTCAGGTGCATGGTAGACTCCTCTATGCGGGTGAGGTGCTTGGCGTTGGCTGCTTCATTTTCTGAGCCCTCATTACGCATCTGCAGAATCTGTGTGGATGATAGAATGGAGGTTAGTGGTGTTTTGAACTCATGAGAGATACTGGCTGCCAGCCTTGATTTGATATCACTGAACTCCTTTTCTCTTTTAAGGGCCTCTTTCAGGCGAATCTCGGCTTCTTTTCTGAGCTCTACCTCAATTTTCAGCTTTTCGAGGCTGTTTTTGAGCTCCTCGTTGGTCATCTCTACCTTAATGCCCAGCTCCTCGTTCAGCGAGTTGAGAATCTTCTGTTGGTTAAACTTCTCCAGTACGGTATTAATCACCATGCCGATCTCTTTGCGATTGAAAGGCTTGAGGATATAGCCGTCAGGATTTGTTTGTGCTATGGAATCGAGCGTCTCTTTGTCAGACTTGGAGGTAACATAAATCACAGCCACTGCCTGTTCTTCCAGTACTTGCCTGGTAACATCAGCCCCGTTCAGATCATCTTCCAGCTGGTAGTCTACCATCATGAGCTGTGGTCGGGTTTCGCGAGCCATCTGGATGGCACGCCTGCCTTCCATGGCCACGCCCACTACCGAATGGCCCAGGTCCACCAGGGTCTTTTTAAGTAAAGTAGCAGCGACTATGTCGTCTTCTACAATCAGAATCTCTGTAGTTGTTTGCAAGGCTTCCTTGTCTGTAGAGCTTTCTTTTACCATAGTTTGATTGACTAAGCAGAAATCGGGCTAAGATTTAACGACAACTCTGCTTGACTGAACTAATACTGGAATACAAAGAAAACTGGCTGTTTTTTGATAAGAATCTTGATACAGCTCTTTTGGACTATTTTGCTCTAAGGTTCCCAATACGGGAAACTATTCTAATTCTTAGCTTAAAAAATCTTCGAGTCGCTTCTCCATTACCTCACAAGCCTGGCCCAGCTGATCTACAAATTCCTTCATTTTTTGCTCCTGATTATCCTTACCAATAAGGGCGATGCCGTCATCCATCAGTGAGCGGATGGTGGTAGCTTCCAGCGTGTGCAGGGTGGTGAGCATTTTGTGCCTGAGCCTGTCAGCAGATTTGATGTCTCCCTTCTCAATATTCATGGGGAGCAGGCGGTTGATCGACTGTATGTTTTTGATGTAGAGTGGCACCACTTCAGCTTTGAAATCATCGTCTCCCTGTAGCATATCTCTCAGTGCCTGGAAAGACATATCACGCCTGGCTTCATAAGGCAGGGTGATTTCCTGAGGTTTTTCTCCAATATCGCCATCTGAGATGTACCTGGCCAGCTTGCTGTAAAGGTCTGAAGGAGTGAGTGGCTTAACCAGAAAATCGTTCATACCTACGCTCATAGCACGATTTTTCTGTCCTATCCTCACGGAGGCCGTCAGTGCCAGTATAGGTGTTTCAACCCCCATTTTGCGTATTTGCTGGGTGGCCTCGTAGCCATCCATAATGGGCATTTGCAGGTCCATTAAAATAAGGCTGAATTCCTCCTCTTTTACAATGTCCACGGCCTCCTGGCCATTTTCAGCAATGGTAACGTCTACTCCCCATTTATTGAGGAATTTTTCAGCCACCAGTTGGTTTACTTTATTATCCTCTACCAGCAGAATATTGATGTTGCTGATAGACAGGCGATCGAGGTTTGGTTGATAGACACTGGCCGTTTTGGTGCTCTGCTCGGCTACTGGCAGCAGTAATTCAAAAAAGAATTTTGATCCATTGTCAGTAGAGCTTTCTACGTGTATATCGGAGTCCATTAGCTCCAGTAAACCTTTGACGATACTCAGGCCCAGCCCTGAACCACCATACTCTCGTGAGGTGCTTGATTTGGCCTGGGTAAAGCGTTGGAATATTTTGTCGAGCTCTTTTTGTGAGATGCCAATACCGCTATCCTGCACCTCCAGATAAACCTTTACCACACCGTCTTTAATACCCCGGTTTTCTGCCAGTATGGAAATGGTGCCTTGCCTCGTGAATTTAATGGCGTTGCTCAGCAGGTTGTTGAGCACCTGGGCAATGCGCATAGAGTCACCCGTCATGATCTCCGGCAGGTCGGTATCATAGTGGATTTTGCTCTCCAGGCCTTTCTCTTCAATGCTATAGATGAGAGCGCTTCTGATGCTCTCCAGCAATTCCTTCAGGTTAAAGTCAGATTGCTCCAGCAGTAGCTTGCCCGACTCAATTTTGTTAATATCCAGTACGTCATTTACGAGTACCAGTAGGTTTTCTCCGGAGAATTTAAGGATGTTGAGGTTCTCCAGCTGATTCTTTTTAGGGCTGTCCTGCATCAGAATGTGCGTCATGCCTATGATGGCATTCAGCGGTGTTCTGATTTCGTGAGACATGGTGGAGAGGAAGTTGGCCTTGGCTTTTGAGGCGTTCTCTGCATTTTCTTTGGCCGCTAAAAGTAGCTTTTCGTAGTTTCTGCGCTCCAGAATAGCACCTATCCAACGTGCAAATACCTCAAAAAACTCCTTGTCATAATTGTCGAAGGGCAAGGCGCGTGCTGCCTTGGAAGAAAGGCTGAGCGTACCATATTTTTCCTTACCAATGTTTATAGGTGAACCCAGGTAAGACTCCAGTCCCATAAGCTCATAGCAGCGATGGTTTTTGTGCTGTGAGAGCCCTGCATTGTTGATGGCCACAATCTCCTGTGCTTCATTGGTGATTTCGCAAAAGGTATCGCCTAATATGAATTCATCATGCTTTTTAAATGGGGGTGCCTCATTAATTGACACCACATAACGGATTACATAACTCTCTCCATCTATGTTACTGAGGATACCCAGCTCCATTTCGTAAAAGAGGCAAACCTCTCTGATGGCTTTTTCAATCAGTTCGCTATAATCCAGATCATAGCTGGAAGAAAGGTCGTTGAGCATGGCGAGGCCCTGCTGAAAGCGTTGCCGCTTCATCTCTATTCTTACCCGCTCACTTACATCTCTGGAAAACACCGAGACCCCGATTACCTCGTTATGGTCGTCAACAATGGGGTTGAACGAGCATTCGTAAAAGGTGTCCTTGTCTGAAATGGCCCTCATTTCTTCTATAAAGCGCTCACCGTTAAAAGCACGGTTATATAGCGACATCCATAGATCAGCTGCCTTTTGAGGGAAATTCGTAAAAAGCACTTTGTCACCAATTTTCAGGTCAACGTTGATCTGGCTTTTGATCGACTCATGAAAGCGGCTGTTGAAGGTGATAAAACGAAAATCTTTATCTATCGACCAGATAATGTCCGTAGAGTTTTCTATCAGTGCCTTAAGGTTGGCTTCTTCCCGCCTTATCCGTTCTTCGTTTTTCTTTCTGAGCGAAATGTCTCTTGAAGAGGTCTGCACATTGATCACTTCACCATGCTCATCTAGTATGGGCCTGGCTACGGTTTCGATCCAGATAATTTCACCCGATTTTTTCTCATATCGGTATTGCGTTATCTGATCTTCGCCCTTTAGTACTTTTACAAACTCATCTGCTACCCGGCCTATGTCATCAGGGTGTATGCGAGTGTACGATTCAGAGTGAATAAATTCCTCAGGAGTATAACCGGTAATGCTTAGGGCCGAAGGAGAAGCATAGGTAAAAGAGCCATCCGTTCGCTGCAGGCATACCAGATTTTTAGAGTTTTCTGAAAGCAGCCGGTATAGCGACTCACTTTCTTTGAGCTCTTTGCCAACACGTTTGAGCTCTGTTACATCTTTTGCCACGGCACCTACTCTCGCTACCCTGTCTCCGTCAAAGAAGATTTTTACAGTCTGGCCCAGCCATATGGTCTCTCCTTTTTTAGTTACAATCGGGAATTCGTAGTAGGAGGAGTCATTGCCGTTTTTAATCTGTTCGTAATAGAACTGGCCAAGTCCTTCCATCGCATTAGGGTGCACCAGGTCGTAATAAGCTTTTTCCAGCAGCTCTTCTTTGGTATAGCCAGACAATTCGGCAAGAGCCGGGTTGACATAGGTGAAGTTGCCCAGCTCGTCCAGATCGTAAATTACATCGCTGATAGTTTCAACCAGCTCCTGAAAATGACTTTTATTCAGGTCAAAATCTTGTGTCTCTCTCCTCAGGTCCAGCAGAGCCATTACCTGTCTGGCGAGAGCTTGCAAAGACTGACGTTGTGCTTCTGTAAGCTTGTTGGGCTTATGGTCTATCACGCAGAGCGTGCCCAGGGTCAGGCCATCTTTATTAGTAAAAGCGGCACCGGCATAGAATTGAATGTTGGGGTCGTTAATGACCAGTGGATTGTCACAGAAACGGTTATCCTTTGAAGCATCTTCTACCTCTAATATTTCGTTGGGTTTCAGAATGGTATGGGCACAGCAGGTGATTTCCCTGGGAAGTTCAGTGATAGCCGAAGGTATGCCGTACCTGGCTTTGATCCATTGTCTGTTTTCGTCAATAAGTGAGATGAGTGCAATGGGTGCTCCACAAATCTGTGCAGCAATGGCTACGATGTCATCATAAGCTTGCTCTGGCAGTGTGTCAAGAATATGATAATCGCTAAGCGAGCTGAGACGCTCGGCTTCATTCTCAGGGTTTTCCGGTTTAATCATTATCAGGTGAACACTCCAATCTAACTGAATTCTTTTTGAAAGAAAAGTCAGCTTTGCTTAAGTCAAAGCGAGGATGTTGTGATTAAGAAAATAAGACAAAATTATCTCCTTTTTATACTTTAGAAGCCCTGGCGGTGTAGCATTTTCTTGATCAGGTAGAGTCCGCCCAGGCTCAGATAGAAGGCTCCGAACCAGGCAAAGGTGCTGTCAGTTTCACAGCAGTTGAGGTAGTCATACAGCACAGCTCCGAAGTAGGGGATACTGGTGAGTATAAAAAGAGGAATGGCAAGATGGTGCACAGGATGCTCCTGTACTTGTACTTCAGTTTCTTCCACAACTAATTTTGAGTTATCTGGATTTCTTTACTGAGGTACAGAAGAAAGGTTGGCGGTCTTTGATGAGCGGTGTATAAAAAAGCCTGCCTTCTGAATTGTCAGAGAGCAGGCTTTTTCTAAGTAGAAATCGTGTATTTACTTGAGTTCTACCATCAATTTATAGAATAGTATATCGATACTGTCATCTCGAAAATTTTCTTTGTTTCCATTAGACAAACGAAGAAAACTATCCGTGATCTCTTTCTGATGACATTCGCTCACGTCATCAAACTCAGGTTATTTAGTTCCCTTGTTTCTTTTTGAAGTCACCAAAGCGGCTTGACCCTGATTTAGGAAAAGCATTGTTTTTGGTGTCCGTATCTGCCAACTCATTGTTGGGGTCAAAGCGCATGCTGTCTACCTCTTTGTCTTTGGCAAAAATATGCACCACCTTCTCTTCGTTTTTTCTCCATATTTCGGCAGGAATCGTCTCTATCTCTTTTGATCCGTCTTTGTAGGTCCACTCAATGATCAGGGGCGTCATGAGGCCTCCTTTGTTTTCCAGTGTAACCTGGTAGAGATTTTTACCGGCAAAGCGATTTTTAATCTCTTGATTGTCGTAGCCACTTCGGTATTCTGAGCTTACCTGGCTATCGCCTATATCCAGTACCTGAGGCTCTCCATAAAAAGGGTTGCTGTCATCAGCCAAGCCGCTGCCGAGGTTGCCGGGCTGCGCCTGTACCTGACCTTCCATAGACTGAGACTCACCTTTGAGCTTAAACCATTTTACATCGCTCACTTCAATATCCACATTGTCAGTGCTGTAAAACCAGCCCTTCCAAAACCAGTCCAGATCCACCGCAGAAGCATCTTCCATGGTTCTGAAAAAGTCTGCCGGCTTGGGGTGCTTAAATGCCCAGCGCTCAGAGTACTCTTTCAGAGCCTGGTCAAAAAGCTCTGGTCCCATTACTGACTCACGCAGCACCACCAGGGCCGCTGAAGGTTTTGAATACGCCTCGGGTCCCAGCTGTTTAGACTGCTCAGGGTTGGTCATAATAGGGCTCATAAAGTTCTTGCTACCTTTCATATAAGGCACAATAGCAGCCGGAGAGTTAGAGGTATAGGGCAGGTCAGGGTAGTACTCTTTCATGGTCATATATTCCAGGAAAGAGTCCAGGCCTTCATCCATCCAGGCCCATTGTCTTTCGTCAGAATTGATAATCATGGGAAAGAAGTTATGCCCCACCTCATGCACAATCACAAATACCATTCGCGTTTTGATCTGGTCGTTGTAGCTGCCATCAGGGTTAGGTCGCCCAAAGTTGAAGCAAATCATCGGGTACTCCATGCCTATGCTCGCAGCATGTACTGAAATAGCCTTTGGGTAAGGGTAGTCAATGGTTTTTTCAGAGTAATAGGTGAGGGTGTTTACTACGGCTTTGGTAGACTCTCTTTCCCACAGCGGATTGCCCTCTTTTGGGTAGTAAGACATGGCCAGGGTGGTACCGCCTCCCGGTAATTTTACGGCCTGGGTATCCCAGATGAACTTGCGCGAAGAAGCAAAGGCAAAGTCTCTTACCATTTCGGCCTTAAATACCCAGGTAGACTTATCGCTGGCACGTTTCTTTTCCAAAGCACGGGCCTCTTTTTCCGTTCTGATAATTACCGGCTTGTTAAAGCTCTTCTTGGCTTTTTCAAAACGCCTCAACTCTTCTTTTGAGAGCACATCGGAAGGGTTTTGCAAGGTGCCTGTAGAAGCCACCATGTGATCTGAGGGTACGGTAATGGCGACCTCAAAATTGCCAAAACTCAGGGCAAACTCCCCTGAACCGAGAAACTGCTTATTTTGCCAGCCATTCACATCGTCATACACGGCCATGCGAGGGTAAAACTGGGCAATGGTATAGAGGTAGTTCTTGTCCTCTTCAAAGTACTCATAGCCAGAGCGACCACCGCGGGTAGCACGGTTGTTTACATTATAGTACCAGGAGATTTTGAAGCTATAAGACTCACCTGTTTTAAGAGGCTGAGGCAAGCTTATTTTCATCATGGTGTTGTTTACAAGGTAGGTCAGGTCCTTGCCTGCCACATCTGTAACACTTTGAAGCTTAAAACCACCGTCATAACCATAGTCGCCTGTGGCGCTTTGTACAAAAGCTCCAGAAACGCTCTTGGCTCTGGTAGAAATGCGTTGATTGCCATTTACCTGAGAACCTACGCTGTTATTCTTTCTCACGTTCTGGTCTAGCTGCAGCCACAGGTATTTGAGTGTAGAGGGAGAATTGTTGGTGTAAGTGACGGTTTCTGAGCCGGTAACCCGCTGGTTATCATCGTCCAGTTCCACCGCAATATTGTAATCGGCCTGTTGCTGCCAGTAGTCAGGTCCGGGAGCTCCCGAGCCGGTGCGGTATTGGTTGGGGCTGGGCAGGGTGGTGCCGAGCTGTTCAAATTTTCTGCCTTTTTCATACTGTCCTAATACCATGAGCGGCATTAAAAAAAACAGGGCAATTGTAATTTTCTTCATCATTAATATTCGTTCAGTTCACAGTTTTTCAGAAGGTGCAGGGCTACCAAAACGCCTCTGAGCCAACAATAACACTAATTTAATGCTCAAATCAAATGAGCAATTTGACTTGTGGGAGATCTGCTTAGCAGGGGGCTTCAGGCTTGGCTCCCTTCCGTCTCTCATTGTCAACAGGGCTAATGTGTGTACGGTTCTCAAGGCTCTAAAAGAAAAGATCAATCCCTCGCTCCCGGTTACTACGGGTACTTATGGATTAATAGTGATGTCTGGTACGCAAGTTTAATTATCAGTTAACAATCCTTTTCAGTGGTTTTTCTACTTTTGATCTGGTTCATCCAATAGACAGTCTGTTGTATAGTCCGACTTTAGCAAAATGAGAGATATGAAAAAGTACGTGGTAGTCTTCCTCTTACTGCCAATTCAATGGTCAGTAGCACAAACACTGGATATTCAGGGGCACCGTGGTGCACGGGGTTTACTGCCTGAGAATACCATTCCTGCTTTTTTAAGGGCATTGGATGAGGGCGTGACTACCCTTGAGTTGGATGTGGTCATTACAAAAGATAAGCAGGTGGTCATTTCTCATGAGCCTTATATGTCTGGCGGTATTTGTACCAAACCTGATGGTACTGCCGTTGCCACCGGTGAGTCAAAAGAACTCAACATCTATGAAATGACCTATGAGCAGGTAAGAGCCTTTGATTGTGGCTCGCGCGGCAATGCCCGCTTTCCTGAGCAGCAAAAGATGAAGACGGTGAAGCCTCTGCTGAATGATATGATTGACGCGGTAGAGGAGTATATTGCTAAAAATAATCTGCCAAAGGTGGGCTATAACATCGAGCTGAAGAGCAGCCCTTCCAGGGATGGTGTCTATCACCCTATGATAAATGAGTTTTCAGATATAGTGCAGGCTACTATAGCCTCGAAACTTTCTGCAGACCGATACACCATCCAATGCTTTGACTTTCGGGTGCTTCAGTATTTCCATAAAACCTACCCTCAGGTGAGCCTTGTAGCATTGGTTGAAAACAGAAAAGGCGTAGCGGCCAATATTGAAAGCCTCGGTTTTATTCCTCAGGTGTATAGTCCCAATTTCAGGCTGATTGACAAGAAAGATATAGTCTACTGCCATGAACAGGGAATGAAGGTGGTGCCATGGACGGTGAATACCCTGAAGGATATGAAGCAACTGGTGAAAAAAGGAGTGGATGGCATCATTACTGATTACCCCGATAGGGCCAAAGCACTGAGTAACTAAGGGGCTGTTACCTCCGCGCGATGCAGCTTTATCACTCTGCCAATTTTACAATAATCTGTGCCCTGATTTCATTGTTATTTTTATCTCTCTATTTTTGGGGTCTTTAGCCCGAATCAATGACGCTGGTAGAAGTTACCAACAAACAAACCGAAAAAGAATTTATCCAACTCCCTGTAAGACTTTACAAGGATGAGAAAAACTGGATTCGTCCCCTCGATAAGGACATTGTGGCTGTTTTTGATCCCGCTCAAAACAAGAACTTCAGGACAGGTGAAGCCATCAGATGGATTCTGAAAAATGATGCTGACCAGGTAATCGGGCGTATCGCTGCCTTTGTCAATGGTAAAACAGCGCATACCCATGACCAGCCTACAGGAGGTATGGGCTTCTTTGAGTGTGAGAATAATCAGGAAGCCGCAGACCTGCTATTTGATAAATGCATAGAATGGCTCAAGTCCAAAGGCATGGAAGCCGTAGATGGGCCGATAAATTTTGGAGACAGAAACAGCTGGTGGGGTTTGTTGGTAGACGGCTTTACAGAGCCGAATTTTCAAATGCCCTACAACTTTGGTTATTACCAGCAACTTCTCGAAAATTATGGGTTCCAGGTATATTTTAAGCAATTTACCTATGAACGTCCTTTTGGCAATGAGGTTGATTTTGCCCCCCGGTTTTATGAGAAAGCCCAGGTAGTGCTGGATAACCCTGACTATGAGTTCAGGCATATCAAACGTGGAGAATTCAACAGAGCACATGAGTATTTTCATAACGTATACAATAAAGCCTGGGCAGGGCATAGCGGGGTAAAGCCTATGACTGTAAAACAGGCAGATCGCCTGTTTAAGACACTGAAGGCAGCAGCTGATAAAAGACTTTTATGGTTTGCTTTTTATAAGGGCGAAGCTGTGGCTATGTTTATTTCCATGCCGGACCTGAATCAGATCTACAAGCACCTGAACGGTAAGTGGAATCTCATCAGCAAACTCAGAACCCTTTACATGCTCAAGACGGGCGCTTGCAAAAAAGGCCTCGGAATTATTTTTGGTGTAGTACCGGAGCATCAGCGAAAGGGAGTCGAAGGAGCGCTGGTGGTGAACTATGTGAAAAAAATGGCCTGGAAAAAAGGCTTCCCTTACAAAGACATTGAAATGAACTGGATTGGAGATTTCAATCCGAAAATGATGCGGGTAGTGGAGCATATTGGTAGTAAGGTGCTCAAAACCCATATCACCTACAGGAAACTATTTGACGAAACCAAGGAGTATAAACGAGCTCCTTTTATATAGCATTAGTGATGAAGAAGAAGTATGATGTTTATGGCATAGGAAATGCCCTGGTAGATCTGGAGTTTAAAGTAGATCACCAGTTTCTATATGATCATAAAGTAGATAAAGGGGTGATGACCCTGGTAGACGAGGCTACACAGTTCAGGCTGATAGGTGCCATAGATCACGAAGAAATAGTCAGAAAATCTGGTGGCTCGGCAGCCAACTCTATTATTGCCATCAGCCAGTTTGGTGGTAAATCCTTCTACTCCTGCAAGGTGGCCAACGATGAGTATGGAGATTTCTACCTCAAAGATATGAATGAGGCAGGCGTAGATACCAACCTTGACAACGCCCAGCGAGCAGCGGGCATTACCGGTAAATGCCTGGTGATGATTACTTCTGATGCCGACCGTACCATGAATACCTTTCTGGGAATCACCAGTGACCTCTCTGTAGATGAGATTGATGAGCATGCCATTAAGGAATCCAAGTACGTGTATCTGGAAGGCTACCTCGTATCATCTTCCACAGGTGTGCAAGCTATGAAAAGGGGCAAGAAGATAGCCGAAGAAAATGATGTGCTCACAGCCATTACGTTATCTGACCCCTTCATTGTGCAGACTTTCAAGTCTAATTTCGAAGACGTGATTGGTGCCTCCGTAGACCTGCTCTTCTGTAATGAAGATGAAGCCATGGCCTATACAGGTAAAGATAATCTTGAGGAGGCCCGCGAAGCCATGAAAAAAGAGGCAAAGCGTTTTGTGATTACCCAGGGTAAAAACGGTGCAATGATTTATGATGGCGATACCTTCATAGATATAGAGCCTTATTCCGTAGATGCACTCGATACCAATGGAGCCGGAGATATGTTTGCCGGAGCTTTTCTGTATGGTATTACCAATGGTCTCACCTATGCGGCAGCAGGCAAGCTTGCCAGTATGGCATCTTCCAGGGTAGTGGCACAGTATGGGCCGCGCTTGAAATGGCATGAGGCACAAGACATTCTGAAGAGTCTACACTGATCAGATAAGGTTATTCTTCCGCTGATCTTCAGCAATTTCCGCTTAACATTTCGTTGATCGAAACATTTCCTTTTGACATTTTCTTCGTTTCTCAAACGAGAAATGAATTTCAGATTATGTTGAGGAAACTAAAATTGACTTTACTGTTCTGCGGAGTGCTTGCCCTTGGCCTGAATGCCCAGAATATTGAATTCGAAGAATACGACCTGCCCAATGGCTTGCATGTCATTCTTCACCAGGATAACAGCACCCCCATTGCTACAGTGGCCGTGCTTTACCATGTAGGTTCAAAAAATGAACCTCCGGGCCGTACCGGTTTTGCGCACTTCTTTGAGCACCTGATGTTTGAAGGCTCACCCAATATTGAGCGTGGTGAATATTTCAAAATTATCCAGGCAGCTGGTGGCCAGTTAAATGCCAACACTTCCAGCGACCGTACTTATTACTACCAGACGCTTCCATCAAACCAGCTCGAACTGGGGCTTTATATGGAGTCAGAGCGCATGCTGCATGCTAAGATTGACTCTACAGGTATAGCCACACAAAAAGAGGTGGTGAAGGAAGAGAAGCGATTGAGAGTAGACAACCAGCCTTATGGGTCTGTGCTGGAGAACATGCTTAAGGCTGCCTATGTAGGTACGAGCTACGAGTGGTCACCCATCGGCTCTTTTGCAGACATAGATGCTGCTACAGAAGGTGATTTTGTAGATTTCTACGAGACCTTTTACGTGCCGAATAATGCCACGCTCTCCATTGCCGGAGATATCGATATAGAAGAAACCAAAGCCCTGGTAGCCGCTTACTTTAGTGAGATTGAGCGTGGTACCAAAGATATCCCAAGGCCTACCATTGTAGCCCCTGAGCTGGGTGAAGATGGTGTAAGAGAAACGGTTTTTGATAATGTGCAGGTGCCTGCTGTGATTCAGGGCTATCGCATGCCTCCACAGGGTACTGACGATTATTATGCCATCCAAATGCTTACAACATTGCTCTCAGGTGGACAGTCTTCCCGCTTTCAGAAAGTAATCAGCGATGAGAAACAAATGGCCCTGGCTATCCAGACCATTCCGTTAGGCCTTGAAGATGGCGGCCTGTTTATCAACTTTGCTCTGCCTAATCAGGGGTTCACAGTAGATGAACTGGAGGCTGAAATTGACGCACAGATTGCCATCGCTCAAAATGAGCTGATTCCAGACAGAGAATTTCAAAAGCTGCAGAATCAAACGGAGAACAGCTTTATTTCAGGCTATGGTTCTGTGCAGTCTATTGCTCAAAGCCTGGCCAATTATCATGTCTATTTCGGAGACGCCTCGTTGATCAATACAGAGATAGAGCGCTACCGTAAGGTAACCCGCGAGGATATCCAGAGAGCGGCTAAAAAATACCTTTCACCTGAAAATAAGGTGGTGCTCACCTACAGACCTAAGGCCGAGCAAGAAAAACCAGAAGAAGTGAAGATTAAAAAAGAAGGAGGAAATAACTGATGAAGAAGTTATTGACAATAGCACTTGCCCTGCTCACTGTGGCGGCAACAGCACAGATTGACAGATCAAAACTACCGGAACCGGCACCTGCCAAAGAGGTGAAGATTGGAGACTTTGATCAGTTTACCCTGAAAAACGGACTGCAGGTAATTGTAGTAGAAAATGATAAACTACCAACCCTGAGCTGGACCTTATCTTTTATCACCGGCCCAATCACGGAAGGAGATAAAGCCGGATATGTGGGAATGGTGGGCCCTGTGCTCAGAGGTGGAACTACCTCAAAGACGAAAGAGGTACTGGACGAAGAGATCGATTTCATGGGAGCCAGCGTTTTTGTTGGCTCATCCAGTATTGGTGCCTTTTCACTGTCTAAGTATAAGGAAGATGTACTGAAGCTGATGACTGATTTTCTGTACAACCCTTCTTTCCCTGAGGCTGAACTTGAAAAAGCCAAAACTCAGACCAAGACCAGTTTGCTACAGAATAAAGACAATCCTAATTCGATATCATCAGTAGTAGGTTCGGTCTTAAACTATGGCAAGGACCACGTCTATGGGGAAATGACCACAGAAGAAACCGTGGATAACATTACCATGGACGACATTAAAAGTCACTACAATAAATTCTTCAAGCCCAATATTGGCTACCTCGTGGTAGTAGGAGATATCAAGAAGAAAGAAGCCAAAAAGCTGGTAAAGAAGTATTTCTCTGATTGGGATAAGGCTGACCTGGAAAAAGAGAAATTTGTGGCTCCGGCAAATCCTGAAGAAACCGTGGTGGCGATTGTCGACAGACCTTCTTCGGTACAATCAGTAATCAATATTACCTATACCACTGATAACAAGCCCGGTAGCGCTGACAATGAAAAAGTAAGCTTGCTAAATCAGATTTTGGGCGGAGCCGGCCTCTCTACCAGGCTAAATTCAAACCTCAGAGAAGACAAAGGCTATACCTATGGCGCTAACTCCAGTATGGGCAGCAGCCGATACCGTGCTACCGTAGGCATTGGTGCCAGTGTGAGAAACGAAGTTACCGACAGTGCCATGGTGCAGTTTATGTATGAGCTTAACAGGCTCAGAGATGAGCTGGTAAGCCAGGAAGAACTTGACCTGGCTAAGAATACCCTGCGAGGTAACTTTGCCAGATCGCTGGAAAGCCGCGGTACCGTAGCACAGTTTGCCCTTAGCGCTAAGCTCAATAATCTGCCGGAAGATTACTATGCCAACTATCTTAAGCGGGTAGATGCCATCACTGCAGCAGATATTCAGGCTACTGCCCGGAAATTCATCCGTCCTGAAAATGCCAACATTGTCATCGTAGGCAAGGCAGAAGAAATTGCCGAAAAGCTCAAGCCTTTCGGTAAAGTGAAATTCTTTGATGCTGATGGTAATGAGGTGGAAGACCCTACCAAAGTGGAGATTGCCGATATCAGTACTCAGTCTATTTTCGATAAGTACATCGAGGCAATAGGTGGTAGAGAAACCATTGATAACGTGAAGTCTCTGGTGAATAAGAGCGAGGGTACCCTCTCTTTCTCTGGTCAGGAATTCAAGCTGGGCCGTACGGTGTACAGGTCTGCCCCTGACAGCTATGCCGATGTACAGATAGTACCAGGGCAGGGTGAAATGACTCAGCTGTTTTATAGCGGTGAGGCTGCACTCAAGGCTGGTGGACAGAAGCAGGTGCTTCCGGACCCCAGTGCCTCTTTGCTTAAGTATCTGGGGCTTATGTTTGGTGAAAGATTCTACAACGAGATGGGTTTTGAAACTACCTATAAGGGAATTCAGAAAGTGAATGGTGAAGAAGCACACAGAGTGGAAATCAAGCTTTCTGCCGCAATGACAGTCTTTGCATACTACAGTGTCGATTCTGGTCTGAAAGTACGCATGGAAATTGGACCCGCAGGTACCATAGACCTCAGCGATTACCGTGAGATAGATGGTGTAAAAGTGCCATTTAATTTTACACAATCTGGCGGACAGCTTCCGGTACCAGTCAGCTACATCTCATCTGAGGTAGTCGTCAATGGAGAAATAGACGAGAAGATTTTTAACTGACCCTTATCTCAGTAATAAAACAAGAGAGGCGGCCCTTGGGTCGCCTCTCTTGTTTTATTACAATTTGCAAATCTTCTGAGCAGCTTGTTTTGAATAGCTATCCGTTAGGATGCCACAGCGGTGTGCTACCTTCTGTGGCCATAAGGGTAGTGGTTCAGGAGATGTTTCTTAATCTTTGGTTTACCTCGAAAAATAGCTATGAATGTTTTATTACCCTTTCCGAAAACCACGTTAAACACCTAAACACCTAAACACCTAAACACCTAAACACCTAAACACCTAAACACCTAAACACCTAAACACCTAAACACCTAAACACCTAAACACCTAAACACCTAAACACCTAAACACCTAAACACCTAAACACCAATCCACTGCTCCAAATTCTCTTTATCCTTGTCTGTAGCCTCAGCACAAAAAGCTACCTGGTAAATAGGGAAATGGATTTGTTTCTCCTTTTTTAGTGTAAATGAGAGCTTTCTGCCAAATCGGTTGATCTCCAGGTCCACCTTTTCTTCCTCTGGCCAGCTTCCGTCAAAAGCCACTCCGTTTGCCATAAGAATTTCATCCTTGGCACTCAGTACCTGCTCAGCAGCCGAGCCTGGAGCTATCTGGTCTATAAAGAAACGATCTCCGTGTTTAATTAGCTTGACACCAAAGCTCGCCTCCTCAGGTTTTATAGAAGCCTTCAATTCGAATTTGAGCCCGAAAGCCGCAAGCAGCTGTTCCAGTTCAGACTCATACCCCCTGATACCACTGATAATATGATCGAAATAGTCAGCAAGAGACTCTTCGTATACAGTTTCAGCAGCCCTTTGATAATCATGATAGCTGTAGCCTTTCAGGTTTTTACCATGCTGCTGCCACATCAGGCGCATCACATCGTCAAGGCTTCTTTTTGAGTCCGTTTTTAGTCTGATTTTCAAATCCAGTATCAGCGCTGCCAGCGCACCTTCATTGTAAATAGAAACCTTTCTGCCGGGGATTCCCCTTTCATAGCCGTCCAGCCATAAGTCGTAAGAAGAAGCAGCCACCGAATAGTGTTTGCGCCCCTCATTATCATAGTGTCTTTTTAGCAGTTTATTAAGTTCTGCCAAATACTCGGCCCGGTCAAATACTCCGCATCGGGCCAGAAATAAATCCCCGTAATAGGTAGTCACACCCTCCGTCACAAACCCCGTTTCATGATAATTCTCAGACTGAAAGTCATAGGGCATCATTTCCTCCGGTCTCAGCCTGATAACATTCCAGGTATGGAATAGCTCATGGCTGCTCACTCCTAAAAACTCTTTGTACAAGGTTCTTTCCTTTAGCTCCTCAGAAGGCCCCATGGTAATCACAGTAGAGTTCCAGTGCTCCACCCCGTGATAATGCTTATAAGGCAGGCATTGAAAGAGAAAGTGATACTCTTCACACGGAAAACCACCCATAACTTTCATCTGTAGTTCCGTAAAGGGCCGAAAATCTTTTACTACCTCTTCATCCGTTTTGGGCAAATCCCCCTGTATCCATATATGAAACAGGTGTTGTTCCACCTTGTAGCTGATTTTCCTCAAGGTTGGGCTGGCTATCAATGGGCTGTCCACCAGCTGATAATAACTGGGGGCTGAAAATGTATTGTTATTCCCTGGCTTAAGCCCTGAGGCGACTTGATAATTCTTAGGTATGTCCAGGGTTACACGGCAGGGCTTCTGCATCAACTCTTCAGCGTACATCGCACAGTTGATAAAATTAATGTACAACTGCTCGTCATCAAGCCATGAATTACCCGCATCCATCACAAAGGCATAATAACGATAACTGATAGTGACGGGGCCTGGCTGGTTGGTAAGCGCCCAGGCGTCTTTTGATATTTTCTTAATGTCAATAGAATTTCCTGTAGCGTTATATGAGCGTACATCCTTCACGTTTTTGGCAAAGTTCTGAATCTGATATCGGCCCGGTCGCCAGGAGGGGAGTCTTAGTACTGTATTAGCCGTTTTTGACTCAATTTCAAGGCTTATCTCTATAAAATGGGTATTGGGGTTGGTGAAAGTGAATTTGTAATGCATAAATTTGTGCCGTTATTCGGGTGAGAGATAGACATGCGAAACTATTCGAAAAATTCGAATCCCAATCGTTTATCCGAAAAGAAGATAGATCACTGGTAAACAAATTTTTACGCCACGTTGGTAAAAATCAAAAAGCTCTCTATCTTTGCAGTCCTTTTTGGAGATCAGAATTAGAAGACAGTAGATAAATCATGAAAAGAACATTCCAACCTTCGCAGAGAAAAAGAAGAAACAAGCACGGTTTCAAGGCAAGAATGGCTTCTGCCAGCGGAAGAAATGTTTTGGCAAGCCGTAGAGCTAAAGGCAGACATAAACTGACTGTCTCTGACGAGAGAAGACACAAGCAGTAGTTTTCCGGCTAACGGGGTTTTGTTAATTTGAGGTCCCTTGAGTCAAGACAACACCCATAGCGTTAAATGTACTTTCCCGAAAGCGGAAAGATTACATAGTAAAAAGATAATTCAGGAGCTTTTTCAAAAAGGCTCCTTTTTTTATTCGTACCCCTTCAAGGTAATTTTTTTACCCCATACAGAAGGGGGGGCTCACCAGATTCTCATCTCAGTATCAAAGCGCAAGTTCAAGACTGCCGTTGATCGCAACCTGATCAAAAGAAGAATCCGCGAAGCATACCGCTTAAACAAACACATCCTTTATTCAGATCAAGAAGCACAACCTTCTTTGTCCATTGCGTATATTTATACAGGTAAGGAAATTCCCTCCTACCAATTCGTAGAAGCAAAGCTGTCAAAATCCCTTAAACGTTTGGCGGTTGAAGTTGAAAAAGCAAATCGACAATAGATGAAGCACGTGAAGAAGAGGTATCTGGCATTTTTTCTGATGCTGGTGGTAGGCCTCTGGTCATTTACCAGTCCTCAAAACGATAAATACTTTCTCATCATAAAGAACCTGGATATTTTCGCCACCCTGTTCAAGGAGGTAAATGCGCAGTATGTCGATGAGATCAACCCCAATACCTTCATGCAGACGGGGATCAATGCTATGATGTCCTCACTCGATCCTTATACGCGATTTTATCCGGAAGACCAGATTGAAGATGTTCGAACAGAAACCACCGGACAATACGGCAGTGTAGGTGCTATCATTGGGCTGCGCAAAGGTAAGGTCACCGTTATACTGCCAAATGGTAAACCCGTAGAAGGTGAGGTGCGACTAAGAAGGGGGGACGAAATTATCATGGTGAACGGTCAGAATGTAAAAGGAGACTATGAGAGAGCCTCTGGGTTTCTGAAAGGTCAGTCTGCCTCAAGTATTAATCTCAGAGTCTTGCGCCCCGAGGTAGGGGAGCTGGATATTGAGGTAGAACTCGCTCAGGAAGACTCCCCTAATGTTCCTTACTATGGTATGCTCAACGATGAGATTGGTATCATCAAGCAAACCGGGTTTACCGATGGCACCTCTGTTGAAGTAGCGCAGGCGCTGGAGGTTTTAAAAGGAATGGGGGCTACCAAGGTGGTGCTTGATCTTCGGAGTAACCCAGGAGGGCTTCTCAATGAGGCGGTAAATGTTTCAAACATATTTATCCGCAAAGGGCAACTCGCGGTGAATACCATTGGTAAGATTGAAGAAACCAATGCTACCTATAATGCGCTCAACGATCCTTTGGATTTAGACATTCCCCTGGCAGTGTTGACAAACAGTTCCAGCGCCTCAGCCTCAGAAATAGTAGCAGGGGTCATTCAGGACTATGATAGAGGGGTGCTTATTGGGCAGCGTTCTTTTGGTAAGGGGCTTGTGCAGCGTACTCTACCGCTCTCTTATAATTCTCAAATGAAAGTAACCATTGCTAAGTACTATATCCCCAGTGGACGCAGTATCCAGGCTATAGATTACAGCAGTCGTAACCCTGACGGAAGCGTAGGTAAAATAGCCGACTCTCTGATGACGCGATATCAAACTCGTGCTGGCAGGCCTGTGTATGATGGTGGTGGTATCTCCCCTGACTTTCCGGTGGAGAAGCAAAGACTTTCCCCGGTGGCTATCGGTATTTTGTCTGAAGATCTGTTTTTTGATTTTGGCAATCACTATGAGTCCAGGCTTGGCGAGATTGAAGACATTAAGACCTTTTATGTTTCTGATCAGGTTTATAACGACTTCAAGGCTTGGCTGGCAGATAAGTCCTTCACATACTCCAGTCCCCTTGAGAAGCAGATCAAAGAACTACGCATCGTTGCTGAAGAAACCGGTACGCTCGATCGTATAGTACGTGAGCTGGAGCCATTGGAGCGTGCTGCGGCACATAGCCGTAATGAAGATTTGGATGCAAATAAGGCTGAGATAAAGCACTTGCTAAAAGAAGAGTTCATAATCCGTAAGTTCTTCGAGCAGGGAAGAATAGAAGCTTCCTATCAGTACGATGATGATATCAGTAAGGCCATTGAGGTGCTCTCCGATACTCAACTCTACAACAAAACCCTCGAAGCCCAAAACAACTGATTATATAGCCTCGGTAGTGATGTTGCGCTTTTGCAAAGCGTGTTGTTACCTTGCTTTCACTCGTTGTGGTTTGCCCGCTAGCGCGCTTTTGTAAAGCGTGCTTTATGGTCCTACCGCTACGGTAATAGAGATCAAATCACTTTTTTACCTGATTCTATTGAGGATTATGTTAAAGCGGAAGACCCTGTTAGAGTCTATGATGCCTTTATTGATGCCTTAGATTTAAAGAAACTGGGAGTTAAGCTGAATGATCGGGGAGTAGGCAATTCGGCCTATGATCCTGTTACGATGTTAAAGATTCTGGTTTATGGTTACTCCTATGGTTGGCGCAGTTCAAGAAAACTGGAAAGAGCCCTACATCATAACATGTCTTTCATCTGGTTGTCAGGGGGCTTGAAGCCTGACCATAAGACGATCTCTAATTTTCGAAAGGCTCATCTGAGCACCTTAAAAAGTGTGTTAACCCAATGCGCCAGAATGTGCGTAAAACTGGGTTTAATAGAAGGTAATACACTATTTGTGGATGGCACTAAGCTACGGGCCAATGCTGGTAAAAGTGAAACCAGAAATATTGAGGCCTGGAAGAAATACCAGAAAGCCGTTGAACACAATGTTGAGGAGCTCATTGCAGAATCTCAAAAACTTGATGAGCAGGAAACAGAAAGCCTTGTTGCCATCAACAAAGAGCTTAGGAATAAAGAAAAGCTCAAGACTAAAATAGCTGAGCTGATTAAAGAGGTAGATAGCCGTGACTCCCCGCAGGAAGGTCAAAACAAGATTAATGGAACTGATCCAGATTGTCGTTTAATGAAAGGACGTCAAGGAACTCATGCTGGCTATAATGCTCAGATAGTAACCGATGACAGCAATGGTTTGATCGTCAGTGGAGATGTCACAGCTTCGAATAATGACCTCAACCAGTTAGAGAAGCAAATAAAGCAAGCGGATGAAACACTCCAACACCCTAGTAAAAATGTCTGTGCAGATGCTGGCTATTCAAGTCTGGATGATCTTGTTCCATTGGTCAAGGCAGGTAAAACAGTAGTTGTTCCTAATAAGAAGCAGGCCCAAAAACCTCCTGAGGATACCCCCCCTTTAGTCCAGAGGCTTTTAGTTATGATGAGGACGCCAATACTCATAAGTGTCCAGCCGGACAAGTATCAAAACCTGGCTACTACAGCAAAAGCATGAACAAATTTGTATATAAAATGCATGCTTCAGACTGTTTGTCGTGTCGGTTTTTTGGAGTCTGTACTAAAAGCAAATCAGGAAGAAGAATTTGTAAACCATTCAATCAGAAAACAAAGGAAAAACTTGAGGCTATTTATGAAAGTGAAAGTGGTCAACAGATATATACAAGAAGAAAGGCTCGTGTTGAGCATCCATTTGGCCATATAAAGCATAACCTTGGGGTTAGTGCTTTCTTACTTAGAGGGATTGATGGGGTAAAAGCGGAGCTTAGCTTACTTAGCACGGCCTTCAATTTAACCAGAATGATCACCATAATAGGAGGTGTCAAGCCACTAATCGATAAAATCAAGGCATAGGCTCAAAATCAAGTTACCAATAAGCCAAAATA
>OZ257241.1:0-2865000 GCA_965279445.1 Roseivirga sp. | reverse complement strand
CCGAACCAGTTGACGTTGAAAAGTCTTTGGATGAGTTGTGGGTAGGGGTGAAAGGCCAATCAAACTGGGAAATAGCTCGTACTCCCCGAAATGCTTTTAGGAGCAGCGTGGAGGTTAAGTCTGTTAGAGGTAGAGCTACCGATAGGACTAGGGGGAGTCAAATCCTACCAAATCCTGACGAACTCCGAATGCTAACAGATATACTCCGCAGTGAGGGCAAGGGTGCTAAGGTCCTTGTCCGAGAGGGAAAGAACCCAGACCTTCAGCTAAGGTCCCCAAGTGTATACTAAGTTGAACTAAGGCGGTCCAGTTGCATAGACAGCCAGGATGTTGGCTTGGAAGCAGCCATTCATTTAAAGAGTGCGTAACAGCTCACTGGTCGAGCGACAGGGCATCGATGATGATCGGGCATTAAGTATACCACCGAAGCTAAGGCAGTATTTTATACTGGGTAGGGGAGCATTCTATTCTGCGAAGAAGGTACCTGGTGATGGGTATTGGAGCGTATAGAAAAGCAAATGTAGGCATAAGTAACGATAAGGCGGGTGAGAAACCCGCCCACCGATAGACTAAGGTTTCCTGATCAACGCTAATCGGATCAGGGTTAGTCGGGACCTAAGGCGAACCCGAAAGGGGTAGTCGATGGACAACGGGTTAATATTCCCGTACTACCGCATAGAGCGATGGGGTGACGGAGTAGTGAAAGTCTCGCGTACTGACGGAATAGTACGTTGAAGGGTGTAGTTATAGGCTGTGTAGGCAAATCCGCACGGCTTGATGAACCTGATAGTACCACAATGCTTCGGCAGCGTGGATAGTAGACCTAATCAGACTTCCAAGAAAAACCTCTAAGTAATGTATGTGGTACCCGTACCGTAAACCGACACAGGTAGTCAAGGAGAGAATCCTGAGGTGCTCGAGTGATCCGTGGCTAAGGAACTAGGCAAAATGGCCCTGTAACTTCGGGAGAAGGGGCGCTTCCTCTGTAAAGAGAAGCCGCAGTGAATAGGCCCAGGCGACTGTTTAGCAAAAACACATGGCTTTGCGAAATCGAAAGATAAAGTATAAGGCCTGACACCTGCCCGGTGCTGGAAGGTTAAGGGGGGATGTTATCTTCGGAGAAGCATTGAACTGAAGCCCCAGTAAACGGCGGCCGTAACTATAACGGTCCTAAGGTAGCGAAATTCCTTGTCGGGTAAGTTCCGACCTGCACGAATGGTGTAACGATCTGGGCACTGTCTCAGCCACGAGCTCGGTGAAATTGTAGTAGCGGTGAAGATGCCGCTTACCCGCAACGGGACGAAAAGACCCCATGAACCTTTACTATAGCTTCACATTGGTATTGGGTAAATGATGTGTAGGATAGGCGGGAGACTTTGAAGCTGTGTCGCTAGGCATGGTGGAGTCGTTGGTGAAATACCGCCCTTTATTTATCTGATGCCTAATCCATTAATGGAGACAGTGTGTGGTGGGTAGTTTGACTGGGGTGGTCGCCTCCAAAAGAGTAACGGAGGCTTTCAAAGGTACCCTCAGTACGCTTGGTAACCGTACGTAGAGCGCAATAGCATAAGGGTGCTTGACTGTGAGGCCTACAAGCCGATCAGGGTCGAAAGACGGATATAGTGATCCGGTGGTTCCGCATGGAAGGGCCATCGCTCAAAGGATAAAAGGTACTCTGGGGATAACAGGCTGATCTCCCCCAAGAGCTCATATCGACGGGGAGGTTTGGCACCTCGATGTCGGCTCGTCACATCCTGGGGCTGGAGAAGGTCCCAAGGGTTGGGCTGTTCGCCCATTAAAGTGGCACGCGAGCTGGGTTCAGAACGTCGTGAGACAGTTCGGTCTCTATCTGTTGTGGGCGTAAGAAGTTTGAGAGGACCTGTCTTTAGTACGAGAGGACCGAGATGGACTAACCGCTGGTGTATCAGTTGTGCCGCCAGGTGCACTGCTGAGTAGCTACGTTGGGCAGAGATAAGCGCTGAAAGCATCTAAGTGCGAAACTCCCCTCAAGATGAGACTTCTTTATAAGGGACGTTAGAGATGATGACGTTGATAGGCTGCAGGTGTAAAGGCAGGAATGTCAAAGCCGAGCAGTACTAATTACCCGTAAACTTTCCGTAGATCGCCTGGTCACAGATTATGTCTGTGGCCAGGTGGCCAACTCTACTTGTGTAATACTCTTACAGTTAATATGTCAATCCATCAGTGCAAGCTGGTGGATAAGAAATTATAGTTCATAAAAGATGAACTTAAGGTTTTATGGTGATTATAGCGGTGGGGTCCACCTCTTCCCTTTCCGAACAGAGAAGTTAAGCCCACCAGCGCTGATGGTACTGCCTTTACCGGTGGGAGAGTAAGTCGTTGCCATTTTCTTATTATCAATTACAAAAAAGTCCTTGAACGTTATGTCTAAGGACCTTTTTTGGTTAGGGTAATGTGGACAAAAATAGTTGGTGACTTTGCCTGAGTATTTGCACAATTTGTATTTGTAAATCTGAAGAGGAAGCGAGCTCTGCTGAGGAGCAACTTGCCAGCAATAGGGTTTACCAAGTAGAATAGCCTCTCTGATCCGGGAGGTTTTTTCATATTCATCTTGTCATATGGCTAAGAAAAACCTGACCGCTGATTTTTAAAGTATAGATACCATTGTATGAACTGCCGTTGGTGTCGGTGAGATAAACCTCGATGAACATTAAGATGTCCTTTGAGATGACCAAAAAATGACCTCCTCACCATTTTATGAGTAAACCAATATCTTCCGGTGTTAGGATTCATAGTTTTTTGATTTACAAAATCTTTATAAGTCTCATATCAATTGACCAGGTTTACAATCCAATAGTCTCTTTCAACTGGACTTGTGATTTTATGGACCTGGGATATGATTCCCCTCAACTCTCTACCAGCATCACTTTTAGGTCTGGTTGATAACCATATTCGGCACATGCGTTGAACATGTACAATGCACCTCTGAAGAGTTACATCAGGACAAGCGTTTCTAACAGCCTTAAGTAGTCCCTTATGCCCATCACAGGTTATACTCTCTATTTGTACCCCTAACTTCAACAGGTTTGATAGATCCTCAGCCATTTCATCAAACCATTCGCCATCTGTGAGTCGATAAAGCTGGGTGAACTTGATAGTGTTATCTCGATACAAAATCAAGCACAGACCATTGGTGAAGTAAGTGCCGTCTATTAGCAGATTTACTTTTTCAGATGGATAAACACTCAACACAGGAGGTTTAGACAGGTACTCATAAAAATACCGTCTCATAGTACGCTCCGAGTAGCCACTGGCTGTGGACAACTCTGACAAGGTCCATCGTTCAACAACCCATTTTTTAAACCAGACAAACCTGTTGGCCTTGCTTACTCCTTGGTTGCTGGCCGTATAAAGAATACCGCAGTTCTTGCACTTATAACGCTGCTTTCCAGACTGGTGACCCCATTTAATACTATCTGTAAAACCGCATGCCCAGCATCTCTTTTTTTGAACTATTCATAGATGCAAAAAAGGCTTATTGAAACCCATTTCAATAAGCCTTCTCAAATAATGACCTAACTAACTATAAAACAGAAGCTTGCAAATAATAAATCAGTATTCTACCAACTATTTTTGTCCATTAAATCACTTTTTTTGGTTAGAGACCACAAGGTTTATAACGTCAGCCACTCATGCCCAGCGAGGATTATAGGGGATGTGGTGACTTTCGAATGGCCATACGATTAATCTATCAGGTTAAGACCTTACGTATGGCTTGTGTAAGAGTTGGGAAGCCTAAAAGAGTAGTAGGGTAAGCTTACTGGCCAACAGTGACTTGGGCTAAGCTGTCTACCTGTAGATATTGATTTGCTAAAGAGGAAACAGTGTCAGGGGTGACAGAGTTAATAGCTTTTACATACTGTTGAAAGAAACTCAAATCAAGGCTTTGATAATGAACTGCTTTGAATTTATCCATAATGGAGAATGGAGAGCTGATTGAACCAGCAAAAGTGCCCGTCATATAGTTTTTGACCGTTTCAAGTTCTTCTGTACTTATTTTTTGAGTCTTGAGTATTTCTATTTCCTTGTGAATTTCTTCAATGGTCTGAGTCTGGTTTTCGCTATTAACGTCTGTGGAAATAGAAAAGTAACCTTCATGGTTTAGTGCATATAGCTGTGAATGAATACCGTACGTGAATCCTTTGTCTTCTCTGATGTTTTTCATGAGCCTTGAACCAAAATAACCCCCAAGTATTTCATTCACTACCATAAATGGGACATAGTCGTCATGAGAGCGATTGAAAAGCCTTTTGCCGAGACGAACAGATGATTGGACAAACTTGGGGTTACGTATTGCAAGTGGTTTGTCTGAGAGTGACTGAGCCGGGTTTGTAGCCGGAACGGAGGGTTCAAAAGTGGAAGCACCCAAGTGTTCGTCCAGGTTGGTGAGGAACTTCTTCGGAAGGTTTCCCGAGACCATTATATCAAAGTCTGCGAAGTGGGTTTTGTAGAACGAATGAATATCATTGAGCTCTAATGATTCAATATTTTGAGGAAGAAGTCTTTTTCCATAGGGGTGAACTGGGCTGAATACGTTTTCCCGAAGTGTGACTGAGGCTAAATAGCTGCTTTTCTCAAGATTGAGCTTTATTTTTTGAGTCTCTCTTTCTTTTAAAGACTGAAAAGACTGTTGAGTAAAGCCCGGAGACAGAATGATTTCAGAAAGGAGTGCCAGATTCTCTGTGAAGTACTTAGTCAGGCCGTAAAGAGAGACGGTACAGTGGTCAAAACCCGGAATAAGCTCAAGAAAGCTACCATAACTGTCGAAAATATCTGCTACCTCTTTCGCGGTTTTGGATTGGGTGCCTTCGTTTAGAAGTTTAAGAGTAAGAGGTACTACAGCATACTCTTTTGAATACCAGCTGCCAGCTTTGATGACCAGATCAATTTTGAATACCTGGGCTTGGGCATCTAGTAAATAGAAGACGTTTCTTCCGTTCTTAAGATGAGCTGTTTCTACAGAGGGTATGTATACTTTAGTGAGCGAATTAAAATCCGGTGGAACTGTTCTGTCGATCATTAATGCTGAGTAAGACTATTCTCCGTCTTTTTTACCCAAATCAAGCGTCAAACCAAAACGAAGTGTCTCGGCCAATGGGTGATCCTGGAACTGAGGTATGAGGTAGGCAAAGTCGATTCCAAGGGACTTGTGTTTAAAACCAACTCCCATAGTGAAGAACTTTCTGTTTCCCTTGTTCACATGTTCGTAGAAATACCCGGCTCTGATGGCGAAGGTTTCTTTGTACTCATACTCAGCACCGGTAGAAATAGACACCTCTTGTAATTCTTCTCCAATGCCGTCAGGTGCGTCACCGAAGGAACCAAATACACCTTCCAGAAGCCCTTTGTCAAGATGGCTACCGTCTGGTTGTGGTGTAGGAACCATTAACTTATTGAAGTCCATTGCCAGTGTGATCTTGTTATATGGGTCAAGGTAAGTGGATAGGGCAGAGCCTAATCTGAGGTTTGTTGGTATGAAGTCTTCTTCATCGGCACTATTATAGGAAATTTTCGCACCGAGGTTAGATATAACGCCACCAAAGGAGAGCTGAGTGTCTTTTTGAAAAAGAGTAATTCTTGATCTGTAGTAAACTCCTACATCTGCTGCAATACTTGTACCGGGTTTAGGGTCGGTAACCGGGCTTACTGTGATACCTCCTGACAGGTTAGAGTGTATGAATTTACCAGTAACTCCGATACTGAAGTCATTGCCAAGTTTTCTGGAATATGTGGCTGCGAGAGCGAACTCTCTTGGGTTAATTATATTTAGCTCATTTCCTGCTCCATCTGTAAGTTGTATGTCGCCTAAGTCGAAATAGGTCATGGCTAAACCAAAGGCTGAAACATCATCTATTTTTTTAAAGCCACTTAGGTAAGATATAGACATGTCGTCTACAAACCGTTGCAACCAAGGGGTGAATGAGGCAGCTATTCCGGCACTCTTGTTAATAAAGGTGAGTTTTGCAGGGTTCCAATGGGCAGCGTTGGCATTTGGGTCTGTGGCTGCACCAACATCTCCCATAGCTCCTGCGATTGGATCGGGGGCAATAGTGAGGAAAGGGACGGCTGTAGTGATTACTCTTCTACTCGTATCCTGTCCTGAAATAACTCCTGAATTCTGTGCTTTGAGAGAGGTGGAGAGGGCTATAAAAACAAGGATTGCAAACGTCCTTAGGGTATGACTCATGGAAATTTTTTTCAAAGATAAGTATATAATATTAATTTGATATAATCAGTTTTTTGCGTGATGAATGCACTATTTCACTGTCTTCTGAGCGTAACAAAGTGTTATAGATATACACCCCGGCAGGAAGGGCTGAACCTGAATTATCGGTTCCATCCCAAGTGATGGTTTCGGTATTGGTGGCAGTTTGTTTCACGCTATAAAGTGAAGTGACTTTCTCGCCTTTCTGATTAAAAATTTCAACTACTAGTTCCAGGAATTGCCCGGCAGAATTATGTGTGACTGCGAAAGTCATATTATTACTAAACGGGTTGGGGTATGCTTTTATTTCCGAGATACTCGCAGAATTTTCATTGGTGACGATAAACTCCAGGCTTGCGTCACTGGCGTTGTTGTGTGTATCCCAAACCTTGATGTCGAGCTTGTTTGAACCAATCGGTAGGTTCCTCATGGGGAAACTGACTATTCCTTTTTGAAAGTTGTCCAATTGTGTGGTATAGAAATCATTCAGGGAGTAGGTCACTGAATCGTTGAGCGTGGCTGTTATGTCCTGTCCAATACCACTGGTAGATATGTTTATGCCATTCTCATCTTCCAACAGAAGAATCAGGTCTGCATCGGGTTTGACATAGTAAGCCTGTACGCTGGTGGTATCGTTAAGAAAAGGCCTGATTACGGGAGGGCTCAGATCGGCTACCACATCTGCTATGGTACCGCCAAGAAGAAAGTCAACTGAGGCTCCCAATGCATCTGAGCCTCTGGTCAAATCGGTAGCATAGAAGGTCATTTTACCCTCACCGAATTGGTAGTTGATGTTTTTGGGCACAACAAAGTCAACCTGGAATTCACCATTGACGACTGAGGCAGAGCCGCTAAACAGTGTACTATTGCGCTCTGTAAATTCAAAAATGTCACTTTCGGTTCCTTTCGTCTGCAGGGTGTTACTCTTGTCTAATAGGGTGAATTGTAAGATTCCGTTGAAGTTACTGATAAGCTGACCAGAGGCTTCAATGGTACCCGTGAGAGATACCTTTTGTAAGGCTTTCAGGGTATCAGGGGAATTTACATTGAGCGTGTTGCCATTGATAGTGTTGATCCGGATTTGATTTTCAGGATAGGCAATTTTCATACTGGGGTCTCCCAGCAGGATGAAGTTTCTATTCAGGCTACCCCGAAGACTGTTGTTTTTTGTGAAACTGATGATATCTCCGAGCCTTGGGTACTCTCCTTCGGAGACATCTAAAATGCTTCCGTAGAAGGCGACATTCAAGTCGTAGTTAGTGCTGGAAAAAACAGGGCGAGCTGTCGTTACCATGGCCAGTGCTCCTCCATCTGGTTTGAAAATTAGTTTTTCGGCACCCGAAAAAATGTTTGGGTCATCATTTCGTCCAAATTCACAGGTAGCGGTGACAAGCAGGGGGAGTTTTGTATTGTTATTCCATTCATCCATCAATTCGAGGGTGAGCACTCTTTCCTGCATCCATCCCGTTTCTGCGCCATGGCCGGTGAAATTGATAACGAGTGCTCCCTCATCTACGGCATCTAACAAGGCGTTTTCAGCTTCGGGGGAGAATTCACCATTGGGTCTTCTTTGCTGATCGAAGGAGTCGAGATAAAGCTTGCTGACGTTATAGTCAGCGTAGGTGGTGTCAATCAAAGTGGCAAGCTGGTCCGCATCTCTCTGGTGTATGTTTCTGTCGCCATCATCGGCCACAAACACCAATCTGCTTCTCCAATCGCCCAGAGATTGAGGTGAGGTTTGATAATCAATGATTTTGTCAATTGCCACCGTGGCTTGTTCAACGGTAGTGGCCGGGATTCTACCTATGCCTATGTCCAACATATGATCTCCGGAGGAGCTTTCAGTCCAGGTACCTTCGTCTGGATCTAGAAATCCGAAAAAGTCATCAGAAGAGAAGGATAAAAGGGGGTGTAACGAGTTTCTGGCTTCATAGGTAGGGACCAGGTTTGTGTTATTCTCAGTTCGCTCTTTGTAGTCATACGATCCTTTGCCAAACATGAGTAAGTATCTGAAGCGTTCGTTGTTTTCTTTCAGGTAGCGGGCATAATTTCTAATGGCGGATACATCCTGCCGACCGGCTGAGAGTTCTGTATAGAGCTCACTAAGGTTTACAACAGAAACCACCAAACCATCGTGGCTTGATCTGAAATCTGCAAGTCTTTGCGCTTGTGATAAGAGAAGGTCGTTTGTTACAATCAGGAGGTCAGGAATAGTCTGGCCAGATAGGTTTTGATTGGCCTGAGCTTCGAATACGGAAACCAAGGGTGCATCTGCTGGAGAAAAAATAACGAATTCATGGAGTGTATCACTGAATGTACCAAAGCTAATACTATTGCCTATTGAGGATGCCTGCTGCTGAACAGGCTCCAGCAGATTGGTGACGTCCCAAACCTGCGCTTGTGAGCTTGTGTTCTCAATGTTGTAGGTAGTGATACTTTGAGACAAGGAGCCTTTGCTGCTAAATGTATACGGTGTGGCATTGTACACTAACCGTGTTGGTACGGATAGCAAAAAGCGGTTGATGTAAGATACGGCATTGTTGGCACCACCATTGTCAAAGGTAGCGGTCAACTCTAATGATGTTGCTGATGTGAACGAGCTGGCGTCTACATTAAAGTTTCCAGAACGCTCATCACCTTTAAGGCCATACCGTGCATCGGGTATGGAGTTGAAGTTTAACGTACCAATGGACTGTTCGTTCAGCATGAGATCGATACCGGAACCTATAAAAGACTGCGTAACCCCTGTAAAGCTGATGTCGATGGTCTGGTCTTGTTTCAGGTTTTCCAGTGGGAAGGAAAACGTAATCGGAGTCTGTTGATCAAACCGTTCGCCATACCATTCTCTGCCTGAGCTGAGAATATTGACAAGGTCCTCTTCATGTGAAATGACTTTGTCGTAATAATCTACGATTGGGAAGTTCCCTTCAAGGTTAGGTGAGGAGCCAATTCTCTTGCCGGGGGTATCACCTACGGTGATGTAATAGTAGAGTGTATCGCTGTACAGGTTCTCTGTTACTTTGTAGTGACTACCATCAAAAGTTTGTTGATTGACTCTGTCTGCATAGAAGAGTACATAGTCTTCGCTGTTCAGAATACCATCGCCTTCTCCTACTACTGATATTGCTAATTCCTGAATTAAGAGTGACTCATAGGCTCCATTATCCTGGGGGAGCATTCCTCCCGGGAGTCCGAAGATTGCTATGTTTCTTGGGTCGATCGTGTTGATGTTGAAGCCCATGGATGACAGGGTGCTCCTGTCAATTTTATAGATGCCATGTTCTGAAAACTCCATCTTTACCCAGATGCCCTCCGAAAACACACTGTTGGTTTGCGATATGAGCGAAAATGGGGGGGCTGTTGTGAGGATTAGAATGAATATCCACAGAAGTCTGGCTATATGCTGTTTTACTGTCATCTGCTCTTTTGCAACGATCAGGGTGAAACTTTCTTATTGCTTTTGGTACCAAATATTCTAACGAAAGATAAGAGCAAATAAAAGCTGATAACCAATGGAATTGCTACCTCCCTAAAGATAGCAATAAGGGCAATAGAGACCACTATCAGTAGGAATCTACTCTCATTACCACGAATCTTAAAATTGGAAAATTTCAAGGAAAATAAGGTAATAGGTGTGACCATTAGCGAAGAAAAGAACAAACAGATAATCAGTAATATCCAGGCATTGGCAAATATGGGTTGCAAAAAAGATGTACCAGCGAGGATCAATGGGATTGAGCTTGTGAAAATACCGTTGGCCGTGGTGGTGAGTCCTTTAAAGTCTACGGTTTGCTCTTCGTCAATGTTGAATTTGGCAAGCCTCAATGCGGAGAAGAGTGCTGTAATGAAAGCGGCATAGGCAAGTGGTGAAGGAAGCTGGTCAACGAGTAATTGATAATAGATGAGTGCGGGGAGAACACCAAAAGTCACGAGATCAGCCAGAGAGTCAAGCTGTTTACCTATTTCTGAGTAGGCATTGAGCAGTCTTGCGAGAAAGCCATCCAGAAAGTCCAGGAGGGCTGCCAGCCAGATCAGGTAGCAAGCTGATTTAATATCACCTTTAAAAAGCAGAATAATACCCAGGAGTCCACAGGCCAGGTTGCCGAGTGTAACAGTATTAGGGATTGCTTTTTTTATAGTTTGGATCAAAGCGGTCTATTTGTTGATGGCGCAGAAAGGGTTGTGAACTTTTTCATGGCCAATGGTGGTATGAGGTCCGTGACCAGTATGAATAACCATATCATCGGGCCAGGTAAAAAACTTTGTGTGGATGCTTTTAATGAGTGTGTCATAATCTCCACCAGGCAGGTCTGTTCGGCCTATGCTTTCCTGAAAGAGCACATCTCCACCGATACAAAACCGTTGGTCCATATGGTAAAAGGCAATGTGACCAGCTGCATGTCCGGGTACAAAAACTACCTGGAGTGCTGAATCACCAAAAGTTATGGTGTCTCCTTCATTGATGAGCTGGTCCGGCTCGGTTGACTGATAGCGTTGAAACCCATAGCTCGGAGCATAGGCTTCCACGCTCTTCAATGTGGCTACGTCATGTGTGCCAATCCACAAAGGAACCCCGAAGGTATTTTTGACAAAGGCATTTCCCAACACATGATCGATATGTCCATGGGTATTGAGCAATAATTTTACATTCAGTCCCTCTCTGTCAATGTATGCCTTCAGCTCTTCTTCCTCTTGTTTTTCATAGCAGCCGGGATCTATGATGACGGCTTCCTTTGTACTGTCAGACAGCACATAGGTATTTTCCATAAAAGGATTGAAGGTGAAAGATTGGATTGTAATCATGATTTTCTGCTTGACACAAATTTGTCTTATTATTCTCATTTTTCAAGGGAACAAGGTTTAATTTCACTCAATGGAAGTGGATTACATCATTGTGGGGCAGGGGATTGCAGGAACGGTATTGGCAGATCATCTGATGAGCAGCGGCCATAGCGTGTTGGTGTATGATAATCCGGTTCACTCTAACTCTTCGAGGGTGGCAGGTGGGCTCTATAACCCCATTACTGGTCGCAAAATGGTGAAAACCTGGCTGGCGGATGAGCTTTTTTCTTACCTGATACCTTACTATAAAGGCCTTGAAGTCAAGTTAGGGGCTGAGTTTCTCATAGATATACCAATCTACAGGCCATTTGTATCTATAGAAGAGTTGAATGAATGGATGGGAAAAAGCTCCGAACCTGCTTTTGAGCCATATATAAAAGAAGTCTATGGTGCCTCTCAATTTGGCGTGCATATAAAGGACGAATTTGGCGGGTTGCTACTTAATCAATCGGGTTACTTGAACACTGGCGAGATGATCAGTGCTTTCAGAGCGTACCTTTCCGCTGAAAATGCGTTAACAGAGCAGTCGTTTGACGTTGAAAAGCTGAAGCTTACAAGCGGGAGAGTGGTGTACCGCGAGCATTCAGCAGGTAGAGTGATCTTCTGTGATGGGCCATTGCTATCCTCAAATAGTTATTTTAACTGGCTTCCATTGAGCCCGGTGAAAGGAGAACTGCTATTTATACAGGTGGAAGGAGATTTTGAGGCTATTTATAATCGGGGAGTCTTCATAATACCAATAGGTGATGGCATTTGTAAGGTAGGCGCCACTTATGATCATTATAACCTCGATCAAAAGACAACAGAAAGGGCGCGAAAGCAGTTAATAGAGAAGCTGGACGGTTTGATGTGTTTGCCTTATAAGGTGATAGATCAGGTGGCCGGAATAAGACCAGCTACCAAAGACAGAAGACCCTTTGTGGGAATTCACCCGAGGCATGGTCAATTGGGTGTTTTTGGTGGTTTGGGAACAAAAGGGGTATCATTGGCACCTTTTTTTGCGAAGCAGTTTGTAGAGCATATGACTCAACAGAAGGAACTGAAAATGGAAGCCAATATCCAGAGGTTTTTTTCGTTATATTGAAAGTCTTTAAGTTATAAAATAGCATGATCAGAGTAGGTAAGGGCTGGAGTAAGCTCGGAATCGCTTTTCTCTTATTTGTAATTTCCTTTTCTGCGGCTGCCCAGGCACACAAGGTTCAGTTTGGAAAAAACCGCATTCAGTATAAATACTTTGACTGGCAGTACTATCACTCAGACAACTTTGAGGTCTATTTCTATGATGGAGGTGAGGATCTTGCCAAAAGATCCATCGAATACCTGGAGAGTGAGTTTAGCAGAATTACCGAGACCATAGGCTATCCGCCTTATTCCAAAACCCGCGTTTTTCTTTACAATTCTATTGGTGATAAGCAGCAAAGTAATGTAGGTGTTAAGGGGAAAGACTTTACCGTTGGCGGACAAACCAATTTTGTAAAGTCTCAGGTAGAGATTGCTTATTCGGGGGACTACTCATCTTTTAGAAAGAAACTTGTTTTTGGCGTTACAGATATGCTGGTACAGGAAATGCTCTTTGGCGGTAATATCGCTGAGATGTTCCAGACCACTTTTTCGACCCCCATTCCAAGGTGGTTTACCTCAGGTATTTCAGCCTACGTAGCCTATGGCTGGGATAAAGAATCGGATGACCTCGTAAGAGAATATACTTACAATAACCTGACAGACAGGTTTGTGAAGCTGAGTCCGGAGGCAAATGTGCTCATCGGTCAGTCTATCTGGAATTTTGTGGCGCAACGCTATGGCCAGCGAAGTATATCAAATATTCTCAATCTGGCGAGAATCATTCGCAATGAGGAAAACAGTATTGCCAGAACGCTGGGCTTACCATTTGACCGGTTTATGGGAGAGTGGAGAACCTTCTACAATAACCAGCAGGTAACTTTGCTTGAAACCTATGATGTACCTGCTCCTGAAAATATTATTTCTGGTAAGAACAGCCGTGGTGCCAGCTATACAAGCCTGAAGTTTAGTCCGGATGGTAATCTTCTGGCCTATGCCGCTATGGAAAAAGGCAAGTATCAGGTATTTGTAAAAAACCTCTCCAGTAATAAAGAGATTGTTCTCTATAAGGGTGGGAATCGATTACTCAATCAGGAAGTAGATACCAAACTTCCCTTGATTAGCTGGGCAGACGAAACTACACTCGGGATTATAACGAATGAGCAAGGAAGAAATGTGCTCACGATTAAGCGTGTGGGTACAAAGGGCAAGCAGACAATTGCTATACCAAGACTAAGCAGGATTCAGAGTTTTGATTTCAAGACCAAAGGCCGGGTTGCTGTGATGACAGGTGACCTGAATGGGAGAAGTGATGCTTTTCTTTTTAATATTAACAGAGGACAAATCAGACGTATCACCAGCGACAACTTTGATGTAAAAGATGCGAGTTTTGTGCCGGAGGCTAATATGGTACTCTTCAGCTCAAACAGAAGTGAAGAGAAGATACTCACACAAGGACCGAGCAGGCTGGAGGATTCTGAAATCCACAAATTCAATGTATTTAGCTATGACCTGGACTTATTAGATACTGTTTTTGACAAGCTTACGAATGCCCTTGCCATGGATGTGAAACCGATGGCTCAGGACGATGAAATAATTTATTACCTCAGTGATCAACAGGGGATCAATAACCTGTACAGACACTCTCGCTCTGACTCATTAAGTGTTCAGGTTTCTAATTTCTTATATGGTATTAAGGAGTTTGATATTGACTTTGTAAACAGCAAGGTAGCTTTTGTCTCTACGGCTGGTTCGAAGGATGCTATTTTTATAGAAACACTTGATTCAAACAGAAACCTGTTTACCCCGGTGACTCCCCGAAGGGCTCAGGAAACCACGAAAATTCTGGCCGAGCTAAGAAGAAAGAGGCTGGCCGATGCAAGTGAAAATGATACTACTACCGTAGACGGTTTGACAGACCCTGCAATTAGCGAAGCTCCGAAAAGGAAAGTGGAGTTGAAAGAGGGGACTATCGATACAGAGAACTATAAATTCGAAGGACGTACTAAGGTGGATACCAGAAACTATAAGTTTGAAAAGGCACCCACGACAAATGCACGCCCCAGTCAGAGTAAGTCATTCCTGAGTATTTATCAGAATACTACTACAGAGAATCAGATCAAAGGGCCGGTGCCATATGAAACGAGATTTCAGACTGATAACCTGGTGACCACGTTTGTCATAGATGAATTAAGGTCTTTTTCGCAGTTGATGGAAATACAGATGAATGACTTCCTGGAGAACCACAGGTTCTACGGAGGCTTGTTGATTCCTTACAACTTTAATAGTGGTTATGATGTGTTTGGTGAGTATCACTATTTGAAAAACAGAATTGACCTGAGTGCTAAGTATTTCAGAAAGTCGATACAGAGAGAGGATAATTTCTTCAGGCAACGATATAACCTGAGTCGATTTGAGATCGGGGCTGCCATACCTTACTCTCCTCATTTGAGATTTGAAGTTGCTCCTTTCTACACCCAGGCTCGCTACCTGGATCTGGATCCAAGATTATTGTTAAATCCACCCCCGCAAATAGTTCCTGAAACTACTTCTAACTATGGTGGTGTAACGGCATCTGTGGTATTTGACAACAGTGTGGTAATTGGAACGAATGTGCATGAGGGTACCAGGGGTAAGATAACTTTTGAAACACACAGAGCACTGAATGACCAGGCTGTGAGCTTTAATAATATTGAAGCTGATATAAGACACTATCAAAGGTTGAGCAGAGGTGTTTATGCTGCTGCCAGATTGTTTTATGGATCCTACTTTGGAGATGCACCTAAAAAGTATGTGCTGGGTGGAGTAGATAACTGGGCATTTAATAAAACCCAATCCAGTGGTGATGAAAATGATCCTTTTATTTTCCAGACCCTGACCGACAACAGTGACCTGTTGTTCCATCAGTTTACCAACCTGAGAGGCTATGATTACAATACCTTTAACGGTAGAAATGTACTCACTTTCTCTGCTGAACTGAGGTTACCAATTTCTCAGATGCTCAACAATAAAGAGCTAAGATCGAATTTTCTCCGCAATCTGCAGGTGATAGGTTTTTATGACATAGGCTCTGCCTGGGATGATCTCTCTCCATTTAAAGATCAGAATAACCTGAATATTGAGGTGATAGAGCAGGAAGGGTCTCCTTTTTCTGCGGTGATTAATAACTTCAACAATCCATGGCTTCAAAGCACGGGAGTAGGTGTACGTACTATGCTTTTCGGCTTCTTCTCAAGGCTGGACTTTTCATGGCCAATCAGAAATTTTGAAGTGCAAAGCCCAAGGCTCCAAGTGTCTTTCGGCTACGATTTTTAGAGTAGGTTTTTTTAGCTGCTGAATAGCCCTATTTTTGTGCCTCACAGTTAAATAAACAGCATGCTCAAATCAATGACGGGCTTTGGCCAGGGTCAAGGCCAGAAAGACGGACTTCAGGTCAACGTAGAAATACGCTCTCTCAATTCTAAGTTTTTGGACGCGAATATGAAGCTGCCGAAGCAGCTGCAGGACAGAGAACTGGAGATTCGCAATATCCTCAATTCTGAGCTGGTGAGAGGTAAGGTAAGCCTGATGATTGAAGTAACCAATCAGGAGTCGGTAGATGAGCGGCTTGTGGTAAATAAGCCTTTATTCAAGGCATATTTCGATGACTTTGTTAGTGTTGCCGATGAGGTAGGCGCAGAGAAGAAAGACCTCTTTCGCCTGGCGCTGCACAGCCCTGACGTGTTGCAAGGCTCGGAGAAATCTGAAGAGGTGCTGGCGCGCGAGTGGAATGCTGTTTCTGGGTTTCTCAAAGAGGCTATAGCTCAGTGTAATGGCTTCAGAGCAAGTGAGGGTGCTAATCTGGAGAGAGAGTTGAAACTGTACATTGCCAACATTGCGGACTACCTGGAGCAGATCAAAGGGATGGACGATGATAGGGTAAAGGTGATACGAGACAGAATTCACTCACATCAGAATGAGATTCTGGAGTCTGATGAATTCGATAAAAACAGATTTGAGCAAGAGATGATCTACTATATAGAGAAGCTCGATATCAGCGAGGAGCTGGTAAGACTCAAAACACACCTTGACTATTTTATAGAGGTAATGGCTGAGGATAAGGCTCACGGTAAAAAACTTGGTTTTATATCACAGGAGATTGGCAGAGAAATTAATACGATTGGCTCGAAGGCCAACTACGCACCGGTACAGAAGTGTGTAGTGTGCATGAAGGATGAGCTTGAAAAAATCAAAGAGCAACTACTGAATATTATCTGATTAATCAGGTTCAATATTGCTTAGGAATTCAATAAAAAAGGACTCGTTGCGAGTCCTGTTTTATTGAATTACACTTTATATGATGAGTTCGGCTAACATCCGGGCAGAGAAAAGGAGAGGTTACCAAAATCACGCTGAAAAGTGTGCCTAACCCATCTTATTTGAGTTTGAAGTGAATGAAGATAGACATAGGAGATTTTACTGCAACACCGCGCTGAAGCCCGGGATTCCACCTCGGAGAGTTTTTCAGCACACGAATTGCTTCTTCATCGCAGCCACCTCCTATACTTCGGGTTACCTCAATGTCGGAGATATTACCAGCGGCATCTACATAGAAACTCAGCTGTACTTTACCTTCTATACTATTCCTTCGAGCAAACCGGGGATAGCTGATGTTCTTTCTTAAGAATTTCTGCCATGCCTGCAAGCCCCCGGGAAAGCTTGCTGCATGTTCAACCGCTATGAAACCGTCATCCTCCGGCAGCTCTTCCGGCATTTCTATAATAGGGATGTCCTCGACCAGTTCAGTCTCAGGTTCAAAGGTGATGGGCGGAACTTCATAAATAATGTCCGGTTCCTCGGGTACGATGGTGATTTTAGGAAACTGTATTGGGGGAGGCTTAGGAACTGAAAACTGAGTGGGGGGAACAATTTCCAGCTCGGGAAAAATATCGAAGTGCTCAACCAGTGGTTGTTCCTGAAATACAGGCTGACTCTTAAGCTCAAAGACAGCAAGTACCAATGCCAGACTTATACACAGGCCCAGACTCAGGAAAAGGTAACGCTTGTGGACTACTTCTTTGTCGGGATTTTTCTTGGCTTCCATTTTGACTAATTTTTTAGTTATACAGCTTAAATAAAAAACTATCTGAGCTGAAATTTGATTTGAATGGCCATTCTGGACTTGACAGCGTTACCACGTTGTCTGCCGGGGCTCCAGCGTGGTGATTGAGAGAGTACTCTTATGGCCTCTTCGTCACAGCCACCGCCAATACCTCTTGTTACTTCAATGTCGGATATTACACCATTCTTATCTACAATGAAGGAAAGGAGAACCTTACCCTCTATGCCCATACGAGCGGCCGATCGTGGGTATTTAAAGTTTTTATTGAGGAATTTGGCCCATGCTTTATCTCCACCCGGAAAGGACGCCTGCTCCTCTACCCAAAGAAACACTTCTTCTGCCTTCTCCTCAGGCATTTCATCTTCAATTATCAGGTCTTCTATTACCTGTTCTTCAGTTATGTCTACATCTATCACCACATCTATTTCTTCAATGATTTCTTCATCATCAGGAATTTCGATCAGTTTAGGTTGCTGTATTACCGGAGGTTGTTTGGGTGGTTGTATTGTTGGTGGAATTTCTACCAGTTCATCAAAGTCCCCTGAGATCGATCCCAGGTTCATTAGGTCTCCTGTGTTATAGGTTTTCCATTCAAATGCCGTAAAGGTGGCTCCCAGGCTAATCAGCAAACCTATTACCAGAAAGAGCGCATGTTTGCGGGCCAGATCGGCCTGCGGTGTTTTCTTGATTTCCATATCGATTAATTTTATAGTTATTAAACTAATTATTTAGTTGTACAGTTCAAAAAATGGGCACAACTAAATGTGCCCACTCTTTATTTCTTATTTGAGCTTAAATACAATCTGAATCTGCATTCTGGATTTTACAGCTCTACCTCTTTGCTTTCCAGGGCTCCACTTAGGAGAGTTAGAAAGTACTCTTTTGGCTTCTTCATCACAGCCTCCACCGATACCTCTGATCACCTGAATGTCAGAAATAGCACCGCCTTGATCCACTATGAAAGAAAGGAATACTTTTCCTTCTATACCCATACGAGTAGCCTGTCTTGGGTACTTGAGGTTTTTTCTCAAAAACTTAACCCATGCAGAGTTACCTCCAGGGAAAGCAGCTTGCTCTTCCACTACAAGGAAAACCTCATCAGCCACTTCTTCTTCTGGCTCTTCTTCGAAGACAATCTCTTCTACTTCAGTTTCTTCAGTGATTTCCACATCAAGATCGATTTCGATTTCTTCTTCAATCTCTTCTTCATCGGGAATCTCAATAATCTGAGGCTGCTGAATTTTTGGTGGCGGTGGTGGTGGTTGCTCGGTAGGGGGGATTTCTGTCAATTCTTCGAAATCATCGGCCACCATTCCCAAGTCCATTAACTCACCTTCATCGTACTTTTTGTACTCGAAGGCCGCGAGAGTGATGCCCAAACTAACGAGCAGGCCAATGGCCAAAAAAAGCGATGCTTTTTTGTTCACGTCAGCTTCAGGGGTCTTCTTGGCTTCCATATCTTTTTGTTAGTTAGATTTAAAACTATAAAATTAGTTTACTATTCGCAAACTTAATTTTCTAAATGTAATAAAAACTATCGTACCAACGACAGCTCCTATTGTATTTGCAGCAAAATCGTATAAATCCGTCATTCTTCCGGGTATAAATTGCTGCGAAAATTCAAGTATCGATCCGTAAACTATACTTATAGTTAACGCCCATCGGATACTATTTGTTTTAAGCTTGTCAGAGTGTTGCTGTCTGCTAAACGACCAGGAGATCAGAAAAGTAAAGATCAGAAACACTCCTAAATGTCCCAGCTTATCATAGGACAGTATTTTTGCCTCTGGAAAACTGTCTGAGGGTAGCAGCATTAAGACCGCTAAAATAATTGCCCAGACCACCCAGGGTATGTGATACTTGTAGGGGAATTTGTACTGAGATTTCTCAGGCACCTATCAGCTCCTTGTATTGGTCAGATGTTAACAGACTACCTACCTGAGATGTGTCACTCATTGTGATCTTAATCATCCAACCTTCTCCGTAGGGATCTGAGTTTACTTTTTCAGGCTCAGACTCGAGGCTATCGTTAAACTGAGTTACCTCACCAGAGAGAGGCATAAATAAATCAGAAACGGTTTTCACGGCCTCTACTGTACCGAAGGTTTCTTCGGCATCAAGACTTTCGCCTTCTGTTTCGATTTCTACATAAACAATGTCTCCCAACTCGCCTTGTGCAAAGTCAGTAATGCCAACGGTGGCCGTGTCACCATCAACAGCGATCCATTCGTGATCTTTGGTGTACTTAAGGTTTTCTGGTACGTTCATAGGTTTTTATTCAGAGAGTCAAAAATACACGGATTCGGTAAAAATGCGTGAAATTATTGCGACAAATTAAAGCGGATTCTTCCTCCGAAAGCAGTTCGGGCATTGAGGAAGCTGGTAGACACTCTGGGTTCATTTACGTTACGCTCAAAATAGAGGGTTACCTGCAGGGCCTCACTGATGTTATAATCAAGTGTAGGGCTCATTCTGAATATGCGAATTCCGTCAGTTACTGTGCTTGATTCATCTATGCGCCTCTGAACAGTTTTGCCGTCTCTGATGGAAAAACCCATAGCAAACCTTAGCTCATTGGGTAGCGTTTCTTTACGTCCCCGAATTCTGAAGGGAACCTTAACGCCTGCCTTCGCAAAGCCTAAAGTGATATTGAGGTTGCTGGAAGATTGTTCGGTCACCTGGATATTGGAGAGGTTGAGTGCAATGTTACGGTCACGAGAGTAATCTACGTTGATATCCCAGCTGTTTTTGGTTCTGACATTGACACCAACCAGTGGCGAAAAAGACTCGCTCAGTACCAACTGCTGGCCAATATAAACAGGTACCAGTGTTCCGTTTTCATTGAACTCTGTAGCCTGCAGCTCATTGGTTATGCTATTGTTTAGCGTAAGACCTACAGTGTATAAGGGCGAGTTAACGTAATTGCCAACATCGTAGTTACTACTATAAGCATGGCTGATGTTAATGCTTGAGAATATCTCCTTCAGCGCCTCTGCCTTGGCCAATCCTCTGTAGTTCAAGCTCCAGCCCGGAATAGGGATTTTAGGGAAGGCACTTAGCCTTACCTCCTCAGGAGTGGTGCCGGTATAAGCCGCTACAAAAGCCGGGATAACTACATCCTGAGAGTTTACATCATAAGTGCCAATATCATTCAGTCCGTCCAGGCGGGTCTTGACCCGGTCTCTGAAGCTCTCGAAATTTCGGAACAGGGGAGATTCATCATCGGCATCATCTTTACTAAATGCGGTTCTCAGCATATTAAAGCTTACCCCATAATTACCGGACCGGTTGGGGTTGATGCTGATAAACCCACCGGCATCGGTGTCATTTCTGAAAATCTCCTGATAATTTTCGGTATGTCTTTTAGCCCCGTTGAGTGTGATGCGGAAATCGGTAAAGGGTTCTATGGCTGCAGAGTATCTGAAGGTAATGTTTTTGCTCTGTGAAAAGGGCGAGGTTAAAAAGGTACTGGGCGCGTACAGCCCCTGGTTGGCCAGACTGTTGCGTATGAAAGGGTCCTGGCTACCTAGAATAAAGTCGAGGCCTGGATTGTTGAACTCACGGTCCAAACCGAAAAGGAATACCTCTGCCAGGTAGCCTGGTAGCTCAGTGCCCTGGGTAACGTTATAGTCAAAATTAACGCTGCGGACACTCATGAGAGCCCGTAGGATGCCTTTCAGTACTTTGCGCTCTTCAATCGTTTTCTTTCGCTTAACAGTATCGGCTGCAGCCGGGGTACGTGTACGGCTTCGGCTTCTGCTTCTCGCTGGCGTATTCACTTTTTTAAGCACACCAATCTTGTTGTAAAGCTTTACAAGGTCAAACTTACCGTTAAGGGTAAAGTCACGCTGGTTGTTGGCCAGGTTTCCCAGAGTATCCGCCTGACCTATGGCACCGGCTTTCCAGCCGAAGCTTGTACGGTAGGTTACATCTGCATTCAACCAGTCGGTAGCCGGGATTTTGTCAAAAGGCAGCGTGTAGTTCGAGGTGATGTTATGATCGTAGTTCTTGATCCGGCCCAGTCTCTTAAAGTTGGTCCATACAGAGTCTCTTTTAATTTCGGTATTGATGTCTCCTTCGGGCTCATCAATAATGGCATTGGCATTGGCCCTGTAGTCGAGGGTCAGCGCTTTGGTGAGGTTCCAGTTTACAGAATAAGATCTGTCAAAGGTGAAAGACTTCTCAAAGTAGGGGTCGATGCCATCAGTAGTCAGGTCGGCATTCCTCAGCTGCGTTCGTAAGAAGCTGCGGTTTACATTGCCACTGATAATAATGGAATTGGGGATGATGTTAAAGTTAATGTCCTTAATAATCTGCAGCCATTTTGAGCTGAGCCACTTTACATTTTTGAAAGGTTCTATAAACCACTCTTTGGGCTGGTATGAATAATTGATAGCTACTCTGTTATTTCTGAAATCATAAGAGGCGGTATTGATATTACTGCGGGTCACCTCATTGTATGCGTAGGTAAAACTGAAGTTGGCGATGTCAGTTGGAAGTGGAGCCCGCTCTGTATTGGTTCTCCTTTTTCTCACATTCGAAAAGTTCAGACTGCGCCTGTTAGACTGGTCAATAACAATATTCCGATAGGCTTCTCTTTCCTGAGGGTTTTCAAAGGAGTTAAGGACATTGTCCAGTTCCAGGTCGGGGTCCAACGGATCAAACTGAGGTATGGAGCGTGTATTTTCAAAACTGAAGAATACCGGGATTTCCAGGCCCCATTTTTCAGGAGTAAACTTATCCAGGTTGAGCCTGGTAGAAATGTCATACTGTGTGGTTTGCTCCCGGTTTCTGTCTGAGATTTTATCGGCAATACCGCCAAAACCAATAGTAGAATGTCTGAGAGAGGCTGAAAGGCTGCCAACATCTGCGAGCTGTGCGTCTATCCTGGCATTGGCAGCGTAGCCGGATTTGGTATCAAAGTCAGTTACCCTTAATTCGTTGGCCCAGATACAGAATGTTTTAGGCTCAGAGTCAGCAGACCTTGGGTTTCTGATACCAATCATCAGGGTTTGCAAAGTGCTCAGGTCGGGGCGACCTACTACGGTCACTTTGTATCGGTCTACCTGATCGCTGAAAGGCAGGCTCAGGTTGGCGTTAAGTCTGTTTCTCAAAGCCTTTACCTCATAGAGTCTATCGAGCGCAATGTCAATTTCGTTTTCGAGAGGCCATACCTCACGCCTGCTGATGGCGCCCTGGGGGGTCATGTGAAGCGGTACTTCTATTTCGTAGTAGTTTTCGGTAAAGTCTGTACCCAGTCTCAGGAAGGCCGTGACTTCACCAGGTTGCAGGTCATCGGGGCTGTCGGCATGCAGGAACATTTTGATACGGCCGTAGTTCACCAGGTCCTGATTCACATTTTTGAAAACTGCCCGGGCGTCCTTGTCTCTCAGGTCCTCTACACAGAGCTGAAGCGACTGCTCATTTCTTCTACGCTGAACGGCTGAGGTATTATCCCTGTCCCGCTCAATACCGGGAGGAAGTACATAACCCGGACGTCCGTCATCGGTAGCCTCACTGTTCTCTTCGATGCTTACCACGCCAACAGTAAAGGTAGGATCAGAGGGCTCAGGTATCTCATCAAGTCCTTTTTCGAACAGACTTTCCTGAAAAGTTCTCCACTGGCTGCCAACAAGTCGCAGGTTTACCATTCTTAATACAACCGGCTCTTCAAAGTCCGTCAGTACGGTACGGATATATCGAATGGACTTGAAGCCATTGATATTACCTTGTACACGATCGGGTTTTCTTACGGGGATTCTGAAGAGGTACCACCTCACCTCATCTCCGTTTACTTCGTTGCTGATCTGATCAACAATATTATTTCTGCCTACCTGTAACTGCCCCGGGCGGAGGTCAATCTTGTATTCATAATACTCCTCCAGGTCGGCCAGCGTGTTATCCCTGTTCAAATCCTCGTTGTCAGGTACGTTTGTAGCAGAGGGGGTAAAGAGAGCGTTGTTGCCGGTAAGTATAGGACTGTTGCCCTCGAGTCCGTTAAAGTTTTTGTATCGCTCCAGAATTTTAGCATCAGCTGCATCCAGGTCATCTCCCAGGTAATAAGTGAAGTTATCTGCTGAGGGATCATTTAGTATGGCCTGTGTGGCTTCGGGCGAGAGGTTCAGGCTGTTGATATAGTTTGCGAAGAAGGTACTCTCGTCTGAAGATTTCAATCCGTCAAGTCCTACATCCTGGTTGGACCGGGCTTCCTGATTATTGTCAAAGGCCGGGTTGAGGTATGGGTTGCTGGTGACGCGACCCCACTCATTTTCTATAATATCTCCGGGGTCAGCTGTACCGTCAGCTGGTAAGCCCTGCTCAAAGGCATGACGTTCATCTCTCATCACATCCTCCGAGATACTCCCCAATTGAAAAAGCAGAGACCCACCTGTTGTATTGGCTTTTGGCTCATTAATACCGTCATTGATAAAGCCGCGAACGTTGTTGGGAGTGTTGTTGGTCGTGTTGATGTATGGGTCCATCACCCAGAATTCCAGGTACTCTACGTTGGTCTTATCAAAGTCTACCTCATTGGTAATGGCTCTTGTGATCGCACCAAAGTTCGATTTGGGGTCTGGCAGGGTACCGTCAGGATTCAGGTTTGGGTTGTAGTTGTACATACCCCGTTCGGAAGGGTAGTAGGCTATATCAAAGGAGGGTTCGTTGACCACAATTTGCTGGCGATCTCTTTTAATTACCTCCTGCTGACCAATAGAGCGTACGTAGTGATTTTCGGTGTCTTCTGTTTCTATGTTGGTAGGGCGCGCTCTGCCGGTGCTTCTGTAAAACACATTGTCGATGGTGTACCATGCCATTTTAGCCCTGCGGTAGTTGGCACCGAGTCTGTCTGGCGTGGTAAGACTCAGGTCAAAGCGGTTCTCATCTGTTTTGGGGGTTGCCCCCATGCGCCAGGAATTGATGTTACCCAGGCTAAAAGGGGTAGCAGTGGCTTCAAAATCATCTATATACGAAGCGCCTTCTCCCTGTACTTTATTGGAGGTGCCGGGAAAGAGTGCTGCCAACTCTGCACTGGCGGTGATTGTGGAAGGGGCCTTGGTATCAATAAAGGGTAATGCATCCATCAACTGGGTGAGCCTTCGCGATTCGCCACTGTAGTTGAAGTCGAAGCCCACTACTGTATTACGCACAGGTTCGTTGCCTATGGCGATACGACTGATCAGAGGTCTTTCATTCAGGTGCAGGAGCGTTAGCCCTGCATTGGTTTGGTCATTGTGAAAATACTCTACCCTGGTGCCGAAGAGTGTACGCGACTGGAAATTGAACAAGTCGGCTTTTTCATATTCTACCCTGATGGATTTGCCTGAATTGGCAATGGAAGGGTTGATAATGGTTACTTTACCTTGAGAGTAATCTACGGTGTAATCTGCGTTTTCTGTCAGTGGAGTATTACCGGCATATACGGTCACGCCTCCTTCCGCTATCTGGAAAGCGTTCAGGTTTATTTCATTGGAAGACCCTGACTGCAGGCTCCCACGCAAAAAGAATTTATTGAGCCTTGAGATCAGCTGAGCATCGGCACGAGTGGTACGATACAGTGTGTCAAAAACATATTTGTCTTTTAGGAATTGCTCGCTGGGGAGAAACTTGTTTTCGAGTGTGCGACCGAAAGGCTCCAGAAAAGGGAAGATCATATAGCCCCGGTCGGAGTTGATGGTAATGCCTTCGACAAAATCGAAATTGGCATCCTTTTGAGGGTCACCGTTTTGATTGAGCCTGTCAAGCCCGAGTAGTTCAACCAGCGGAATGTCTTTGGTGTTTTCTCCTTCGTGCAGGCTGGGGTTATCTATACCGGTATCATCATCGCGATAAATAGCTCGAAGCTGAAAGCCCTGCTTCTCAATTTGAGGGGCATTCAGGTTATAAATGTTCTTCATCATCAGGTCCCAGGTGGGTACTCTGGTGTTGATCTTACTGGGGCGGAGCAGTTTCAGAAAAATCACCTCGTCTTCTGTGCGGTTTTGGTAGTCTTCCGTCAGCTCACCCACTTTGTAGCGTCTGCCCTGGTAGTTGTATTCAAAGGATACGGCCAGTACCTCATCACTTTGTAGCTGACGACTCAGGGAAAGGTAGCCTAGCTCAGTATTAAAATAATACTCCTGGGGGTCAAGCTTTCTGGCACCGGTAACTCTTTCGAAGTCCTGGGCTTTTTCAAGTCCGCGGCTTTCCAGCAGTGAGCTTATCTGGTCGGCTTGTCTGAAATTAGGGTCTGCGGTGAGGTTGGCGAAAAGGTCGTTTGCATCGTTGGAGACGGGCTGGGCTGGATCTCCATTGCCAACAAATGGGTTACCGTCCTGAAAGATTACTTCACCCTCGCCCAGGTCCATAAAGGCTGCAAAGTTGCGGAGAGTCTGGGTGTTGTTGGTACGGTTGAGTACATATACTTCCAACCGGGTAACATTGAGTCCCGAAATAACGGAGGGGATACTTCTCAGCCAGTTTTCATAATTGTCTCTGAAGAAATGGCCCAGGAAGAAGTGTCTGTTTTCGTCATAATCAGAAGCCCTGATTTCAAAGTCACTGCGCTGGACACCGCCTTCAACAGTAATGCTTTCAATTTGCCCACGCTGAGTGGCGGCCAGGGCGGTCACGTATACTTTGCCGAACTGCAGCTGTGTTTTGAATCCAAAAAGATTTTGTGCCCCGGTAATCAGGCTGTTGGCGATAGGGAGTGATACATTACCCAGTTCGATGGATTTGACTATATCAGATTCCAGTCCTCCGAACTCAACCTTGAGCTGATTCTCAAAGTCAAAGGAGTTGTTGTTGTTGAAATTGGCACCCAGCTTCAGTTTAGAACCTATGGTACCCTGAAGACTCATGTTGATGTTCTGGTCGAATTCAAAGGCGCCTGTTCGCTGCTGCCTGATGGGAATGGCGGGGTTATCTACCCGCTGAAAACGGGCACCAAAATCGAGCTGAACAAAGCCATTGGTGTTGATGAGGATCTGGTCTCCACCAAACAGTCTGTCGAAGAAGGGACTCAGGGCGATAGGGGGAATGAGCTGGCGTCTGTTGGTTACAGCACTTTCACCATCCAGTGCTTCTGCCTTATCGCGAAAGAATTCACGGTTTGCCTGCGCTTGTCTTCTTTTCAGTGCTTCAGAGAAGGGGAGTAGCGTAGGCGGGCGAAAATAGGTCGCACCCAGCGATTCGTTAATGACGTAGTTGTTGGCTGTATCAATTTTGATGTTCTGGCTAAGGTAGCCAGGGCTATTAAAAAGCAGTGGTGACCTGAGGAGTCGTTGAGAGAGCGGGTCGCCCAGTCGCCATTGAAGACCAAAAATAGGGTAGGGTGATCTTTTATACTTTGTGGTATCGGTTTTGACACTGTCCTGTGCCTGGTTTTGCTGAAACTTATAGCGCGCATTCAGGCCGTGAGACATACTTACCAGCAGGATGCCTACCAGAAGCGGGATTGATATTTTTTTGTACAGGATGGTCAATTTATGAGCAAAAAATACTAGGCAGATTTTAGTGCCAGTTTGATCAACTCTTCAAGGCTCACCTGCCCGTCAGCATTTTTCAAAATTTTGTCAATAGTTTTCTGTGCAGCCACCTTATTGATGCCCAATGTTACTAACGCAGCAAGTGCCTCGTTTCTTATAGCTGCCGTGCCCGAAATGGAAATATTTTGCAGAGTGGATTCCTGTTGGCCTTTACCCACCTTATCCTTGAGCTCAAGGATGATGCGCTGTGCGGTTTTTGCTCCTATTCCTTTTACGCTTTGTATGGTTCTTACATCTTCTGAAAGAATGGCATGCTCCACTTCGCCAGGGTTGAGCGATGAGAGCACCATGAGGCCGGTGGAGGGGCCTACTCCGGAGATGGAGATCAGGTGCAGGAAGAGCTCTTTTTCATGGGTATCAGCAAAACCAAACAGGATTTGGGCATCTTCTTTGACATGAAAGTAGGTGACCAGCTTACAGTTTTCCTGGTCTTTGATTTGCCCGTAGGTATGTAGAGAGATTTTGATTTCGTACCCAACTCCCTGAATATCAATAATTACGAAGGTTGGATCCTTATAGGCTAACTTGCCATTAATGTATGCAAACATTGGATTGCGGATAAGTCTGAAAAAGCGAAAAGGCAAGAAACCTTGCCTTCGCTTAAAATTAAGAATTATCGCTTAAAGTCTTTGTTTTTCAGGTCAAAAAGACCGCCTGTCAGACACTCGCAGCGCGGAATGTGGTCAGCAGTGCTTCCAGCTGTCTGATGGCCTCTCTGTGTTCTTCATTGGGGTGGATGACGAAGCCTTCGATATAGTAAAGTCTCTTGCTCTCTTCGTCTACGAAAGTGTAGCTTACAAATGATCCCCCGATTGAGTTATTGTTGGTCTTCCAGGCTCCTTTGGTCTCCACGGTATAGTTCTCGTTGAAATTGATGGTTCTGGAAGCGATGGGTACGTAGGTTTCCTCTGTGGTCATAAAAGACTCAGGGTTGTCAGGATCACCGAAGATGTATTTTTTACCTATTTCATTGCGCAGTCCTATGATCTTGGCTTTCTCAAATTCTTCTTCGGAAGTATAGTCTTTGAAGTACACAAACAGATTTTTGCTGGCACCGGTGGCTGGTAGGTAGCGGGCCCACATGAAGTCATCCTCACTCATGGCCAGTTCATAGCTTCCGGGGATTTTGATCGTATAGCCAAATTTTTCCTTCAGGCCAGCCACGATATTTCTGGTAGCAGAGCTCATGCCCAGCTCATTGGCCAGCCTTTGTTTTTCGGCTATGTTGAAGTAGTTGCGGATTTTCTCCTGATTTTCAGGCTTATTTAAGTTTGCTATCAGCGTCTTCTGATCCTTACCAAAGAGCTGTAATACCTTCTGTCCTTTGGCATACTGATCATCGGAGGTGTTCATAAACATACCGGGATTAGCGCGGATACGTTCTTTAGACTCATCAGAGAAAGTGTTCTGAAGCCATTTGTCAGCCGGCTGGTTACCTTTCAAAGTTGTAACATAAACCAGATTTTTAGCTGTTTTAAGAAGCTTGTTAAATTGAAAAGGGTCTATGATGCGTGTAACAAAATAGGGCTCGTTTCTCAACAGGCCCGGCACACTGGCGTGGAATACCTCTTTGAGTGCTACACCTACTTCACCGCTCCACTGATCCTTGTTCATAACTATTACCACTTCTCCGTATTCTCCCGCGGCATCGGGTAGAAAACTGGTGTTTTTAGCCTTTTTCTCTTCTCCGCTTTCATCAGCAGATTTTTTGTCAGATGACTCACCGGTACATGCCGCTAGCAGCAGCATGCTGAACAGGAATGGGATGAACTTCTTCATATTTGACTAATTATTTAGTTATATCTCTAAGGAAAGTAAAATTACTACTTATAACAAACATTTTTCACTAAAGTTTTAGTTGTCGATTCCGGTGGCTATGTTAACCTATCTTCAGCTTCATTCCGGGTTTCAGGCTATTCGTTTTGAGTCCGTTGAGCTGCTTAATTCTTTCGATTGTCAATCCCTGGTACATTCTGGAAATATCCCACAGGGTGTCTCCTGATTGTACTACATGCAGCTTAGAGCTTGGTATGGGTTGATTCTTGACGATTTGCCTTCTTGTGCTTACCGTATTGTCATAAAAATCCGGCCCTGTCCAGATGCTGAGTCGCTGCCCTACTCTGATCATGGAGCCGCGAATGTTGTTCCATGCTTTAAGGTCGCTGAGTTTTACTTTGTGTCTGCGGGCGATGGTACCGAGCACATCGCCACTTCGTACCCTGTACACTACCTTCTCTCTGCCAAAGGTGCTGCCGGGCATATTTTTCGACATCTTTTCAAACTCCTTTTTACCAGCTTCTGCTTTTGCCAGTACCTGCGTTTGATTCAGTCTGAAATTTTCTATTTCTGATTTAGGTACCCTTAGCTCAAAATTCTTAGCATGTGCGGGGATGGCTCCTTTTTTCACTGCCGGATTGAGCTGCTTCAGCGTTTCCAGGTCCATACCGCTTTCTTCGGCAAAAGCCTTGAGGTAGACGAACTGGTTGGTCTTCACAATGTCGTATTCAACGGGGTACACCGGGTCATTTACGAAGATATTATGCTCGTCTGCATACTCCATGGCATAGGTAATGGCAGCAAACTGAGGTACATAAGAGCGGGTCTCGCGTGGCAAGTATCGGTACACCTGCCAGAAGTCTTTTTTACGACCAGACCTTCTCATGGCGCGCATCACATTACCAATACCGCTATTGTAAGCGGCCAGTGTCATTTTCCAGTCTTTGAAAAAGCCATAGAGCCATTTGATATACTTGCAGGCAGCTTCTGTAGACTTTTCCGGATCCATTCGTTCATCTATGTACCAGTCAATTTTCAGGCCTTGTTCTCTGCCTGTAGGGCGCATGAACTGCCATAGGCCCACTGCTTTCGGGCCGGATACTGCTTTGGGGTTGAGTCCGGCTTCGATAATGGGCAGGTACTTGAGCTCGTCAGGCAAGCCGTATTTCTTCAGGTACTTTTCAAAAATAGGGATGTAGAGAGCCTCTCTTCTAAGCATTTCACGACTGTACTCCCGATTCCTGATAGTGAAATAGTTCACAAAGGCCATGACACGGTCATTGAAGGCAATGTCTATTTCAAGGTCAAGCTTATCATAGCGTTTTTTGATTTCGTCATAGCTGAAATCAGGTGCATAGTCATAGGTGGGTTTTGGGGACTTTGCCGATGCCTCTTTTGTGGTTTGGGCCAGGGTAGGCAATGCCAAAGCGACTGCCCATAATAAAATTGCTATTACTCTGATCTTCATCTGTCTGGCTCCGGAGTCAACTGTGGTTCATTAGCTTTTTTGAAAATGCAAAAAGTTTTGCTTCGTCAAAAGCATTTGTCATAATCTGTATGCCTATAGACATGTTTTCCGTGTCCTTTCCGATAGGTAACGAGATGGCGGGTAGTCCTGTTACAGAGGCTTGCACTGTAAACAGATCTGCCATATACATTTCGAGCGGGTTCTTGGTGTGTTCCCCTAGCTTAAACGCAGTGGTAGGAGTGGTTGGTATGAGGATAAAGTCAAATTCCTTCAAAATCTTTTGGGTCTCCTGCTTGATAAGCTTTCGTACCTTCTGAGCCTTGGTATAGTAGGCATCATAATAGCTGGCGCTGAGTACAAAGGTACCGAGTAAAATGCGCCTTCTTACCTCTTCGCCAAAGCCTTCCGTACGCGAGTTCTTATAAAGCGATTCCAGGTCACTTACCTGCGGGCTTCGGTGCCCGTAATGTGCCCCGTCATAGCGTGACAGGTTGGCGCTTGCTTCTGCAGTGGTCAGAATATAATAAGTCGGTAGCACATAGTCGAGCATAGGGAAGGAGACTGGCTCTACTGTATGACCTGCTGCTTTCAGATTTTCGATCTGATTGAGCACGGCCTCTTTAATCTCCGGCTGCAGGGCGTCCGTCTCTATGGCTTCAGGTAAATAGGCTATTTTGTAAGGGGTGTTAGTGTTTTCGGGCGATGTTGAATAGGCAGGTACAGAGGTTTTGGAAGCAGTGGAGTCTTTTCCGTCTGCACCGGCTATTGTCTCCAGCACCAGGGCATTGTCTTCCACGCTTTTAGAGAAGATGCCAATGGTATCGAAGGAGGAGGCATAAGCGAGAAGCCCCCAGCGTGAAATTCTTGAATAGGTGGGTTTGAGGCCTATAATACCGCAGAATGCGGCTGGTTGTCTTACGGAACCTCCGGTGTCGGTGCCGAGTGACACCAGGCACATATCGGCCTGAACGGCTACTGCTGAGCCACCAGATGATCCACCTGGTACTTTGCTTTCGTCCAGCGCATTTTTGACTGGTCCATAAGCTGAGTTCTCATTGGAAGAACCCATACCAAACTCATCGCAGTTTTGTCTGCCTATGACGATGGCATCTTCTTTGAGTAATGCTTCTACTGCTGTAGCGGAAAACTGTGATTCGAAGTTATTCAGGATCTTACTGCCCCCGGAAACCTGATGTTTATCAAGACACAAAAGGTCTTTGATGCCAAAAACCAAGCCGGCAAGTTTGCCGGCTTGGTTTTCTTTTAATCTCTGGTCTATATCTTTTGCCTTAGCCAGCGCTTCTTCTTTGTACACCTCCACAAAGGCGTTTAAGTGCTTCTGGTCCTCAATGTTTTTGAGGTATTGGCTTACTAGCTGCTGGCAAGTTAGATTTCCAAGTTGAAGATCATTTCGAATATCACGAAGTGTGTGATACGATTTCAAAATGAGGCTTTTTATTTCTGATCTATCTCTTTGCTAGCTTTGCCTGCTTCGTCAACTTCTTTTTTGATCTCTTTGGTAGCGTCTTTGAATTCTCTGATACCGCGACCCATGCCTCTGGCCAGATCCGGAATCTTCTTAGCTCCAAAAAGCAGAAGTATCACGAACAAGATTACAAATAACTCAGGCCCACCGGGCATTCCTATTGCAAGTATTGCTTCCATGACTTTCTTTTTTTAGTGTTCCCTAAAGCACAAATATAGTCAAAAACTATGAACGAAGAGCTTTGAAAGGGACTTGTTTCGTATGTAAGAAGGACGTATTAAAGGAGAGATGGTTGTGCTAATTCTTTTGGCTCAGCCACAATTCAGGGTTCATGCTCCCTTTCTGGTCGTGTATTCTGAACTTAAGCTCCGAAACATTCTGACTATCAGTCAGTACTTTACCCAGTATCTGAGCAGAGGCTACCTCATCACCTTTTCTCACATTGACAGATTTGAGCCTGGAGTAAACGGAAAAGTAATTGCCGTGCTGAATGATGATGGAGTTGCCCATTCCTTCAATGGAAACTATACCCAGCACTTTGCCCGGAAATACGGAGCGCACCTCGGCATCTACAGATGTTTGTATATCAATTCCGGGGTTATTTTGAGTCACTCTTTTGAGCGTAGGGTGGCGGTGTACTCCGAATTTTGATGACACGAACCCATTGGATACGGGCCAGGGTAGCCTGCCACGCTCTTTTTCAAAGGCCTCGTTCAGGCTTGACATATCTACAGAGGCCAGTACGGCCGCCCTTCTTTCTGCTTCTATAATTGTCTCAATACGGTTGGTCAGCTCCTTTTCAGATTTTCGCTGCTGCTGGAGCTCTTGCTTGATTTTAGACTCCTGTCTGGTAAGCCTTGAAACGAGGGATTTTTGCTCTCCCTGAAGGTTTTCAAGTTTTTTGTTTTCGGTTAACTCTTCATCCAGCAGGCTTTGCTTGGAGGTCTTCTGGTCTTCTATTTCTGTGATTTGATCTTTTAGATTTCCCTGCACGATCTGAATCTGCTGACCTTGTTTTTTTCTGGCCTGCGAGTATTGCTTCATGTACTTCATGCGCATGAATAGCTCATTAAACGTACTGGAGGCAAAAAGGAAAGTTAACTCATCATAGCCCTGGCTGGTTTTGTAGGTGGTGTACACCATTTCGGCATACTCAGCTCGCAGGTCATCCAGGTCATTTTCCATAGACTCTATTATGGACTGATTTTCTTCTATGTCGTCATCCAGCAGTGAAACCTCATTGCGGATAGCGGTGATTAACGAGGTGCGAGACTGTATCTGGTTGTTGAGGGCCTTTAGTCTGCCCAGGCTCGATTGCTTCTTGTTGGAGGTTTGTGAAAGAATTCGCTCTGTCTCCTTGATTTTAGCCTGGAGCTTGCTCTTTTGGGATTCAAGTTTCTCCCGTTCGTTTTGAGCAGAGACGGTGGTGCCAAGAAGGAATAAAATGAGGGTTAATAAGTAAGTGCTTTTACTTACGTTCATAGCTTGCTGGAATCTTCAGGGGAAATGTAAGCTTTTCCGTTTCTATTTTCACCCTATTATGCTCTATATCTATCGTTGCTTTGCCTTTTTTATTGCCATCAATCAGGTAGTTCAGCACCATAAGTGCCTTGTAGGCAAAAGGTTTTTCCTGCACTTCCTTGAACTCGGTGTACTTGATTTCGAGCGTATTCTGGTTCAGGGATGAATTGGCGATCAGGTTTTCAAGCTTTCGTGTTTTCTCACCAATCTGATTTACTACTGTCAAATCACCTACATCCTGGGTGATAAAGAAATGATTGGCCTTTTTTTCAAATATATCATCCGGGGAAGGGTTAATGGGCATGTCTCCTATGAGCAGTGATTGGAAAAGATCGAAATTGAATTCGAAGTTCATTTCCTGGCTCAGGGTTGCGAAGCTGTAACGCAATACTTGTTTATGAAGCTTATCTACGATAATCAGCGAATCCTGAGATATGATGCCCCGTGCAGCTTCAATGCCCACACCTGGGGTAAGTCGAAACCAAATGAGGCTGTCTTTTTTCATCCTGATTTGGGCATTGGCTCTGCGTTTTTCAGTTTCTGTTTTGTACTTAAACTTAGTTCTTGAAGAGAGGTAGTCGAACTCCAACTCGTTTACCTGGTATTCGGCAGTGATGGCATCCTTTGCATTTTTCTTACCGATAAACCTTTTTCCACAGCTTTGCAGGAAAAGAAGAGGCAGGCAGGCAAGTACCAGTATGAGCCTATTCAAAGTATTCTTTGTTTGCAATTTTCTGACTTAATTTTTCAGAGGTATTCCCCAGTGTTTTGGCTTTTTGCCATTGCTCTACAGCTTCGTCAACCAAGTCCAGCTTGATCAGAATATCACCATATAGCTCTCTGGCTTGTCCGTTAATTTGTCCTTCCAGTTTTTGCATGCCTTCTTCCAACAGCTGCTTAGCTCCGGCATAGTCGGCTGATTGAAATAATACAAAAGCCCTGGTACGGATGTATTTTAATTGACCCGAATAATTATCTACAAGGCTTGTCGCCAGGCGTAAAGCCTCATCCAGATTAATTTTTTGCAAAGCTAACTGGAAACTGTAATTATTCACCAGTTCCGGGTGATTTCCTAGTGCAACCGCTTGCGAAAAGAGCGATTGGCCTTCCTGGCTTTGTCCTTCCATAAAAGCAATTTCAGACTGTTTGCCTAAAATCAGGCTTTTCAGGCTGTCCTTTCTGCCACCTAACCTCATGGCTTGCTTCAAGAGGTCAGAGGCTTCTTCAGTACCGCTGGAGTAGAGTGTGGCGCTGGCGAAGTAGAAGTACAGAATGCCTTGATTGGGGAAGTAGACCAAAGCTTCTTCACTGTTTTCAATTAATGAGCTCCAGTCTTCCCGCTGGTATTGGTAGGCGAGTATTCTTTTCCAGTTTTTAAGATTGGTGGGGTCACTTTCTTTGAGCTTGAGCAATACCTCAATGGTTTCTGATTCAAGATTGTTGGTTTCAGTACTGCTGGTAGCGGAGAGCATACTGAACAACTGACTTTGAAGGTTCAGTACCTCGGCATTGCCCTGCAGGTCTTTTTGCATTTGGCTGAGGTGCTTTTGCGCCAGGGGCAAGGTGACCTCATTGGGCGTGCCTATTATATTCTGCATCAATACTAACTGCTCTTTTACCGGAAGCGCATTTGAGGCTAACAGGTTATCGATGAGGGCTCTGGCTTTTTCGTTCATACTTGTTTTGAGGTAAAAATCTGCCAGAAGTGGTTTGGTAGTTGGAAGCTCTGCAGATAGAGATTCAAGGTAACCGACAGCTTTTTCAACGTTGCCATTGGCAGCGAGCAATGTCACATATTCTTCAGTCAGCTCAAGGTTTTTTTGGTTTTGATCCAGCAGAGTTTCCATGTATTGAATGGCCTCTGCAGGTCGGTTGGCTTGTAGCAGCAATTCTTTCTTCTGGATGGCGAACTTGGCTGGGGTACCAAACTCTTTTTCAGTAAGTGTCAGTGTATTAAGGGCTTTGTCATAGTCTTCTAAAGCCACATAGTTATCTACCATATCAAGCAAAAACTCTTTGTAATTGGTGGTGTTTTGCACCATTAGCTCATATTGCCCGGCTGCGCCTTGAAGGTCGTCTGTAGCTTTGTGGAGTTGTGCGGAGAGTATATAATAGTAGCGATTGTCTTTTTTAAGCGATATGGCTTTTTCAATGGCGTTGAGCCCTTGTGAGTACCTTTCGGTAATCAGGTAAATCTCAGCTATTTTGAAGTGGGCGGCATGGTTGGCTTCATCTATTTCCAGCGACTGATTGAGAAAGGTCAGGGAGCGCTCGTAATCTTCGAGCAGGAAAAACTTTTGTGCTTCTATAAAGAGGTACTCTGCGTTGGCCCGCTCGTATTTGGTGATTTCCTGCTTCTCATCTTTTTCCTTCTTTTTTTTCTTTTGGGCAAATACCTGCTTGCCACCCAGGCCAGAGACGGACAAGACAATGATCAGCAGTATTTGAGTGATGGATTTCAATGAGTAGCTATGGTTTTCAACACAACGCAAATCTTAGCTGTCAAGTTTAGGCTTTGTGATGAGTAGTGCAAGTAATTTACCCCGAATCATGTAATAGACTATCTATTACGGCCTCATTACGTTATCTGGGTTTATTCTGAGGCTTCGCTAACGGTCTTATACCGGAAGTTTTTTCTTTCGAAAAGATACATAATAAGCAAGAAACCTGCCGTAATGATGATGTCAATGCCATATTGCCCCCAGTCAGACTCCAGGCTGATGAGATTTGACCCATATATTACAGCCAGGGCTAGCATAAGGTAAGCGGCAGGTTTTGTGAAATTGTAAGGCACCTTGAATACCTTTCTCCCTTTAAAATAGCAAAGCAGGCACATCACTATATAGCAGGCCAGCGCGGAGATGGCACTGCCGTAATACCCGATAGAGGGTATTCTGACCAGCCAGAGATGTCCCACGAGTGTGATCAGTGCGCCAACACCAGCGAAATAGGTACCATAGATGGTCATATCTTTAATCTTAAACCATACACTCAGGTTGACATAAACGCCAAAGAAGAGCTTTGCGAGCAAAAGGACAGGCAATACATATAATGCTTCTTTATAGCCTGGTCTTCCCAGAAATACATCTGAGATCAGCTCAATGTTGACGGCAATGCCGACCATAATACTGATGTTGAAAACAATAAAATAGTGCAGGACCCTGGCAAATAGGGTCGGGGCTTGCTTGTTTTCCGAATGTGAGAAGAAGAAGGGCTCCCCGGCATAGCGAAAGGCCTGGATGCCGAGCATCATGAGTACGCTAAGTTTGAAGGCACTGCCGTAAATACCAATTTGTGCTTCAGGGTCGTCAAATAAGAATTTGAAGATGATGGTATAGCCCTGATCGTTGAACATGGCTGCCAGCCCCATGAGAAAGATGGGGAATGCATAGTGAAAGATAGGTTTGAATGCTGTCCAGTTAAAGCGGATTCTGATTTGTCTGAGCTCTTTTAGCAGCAAGGGCAGGTAGAGTGCATTGGCAATCAGGTTGGCAATAAAGATATAGCCCACGCCAATTTCAGGGTTATAAATCTTATCGACTGTGCCCTGAAGGCCCGTTAGGTATTTACCCGCCATGATACCGGGAAAAACCACTAGGAACAACATGTTAAGGCCAATGGTAACGCCTGTGACGGTGAGCCTGATGGCTGCAAATTTAATTGGACGATCGTCCAGCCGTAGCTTAGCGAAGGGAATGGCCACGATAGCATCTATAAATACGATTAACGCGAGATAGCGAATAAACTCGGGGTTAGTTTCCGCTGCCGTGAAAGCACTTATTGAGGGTGCGGCCAGAAAAAGCATGCCGGATAAAAGTATGCTGGTAAACAGAATGGCTGTAGATGTATAATAATACGTGTCTATTGATTTCTGCTTGGTAGAAAAGCGGAAAAAGGAGGTTTCCAGACCATAGGTATAAATGATATTGAGAAATGCGGCTACACCGTACAAGTTAATAACAACCCCATACTCTGGCTCAGGAAGAATGCGTGTATAAAAAGGTACCAGGGCAAAGTTGAGCACGCGTCCGAGGATGCTGCTTATGCCATAGTAGGCAGTTTGACCGGCAAGTTTTTTAATCTGACTCATTGAGTCGGAGTGGGATCATTTGGTGGTACAGAAAAATGCAATGTACAAATTAGCGACACTTTTTTTACAGATATTAAAAGCCGGGCGATGTTGTGGCTGTGAGAAATTCGACTGAATTGAAAGGCCTCACAGAATTCACCTGCCCGGTTTATCCAAATAGACTAACGGAAAAGTAACTAAAAAGTATTGATGCAGCTCACTCTCCTTTGAAAACCGGCTTTCTTTTCTCTAAAAAGGCAGAGGTGCCTTCTTTGAAGTCCTCAGTTTTTACACAGGTAGAAAAGCCATTGGCTTCCGTCTGGTACCCGTTTTCATCAGGCTGGTAAACTGCGTTAATACAGTCTATCACCATACCTACGGCTACCGGTGCTTTCGCACCAATCTTGTTCAGAATCTCCAGCGACTTAGCCAGTCCCTCCTCTTTGTTTTCGGTCACATAGTTGATCAGGCCAAGTGATTTTGCTTCATCTGCCTTAATCATATCGCCCGTCATAGAGAGTTCAAAAGACTTGGCTTTGCCTATCAGTTGTGTGAGGCGTTGCGTACCTCCGTAGCCGGGAATCAAACCGAGGTTTACCTCTGGCTGGCCAAAGCGTGCATTGGCTGTAGCTACTCTCATATGGCAGGCCATGGCGATCTCGCATCCACCTCCCAGGGCAAATCCGTTGACAAGTGCTACCACGGGCTTATGGCAGTTTTCTATACTGGCGAAAACCTCTTGTCCGCTTTCAGCAAATTTTCTGGCGTTTACCTCGCTCAGGTCAGCGATCTCGGAAATATCTGCACCAGCCACAAAAGCTTTTTCACCTGCTCCGGTCACTACTACTCCTTTGATATCAGGGTTGTCGTAGATCTCGTGAAAGGCCTGGTTGATTTCATCTATAGTTTGAATATTAAGCGCATTGAGCTTATCAGGACGATTGATAGTCAGGTGAACGATGCCATCAACGTTCTCGAATTTCAGGTTTTGTAAGTTTTCCATGTTGGTCAAGAAAGGCCCAAAGATAAGGGCTAAGTGAGAAATCCAAAACAAGGAACAATTATGGTGGTTATGTGTGTGTAAAACATTTTAAACGGTTCATTAAAAAGGTGTGTATTTTATACCTTTGCCGCCAATTAGAAGAATTGCTAAACAAGACTTAATGAGGACACAAAAGAGAATTACAGTTGCCCATGGAGATGGTATAGGCCCGGAAATTATGGACGCTACCCTGCGTATTATGGATGCGGCCAATGTCGGTTTGGCCTATGATACGATCGAAATAGGCGAAAAGGTGTATAAATCAGGTCACAAATCGGGCATCAGCCCTGAATCCTGGGAGGTACTAAGAAACAACAAGGTGTTTTTAAAAGCCCCGATCACCACACCACAGGGTGGAGGCTACAAAAGCCTTAACGTAACCATCAGAAAGTCTCTAGGCCTTTATTCTAATGTTCGTCCGTTCAGGGCTTATCCTCCTTATGTGCCATCGCATTTTCCTGCCATGGACCTTGTGATCGTACGTGAGAACGAAGAAGATCTTTATGCGGGCATTGAGCACCAGCAAACCAGCGAAGTGGTACAAACCCTGAAGCTGATTTCTGAGCCGGGTAGTGAGAAAATTATCCGCTATGCCTTTGAGTATGCCAGGGCCTATGGTCGCAAAAAGGTGACTTGTATGACCAAGGATAATATCATGAAGCATACGGACGGTTTGTTTCACAAGATATTTGACGAAATCAAACTGGAGTACCCTGAAATTGAAGCCGATCACTGGATCATCGATATCGGATCAGCAGTAGTCGCTGCCAGACCTGAATCGCTGGATGTAGTAGTAACGCTGAACCTCTACGGTGACGTAATTTCGGATATTGCGGCTGAAGTAGCCGGAAGTGTGGGAATGGCCGGCTCTGCCAATATTGGTATGGGGCATGCTATGTTTGAAGCCATTCATGGCTCAGCGCCTGATATTGCCGGAAAAGACATCGCCAACCCTTCTGGTTTACTGAATGGTGCTACGATGATGCTGGTGCAGATGGGCCGTGCTGATAAGGCTGAGCTGATTCAGAATGCCTGGTTGAAAACCCTGGAAGATGGAATCCACACGGGGGACATCTACCAGGAGAAAAGAAGCGTAAAAAAGGTAGGTACTAAAGAGTTTGCTGACGCGGTGATTGAGCGCCTTGGACAAAAGCCTTCAAGATTGAGGCCGGTCAGCTATAATGAAGATGTAGCCATTTCGGTAAGCATCAAAGAGCAGCCTCCTAAAAAGAAGGAGCTGGTAGGTGTGGATGTGTTCATCGACTGGAGAGGCGAAAGCCGTGATGCCGATGAGATTGGCGACAAACTGCTGAATGTAGCTTCTACGGCTAACCTGAAGTTGAAACTTATCTCTAACCGTGGAGTACTGGTGTACCCTAATGGTATGGAAGAAACTTTCAAAACCGATCACTGGAGATGTCGCTTCACTAACCCTGATGGTAAGATTCTTCAGAACTCAGATGTAATTGACCTATTGAACAGCGTGTCAGCTGCAGGTTTTGACTTTATCAAAACGGAGCACCTCTACCATTTTGACGGTGAGCGTGGTTATTCGTTGAGTCAGGGCGAATAGGCTCGAATAGATATTTAAAAACAAAACAGCCTTGGATTTAAATCCAAGGCTGTTTTGCTTTTAAGGGAGGGGCTTTTCCTTTGCCGAAAGAGAAAATTACTCTTTGATCAGCGTAAACTCTCCACGATCTGCTGTGTCGCAGGCATTGCCTGGTCTTCAATCATTTCTCTCAGGGTTTCGAAGTTAAGTTGTAAGGATTTTAAATCCTTTACATACCACTGAAACTCGGCCTTCAGGTCGCCCTTCTTATCATAAAATGATGCCGGGGCGGTGCCTATGATATGAAGGTTGCACTTCATATTGAAGTCTGAGGCCATTTGGCTCAACGTACGCACGTTTTCGAAGCCACCGCTTAAGCTGGTACTCAGGCCGGCACCCAGCTGAGTAAATACGTCATCATTAAAACCGGCACGGGTAATCAGCATTTGTGGGTCGAAGTAGAGGTTGAGTGGGCGTGGGGTAAAACGCTCACCCCGGGCCATCGTACTGTCGATTTCGGCCACGCGCTTATCAATCAATTTCTTGTTGCGTTTAATTCTTCCTGAAAGCTCTGAGAGTTCTGACCGAAAACTTTTGAAATAGCTTTCTTTGATTCTTTTTTCGCGCAGGCTTTCCTGATACCGGTTAAGTTCAAAGGCGCCATATACCCCAATGAATACAATAAAGAGTTCCAGCAGAAATTTGCCTATTGCAGCTTTCGGTTTGGCCATGGCTCAATATAAGAAAAGCCTGAGTAAGGTATGCGTTAAGCTTCCTGAAAGCTGTCGAGCAGTGCCGGTAAGTTGGCCAGAATGTCTTCTGTCATCTTAGTCAGGTCATATTCAGGCTGCCAGCCCCAGTCATTGCGGGCGTCAGAGTCATCAACACTATTGGGCCAGGAGTCAGCTATGGCCTGACGAAAATCCGGAGCATAGTTGATGGTGAATTCCGGAATCTGAACTTTGATGGCATTCGCGATTTCTTCGGGGTCGAAGCTAATGGCCGCCACATTGTAACTCGAGCGTACTTTTACCTGCTCTGCCGGAGCCTGCATCAGGTCTATGGTAGCCTTAATGGCATCCGGCATATACATCATGGGCAGGTAGGTGCCTTTGTCCAGAAAGCAGGTAAAAGACTCACCAGCCAGGGCTTTGTGGTAAATGTCTACGGCATAATCGGTAGTGCCGCCACCGGGCAGAGACTTATAGCCGATAAGGCCGGGGTACCTGAGGCTGCGTACATCCACACCATACTTTTCATGATAATACTCACACCAGCGCTCACCGGCTTGCTTGGAAATACCGTAGACTGTGTTGGGGTCCATTACGGTATGCTGGGGAGTGTTGTCCACCGGAGTAGAAGGGCCAAAAACAGCAATAGAGCTGGGCCAGTACACTTTCTTGATCTGCTTTTCTTTCGCCAGTTCCAGTACATTGAGCAGGCCTGTCATGTTCAGGTTCCAGGCCCATTTGGGGTTTTCTTCTCCTTTGGCAGAAAGAATAGCCGCCAGGTGATAAATCTGGGTGATACCATGTTTGTCTACCACGTCTGCCAGTGTGCTGGCATTCATAATGTCCAGCCGCTCAAAAGCAAATGCCGCAATGGCTTCTTTTGGTTCTGAAATATCAGAGGCAATCACATTACTACTGCCAAACAAATCGCCCAGGGCAATGGTGAGTTCTGAGCCCAATTGCCCACAAGCACCAATCACAAGAATCTTGTCCATTCACTTCCGTTTTTCGGTGTGCAATAATAAGTAAACAGGTTAACATGTAAAACGTTTGCATAGCTAAATGGTCGGCTTCAGTTCTATCGGTACCATTTCCTGCATGCCATTGATAAAAGCTACATGAATCATCGTATCCTATCGGGGTAAAACGTATATATTTGCCCCAATGGAATTGATGGATTTTCATACCTGGCTGACAGGAAAAAAAATCGATGAGGTAGCTTTTAAAAAAGCTGAGCCTGACCAATACCAGCAACTCAAAACAGTCTTTGATCAGGTACATCCTGACAGCTTCACCGCGCAAAAGCTCTTTTTAATCAATCCTATCAGACGTAAATATCCGCTGAAGGTAGAAGAGGTAGCTAAGGCGGCTAAGCCCAGGGCAGCAAGGCCAATGATCAAACCCAAACCAAAAACCAATTGATATGTACAATACGCTGAAACCGAAGCTTGAAGCTGAACTGGAAGGTATTAAAGAGGCCGGCCTCTACAAGAAAGAACGTGTAATCACCTCTCCGCAAGCGGCTGACATTACTACTGCTGACGGAAAAGAGGTAATTAACTTTTGTGCCAATAATTACCTGGGCTTGTCTTCGCACCCCAAGGTGGTGGAAGCTGCTAAGCAGGCAATTGATTCTCACGGCTTTGGTATGTCATCGGTACGCTTTATCTGCGGTACGCAAGACATTCATAAAGAGCTGGAAGAAAAGATCTCTGAGTTTCTGGGAATGGAAGATACCATCCTCTATGCCGCAGCTTTTGATGCCAATGGGGGGGTGTTTGAGCCTATTTTGGGCGCAGAAGATGCGATTATCTCCGATGCGCTGAATCATGCCTCTATCATTGATGGGGTAAGACTTTGTAAGGCGATGCGTTTCCGTTACCAGCACAATGATATGGCTGATCTGGAAACACAGCTCAAGGATGCAGATGCCAGAGGAGCCAAGCAGAAAATCATCGTTACCGATGGTGTTTTCTCCATGGACGGTACTATTGCGCAACTGGATAAGATTTGTGACCTGGCAGATCAGTATAATGCCCTGGTGATGACTGATGAGTGCCATTCGACTGGTTTTATGGGTAAGACCGGCCGTGGTGTACATGAGCATCGAAACTGCATGGACCGGGTGGATATCATCACAGGTACATTGGGCAAAGCCCTGGGCGGGGCCAGTGGAGGTTTTACTTCCGGTAAAAAAGAAATTATCGATCTGCTGAGGCAGCGATCCAGGCCTTACTTGTTTTCTAATACCCTGGCGCCTTCTATTGTGGGGGCTTCTATCGCGGTATTCGATATGCTATCTGAAACCACTGAGCTGAGAGATAAGCTGGAGTCGAACACTAAGTATTTCCGTAAGCAAATGACAGCGGCTGGGTTTGATATTAAGCCGGGTGAGCACGCGATTGTACCGGTAATGCTGTACGATGCCAAGCTGGCACAAAAAATGGCTGATGCACTTTTGGAAAAAGGTATTTACGTGATCGGTTTCTTCTTTCCCGTAGTGCCTAAGGGCCAGGCTCGTATCAGGGTGCAGGTATCGGCAGGGCATGAGAAGCATCACCTGGATAAGGCCATTGCAGCTTTTACCGAGGTAGGTAAGGATCTTGGGGTAATCTGAGAATATTATAACCAAAAAGTGAAAGGCGATTCTTCGGGATCGCCTTTTTTATTTCTCATAAATGTATCTCTGAGCCTTCAGTAGATTAAAATTTATTAATCCCGGATGAATTTTTATTAACTGTTAATTCAGACGATTTCTTAGTTAGTTACTATCCTAAACTATTGTACTGACCATGCTGAAATCCCTGAATCACTTCCTGTTAAAATTTCTGAGTTTCTCATTCCTCCTGCTCGTGCTGTCCGGTTGCGGAGCTGAGAATAGTTCGGAGAAGAGCACTGACTCCTATAACAATACCGATGAGTTTCGATCCTATGCGGTGAATATTGAAAAGCCTAAGGTGCGCTTTGCTGATGTTTTTGAATCAGTTGAAGTGATGCAACTGGAAGAAACAGCCGAGTCTCTTCTTGGAATCGTTGGCCGTGTAATCAGAGCGGACGGTAAGCTTATTTTTCCGGGCTATAATAATGGAGAGGTGTACGTCTTTTCAGACAAAGGAAAATTCCAAAGTAAGTTTAATAACACAGGCGAGGCAGAGGGGCAGTACAATGCCGTGCAGGACTTGTGGGTGAATGACGATTCTATTGTGGTTTATGATGGTAAAAAGCACACACTCTATTGGTACAGGCAAAACGGAGACTACCTGAAGTCTGTAAAAATGCCGGAGGGTGCTGGTCATGTATATCCCATAAGCCAGGGCTATTTTGCCGATATGACTTTTGCCCCTGCAAAAGATTCAGTGGGGTATAAAGTTCAGGTTTTGGATGGAGAACTTGAGATAAAAAATGAGTTGGTACCCAACCCTAATCCCATTGCGTTCCCTATGGGCAGAAATTCAAATTCATTTAAGCCTTATCGCGGTAAGCTGATCTTTAAGGCGATGTATGACGACACGACCTATTTCATTAATGCTGATACCACCACACCCTTTATTCAGGTAGACTTCGGTGAGAAATATTTATGGAATGATAAGTCTCTGCTGGAAAACACCATGGCCGCGATTATGGCGATACCTAAAGGTGAGGGCGTTTGGAATTACACTCCCTATGTCAACTCAGACCTGATCTATATGACCTATGATATTTCCTTGAAGAAACTCGCAGCCATAATCGATCGTGAAACAGGAGAATATCTCATTCTTAATACCACCATGAAGAATGAGGAACGCTATGACCTGGAGCCCATCGCCTGGGATGGAGACCGGCTGATGCTTTCTATGCCGTCCAGCAATGTTGCCGAGCTGCTGGGTGATTTGGAAGAAGACCAATGGCAGTTTGCGGAGGGAGCCACGCTGGAGAGTGTAGAATCTTCGGAGAATCCTGTGCTCTTATGGGTGAAATTTAAGAGCCTGGTCGAGTGAATGCGGCACTGTGTAACTTTCATTGCGAGAAGCAGCCCGTTTTGTCAGAAACAGGCTGTACATCCGGTAATTATGACATTTCGGGTATATAGATTAATCCTGACATTTTAAAATCACCATTTGGGTTGTTAGTTAGTCGTGACTAACTGGTTGATTTTCAAATCGTCAGATTATGTAATAGTACGCTATTGCATAATTGCGGTTGAAGCCAACCACTTATTTCCCGACCTTTCTTTAGACTTTACGCGATCTATGAACTAAACTTATAAGAGTAAGTTAAAGTGTCATACCTCTTGTGTATTGGGAGGTAAAATAGAGTGTAAATGAACTACAACAATCGCTTCTGTCTTTTATGGATGCTTGGTTGCTCCATATTGTTTGTGTTTTCTGGTTGTGGAGGAGAGCCCTCAAAGTCCACTGCAGAAGCAGAATCTGTAGAAGACACTTTTCAAACTTATACACTGGATATAGATAGATCGGATATTCCCATTGCAGAGGTGATAGATGAGGTTGAGCTGATGTACCTCGAAGAGACAGAAGAGTCTTTGCTTAGCTATGCCTACCGCATCTCTACCGAAGGAGATAAGTTGATTTTCCCCGGGGGTACTAAAGGGGACGTTTATATCTACTCTACCAGTGGTGAATTTATAAACAGGTTTAATCGAAATGGTGATGGTCCGGGCGAGTACACGGCTATTCAGAGTACCTGGGTCAACGGAGACTCCATTATGATTTACGATAACCTTAAGCAGGTACTGCACTGGTACGACTATTCCGGCAACGAATTAAAGAACCTCAGTTTCCCTCACAGGCCCAGCCATATCTATCCTTACAATAATGGCTATGTTCTGGATATGACCTTCAGCCGTATCAATGATTCACTCAGGTACAAGCTACTCACAGTGGGCAGCGATATGGCCAGCAGAGATATGCTGCTGCCTTATGAAAAAGAAATTCCTTTTCCGATAGGTACCACCGTTAATTCTTTTCAGAAAGTGCAGGGAAAATTGATTTACAAATCTGTTTTCGCTGATACTACTTACCTGCTCGAAGCCGGGGGTATCAGACCTTATTATTCCATCGATTTCGGAGATAATTATCTCTGGAATGACGAGTCGATGTATGAAAACGGACAGGCAGCTATGAGTGCCATACCAGAGAGCGGTAAGGTCTGGATTTTTAATACCGTAGTAGGCCCTGAGAAGATCTATTTGCAATACAATACTTCTTTCAAAGACTTTGCTTCAATGCTCATCGATCGCAAATCGGGTAGCTACCATAAACTGGATATTTACAAAAATGCTGAGGAACGCTATGGCTTGGTAGCTATTGGCTGGGAAGGTGATCGTATGCTGTGTTCAATTCCTTCACCCGATGTGGAAGATTTCCTGGGAGAGCTGGGTGATGACCGATGGCGCTTTCGCGAAGGTACCACGCTGGAGAAAATTGAGTCCTCAGAAAACCCGGTATTGATGTGGGTGAAATTTAAGGACCAGATCAGGTGAAATAATGTGTAAATGAACAACAGTAATCAATTTGGTATTCTGTGGATGCTTGTCTGTTTCCAGCTACTTGCATTTTCCGGTTGTGGAAGTCAATCTGCCGAGAAGAGTGCAAGCTCTGAGACTTCTGATGATTCTTTTCGTTCTTACGTTATTGATATAGACATGCCAGATGTGCCTCTTACAACACTCATTGAGTCGGTAGAGATCATGCGCCTGGAAGAAACGGAAGAGTCCCTGCTGGGTGGAACCGCACGTGTGATAAGAGCTGGAGATAAGTTGATTTTGGCAGGAACAGGTGATGTCCGTATTTTTTCAGATAAAGGCGATTTCATCAGGAAATTTAATCGCAGCGGAGACGGACCTGGTGAGTACGGCATCATTCAAAGCATCTGGATGAGAGGCGATACCATCGTGTTGTATGACAACCAAAAGCAGATGTTGCGTTGGTACGATCAGATGGGTAATGACCTTAAGGAGCAGAAGGTGCCTGAAAGGGCCAGCCATGCGTATCCTCTGCAAAACGGTTATGTACTTGATATGGATTTCAGGTCTATTGCCGATACACTGACTTATAAGTTATTACTGGTAGATGGGCAGATGGAAAGCAAGGCTATGTTATTGCCTTACGAACAGGGTGTGCCTTTTCCTATCAGCACTAATATGAACTCGTTCAAAGAGTTTGATGGGAAGTTGCTTTATAAATCTGTGTTTGGAGATACCATATACTTCGTAGGGCCACAGCGTGTTGAGCCATTCTTTCACATAGACTTTGGTGATAAGTACTTATGGAACGATGTTTCCTTATCCGGTAATGGTCAGGCTGCTATGAATGCCATACCGGAGGGACGGGGTGTCTGGCTTTTTATGCCCTCTGCCGGACCTGAAAAGATATTTATGCTGTATAATGTCTCTTTCAGAGACTATGGTATGATACTGATAGACCGTAAAACTGGGAATTATCGCAAGCTCGACTTATCGAAGAACCCCGAAGAAAAATATGGTTTTGTAGGTTCTGCCTGGCATGGAGACCGACTGCTGAGTACCATCACTTCTACTGATGTGGCAGAATTTCTGGCCGAGCTGGATGAAAGCCAGTGGCGCTTTCGCGAAGGTACCACACTTGAGAAAATTGAATCTTCAGAGAACCCGGTATTGATGTGGGTGAAGTTCAAAGATATCATGGAATGAATGAGGCTACCAGGCCCTTCTTTTGATAAACGGTGATGACCATTTGGTACCCAATGAAACTAATCTGACAGAGATTATTTAATTACTGAACCAAGACTTAATATTCTATTGTGAAAACCTGTACGCTCATTCCCTGCCTTCTATTTATGTTCCTTTCTGCCTGTGGCAGTAACACTGACGAAAGTAACGAAAAGACCCTGGTGCCATCGGCCCCGGATGAGTTCCAGGTTTATCAGCTGGATGTCAATGGTCCTAAGGTCTCATTTTTTGACCTGATTGAGAAAGTTGAAATTTTAAGGCTTGAAGAAACGGAAGAGTCATTGCTGGCCTATGTAGGCGGGGTGATAGATACCGGTGATGAATTTATATTTCCAAGCGGGAAAGAAGGTGATATTTATCGCTACACGAAAACGGGCGAGTATAAGGCAAAGATCAACCGTAAGGGAGAAGGACCGGAAGAATATTTCAGTGCGCAGAGTCTGTGGGTCGAAGGAGACTCCATTTTTGTTTACACTAAAAGCAAGCAGAAAGTAAAACAATACCTTTTGAGTGGTGATTTTGTCAGGAGTTTGGATATTCCAGCTGCGGGAGCCCAGGTCATACCCTTCAGAAACGGCTATGCTGTGGATTTGAATAGCACAGTTCTGGATGACTCATTGGCCTATAGCGTCATGCTGCTGGATAAAGATTTTGGCAGAGGTCCACTTTTCGTGCCTTTTAAAAGCTATGAGAGTTTCTTTTCTGTAAGTACTCCCTATAACGGGTTTTATCCTTATAAAAATGACCTGGTGTATTTACGTGCGCTAAATGATACATTATTTCTGTTAAATGATGAGGGGGTGAGACCTCTGGCGCACTTTGATTTTGGAGAAGACTGGCTATGGAGTGATACGCAGCTTTTTGAGGATAGTGGAGTTGCCTCGGAAGCCATGCAGGCTGGGGGGCGTATCTGGAACCTGAACGCACAGATTCACCCCCGATGGATCCTGGTGGACTATATCACGGACTTTACTGCTGATAAAACAATCATCATTGATCGTAGTACGGGTGCCTATCGACATATTGACTACAGAATACCGGAAAAGGACCCCGCTTCTTTTGTGACCATTCGCTGGGAGGGCGATAGGCTCTTTTGTTCCATGTCTTCTTCTATTGTAGCTGATGTTATAGAACAATTGGGTGAGGATCGCTGGGAAATGAGGATCGGTACCACCCTGGAAGAAATTGAATCGAGCGAAAATCCCGTGCTCTTGTGGATGAAGTTCAAGGATCAGCTACCGGACTAGCATCACTTGCACCTCTCGAATAATTCTTAAGGGCTATTTCTGATCAAACCGCTATTTTCTGATATGAAAACAAATCTACTGATCGCGTTGCTGTTGACTTTTCCCTTGGTGGCCAGGGGACAATCAGGTTTGCAGAAAGAAGACCAGCGCGTGGCTAAAATAGACCCGCGCTCTACGGAAGATTTCTTTAAGTATGTTTTTGATTATGAAGTGATCGCCCTGAAAGGAGATGGAGACTTTATTTTACCATCGCTAAGGTTAATTGGTGCGACAGCGGACAGAATTTTCGCCACTACCAAGAGTGTACGCAGGAATGCAGTCTATGTATTTGATGGAAAAGGAAATCACATCGTCACGATCAAAAGAGCAGGGCAGGGCCCCGGTGAGTACATGGGCATCAGGTCTGTAATGCCCTATGGCGCTGGTTTTGGTCTCATAGATGTACTGGGGCAAAAGGTTCTTGTTTTTGACGATATGGGCAATTATCAAAAAGAGCTCAAGCTAGGTTATACAACTTCGGGTCTTATCCGGGATGCTGATGGCTTTTTCGCTGTACTGCCGGAGGACATGAGTCGGAAGCATGGTAAGATTGGTGTCCTGGACGATGCCTTTCAGCTGGATACGGCCTTTCTGGATGGTGGTATGGGGGTAAAGAGTAGAATTATGAGCAGTGGACAAATTCAATCTGTCCCGGGAGGTTTTGCCTATGCAGAAACCAATACTACGGGTATTTACCATGGTAATAGCAAAGAGGTTTGGCCTGCTTATTATTTCGATTTCGGCTCCTATAATCCAGAGATTAACGAGAATGGTGTGCCTGCACTGAATGATAAGGTGAGCCTTATCACCTTTAGCGAAACCCGGGATTGTGTTTATCTGGAGTATGCCCTGGGCCTGAGAAATTATCAGCTGTCTGTCTACAGCAAACGAGATGGTATGATCACCAATCATCCGCTAAAACAATTAGTCGGTGAGGAATTGCTTGGCATGTCTACCGGGGACGATATGTGGCGTTATATTCCCATTCCATCACCAGCAGTTGAGAATCTGATAGAGAGGCTGAAATTGGAATCGGCCACCTTTGCCAGTGGTCTTTCAGCCAGCCATGTATTGGAATCAGAGAACCCTGTGATTCTCAAATTCAGGTTTTTTTAATGCAAGTCTAAGTCTTATCAGGAGGCTACCTCCAGGTTGCTGTTGGCTTCCTCTTCTGCAGGCTGGGTTTCCTTTTCGTGCAGGTAGCTGTTGATACGCTTTCTGATTTCAGGAGTGGCCAGGTTCGTGTCTATTTTGCCATTTCTGGCCAGTGACATTTGCCCGGTTTCTTCGGAAATGATGAGGGTCAGCGTATCGGTAGCTTCAGACATACCCAGGGCTGCTCTGTGCCGCATGCCATATTGCGCAGGCAGGTTCTCTCGCTCAGACACAGGCAGAATGCAACGGGCCGCCTTGATCTTGCCCTGGTGAATAATGATGGCGCCATCATGCAGCGGGCTGTACTTGTTAAAGATAGAAACCAGCAAGCGCTTGGAAATAAAGGCGTCCAGTAAATCGCCAGAGTCTGCATAAAACTTGAGCTCAGAGGTGCGCGAGAATACCATAAGAGCACCCATGTTAGAGGCAGAGAGTGCCTTGGCGGCTTCTATGATCGGGCTGATATTGGTTGACTCTTTCAGCTCCTTCTTTTTCCAGATCATAATCGTCTGCAGCAGGCCGTCTTGCCGGAAGGTAGTTTTGCCGAGTATAAGCAGAAACTTGCGAATCTCCTGGGAGAAGATCACGATGGCCGCAATTACACCTACCCCCATAAACTGTCCGAGAATGCCCGCCAGCATGTCCATTTGGGCTGCCCTTACAATCAGGTAAATCAGGTAAAGCGACAGGAAGCCCAGCAGTACCCTCACGGCCACACTGCCTTTGAGCAGCTTATAAACCTGGTACAGGAGCACACTTACCAGCAGTATATCGATGATATCGATCCACCGTACATCCAGAAACCCTATTTTAAAGGCGTATATCACGGGTAAGTTGCTTTAAACAATTGAACAGCCTCCATGGCCGGTTTTACATCATGAACTCTCAGCAGCGAAGCTCCGTTGGTCAGGGCGATCATATTCAGGGCGGTGGTACCATTGAGTGCGGCTTCCGGGCTGGTACCGAGCTCTTTGTAAATCATCGACTTTCTGGAAATACCCGCCAGCAAGGGAAGCTTCATGCTTTTAAAATAACCCAAATTCCTAAGAACTTCATAACTCTGCTCCCTTGTTTTAGAAAAGCCAAAACCGGGGTCGAGTACTATATCAGAAACACCTAAGTAGTTGAGCTGTCCTACCTTTTCAGAAAAATAACTGTAGATGTCGGTAATCAGGTGATTATAGTCCGTTTGCCTGATCATATTCTGAGGGGTGCCCTTCATGTGCATCAGTATGTAAGGTACGTTCAGTCCGGCTACGGTTTCAAACATTTGCTCGTCCAGGCTACCTCCTGAAATATCATTGATGATGCTGGCTCCACAGGCTACAGCCTTTTCAGCTACCTCGGCCCTGAAGGTGTCTACAGAAATATAAGCCTCCGGAAATTCCCGGTGAATTACCTCAATGGCCTTGCTGACGCGTTTGATTTCTTCCTCTGCCGAAATGTGATCTGCTCCCGGCCTCGATGAATAGCCACCGATATCAAGTAGAGTTGCCCCTTCTGAGAGCATTTTCTCCGCTTTTTTGAGTAGCCCGGTGTTGTGCTGTTGCCTGCTGTCGGCATAGAAAGAATCGGGTGTTACATTGATAATTCCCATCACCAGTGGTGTGTCCAGTGAAACCAGATTTCCCCTGAGATTCAATGTTTTTTTAACCTGAAATAGACTATCTTTCCTGCTCAATAATTCCCGAAATTTAAAGAAGCTAACACCTTGGAGGAGCAAACGGTAGGCGAATATAAACAAGTTATAAAGGCTTGTAAAGATATATTTCTGAAGAAGAGCAAAGACTACGGAACCGCCTGGAGAATACTCAGATTACCCTCTATTACTGATCAGATTTTCATCAAAGCCCAGCGCATCCGCTCCATACAGGACAAAGGTACCCAAAAGGTAGATGAGGGCATTACAGGAGAATTTATTGCCATTATTAACTATTGCGTGATTGCCCTGATTCAGATGAACCTGACCGATGAAGACCCTTATGAGCTGGATGTAGCTTCTTTGGAACCCTTGTACGATGCTAAGGTGAAAGAGACCATGGAACTGCTGATGAACAAAAACCATGATTATGGTGAGGCCTGGAGAGAAATGCGGATAAGTTCGATGACCGACATCGTTTTAATGAAACTACTAAGAGTAAAGCAGATAGAAGACAACGCGGGTAAGACACTGATCTCCGAAGGAGTGGATGCCAATTACCAGGATATGATCAACTATGCTGTGTTTTGTTTAATCTTAATGGGCTTTGCCAAGTGATGAAGATACTTGATACAATTGCACGCTACCTGGTAGGAGGGCTGTTTATATTCTCTGGACTGATCAAAATCAATGACCCCGTAGGTACACAAATAAAACTGGAGGAATACTTCACTGTATTTGCCATTGATATAGCACCTTTCTTCGACTCCCTCAAACCTGCTGCACTGGTTTTTTCAGTAGTGCTGTCTACTGCTGAGATTGTGCTGGGGCTGGCGTTGTTGCTGAAGTACAAAAAGAAACTGACCACCACGCTGCTGCTGGCGATGATTGTGTTCTTTACATTCCTCACCTTCTACTCAGCCTATTTCAATAAGGTAACTGACTGTGGCTGTTTTGGAGATGCCATCAAGCTTACTCCCTGGGAGTCATTTACTAAAGATGTTATCCTGCTGGTGCTGATCATCATACTCTTCATTAACAGAAAGAAGAATGAGGCAATGGAAGGCCTTAAGGCACGATCTATTGCACTGGGGGGCTCTGTAGTATTCTGCTTATTCATTTGCTATATGGCCATTACCCATCTGCCCTTTATCGATTTCAGGGCTTACAAAGTGGGTACACATATCCCTACTGAAATGCTGCCTCCCGATGATAACCCTAGTGAGGTACCCAAAATCACCAATTTTGTAGTTTGGAGTGATACCGATGATCAGACTAACAATGTGCTGACGGGTAAGAAGCTGCTGATAGTGGTGCATGAGGTGGAGAAGTCCAATATGGATGCTTATGCAGATATTATTCGAGAGCTGCCTTTGTTGGATAACGATGTGGAGGTTGTGGCCATTACGGCTTCTTCCAGAGAGCAGTTTGAAGCCCTGCGACATGAGGTACAACTGGCCACTCCATACTACTATTCAGATGCTACTTTGCTAAAGACGATGATCCGCTCTAACCCTGGGCTGGTGCTTATGGAAAACGGGCAGGTGATGGACAAGTGGCATTACAATGATATTCCCGATGCCGATGGCATTTTATCAAGCCTCAGATAATGAAAAGCAAAGACCGTATTTATCTGGTAGGAATGCCCGGTTGTGGTAAAAGCACACTAGGAAGGCAATTGGCCGAAAAGTTGGGCCTGAAGTTCATAGACCTGGATGATGCGATCGAGACAGAGCTGGGTATGACCATTCGTGCATATTTCGAAAAGCAGGGGGAAGGTAATTTCAGAATTCAGGAACGAGAGGTGCTGCATAGTATCAGCGCTATTGACGATGGTTTTGTGATGGCTACAGGCGGAGGAGCGCCCTGTTATCATTTCAATATGGACTTTATGAAAGACCATGGTACCACTGTGTTTTTAGATGTGACCCCAGGAGACCTCGCCCTGAGACTTATAGATGAGGGGCTGGACAAAAGACCTCTCTTTCAAAGTTACGACCATCAGGACCTGATCGCTGAGCTCAGGACTATGAAGGAGAAGCGAGAACCTTATTACAATGAGGCTGACGTAAAAATAAAAAACAACCGAATCACAGTGGATTCGATTGTTTCTCATCTGAATTAAAGCTCTTCTGGCCGTTTAGAAGTTAAGCCCGAAAGTAATACGGGTAGCATTCAGCTTATTCTCTGTAAGTGCCACAGGGTTGGCGTTGTTAGCCAGCTGATAGGATGCAAAGGACTCTTCAAAAGTCGTTTGCGTGTATGACAAGTCAACGAAATACTTACCAAAATTCAAGCCCGCTCCAAAAGAAGTAATCGTCCGTGATCGGTCCAGGTCGTCAAAGCCATTAACAAATGGATCAGCCTGGGTAGCATAGCCTCCCCGAAGTCTCAAAAACTCATACCTGAATTCTGCTCCCAGTCTGATGTTGGTTACTGACTGGTACAGATTTTCAATGGTAGTGTTGTCAGCGTCAGCGAAGAAGTCATTAGACGAAATATGCGCATTGGTATAATCCAGGTGCTCAATGTCTGCTGTAATAAACCCATGCTTCTTAAAGAAAATGGCTACCCCTGCGTTAAACTTGGCAGGAGTCCTCAGTTCATATTCTGAGAAAAACAGCGGTGTATTAGTGGCCAGCGTCCCCAAAACAGTATCCTCCTGAATGATCCTCTGTCCGTTGGGGGCCCAGGTAGATACATCAAAATCTTTGTACTGCGTTGTGTAGAATACATCACTCTCCTCATTCAGGTTATACCAGGTAGGGGAGGTGAAGGAGGCACCTATTCTGATGAAATCAGCAGGCCTTGCGATAAAGCCCAGGTTCAGGTTGACACCGGTGCCATTTACCGCCAGTCGCTCATCGATGTTAATGGCTGCAATGGCAGGGTCATCAAATATCTCGGTGAATATGCGGGTATAAGTGTATTCAGTAGTTGTAAACCCTACGCCTGCACCGAGGTAAAGCTTGTCCTTATAGTTTGTGCCATAGGCAATCTTCAATTCATCGGTAAAACCCACTCTGGTAATTGCCTCTACCTGTTCCGGAAAACCCAATACAAATGAATCATAGGTGTCCTCTGCTCCGGGGAGGGGATTTATCAGATAGTGATCGTAGCCCACCTGAGCCAGTCCGGTAAGCTCTTCCGGAAATAAACCGTTGGCCTGTTCCAGCATAGCATCAATAATGGAGTTGTTGTCATTCTGGCCACGGAAGAAGGCGCTTCTCCTGAAATCATTGACCCTGTTGTAGGTCACTGCGAGAGAACCGCTGCTCCACCCGCTCGGGCTCAGTTTTCCTTTGCTGAAGTTGATCACAATTCCCAGGTTGCCAATATCGAGATTAGCTTCCTCAGTGGGGGTTACACCATCGAGGAAAGTAGTGCTTGCCTTGTTCAATGATATGGTGGGGGTGAGTACAAATTGCGACCGGTTAAAAAGCCCCAGACCAGCGGGGTTATTACCTATGGTGCCAATATCTCCTCCCAGAGCCATACCTGAACCTGCGAGTCCGGCTGTTCTGGCCGTACCGAAGTTGTATGCCTGGCTAAACCTGAGAGCATCGGTGTAGTAACCAAATGCCCCCTGGCTCACTTGTGCGTTTGTACTGAGGTTGATGCATAGCAACCCCAGGCTTATCATTGTAAGCTTAATCAGACCTTTCATTTTTATTTGAGTTTACCTTCCCTGAACTTGATTAGTTGCCTCTGCCGCTTCTTGAGCTGCCTGATGAGCGTGAGCTGCTGCCAGAAGATCTGCTTGATCCGCTTGAAGAGCGAGAGCTACTGCCTCTGCTCACAGACCCTGAAGACCTTGAGCTACTTCCTCTGCTCACAGATCCCGAAGACCTTGAACTACTGCCACTGCTACGGCTGTATGAGCCTCTGCTTGAAGACCCCCTGCTCGAAGAACCTCTGGAGTAACCGCTGCTTCTGCTTGAAGAACCTCTTGAATAACCGCTTCTACTTGAGCTGCTGCTTCTCGAAGAGCTACTGCTTCTGGAAGTGCCGTAGCTACTTCTTGAACTCGAAGAGCCTCGGTTAAAAGAAGGGCTGCTGCTGCGGCTGGTAGAGCGCGATGCTCTTGAGTAGCTGCTGGCAGAGCTGCGAGAGCTGGCCCGGGTGCCAGATGAGTTACCACGGCTAATGGTACCGCCTGTGTTATTTCTTACGGCATTGGACCTGCTGGACCTCGATCTGCTGTTGTTATCATTAAAACGGTAAGCATCTGTTCTTACTCTGTTGCTGCTGCTTCTGGTAGTAGATAAACCACTGCGTGAAGCGCTGCTGTTACCTGATCGCGAACTGCTGCTTCCTAAGCGAGAACCGGTATTAGCACGGCCAGCGCTGTTGGAAATTCCTGCTCTGCCATTTCTGCTGGCTCTGCTGCCAGTATTAAGGTTATCAGCATATCTGCTTGACCTTGTGGCAGGTGCTGAACCATTGACGGCCTCATTTCTTACGGTAGCTACGCGGGAAGTACCTACTCTTGGTCCCCTTCTTACATCTTGCTGCGACCTTGTGTTAGCAGCAAAGATTCTGTCAGCCCTGCGGTCTACATAAATATTGTTATTTACAAAAACATTGTTTCTCCAGCCGCCTCTCCAGCCCCAGCTGTTAAAGGTGTTGTAGAAAGGAGGACACCAGAAAGGATCGTTAAAGCCTCCTCCCCAGCCCCAGTTGTTCCAGCCTGCGTTGGCCCAGCCCCAGCTATTCCATCCTCTGTTACCCCATCCCCATCGGTTGATTGGTCTCCAGAATGGATCATTAAAGCCCCAGGGGTTCAAATCTACAAAAGCCATATTGTTAAAACCCATGTAGAAATTGTTGAAACCCACTCCGAAACCTATACCCACTCTTGGCCCAAAGTTGGCAATACGGTTAGAGTTAAGTCTTCCGCTTCTGCCAGTCATGTACTGTGTCATGCGGAAGCTCCTGCCAAGGTAGTATTGGTCATACCAGGCCAGTCTGAAGTAGAAGTCCTGATTGATAAGATCGTTAAAAGAAGCTCTGTTCCAGTCCTGATCCCAATCCAAAGGCAATTCGTAATAAGCAAGCTGCTCGTTTTGATAGTCAATTACGAAGTCGTCATAATTCAAATCCTGAGCATTTTGTACAAGTGGCCCGTCTTCAAAGTAGGTTACCTGGGTTGGCTGGCCATTGTTGTATTTGTTGATGATCTGTGCATCAACAGCATCTTTCGAATAATTATCTACAGCCGCCTGTTTTTGCTGGGTGACCAGGAGTGCGCTTGTCGGTTGTTTCTTTGGAGCAGGTGCTGTGCTTCTGTCCGATGAAGTGTAGTATACATCATCGTACTCGGTACTTTGGTTGAATTGATTTGGTGAGCACGCTACGGCTAGTAGCGCGAGGAGTGGTGCCATCAATAATCTGGAGTAAGTGTTACTTTTCATAATGCTTCCTTTGCTGGCTTTTAAGTTTAACGTCTATTTAATCAAAATGGATCGATAAAACCTTCTAAACGTCTATATTTGTTCGAACGTTTTACGAGCACAAAAGAGCAAGTATCATACCAAAAAGTGACTATGGGCAAGGGATTACCAAAAAGAAGTGAGGATTACTCATTGTGGTACAACGAATTAGTGAAAAGAGCTGACCTGGCTGAAAATTCCGCAGTAAAGGGCTGTATGGTGATAAAACCTTATGGCTATTCCATCTGGGAAAAAATGCAGGCTGAGATAGACCGCATGTTTAAAGAAACCGGTCATACCAATGCTTATTTCCCGATTTTTATCCCGAAATCTTATTTAAGTAAGGAAGCTGACCATGTGGAGGGATTTGCTAAAGAATGTGCTGTGGTAACGCACTACCGACTCAAAAATGATGAGGATGGTAATGGTGTCGTGGTGGACCCTGATGCGAAGCTTACAGAGGAGTTGATAGTCAGGCCCACCTCTGAGACGATTATCTGGAGTACCTATAAAAACTGGATTCAGTCTTATCGTGACTTACCGGTACTGGTAAACCAATGGGCCAATGTGGTGCGATGGGAAATGCGTACGAGGCTGTTTTTAAGAACAGCCGAGTTTCTGTGGCAAGAAGGGCATACTGCCCATGCTACTAAGAAAGAAGCGATAGCTGAGTCCATTCAAATGATGGAGGTGTATGCTGAATTTGCCGAAAAATTCATGGCAGTGCCGGTGGTAAGAGGAATTAAGTCAGAGAGCGAGCGTTTTGCCGGGGCAGTTGAAACCTACTGTATCGAAGCGTTGATGCAGGATGGTAAAGCACTTCAGGCTGGTACGTCACATTTTCTGGGTCAGAACTTCGCCAAGGCTTTTGATGTGAAGTTTTCCAGCAAAGAGGGCAAGCTTGAGCACGTTTGGGGTACTTCATGGGGGGTAAGTACCCGCCTGATGGGTGCCCTGATTATGGCTCATTCTGATGATCAGGGGCTTGTATTACCTCCTAAACTGGCGCCAATTCAGGTAGTGATTGTGCCTATTTACAGGGGCGAAGAGCAGTTGGAGGAGATCAGAGAGAAGACCTCCGGCATGATCAAAGAGCTAAGAGCCAAAGGTATTTCGGTAAGGTTTGATGACAGAGATGCATTTAAACCAGGTTTTAAGTTCGCAGAGTGGGAGCTCAAAGGTGTGCCGGTAAGGTTGGCCATAGGGCCTAAAGACCTGGAGAACAACTCTGTAGAAATTGCCAGACGTGATACGGGTGTCAAAGAAATCTTCAGTCTGGAAGGTAGCATTTCAGAAAAGGTAGAGGCACTGCTGGAAGATATTCAAAGCTCTATTTACAATAAAGCACTTAGCTTCAGAGACGAAAACACTACCTCTGTTGATAGCTATGATGAGTTTAAGCAGGTGCTTGATGAAAAGGGTGGGTTTATCTCTGCTCACTGGGATGGTACTGCTGAAACCGAAGAGAGAATAAAGCAGGAAACCAAGGCTACCATTCGCTGTCTGATCTACAATGGAGAAGATGAGGCTGGTACTTGTATGTATTCCGGTAAGCCTTCTGAAAGGCGTGTTCTTTTTGCCAGAGCCTACTGATAGTAAACAATTTTTATTGGTATATTAGGTGCATAGTCAAATGCACCTATGGGAGATTGGATACCTATTGTTTTACTGGTCCTGGTGGGCCTTGTTCTGATTTATCTCGAATTAATATTTGTTCCCGGAACCACCTTTGTGGGGATCATTGGTTTGATCATGACAGGCGTGGGTATTTATATCGCTTTTGAAAAGCATGGAGACTCTGTGGGCTATATGTTTCTCGGAGGATCCTTTGTAGTATCTGTACTGGGGCTGGTTTACAGCTTCAAGGCTAAAACCTGGGATCGGTTTGCCCTTAAACAAGCCGATCGGGGGCATGTGAATCAGGACTACACAGTGGGTCTGGAAGTGGATATGACCGGTACAGCCATATCTGATCTCAAACCAATAGGCAAAGCAGAATTCAAAGACAAAGCCTATGAGGTTACTTCACATGGCCACTTAATAGAATCAGGGGAGGAAGTGCGGATCGTCCGCATTGATAGAAATAAAATTATAGTCGATACAACTCATTAACCTTTAACCGAATGGATTTAGAAAATTCCGGAGTACTCATATTTACGATTGGCGGTATCATACTGCTGTTCGTCTTCCTTTATTTCGTTCCTGTCAGTCTCTGGATTACCGCCCGTTTTTCGGGCGTACGCGTGAGTCTGCTGCAACTGGTACTGATGCGAATCAGAAAGGTACCACCGCGTATTGTGGTCGATTCTATGATTACTGCCACCAAGGCAGGGCTGGATGTGACCACCAACGATTTGGAAACCCACTATCTGGCAGGAGGTAATGTGCCCTCAGTAATTAAGGCATTGATATCAGCTGATAAAGCCAATATCAACCTGCAGTTCAAGCAGGCTACTGCGATCGACCTGGCGGGTAGAGAGGTGTTTGAAGCTGTTCAGATATCGGTAAATCCGAAAGTAATTACTACGCCTAAAGTAGCAGCTGTAGCAGCGGATGGTATTCAGCTGATTGCTGTAGCCAGGGTTACGGTAAGGGCGAATATCCAGCAATTGGTTGGTGGTGCCGGAGAAGATACCATTCTTGCCAGGGTAGGTGAGGGTATCGTAACCTCTATCGGTTCTGCTGCTACTCATAGTGAGGTGCTGGAAAATCCTGATAAGATATCTAAGCTGGTATTGCAGCGTGGCCTCGATGCAGGTACTGCTTTTGAAATTCTGTCGATTGACATTGCCGATGTGGATGTTGGGGCGAATATTGGAGCACAACTACAGACGGATCAGGCACAGGCCGACCTGAAAGTAGCTGAGGCCAAAGCTGAGGAGAGAAGAGCCATGGCTGTGGCCGAAGAGCAGGAAATGAAAGCGAAGTCACAGGAAGCCCGTGCTAAGGTGATTCTGGCAGAGGCAGAAGTGCCTTTGGCTATTGCGGAGTCGTTCCGTTCTGGCAACCTTGGTATTATGGATTACTACAAAATGGAAAATATCCAGGCGGATACCGATATGAGAGAGTCTATTGCGAACCCTAAGCAAAAAGGGGGCAGCAAGAAGGATAAGAATTAAATCGGAGTAAAATCCGATAGAACCCTTTCTGTGAATCTTATGGTTTGCGGAAAGGGTTTTTATTTGGCAGAGAGTGTGATCCAGTTGGATGGTTCTGCCACCAGGTATTGCTTGCCAAAGGCCTGGATGCTTTCGAAAGCCACAGGTACTTTGTCTTCACCGGAAAGTGTCACTACACCAAAAAGTTCACCTTTGCGCACTATGAAGCTGCGGCCATCAGTGGTTGTGACACTATCATATTGCGGGCTGCGCGTCAGGTTGCCACGATCATCAGCGATGCCCAGCAGTCCGCTGGATTTTACCAGTATATAGTTGTCGTACCGTTTAATGCTTTCGTATTGTACATTGAGTACCAGGTGGCCCGTTTTATCCACCATACCGGCCATATCGTCTTGCTGCACTATGGCCAGTCCCCCATAAAATGGCTCAATGTGGCTGTATGCCGGCTGAATGATCAGTTGCTCCTGTCGGTTAATAATACCCCACTTACCTATCAACTTTACAGCTGCCATACCTTCAGAAAAATGTGCTACATCCTCATAACGGTTCGCAATGCGTAAGCGACCCTGCTCACCTATGAAACCCCATTGATCATTGATTTTGGTGGCGATCCTGTCCTCGGCATAACCCCCGATCAGTTCAGTGTTTTTGGGTACTTTCATTTGCGCCCGTGTGGAGGGACGAAAAAGGGAGAAGGTACCTGATTTTCTAAGGGCTAGCAGGTCTTTGTGGATGATGGAGATAGAATCGTAGTGGTTTTCTGTCAGTAGCCTTCCCCTGGTGTCAAGTGCTTGATAGCCGTCAGGGTCCTGACTGATGAGGAGTGTGTTGGTTACTGATATCAGTTTCTTTTGAGTGCTGTAGAGCGCTCGTTCTGAGAAATCGAGAATGCCTGATTGTGTGCCCTGTTCGTAGTAGGCAAAGCCATCATACAGTGCTAAAGAGTCCTTGTAAGGCGTAATTACCCAATGGCCACGTTCGTTAATGATCCCCTGATTACCCTGGTAACGTACCACCGCTTTGTTACCAACCATGGGGAATAGCTCGTCATAGATAAAAGGGCTGGCCTCATTCCCCCGATAGTCAAGAAGTCCGACTTTACCATTTCTCACTGCGCCAATCAGGTACTCTGAAACCTCGAAAAATGACTCGTAGCGCTGGTTGCTTTGCTGTACACCTCTATGATCAAAAGCTTGCCAGTCTTGCTCATCTCTTCGCCTGATCTGGCCAAAAATCACATTTTCTCTTATCTCAACCTTGTCATAGTTCAGAGGTAATACAAAATTCCCTCTACTGTCCAGTACACCCTCGTATTCACCATTGGAGACTAGCAAAAGCCCGTGCTTAACACTGATCAGGTCCAGGTTGGGCAGGTAGGCATTATAAGCTTCATCCTTGGTGATTACCCCTACGTTATTGCTGGTCTGTATGGCGAAGTGGTTGTTGTCAATAGGAATGATTTTATCAAAGAAGAAGGCTTTTTCGCTATTATTTCCTTCTCCGAAAAGGGTCCATTTTTTAAAAGGAAGAGCAGCGATTTTGTTCCCCTCAGGTTTTATGTCCTTGTATATGGGAGGGATAGTGACTTTGCCTGTTTTATCAACTAGCCCTTTCCGGTTGTAGTAGGTGACCAGCAGGTTTTTGCTGTTGAATGGGGCTATGTTTTCAAATTCAAAAGGCGATAGCTGCTGACCCTCCGTATCGAAAATGGCCGTAAAGCCATCCTCATTTTCTACGCTTACAATATTCTGCTCAACGGTCTTGATGGCCGCATACTTCTGTTCTATTACGGCTTTGCCACCTTTGGAAAGCAGTCCGAATTGATATTGGCCCTGACTGAGTGTGCCTGCAATCAGCTGATTACCGGCTGGTTCCATCCGGTCGTATTGGAGTCCAATCACAACCTTACCGCGCGTATTCATTAGGCCCAGCTTATTAAGGATGGAGAAGTTGCTTCTCAAGCCCGCTATCAGCAGGTTATCCTGGAAAGGGTAGAGTACCGTATACTGGTGGTTTGTAAGTTTGCTACCATCCAGCGAAAGCAGCGCCCACTTCTCGTTTTGCTTAACGCCTATGGTATTGTTGAAAATGCTGAATGAGGCGTCTGACCAGCCTACCGCTTCGTATTCAGGCTTAACGACTACCTCGCGGGTTTCTTTGTTAATGACTCCGTATTTACCATTCTCTGTGAAGGCCTCAAATTGGTCAAAAGCCAGTAGTCCTGAGCAGAAAAAAGTGAGTAAGCAAGTGGTGATAAAACGGACCGGCAATGACATTAACTTCTATTACGTCAAATGTAATTGATACGGCTCGTATTTTTTGCCTGTAATTGAAAATTGGTATTGACGGTAGTCAGAAGTTATTTCTGAACACTTTCCTTTTCAAGGTCGAAAAGATCGTTCAATACATCTATCAGCGTTTCTGCTTCGCCTCTTTTACAGGCTGCTTTGAGCTGCAGTACCGGTAGCTTCATGATCTTTTGCGTAATGCCTTTGGAGAGCTTGTCTGCCATGGCTTGTTCCTCGCTGGTGGCGTTCTTCAGGTGCTTGGCAATCTCTTCCTGGCGAATCTGCTCAAGGGCATTCTTCAGCTTTTTAATGGTCGGAGATACCTCCATATCACGAGCCCACCCATTAAAGCCTGCCAGGGCTTCGTCAATGATTTGCTCTACCTGGGGAATGGCCGCTTTTCGCTTCTCAACCGTCTTTGAGGCCTTCAGGTGAATCTCATCTACATTGTAAACAGAGACACCGGAAATATCGGCCACCTCAGGTGCAACACTGCGGGGTACCGAAAGGTCCATCAAAAACTTGTAGCCATGCACATTGATATCAGACATGCGATTCATGTCAATGAATGGAGTGCTGGTAGCAATGGAAGAAATGATGATGTCATAATCAGCCAGGGCCTCATCTATTTGCTCAAATGGGATGGTCCTTAGTCCCAATTCAGCCCCAAGGCTTTCTGCTTTGGCCTGAGTACGGTTGCAAATGCTCACCTCAAGGTCAGACTCAACCATATGCTTGGAAACCTCCTGACCTATTTCGCCTAGTCCCAGGATGAGTACCTTGGCATCGGTGATATTTTCTGCCAGAGTATGTACCAGTTCTGAAGCTGCATATGAAACACTGGCGGCTCCATCTCTGAAAGCAGTCTCCTGCGCTACTCGCTTACTTGCAAAGAAGATGGTATGCATCAGGCGGTGTAAAAATGGGCCTGCCAGGTTGGCATCGGCAGACCATTGGTAGGCGCGTTTTACCTGGTTGGCAATTTGCATGTCACCAACCACCTGGGCCTCAAGACCCATCGATACTCTGAAAAGGTATCGTACAGCCTCAAGGGAATTGATTTTATCGAAGTAAGCTTCGTATTGAAGCGCATTGTCCATTCCCTTCTCCAGCCCGATAAGTTTTATGATCTCCCGGCTGTAGTCCTGATTGGCTGTATAATAAACCTCTGTACGATTACAGGTAGATAAAACAAGCGTATCCTGCAGAGGAAGTATCTCGGAAATTCTGGCGAGAATAGACTTAATGCTTTGCTCGTCTAAAGCAATGATTTCCCGTATAGCTACAGGAGCTTTTTTAAACGATAAACTTATTACTTTAAAATCTGTCTGCATCTTTAGTGTAATTGCTTACTTCTACTACGCGATTGCAAAATTAAACCCAACCCCCCTCTAAAAAAAGTGATTAAAATCATGTCTTACTATTTAGAACCTCTCTAAATAACTCACCCTTCTCAGTGTTGCGATCGCTTTGTTTTTCATTATTTACTTTTAAAAATCTTAAGAAATAAATAAATTGTTATGGACTGGTTATTTTTTCTACTACCAATACGACTTTTATGGTAAACAAGCTGCGTCAACTTATTCGTAACTACTTTGCATTCTCCAAGGTTCAAACAAACGGCTTTATTGTTCTGGTGCCTTTGATGATTATTGTCCTCTTTCTGCCGGGGATATATGTCAATGTTTTTTCCAAAGAATACAATCCGTATGAAGAGGACATCAGGATGATGGATAGCCTGATGGCGGTATGGAACGAGGTGATCGTTTTGGAGCCCGAAGTATCTGATGTAGCTCCAGATCCCGAGATAGAACTGAAGCCTTTCAATCCTAATGAAGCAAGTACTTCAGAACTACAAGCTGTGGGTATTCCTGCGTTTTTATCCAGGCGCATTGATAATTACCGTAGCAAGGGAGGTCAGTTTCGGGTAAAAGCGGATTTGTCGCGCATCTATGATTTTCCTGATAGTTTGTACCGGGTGCTGGAGACTTACATAGAACTGCCTGATAAAATTGAAAGAAAGAAATCTTTCGAGGCCGAAAAATCAAAGGATAGGACAGATAGCGCTGGCCGAAAACCTTACAAAGCCTTTGTTAAGCGCGAGAAGGTGCAGCCAAAGTTATGGATTGACCTGAGCACAGCAGATACTACAGAATTGATGGAGCTCAGGGGGATTGGCCCGTCTTTTTCGAGGCGCATTGTGAAGTACAGGAATCTTCTGGGTGGTTTTGTGGATAAAGACCAGCTTCAAGAAGTCTATGGATTGTCTGATTCGCTGTATATGAGTCTGCAAGATCAGATATATGTAGGGCAGACCGATAGTGTTGCTACCATTAATATCAACGTTGCTAATTACGATGCGCTTAAAAAACACCCATACATAAGCTACAAAGTGGCGCGCGAGATATTGAAGAGCCGTAGTAAAATAGGTAAATTCCGCAGCCTTCACGACTTGATGGCCGTAGAGGGAGTAGATTCGGTCAGCATTAGCCGACTGAGTCCTTATATTACCTATTAAGCGCAAATGCAAAAAATACTAAGCGCTGACCAGACAAGGGCAGCAGATCAATTTACAATTCAGCATGAGCCCATCACCTCTATTGATTTGATGGAAAGGGCTTCTGCTGCCTTTGTAGATGAGTTTTTGCAAAAGGTACCAGGTGGTACCAGTGTGACTGTTGTTTGTGGACCGGGTAATAATGGAGGAGATGGTTTTGCTATTGCCAGGATGCTCCTCGCCAGAGACTTTGAAGTCAGTAGCTTTCTTGTAAATATCAGCCCGAATCTTTCTGAAGACTGTGCTATTAACCTGAATAGGCTTAAGAAAATAAGTGAGGTTCAAATCATCGAGGATCCGGCAGATATTAAAATGACTGATGGCCTTGTGATAGATGCCATTTTTGGTTCAGGGCTCAATCGCCCGGTAGATGGTCTGGCGGGTGAAGTGATTGAGCGGGTCAACGGAAGTGGCCTTCCGGTAGTATCCGTTGATATTCCTTCAGGACTATTTGCCGATGAAGTAAACCTGACTGGAGAAATTATCAGGGCTTCTGCTACCATTACCTTTCAGTTGCCCAAGCTGTCTTTTCTTATTCCCGAATCAGGCCGTTTCGTAGGGGAGTGGTATGCTGTGGACATAGGTCTTTCGGCTGAGTTTATCAATGATCAGGGAAGTCAGTATTCACTTATTGACGCGGGGTATGTATCAAGTGTATTACCTGCTCGTGAGAAATTCGGCCACAAAGGGAGCTATGGCAGGGTGCAACTTGTGGCAGGTAGCCTGGGGAAAATGGGTGCGGCCTGTCTCTGCGGAGAGGCCTGTCTTAAATCAGGGGCCGGTTTATTAACAATTCATGTACCGGGGGTAGGGTTAAATGTGGTACAAACCGTATTAAAGGAAGCAATGGCTACCGCAGATGTCTGTGAAACGCATGTTTCTGATATTCCGCTCTTACAAAATACGGATGTGGTTTGTCTGGGGCCGGGTTTGGGAATGGCAGATGAAACAACAGATGCTCTGCAAGAGCTCTTGAAAAAGACAAGGGTGCCTATGGTGATAGACGCTGATGCACTGAATATCATCGCAAAATCGCCCACATTGCTAAAGCATATTCCAGAAGGGTCTGTGCTTACTCCACATGTTGGGGAATTTGAAAGACTTTTCGGCAAACAGCCCGATGGTTTGGCCCGAATAGAAAAAATGACAGAAATCGCTGTAACGAATCGGTTGGTTGTTGTTCTAAAGGGTGCACATACTGCTGTGTCTGATGAATCGGGTCAGGTGTTTTTAACACTACCGGTAATTCAGGTATGGCTACAGCAGGCAGTGGCGATGTGTTGGCGGGCATAATTGCCGGTCTGATGGCGCAGGGCCTGAGTGGAAAAGATGCAGCTGTCAGTGGCGTTTTTCTCCATGGAATGGCCGGAGATTTTGCTGAAAATAAAGTAGGTAAAATGTCCTTGATGGCATCAAATTTGCTTAATCAACTACATCGAGCTATTAGTAACGTAACGATAACGTCAATATTTTAAAAATTTACTAACTTTAACTAAACCTTTAATCGAGATTAGGGGTCTATATAATCAGATGAAAATCATCAACCACAAAATATCATTCGCCAGAACACTTGTCGCCAGCCTCCTGCTGATGGTAGTGTTTGCCTTCCAGTCTCAGGCCCAGCAGGGAAAAGACTTGTCGGCTAAGAATAATGGTGTGCCGGTAAAGGTTGAGGTATTTCCTAACCCCGCGACTAACTATTTAACGGTAGATTTGTCAAAATTGTCTTTAGACGATCCGAAAATTGAGATAAGAAATATCATTGGTAGTAAAATGACCTTCCGTTCTGAAGATTTAGGTGGCAAAAAGCAAAGGCTGGATGTTCAAGACTATCCGCCCGGTTACTATCTGGTGCTTGTCCGGGATGACAAAACGAAATTTCAACAGACCGTAAGGTTTTCCAAGAAATGAAAAAGCCCTGACGCTACCGTCAGGGCTTTCTTTTTATATCTCTATCCGTATTACTCTTGTTAAAAAGAGGCGCTTCCCGGAGTTCTTGGGAAAGGTATTACGTCTCTGATGTTAGTCATCCCCGTCACGAACAGAATCATTCTCTCAAAACCCAGCCCGAAACCACTGTGTGGAGCGGATCCATACCTGCGGGTGTCAAGGTACCAATCGAGTTCATCCTGTGGTACACCCATGGTGTCCATCAATGAGGTCAGCTTGTCCATGCGTTCCTCGCGTTGAGATCCGCCTACAATCTCCCCGATTCCCGGAAAGAGTATGTCCATAGCGGCTACTGTTTTACCATCATCATTTTGGCGCATATAGAAAGCTTTGATTTCAGTAGGGTAGTCGGTAAGGATTACAGGTTTTTTGAAATGCTTCTCTACCAGGTAGCGTTCGTGTTCAGACTGCAGATCCGTGCCCCATCCTTCTATCAGGAACTGGAACTTCTTCTTCTTATTAGGCTTAGAGTTTCTCAATATCTCTATGGCCTCCGTGTAGGTCAGTCGCACGAAATCATTCTCCAGTACAAACCTGAGCTTGTCTGTAAGTGACATATCACTGCGCTCAACGGCAGGTTTGTTTTTCTCTTCGTCCAGCAGTCGCTTTTCAAGAAAGGCCAGATCGTCCGCACAATGGTCCAGGGCATACTGAATGAGGTATTTCAGGAATTCCTCTGCCAGGTCCATGTTGTCTTTCAGATCATAAAAGGCCATCTCCGGCTCAATCATCCAAAACTCCGCGAGGTGACGGGTTGTGTTTGAGTTTTCTGCGCGAAAAGTAGGGCCGAAGGTGTAGATGTCTGAGAGCGCCATTGCACCCAGCTCACCTTCAAGCTGACCAGATACAGTCAGGTTTGTTTCTTTTTCAAAGAAATCCTGCTTGTAGTCTATTTCACCATCCTCTGTAAGTGGCGGGTTTTTTGGGTCCAGGGCCGATACTCTGAACATTTCTCCGGCACCCTCGGCATCCGAGCCGGTTACTATCGGGGTGTGCCAGTAGCAAAAGCCTTTTGAGTTGAAGAAGTGGTGTACGGCATAGGCCATGGCATGGCGAATACGAAAAACTGCCCCGAAGGTATTGGTGCGGGGGCGCAAATGTGCTATCTCTCGTAAAAATTCAAAAGAGTGTTTCTTGGGCTGAAGCGGATACTTTTCCGGGTCAGCGGTGCCCAGTACTTCAATGCTGCTGGCATGTATTTCGACACTCTGGCCTGAGCCGCGCGATTCCACCAGGTTGCCTGTTGCGGCAATGCTGGCACCAGTGGTCACCAGTTTTAGAATGTCTTCTGAAATAACTGTTGGGTCCGCTACAATTTGCAGGCTGTGAATAGTGCTGCCGTCATTAAGAGCTATAAAATTGACATTTTTATTCCCGCGCTTTGTTCTTACCCATCCTTTTACCGTTACTTCTATACCGGTCTCGGTACTGCGAAGCAATGCGTCAATTTTAGTTCTGCTTGTCATGACATTTTGTGCTTACTATTTCAAAATAAAAATGAACGCAAAGCAACCATTTTTTGCATACATACACAACTATGTAATCTGAAAATCATACAGTTAAAAGTGGATGTAGTAGCTGATGAAATTGTGTCAAAAGGGCCGGTAATTATATGTGAACGGCCTTTTTATTTTTTTGCATGGTTTTTGTTAAAAAGTTGGCTTCACAGATCAATTGATCAATTGTTTCTTTTAAATTTGGCTTAGGTCAAAACAGTTTTTTAACCTGAATGCAAAAACTCAGTCTCAATCAATCATTAAGTCAAAAGCTGTCTCCTCAGCAGATACAGTTCATTAAGCTGTTGCAAGTACCGACAGCTGAATTGGATACCCGTGTGGAAGAGGAGCTGGAAATCAACCCGGCTTTGGAAGAGGGGAGAGAAGAGCCTGAGCCCCAGGCAGAAAGTGAAATCGATGATTTTGGTGATGATCTTTCCGCTACGGAAGACCTCAACGTTCAGGATTACCTGGGGGATGAGGAATTTTCGGGCTACAAGATGCAGGGAGACGGTAATTACTCAGAGGATGAGGACCGTGAGATGCCGGTGGCAATGCAGGCTTCGCTGAACGATCAGCTGGAGATGCAGTTGGGTTACCTTGGGCTTGATGAGCGCTCATTGACTATTGCCCGTCAGCTGATAGGTAGCATTGAAACAGATGGTTATATCCGCAGAGAGCTGGATGCCATTGTGAATGACCTGGCCTTTTCTCAAAACATTGAAACCGATGTAGAGGAGCTGGAAGAAATGTTGAAAAACATTCAGCGATTCGATCCACCGGGCATAGGGGCACGTAATTTACAGGAGTGTCTGCTGATTCAGCTTGAGCGAAAAAACGAGAATGACGAAGAGGAGGACGAGGTAATTACTACTGCCATAGATATTATCAGCATCTGTTTTGATGAGTTTACTAAAAAACACTACGATAAGATTATTCGAAAGCTCAACCTTGATGATGAGGTGCTGCTAAAGGATGCTGTTACTTCCATTACCAAGCTGAATCCAAAACCCGGAGGGGTTTCCGGAGGACTTGTGAAAACACAATACCTGATACCGGACTTTTTGCTTACGAATAATAATGGTAAGCTGGATTTGACCTTAAGTTCGCGTAATGCACCAGAACTGAGAGTAAGTCAGTCTTATACGGACATGTTCAGTGCTTATGACAAGAGTGACAAAAAGGATAAAAAGCTCAAAGAGACGGTAAGCTTTGTAAAGCAAAAGCTGGATGCTGCTAAGTGGTTTATCGATGCCATCAAGCAGCGTCAAAACACCTTGTTGCGCACAATGGATAGCATTATCAGGTTTCAATACGACTTTTTTATGGAGGGTGACGAAACCAAGTTGCGCCCTATGATTCTGAAAGATATAGCCAACGAAATCGGAATGGATATCTCCACGGTTTCCCGTGTGGCGAACTCCAAGTCCATCCAGACCGATTTTGGTATTTTCCCACTCAAATACTTTTTCTCTGAAGGTATTTCTACAGCCTCGGGTGAGGATGTGAGTAGCCGAGAGGTCAAAAATGTACTGGCTCAGTTTATCAATGAAGAAGATAAGAAAAGACCACTCTCTGATGATAAGCTGGAGAAAATGCTCAAGGCTAAAGGGTATAATATTGCCCGGAGAACGGTAGCTAAGTACCGCGAACAACTCAATATCCCTGTAGCCAGATTGAGAAAGGAACTCTGATTTGAGATTACTGGCACATACCATTTCGGCTATTTTTCAGCCCCTGCTGATGCCAACCCTGGTATTTTATACCATTCTCTATCATATTGATAACAGTACCAATCTTACGCCAGAGGGCCAGAGTACGGTTTTATCCCTGATCTTTCTAACCACTTGCCTTATCCCGGTTTTGGTAATTCTGATGTTCAGGTTTACGCGGGTAATCAAAAACTTGCAGATGACAGACAGGAGGGATCGCTTCTTCCCGTTCTTGTTCATCTCCATATTTTATATTATTACTACTTACCTTTTTCACAGGCAACTACCTTTGAATCCGCTCCTTTCTACCTCTTTGATAGCCATTACTGTTGTGGTGGTGCTTACCAATCTCGTTACGTTTATCTGGAAGATCAGCGCTCATGCTGCCGGTGTAGTAGGTTGGCTGGGGTTTGTTGTGATTTTCGCATCGACTTATCAGGGCAATCACACCCTTTTGATTCCGCTTGTCGCTGCCATTCTGCTATCGGGTATTGTGCTGTGGGCCCGCCTTTACCTGGATGCCCACAAGCCCATTGAAATTGTGGGAGGCTCACTTATGGGCTTTGTCATTTGTTACGGTTCAATTTATTTATTTCTTTAAGTCATGTACGAGTTTATCAAATACACAAAAGAAGCGGGTGTAGCCACTATTGCTCTTAACCGTCCGGAAGTTTACAATGCACTGAATGACGAGATCACCTATGAGCTGCAGGCAGCCTTGAAGGCTGTTAAAAAAGATGCAGAAGTACGTGTGGTGGTTCTGACAGGAGAAGGTAAGGCTTTCTGTTCTGGTCAGGACCTGAAGGCAGCGGCTGCTACACCCAACAGATCTTTTTCTGACTCGATACATAAGCGATATAACCCGATTATTAAAGCCTTGAGAAACCTGCCTAAGCCAGTGATTTGCCGTCTCAATGGCGTGGCAGCTGGTGCTGGTTGCTCTTTTGCCCTGGCTTGTGATATGATTGTGGCTGCTGAAGAGGCCAAGTTGATTGAGGTTTTCGTAAATATCGGACTGGTACTGGACTCGGGTTCCTCCTATTTTCTGCCCAGGCTGCTGGGGTCTTCCAAGGCTTTCGAACTTGCGACAATGGGTACAAGAATTTCAGGCCAGCAGGCAGTTGAGCTGGGTATTGCTACCAAGGCAGTACCACTGGCTGATCTGGACGAAGCGGTAAAAACCTATACTGATTATTATGCTCAGGCCCCAACCAAAGCCATTGGTCTGATAAAAAAGATGCTGAATAAGTCACATGGCGCCTCTTTGGAAGAAATGCTCGATTATGAAGCCTACTGTCAGGATATCGCTGGAGCCACCTACGATTATAAAGAAGGAACCACCGCCTTTCTTGAAAAGCGAAAGCCCGCCTTTAAGGGAGAGTAGGAACTTTCCCCATGACTGTAATTAAAATCCAGTAAGAGAAATACCGAAGGTAAGTGTTCTGGTGTCGGCTGCACCCTCAGGGGCAAACTCAAACTTATCTGAAAGTTCGTAAAAGCCAAAGAAGCTAAACCCTCCAAAACCAACCCTGGCATTCACTCCGTATCGGAAGCGGTTGATACCCAGTTGCTGACGGTCTCTGGTGAGGCGATTGTCTGTAGCTGCATCTTCATACTTGATTTTGGTAAAGGAAGAGTACAGAATACCGGCTTTCAGTCCTACTGCCGCTCTAAAACCTCTGCTGAAGTTGTCTTTACTCTTGTAGTACCTTAGTTCTACAGGCACATCAAAGTAGTTGAGGCCCAGTTTTGATTTATCAAAGGAGTTGGCCGTTGGCAGCATGTTTGCCAGCTCGGTAACCTCCACAATTCTTTGATTTTGGTTGTTTACTACCGAAGTGAGGGTAGTATTGTTATCAAAAGCATAACGCTCCAGTCCCAGTCCAAAACCAGGGGTGATGGTCCAACCCTTATCTCCTAATGGCAGGTCATAATAATAGATGAGGTTGACTGTTTTAGATTGCCATGTGCTGAACTCGGCATCCATCGGTTTGTCACTCCAGCTATTAAGGCCCAGGTCTATTACCAGGCTACCAGGTAGGTCGGGTCTTTGTGCCATGGCCAAAGATCCAAAAAAGAAGATTCCAACAAGAGCTAGTCCTAATTTCCGCGTCATAGTTAATTCTGCTTTTGAGCGAGGCAAAGATAGTATTTTTTAAAAGTATTAATAGCTGCCTTTTGCAAATATGGATAATTACTTACCTTTGCAATCGCAATTTTAACGCGATTTAACAAACGCGTGGTATTGGCCTCGTAGCATAACTGAATAGTGCACTTGATTACGGCTCAAGAGGTTACAGGTTTGAATCCTGTCGAGGTCACTTAAAGCAGAAAAAGCCTTGTCGCAAGACAAGGCTTTTTTCGTTTGGGCCGAAACCGGAGCTTGCTCCAGGTTTCAGCACAAACGAAAAAAGTACCTGAGCGAAGCGCAGTCTTTTTGTATTTTCAGGAGTGGCAAGTCAGGATCGCGAGAGCAATCCTTTGGAATGTTGAGTGATGAATGTGTGATTTTGAATGATCTGTAGGTTTAGCCATCAGTAGTACTTGCTCCAGGTTTCGGCCCAAACGAAAAAAAGTACCTGAGCGGAGCGCAGTCTTTTTCTATTTTCAGGAGTGGCAAGGCAGGATCGCGTAAGCAATCCTTTGGAATGTTGATTGATGAATGTGTGATTTTGAATGATCTGCAGGTTTAGCCATCAGTAGTACTTGCTCCAGGTTTCAGCACAAACGAAAAAAGTACCTGAGCGAAGCGCAGTCTTTTTGTATTTTCAGGAGTGGCAAGTCAGGATCGCGAGAGCAATCCTTTGGAATGTTGAGTGATGAATGTGTGATTTTGAATGATCTGTAGGTTTAGCCATCAGTAGTACTTGCTCCAGGTTTCGGCCCAAACGAAAAAAAGTACCTGAGCGGAGCGCAGTCTTTTTCTATTTTCAGGAGTGGCAAGGCAGGATCGCGTAAGCAATCCTTTGGAATGTTGATTGATGAATGTGTGATTTTGAATGATCTGTAGGTTTAGCCATCAGGAGTACTTGCTCCAGGTTTCAGCCCAAACGAAAAAAGTACCGGTGCGAAGCACTGTCTTTTTCTATTTTCAGGAGTGGCAAGGCAGGATCGCGTTAGCAATCCTCTGAAATGTTGAGTGATGAATGTGGGATTTTGAATGATCCGATATTTCATCCTTAGCAAGGGCTGTCATCCGTCTGCGGTGCTGACGGGAATTAAGGTTCGTGAAAAGCAAAAGCCGTCACTCGCGTAACGCGGAGCGACTGGTCAGTGCCTTGCTCCAGGTTTCAGCTCAATTGCCAAAAGTATTGCTCTCATAGACCCGCATCCAGCATTCAAAATTCAACATCAAGCATTTACAATTACCAGTAATATCAATAAACCCTTTTTCCGTTCAGGTAGGTAGCGCCCACTTTCAGGTTTCTGAGTTCACTTTCAGGGGCTCTCATCATATCCTTTTCAGTAAAGATAAAATCAGCCATTTTGCCCACTTCAATGCTTCCTTTTTCGGCTTCCTCAAAATTAGAATGAGCAGCCCAGATGGTCATACCCCGAAGGGCTTCCTCTCGGCTGAGCTTGTTTTCTGGCTGCCAGCCACCCTCAGGCCAGTTTTCAGCATCCTGCCGGGCTACGGCTGCGTGAAAAGTGTACATGGGGTTGATATGCTCTACCGGAAAGTCACTACCCAGTGCTACGTAGCCATTCTGATCCAGTAAATTCTTGAAGGTATAGGCTGTCTCGATTCTCGGTTCACCCAGTCGGTCTCCCGCCCAGTACATATCTGAAGTAGCATGCGTGGGTTGCACAGAGGGTACAATATTGTATTTGCCAAACTTGTCGATGTCCGGAAGGCTTACGATTTGCGCATGCTCAATTTTCCAGCGAAGGTCATTGTCTTCGCTCAGGTATTTGGCGTAAATGTCCAGCATGGTACGGTTGGTCGAGTCGCCAATGGCATGTGTGTTCATTTGAAAACCCAGGTCATAAATTCTCTTGGCGAGCTCATCGTAAAACTCTGGTGTTTGAAGAAGGAAACCGTAGTTATGAGGATCATCAGCATAGGGTGCTAAGAGACTGGCCCCGCGTGAACCCAGGGCGCCATCGCCATATACTTTGAATGATCTCACATTCAGGTAATCTGTTTTAATCTTACCTCTTTTTGCAAAGTAGTCGAGGCTTTCCTCGCTGGGGGAGACCATAACATACAGGCGCATCTTCAGCTCTCCCGAAGTGTGAAGAGAGTCAATCAGGTTGATGGTGTTTACATCCAGGCCAGCATCTACAATACCCGTAAGCCCTACAGCAAAACAGTTCTCCTGAGCTCTGATAAGTGCATCAATCCGGTCAGCTTCCGTTTGCTCCGGAATATAGCGGGCAATCAGCTGTATGGCATTGTCTACCAGCAGACCGGTAGGCTTACCACTTTTATCGAAATAGATTTTGCCACCATCTACTTCTTTGGTCTTGGCGAAAATTTCGCTTTGTCCCATAGCAGCAGAATTAGTGAGGGCGGCATGTCCGTCAATTCGGGTAATCAACACCGGTACATCAGGGAAGGCCTCATCGAGCTTCTCTTTGGTAGGGAATTCCTTGTTCTCCCAGTCGTTCTGGTCCCAGCCACCACCAAGCACCCATTCTTCGTCAGGATACTTTTCCCGATGTGCCTGAAGCAACTCTAAGATTTCGTCAAACGACTTAGTACCTACCAGGTTTGCATTTTTAAGCCCAAGCCCATAGCGGTAGAAATGTGCATGTGCATCAATCAGGCCCGGGTAAACCGGTCCCTTTTCCAGGTTCAGTACTTCCGTAGATTCGAAATTCTCGAGTATTTCAGCATCTGATCCTACGCCTATGAACTTTCCGTCTTTTACGGCAAAGGCAGTGGTTACAGAAAAGTCATCATCTACGGTATAAACAGTGGCATTATGAATGATCAGGTCAGCCTCTTGCTTTCCTCCGCAAGACCATAGCAAAACGGTCAGGAGTAAAAGAGTACTCAGTCTTTTTAACATGTCAGTTTTAGTTTATCCCTCAAATCTGAGGTGTTTCACAGAATCGCCCGAATCTCTGAGTTCCCTGAGAGAATCAATACCAATTTCCAGATGAGCGGTAACATAATCTCCGGTTACTTTCTTATCGCTCTCCTCGGTCTTAACACCTTCAGGGGTCATTGGGTTATCAGAAACGAGCAGCAGGGCACCGTGCGGTATTTCATTTACAAAAGCTACGGTGAACAGGGTGGCGGTCTCCATATCTACGGCCATGGCTCTGATCTTTCTCAGGTACTTTTTAAAAGCCTTGTCATGCTCCCAAACCCTGCGGTTAGTGGTATAGCAGGTACCTGTCCAGTAGTCGCGCTCATGCTTCTTGATCATAGAAGATACGGCTCGCTGCAGGCGGAATGAGGGAAGTGCGGGTACTTCTGCGGGCAGGTAATCATCGCTTGTACCTTCACCACGAATAGCGGCTATCGGCAAAATGAGATCTCCCAGCTGTGTTTTCCGCTTCAGTCCTCCGCATTTACCCAGAAACAGTACCGCTTTTGGGCGAATGGAAGAGAGTAGATCCATAATAGTAGCCGCCATAGCACTGCCCATACCAAAGTTGATAATCGTAATATTCTCAGCAGTAGCCGATTGCATAGGTTTGTCCGTTCCCTGCATGGGCACGTCAAACTTTTCTGCAAACATTTTGACGTATCCAATGAAGTTGGTTAGTAGAATGTATTCTCCAAAGTCTTCATTTGCTACGCCAGTATATCTCGGCAGCCAGTTGTTTACGATTTCTTGTTTGGTTTTCATAGGCAAGTGTTTCTGTTATAAGTTAATATCTATTTTTGTGCAATGAATTCTCTCAATCTGCCGGCATACAAATACCGCCTTGAGCAAAATGGCGGCAAGTTAGCGATTTTTGATCCCATAAGAAAGAAGTTCATCATACTCACACCCGAGGAGTGGGTGCGTCAACACTTTGTAAACTACCTCACTGAGCACCTGGGCTACCCCGCTTCACGTATCAGAATAGAGAGTGGCACCTCGTATAACAAAAGAGCAAAAAGAACCGATATTCTCATATATGACGACTACCTGCAGCCCCTTGTGCTGGTAGAATGTAAAGCTGCTCATGTGGCTATAAGCCAGTCTACATTTAACCAGATCAGTGTTTATAATAAGACGCTCAAAGCAAAAATTCTTATCTGTTCCAACGGTATGGTACACTATGCGTGCAGGTACGATATGGAGACTGAATCTGTCAGCTTTCTGGATCAGATTCCTCACTACAGCGATTTGAAGACCTAAGTGCTTTTTTGTAAATTCCATGCATGAGTACTCTCAAACGCATTGGTTTCTTTACAGCCTTTATTATCCCTTTGCTGGCTGTTGTGGGGTTCTACCTGGGAGGTGGATGGAATTACCTTACTGTGGTTTTCGTGTTCTTTTTTATTCCTCTGGTCGATTTTGTGATAGGGGAGGATCCTGAGAACATGGATGACAGCGAGGCGCGCATCATTGCTGAAAAGTTCTATTACCGACTCATTACATATATCTGGGCCATATTTCAGTTTTTGTTCTTATGCTGGGGTGCCTGGGTGGTGAGTACCACCGCCCTGAGTCCGGTAGAATGGGTTGGCTTCGCTTTGAGTTTTGCTTTGGTGACTGGAGGGATAGGGATTACGGTTGCCCATGAGTTGGGACATAAGAAGTCCAAAATCGAACGATTTTACGCCAGGCTTATCCTGATGACCGTCTGTTACATGCATTTTTATATTGAGCATAATAAGGGGCATCACGTTTATGTGGCTACTCCCCGTGACCCGGCTACCAGCCGAAAGGGTGAACATTTTTATGCCTTCTGGCTACGTTCTGTGGTTGGGGGCTATCGCAGCGCCTGGAAACTCGAACGCAGCAGGCTTGAAAGAAAAGGGAAAGCTTTTTGGAGTGCCAGCAATGAAATGATCTGGTACACCGCCTTGCCCGTTATGTTCTGTGCTCTTCTCACTACAGGCGTTAGCTTGTGGCAAGGTGCTATCGTATGGCAGGTGCCGGTATTCTTCTTCATTCAGAGCTTTCTGGCTTTCAGCCTGCTGGAGATAGTTAATTATATAGAGCACTATGGTATTGTCAGGAAAGAAATTTCTCCAGGCAAATATGAGCGTGTCAATCCCATGCACTCGTGGAATTCGAACCACCGACTCAGTAATTTCTTCCTGTTTCAGCTGCAACGACATTCAGATCATCATGCCAATGCCATCAAGCGATACCAGGTACTGAAGCATTACGAAGCCTCTCCACAACTTCCGTCTGGTTATCCGGCTATGATTCTGATGGCCTCTATCCCCCCGCTTTGGTTTAAGTGGATGAACCCTAAGCTGAAGCAATGGGAAGAAAATGTGTATAAAGCTTCGTGAAAAGAATTCCTATTTGACCTCTAGGGCACCGTCTGTTCGCTTTGCGTGGTTTTTGCGCTGAATGTTTCCTACCATTCTGGTTACTCTATCCCTCGATAGCAGACGGGGTAAGAAGGCACTTAGTTTATTGAAAAAACCAGGCACGGCTACAGACTTACCCCGCATCATGGCCTGGTAGGCAAAGAGGGCCACGGTTTCCGGTGTGGCGATATTGAACTTGATATTCGGGTCATCATTACCATTGGCCTTAGCAAAACCTGTTTTGGTCATGCCCGGGCATATTACAGTAGCGCTCAGGCCTGTGCCTTTCAGCTCATTGGCCAGAGATTGGGTGAAGGATAGCAAGTAGGCTTTGGAAGCATGGTAGGTAGACATGAGTGGTCCGGGTACAAACGCAGCTACCGATGCGTTGTTAAGAATTCTGCCTTCTTTTCTGGCCAGCATACCCGGAAGCAAGAGCTTTGTCAGGTGAGTGGTGGTAAGCATATGGACTTTCAACATGGCTTCGTCTTTCTCCCAACTCGTTTCTTTAAAATAGCCGAAGTTGCCAAAGCCTGCATTATTGAAAAGTAGGGATACAATGAGGTTTTCTTTGGTGAGCCAATCAAAAATCTGCTGAGCTGCATGGTTATCGGCCAGGTTAATGGCCATACAATGAACCTTTCCGTCTCCCAGACTTTTCAGGTCGTTCCTGCGATCTTCCAGACCGGCAGCGTTGATATCTATCAATGCGATATCATAACCATCACGATAAGCAATTTTCGCAAATTCAAAACCGATGCCATTAGCGCCACCGGTAATTAATGCCACATTTTTCATTTTACTCTAGTCAACCCAATGAAAGGCAAAGTTATCATTTTCCACTAAGCTGTGGAATAGAAATAAAAAAGCCCTGACGGTACCGTCAGGGCTTTCGTATATAATTCTGCTATTAACTAGTTCAGATGATTCTCAACAGGTACATACGGAAGATCGAATGCCTCGGCAACCGCCTTGTACACAACATCTCCCTTAATTACGTTCAATCCCAGTTCAAGCTCTTTGCTATCCTTACATGCTTGCTTCCAGCCTTTATTGGCCAGTTGGATGGCGTAAGGCAAGGTCACATTGGTCAGGGCAATAGTTGAGGTGTAGGGCACTGCTCCAGGCATATTGGCCACACAATAGTGTACAACGTCATCAATGATAAAGGTAGGATCCTGGTGTGTGGTAGGCTTACAGGTTTCAAAGCAGCCTCCCTGATCTACAGCCACATCTACCAGAACGGTACCGGGATGCATGTCTTTCAACATGTCTCGGGTGATCATTTTCGGTGCTTTAGCACCGGGTATCAACACAGAACCAATGATCAGGTCCATGGTAGGTATTAACTCACGAATGTTTACCTCATTGGAAAAGCGTGTTACTACGTTTGCCGGCATTACATCGTTCAGGTATCTTAAGCGATCCAGGTTGATGTCCATGATAGTTACCTGAGCTCCCAGGCCTGCAGCCATTTTTGCGGCTTGGGTACCCACTACTCCGCCACCAAGTACCAGTACTTTTCCTGGTGCTACACCTGGTACACCACCAAGCAATACACCTTTGCCCATAATGGGTTTTTCCAGGTATTTAGCACCTTGCTGTGTAGCCATACGTCCCGCTACTTCAGACATTGGGATGAGCAGTGGCAGGCTGCGATCTGCTTTTTCTACAGTTTCATAGGCCAGACAAACCGACTTGTTGTCGATCATGGCTTCTGTAAGAGGCTCGTGAGAAGCAAAGTGAAAATAGGTGAAAAGCAGTTGATCCTCTTTAATCAGTTTGTATTCTGATTCTATGGGTTCTTTCACCTTCATGATCATCTCAGCAATATCATATACTGCTTCGATTGTAGGGAGAATTTTAGCGCCCACTTCTTCATAAAGCTCATTAGGGAAACCGCTGTTTGCACCTGCATTATCCTGCATGTAAACGGTATGTCCTCTCTTAATGAGTTCAAGTGCTCCACCCGGGGTCAGTGCTACCCGGTTTTCGTTGTTTTTAATTTCTATTGGAACTCCGATAATCATGATCTGTCTGATTTTAAATTTGGAAGTGGCAAATATAGCAAGGTCGATAACAATCGTTTGCAATGCTTTGAAAAAAATACGTTAGATAATTGGCTGGAATCGCTGTTTACCTGAACATCTCTAAGAGAATTATGTTTGTTACTTGAATATATGGTAAAAATATAATTCTGAAAAAATGAGTTTCTTAAAATTAAATGCTTTTTATATCAGATTTGTATTTATAAAATTTTATGAAAGCATATAATTCAAAGGGTAAACCAAATTTGATTTGCTATCAGAATTCACTACTTTTGTAGTCCATTAGAAGGATGGGGCTTATCATAACTATAAAATCGAAAATATGGGAGCTACTAAAACCGTTAAAAAGACTGAGTTGAATGTTGCTGAAATCCTGAATGATTTCAAGCTGGCATGTGAAAGCCGGGAAGCGAGCCTGATGGGCCGTAAGGAAGTCTTTATGGGTAAGGCCAAATTTGGCATATTCGGTGACGGCAAAGAAGTAGCACAACTGGCCATGGCCAAAGTCTTCAAAAACGGAGACTTCCGATCAGGTTATTACAGAGACCAAACCTTCATGCTGGCCATAGGTCAGCTTACTCTTCAGGAATATTTCGCACAATTATACGCTCATACCGATGTAGAGGCTGAGCCTGCTTCTGGTGGACGCTCGATGAACGGCCATTTCGGTAACCGTCTGCTCGATGAGGAGGGTAAATGGAAGCCGCAAACGGCCATGAAAAACTCAAGTGCCGATATTTCACCCACTGCCGGTCAAATGCCACGACTGGTAGGGTTGGCTTATGCTTCCAAGCTCTATCGTGAAAACCCCGATCTGAAAGGTTTCGAGGATTTCTCTATCAATGGTAACGAAGTAGCCTTTGGTACTATTGGTAATGCTTCTACTTCTGAAGGCCCATTCTTCGAAGCCATCAACGCGGCCGGAGTATTACAGGTTCCTATGGTAATGTCTGTTTGGGATGATGACTATGGAATTTCTGTACCTAAGGAGTATCATACCACTAAGGGAAGTATCTCTGAATTCCTGGCCGGCATGCAGCTGACCAAAGGGAAGAAGGGTTTTGAAGTATTCAACGTAAGGGGCTGGGACTACCCGGCTTTGGTAGAAACCTTTGCCAAGGCCACATCTATTTCCAGAGAGCATCATATTCCTACCTTTATTCATGTACAGGAAATGACACAGCCTCAGGGCCACTCTACTTCAGGGTCTCATGAGCGATATAAAAGTAAAGAGCGTCTTCAATGGGAAGCGGATTTTGATTGTGTCAAAAAGCTCAGAGAATATATTCTTGAGAATGAACTGGCCAATGATGATGACCTGAAAGCCATCGAGAAAGATGCAAGGCAGGCTGCTAAAACGGCTAAGGAAGCTGCATGGAAAGCTTTTGTAGCCGACATTAAAAAAGACCAGGTAGAGGCAGTTGCCAAGCTACAAAACCTCGCGTCTGATTCTAATGAGGCTGCGAGTATATCTCAAATCATATCGGAGCTGGGTAAAACGATGAATCCTATCAGACTGGATTCTATCAAGGCTGTTAAAAAAGCACTCAAGATTACCAGAAATGAGAATTCTGAGGCCAGAAGACAGCTGATAGACTGGTTAAATAACGCACTTGAGGCCAATGCCGATCGCTATAGCTCTCATGTGAACAGTGAGTCGGATGAAGCAGCCATTAAGGTAAAAGAGATTAAAGCCGAGTTTTCTCCTGAGTCTCCGAAAGTAGACGGAAGGGAAGTACTTCAGGCTTGTTTTGATGCGGCTTTGAGCCGTGATCCACGGGTATTTGCTATCGGAGAGGATGTTGGTAAGATTGGTGATGTAAACCAGGCATTTGCCGGTTTGCAAGCCAAATATGGTGAGCTGCGGGTAACAGATACGGGAATTCGCGAGAATACCATCATAGGGCAGGGGATAGGGGCAGCCCTGAGAGGTTTACGTCCGATTACTGAAATTCAGTACCTCGACTATCTCTTGTATGCTTTACAGGTGCTGTCAGATGACCTTGCCACTTTACAATACAGAACAAAAGGTGGCCAAAAGGCACCATTGATTATAAGAACCCGCGGCCACCGTCTCGAAGGTGTTTGGCATTCAGGTTCTCCCATCGGAATGATTCTGCATAGCCTCAGAGGTATCCATGTGCTGGTACCTCGCAATATGACCCAGGCTGCCGGTTTCTATAATACCATGCTTAAATCAGACGATCCTGCGCTGATTATTGAGTGCCTGAACGGTTACCGCCTCAAGGAAACCATTCCAGATAATATAGGTGAGTTCACGGTGCCTCTGGGTGTTCCTGAGGTTATCAGGCAGGGTACTGATGTGACAGTAGTTACCTACGGCTCTATGTGTCGTATTGTGGCGCAGGCTGCAGAAGAACTCGAAGAGCTGGGTATTTCTGTGGAAATCATAGATGTGCAGACCTTATTGCCCTTTGATGTCCATTCAAGTATTGTGGAGTCACTTAAAAAGACCAATCGCGTGGTTTTTGCTGATGAGGATGTGCCCGGTGGTGCATCTGCTTATATGATGCAAAAGGTACTCGAAGAGCAAGGAGGGTATTTCCATCTCGATTCGCAACCTGTAACGATTGCTGCGAAGGAACACAGACCTGCCTATGCATCTGATGGTGATTACTTCTCAAAGCCTAATCCGGAGACTATTTTCGATAAGATTTACGAATTGATGAGCGAGGCTGATCCGACTCGTTTCCCCGGCATTTATTAAAAAAGCATACAGGATAAAAAAATAGCCTTGGGTTTAAACCCAAGGCTATTTTTTTATCCACCTACCTCTACACGTATGTCTTGCAGTGTAAATTCAGGGGTTTCTACAACGTTGCTCTTGTTCAGGTCTCTATCCTGTATATGAAACACCAGCTTGATTGTTTCGGCTCTGAACACCGGTAGAAAACCAGATGAGAGCATATCATAAGTGATGGTTCCTTCAATCGGTCTGTCTGTGGAGCGTACAAAGTCACAAGGCTCATCTTCTGCAGAAAGGCAGGGGATTCTGCCATCAAAAGTTTCTGAGTTACAGAAAGTCACCTCATTGTCACTACCCGGAGGCCAGGCCCTTACATCTGATTCCACAAACGAGCCATCGGGCTGTTTTACAAAGAAGTCCACAAAAATATTATGCCTGTTTTCATTAAAGTTTACCAGAAGCGTATCGTTCGTGTCCTCGTCACCATTATAATCAAATACAGCATCATCCGGTACTCCTTGAGGGGCTTCAATGAGATAATCAAGGCAGGTGAATGGCGGATCATCAGGCCGCTCGCCAAACTCTACAATAGAACCATCAGGGTTGGTTACGAATGAGAATTCATTGTAAGGTGCACCTGACTCTGCTCCATCCAGGCCAATATCTCCGTCTCCATCAGCCACATTGAAAGTAAGCTTCAGGGTAGTGGTTTCAATAGGTACACTACCAATGAAAATAGTGGTCACTTCGAAACTTATATCGTTGAAACTGATAACCGGAGCATCGGGCAAATCTGGTGGACGATTACAACCGAGTAAACTAAAGACCAGCGTAAGAGCTGCCAGAGAATAATATTTAGCGTGATTCAGTCTCATCTGTTTATGTAAATCAATACAATTATAGCAATATTTGCCCTACCTGCGTAGGGGCTGTTTTATTAACGAATGGAAATTTTTAAAAGTTTATACGAGCGTGTTTTTTCTGTCTCTTCTGAGACCTTCGAATCGCTGGCCCTTGAGCTTTTTAACTTCCAGTACATTCATAACCCTGTTTACAAGGCTTATGTTGACAATTTAACGGTAAAACCCGAATTGGTCACAAGTATGACGCAAATCCCTTTTTTACCCATTGAGCTCTTTAAGAGACACGAAATTAAGACGGGAAGTTGGAAGAGCGAGACCATATTTGAGAGTAGTGGTACCACTGGGGCGGTGACAAGCCGTCATCATGTTTTTAAAGGAGAACCTTACCTTCGGAATTGCCAAAGGATTTTCGAAGCCTTTTACGGGGCTGTTTCAGATTACACCGTTTTGGCTTTGCTACCTTCTTACCTGGAGAGGGAAAACTCAAGCCTGGTGTATATGGCGCGTGACTTTATCAATAAATCGGATGACAGCCGCTCTGGTTTTTTTCTGGATGATCAGGAGGGGTTAGTCAGACTACTGGCTGAGCTACAGAAGGAGGGAAAACCGACATTGCTACTGGGAGTGACTTTTGGCTTGCTGGATTTGGCCGAAAGCTTTAGTCTGAACCTGGAAAATGTTATCGTGATGGAAACCGGTGGGATGAAGGGGAGAAGAAAAGAGATGGTCAGGCCTGAGTTACATCAGGTACTGACAGGCGCATTTGGCGTAAAAACCGTACATTCTGAGTACGGCATGACAGAATTATTTTCTCAGGCATACTCTCAGGGGTGGGGTACTTTCACACCAGGGGGGTCTATGAGGGTATTCACAAGGGATATTAACGACCCTCTGCTCATCTCAACTGATTTGAGAAGTGGCGGCTTGAATATTATTGATCTGGCCAACATACATAGCTGTTGTTTTATAGAAACCAAAGACATCGGTAAAGTCTATGAAAACGGTGATTTTGAGGTGCTTGGACGCATGGATAACTCCGATATCAGGGGGTGCAATCTCATGGTAGTCTAAAATAATATTCGAAACGCCACGTTTTCTGAAAGATTATTTGGGCTGGTCAGGCTGTACAAACACGAATTTTTCTAACTTTAGCCTTCGAATTGAGAAAAATATGAAAAAAGTAAAAGTTCTCGCTCTACTATTGGGGATTGGTTTTTTAGCATTTTCATCTTGTGCACAGAAGCCTTGCCCTGCTTACACCAAAGCAGATTTTGAATATCAAAAGGATAAGACTGAGCATAAAGCCAAGCCTTAATCTCTTAAATAAGGTATTTTTTGACATCCTCTGCCGTGATTTCGTCACCGCACATAATTACCAGACGCTCGGTTACATTGCGTAACTCTCTGATATTACCTGACCAGTCGTAGGCTTGTAAGGCTTCAATCGCTGATTCATTCAATTCCTTCTTTTTGGTGCCATACTCGTTGGCAATGTCCTGAAGAAATTTATCCACCAATAATGGAATATCTTCTTTACGATCTTTCAGGGCTGGTACCTGAATGAGGATTACGCCCAACCGGTGATAGAGGTCTTCTCTGAAGTTATTCTCTTCAATTTCTTTTTTCAGGTCTTTGTTAGTAGCCGCCAGTACGCGCACATTCACATTGATGTCTTTATCACCTCCCACGCGGTTGATGCGATGCTCCTGCAATGCTCGCAGCACTTTTGCTTGTGCAGAAAGGCTCATATCTCCAATCTCATCCAGAAAGAGCGTACCCTCGTTGGCCTGTTCAAATTTGCCTATGCGCTGCTTGTGCGCTGAGGTAAAAGCGCCCTTCTCATGTCCGAAAAGTTCACTTTCTATCAGTTCTGCCGGAATAGCCGCACAGTTTACCTCTATAAAAGGTGCTTTGGCCCGGTTGCTTCGCTCGTGTATGCCATGGGCTACCAGCTCCTTACCTGTTCCGTTAGGTCCTGTGATCAGCACACGGGCATCCGTAGGGCCTACCTTATCCATCATTTCCTTCACCTCCAGCAGTGACTCGGATTCACCCACCATCTCGTACTTCTTGGAGAGCTGCTTTTTCAGCACTTTCGTTTCCGTAACCAGCGAGGATTTCTCAAGGGCGTTCTTTACCGTCAGCAGCAGCCTGTTCAAATCCGGTGGCTTGGGTACAAAGTCAAAGGCCCCCATTTTGGTGGCATCCACAGCCGTTTCAATAGTGCCGTGGGCCGAAATCATGATAAACTGCGTATCAATCCCCGCCATTTGCACACGTTCCAATAGCTCAATTCCGTCCATTTTGGGCATACGTACATCGCAGAGTGCAATGTCATACTTATCAGCAATCAGTTTATGCAGACCTTCCTCACCATCTTTGGCTTCTTCAATGGTGTACTTCTCGTATTCAAGAATTTCTCTTAAGGTGCTTCTGATGCTTTGTTCGTCATCGATGATTAGAATGCGGGGCATTTGGGTAATTGGTTTAATGGTGAATTGGTCATTTGCTTGCGGCCAGGGCTGTCCGGCTAAATTAGCAGATGTATTGATAAATCGGGAAGGTTTTTTGTGTTGATAGAGGTGAGTTGGCAGTTGGCTGCTTCGCAGGCCGGGGTTACTGGTGAATTTGTGGGTGAGTTTTAATTCTCGTCCTCAGAGCTTCAGAGATCAAGAATAATGCAGAACCAGGTACCAAAAGTTTCGAAAACAAATGATAGTTAAGAAACAGGGGAGAAATACCCGGTTTTTATAAACAGGATATTGCTTGCCGGCAAAAGAAATAAAAAAGATACAAGCCGATAAGCCGGGTTCTGTCATTCCGGGGTTTATGCCGAAAGCCTTATCATTTATCTGGCCTTGCCGTTACCGACACGATCTATCTGCCTACCCTCCCACATCGGGCGGGAACCCTCAAACGCGAGTGTACGTGGCATTTCACCGCATAGAGTTTACCTGATTTCACTACAGCATTACCTGTACATTCTTTCTGTTGCACTTGTCCTCTACTGATGCAATGATCAGCATGACGGTCGTTAACCGCTATGCTTCCCTATGGTGCCCGGACTTTCCTCCCCTGACGACAATGTGTCAGGAGCGATAAGGTGGCTTGTATCAGCGCCAAAGTTACAGAGAACCCTTGACAGTCTCATTCCTGTCTGTCTATTAATCGCTGATGAAGTTTTCGAGACGAAATTAGAAACACCAATTTTCCCCCTTGGAGAAGGGGGGAAGGGGGATTGAGCCATATAAATGTTTCTAATTTCTCTAAAAAACCGACTTTATGGACATACTCTATCTAGCTCATGATTTTATCGAAAAATCTTGTCGGTGAATTCATATGTCTTGTTGGTCAAAAAAGGGCTCTTATCGGATAAATAAATTTTCTCTCCTTTCTGTGCTTACCTATTATCACCTTTGAATATACCAAAAGGGCAAAAGCAGGAAAGTGGGAAAGAATAAAGCCCTGGTATACCGGAAGGAAACGAACAACAGAAACCAGCATAACAGAAAGGTTTCGAACCAAAGAAATTTATAATCTTCCTTCCTTATGTCCGGGGGGCTCAAATGTGATCCCTTCGGACTTCCTCAAACCCTGAGGCAAACAAGAGAATAAGAATTGATTACAGACATAAAAAATTTCGCTTTTGATAAAGTAGAATTGTTAAAGAGTGGGAGTGTCGGCCGCCAGTGTTTTCAGACTACGATGGTCTCTATAAATTCTGAAATAGTCATCTGCACTGGTGGCAATCCCCAAAATAATTAATCAGCCAATTTTCTGAAGAGAGTCAATGGATTATGCGACAGCCATGGGGTCACTTCTTATGCCTAACCTTTAATTGACTGATGAAAGAGGCCCTGGCTATTGTTTCGGTTTGCATATGTGAATTGAAGCAAGAGCCAACGGTCGGCTAAGTTCTTTGAAATCGTGGGGCTTTTTTTAAACAATCACTTATTGTGATCCATCTTAAGAAACTGGCTTTTATGCCAAAACACACTGGGTAGCACGCCCATTCATTAAACTAACATTCCTTCACAAAGAGTAAATGGAGACTAGTCGAGCATCAGCTCGTCTAGTTGCTGATTCAATACCTGCTGAATCCTTCTGTTTTCCTTTGAATAATCTGTGTAAAAAACGCCACCTATCATGTCAAAATAGGTTTCCAAAAAGCGTTCCCGCTCTGGTTTTTGCTGATCAAAGAGCTGGGGAAAGCGTTTTCTAAGGAAAGACCTCTGTCGGGACCAAAGCAACTCTTCAAGCAGCTGATATTCCTCGCTGTCTGAAAAGCAATGGGCCCGTGGGGTGTGGTGATGTTCAGTCTGATCGGGGTTGACAAGGGATTTGAAGCGTTTCTCATATTCGTAAAAATCCTCCTCATAGTTATCCATTCTCACTAAAACACATGGCAAACTCATGGGGTTACCCTCTCGATCAGCATCTGATACAATGCCTGTCATCACCGATCGATCTCTGTGCCCCTGGCTTGTATCTACTATCAGTCTCGCTTCCTGGCGCACTTGCTTTTTATGTGATCGTGCCATGTCCAGATGTTCAAGGGCAATATGGAGGTTGTTATGACTCTCTTCTGCAAGCCCATTGTATTCATGTACACTATCAGGCTCATCGGCATGTACCTTTTTTAAGGTAGCTACTGCCAGCTGATCTATTTCCAATGTGAAACGTATCAGGCGATAGGCCTCGTCCAGGTGGCGGTGATAAGCGTAAACGTGATATTTCCCCTGGTAAGCGCTGGCTTCCATCTGCTTTTGCAGGCTCGACTTAATGGAGTTGGGATTGTCAAAGCTCAGAATGGAGTGATCGCGGTGATTGAGATACAATCTCAAGTCCAGTGGAATCCGGTTCAGGTGCTTGAATTCGTCATAGCTCAGGGAGTATCTCCCATGATATTGCTTAGGGAGATGGTCCATCGGGACGACAATCTCTGTGAGCATATCTCCCGGGTCGTTTACAAAATTGATAAAACCAGCTGAGCCCATGGCCAAAAAGTAGAGGTTGCCGGGGTAAGCATTCCCGGTTGACTGAAGCATCATGACCTTATGGCGATCTCCTGAGTCAAACTCTATCCAGAAGCGGTCATTGTGAAATTTCATTTCACCCATAAACACGATTTCTGAATAGTCACCTTCCTTAAGTACCCGCTTTACAATAATGGCCTGCTTTAAGGGGTGAAAATCAAATGACCAGTAGAATACCCTGATTTTATCCGGATCGTTGGATTGTCGCGAAAGCGAAACCCATTTTCTGATCTTTAAGGCTTTTAAATAGGTGTCGTATTTCGTACGACCTCTTTTGCGCAGGTATTCCTTGATCCACCCATGTAGGTCTTCTGCCGGTCTCGGATCGTAAACATGCTCTGCATTTTCAATGAGATAGCGGTAATATATCATTAAAGATTTCTCGAATGACGCTGCACCGGGCAGGAGGTTGTCAAAACCTCTGATTTTACCCCAGTCAGTTCCGCTCATATCTTCTATTTCTCTGGTCGACTCGTTGTCACGCCATAGAATTATGGGGCAAATGCCCAACTGATCTTCATGCGTAATGGTAACCATGCCGCGTATGATGTTCACCCGGCCATTGAGTATCCTGTCAAACCTGCCATTTACCTCGTAATGCCAGAGGGTACCTTCCAGGTCGCCCTTGATGGCAATGCTTCTGTTATTCTTCCTGGAGTTGATATCGCAGTAGGTGAGGCGACCTCGCTTGTTCATCAGGTGGTAGATATGGAGATCCTTTTTAAAGTTTACCTCTAAAAAAGACCTGTATATGGCTCCGTGCCTGAGGCTGTATACGGTCCACACACCTTTCAGCGAATCTTCCGGTAGCTGCTCTTTAGACTGCTCAATTCTAAACTGACGAAAGTGTTTTCTGAAAGCACGGCTCTCTTCTTTATAAAAGACATTATAATTTTTCCAGCTGACCTGTTTGGCACTTTCTGTACCCTCGTAGATTTCTACCAGGGTGATAATTTGCTTAGCAACTTCAGCTGTGCAGAGTTTTGATTGTTGAAAAGCCCCTTTGATTTTATCCGCTCCGGTATCCGCTCGCAAGAGTTTAGCCAGGGCATCAGAGATAGCATCATACCATTCCAAACCGCGTCTGGTCTGATATTTGTCTGATAAGAAGTTATTAAAGGGTACCGAACTCAGAAGGCGTTTCAGGTTCGGATGCCCAAGGTAAATTTTTTCCTTCGTTCTCATTTTTATTCCTCTTTTGCATTCGGGAATCGTTCCGTTACGTTCCGCGACTGCAGCCTCACTAATATTATATGCTGATATGTATTAGTACCGGAAAAACTGAAAAGTCGTCACTTACATGCAAAAAAGTGCATTTTTTATTTCTGTCCTGAAAATAGTCAAAAAGAACCGTTCCGTTTAGTTCCCTTTACAGCAGCTGGGAGGCGTTTGTAGCATCTTTGTTATGTAATAAATATTCAACCCGCTTGTAGGAGTTGAGTAAGGTCACAAAGGAGTCGCACCGGAATGATCTGAACGCGACCTACGAATACGAGCCTTAAAACCAAAATAGTATGAAAAAGGTTAGGCAAATTTTCGTGGGCATTATGCTCGTAGTATTGTGTGTAGGTTTCACTTCTTGTAGTGATGTAAGTGAAGACATGGATCCCATATTGATTGAATCAGTAGATGTGGATGCATCTGATATAGACGTAAAAAGTGAAGACCCTGAAGGTGATGAGGGTAAAGACCCAGAAGGTGGAAGCACTGGAGGTTAATCCTTAAAGCCAATTGGGACTTCCCATTAAAAATAAATTAAAAAAAGGTAGAGCAACACTCTACCTTTTTTTTTGCTAACAGATTCTTTTGAATAAATCTTACGAACTTTACTTCTATCAGACATTTTAATCACTTGTTAAGAAATATTGGGTTAATCCTGATAATGTTGTTTCTCGCGTCCTGTTTTAGAGGGAGTGAGAAAAACGATAGAGCTCCTGGGGCTGATGTCCTCAAGGAACATTTACTTGAATCTATTAGATTGTTGATTGATGGCGAATATGATTCGGCTGATCAAAAATTGATGTTTACTGATTCTTTGGCTAAGTCATATGGCAATCAATTTGCAATTGCAAGCGTACTGACGAACTATGGCTGGTTGGCTGCAAAAACCGGTTTGAAAGATTCTGCAGCGAATTGCTATGAAAAGGCAATAGAAATTCAACGTGTAGTTGGTGATACAATTTTACTAATGAAAAATTTAGAGGCGGTCGCTCGAGTTTATAGTGATAGACTAGAATATGGTAGGGCTGCGGAGTCGTTGGAGGAGTCTATCAGTTGGGCTTCGATTTTAAACGATAGCCTCATGATCGTTTCCAGCTCGAACATTTTAGGGGGGGTACTGACCGAACTGTTGGATTATGAGAATGCATTCAAATATTACGGTATTGCTGCAACTGGCTGGCTTAAGAATGGAGATACGGTTAACTATTCTATTTCGTTACACAACAGGGGTGATGCTTTGAGAGGTATGGGGAGATTAGAGGACGCATTGATTATATATAATGAGGCTCTAGAATTAAAGCGGGAACTTAAGAGGACTAGCTCTTCGGCCTATACGCTTACTGGCTTAGGGCGAACTTACCTTCTTATGGATAGGCTGAGTGATGCAGAGGAGGTCTTGATTGACGCAATTGAGATAAGAAAGGGTCTATCCAATAAAACACGGTACGCTGAATCCCTTCTGATCCTCTCCCGGGTCTCTGTAGCTAAAAAACAATACCCAAAAGCAGAGACTCAGCTGAAGGAAGTAGAAAAGATTGCCACTGACTATAATAAGGCTGATTTGCTGCGCGATGCCTTTGAAGATCAAAGAGCTCTTTATAAAGCCTGGGGAAAGCTGGGAGAATTAGCCGTAGTGGATGAATTTTATGATATTATGACCGACAGTCTCTACAGAGAGGAGAAGCTGAAAGTGCAAGAGGCACAGTCTGCAGCAAGCCTGCAGAGAGAGCAACAAAAGACCCTGCTGGCAGAGCAGAATGAAAGATTAACCAACCTTGAACTTCAGGCAGAAAGCCGGGAATCTGATTTCTGGCTGATGCTGGTCATAATTGCGATGCTGGGCCTTTTGGTGATTGCCTGGCAGCTATTGCAGATCAGAAAACGCAATGAGGCCCTGGTTACCCTGAATTCCCGCATCAAGCTGATTACCGATAATGCCTTCCATAGCCAGAAGAACGCTCTGGGGTTGATCTCGGCATTGTTGCGCTCTAAAGCCAGACAAACGGAGCACGAAAAGGAGCTGGAAGTATTGAAAGACGTAGAGGGTAAAATTGAAGCCTTGGGTGGTGTGGCTAAATCTCTCTTTCAGAGCAGAATTGAGGATAATACAGCTGTGGCCGCCAGGGTACAGCTTAAAAGCTACCTCGAAGAGCTGGTGGATGATACTTTTTCTTCCGTTGCCAGCCGGGCAGACCTGGATTTGTCAGTAGATGATATTGAAACGACCTCCACAGAAGCTCTGAATATAGGCCTGATCACTAATGAAGCAGTCACCAACTTCTCCAAGTATGCTGAATCTGCCGGAGCCGACACGCTTCTGATTCGGGTAAGTAAGGAAGGGGAGGCACTGCACCTGAGTTTTATGGATAATGGTCCTGGCTTTCCTGAAGACTTCGATTTCTCAAGTAGTACCGGCTTTGGTATGCAAATGATGGCCAACCTGGTGGAAGATATGGATGGTACCATTGCCATTAAGCGGGAAGATGAGCTTACTCTGATTGAAGTTGAGATCCCTTTACAGGTTTAGTTTGATAATTGGTTGTTGAGGTAATGCTGTAATTCCCTATTTTGCATTATGCGGAGATTATGTTTCTCCGGAGAGCTTGCCTTTTACCTATGACAACAGTTACAAAACTGATGATTCTGGAAGATAAACGCTTCCTGGCCGAAGATTTGGTTGATCGTCTCTCTGACTACGAACTTATGGGGCCCTTTGCCAGTGGTGAAGAGGCCTTGGAAGCTGCTGAAGATGAACTTCCCACGGTAGGCGTGTTTGATATTGAGCTCAAAGGTGAACTGAACGGTATCGATGTTGCCGAAAGAATTAACAAGACCAAAGTCATCCCAATCATCTACCTGACGAAGGTGCAGGACGATCAACGAATTTTTGAGAGAATTTCATCTGCTGAGTTTCCGGTCTTTTTTGTTTCCAAACCCGTTTCCAACACAGAGCTTAAAATCAACCTGAGCAATGCTTTAAAATCCCTGGCTAATTATGAAGGAGATGAAGTTGATGAAGAGGAAGATGCTCCCTTGGACGTTCTCAAAGATCGTGTGCTGCTTAGGAGCAATACAGGTGTACAGTCGGTAGATATCAAAGACCTGGTTTTTCTGGAAGCCGATGGTGATACCACCAAGGTATTTGCGGCTACACAGGCTCACCCTATTGTGGTCAGTACGCATTTGAAAGACTTTCTGGAGAAGCTTTCGGCCATGTCCAAAGACATACTCCGGGTCAGCCGCTCCAATGCTGTGAACATCCGTAAGATTATTGAGATCAAAGATGACCTGAGGAATATTTCTGCCAAGAAAACTCTGGTGCTAAAAGACACTGAAGAAACTGTTGGTCTCAGTCCTATCTACAAGAAGGAGCTGATGGCTAGGTTTAAGTTGATTTGACCAGACCGCTTAAGGGTTTAAGCAGTTTGTCATTCCTTTCCTTAACCAAAATTCTCTCTTTGTAAGCCAAATTAGTTTATTGGTGAATCAATTTGATTTTTCAGATTGCTATGCAATAGGTTGTGAATATGGGTATATTCACAAAGGTCATTATTGATATAGGTTCTATGGGCAAAGTGGATTTGTTGATCGTAGAGGATGAGGCTATTCTGGCGGAGGACTTACGAACAAAGTTAGTGCAGCTGGGCTATGGCATTGTCGGAACTGCAGCTTCGGGAGAAGAGGCTCTTGGTATTGTTAATCGTAAGGTACCGGATATTGCCCTGTTGGATATTGACCTGGCAGGTGAAATGAGTGGAATAGAGTTTGGCTCCTACCTGAAGAACACCTATAAAATTCCCATAATTTATCTTACTCAGTTTTCGGACCTGGATACTTTTAAGAGAGCCAAAATGGCCAAGCCAAGCTCTTATTTGATTAAGCCAGCGAATATTTGGGATATAGTAAGGGCGATTGAACTAAGTCTGGAAAATCATGCTGTGGCCATAAACCGGGTATCCAGTGAAGAGTATTTCTTACAAAAGGCGCTTTACTTAAGAAATCGCGATCAGCGTTTTGAGAGAGTTGATATACAGGACATCCAGTTTTTAAAGGCTGCTGGTTCTTATACAGAGGTTTGTACAAAATTTAAGAAGTTCACTTTTTCTGAAAATCTGAGTCATTTTGAAAGAGCCCTGATGATTCCACAGCTTGTAAGAGTTCATCGAAGCTGGATGATCAATATAAACAGTGTGACCATGATTGACGAGAGCTTCTTATACATTGATAAGGAAAGAATTCCGGTGGGTAAGACCTACAAGAAGGTGGTGAAAAAGTACTTCAAAACCATTTAAAACGATATTTCAAACTTACCGATGGCGAAAGTGTCCTGAATATCGAGCGAGAAGGCTCCTTTGAGTTGTTGTGAAAGTGTTTGTATCAGCATATGGCCGAAGGAAGGAGTTTCCCTATTTTCCGTTTGTGGTACTACCTCTTTGGTTACTCCATTGTTCTTAATCGCTATTTTCAATTTATCACTTCCTGGTATTGCATGTGCTTTGTCTGCAAATATGTATGCACTATACAACTTTCTCTATTTCAAATATTGTTGTGCCTTGGTTCTGTAAGTCTTTCTGTTTTGGGCATTCAGTTTTAGACTAAAATATCCTGAGAGCATTACTAAAAGCAATGCTCTCAGGATATCTTGTTATACTCAATTACTAAGTGTCTGATGGAAAAACTCGTATGTTAAAAGTGTCGGGAAGGATAATTTCCTCCTCGTCTTCCTCACCACTGAATGGGACATTCTGCAATACGCTTGGGTCGAAATCTATAGGTTCATGGCTACATGAAGAAGTGAAAGCTAAAAAGAGCAGTCCGCAGAAAGTCAGGGCTTGTAGCAACTTGGTCTTTTTCATTTTTCTATCTGTTTATGTTGGATAATAAGTTTTCGGCAGAGTCGATTTTTTTAAGAACTCAATGGCATTTTGAATTTGCCAATGGCGTAGTGCTTTTGAATATCTATAGAAAAACTCCCTTTTAGTTGCCTTGATAGGGTATCAATCAAAGTGTGTCCGAAAGAGGGTGAGTTTTGATATCGCAGGGTCGGCATAGTCGTAATCCCATTATTCTTAATGTAAATTTCAAGCTTCCCATTTTGTGAGAAGAGCTTAATTTCCAGCTTAGGAGTTGTTGCTTTACTCAGCCCGTATTTACAGGAGTTGGTAATGATCTCATTGATGATGAGAGACAGGGGGATAGCCCGGGTTACCGGAAGAGCAATCTCTTCTAACTCCAGCGCTACGGCATTGGGATGATAGGGGATATAAAGACTCAGTATTTGATTGGTAAGTTGAGCGATATAGGGTTTGAGTGGGATAGTGGCCGTCTCATCTTTCCAGTAGAGTTTGCTGTGCAGCAGGTTCATGGCTTCCAGCCTGCTCTTCCCTTCCAGTGCCAGGGCTTTGGCCTCATCTGAATTTGCATCGTTTCCGGCTTGATTCAGTAATGTAGAAAGCACGGCTATGTTATTACCTACACGGTGATGCTGTTCTCTCATACGCCACTCAGTTGCTTTCTTTTGTTTTTGTTTGAGCCGGTAAAGCCTGTAGAGTAATACTGCGGTAATTAAAAGTGCGATCGCCCCTACAGAGAGAGAAGCTATTGTATATTGCTGCTGCTGCAAAAGACTTTTCTGTAAGTCATTGGTTTCCTTAGCATCATCCAAGTTCTCTTGTAATCTCTGAGTTTCAAAACGCGTTTGCATCTCTAAAAGGGACTTTGACCTTTCTTTATTAGACAGGCTGTCCTTAAGAGAAACATAGTTTTTATGGGCGCTTAGTGCCTTTTTTGTATTTCCTGTTTTTTCATAGTATTCTGACCATAACAGTGCATTAGTGGTCAGGTCTTGTAGAAGACCGAGTTGGTTTGCCACCTCTTTTCCCTTTTCGAGGTGTAATTGTACTTCATCGATTTTGTTACGGGCCAGGTAGAGTCTGGCTAGGTTATGATGGAGGATACTCAAGCCCTTGTGAATAGGAATAGTGGCTTTGGCTTTTAAAGAGCCCAACAGATAGTATTCTGAACTATCATAGCTTTGTTTTTTTCTATAAGCTTCACCAATCCCAAGCAGGCTTATAGATGTTCTGGCGGTATCTTTGCCGGTAGTTTGGAACTGCAAAGATGATTTGAAAAATGAAAGGGCTGAATCCGGCTGCTCTAAATCAAGATATAAATTACCCAGATTATTATACAAAAGTGAGGTGCTTGCGCTATCAGCCAGTGACTCGTTTGACACTATGATTTCGCGCAAGTACTTTTCCGAAAGAGATTTATCCCCGTCTTCCTTAAGAGTAATGGCAATAGAATTGAGCACTCCATTTGCATTTTTCGGATCATTGAAGGCGATGAACCCATTATAGGATTCCTGAAAGTATTCAAGTGCCTTGTCAGATAAACCAATATCGGAATATATGATGGCCAGGTCACGATAGGAATAGGGTAAAAATGAATTTAGCTCCAGATCATGAAATGCATTATTCAGACTGTCATAGTAAGTAATTAAAGCCTGACGGTTGTTGTCCAGCCCTTTTATCTGCCCGAAAATAAGACCCAAATCTGCCTTTTGGCTCAAATTGGTAGAGACCGAGAGGGCTAATTGGAAAAAATGCTTTGCACTGTCGGGCTCTTTTTTTCTTAAGTATGTGATGGCTTGCTTTCTGTATGCTGACCTTGATGGAGTCTGACCAGATAATGGAGAAAGAAAGCAAAAGGGTATTACTAATAGTAATACCCTGAAAACATGCTTATGGATTAACACTGAGTGTGTCAGGAGGTAAAGTCTGCTCATGCTCATCTTCTCCACTTCCTCTGGATTGCTCGATTGCGTGTGGATCAAAATCTTCAGATTCATAACTACATGAAGATAGAAATCCTAATAGTAAAAAGCTACAGAGTAATATATTTTGAATTATTTTATTATTAATATACTTCATAATTTTAAAAGTTTATTGTAATGGTTTGGTAAGCCCGGGCGCAGAATCGTCTCATGAATCAGGTCAGTAAGACCTGCTCATGGCATGAGGTTTTGCGCGTATGTTTTAAAATTTGAAGTGGTGATAAACGCGGTAGAAGTGACCACTTCACCGCACCCTGCCGCGTTTATCGTACCTGATAACTGACCTTAAACTTTTTGCCTGATTTGATTTTAAATTCAGGAATAAGGTCTTTTCAATACTGAATGATGAGTCAATTATAGGGGGCTGTGCTCGAAATGAAATGTGGTCGGACGATTAGATAATCCAGAAATCAGAATTATTTTATGGCATTGATAGTCAGTGGATTAGGTACTGGTAATCGTTGTTCTCTGGCTAAATAATCGCTGAATATTTTGAGTGGATTATTCAGTGCTTCTTGTTTTGAGGTATGATACGAGGCAGGTAGCCAGCCAAAGTGAGGCGTAGTCAGGCCGGAAGCCCCAGTGAGTTGCGGAGTTTTTGATGCAGGTAGAGTATGGAGTCAGGTTGGTTGTCTATGAGCGTTGGCATAAGATAAAGAGCCTTAGGTTGACCTTCTTTCTGATAATTGACTTGTAACCAACAAGGGTTTTTGTCCCGTGGCATCGAAAAAGGTTGAATGTCAATAACATTGCTAATGCTGATCATCTCTGAATCGGAGGTATCTATAAAAATCCCATCGCGAGTCTTGAGGAGTTGGGCGGTTTTGGGCATTCGCCAGAAATCCAGAAATCTGTAGGTTTTTTGAGTAAAAAGAACTTCTGCCAGTATTTCTTTTTCTGTCACAAAGGGCGCTGTACCATCGGCATATTGCTCTATGGGGTCGAACTGAAATGTATAGAAGGAAATGGTGTTTTTTGCCTGGTTATTTACCAGCTTTTTGATGGTATTAAACCGATCCTTGATGTAGTTACTATAGTTTGAGAAATCATCCTGATCCAGACCGTTTGCTTCGATTACTTTTTGGGCCAAAATTTCATAAGCCTTAGGGGTTTTAAGGTCGGTGTTTTCGCGCTTAATTTTTGCTCTGTCAAAAGCCTGAAGAAATATACTCAGGGCCAGGTTTTTATCAAGTTTTTTTCTCCGATTCTGCTCCAAAATCCTTATTTTTAATTAAGTAGAACATTTTTAAGATGATTTCCAAAAGTTACTGGTTTTTAGGGGTTTACCTCTGTTTTTTGATGCCTTTACATGGCCAGAAATCAGAGAGCGAACGGGTTTTGACTGAGTACAATAACTGGCTGAAAGAAGGGAGTTTCGGAATGCTGTTTGAAGCTAAAAATATATCTGTTATGAACGGGTTTTGGCAGCTGAATCTGACAAGCAAAAAGGATTTTTCAGACCCAAAGAGAATGGCGCTGACCTGGCCTTATTTATTGCAGGAATATGAGGGCAGGGGTTTGTCTTTACCGGAGCAATTATTGTCTAAATGGGCGAGAACTTCAGGACGATCTCCTGATAGTATTTATGTTAAAATAATTTGTGCTGAAGATGCGGCTTTCGGGGTGCAAATACTTAGAGAGGCAGGGGTGGTGAAGACTCTGGAGAATATCAATACTGAAAGGGATATTGGGGTGCGGCCGTATAAGGAAATTATGGAAGTTAGTTTTTCTAATCCTGGGGCTTGTATTGTAGTCCGGACTAAATCAGAGCAGATGCTGGATAGTTTGATTCCTGCTTTAAAACGTTTCTTTACGCCTGATGAAGAGATGGAAGCCTATAAGTTCGAGCGCGTTGTGAGAAATAAGGCGAGTATGACGCTGTATGCTTCGGGGCTCAGGCAGGTAATTACGCCTAAGTATTTTGAAAACCTGACACTGGAGTTATCCTGGGCGGAATTTGATACCTCCGGGACAGAGTTGTGTTATGAATTTTCAGCTGAATATGGAAGTGGGATATTTCGTTCAGGAACGTTTCAGGACGTGAAGGAAAATTATGCTACTGAGCTATTGATGTATTATGAAAAACTCAGAAGGTTTATTTCTGACAACCTGACAAAATGAATAAGGCTTCATCTGACCACAGCGTAATCAACGGGCTAAGCAAAACAGTGCTTTTTAGTAGGGTGTTACTTATGCTTTTGATTCCGGGCTTGTTTCTGGCAGGTGGTTTTTCTCCCGATGAACTTTGGGTACTCATTTATATTCTGTCGCCTCTCACAGTCGTGTACTTTGTTTCCTTTATCCGCTTTGCTGTGAAATACCCTTATACTGTTGAGCAGGTAAAGTTAGGTAGAAATATATCTCAAACCGGGGTTGTTTTTTCAGCAATGCTGCATGCCGGATATGCAATTCTCATTATTATCAATGCCTTTTACAAGCAGAGTCCTGATTTCGATCTATTAAGTAAGCTTCTTTTCGTAGGGGAGTTGGCAGGCGCTGTTTTCATTGGTACTTACCTCTCTTTTCTTTTCGAAATCCGTGATAGTGGCGGAGGATGAATTCTATTTCGTTCTTATAGTGGCAAGTGGTAATCGGACATTGAATTTGCCACCGAGTTGAGGTGTTTGTATATGAGATTTTTTTCTGGCAGCTGTAGCTGTTTGAGTGCTGACATATATGTGCAACTCAAGAATCGTTACCACATTGTCTTGATTTGTGTCAGCTTTTCGGGCATCAAAAGTCAGTCCGCGGGTCAGGTAATAGCTGTACAGTCCACGTTGAATATCGGTTGCTTCGAGTGAGGTTTCACCAAGCTGAGATGAAGTCAGTATTGCGATCTCCTTATCCTTTAATGAGCCCAGTATATTTGCCCAGTCTCCTTCCAGTGTAGGTAGTGAACCACCTGAGTGACAGGCATCCATGATAATCAGTTTATTTTTGGATGGTACGGACTCAAAGATTTCTTCCAGTTCTTTATAGTGAATAGCGGTTTCGGGATTCCCGATTTCATAGTCGTGAGGTAGAAGATAGAGCGAGTTGTTACCTTCCTCTCTTCCCTTTATGCCGTGTCCGGCAAAAAAGAATATAATAAGGTCATTATTCCAGGCTTTGGATATCTGGTGTTTCAGTTCAGCGATGATCCGGCTTTTTGTTGCCTGTTCATCCAGAAGTAAACTCAGGTTTTGAGCGGGTACCGCGCCTGCATTCTCATTCAAGAAGAAATTATGCATGGCCCTGGCATCGTTTCTGGTAAATTTAAGATCAGTAAAGCCCTGCCATTCATCACTGTTTTTGTAAGTACCAATGCCTACGTTTACTGCATAAATATTAGGCGTGGCTTCTTGGGAGAAGATAGAATGGGGGCTTTGATTTAGCAATGCTACCTGGATGTAATCAACCCTTATGGCACCTGCGGCAGGACATATAAAGCCAAGGTAAGCATCGAAAATACCTGTATAAGGGAGTTTGAAAACCTCTTGTTCGTTGATGAAATAGGTTATGAACTCTCCCTTTTTTTCCATACGTACCACGTTGTATCCTGTGGTCGAAAGGGTAGGTGTATAGGTAAATGGTAGGTGATCTAGTGGCTTGTCTGCGACTAACTTGTCAAGAGTGCTGATGCTTACCTTACCATCTCTTCTCAACCAAATTTCATGGAAACGATTCTCGATTGGGTCTCCTCCCCACTGAAGTGCAAAACCCCTGAGTAGGTTGCCTTTTACCTGTTTGAACCGAATGGTAATTTGAAAATCCTGATTTTTATAGAAGAAGCCACCGGGTACCCATCGGGGGTATCCAGTTTTCGGATTTTTGCTCTCTAGATAAAGCGAGCCTGAGTCTATTTTGGCCAGTGTTTTTGGACGATCTCCCAACAACCATCCATTGCGATTGTCGTCAAAGTTGTCTTCAAAGATGACATAGCGGGACTGGGCACAGATTGGACTATGAGTTAAAAAAAAGAGAAGAAGGGCGATATAATAAAATGGTAGGTTGACAGCTTTCATTTGTCTCTGAGCACATCTTCTATTAACAGTTCAATCACTACTTTTCTGAAAATGCCACCTATGCCATCTTCAATTTTAACCTGAAAGAGATATTCGTTGCGCGTATTACTCAAAGAGGTTATTTCTCCATCAATGTAAAATTGAATTCCACGAGCCCTTAGAAATGCAAGATCTTCATTGGTCTTATAGGAACTACCTTCTATTGACAGAGATATTTGTTGCGCTGCGCCCATGGGAGTTGGTTTGGGTTGTGGCGTTACTCCCTCAAGGGCACCTGTAGATTTATTAATTGGAAGGTTATTTGTGTCCTCTATGAAGCTACTGTCCATGGCATAAGTTTTGGCTAATTGAAGGAAGTAATCTTCAGTGATGAAATAGTCCTCTTCCTTAATCTCTCCATATTCACCGCTATAACTCAAGGCACGGTTTATTGGTGCTCCGTCAGCGGAGCCAATGACCCTTATCTTGACAGTACCTCCGGGTTCAAAGTACTCAATCAGGTAGCTGTCAATGCTCTTTTTCATTGCGAAGGCCGTTGCACTAGCGGCTGCGGACTTATCCAGTTGGTAAGCACCTGATGGGTAGTGTATCAGTTCTGCCTTTAAACTCTCAGTTGGTTCTACATCATAGGTGTAAGTTGCCCTTATGTTATATCTCATAAGCCCTCGATTGTCCAGCCCCCCTTCTTCCATATGAATGCCTACCATTGGGGTCACATTTTGATCGAGCCTGTCGATTGTTTTCATAAGATCAAAGTATTCCTGAAATTGCTCTCGTGTTTTCCTTTCTTGTTCTCGCAGTTTCTCCCTCAACATAGCGGCTTCTAATGCCAGAAGTTTTATACTGTCCAGTTCGGTTTCGTTTATTAATATTTGAGGTTCTGGATTAATGACGGAGTTGAGCAAGCCCATGAAATCGATTTCAGGTGTATTTATTACACTATCGCCTGAAACAGATGCTGTTTTCACCTTAACCTGGTTGTTGGTAATTAGTGAGTTGAATTTCTCTGCCGCAAAGTTCTTCTCAAGTTGCCTGATACTGCAACTCTCTCCTTTAAGTTCCAGAAATGAGAGTGAGTCGGTATCTGAAGTCAGGTATAGCATTGGGAAATCACAGCTCTTTCTGGAGAAGTTTAAGGTGCGTTTTTTTTTAACCAAACTAGCTTTGATTTGTATAGTATCCTCGCTCATTAATTTAAAAACAAGTAACTCACCCGGATTTATAGAGAGCGTACTTGTGTCGTTTACCAGTAAGCTTACAGTAGTGTTGGGCTCGAAAGTACTATTCCCTCTATGTAACAATATATATTCTTGTTGGCCCTGAATTGGAAAGCATACCAGTATGAAAAATATGCTGACAATGACTATTCTCATTTTATGTAAACCCATGCTGGAGACAAGGTTTACTCTGTTTGTGTCGGGTCATAATTGCCTTTGTGAACGTCAAATAATCCCTTACCAATGGCGCATTTTTGTTTGCAGGTATTAATCGGGGTTCAGGCACCTAAATAGTTAAAACTCCTTTGTGAAGGCTTTTTGTCTTTTTGTATAGAAAAGTTAGTCGTTCATAAACCATTGTTCATTGTGCTATTATTCACTTCTAGGTTTAGAAAAAAAAACTATGAAAAATCATAATAGACTATGGCTGTTAAGCTTGATGCTCTTGGCCTTGTGCTCTACCAGTTGTGTAGGTACTAGCTCGGGGCTTACCAATCAGTTTTCTCACTATGGCGGATCTACAGAGATACAGCTTGCTTCTAAAAATTTCAAAGTCATAAAGCATGTCAAAGGGGCCTCTAAAGCAGTTTTTATCTTGGGATTTGGGGGCAAAAAAGAAGGGCTTGTAGCACAGGCTAAGGAAGCAATGCTCAAAGAGGCCGGGCTTGAAGGAACATCACGTTCTGTCATTAATATAACCATCGAACAAATAAGCTCTTTCAACTTCTTTCTAATAAGGACAAAGAGGATTGTGGCCTCAGGGACCGTCATCGAATTTGAAAATAACTAAACACTGTAACCATGAAAAAGCGATTCTACATAATTATTATTTCAATCATTTCAGGTCTTCTTCTCAATGGATGCATAGCCGCCAATTCAGGTCTGACAAATCAGTTTGGTAACTACGGAATTCTGACTGAAGTCCAATTGGCTGGTAAGAACTATAAGGTAATAGGCGAGGTTTCGGGGGCTGCAGAGGCTCAATACATATTTGGTTTTGGAGGTACTAATGAGGGGTTAATTGCCCGTGCAAAAAGGCAAATGATGCAGCAGGCTAATATGGAAGGTACATCAAGAGCCTTAGCGAATGTTTCAATCGAAACTTATATGCAGGCAATTCCTCACCCTTCTTACCCGGTGTTTTCTAAAATAAAGGTAATAGCTACTGGTACCGTGATTGAGTTCACCGAGCGGTGAGAGTAGAGGTTAAAGTGGCTTTGAGCATACCGGGAGCATGCTTTGATAAAGAAATGTAACCCATTCACAAAGTAGAGTGGCTAGTAAAAGTTAGTTAGAAGAATTTCATACTCAAACCTTTAACATCACGAATATGATAAATATCAATGCACTTAAGAAATTACTTTTTGGTCTGGTCATTCTCTTGTCGGTACCTGACCTTAATGCGCAAGAAGAACCCAGTACTAATAATCTCAATAATCAGCTGAAAATTGGTTTTGGGTCTAGTAGTCTTCTAGATGCTTACTTCCTCTCATACGAGAGTCAAACATCGCGCTTCGTGAGTAGTGTGGATTTACCTTGGCTTATGAGTGGTTTTTCATTGTCCTATTCTCCTTGGAAAAATACCAGTAGAGAAATCTCGTATTTAGGTCTTTTTACTAGAAACTCAATTCTTATCGATGAACTTTTGAAGGAGACATTACCCATTATGGATATCATTCAACCTTATGCCGGAGCTAAGTTTGGGTATGTATACTTGATTTATTCGGATGATGATAGTGCAGTATTAGGAGGTTTGACTAACTGGCAAATTAGATTATACGCTGGTATTAATGTCAATTTATCTGAGAAACTTGGATTCTACTTCGAATTGGGAGGAGAAGAAGCAACTTTCAATGCAGGAATTAACATTAGATAGATGAGTGCACAAGTCATTTATAAAACAGAGATACGCTTTGTGCTATTTCCGATTAGAGATTCAATAGGCTATAGAAACCGCAATTTCATGAAAGATGTTATTAGAAAGCTTACAATGTATTTGGTTTTAATTTTTCTCATCGCGTCTCGACTTCAAGCCCAGGAAGGGGTTCGTGATGATAGTAATGTGTACGATTTTTTTCGTGCGGGCATTGGGTTCTCATCTCACTATATCAAAAAAAGTGATTATCTGGAGCTGACAATCCCTCATGTTTTCATAGAAGGTTATAAAGAATTGCCTAACCCTCTTGAAATTGGGGAGGTTTATATGGGTGTTTCTGCTGGCTTTGCTTCTTATGATTGGGTGACAGCCTCAAACGAAAAAGCCGGAAGAATTAGCTTCGTTAATCTTGGGGTTACGGGTTATTACTTTTACCCGCTTACTGATCAAATCACGCCTTATTCTGGCCTGGGAGTCTTTTACAATCAGCCTTTGGTTTCTTTCGAACCAGGTTTTGAGAGTAATGAGGAGCCGGAATCTAATCTGGGCTATTCCTGGAATGTTGGTTTAAAATATGATCTCACATCCAATATGGCTGTTTTTTTTGAGGCAGGAGTGGGGCAGCTCAATCTGAAAACCGGAATCATCATTTATCAAAACTAGAGTTATGGAAAAGAGATTTAAAACAAACTTCAGAGTCAGAATCAGAATCAGACTCAGCGCAGGGCTTATATTATTATTCCTGCTGGGTTGTAATCAGATAGAAATTCCTGAACCACTTGATCAATTCAGAAACCTGGATGATATGAGTACAACTGCTATATCAGCCAATATTCCGAGAATAGAAGTGGATGTGAATGGAAGAACTGTTACCGCAAAAATTTCCGTTACAGATCAGGAAGGTTTGCCTTTGGAGAATTTTCGAATTGGTAACTATCGCATTGTTGAAAAAGTAACCGGAGCCGACACCGTTAATGTAAACGCACAATTGATTGAGCAGAGTGATGGTGAAGACCTGCCTCTCGCTATATCGGCAGTTATGGACTATTCGGGGAGTATGAGTGTTCTGGACATCAGAAACTCTGAGTTGGCTATGAACACTTTCGTAGGACTTAAATCTCCGGATGACATCTTCTCAATAGTAAAATTTTCGAACAGCGTGCGAATAGTCCAGGATTTTACCAATGATGCCGACCTGCTGAGGCAGGCAATAGACTTGAATTATCCCGATGGAGGTACGGCTTTTTACGATGCCTGCGAAGTGGCACTCAACAATACCAAAACACAATCAAATATTACGAATGATTACTTACCTGTAATTATTGGTTTTACTGATGGAGAGGATACAAGGTCCGTAACCAGCTTGAGCAGACTTATTGCAAATTCTAACGGTTGTGGTATCCCCATTTATAGTGTAGGTATTGGCGGTGCCAACCGAACAACGCTCAACTCCCTTTCAAACTCAACTGGAGGGAGGGCAAGTTTCGCCCCTTCAAGTGCGGAGATCGGAGAATTGTACAATCAGATAAGTCGGCAGTTGACGACTCTGTATACAGCAGAATGGAACTCTTCTGCTAGCTCTGGCACACAGGTGACAGTAGTTATTGATGTTGAATACACATCGGCAAATGGAACCTTCACCGACAGGGCGTTGGCGTCATACATAGTCCCCTGAAAGGCCCCTGCAGCTAATCTCAAGAATAAAAATAGCCCCCAGTCCGTTGACCAGGGGCTTATTCAACCAAATTAAAACAGAGAACTATCCCCTGCGTCTTCTATTCCTTACCTCTACAATTTCAGTGGAGCCATCGGGGCGCGTAACAGTCACCTCATTATCGCAGACACCTGTTCCGTAATCTATGGTGGTGGTTTGATCGTCTCGGGTGAGCTCACGTACTCCTGATATGGCTACCCGCACGCCTACCTGGCGGCAAGAGTAGGTGAATACCAGTGGAGAAGTGATCTCCATACTGAAAGCCACGCCTTCACGGTTAGTACCGGACCTTGAGCCCTCAACCGTAATGGTAAGCTCCCGGCTGGTTTCTTCAAGCGTATGTGTTCTGGTACGAGTGCCCTGAAAGGTGCGGATAGTACCGTCCTCAAAGGTGATTTTGCCATTTTCCATGGTCACGCGGAAGGCCCTTTGGTTGAGCGTGCCATCACTGATGTTGGTGAGGGTACGGGTGCCCTCCACCAGGTTGCCGTTTACCCGGAAGTCGTTGAAGGTAGTGGTGACTACAGCACCTACCACATTTCTTCTGTCAGTATAGCTGATAATGATCTGTCCGCTGCGTACCAGTTCATCTCCGCTGCTACAGCCCTCCCCAAAGTCTACTGTAATGGTTTGGCTGGTTTCATCGTGTGTAATTTCAGCACAGGAATCCCGGCCGCCATAGGGGTTGAAACCTCGTCCGTTATTGGCTTCTCCACCTCCGGTTCTGCTGGCAATAGCATCCAGGTTGTTGAGTACAATATTGTCAATATCATCATTGGTAAAATCAACTACAGCGGCTGCTGTTGCCTCATCCAATACTATGGCTTCTGCCGTAGTGTCCGCGTCATCATTGCAAGCACTCAGCATCAGTATGGCTGAAGCCAAAAGCGTGTAGATTATCTTTTTCTCTCTCCTCATAAGTCAAAATTTAAATTGATTTTGAACCTTAGATAGGGAGGTGGGGGTAGGGTTTAAGCTGTTGAATTAAAAAATCAGTAGTACAATAAATGGAATCGGGTGCCGTTTTTATTGATTTCGAAAGCAGGTGCCGGCAGCCGAATACCGTCCAGAAGAAAGAGTATGGTCTTCAACCATTTCTTATTGGTCTGTATGTAAGAAAGGTCAAAATCGAGACCTAAGTAATATTGGCGGTAGCTCTCATAACCAGCCAGTTCATTTTGACCATCGCGTGCAAAGATCATGTTTTGCGCACCGTAGCCTAAGCCCAGGTTTAGCCATTTAGGAAAGCCGGACTGTTTGGCAAAGGCATGAATATCAAAGGAGAACCAATAGCTCTGGCCGTTATAATCTTTCAGCAACTCTTCTGCCAGTCCATCGCCTAGCACGGCAGGTCTTATACCAGCCAGGGAGGTTTGGTGAAATGAAAACTTAGGTTTAATCCGCTGTTCGTTCCAGAGCAGATACTGTCCCAGGAAAAAACCGGACCCGGCCGCATTGGCAATCACATCTCCGTAGGAAAAGCCAAATTCAGGAGAAAAGCCATCCAATATCTCTACGGGTAGTAATAAACCGGCACCTATGATGCTGCTCCAGAATACGGATTTCCTTTCTTCCAGTCCGGCTTTGCTCAGCAGTTTTTCGCTGATACGTGAGAACTGATAAGTAGAGTAGAAATGGCCAATTTTATCTACCTGCTTCCACTGCGGGTTGTCATTGAAGAAGCGAAAGTGGCTGAGCCCCTGATCGGCATACCAAGTCTGGCTAAGGGCCGCGAGCGTGACCCCATAACCTACCCCTCCATAGAGCAGCAGCTTATTGAGTCGCTTGTTCGTCAGGGAGTCTGTCTGCCCCTTAAGGTTGGTGAAGCCAAAGGAACAGATTAGCACCAGGATTACCAGTTTTCGCATCTCGCCTCAAAGAAAAGGATTTGTATCAGAAGGTGAGGCGCTAAGCTGCTGTTTTATTCCCCGGTACGAAATTAAGCGGGTTTCAAGGCTTCTTTATAAGTTTCTATGGCTCTCACACGGGCCGATTTATGCTCCACGATGGGTTCGGGGTATTGCTCAGTGCCGTATTCGGGAATCCATTTTTTGATATAGGCCAGCTCAGGGTCAAATTTCTCTGTTTGAGATTGTGGGTTGAACACCCTGAAATAGGGCTGGGCATCTGTACCGGTGCCAGCGGCCCATTGCCAGCCACCATTGTTGGAGGCAAGGTCGAAGTCAAGCAGCTTAGCAGAAAAATAGGCTTCACCCCAGCGCCAGTCTACCAGCAGGTGCTTGGTAAGAAAGCTGGCCACGATCATGCGTACCCGGTTATGCATGTAGCCGGTCTCGTTGAGCTGTCGCATGCCGGCATCTACAATGGGGTAGCCCGTCATGCCCTGGCACCACTTTTCAAAACCTTCCTCATCCTGTCTCCACGGAATGTGATCATATTGAGGCTTAAAGGCCTTTTCAGCTACATGTGGGTTATTGGCCAGAATCATGGCGTAGAAATCTCTCCAGATGAGCTCATTCAGGTAGGTCCAGTTAAGCTTTTCCGTTTTTTCCGCCAGCTGACGGATGCTGATGGTGCCAAACCTCAGGTGAATTCCCAGCTTGGAGGTAGCATCCATAGCGGGGAAGTTTCTTTGCTGATCGTATTTGCGAATCAGCTCCTGATCGATATTGAGCGGAGGGATGTCGATGTTTGAGGGCTCAAAGCCCATTTCGGCCAGGCTGTGAATGGCCTTGGCTTCCCATTTGAGCCATTGGGTGGACTTGCTTGCGTCAGGCAGAATCTGAGGCCGACTCTCTGCATACTTGGTGCGCCAGGCTTTGCTGTAGGGCGTAAATACTTTGTAGAAAGTACCGGAGCCGGATACAATCTCTTCTTTCTCGAAGATCACATGGTCTTTAAAGGTGTAGAAGCCAATGCCTTTTTTTGAAAGAAAGGCTTCTACCTCCTGGTCCCGCTCTTTGGCATAGGGTTCATAGTCTCTGTTGGTAAAGACTGAGGTAATTTCATACTCCTTAGTTAGTGCCTCGTAAGCCTCGATGGGTGAGCTATAGAAAGTTTTTATTCCAGACCCAGTTTCACCCAATTTCTGATGCATTGAAGCCATTGTGCTATGGATGAATTCCACACGGGCATCTTTTTTATCCTCCAGCTTATCCAGAATGTTGCGGTCGAAAATAAAAACGGGTAATACAGGCAAGCCTTCTTTCAGAGCATAATAAAGGGCTGTGTTATCAGTGAGGCGCAGGTCTCTTCTGAGCCAAAAAATTGAAATCTTAGTCATCTTATCAGTTATTCAGAAGGATAACTGAAAGTATCAGAATTAGTTTGACCCGGATGGGTCTGTAGTGGTGCCGGGACTTTGCTTTTTTCGTTTTTTACGGTTCTTGTTCACCCCACCGAAAAACTCTTTGAGGTTGTTGAAGCTGGTAGTTTGGGTTACGCTGGCGCCAGTGGTAGTGCTGGTAGAGCCCTGCGAGATCAGTGATTGTGTAAAGTCATAATTATTGCGGGAATACACCTTGACCTTGTAGCGGCCATCGGGGGTAAGCAGGTACTCGGCAGTCCAGTCTCCGGCAATGCTATTGACGTCTACGAGGTTGGTTACCCCACCCTCACGCGTCACCCTCAGTCTGCCGCCTAAAAAGGTATAAGAGAGCCGCAGTTGAAAGGTGTTGAAGGCTTCCTCAGTAAGGTCTGCCAGGTCCAGGTCTATTTCCAGGTTCTCGTCAAGCTGAGCGGCCAGCTGGCTGAATTGGTTGGACAGGAGCTGACTTACATTTTGCGAGGCAGTACGGCCTCCTATATTCACGATGCCCTCTTCACTGAATCTGTTGAATACAATCAGGCTCAGTACTTGTCTGTTGAGTTCCTGCTCATCGCTTTGAATTTTATTTTTGAAAGCATTCAGAGCGGTTTGTAGCTGAAAGTCCTGGGTGTTAACCTCACTAAAATCTATATCGAAAGCGATTTTCGGGGAGAGTAGTGCTCCCTGAAGATTGAGTTTTACCTTGGTAGGGAAGCGTCTGGCTACTCCGCCAGAGTTGTTGTCGATAAAGCCTGCCGTGGTAAGTATAGGGTCCAGTGAGGTGATCTGTCGCTTAGAGGCGTTGATGTCCATTACGCCTTCATAGGGGTTTCCGTACCAGGTGATGCGGCTGGGCTGTTCAATGTCAAACTCCTTGGTGATAATATTGTAGAGTGAGAAATTGTATGAGCCCTGTACAATGTTGAGGGACCCGGCCATGTTAAACTCCCCTTGTGAGTCGATCTGTAATCTCAGCTGCCCGTTGCTTCTGCCACGAATTATATCACCGGTTTTGGCATCAATGATGATCTCAGTATAGGCATCAGGCGTTACCTCAATGTCAAGGTCCAGGTTCAGCCCCTCAATTTTAATCTTGTCCACTTCATCCTCAATCACTGTCTGTACCGTACTGGTATCGGTGCGATCAATGAACTTGATAAAGCTGTTGCTGTTTGTCTCAGCTCCTTTGCTGATGGGGATATATACTTTAGTATTCGGCTGGGTTGAAGCCTTGGCCGATATGCTCAGGTTGCTGGCGGCTCCGGTAATACCCACACTGCCTGAGGCGTAAGCTTCTCCGTAATAGAGTACCTCTTCTGAGAAGGGGATGTTGAGCACCTGAAACTGGTTGAGATCACCGTTGAGGTTGAGTACAAAGTCTTGAAAATAATTATGCTGAATATTTCCGGTAAAGTCTGCCTGATTTGCGCTCGCATCGGCAAAAAGCAGGTTGCGTAGCTCTATATTGTTTTCCTGGAACTCGAAGTCTCCATTGAACTGGTACTTGGTATTGAGGTAATTCACCTTAATTCCCCCCTCATCTATGAGGCCGCGGCCTTTCAGCACCGGGCTGCTGAGCTTACCGGTAACTTTCAGGCGGCCATCCAGCGTGCCATTAATTTCTGTGAAATAGTCTTCAATATAGGGCTCCGCAATGTTCAGGTTGGCATCGTTAAATACCAGATTGAGGTCCAGTTGGTTGCTGTTTTTTGAAGGGAAGAAGTCACCGTTGAGCTTGATAATCTCTTTCCCCAGCCGATCTACTTTGAAGTCCATATCAAACTTTCTGCTCTGGTCTTGCCAGGCTAGCTTACCATTGATATCGCCTACCAGAAAGTTGTTAATTCGGAAGTCTTCGATTTTCAGGTCACCAAAGAAGAGAGGGTTGTAATAGATGTTTTGAGCATTGAGGGTACCGTTGATCTTGCCCGTATACTCTTTCAGGGTAATAGGGTTGAAGTTCTCTACCTCAACCTCGCGAAATTTTACCTGCAATGTTTTGGCGGTGTCTTTCAATACTGAAATCTCTCCATCAAAATTAATCGACTGGTCGTTGTTGTAGATGTCAAGGTTTTCGATGGTGATTTTCTCTTTTCCGAAAACCACAATGTTATCCTTCGCAATCTGCCAGGTTTCGTTCAGTGCCAGAATGTTTGAGGCATCAAACCGCATCTCTGTTCGGTCCGGGTAAAAGTCCAGGTCGGCACCAATCTCTGCGTAGTTACCACTGGTGACTTGTCCCAGGTTTTGCCTAAGGTCTATATGCTTGCCATCCCATACGGCTTCCAGGGTGAGGTTATCCGTTTCCGAGGTATTGGCATATACCTGTTTCTCTGAATACAGATAGCCAATAGTCAACACATTAGAGGTATCTCTAAGGTTGTTGGCATTAATGTCAAACTCGTTATTCAGAAAGTTGATATTGGCATAGGTGACCGTATCCACTTTGGTATTGAGCATTAGGTTCTGCTGTCCGTTGTTGGTAAAGGTGCCTTCGATTAAGCCATCTTTTGCTACATAAATGGCTGTATCAAACAGGTTGATGATAGGACTGATATTCTTAAGTTCAACCTTGTAGTTGATATCAAAAGGGCGTTTGGTGGGGCCATTTTTTTCAAGGAATGAATTCAGCCCTTTCATATTACTGGAGAACATAAACCGGTACTGCTCGTTGATGTTGCTCAGCTCATTCAGCAGGGTTGTAAACTCAAAGTTTCCATCCATGTTCATTTTGAAGTGCTCAGAAGAAAACTCCACGGCCCTTTCCGTGCTGGCACGTTCTGATGAGAAGTAGAGGGAGTCTATGGTAATGTCCTGGTTTTCATAGCTCAGGTAGGTTTGCTGAAGCGTGAGGTCTCCCAGGATGCTATCCAGCTTAAGGCCCTGAATATCCACGTCAAAATCTGTGGAGAGGCTCACCTGTTTTTTGGTAACCTTAATCTCATCCAGATCGGCATCGGTGAGTGTGCCGTTAATCTGAAAAAGGTTTTTCCTGTCTCTCAAATCTACTGATCCGCTGGCTTGCATGGTGAAGTTGGGGTCCTTTACTGAGATATCACCTTTGAAAAACGATCGGGCAAAATGTCCGTCAGTTTGTATGTCCTGGTAATCGTAGCCGTTGATGCCGATTTTAAAGATGGTGGCATCCAGGTCAAAATCTGCATCTTCCAGCTTAAAGCCAGATCCTTCAATGGTACCTGTGAGATTAACTTTCTGAAAAATACTGTCTTCTGTAAAAAGTCCCAGGTCAAATTCGCGCATGGTGAGACCACCATTATATTGAGCGCTCTGGCCTTCGATAATTTCAATTTGGGTGTTGGAGTCGAAGTCGCCTATTTCCGTTTTAAATTCTCCGTCTGCCACAAAGTTGTCCAGGGCACCTTCAAAATCACCATTAAGCCTCACGAGCCCCAACTTATCCGAAATACTAAAAGCCTGTGAGCCTATATAGTCTTTCAGGTCTGAAGATTTAAGACGTGAATCGTTAAGCGTAATATCGAAAAAGGTTTCTTTGATCAGGGGTAATCCTTCAATATCCAGGCTGCCCTGCAAGCGCGTGTGGTCGCTGAAGGCTATGGCGAAATTTTCTGAATAAAAACTTCTTACTGTTCCGGTGAAATAGCCTGAGAGTTCAATTTGCTCATCATAAGGGGTGAGTTCCGGGGCGAATAGCGCGAGGTCCTTTGTATGGATAACGGATTTATCAAAATTGGCACTGATGTTTACTTTATTGATAAAGTCGCTCATGTCCGAGGCTTTCTCATGTCTGAAAACCACGGAATCTTTGATATGACTATTGCCAAGTTTAAGATCTAAATCGTAGAAGGCCATGCCTTTCTGTGAGGTGCGGAAAAAAGTATGAAGCTCATCAATCTTCAGGCCCGATATGGTGTCTTCCGCAGTGAGAAACTTAACATCTACCTGAAAGGTGTCTCTTATCGAGCGCAGGTTTAACAAGTCGGCATTCAGAGAGCTAAGGCTGAAGTGATTGTGGTCGAAGCCGTCAGACAGTGAATCAATTCTGGCATCCGAGAGGCTGAAGTCAGAGTTGATCATGGTGATTTTATTGATACCGAAGACACCGGGATCAAAGGGTTTGGGAGGGTCTGAAGGCTCAGGGGCCAGAAAATCATCCAGCGCAATTACCCAGTAATCTATGTTGAGGGCTGATTCACCTTCTTCTCTGAGGTTTACTGAGGCGCCATCTACCCAGGCCTCATTAAGCTGAATATCTTTTTTGCCAATGAGTGATTTCAGATCAAAGGTGAGTACCAACTCGTCAATCTCGATCATCTTCCGCTCATCGTGGTCGTAGATGCGTGTACCCTCTACCACAACTGAGTTAAACCAGCGGATATTGGTGTAGTCGATCTCGGAACGGTAACCTGTGCCTTCCGTAAGGTAGGTAGTCACTTCGTCAACAATATAATTCTGAACAGGGGGGAGATAGATAAGGCCAATGATAAGGCCTAACAGAAGTAAAGGAGTGAGTATTATCCAGAGTATTGATTTAACAATACGTTTTTTGATAACTTGCGATCTATTCTTATTCTCACTCAATGCCCACCTCCCAAATCAAAATACTGGCTATAGAATCGTCCTGTGATGAAACTTCAGCCGCTGTAGTGGTCAATGGCAAAGTACTCAATAATATCATCGCAACGCAATCTGTGCATGAAAATTATGGAGGCGTGGTGCCTGAACTGGCTTCCCGCGCTCATCAGCAGAATATAGTGCCTGTTGTTGATCAGGCTCTCAAAAATGCTGCCATAGATAAGAACGAACTATCTGCTATTTCGTTTACACGAGGCCCCGGACTTTTGGGGGCTCTTTTGGTGGGTACTTCTTTTGCCAAGTCTATGGCGCTGGCGTTGGATATTCCTTTGATAGAGGTAAACCACATGCAGGCTCATATTCTGGCGCATTTTATTGACGACCCTAAGCCACAGTTTCCATTCTTATGCCTTACCGTGAGCGGAGGACACACGCAGATCGTTTTGGTAGAAAGCCATCTGAAAATGGGCATTATTGGAGAAACTAGGGACGATGCGGTGGGGGAGGCTTTCGATAAATCGGCCAAGCTGCTGGGCTTGCCATATCCGGGTGGGCCCCTGATAGATAAATATGCGCAACTAGGCAATCCGGAACGTTTTAGCTTTCCGGAAACCTCTATGCCGGGGCTCAGCTATTCCTTTAGTGGTATCAAAACCGGTATACTGTACTTTTTGAGAGCTGAGCTTAAGAAAAATGAGAACTTCATCGAGGAGAATCTGAACGACATCTGTGCCAGTATCCAGCACACGCTGGTGAATATGCTCTTACAGAAGCTCCGTAAGGCAGCCAGGCAACACCGTATTAAACAAATAGCCATTGCAGGTGGGGTCTCGGCCAATAGCGGTTTGAGAAATACCCTGGATAAGATGGCAAAGGCTGAAGGCTGGACCACCTATGTGCCCGATTTTCAATATTGCACGGATAATGCAGGTATGATAGGAATAGCCGGCTATTATAAATACCTGGCGGGGGAATTTGTAGATCAGAAAGTGAGTGCCTTGCCAAGAATGAAATTTTAAGGAAGTGAAGTCAGATTTTGAGAAACTGGTAATAGCCCGCAGGTATATAGATATGCTGCAGAAAGAGAATGAACTCCTGAGGAAAGAGGTAGAGGCGGAGCATGAGCGCACCTTAGAAGCCATGGAAGCGCTCAAGGAAGAGCGGGACCGTAAGGAAAAAATGACATCAGCTGAAAAACTTGAAATAAAATCGAGCCTTTATGTGCAGCAGATGCGAGAGACTATTAATAACCTGAAGTCCAAACTTAAAACCACCTCGGTGGAAAACAAAAAACTGGTAGACCAGGTGATTCGGCTGAAGTCAGAGAAGTAAAACTGCGCAAACCCATTTTGCATTTTGAAAACGCCTTTTAAACCCGGAGATAGCAAAGTACATACCTATGAGGTGAAGCATACTGATTTTGCAGGCTTTCAGTCAGGTGTGGTACACCCGGTTTGCAGCACCTTTGCCCTGGGGCGTGAGATGGAATGGTCGTCCCGGCTGTTTGCACTGGATATGATAGAAGCAGATGAGGAGGGCATTGGCACGCTGTTGGAAATCGCTCACCTTGGCCCGGCTTTTGAAGGGGAGGTACTGACAATCAAGGCTACCTTTGACAGCCTCTCAGGCAATGAACTTATCTGTTTGATAGAGGTCAGTGTAGAAAACAGGCCGGTAGCTACCGGAAGGACCGGGCAGAAAATATTAAAGAAGGACAGGATAACTCAAATTTTCACTAGATTAGAAAAATAGATGGCCAAGAAAAAGCAACGTTTTTCAACCAGTATCAATATCAACAATCGTAAAGCGAGCTATGAGTTTGCATTCATTGATAAATATACTGCGGGTATGCAGCTACAGGGTACCGAGATTAAATCCATTCGCGAAGGTCAGGTAAACATGCAGGATGCCTTCTGCTATTTTGTGAAAGATGAGCTGTTTGTAAAACAGATGCACATTTCGCCTTATGCCCAGGGTACGCATTATAATCATGTGAGTGATCGGGAACGTAAGCTGCTGCTGAATAAAAAAGAGCTGGAAAAGCTCAATACAAAGAGTAAAGAGAAGGGACTGGCTATTATACCTACCCGGCTCTTTATCAACGACCGGGGATTCGCCAAGCTGGATATTGCCCTGGCCAAGGGAAAGAAATTACACGATAAAAGAGATTCAATCAAAGATCGGGATACTCAGCGAGAGCTCGATAGAATGAGAGTTTGATGGACCAGTCAACATATGGTATTTGCCGCCTGAGTGTGGTGCCTGTACGCAGAGATGCCGCAGACAGTTCAGAGATGATCTCTCAGTTGCTTTTTGGTGAGCATTACCGTGTTTTGGAAAAGTCAACCGATCAGAAGTGGTTCCGGGTTCAAAATGCTTTTGATAGCTATGAGGGGTGGATTGATGCTAAACAGCACAATGAGATTTCTGAGGCCTACTTTGCCCAAATCAGCGACTCTGAGTATAAAATATCCACAGACCTCTTTGCCAGAATGCTGTATAACAAGCAGGTAATTCATGTAGTGCTTGGCTCGGTGCTACCCCTGCTCAATAACCCTCTATTTCAGAATGAAGAGCAGCTGGCTTTTAATGGAGAGGCCAAAAGCCTGCACCAGAAATGGAGTGCTGACCTAATGATCAGCCTGGCTAAAAAGTATATGAATGCCCCTTATTTATGGGGTGGCAGGAGCCCTTTCGGTATAGATTGCTCGGGTTTTACACAAGTCATTTTCAGAGTGGCAGGTTATAAGCTGGCCAGGGACTCCAAAGACCAGATTTTACAAGGTAAAGAGATAACACTGGAAGATGCTGAGCCCGGTGATTTGGCTTTTTTTACCAATAAAACTGGTAAGATGAATCATGTGGGCCTGGTACTAAAAGACAGTGAAATCATCCATGCTTCGGGTAAAGTACGGTTAGATCAGTTGGATAGTAAAGGCATCTTCAATCGCGAAATTAATTCTTACACACATCAGCTATTTAAGCTGAGGCGTATATTCAGAGAAAAGTCATGAGAAGAGTACTGGTACTCAATCAAGACTATAGCCCACTGACTGTTTGCTCCGCTGAGCGCGCCTTTTTATTAATATATGCCGAGAAGGCTGAAAGGGTGCACGATGACCCTGAACTTACTTTAAGAACGGTTTCTACCGAATACCCTATGCCGTCCGTTATCAGGCTGCAAGACTACATTTATGTGCCTTTTAAAAGTGTAATGCTTTCGCGCCAGAATGTGTTTAAGCGCGATCGGCAGCAGTGTCAGTATTGTGGCGGTCAGCGTGATCTTACGCTGGATCACGTCATGCCCCGGTCCAGAGGAGGGAGTTCTTCCTGGACAAACCTGACCACAGCCTGTAAGAAATGCAATTCGTTTAAAGGAGACCGGACCCCCGAAGAAGCTGAGATGTCAATCATGAATCAGCCCTTTAAACCCTCCTATGTCATGTTTGTGCGTAATTTCTCAGGCTTTACCTCTGATGAGTGGCTCAGGTACCTGGGTACTAACTGAGTTTCCTGCACAAGCCATGCTTTACTTCGTTCATGAAATAGTTGATAGTCAAGGAGGACTTGGTGGGGGGTAGCAAATCAGGCCTGGTTTTTGGTTGATATTCTGTCTGGATTTGATGGTAAAATTTCGTTACTTTTATCTGGAATGGCGTTATCTTTTCAGGCTGGGCTCACTTTTTAAACCAACAGAAAGATGAAAACTATCAGAAACTACCTTTACCTGCTTCTTGCCGGAGCAGTTGTCTCGTTTAGCGCTTGTGAGGGACTGGAAGAACCAGATGATCAGGAACCGTTTGAACCTCTGACGGTAGCCGATTTGTATGTCGTTAATACGTATAACCCGACAGTTGAGGGAGGTCAAGTAACTTTTAATGGAAGCCTTAAAAATGCAGAAGCTACCGTAGCCTATGGGTTTATGTGGTATAGAAAGCCTTCCGGTACGCAAGAAGCCCAGGTATATCGTGTGGAAGTTGGTGATGGAGACATCAATGGCCCCTTTACAAAACTTATGATGGATTTACCCAAGGGGGTAGATTTGGTGGTTTGTGCTTTTGTTGATTACAAAGATCCTTCACTGCAGGTGATCAATACCATAGGCGAAGAAATAGACTTTACTTACGACTGATATAAGGTTTAAAGTAATGGAAGCTCCTGTTCACAGCAGGAGCTTTTTTGTTTCCCAACAATTGAGACCTTATCAGGAAAGACCAGGGGAATGAACCTCTTCTTGACGCTAAAACAGTAGTAGAAGTCCCCTGATTTGATATCCGTTGTACTAAAAACCTTCTCTATGTCTTCTGGGAAATCGCTTTCAACCATTATACCATCCGTCAAAGCCTGAATCTCATGCGAGACAAGAGCTATATGCTCAGGGTCCTCTGCGAGAGACCACTGAGCGTGGATGGTTTTTTAAAAGCGATTTTCCCGTCTATATCTTCATAAACCCCTACTTTTTAGAATACTTTTCTTACCTTTGCAGTCCGTTTCAAAGGAAGCGGTCCTGCTCGGCAGGATTTTTCAAAAAAAATCCATCGGTAAATGCTCTGGTTACCGGTAGGAGTACACTTTCAGAGCTTTGATTTATTATGTCTGAAGAAACTAAAGCCAACGAGGCAGCAGAAGAAGTGAAAGCAGAAGCTGTTGTTGAAGTGGAGGAGACGGTAGAAGCAACTGCAGCTCCTGAGACACCCGCAAAAGAAGCACCTGAGGCTGCTTCAGCACCCAACGATGACTTTGATTGGGATGCATTTGACAAAAAAGGATTTGGAGAAGGATACTCAGCCAAGGAGAAAGAAGACCTGGCCAAAATCTACGAAGAAACCCTTACTACAGTAGAAGAAAAGAAAGTTGTACACGGTACGGTTGTCTCTATGAGCGATCGTGATGTAGTGCTGAACATCGGTTTTAAATCTGATGGTTTGGTAAGCTCATCTGAATTCCGTGACACACCTGACCTCAAAGTAGGTGACCAGGTAGAAGTTTACATTGAAGAGCAGGAAAACAGCCAGGGTCAATTGGTGCTTTCGAGAAGAAAAGCCAAGATCGTAAGAGCCTGGGAGCTTATTCAAAGTGCACTTGATGACGATAACGTGATCGAGGGTATGGTAAAAAGAAGAACTAAAGGTGGTTTGATCGTAGATGTTTACGGTATTGAATCATTCTTGCCTGGTTCTCAAATTGATGTAAAGCCTATCAGAGACTTTGATGTTTTTGTAGGTAAGAAAATGGAAGTGAAAGTAGTTAAAATCAACTACTCTAACGATAACGTGGTAGTATCTCATAAAGTCCTCATTGAGAAGGATCTTGAGAAACAAAAAGCACAAATCCTTGAGAACCTTGAGAAAGGTCAGGTACTGGAAGGTGTGATCAAGAACATGACCAACTTCGGTGTATTCATCGATCTGGGTGGTGTTGATGGTCTGCTTCACATTACTGATATCTCTTGGGGCCGTATCAACGACCCGGCTGAGGTACTCAACCTGGATGAGAAAGTGAATGTAGTTGTACTCGACTTTGATGATGATAAGAAACGTATCTCATTGGGTATGAAGCAACTGACTGAGCACCCATGGGATCAACTGGATTCTGCTATTGAAGTAGGTTCTAAGGTGAAAGGTAATATCGTGAATGTAGCCGATTACGGTGCATTCCTCGAATTGCTGCCAGGTGTTGAAGGTCTGATTCACGTATCTGAAATGTCATGGTCTCAGCACCTGAGAAATCCACAGGATTTCATCAGCGTGGGAGATTCACTGGAGGCTGTGGTACTTACCCTCGACAGAGAAGAGAGAAAAATGTCTCTTGGTATCAAGCAACTGACGGAAGATCCATGGACCAAGCAGGATGTTCTTACTAAATACGGTGTGGGTACTAACCACAGCGGTATCGTAAGAAACCTTACCAACTTCGGCCTGTTCATCGAGCTTGAAGAAGGTATCGATGGTCTGGTACACGTTTCTGACCTGTCATGGACAAAGAAGATCAAGCATCCTTCTGAGTTTGTGAAAGTAGGTGAGGAGCTGGAAGTACAAGTACTTGAGCTTGACATCGATAACAGAAGACTGGCATTGGGTCATAAGCAACTGGAAGAGAACCCATGGGATACTTTCCAGTCAGTATTCAGCTTAGGCTCTCTGCATAAATGTTCTGTTATTTCTAAAAATGACAAAGGTGCTACACTCGAATTGCCTTACGGCCTCGAAGGTGTAACTACCAACAGACATTTGAAGAAAGAAGACGGTTCTAATGTAGAAGTAGGTGAGACACTGGATTTCGTTGTGATTGAATTCTCTAAAGATGATAAGAGAATTGTATTGTCACACACCAATACTCACACTAAGCCTGCTGAGAGACCTGCTGCTCCTAAGAAGAAATCTTCAGGTGGTGGCGGACAGAAGAGCGCAGTTAACAAGCTGAACAAAGATTCTGAAGTTTCTACTTTGGGTGATCTGGATGCACTGTCTGCTCTGAAATCTCAGATGGAAGACAATACTAAGAAAGCAAACGAGAAAAGAGCTGCTGCTAAGAAAGAAGCAGAAGAAGCTCCTGAAGCCCCTGAGGCAGCAGCAGAGGATGCTCCGGAAGAAGAAGCGTAATTGCTAATTGAATTATAATTCAGAAAGCGTCTCATTTGTGAGACGCTTTTTTTTTGTCCTGATTCGTGAGATCAAAAACACAAATCATGAGAAATAAGACGCTGATAAGCCTTTGTCTGCTCTGTATTACTGCAGGCTTAATGGGGCAAAAAAACTCCTTTGCCGGGGCGAACCTGCCTATCTGGCAAAATGCTAAAACCAGAACAATAGCTGTAGCACGGGCTATGCCCGAAGCACAGTATAATTATAAGCCTACTGCTGATGTGATGTCTTTCGGGCAGCAGATGGCGCATATAGCCAATAGTATGCGATCTATGGAAATGCGTTTCCTGAAAGGGCAATCCTGGAATCAAAGTGAACCTGATGCCGGTAGTATGACCAAAGCCCAGATCATAGATTTACTGGATAAGAGTTTTGATTCGGTGATCGCTACGATTGGAGGCTTGAATGAGGATGATCTGACCAAGCCTGGTAAGACCTTTGGTAATCCGGCTCTTAACAAAGAGCAGTCTATGCTTTTTATGTTTGACCATATAACCAACCACAGGGCCAAGGCTGTTCTGTACCTGAGATTGAAGGGAGTGAAGCCTCCGCGCTATGGTTTTAACTGATGGTCAGGGGCTTGATTTTTCGGAATGAAGAGTCATGAGGTGTGAAATCCGAATGACTCTTTTTTTATGAGATTATTATCCCTAATCGGTTTGTAGCATCAGGCATAATTGATAAATTTGCCAACCTTGAAAAAAGGCGTTGTGGCCGAGTGGCTAGGCAGAGCTCTGCAAAAGCTCGTACAGCGGTTCGAATCCGCTCAACGCCTCAAAATAAAATGGCAACCCATCGGGTTGCCATTTTATTTTGACCTGTGAGAGGGTAGGGTCGAGCCGCGAGGTTCGAAATCAAGGTGTTGCGATAGCAAACACCGCTGATTCACTAGGGGCGGTGCGGTGTGCCTGTGGGTACGAGTAATCCGCGCGTTGGTTTTAAAACCTTCTCAACCCATCAGGTTGCTGTTTTTGTTTTGATCTGTGACTGTGTGCGGATTCACCAGGCCCGATGGTTATAGGGAGGACCGTGTGCTATGCGGGCACAGGTGGTCCGGGTCTTGTCCAATCGATAATGGAGGAGCCTATCGGGTGGCTTTTTTTATGACTGTACATTTTTTTAAGAATCTCTCAAATACTTTTTGCAGTTTGCGCTCAACGGAACTCAGGTATAGCATAGAGCTTTCATGAAACGAATTTTAGGGATTTCAGCTTTTTATCATGACTCAGCGGCAGCCATTACTGTAGATGGTAATATTGTCGCTGCGGCCCAGGAGGAACGTTTTACCAGGGAAAAGCAAACGGCCGATTTTCCGGTTGAGGCCATAAAGTACTGTTTGGAAGAGGTCGGGCTGGAACTGGATGAACTGGATGCCATTGTTTTCTATGACAAACCCTTGCTCAAGTTTGAGCGCCTGCTGGAAACCTACTACGCCTTTTCACCCAAAGGACTGGTCTCTTTTGTCAAGGCCATTCCCGTCTGGCTGAGGGAAAAGATGTTTCTGAAAAAGCAGATTCATGATGGACTGAAAGAAGTAGGGCCTTACGAGAAGAAAGGTGTGAAGCTGCTCTTTCCTGAACATCATCTGTCGCATGCTGCCAGTGCTTTTCTTCCTTCCCCTTTTGAAAAAGCGGCTATACTCACCATTGATGGAGTCGGGGAGTGGAGCACAGCTTCCATCGGTATGGGAGAGGGTAACAACATTACTATTTTAAAAGAACTGCACTTCCCTCATTCCGTGGGGCTGCTCTACAGTGCCTTTACTTATTTTTTAGGTTTTAAGGTCAATTCAGGAGAGTATAAGCTCATGGGGCTGGCTCCTTATGGTAACCCTGAATCTGCCGAAACGGAAAAGTTTAAAGAGATTATTAAATCCACACTGGTAAGTATCAAGTCAGATGGCTCTGTGTGGCTTGATCAGTCTTATTTTAATTATGCCACGGGGCTGAGAATGGCCCGGGATAAGAAGTGGGAAAAGCTTTTCGGCTTTCCGAAAAGAGTTGATGAGAAAGACCTGATGCAGCATCACTGCAACCTGGCACTGGCCATTCAGCAGGTGACGGAGGAAATTGTGCTTAAAATGGCGCGACATGCCAAAGATCTCACCGGGGCCGACTACCTCTGTATGGCTGGTGGCGTAGCTTTGAACTGCGTGGCCAATGGTAAGCTTTTGAGGGAGGATATTTTCAAAGATATCTACATACAACCAGCAGCCGGAGATGCCGGTGGTGCCCTGGGGGCAGCCCTGGCTGTAAATTACCTGTACTATAAGGAGAAGCGGCAGGTTGAAGCGCCTGACCAGATGCAGGGAGCTTACCTGGGGCCTGACTACTCTGACAAGGAAATCCTTACCATGAGTAAGAAGGTGAAGGCTGTTTTTAAAAGATATGATGCTTTCGAGAGCCTGGCCGTTCAGGTAGCTTCAAAAATTGCTGAGGGTAAGGTGGTCGGCTGGTTTCAGGGCAGAATGGAGTTTGGGCCGAGGGCCTTAGGTAACCGAAGCATACTGGGAGATGCCAGAAACCCGGAGATGCAGAAAAAGTTGAACCTTCAGATTAAATACAGAGAGGGCTTCAGGCCCTTTGCTCCTTCGGTACTGAGTGAAGATAAGGGAGCGTATTTTGATCTGGAACATGATTCACCTTATATGCTGATGGTGGCTCCGGTAAAGGAGGGTAGGAGAAAAGTGCTGCCAGATGGTTTTCACGATATGCCTTTATGGGACAAGCTGTACTATGAGAGAAGTGATGTGCAGTCCATTACGCATCTTGACTTTTCCGCCAGGGTTCAGACGGTACACCAGGAAACAAACCCGAGGTACTGGGGACTGATTAATGCCTTTAAAGAGCAAACCGGATATGGGCTTGTGGTGAATACCAGCTTTAACGTAAGGGGAGAGCCCGTGGTGTGTACGCCTTTTGACGCTTATCGCTGCTTTATGGGTACTGAGATGGACTATCTGGTGATCAATGATTGTATCTATTGTAAAACAGAGCAGCCCGACTGGGAGAACAAAGAGAGGTGGCGAGTGAGGTTTAAAATGGATTAGAAGACAAGGCGGTGGTCTTAAAGTCTGCTGCTGAACATAGAAATAGTCACAGAAAAATTAAATTAGCACCGAATTACCAAATGAACTGATATGGACTTTTTGAAAGATCTCTGGAGTTTTATGAAAGAGCGCAAGAAATTCTGGCTCGCTCCGGTAATTCTGGTGCTACTCCTTTTGGGTATACTCATCGTTTTTGGTGGTGGTAGTGCGGCAGCCCCCTTCATTTACACACTCTTTTAATGGGGCAAAAAGAACCACAATTTGAACCTGCCAAGACTGTTTTGATCATTACAGTCGGTTTTGTGATGGCCTATCTCGTGATTTGGAAACGGACCGAAGTACAGCATGAATGGTTGCTGTATGTAGCCGCTTTCGTAGGCTTGGGTGGTTTTCTTTCTGGTTTTTTGGCTGATAAAATCAATTGGCTCTGGACCAAGCTTACCTGGGTTTTGAGCATGATTGTACCCAATATTCTTATGAGTCTCGTCTTCTACCTGGTACTTTTTCCTTTTGCTTTGTTTTCCAGAATTTTAGGTAAAAAGGATCCTCTGCAACTGAAAAACTCTTCCGATTCAGTCTTCAAAACCGATGAAAAGGCTTTCGATAAAAAGTCGTTTGAAAACCCCTGGTAGACTGTGCTGGTTGCTGCTGCGGTGACCTCTTTTACTTTCCAATAGAGGGTGGTGATGGTTGTAACTCAGTTCATTAACTGAGGAGGGGGAAATATATTCAAAAAACTGTTGTTTTGTCGGTACGAAAAACAGTGTGTAGCGTATTGTCTACAGATTCATAAATTCATTCCGGTCTGTCCGTTATTGATCATATTTTTTATCAAAAACTGAGTGGGTGACAAGGTTTCATTAATGCGTCCTATTCCTTTTATTTATAATCGTTCTAAATTATTTGAATCTGTTAAACAATAGTTTTAACCACCTGTTAATCAGTAGAATAAAAAGTTAGAATCTGACGCAGCCATCCATAAAATGGGCTTTTATTTTAGTTGGTTATAAGTCATTCGGATACTACCTTTGTCCAGATTTTGCGAGAAGAGACATTCAGTGATTCAAAAGAATTATTTCATGATATCAAAAAATGCGTTCACCCGCTTCATGACAGCATGCATGCTTGTATGCTGTTTTCTGTTTTCCGGGGCTGAGGCTTTTGCCCAGAAAGACCAGGTTCCAACTGATGAAGCGATTATAAAAAGTGGAGAATCCCTGTTTAAGGAATGGGGTTGTAATACCTGTCATGCTGTCGACCGAAAGGTGGTCGGGCCTGCGCTGCAAGGTGTTTACGATCGCAGGACTTTACCTTGGATTTATGAATTTGTAAGAAACTCATCTAAGGTCATTGCTTCTGGCGATGCCCAGGCGGTAGCAGTTTACAATGAGTACAACCAGCTCCAGATGCCTAACCATGACCTTGAGGATAATGATATCCTGGCGATCATGGCTTATGTGAAAAATGTTGAGGACAATCCTGTTGTGGAAGCAGCGCCTGCTGCTACTGACGGAGGAGGAGCTGTCGCTCAGGAAGGAGCTATTCCTTCTCAATATGTGAACATCATCATCATAGGCCTCGTGGTAGTGCTTTTGCTGATTCTGATGGTTTTGGCCATTATGATCCGCTTTATGCAACGCTACCTGAGAGATAAGCAAGAGCTTTCAGACGAAGATCTGGAGATTGTAGAAGAGAAATTCGACCTGATGGCCTTTATGAAAAGCCCTACGGTGATTGGAATTATTACCTTCCTCGTAATTGCTCTGGCAGCTAAGAATGTGATTGACGGATTGTATATGGTGGGTGTTCAGCAGAACTACCAGCCAGAGCAGCCGATTGCATTCTCTCACAAAATCCACGTTGGAGACTACGAAATTGATTGTCAGTATTGCCACACTGGTGTGGAGATAGCTAAGAGTGCCAATATTCCTTCAGTGAATATTTGTATGAACTGCCACAGTGCTATTAAAACTGACTCAAAAGAGATTCAAAAACTATATGCTGCTCAGGAGAGCGGTAAGCCAATCGAATGGGTAAGGGTGCACAACCTGCCTGATCTGGCTTACTTCAACCACTCTCAGCACGTAAATGTGGGGCAAATAGAGTGTCAAACCTGTCACGGTGAAATTCAGGAAATGGAAGTAGTGAAGCAGTTTGCTCCGCTTACCATGGGCTGGTGTATTGACTGTCACAGAAACACAGAGCTGAATACTGAGGGCAATGGCTACTACGATAAGCTGGTAGAAATGCACAACAAAGTAAACGGTGAAAAGAACAAGATGAAAGTTGAGGACATTGGTGGCCTCGAATGTTCTAAGTGTCACTATTAATAAAGCATTATCGATTTCTGATTTATATACAATGAAAGAAAATCAAAAAACATACTGGAAAGGCATAGAGCAGCTGAAGAATGATCCATCGTTTGTAAAGCATGCTGAGGGTGAATTTCCAGAGTACCTTCCTATCAACGAGAACGAAGGTGAAGGAAGTAATCGTAGAGATTTCCTGAAAATGATGGGTTTCGGTATTGCAGCTGCTTCTCTGGCAGCCTGTGAGGCACCTATCAGAAAGGCTATTCCTTATCTGAACAAGCCGGTTGATGTTGACCCTTCTGTACCGAACTATTACGCCTCTACCTATATCAATGGTGGTGATGGTGTGTCAGTAGTGGTAAAAACAAGAGAGGGCAGGCCTATTAAGATTGAAGGGAATAAATATTCTCCGATCTCTCATGGTGGTACCAATGCTCAGGTAGAAGCTTCTGTACTTTCATTGTACGATAAAGAGCGTTTGACTGGTCCTATGAAAGCCGGGCAACCTATTGAGTGGTTGGCCATGGATAACGAGATCAGATCAAAGCTGGCAGGTTCAAGCCAAATCAGAATTGTAAGTAATTCTGTTTTGAGCCCTACTACTAAAAAGGCGGTAGGCGAGTTTGTTGCCAAATACCCGAATACACAACACGTTTCTTACGACTCTGTGTCTGCTTACGGTCTTACTGAGGCTAACAGGCAGTCATTCGGAGAAGCAATGCTTCCTTCTTACGACTTCAGTAAGGCCAAGACCATTGTAAGTGTAGGGGCTGACTTCTTGGGTACCTGGTTGTCACCAATCGAGTTTACCAAGCAGTACAGCAAGACAAGAAAAATTAATAGCAAGCATCGCGAGATGTCTCGCCACTATCAGTTTGAGTCTAATCTTTCACTGACGGGTTCTAATGCAGATTACAGAACGCCTATCAAACCTTCGCAAGTGGGTCCGGTAGTAGCAGCTATGTATAATGCCATTGCAGCTCAGAAAGGTCAGGCAGGAGTAAACGCTCCTTCGGCTGGTAATATAGATAACATGCAGCAAGCGGCCAGAGAGCTGTTGTCTGCACAGGCAGGTACTACTTTGGTAGTTTCCGGATCTAACGACCCTGCCGTACAAGTACTGGTTAACGGCATCAACAGCATGCTGGGCAACTATGGTACTACTATTAATACAGCTAACCCAATGCATGCCCGTCAGGGTAACGATCAGGCCATGTCTTCTTTCGTACGCGAATTGAATGCAGGTACGGTCGATGCGGTTATCTTCTTTAACTGTAACCCGGTTTACGATTCTGCTGAAGGTAAATCACTGGAAGCAGCACTGGCAAAAGCTAAGCTGAAGATTTCTACTTCTGACAGAAACGATGAAACTACCTCGCTGGTAGATTATATCGCTCCTGATCACCATTACCTGGAGCAGTGGAATGATGCTGAACTGAAACAAGGACACTTTAGCCTTGTTCAGCCTACGATCGCGCCATTGTTTGATACAAGACAAGCGCCTGAGTCATTCCTGGCCTGGTCTGGTAAAGTAGTGGAGTACTACACTTACCTGCAGGATAACTGGAGAGAGAACTTCTTTACACAACAATCAGATACTTCAAACTTCCAGATGTTCTGGGATAAAACCTTGTTTGACGGGGTTTTCCAAACTGCTGGAAATACAAATACCTATACATTCAATACATCAGCTGCTGCTTCGGCAGGTACCAGCATCGCTCAGAACTATAAGTCTGGCGGTGACATAGAGCTGGCTCTGTATGAAAAACTGGCTATCGGTAACGGTACTCAGGCCAACAACCCCTGGTTGCAGGAAGCTTCTGACCCAATCTCAAAAGCTACCTGGGACAATTACCTGACTATCTCTCAGGAAATGGCTACGGCCATGGACATTGATATGGTAGAGGAAAATACCAAGACGGTTACCTTATCTGTAGGTAGCGAGAGCATGACAGTACCAGTACTGGTGCAGCCGGGTCAGGCGCCTGGTACAGTAGGTCTGGCACTCGGTTATGGTAGAACCAAAGCCGGTCGTGTGGGTAATGAAGTAGGTGTGAATGCTTATCCATTGATTACCAAGCTGAATGGCGCTAATATTTACGATGTGTTTGCCGGTGTGTCTGTAACAGCCACAGGCGATTCTTATAAGATTGCCAGAACACAAACGCATCAGACTTACATGGATCGTTCTAATGTGATCCAGGAGTCTACTTTAGCGGAATACAAGAAAGATACTAAGGCGGGTAGGGAATATCCGAAAATCTATAAGGATGGTAAGTTCCTGAAGCCATCTAAGGTTACCCTTTGGAAAGGTCACGAATACAAGAACCACCACTGGGGTATGACCATTGACATGAACTCATGTACGGGCTGTTCGGCTTGTACGGTAGCATGTCAGGCTGAAAACAACATCCCGGTTGTAGGTAAGGAAGAGGTGCTGAACAGACGTGAAATGGCCTGGATCAGAATCGACCGCTACTACAGCTCAGATGCTGATGTGAGTGATAAGAAAGCACTGGAAAAAGCTGCGGCTAATCCTGAGGTTACTTTCCAGCCTATGATGTGTCAGCACTGTAATAACGCACCATGTGAGACGGTATGTCCGGTGGCTGCTACGACACACAGTTCTGAAGGTCTTAACCAAATGACTTATAACAGATGTATTGGTACAAGGTATTGTGCTAACAACTGTCCTTATAAAGTAAGAAGATTCAACTGGTTCAAATACCACGACAATACGCAGTTCGATAAAAACCTTGCCATGAATAATGATCTTGGTAAGATGGTGTTGAACCCTGACGTAACCGTGAGAGCCAGGGGTGTGATGGAAAAATGTACCATGTGTGTGCAGAGAATCCAGGCTGGTAAACTTACTGCCAAGAAAGAAGGAAGAAGACCGGTAGATGGTGAGATCACCACCGCTTGTGCTTCTGCTTGTCCTGCTGATGCAATTACTTTCGGTGATTTGAACGACATCAACTCTCAGATTTCTAAATCTCTCCACATTGAAGAGAAAGAAGATGGTCAGGGAGCTACTGAAAGAGTGATTCACGAAGACAGGGCTTACCATGTGTTAGAGGAGATCAATGTGAACCCTAACATCTGGTACATGACTAAGATCAGAAATAAGGATAAATCATCAACTGAAGCTTAATTTTTAAAACGATACATTATGCAGGTTACTTCACCCGTAAGAAAACCTTTAATAACCGGAGGTAAAACGGTCCATGACGTTACCGAGGATATCTGCAAGCAGGTAGAAGGCAAGCCAACAAGAGGTTGGAAAATGGCTTTCACCGCGGCTGTCCTTACTTTCGGCATCGGATTCATCGCTGTAGCGGCCACTTTGTGGGAAGGCATAGGCATGTGGGGACTGAATAAGACTGTTGGCTGGGCCTGGGATATTACCAACTTCGTTTGGTGGGTAGGTATTGGTCACGCAGGAACCCTGATTTCTGCCGTATTGCTCCTCTTCCGTCAGAAGTGGAGAATGGCGATTAACAGGGCTGCTGAGGCGATGACTATCTTTGCCGTAATTTGTGCGGCTATGTTCCCTGTACTACACATGGGACGCCCCTGGTTAGGAGCCTACTGGGCTTTACCATTGCCAAACACATTCGGTTCGCTGTGGGTAAACTTTAACTCACCACTCCTCTGGGATGTGTTCGCGATCTCGACTTATTTCTCTGTATCGCTGGTGTTCTGGTACTTAGGACTTGTTCCTGATTTTGCCACGATCCGTGACAGAGCAACAGGCATGAGAAGAAAAATTTATGGTGGACTCAGCCTTGGCTGGAACGGAGCCGCTAAAACATGGTCCAGATATGAAAGTGTATCGTTGATTCTGGCCGGTCTGGCAACTCCTCTTGTACTTTCTGTACACACCATTGTATCCTTTGATTTTGCTACCTCAGTAATACCCGGTTGGCACACCACTATTTTCCCTCCCTACTTCGTGGCAGGAGCGATCTTCTCTGGTTTTGCCATGGTACTCACGCTGATGCTGGTGACCAGAGCGGTATTTAAACTTCAGGATTATATTACTATCGAGCATATCGAGCTGATGAACATTGTAATCATTATTACAGGTTCTATTGTGGGTATCGCTTATATCACTGAGTTCTTCATCTCCTGGTATTCAGGTGTGGAAGCAGAGCAATACGCTTTCTACAACAGGATGCAGGGACCTTACTGGTGGGCATACTGGTCTATGATGACTTGTAACGTGATCTCGCCACAGCTCTTCTGGTCTAAGAAGATCAGAACGAGTATTGCAGCGACATTTATCCTCTCCATTATCGTGAACATCGGTATGTGGTTCGAGCGCTTCGTAATTATCGTAACCTCGCTTCACAGAGATTACCTGCCCTCTTCCTGGGCTATGTTTACTCCGACTAAATACGATATGGGAGTATACCTCTTCACTTTCGGATTGTTCTTTACCGCGTTCTTGCTCTTTGCTAAGTTCTTCCCGGTAATCAACATGGCCGAGGTAAAAAGTATTGTTAAATCTTCATCTGAAAAAACTACTGACTGATTATGAGTGATTCAAGAAGTTTTGTACTCGGTGTCTATGATGACGAGGACGTACTGCTCAAAGCAGTAAGAACGGTACGTGAAGCAGGAGTAAAGATTGATGAAGTGTATTCTCCGTTTCCGGTTCACGGACTGGATGATGAGTTAGGCTATAAAAAGTCAAGATTGCCTATCGCTGCCTTTATGTTTGGTGCGCTGGGTACCTCTCTGGCACTGACCATGCAGTTTTGGATGCTCGGTGTTGACTGGCCCATGATCATTGGTGGTAAGGACTTTACACCAATGCCTGACTTTGTGCCGGTAACCTTTGAGTTGACCGTATTACTGGCGGCTTTCGGAATGGTATTCACTTTCCTGATTGCCAGTGACCTTAAGCCATGGAAAGACCCTAAGATGCTCGATCTGAGAATTACAGATGATAAGCATGTAATGGCCATTGATCTTGGTAAGAACAAGGCAGTAGCTGATTCACTCGGTACTATCCTGAAAGATTCAGGTGCTGTAGAGGTAAATGATAAAGAAGTAGAAGATTAAGCTAACAATGATCATGACCAACAGATTAAAAGCGGCTTTAACCATATTCACACTGGCTGTACTGGCCAGTTGTACTGCCAAAGGTGACGATCCCGGATTGGAATACGCACCGCAGATGTACCACTCTATTCCTTACGAGCCTTTGACGCAGATCAAAGACAAAGACCGCGGTGAGTGGTTGAGTAACAGGGAAGATGGTTTGGGAGAATTTTATAACTCTAACCCAAACAATGAGTACGAACAAAATGTAAGAGTACCAGTGGCAGGAACAGTGAGAAGAACGTCAAATAATGTACTCCCTTATCGCTTGGGTAAGGACGATGTGGCCTTGGCTGCTGAGATTCCAAACCCACTACCTGATACACCGGAAATTCTGGCTGAAGGTAAAAGACTTTACGAGCTGTATTGCGACCACTGTCACGGTACAAACGGTAAGGAAGCTGGAAAAGTAGGAGTGGTATATGCAGGTGTACCTTCATATACAGCTGCAGCACAGAAGAACTTATCCGAAGGGCATGTATTTCATGTGATTACTCATGGTATTCGCAGAATGGGTGCTCACGGTTCACAAATCAGCCCTGAGAAGCGCTGGAAGATTGTGAAGTACGTCAAAACATTACAGCAACAGTAACGCATAAATTTTTTCGAGATGACAAAAGAGAAATTTGATTTTCACGCTGGCATTAAAAGAAAAGTCCTTTTCGCGGGCTTGATAGGCTTGCTGTTGTTTGCTTTGGGCGGTGTACTTTCCAGTACGGGAGGACATGGCGAAGAGCACGGAGGTACTCATACTGAGCAAGGGCATGACGCTGGTGCAGATCATGATAAAGGTGCTGATGCCGGACATGGTGGAGAAGAAGGAGCAGGCCACGGTGGCGCACTGGCCATGGAGTCTGGTGGAGGCGAAGATGCCGGAGCAGAACATGAAAAAGGTTGGTGGGACCGCGTAATCGTTGACCTTTGGATCAACAATGTGTATTTCACAGGTTTGGCACTGATTGGTATATTCTTCTTTGCCATTCAGTATGCTTCACAGGCAGGTTGGTCTACCACGGTATTGAGAATACCACTGTCTATGGCACACTGGACACCTATTGCAGGAATTTTGATGCTGGTAACTTTCCTGGCATTCAATCATAATATTTTCCACTGGACACACTCAGATTTGTATGAGGTAGGTGGAGCGCATTTCGATTCAATCATCGATGGTAAGAAGGGTTACTTCTTTATGCCTGGCGGTGAGGGCGGAGGATTCCCCATCTTTTATGTATTAAGAATGGTAGTATTCTTCGGTCTGTGGGTTTGGTTGTTCACCAAAATGAGAAACCTGGCTTACGCTGAAGATGAATTAGGAGGTACTACCTACTGGTACAAGATTCGTAAGTTTTCAGCTATTTTCTTAGGCGTGTTTGCGGTAAGTTCATCTGTATCTGCCTGGGACTGGGTAATGTCTATTGACACACACTGGTTCAGTACCATGTTTGGTTGGTATGTATTTGCCAGTTGGTGGGTATCTGGTCTGGCTTTGATCACACTGATCGTAGTATTGCTGAAAGAAGCAGGCTATCTGTCTCAGGTTACAATCGATCACCTGCATGACCTTGGTAAGTTTGTATTCGCGTTCAGTATTTTCTGGACATACATCTGGTTCTCTCAGTTCCTGTTGATCTATTATGCCAACATTCCTGAAGAGTCAGTATACTTTATCGAAAGACTGAAAAGTGATCACTATTCACCATACTTCTTTGTGAATCTGATCATGAACTTCTTCTTCCCGTTCCTGTGTCTGATGACCAGAGATGCGAAGAGACTCTTTGTATTCCTGAAAATTGCCTGTATTGTAGTAATAGCCGGTCACTGGCTGGATTTCTACCTCATGGCTACTCCGGGTACACTGGGTGAAAGCGGAGGATTCGGTCTGACTGAAATAGGAATGTATATGTTCTTCGGAGCAGCATTTATATATGTAACATTGAATGCACTGTCTAAGCAGGCGCTGGTGGCAAAAAACCACCCAATGTTAGAAGAAGCAAAACATCACCACATCTAATAAGGAATTCTAAATAGGAGATATGTTCGGGTTTTATTTGTTATTAGCGGTATTTCTGATCTTAGCGATCTTGTTGTTGATCTTCAGGATTAGCCGATTGGTTAACGTTGTAAAAGGATCTTACGATAAGAGAACCACAGCCAGCAACAATGTAAATGGTATGCTCATGATGGCATTCCTCATTGTAGGCTTTGGTTTGATGATCTGGTACTCTTTCGCTTACTATGATCTTTATGTTCCACCCGTTGGGTCTGAGCATGGTGAGTTGACTGATAAGCTCTTCTGGAGAACGATGTATATCACCGGAATTGTGTTCATCGTCACGCACATCCTGTTGTTCTGGTTTGGCTGGAAGTACAGATACAAGTCTGACCAGAAGGCGCTTTTCTATCCTGATAATCACAAGCTCGAGCTTTTATGGACAGGTGTGCCTGCCATCGTACTTACCTGGTTGGTAATCTCAGGTTGGATGGCCTGGTCTGATATCATGAGTGATGCATCAGAAGATGCGGAGCAGATTGAAGTATTTGGGCATCAGTTTGCCTGGGTAATCCGCTATGGTGGAATGGACAATGATCTTGGTGATTTCGACTACCGTCTCATCGATGGAACGAATAATCTGGGACAGGATTTCTCAGACCGTGCGGGCTTCGATGATTTCCAGTACCGTGACCTGGTGGTGCCCAAGGGACAAGAGGTAGTATTGAAGATCAGAGCACGCGATGTCTTGCACAGTGTTTTTATTCCACACTTCAGACTGAAGATGGATGCAGTACCTGGAATGCCTACACAGTTTAAGTTCGTAGCTACCAAGACTACCGATGAGATGAAAGAGGAGTTGGGTGATCCTGACTTTGAGTACGAGCTTGCTTGTACTGAGATTTGTGGGGGAGGGCACTTTTCAATGAGAAAAGTGGTAAAGGTGCTTGAGCCTGCAGAGTATGCAAAATGGAAAGCAGAGCAGAAATCATGGTTGTCTAAAAACCCTGAGTATATGTCCTCTGTACCAGATGATTTGAAAGAACTGGCAGTGGTGACCGCTGGCATTAACGAATAATAGTACCAACAAAGAAAGAGAAACATGGCAACAGCAGCAGTTCATATAGATGCACATGACGATCACGACCATGATCATGAGCATCACGAAACGTTCATAACCAAGTATATCTTCACTACAGATCACAAAATGATCGCGAAGCAGTTTTTGCTGACCGGTATGTTTTGGGCGATTATAGGGGGAGCTATGTCATCAATCTTCCGTTTGCAATTGGGTTTCCCGGATGCTGACCTCGGTTGGTTGCAACCAATATTAGGAAAGTGGATCGATGCAAGTGGTAAGTTAGATCCTGAATTCTATCTCGCACTGGTAACAATGCACGGTACCATTATGGTATTCTTTGTATTGACGGCCGGTTTGAGTGGTACCTTCTCTAACTTCCTCATTCCATTGCAGATTGGAGCCAGAGATATGGCTTCAGGCTTCATGAATATGCTTTCTTACTGGTTCTTCTTCCTGTCAGGAGTAGTGATGTTTATCTCGCTCTTTCTGGAGACAGGACCAGCCTCAGGTGGATGGGTCGTTTATCCGCCACTGAGTGCATTGCCGCAAGCTATGCCAGGCTCCGGCCTTGGTATGACCATGTGGTTGGTGGCTATGGTGTTCTTTATAGTATCCTCTCTGCTGGGAGGTATCAACTATGTGACGACCATTATTAACCTCAGAACAAAAGGGATGTCAATGTCAAGGTTGCCTTTGACTATCTGGGCATTCTTCCTTACGGCCATTATTGGTATTCTATCATTCCCGGTACTGTTTGCTGCAGCCTTGCTGCTGGTATTCGACCGTAGCTTTGGTACGAGTTTCTACCTGTCTGAAATATACATTGGTGGAGAAGCCTTACCTAATGTAGGTGGTAGCCCTATTTTATATCAGCATTTGTTCTGGTTCCTGGGTCACCCTGAAGTATATATTGTATTGCTTCCTGCTTTGGGTATTACTTCTGAGATTATCGCGACCAACTCAAGAAAGCCGATCTTTGGTTACAAGGCCATGGTCATTTCTATGATGGGTATCACCATACTTTCATTCGTAGTATGGGCACACCATATGTTTGTGTCTGGTCTGAATCCATTCCTTGGATCAATCTTTATGTTCCTGACGCTGATCATTGCGATTCCTTCAGCTGTAAAAGTATTCAACTACCTCACTACACTGTGGCGGGGTAATATCATATTCACACCCGGCATGTTGTTCTCAATTGGTCTGGTGTCGGTATTTATATCAGGAGGTATCACCGGTATAGCCCTGGGTAACTCGGCTATCGATATCCAGCTGCACGATACGTATTTCGTGGTGGCTCACTTCCACCTGGTTATGGGGTCTGCGTCATTCTTCGGAATGGTAGCAGGGGTATATCACTGGTTCCCTAAAATGTTTGGCCGCATGATGGACAATAAGCTGGGATACATCCACTTCTGGTTTACATTTGTGGGAGTCTACCTGGTGTTCTTCCCTATGCACTACATCGGTATTGCAGGTTTCCCAAGAAGGTACTATTCGTTTACCAACTTTGATGCTTTCAGTGGTTTTACCGATCTGAACGCATTCATCAGTGTTGCAGCGATTGTGACCCTGTTTGCGCAGTTCATCTTCATCTTCAACTTCTTTTACAGTATGTTCAGAGGAAGAAAAGCACCTGCCAATCCATGGAAATCAAATACCCTGGAGTGGACAACGCCTGTAAATCCTGGTCATGGAAACTGGCCTGGTGAGATACCTGCGGTTTACAGATGGCCTTATGATTACAGTAAGCCTGGTGCCGAAGATGATTTCATTCCACAGACAGTTCCTTTCTCTCAGACGATGGAGTCTAACCTTCCGCATGAAAATGATTTGATTGAGTTGGAAGCAGAGATAGATGAATTGGTAGTGGATGAGACAGGAGAATTTATCGGGCACAACGACCACTAAGGGCAAGCTCTTTAGGCGGTTTAGTGCCGTTACGATTATAGCCGTCTACCTGTTAATTCTGGTAGGTGGCATAGTAAGAAGCACCGGGTCGGGAATGGGTTGCCCCGACTGGCCCAAATGCTTCGGGAGCTGGGTGCCTCCAACAGAGGTGAGTCAGCTGCCAGCAGATTACAAAGAAGTTTACGCTCAGCAGAGGGCTGAGAAGAATGAAAAGTTTGTCAGGTACCTTCAAGCCCTTGGGTTTGAAGAAGAAGCTTACCAGATTCAGAATGACCCGTCCATATTGGTGGAAGAAGATTTCAATGTGGTAAAAACCTGGACTGAATACGTGAACCGCCTGATCGGAGCGGTTATCGGTATCTTGATCTTCGGCACATTTGTACTGTCGATCAGCTACTGGAAAACGGATAAAACGATCGTTGTTCTTTCATTTCTTGCATTTGTTTTGGTTGGCTTTCAGGGCTGGATCGGATCTATCGTAGTAAGTACCAACTTATTACAATGGATCATCACAGTACATATGCTACTCGCCCTGGTGATTGTCTGCCTGCTCATCTACGTTTATTACCGATCTAAAAGGTCAGTATTGAGCCTGGAAGTGAAAGGCGCCCGTAAGATTGCAGTGGTGATTGTAATCTGTATGGTAGCTACGCTGGTACAAATAGTACTGGGGACGCAGGTAAGAGAAGCCATTGATGTGATTGCTGAGCGATTTGCCCGAACAGAGTGGATAGAGAACCTGGGGATCAGGTTTAAAATTCACCGTTCTTATTCAATCCTGCTCTTAGCGATTCATATCTACCTCGCCAGACTGCTTTATATCAAAAATGAAGGACAGCTAATGCTCAAACGAGCAGCAGGTTTTCTTCTGCTGATTGTAGGCGTTGAGGCGATAAGCGGAGCGGTGATGGCCTATTTTGGCGTACCGGCTTTTATACAACCATTACACTTGTTGTTAGGAACAATGATTACTGGTTTGCAATACTATTTATTGCTACTGATAAGAAACAAAAACGAAAGATTGAGTATAGCTCGATGATTTCTGGAAACACTACAAATATTAATGTACCCTTTGCCTTACTTCAAAAGGTAAGAACCTTCATGGAGCTGATGAAGATGCGACTGTCGTTTACAGTGGCCTTGTCATGTGCCTTTGGTTATGCATTGGGTATGGGAGGAAATGTAAACTGGACACAGCTGGTAATGCTCTTTTTGGGTGGCTGGTTGATTTCCGGTGGTTCATGTGCTTTTAATCAGGTATTGGAAAAAGATTTCGATAAGCTGATGAAACGTACCAAGTCGAGGCCATTGCCTACGGACAGACTGACTGTTTCAGAGTCTCTGTGGTTTGCCACGCTTGTAGGTTTTGCCGGTATATTCCTCATCTTTCAATGGACCAACATGCTGACTACCAGTCTGGCGGTGTTGTCTATGATTCTTTACAGCTTCGTGTACACCCCGCTCAAAAGAGTAGGTCCTGTCGCTGTATTTGTAGGAGCGATTCCCGGTGCTTTGCCTCCGCTTTTGGGCTGGACAGCAGCTACCGGTGATATCAATCATGCGGCTATGATCATCTTCGGTATTCAGTTTATCTGGCAGTTTCCACATTTCTGGGCCATTGCCTGGGTAGCTGATGAAGATTATAAGAAGGCAGGCTTTAAGCTTCTTCCTGTAAAAGGAGAGAAGGATATGAAGACCGCTTTTCAGATAATGATCTATACACTGTTCCTGATCCCAATGGGGCTGCTGCCGATGGTCTTTGGCCTTACGGGTCAGACGTCAGCGATAGTAGTAACAGTATGTGGTGTGCTGTTTTTGGCCTCCACTATCAAACTAATGAGAGACCAATCTCATAAATCTGCCTTGCGGATTATGTTTGGGTCTTTCCTGTACCTGCCCATTGTGCAGATTGCGTATTTACTTGACATGGTGAAATGATGGCGGAGAATTATCAAATAGTAGATCGCGTACCAGAGGGGCCTTTATCGATGCACCCTAAGAAATTTGCGCTGTGGCTCTTTATGGTCACGGTGGTAATGATTTTTGCTGCCTTTACTTCTGCCCACATTGTGCGTCAGGCACAGGGTGAATGGCTGATCTATGAATTGCCGCAGCAGTTCCTGATCAATACAGGTATCATTGCATTGAGTAGTATCTTTTTACACCTAGCTTTCAGAGCTGCTAAGAAAGATAATGTGAAGCAATTAAAGCCTATGGTGCTGATCGCTACTTTACTTGGCTTTGGGTTTCTGGCTGGTCAGTGGGCCGCCTGGGGAGATTTGGTGTCAGCAGGAAATCATTTTGTAGGTGGCAATGTAGCCCCTTCATTCTTATATGTAATTACAGGTGTTCATGCCGCTCACTTAATAGGCGGTGTGATCTATCTCTTGTATATATTAATCGCGTCTTTCAGGTATAAAGTGCATTCCAAGAACATGTTGAACATGGAAATGTGTACTACATTCTGGCACTTTCTCGGAGGACTTTGGGTATACTTGTATATATTTTTATTATTGAATCATTAATTAGAACCTAATCTATGGCTACTACTGCTACAGTCGGCAACGAAAAGAGCTTATGGAAAGGTGGAATGGCACCATTCAAAGCCAGCTACGGAAAACTCATGATGTGGTTTTTCCTGGTTTCAGATGCTTTTACCTTTTCAGGCCTGTTGATCACTTATGCCTTTTTAAGGTGGAGTGCTCCAGCCTATAATGGAGATCCTTCGGATTTCGTTTTTTCAACAGAATACTGGCCTATTCCGGAAAAAGTATATAATGCCTTTCCCGGAGGTTTCCATGGAGATAGCTGGGCTTTGGTTTTTGTCGGTCTGATGACCTTCATCCTCATTTTGAGTAGTGTAACGATGGTATTAGCCGTAGAAGCTGGTCAAAGAATGGATAAAAAGAATGTGGTGAAATGGATGCTCTGGACCATTATTGGAGGTATCCTATTCTTAAGTTGTCAGGCTTGGGAATGGTCTCACTTTATTCATGGAACAGAGACGGCAACTATTGCTGATGTGGTGGTAAATGGTCGCTGGCAGGAAAACTATAAGGTTTTCGGAGCTGGTCTGACATTTAACCAATATGGACCGCCAGCCTTTGCTGCACTGTTTTTCTTTATTACAGGTTTCCACGGATTCCACGTGTTCTCAGGAGTAGTGATCAACATCATCATCTTCTTCAACTCGGCCAATGGCATGTATGAGAAGAGAGGCCATTACGAGATGATAGAGAAAACAGGACTTTACTGGCACTTTGTAGACCTCGTTTGGGTATTCGTTTTCACATTTTTCTACTTGATCTGACAGATTATCAATTATGGAACAAGCAACTACAGTACACGTACAACCGGCAGATAAAAGCAAAATCAGAGGTATCTGGAAGGTGGCCATGTGGATGGCCATTATCACGCTTATCGAATATGGTTTTGCATTTGGTATGGGAGCCGGAATGCTAAGAAGTGTGATCTTTGTGGGTCTTACTATTGTGAAGGCATTCTTTATAGTCAGTGAGTTCATGCACTTAGGTCATGAAATTAAAGGCCTGATGTACTCAATCATTCTGCCGATGATCTTTATCATCTGGCTGATCGTAGCTCTGGTAAATCTGGAAGGCGCTGCCATTAAGGATAGCAGAGGCATTGTCGATTTTGAAGGACCGGCTGCTACTGAAAAAGTCGAACCGGGTCACTGACCTTGAACAAAGAGATATTGAATAGAGAAATCAGGTTGACGCAGTTGGCCTGATTTTTTTGGATTTAGGGATTTATTATGAATAAGAAAGTTGTTTTTATTACCGCCATCATTGGCTTTCCCATTGCTCTCATTGCCTTCTTTCAGCTACTGTCAGAACCCAGGCTGGACATACCTGTTTTCTACGAATCAGGGGTAAAGCAGGACACACTGATGAACATGCCATGCATAGAAAGGTCAGCAGAGCAATACTATGTTCAGAATGGAAACCTTCCCGTAGCAATGCACAGAGTGGTGCATTTTGAGAGAATGGATGGTCCTGTGCTGAAGACCCGGCTTGAAGAGCTGGAGAGGGTGCAAGACAGGTTCTACAATGAACCTAAGGTAGTGATGACCTCCTATGTTAATGCAGCCAGCATGAGTGCTAAGGATGTAACGGATTACAGCCAGCGCATTCAGTTTATGGAAGGTTTCTGGCGCATCAATGAGCTCGACTCAGCTACCTGGTCCGATCTGAAATACTGCGATATGGTAATGAGTAAGCTCGATAACAGGGTAGTACTCATTGATTCGAAGGATAGAATCAGAGGCTACTTCAATATTATGGAAAGATCCGAAACCGATCGCCTCATCGATGAGTTGGGTATATTATTAACAAACAAAGAGCTGCAATAAGTATGGAAATTGCCAAGTCGAAGAAATCATTGCTCTGGATCAGAATATTGTCCATTGCTATTCCGTTGGTAGTGGCACTGCTATTGGGAATGCGCCAAAAGCTGGATTTAGGTCAGTGGGTCTACAACCTGCCACACGTTATAGGTATACTCAATTCCCTGACCGCCCTGTGCCTTATACTGGCATTGGTAGCCATTAAGAAAAAGAATGTGGCGCTCCACCAGCGAATGAACACCACAGCACTGGTGCTGGGGGCTATCTTCCTGCTATGCTATGTCACTTACCATGCCTCGGCTGATTCCACTCCTTACGGAGGGGAGGGTGCCCTGAGGTACGTCTATTATACACTGCTTATTTCACATATCGTACTCTCCATCAGTGTAGTGCCGCTCGTGCTGCTCGCTTTCTACCATGCCTGGACCAAAGACTTTGAGAAGCATAAGAAGCTGGTGAAATATACCTTTCCTATCTGGTTGTATGTGTCTGTTTCGGGAGTAGCCGTATATATGCTAATCAGTCCCTATTATCAGTTTTAGTAGAAAATGTGGCCTTTGTACCTTAAATTTGCAATATGAAAAAATGGATGAATCGGATAATCTTAAGTGGATGTCTGCTCCTGTTAGGAACACAATCCATTTTTGCCCAATGTGCCATGTGCCGGGGGGCTATGGAGTCTTCAGTAAGTGCAGGTGATACCACCATGGCAGCTAACCTCAATACGGGTATCATGTATCTGTTCTTTGCCCCTTATGTATTGCTGGGAGCCTTAGCATACTTTTGGTATAGAACGAGCAAACGTAACCGCAATGCGCGCAAAGTCCAGGCTGCTCGCCATACTGCAGGGTAAGTGCCCGCAGTGTCATAAGGGCAACCTTTTTGAAACAGGGCCTTATCGCCTCAGGCGTTTTGCCCGAATGCACAAGCAGTGTACCCACTGCAAAGTCAATTATACCCGAGAGCCTCGCTTCTTTGATGGAGCCATGTATGTAAGTTATGGCTTAAATGTGGGGCTGTTTCTCGTCAGTGCCTTTGTCATTTATCATCTTTTTGAACCAAAATCTCCAGATACTTACCTGATCGCGATCATTTTGGAAGTAATTTTGCTGTATCCTCTCATGTTTCGGTATTCCAGGATTTTGTATCTCTACGCCTTCGGAGGCCTGAAGTACAAACCCACCTTGGATACTAAAGGAAATAGTTAGTATTTTATTGAAAGTCTGGGTTGGCAACGATCTCATTTTGAGAGGGATCAGGTGAGTTTAAAGCTCAGTGCCAACCTTAAAACGAGGGATTACAAATTTGCCTGCGATACAAAACGCATTCAGGTCACACTTTTACATAATCAGCTGTCTGCTGCTGCTCGTGGTTACTTTGGTGATAGACGAGGTGATCTTTGCAGATAATAAGCGCAGGGTAGACCCTAAGGAGACCATTACTCAGAGCCTGTGGAATGAGCTGGACGTGCTGGACGAACGCCTGGACGATATCAGCAACAGGGCCATTGTAGACCTCAACCGGGTTTTTAATCGCTTTAACGAAGATGATATTTTTCCCTATTACATCTTTGAAGACGGTGAACTGATCTATTGGTCTACCGACCGTTTTGTCCCTAAATATGGCACCTTTGAAGGTACCTATCTCTACAAATATCTTAAGCTCAAAAGTGGCGAATATATTGTCAAACGCAGGGTACTCAACAGTGGGCAAAATCGAATTGTAGAGGTCTACGAACTATTGCCTCTCTACTCTGACATTCCCATCAGCAATAATTTCAGAAGAAACGGACTGAACTCCAGGGTATTTGGTAAAACCGAATACAAGCTTTCGAGCACACAGGCGAAAAGCGAAAGCAACCGGATTTACTCGCGTGAAGCAATTTACCTTTTTAGTTTCTCCGGAGCAGAGGCCATGAAGATCGAGTATCCGACCTACAGCATCTTTATACTGTTGCTGTTTTTTATGGTCATTCTGTTTTTCATTTTGTCCGGCTATCGGTATGCCGGGCAGCTTGAAGAAAGTGGCAAGGCTTATTTTGGCGTGATTGTGCTCTCAGCCTTCTTCTTTCTGCTGCGCTGGGTAATGATCAGGTATGAGTTTCCATTAAGTGTAATGGACCTCGATCTCTTTGAACCGGAGTTCTTTGCCTCCAGTATCTGGCAGCCCTCTCTGGGTGACTTCGTACTCAACCAGCTCTGTCTGATGGGAGTGGTTATGTTTGGCTATCGCAGCTACAGCAAGCGGCAGAAAGTAAAAGAGGTGGCCAGCCTATGGGATCTCGCCATTCTACTCGTACTATCCCTGGGCTCACTCGTCTATTTTGAGCTGGAGGTAGAGTCACTATTGCACAACTCGCAATGGTCCCTGGACATCGCGCAGGACATAAGCCTGAGCCCTTTCAGGATCATCAGCTATCTGTTACTGTTTATCAATGGAGTCATGTGCTTTCTGGTGGCACAGCTTGCGTCCAAAGAGATTTTATTAGTGCCTAAACCAGCAGCGGTAATTGCAGGCTTACTGACCATAGCGGGAGGCTCACTTGCACTGTTCTTATGGCTGGGTAATTCGCTGACCTTCATTTTGCTGCTGTGGAGCTTGTACCTGCTGATCGTCTATCGCATGAAGTTGGCCGATCAGATCAACAGTGTGAGTTATAATACCTTCCTCTATTTCTTCCTCGCATCTTTCCTTATTGCTGCTATCAGCGACTTTGTACTCATGAGGCATATCTCAGGGCTCGACCGCCAGGAGAAACTGAGCCTTGCCACAGAGCTGCTTACAGAGAATGACCTCACAGCGGAGTTCTTGCTGTCCAGAGCAGGAGAGGAGATAGGAGGAGACGTTTTGATTCAAACCGGTATCTCAAATCCTTTTACCCCCAAAGGTTCTGTCAGGCTTACCATCAGGCAAACCTACCTGGGGGATTACTTCGATAAGTACGATATAGAAATACTGTTGTATAACGGCTATGGAAATGCCATCAGCAATCCCAATACCCTCGATTATGAGGCACTTCGTGAAGTATACGCAACCCCTGAATACGGTACTGAATACGATAACCTCTTTTTTGTCAATGATCGGTTTATCAACCAATACTATCTGTTTAGCGAGGTAAGGCGTTACGGCAACGTCATTGGCTATGTGGTGGTAAAGCTTGATAGAAAAGAGCAGTTGAATAACAGTATTCTACCGAGGCTTCTGTTTGAAGATCCATCGTTTAACCCTGCCACCGGCCACTTCGACTACGGAATATACCGGGACGGGCAGCTCATAAGCAGCGTGGGAGACTATAATTACCGGAGAGATTTTGCACTGGCTACTCATGACAGTACGCTGCTGTTTGAAGAAGGTGTATTGGAAGACAACTACCGACACCTGGCAGTAGCCGGTAGGAGCACAGGAGAGTTCTTTGTCATAAGCAGCCACGTTTACCCCATCCGCTATATCATTACGAATTTTGCCATCTTCTTCCTGTCGCTGGTAGTGATGATTATCCTTATCTTCCTCATCAGTGCTGTATTCTATAACTCACGAAACAAAGGGGTTTCCATTTCAGCCAAGATTCAGATCCTGCTGAACTTTGCCTTCTTTCTGCCGCTGATTATTGTAAGTATTGTGGTATTGCGGTTGGTCAATGATACTGTGCGCAGAAATATAGAAACAGAGTACCTGGATGTAACGGAAAGTGCAGGTCAAAACCTATCGGCTACTTTGGAGAATTTTCTCGAAAGCCAGAATGCCAATAATGAAACCCTGGAAAACAGGGTGTCTGAGATCAGTGAGTATTCACGGGCAGATATCAATATTTTCAATACCAACGGCCGTCTGGTAGCCACCAACCAGCGATTGATTTTTGAGAACCAGATACTCTCTTCCTACACCAATCCCGGAGCTATGGCCTCTATTGTGGAGCGCGGCAATAACAAGAGCATTTTCGAGGAGTTTGTGGGAGACCTTACCTACCAGGCTACTTACTATGGTATTCGGTCCAATGAAGATAACAGACTGATAGGTATACTCAGTATTCCATTCTTTGAATCACAAGAGCAGCTCAAGCGCCAGCAAACGGATATTCTCTCCAATATCCTCAATGCCTTTACGTTCATTTTCATAGTGTTTGTAATCCTGTCGTTTCTGGCTTCCCGTATCCTCACATATCCATTTAAGTACCTGACGCAAAAGATCAAAACCACCACACTTTCTAAGTACAACGAACCTCTGGAATGGGCCGCTGATGATGAGATTGGCCTGATGGTAAAGGAGTATAACCGCATGCTGGTAAACCTGGAGAAGAGTAAGAAAGCCCTTGCATTGAGTGAGAAAGAGAGCGCCTGGCGTGAAATGGCTCAGCAGGTAGCCCATGAAATTAAAAACCCTTTGACTCCTATGAAGCTGAAGCTACAGCACCTGAAAAGGGTGCTTGCAGCCGGTCAGGACCTTGGGCAAAATCATAACAAACCCATTGACAGCTTGCTGGGGCAGGTAGAGATTCTGAGCGACATCGCTACCTCATTCTCTTCCTTTGCCAAAATGCCCATCCCCCTCAGTGAGCGGCTTGATGTCGCTGATGTATTGAAGAAGGCTACCCGCCTGTTCAGTGCCGAAGAGGTAGAGATCAATGCCAACATACCCCGAAATCCGGTGTGGATAGAAGGCGATAAAAACCTGCTTGGACGCATCTTCAATAACCTTATTCTGAATGCAATTCAGTCGGTGCCCGATGACAAAAAGGCCAAACTGGAGGTAGAGCTTGTGCTCACTTCTACGCGTGCGAGAATCAGTGTGTCAGATAACGGTGCAGGTATTGGCGAAGACATCAAGGAAAAAATATTTATACCTAAATTTAGCACTAAGGAAAAGGGGTCAGGTATCGGTCTGGCCATCGCCAAGCGTGGAGTAGAGCATGCAGGCGGTAGTATCTGGTTCGAGTCTGAGACCGGTCAGGGTACTACCTTTTTCATCGAGTTTCCATTAATGGATTGATTGTGCTGCGTGGCTATTGTATTTCACTCCTACTACTTCTTGCACACCTGAGCCCTTTTGCCCAGGAGTCGGTCCCTGATTGTAAGTGGGTCAGCACCTTTGACAAGCCGGTGGTACTCGATTCCCTCACCGTTATTCCTGAAAGCATTAAAGTTGATGAGGGTATCCGCTTTGAATTCAACCTGGCTGCAAACGAAATTACCATAGCTTCTACTGGTCTCGATTCAGTACTCGTCTGCTACCGTACGCTTCCCTTTGATCTGCACAGTGCGAAGGCCAACCGTACATTGGAGATTTATGACAGCACTGCCCTTTTCAAAGATGCTGTGCTCTACCAGCAGTCCCTGGCGATACCTAAAAGAGAAGAAGTTTTTCAAACCGATGGTATTCAGAAGACAGGGAGCATCACCCGTGGCATTTCCTTTGGCAACCGGCAAGATGTATTTGTAAACTCAAGTCTCAACCTGCAGATGGAAGGTCAGCTGACTGAAAATGTGAACCTCAGGGCTGTTATTACCGACCGGAATGTGCCCTTTCAACCCGAAGGTAATACCCAGCAGATTCAGGACTTCGATAACATTTATATTCAGCTTTATAACGATAACTGGTCCTTAAAAGCCGGTGATGTAGTACTGAGAAACGGAGCCTCCAACTTCTTGCGCTATTACAAAAACGTGCAGGGTGCACAGCTGAGAACCAGCTATGAAATGGCCAACGGTTTTAAAGCCGAGACCACGCTGGCAGCTTCTGTAGCCAAGGGCCGTTTCAACTCAGACATCATTGAGCCTATAGAAGGCGTGTTGGGACCCTATCGGGTGAGAGGACCCAATAATGAGCGTTTTGTCATCATCATTGCCGGCTCAGAAAAAGTATTTCTGGATGGGCGTCAGCTTACACGGGGCTTTAATAACGAATATGTAGTGGATTATAACCTGGGGGAAATCACCTTTACTAACAGGGTACTCATTACACAATTTTCCCGGATCAGGGTCGACTTTGAGTTTGCAGACCAAAACTATACACGGTCCATACTGCAGGCCAGCCATTACCAGTATAACGATAAATTCAATTTCGCGCTGAATTATTACCGGGAGAAAGACAACCGAAACCAGCCACTCTCTTTTGAACTCAGTAATCAGGAACAGATCATCCTGAGCAATGCCGGAGATGATCTTACCCAGGCCATTACCACCAGGGTGGATAGTGTAGGCTTTACGCCAGACCTGATTCTGTATCGAAAAACAGAGGGGCGAGACAACCTCGGAAACACCTACGACATTTTTCAGTACTCCACCAACCCGGACAGCGCCCATTTTACAGTTCAGTTTTCTGAAGTAGGGCTGAACCAGGGAAATTATATATTGCTGAATGCCACGGCCAATGGAAGAATTTTTGAATGGATCGCACCTGTAAATGGAGAATTGCAAGGCAACTATGAGCCGGTCAGCCAGCTCAATGCCCCTAATCAAAGGCAAATGTTTACCGCAGCAGCCGGTATGAAACTCAACGAGTACGATGCCATTAACCTTGAGGTAGCCACCTCTGTAAATGACCAGAACCTTTTTTCCGACCTGGATGCCGAAGACGATAGGGGCTTTGCCTATAAGGCCATTTATGAGAGCAAAAACCGTCCACTCAAGGGGCTGACGGACTATAAGTTCAATGCCCTGCTATCCTATGAGTTCAACAATAAGTACTTCTCCTTTATCGACCGGGTACGCTATATAGAGTTTGACAGAGACTGGAGCTTCAATGCGCAGGACCTGATAGAACCTGCCGCAGAAAACATCCTCAATGCGGGAGTCTCTCTTCAAAAGAATAGCCTCAACGGCATAGACTATAAGTTGGTGAGGAGAAAACGGGGGACTGCGGTAGATGGCTTTCAGCATGTGCTTTCCGCCAGTAAAGAACTGGGACCATTGCTTTTAAGGTCGGACCTGTTTGTTATGAATAATGACCAGCTCAACATTAGCTCAGAATGGACCCGTCTCAATACAGACCTCGCATTGCGTACCAAATGGTTTACTCCGGGCTATCGCTATCGGGTCGACCGCAATGCCGTGAAGAGTAACCTTGACAATGCCGTTTTGCGCACCGCCATGAACTTTTCCGAACATAGTGTCTACATAAAGAATAGCGATACCCTCAATACCACTTACGGTATTGACTACAGCATCAGGGAAGACCGCTTGCCCCTGAACGGAGAACTGATAGACAACAACCGTTCTGAAACCTGGAATGCCTTTTTCAAAACCCAGATTGACGAAACGCAGAATCTCAATATCCTTTTCACCTATCGTAACCTGGAAAATCTCAACGTGGAGGGAGAAGATAGAAATGATGAGACCATTATGGGGCGGGTGGACTGGACGGGTCAGTTCTTTAAGAGGGCCATTCAGTCAGAGCTTTCGTATAACCTTTCCAATAGCCGTGAGCTGCGAAGAGAGTTTATCTTTCTGCTGGTGCCTACAGGAGAAGGTACCCACACCTGGCGTGATGACAACGGAGATGGCGTGCAGAACCTGAGCGAGTTCTACCTGGCCATAAATGCTGATGAAAGAAATTATGCTAAGATTTTTGTGCCTACAGATACCTATGAAGAAGCCTTCAATACCAATATCAGCTATCGCCTTCGTATACAGGCTCCCGGCCAGTGGAAAGAAGGCAAAGGTTTAAAGAAGTTTCTGAGCCAGCTTTCCAATAATAGCTCCTGGACACTGAACTCTAAAATCACAGACGACAACCTCTCCACGCGACTCTTACCTCTCAATGTAAGTGATGATTCATTACTGTCCTCAAGAGAAAATCTGCGCTCTACCCTTTTCTATAACAAGTCCAGGTCTGCCTTTGCCGCTGATTTTGGCATAGCCCAGACGCTGAACAAGCAGCTACTCACCAATGGTTTTGAAAGTATAAACAACAAAGACCTCAGGGCACACATCCGCTGGAAAATCAATCGCAGAACCAACCTGGACCTTACCTATATAGACCAGCAACGGGCCAGTAGTTCAGATGTGCTGCTACAGCGAAATTATTTGGTGTCAGGTGACGTCTACCGGCCCACCATTACCTGGCAGCCCATCAATACACTCAGGCTCACGGGGGGGCTTTCATTCAGAGACAGGCGAAACGGATTTACGGAGAGCTCCACCGAGCGTTCTGAAATCAGAGAAGTGTTGATGGACGTGAGGTATGCCAAGGCTGCCAAAACAACACTGAATGGCACCTTCAAGCTGATTAATATTGATTTTACCGGAGATGAAAACTCAGCAGTGGGATATGAGCTGCTGGAAGCACTGCGACCCGGTAAGAATTATACCTGGAACCTCAATATTCAGCAGCGTCTGGGGAATGGGCTACAGCTCAGCCTTCGCTATGATGGCCGCAAATCCGGTGATAATAATGCTGTTCATGTAGGCCGTGTGCAGGTGAGTGCGCTGTTCTGAGGCGCTGATTGTTAACTGCCTTAACATTTCATTAACCCATATTCAGGGCCGATCTTCCTAATATTGAAGCACTAGGTCAAACTACAATTATTATGAAAGTCAGAATCACATTATTCACACTCTTACTGGTACTTTTTTCAGCCCCGGCTTTTGCCCAGAAAGGGTTTAAGAAAATCATGGTCGATCAGGAATGGATGCAAAAGCACCAAGCTGATAAAAATCTGGTGATTCTGCATGTAGGAGACTCGGCCAGCTATGCAAAGGGACATATTGAGGGAGCACAACTGATGGGGAGAAAAGATTTTACCGTGGTGGTGGGTAACCTGTACTGGGAGCTACCTGAGCTTGCGGACTTCACAGCAACATTGAGAAATTTTGGAGTTAACGACAAATCCAGAATAGTGATAGTACATGGTACTGACGGACATGCAGCAGGCTTCAGGCTCTACTTTACCCTCGATTACTTTGGCCTGGGCAACCAGACAAGAATTCTGGATGGGGGTATGAAAGGCTGGCGTGCTAACTCTCTAGCCACCAGTACGGAGACTTTCAAGGCTACACCTACCGAAGTAGCAGGCTTAACACTCAAGCCAAACAGGGCAATCAAAGTAGATAAGGACTATGTCAACGCCAACTCTCTCAAAGATGAAATTAATGTGATAGATGCCCGCAGAGCCAACTATTACGAGGGTGCGGAAGATACCCGCGACAGCTATAAAAGGTCTGGTCATATCCCCGGTGCAGAGAATATTTGCTGGCTCGACATTGTGGATGAAAACCTGTTTCTGAAAGACCTGGATACATTAAAGGCTTATTACGAAGAGTCAGGGGCAAAGAAAAAAGAAGAAGTGGTAGCCTATTGTCACGTGGGGCTCAGGGCTTCTGTGATCTATACCATAGCAAAGGGGCTAGGCTACAAAGTCCGCCTGTACGATGGCTCCTTTAACGAGTGGGATACGCTTAGCGAAGAGTACCCGACCAAGCGGGGCAAAGAATCAAAGTAGTTTATGATATGATTGCTTTGAAATAAAGAGAATAGAAGGGGCTGAAACCAGTCCTTATAAACTTAATTCTCTGAACTTGCGCATCATATTGTTAGCAAAAACAAACTCGTCCAGCTCTTTTACACCTGAGTGAATAATATCTTTGTTGTCACCTTCCCAGAGCTTGTGGCTGTTGCAGATGAAGATGATGTATTCACCTATCTCCATTACTGAGTTCATATCGTGGGTAACGATGACTGTGGTGATCTGATATTCGTCTGTAATCTCCTGAAGCAAGCGATCTATCTGAATGGAGGTCTGAGGGTCCAGGCCTGAATTGGGTTCATCGCAAAACAAGTACTTTGAATTGTTTACAATGGCCCTGGCAATGCCAACACGCTTTTGCATACCACCGCTTATTTCTGAAGGCATGCGTTTGTTGGTGTTTTCGAGGCTTACCCTTTTCAGACAGAAGTTCACCCGATCCATCTTTTCATCCTCGGGCATTTTGGTGAGTACATCCAGCGGGAACTTCACATTTTGCTCCACATTTTTAGAATCAAAAAGCGCCCCACCCTGAAAGAGCATTCCAATCTCTCTTCGGATTTCGGTTTTCGTATCGCGATCAGCATCTACAAAGCTTCTGCCATTGTACAAAACCTGGCCCGAGTCAGGCTTGAGCAGGCCTACGGTGTTTTTAAGCAAAACACTTTTTCCAGAGCCACTGGCCCCGATAATCAGGTTGGTCTTTCCTTGCTCAAAAGTGCTGTTAATGTCCTGGAGCACCTTCTTCTCATCAAACGATTTGTACAAGTTCTTAATCTCTATCATCAGACCAGTAGTAGTTGTGCCAGAATAAAATCACTCAATAAAATAGAAATACAGCTTACCGTCACTGCCCTGGTACTGGCCTGTCCTACTTCCAGGGCTCCCCCTTTAGTATAGAAGCCCATATAGGCAGAAATTGACGATACCAAAAAGGCAAAAACGATCGATTTTATCAGGGCAAACTGTACAGAGAATGGGTTGAATTCCTGCTTCAGACCAACAAAGAAATCTGCTGTGGCCAATACCCCTCCATACTCAGCTGCCAGGTACCCCCCTGAAATGGCCAGTGAACCGGCCAGTATTACTAAGAGTGGATACATCAACAGAGTGGCGATAATTTTTGGTAAAACCAGGTACGAGACTGGATTGATGCCCATTACCTCCAAGGCGTCAATTTGCTCAGTGATACGCATGGTGCCCAGGTTACCGGCAATACTTGAACCTACCTTACCGGCAAATATGATGGCCGTGATCGTAGGAGCCAGCTCCAGAATGGTCAAATCCCTCACAACCAGGCCTATCACACTATCGGGAATCAGGGGGTTAACCAGGTTATAGGCTGTTTGCAGGGTAGATACAGCACCCATAAAGACTGCCACCAGCCCCACTAGCACAATGGAGTTGATACCGATGTAGATACACTCGTCTAATACAAGGTTTACGTAGGTTCTGAAAGACTCCCTGTTTTTAAACAGAGCCCCGAGAAATAATACGTATTGACCAATTCTAAACATAAGCGATGTGCCCTTCTAAATAGCGTCTTTGCTGAGGCGAGGCGTTAAAATAACAAAACTTGTGCGAAATCATTCCCCGGCTGGTAAACCAAAGTCCAATTATTCGCATTAATTTCAAACCGAAAGGATAACGGCAAAACCATCAATTAGTATAACATGCGAAAACTGGCAGTAATTACCGGAGGAACCAAAGGGATAGGGCGAGCAACCGTAGAAAAATTCCTGAGCGAAGGCTTTGATGTGGTTACCTGTGCGCGAAGGAAGGAAAACCTTGAGAGTCTTTTAGCCGAAATGAAAGACACCTACCCTGAGGCAAGTATATGGACCGAACAGGCCGACCTTTCAAAAAAGGAAGAAGTGAAAGCTTTTGCAGAAAAAGTAAAGGGCCTTAGCAGGCCAGTAGACATGCTGCTCAACAATACCGGTGTTTTTATTCCCGGTGCTGTGCATGACGAAGAGGAAGGTAACCTGGAGCTTATGATCGAAACTAATCTTTACAGTGCTTACTACCTGACTCGTGCTTTGGTTCCGGGTATGGTAGCGCAAAAATCTGGTCATGTATTTACTACCGGTTCTATTGCCGGTATTCAGGCTTATGCAGGAGGCGGAAGCTACTCTATCTCCAAGTTTGCACTGCTGGGCTTTACCAAGGCCCTCAGAGAAGACATGAAACCTCATGGTGTACGCGTTACTTCAATTTTGGCAGGAGCTACCTATACAGCCAGTTGGGAAGGTGTAGACCTACCCCGGGATCGCTTTATGAAAGCCAGAGATATTGCCGATGCCATTTATGGTGCTTATGCCTTATCTCCCAACACCGTGGTAGAAGAGATTATACTGAGGCCACAATTAGGTGATATTTAAATCTTAGTACTGGCACCCACTGTCTCGGTAATTTTCAAATCGTAAAAAAAGTTAGTCACATGAGCTCACTTCATTTATTTCCATAACACTAACAAGCAGATGAACCCTGTGTAGAACTTTGATCCTCTTTAACAGACTGAGAAGGGTTTGAGATTTTAAAATTGTGCCATCCGGGGAAGACGTTAATGATTTACCAAAATAACTATAAATGACAATGAAGAATTTTTGGAGTACCCTTATGCTTCTGCTGGTAGTCACCGGAGCTATGGCTCAGGAGACGGAAGATGGTTACTATACCGGTTACATAGTACGTTCAGCGGGAGATACCCTTAGAGGAAGACTTTTAAAGGACAATAACTATCTCTCCCCGGAGGCCATTACTTTCAATGCTAATGGTACTGATCAGGAATATACCCCTAACAATATCCTCTCATTTTACATCAATGAACTGGATTTACTTTTTGACTCAAACACTATCTCAAAAAACAAAGACTCTAACACATTGGTGCCTATATCGGGTGAGTATACGAATGAGACAGAAACTGCCAGGCACTTTGTTTTGGTAGTGGCCAAAACCGCTGAGTATGGTATCTTCTCTTTTCTGGAAAAGTCAGGTGTGGAGCGTCTGTACTTTAAACAAGGTGATAAAATTGACGAGCTCCTGTATTACAAGAGGTACGTTTTCCCTGATGGTACTCAAATGCTGGAGGAAAAAGCCCGTTATAGAATTCAACTTTTGGGACTAATGATCGGATGTGACGGACTCAAACCGATGATTGACAAAGTGGGTTATAACACCACTGCACTCCGTTCAGTGCTAAGGAAATATGCAACGTGTAGAAATGATGAGATCACTTATCAGCCAAGAAAGGACAGGATAGTAGCAAAGCTGGGCCTGAGCCTTGGTATTGGAACTGTTACCTCTGCTGATCCCTCTGCTACCACAGGAATTTCCGAAAGAAATAACAGGTTTCTCAATAGCGTTGATGAGGGAGGAGGCTGGTTTGAGTTTGGTTTGGCCCTCAAAGTCAGGTCCAGGAGAGATAGTCGTTTTACCTATAAAGCTGAGTTAAAGCTTGTCAGCAGAAAAGTGAAAGCTCAGTGGAACCGCCCTGTACCAGTGCAAAGTGTTTTGAGCCGTATTAACTATGAAATCAACAATACCTACATGCGTATCAATTTGTTGGCAAATGCTCATTTAGCTCAATGGGATAATTCGGCAGTCTTTTTTGAATTCGGGGGCTACTGGGGTACTTCAGTATCGGGAAGTGTGGAAATGGCCAATGGCGTTTTTAATGGTGGCGAAAACTATTCTTTTACCAACCAAACACTTGACGACCCTATCATTGATAATGAGGCAGGCTTTGTAGTGGGAATCGGAGGTGAGATTGATCAGTTTGGGGTCAGCCTGAGATATTATCGTGCCTTGGGAGAGAACATTGATGTAGACACGCAAATGGCACTCAGAGCAGCCGGTTTTGCACTGAATGTTGTTTATTACTTTTAGTACCTAAGGCTTTTCAAAGAATCAACAGCTCTTATCCGCTCTTAGTAGTGAATAAGAGCCGTTTTATTGACAGTTCTGAATATACTCCCTTATTGAATGATTGGTGTAGTTAACCAAATTCTGTGACCATCAATGGCTGGATAAAAAGAGATGATCCTCAAATGAGCACTCATAGCGTTAGAGTTGCCCCAATTTTGGTAGGAGCTACCTATACGGCCAGTTGGGAAGGTGTTGACCTACCCCAGGATCGTTTTATGAAAGCCAGCGATATTGCCGATGCCATTTATGGAGCTTATGCCTTACCTCCCAACACCGTAGTGGAGGAGATTGTACTGAGCCCCCAATTGGGTGATATTTAAAAGAAGCTGCACCTGAGTCTGGTAAAATATCAGTTATTCTTTCTGAAACTGATGACCTTTTTGTTTATATCAGTACCAAACTATGTTACCTGCAATACTTTGGTTTTTTATATCTTAATTCCTGATCAGACAGATCAGGCCCCCTAAGAGTATTGACAACTGGTTTAAAGAAAAATGGTAATTAACATGAGGTGCAAAATTCTTTTAAGCGTACTTTTTCTTATTCCTGCAATGATCATTGCACAAGGCAAGAATGACCGATACTATACGGGTTACATTGTTGATAATTCAGGAGACACTATTTCGGGGAGGCATTTGCGCAAGAATAAGTATCTGAATCCGCAGAGTATATCCTTTAACGCTAATGGCAGTGAGCAACTACTCACTCAAAATGATATCCGGGCTTTTTACATTAAAGAGCTGGACCTGCTTTTTGAATCTCATACCATTACTAAAAATCAGGACTCAAACACAAAACTTCCTGTTGAAATGGGTGAGGAAAAAGGAGCCGAAAGGGGAAAACATTTTCTCCTGACTGTGGCTAAAACGAAGGACTATGGATTCTATTCCTTTTTGGATAAGGGGAGAGTCAATAGACTGTACTATCGATATGAAAATGAACTGCATGAACTATTGCTGCTTAGAAAATACATCTACATCGATGATATCCGCAGAGTTGATGAACGCAAGCAATATGTCAGACAATTATTACGATTTTTAATTGATTGCCCTGATATAGGTGAGAGAGTCAGTTCTGCTCAATACAACAGCAAATCTCTCGCAAATATTCTTTCTGCCTATGCTAAATGTAAAGGTGATAAAATCACTTACCAACCTGAGAAGAAGCTACAGGATACGGACTTTGGTCTTACACTGGGGGTTGGCAAAGTAATAGTCGGAGACCCGGGAGAGTCTGCAAAAGGAGGTGCTTCAAATAACCGATTGGCGGCATCTCAATTTGAGAAAGGTAACTGGTTTGAACTGGGGTTAGCTATTAGAGTAAAACCTAAAAGAGATGATAGGTTCGTTTATAGAGGAGAGTTTAAAGTCAGAACTCAAAATACTGAGACATCATGGTATCGTGATATTCCGGTTACTAACTTAGTGACAGAGGCCTCGTACAATTTCAAAAATACTCATTTGTCATTCCATTTTTTGACTAATGTAAATATATCTATCTGGCATAACGGAGCCTTTTTCTTTGAAGGAGGTCTTTATTTTGCGCATTCACTTGCTGGTAGAGTTGAAATTATCAACGGCCGGACACGGTTAAATGGAGAACTGCAATTCAGGGATGACTCTTTGGAGATTAATATTCGAAAGCGAGACATTGGGTTTACGGCAGGCTTAGGCTTTGAAGTAGATAAGTTTGCTGCTGCACTGAGGTATAACACTTCGGTGGGGGATGAGGCAAGTGAAGAGAGGTCTATTACGTTAAGGGTAGTGGCAATATCGCTCAATTTTACATATCTACTTTGGTAAAAGCATAAGTAGGTGTTAGATAGATTAATTCTTTTCAATGAGTCGATAATATCAGAATCTTCAGGTCAACTGCTTTAATCACATACGCTGATTCTGAGCATTTACAGGACTCTACCCACCTGACACAGCAGGAGTAGTCAATTCAATTTTATAACCATCCGGATCTATAATGTAGATGGAGTGAAAAAGTGATGGTCTTCAAATGAAAAACCTATACCCTTTTGCTCAAAAGCGTGCTGAAAGGCTCGAAAGCTCTCCCTGTCTACGTTAAAGGCAATATGTATGCGTGAACTGACATATTGGAGGTCGTCCTTTCTAAGAGCGGGAAACAAGGCAATTCCCGTTTTTCCAGCCTGTACCATAATAGGGTAGCCCCAGCGGTCCTGATCGTCAAAACGTATAAACCTGAGTTCGATTATTATTTAGAGTTCAGACCGCCTACAAACAATTAGTTTCCACTAAAAGGCAAGCAGCCATAGCGGGCTACGGCAAGTGCCTTTTAGGCAGAAAATGACTGTTTAGAGGTGGATTCATTTAAAAGCTATTCCATAAATTCCAATATCCTGCGTTTTCTTTATTTGATATAGCCTGCTACCTGCTATATCAAATAAAGATGCCTTGACTATTCAAAGTTTAGGAAATTCTGAACCTACTAAGAATAATCGAAATCAGGTTATTAGTCCGAGGGTCGTCTCATACCACCGGACAGATACTTCAGGGTCTGTCACCCGAATTGCTACATGATCCAGAAAACTCACTTTCATAATCTTATGTTTTAGTCTTTTCAAAATAACATTTTTCTTCATTTCCGGTTACCTTTGAAACACTAGAAGTGTATCTATGGATCAAGCAGTTGACGCGGTAAAAAAATACTGTAATAGCCTTTTTTCTTATAGCCGAAGGGAAACCATTCCCGTAAGAGTGGGCGATGTAGTCATTGGTGGAGATAACCCCATTGTAGTTCAGTCAATGACTACCGTTGATACCATGGATACAGAAGGCTCGGTGGAGCAAACACTCAGAATGGTAGAGTCGGGATGTGAGCTGGTGCGTATTACTGCGCCAAGTATCAAAGAGGCCGAAAACCTGCGCCATATCAAAGAAGAGCTTAGAAAAAGAGGGTGCGAAGTGCCCCTGGTGGCTGATATCCACTTTACTCCCAATGCTGCTGAGCTCGCAGCGCGGATTGTAGAAAAAGTACGCGTAAACCCCGGTAACTATGCCGATAAGAAGCGCTTCGAAAATATAGAATACACTGACGAGACCTATAATGCGGAGCTCGACAGAATCCGCCAGCGGTTTGCCCCACTGGTCGAAATCTGCAAAGAGCATGGTACCGCTATGCGCATTGGTACCAACCATGGGTCGCTCTCTGACAGGATCATGAGCCGTTATGGCGATACCCCCCTCGGAATGGTAGAGTCAGCACTGGAATTTCTCAGGATCTGCGAAGACCTGGGCTACTACCAGATTGTGCTCTCAATGAAAGCCAGCAATACCCAGATCATGGTACAGGCCTATAGGCTCTTGGTGCAAAAGCTGGAAGAGGAGGGACTCAAGCCTTACCCGCTCCACCTGGGTGTAACTGAAGCCGGTGAGGCAGAAGATGGCCGTATCAAATCTGCCGTGGGCATTGGCGCCCTGCTGGAAGATGGCCTGGGAGATACCGTCAGAGTCTCGCTCACAGAAGAACCCGAGTTTGAAGCACCTGTAGCTGAAAAGCTGATTCGCAGGTATGATAACAGAGCAGGGCATGCTGAGGTGCCTTCTATGGAAGAGTCTCCCATTGACCCTTTTCACTACCACAAGCGCAAGAGCGCGGAAGTGCTGACGATAGGAGGGAGCAATGTGCCCAGAGTTATTGCTGACCTGCGGCATTTAGATCAGCCGGAATACAAAGACCTTAAGGCGATAGGCCATTTCTATTTGCCCGAACCGGATAAGTGGAGAATGAACGACCAGGGCTGTGACTTTGTGTACACAGGTACCAATACCTCGGCTTTTATGCTGCCAAACGGACTCCGTGAATTGGTAGACTATAAGGCATGGAAGCAACTCGATTCGAAACTGAATCGCCACCCGGTGTATAGTCTGGATGAGTTGGCGACAGCAGAGCACTGCGATGATGCCCTCAACTTTCTGAAGCTCAAGGCCACTGACCTGGGCGATGATGCCCTGGCAGCGCTGGAAGCATCGAATGTGGTAGTGCTGCTGGAAACTGATAATGCCCATGCCATGCCCGCACTCAGGAGGTTCTTCTTTGAGCTGGAAAAGCGCAAGCTGACAAGCCCTGTTATGATTATCAGAAATTACGAGATCATTGACGAAGAAGAATTCCTGATTCATGCCAGTACGGATGTAGGTGGCTTACTGATCGATGGTTTTGGTGATGGTGTAATGCTCACAGCCACTGCAAAATCAGACAAAGCCGGGTACCTGGCAGATTTGAAAGTAAAGAATGAAACGGCCTTCGGGATTTTGCAGGCAGCAAGAACCCGAATGACCAAAACGGAATATATTTCCTGCCCTTCCTGCGGCCGTACCTTATTCGACCTGCAGGAAACCACCGCCATGATACGCAAGCGTACCGACCACCTGAAAGGCGTGAAAATTGGAATCATGGGCTGTATTGTAAATGGTCCCGGAGAAATGGCCGATGCAGATTTTGGCTATGTAGGCTCAGGTAAAGGCAAGATTACCCTGTACAAGGGGCAGGATGTGGTAAAGCGGGGAGTACCCTCAGAAAATGCAGTAGATGAGCTGATTGAAATCATCCGGGACAGTGGCCAGTGGCTGGAACCTGAATTTGTAACAGAAGAAACGAACTGATATGGCAGAGCAAGAGAATAAGCAGGAAGAGAAAATGAAATTGAAGGAGTACTTTGGTTTTGGTGAGGTATTGGGCTACTTCTTCAGAAAAAAAGATCCAGACAGACCTAGTAGCTTTAACCTGAAGGTAATGCACGGGATTAATAAGATCTCCATCATTATGTTCCTGATTGCACTTACGGTAATGATTGTGAGGGCGGTTACCCGTTAGTTGGTTTTTGGAATAACCTTATAACCATAATTGTCTGTTTGCGGAATCCTCAGCGTACCTGTTATGGTAAGCTGTAGCCAGCCAAACAGAATATCTTCTCCTCTGTCATATTGAAAAACGACATAGCCTGTACGGCTATCCTGAAAAGCTGTGCGTTGGTAAACCTCTCGGGTGTCAGCGCTGTATTGATAAACATCGAACGTATAATAATTGAAGGTATAATAATTATCCTCGGTCGTTTGCCAGTAACCATAATCCGGACTAACCACCTCCCCCTGATTGAAGAGAGCCCTGTCCCAGAAAATACCATTCCACTCAACTGAGTCACCTAAAAAGAAGGTATTATCGTTCTCCCGTGTCAGGTTGGTTACCATCACACTGTCCCCGTTTATCATTCTGACAATATGATAATACAAGATCATATCAACTGTACCATCCTGGTCTAAAAACAAGGAGTCGTGATAGTTTTTTCTGTTATAGCCTTGCAGACGTTGTTCATTTCTGAAACTTACCTGGCGAGGCGGGTCAAAGGCCTGAAAGAAATCGACAGATGTGGGATCTCCAAGAATCAGGGCATTTGGAGGCAGCGTATCGTCCCCTGAACATGCCAGTGATGCTGCTAATAAAACCATCAACAATATGGAAGTTCCTGACCGAAGGTTCATAGTTTAGTGTTATTGATTCAAAATACCATTTTTCCCTATGTATATAGATGAATTTCGAGACTATTGTCTTTCGAAAAAGGGCGTAACGGAGACGACTCCATTTGGTCCTGAGACACTTGTTTTCAGGGTGATGAACAAGATGTTTGCCCTTACAGGTATTGATACCTTTGAATTTGTCAACTTAAAATGCGACCCGGAAAGGGCGGCAGAACTAAGAGAAGAATATCAAGGCATCAAACCGGGTTGGCACATGAATAAAAAGCACTGGAATTCTGTGATGTGCGATGGCTCTGTCAGTGATCAGATGATCAGAGAACTGACGGATCATTCTTACGATCTTATTGTCGAAAGCCTGCCGAAAAAAGTAAAAGAAGAGTGGGCTGCGCTTTAACCCGGTTTAAGGCTAAGGTACTGCCCTTAGCGCAAAGTTGTGGAGACTGTAATTGTCAAATTCTTCAACGCTGATTTCCAGATAGCCAAGAAAGCGGCTGTTGCCGATATCTATGCGAAAAGCCACATATCTGTTGCCGGCTCCTACCCAGTTACCGCTCACGGTACCTGCATTCGTTACTGCCAGTGCCAGGGCATCTGCAGAGTCCCAGTCTTCGGTAGTAATGGTGATAATATCTCCGTCTTCCAGCGCCTTTACAGCCATTTGAGTATCGAGAGAAATACGGGTACTATCGCTGGGGGTGCTAATGGTCAGCCCGCGGTTGCCTCCAAACTCCTGGTAGGCCCTCAATTCAATGTCCGTTACACCATCATTGTTGATGTCCAGTTGTCGTACATTACTGTGTACTTCATCTCGTGCGAGCACCAAAGGTGAAGATAGATTTGAGTAGAATAAACCTATGCCTGTTTCCTGCCCCATAATCAGCTGACGCTGCTCATCGGTAATACCTCCATCGCCATCGTCACTGCCACATGATAGTACCGCTACCGTTATGGCCATCAGGCCCAAAATCCATTGATATCTCCTCATAGGGCTAATATATGTATAAAATGCTATGTCTGCCAGCGTAGTGTTTCTTCCTTCACAGGATTTTCAAAAGGAATTTTTTCGGCCTGCGATTTCTCATAGCGGGTGCGGATGGCATTGTACCATTTGGCCTGCATATCGGGATCTCCCATCAGCATCAGCGGAGGCTGATTGAGCAGGCCCTCCTTCAGCTTTTTGAACACGTCAATGTCCTGCTGAATAAAGGTTTCGGCAAAGCGATAAAAGATGGGTTTGAAAACTTTGATCCAGCGGATGCTGGTATAAATAAACTGGATCAGCTCTGTTTTATCATCGTTGATCGGAGTAAGGCAGGTAAGTACCAGAATATCGTCATCGCCTACCTTGATATGCTCCGTACGGATGCCGGGAATCTGAAAGCTGATTTCCGTGGTTTGCTCTTTTTTGAGCAGCTTGTAAGCCGCTGAGTTTTTGGAAGGTTCATGCCGCACCATGGTAAAGCCCAGGTGAGAGGGAGCAAACTTCTTAGTCTTGAGCTTGAGGTTATTCTTTTTCCTGAAAAACCATGATTGATGTACAAAGGGCACGTGTGCCGGATCGATAAGCCCGATCACAGAATGATCCAGGCTGCAGTCCATAAAACCTGAAGTGACAAAGTCGAATTTACCTCCCTCAGGTACAGGAAATTGAGGGAAAAGACTTTCGTCCATTTCCTCTGGCCTGCGCATGTCTCGTGGCAGATAAATAAGCACCAGCCCATATACCTCCCTTAGTGGATAATAGGGCGCCCGGACCTTAGACACATCAAGCTTTGAATCAGGCGGAAGTGCCGGTATTTTGGTGCAGACACCATCCGTACCAAAGCGCCAGCCATGATAGCAGCACTCTATTTCGCAGCCATCAAAGTTACCATAGGTCAGTGGGATGCCCCGGTGGGGACATTGGTTACGCAGGGCAAATACCTTTCCATGCTCATCTCTGCCCAGCAGTATTTTCTCACTGTCTATTTCCTTCTCCACCGTCTGACCGGTTTTGAGAAAACCACTGTGGCAGGCCACATACCAGATGTTTCTGAGGTTCTTACTTTTTGATGTACTCATTTAGCGCCAATTGCCCTGCAAACATACGCATAAAGCCGTGGTACAGAAAATGATAAAAGTCAGAGAATCGCCCTAGTTCAATCCTACCTTGTCAAACTGGTTGAGCAGCTCCCGCAGCTTGTTATACATCTCATCGGGGTTAAAGGGTTTGGTTCGCAAATGGCCCCTGTCATTCCTGTCCGGGAATACCATTTTGTCCAAGTCTCACCTGATTATCACTACCGACCAAACATTATACGACCAGCGTGTAAAATCGGTGGATCAGTCTGGGCTTGTAGCAGAAGGAGAGGGTATTTTCAAAGGACCTATTCAAATCTATACAAAAGCTGGTAGGACAGTGCCCTTTTATGATCTGATTAAAGCAAATGACTTTGAGGAAGAGTTTGGTTTTGTGATACGGGCAGCACCACAAGAGGTGTTTATGCACTAGATGTGTTTTTATTTATCAGAGAGAATTGAATGATAGATTGTGCTGTATTTGAAGTTAAACTTCCTCAATTGCTGGAGGTGGTTCCTTTAGTGTTTTGGTGAGAGACCCTTTAAGGGGGCTCTTTTTTCAAACATGATTGAGCTAAAAGGTATTTGAAGACTGTGCGTATTATGGATGGGTTCCATGCAAGAAGGCTACCTGGTTAGATAGTCTTTTTATTAGAAGAATCCTTACTTTAGAGTATTTAATATTTTTGATTTAATTAAAATTTTGATTTTTTATGTAGTTTAATTTAATATAAATTAATGAAAAAGTAAAAAAATAATGATCTAATATAGGTGATGTTTTACCTGTAGAATGTATTAAGATAGTGAAGAGAGATAATTTTGCTGGCGCTGGTTGACTGGACCCCGGCTGTGGCAGTTACATCTCTTTAGTGTGTGTACACCGTTAGATGGATTTTTAACATAAACGAAGTGTATATGAGTAGATTGATCGAATTTAAATCAGCATGGTTTCTGGCCATGATGTTGATCGTCATGGGTTGCCAAAGGGATGATGAAGTACCTTTTGAAGAGCCTCCTTCTGTAAAAAGAATGGTGGTTACCGCAGAGGATATTCCCGATGTAAAGAATACCCTCTTACAAAAGATAGGTATTACAAGTGAGGCACGTCTCTTCTCATCTAATAATGGCGATAAGGCAACCGAACTCTCTATAGATTGGGATCATATCAAGCAATTGGTAGATACCACAGGCAGAGAGACTTATGTTTTCGGTATTGACGATACTGATCCTGACCCGCACGTATTCTATAACCTGGTGATCAGGTACAGCGACAATAAAGAAGCACACCAGCCTTTTTTGTTGAGGTACAAAATGGATGAAGATTTTTTTTCAGAATATGTACGAACTAATTCATTGGAGAATTTCAGAGGTACCACTCAAAAAATTCCAATTAATGGAACCTCTGATACCCCTGAAAGAAGCAGAGCCTTTTTAGATGGTGATGTAGGCGGCATAGATGTGGGTGAGCCCTGCCCTGAAGAAAACCCGGTAAATGGCGGAGGTGGTAATGACCTGGGAGGAGGCAGTGGACCAACTTATGAGTGTTCTCAATACCTGGTAACGACCACATGGTATTCTCAAACCTGTACGCGCTCAGGCTGCGAGCCTCCCGTAGAGATAGGTCAAGAGCAGTCGATTGTGACGGAGTGTGGTTGGGTAAATGAGAATAGTGCTGCGGTGGGTAATGACAATTGTAATCCTGAAACAGGAGAGATACCAATTGTTAGGAGAACTGAAACCAGATGTGATGATGATCCTTTGGCCTTGATGATGATTACGGATTATAACTCTTCAAAAAATGCCAATAGATTCGGCTGTGTACGTACTTGGCCTGTAACTTCTTGTGCACCAAATAAAAAGGCACATAATGGGATAGATTTGGTAGCTGCAATCGGAACGGATGTATATGCAATGTATAATGGTACTGTTTATGCTACTGGAACACAAACTAATAGTGCAGGTGAGGAGATTGGATGGGGTAATTGGGTAATGCTGAAATCCACAATTAACGGAAAGGATTATTTAAATGTTTATGCTCACTTGGATGAATTACCTACTGTTTCTGGAACGGTTACTGCTGGAACAATAATAGGTTCGAGTGGTGATTCCGGTAATGCAGAGGGAGAACCACACTTACACGTAGAGTTACGTGAGTTTAAAAGTGGTACTTCTTACAATAACAGTGTTAAGGTTGATCCAGAGAACTTTTTGGGAGCAACTTTTGACGCAGACGGAAATACAAATTGGGATGTAACGTGTGATTAGTATGAGAAGAATAAGATTTATTATTAGTGGATTGTTAATTGTGTTTGTGTCCTTTGGACAAGGGATTGACCGAATGGAAAAACTGAAGCAGGTAGGTGACGGATTAAGTTTAAACTTTCAGGAGCTTGGCAAAATCGCGCTGAACTCTACTCTTAAATTGAGTGATTTATATAAGATTGATAGTGATTTCAAGGTCTTAGAGTCATTGGGCAAACCGGTTGATATTATTTATAAAGACCATATTGGGTACGAGATCTGGCGGTATCAATATACCGATATGTACTTAGACTTGATAAACCAAAACGGCTACATCACGCTACAGTCTGTTACGCTCATTCCAAACCTTCAGAGCAATTTTAGCATTGCGAATAAGACTCTGGTTCCGAATACAAAGCTCAAGCAAATAGCTTCATTTAAATCAAGTATGCTAAATGATAATAGGGATGAAATTCAGGTTCAGATTCTCTCACAGGATCAGCCAAAAGTTAAAGGTGTAAAGTTTAGGATTACTTTGAATGAAGGTCAAAAAACTATAAGGAAGATTCGGATCGATTTCGATGATCTATAGATAATGGCATATTGACAATTACAACCATTTTTAAGACACTCTTTCAAGTTTAATAGCGATGGAAGTATCAAGGAGAAACAGTGCAGGTAGTAGGTCAAGTGTACGATTACTAGCGCTTGCTGTTATTATATGTATAATTTGTTTCAATGCTTGTGCTCTGAAACCAGTATACGACATTGTTGCTAATCAAGACGTAAAGCCTGAGAAACTTTTTAGAAAGGGGAACTATGTCACCGATTTGCACTTAGGTCAGTATGCTGGAGTATGGGAGAGTGGAGGATATAGACTTAAAACTGAGGTCTGGAAGAGAGTTTAAGTTGATGGTGTTTACAGAGATGAAATAAGTGGAGTTTTGACAAAAGTTGATGACGATGGTATGGAAGACCTCCGCCTGGAATTTAAAATGAATTCGTCCTCGCAAACTTCTGCTTACGGAAGGTTCGCTCGCTTGGATAGATATGATTTCTTTGTGCACCACGATTCTAAGGAGAAATTATCTATGGAGATTGGCGAAAATGAGGTTGTGCGTGTGCGGTTTCAAAATGAAGCAGAGGTAAAACCATAACTAAAAGATGTTAACCTACCAACGAAGCTTGTTTTCTCTAAGGTGGACAAATGAGATTAAGAGTTCTTCAAGAATGGTATAGTTGAAATATTATTACCAACCTATTAACCGATAACGACAATCTCAGTTCCTGATATTAAAGATAAAGCCGTGGTACAGAAAATGATAAAAGTCAGAGAATCGCCCTAGTTCAATCCTACCTTGTCAAACTGGTTGAGCAGCTCCCGCAGCTTGTTATACATCTCATCGGGGTTAAAGGGTTTGGTAAGAAAACCATTCATGCCTGCTGCATAGAGCTCATTGAGCGAGGCCTGGTCATTGAGGGCGGTGAAGGCAATAATGGGTAGGTGGTCGTTGAACTTGCGAATCTCTATGGTAGCCTCTTTGCCATCCATTACGGGCATTTGCATGTCCATCAGCACCATGTCATAATTGTTTTCCTTTACCTTCTGAATGGCCTCTTCACCGTTATAGCACAGATCCATTTTTACATTCCACTCACCCAGTATTTTCCGGATCATTACAAGGTTATATTCCAGGTCATCCACTACCAGAATGTAAGAACCTGAAAGGTCTCTTTGATCTGACTCTTCAAATTTGGCCTTGCCTGTTTTATGCCCCTCTTTCAGCCATAACTCGAAAGAAAAGGTGGAGCCTTTGCCTTCCTCCGACTCAATTTCAATGGTGCTGTCCATTAGCTCCAGCAGCCGTTTTGAAATAGCAAGGCCAAGCCCGGTACCTCCGTATTCGCGGGTAATATGGCTGCTGGCCTGTGTGAATTGTTCAAAGATGGTTTGCTGTTTCTCCTCAGAAATACCAATGCCGGAGTCCTGCACTTTTACACTGATGAGATGACCTTTTTCTTCCTGTTTCATTACAGATACGGTCATCCTGATCATGCCCTCATTGGTAAACTTGATGGCATTGCTTACCAGGTTGGTAATGATTTGCCCCAGCCTGCCACTGTCACCAATAAGGCTTTCAGGAATATCAGAATCCAATATGAGCTTAAGCATATTGCCTTTTTCCTGTGCGTTTACGCTGTTGGCTTTTTTGATATTAGTGGCCAGCTCTATCAGGCTGAAAGGCTTCAGGTCCAGCTCAAGCTTACCTGACTCGATTTTGTTGTAATCCAGCACATCATTGATGAGCAACATCAGGTTTTTAGAGGCAATGTTGAGAATCTCAAGATTCTCTACCTGCTCCGGCAGGTGCTCTTCCAACTGCAGCAGGTGCGACATGCCTATGATCACATTGAGTGGAGACCTGATCTCATGGCTCATGGTAGATAAGAATTGCGATTTAGCACGTGAAGCGTTGCGGGCTTCTTTTATGGCTCGTTTGAGCTGCGCTTCAATCTCTTTTTTCTTGCCCACCTGGGCATTCAGGTACTGTGCTATATTCAGCAGGTCATTTGATTCTTCAATCCAGTCAGATTGTGTTCCGTCATCGAGCTGAGAAACTGAATCGAGCAGGGTTTTGATACTCTTATCCCTCAGCTTTTTTTCCTTAAGCAGCTTCTCTGTGATCTCATTATACTCCTGGTCTGCTATATCAAAGGCATGTTGTGACAGTGCCTGATCCTGCTCATAATTAGTGTATGACTCATTAATAGCAGATACGAACTGTTGTAGCTGCTTATTCTCTTCCCAGTTTTCGGGTAGATACTTCTTGATCTGTCTCTTTAGCAGTTTATGCCTATCCATGAGGTCAGTACTCGCTGATGGTGGTTATGGTCATGGTTTGGTTGTGCAACTCGCACTTCATAAAATCAGAAAACGGGGCTATCTCTCCGTAAGAGTAAAACCCGGAGATAACGGTATCATCACCCAGTGCCTCCCTGGCTGCTTCAAGCTCTTCTTCAATGCGACTGCCAAATATGAGCTTACGTCCGACACAGCTGATGAGAATGGAGAGTTTGTTTCCCTCTATGCTATTATTGCTCAACTCTGCGGCTGTACCGGCCGCATAAATCAACCGATCAAAATTGGCCTTCATCAGCCGGGCTTTTGCACCCTCGGGCACGTTACCGGCAAAAATCATAGAGCTGTTTTCTTCATCAATATTCAGGATGGTGCGTACAACCTCTACCCCGCCTACCTCTATGGCCAGTGGAAAAAACAAGGCTGCTCCCGGCAAACCCTTGGCATGCTCTCCCAGGTATTTTTTGTAAAGAGACAGGGCATTTTCTCCATCAATCTCATAAAGCACATTTTTATCAGAAAGTGTAATGGTGCGTGTGGGACCAAATTGTCGCCAGCCTCCTTCAGAGCCGTGGTTAACCTGGATTCTGTCTCCATAAAAACCTATAGCCACCACATTGCCATGCTCTATGTTATCATCCAGCCCTACATAGGTACTGATGAAGTCGGGGCCATCTCCTGCCAGGCCACCCGAGATAGGTATTGTATTATCAAGCTCTTCGTTCATACCACTAACCAGGTCACTGCCATTGACCAGCTGCCCGTCTGATAGTACAAGAATGAATTTCAAACCCTCTCTTTCAAACTGTGCAACGAGGGCTTTTCCCGCAGCGAGGCTTCCGTCATAATCTTTGATATTGATAAGCACAGGTTTGATTTCAGTGTGCTGGAAGTGTATGGCAGTAGCCACACAGGTTTTATCCTTGATGGCAGTGTTGTGAATTTCCCCGGAGGTGGAGCAGGACACAATTGTGGAATCGGGGAATTCTTTTCTCAAAGATTCATATGTGCCGGGGTCTTGAATGAGATCTTTGTATCCAAAATTCAGAACAAGATCCGGTGCCTGATCCATGAGAGTATCCGTAGTATCTGACCATATACTATTCTCAAGCGAGAGCTGCCTGATTTTCATAAGATGAGTGTTTGAAGGTGAACAGAACAAAGTAAAAAACAAAAGATGTCATACCTAACAACGGTTTGACCGGCCATGGTTGAACCAAATATTTCTCTGAGATTAGATTATAATTTTGTTTTGGGAATGTCTGATGCTACTTGAACAATAGGTGGCTTGATTTGTGGATTAATAAGTTGATTTTCGTTGTTGAAAGGAAAGAGGATTTGATAAAATATTGACGAACGGTAAATTTTACGGTTATAGCTGCGCTAACTGAAAGGGCATGCAGTTTATGAGAGCATACTGGCCATTGCCTTAGAATCTATAACCTCCGCAAATTCATCATTAAGACTGGCCAGGGCCGTTTGATGCACCAGCTCTGCCGGAAATACTTCACCATTCAGACCTTTGCGGTCAAAAGTAGCCGTGGCGTCAGAGATGAGGTATACGTGAAAACCAAAATTACCAGCCATGCGGGTGGTAGTAGACACGCAGTGGTTAGTGGTAAGTCCCGCAATTACCAGGGTATTGATTTTTGCAGCTTCCAGTCGCCCCTTCAGGTCCGTACCTATAAAGGCGCTATTTACCTCCTTGATAATCACAGGCTCGTTTGCAGCGGGGACAATCTCATCTATCATAGCAAAGCCCGGATGATCAGGGTGCAGCCTTGAACCAGCCTCTCTGGAAGAATGAATTACATGAAATACGGGCAGGTCCGCCAGTCTCCATATTTTCAAAAGCTCAACGGCTTTCTCTTCTGCATCGGGGTTGTTGCGGTTGCCTCCCCAATGGGCGGTATCCTCCCATCCTTTTTGAAGGTCAATCAGAATCAGGGCTGGTTTTTGGTCTTTGAACATTTCAGGTTAACGGTTAGATTCTTTCAGGAGAATAAAATTCTTTCGGGGTCAGTATAGTTCCCATGGAAATGAATATGAACCGAAATATATTTGATCGGCTGGCTAGCGCTGATAAGCCGGCAGTGTAACCGACAAATCTCCATCCACCTTTGGGTACTCTTTGATGCCCAGAATATGAGCGACAAAGGGGTATACGTTAACGTTTTCAAAAGGCTCCAGTTGGGTGCCTGCTTTGATGTTGGGCCCCTGAGCGTAGAAAATCGCACCCATTTCAGGTGTTACATAAGGGTCAAAGCCATGCTGACCGGTAACGCCTCCATTGGCAATCTGTCGCTCCCTACGCCCTCTCGCACTGATATAATAGCCAGGCTCCATGGTGAAGAGGATGTCACCAATACGGTCGTGTTGATAGTGCCATTCCTCCGGGAAATCCTCTTTCAGGTAGACTCTGAAGTGATCTGCTCTTGACTGAAGCACCTTGTAAATTTCTGATTTATCCTCTTCATCTTCTACATAGACATGACCATGTGCCCCATTGGAAACGAAGCGGTAGGTATCTGCGTCAAGCCCTTCAAAAATATCCTGCCATGCAATCAGGTTCTCTTTAGTATTAGGTACAGTGCGCATGCCGTGGTCAGAGGTGATAATCACATTTACGGGTAAATCTACCTGCTCCAACTCTTCCATTAAAAGGCCCAGCAGCCTGTCGGCTTCCAGCACTGCCTCTCCCGTTTTGGGTGAATCAGGACCGGCAGCATGCCCCTGACTATCTACCAGAGAAAAATAAAGAGAGATGAAGTTGGGGCGCTCTGCTTCAGGCAGGTTGAGCCATTTTATGGTTTCTTCAATGCGTGTCTCATTGGGCACATCACCATCATATTTGTGGTAATAGTCTGGGAATCGCCCTTTTATTTTTACCTCAGAACCTACCCAGAAGTAGGAAGCTGATTTCATACCATGTTCCTGTACCAACTGCCAGAGCGGTAAACCTCCATAGAAAGCCGGGTTTTCAACCAGGTCGCGATTGCCCATGCTATATCGGGCATCCAGCGGTTTGTCATAGAAATTATTATCTACCAGCCCATGGTTTCCGGGGTAGAGGCCGGTCACGATGGTGTAGTGGTTAGGGAAGGTCTTGCTGGGAAAGGAGGGAGTCATGCTGGTGGCCGAAGCCCCTTTGCCTATGAATTCTTTGAAGTGGGGAGCATCAAACTTCTCTACATAGTCATCCCGGAAACCATCAAAAGAAATCAGAATTACGTAAGGGGCGGGCGCTTCCTGCTTATCGGATTTGGTACAAGCCACAAAGCCCAGTACACATACAAACAAGATTAACTCAAAGTACTTTCTCATGATTACCACATTTGAACCTAAAGGTAATGTGAGCAAATGCTTTATGCTAATTGATAGTTGTTAGCAAAGTATTAATAAATGTAGAATCGGGGCTTATTCAAGCTTCCAGGATTTAAGGACGCGCAGACCGAACAGGCCCCGATGTATATCCATGTGAATAATGTGTTTGTCTCTGATGATATCACGGTCTCGGAATTGCCTGATATGTAGATAGTCCTCATAAAGGTTGTCCTCCAAATAAATTCGTGGTTTGATATCTATTTCACCATCGCGCATCTCAGCTGAAGGAATGTATTCAAAATCAAAAAAGATCTCGTGAGATTCTTGAATCAAAGGGAAACTCAGGTTTAGGTTTATGGCAAAAAAGAGATTTAGAAAGAAAGGGAATAGGCCTAGGCCTGAAACCAATCTTGAATGACCTTTGAATATGCCGAGTTTCCGTGTTGGTACAAGAAACCCTACGAGCGTAGCGAGAATGAATAAGCCCATAAGGGGTTTGAAGAGGATGAAAGTTTTGGCTGTTGAGAAGAAAAGCAATAGAAGATTGGAACCTAAAAAAAGAGCTATCCAGGAAAACTGCATATTCAGCAAGTAGGCCAGGCTCTGCTGTCCAATAGTCTTCGAGGTGAAAAACATCTGTCTGAATGTCTTTTGCCAATGGAAAGATGTTGAGTAGACTACAATCATACCCAACGTCAAGCCTACCATATCTAGTAATAGGGTAAGCCCTACCGGAATAACAAATGTTAGAAAAAGAGCCAAGCCAAGTTTTCCATTGTGTGCTTCCTCTTTTAGTTCGAGAGTATGCTTGTAATAGAGGCTGGATAGAAAAGGGTCCCTTCCAAGCTTGTATAAATTGACGGCTTGCTCATGTAATTTCTCCTTCTTCGATTCAAACTTGTTTTCCCAGTCGGCAAGCTTATTAATAGTTAGTTCCCGATAGGTTTCCTTTTTGGTATTATAAAAGAGCCCGATTTTTTTGCCTGTTAAGAAGGTAAATGCCTCATGCGAGTGGTAAAACAGGGCAAGACCTTTGTCTTTATCATCCGTAGCAAAAGCTTCTTGAACTTTTCGAAAATAGGCTTCCTTTATTTCTTCAAGAGAAGCTTCTTCATCAATGGCCAGTTGCTCATAGTAAACGTCCATTACTAATCCAGGTAGGCAAGCTCCATATCTACTGTCAGGTCCAGCTCGTCCATAACCACCTTGGAAAGTCCCTTGGTACGGCTCATCTCATACTTAAAGAAGAATTTCATAGTATGAATCTTGGCCTCGTAGAATTCCTTTGAATAAGAACCGCTATTGTCAGCCAGGGCTTCGGCAGCACTGGTCGCCATTTTGAGCCATTGCCAGCCGATAACAATCGTACCGAAGAAATCCATAAAGGAGGTAGCATCAGCCAGAAAGCGTTCAAAATCACCTTTTTGTGCATGTGGCATCAGCGCACCAATGGTTTGCTGTACCAGACCCAGGTTCATCGTCAGCTGCTGCCCGTAGGGGGCAAGTGCTTCATATTTTGATGCTCCGGCAATGGTGGCTTGTATTTCGGCTCCCAGCCACTCCAGCACCTTGCCATTTTTGAGCATTACTTTTCTGCCGAGCAGGTCGAGTGATTGAATTCCCGTGGTGCCTTCGTAGATAGAAATGATTCTGATATCGCGATAGTACTGCTGAAGTATAAAGTCCATGCAGAAACCGTAACCACCCAACACCTGCAGCCCCTGGCTCACCGACTCCATACCCTTCTCTGCGGGGTAGGTTTTGGTCACCGGGGTCAGTAATTCCAGCAGGGCATTGTAGCGCTCTTTTTCTTCGCCTTCTGTAATCATTTCCTGGTCCAGGTAATGCGAGGTTTGCAGGATCAGACTCAGGGAGCCTTCGACTATTGCTTTTTGGAAGAGCAGCATCCGCTTCACATCAGGGTGGTTGATGATCAATGTCTGCTCACTGTCAATATTCTTTTTACCGGCAGAGGTAAGTTTTCGTCCCTGAGGGCGCTCATGGGCATACTCCAGCGAAGCATAATAGGCAGCAGAGGCTATGCCTGCGCCCATACGGCCGGTGGCAATCCGGGCTTCGTTCATCATCTGAAACATATAGCTCAGGCCGCGATTCTCTTCGCCAACCAGCCAGCCTTCAGACTCTTCAAATACGAGGTGAGAGGTACAGTAGCCCCGCTGACCCAGCTTTTCAAATTCTCCTGCTGTAATAACCTGGTTATCTTCCAGGCCGCCACCTGAGGTGATTTTGTACTTGGGCACCACAAAAAGAGAAACCCCTTTGGTACCTGCGGGAGCACCCTCAACGCGTGCCAGCACCAGGTGAATGATATTATCCACAAACTGCTGGTCTCCAGAGGAGATAAAGATCTTCTGGCCATTGATGCGGTAGCTACCACTGTCGGTAGGGGTAGCTGTAGTCACAATGTCAGAAAGTGAACTACCTGCCTGCGGTTCAGTAAGACACATGCTACCGCTCCATTCCATAGAGAGCATTTTACCCAGGTAGGTGCTTTTTAAGGCATCACTGCCAAAGCTGGCAATCAGATTGGCCGAACCTGCTGTAAGCCCCAGGTAACCCGATGCATGGTTGTTGGCGGCTTCCATAATGTAATAGGCGGCATGAAAGAGCGTACCCGGCATTTGCAGGCCTCCGTCTGCCTCATCAAAAAAAGCAGCTACCAGGCCCAATTCGGCCGCTTGCTGAAATATTTTTTCAAACTGTGGGTGTATGGTAATCTTACCGTCCTTGTAGAAAGACGGTTTTTCATCCATGTCTTTGATATAAGGAAACAGATCAATGTCTGAAAAGTCCTTTACGGAATCCAGAAACATATCTACGGTGGTCTGGTCATAGGAGGCAAAGCGCTGCTTACCCAGAATGGCCTCGCTGTTGTGTACCTGATGAATCAGGAATTTGATGGTATCGAGGTTGGTATATTGATTAGCCATAGCTTCAGATTTGACGTTGGGGAAGATAGTAAATCCCGTGAATTTGTATGCCTGATAAGCCGCTTAAAAATTAGCGTTTATCGCAATTCGGAGCCTTTGCCGGAATGGTATGAAAAGCCCCGTCTTCAACATACCACCTTTGCCAGCTTCCCTCACCCGAGGTAGCCTTCCAGTCCTTGAGGTCAAAAGTCTTGCTGCCGGATGAGTCGCCCTGTACTTTATAAACGGCCAGTGCCTGCTGCTCCTGATTCCAGGTAAAGGGCTGCCCGGCTTTGTAAGCTTCTGGTAATGCGGTACTGTTGCAACGGGTCTGTAGAAAAAATACGGAACCCGGACGGTCGGGTGAGTGCCCGAAAACCCTGGCAATGCCATCAGTCCCGATACAGACGGCTGTGCGCTCATCACAAGCAATACCATAAGCCGTCTGGCCGGTTTGTATCAGCATCCTGGCCATAAAAGCGGTCAGCCTGCCTTGCCGGTTTCTGGCACTGAAATGTGTGTCAGTAATCAGGCCTTTGAGCAGAGGAATGTGCAGGAAATCGTTCTCCAGGTTAAGTCTTTCATGATAGAGGTCGGCCAGGGCCTGTTCTGCAGTGATGCTTCCTTTTGCGGCACTAAAAGAGAATTCACCCAATACGGCCATGCCGGCACTGGTGCCACCAATCACACCTTTCTTTATATTGATATGGTCGTTGAGGGCTTTTTTCATTTCCGAATTACCCCAGAAGGAAATGTATTTGTATTGGTTACCACCGGCCATCCAGATGGCCTCCGCATTTTTGATCTGCTGTATCACATAAGGAGCCTTGGCAGCCTCCTTATTACCTACAACGAGTGTCTCAACTGAATTCACTTTTACCCCCAGCTCATTGAAGAGGTAGTCATTGTACCCGTCAGACCCACTGGCTCTGAGCACCAATACATCGCCCCCATTGGCGCTTTCCAGAAACCACCGCATGGCTTGATCGTGTTCCTTTCGGCCACCCATCATGGTAACACCAAAGCGAGGTTGCACCCGGGCATCCGCTCTGTCACCGGTAAAGTACGAAGTGTATGGACTGAGCCGTTTACGCTGACCATTTGCGGTAAGCGATAAGGCCAGGGTAGTGACCATAAGTATCGGTAAGCGGACTTTTCTGAAGATTTTCATGTCATAGCAGGCGGTTACTTCAGCAAGTAAAGGGATATTGTAAAAAAGGCCAGCTTTTGCCGACTCTTTTGATGAAGCTGGGTGGCAGAAGCAGGAGGTAGGAGATAAGAGGTAAGACACATACCTCATACATCCTACTTCTTACCTCAGGAACTGAAGCGAAGCGGAAGTTCATACGTCTTACCTCATCTAAAATCTAACCAATTACTATTCAGCAGGAGGATTCGGGAAGAAGAACTGCTCTTTTACAATTTTTCCCTCCTGCACTTCGTATACGCATATTTCTTCCATCGTCATACGGCCCATGCCTTTGAAGCTTACATCATTGCTCATGCTGATACTGAAGAAGTTAGCTGCTACCAGTGGATCGGAAACGGTAACGCTGTGTACCTCCTCCACCATGCCTGCCCATTGTTCAGCCTTGGCTTTGATGGCATCAAGCCCTTCAGCTTTGCCCCACTGAGAACCTTCTGGCTCAATACTTACGGCATTTTCACTATAAAGCTGGCCTTGTGCTTCGTTGTACTGGCCCTGGCGGCAAAAAGCTACGAGTTGATCTGCGATTTCCTGAGTTGTCATGTTTTAAAAAAGTTTTGATTTATAAGTGGTTTTATTTTTTAGACTGTTAAGGCCCTGAAAAGGGACGGAAATTCGAAAGTTTTTTAACCGTAATTCTGCAATAGCCAACTATTACATAATCAGACGATTTGAAAATCAATGAGTTATCTTAATAATACCAAAACCAAAATGGTGATTTTCAAATGTCTGGGTTAACCCTGGCAAAATGCTGATTACCAGCATTTTCGTCAATTATTCATTTTTCTAATGAATAATGCGGGTTTAAATCAATCTTTACTGTGGTCTGGCAAGGTTTCGAGCATATAATTATGCAGGTCAAAGCCCTCACCCTCCAGTGGATTAATATTCCTCACCAGGGCCATGCGCAGGTCCAACAGCTTATCGAAATCCAGCCGGTCACGTTCTTTTACCAGCTTTACAGCCAGGGTAGCCTGCTCGGAATCCTGGGTAGGGTTGAGAAGTCCGTTTAGCTCAGTGCATTGGTGGCAGACTCCTTTTTTATTGATCAGTGAGCAGCGGTCATTAAAAATCTTATGGTATCGCTTACGGGCATTGGCCAGAGCATGCTTCACCTTACCTTCTGTGAGGCCTGTAATGGTTATGATCTCCTGAATTTTGAAGCTATAAATCTCTTTGAGCATAATGCAGACCTGCTCTTCAACCAGCAGTGTTTTTGACATACAGGTAAAACAGAATTCTATATGCTCATTGATCACATACCGGCCATGGGGAGAGGTGGCGGTGAGTTGACCCATTTCTTCCTGTAGTGCAGCGGAGTTATAGGTAGCCGTGCGGCAGTTATCCTGATAGTCTTCATGCCAACGCTTCTGCGACCTCAGGTGATCTTTGGATTTATTCGAAGCTATGGTAAATACCCAGGTTTTGAACGAAGATTTACCCTGAAAGCTTGCCAGCGCGTCAAATGCTTTGATATACACATCCTGCATCAGGTCTTCAGTATCTTGCGCATTGGTGACCAGCCTGTAGATAAAGGATTTTAACTGCGGCTGAAACTCAAGAAACTCTTTTTGATAATCCTCAGTGCTTTTCATGTGGATAGGGTCAGTAGTAAAAAAATCAGAGTAAGGGGGCCAGAATACGGCAGGCCGAAGTAAGTAGTTTTTTTGATAAAGGTCTCTTACGCCATCGGGCCAGGTTGAGTTCTGTACAGTGCGCTTTGTCCTCTTCAAAGTGTCGGTCAAGCTCTGTGGCCAGGTCATCGCTATACAAGTAGGTATTTACCTCATAATTAAGGTCAAAACTGCGGTAATCCATATTGGCAGTGCCTACTGTAGCAAAATTGCCGTCTACCAGCATCACTTTCGAGTGAAGAAAGCCCTTCTGGTATAGAAATACCTTTACCCCGGCTTCCAGCAGTACGGTCATAAATGAGAGAGAGGCTGCCTGCACTATCCAGGAGTCCGACTTGAAAGGCACCATCAGTTCCACGCGGATGCCACTTTTGGCAGCGGTGACAATGGCGTTCAGTATGCTCTCATTGGGGATAAAATAGGGTGTGGCTATTTTGATCGTTTCCTTGGCACCGCTGATGGCGAGAAAGAAGGAGTCCATGATACTGGCCAGCTCCCAGTCGGGCCCACTGGCATTTACTTGTACAAAGTGACCTTCCTTTTCAGGGGCATCGGGAAAGTACTCCTTACTCGGAAGCCAGTTTTCCCCACAGACAAACTGCCAGTTGAGTATAAAGAGTAGCTGCAGGGTTTTTACGGCTTCTCCTTCAATCATCAGATGGGTATCTCGCCAAAAGAGTGAATGCTTACCGTTGTTGACGTAGCGATCATCAATGTTAATGCCTCCGGTAAAAGCTGTCTTACCATCTATGACCACAATTTTGCGGTGGTCGCGAAAGTTGATTTTACTGGTGAGGGAAGGGAAGAGTACAGGCATAAATTCATAAACCTGAATGCCCGCCTCGCGGAGTCTTTTATAAAAACTGCGCTTAAGCGAGAAGCTGCCTACTGCGTCAAGAATCAGTCTGACCTCAACGCCTTCTTTAGCCTTTCTGATCAGCAGGTCAGATAGTGCCTTGCCCACATCATCATTGCTAAAAATATAGTATTCGATGTGAATATGCTTTGTGGCCTTTTCTATCTCCTTCATGAGCCGGACGATTTTCTCATCCCCGTTTTTCAGTATGGTCACCTTGTTCCAGTGGCTTAGCGGTGACAGGTCCCTGTTTAAAAAGCGCACCAGCTTTCTGTAGTACTGTATATTTGGGATATCCGGCAGACCGGTTTTGTATTCGCTGTTCAGGTAATCATCCACATACTGCTGGCCAAAGGCGGTATTGATCAGGTGCCTTTTGGAGAAGATTCTGCGCTTGCGCAGGTTCTGTCCGAAGAAGAAATAAATAACAATGCCGAGTACAGGCAGCAGCAACACCAGGAGCAGGTAAGAGGTGGTTTTGAGCGGATTCTTGTTTTCCAGCAGCAGGCTTACCACCACAAAAAACAGCACCACATAGTAGAGGGGCAGCGCAAAGGGCGATATATTTTGCCAGAGCTCAGGCACAGGTTATAAAATTAGCCTTTTCTGACAGAGCAGAGTACGGAGCCCTGAGAATTTACAGGAGTCGATATTAGCTTTTGGTAACGCTTTCAAAAAAGGCCTTACCAAAGGTGAGTATGGGGGTAGAACTCATTATGGCCAGCTCTTCCTTCAGCTTGGTCTCTTCATCAAGAAAGCGAAACATGGGCTGCATACCATTCTTGCGGAACATATCGGTGAAAGACTGTTTCCCTTTGTTGTCGGCTTTGGCAAGTACCCTGAGTAAGGTACTGTCATATTTTTTGAAGCGCGCTTTCTGAAAGGGCAGGTTTTGGTCAGGGGGTAAACCGGCACTGAGATTTTTCACTACCCGGGAGAGTATCTTTTGCCCACGCAAAAAAGTGTAACCGGTGGAGGGTTTGGCAAAGCCACCGCTGATTCCAATCCGGAAGACCCGGTCGCTCACTTTAAATGGAAACTGATAATCCGTCATGGGGACTATGCCATATTCCTCTTCCGTTATTTCATAGTCGGTTATTTTCAATACCTCATGCAGGTAGGTTTCCAGCCCCTCTTTATAAGTCTCCTCTGTCAGCAGTTGCTGATTGAAAATAGTGTATTCTACCAGGGCTTCGGTGCCAGAAAAGGGTAGCACATAGCCAAAGCGAAAATCACCATGCTGTGGGGTGCGAAAATCCATATAGCTGAAAACCTCAGGATTGAAGGCAGGCTTCGGGGTTTTTATAAAGTAGCCCTTAAAATGCTGCATCAGCGTGGTTGCTGCCTCCAGGTTATCGAAAGATTTGAGGCTTTTGGCACTGTCAAAGACAAGTCCTGCCTGGTAGCTGCCTGCTGATGTATCAACGGAACCGTTGCTATGTACCTCCTTTACCTCGGCCTGTAGCCAGGTGATTTCAGCATGTTTGGACAGTTCGGCTTTCATGAAATCATAAAAATCCAGTCCACGAATCATCTTATACCGATAGGGGGCAATCGTAAAGATTTCCTTATAGCCATCGGCCTCAAAGTGCGCTTGACCCCAGCTTTTATATACCAGATTTTCCAGCAGGTTATCACCCTTTTCCCAAAAGCACCAGGTGCGGTCATTCAGGTCTTTAGTGCCCTTTTCAATGATCAGTGTGGATTTTTTCGTATTTTTATCGCCCATCAACAAAAACGCAAGGGTAAGCCCTGCACATCCACCTCCGGAAATTATATAATCAAACTGCGTCATTTACTTCACAAACTAATACAAAGGGATTATGTTGTCACCTCTTTGTCTATAAATAAAAATGGTGATTAATACAGGATGTATATTTTTGCGAGTGACTTTTTATGGACAAGGTGTAGACGTTATTACAGGCGTTTTTGATGTGAATTGAATAAATTGAACCTCCCCTTTTTTGGAGGAAGTGATGAACAAACAAATCTTCATATGCTTTTTGGCAGTGCTGCTTACCAGTGCCTGCACCGAGAGGATGATCTGTCCTGCTTATCAGAGCTCCTTTATCCTGGATGAAGATTACCGACAAAACTATTTTTCTCCCTTTGAGGTGAATGCCGGGGATACAGTGCCTAAGGGGTATCAGGCCAATGCCAGCGATACCGTGTTCAACCAAACCTTCTATGCCCAGCGTGGTAAGCGCTCTGCACAGGAAAAAGAAGGGTTTATCTATCCCAATAGGAAAAAGAAGTTTTTCCTGGCCCGTATTTGGTCAAGCCCGGAAAGACCGGTGCTGGAGAATCCTTATCTGCTGGACCGTATCCTGAAAAAACGTCCCTACTGGAAGCTTGATATCCTTAAGCCCGAGCTCGTGCATAGCAGCAACACAGATACGGTACAGCTGGAAGTACCCATGCTCATAGACAGCCTGGGGCAGGCGATTCCAGATACCACACGTACGGAGTCAAATTTGCCAACTTACAACGTGCTTACTGTGCCTGAGCGATATAAGGGCTACAATGTAGACCAGATAGAGTATAACCGAAAGTTTGGTCATCTTTTCCCCAAACCACCACCACCGCCCGAACCTGTTGATAGTGTGGCGCTGCTGGCAGCAGAAAAGGCAGCACAGGAAGCTGACAGCACGCAATCAAAAAAGAAAGGGCTGCGAGGTTTTTTCAAAAAGAAAAATAAGTCTCCGAAAAAGGGAGGTGAAGATGATGGGAGCGGAGCAGATGAGGGCACTGCTGACACCACCGAAGGAGCAGCCGAAGGAAAGGGCAAACAAAGCAAAAAGGAAAGAAAGGCCAGCAAGAAAAAGGATAAAGCCAAAGACAACGAAAACAAGAAGAAAGACAAGGCTAAGTCTAAGAAGAAGGACAAGAAAAAGGACGATAAGAAAGGAAAGAAGAAAGAAGGGAATGATGATGGTGTCCGTGATGAAGACGATGCCGAATAGTCTTTTCACTCTTCTCCCCCTCAAAAAAAATATCCTGCTCTTATAACCTCAGTATAAATATCCTGATCTGTTTGTGATTTTTTTGCAGGAGGGGGTGGGGTAGTTTTTCCGCATTTGTATTCAATATCAAATACAAGAGATATGATGGATACAAAAAGAATTTTTACGCTCCTTTTAGGAATTTTGGTAGCCCTTGCTACCGTTAGTTGTCAGACAGATGAAGATGAGTTTCCCGTTGATGACGAGGTTATTGAGCAGGTCGGTGGTGATAGTGAATTCGGTAATTCGCTGGTGGCTACCTACAATGTATCAGGCACCCAGCTAAGCCTTACCCAGTCAGGTCCTGCCTCATCGGGCTTTTACAATGCAGCCCGCCAGCAAGAGTTCTGGGCTTTTTTCACAAAGTTGATTCCCAGCGATATGTGGCCACAAATTACGAGGCTAACCCTCTATGCAGACGAAGAGGATGGTACGGCTGCTTATGTATCACCTATTAACGAAAACGACCTGGGTAAATGGGAGATGGGATGGAACCTTGCCTATGTTTGGGATAACAATAATGACCTGATCAAAGGAGAGACGGCTTTTACTGCCATTCACGAGTTTGCTCATGTGCTTACACTCAATGCCGGCCAGGTGAATGCAAGTGCCAGTGCCTGCAACAGCTTTCATACAGGTGAGGGTTGCAGCAACAATAACTCCTACATCAATGGCTTTTATCAGCAGTACTGGACTGATATCTATAATGAGAATCAGGCAATCACTAATGATAACGGTTACCTGGCTTTCTATGAGAAGTATAAAAACAGGTTTGTGTCAGAGTATGCGGCTACCAACCCGGGAGAAGATATAGCAGAGAGTTTTGCAGTGTTTGTGGTGACGAACCTACCTTCAGGCAACAGTGTTGCCGATCAGAAACTGAAATACCTCAGCGAGTTCGAAGCACTGATGACCATGCGCCAACGTATCAGAGAGAACATCGATTTCAATGTCAACCTGAACGCGATAGGTGAGGCGCGATCTGCAAGAGTCGGGCTTAAGGCAAAGCATAGCCACTTTTAACTTGATAGATGACACCTAGAAAGGGGTGTCATCCATCTATTTCAGCCTCTGATCTACTCTGGTAGGTCAGGGGTTTTTTATTAAATAAAGTGGTGGGTTGATGCAATAAAACAAACTCGCGGTATGGGTTAAAGAAGTCACTATGTTTTTAGTTAAACCCGGCTTAAATCCTTGTTTACTTCCGTTCCAGTGTCTAAATTCATGACTGTCATCATTAAACCTCAATCATGAAAAAGCTTTTATTTGCCGCTTTTACGCTCTTTGCTTTTAGTCTGTATGCTCAAAAACCTGCTGAGTCTGTTCGGGGTAATTGGTTTAAGGCAGATGGATCAAACACCTGGGCCATTGGTCTGCATGAACAATACGCAGTGTACGATGCGCAATTCTGGAGCTATGGCGCTATAAGCCACAGCGATGGATTGCACACCATAGAGCTGAAACAACCCGATGCCAGGAGAGTCATCAAAATCAATGAAATAAACGGAGGCTTATACATTCGTGACGAAAAGTCTTCAATGAGAGTGGAGGCTGAAAGGCAGGGGGAAGACCACCTGCGATTGAGAAACGGAGACACCTTCAGCTCTGACTTTATCAGGCCTGACCAGGTAGAGCTGATGGGCGTATTACAGCACAAAGAAAAGCAAGCGCTTACCGCTTCGGTGATCTATAATGATCCCTTCAGCGAAGATCAGCAGAAGTACACTGTCAATGTAGATGAGCATGGTAGGTTCAAGCTGAACTTTCCACTGAAAAGCCCGCAGACGGTGATGCTGACTGTCGGTGAGGCCTTTATGATGTACCTGGCCGAACCAGGTGCTAAACAGGCTATATGGATTGATGAAGAGTCCTTTATGGGAGAGGGTAGCGGATGGACCAGCACAAAGGAGCTGCTGTTTATGGGGGACTTGGCACAGGAAAACGAGGAGTATCGTATTTACAAACCTCAGTATATGGAAATCCGTGGCTACTTTGAAAATGACAGCATTATGAAGGCATCGGAGCCGATGGACTACCTCTCCTATAGAATCGGCCTTATGGATAAGCACAATGCCTTTAACAAAGCATATTTTGAAGATGTTCCTACCAGCCCAAAGGTAAGGGAGCTGGCCAGGCGGGAGGCGAGATTGTATGCTGCCGATGATCTGATGCGATACCGATGGTTGAAAAACATGCGTACTACCAGAGAAATTGTAGAACTGCCTCAACCTTATCTGGAGCAGGTAAGGGCGCTGATCAGCGAGGATCCTGTAGACCTGCTTTCTACCGAGTATGGGTCTGTGATGCGCGAAATGACCATGGGTATGATGCCCAGCGCCCGCGAAAAAGCACATGAAATGCGCATGGCCAGAGTCTATGAATTTCTAAAAAGTAAGGCCCTTTCTGAAGAAAACCGGGTACTCGTAGACCAGTGGCTGTCTGCCGAGAAGTCAAGGGAAAAGCATTTTGGGGCGGTGAAGTTTCCTGATAAGGTGAAGCCTTTTACAGATCAATATAAAGCCGAGATCAAAGATCTGAACTCTATGGTTTCTTTTGAGCTTATGCTCGACAGAATTTCAGGCTTGGGTAAGATGGCCCGCTCAAGTGTGGTGAACACGTTTATAGATCAGGTTTACTTTTCTAAAGGTACCGATGTACCCGATGCAGTATGGGATAAGGCCATGTCACTGGATATGATACCACTGGCAAAGGCTGTGCTGCAAACGCGTAAAAGTGACCTCACTATCCTGCGAAATGCCAAATTTGTAGAGGGTGTGGCTATCAGTGACTCTGAAGATGACATCCTGGCTCAGCTCAAAAATAAATACAAAGGTAAGGTGGTTTATATCGATGTTTGGGCCACCTGGTGTGCGCCTTGTATCGGGGAGTTTTCATACATGCCGGATATTAAAGAAAACCTCAAAGATCAGAAGGATTTGGTATTCGTTTACCTCTGCGCGCAGTCCAAAGAGGAGAGCTGGAAGACCATGGTGAAAAAGCACAACCTGAAAGGTGACAACCTCTACCTGGACGATAATAAGTACGCCATGTTTGATAAGACGGTGAATGTGACGGGCTTTCCCACCTACATGGTAATTACCAAAGAAGGTAAGCTGGTGAGAGAGGGTATCAAGCGCCCCAGCAGCAGTGAAGAGCTGATCGATCAGTTAAAGGAGTTTGCCGGTAGAAAGTAATAACCCGATGAGTTTCAATTGGCCGTTCGTTGGTGTTGCGTCATACCACCCATTACTTTTTCCATAATCCTGATCTTGGCCCATCTTGGGGTAGTTCGGAGAGCGTAAACGAGTATTTTGGTCAGGGTACCCGGCAATACGGTTGTCTTTCTTCCCAAAGCCAGTAGAATAGGAATAGCTATTTGTTCCGGAGTCAGTACGTTTCCCATTTCCATATTGGCTCTTTGCCCGAAGCCGGTAGCTACCGGCCCGGGTGCTGCGGCCAGTACATCTACATTATGAGGTTCAAGTTCATGATGCAGCCCTTCTGCCAAAGTCTGAACGTAGGCCTTCGTGGCGACATAGTTCGCGGAGAACGGAACCCCCTGAAAGGCCACCATTGAACTTAGTAAAATAATACCTCCCCTTTTTCTTTCTACAAAGCGACTGGAGAAAAAATGGGTTAACTCTAAAACAGCCTTGCAGTTGACTTCCAGCATGTTGATTTCTTCATGAATGGAACTGTTGATAAAGTAACCGGAAGTTCCAAAGCCAGCCGATGCCACAAAAAGGCCGATATCCAGGTCTTTTGAAGTTTCAATAACCTTATGAAGAGAGTCAGCCGCTAAATCCGTAGAGATCACAATGGATTTAACCTGATAGTTAGATTCAATTTCTTCCTGGAGCCCCTCCAGTCTTTCCATATTTCTGCCAACGATAATTGTATTCAGGCCACTCTCCGCAATTCTAAGAGTCAGTTCTCTGCCAATACCAGAGGATGCACCGGTCACCAGGGCCCAGGTGCCGTATTTTTGAAGTTTGTTTTGAAGTTTCTGTGATACTTTCATTTCGATTCTGCTTTACTTTTTATTTCCATTAACCAGGTGTCGTGTAGCTTTCTGAGCTTATTGGGAATGAAGCTTTTCTGCATCAGGGTAAGCAAGCCATACTGAGACTCATCGGTCACCAGTTTGCAGCCCTCCTCGGTAGGAATGATTAACCAGGCGTGATAGCCCTTGATGCTTTTCTTTCGTGACTCCCAGCACAACCTATAGGGAGCATCGAACTCTTTGATAGTGGAAGTAAAATCGAGTCCCATGGTGCTCCAGGTAAAGACTGCACCGGGGTGGAGGCGCCTGGCAGAATCGCCTGTGATTACCACGTTTTTGGCTCCGTGGTACCACTCTGGCCATGCTTCCGCATTTGTCAAAATGCTCCAGACCACTTCCGGGCTGGCTTGAATATCTGTTTCGTTATGCACGAAGAATCTGGCGCTCTCTGGATCATAATTTTCTGGCCAATTGATTTTCTGAGAGTAAGGCAGACTATTTTCTATCGCCTTTTTATGCGAGTAGCATCCGCAGAGAATGAGTAACAAGGGAAGCGTAAAATACTTTGAGCGTGACATTTGTTTTTTACAAATCTCGAGATGATCGGACCGTCAAAACGATAACAAATGTTTACGATTTGGTATAGGTGCTTTTCTTCAGTCGGCTCAGGTGTATTGGGGTAATACCCAGATAGGAGGCAATGAGGTGCTGAGGCACCCTGTTATGTATATCAGGAAATACATCTGTAATGGTGTCGTATCGCTCTTTAGGAGTTCGGGTATATTGATTTTTAATACGATTGTCTTGATAGATGAAATAGAATTCAGCAATCAGGCGACCCATTTTATCTCCTTCTTTAAGGTTTTGATAGCCCCAGTCTATCACAGATCTTGGCATTATTACTACCTCGGTCGATTCCAGGGCTTCCAGCGCGTACAGGCTTAATTCTTTGCGCATAAAGGCCGAGTAGTCACAAATGAACTGATGATCCATGGCAAAATGAATCGTGTGTTCCGTTCCGCTTTGATCGGCCAGACATACCCTGATCAGCCCTGAGCTGACAAAGAACACTTCGTTAGGATAGGTGTTCGGATAGCTCAGTAGCTCTTTTTTCTTAAATTTTTTCACAAAGCAGCCGGACGCAAAGCCTTGCATTTCTGATTCCGAAATGTTGATCATTTGCCGGATGGCCTGCTTGAAACTTTCCAATGCTTTCGTGTTTCTGTATTTACAGAAAGATAATCAGTAGAGGCTTCAAAGCCTACCCGCAATGCATCTTAGCTCAAAACTCATGCTTAGCAAAGAGCTGATCTATGTTTTTGAAAGCTTTGGGTTTTAGTGTCTTTTCCTATCACAAACATTCTATCCGGAAACAGCTTTTCTTCTTTTAAAATAGACATAGAAAGTTATGATGATGGCTGAGCCAGAGACCAGGGTCATAAGCGTACCAGGAGCGAATTTCACATATCCGCCAAGGTCAAGAAAGAGGAAATAGCCCAGGTCAGCGAGTCCACCGGTAAGTGCGGCCAGAAATATAGCCTTTGTGTTGCCTTTCCAGATGTAGAATGCACATAAAAGCGTGGTGATACCAATCCAGAATAAGTTGAACCCATGTTGTCCGATAATGGCTCCGGCTGCATCAGGGTAGTTCATTTGCAATGTGCTCGGGTCCACGGCATCGGCAATGCCGGAAATTGATCCCGCTATGTCTCCGCTCAGAATGAAATTCATGGTGAAGACCCCAGCCATAATGTGCACCAGGCCCCATACAACCCAGAGTACTGAGGCGACTTTTAGTAATATGCTTGTACTTTTCATAAAAGGTTAATTTTCGTAAAGGTTTGTATCCCTCTCGTGAAATGCATTAACCTGGATTAAGAAGTGAATGGGAAGAACTATTTTCCTTTGTTACGTGCCCCTTTGACTTTACTTAAAGCCTCTGGAGTCATACCCAGATAAGAGGCAATCATTTTTTGAGGAACCCTCTGTGTAATCTGTGGATATGTTTTTACGAAATGTTCATAACGCTCTATAGCAGTGGCACTCATCAGCATGATCACCCTTTTTTGCAATACCGAGATTCTTTTAATCAATTTCTCGTGGTTGTGTTCCTTGCTGATGTCTTTTTCAAATACGTGAACAACAGATTCTTCAAGCGCATCAATATATAGGTCGCATGGCTCATTGCCTGGCAGGTTATCAGCTATGATCCAGTCTTCCGGAGCGAACATGAAAATATGCTCCTTGCCCTTTTTATCGATGGCATAGCTGCGCAGTAGTCCTGATTTCACAGAATATATCTTACTGTTCAGGTCTCCCTTTCTCTGTACAAAACCACCTTTGCCAATAGTTATTTTTTTCAACGTCTTCCGTCTTTGTGGGGTGGAGCTCAATGGATTATAGTAAGAAAGGTAGTCAGGCAATTCTATGAAACCAATTCGGAGGCAGCACTTTTTGGAAGGTACTTCTACGGTTCTTTAGAGCAAGCTATTCACCTTTGGCAAAGAGCTGATCTGTGTTTTTGAAAGCCTTGAACTCCAGAGCGTTTCCATTGGGGTCATGAAAAAACATGGTGGCTTGCTCCCCGGCTTCATCTTTGAACCGGATGTAGGGCGCTATCAGGAAATCAGTATCTCTTTGCTTTAGCTTTTCGGCAAGCCTCGTCCAGTCATCCCAGTCCAGCACCACACCGAAATGAGGTATGGGCACATTATGACCATCCACGGCATTGGTGTTTTTTTTTTGATCGGTAGGGTCAGGCTCGGCTACCTGATGAATGACCAGTTGATGCCCGAAAAAGTCAAGGTCCACCCATTTTTCACTGCTCCTTCCTTCTGCACAGCCGAGTACAGCCTTATAGAATTGACGGCACTTATCAAGGTCGATGACGGGAACAGCAAGGTGAAATGGAGAGAGGGTTTTCATAATGTTTCTGTTGAATGTTCTCCGCAAAATTATTTCTAAATTGCTACTGACTAAAGTTGATTTGTTGGATGAAATGGGTAATCACCAATGAATCAACTTTATTCAATCAAAAAACACTTAAACCGATGGTAGATGAACTGGATAAGCAAATACTCGGAGTTTTGGGGCAAAATGCACGGTTGTCATTTGCAGAAATCGGCAGAGGCGTGGGGCTTTCTCCTTCTGCAGCCAGAGAGCGGGTACAAAAGCTGGAAGATCGGGGGATCATCAAGGGCTATGGTGTCAGCATTGACCAGCGACTGTTGGGATATGATATTGAGGCTTTTATTTCAGTGAAGGCCTTTCACGGTAAACTTAAACCCTTTCTGCTGGCCGTGGGGAGCTATCCGGAGGTAAAAAAGGCTTACAGGGTCACCGGAGGACAGAATGTACACCTTGAGGTGATTGCAAAAGACAGACTCCAGCTACAAAAGCTCATCGACCAGATTATGGAATATGGCGATACAGAAACGCAGCTGGTGCTGTCTGAGGTGGAATTGGGTAGAAAGAGTTTGGGTTAGTCACCAAGGAAGGCGCCAAAAGAATCTGCTATCCTAAAAACGTCCCCACCATCATGGTAGTAAATCCAAACGGAGAAGTTATCGGACGGATCGAGGTATAGGTAGTCTCCGTTTTCTTCTCCGATCACAAAACCAGCCTCTACACGGCTTAGTGAAATATCATCAACATTAGAACTGGTAGAATCATTAAAAGCGAATTCTCTCTGTAACTTGATATATAGCTTCAGGCATTCGAAGTTCATGGCTGTGCCAACTCCTTTCATTTCCCAACTCCTGAGTAGTTTGGCTTCACCCATGATGTTCCAGCATACACCTTCAAAGTCCGGATCGTCATCTTCGTATGCATTAAAAGTGATTTCAGTACCCTTTGGGTTTGCTTTCAGAAAGTTCAGGTAGTCTGCAGGCAGAGGGTGAGGGTAAAAGTTTTCCAGCTTTATGTTTTTTGGTGTGTTTTTCACAGGTGCTTTCTGTGGTATAGGTGGGGGCTGTTTGATGTTGCTCGAAGCGATCAGTTTTTTTGCAAGGACAATCATTAACCCAAGTACTAGTAGTACAAAGCCTGCAAAACCTATAAGGTCTTTGATGAAATTTTGATGAATCCTCTGTGCAATGAGCTCAGGAGGAGGGTCCTGAGGAGGGATATTGATGAAAATCATATCATAAAGCCCGCTGAGTATTATCAGGCCGATTCCCGTAAAGATGATAAGTTTAGTCTTCGTGTTCATACTTTTTTACCGTCCAATCACCACCGGGCTCATCTCTAAAAGCAGTCATAGAATAACCGATATGATAGATCTCGTTGAGTGTTGGGTCCTTCTTGACGAGGTCTTCCAGACAAACGAGTTTACCGTCATTTGGATCTGGCTCATATTCTGTATGGAACTGCCAGGAACCGTCCTCATTGTGAAAAACGTACAGAATTGGTTTGCCTTCCAGAGAGTGGTGTGTTGTGTAAACGCCCAGGTTTTTAGGTTCGTAAAACTTGAAATCAGTATTTCTGTCGAGCAGAGGCTGTTTGAAACGCCAATTTGTGTTGAATTCCTCTTCCCAGGGCCATTTATGTTCCTTATCTGGCCATACCAACTGCAGTACAGGGAAATCGAAAGACCCATTGAACCAACGCCCATAGCCCAGATAATCACTGTAATGTGCCTTGTTTACTTCGAGAAACTGTATTTGGTAGCCTTCAAGAAAATCTGAGTATGTATGTCCGGGTTCAAGCTTGCCCCTCTTTTCTATCTCTTGTTTGGCAGTGCAAATAAGAGAGTGCAGCAGCTCAATAGGCAAGCCGAAAGCTATAACTTCCGGATGGTTAAAATTTTTCCATAGGCCAATTGAGTAGGCGAAAGATGGGAGGTAGCCATCATCTTCAAAAAGTGCCACGTGAAAGCCGTACTCTTTTATATCGTTTGTGATTTGCCTTTCGGCAATTTGGTTGTGATCAGCATGATCTTCCATGGCTTTAATATAGTGTCGTTTGCTGGTCAACCAAATGATGGTAAGGTTGGGTTTTCAGTATGTCATGGGCTTTCGATAATTCACCAAAAAAGATGTTGATCACTTCCCTGTAGTAGCCAGATGTGTGTTCTAATGGAACTCTCCGGTTGGTGATAAGTCTGAAACATTGGTTTTGATTAAGCCTTGTTAATTCCTTCCTGTAGTCCCTTTTCCATTGAAAGACGATAAGCATATCACCTTCATTTTCAAATTCCAAACCTAGTTGTCTGACCTGATGGTTATTTATAGTTCTGCTTGCCTCCTTTACAGGCTTCTGAAACCCCGTAGTCTCGGAGAACAGAATTTCCTGTAATAGCATACCCGATTCTGTTGAAGTCAACTGAACAGGCCAAAGTTGTGGCACCTGGTGTCGCTTACTGGCCAGTGGCTCACCTCTGCTCTTCTTTGTCCAGTCAGTTCTGATCTTTTGGAGGTATATATTCATACACTAATCAATCTTAATAGCACTATAACCCTGTGCATTCTTTTCCAGCTTGATCTGTACCGTAATGCGCTCTTTCAGGGCCTCAACATGGGAGATAACCCCAACCATTTTCTGGCTTTCGGACTGTAGTCTTTCCAGCGTAGTCATGGCGATATCCAGGGTTTCCTGATCCAGGGTACCAAAGCCCTCATCGATAAACAGACTGTCGAGCGATACGTTTTTAGAAGCCATATCCGAAAGGCTTAGTGCGAGTGCCAGGCTGATGAGGAAGGTTTCCCCACCCGATAAGGTGGTGACCGACCTTTCAGAATTCCCCTGATATTGATCTATCACCTTAAGGGCCCCGTCATCGGTGGGTTTATCCAGCAGATAGCGGTCCGAGAGCTTGGTAAGCCTCCTGTTCGTGTACACCAGCAGGTTTTGCAGCGTAAGCCCTTGGGCAAAGTTGGCATACTTGTTACCATCTCTGTCACCAATCATCTTGTTGAGCCTCGACCACTTTTCTACTTCTTTGTTTAGTTTTTCCAGGGCTTCCCGCTTGTCTTTGATCAGGAGTTTGTCGCGGTCATCCTGATTGATTTTTTCGGTATTACCTCCCAGGGTCATGGCCAGCTCATTGCGCTTTTGCTTGTTGGCCTCTTTTTCACTGCTGAGTATTTCAAGCGCCATTTCAGGTTGCGTATCCAGCTGAGTCTGGTGCTTTTTCCTTTGCTCAAGGCTTTCCAGGTTGGTTTGGTTGGCAGTTTGCCTGTTGGTCAGTGAGTCGCGCTGGTTTCGGATGCTTTCCGCTTCTGACTCACTCAGCAGGCCTTCACTCATGGCTTCAATACTTTCGAAGCCGTGGAGGCTGAGCAGGGGTTTGAGCTTGTCTTCAATCTCTTCGCGTTGAGTTTTAGCCTGCTCTAACCTCTTTTTTTCAAAGCTGAGTGCGGTATTCAGCTCCGTCACAGCAGTCTGTGCCTGGCTGAAATGGTGCCTGAAACCTTTGCATGCCCCGGTAACATCTGCTTCACTGAATTTGGCCTTGCGAGTCTCATGAACTGCTTTGTATTGGGCAGTTACCTGGTTAATATCTTCAAAAGCCTGGCTTAGTTGATCGTTTATATTCAGCTCTTCCAGGGCACTGATCGCCTCTTCCAACTGGTTGTTTTCTGCGGCTAATTCTGGTAGTCTGGCCGTAAGTACAGCGACTGTCAGGGTTTCCACTCCATTATACCGTTCACTCAAGGCTGTGTGAGTACCGGTATATTCCTGAAGCTTGCCTTCAGCCTCTTTCAGCGTAGTACTTATACTGTTTTGCCGGGTTTTTGCTTCGGTCAGTTGCTCACTGAGTTTTCTCGACTCCTCTTCTTCAGTAGCCAAAGCCAAGCGGGTTTCCTTGAGCCAGACATCAAGTTCCGGCCTGTTGTCTTCAGGGGTATGTGCCGAAAAAGGATGATCTTTAGCGCCACAAAGGGGACAGGCTTTGCCATCGACTAATTCCGGCCTCAGCTCTTCCAGGCTGGCAATCTTCAGGGCATCTTCTTTCTGCTGTTGCAAAAGACTTTCCTTTTCCTTGAGCTCTGCCAAAAGCTGCACACTCTTTTGTGCCAGAGGGCTCAGGTGGGTGATGGTCTCATCCAGCTTTTCAAGCTCCTTTTTCCGCGAGTCGATCTCTTGCAACGTCTGGTCCGAAAGCATCAGGTTTTGCCGAATTTCCGTAAGGAGTTCATACTCTTCTCTCTTCGCCCTGAGTGATGACTTTACTTCCGGCAGGTTACTGCTCTTGCTGAGTCGGGCTTTTGTGATAAGCTGTTCTTGCCTGACTTTGTTCTCTGAAAGTAATCGCAAGGCTTCATCAGGGGCTATTTTATCACCTAGTGCCAGCGATGATGAAGCTTTGATCCGGTTAATGCTGTTTCGCTGATCGATGCCCTTCTGTCGGCTCTCTGCTTTTTGCCTGTCAAGCTCCAGCACTTCCTGCTCAAAAGTATTGAGGGTATCGTTGAAGCTTTCCGGGCTTATTTCATGGCCAGTTAAGGCACCCACCTGCACCAGTAGAGATTTCAGACCGTCTCGCGATTCTATCAGCTGTTCTTCCTTCACCGCCAGCTGTTTTTCGCTCTCACCGATCTCACGATGGGCTTTTTTGTAGAGCTGTAAGTCTGCGGCAGCAGGGCTTAGCTTTTCGTGTAGCTGTAGCCTATTGAGTTCCGGCTGAATCCGGAGATTACGTTCCCTAAGTGTTTTTTGCTCTTCAGCATTCTGCACCAGTTCTTGCTTAATGCTGCGAAGCTCTCTTTTTACCTGCTCCAGTGCTTCCTGCTCTGCCAGCACCTTGTCGAGCGCGGCTAACGCTGTTTTCGCTTGCTCAATGGTATTTTCAATGGCTGTCCGCTCTTCATCGCTAAGTACCCGTATGTCTTCGAGCCTGGTTTTTTCCAGCTTTGCCGATTCGTTTGCTTCCTTGAATCTGGCATAGGCTTTGGCTCCTATCTTTCTGTACACTGAGGTGCCGGTCAGGTTTTCGAGCAGCTCCCCGCGTTTGTTTTTATCCGCCTTCAGAAATTTGGAAAACTCACCTTGTGAGAGAATGATGGACTTGACAAACTGGTCGTATTCAAGTCCGATGATCTCTTCATTTTTGGCTGGTACGTCAGACCTTTTCAGGTCCAGGTAGGAGCCGGTGCTATCCATCAAAGCCATTTCGTAGTCTTTGAGGTTACCGGTGCGGGCTTTGGATACGTTCCAGGAAGAGACATATACCTGCCCCTTGATGTCATACTCTATGCTGGCCGATGCCTCTTTGGTATGATGGGTGAGTATTGACCCCAAGTCTTCAATCTCTTTCTTTGTGATCTTCTGTTTGAACCGCGGTATCCGGTTGAAAAGTGCCAGGGTGATCACATCCAGAATGGTGGACTTACCCGAGCCGGTAGGGCCGGTAATAGCGAAAATACCAGCAGCATTCAGTGGCAGGGCATCAAAGTTGATTTCGTGCTCTCCTTTCAGGCTATTGATGTTTTTGAAGGTCAGCTTACGAATCTTCATCGGTCGCCCTCCTCTTGTACCGATTCCAGAAGCTCCTGATAAGCTTCTTTCAAAATGTTTTCTGTCTCGTTGTCCAGCTCTTCGGACTCTACCCTTTTGGCAAATACTTCGGTAGGGGTCAGGTCTTCAATGTTTTCACCTTCTTGAAATAAGTCAGCCGTGTCTTTGGCCCCGGAGCTGAAGGTGGTTTTGCTTTTGAGTATGGTAAAGCTTTCGTTAGCAGCATACTCGGTTTTAAGGTCCTCTACCTGGCCGATCATCACAGAGCTGAAGACTTCTTCTTTCACTTCAATTTCCACAAAGGATTGAAGGGGAAATTCAGGCTGATATGTATCAAGTTTGGCCCGTACTGCTGCCAGAGTGCCGGTAAATTTTTTAAGCTCGCGAAAGGCGGGTACCGGTAGTACTTCAGGTGTGGAGAACTCACCATTTTCCAGATTGAGAATCAGGACACATTTGTGGTCGTTCTTCTCAGAAAAACTCAGGGCAATAGGGGAGCCTGAGTAACGGATAAACTCATTTTTGGCAATGACCTGGGGCCTGTGAATATGGCCGAGTGCTACATACTGAAAGTGAGTAGGAAAGGCACTGGCATCCACTGCAGCAGCATTGCCGATATGAATGTCTCTTTCACTATCGCTGGGATCTGCACCGATGGTGTAGAGGTGGCCCATGGCCATGGCGGGTACATCCGGGTACCCTGCTTTGCAAAGTTCGGCCAGCTTGGCATAGTGTTTTTTAATGCCTTCTCTGATGGCCTCTGTACGGTTTTCGTATTGCTCGTCCGTTTCACGGCTTCGTAGGTCCTTGTCTCGCAGAAAGGGTACGGCTGCTACGATAAGTTCCGGTTGATCACCTGAGCCGTTTACTGTAATCAGTTCATCTTTCAGTGCCTCGGTAGCACCACCAATCACGGTGATATTCAGCTCCTGCAGCAGGTCTTTCGGGGCATTGAGAAAGCCGACAGAGTCGTGGTTGCCCCCGGTAATAATCAACTGCAGCTCCAGGCCGGAGAGCCGCGTCAGAAAGCTATAGTAAAGCGCCCGGTCCTTAGCCGAGGGATTGGCCAGGTCAAAGACATCGCCAGATACCAGCAATACATCAATGGATTCCTGCTCAATCACCCGATAGAGCCATTCAAAGAACATTTTGAGTTGATCTTGCAGGGGATGCTTGTGCAGTATTTTACCGATATGCCAGTCGGCTGTATGGAGTATTTTCATGTAAATTGAGCGCCCTTTTTCGGAGAAATGAGATGTATGCTAAGTTACGCATACTTTGGCCAAATCAAGTTGGTTAACCGGAGGTAAATAAGGGGCGGATTTACCAACTGAGCTCCGCTAATAAACACAGCCGTTATTCGGGAGTAATTCATTTAGGTTGGTGAAGAACGGTCTCGTTTATGGTGTCGTAGCATCTCGCAGGGTACTTCGCACTATACATATTGTTATGTGTAGTTACTTTTGTATGGTTTTAAAAGTTGCTGTCAAATCAGTTGGGATGAATTCTTGTCTAATGAGTGTAGCTACTAGTTTGTCATAGTTCATGGAGCTTCCATATTTTGACCTAAAATAGTTTTGTAAAGTATGACCTCTTTTATACAAAAACCATTTGGGGTACATTAATTTCCTTCTAGTAATAAATTTCACTTCTTCTAAGGCTTTATCAGCATCCGTTAAGCCTACAACCATTGGTTCTATTTCACTAAAGATATGATCAGCAATTTTTTGCAGTTTTTGTTTTCCGAGTTTAGAGACTTTGTGCTCATCTCTTTGCGCCAGATTGATCCCTGAAATACTAAGTGGTGAATTATTGTGAAGACAAGATGCGTAAACAATAATTGGGTCAAGCAGATAATTTTCCAAACTATGTCTTTTTATAAAGTGTAAATTATCTGTTGGAGTAGCTGTTACTGCTGGCCCATTTCCATTATCCAAATCCATTAATCCTTGGAAAACATCATTGACGCCTTCATTTACAAATTTCTCAACCCAAGATCGAACAACAGTACATCCACCAGATAATCCGGCACTTCTATTGGAAGAAGCTATAAAAAGAATATTGATATTCTGATTTACTTTCTTCTTTGATTTAAATATTTTAAAAATCTCGTTGTAGAACTTTGCATCATTCTCATCCTCAACCAGCACATATTTTGTATTTGATTTTACTGTAATAATTCCATCAGTCAAAAGATTAACACCATACTCTCTTGAACGGAGTTTTTTAATTCTCGGCTCATCAATACTCATTTCAAAAAGGTACTCAGGTGATACAATTGAGACAGACGATGGAGAATGTGTAGTTAATATTATCCTAACATTAAACTCTTTCACCAGCACGTTTTCAATTACATCAAAAAATTGTTTAGAGAGAGATGGGTGCAGATGAGCATCAGGCTCATCCAAGAGCATGAGTTTTGGTAGCCTGCTTTGATGCCCGGTATTATACATCCAAATTAATATAGCAACAAGCATTTTTTCTCCTGATGACAAGTCGCTAAAGTCAATTTTTATTGTTGGATTGTTCTTCTTTACAAGTTTTAATTCATAGTTGCCTATTATAGATTTTGGTTCATTCATTATATAAGGAAATCCTGCTCCCTCCAGCATCGTATTCAAAGTTTCCCATGGAGGCGGTCCTAGACTGGTTTTGATTTGTGCTTCAGGAATTTGCTTGTTTCTTAGTTCGGCAACCCTTGTATAATAAAGTTGGAAAATTTGATTTAAGCCTTCATTTGCATTAATCTTACTCAAATAGCTGGTATAATCTATTGGCAAGTGTTCTACAATATCTTCCTTCGTAATTAGGTTTTTTGCCTTACCAATTGATACCTCCAGAACGGCTGCTAACTCGTTCCATGGAGCATTAACCTTATTCAGAGCAATGTGATTGTACAAATTATCTATGGCACTGTTATGAGCTGTTACATTGGTGGCTCCCAAATTTCCTATTTCCCACATATTTGGAATGTACACAACATCTTTATCCGTAGCGCTAAAATTTGTCATGGAAGTTTGAACTCCATGAAAAGGATGATTTGGTTGAGTTCTTTTAGTCTGAGCGGGAGTAAAGTGCCAATTTATTAGTTCCAGAAGCTGAGTTTTTCCAGAACCATTCCTCCCAGTAATTACAACTAACTCGGGAATATTATTCCATTTCAAATTAGTTATTGATTTGTATTTTCCTTGAGTCAGTTCAAAATTCATATGTTGACTTTAACCACACATAATATGTCTGTATCAGGAAGTTGATAACTAGTCCTGGAACTATCAATCAAGATATATAATAAGCATGAATTAATTGTACAGTTCTGTATGTTTTGACTTTAGTGAGCAATTACCTCAAATGGTAGTTATTTAAAAATTATACGTTCGCTGTATTTGGCACGGCTTCAGGGGTAGAGATACTTTATTTGTCAACTCCCCCCAAAAAAGTTAGTCAATGACTCATAATAGACTTAATAGAGGTCATCCTTCTGCTTTTATTACTTCTTTATATTCTTCTCGTAAATGTCTATCCACTCTTTTGCTGCCATTTTGGTCATGAGCTCACCAATGAGCTCGTAAGGGATTTCATCCAGCTTCTTAAAGCGGATACAGCTTTTTCCCATGTCGAGTTTTCGCTTGCAGTGTTTGGGGTATTCTGTCACAAACCAGTCCAGAAGTTCAGGCTGAGCATAGATACCCATATGGTAAAAGTTGATGGAGGCTTTTTGCGAGGCAATGCTGGCAAAGGGAAGTGGTTCGCTGGGCTTACAATGGTAACCCGCAGGATAAAGGGAATGTGGAACTACATAACCCAGGCCGCCATAGCTAAGGCCTACTTCAAACCCTTCCGGAAGGTTCTTTGCGATGACCTCGTGTAGCTTGTTAAAGGGCTCCACTCTGTCTGCAGGAACGCTGGTCAGAATTTCTTCAACTGTTTTGCCTGTAGGTTTCATATTTTGAGGGGTGGGTATGTTTCTAAGTAATGTTGCTGACAAATTTGCATGAGAAAATTGTCCAAAAGTTCTGGAATAACCTATTACAGGTAGTGAAAACAGGGGGACTGTAAATCAATCTCCTCAGAGTCTTGCTATTGCAATGACTCTGAGGGAGAATAGCTTCTGGTAATGACGAGAAAATCTCTGAGGGTAGGCGAAATATCTCGCTTATGTGCTCAATATTAAAGCGGAGTCGTCTGACCACTTTGAGTGATCGGACGACTGGATACGAGCTGTCGACCATGGACTGATCGCTATTTAATTTCTCCTTTTTGCATACTTTGAGAATACATTCGCATAGCGGTCATCAAAACTGAGTTTTGTAATGTTTTTGAAGCGGTTAGGTGTATTCTGATCATCATAAATTCCTTCAGCATTGAAGTATCTGATTTCAATGGATTTCTTATTTATCTTCTTCAAGTCCCCAATGCAAAAGGATTGTATATCCGGGTGTTCACACTCTGAGATAACCGTCAGGCAAGTCTGTTTTATGCTTTTGCATAGAGAATGCCAGTCGGTAAGGTCAATGTCATATTTTAAGTGAACCTTCTCTAACAGTCCTTCTTTGTCTAAAATACGCTCATAAGTCTTGTCGTACTCGTTGTATCTGACATGCTTGATAGTATCAATAGGAAATACCTGATATCCAAGGATTCGGAAATCATCCGTTTCCTGAATCAGAATAAAATTTTTTGACATACCGAGAATGAAGCCTGTAGCTATTTCTTTAAACCCACCTCTTTTTCGAGTAAGCCTTGAGTAACGCTTCTTCTGGTAGTGCTTCTCTAGTTTTCTAAATACTTCTTTCTTTTTCAATGGTTCGCTTAATTAATATCCGACACTTGACCGGAAGAAAATTGTCCAAAAGTTCTGGAATAACCTATTACAGGTAGTGAAAACAGGGGGACTGTAAATCAATCTCCTCAGAGTCTTGCTATTGCAATGACTCTGAGGGAGAATAGCTTCTGGTAATGACGAGAAAATCTCTGAGGGTAGGAGAAATATTTCGCCTATGTGCTGCATAACGGAACCAAGTCGTCTGACCACTTAGAGTGGTTGGACAACTGAATACTGACAATTGACCGAAAGCTATCGACCATCGACTGATCCGTCTGACCTTGCCTAAGGCCTCAAGCTCACGCTCAGGGCTGCGGTAGTGACGGAGTATGCGTTTTCTATAGACTATTAGCTATTGTTTATCGACTGATCGCTATAATGCTCCCCTTCAAGGGGAGCTGTCCAACGAAAGCTTTAAAATTGATCGAAAAGTTGTGGACTGAGGGGTCTTACACTACTATATTCACAATCTTCTTAGGCACCACAATTACCCTGCGGGGGGCTTTGCCGTCCAGCCACTTCTGCACTACCTCATTCTTCATGACTTCGGCCTCAATATCTGCTTTAGACATATCAGCAGGGAAGCTCAGCTTGGTACGCATCTTTCCGTTGATGGAGATTGGATACTCATGATCATCTTCCTTCAGATACTGCTCATTATAGGCAGGGTAGGGAGCATTGGCGATGCTCTCCGTATTGCCCAGCATGGCCCAGAGCTCTTCAGTAATATGAGGCGCATAGGGAGAGATGACTACGATTAAATCTTCCAGAATAGCGCGCTTGTTACACTTAGCGGCTGAGAGCTCATTGACACAGATCATAAAGGAGCTGACGGAGGTATTGAACGAGTAACGTTCAATGTCTTCCTGCCCTTTTTTAATGGTTTTGTGTAGTGACTTCAACTCTTCTTTTGTTGGGGCTGCGTCTGATACATCAAACTCACCCTGGCTATTGTGGAAGAGTCTCCAAAGCTTGCCTAAGAACTTACGTACACCATCGATACCGTTGGTGTTCCAGGGCTTGAACTGCTCCAATGGCCCGAGGAACATTTCGTATAATCTGAGGGTGTCGGCTCCGTAGCGTTCTACCATGTCATCAGGGTTGACAACATTATAGTAGCGCTTCGACATTTTTTCTACCTCCCAACCACAGTGGTATTTGCCGTCTTCCAGAATGAATTCGGCATCTCCTAAGTCATGTCGCCAGTTTTTAAAACCTTCCAGATCCAGCTCATCATTGCGGCACAGGCTGATATCGATGTGCATGGCAATGGTGTCATACTCACTCTTCAGGCCCTTTGATACAAACTGGTTCGTGCCTTTCACACGGTACACAAAATTCGACCTACCCTGGATCATTCCCTGGTTGATCAGCTTTTTGAAAGGTTCTTCCTGGTTTACTTCTCCCAGGTCAAACAGCACCTTGTTCCAGAAGCGGGAGTAGAGCAGGTGGCCGGTGGCATGCTCAGAACCTCCTATATAGAGGTCTACATTGCCCCAGTATTCCTGCGTGGCTTTATCTACAAACCTTTCAGTGTTGTGCGCATCCATATAGCGGTACCAGTACCAGCTTGATCCGGCCCAGCCGGGCATGGTGCTCAGCTCCAACGGATAGGATTCACTTTCTCCGGGAGGGGTGTAGGTGAAGTTCTCTGCACGGCCTAGCGGTGGATCACCATCTTCGGTAGGCAGGTATTTATCAATCTCTGGCAGAATGATCGGCAGGTCAGCCGGGTCTACCAGGTAAGGAATGTCATTTTTGAAATACACGGGCACAGGCTCGCCCCAGTAGCGCTGCCTGGCAAAGATCGCATCGCGGATACGGTAGTTGATCTTGCCCTTACCCAGCTCTTTTTCTTCGATAAACTCAATGGCTTTGGCAATGGCTTCACGGCAGGTGAGGCCATCGAGCATACCTGAGTTGATCATGATGCCGTCTTTGGTAGCATCGGCTTTCTCGCTGATGTCGGCATCTTTGATTACCGGTACGATGGGCAGGTCAAAATGCTTGGCAAAGTCGTAATCGCGCTGGTCGCCACAGGGTACGGCCATTACGGCTCCGGTACCATAGCCTGCCAATACATAATCGGCCACCCAGATAGGGATGCGCTCTCCGTTAAAAGGGTTGGTGGCATAGCTACCAGTAAACACGCCAGAGATGGTTTTCACATCCATCATACGGTCGCGCTCAGAGCGGTTGCCTGCTGCTTCGGCATAAGCTTCTACAGCTTCTTTTTGCTCAGCGGTGGTGAGTTGTGCTACCAGCTCACTTTCCGGTGCCAGTGACAGGAAGGTAACGCCATAAATGGTATCGATACGGGTGGTAAACACCTTGATCTCCACATCGTGGCCTTCTACCGGAAATGACATTTCTGCACCGGTAGATTTACCGATCCAGTTGCGCTGCATTTCTTTCAATGGCTCCGACCAGTCTATATCTTCAAGGCCGTCTAACAGGCGCTGGGCATAGGCAGTAATGCGCATGCTCCACTGCTTCATTTGCTTGCGTACCACGGGGTAGCCGCCTCGCTCAGAAAAACCGTCTTTTACCTCGTCATTAGACAGTACGGTGGCCAGCTGTGGGCACCAGTTTACGGCTGTTTCTGAAAGGTAGGTGAGCCGGTATTTCAGCAACATATTTTGCTGTGCGGCTTCGTCCCAACTGTTCCACTCTTCAGCGGTAAATGCTGGTGTATCTTCATCGCAGGCGGCATTGATGCCGGCATTGCCCTTGCCTGCAAAAGCGGCCACCAGATTGTCTATAGGCTCAGCTTTTTCGGCAGCGTAGTTATACCAGCTGTTGAACACCTTCATAAAGATCCACTGCGTCCATTTATAGTAGGCAGGATCGCAGGTTTGTACCTCTTTGTCCCAATCAAAGGAAAAGCCAATGTTCTTCAGCTGCTCTTTATAGCGGCCAATATTTTCTTTGGTGGTAATGGCAGGGTGCTGCCCTGTTTCTATGGCATATTGTTCGGCAGGCAGACCGAAGGCGTCAAAGCCCATAGGGTGCAGCACATTAAAGCCTTTGTTTCGCTTAAAGCGTGATACAATATCAGAAGCAATATAGCCCAGCGGATGGCCTACATGTAGCCCGGCTCCCGAAGGGTAGGGAAACATGTCGAGTGAATAGAATTTTGGTTTAGAGGTGTCTACAGAGGCCTTGAAGGTCTCATTTGCTCTCCAGTATGCTTGCCATTTAGGCTCTATATCACGGTGGTTATATTCTGCCATTGCCGTTGAACAGGTTTGATTTATATAAAGTCTGCAAAAATAGTGTTTTTCAACCCATCAGAAATCATTTTTGACAATAATCGAGGGTTTTCAGAGCAAGCCCTTATATTTAGCATTCAAGCAGATTATATGTTCGGATTATTTAAGAAGAAGCCTAAGGAAAAGCAGCCTCCCCAGCTGCAGGATTTAAATAATAAACCCATCAAAGAAGGCGACAAAGTAACCAGCCTGAGATATGAATTAGGAACCTGTACCGTAGTATTGGAAGGACTGGAGTATTTCTATGTTTCAGATGAGAGTGGCGAACGGGTGAGTTATGTGAAAATGGTGGATGCCATTACTGAAAACCAAAAGGTGCTCCTGGTAGAAGGGGTATAAAAAAAGGGAAACCTAAGCTTCCCTTCTATCTATAAATTGTTCTTTTTCTAGGCAGGGTATTCAGCTACATTGGAGGCCACTTCTTTACCATTCTGGTCCATGAGTGTCACTTTTACGCTGGTTTCTCCTGACTGGCGCTCATAGCAGCCGCTGTCTACCTGGTTTTCTTCAGGTGCATGCTCAGAGGCCACCATAGAGACTGTTATTTCTCTTTGTGCTGCTCCTTCAGCGATACTGATATCGGTAACTGCGATAAAATATCCTGCCTCATTGTCTGAAGTGATCGTGTCGCTCCAGTTGTTTTTTGTTTCTGCGGCAAATTCACCTGCATCTAGCAGATTATTAAGTGTTTGTGATACTGTGTAAGCCATAATATAAAAAAAGTTTAGCGTTTTGATTTCTAGGAGGAAGTTAATGAAAAAGGTGCTAAATATTAAATTATTTATGATCAGTAGCCGAAACATCCTCTATGGTTGTTTGATCCAGATGGATATCAGTTTACAGACAGCCACTTAAAAGGCTGACTTTCAGGCAGGCAACAAAATTGAATCAAGGCGAAATCAGAAAACCGACATGAGGCAAATCTGATGTTGATTATTCTTTTGGCTGTCAATCAGGTTGAACGGGTGTATTCGTTAGGGTAATCTGCTATGCACGAGGCCACTTCCTCACCAGCCTGATCGAGCAGGGTTACTTTTACACTGGTTTCTCCGGGTTGACGTTCGTAGTTACCTGTGTCCGTGACTGTTTCAGCAGGGGCCAGAGCTAAGTCCATCAGTTTTACCCTGATTTCTCTTTGGGTAGCAGCCTCCGCAATACTATTTTCAATGACTGTGATGAAATGTCCGGGCATGTTGTTGGTAGTGATTTTGTTGGTCCACTGGTTTAGTATTTCCGAGGCAGCTTCACCACCTTCTGATATCTGGTTAAGTTTTTGTGTCAATGCAAAGCTCATAATGGGATGGTTTAATGTTTGATTTCCATGAGGAAGTTAATGAAAAAGGTGCTGATTATTGAAGGATTTATGATGAGTAATAATTGTTTTTTATGTTGTATTTAGATATGTAGTGGCTGTTTTGTTGTGCGTTACATCAGGTGTGGTCCAGCAGTATTTCAGATTGGCATCATTGATGTAAGAGCAGGTTGGCTTCGTGTTAATAACTTTTTTGTTAAGAAATGTTATTTGATATGAGCTAAATGAGAATATTTGCGTTAAGGACTGAAAAAGGAATCTATTCTATGAAACACTTTGCTACTATCTTGATTTGCCTGATTACAATGAGCTGCACGGCTGAGGCACAATTGCTTAAAAAGGCCAAGGACTTGATTGGAGGAGATAAAGGCTTTACCAAAGAGGAAGCAGCTAATGGCCTGAAAGAGGCTTTGATTCAGGGTACCTCTAAGGGAGTAGACCTGCTTTCGAAAACAGATGGTTATCTCAAGAACCCTGAGATCAAAATTCCATTTCCGCAAGAGGCGCAAAATGTAGAAAAGAAACTGAGAGGCATTGGCCTGGACAAGCAGGTAGATGAGGCTGTGGAATCGCTGAACCGGGCAGCTGAAAAAGCGGCAGTAGAGGCGAAAGATATTTTTGTGGGTGCTATTAAGCAACTCACCATCACGGATGCCATCAATATTGTAAAGGGAGACAAAACAGCTGCTACGCAGTTTTTGCAAAGAGAAACGACTACCTCTCTCAATGCGAAGTTCAGCCCCATTATTGATAGCTCGCTGCAGGAAGTAGGCGCCACCCGACACTGGGGAACGGTGATGAACAGCTACAACAAAATTCCCTTTGTAAAGAAAGTAAATCCTGATCTGACAGCTTATGTGACGGAAAAGGCAATTGAAGGTCTGTTCTTAATGATTGCTAAAGAAGAGCTGAACATCAGAGAAAACCCATCGGCAAGGGCGACAGAGCTTTTGAAAAAGGTGTTTGGGAATTAAAGATTTTTGAGGATTAGAAAAATAGCCCTGGGTTTAAACTCAGGGCTATTTTTTATTTGGCTTTTCCACGGCTGCCGGCTCTTGATGACTTGCCTGCTTTGTTAAGATCGTAAGTGAAGGAAAAGCCCAAAAGCGAAATGCCACCCTGGCCCACTTCTTCTCCACTGGTAACGATATTGACCTCATACCCAAAGGCTAAGAGTAGCCCCAGTTTAAGCCGCTTCTTGTTGAGTGGAAAATCATAGCCAATGCCCAGTGTGGGTTGTAAAACACTGATATCGGTATTGCCGCGGGCAATGGGCGTATCATCGCGCCAGTCAATGTCTAAAAACCACATGCCGACTCTTCCTTCAGCATACCAGCCCTTGAAACCAGTGCGCAGGTAACGCTTATAAGCAACAGTAAAGCCCGGCCCGTTACCCTCTTCACTGTCGTGCTCACCAAAGTTTTCGCGCTGGGCTATATTATAACCAAGCTTACCTATTAGCTCATCTTTGGCAGAGACAGCCCAGGCCGATTTGATATTGAAGATGGTGCCGGCTGGGTAGATTTGCAGATCGAAACCCAGGGACTGCGCACCTCTTTGTCTTGCATTTTGAGCATTAGCCGAAAAATGAACCAGGATGAGTAAGAAGAGGAGGTAACCAGGCTTTTTCATAAGCGGGGCACTAGGAGGTAAAGGTGAAGTTATAGTTGGCGATAAAATTCCAGAGTACCACCACGCCAATGGCCACAAGCTTGGCCCGGTAAAATTTTGCTTCCCATTTATTGATCAAAATGTAAATGATCAGGTTGTTAATAGCCAGCCCTACCAAAGCAATCAGGATAAACTTGGAATACTGAATCAGCTGATCAGGGTCAGTATCATTAAAGGTCCAGAACTTGTTGAAGAAAAAGTTGGAAGAGGCTGCTGCGATAAATCCGAGGCTATTGGCCACATACTTATTCCAGCGGGCTTTTTCTTTAGAGAGAAAGGTAATGCCGAAATCGATACCGAGCCCCAGCGAACCTACGATACAGAACTTTAAAAACTTAAGGCCCAGGTCAATCATGTATTTGTATTAGCCCGGTCAGGTGAAAATTAGACATTATACAAATATGTATAAGAATTTTGATTGTTGAAAACAGAGGGTTAGAACACCGTTTTTCAGCGAGAGGCCTGATCGCTTATCAGCGCAAGCCTCCCTGGATTATCAGTAGCGTAAATTGATTTCAGCACCACTCAGGCGAAATACGCCATTTTCAGGTTTAATAGTCTCGCCATTTACCTGCACAGATTCAGCAGGTAGTTTTAGTTCAATTACCCAGTCGCTTTGGCTTTGAGAGATTTTCCAAACCTTGTGCTCATCGCTGTTTAAGGTACAATTGAGGGTGATCAGGTTATTGCCTATTCTCACATTTTCCAGAGCAGCTGAGGGCCAGTCTGATGGCAGGTCTGGAGCCAGAATTACTTTTTTCTCATGGGCCAGGGGAGTGATACCAAAGTAGTATTGCACAATGGGTACGGCCACAGCATAGCTGTTCCAGGCCTGGGCCACCATGCCAAAGTCAGGGCTTACCTCATACATAGACCCCGGCAGGGCATAGCCAAAGGAGTTTTGAAGGCGCTGTAGGTAGTCGTAAGAAAGGTCGGTATTGCCATACCTGGCTGCCCCTATCGCCTGAACTCCTGTAGGTAGTGTCATCACAGCGCCTACATAGCTAAAGGCTTTCCATTTAGTGGCAGCCTCTTGTTCCTCATCACGGTCTATGCCCGTAACGAACATGCCAAAGCGATTCTGGTAACCTTGTGCTACTTCCAGCGCCAGTTTTGCTTTTTCAGGGTCAGCACTACCGGTTTCCATAGGCGTATTTACCACCCAGTTGTGATGTACTACATAGGCCCGGGTTGTACCAGCCGGGCTGGCCTTTACCTTGCGGAGTGTGGCTTCCAGTTCTTCTGCTGCCCAGGGCTTTTTTAAAGTATCGGCCCTTACAATGGCGGCCTCAACCAGCTCGGTTGCTTGCTTTTGGGTGGCGCGAAAATCGGCATAGCTGGCGTAATCAGCAGCCCACCATTCGCTGTTGATCTTTTGCTTGAGCACCTCAGCTTTTTGCTGGTAAGTAGTAGCCATATCCGTGTCGCCACTGGCCGTTGCCAGGTGCGCTGCGGCCCGGTATGCCTGCTCCTGATAAGCCACCACATCAATCATTTCGGTATGCAAGCCGTGTATTTCCATCATACCGGGGCCGTCAGCATAACCATTGCCGTCTTTGTCCTGGCTTTCAATCCAGGCAATCCCCTTTTTTGCCCAGTCGTAATACCGGCTGAGCAATTCCTTTTTTCCCGTCCAGGAGTAGGCCATCCATAAGGTCTGGATAAAGCGTGGGGTAGTGTTGAGGTTACCGGGGTTAAAGACGATGCCGTTGGTAGAGGCCTCGTGCATAATCTTTCCCGAGTCGCCATTCGCATCTTCAGATAGTTTCAGAATCAATTCGATTGTAGCCAGGGCGTCCTCCCATTGGCCCTGGGCCAGCAAGCCTTCCAGTGCATAGCCTGAGTCGGTGCCAAACCACCAGGGATAGTCGGGGATGCCCGCTGAAATACCACGGCCTTCCTCCGGCACATCCCTCATCAGCCAGTCGCTGTTATACCTGATCCACTCGTACATTTCATTGATATCGTTATCAGGGGAAACCAGCCGATTGTTTGCGTTGAGTTTACGCATGCGCTCAATTTTTTCTTTCAGCAACTGGCTGCTGTTGTTTTTGATTTTGGCATTGCTGCCAATGGCATTCTCCCGATTTTGGTAAGAGCCGGAAATGAAGTATTGTACCGTGCTGCTTTGGCCGGGCCCCAGGTGTATTTTCTGGTGTAGCACGGCATCTGTGCCCATGCCGGCATTTTCCATTTTACAGTTGGTGTTACCGTCCGCCTTTTCAACAGGCAGAGAGGAGGATAGCACAGCAAACCAGTCATTGTTTTCATCTTTGGCAATGATGATGTCTCCGTCTTGCTCAAATGTGTCATTGCCATCGATGAGGTTTTTACGTTCGGCCAGCCAAACGGGCCTGAGATCAAAGCGGCCGGTAAACTGCAGGGCCAGGTCGATGGCGGTTTCGTTGGTGTTCTCAAGCTGATATTCAACCACCATTCCCTCGGTACCATCAGGCACGAATTGCATACGTGAAACTTTCACACCTTCAACGGGTGGGTAATGATGTTGATTGGCTACCGGATAGTTTGTAAATGTTTGGGCATCTGTAAGGCAAACAAGCTGCTCTGCACCCAGGGCCAACTGAAAACCATCCATCAGCTTGATCGGATGGTTCCAGATGCCACCCATTTCACCGGTTACGTGCCAGCCCAGGTCAGGGAAGCTGCCATCCTGATGGCCTACTGAATACACGCGATCTCCTGCCGTGACATAGGGGCTTGCCAGGTATTCAGAAGTGCCCGACTTTGCAGGTAGTTCCTGAAGCTGCTGGTGAAGTGTGTTGGTTGAGGGAGATGGGCTGCTACAGCCGAATAGAAGAATGAATGCCGGGATAAGGGCCAGATTACCGTTTTTCATAGCCTTGAATTTAGCTATTTCTTTCATAGAGTGCCAGTGGAATAAGGGTGATGAAATAGACTCTTTCTGTTTCCTCCCGAGCCTGAGCATACCGCTGTGGTGGGGCAAGGAGGGAATAAAAGGGTGAAAAGCCTTAAGGCAATGGGATTGGTTACGGGGTTAAACCCGCATTATTCATTAGAAAAATGAATAATTGACGAAAATGCTGATTACCAGCATTTTACCAGGGTTAACCCAGACATTTGAAAATCATCATTTTGGTTTTGGTATCGTTAAGATAACTCATTGATTTTCAAAACGTCTTATTATCCAATAGTTGGCTATTGCATAATTACGGTTAAAGAAAACTTGTAGCTTTGTGGCTGATTTAAGGGAAGGAACAATCGATGACTACTGCTACTTTGTCCGGAACCAATAAGCACGGACGACTATTTACTTACTTTCTTGTTGCATGGGTTATTATAGGGCTCATTCAGAATTACTTCTCGGATGTAAGTGGAGAGGAGGCTTATTACTGGCTTTTTTCTCAATACCTGGACTGGGGTTATCTGGATCATCCGCCTATGGTTGGGGTGGTTACCTTCTGGGGTTATGAGCTTATACCCAATGCCCTGGGGCTGCGCATGGGCATGCTACTGTGTAGCGTGCTTACGCTGATTGTGATTAGAAAAACGCTTGCTGTTCAGGATGATAAGCTCTATCTCTGGATTCTACTGGGCTGCCTGCCTGTGCATGTCGGGGCCTTTCTGGTAAAGACAGACGTGCCTCTCTTGCTCTTTGAGGCTACTTTTTTCTACTTCTATAAGCAATACCTCACCAAAGATGACCTGAAAACGGTAGTGCTGCTGGCGCTGTCCATCGCCCTGATAATGCTAAGTAAGCATCATGGCTTTTTGGTGGTGTTGTTCACGGTACTATCCAACATCAGGCTGCTGACTAAAAAGACCTTCTGGCTCACGGTGCTGTTCACAGTCATTTTTATGCTACCACATACTTACTGGCAGTATATGAATGATTTTGCTACTATTAAATTTCACCTGTACAACAGGATTGACATGGGCTTCAGCTTGCAGAGCCTGGCCTACTATGTGGGCATACAGCCTATTGTTTTTGGTCCTTTGATTGGTGTGCTGATATTTGCTGCCTGCTATAAAAACAGGGTGACTAATCAGTTTAACAGAGCTCTTAGGTTTACCATTATCGGGGTGCTGATCTTCTTCTTTATCTCTACCCTCAAAGTGGAGTTTCATAAGCACTGGACCAGCATATTAATCATACCCTTTATGCTGCTATCGCATGAGTACCTTTACGATAAACCCAAATGGAAACTATGGCTTAAGCGGCTTTCTATCGCCAGTGTGGTGATTGTGATTCTTGCCAGGATCTACCTGGTATATGACTTTTTTCCTCGTGCCTGGACCAAAGACTGGGATGTGCTGCACCACTGGGACACCTGGGGTGAGGAAGTAAAAGAACTCTCGGGTGGACTGCCCATTATGTTCAATAACCACTATGAAAGGGCATCACGCTACAGCTACCTTACTGGTGATATCGTACACTGCTACAATACCTTTGATTACCGGGAGACCCAGCATGACCTGATGACACTGGAAGAAGATTTGCAAGGGAAGAGAGTCTTCCAGATCAACCGTTTCAGAGATACTACCCGCTATGACGACTATTTTACACAGATAGGGAAGGGGATTCACTATCGCATTATTGAGAACTTCCGCTCATTCAGAAAGGTGAGCATAGATGCTGAGGCGGATGATCTGGAGGTGAATGCCGGGGCTGAAATTGCGCTGGAGCTTAGCCTGACCAACGGCTATGACTATGCGGTGGATTTTCAGAAGCTGGCCGGAAAGCGGGTGTTCCTTAATGCCCATTTTCTACAAGGGCTTACCCCTAAGCTTACTGAGCAAATTGAGGTGCTGGATGCCAGTATGCTGCCAGAGCAGGTAGTACAAAAAATGGCCAGGTTCACAGCACCTTCAGCAGCAGGCAAATACGACCTGCGCTTTTCAATCCAGGTAGAGGGTATTGAGGCACCCATCAACAGTAAGAAGTATAAGGTGGTGGTGAAGTAGGCTCCTAAAAGCAAGAGTATTCCTCCTTGGGCTTGCATGATGCTAATAAGCCTGGGATCAACTGATATTGAGTATTTATTATCTTGGTTTATCATAAACCATTAACACTTAAATAATTATCAGTTATGAAAAGAAAAATTGTACCATTCGCGATCTTAATATGTGGTTTTTAGTGTAATTAAGTAAAACAATTATTTTAATTATCTAGTTATGTCGTACCGACTTGTATTTGTTGTTTACTTAATGTGGCTCCTGAGTACTCTAATGTGCTTTGGGCAGGACCCAAATGACAAGGTGGATGAGATGCACAAGAATGTTTTACATTCTTCTTTTGCAGATAGTTCCCTGCAGGTATTGGAAAAAGCTTTCGAATTTGCCACTGATGCCGAGTACTCCAAGGGTATTGCGATCAATTTTAATCTTCGCGGAGAATATTTTATGAAGAGAAGAGAGGATATCAAAGCCTTTGTAGAGTTTCAAAAATCAATCAAGTGGTTTCAGCAGTTGGGTGAACGTGATTTCTACAATGAGTATATAGCCTTGTGGAATACTGCCACGCTCTTGTATCGTAATAAACAATATAAGAACGCAGTTACGTTTTTTGATTCTGCCTCCACAGTGCTAAACATCTATAGGCAGGCTAGGCCCGGTCAAGCGCAGAAAGATGATGTTTTGTCTGAGATAAGTAGTGTTCAGTATTTTAGGGCTCTTTGTCTGAAAAGGTCTGGCCAACTGGGCGTTGCAGCAAATGGATTACTTGAAGCCCTGAAGATTGCCGAATTGAAAGATGATAAGGTTTTCTCCCAGAGAGTTCTAAATCAGGTCGGATTGATAAAAAAGGATTTAGGAGAATTAGACGGTGCAAGAGAGTACTTTGAAAAGGTCATTAGATTAAATGGCAATATCAAATACACTGCTCAGGCCTACCATAACATGGGTATGAGTTATGTTTTGGAAGATGACATGGCATTGGCTTCGGATTATTTGAGCAAGTCGATCTCTTTAGTTAAAAGGCTGCTGAAAGATAGGAACTCGCCTGCCAATCAGCGCCAGCTTTTTATCAGCCATCTGGATTTAGGGGAGGTATACTTTAGACAAGAGAAATTTAAACAGGCTATTGCTCAATGGAACACTGCGCTTGATGTATATGACGACCTAAAGGGAAGGCCTGATTATTTTGTTGTTCATAACTGGTTATTAAAGGCTTACTTAGAACTGGAAGCAAATTTTGAAGAGGCTAAGCTCCACAATATACTTTATGTTGAACATAGTCTAGAATATATTGAGACCCGACAAAAAATCACAGATGCGCTGAACAATTCACTTTTTGAAAACCAATTGGCAAATCATCAAGAAGTGCAGGCTAATATCAAAAAGACTTACTCAATTTTTTTCTACATGGTTTTAACGGTGGCTCTGGGGGCTACTATTTGGATAGTCTGGTATTATGTATATAAAAGAGGATGGCTATTGTATAAAGGGATGAAGCAAATAGCCGATGAGAGCTAAACTGTGGAATAGCCGCCTTTTTCCTGATTCCCTTATCTCCTAATTTCCTGATTCCCTAATCTCCTAATTTCCTGATTCCCTAATCTCCTGATTTCTTGATCCCCTAATCTCCTGACCCCTCTTAGCGGCTAAACTTTCTGGCCAGCTCCAGCATTTTTATAATCTTCTGGTTCAGGCTATTGATCTCGTCTTTTTGCCGGCCGTTTTCTTCTCTCAGGTTAGTAATGGTTTTGATTATTTTTTCGCCCGTGGTTTTGGGTAGTTCATTGCGTATAATCATGGCAGAAACTTCGGCTACAATATTATCAGGATTGATAGCCCTTTCTTTTTTGGCATGAAATATATCTCCCTTACCGGTCAGCAGCCAGTCAGAATTTACATCCACTTCTTTTGACAGGGCGCTGGCCTGTTCCAGTGTGATAATGCGCTCACCACTTAGCAGTTTGGATACTACCTGTACAGGCTGGCCAATGATTTTGGCAATGGCGGTATTGTTCTTTACCCGGCCATTGCGTACCAGCAGTTCCACCAGGTGGTTAAAGCGCTCGGTTACCCCTTGTTTAAAAACACTACTGGCCATAAGGTTTTATTGTTGTTGAGGCTAAGCAGCTTTGCCTGTGGCATAGCAGTAGCGAGTAAAAGAAAGAAATTACTATCATCTGACAAAAATTAATCTCACGCAAAAACCGGCTTTTAATCGGTCCGGGAAAAGATTTATCACAAATCTCAAAAATTGCCTCTCCCTTAAGGGGGACGCTCGAAACATCCCTTCAGGGAATATTAAGGGCGTTTCAAGGAGTGATTTTGGTATTGAAAAATCTTTTCCAGGATGGCAGTAGAAAGAAATCAAGCAGGGCAAAGAAAATTTCTTCACAAAATTTATACTTTTTGTTTTATTTAGTGACAAATAATATTTAATATTACCTCACTTTATGACACATACTGATAGAAAGATAGTGAATAAACCAATCTCATGTCAGGTGTGTGTATGGTGGGCGGGTGTTGTTTCTTACGCCTCTTCTGGTGCTGGTAATTTATATATGTGTTTTGGTGATTACTATGATAGATAGAGAAACCTCATCCGCCTCTTTTTTATCCCATGGCTCTGTGGCCGAAGCATTTTACGAAATGCACTGCCTGTGTGAGAATGAGCTTGCGCTGAGCATGCGCGAAAAGAACCTGATATCGCTGGGCTATCTGCTCTACAGCTCTCCTGATCATATTATGCTAGTTACCTCCCTGCGCTGGGCCAGCCCTGAATTGATTATAGAGGTTCACCGGCTTATGACTTTGGTATGCCAGCAGGCCCTGCTGTATGTAGCCGAGCATTTACCGGGCATAAGTGCAGATACCCTCAGCCGCTACGATCAGGTAGCCAGGCTGATACAGGAGAAAGCCCGGGAACTCAAACTACTCTACTCTTAAATAGAATCTGTCCACAATATTGGATAAAGTTGCCGGGCGAAATACAAAACACCTATTGTCCCCCTTGGAGAAGGGGGCAAAGGGGATTGAGCTTAAGAAATATTTTGAATTTCGCCTGAGAGCGGACTTTGGAAGCTGACTCTAAATGGGTAAAGCATTTTTAAAAACAAAGCCATATCAAATTTAGAATAATACTTTATCAATTTTTAATATGTATTAATTAGTAAATTAAATCCGAATGAAACAATTCATAAACAAGTACAAATGGTGGGCCCTGATACTGTTGGTATTGCCGGGCTGCCAGCGCGATGATGGCGCGCCCTTTGAAGAGCCTGTATCAGAAAGCCGCATGGTGGTATCTGCTGAAGATATACCGGAGTTAAAAGCCACACTGTTAAAAAAGATGCAGTCGGGGGATAATGCCAAACTATTTTCAGCCAATATGGGTGCAGAGAATAATCTGGCCATTGACTGGCAGCGGGTAATGCAATTAATTGACTCTACTGGTCAAAAAACGTACACCTTTGCCATTGCTGATGAAGATGATGATCCGTTCAGCTTTTACAACCTGGTGATGAAGTACAGTGCTCTGGGTGATGCTCATGAGCCCTTTTTGATGAAATACACTATGAGCGAGGGGTTTATTCCTGAGTATCTCTCTACCGGAAGCCTTGAAAATTTTCAGGGAACAGTCAAAAAGATTCGCATCAGCCGGAACAGTGGCACTAAAAGCAGCTACAATAGCAAAGCCCCTGCTGACAGCCGTGGAGTAGCTTCAGGTGAAGACGACTCCTGCCCCGGCACCACCGTAGGTAGTGGAAGCAATAATGGAGGAGGAGATACGCCCCCGGATGCGAATAATCCGCCCGATAGCGGAGGTGTAAGCTGTGAAACCTATATAGTTACTAATACCTGGTACTCGCAGGCCTGTGGTGGTGGTACTTGCGAAGAGCCAATTGTAACCGGAAGAAACTCTTCTGTAGTAACTATCTGCAACCGTGAAGGGGATAAAGGAGAAGCAGCTGGAGGCGGAGAAAATGACTGCGACCCTGATGAGGGGGAGATACCGATTGCTACAGAGCCATTAAGTGAAGTAAATCCAGATCAGACTCAGTTCACTAAACTTGATTACTCAAAAGCGACTAAGAGTGAAAAAATAGCTGCGCTTTTAAGCTATATACGCTATGCCCGTAAAAATAATAAACCGGTAAAGCTTGATGAAGTTTTTACGAATATGCCTACCTATGGGGCACACGGGGCCATATATGATCTTATCAGTGGTTCCGTTAAGTTTGGTAGCAGAGTTGTGCCAATTACCCTTATGGAAGTACCCTTACCAGGTAGTGAAGTGACTAGCTTCAAAAATTATTGGAATGGATCTCCTACTGAGGTACAAAATGAATTTGGAACTTGTTTTAATTTTGAGTTTAGGGTTAATTGTACCAATTGTCGCTATGGTCAAGGTGCATTTCTGATTCAAGTTTTATCTAAGGATTTAGAGTTTATGGAGAACTTTTTAGGTGGTGAATAGGCTGGGAATAGTGCTTATATTATCAGTATTCTATTATACTGTAGCTGGTCAGGATTCAATGAAGGTTGAACCTATTGAGTTTGGGTTTCCTGAAACTGAACCCATAGCCTTTACACTAGAAGATAAGTATGGCATTGACTCTACCGAATGGCCTGTTTGGGCAAAGCCGGGCTATCGCTTTGGTATAGATATGGAGCTTGACTCCATATCTTTTGGTGGTTTACGTGTGAATGACAGCATAAAACTGATTTTTGATCCAAACTTAGAATTTACAATTCGTAAAGGAGATCAGGATGTTTATTTATCGAGAGATAGTTATTATCAGAAAAACTTTGTTTATGTACAAAGAGATTCAACAGTTGAATTCCTATCTCTGTTTAAGCCCATGGAGGGTAGTGCATTGGAACTAAGTGCCAGGAACGATGACGAAATAATAGATTTGTCGTCATTGAAGGCTGTAAAGAGTGCTTTACCTAATTCTTATCGCTGGCGTGATGGAATACCTAATTGGGTTGCAGGTACTCTTTACGCTCCAAAAGACAGGGTACGGCTGACTATTGTTCCGATAGTTTTGTTCCCTCATAAAGGAGTATTAGAGCTACAGTTTTATGATGACAGACTTGTCTATATCTATCTGAAGAAGAATTAAGATATAAAGAGTAGACAATGAAATATGTTATCTATATGTGTATGTTCGCACAGGTCTCCTTCGCACAAGATACCTTGAAAGTAGAGCCTATAGAGTTTGGCTTTCCAGAAACTCCGCGCATTGGCTTTGGTCCTAAGGACAAGTATGGGTCCGATAGGTCTCAGTGGCCTGCCTGGATGCAGAAGGGATTTGACCACAGTAAAGGAATGATACTTGAGGCTATCGATAAAGAAAGTCTCAGACTTAATGATACGCTGAAGCTGATATTGGATACTGCCAGGAGTTACACTATTGAGAAAGCTGACACAACCATTGCCAGACACCTTAATGATATGTATTATCAGGATAATTTGATTTATGTTCAAGCTGATACTGCAATTGAATTTCTCTCACTTAAAAGAGCCTATTAAAGAAGGGGCTTTAAGGCTAACAGCAACTTATCTTGGAAAAAAAATAGATCTGTCTTCTTTAAAACCATTAGAGAAAATATTACCAAAATGCTATGGATGGCGAGATGGTATTTTTAGATGGGTGGCAGGCGCCTTTTATCCGCCAGAAGAAGAGATTCGGATAACGATGTTGCCTATCGCTATTTCTCCGGATAAAAGAGATATGATTGAACTTGCCTATTATGACGATAGGCTTGTCTACATTTTTATGAATACGCGCTGAGGTAGACGATGAGAATCTAGCTGCTCTATTGCCTGGTGATGAAACCGTGTAGGTGGAGGCAACACCGGTGGTTCTGACCCTGTGAATGTGGGAGATAACTGCCAGATGATGCTGGTGACCACCACCTGGTATTCTCAGGTATGTGACCCTACCGGCTGTGGCGCTCCTACTGTAACAGATATTACGCAGTCGCTGGAGTTTGTATGCGATCACGATGGTGCCACAGCCGCCTGGTCCGAAACAGAATGTGACCCGGTGGATGAGGAGATTCCGATTTTGGAGCCTATTCGTTCCCCATGTGATCTGATGAGCGACAGGGTGAACGACCAGTTATTCAAAGACAAGCTTACTTACCTGAAGAACAATACGGGGCAAAACCGTGAGCTTGGCTTTTATTACAGCGAAACGGAAAATGGCACAAATTTTTCAGGGGTATTGATGGGCATGAATGGAATTCATGAATTGGGTTACTTATCACTTAGTTCACCTGTTGATGGCATTATGCATACGCACTTTGCAGGTGGCCTTTCTGTATTTTCACCTCAAGACTTAGTGACATTTTTTTACCTATACCAAAATGGGCTTGTCAATAATGTAAACACATTTAGTTTTCAGATCGTAACAGCAAGTGGTACCAGATATTCTATAGCTATTGAGAATGAGGATGAGTTTGTTGCTTTTGGTAATGAGTTTTTGACAGATCAAAATCTGTTATCTTTTCTCTTTCAGAGTTTGGATATCAAACCGGTAAATTCGAGTGGTAGTAACGAACAAAAATTCTTGAGTTTTCTTCAGGTCAATAACTCAGGATTAACACTTATGTCGGCTAACTCGACATTTACTAAATGGAGTAGACTCTCAATAGGTAGGGGCGATATAGTTAGAAAAACAAACTGCGACTGACATGAAATACATAATAATATTGATGTTTGCCACTTTATGTACCCCAGTCTATGGCCAAGAACAAGTCGAAAGGAAGAAAATAAAGGGGCCAGTTACGAATTATCTTGGGTACTACATCAGCGATGCTCGTATTGAAAATTTTCTCGGCACTTGGCAATGGAAGGAAGACGATAAGCTTTTTAAGATCGCTTTGGAGAAAGTAGAAAGATTCTACATGAAACCTAAGTTTAAACTTGATTTAACAATAGACATGGTCAGGGCTAAATATTCTTATCATGAAGGGAAATCAACACCTGATAGGCCATGGGAGGATTTCTTATTCATTGAGCTGGGTACAACGGATGATAAACATACTTTGAGCTTTGTAGTCCAAGATGAACATGACGATCACATGTATACTGGAATTTTCTCCTTGGATAAAAAGAATCGTAATCATGCCACTCTAAAATTCTACCAGCAGGAAAAACATAACATTGACTACCCGGGTAAACCTAAACCTGAAAAAAAAGAAGGAGTAAAGATACCCGGAGGAGTAAAGAGTCTTGAAGGTAAAGTGTTGAAAAGGATTTCGAACTGAACGGATGGCTTAAAACCGCGAATACCCTTCTTTAGGCTTGCCATCCTTATCAAAGCGCAGACTGATCTCTCTTTCCGTAAGGCCTACCACGGTAAGGAATGAAAAGGTCATTACCCCGGCTGTAATCAGAATTGCTGCTGAATCAGACACCAGAAAGTAGAGTGTGGCCTGTATGCAAAGTGTGCCCAACCCGGCCCAGAACATGCCTTTTGTGGCGTAGCGATTGGCAAAAGTTCTCGTTTCAGGGGTTTTGTGAGCAGCAGGGGTGTTATACCCCGGCCCCTTCCTGGTGCCATCGGGGTTGAAAAGTTTCATAAGCCCGGCCGGTAGTAATGCCGAAAGGGCCATGATGATATGTACCCATAACATCTCGTTCATTTGCTTATTCTTCTTTTTTCTTTTTAAGTCTGCCGCTTTCTTTCAGGGCCTTGTTCACGATCCATTCCATTTGACCATTTGTGCTGCGAAATTCATCAGCAGCCCATTTTTCAACGGCTGCTAATAAATCCGGATCCAGTCGGAGCACAAATGGTTTTTTCTTTGCCATGGTGTTATTTTCCTTTAGCCATTACCAGGTAAGTGCCATGGTTCATGCTGGTAACAACTCTCCAGCCCTGCATCGACAGGTTGTTCAGGCGCTTTTCTATCTTTTCGGCATTATCGAATGCCTTCATTTTAAAGATTTTATATTCCATGGTCTTAGTGGTTTAGGGTTCCGGCATTTACTACGGGCGAGGCTGCTTTGTCAGAGCAGAGTACCACCATCAGGTTACTTACCATAGCGGCTTTTTTCTCCTCGTCCAGGTCTACAATGCTCTTTTTATTGAGCTCATCCAGGGCCGTTTCTACCATGCCCACGGCACCTTCTACGATCTTAAAGCGAGCGGCTACTATGGCAGTGGCTTGCTGTCTTTGCAGCATGGCACTGGCTATTTCTTCAGCATAGGCCAGGTAGCCAATACGTGCCTCAATCACCTGAATACCGGCAATGCTCAGTCTTTCGGTCAGTTCCTCTTCCAGGGCATGGTTTACTTCGTTCAATCCCGATCTTAAGGTGATTTCACTCTCATCCTCAAAATTATCATAGGCATAAGAACCAGCCAGTTTTCTTACGGCCGCATCACTCTGTACGCGTACAAAATGCCCGTAGTCGTTTACTTCAAAAGCTGCTTTGTAAGTTTCTTTCACCTGCCACACCAGAATAACGCTGATCATGATAGGGTTACCCAGTTTGTCATTCACTTTTACCCGCTCACTGTCAAAGTTGTGTGCTCTCAGCGATACCTTTCTTTTTACAAAGAAGGGATTCACCCAGTAAAAACCATTTTCCTTGATCGTGCCCCGGTAGTCACCAAAGAAGATCATTACCCTTGAGGTGTTGGGGTTGATAATAAAGAACCCTGGCAGTAAAACCAGAAACAACAAGAATAATAAGGAGAAGAATGGGTTCCTGAACATAATAATGCCGGTAATGGCACCTGCAATGATCAGTAACTCGACCAGTAACATCAAAAATCCCGATCCTGCTTTAAATGGTTTCTCTTTCATAGTAGTAAATTTAGTATGATATTAAAATGATATCAAATTATAATTGAATTAACGTCACTATTCCTGAAAGGTTCCGTGCGGAATTAAACGTTCCGGGCGAGTGGTTGGTGGTGGATGTTTAGCGGTTGTACTGCCTTGGTGAGTGGTACAGTTTTTTTCCAAAGTGCGGCTTCCTTCACGTGGGTATTGTGTTCGCTGAGAGTTTCTCTTAATTTCGGTGCTAAACCCCAGCTGTTATGATAGACATTACCCGCCCCACGCTGTTGCTCGATGAAAAAAAGTGTAAAAGGAATATTCAGCGCATGACGACCAGGGCCCGGCACCTGGGTGTTAAGCTTATACCGCACATGAAAACTCCGCAGTCGGTAGGGGTGGCTCAGTGGTGTGCCGATGCAGGGGTAGAAGCGATTACTGTATCCTCCCTCAAAATGGCACAGTATTTTGCACAGGCTGGCTGGAAAGACATCACGGTGGCCTTTCCGGTAAATGTATTGGAGATAGCAGTGATTAACGATCTGCTGGATATGGGAGTAGACCTCAAGCTGTTTCTCCTGGATGAGGGTGTGGCTCAGAAACTGAATGCAGGTCTTGACCAACCGGTAAAAGTGCTCATTGAGCTGGATGCAGGATATAACCGCACCGGCATCAGTACCGATGATCAGGCGGGTATCGAAGCCCTGGCCACTACCATTGAGCAATCGGAGAAACTTGAGCTGTACGGCTTGTATTGCCACCCTGGTAATACCTACCAGACCCATAATATTGAGGAGATTCGACAAATATGGTCTGTGGCCATGCGTAAAATGAATGTGGTGAGGGCTGCTTTGAAAGAAGTTAAGTCTGACTTAATCGTGAGAATGGGAGATACCCCCGGCTGTACTGTAGTGGAGCAAATGGAAGGAGTGGATGAAATCAGTGCAGGCAACTTTATTTTCTACGATCTGGTAATGAACTACCTGGATGTATGCAATGAGGAGGATATAGCCGTAGCCATGGCCTGCCCCGTGGTGGCAAAAAACAGTATTAGAAATGAGATCGTGGTCCATGGGGGAGCTGTACATTTTTCTAAAGACCATCTGTTTGATGCAGAGCAAAATAAATTCTTTGGCGAGGTGGTGATTCTTGAGAAGGATGGCTGGTCGCCTATCATTGCCGGTATCAAAGTAAAGTCACTTTCACAGGAGCATGGCGTGCTGATTGCCTCTGATGAAATCTTTGGACAGGTGCAAATCGGAGATGTTTTGGGGGTTCTGCCTATCCATTCATGTCTCACAGCTAACCTAATGAAATCGTATGTGACACTGGAAGGCAAAGCAATAGATCATCTGGAAAAGGTAATGATCTGATGCAACTTCTGGGTTGTTTGTGACGTCTACTGGCCAGATAGAAAAGGTCAATCTCCGCAATAAGCGGTACTCAAACAACACAACCATGATCAAAAATTTCCTCAAAATCGCTCTCCGTAGCCTCTGGAGAGATAAATTTTTCTCTTTACTCAACATTTCAGGTTTAGCCATTGGTATCGCCTGTTGCCTGCTCATAATGACTTATGTCAACTACGAGCTGAGTTTTGACAAGCATTTCCAAAATTCCGAAAACATCCATCGCATCGTTGTGAGCGGCAGTTTTAATGGAGATGATTTTACGAGTTCTCAGGCTCCGTCTCCTGCAGGTGCTACTTTTAAAGATCAGGTTCCCGGTGTTAAGCAGAGAATGCGCCTGAGAAACTCAGGTAACTGGGTGATGAAGTACCAGGAAAAGGTATTCAACGAAAACAACGTGGTTTATGCCGATGAGACATTCTTTGAAGTGTTTTCTATACCACTGCTGATGGGCAACCCGGATGATGTATTACTGAATAAAAATACCCTGGCGATGAGCGAAACCATGGCCAAAAAATATTTTGGTGATGAGGACCCTATTGGCAAGATCGTCCGGCTCGACAATGAGTCGGATTTTGAAGTGAGAGGGGTCTATGCTGATATACCCAATAACACGCATTTCAGATTCGATTTCCTACTCTCTTTTATCACCCGGGAAGGTGAATACAATGATCAGCAGTGGCTCAGTAATAACTATGACACCTACCTGGTACTTGACGATAATGTGGATGCCGATCAGGTACTGGCTAACATGAATGAAATCGCCATTGATAAGATGGGGGTAGAGCTGAAGCAATACCTTGATATGAGTTTTGACGATTTCAAAAAGGCTGGCAACAACTTTGAGTATATGCTGCAGCCCCTTCACGATATTCACCTGAGGTCTGATAATTATGGTGGTTTTGAAGCTGAGGGAGATATCACCTATGTATATATATTCACTGCTATTGCGGCATTTATTCTGGCGCTAGCCTGTATCAACTTTATGAACCTGTCTACCGCTCGGTCGGCTAACCGGGCCAAGGAGGTGGGTATTCGCAAGGTCATGGGTTCATTTCGCGCTCAGATCATTTATCAGTTTATCTCAGAGTCGGTGCTTATCACCTTCATAGCAGGTTTGATAGGCCTTGGCCTTGCCACAGTAGTGATTCCATTCTTTAACGATTTTGCTGACAGGCAAATGGAAATGAGTTTTGTGGCCAACCTGCCGCTCGTTCTGGTTGGGTCTGGGGTAGTGGGCTTTTTGGCAGGCTTATATCCTGCCTTCTTTCTCAGCGCTTTCTCTCCAGCCAGGGTGCTGAAGGGCAACCTTAGTTCGGGTATGAAGAGCGGAGCTTTGAGAAAAGTGCTGGTTACTTTTCAGTTCTTTGTTTCCATTCTGCTGATCATCGGTACATTCAGTATCCTCAACCAGCTCTCTTATATACAGAATAAAAAGCTGGGCTTTGAAAAAGACCAGGTTATGGTGGTACACAATGCCTTTATGCTGGGCAGCAATACCGAGGCCTTTAGAAATGCCATTGTGCAAAATGCAGATATTGACAATGCTGCTTACTCATCTTACCTGCCTACTTCCAGCAGCCGGTCCAATTCGGTGTTCTTTCCTGATGCGGTAATTGATCAGGAGCGGGGCGTACTCAGCCAGAACTGGCGGGTCGATTATGAGTATGTAGATGTTTTTGGCCTTGAAATAAGCGATGGCCGCTTCTTCTCCAGAGAATATCCTACGGACTCTATGGCCATGGTGATCAATGAAACGGCTGCTAAAATGTTTGGTATTGAAAGCCTGGAGAATGCAGTTATTGGTGATTTCAACGATGATGGTTCGGCCCTTGATCGCTATAAGGTAGTGGGAATTGTAAAAGACTTTCATTTCGAGTCGCTAAAGGATAAAATCAGGCCTGTGCTTATGAGGTTAGGCAACTCTACCGGTCTTGTGTCTCTGAAGGTAAACTCTACCGACATGCAGGCTACTATGGGGCGCGTGGAAACTCATTGGAACGAAATGGCTCCGGGGCAGCCTTTTGAATACTCCTTTCTCGATGACCGCTTTACCAATATGTATCAGGCGGAGTCCAGGCTGGGTGATATATTCAGCGTTTTTGCTGGTTTGGCCATTGTGATAGCCTGCCTGGGCCTTTTTGGACTGGCGGCCTTTACAGCACAGCAAAAAACCAAGGAGGTAGGTATTCGTAAAGTGCTGGGAGCCTCTATGGCGCAGCTCATCTACCTGATGTCACGGGAGGTATCTATTCTCATCATGATCTCATTTGTAGTTGCCTCAGGTTTGGGCTGGCTTGGTGTCGACTGGTGGATGCAAAGCTTCTCCTATCGTCCCCCGATTAGTATTGGTGTATTCTTACTGGCAGGTGCCGGTGCCTTTGTCATTGCGCTGCTCACTATGAGCTATCAGTCTATCAAGGTAGCTGTTGCCAATCCGGTAAAGGCCTTGCGCAACGAGTAGATAAACTGCCTGATATAGATATAGGTACAAATCCTTCTGAGCTAATCGGAAGGATTTTTTTATTGACTGCAACATTCTGAACCCGTTCCTCCTCTACTGGTTAAACCCGCATTATGCAATATAAAGTCTGTTGCATAAGCCGGGTTGAATGGGGCTGAATTCTGAATGAAAGCTTTTGGGGTTTTACCGATGCCTGGCGTGGGTTAACCGATTTTTCAAAGGGATTCAGATAGAAAGCAGCCTGTTTTATACTTAAGTCAAAAACTCAAACAACAATGATTAAGAACTACTTCAAGGTAGCGATGCGAAGCTTGTTGAAAAACAAGTTCTATTCTCTGCTCAACATTACCGGCCTGGCAATAGGCATCGCCTCCTGCCTGATGATTCTACTTTTTGTAGCTGATGAGCTTAGCTACGATACTTATTACGAGAAGTCTGAGAACACCTACCGCCTTACTATGGCCGGTGCCCTGAACGGATCTGCATTTGATTTGGCCGTGGTTGGCCCTTCTGTAGGCAAGGCATTGCTTGATGATTACCCTGAAGTGATTGACTTTGGCAGGTTCAGACAGCGCGGCTCCCCGTTTATTCGTTTCGGTGAAAATATTTTTAAGGAAGAAAATTTTGTCTGGGCCGATCATTCAATCCTCGACATCTTCGATATCAACCTGGTTCAGGGAGATCCCGAAACGGCCCTCGTGGCACCAAGGTCACTGGTGATGAGCCAGACAGCAGCCAAAAAATATTTCGGTAATGCTGATCCCGTAGGTCAGATTGTTGAGTTTGGCACTGCCAGAGACTATAAGGTCACAGGAGTTTATGAGGACATCCCAACCAATACCCATTTCGATTTTGACGTTTTGGGCTCTATGGAAACGCTGGATGAGGCCAGGCAATCTATCTGGCTCAGTATGAATTTCCAGACCTATGTGGTGCTGACACCCGGAGCTGACCTCGACAAAATGGCGGCACAATTCCCGGCCATGCTCGAAAAATACATTGGTCCTGAGGTGAAGCAATTTATGAATATGGAGTGGGAGCAAATGGAAGAAAATGGTACCAACCTGGCTTTTGGTATGCAGCCTGTTTCGGATATACATCTCCACTCAGACCTGCAGGGCGAGCTGGATGTAAACAGTGATATGGACTATGTATACATATTCTCGGCCATCGCCTTTTTTATCCTGCTGATCGCCTGTATCAACTTTATGAACCTCTCTACAGCCCGTTCAGCGCACAGGGCCAAGGAGGTAGGTGTAAGAAAGGTGCTGGGTTCACTCAAAGCACAGCTGATCTACCAGTTTTTGGCAGAGTCCATCCTGGTAAGCTTTATCTCGTTTGTGCTAGCCATTGGTCTGGCGTATGCTGCTGCCCCTTTGTTTAACAATCTGGCAGATAAAGCACTGAGCATTCCGTTTACCGATCCCGTGTTTATAGGCTTGTTTTTTGCCGGAGTGGTAATTGTGGGGCTACTGGCAGGTAGCTATCCGGCCTTCTTCCTATCGGCTTTTCAGCCGGTAAAAGTGCTCAAGGGCAGCCTTAGCAGTGGTATGAAGAGTGGTACACTCAGAAGCGTACTCGTAGTTGTTCAATTCTGTACCTCCATTATTCTGGTCATCGGTACACTCGTTATTTTGAATCAACTCGATTTTATTCAGAATAAGAACCTCGGTTTCGAAAAAGATCAGGTAATCATTGTCAACGATGCCTTCCTGGCTGCCGGCAATGTCAACGCGCTGAAAACTGCTGTGGAAACATTCCCTGAAGTAAAATCTGCCTCACTAAGCGGTTTTTTACCCACGCCCTCCAACAATAACATGAATGTTTTTCTCAAAGGTATTGTGCCTACACAGGAAAACCAGTATCTGATGAGCAGCTGGGTGGTAGATTACGAATATCTGGAAACTCTGGGTATGGAAGTGTCAGCAGGCAGAAACTTCTCCCGTGATTTCCCATCTGATTCCCTGGGCGTGATTTTGAATGAAGCTGCTGTAAAAGAGATGGGTTATGAGCCTGAAGAGGCTATTGGTACCATAGTTGGTAACTTCGCAAATCTGGAAGGAGATATTCAGGGACTGAAAGTAGTTGGTGTCGTAAGAGACTTCCACTACCAGTCATTGAGAAATAAAATTGCCCCGCTCATCATGCAGTTAGGTAATAGCTCGGGGCTGCTGAATATTAAGGTAAAGACGGATGATTATCCTGCTTTGATTGATAAGCTGGAAGACCAATGGGCCACCCTGGCACCAAGTCAGCCCTTCGAGACTTCCTTTTTAGACGTACGTTTCGGTAGAATGTATGAAGAGGAACAGCGCCTGGGCAAAATCTTTGGAGTCTTCGCCACACTAACCATTATCATTGCTTGCCTTGGCCTGTTTGGTCTGGCAGCTTATACAGCCGAAAACAGAATTAAGGAGGTAGGGATCAGAAAAGTACTGGGAGCCAACGTAGGTCAGCTGGTGTACCTGCTTTCCAAAGATATCGGTAAGCTTGTAGTAGTAGCATTTATTATTGGGGCTCCATTGGCATGGTATGCCATGAACTCCTGGTTGCAGGGCTTTGAGTACCGAACCAGCATCGGCTGGACTATTTTTGCACTTACAGCAGGCGGTTCACTCATGATAGCACTCTTTACCATGAGTTATCAGTCTCTCAAAGCTGCTACAGGGAACCCCGTAAAATCATTGCGCAGTGAATAGCCTCCGATATTGAAATAATTAGAAAAGCAGTTCTAAAAGGGACTGCTTTTTTTTATTATAGCCCAAGGAAAACGAAATTTATACGTTATCCTCAGGGTCGTTTAGTTCAAAAATTGAAAAAGGTCAGCTACTTACTGCTCATTTTACTGGTGTCCGGTACGCTTATTTCGTATGCGAGTATCCTGGTGTCACCTGCTTCTTTTAAAATTGCCGCGGGCATATCCATGCTCGTCCCTCTCTTTCTTCTCTTGAATCTCGTGGTTTTGCTGGTACTGATCTATAAGCGGTCTGTCAGAGCTTTAATTCCCGTGCTGATACTTGCCCTGGGCTATCCATTTTTCAGGGCAACTTTTGGCGGAAGCTTTGCGCAGCCAGAAGAAACCGGACATTTTTCTGTCATGAGCTATAATGTCAGGGGCTTTGTTTCCGCCAGAAAGATCAAAAGAGGAGATTTCTTTGATTATATCGAAGACCTTGATGCGGATATAAATTGTTTTCAGGAGTTTTACAACCGTGCGGCTTATGTTAAAAAGATTCGTGCCAAAGGCGACTACCGCATAGTTCACAATCAAAAACTCTCCAATCTGGCCATCGCTTCTAAATATCCCATCTTAAAAAATGGTCTGCTACTTCCTGATAGTAAGGGTAATAATATCATGTTTGCCGACTTATTGTTATCTAAGAAAGATACTTTGAGAGTGTATAATGTCCACCTTCAGTCTATGGGAATTACCCATACAAACCCGGAGTACTATGAGGATTTAGTATCAGAGTATGATGATGCCAAGGCCAAATTCTTAGAGGGCGCTTCAGTTAGAGCTGAACAGCTATCGGTACTGCTGGAGCATGCGGAGGGTTGTGCTTACCCCATACTTATTGTAGGAGATTTCAATGATGTACCCTACAGCTATAATTATTTCAAATTGAGACGCAACTTTGTGAATGCTTTTGAAAAAGCCGGTTCGGGGCTGGGATTTACGTATAACGGTGATCTTCCCTTTCTTCGGATTGATAATCAGTTTTTTAATGATGACCTGAGTATCCATTCATTTACTACAATGGACTCGACAGACTATTCTGATCACCACGCAATCCTAGGTATTTATTCAATAAGTGACTAATTTATGCTTCAATTTTGTGTGTGTAAGTCAACCAATCGAACTTTCAGGAAGCCTGGTATAGAAACTATGTTTGTCGGTGTTAGTAAGGTTGTGGCCAGTAGATCAGTATGGAGGTGAGTATGACATTACTCCTCCCGGTTTTTTTAATTTATGGAGCAACCTTTTCCGTCCTTATCTATTGGTAGTTAGTCGCACCTGACAAATATTGATATCAAAAGAAACAAACTATTTTTCTAAACCTATTAGTCTATGAAAAGAGGCTTACTAAAGAATTTTTTAGCCCTGCTCGTTATTCTTGGATTGGTTTCCGCATGTAACCTGAGCTACTTTGAAGATGCCGAGTTTGGCGACTTCGTATGGGACCCTTCGCTGGCCGTACCCATTGGTGAGATTACTTACACCATTGACGAGCTTTTTGAAGAGCTCAATGATGCAGGAGCACAGGTGGGTGTCAACGATGAAAACATTGTAACACTTAGCTATACTGAGTCATTACAATCCCAGACTGCTTCTGCTTTTATGACCATACTGGATCAGAACTTTTCGGGGAACCTCCAGGCGGGAGTTGATATCAATAACCCTGGGGTTTCTACCACGGTTACCGTCTCTGAAAGGTTCGAGTATGAAATCAGTCAAAGAAATCAGGAAGAGTACGATAGTATTCAGTTTAGCTCAGGGCAGTTCGATATAACCCTCACTTCAGACCTTGATGCTGACATAAACTTCTCTATGCGGGTTTTTTCTCTTGAGAATAGGGCCTCTGAGAACCCAATGACTTTCACAGGTATGCTTAGTCCTTCATCACCGGTTTTTAATGGCACACGTTCACTTGCTAATTTTGATGGAGAGTTTACGAGGGATGCTGATGGTAATCTTGTAAGCAACAAAGTTGTTTTTGAGCTTGAGTATGAAATCATGGTGGAGCCGGGTTCTCAGGTAAGCAGTACAGATGCAATAAGTTTCGATGTACAACTTAGTAATGCTGAGTTTGAAACAGTCTATGGTGATGTGGGAACACAGGGGCTGGACGTTAATTTTCAGGTGGTTAACCTCGATTTCTTCAGGGACTTTGATGCCGGAGGAATCACTTTTACGGATCCCGTTTTTAACTTTGTTTTCGATAATGGGTTCGGCTTTCCGTTGGGAATCGATTTTAGAAATATTACTGCCATTGGTAATGAAGGGCAGATTGTTCCTCTGTCCGGTAACGCAACCACAAATCCTACTGTATTAACGGCACCTACAGTTGATAATATCGGAGCCATAGAGACGACTAATTTCGAACTCAATTCATCCAATTCCAATATAGCAGACTTACTTGCTTCGCAGCCCCGTAAAGTGATTATGGAGGTAAATGCAGAGACTAATCCCGATTCAGGGCCCGATCAGTATAACTTCGTAGATATTAATAGCCTGCTGGATGTCAGTGTTCAGGTTGATTTGCCTTTGATTGCCAACATCAATAATCTGGTGGCAGAAGAAGCGGTTGACTTTAATAATGGAGCTGACCTGGAAGAGGCCAAAAGGCTGGTGCTTAGGGTAATTACTGAAAACGAGCTTCCACTTGGCGGAAATATTGAACTACAGTTTCAGGACGCTTCAAATAATGTGGTCTTTACGGTAACGGAAAGGCCTGTATTCGAAGCCGCACCAATAGCTTCAGGAGATCGCACTACGGGTATTGCCACTACTACGGTAGATGTAGAATTCACAGATGCTGACATCAGGGCGGTGGAAAATGCCACAAAGATCAGAGTCCTGGTGAGACTATCTACCACAGATGCAGGCTCAGGCAATGCAGTGAAATTTTTTAACGACTATGAACTTAAAATCAAGTTGGCTGCCCAGGCTGATGTTGAGATAGGGTCAAACTAATTAGCGCCATGAACAAGAAATTACTCATTTTTTCATTTGCAATGGCCCTGACAGTCTCGGCCAATGCACAAGGATATTTCTCTTTTTATCAGCTGCGCGAGTTAATACCGCAAACACAGGGTTTACAGCCGGCATTCATCCCTAATAACTCTTTTACGGCTGCCATGCCCGGCCTGAACCTGGGAGCTTCGCTTGACGCGGATTTTAAGCTGCAGGACCTTTTAGCCAAGGAGACCGGTAGTATTGATTATGCCATCGACTTTGATGTGCTTCTGGCGGCTGCCTCTGATGTAAATCAGCTCAACCTGGATGTGACATCAAACCTGTTTCACTTTGGGCTGAAGACAAAAAAAGGAGCGTTTTCTCTTTTCGGCAATGTAAGAGCCACCGTGCACCTGCAATATGAAAGGGAGTTTATGGATTTTCTGGCCAATGGCAATGCCGGTAGAATTGGTGAAACTATAGATTTTGGAGGTACCCGGTTGATGGCCAATTCCTATCATGAGATCGGGCTGGGCTATTCCCGACAATTTCTCGGAGAAAGGCTAACAGTAGGAGCCCGGGTAAAGCAGGTGACAGGCCTCTTTCATGCTTCTCTGGCAGAAGGTGCCACAGGAAGTATCACCACCTCGGCCGATGACTATAGCTGGCAAATCATGGTGCAGAATGGTACAGCCAATACTGCTGGTTTAGACCTGTTTCTCAATGATCAGGACTATCCGGATAATGCCACACAGGACTACATTATGTCAAATGATAATAGTACCCTGGCATTTGATTTTGGTGCCAAATTCAAACCCTTTAAGTGGTTGCATTTTGAGGCTTCTGTGAATGACATAGGAACGATTACCTATAAGGAGCAGGCCCGCAACTACAATACAGAAGATGCCACGGTAAATTTTTCGGGTGTTCAATTACGCGGACTGGAGAACTCAGGAGATGTGTTCAGAGACAGCCTTGAAAGCAAATTTACCTCAAATGAGACACAGAGGGAGTTTACTACTGACCTCACAATGAGAACCTACCTTTCAGCTTCAGTATTTCTGGGAGAAAGAAATCGCTTCACCGTAATGGCTTTCAACAACCATGTTTTTGATGAAATTGATCCGTCTTATGCCGTTGGTTGGAACCACTCTGTGAAGAAATTCACCTTTGGCGTGCTGGGAAGCTACAGAGGTAGCCAGAACGAACTGAATTTCGGGGCTAATATCGCCTCGGATATCGGACCCGTACAATTGTACCTGGCTATGGATAATGCGTTGGCCACCAACAGACCGGAGCAATACTCAAAGGCTGATATAAGGTTTGGTATCAACCTCATGTTTGGTTATAAAAAATGGGCCAACAGGGGTGATGTCATAGACCTGGATGAGCTGTAAATCAGCTCCTCTTTCTGTTCAGCAGTACGGGTAACAGCAGCAGGTCGGCCAGTAAGGCGGCCACCAAAGTGGTACAAACAAAGAAGCCTATATAATAGGTTGCTGAAAATCCCGAGTTTAAAAAGATTACAAATCCTGCAAAAAGGACAACAGAAGTCAGAATGATGCTTTTACCTGTAGAAAGGAAAGCACGTTTGATGGCGTAAATATTCTGTCGTCCTTTTTGTTTTTCCAGCAGGTACCGACTTATAAAATGTATGCTGTCATCCACGGCAATGCCGAATGCGACACTGAAGATGATGGCAGTAGATAAGTTCAGGTCCACCCGCATCAAGCCCATCAGCGCCCCTACCACCAGCAGGGGTAGCAGGTTGGGCAGAATAGAAATCAGCGTCAGCCGTAAATCACGGGTAAGCAGAAGAATAAGCACAGCTATGACGCCTATGGCAATAAGCAGCCCGCTTAAAATGGCCCTTACGTTAAAGGCGTTAGTTTTGTCTATCAGGTAAGAAGTGCCCGTAAGCCTGAATTGAATGCCGGCAACCTGCAGGTCAGATAGTTTTGAAAAGAGCGCTGCATTTTTTTCAATCGCAATGGCACTCCCCGCATCATTGCATCTGCCATTAATACGCCAGGTTACACCATCACCGGATTCAATTGTCTTTCTGATGTCGGCTAACCCCGATGAATTAAAAAGTCTTTTTACCCTGTTCAGGTCTTTGTCTTTCGGTAGTGCATAAGCAGATGTCAGACCTCCTTTGAGTGCCTGATTTAGCGATTTAATCAAGGTCAGGGGAGATTGAATATGATTGACTCCATAGTCCTGCTCCAGAAATTGATGCACCTCTTCCAGTGCCTGCAACGCTGTAGGTGAAAAGAGCTCCTCATCTTTCGGCAGTTCCATTGTCAGCTCAAAAGGCTTATAACCATCATATTGCTCATCAAAGAAAACAACAGGTGCAGCCAGCGGATCATCGCGTTCAATACCCACCAGAATAGAGGTGTTTTCTTTTACCTGTGAGGCTGCCCATATGCTCAGTAGTCCGATGAGTGCGGAGGCAATTACAATCTGTGGTTTATGGCGCATTACCCAAATAAATAAAGCAGGAAGCGATCTGCTCCAGAGACTGTGAACACGTGGTGTCGAATTGACAGGTTTTCGGATAATTGCCAGCAAACAGGGGATCAGGCTGAAGGCTATGGCATAAGCCAGCATAATGCCAATGCCTGTGTATAAGCCGAAATCACGAATGGGCCTGATAGGCAGAATAACCAGGGTAAGAAAGCCAATGGCGGTAGTGATTGAGGTGAGGAAAGTAGCCATGCCTACCTCTCTTAAAGAAATATGCAGGGCTTCTGAAATAGACTTACCGGCCCTTACAAGCTCATTGTATTTGTTACAAAGGTGGATGATGTCTGACATAGACACAATGAGAAGGATCGGAGGTACGATCACCATCATCACATCCAGCTCCTTACCTACGAGGGCGTAAAAGCCCATATTCCATATGGTTGTGATGATCAGGGCCAGCAAGGGCATCCACACCCCGCGACCGGTCTTAAAAAGCAGGCTAAGCGTGATCACCACCATAATCATCGCGGCAGTCAGGTTAAAGCTGAGGTCTTCTTCCAGCCGCTGTACAAATTCATCCTGGGCCTGTACCTTACCTGAAGTGATAAACCTATCGAATTGCTGAGCCTCCAGGTGGGCTTTATACTTACGGTAAAAGGTGTCTGCGTCTGTTTTTACAGGAAAAGCCCTGTGTCTGACCACCAGGCCTACTGAGGCGCCATCCCGGGCGATAAACTGCCCCATGAGATCAGGGTTTGATTGTGCTCTTATAGAGTCCAGTGCAGAGCCGGATTTGTACAGCCTGAGTCGGTTAAGCCCGAGGGGAGTTACCTGCCAGCGATGATAATTAGTGGGGGATAGTACCTCGTTGATTTCCGGCCAGGATTCGAGTTCTCGAGTAAGCTCGTTGATGCGGGCGAGAAAGGAGCTGCCGTAAATATCCTCATCAAAAACAGCCAGGTACAGAAAATCGTCATACATGCCGAATTCAGCCGTGATCTGCTCATAGTAGGCCAGGTCTTCATCACCCGAAGGAAAGAAGGTATTGAAATCGTAGTTGAATTTGAGGTGACGCAGTTGTGTACCCAGTAGCGCGGTGATCACTCCGATGACAACTAATCCGTAAATTCCGTTTTTTCTACTCACAGAGAGGGCTTAGGTCTCAAAGATAACAATCAAAAACTTCCTGAACTGTCTTCGCTTTGCCATGAAATTTGCATTAATTTGAATCAATTTTCTGAGGCATAATGCCAATTCAATTGTAAGATGACTTAAATAGAATTCAGGATATTACCTTTTGATTAAGGCGATAAATAAAGGCATAGCATCGCTATGGCTTTATTTATCAACGCAGAGCAAGAGGTAAGAAATGAGTTATATAAGACATGTTATGGTTTTTGGCATAAAAGACGATTTGACTATGAAGCAGTACCATGACCTGATGAGGCATATTTTAGATAACGGGGTAGTGAAGCAGGACAGAACAGGAACCGGTACCAAGAGTGTCTTCGGCTATCAAATGCGTTTCGACCTTTCCGAAGGCTTTCCGGTAGTCACTACCAAAAAGCTTCATCTCAAGTCCATCATTCATGAGCTTCTGTGGTTTCTGCAGGGTGATACCAATATCAAATATCTGAAGGAGAATGGTGTGCGCATCTGGGATGAATGGGCGGATGAGGATGGCAACCTTGGCCCGGTGTATGGCTATCAATGGAGAAACTGGCCTGATGGCGATGGCGGAACCATTGATCAGATCAAAAAAGTAGTAGATCAGATCAAAAACAACCCCGATTCAAGAAGGCTGATTGTAAGTGCCTGGAACGTGGCCGATGTAGATAACATGGCACTGCCGCCTTGTCATACCTTCTTTCAGTTTTACGTGGCCGATGGTAAGCTTTCCTGTCAACTATATCAGCGTAGTGCCGATGTGTTTTTAGGGGTTCCCTTCAATATAGCCTCTTATGCATTGCTGGTATTGATGATGGCCCAGGTATGCGACCTGGAACCGGGAGAGTTTGTACATACTTTTGGCGATGCCCACCTTTATTCAAATCACATGGAGCAGGCGCATTTACAGCTTTCCAGAGATTTCAGGCCTCTGCCCACTATGAAGATTAACCCTGAAGTCAAGAATATTTTTGATTTCAAATTTGAGGATTTCGAACTGGTAGGCTACGAACCCCACCCGCACATCAAGGCTGCTGTGGCAGTATAGCAACACGCTGCAGCAAGGTCTTCGGGTCAGAGAAATCCGCTTTATCTTCAAAACGGCTGATCCATTTGATACCAGAAGCATTGCTGATAAAAACCTGATCAGCTTCCAGCAAGGATGCCAGCGGTTCCATTACCTCCAGTACCGGCATTTCTGCCTGGGCAAATTGGGAGATAATGAAATCTCGCATCGTACCTCTTACACAGCCCGATTGAAGCTTCGGGGTGAATACGCTTTCATCCTTGACCCAGAAAATATTGGAGGCAACACATTCTGCTATGTTTCCCATACCATCGGTAAGAATCAGCTCATCATAGGTGCTCTGTTTTCTTTCAAGGCCAGCGAGCACATAGGGGAGGGCACTCATGGTTTTGGCAAAAGAAAGTGCATGCCAGCCAAGCTTTGCCTTCTGAGAAACGGACAGGCTCCCTGCCATGCTGTAAAAAGGGGAAGTACTTTCTACTGCAGTGATCAGGTAGTCACATTGTTGTTGAGTAGGCTCATAAAGTCCCCCTGCTTGCCGCCAGAGCTGTATCCTGAATCTTATTTCACCTGTCAGGTTATTGGCAGTCTCCAGGCTTTTCAGCAATTGCTCCAGCTGCCGTTGTTCAAATGGGATTTGAAGGTCCAGGGCTTTGCAGCCATCTGTTAGCCGGGCGATGTGGTAGGGGAGTAAATTTATTCGATCAGGCCCTGTAACAATTGTTTCGAACAGGCCGTCTCCATAGCAGAATGCCCTGTTACGGAATTGAAGCTCGATTTCTTCCTCAGGCAGTACTCGCGAGTTATATATTGCTTTCATGGAATCAATGAACCACTTAAACAGATTCGGGATCAAGAAGGTTATATTTCTCTAGTTTTGAAAATGAATTTTTAGATTAGGATGGCCGAGCAAAGTAGTGTTTTTGATATGATAGGACCCGTGATGATCGGGCCGTCAAGTTCCCATACGGCTGGAGTGGTGCGCATAGGCAACGTAGCACGCATGCTACTGGGCCAACAGCCTGAAACAGCCAACATCACTTTTTACAATTCTTTTGCCAGAACCTACGAGGGGCATGGCAGCGATCGGGCTATCATTGCGGGCCTGCTGGGCTTCAAAACAGATGATACACGTATCAAGACTGCTTTTGATGAAGCTGAAGCGGCCGGAATGCAATATTCATTTCGCTCTATGGGTAATGCTTCTACTATGCACCCCAATACGGTAAAGATCAGCATGCAGGCAGGCGATAAATCTGTGAGCCTGGTGGGTGAGAGCCGGGGCGGAGGTGTGATTAAGATCACTGAGGTGAATGGCTTTGCTGCCAATCTGAGTGCTAATACCTATACCGCCATTATCAGAGCAGACGACCGAAGAGGGGCCATTGCTTTTATTGCCTCACTGCTTGCCAATGAAGAGTGTAACATAGCCACCATGTCAGTAAACCGAAAAGGTAAAAACCACGAGGCTTGTCACTTTATAGAAATGGATTCACCCATCGTCAGTACGACTTTGGATTACATAAAAAGCTTAGCCTGGGTCAAAGAGGTCACGTTCATACCCGGCACTGACTTTTAAAACATCAATGATGATTTACAGAAGAACAATTTATTTAAGCCTGCTGATCCTGTTTACGGGGTTTGGGGCACTTGGTCAAAACACGCAGCAAGCCTGGACATTAGAAGAATGTATCAACTATGCCTGGGAGAACAATCTGACGATCAGAACCAATCAACTCAATCAGCTTCAAAATGAAATATCCCTCAAGGAGTCGAGATTTTCAAGGCTACCCAACCTGAGTGGTAACGGAAGCGTGGGTAAGCAATTCGGACGTACCATTAACCCGAATACTAATGAATTTACCAATATAGATGTATTGGGTGGGAGTGTAAGCCTGAATTCATCTGTGACGCTCTACCGTGGCGGTCAAATCATTAATACCATTAAGCAGAACGAGGTGAATGTAAAAGCTTCTGAGCAGGATTTGCAAAAATCCAAGAATGATATAGGTCTTACCGTAGCTACCAACTTTCTGACAGTACTGCTCAATCAGGAGCAGTTGGAAAATGCAAGGTTCCAGCTAAGAACAAGCGAGGAGCAACTGGAGCGAACTAAAAAACTGGTCAGGGCAGGTTCTCTTCCATTGGCAAATCAGCTTGATCTTGAGTCTCAAAAAGCTACCAATGAGGTAACCCTCATCAATGCAGAAAACGCTGTAAATCTTTCGATACTCACCCTGAAACAGTCTATGCAAATGCCTGCTGGTGAAGCATTTTCCATTTCAGCACCGGATATAGAGGTGACCAGCCTCAGTCTGGCACCACAAAACCCTACGGAGATTTATCAGATTGCGCTTAACAATCAGCCAGATATTAAAAGTGCTGAACTGGGCATTGAAAGTAGTGATTATGGTATCAAGCTGGCAAAAGCAGCTTTTTACCCTACGGTGTCACTCAATGGTAGTATTTCCTCTAACTTTTCTGATGCAGCCCAGTCAATCACAGGTTTTCAGAATGTAGCTATCCCCGCTCAGCAGATAGGGACAGTGGACGGAACGAATACTCCTGTTTTCTCATTGCCGGGCACCAGGGAGATACCTATTGCCTCAGATACGCAGTTTTTTGATCAGATTGACAATAACCTGGGACAGTCAATTGGCTTGGGTTTGAATGTGCCCATCTTTAGCAGGTTCTCCAATAAGTCAAATCTACAAAGAGCCCAAATCACGAAGCAACGTGCAGAAATCACTGCCCTGAATGCAAAGAATACGCTTCGTCAGAATATCGAGTCAGCCTATAATAATGCGCTGGCCAGCTTCAAGTCTTATGAGGCAACAGAAAAGAGAGTAGCAGCTCTGCAAGAGTCTTTCAGAGCTACAGAACAACAATATAACGTTGGTTCGGCCAATGCGGTGGATTATCAGGTAGCCAGCAACAACTTGTTTGCGGCAAGAACAGACCTGGTAAGAGCGAAGTATGAGTACATCTTCCGAACCAAGATTTTAGATTTTTATTTAGGAAACCCTATCACATTGAAATAACATGGCTAAGAAGAAGAAGAATTCGAATAAGGTTATCTGGATTGTCGTAGTGGCCTTTGTGCTCCTATTGGTCGGTCTGGTTGGAGCCAGATCAGCCGGCTTAATCGGACAACCCAAGACACTGAAGGTAGAGCTTGCCGAAGCAGGTAAGAGCACTATCATAGAAACAGTAACGGCCTCAGGGGTAGTACAGCCCGAAATTGAAATTATCATTAGCCCGGATGTAGCAGGTGAGATCATTGAACTCAATGTAGAAGAAGGTGACTTTGTGAATGAAGGAATGATTTTAGCGAAAATCAGACCTGATAACTTACAGTCGGCACTTGACAGAGCCAAAGCTAACCTGAATCAGCAAAAGGCTAATCTGGCCTCAAGCAAGGCATCTGTAGCCAGAAACAAAGCACAGCTTACTCAGGCGGATCTGGCCTATAAAAGATCAAAAGAACTGAAGAAAGAAAATGTGATTTCTGATGCTGATTTTGAAACGGCTAAGGCTAACTATGAGGTAGCGATGCAAAATCTGGAGGCGGCTGAAGAAACTGTAAAGGCATCCGAGTTTATCGTTAAGTCAAGCGCAGCTACTGTGGCAGAGGCTGAGGAGAATGTGCGACTGACAGTGCTGAGAGCACCAGCCAGTGGTACCATATCTAAGCTGGACGTGGAAAAAGGAGAGCGCGTAGTAGGCACCCAGCAAATGGCGGGTACGGAAATGATGCGTATTGCCGACCTGACCCAAATGCAGGTAGAGGTGGACGTGAATGAGAATGACATCATTCGTGTTGCTGAAGGAGATACCACTGAGATTGATGTGGATTCTTATACCTATATGGATAAGAAATTCAGAGGTGTGGTAACGCAAATTGCCAATACAGCTAATCCGCAGGCCTCTGCAGATGCGGTGGTTGAATTCAAAGTAGAGATTAAAATACTGAATGAGTCTTTTCAGGATTTACTTTCTGAGATCAAAGGCCCGTCTCCCTTCAGACCGGGTATGACGGCCAGTGTTGAGATTGTAACAGAAACTAAGAATGGAGTGCTCTCCGTGCCGCTTTCATCGGTGACCACACGTGACCCTAACAAGAAAAAGAGATTTGGTAATAGCGAGGAGGATGAAGAAGAGAATCGTGTAACGGATAGCAGTAAAAAGGTGAAGAAGGAAGACGAGAAAAAAGAAGTGGTCTTTGTAAGTGTAGATGGTAAGGCAAAAATGCAGGAGGTGAAAACCGGCATCAGTGATTACGATAATATTGAAATTCTGGAAGGCCTGAAAGAAGGAGATGTAGTTATCTCAGGTCCCTTCTTTGTGGTGTCCAAGCAAGTGAAAGACGGAGACCTGATAGAGGAGTCTAAAAAGAAGCAAAGTGGAGATAAGTCTACGGACTAATCTGATCAATATGGAAGATAGCCGGTCTGGAGACAGTCCGGCTTTTTTTATGAGAAGTTCTCTATCAATTGACCATAAAGCTGCTGGCAGGGGAGGCCCATTACATTATAATAATCCCCGACAATCTTCTCTATACCTATCATGCCAATCCATTCCTGAATGCCATAGGCTCCGGCTTTGTCCATTGGCTTAAAGTGGTCCACATAGTGCTCAATCTCTGCTGCCGTCAGGTCCCTGAAATGCACTTCGGTGACTTCGGAAAAAGCCACGGTTTTGTCTGCTGACCTCAGGCAGACTCCGGTCACCACTTCATGCGCTCCGCCCGACAAGGCCTCCAGCATGGCCAGTGCTTCCTCTTTATCTGCCGGCTTATTCAGAATAGTAGTGCCCAAAACCACTGTGGTGTCAGAGGTGACTAGCAGTTCTTGCTGAGCCAACTCTCCAAAAGCAGCTGACTTTTTCTCAGCCAGGTATTGGGCTACCAGCTTTGCATCCATGTCTTCGGGAAAGGACTCATCCACATCTCTGGTTCTGATTTCAAATTCCAGTCCCAGCGATTTGAGTAAGTCCTGCCTGCGCGGAGACTTAGAGGCCAATATCAAATGGTAGTTCAAATTCATCTTGTTTGATGGATGCGAATAAGTAGCCGCAGATTACTTTAGGGTAGAAGTAGGTTGACTTTTGAGGAAGTGTATAGCCTGTATAGCATACCTTTTGTACATCCTCCATGCTGATGTCCTGCGTAATGATGGCAAACTGTGCCGAACCATTCATAGTGGCAGAGAGGCAATTGGTAAAGTTACGTTCAAAGGTAATATTGCGAGAGCTTCTTTGATCTTTGCCCGCAATCCCCAGCCCTTTTTCTATGATGAAGTAATGCATCACCGTAAGGTCCAGGTCTTTGATTACATCGGGAAACTGCCATGAAAGCTCACGATGCACCTCTGGTTTAAGGCGCACCTTAATGGCCTCATCTCCAAAAAGCAGCCCAAAGGCCCATTTTTTTCCCAGAATAATCTCGCTGATGTCGTTGGGGTTATCAACAGGCTTGATGATAAAATACTCGGAGAGTTTTTGCATAAACACCTCCTGATCAAAGTCCTCAATACCGGAGATGAGCCTGTGGGTAGGGAGTATCCTCAGATCATCAGCTTCACCATTGGTAAGGTACATCAGGTGAAAATTGTAAGACTCATTGCCGGTATGCTCAGGGTTTTGAGCTTTACGCCTCTCTCTGTACAGCATGGAACTTTCGTAGCGATGATGTCCATCTGCCAGAATGATCTTTTGTGGACCAAGCTTGGCAATGAATTTTTTAATGACTGCACGGTCATGGATCACCCCGAGTACATCTCTCACCCCTTGATAGTCCTCTGTAGAGTAGATGGGGTTTTGAATACATTCGTCCATGTATTTTTCAAGCTCGAAGTCCTTATCAAAATAAAGCCCATGCGTGGGGCTCACATTGAGCTGAGTTTCTTCCAGCACCTCAATACGGTCATTTACCGAATGAGGCATGGTGTTTTCATGCCTCAGTATTTGTGGGTCTTCATCGTCCCAGGAGGTAGCCTTTACAAAAGAAATAAAGCCTTTTCGAACATACTCCCGCCTGTCTCCCGGTAAGGTGAAATACTGATAGTAAACATAAATGGAAGGCAGGTCATCGAGTTCAAGAATGCCCTCTGCTTTCCATTGGTCCAGTGTCTGATGCGCCTGCTGGGCTGTTTCGCTTTGTAATGGCACACTCAGATGGATACTATTATAAGGTTGCTCATAGAGTACCCGCCTTTGCTTTTCCGATATTACATCAAAGAGGGGGGAGGTGAGTTCATCTATATTCTGAGATAAATCCCGATTATATCTCCAGGCCCTGATGGGAATGATTCTGGCCATGTTGTATTAGCTTCTGGCTCTGAGTTTCCACTTGCTCAGCTGATTGCTGCCGTTGACCGCAGTTTGTGTTTTACGTCCATCCATCAGATAGGCAGCCAATGCTGTGGCTATTTGCTCGTATTCAGGATCTTTTTTCTTCAACTCTTCCGGGTCAAAGAACTTTTCTACAAACTTGGTATCGAAATTACCACTGGTAAAGGCTTCATGTTTTAATACATAAGCACAAAAAGCCAGCGTGGTGGTAATGCCTGTAATGCGATACTCTTTAATGGCCCTGAGCATGCGGTCAATGGCCATTTCCCTGTTGTCGCCATAGGTCACTAGTTTCGCAATCATCGGGTCATAATAAATAGGAATATCCATGCCTTGTTCAAAACCATCGTCTACCCTTACTCCAGGCCCCTGGGGACGCATATAGGTCTGCAAACGACCAATATCCGGTAAGAAGCCGTTGGTGGGATCTTCTGCATATACCCTTACCTCCATGGCATGACCCTTGATTTTCAGATCACCCTGCTCAAAGCTCAGGGCACGGCCCTCGGCCACATATATTTGTTCTTTTACCAGGTCTACGCCTGTGATTTCCTCAGTTACGGGGTGCTCTACCTGCAGCCTTGTATTCATTTCCAGAAAGAAGAAGTCAAGATTGGCGTCTACAATAAACTCTACCGTGCCGGCACCATAATAATTACAAGACTTCGCCACACCCAGGGCTGCTTTGCCCATGGCCTCTCTCTTTTCAGGAGTAAGAATTGAAGAAGGAGCTTCTTCAATCACCTTCTGGTGCCTGCGCTGAATAGAGCATTCGCGCTCAAATAAGTACACCAGGTTGCCATGCTGGTCTCCCAGCACCTGTATTTCTATATGTCGGGGAGAGGTGATAAATTTTTCTACAAACACAGAGCCATCGCCAAAAGCTGAGGTGGCCTCACTGATGGCTCGCTTCATCTGTTCTTCCAGATCGTCAGCTTGCTCTACTACACGCATACCCTTACCACCACCACCGGCACTGGCTTTGATCAATACCGGGTAGCCAATCTGATCGGCAATTTTCACCGCCTCATCTACCTCGGTAACGGCATGATTAACACCGGGTACCATGGGTACATCATACTCAGCTACCGTATTTTTGGCCGCCAGTTTATCACCCATTACCTCTATGGCTTCAGGGGAGGGGCCGATGAAAATAATGCCATTATCAGTCACCTCTCTGGCAAAACCGGCATTCTCAGAAAGAAAGCCATAGCCCGGATGAATGGCGTCTACCTGTAGGTCTTTGCAGATTTGAATGATCTTGTCGCCTCTCAGGTATGACTCTGCCGACAGTGGAGGGCCTACGCAAACAGCCTCATCAGCAAAGTGTACATGGGGGGAATCTCTGTCAGCCTCGCTATAGATGGCTACAGTCTTGATTCCCATCTCTTTCGCGGTCCGCATTACGCGAACGGCAATTTCACCCCGGTTTGCGACTAAAATTTTGTTTATTTTTCTGATCTCCATTTCCCCGATAATTTACGTTACAATGCTAAATAATAATAGCGTGATTTCTAAGGCAAGAGAACGATATATACCCCCGTTTTTTTGATAAATGGTCATTATAGTATTACCTTTGCCTCTTTGTTTGCAACGCGTGAACAAGATTTCTTAAAGGTATATATCGTTGGATTTATTTGAAAAATTACTAGCAGACAGCGGGCCACTCGGAAAGCATTCCGAGATTTCTGAAGGTTACTTCATGTTCCCAAAGTTAGAAGGAGAGATAGCACCAAGAATGAAGTTTATGGGTAGAGAGGTTCTGACCTGGAGTTTGAACAACTACCTGGGACTGGCCAATCAACCTGAAGTTCGGAAAGCAGACGCAGATGCTGCTGCTGATTGGGGACTAGCATATCCTATGGGAGCCCGTATGATGTCGGGTAACACCAAGTATCACGAACAACTGGAGCAGGAGCTTGCAGAGTTTGTGGACAAAGAATCAGGATTACTTCTGAATTATGGTTACCAGGGTGTATTATCAATCATTGATGCACTGGTAGACAGAAAAGATGTAATTGTATATGATGCAGAATCTCATGCCTGTATTATTGATGGGGTGAGACTCCACATGGGTAAGCGCTTTGTTTTCCCTCACAATGACATTGAAAACCTGGAAAAGCAGCTTGAAAGAGCTACGAAGCTGACCAATGAAACAGGCGGAGGTATTTTGGTAATCACCGAAGGTGTATTCGGAATGTCAGGCAACCTGGGTAAGCTACGTGAAATTGCAGCCCTGAAAGAGAGGTTTCAATTCAGGATGCTGGTAGATGATGCACATGGTTTTGGTACAATGGGAGCTACTGGCGCTGGTGCCGGAGAAGAGCTCGATTGCCAGGATGATATCGATGTGTACTTCTCTACTTTCGCTAAGTCTATGGCGGCTATCGGTGCATTTGTAGCAGGTAGCAAAGAAATTATACATTATCTCAAATACAATCTGCGTTCTCAGATTTTTGCAAAGTCTCTTCCTATGCCATTTGTAATAGGCGCATTAAAGAGACTGGAAATGCTCAGAGAAAGCCCGGTTCATAAAGAAAAACTCTGGACCATCGTAAATGCACTGCAGGGTGGTTTGAGAGAAAAAGGTTTTAACATTGGTACTACGCAATCTCCTGTTACTCCGGTTGTACTGGATGGTACTGTTGGTGAGGCGGCAGCCCTGAGTAAAGACCTGAGAGAAAATTTCAATATTTTCTGTTCTGTTGTAATTTATCCGGTGGTACCTAAAGGCACTATTATACTCAGGTTGATTCCAACTGCATCACATTCATTAGAAGATGTGAAGGAGACAATCGTTGCTTTTGAGGCGATCAAGGATAAGCTTACCAGTGGTGAGTATAAAAAAGCAGAAGTGGCAGTTGCTTTTGGTGAATAAACCAAAAAAAAAGTGCCCGTACGTTGCATATAGAACATTTTGACTTATATTGCTTCGTAAACAAACATTATTATCAACAACCTTAAAACACGTTAAACATGAGCAGATTTGATGATTTGAGAAACGCAGTAAATGATTTAGAAGGCGATTTCGAAAAGTTCTATGACAAGGGTAACAAAGCAGCTGGAACAAGAGTAAGACAAGGAATGCAAGCCCTGAAAAACTTAGCTCAAGAGATTCGTACTGAAGTTCAGGATATCAAGAACAAAGGATAATTCGAACATCAATATTATAAGGAAGAGGCCAGCTGAAAAGTTGGCCTTTTTCTTTTTATAGCCTTGAAGTAAAAAAACAGGCCATTTTTTAGTAGTAACCCTCTGGAGTTGGCTGAAAGGGCTCTTTCGTTAGGTTTGTGTGATGAGAATCCCAACAGTAAGTACAATGCATTATCAGGGGTTACCCTTATAACGACATTAGGCATCGATGATTTTTGAATTGTGCACCTCTATACGGACAGGAGGGAGGGAAAGCCGATAACAGCGCGAAATACGAGATAGGTTGGATTAGGTACGCGTTGGCCTTGTGCGGTAAAAACCTAGCTTGGGTTTGGTGTTATCGGAAGGGGTTTTTGGTCCTTTTTGGCTGCAAAAAGCGACAAAAGAGATTAGGGAAATGGAATTGTCAAGTATGCCAGTTCAGCCGAATAAGTCCAGGTGTATAACTCATTAGCAATACGAACTCACCTGCAAAATCTGTGTCAGTTAATGATTAATATTCCTACCGGTTTGGAGTACTTTCCTAAGATCAGTGTAAATATGAAGGCCAACCTCCAATTACAACTTTTGATATTCAACCAATATTCTCTCAGAAAGACTCTGACTAGCCGATACCAGCGGCAGCCGCACCTGATTGCCGCATACTCCCTGAATTCTTAGTATCTCTTTAACTCCCACAGGATTACTCTCTTCATACATGAGTGGGTTCAGGGGTTGTAATTTTTCAGTCGCTCTATGGGCATTATTGCTATTTCCTGCCAGGGCATTGGTGGTTATAGCATGCATTTGTGCAGGCAATCCGTTAGCAATCACTGAAATCACGCCCACACCCCCCAGCGCGATAAGATCTTGTGTGAGCAAGTCATCACCGGAAATCAGCATGAAATCTTCAGGACTTTCTTTGACAATTTTAGCGCAGTGCGCCAGGTCACCGGAGGCCTCTTTTGTTCCGATAATATTATCATGAGCGGATAATCTCAGGGTAGTATCTGCTGAAATTTTAGACATGGTACGGCCTGGTACGTTGTACAAAATCACAGGTATAGGAGAGGCTTCTGCTATGTGTAAATAGTGCTGATAGATGCCTTCCTGTGAGGGCTTATTATAATAGGGACTTACCGATAGTAAAGCTGTAACTCCTTCAAGATCAGTGGATTCAATGGTGTCAACTACTGCTTTTGTATTGTTGCCGCCAATACCGTAAACCAGTGGGAGGTTAGCTGTATTATTTGCTTTGACAAAGTCGAAAATAGCCTTCTTTTCTGCTGATGTGGTGGTGGCTGTTTCGCCTGTAGTGCCATGTACTACCAGGTAATCTACCACCGGGCTCACATGCTCGATGAGGTTTTTGAGGCCATCAAAGTCTACCGATAAATCATCGTTAAATGGAGTGACCAGGGCCACTCCGGTTCCGTGCAAAGCTTCCATGCTTATTTCAATGCGTTTACGTACTTCAGTATTTGGCTGGCAAAGTTATGAAGTCCCGCATTTTTATTGATGCCAATCATCAAGTCGTAGAACTTTTCGCCCTCTTCTGAGTGGAAGCCGACACGATAGTGTGCTTTTGAACGAGACAAAAAGGATTTCATAATCTCACTTAGCTCAAAATCTAAATGAAAAAGATAGTCAAATGGTTCATGCAGAAACTGATTTGTTTCCGGAGAATCAATTTTGCCCAGCATGGTGAGCTGTCCGGTGTTAAAAGTGGGGAATGAGGTATCCGGGATGAGCTTTTTGTCAGGGTTAAAGCACAGGCAACGGACTCTTTTTTTGTCGCCTATTTCCTTAATAAACCCCTGAATGGTCTGCTCCTGTTGCTTGTCTTCCCAGGAGAAGAGAATACCAATAGAGTCAGCTTCTTCAAAGGTTTTATGAATAGCTCCCGATTTAACTCTCTTATCGCTGGGGTTTCCCAGGCTTAATATTTTTTTCCCCAGTAGCGACATCAGTTGGCAATCATATCCAGAAAATCCTGCTCAGAAATGATGGTAGTGCCTAGCTTATTGGCCTTTTCCAACTTGGAAGGGCCCATTTTGTCTCCTGCCAGCAAATAGTCAAGCTTGCCACTGATGGAAGATACTACTTTACCTCCATTGGCTTTGATTTTTTCCTTGAGCTCATCCCGCGAAAACTGGGTGAAGACTCCGGAAATGACGAAGGTTTTGTCGGTAAGGTTGTCACCCTCAACCACAATCTCTTTTTTCTCAGCGGCCAGCTGAAGCCCTGTCTGGGCAAGCCGGTCTATCAGGCTGGTATTCTTTGGATCGGCAAAGAATTCTACCACGCTTTCGGCAATGCGATCTCCGATTTCCGGTACCTCTATCAGTTGCTCATAAGTAGCCTGGCCTAAAGCCTCTACCGTTACAAAGTGATCGGCTAGTTTCTCAGCTACGGTTTTACCTACAAAGCGGATACCCAGGCCAAAAAGTAAGCGCTCAAAAGGCACTGCTTTAGACTCCTGAATGGCTTTAAATATATTACTGGCCGATTTCTCCCGCAGACTTCTTATGGCATAATCTCCTTTCTTTTCAGAAAAGGTTCTGAACTCAAGTCCATTGAGCTGCTCAAAGCTGAGGTCATAGAGGTCTGCATAGTTTCTGATGAGCCCATTATCCAGTAAGCCGCGTAAGGTCTCAGGTCCCAGGCTGTCAATATCCATGGCTTTGCGCTGGATAAAGTGCTCCAGCCTGCCCAGAATCTGTGGCGGACAGCCTTCGGTATTGGTGCAATAGTGATTTGCTTCACCTTCTTTCTGCTCCAGGGGTGTGTCACATTCCGGGCATAGGGAAACGTACTCCACGGGAGCGCTGTCTGCCTGTCGCTGGCTCAGGTCTACCGCAGTCACCTTAGGGATTATCTCACCACCCTTTTCTACATGTACTGTGTCACCTATTCGCAGATCGAGGCGGGCAATTTCATTGGCATTGTGAAGAGAGGCACGCTTTACTGTGGTACCGGCTAAAAGTACGGGAGAGAGGTTAGCTACCGGGGTAATGGCCCCTGTGCGACCAACCTGATAGCTGATGCTTTCGAGTACGGTGGTGGCGCTTTCGGCCTTGTATTTATAAGCAATGGCCCAGCGCGGATTTTTGGCGGTAAAGCCCAGTTGTTCCTGCTGTGACAGGCTATTTACTTTAATGACAATACCATCTGTTTCCACAGGCAGGTCATGGCGTTTTTCTTCCCATGCTTTGATGTACTCCAGTACCTCATCAATGTTTTTGCAGCGCTGGTAGGTAGGGGATACATTAAAGCCCCATTGCGCTATGGCTTCTACCGCTTCGGAGTGATTTTCAACATTCAGATTTTCTCCAAGCAGGTAGTACAGGTAGCAGTCCAGCTTTCTGTGAGCCACTACCGCAGAGTTCTGCATTTTGAGTGTGCCCGATGCCGCATTCCTGGGGTTAGCCAGCCTGTCTTCGCCTATATCTTCCCTTTCTGCATTGACTCTTTCAAACTCTTTAATAGGGAAGAAGGCTTCTCCCCGTACCTCAAATTCTGCTGGCACATCGCCCTTTAGCTTCATGGGGATGGTTCTGATGGTGCGGGCATTGGCAGTGATATCATCACCTTGGGTGCCATCTCCCCGGGTTACAGCGCGCTTCAATAAGCCATTTTCATAGGTGAGGCTCAGGGCCACTCCGTCAAACTTAAGCTCGCAAAGGTATTCGTAGTCCTGGCCCTCCAACCCCTTCGCTACCCTGCCGTCAAAATCTAAAAGCTCTTCTTCCGAATAGGTATTGCCCAGCGAGAGCATGCGGTACTTATGTACCACTGTTTCAAACTCTTTGGTAATGGTGCCGCCTACCCTTTGTGATGGAGAATCTTCTGATTTGAATTCAGGGTACTGGTTTTCAAGGGCAATCAGTTCTTCCAGCAGCTTATCGAAGTCATAGTCTGAAATCTCTGATGTATTCTTTTGATAATACAGATCGTTGTGATAGTCAATCTGTTGCGAAAGGGTGTCAATGCGGGTTTTGGCCTCGGCTGATGTCATGTGCTGCGTTAATCCAGTTTTTCGAGTGATGAATTTAAATCGTTCTCTGCGGTTTTGAGCTTCTTTTTGCAAAAATCAATGAGGGTGGTCGCTTCTTTTACCAACTTGGTCAGGTCATCAATATCCGGTTCCTGATTTTCAATGATATCTACCACCTCTTCTATGCGATCAATGGCGGCTTTATAGCTTTGCTTTTCTTCTGACATTTATTTTACCTCTGTTATTTCACTACTCACCACGCGGTCTTCGGTGATGGTTTCCATCTTATCTCCCGGCTTTAAAGACTGTTTCCCTATCAGCTGGCCATTTACCCGGGTAATAGAGTAGCCTCGCTTTAAAACGGACTCTGGATTGACCAGGGCCAGTTCTTTTTCCAGGTTTTCCAGGTGGCCTCTCATATTGCTGAGTCGATGCTTCGCTACCCGCTGAAGCGGTGCTTTGAGTTTGTCAAGTTTCAGGTCATCCATTTTAATTCTTTCCGCACTGGAAAAGCGAATGGAGAGTTTGAGCTGACTGATTTTTTCTTTGGCCAGATTGAATTGCCCTTTAGCCGATAGCTGCAGCTTGTTGCTGACGGCTTGTAGCCTGAAAGACTCCAGCTGCAAAAGGTTGAGGGCGGACCGCTCTATGCGGTAAATGCTTTCGTTCAGCTGATCATCTACTTTTTCAAGCCCTGAGATCAGGAATTCTGCTACTGCTGTAGGAGTCTTCATTTTGGTATGGGCCACCAGGTCGGCTATGGTTTCATCACGCTCATGACCTATCCCTGTAATCACGGGAATCGGGAATTGTGCGATATGTGCTGCCAGGTCGTACTGGTCAAAGCAATCAAGGTCTACCTGTGCACCACCACCCCTGATGAGCACCACCAAATCAAATTCTTCTATGGATTCATGTATGCTCAACAAGGCATCAATCATTGACTGACCTGCCTGGTCGCCTTGCATTAAGGCCTGAAAGAGCTGGGTTTTAAAAGCGAAGCCTCTTGAGTTGTTATTGAGCTGATCCAGAAAATCACCATAACCTGCCGCTGTCTGCGAGCTGATGATGGCAATACGCTGCGGTACCTGTGGCAAGGGGAGGCCATGGTTCATGTCATAAACCCCTTCTTTTACCAGCTGGTCTATGACCTCCTTGCGCTTTCTGGCCCTTTCGCCCAGTGTAAAGTTGGGGTCAATGTCTTTGATGGTAAGGCTCATGCCATATACCTCATGGAAGTTGACAGCCGCATTGAACAAAATCTTGATTCCGGGCTGTAGCGGGCTATGGGTGATGGCTTCAAACCAGCCACTCAGGTTACGGTAGGTATAGGCCCAGATATTAGCCCTGATTTTGGCAGTCACATAGTTGCCCTCTTTTTCCACTACTTCCATATAGCAATGGCCTTTTTGATTAAGCCTCATTTCGCTGATCTCAGCTACAATCCAGTAGCTGGGCTCCAAAGACTGCTCAAGCGTCTTTTTCACGAGGCTGTTAAATTCAAAAAGTGACAGGTGGGCCATAGCGCAAATTACATAGTTGCCTGCGGCCTGCAAACAGTCGAAAACAAAAAAAATCCTGCACTTATTCAGTACAGGATTCACTAATCTACCTGAAGGGACAATTATAGTTAATTGCCTCCGTCAGAATTTCTTTTTTTACCACGTTCGCCTTCCTGGCCGCGTTGTCTGAGCTTATTGATAAAATCTCTTCGGAATTCACCTTCGAAGCGTATTACTGCCCAAACTTGTTTGGCTGTGAGCACTCCTTCAAATTTTTTCATGTACTCGCGTTCCAGCTTTAGCTCAGCTTCCTTTTGGTCCATATAGATGTCGAGCATTTTAGAAGCATTCTCATCGCTCATGTTTCTGAAGCCATCAGCGCCTACCAGGTCTCTTTTCTGCTGATTGTACTTAGCGGAGAGCTCTCCTTTGGCTATTTCATAGTCATTGAAGATGGGCCAGAAGTCTTTGGCTACCTCACTGGTAAGCTGCAGGCGATTGGTGAGAAATGCAACGCGGGCCGTTTTGATCTTTTCTCTGTCTTCATCACTCATTCTGCCTCTGCCGGGCCCTTGTGCCCAGGAGATGCCAGAGCAGGCAATTAAGAGTATTATGACTAAGTATTTCTTCATCGTCCTATTGCTCAAAGTACTCAAAATCATATTCTAATTCCAGATTTGCCTCAGCACTAAAATCGAAGGCCGAAGTTTCATCCAGAAGAATAGTATTCATTATATCGTCAAAATCTTCAGACAAGGCCATCAGTTCATAGGCGATGTCCTGCTCTTCGTAGAGGTATTCCAGCATCAGGTCCTCGCTGATTTCCGCAGGTGCTACCTCTCCACCTTTTGGCATAAACAGAAATACGCCCACAACCAACATGGCTGCGACTGCTGCTCTGAACCAGGTGCGCTGATACAGCGGAATTACTTTGACAGGAGCGTCCTCCTTCGGTGCTAGTTTGGCTGTAATCTTTTCATCCAGCGATTGGAAGTAACCTTCCGGAACCCTGAATACATTTTCTTTCAGGTGCGCATTGCTTGCGAGTTCTCCTTCTTCAGCCCTGATGCCATCTGTGATGCGTTCTTCCAATTGACTGAAATAGCCTTCAGGCACCTCAAAGATATTTTGCTTCAGGTGTTCACTGGTCGCCAGTTCTCCTTCCTCAGCCTCAATATTATCCATAATCCGGCCTTCCAACTGATCGAAATAATCTGCAGGTACCTGAAAGGCAGACTTCTTCAGGTCCGGGTTTTCAAGGGGGCTCTTATGGTTTTTGTCTTTGCTCACTGACTCTTTGATTTACAATGGGTTAGAAGGTTTAATTACTACACAGATACTGTTCGATTTTTTTTGTAGCCAGGTGGTAACTGGCCTTTAATGCGCCTACGCTCGTGCCGGTAATTTCGGCTATCTCATCATATTTCAGGTCATCGAAGTATTTCATATTAAATACCAGCCGTTGCTTGTCAGGCAGGGTCAGCAGGGCTTTCTGCAATTTAAGCTGAATTTCGTCACCACTAATGTAGCTACCGCTGACCAGATTATTGGCCAGTTCCTGGTTTACATCTTCATAGGCCAGTGCCTGTCGTTTCTTTTTCTTATTCAGGTGGGTCAGCGCCTCGTTGGTGGCAATGCGGTAGATCCAGGTGTAGAGCTGGGAAGCCTCTCTGAATCCGTCCAGATTTTTGTACACTTTCACAAACACCTCTTGCAGCACATCGTCCGTATCCTCATGATCAATGACCATTTTCCGGATGTGCCAATACATACGCTGCTGATACTTTTGTACCAGGGCACTGAAGGCGCGGCTTTTGCCGTTATCACTTTTAAACTGATGGAGTATATCCCGATCTTCCAAATTCTGGTAGGTTTCGAAGGCTTAGATGACCTCTTACCACTAAGGTTTAACTAAGATATTAAAATTGTCAGTTTAACTCATAAGCAGTGTATGGTGCGCTTTTCGTGCAAATCACTAATTTTGATGTACCTTAACCATAATAGATTACTCTCATGGGGCTTGAACAAGAGATAAAACAGGGCAAGCAGTTCGATAGTGAATATGAGAAACTTATTGTCAATCTCATATACACCAATAGCTGGCTTTCCGAACAACAGTTAAAAACCTTCAAACCGTTTGGCATCACGGCACCACAGTACAACGTGCTGAGAATCCTCCGTGGTCAGTACCCCGAACCCTGCACCGTCAATACCATTATCGATCGTATGTTAGACAGGATGTCGAATGCTTCGCGCATTGTAGACCGGCTGGAAAGCAAAGGACTGGTAGAGCGGAAGGTGTGCAAAACAGACCGCAGAGCAAAGGATGTGGTGATTACTGAGCGTGGGCTAACCCTGCTGGACAAAGTAGACGAAGCCTCCATGAACTGGATCAAACGCTTCAGGTCCATTACTGCGGAACGCATTGAGGATGCCAATCAATTGTTAGACGACCTGAGGGCTATCTGATTTTTGGGGTTTGTGCAAAGCCCGCGATCAGGGTTTAATAGCGCCATATTTTTTAAGAACAGGCAATACCTTTTTCAGGGGCAGGGCTTCAATTTTATGTCCGTCACGGCCGGTCATGGTTTCGGCAGCAAAAAGGGAATTAATAATCGCCTCTTCGGTAGCTTCAATGGTAGCCATAAAAATGGGTGACATCTCATCATTTCTCAATACATCACCTTTGTCTGTTTTAGCATCAGTATTGTAGGCAATGCGCATACTGGTAGCTGTTGATGCCGCTACTACATAGTCTCCACTGCCATTTGAGGCAATCCCTCCGGTCCTGGCCAGCCCCATCATGGCGCGTTTGGCTACCCTTTCCAGTAGTCTGGCATCCAGTGGCGCATCAGTGAGGATCACAATCATACAAGAACCATCACTCTTTTTAATGGCGCTTGAAAAGGGGTACTTTTCCAGCTCCTTGCCTACAGGTGCACCGTTGATGCTCAGTACACCTCCGAAATTTGTTTGTACCAATACCCCCACCGTATAGCCACCCAGGCTTTGAGGCAGCAGCCGGCTTGAAGTACCAATACCACCTTTAAACCCAAAAGCGATGGTGCCTGTACCTGCCCCAACATTTCCTTCAGCTACCTCACCTGCTTTGGCCTTATTGATTGCGCTTATAACGTCTTGCTCTGCAACATGCATTCCCCGGATGTCATTAAGGTAGCCATCATTGGTTTCTCCTACTACGGCATTCACCGATTGTACATTTTCATTGCCTTTAAGCCCCAGTGTATATTTGACAGTGCCCTGAATACCCATAGGCACGCTGAGGGTATTAGTGAGTATAATGGGCGTTTCCATATTACCCAGCTCCTGTACCTGGCTGATACCTGCCAGTTTGCCAAAGCCATTACCGATATAAATGGCAGCGGGAATTTTATCCTGAAAAATGTTTCCGCTGTGCGGTACAATGGCTGTAACACCGGTTCTTACATGCTTTCCCTGTGTAAGTGTGATATGGCCCACCTGAACTCCGGGCACGTCTGTTATGGCATTGAACCGGCCGGTAGACATCACCCCGATTTCGATACCATGGTCACGGGCCCGTTTTTTCTGTTGAGCATAGGTAGTGGTTGTCATAATCAGTAAGGTGGTTAAGAAAAGAAGGCTGCGCATGCTCTAAAATAGCGAATCGCTATCAAGGGGGAAAGGCTATTTTCCACAGTATTGCCATTCGTCATCGGCATATACCTCAGTTCATCCACATCATAAACCGAACAGCTATTTTAAGCACCTCTTTTTTCAGGCATGCCGTATCTTCAATTCGATTAAAAAGACTAAACCATGAGAAAGACAATCAGCATTATGATTTTGGCAGTTATGGCTATGGGTACGCTCAGTGCTCAGACGGCAGATGATGTAGCCAAAAAATACGTGGAAGCGATTGGTGGAGCCAAAAAGTGGAAAGCCATCAAGACCAGAAAAATAACTTTTAACCTGCAAATGCAGGGAGTAACACTGGCCGGAACAGTAGTGGGAGATAGCGACAATCGCGAACGTACTGATATTTCATTTAACGGTATGAACATTATACAGGCCTATGATGGTACTACCGCCTGGGCAGTAAGCCCACCAGAAGGTATTACCACTCCAACCAAACTTACGGGCCCACAAGCTGAGGCAATGGCCGGTAAGGAGTTTCTGGATGAAATGATTGACTATAAGTCAAGAGGTTTTGCGATCAGCCTTGAAGCGGACGAGACCGTTGACGGTACAGCCTATACCAAATTGAAAATGGTTAAAAAGGATGGTAAAGAAGAATTCTACTTCTTTGACAAGGATACCAACTTGCTGGCAGTAAAGAGAGAAACAGGTTTGCAAGGAACTACAGACACGCATTACTCTGACTACCAGGAGCTGGATGGTGTGAAAGTCCCTATGAAGTTCGAAGTAAAATCCGGTGGTTTTACGGTACAGTCTATTGTGATTTCCAAAACAGAGATGAACGTACCTGTCACTGACGACATGTTTGCTTTTCCTTCGAAGTAATCTACAACAGAATACTTATGAAGCCTGTGCTCCAATTGGGGTACGGGCTTTTTTATTGAATAATGCTTGAAAATGAAGGTTAGTGGCCCTTTTTGGATATAGACAAAATTATTTATTAGATTTACTGAACACTGTTTAGTAAAATTACGTTGTAATCAAATCAATGGGAATATCAGAACGAAAGGAAAGGGAAAAGGAGGAGATGAAAAAGCTCATCATTGATACAGCCACCAGGCTGTTCATTGAGCAGGGTTTTGATAAGACCAGCATGCGCAGCATTGCGGAAGCCATGGAGTATAGCCCGGCAACCATTTATCTTTATTTTAAGGATAAGAGTGAGCTGTTTGACGCTATCCACAGGAAAGGTTTTCAGGTATTTTTCGAATACCTGAGCCAGGTGAATACGATTGAGGACCCTATGGAGCGGCTCAATCAGCTGGGTATTCAGTACCTCACCTTTGCCATTGAGAACCCCGGCTATTACGACCTGATGCTGATTATGCGGGAGCCTATGAGCACACAGCGAAATGAAGAGTCATGGGACCAGGGTGATACCAGTCATAAGATTCTGACCACTACGGTGGAAGAGTGTGTGAGCAAGGGGCATTTCAGAGGAAATGATCCGGCTGTGATTTCTTTTATGATCTGGTCACAGGTACACGGTATTTGTTCTATGATGATCAGGGAGCGAATGAAGTTTTACCCGGAAGAGCACCGGGAAGAGCTGATGTATGCTGCCAAGAAGGTGTTTATGGATATGGTCAGGAGTTTCTGACTATTTTTTTAATCTTTTACTGAACAGTGTTTAGAAAAAAAATAATGTTAATATAAATGAAGAAATACTACACATTACTGGCCCTGCTGACGATCAGCATGGCAAGTTTCGGACAAAGTCAGGTGCTGGAGGCCTATGTCGCAGAAGGCATTAGCAGTAACCTCACTTTGCAGCAGCATGACTTTGATGTAAAGAAGAGTCAGGAACGGTTGAATCAGGCGAAGGCCTTGTTTCTGCCTCAAATCAGCTTTGATGCCTCTTATACACGTGCCGGTGGTGGGCGATCCATTGATTTTCCGGTGGGCGATTTACTCAACCCGGTGTACAGTACGCTGAATCAAATGAGCGGGAGTGAGCAATTTCCTACTATCGAAAATGTCAATGAGCAGTTTTTGCCGAATGATTTTCATGATACAAAAATCAGGCTGGTACAACCCCTGTTCAACTCAGATATCTACTATGCCAGTAAGGCCCGGGAGCGAATGGTCTCTGTAGAGGAGGCCCGTAAACAGACCTTTATCAATGAACTGAGGTATGATATTCAGGCAGCCTATTACACTCACCTGAGCGCTATCGAGGCGGTAAAGATTTTTGAGCAATCGGCAGAGGTACTGAAAGAACTGGTCAGGGTAAATAAATCGCTGGTGGCGAATGACAAAGCGACTTATGATGTGATCTACACAGCTGAAGCCGAGTTGAGTCAGTTGCAGTCGCAAATTATCGGGGCGCAGAAGAATGTGAGAGTTTCGCGGTCTTACTTCAATTTTCTACTTAACCGTGAGCTGGAGGAAGCCATAGAAATTGATGAAAGCGTTAAGAACAATCGCTTTGTTTTCAATGTCTCCCATCAGCTTTCTGCCGATGCTTTTGCCAACAGGCAGGAACTGGAGCAGGTAAACAGGGCGATTGATGCCAATCAATACCTGGTCAAGCTGAATAAGAACAATGCCTATTTACCCAATATGAACCTGGTAGTAGATGCTGGTTACCAGGGCTTTGGCTACAGCTTTGATAGTAACCAGGACTATTGGCTGGCACAGGTAAGTCTCTCATGGAACCTCTTTAAGGGTGGGGCGAAAAAATCGAAGATCAAAGAATCTGAATACGAGCTGGAGCGGCTGAACAGCCAGTATGAGCAGCTGCGTGACCAGATTCAGTTGCAGGTAATCAATGCCTATAACGAGTACCTGGCGGCTACCGAAAATGTAGAGGCGGCCAGGTCGGGTGAGCTAAGCGCCCAAAAATCATTTCACATTATAGACAAGAAGTATCGGGAGAGCCAGGTGATTCTGGTAGAATTTCTGGATGCCCAAAACAAACACAAAAACGCACAACTGAACCGCTCTATTGCAGAGTATAACGCCCTGGCTAAGGCAGCGGAGCTCAGAAAAGTAATAGGGAACAAATAAGATGAAGTCAAAAATGAATAACTCAAAACTCATAGTGCTGGCCATCCTTACGGGGCTGGTAGTGCTGGGCTGCAAGCCTGATTACCAGGAACAGCTCGCAGCAGTGAATACAGAAAGAACTACGAAGGTGCGCCTGCAGAAGCTGGATGCGACCAATGCACCTATTCCCGTAACGGCCAGCGGAGTACTGGCCTCAAAGGCACAGGCATTGCTATCATTTAAAATCGGTGGTATTGTGGAAAAACTAATGGTAGAAGAAGGTCAGTCTTTCAGAAAAGGCCAGGTGCTGGCCAGGCTGGAGCTGACAGAGATCAATGCCCGTGTAAACCAGGCAGAGGAAAATGTGAATAAGCTTATCCGCGATCGGGATAGGGTGCAGCGACTTTATGCAGATACAGTGGCTACGCTGGAGCAACTGCAGGATGTTACCACAGGCCTTGAAGTAGCCGAGTCTGAACTGGAGATTGCCAGATACAACCTGCAATATGCCAGTGTAGTGGCGCGCGAAGATGGTAAGGTATTAAGAAGGTTGACCGAGCGGGGCGAGCTGATCAACCCGGGAGCTCCTGTTTTTCAGATAGCTTATAAGGGCAAGCGCTCTTCGCATATTGTAAAACTGGGTGTTGCAGACAGGGATGTAGTGAAAATGCAAACGGGAGACTCCGCTCAGGTAAAGTTTGATGCTTACCCGGGCAAATCCTTCAGGGCATTTGTATCCGAAATTGCCGAAGCGGCCGATCCCCGAACCGGTGTTTTTGAAATTGAACTCACCTTGGGTGAGAGCCCTTACCGATTGAGGGATGGGTTTATTGCCAAGCTGGAAATCTACCCCTCATTGCAGGAAGCTTACTACAAAGTGCCTATGAGTGCTCTGGTAGAGGGAGATGCCGAGCTGGCTACGATTTATGTACCGGATAATAAAACGGTAAAGAAAATGACGGTGCATCCCACCTATATCACGGATGAATTTTTCATGATCAGTGAAGAGGAGGCTAAGGATCTGTCAATGGTGGTGGTGCAGGGTGCGGCTTATGCCAGGCCGGGTATGGAAGTAGAGGTATTAAACGATTAGGATCATGAGATTACCAAAACTAGCCATAGACAATTACCAGTTTGTACTCATTCTGGTGGCGCTGGCACTCTTTGTCGGCATCTCATCATACGTGAGCATGCCCAGGGGCGAAGACCCAAATCCCGAATTCCCGAATTATACCGTCATCGCTATTTATCCCGGAGTAGGCCCTGAGGATATGGAGGAGTTGGTGGTAGACCCGATTGAGGACGCACTGGAAGAGGTGAACGATATCAAAAAGGTGAATACGAAGATTGAGGAAGGTGTGGCCGTGATTGCGGTAGAAGGAGAGTTTGGTGTAGACACAGACGAACTCTATGATGAGGTGCTGAGGGAAGTGAATAATGCCAGGGGTGATTTGCCCGATGACCTCTTTAGCCTGGAGGTAAATCAGTTTAAGCCTCGTGAGCGGGTAGGGATTCAGCAGTTTGGTGTGGTCTCCGGTAAGGCCTCTTATGCCGAAATGCAGCAGATAGCCGAGGCTTTTGAGTACCAGCTTGAAAAGCTCAAAGGGGTGCAAGGGGCTGAAGTAGAAGCCTATCCTGAAGAAGAGGTACGCATTTCGCTCGATTTTCAGCGGATGTCTGCGCAGCATATAGCCCTCAGGCAGGTAGTGGGTGTATTACAGGGTGAAAACCTCAATATTCCCGGTGGGGATGTGAAGTCGCTGAATAAGACTTTCAATATTAAATCCAGTGGAGGTTTTAAGAGCCTGGATGAGATCAGAAATGTGGTGATTAGTGCGAATGGTGAGAAAATCGTACGCTTGGGCGATATCGCAACGGTACATAAGGACTACGCTGACAACCTCTGGAGAGCCAAATATATGGGGGAAACCGCGATCTGGATTACTGTGACACAGAAAGAGGGGGTAAACCTGATCAGGCTGTCTGAAGAAATAGACCAGGTGACCGCATCATTTAGTGAGAGCTTACCACAGGATGTAAAGATTGTCACCGCCTTTGAGCAGGCCTCGGCAGTAAAGGCCCGGATCAATGACTTTTTTGCCAACCTGATGCAGGGCGTATTGCTGGTGGGCATTGTCATCTTTCTTTTCCTGGGTTTTCGTTCGTCTACCATCATCATGGTGGTGATTCCGCTCTCTATCATTATGGCCATTGGTGCCCTGGATATGAATGGGTTTGCCCTGCAGCAAATCTCCATAGCCGCCCTGGTGATTGCACTGGGCCTGCTGGTGGATAATGGTATTGTGGTAGTAGAAAACATCGTCAGGTTTCAGAAAGAGGGCTATCCACTGAAGGAGGCGGCCTTTAAGGGTACGGCAGAGGTAGGCTTTGCCGTAGTGAGCTCTACAGTGACTACCCTCCTGGCCTTTGCGCCCCTTGCGCTGCTCAATTCAGGTGCGGGTGAGTTTCTGCGCTCTTTGCCGGTTACGGTCATCCTGGTGCTGGTCGCTTCACTGATCCTCGCTATCACTTTCACGCCCATTATGGCCAGTAAGGTGCTGGGTAAAAAGCAAAAGCAGAACCGGAAGACCGGGCTGATCAGTCCTTTTCTGGACTTGATTGTGGCTAAAGTTTATCAGCCCATGCTACGCGGTGCGATGAAGCGCTGGTACTTCGTAATACCGGGAGCTCTCCTGATTTTTATGGGGAGCTTCTCGCTCTTTCCTATGATTGGTGTGAGCTTTTTCCCCACTGCGGATAAGCCGCTGCTACTCATAGAGGTAGACACACCCGAAGGAACCAACATAGATGAAACAGAAAGGGCCGTGACCTTTGTGGAGAATACCCTGGCCAGTATGGAGTATGTAAGGGATTTTTCCAGCAATACCGGGCACGGTAACCTGATGGTGTATTACAACCGCATCAGCGAGCAGTACAAGAAAAATCATGCACAACTGGTGGTGAATTTTGAGCATTGGGATCCGGAGCAATTTTACGGAGCGTTAGCCGAACTGCGACACACTTTCACACAGTACCCTGATGCGCTGATTACCTTTTCAGAACTGAAAAACGGACCTCCGTTTGAAGCTCCTATCGAGATCAAAGTGATAGGAGAGGACCTGGATACTTTGAGAAGACTGGCAGCCGACCTCACTATAATGATCAGTGAGACCGAAGGGACCATTAACGTGAATAATCCACTCAGCCAAAACCGAACTGATTTAAAAGTGGCATTGAACCGTGACAAGGCCGGAATGATAGGTTTGCCCATTGGTGATGCAGACCTGGCGGTACGGGCCAGCCTGGCCGGACTGAAAGTGGATGATGTGACCCTGGCCGATGGTAAGGAGTATGATATGGTGGTGCGTATGCCCTTTGACGAAGCTCCTTCTGTCAATGACTTTCATAAGGTCTATTTCGCCACGCGTACCGGTGCTCAGGTACCTTTAAAGCAGGTGGCCAATATTCAATTCGAGCAGGCCGTGAATGAGATTCAGCACTACAACTTTGAGAGAAATACGGCTGTTACGGCTGATGTGGTCAACCCGGATAATACTACGGCTATTACCGAAGCGCTGATGGAAAAGCTGGAGGCTTACGATCTACCAGCCGGCTATGAGTTTTATGTGGCTGGGGAGTATGAATCTCAGCAGGAAACCTTCGGAGATTTGGGTACGCTGCTGATCATTGCCATGCTGGGGATTTTTGCAGTGCTGGTATTGCAGTTCAGGTCTCTGGTGCAACCGCTGGTAGTTTTCTCAGCGGTGCCTTTGGCCATTACCGGGTCGTTGGTAGCGCTTTATCTTACCGGCTGGTCCTTTTCATTCTTTGCTTTTGTGGGTTTTATCTCCCTGGTAGGTATCGTGGTCAATAATTCCATTATTCTGGTAGATTATACCAATCAGCTGCGCAGAGAGGGTATGAAAAAGGTGGAGGCCCTGCAGCAGGCGACTGCCACACGTTTTACACCCATATTGCTCACCACCACTACCACTATCCTCGGCTTGCTGCCGCTTACGGCCCAGTCATCAGGTTTGTGGTCACCCCTGGGCTGGACCATTATTGGTGGTATGATTTCCTCGACCTTACTTACGCTGTTTATTGTACCTGTTTTGTACAAGTTGTTTGTAAAGGAGAAAAACCTGGCGGTGGCCTGATTGAATGCTTTGGATGTCGTCACTTTATGCGATGACATCCAAGGCATCTCCAGAGGCAAAAGCAATTCCGCAAATAATATTATCTTAGGGCAACCTAAACACTATTACAATGAGAAAAACACTCAGTGCATTTCTGGTAGCGATGCTCGTTACCCTATCGGCACACGCACAAACTCCCACAGCCGAGCAAATCGTTGATCAATACATTCAAGCCATCGGAGGCGCTAAAAAATGGAAAGCCGTCAAGAATATGAAGCTGACCGTTACCCTCAGAACCCAGGGAATTGACCTGCCGGGAGAGGTACATGCGACTGCTGACGGTAAACAGCGAATGGAGTTTACCTATAGTGGCGCTAAAATGATCAGGGCTTATGATGGTACTACTGCCTGGACTCTGGATCAGTTTTCCGGTATGATGGCTCCCACGAAGCTCGAAGGTGCAGAAGCGGCAGACCTGACAGATGAAGAATTTCTGGATGAGTTTATCGGCTATAAACAAAAGGGTGAAACTGTTTCATACCTGGGTAAGGAAGAGTATGAAGGCCTACCTTATCATAAGCTTAGCAAGAAGGATAAAGAGGGTGAAGAAGCCATCTTTTTATTTGATGAAGAAACGGGTTTTTTACTGCTAAAACGGGAAACCGCTGATGGCGTGGTTTCAGAAACACAATTTCAGGATTATGGTGAGGTAAACGGACTCACCATGCCTATGAAGGTGATCGGTAAAGCCAACGGGCAGGTGCTGCAATCTTTCATTGTGAAGAAGGCTGAATTTGACGTTGCTACCCCTTCGGAGCTATTTGTCTTTCCTGCGAAGTAATTTATTTCAGAAGATATATTGACACCCCTGTACTCACTTAGAGTACAGGGGTGTTTGCTTTAGGGTTGTGTTAGCTGAGAGACCACTTCTAATAAGTATGCTCGGGGTCCGCTTTGCGAGACCACTGAGCGGGGTCGAACCTGAACCACCTCTCCCTCAGAAGTCTCTGCCTCGCAGAGCCCTGATGGTGAAACATAGGGAGAGATTTTTCATCAGCTACAAAATTTGCATAAATGCTGGAACAACCACTGCACTAAAGTCTTCCCCGAGAGGAAGATTTAGATGGGGCTTCCAAGTCACTAAACCAATATTTAACCTTAGACTCCTCGTTGCCTCGGAGTAAAAAAGAGAACGGAACAGGCCCATCAACAAACTCACCACGCTCAGGAGTCTCTCGCAGAGGACCCTGAGCATTTTAAAAACGGTAAGAGTTCGGAAAAGGAAGTTTCCTGGTTATTGTAGTGTGGAATGGAGTGCGGGCTTTTTCTTAGATTTAGCCTATGCGATATATACTTCTGCTACTTTCCGTACTGCTGGTCAGTGCTTGTGATGACCAGACAATTGATGCTGATACGATTGTACAAAGGGCATATACTGCTCATGGGGGTAAGGTAGTCTGGGATAATATAAGTGAGCTGAGTTATGAGAAGGAAAGTGTGGTGTACAATGCTGACGGCAGCACCAGGCTTAAAACACTACAGCACCACCACTACAGGATGAGGCCTGAGTTTTCAGCCATCATTGAGTGGCGGTCAAATGGAGAAGCTCATCGCATAGAATATAGTGGTAGTGATGCCCGGAAATGGGTAGATAGCACTGAGATAACCGATCAGGCAATACAGGCGAGCTCGGCTGAATCTGTGAATGCTGCCCGATACACGGTTAGTCAACCTTTTAAGCTCACAGATCCCGGAGTAGCACTGAGCTATGAGGGACTGGACAGGCTGGAAGAGGGCGAGCAAGTTCATGTGATTAAAGCCAGTTACAATACCGAAAATGAGAACCACACCAAGAATGATGATTGGTGGTATTACTTTGATGTGGAGACTTATCTATGCCTGGCCACCATGGTACATCATGGAAGTACTTACAGCTATATCAGAAACCTGGAATACGATCATACCACTGACATTGTATTCAACTATCATCGAAAAGGGTATGCCGTAGACAGTACGCGAAAGGTACTCTACCATCAGTCAGAATACTTTTACAGGGATTATAAGGTTGGCTTCTCAGCAAATTAAACCCGGAAGGAGACTATAAGTCATACCATGGAATTTTATTACCTTACTCTTACAACATTGATTTAGCACTATGAAGAAATCACTTCCTACCATCTCCGCGCTGATTGTCCTGTGTCTGGTATCCATGGCCTTTGTGCTAAAGCCGGCACCCGCTGAAAGGCCTGTTTTGCAAGATCAAACTGGTATTACCTTCCCTGAAGATGTGCAGACCATTATTGATGCCAAATGTATGGGTTGCCATAAGCCTGATTCGCGCAATACCAAAGCCAAGGAGAAGTTGCAATGGGCCAGCGTAGCCAAGATGAACAAAGAAGAGCAGGAGCACCTGGTAGCTGAGCTTTTTGAGGTGCTGGAAGATGGCAAAATGCCACCCAAAAAAGCACTGGAAAGAAGACCTCAGATGAAGCTGACCGATGAGGAAACCAAGACACTACTCGCCTGGGCAGAGGCTGAAGAAAAAAGATTGAGAGGGAAATAGATTCTCTAAGAACAAGGTTCAGGATTAATAAGATAATGGAAAAAAAGGTGCTCATATGAGACACCTTTTTCATTAATAAGTCTATGTATGATGTAAATCCTGCGTGCAGTCTTCAGGTAAAAATGACATGAAGAATTGATCGCAGTATTGAACTTCGCCATAATCGACACACCATCCCAGAGTCTTGTCAGGTCCAAAGACGTACTCACAAGGGAAATCAGGATCGGTCGGTGGATCTTGTCCATAAAGACCGGCTACTGAAACGAATGCCACAAGGCAAATAATGCTTGCTAACTTTTTCATTTGAAATTTAGTTTTTGTTAAAATTTATTTATCGGTGATTAGCGCTAATCGGTATTTAAACTGTTGATTAATTGAGTTTTATGACTCGTGAGATAGTTCAGGTCTACTATTTTTCCCTTGTGCATATTGAGAATTACCGGATAAAGGGAATTCAAAATGCCATTGGAGAAATTGTTATCCTTGTCTATGTAAGTATTGGGTTGGTCCAGGTCTATTCCGTCTCTTATGCGAATCGCTTTTAAGGAGCCAACTTTGGTAAATATGAAAAATGTCTTCTCGATGTTGTACTGATTCGATTTGTAGAGGTAATCGGCAATACCAATACAGCTTGAACAACCAGTTCTGGGTATGATCAGAATCGTTTCCTTGTCATCAATAGACTCTTTAAACGGCTCGCTATTTTCATCAAAGACTTCCTGAAATTTCCGGATTACCTGCTTATCTTTTTCGGAACATGATAACAGAGTACTTATCATTACCATTACTAAAATTTTAGAGCGTAGATACTTCATACACTTCGAATTTTAAGATGTCTTCATTTTCTGTTTGAATAAACTGGTGTATGCCTTCTTCATTAAAAAACATGACGAGCTCACCGGGGGCAGATCTTGGTACCTCACCGATTTTGTTCAGCTCACTATCCAGTAGGACCAGGGTCCTTTCAGCCCGGCTCCGTGGGTTGTTCTTATATTTCTCAGCTGCAATTTCTCCTATACACTCTCTTAGATGTAGTTCGCGTATATCGTCATACATGATGCTGCCATACTTGCTTTGAGATACATCATAAGCCTTTCTGGCCGAGTAAGACAAGTCGTCTTTATCGATAGACTTGTGCTGAGTCTTAATATGGCTTCGGGCTAATTTGGTGCTTGAAATCTGACCCTTAAAATCAAACTCATAAAGATTGTCGTCCAGAGGATAGCTGACAATCAACCTTTCTTTTTGTCTATCTATGGCCCATGAGATCCTATGTAGGTTTATGCCCCAGGCACCAGTGGTATATAGCTCTGGATAAGAGAGAAAACCCTCGTGCTCTTCATGTTTTAAGTCTATGATGCTTGCGTAGTCTGAGCGATATTCTTTGTTGCGCCCAAAGTGATCCATGCCTGTCTGTATATTCAACAGAAGTGCTTTGTTACCCTTAACATGCATAGGGGCAAATGGAGCAATAACAGGGCTCGGAATAGCTCTGTCGTGTGCTGTTTTGTAGCTCTTCAATAATTCTGATCGACTGTTGATCAGAAAGAGACTGCCACGATTTCGGTTTAATACAAAAATGGAATCAAGGTTGTGTATGTAGTATCCTGAATTGAAGCCTTTTAGATTACCAACGGCATTAGGGCCCTCAAATTCCAGTGCTACTTTGAAGGCCAGCGCTTTGGTCTTAAGGTTATAGAAATTAATTTCCTGGGTGATGCTGTTGAGCATGGTGAAATACTCTCTGGACCCTTCACGGTAATGCTGGTAGTATATGAAATTGGCTGCAGTAACGCTGTCTATTTGAATTTCATATTCCGAGACTTTTACGAGTGTATGGGTGAGGGAGGGCTGAGCAGGTGTACGTTCCCTGTTACAGCTCCCGAGGGTAATTGCCAATAAGATGGTAAAGGCGAAATGAGTCGGGTTAAATAGGTTCATGGGCTTTATCTTTCAGGATGTTATTCCACTGAAAGACAAAAGGTCATCCGTCAAACCCGATTATTTTTAAAATCCCTCTAAAAGTATGGTTCAATTGACCTTGCCTAAATGTGGGCAGGTCTCAGTTTGGTGAGGGGGGTAAAACAAGAAAAGCGCATCCTGAGATGCGCTTTTCCTGCTTATGTTGTTTTCTCTTATATTTCTTTCAGCAAATCGATAATCCCGGCATTGTGACCCTTTGGCCTCACTACAAGCATGGGTATTTCGCTATTCAGCTGTATAAGTTGCTCTGCTTTACTACCAATGAACAAGGCAGTAGTGGCTGTTCTTCCCTTCACACCAATAATCAGTGCATCAGGCTTGGTCTCATTAGCATATTCAATAATATCCTCAACCGGATCGTCATTCTTATCCAAAGTATAGACCGGTGCTATTTCTACGCCTTCGTGGTCTATTCCGCTCATGAATTTTTTAAATTCTTTGGCGGCATTCTTTTCCATTACCTCGGCAAACTCTTCGTAGGTCTTACCGCTGTAGTGGTAACCACCCGGAACAGTGTATACATTCTGGCAGATGAGCCTGGTGTTACCATACTTTCTCGCGATTAAAATGGCCTCTTCCATGGCAATCTTAGAATGAGGTGAGTAATCACAAGGGACAAGGATATTACCCGAACCAGGTACTGAATCTTCCGGAACGATAAACAGCGAGCAGGCAGCTCTTCGTGCCAGTCGGTTGGAGAGAATACCTCCCCCCACAAAATTCTTATGGCGACCCATCATCACCAGGTCAATCTTATGCTTATCTACAAAGTTGAGAATCCCTTTAGAGGGAGACCCTTCCTGAATGTGTACCTGTGTCAGGTCCATGATGTCTTTGTCAAGAGTCGCTTCTACCAAATCAGTGATTTGCTTCTTTCTCTCCTCAACGGTTTTCTTTTTAATATCCGGGAAATCCTTGAGCACATCCTCAGGAATATTCATGGTACGGATACTATTAAAAAAGTGGATTTCCTTGGTCTGGGACGCATTCACCATCATGGTGACAAACTTCAACAAGGTCTTGTCGGCCTCGGAAGTGTCCATTAATACCAATATTTTTTCTCGTTTAGGCATTGCTTTAAAAATTCGCTGCAAATCTACGACTATTCAATGACTTGTTCATCGTTAATCTACTTAATTAACTAACGAAGTTTGAAATCGTTTGCTGCCTAACGTTATGAAAACTAAAGGGTTATACCGGTAATGATATCGGCCAGTAGTTCTATTTGCTCTTTCGAATGCGTGGGGAAGCTGGCAATTCTGATCTGTTTTCCTTTATGGGGTCCGTAACCATTGCCTACTACAAAGCCTTTTTTACTCAGAGCCTCAATCCATGCCTCTGAGGGTCCTTCAGTGGTGGCTACTATTACCGTTTTTGACCTGAGCTTACTGTCTTCTACAAAATGACTCAGCTGAGGATGTGTCTCTACCGTATGCTGTAATAAGAGGCCTTTATAGTTCGTTTCTCTGCGAATAACATCTATTCCCTTTTCCAGCATATCGGCAGTCACCTGGGCCAGCAGGTACACATTCAGCACATTGAAAGTGTAGGTGGGCTGATGCTTCTGGGCATTTTTGAGCAGGTTGGGCAATGCCTGGTAGGCACCAATTGAGTGGCCTGCCGCCAGCTTCTGGTTGGCTTTTTCAAGGCATCGGTTGTTTACAACCCATACTCCGAGTCCGGCCGGAAGGCCAAAGCATTTTTGTACAGAAAAATAGGCTGAATCCACCTTAGAGATGTCCAGGTCAATGGCCGGAAATGCCGATACACCGTCTATGGCAATCAGTGCATCGGGATGGCTCTCCCGCATTTTATAAATCTCATCGGCCGGAAAGGTAACGCCTGCACTGGTTTCATTCAGCGCCATGCTGATAAGTTCAGTATCCCAGGGTATCTCATAGTCTGCCGGGATGCTGCCAAAGGGCGCTTCTGCTTTTAGAGCGGTAATGCCATGTTTCACAGCAAAGTCGTAAAAGCGATTGGAAAAAGCCCCATAGCAGAGGTGGAAGGACTTTTCTGTAATGCAATTCTGAATCAGTCTCTCCCATATTTCAGTGGCGGAGCTAAGAAAGAAGACGTGGTAGTCTTCGGGAATAGCCATCAGCTCCTTCAGGTTGTCACTTGCCTGTTTAAAGTACCCCTCAGCCTTAGCGCTGCGGTGATTGATCTCTAAAACCTGCTCTTTCAGAGCTTTTTTCAGGTGTTCTTCTACTGTAAAGTATAGAGCTGAAGGGCCGGGGGTAAAGAATATCTTTTTAGGCATTTGCTTGTTCCGTTTTCAGTAGTTCTACCTGTCTGTGATAATGATTTTTCGCAAACATAAAGTAGAACACCAACGGGAACAAAAGTATTAAGCCGCAGATGAAAAACATCATACGGTAGCCCATATTTTCGGCAATATAACCCAGCGCAATGGCTCCGGCACCTATACCCAGGTCTATGGCCGAAAAGAAGGTGGCACTGGCGGATCCACGTGATTCAACGGGTACCATATTGATGGCCATGGTTTGCATAGTGGGCATAATAAGCCCATTGCCCATACCTACCAGCACACCACAGATCATAAACATCCAGAATTGGCTGATGATAAAACTGTCTGTGAACCGGAGTAGCATCAAGCCGGCAATGGTGACCACAAAACCTACGAAGACGATACCTGACGGGCCTTTGCGATCCATAATTTTACCTACCAGGATGCGTGAGATGGCCACCCCTGCGGCAAAGAATATGAAGAATGCCTCTGGATCCAGGTTGAAAAAACCGACTCTGATAGAAGGAATACCGGCATTTTCAGCAAATACCATAATGAAAGCAATGATACCCGCATAAGGGAAGGCTCCGGTAAACATTACGATAGAAATCCGGGTCACCCGGCCATCAAACATCTTTTTGAGATTCAGTTTGGTATTGCCCGACTTGATGTTGGGAACCTTGACAATAAGTGCCAGTACAAAGGCTGCTACACCAAAGGCAAGCGAGATGGTGAAAAGATTGAAGAAGTTATCATCGCCCATAATCACCCCTCCGAAGTAGGGGGCAATGGCCATGGAAAAAGTCATGGCAAGACCGAAGTAGCCAATGCCTTCAGCACGTTTCTTTTCCGGTATAATGTCAGCTGCAATGGTACTGCCTCCTGTGGTAATCACCCCCCAGGCAAAGCCATGGAAGATCCTGACGAGTATCAGCAGCAGAAAGGTGTAGGTGAAGTGATAAAGCCCCAGCAGAATGGCAAAGAAGCCCAATGCCCACAAATACACGGAACGCCTGCCATAGGCATCAAGCACATAGCCACAAAAAGGCCTGATGATCAACGCAGCAATAGCGTATACTCCCAAAATGTAACCAACCTGATTGTCAGTAGCATCCAGCGCGTTTACGGCATACACCGGTAGGGTGGGCAGCAGAAAATAAAAAGCATTGGACATCAAAAAATATGACGTGAAATGCAAAATGAAATCGCGTGTGAGGATTTTATCAGAGGCAGGAGAAAGGCTCAAGTATCAGAGACAGTTTTTAGTCTGTAAACAACAAATGAAGAAAGAAAAAGCGGGGTTTTAAAATTTCAGCCTTGTTGAGATACTGAATTTAAGCCTGCTCTTACTTCATTGCTAGTTAGACGTGGATTAGTAATATTTGGTAACCGGGTGCAGAAAAAGAAATGATTTTAGTTTTCCTGAAACTATTGGCTGCGTAAGTTTGTATACTATCAGGAACGAAGAAATTCTCATTCGGGCTTGGACAAGTTTTTGAACTTTACAAGTTAAACTAATATACCGGGTGATTCTCATCTAAAACAAGGCCTCATCCCGAACTAGTTTCGGGACCTCGTTCGTAAGATCAGGATAACAGTGGACTGTTGCGGAACAAGGGATAGCCCAAATCCTGTCTATAATGGGAGGTTCAAAATACCTCCGGGTTCGTATGAGATTAATAAAATGCCGCGCTTGTCGTGGCATTTTTATTTTGTGCCAGTCAGTTTCGTCTAGACATTTGCAGGGTTGGTATAAAACATCGTCAGACCAGTACTGAAAAGCATAGCATTACAAGAAAAAGCTATGTATCTCATCCGACTTCTTATCACTATTATCATTGGGTTGTTTGTACGCCTTATGGCCATGGGACAAGACACCCTCCTGGCCAGGGACTTTTTGGAAGAGCATGTGATACCTGTTAATAGCATATCACCCTTAGAAACTGCTACAGATGATCTCGATTTTTTAAAGTCAGCACTGGAGGGAGTAAATGTGGTGATGCTCGGTGAACAGTCTCATGGAGATGGGGCTTCTTTTCTGGCAAAAACCAGGCTGATCAAATACTTGCATGAGGAGATGGACTTTGATGTATTGGTGTTTGAGAGTGGTTTGGTGGACTGCTATCGTGTATGGAGGGCTATTGAAGGGGGAGCGGATAGTCTGGGCGTTTTTGATTTGGGAGTCTTCCCGGTATGGACCCAAAGTAAACAGGTGGAGCCGTTGATGCGCTATGTGCTCAATCAGGCAAGGACGAGCGATCCACTGATAATGGCCGGATTTGATATTCAGCCCACCGGGTCGGCTATCCCCCTTGACCAAAGGTTCAGGGAATTGAAAGGCTTCTTAAACAGACACCTGAATGATTTTAAGGAGGAGGATTACCCCGTGTTTTTCCAGCTGGTGGCAGACCCGGGTAAGGCCATGCGGCAGAAACCTGATGCTGAGCAAAAAGGGTTGTTTGCCAGGGATATCAACAAGCTGCAGCGAGATATTCTTACAGCGGGTACTGGTGAAGAAGCGCAGGTGATGGCACGTTCCATAAAAAATCTGCAGCAGACCTTTAACCTCTTCTGGCATGCTGATTTAAGAAAGCCCGGCAATACACCACATGTCTTTAACATTCGTGATAAAGGTATGGCGGAGAACATGACGCTTTTGCAGGAGCAGATTTACCCCGGTAAGAAGATGATCGTTTGGGGTGCCAATACCCACCTGGGGTATGGAAGGGGATTTCTGGGAGGTTTTAATGGGCAGGATGCCGCAGATCCCGGCATGGTACCCATGGGGCAGTACCTGAAGATTGACCTTGGAGAACAATTGTATACGATTTCATTTACCAGCTTTGAAGGCAAGGTGGGCTCTATGCGCGGAGAGGTATATGACATTACCGCTGCTGCCAAAGGTACACTGGAAGAAAAGCTCTCTCATTTGCCGCTGGCACAGGGCTTTTTGAGCCTTAGAAATCCCGCATTAAACGATGAGAGATTTGCCGCCCGTATGTACGGTCATAGTGAAATGACGGGTCGCTGGAGTAAAATGACCGATGCCATCTTTTACATCAAAGCCATGACAGAGAGTACCAGGCGCTAGCCGGTGCTTCTTAAATCACAGATAAACAGAGTCCGGTATCAGTCTTAGGTGTTCGAATTGTAGATTTTCGTTAGCAATTTAGTTTATGTTGTCTAATAGCATAATCTTCACTTCCTTAGTCGCATGATGAGATGGAGACTCGCGCTAATGTTGCTGATACTTCCCATCCTGCTGAGTGGTCAGTCAAAGCTGGATAGTCTGCGAGGTTTACTCACCAACAGCCAGGATACGGCACAGGTAGAGCTGCTGATTCAAATAGCCAAAGAGTACAAGCTATCGTCTCCTGACTCTACTAATTACTATGGTATACAGGCCAGGGTTATGGCGCTGAAACTAGGCTACCAGCACGGTCTTATTGAGGCTTTCTTTATGCAGGGGCAAGCCCAGGAAATGCTCTCTCAGTTCGACTCCAGCTTGTTTTACTATGGTGAGGCCGAAGCATTGTTAGGCCAGTATCCTGATACTTTGTTGCTGGCAGATGTCTATACAGGCTATGGTGGCACCTATTACTATCAGGACCTACCGCAGGAGGCCATGAGTTATTTCATCAAGGCCACAGAGCTCTATGAAACCTTTGGTAACCCTGAACTTCTCGCAGCGTCTTACAGTAATGTAGCCATTATTCTCAATGCCAACGGCCAGGATGAAAGGGCGTTGAGTTACTATCATAAGGCCCTCAAACTTTCAGAAGAATATGATCTGATTGATAAGAAGTTACCGGTTCTGGTAAACCTTGCCAGCTATTACGAGCATAAAGAACAATACGATTCTGCCCGATATTATGCCGATGCCTGTTATCAGATATCCAAGAGCAGAGGCTTTAAATATGGAATGGCCCGGGCCTTGCTGATTTTGCCGAAGGTCTATTCCGCTAACGAATTTCACTCAGACGCTCTAAGAACTGCCAGGGAAGGAAAGAGGTTGTTTAAGGAGTTGGGCGATGAGGTGAGGTCTTTAAGAATGACCTATTCTGAGGCAGTTGCGCTTAAGGGCCTGGGGCAGCCAGCGGCTGCTTTGACGATTTGCCTGGATTATTTAGAGGAGAGTGAGGGGCTGGATGTTTTCACAGAGGATGTCTATGAGTTGACGGCCGAGATATATGCCGACCTGGGAATGGCATCCGAAGCTTTGGCTTACCACAAAGAGTTTTTTGAGCAATACAAAGAAGCGGCTATTGAAGAGCATAGAGGACTTATTTCCGAACTGGAAACCCGATATGATACGGAAAAGAAAACCAGGGAGATAGAAAACCTGAATGCCCTGACAGAGATACAGGAATTGAGAATTGAGCAGCAAAACCTATGGATTGGTTTGGGTGGGCTTGCCTTTGTGCTGGTGCTGATTCTGGTCTTGCTCTTTTTCAGGCAGCGCGACTTAAAGAAGAAAAATGAAGTACTGAGCCTTGAACAGAAATTGCTCAGATTTCAAATGAGTCCCCATTTTATTTTCAATGCACTTGGGGCCATACAGGGGTATATCATCAAAAACGATCCACTGAAAGGGACTTCATTTCTGGCCAAATTTTCGAGCCTGATGCGGCAGGTACTGGAACACTCAAGGGAAAGCACTATTCCTCTTGAGGAAGAAGTTAATGCCTTGACGAATTACCTGGATTTGCAAAAGCTTCGTTTTGACAACCGGTTTGATTATGAAATCAGAGTTAGTGAGGAGCTCGACCTTTCCGAAACCCGGATTCCGCCAATGTTTGCACAGCCGTTTATTGAAAACTCACTGGAGCACGGTATTTCAGGTATGAAAGAAGGTGGGAAGGTAAATGTTCACTTTAGCAGGGTTGCTGATAATATACAAGTAGTAATTAGCGACAACGGAACAGGAATGAAGGAAACTGAGACCGTGAAGAGCGGGCATCGTTCGCTGGCCTCAATCATTACCAAAGAGAGGATACAGATGCTTTCTGCCACGCTGGGTCGTAAGGCCAGCCTGGCCATCAAAAACCTGAAAGATGATACCGAAAGCGTTTGCGGGGTAGAGGTAAGTATTACGCTGCCAATTGTGGATTAATGCCAATACAATTGTAATATGGTATCAATAAAGCTCAAATTGTTTTGTTTGATCAAGGCGGAGCAAGCGTAAGAAATTAGTTGTATCAGATTTACTATAGTCTACCTGGCCTAAAATGAGGATAGCCATTATTGATGATGAAAAGTCCAATCGGGATGCCATTCATGGCATTGTGAAATATCATTGTCCTCAAGCCCATATTGACGAGGCGGAGGGTGTGGAGACCGGACAAGGCCTCTTGGCCAATCATGCGCCTGACCTGCTGTTTTTAGATGTGGAAATGGCTGATGGTACGGGCTTCGACCTACTGGTACGCTGCCCTGACTACGAGGGGGAGGTGATTTTTGTCACGGCTCATAATGACTATGCCATCAGAGCCTTTAGGTTCAGCGCACTTGACTATATTCTAAAACCTATTGACCCTGATGAAATAAAGAAGGCCCTGGAGAAATTTGAAGAGCGGCAGAGCGGGGTGGCAGGGAAGTTGGATTCCTTTTTCCATAACTGGCAGGAAGGTCAGCTTGAGAGAATTGTGCTCAGTGATATGGCCAACATACACGTAGTAGAACTCTCCGAAATTGTCAGGTGTCAATCAGTCAATAACTACACACACTTTTTTCTGGCTAATGGGCAGGAACTTGTTATTTCCACAACCCTTAAGTACTACGAAGAGCTGCTCTCAGGTTATGGCTTTTACAGGGTCCATCAATCTCACATTATCAACCTGAAATACCTCGTAAAATTCAGCAAGAAAGAGGGGGGAGAGGCAGTGCTTAAGGGGCCGGTATCCATACCGGTTTCTTCCAGAAAAAAAGAGGGACTGCTGGAACTCCTCAAAGGGCTCAAGTCCTAAGGCCCGGTCAACTTTGCTCCACGATCAGATCATCTTACTAAGCTATCCCTGTCCTTTCGATAGATGTGTGTATCTACTGATTTAACACACTTCTAAATAGTTGTCAGCGAATTCTAATGCAGCACCGGCAGATTCTAAAACAGCAATATTTAATCTTTGGTAAAGCTCCATCTTGGTCTTAAACACGAGGTGAAAGAGGGGTGCTGGGCCACTCTGCTACCTCTCTAACCTTTAATTTTTATGACAAAGAGCACTAAATCCTTTTGGGGATTTTTACCCGCCATGTTAATCATGGTAAGTATGATTTGTGTGATTTCCTGCAAGGGAGATGATACAGATCCCGAGGCAGAACAAATTGCAAAGCTAAGTGCTTCGTGGAGGCTTGGCACTGTGATGAATGACAACGTGGATGTTACCAGTCAGTTTTCAGGATTCACCCTCAGCGTAGATGGTTTGACCTACCGAACCCAAAATGGCGGTAGCCCATGGTCCGCCAGCGGAACTTATGAGTTTCTGGTAAATGACCTGAACATGCTCAGGCGCGATGACAATACGGTCGTGACCATTTCTGAGCTCACCGAAAATACCCTGGTGCTTGCATTCAACTTTTCAGGTACCGGTGGTACCCGATCAGGTATCAATGGCAGTTTTATTTTTTCACTTACTAAGTAAACGGAGACATGAGGTACAGCAATAAATATATTCTATTAATACTCTTATTTACGTTTTCTTTTATCGCTCAAGGCCAGGTAGTGGTACGCGTTGACCCACAGGCGACCGGTGCCGGAGATGGCAGTAGCTGGACTGATGCCTATACCACTTTGCAGGCAGCTATTGACGGAGCCGAAACTGCCGGAGGTGGTGAAGTATGGGTGAAGACCGGCACGTACGCCCCGACCACAGGAAGTGATAGAAGTGCCCGCATTACACTGAAAGATGGTGTTTCACTCTATGGTGGTTTTGCCGGAACCGAAACCATGCGGAGCGAAAGAGACCCCAGGACGAACATCACTTTTCTTTCCGGTGAAATCGGTTCTTCAGCTACCAATACCGATAATTCCATTAACATATTGAATGTTGAATCTACATCTAAAGACAACGTGATTGATGGTTTTGGTGTAAGAGATGTCTATACTGACAATAGCATATCTTCCACCAGCATAGGGGCGGTTTATATAAGAGATGGCGCTATTACTGTTACTAACTGTGCCTTTTTTAACAATACTTCCACTTTCGGAGCAGGGCCTGCTTTCTACTCATTTAATTCATCAGTTCATCTTGAAAATATTCTTGTTTTTGACAATGTAGGCCCTGGTGATGGAGCAGTGTTTTTAGGAGGGTCTTCCTCTTCTAATATAGAGTCAAAAGTGATCAACAGTCGGTTTTACGACAACTCAACATTGCAAGCAGGGGCTGCAGGTTTATATGCATTTGGGACTTTGGATTTGATCAATAATACCTTCTATAACAATATTTCAACAGGTTTTGGTGGAGCACTTGCTCTCCAGAGTCTGCATACAAAGAATGTACATAACAATATCTTCTGGGCTAACTCCGGTACGCAGGTTTCGGTACCTACCGGGCCTACCATTTTAACCAACAATATATTCCAGGGGCTTACGGTGGCCAATAACTTTGATTTTGATCCGCTGTTTGAGGATGCTGCCAATGGAGATTTTAACCTGCAGCTCTGTTCTCCCGCCATCAACAAAGGCAACAATGACGTGCTGCCAGAGAGTCTGACGATGGATGCGGATGGAAACCCCAGAGTTTTTGGCGGCACGGTAGATATTGGTGCCCTGGAAGTACAAGCAATTCCGATTACGATTGATGATGTCACCGTATCGAATGTAAACTGTACCAATACCATAAAAGGGGAGATTTCCATCACGGCATCTGGTGGAACAGGGACAATAGAGTACTCATTTGAAGGCGGGCCGTATTCCACCACTTCTACCTTCTCTAACCTGGACCCGGATACCTATTTGATTCAAATTCGGGATGGTTCATCCTGTATTAAGAACACGACTGTTATTGTAGCCGATAGCTCCCCGCTTACCGTGAATCCCACTTCCACGGATATTTTATGTAATGGCGACCTTACAGGTACGGTCACAGCTTTTGCCAGCGGAAGTACCGGCCAGTATGAGTATCAGCTGAATTCCGGTCCTTTTCAAACATCAAATGAATTTACCGGCCTGGGAGCCGGAGGTTATACCGTTACGGTGAAAGACCTGAATTCGAATGATTGTAACGTTACCTCTGTTACTGTAGTGGTGTTGGAGCCTGCCGCGATTACCGGCACTGTAACCCACACTGATGTTAACTGTAATGGTGACTCTGACGGGACCATAAGCTTTACTACTTCCGGAGGTACGGGTACCGTAGAGGCCAGTATTGATGGTACCAATTTTCAGGCAACTGATTTTACAGGCCTGGCGGCTGGTACCTACACGGTCACTTTCAAAGATGCGAATGACTGTACTTCTACAGAGACTGTTGTTATCACAGAGCCTACCGCCCTGGCCATTACGCTTACCAAAACGGATATTACCTGTAATGGTGCGGATGATGGTACGATGAGTGCTACTGTAACCGGTGGCGTTATGCCCTACGAGTATCGCATAGACGCTGGAAACCCTTATCAGAACTCACCGGGTTTCACGGGACTGACGCCCGGTACTCATATCATTACTGCCAGAGATGCCAATGGTTGTATCGTTGCGATGACTGCGGTGATTGATGAACCCACTGCCCTGGTCCTGACTCCTGTGAGTACCAATGTGACCTGCAATGGTGCGGGTGATGCCAGTATTACCGTAACCGCCTCAGGAAGTAGCGGTACCTATGAATATCAGCTTAATTCAGAAGCATTTCAGTCATCCAATAGCTTTGAGAATCTGAGTCCGGGTGACTATACGGTTACGGTGAGAGATGGGAGTAATGTGAGCTGCCAAATGACTACTGCTACCATTAGCATTACTGAACCAGAGACTTTATCTGCCAATGTGAGCAAGACCGATATCACCTGTAATGGTTTTCAGGATGGTATGATCACGTTTACTACCACAGGTGGTACGGCCCCCATAGAGGCCAGTATTGATGGTACAAATTTCCAAACAGGTGATTTTACTGAGCTTGGACCTGATATTTATACAGTTATTATCAGAGATGCGAATGGCTGTATGGTTGTGGAAGAGATATCGATAGCCGAGCCTGCGGCTCTGGCCATGACTTTGGAAGTACAACAGATAGTCTGTAATGGCGTAGAATCAGGGCAGATAATCGCCAGTGTTACCGGGGGAACCGCGCCCTATGGTTATTCACTTGATGGTACCAACTTTGGTGAAAGCGCCACTTTCAGCGATTTGGCTGTTGGTGATTATATTCTCACTGCCCGTGATGCCAATGGCTGTACCACGGCTCAGAGTGTATCCATTACTCAGCCTGATGCACTTTCTGTGAGCACCACTGTGGTCAGCCCCCTCTGTAATGGTGATGATAACGGAAGTATCACAGCTTCCGCAATGGGAGGTACCTCGCCCTATGAGTGGAAGCTGAATGATGGTCCCTTCAGTAATGAGACCAATAGCTTTACCGGTCTGACAGCGGGTACTTATATGTTGACATTGCGTGATGCCAATGGATGTACGCAAACAGAGGAAGTACAGGTGACCGAGCCGGATGCCCTTACCATAACTGCCAACTTTGATGGTACCCGGGTGAATGTAACTGCTACAGGAGGTACCACTCCCTATGAGTATAGCTCGGATGGTACCAATTTTCAGACCCAATCGAGTTTCGCGTTAAATAATGGATCATACACCTTTACTGTGCGTGATGCCAACGGCTGTACGGTAGCCACCAGCCAGGACATAGTCGTCACAGCCCTGGGGTTTGAAGATCCTGTGGCGATCAAAGCTTATCCCAATCCTGTAAGCAACCGACTTTATTTAGATGGAGTGAATGCAGTAGGTAAGGTGCTGATTGTAGATCAGGCCGGAAAAACCGTCTTACAGCGAAGAGGAAATGATTCTGACAAAGGCCTGGATCTGAGCAAGCTGAAAGCAGGGGTCTATATCATCTCAGTTTCTACTGTGGACGGTAAGACCAAACGATTCAGGATTGTTAAAAATTAAATACCTGAAGGCTCGTATGACCTTCGATTAATTGTGCAAATCATACTTGGTAGAAACCCCGGCTAAACGTAGTCGGGGTTTCATTTTTTGTGGGGGATGGACAGCGTCCTTCAGGACTCTTATCCCACTCAGGGTCTCAGCATGGACCCTCAGTAATGTTTTAATCATTGTGGTTGGATGGACAGTGTCCTTCAAGTCTCTCTGACTGAGTGATGATTTTGAATTCTGCGTGATGTATTTATAAAGATATACACAAAGGACACTGTCCCTGAAAATCTAAAACCTACCGTCTATTGTCTTCCCTGAAAATCTAATATCTGGTGTCTAAAGTCTATTATCCCACTCAGGGTCTCAGCATGCACCCTGAGTATTGTTTTAATCATTGTGGTTGGATGGACAGTGTCCTTCAGGCCTATGACTGAGTGATGATTTTGAATTCTGCGTGATGTGTTTATAAAGATATACACAAAGGGCACTGTCCCTAAGAATCTAAAATCTACCGTCTATTGTCTTCCCTGAAAATCTAATATCTGGTGTCTAAAGTTTATTATCCCACTCATGGTCTCAGCGTGCACCCTGAGTATTGTTTTAATCATTGTGGTTGGATGGACAGTGTCCTTCAGGCCTCTCTGACTGAGTGATGATTTTGAATTCTGCGTGATGTATTTAAAAAGCTATACGCAAAGGACACTGTCCCTGAAAATCTAAAATCTACCGTCTATTGTCTTCTCTGAAAATCTAATGTCTGGTGTCTAAAGTCTATTATCTAATCAATCCGCCTTATAAGCCACCTTACCGGCCACAATCGTCATGGCTACCTTGGTTTCCAGAATTTCCTTCTCGGGAATAGTCATAATGTCCTTGTCAAATACGGTGAAATCCGCTGCTTTACCCACTTCTATTGACCCTTTAAAGTCCTCATCAAACTCACCAAAGGCTGCATCTATGGTAAAAGAGCGCAGGGCTTCGTGGCGCGACATGGCCTGGTCCGGCTCATAGCCACCTTCGGGCAAGCCAGCGAGTGTTTTACGTGATACCGAGGCATAGAAAGAGGGAAGCTGATCCACCGGCTCTACAGGCGCATCTGTACCATTGATGATTTTAGCACCTGACTGCAGCAGCTTCTGCCATACATAGGCACCTTCTACAATGCGTTTCTCGCCCAGGCGGTCGATGGCCCAGGGGCGGTCGGAACTCATGTGAATGGCCTGCATGGCGGCAATAACACCCATACTACCAAAGCGTGGAATATCATCTGGGTGCAGGTGCTGGGCATGCTCAATGCGAAAACGGTGATCCTTCTGGTCCGGGAATTTATTAAAGGCTGTTTCGTATCGATCCAGAATTTCGCGGTTAGCTCTGTCGCCAATGGCGTGTGATGCTACCTGAAAGCCGAGCTCAAGTCCTTTTTCTGAAACGGTAGTCACGGTTTCCATGGGCAAGGTCTCATGGCCTACGTGGTCAGGCCTGTCGGAGTAAGGTTCCAGCAGCCAGGCACCACGGGGTCCGAGGGCACCATCGCAATTGAGCTTGATAGAGCGTACCGTTACAAAATGGTCAGGGTCAATCATGGGGCCTCTTTTGTACCATTCTTCCAGCAGCTCAGGTGAGCGTCCGGTAAGCATGGTGTAGGTGCGAATGCCCAGCTTACCCTCTGCTTTAAATTTTTGAAGTCTGTCGATAAAAGCCTGACCGGAGCCAGCATCATGAAAACTGGTGATACCTTTTTCGAGGCACTCCTGAATAGCCATTTCCAGGGCCTGCTCTGCTCGTTCTTCTGTATCTCTGGGTACAAGCTTACCTATGAGGCTTGATGCGCGCTCTGTGAAAACGCCTGTAGGATTACCCAATTGGTCCTTAATAATTTCTCCTCCCTCTACCTTACTGGAAAGGCTCTCCACACTCAGGCGGTTTACGCCCGCTAGCTCCATGGCTTTGGCATTGGCAAAGGTGGCATGTCCACTGGCATGGCGGAGGTATACCGGGTTGTCAGGCGAAATGGCACTCATGGGTTCATGGGTCTGAAAACCATTCACCATTTTATCAGGTGTTTCTATCCATTTGCTCTGGTGCCAGCCCCGACCGGTGATCCAGTCGCCAGGTTCTGCTTTGGCCACAGCCTCAGCCACTTTGGCTACCAGCTCATCGTAGGTTTTTACATACATCAGGTCCAGCTCCAGCTTATTGTAGCCTACGCCCATCAGGTGGCCGTGAGACTCGATAAAGCCAGGAGTCATGGTTTTGCCATTCAGGTCTATCACGTCTGTTTCACTGCCCTCATAGGCGCTGATATCGTCAGAGCTGCCCAGGGCGATGATCATACCATCCTTTACGGCCACGGCCTCAACTTGAGATTCCTGATCATCTACTGTGTAGATGGTGCCGTTTTTAAATACAATGTCAGCTGTTTCAGTGGCAGGGCCACAGGCGCTGATAAAAAGAGCAATCAGCCCGATGAATAAAAAAGTCTTTCGCATAGTTTTAAGGTTGCTATTTGGGAAGATAGCCTCAATTCATAAGGATGGCAAGACCGTGTATGTAATCGGGAACCAGGCTTTTCGGGAATGGTACGTTCGACTAATCTGCCAGCTTTACCCAGCCCATTTCAGAGGCGTAGATGATCAGCTCTGCCGGGGACTTAAGCCCAAGCTTTTTGAGGATGTTTTTGCGATGAGAATTTACCGTGTGCACGCTTATATTCAGACTGTCGGCTATTTGTGCAGAAGATTTGCCATTGGCCACAAGTTTTACAATCTCCATTTCACGTTCTGAAAGCTCCAGGTTGGTAAAGTCCTCACCTGAATTGACGATATTCAGTACTTTTTTGCAAAAGAATTTGCCTCCGTTCTGTATCGTATTGATCGCTTCCACAATTTCCTGCTCACTGCATGATTTCGTAACAAAACCCCGCACCCCGGCTTTCAGCATTTTCTGAATTTGTGACTTGTCATTGTCTTCACTGATAATCAGTGTTTTTAAGCCTGGAAAATCCGTTTTGAGAGACTTTAATGCTGCAGAATGAACCTGGTGAGGCCCGGCATAGTCTATCATGAGAAAGTTAGGAGCTACCTGACTGATGCTCTCGGTTAAGGCCTGCTCTGTACCCAGAAGGGTGATTTGATCAAAGAGTTGTGACTCCTCTGCCAGTCGCTGTATACCCTGGCGGGTGATGAACTGGGGATCGAATATGGCCAGAGATCTAGACAATTATTTTTATTTAGACTTAATATAAATAGAATCACAAAGATAATGGCGTGCATCGGATATTCAAGGAGGAAAGAGACTTAGTAAGCTTTTAAATCACCATGGTCCGGCATAGTTCAGGTTCTGATTACTGGTCTCTGCCAGGTAGGCGTGTTTGATTCTCAGAATCTGACGGATGTGCATGTAGTCATGTGCCAGCCAGTTGGCAAGTACCTTGGCTGCTGTCATAGGGCCTAGTTGGTCATGCACAAGAGCGCTGTGCCAATCGGGTTGCTCCAGGCTTTTGAGCCAGTTGAGAGATTTTTTGCGCTCAGCTACCCATGCCATTACTTTCTGTTGGTAGTCTTGCTCCATATAGCTCCGCTCACTTACCCATGCTACAGGATCAATAGGCATGAATGGGTAGACTTCCGGTGCCAGTGCTGTCTTTAGCCTGATTCTGAAATCATCAATTTCTTCGTCCACCAGATGACAGGCTACCTCCAGCAGACACCAGGTATCAGGAGAGGCTTTCCATAAGTGAGCCCCGTCATTCCCGGTGGCCAGCAGTGCGGGAATGACTTCTTTGTGCTTCTCCAGTTGGTTGATGATATATGCAGAATTCATAGTTTATGAGAGATTTTAGTAAGCCCATGCATCCTTCTCGGGCATGCGGTAGTCTTTAGACAAAATATTAACTATGAAGATATTCAAAACAACACTCATCCTCATGGCTTTATGCGTGGTAACCACGGTTTATGGTCAGAAAACAATCAATAAGACATTTGACGGAGTAGAAAGTATCCGTATTAACATGGCCTCTGGTAATGGCATTATCAAAAAAAGTAACTCCAATCAGGTAAAGATCACACTTGAATATACCTATGACGATGATGACTTCGAGCCATCATTTGATCAGAATGGTACCACACTCCGAATCAAAGAGGAGTTTAGCGGAGGCGGAAGAAACTGGAACATACGTGGAAAATCTGAATGGACACTGGAGATTCCGGATGGTCTCAGGGTAGATATGAATACAGGCTCCGGAGATTTAGAAATTACAGGCCTCAATATTGAGCTGGATGCCAATAGCGGCTCTGGTAATGTAGAGGCAGAGAACATCACGGGTGATACCCGACTGAGCACTGGTTCAGGTAATATTTATGCCAGAAATGTGGATGGTGAGCTGAGAGCTAATACAGGTTCAGGTACCATTCGCGTAAGCGATGTCAAGGGAGATACTGACCTGAATACAGGTTCAGGAAATATTCGGGCCAATGGTATGGAAGGAGCTCTTCAGTTGAGTACAGGCAGTGGTAATGTAGATGCCGTAGGCGTAATTATTACAGATCATTCAAGGTTCAGCGCAGGTTCTGGTAATGTAGATGTGGAATTGGGCGGAGAACTGAGCAGCGACTTGCAATTGACCACAGGCTCTGGTAATGCGGTGCTTGATTTTAATGGTGTAAAGATAGAAGGCAAGTTTACCTTGGAAGCCAGCTCCAAGAATAGTATTTCAGCTCCATTTAATTTTGACAAAGAGTATGAAGAGGATAACGGTAATAGTAGAAGAGGCCGTAACAAGCGTTATATAAAAGAGGCTACTATTGGCTCTAAAGACATTCGCATCGATGTCAGCTCAGGCTCTGGTTCTGCCAGAGTAAGAAAATAGGAGATAGGTTTCACTTCGGTGAACGAGGCTGTTTCAAAAGTATTTCGTCATTGCGACCGCAGTGGAGCAATCTTGAAGTTTAAGATTGAGATCACTTCATTTCATGCGTGATGACGGGTTATTGACTTTTTGAACAGCCTCTTTTTATGTCTGATTCGGAAATGAACCGATTTTTTGCAGCAATTCAGCTGAGACTGTAACGATTTTCAAAAGCTGAAGTCTTTGGTATAACCAAAGGTCATTCCGATAGTTGTCGGGACTCAAACACAATACAATGGTCAGGAATTTTTTAAAAGTTACGCTTCGTAACCTCAGGCGAAATAGCCTCTATTCATTTATCAACATCAGTGGCCTTGCGATTGGTATCAGTTGTAGCATTCTCATTCTTCTGTGGGTACAGGATGAAACTTCCTTCGATAAGTTTATTCCCAAGGCAGATCGTTTGCACCAGGTTTGGGTAAATGCGGAATTTGATAATGCAGTTCAGTCCTGGAATTCAGTGCCACTGCCCACCTATGAGGCTATGAAGACGGCCCATTCCAAGATTGTCAACTCTGCTGTGGCGGGCTGGGGTGCCAACCGGTTGATTGCCAGGGATGACAACCGTATCATGCAGCCCGGGTACTTCGTCAGTGAGGAGTTTCTGGATATGTTTGAATTCCCCATGCTGGTGGGCGACAGAAGTGAAGTGTTGGATGATCCCTCGTCTATTGTGATCTCTGAATCACTGGCTCAGATCATGTTTAAGGATGAGAACCCCATAGGTCAGTTTTTAAAGGTTGATGATCAGAGTGTGCTCAAGGTCACGGGTATTTTTGAAGATACACCTGCCAATTCCTCTTTTCAGTTTGATTATCTGATGCCCTGGAAGCATAGGGAATCGATATTGCCCTGGGTAGTGGAGAATAAGAATAACTGGGGCAACTACTCTTTTCAGGTATACATAGAGCTAAACGAGGCAGGTGCAGCCGCTGAGGTCGAGGCTGCCGTAGCAGGGATGCTTGCTGAGAAAGGGCAGGATGATATGCCCAGAAGCTTTTTTCTGCACGCGATGCCACGCTGGAGATTGCACTCCAACTTCGAAAATGGCAAAGAGGCTGGTGGCCAGCATGAGTATGTCACGCTCTTTACTGCTATAGCACTCTTTATCCTTATTATCGCCTGCATTAACTTTATGAACCTGGCTACGGCACGTTCAGAAAGAAGAGCACGCGAAGTAGGCATCAGAAAGAGCCTGGGCTCAAGGCGTGGTCAGCTCATTGCTCAGTTTTACGGAGAGTCGCTAATGATCTCACTGATCTCTTTTGTGCTGTCAATTGGTGTGGTCAGTGCCATTTTACCTGCTTATAACAACCTGGTGGATAAGCGTCTGTTTCTTGATTTCCAATCGGTCGAATTCTGGCTTTTTTCATTAAGTATCATCTTTGTCACGGGCATTGTTTCCGGTAGCTATCCCTCTTTATACCTGTCCTCGTTCAACCCGGTCAAGACGCTCAAGGGCAAGGTAAGTGTGGGTAAGAATGCCAACCTTCCCAGGAAAGTACTGGTGATGCTACAGTTTGGCTTTGCCGTTTTTCTTATCATCAGCACTGTGGTAATTCTCAACCAGATTGAGCTGGCGAAAAGCCGTGATCTCGGCTACAAGCAGGAGGGACTGATCACGATTCCATTGACCGATGATATCACAAAGAATTATGACGTGCTCAAGCAGGATTTGCTCAGGACGGGAGCGGCCCTGTCTATGACACGCTCCAACAGTGATGTAACGCAGATTAACTCCAACAACTTTCTTGGCTGGCCTGGTAAGCCGGAAACCCAACGGGTAATGTTTGTGACAGTAGTAACGGAATACGACTACGCTAAAACGGTAGGCGCAGAAATGGTTTATGGACGCGACTTTTCGAAGGAATTTGCGACCGATAGCAGTGCTATCGTAATCAATAAAGCCGCGCTGGAGGTTATGGGGTTGGAAGATCCTATTGGCACGCAGCTGGACTTGTGGGGCGAAAAGCGGACCCTTATCGGGGTAATCGATAACATATTGATGGGATCGCCTTATGAGCAAGTCAGGCCTATGTTTCTTACGCTCGATGACTGGGGAGGCTCCCTGATGGTAAGACTCAGCCCTACCACAGACATGAAAGCCACTATGGACAAGGTACAGGAAGTGTTTGAAAGACATAACCCAGCCTATCCTTTTGACTATAGCTTCGTTGATGAGCGTTTTCAGCGGAAGTACACCACCATCAATCTTACCAGAAAGCTTTCCACCATTTTTGCGGTACTCACCATTTTTATCACAGGTCTGGGACTCTTTGGCCTCGCCTCCTATACCGCTGAGCAGCGCATCAAAGAAATTGGTATTCGTAAGGTATTGGGGGCCTCTGTTTCCAACCTGATGCTGTTGATCTCCAGGGACTTTGCCATGCTGGTGATGATTGCCTTTTTAGTAGCCTCTCCGCTAGCCTGGTGGGGACTCAATAGCTATCTCGACCGCTACACCATTCGTGTGGACGTGGAGTGGTGGGTGTTTGCCGTAACAGGTATTGTATCACTACTTTTCGCATTGGCCATAGTAAGTAATCAGGCAAGGAGGGCAGCGGTTGCTAATCCGGTGCAATCGCTCAGGAATGAATAGTTTATAAAGACAGTCTTCAGTTTTACTGATGTTTAGCCACGCTTGTAAAGGTTGATGTGAGAGCATTGACCTTTCTCTTTTTTTAGTCATCGTTGCGGTTTTACAGATAAGTTGATGATCAGACTGTTTGATGGGGTGCTATGACACAAAGTTTCTCAGAGTCAAAAGAGCTACACTGAGGATGTAATGTATAGCCTTTGTGTATCTCTGTGTTCCTCTGCGCCTCTTTGTGATACAGCCAGCTTGTTAATTCTTGCTTCGTGGTGCTCAAAAAATAACTTCCCAGCTACATACCGGCATGCCCATATATTCCCATTTTCTGCTTGGCTGCATTCCGTTTCTTTCGGCTACTTTCTGAGAACCGATATTATCTTTATGGATGATGGAAATAGCCCTGTCACTCAGTCCCCGGTCATGGATGTAGGTTTGTAAACAGGCTGCTGCTTCGCTGGCATAGCCCTTGCCCCAATGGGCCGGTAGCATAGAATAGGCGACTTCCAGTAGGTCGGTACCATCAGTAGGCCTTAGAATTAAGCCGGCATTCCCCACGAGCTCCCCGGTCTTTTTATCCACTACCTTCAGGTGTCCCCAGCCACTATCCCTATATCGGGTGATCTGACGGCTTATCCAGATCTTGGCCTCCTTCACAGGGTCAGTCACGTCCTGAATGGCCACATACTTTAGCCCTGGATTATCAATGAAGAAAGGAGCCCATGCGGCACAATCGTCAAGAGTGAGGGGGTGGAACTCAAGCCTTTCGGAAGTGATAGGGAACTTATATTTCATGCCTCAATATACATTTATCCGGCATAGGGGAGGTTGGGGTCAGGAGACAGGCTGACCTTTCCGAAGTAGTACAGACTCATAAATAAAACGGGCCGTATCCTGTCCCCAAAGTCGATAAGTAAGGGCGGAGGGGTGTACGCCATCACTAAAAAAGTCTCCGGGGTTTCTGGCTTCGCTGTGGGTAATCCAGTCTTCCCATGAAACTACATAGTCAAAGTAGGAAAGATAGTCATGGTCAGGGGCCAGCCGTTTCATCTCACGGCCGAGCAGCTTGGTCAGGTTACCCAGGAAAAAGCGAATCAAAGGGCTGAAAGCAAGAAAGGTATGTACCGGGGGCATGTAAGTGATCACTATTTGTGATTCAGGGTGCTTTTTGTGTAGTGCCTGTACCAGCTTGCGCATTGACTTCTTCCAGTACCAGGGACTATTGAGCTTAAAAGTGTCATTACCTCCCAGGCCTATGACAATCAGGTCGAATTTTTCATCGGGGATCTTAGCTATAAGCTGTTCCCGGACTTGTCTAGCTGTATATCCGCTTTTCGCCACTACCTGCCAGCTGATCGACTTTTGGCTCAGGCCTGAGAGCTCTGCAGTGAGTTCGCCACTTATGGCGTCCCTGTGGTCTTCCACTCCGACACCGGCAATAGAGCTTTCTCCCAGCATGAGCAGGTTAAGCCCCGAATCTCCCTCAGTTTTTCCGCCCGGATTTTTAGCCTCCGGTAAATCCGGAAAATCCTTTTTGAGCTTTCTGGCCTGAAAGTACATCAGAGGGAAAACAGGAATAGCCATGAGTATCCCCAGAAAATAGCGAAAACGATCCTTAAGCATCAGCTGAAAAAGAAGTAGTAAGTCAAAACAATAGTTGAGATGGCAGCACCCGTTATAAGCACAAACCTGAGTTCTTTTGGTAAACCCTTATTCGGAGCATGATGGCCTATGACAAACTCTCGCTCAATGATACCGAGTTCTTCCAATATGGGGAGCGTCTGTTTTACATCCGATTCATGTACCTGAAGTTTCACTCCTCCTATAGCATTGGAAATGATGTTATCCGACTGGACTGTGAGCTCATCCTTGAGATAGCAGAATATACCTTCAGACTCCAGTCTGCCACGAAAGATATATGCATCCTGCGGCAGGTGAAATGTGGCTACGGTAACCATTTTATCCATTGACATCATTTTTTACCGGGTGTCTTTGCTCAAACTCCTCTATCATGTCTTTGGTCTTTTTCTTCCTTTTACGATACCGTAAAATGGCCTCAATGGAGGTCACTACTCCATACATCGAAATGATAAGCAAAATTTCGAACATCCTGTTGGTTATTGTTTTCTGGTCTGATCCTTTTGTTTTAGGCTACCATTCACGAGGTTGATGCCTATATGGCTATCTCAGATTCATAAATTAAGATATTTTACACATGAATTCACTTATCCGGCCCTGTAAAGTGGCGCTAATTCCAATGGCTAGTGATAACCCTGAACTGGTAAGCCCTGATTTAGTCAGACTTAACTTGAGATTTTACAAAAAGAGGACAGGAAAGCTCCGGATTGAGTGACCGTGATGTGGCTTAACTGCGTATATCTAAATCAGTAAGACGAATTTGTGTTAAACCATGAATTTTATATCCGAATGTAGATTTTTGGCTATAGCTCTTGGTAAGAGGTTTTTAGTGGTTATTCTTTTGAATGACAGGTGGTTACGTCTCTTTATTATGAATTTTCGATATGTATATTTAACAAAAAAACAGCTGTGAAATGCGTTTAAATTCGACAATCAGAAGTATAAATGATAATTTTTTTTCGAAAGGATAAACGGTAAAATCACCTGATAAAAAACAACTACTTTCAGGTGCCTAAACCGTACCTCAAACCACAATAGATGTCTTTTGCTATTCAACTGGATCAAGACCAGGAGTTGATTAATACCAAATTGATCGGAGAATTCACACCGGAGCTTTTGCTGGAGTTTTTTCAGGATTTGCTGCTGAAGGTAAAGCATACGGGGATCAAGAGGGTATTCACAGACGCAACAGAGGTGAAACTGGCCCTGTCGATAGAGGAGTTCAGCCACCTCCCTGTTCAACTACTCAAAATAGGTTTTCCGACAGACTTAAAGCGGGCCATTCTGGTAGAAGGAAATACCGAGGTATTCAAGCAATGGGAAAACCTGCTTTTCAGTAAAGGTTTTCAGCGCGTTAAGCTTTTTTTGGCAGAGGATAAGGCCCGCGAGTGGTTGATGTCTTAGGGATGCTTTCCGGCTTTACTCACAATTCTGCCAACACCAAGCCGGTGAGATTTAATGAAGCTTCCCTTTTTTTTATAAAGTATAGTTTCTATTTCTATCTCAGTCACCGGTACTTTTGAAAACCAGGTGGTTTTGAAATCCTTTTTGAGTATTCGGGTCTCTGGTTCCTGATCCAGGTCAAAATCTTTAATAGATCCGAGTAAAGTTTCAATTTGGCTGTTTCTCAAAAAAAAGCGTATTTCCAAAGAGTCAGCCCTTTTTGCATACCTGGTTTTATATTCTACAGTGGCGCTGAACTCAAGTCTACCGTTGATGTTTACAATTTCCTCCGGGTTCAATGTGATGTTACCACTTTGTCCGAGTTTTCTCAGGTCCTGATCACAGGTTGTAGCGGTACTACAGAACAGTATGAGCAGCAGGGCGGAGATTTTTAGAAAATGGCTAAATGATTTCATCGAAGTGGTGAAAGGGTGCTTTTCTTTGATTAATTTTTTTCTAAAGTCTTCATGCCAAGTGTGCTTCCCGTTTTTTGCATCAGTTCTACTTTGCCTTCCAGTGTGGCTACAGTGCTAACGATGACTTCCACATCCAGCGTGCATTGTTCATCGTATCCCTGGTTCAGTATCTTCAGGTTCAGGTCTTTTACCAGTTTCATCACACTGTTCATCTCTTCATAAGGGAAGCTAAAGCGAAAAGATGCCGAAATCTCTTTCTTTACTACCTCGTTTGCATCGAGCGCTTCAGCAGCAGCGGTTTTATAAGCGCCTATCAGTCCGCTTACCCCCAGCTTGGTACCTCCAAAATATCGTACCACCACCACCAGGGTATCGGTGAGCTCTCTTGATTTAATCTGCCCTAAAATCGGGTCACCGGCCGAGTGCCCCGGTTCGCCATCATCATTGGCCCTGAAATGCTCTCCATTGTGGCCATAGATATAGCCATAGCAGTGGTGTCGTGCATCATAGTACTCCTTTCTCAGGTCTTCCAGCCTGGCCTTTATCTCATCTTCAGAGCTTACCGGAAAGGCAAAAGCAATGAATTTGCTGCCTTTTTCTTTGTAGGAACCTTCCGATTCCCCGGCAATGGTCAGATAGCTGTCGCGCATGACAGCGAAACTACAAAAAACCGGACTAAGCGTTCAGACATGACTGAAATGGATTGATATCTGTGATCAGATATTTTTCAGAATCTCCTGATGGCTCAGCAGAAAGATGACAATAATCGCCAGCACTACACCTACCTGATTGACCCGTGCCAGCTTCTCTTTAAAAAAGAGCACTGCTGCCAGGGTAGAGGCGATAATGATGCCGATGTTGAGTGAGGGGTAAACGATGGCGCCATTGTTGTCAAAAGCGCTGAGTGCTTTAAGCTGAAGAAAGATAGAAAAGTAGTTGGGGATACCCAAAAGTATGCCCGCCAGAATGTCTTTTTTAGTAAAGCTGATTTTCTTGATTATACAAAAAATGATACCCCAGGTAAAGGCAAAGGCAAAAGTAAGAATGGGAAATACAGGCTCTAACTCTGTGGTGATCCAATGGTGATTAGCATAGTTGAGTGAGGTGTCAATCACTCCCCCCATAAAGAAAACCGCAAGGGGTAAGCCGAGCGTTTTAAGCGAAACCGGTACCCTGGCAGAGGCCGGATCACGAGGTTTGCTTACCATCAGAATGGCGATAAAGGCCAGCCCGATCCCCAGGTAATTCCAGGTATCGAGATTTCCTGTGGCGATTTTGAAAATAAACAGACTGAAGACTACCGGAATAGCCAGTGACATTTTGCTGGCTACCGTGGCAACGGCCACACCGCGCAACTGTGTGGTACGTGCCATCAAAAAGAAGGTAGATACGAAGACAATACCCAGAAAGCCCGCAAAGATAAACCAGTTGGCCCCCGGCTCTATTTTCGAAACCACCGTCTGCGGACCGGTGTAGAGCATACCGGTAATGACACAAACCATGTAATTGGTGATGATGGCCGGAAAGGTATTGACCCTGAAATGTGAGAACGCCCGGAAAGCCATGAAAATGGCCACATTGGCGAGTATGGTCAGGAGCAAATAAATCATCGGGCGCGAATTTACAGAAAAGGGCGGGCATGCCGAGAGAGAATTGATTTTCTCGCCTAAGATTATCGCTTAGATGGTCGCGAAAATCTTACAGTTCGTATATTACCAATCCAATGCCGTTTAGTTAAGAGAGTCGCTCTTGATACTTCATTTCCACCCCGCGCCCTGAAGGGTGATATTAACTCATTAGAGGCTCCCTTTAGGGAATAAAAGGGTGGAAAAGGCTTAACTAAACGGCATTAATTACCAATTGTATGCTCCAACCCTTCACTGATTGAAAAAACCGGAATTATATACCTTCTCAGAAAACGCAGATGTGCGGGGTAACCTCGGCTTTCTGGAAGAGCTGAAAGATGTGCCCTTTGAGATAAAGCGGGTGTACTGGCTCTATGATGTGCCAGAGCAGCAGGTGCGCGGAGACCATGCTCATAAAACCGGCCAGCAGGTGATTATATGCCTGAGCGGACAAATAGAGGTAGTGTTGGAATCGCAGAACGGAGAGACTTTTAGCTGCAGTCTGCACGAAGCCAACAAGGGCTTATACATACCACCCCTCTGGTGGGGGAAGATGCTCTTTAAGGAGCGGGCGATCATGCTGGGGCTGGCTTCCGATGAATATTCAGAAGAAGACTATATCAGAAACCGCAAAGATTTTTGATGGAGGCACTTTCCGTATCGGAGCAGTTACCGAAGGCCTGTGAAGTACAATACGTACCCGCACTCTACAGCACTCATGCCTTTCTTGAAAATAATAATAGCCTGCCACAACTACATTTTTACCTTATTGATGGCGAACAGACCGCTTTAGGGCATATAGCCTTCTCTGTTGAAGAGAGCGAGGCGATAAGCCCATTTAAGGCACCTTTTGGTGGCTTTGAATTGGCTGCCGGAGTAAACAGCCTTACGTGCACCTATTTCATTCAAGAGGTGCAGCGCAGACTGAGAGAAAAAGGGTTTCGCTACCTGAGAATCAAGATGGCTCCCGGCTGCTATCAGCCCGGTAGTAACCTGCTGCTGGAAAACCTGCAGCACCTTGGGTTTGAAGAGAAGGACCATCAGGTGTATCATGCCATAGCGGTGAATGAGCAGCCGTTAATTCATCAGCTGGCTTCCATGGAGCAGCGCAGGCTAAGAAAGGCAGCCAAAGAGCAGTTGACCTTCAGGTTCGTCAATAAAACGGAATATGCCGCCTTATTCGGTTTTATCAAAAGGCACCGCGAGGCAAAAGGGCATCAACTGTCTATGGAGTGGGCAGATCTGAAGCATGCTACCAGTGCAAACCCCGAGAGTTATCTGGCTGCTGCGGTGTACAAGCAAGAGCAGCTGATCGCTGGTGCCATACTGGTGCGCGTATCTGAAAAAGTAGTCTACAATTTCTTCCCTGCTCACGATGCCGTGTTTAATGCACTCAGTCCCATGGTTTTTTTGATCGATTCGGTGTATCTCTGGGCTCAGCAGGCTGGTGTCAACTGGATAGATTTGGGCACCTCTTACCTGGGTAAAAAGAAAAACAAGTCGCTTATATCCTTTAAAGAGCATATGGCAGGACAGGCTTTTGAGAGCATAACTTTCAGAAAAACCTTATCTTCGCACTAAAACCACTCTTGAAATCTCAATTCTTCAAAAGCTCATCCTGGTCCTTCCTGTCTGTCGTTTTTCGGGCCGGTGCAGGTCTCACGGTCAATAAGCTTTTTGCTATCTACCTGGGTACGAACGGAATTGCATTGCTGGCACATTTTCAGAACCTGAGTGCGCTTTTTACACAGCTGGCCAGCGAGGGAGTAAATCGCAGTATCATGAAATACTGGTCTGACCCAAAGATAGACCAGACGGCCCGACAGCGGATTTTCCAGTCTGGTTTTTGGATCACCAATGTACTGGTACTCGCTACCTTTTCGGTTATGTACTGGCAGAAGTCCTACTTCTTTGAGCGCTTTATTAATGAGTATAGCGAGGGGCAGTTTTTTACCATATTTATTCCTGCTGTACTCCTGATGCTGTTTACAGGCTTGCTCAATTCAGTGATTCTGGCCCTCAGAGATGTCAAGTCTTATGCGGTTATCAGTATGATAGGCATGATTGGCCTGGTGGTTACGGTGTTTTTGGGTGTTACCCAGGGCACACTGGATCAGGCCTTGCTCAGCTTTGTGGTAGGCTATGGGCTGATGTTCTTTGTGTCACTCACCTATTTCCTCATTCACCGCAATAAACTGAAGCTTTCTGTTAAAGCTCCGGACAAAGCTTCTACAAGGAAAATCTGGAGCTTTATCATCATGGCAGTCAGCTCTCTGGTCTTTGGTAAACTGCTCGACTTTGGTGTGCGTGAACAGATACTGGAACTGTATGGGGAGGATCGAACCGGACTATGGCAGTCGGTGGCAAAAATGTCCGGTAGCTATATCCTGGTTTTTACCGGCACCATTGGCGTGGTGTACTACCCTAAAATGGCTTCCCTCATTCATGAGCCCCAGAAGTTGAAGGCCTACGTGCTCAAGGTGATGGGCTTTGTGAGCTTTATGAGCTTAGTGTGTCTGGGCGTATATTATATCAACCGCGATTTAATTCTGTCCCTGTTTTTTGCTGATGGTTTTGAAAGAGCAGGTTTCCTTGTCAGGTACCAGGCATTTGGTGATTTCTTTGCGTTGCTTTCCTACCTGCTGGCCTATTTATTGTCCGCCCAGGTAGCCACCTGGAGGTACATAGCGGCCCAGGCTTTTTCGGCAGGCCTATACCTGCTACTCATCACCCTGCTGCTGGAACAATACAACCTGGAAGCCCTTACGCTGGGCTACATGTTCCGTCATATCGGTTTCTTTATTATCCTGGTCATTTTTAACAGGAGGCTACTGTTCAGATGAAACCGCTCGTTACCATCATAGGAATAGCCTATAACCATGCGCCTTTTATCAAAGAGGCACTGGAAAGTGTCTGGACACAGACTTATGAGCCACGACAGATAATTCTGCTGGATGATGCCAGTACGGATGGCAGTCGACAGGTCATTGAAAAACTAATAGCCGGGAGAGAAGACATTACCTTTCTGCCACATGAGAAAAACCGTGGCTATACCGCCACCTTCAATGAGGGGTTAGCATTGGCAAAAGGGGAGTACATCATTGATTTTGCCCTGGATGACGTAATGCTGCCGGAATTCATTGAAAAAAGTGTGGCAGCCCTTGCGTCCGTGGGAGAGGGCTGCGGTGTGTCTTTTACGGATGCAGCCTACATAGATGTCGGGTCGGTGGAGACCGATCAGCATTATGCACTGCTTAAAAAGAAAGGCCTGATCACTACCATGCCGGAAGGAGGCATTTTTGAAATGGTGCTGAAGCGGTATTTTATCTGCACCCCTACGATGGTAATCAGAAAAATAGTTTTCGACAGGCTGGGGGGATACGATGAAAATCTTGCCTATGAAGACTTTGATTTCTGGGTACGGTCAAGCCGCTACTTCAGCTATGTTTATACCGATGAGGTGCTGATGAAAAAGCGGAAGCTTGAGACCAGCATGTCGGCCAATCGCTATCGGCATTGGGAAAATGAACAATTGAGCTCCGTTTTCAGAGTTTGCGAGAAGGCCTTTACGCTTTGCAAAACCAAAAGTGAATTAAAAGCACTTAGAATCAGGGTGGCCTATGAGTATCGACAGGCACTCAGGTCCGATCACCCTGACCTGGCCGTAAAGCATAAGCAGCTTTACCTCAAAGCAGGAGGGCTGGCATTGCCATTGTCAATCTTTCGATGTCTTTTTAAGCTTGGTATCAACCCCAAAAGGGTCTAAGCAAAAAAACGCAGACCTCAAATAGCTGTTCTCAACCAGCCGTACTCAGCCTGTTTTTTCTCCACTGCTTTACATTCATTACAATGATGGCTACAAAGACAGAGAAATAAATCAGATAAGGAGAAAGCAACACTACAAAGGGAGCTGCACCCATCATTTGAAAATAGGCATGGGGTGAGAGCCCGGCATAAGTGAGATGAATGGCTATTGAGAGCACCAGACTACATATAGCTACAGTGTTGGCCCTGATACTTCCGGATTTTTTCCGGTTTGTTTTCTTATAGATCAGGTACACTGTGCCTGCCATAAGTACTTGCAAAATGCTATGGATCGCTACAAAACTATTACCGTCACCGGCCAGCCAGGTAATAGAAATATCACCTGCCAGGTAAGTGGCTGTTTTTGAAAGTGAGTAAAATGTGAATAGGAACAGAAATGCCTGCGCGAGCAGTGAGTTTTTGCCAAAGTCAAACCTGCCAGACCTCTTGTATGCTTTGCCGATGGTTTCGCAGGAGCCAATCCTGTTCTGAGCAATTAAGAATACCTCAGCATCACTAAGTCCCTTGTGTTGAAGGTTGTCTATCTCTTCCAATAGGTGACTTTCCAACTCCATCAGGCTCTCCTGATCGATATTACCAGAGGCTTGAAGGGCTTCTTTCCACTGCCCGATTTCCTGCTCTGTATTAAATTGAGTTTTTGACTGCATTTTTTGAGTGTTTAAAGTTAGGCGATTCCTGGTTTTGGTGATTTCATGTCTCTGACCGAATAGACAATCGAAGCAATTAAGACGATAAGCATGCCGACAGCCCATATATACTGACGGATAAAAAAGATGCCTATGAGTTCTAATTCGATAGGTGCCGCTGTAAATCGGATGCCGAGCAGTATTGTCAATACCCCCACAATGAGTGTCATGATGGTGAGGTGTCCGGTAAGTGAAACCCTTTGAGATTGTAGCCTGGCCTTGCGGCTGATAAGTCTGAACCATAAAAACAAAATGGTACATGAAGTCAGTAATAGCCCTGAATAGAGGTAGTTACTCCATGCCATAGGAAGCTCAAAAGAGGCAATGGTCATAATAGTGGCGAATTCAACGGTGCGGCTGATGAGTGATATAATAATCAATACCAGTATGGCTTGCAGGTAGAGCGGTGAGCGTGCTTTGAAAAGTGACCATAGCGACTTGGATTTAGCATAAGGTCGGCTCAGTTCGGCATGTGTGCCAATCCGGTCTTTGGCTACCATAAAAGCCTCTCGCTTGGTGAGGGGGCAACTGCTGAGCTGGTCTATTTCATCTAAAAGATGGCTCTCTAATTCATCCAGATCCTCCCGGCTGAGAATGCCACTACCGGCAAGCTCTGATCGCCATGCAGCGATGTGCTCTTCTAACCTAAACTGGGTTGTATTTTCCATAACCTTGTAAACATTTGATTGAGTTCTAACCAGTTTTGTTTTTCAGTGGCCAAAACTGCCTTACCACCTTGTAGTAAGCGATAGTACTTTCGCTTTCTGCCTGTTTCTGAAGCTTGCCAGAAAGACTCGATCAGCCCCTTCTTCTCCAGCTTATGGAGTATGGGATAAAGCGTTCCGTCTTTCCATTCTATTTGCTCCTCAGATATTTCTTTGACCCGCTGAATGATCATATATCCGTAGTTTTCACCTTCCTCCAAAATGGAGAGTATCAGGGGAATACTCGAAGCACCAACCAGCTCTTTTGAAAGATTTTCCATAACTAGAAGTTCTATGTATTGCATAGTTACATTGAAGTTCTATGTAAAGCAAGCATCTTTCCAAAAAAATGTCGTTGGACATCGTAGCAATCAACAGGCTTTGTTTGGGTCAGGCTCATTTTACAACTAACTTCAGGTTATAATTTTTTAGCCCTTCTATGAGCATTCAAATCAAGAAAATCAACAAACTCTTAGTAGCCAACCGTGGCGAGATCGCTATTCGGGTATTGCGTGCTGCTTCAGAGCTTAATATTCGCACCGTAGCGGTTTATACCTATGAAGACCGCTATTCACTACACCGCTACAAGGCGGATGAGGCCTATCAGATTGGTACAGATCAGGAAGCACTGAAGCCCTACCTGGATATTGAAGAAATCATCAGTGTTGCTAAGCGCGAAGGAGTTGACGGCATACATCCCGGCTATGGTTTTCTGTCTGAGAATGTAAACCTGGCTCGCAGGTGCAGGGAAGAAGGCATCACCTTTATTGGACCGCAGCCTGAGGTGATGGAGCAGCTTGGCGACAAAGTACAAGCCAAAATAGTGGCCCGAAATGCTCAGGTACCTTTGATTGAAGACAGCAAGGCAGAGCTGACCTCCATTGACATTGTAAAGCAGGAGGCCGATCGCATAGGCTTTCCATTGATGGTAAAAGCCGCTGCGGGTGGCGGAGGCCGAGGCATGCGCGTAGTCAAAAGAACCGAAGATTTAGAGCTCTCCTTCAACGAAGCCAAAGGGGAGGCCGCCAAAGCTTTTGGAGATGATACGATCTTCCTGGAAAAGTTTATTGATAACCCCAAGCACATCGAGGTGCAGATCATGGGGGATAACTATGGTAACCTGGTGCACCTGTTTGAAAGAGACTGCTCGGTGCAGCGAAGGTACCAGAAGGTAGTGGAGGTAGCGCCTTCCGTGACACTCAGGCAAGAGACACGGGATAAACTCTACGAATATGCCTTACGGATTACCCGTGAGGTAAACTACAACAACGTAGGCACAGTAGAGTTTCTGGTAGACGCGGAAGAGAATATCTACTTCATCGAAGTCAATCCGCGCGTACAGGTAGAGCATACCATTACGGAAGAAATTACTGGTGTAGACATTGTAAGATCGCAGATAGAAATAGCCCAGGGCTACCCGCTGGACGACCCTCGTATCTTTATCAAAGACCAGTCTGATGTTCAATGTAATGGTTACGCCATACAGTGCCGTATTACCACCGAGGACCCGGAAAACGGCTTTAAGCCTGATTATGGTACCATCATCGCCTATCGCAGTGCCGGTGGTTTTGGTATTCGCCTCGATGCGGGTAACTGCTATGCCGGGGTGACCATTTCTCCCTTTTTCGACTCCATGCTGGTGAAAATTTCCGCGAAGGGCCGTACACTCAAGGGGGCTTCACAGCGCTTGCAGCGTGCCCTTTCCGAATTCCGCATCAGGGGTGTGAAAACCAATAAAGGATTTCTGGAAAATGTATTGAAAAACCCTGTTTTCTATAAAGGGCAGGCCACGGTAAGGTTTATCGAAGATCACCCTGAGCTCTTCGATATGCCGCGCTATATGAACCGCGCCACCCGACTGCTCAATTACCTGGGAGAGGTGGCTGTCAATGGTAATCCGAATATCAAAGGGGAGGTTAACCCGAATGTGATTTTCCGCGATCCGGCAGTGCCCGATTTCGATAGGCTGGGAGCATATCCGAAAGGAACAAAAGACCTGCTTACTGAGCTGGGACCGGTTGATTTTGCGAAATGGGTGAAGGATCAGAAACAGATTTTATTTACAGATACTACCTTCAGAGATGCTCATCAGTCGCTCCTGGCCACTCGTGTGCGTACCAGGGATATTTTGCAGGTAGCCGAAGGGCTGGCCAAGAATCATCCTCAGATTTTCTCCCTGGAAATGTGGGGCGGTGCCACCTTTGACGTGTGCATGCGTTTTCTCAACGAAGATCCCTGGGAAAGACTAAAGCTCATTAGAGCTGCAGCACCCAACATTCTTACCCAAATGCTGCTCAGGGGCTCCAATGGTGTGGGCTATAAGGCTTATCCGGATAACCTGATAGAGAAGTTTATAGAGAAATCGGCTGAAAACGGCATGGATGTTTTCCGCATTTTCGACTCGCTCAACTGGGTGGAGGCCATGAAAGTGAGCATTCGTACGGTGCGTGAGCGTACCAACTCACTGGCCGAGGCCTGTATCTGCTATACGGGAGATGTGCTGGCAAAAGACACGAAATATAATCTGCAGTACTACGTAGATATGGCCAAGGCACTGGAGGACGAAGGTGCGCACATGTTAGCGATCAAAGACATGGCTGGCTTGCTAAAACCACAGGCCGCAGCTGTGTTGGTACCTGCCTTGAAAGAGGCCGTGGACCTGCCCATTCACCTGCACACCCATGACACTTCTTCTATGCAGGCCACCTCTTATTTCAAAGCCATTGAGGCAGGAGTTGATGTGGTGGATGTAGCCATCGCCAGTATGTCTGGCCTTACCTCTCAGCCCAATTTTAATTCGCTGGTGGCTACCCTCGAAGGCCATGAGCGAGATCCTAAAATTAACCTGACAAAGCTCAATGAGTATGCAAACTATTGGGAAGATGTGCGGGAGTACTATTACCCCTTTGAGAGTGGCCTGAAGGCAGGCACCGCTGAGGTGTATGATCACGAAATTCCCGGAGGGCAATATTCAAACCTGAGACCACAGGCGAGAGCCCTTGGTCTGGAGCATCAGTTTGGCCTGGTAAAGCAGAACTACGCTGTGGTGAATAAACTCTTCGGAGATATCGTAAAGGTGACGCCCTCTTCTAAGGTGGTGGGCGATATGGCCCTGTATATGACAGCCAATAACCTTTCGGCAGAAGATATACTGGAAAGGGGAGATAGCCTTTCCTTTCCTGAATCTGTGGTAAGTCTTTTCAAAGGGCACCTGGGGCAGGCCCCCGGAGGTTTCCCGGAGAAGCTGTCCAAAATTGTACTTAAAGGAGAGCAGCCCTTTACTGACAGACCCAATGCTCATTTGGCACCCGTAGATTTTGAAAAAGAGTTTGCAGCGTTTCAAAAGGAATTCAGCACTTATTGTACTGAGCTGGACTTTATCTCATATAAGCTTTACCCCAAGGTATTCCGCGATTTTTACGACCACTGGCTGGAGTATGGAGAGGTAAGACACCTGCCCACACCTGCCTTTTTCTATGGTGTAAAGCCCAATGAAGAGCTCTTTATAGAGATAGGCAGAGGTAAGCACATCATCGTGAAAATGCTCTACCAGACAGAGCCGGACGACAATGGTATCCGCAAGGTCTTCTTTGACCTGAACGGGCAGACAAGGGTGATAGAGGTAAAGGATCAGAACTATAAGGTAACCAAGGCCATCAACCCGAAAGCAGAACATGACAACCAGGTGGGAGCACCTTTGCAGGGGCGTCTGGCAGAGACCAGGGTGAAGGCAGGAGATACTGTAACTGAAGGTCAGCCCCTGTTTGTGATCGAAGCCATGAAGATGGAAACCACCGTGTCCGCACCTATGGCCGGTACGGTTAAGCGGGTTTACCTGGAGGCCGGAGCCATGGTAGCCCAGGATGATATGATTGTGGAGATTGATTAGGACTTCTCCATAACATTTAAAAAAAGTAGTGCCCGCCCTTTTCAGAGTGAAAGGGGCGGGCATTTTTATTCAATGATTTAGAAATATAGCTTATATTAAGAGTAGTGATTAGTCAGTCAGAACTGCGCCTAAACGGAGAATTTCATGTAGCGCTTCGAAGGTGAAAATCGGTCGAGAACAATGTCGGAAACAGAGGTCAAAAGGAGTAAGGGGGGAGCAAAAAAATGGCTTACCTGGTGTCTCCTTGTTTTGGTATTATGCGCATGTTCTGAAGTTATTAACCTCGATACAGAAGGTGTAGCCCCGCAATTGGTGATTTATGGCCGTATCACCGATGGCAAGGCAGGAAATGAGGTGTCTATTGCGCTCACCTCTGGCTTTAACGGTGAGCAGCAACCTGTCACCCGGGCTGAGGTCAGGCTTATTGAAAATGATCGGGAAATAGCTGACTATATTGAATTCTCTCCTGGAAATTATAGACTCGCCTATTCAGATTCTGCCAGGTTAGGTCGCACCTACCAGCTGTCTGTGGAACTTTCTGACGGCAGAAGCTTTCTGTCACTTCCGGCTGTCATGCCCGATCAGGCTGCTGAAGATCAGTTGTATTTTGATGCCTCGGTGGTGGAAACCGTAGTCAACCAGGCGGGAACAGCAATCGAAAGAAACCTGATTCAGCTTTTTACCAATACCCGGGTTCTTGATCAGGAGAAAGACTTTTACTTAAGATGGAACATCACTGAATCATATAGTTACGAAGAAAGAATCCGTCCACCACCTAACCCATTTGAAGGTCCACCACCACCTTGTTATATTACCAATGACATCACTGGCCAGCAGGCGATTCTCTTCAATGGAGCAGAGATAAAGGTGCCCGTCATCAATGACCTGTTCCTGAGTTCAACCGAAATAAACAGCCGTTTTGCGTTTGCTTATTATTTCAGCGTAGTACAAACCACAATGGATGAAGCCGCCTATGAATACTGGAAGCTGATTGATGAGATTTCCAATATCGAGGGCTCAATCTTCGACAGACCGGCAGCTCCTGTTCCCGGTAACTTCAGAAATACGGCCAATCCTGATGAAGAAGTACTGGGGTACTTTGAGGTAGTAAGGTCTGATACGAGCTTTGTACGGATACTATCAGACGATATTCCCTTTTATGTTGAGATACCCTGTACGTTTGCAAACCGGGAGAGAGAGCCGCCTTCGTGTACAGATTGCATACTCCTCAATAACAGTAGCTACCAGAAGCCATATTATTTTTTTGAGTAGCCCTGTTTTATCGAGCTGGAAAAAGGTAAAACCAAAGGTCTGGCATGTTTAAAACCTCACTTCACCACCAACACTCACCCTGTTTCCCAAAAGCCTTTAGCCATATCGGTGGGCTATTGAACCGCAATTATGCAATAGCGTACTATTGCATAATCTGACGATTTGAAAATCAACCAGTTAGCCACGAATCATGAGAACCTAAATGGTGATTTTAAAATGTCAGGATTAACCCTGACAAAATGCTGGTTATCAGCATTTTCGACAATCATTCATTTATCTAATGAATAATTCGGGTTGAAAAGCGAGAAAAATTTTGCAAACCGTACTTCCATTGCGGATAGCTTCGACTTTTTGAGACAGAGTCTCAGTTTCATAGTTGTCACAGGTTTGGAAAACCTGCGACAGATTCGGAAACCATCGTGTCAGCACCTATGGCCGGTACGGTTAAGCGGGTTTACCTTAAAGCGGGAGCCATGGTAGCGCAAGATGATATGACTGTGGAGATTGATTAGTCAGTGGCTAAAAAGAAATGGCTGGCCTTCTCGGTATGAAAGGGCCAGCCATTTTTATAGTGGTGGTATTTCCTATTCGCTTCTTAGCCCCTCAGTAGGGCTGGAACTCATCACCTTTTTTACCTGGGATGAAACGGTAACGAATACCATGAAAATCACCATTAGCAGCGCAAAGGCAAAGGGTATTGCCGTCAGGGGTTTGTAGTAGGCATATACCGCATCAAAAAGCGTCTGCATCAGCAGATAACTCAGCGGAATGCCCAGCACCATGGCAATTGCCAGAAAGGTCACAAACTGCCTGTTAATCACAAATACCAGATTTTTAAGATTAGCTCCCAGTGCTTTTCTGATACTGAATTCTTTTACCCTACTCGCCACATTAAGCGAAACTAAACCGTAGAGCCCCAGGCAGGAAAGGATGATACAAAGCACGGCTACATATTGCATTAGCTTGCCATGCCCCTCTATTTGCATAAAATACCAGTCGAGCGTGGATTCCTGGTAAAAACCTCTGAAGGGTGTTTCCGGAAAAAGTGACGCCCATTCGCTTTCAAGTAGCTCATAAGTCTCTTTCAGCTTACCCGTGGCTACCTGCATGGAGAGCTGTCTGTAACTCTCTTCGGTTGCCAGCTTGATGATCATGGGCTCGATGGGTTCAAAGAATGATTCGTCATGAAAGTCTGCCACCACGCCCACAACCGTATAGTTAAGGCTATCCATTCTGAAGGTAGTGCCTAATACGCCATTGGGGTTAAGTACTCTTCCGAGCGTTTCGTTTACCAGTACATTCAGGTCATCGGCCTCACGCGATTTATCATAAGATCTGCCTTCAATCAGTTCCAGTCCCATCGTTTCAATATAGTCCGGGCCTACTTCAAAGGTGGCGAGATCATAGCTGATATTATCGGTGGTTTTGATGATGTTTCTGCCCTGAGATTCACCAATATGATGCCTTGAGGGCGCAATCAGCGTGACATTCGGGCTTTGTTCCATGCGTGCCATCAGTTGCATTACCTCCTGGCTGGTGGCCAGGTCAGCGCTTAGTGTTGAGCTTTGGCTATAGCCCCAGTCTCTGCTTTTCTGGTAAGCTGTGTTTTGGGTAAAGAGTATCCCGCCTACCACTGCGATCACCGCCAGGATGTACTGAAAGGTCAGAAAAACCTTGGTAAGCCTGTTTTTACCACCAAACTTGAGTCTTCCTCTGAAAATGTTAACAGCATTAAAGTTAGAGATGTACAGAGCAGGGTAGGCACCTGAAGCCAGGCCGGTAAATACCACCAATACCGTCAGGAACATCCAAAGCTCGGGTTGACTGATATCGAACTCGAAGCCGATATCAAACAGCCTGTCAAAACCGGGAATCAAAACGGTTACGGCCAGAATAAGCCCGAGAAAGAGCGCACCTACCGTCATAATCACATTTTCTGACAGAAATTGTAGCACCAGCGATTTGCGGGTGCCTCCCATCACTTTTCTCACGCCAATCTCTTTCAGCCTTTTGGAGGCAGATACAATGGCAATATTGATGTAATTGAATACAGCCAGTACCAGCACGAAAATACCAATGATCATAAGGACGAGTCGTCCGAGCGAGTCTGCATTACCCATAACGGTATTTCTCATATCTTCTCCATCCACATAAGCAGTGGTCCAGGCTTCAAAGTCGAAGGCCGTAGCAGGCCAGTCTTTTTGCACTTCATTTTGTACGGAAACATACTGCTGTACCACCTCGGTAATAGTGGCTATATCTTCGGGGTTTTCTACCTGGATAAAGGTGGCATCCAGAAAGCGGGACCAGTCACTCACATCAAAGGCAGGGTCCACCAGCTGTAGCTGATCAAAATTGGCAAGTACACTGAAGTCCATACTTCTTTTGGCAGGGAATTTTTCTGCTACACCCGCTACCTCAAAGGTATATTTGGTTTTGCCAAAGTCGAAGCTCATGGCTTCACCCACAGGGTCGGCATCACCAAAGTATTTGATGGCCGTATTTTCACTGAGTATAATCTTATTAGGTTCTTTCAGAGCAGCTTTATTACCTGATTTCAGCGGGAAAGTGAACATGTCCAGGTATTCGGGGTCTACGAAGGTAAAGCGCTCGTTGAATACCTTTAGTCCGGCCTTTAAAACCCCTGATTTCTGTTCCACTCTCACTACCTGTTTGATCTGTGGAAAGTCATTAATCAAACGCTCGGCATAGGGGGCGGGGGTAATGCCATACTCGGCCTTTTCTCCACTGCGGCTAAGGTGGGAGGTAGCCATATAGATTTCAGACCGGTTTTTATGAAACTGATCAGTAGTCAGGTCCATGTCTACAAAGGCATAGACCAGAATGGCCACACCCAGCGCCATGGCCAGACCGAAAATATTGATAAATGAGCTGAGCGGACTTCTGCGTATGGTACGCAAAGTCGTTTTTAGGTAGGATTTAAACATAGGGTTGCGTTTGAGTGGTTGACCTTATTCTCGTTTATAGAACAGTTGCCATAGGTGATAATGCCTAAAAAATTGGCTGATGTTCGCTGGTCAGATGTTAAAATAGCCCTATGCGTTGCATTAGGTTTTCTGTCGTGACAATTTTTTACAACTCGTGACGCTTTTTTTCAATTAGAGTCTGTCTATAATTTAATCCCCTTTAAATTTCAATGCCTTTTTACCCCTTCCCCTAAACGCTTACGCTCGAAGCTTTCTCCGGTGGCTGAAGCCGTTGGCGAAGGACTCAGCGAAGGCGCCAGGGGTGAGCCATTGAAAATCAGTACTCGCTTCCTTGTCTTTACGTAGCCGTTATGGCGAAGCAAGGAGGGTTTGGGGCGAACTGATTTTTAGCAAGCGACTCTACAGACAGACTCTGATTAATGAGTGGCATAGCCTTAAGACTATCCATGAATAATGCATGCTGATGGCAGAGGTAGGTTCATGAAAAAAGCCACTGAGTGAGTGCTTCAGTGGCTTTTTCCAGACAGTCTGGTGTTGGGGAGATGCGTAGTGCTTTAGTTCTCCTCTTTTTTGGCAGTAAAGGATTGTCCACCCTGTGAAAAGGTAAGCGAAACGATTTTGTCGTCTTCCCTATTAAAGGTAATCTTAAGCCCTCCGGTATTCATAAGGTCGAATTTATCCTTGGCAGTTGCCTTTAAGAGGGTGTTGGGCTGTGATTTATTCGAAGGTTGGGCCATAAGTCTATCATCGCCATCGAGCGAAATGGTAATGTCAAAACCTGGTCCGGCCTCTTTTTTATAGTCTCCCAGGTATGCTTTAAGTTCCTTATTGGCAATTTCATGTGCATCAGAGGAGGTTTTTTCCTGAGCCATGGCCTGTTGACCGATAAACAAGGTGCAGAGCATGATCAGAAGGGTGCTTAATCGTGTTGTTGTTTTCATGATTTTGAGTTTTTGTGAGATGTACTTGCTGGTTAGATGAGCTAAGCCTTGGAAATGTTACAGGATAAGTCTCATGTTTATGGTTTAAATATGTTTCATGTCTGGTCTTTCCCCTCAAACATTTAAACTTTAAACCTCAAACATTTAAACCCTAAACTTTTAAACACTAAACCTCAAACCCCGGATCATCTCCACTTCACCTGGATGTACTTACGGTTTCTGGCAAAGTGCTCAGGAATATTTGCCAGTATCTCATCGCGCAACTTTTCCAGAAGTGCCTCCTTGGTAAAGCTATTGTGTACCACCAGGCTCACTTCCCGTACGGGCTCAGGGCTGGTAAAGCGTTTGAGCATAGGGTTATCCAACTCATGTGTTACGGCAAGCTCGGGTACCAGGGTATAGCCCATGTTCCATTTTACCAGATTCTTTAGTGTTTCTATGGAGCCACTCTCGTAGGCAACATTGCCTCCGGCAGAAGACCGGCTATTGCAAATATTAAGTACCTGATTTCTGAAGCAATGCCCCTGATTGAGTAACCACAACCCCTTGTCGGAGATGTCTTCGGGCTTCACCTCTTTCTTTACATAGTAAGGGTGGCTTTCTGAACTGTAGATCAGAAAGGGTTCGTTGAACAAGGGCAGCTCCCGCAGGCTGTTCTCGTCAAGAGGCGTGACCAGTAGCCCCAGGTCTATCAGGTCATTTTTCAGACCCTTGATAATGCTTTCCGATTCCATTTCCCTGATCACCAGCCGGGTCTTGGGATACTTAGTAGAAAATTGCTTTAAAAAACGAGGAATAAGGTAAGGAGCAAGTGTAGGAATCACACCTAAGCGAAATGTGCCATGAATGCCATCTTTCTGCTCATTTACCAGCTCCTTCAGCTGTGCAGCTTCCCGCAGGATCTGTCTGGCCTTCAGTATTACCATTTCTCCCAGTGGAGTAGGTTCGATAGGGTGTTTGCTCCGGTCAAAAATCTGGGTACCCATCTCGTCTTCCAGCTTCTGAATCTGAAGGGTAAGGGTGGGTTGGGTCACGTAGCAGTTTTCTGCAGCCCGAACAAAGTGTCGGTGGTTGTCCAGGGCTACGATATACTCAAGCTGTTGTAGAGTCATTTATAGGTTTTTTCAATACTAATATAGGGAACATTAATTTGATTAATATAGTTATGAGAGTGAAATTTGAATTATAAAAACGACAGAGACTATGGAAACTATAAGCACATCATCTACAGTAGTAAACAACCTGAATCAACTGCTGATCGACTATCAGGTGCATTACCAAAACCTGAGGTTATTTCACTGGAATGTAAAAGGCCCGTTTTTCTTTATGCTTCATGAAAAATTTGAAGAGCTTTACCTGGAAGCAGCGGAGAGAATTGATGAGGTAGCCGAGCGAATTCTGGCATTGGATGGTACTCCTAAAGGGTCGCTGGCCAGTATCACAGCTCATGCCACCATTCCTTCTTCAGAAGATATAGTGGATGCCAATGATATGGTAAAAGCTATTTTAGACGCCAACGCTGTGTTGGTGAAAAACCTGACTGCGGTATTGTCCAGTGCGGGTAAAGCAGAGGACGAGGGAACTTTGGATATTTTCACAGGCTATATCCGCGAAATAGAGAAACAAAACTGGATGCTGAAGGCTTTCCTGAAGTAGGAAACCTGATGATTCATCCATTGACAACTTAAAACAGAGGCTTATGAACTTTCATACACGTAAATGGGTAAAACCCGAAGATTTGAATCCCAACGGTACCCTCTTTGGCGGGCGCCTGCTGGAATGGATAGATGAAGAAGCCGCTCTGTACACCATTGTGCAGCTCGAAAACAGGCATATCGTAACCAAGTTTATGTCTGAGATCAACTTTATTAATGCACCGGTGCAGGGAGACATCATTGAAATGGGGATAGAGGCCATAGGTTTTGGCCGAACCTCCATGACCATGCGATGCGAGGTGAGAAACAAACTCACACATCAGGATATACTGACCATTGATAAGATTGTAATGGTAAACCTGGGGGCAGGTGGTAAGCCAGCACCTCATGGAAAGACGAAAATAGAATATGTAAAAGACCGCCTGCGCGGTTGAGAATTGGTTGGTTGTGAAAGGGGGGGCATCGTGAGAGTCCCTTTTTAGAGCTTAGTCTTATCCTGATTTGGGAATAAGTATTTCGTCACCACCAAAAAGAATGCAAGAACATTTAGGGTGGTAGTGGTGATAAGAGTTACAACGGTGGTTTCAGACAAGTTAAAGACCAATAAATATTCCATCTTCTGAGTCTCGAACTTAGAACCTCCTGAACCTTGTAATATTACGATCAGAAGTATCAATGCTAACCAAATACACATCATGACAAAGATTTTATTAGCGTACGCCTTTCTCAGCTTTATATCCTGAACTAACCCTTTAATTAAAGCTTCTTCACGTGCGCTATCTAATGAATCAGTCAGGTAAGCCGATTCGGTACTAGGTTCATCCGTTGTTGTATCAACTGTATCAAAAGCACCTGATAAATTCTCTATTCCTTGGTTAGACATCAGCCTTTTCTGTATTCTTTATTCTTGAGCTATAATAGTTTTTTATGGTCTCGTTCTTAATAGATAAGTTTCTAGGTATGGGGCTGCTTTTTGATATATAAGGTTTAACAGTTGTATCCCATGGTGTTCCTTTTTGATGAGTGAGGTTAACAAGCTCTATACCCGAAAACTGTTTGTAATGATCCCAGATGACACCTAGAATCTTGGCGGTTTCTTTGTTAGCATCAGCATTAAAAGAGGGGGACACAAAATCCAATTTACCGAAATCCAATACTTTGGCGTATTTATCTATTTCTCCAGGTCCATAGTCTTTGAAGCTATGGTAGACTGTTGGTACTACTGGCCCATGCCGCCATGCTTGTGGAAGCTCGTCTAGCAGTGGTTCCCCTTTATATCCCAGGTACCATCCATGAGCTATATAAACTAACTTTTGTAATTGGAGATTATCTAGCTTGACTTTATCTCTTTTAGAAAGTCTAATGAAGTAATTCGCTATTTCTAAACTATTGAACATCTGTAATTATATACGTAATTCATAAAGAGAGGTGTTAATAAATGTACGATTTCTAATAATACATTTTAAAATCTTCTACTTCTAATTACGTATTTATAAACGTAAGTTCTATCATGAACCTCGCAATTTGAGTTGTTATGTCCTTTTACCAACCACACTTGAGCACTCTCTGTCAAAGAGAAAATTTTACCCAGAAGCTTGAATCTTTTTTTAATTTGAGACATACAAGTAGGCTTCCATAGAAAAAGCCGCTCTACCGGTAGAGGAGGTGTAATAGGAAGATCCTGCGTCTATGATTTTAAAAGTGTCGAAATGATCAAAGATGTTCGGAGTGAAATTTTTTATTAGATGAGCTAGTTCCACGTTGATCACATTTGTCGCAAATTGAGTCGCTTAGGTCATGCTCAGGTATTCGTTGGTCTTAAATAGTTGTGAGGGTGAATGCACCGGCCTTTATTGGTTGGATGAAAGGCTTAAAATCAGGCTGTTTATTGTTACTTATTCTTTTTATCTGGAGCTGTGGGGTGAAGCAGGCTTCAGAAGAAGAAAATGAAGTGCTTTTGAAAATGAGGCAAAGCCTGGGGTTACCCGACCTGCTTGCTGCCCCTGCTATTTATGCTATGGCCGATTGTATCGGCCCTTCCTCAGAGTTTACAACCCTGGTGATATCCAGCACAGCCAACACAAGGTTTGAACAAAAATCAGGACCAAGCCATGTGCTGGGTATTCATCGACCAGATTCTGCCTGGTGGTATGACTTTGTCGCGGATACTTCTGTAGCGATAGATTCGGCAACCATTACTTTCCTGATTGACCATGAGTTGCATGCCATAGCCTTTTACCCTGAGAACCGTTTTGGCAAACTGATTGATCAAAAGGATACTGTCTATTATCAGAGCGAAGCTAAAGTGCTCACTTTCTCAGATATCAAAGAAGGTAAGGTGAAGGTATTCTATCAATCGGGAACCTGGTTGCCACTGGGATTCAGTGTAGAAAACCACCTGGAAAAAGGAGCAGCACCTATCGATGTACTTTTTGATAATTGGCAGGAGAGGGGAGACGTCCGGGTCTTTACCGAAGCTCGTTTTCTACAGGGTGAAGATGTATATCATTATCGGTTCACAGAAATCACTTTTGGTAAGTTGCCAGAAGGTGCCTTTACCAAAAATGAGCCTCTTATCTCACCCTGAAGCAGCAATCAAACTTTACTGCCAAACTTTTCCTGGTAGTCTTCAATACTCTGCTGCAGAATGGCCTGGGCCGTGGCTTTGTCCTGAAACTTCTCCACCTTAACCTCTTTGGCCTCCAGCTTTTTATAGTCTTCAAAGAAGTTGCGAAGCTCGTTGAAGAAATGCTCGGGTAATTCCTCTATGGTATTGATGTGGTTGACAGCCTTGTCATTTTGAGCTACAGCAATGATTTTGTCATCGAGTTCTCCCTGGTCCAGCATGCGCATCACACCTATTATTTTAGCTTCTACCAGGCACATGGGTACAATGGCAATCTGTGAAAGCACCAGAATGTCGAGCGGATCCTTATCATCACAGTAGGTTTGCGGAATAAAACCGTAGTTGGCAGGGTAGTACATAGACGAGTAAATCACCCGATCCATTTTGAGCAGACCCGATTCTTTATCCAATTCATATTTGGCCCGGGTATTTTTGGGTATTTCTATGATGGCATTTACCAAGCTTGGTATATCGCTACCGGGGGATACGGAATGCCAGGGGTTGAATGTTTCTGATGGCATATTTCAGTGTGTTATTTGGTTTCCCAAAGCTACACTTTAGCCAGTTGAAATGAGAGCAAAAAGCCCTTTTAATCTACCAGGTTGAGCTTGTTTTTCGCTATGGTCTTACCAATAGATTCACGGTCTTTAAGGACTGTTTCGTAAATCCAGGTATAGTGGTTGGTTTCGCGCATTACCTTTTCTGCCTGCTCTTCGCCTATAAGCATTGCCATACTCCTGAACTCCAGATAGCATACAATCAAATGCAGGTAGGTAGAATACTCGTCTTTGGCACCTTCACGATTGCCATGAGGTACATTTTTATATACTTTTTTAAAATCGGTAATCGCTTTTCGTTCCGCTTCTTTATTCTCATCAACATACCAGTGTAGTTGCTCATGAATAAAGGTACTCAGTAGCTCATCCTGAGTTTGATTTTTGGTGTTTAGGGTCAGTACCGGGTGGCTGTGAGGTATGGCAAAAGCCTCAATGATGATCTTATCTGTAAAAATCCATTTGCCCAGGTCATACTTGTTCAGCAATTCCTGCACCCTGGGAATCACCGCTTTTTCCCGGTCCGTATCATTTTTAGTGGTGAAGGTAATCTCAGGACTTTGCGCCATTGTGGATAGGTAACAGAAGGTGATAAAGAGCGTAGTGAAGAAGCGCATATTTTTTCTTTTGGTGTAAAGCTAAGGAGTCGCTATGACCAAGTATAGGAAAAAACGGAACTAGCCAAAGAGTCTGTCCGGGCTTTTGCCAGTCATCTTCTGATATTCTGCTATCATATGCGACTGATCATAGTAGCCACTGTCATGCGCTACAGAAGCCCATTCCCTTGATCCGTTGCTGATGATTAGTGATCGGGTGAAGCGCTCTATCTGCAGGGCAGACTTCGGGCTTTGGCCAATATGTTTTTGGCTCAGTGTTCTGAGATGGCGCTCTGTAATACCTAGCTGACCTGAAATATCGGCTATCCGAAGCCGGTTGCTGTTACTCAGTCTGGTAAATTCCTGAATCACCGGATTGAGCCCTGTTAAAGAAGGCACACCGGAAAGGAGAGCTTCTTCCAGAAGGGTGATAAACTCGCATAGGTTAGCCTGTTGGGCGGCAGCGGCAAGCTGGCTGATTAGCTCCTGATCAACCCAGGGGAGCAGTTCACTGGCATCTGTTGACCTGTCGCGTAAATCAGCCAAAGGTGTGTTTATAAAAGGAGCCAGACCCCCGGGCCTGAATGGTACCATAAAGGTGAAGTACCGGTGCCGCCTGTTGATGACGAGGTGACGGCTGCGTGGGCCTATGAGCCTTAAGGATGGTGTAAGGGTGCCTTTTCTGCCAGCAAGGTAAAAAATGAGGTAGGCAGAATTATCTGGTAGTATATACCAGTGTTCATTGCTGTTACAGGCCCATTCCTGTGTGAGGGCGCAATAGTCTTTTATAAAAGGTCTGAGTGCCGGCTGTGGGCTGAATAGCTCTCTCAGCATGGGGGACTGCCAGTTGCCGAGCTCGTGCATCACCAGGTCGTATTGCATAATATGCCTTTACGTAAAGTACTAACCTGAGTTCGATTCTTCTTAGTAGGTTCAGAATTTATGGAATAGCTTTTAAATGAACCCACCTCTTAAAAGTCATTTTCTGCCTAAAAGGCACTTGCCTTAGCCCGCTATGGCTGCTTGCCTTTTAGTGGAAACTAATTGTTCATAGGCGGTCTGAACTCTAAATAATAATCGAACTCAGGTTACTACCGTCTGTTGTCGTAGTCTTCCATCATACTAAAGTAGCTGGCATAACGGCTGGCTGAAATCAGGCCTTCTTTGTAGGCAGCCTGCACAGCACAGGCCGGTTCATTGGTGTGGCTGCAGTTATGAAACTTACAGACTCCTATCAGCTCTCGCATTTCAGGGAAATAGTGACTGATTTCCGCGGGCTCCATATCTACCAGCCCCAGCTCTTTGATCCCCGGAGTATCAATCACCCAGCTTTCACTATCGATCTCAAAGAGCTCAGCAAAGGTGGTAGTATGTGTACCTTTATTGGCAAAGGTAGATACCTCACCGGTCTTGAGCTCGAGATCGGGAATCAGTCTATTGAGTAGTGATGATTTGCCTACCCCTGAATGACCGGAGATCAAAGAAGTTTTTCCCTTTAACAGCTTGTGAATCTCATCCAGGTTATCATCCTCTAACACAGAGATCAGAGCTGTTTTGTAACCCAGGCTCTCATATAGCGCTTGCAGCTCTGCCGCATATTCAAAACCATCCTCTTCCAGTATATCGGCTTTGTTGAATAGAATGACAGATGGAATCCTGAAAGACTCGGCTGATACCAGAAAACGATCTATAAAGCCCAGGGAAGTTCTGGGAAATGCCAGTGTAGCTACCAGTACCGTTTGGTCCAGGTTAGAAGCCAGTATGTGTGAGAAACCAGACTTTCGGGTAGACTGCCTGATGATATAATTTTCACGGGGCAAAATTTCTGTAATAACAGCCGTATTCTCGCCACGCTCTTCCTTATCCAATGTGACCCAGTCGCCTACGGCAATGGGGTTGTTTGTTTTTAAGCCATCTTGCTTAAACTTGCCCCTCAGCCTGCTTTTCAGCACTTCTCCACCCTCTACCTGTACGGCATACCACGAGCCCGTGGACTTAATCACTCTACCCTTCATAATTATCCTTCAAATAAGCGATTATTTTGGCAGTGGCTCCGGTGCTGTCCTGAATATATTGTTGGCAGATGCCGGATGCGGTATCGCGAAATGCTTTGTCTTTTGACAGTCGGGCATAAATATGGTCAAGGTCTTGCTGCGAAGAGATAGTAAAGGCGCCACCGAGCTTTGCCAGTTCCAGGGATTCCGGAAACTTTTCGAGTCCCCTGTTGCCAAATATTACCGGCAGCCCAAAGGTAACCGCCTCCAGAATATTGTGAAGCCCATCGCCAAAAGCACCACCTATATAAGCAAAGTCCCCATACTGGTAGACTGATGAGAGCATGCCGATTGTATCAATAATGAGTACATCAGCCTGTTTGATCGTTTCGGCATCATCCAGGGTAATGCAGGCAAGGTTCCTGTTCAGACCTTTCCTGAGAGTAGCAACACTCTGTTCATCTACCTCATGAGGGGCTATAATGAACTTGATTCCGTTGCTGTCTTCATTGATAACCCTGTTGAGATACTGCATATCTGATGGCCAGCTGCTGCCTACCACCATTACCGGGGAGTCACCTTTAAAGGCCTCAATGAGCGGATATTTTTCAGGTGCCGCCAGGGTTTTTACCACGCGATCAAAGCGTGTATCGCCTGAAACAGAAACTGCCTTAATATTGATGCCTTCGAGCAGCGTTACAGACTGTTGGTTTTGAACAAAAATATGATTGAAAAAACTCAGCATTTGTCTGTGCAGCGAACCATGCCCTTTGAAGAATATATGATCGGGAGTGAATAGCGCTGAGATACAGTAGAGGGGTATGTTCCTTTTGGCCGCCTGATGCAGGTAGTGAAACCAGAATTCGTACTTGATAAAGAAGATGACCGAGGGCTTTGCAATATCCAGCAGCTGTCGGGCATGGGTAGGAGTGTCTAAAGGTAAGTAGGTGATAAGATCCCCTATGGGGTCATCTTTGCGCTGCTCGTACCCTGAGGGGGAAAAGAAGGTAATAAAGATGAGGTGATCAGGGTAGCTTTCTTTAAAAGCTTCAATCACAGGCCTGCCCTGCTCAAATTCGCCCAGAGAGGCCGCATGAAACCAGGCAACGGGCCTGCTGTTCTTTGAAAAGTAATTTTGCCAGGTACTTACCAGTCTTTTTCTCCCCTCAATGAATTTGCCGGCCTTAGGGTTAAACAGCGAGACCAACCTGATGGTAGTACCATAGGTAGCAATAAAAAGGTTATACAGGAGTCGGGCCATTCGGTACAAAAATAAAAAACCCTGGCTTTCGGTGACTACCGAAATACCAGGGTTCTTTTTTAAACTGTTTTCTCTTAGTGATTGGCCAGGTAATCAGCCACACCTTCTTTAGTCGCCTCCATGGCATCCTTACCTTCTTCCCAGTTAGCAGGGCACACTTCACCGTACTTTTGTACGTGTTGCAGTGCATCCACCAGTCTGATCATTTCGTCAATGTTTCTACCCAGTGGCAGGTCATTGATGGTCTCTTGTCTTACCGTACCTTCTTTGTCGATCAGGAAAGTACCTCTGTAAGCAATAGGAGCTCCTTCAAAGATCAATTCACCAGCTTCATTGTAGTTCCAGTCTCCGGCCAGTACGCCAAAGTTAGAAGCAATGGTTTTGGCAGTATCAGCTACCAATGGGTAAGTTACCCCTTCGATACCTCCCTGGTCTTTGGCTGTCATCAACCAGGCCAGGTGAGTTTCCTCGGTATCAGTAGAAACACCAACAACGGCTACATTTCTCTTTTCAAATTCAGCCAGTTTTTCCTGAAATGCGAGGATTTCAGTAGGGCATACGAATGTGAAATCTTTAGGGTAGAAGAAGAATACAACATCTTTTTTACCCAAGTATTGATCGAGAGAGAAACCTTCTACGATTTCTTCTCCGTTAATTACTGCAGGTGCGCTGAATGCAGGCGCTTTTCTTCCAACTAATGACATTTTTTAATTTCTATTTAAAAGTGATTATTAATGAATTTTGATATTTTTTTTCGCATCAACCTTTTCTCCCTGTATGTGTAGGGAAAATTTTCGTATGTCGAGGTTTTCAATTTTTTTTCTTTTCAAAAACCCGAGTACCAGGTCGTTCAATTCCTGATCTTCAAAGTCTATGATCTCATTAGTATTGACACAATGAATATGGTTATGATTGTCGAGCCGGCCGTCATAACGCTTCACACCATCTTTTGCGAGGACCTTTTGTATTAAACCCTTGTCCACAAAGGTGTCAAGCGTGCTATATACCGTCCCAAGCGAAATGCTGGGGTTGTTGACCCGTACTTGCTCATACACTTTTTCTGCAGAGGGGTGGCTGGTAGATGCCGTGATTGTCCCCAGAATAACCATGCGTTGCTGGGTAGCCTTCAGGCCGGCTTGTATTAGTTTTTCTCTGGCAGAGTCAAGCGTATTCATTACTTGTTAGGAATAATTCTTGTTTAGTAATTTTTCTCAAAATTAAAACCAGGTAGGGTATTTGCCAAGCTGATTGTATAAAAAGATGGACGGGTACGGATGTTTTTTTGGGAGGGTCCTGATATGAATTGCAAATGTACCCACATTTATTATTAACTTTAACAGATTCCTCAAAAAACGATCTTATGAAAAAGTATTTTTCGCTACTGTTACTCATGATTTTTGCCATGGCATGCGAAGATGGTTTGGTCATTACAGTACCTGCATCCAGTAGCTACTCAGTCAATATGCCAAGTTCAGTGATTAATGCTGAACCGGACAACGTTTTTTCAGGAAGCAGGGAGGTGGATATTTCTCAGTTCTTTACTGAAGATTCGGAACAAATTCAAAGTATCAAGCTGGATAAGCTTGTTTACGAAGTATCTGACTATGACAATACCAGTGGTAACCTGGTGTTAATGGATTTGACTATTCAAACGAGCCTTAATGGTAACACTACTGATATCCTGACAATTTTTGGTTTGCTGGTTGAGAATTCCGGGGAGATTATTGCCTTTGAGGATGGTAACCCGGCTTCTGCATTAAGCGCAGCTCAGGTGGCTAGTCTCGAATCTATCATGGATAGCCTGCAGCCTTTTGACTTAATCATTAGTGCAGACTTTACTGATGATGTAGATGGAGATTTTACTGTAAAAGTGGCTTGGGATATTACGGCTTCCGTTTCTCAGGACACGGGCGGTTGATCCAATATAAAACATACGAATTGATTGAAAGGGGCGCTTAGCCCCTTCTTTATTTTAGGAATTTGTAATTCACAGCTACATTTTAGTATTTTCATGCAGTTAATCGAGTTGCATGAGACACACTTTTATCTTCATTGGAAGCATACTGCTAATGGCCACAGCCTGTAGTGAAGGTGATGGCTTTGAGTCAGGAGTTACAAAAACTGTCGAAATTGAATTCGAGCTGAATACGGATAGAATCCTGAACGATGATGGCGTTGTAGATTTTGCCAAGCAGCAAGATGTAATGGCGAATGACTTTCTGGAGTACATAGGAAAGGTAAAAGACGTTGAAGTACACAGGGCCGAATTATCTGTTTCAGGTTTTGGAGAAGCGACTGCGCTTAATTCATCTGTTAAACAGGTCGATTTTAAATTGAGAAGTACAGGAGATGACCCTGAAATACTGGATTTTTTCAGGCTGGAAAATCTTCCATTGAGTAATTCTCATTCCGTGGTTTTGTATAAGGCCGACAGCGCATCCAGTCAGGAGATCCAAAGCGCTGTTGAGTTTGTGCGCACACAGATTTTATTCGATCTACCCTTTATATGGGATATTGAAGGTGATCTGGAGGCGATTCCCCCTAATAAACTTTTGATATTCAAGGTTTTGATAGACGTTACGGCCACTGTAGAAATACTCTGATTGCTGGTTTTGTCTGTTTAGATGTGCTTTTTACTGCTTGTAAAAAGTAGATTTTATGCCTGATAGCCGTTATTATGAGAAATGCTGATTATCTTGTAAAAGGAAAGCATCTCTTTTGTCCGGGTTTTGATCCCGTTGTATGCTGCACCTGTCTCAACTAGCATTCCGGGTTTTATTACCTGTGTCAGTCTTTAATGTGTCTGACTTTTTCATGTGTTTTTACAATTGCAATCCAAACACTATTTATGATGCGTAAAACTTACTTATTAACCTTAGTACTCGCGGCCTTCATTTGGGGCTGTGGAGAGGCCGGAGTGGAGTCTGATATTTCCAAGACCTCTGAAATTGATTTTAACATTGAGGCTTCTACTCTTAATACAGTTCTGGGGAGTACTGTAGGACAATCTTTTGACTTTGCCAACGATGAGTTTTTCCAGCTACATTTCCGATGCTGAGAAGTTCACATTGAACAGGCTCGAATTTGAAATTACCGGACTCACCGGGGCTCCTGCTACTACACTGGATATGGAGATTCGCATAGATTTCAGCAATAATACCGCTTCTGCAACGGACGGTGATGCATTGCTTTCTATCGCCAACGTACCAGTCGCTAATACTACCAGTCCGGTGCTGTTATTCAGTACTGATGCCAGCAACCCAGGCATTGCCAATAATACTGTAGTGGCTGCACTGGAGCAGGCCATACTTAACCGTAGCACGGTGGAGTTGGAAATCACTTCTTCAAAAAAATGGAGTTGACCTGTCAGAAGATTTTAAAATCAACTTACTTTTTGACCTGACCGCGAGAGTTCAACTCGACTAAATTTATCAGAACAAGAACTTATGAAATCACTTTTTAAGATAACCTTCACTTCATGTCTGCTAACCCTGATGGTGAACCAGTCATATTCTCAGATTGACTTCGATTCGTTTTTAGAGGCTGGAGTATCTGATGCTAATACGCTTCTGGAGTCTTATATGGAGCCTGCTTTTGTGGGCTTTGGTATAGGTATGAACAGTGGCTGGTATAATACGGCTAAGCCTCACAAATTTCTGGGCTTTGATCTGAACCTTTCTATCAGCGCTGCCAAGGTGCCGGATAGCAAACAGTTTTTTACCTTCAGAGATGCCGATTATCAGAATGTAAGACTATCAAACCCCAATGATAACAGGTTGCCTACGTTGTTTGGCCCTAACCTGGGAGCAGATGATTTGCCGGAGCTTACCTTTCTGGATCCAAACAGCGGGAATGAGCTCGTGAGAATTACGGCCCCTACCGGTTTGGGTATTGATGAGGACCTGCCCATTAATGCGGTGCCGGTACCTATGGTGCAATTAGGCGTAGGCCTTTTTAAAGGTACGGAAGTAAAGCTGAGGTTTATTCCTGAACAAAACTTTGATGATAACGGAGAAGACCAGGGAAGTGTAAAGCTGTTTGGTATTGGCGTAATGCACGATATCAAGAGCTTACTGCCTGCCGATAAGCTTTTACCGCTCGATCTGTCATTATTTGTGGGTTATACCAGCTTAACGTCTAATGTATATGTGGATGCGGCAGCAGATCAGTTTGCACAGTTTGACGCTTCAGCCATTACCGCTCAGATAGTAGCTTCTAAGAAGCTGGCCATTTTTACTGCCTTTGCTGGCGTAGGTTATGCCAAATCTGACATTGACTTTGCATTAAAAGGCGATTATACAACGGAGACGCAAACTTACACTGACCCTATCAATTTTAACTTCAGTAACAGCGGTTTACGTGCCAATGTAGGTTTCAGGCTGAGACTGTTGATTTTCAATATCTCAGGGGAGTATGCTATCCAGGAATACAACACCTATACCATTGGTTTTGGGTTGGGTTTCAGATAGAAACAAAAGACATATAGAAAAACAGCCTGGGGTTCAAACTCCAGGCTGTTTTTGTTTGGGAAGCATGCACTTGCTATGTAACTATTATTTGCCCTTAAAGTCTGGTTTTCTCTTTTCTATAAAGGCATTCATGCCTTCTTTCTGATCTTCTGCTGAAAAGAGCATGTAGAAGTTTTTACGCTCAAAGTGAAGGCCTTCTTCCAAAGGTACCTCGAATGATCTTTTTACCGATTCTTTTGCCATTTGCACTGCTACGGGCGACATGGCGGCAATTTCTTTAGCGAGCTTTACTGTCTCCTGCATATATAGTTCTACTGGTACCACCCTGTTGATCAGTCCATAGCCAAGTGCTTCTTCAGCGCCAATGAACTTACCTGTAAGTACCAGCTCCATGGCTTTTGCCTTGCCCAGGGCTTTTGTGAGCCTTTGCGTACCGCCTGCACCCGGCATTACGCCAATTTTAATCTCAGGCTGACCAAACTGAGCAGTTTCAGAAGCCACAATCATATCGCAGGTCATGGCAAATTCGCAGCCACCACCCAAGGCAAAACCTGAAACCGCTGCAATAATGGGTTTACGGGTTTTGTTGATCTGGTCCCAGGTACTAAACTGGTCAGTCTTCCACATGTCAATGGTGCCCTTACCTGCCATTTGCTTAATGTCAGCGCCTGCGGCAAAAGCCCTTTCATTGCCGGTGATGATGATCACCCTTACCTCATCGTCCTGATCTAATGCTTTTAGTGCATCGCGCACCTCGCCCATCAGCTGTAGGTTAAGGGCATTCAGCTCTTTGGGTCTGTTTAGCTGAATCAGGGCAATATGCTTTTCGTATGCTTTGGTTACTTTAATGAATTCCATAGGTTTGATATTTCTGCATCAAGTTGATAAATGCAGCGGAAAGTTAACAGAGATTTATAAAGCATGGATAGAATAGGCGTCCTTTTTGTTTGTTTAGGCAATATCTGTCGCTCCCCACTGGCAGAAGGTATTTTTCGCGATAAGGTCAAAAAGGCCGGACTTGAGCATCAGTTTAAGATAGATTCCTGTGGTACATCTGCTTTTCATATCGGAGAGCAGCCTGATCCCCGTTCGGCAGGCAATGCTATAGAAAATGGCATTTACCTGGATCATCAGGCCAGACAGTTTGTGGGAGCAGACTTTGCAGACTTTGATTATATACTACCAATGGATGCCAGCAACTACAGAAACGTGATGAACCTGAAACCTGAGAATCCTAACGGGAACGTTGTGCTCATGAGGGCTCTCGATACTTTGGGGCGGGGGGAAGATGTACCTGACCCTTACTACGGTGGGGAAGGAGGGTTTCAGAATGTGTTCGATATTCTGGACCGTTCTACTCAAGTATTACTCAATACGATAAGGAAAGAAAGAGGGATCTGAATGCAGGAGACAAGAGATTTCCTGGATAAGGCCTTAAGTCATGTGTTAAAGCGAGGTGTCGTAGAGCAGGTGCGGATGCAGGGTGGAGGTTATATCAATGCTGCGGCAGTTGTTAATACCAGCTGCGGAGACTTCTTTATCAAATGGAATGAAGCTGAGTTTGCTCATATGTTTGAGCAGGAAGCCAAAGGCCTGGCACTATTACACGACACTGGTATCATTCATGCACCCACAGTTTGTGGATTGGGTATTGTCGGGGGTAAGTCTTTCCTGATACAGGAGTACCTGCAAAGGGGACATGCCAGCCAAAATTACTGGGCGGATCTGGGGGCGCACCTGGCCGCGATGCATTTGATCAAAGCGGAAATGTTCGGGCTGGATCATGATAATTACATAGGCAGGCTGGCTCAGTCGAACACCATGTGTGATGATTGGGTAACTTTCTATCGAGAGCGGAGGTTGAGACCTCAGCTGAAACTGGCCTTGTCAAATGGGTACGTTTCGCAGCAATTCAGTCAGCGTTTCGAACGCTTCCTCGAAAAATTACCCGACCTGATGCCTGATGCTGAACCTGCACTGTTGCATGGCGACTTATGGAACGGCAATGTAATGCCGGGCATGCAGGGTGAGGCTTACTTTTTTGACCCTGCTGTTTATTACGGAGCCAGGGAAATGGACCTGGCGATGACCCGACTTTTTGGTGGTTTTGAAAAGCTTTTTTATGATGCTTATCACGCAGTTTACCCGCTCCCATACCATTTTGAAGGGCTGGTTGATTTGTACAACCTATACCCGTTGATGGTACATGTAAACCTGCTTGGGGCTGACGCAGGCTATGTAAGCTCAGTTGAGCGGATTATCAATCGTTATCGCTAGCCTTAGGGTTTCGGTGGTCTATCAGGAAGGCTTACAAACCATCTGAAAGTTGTTTCGCGATCGCTGCTCTATGATGATGCGTCTTTCTTTCATAAGTTCATCAATCGTGCTCTGATTATAGTTTTTGACAGTAATCAGCTCTAGCCCTTCGTTGTAATAAATCAGAAAGTCTTCCATCAGGGCCAGCCTAAGCTTCTCGCGTTTTTCAGGGTTATCGTCTATACAAATCGTAAAGGAGATGGCCGAGTTCTGCATCAGGTTAATGATCAGGTTCTGGCGATTGATGTGCTCGAATATAGCCTGAATATGGTTCTCGTTGATAAAGGAGAAATCACTGATCTTAAATGAAATTACGGTCTGCTTATCCTTTCTGATGATAGCCGGTTTCAGATTGGGTACCAGGCAATCGTTGATCAGGGTGCCGGGGGCTTCAGGGTTTTCAAAAGACTTAACGTAAAGCGGAATATCTTTTTGGGCCAGTGGTTTGATCGTCTTCGGGTGTATTACTGAAGCACCGTAGTAGGTCATCTCGGCAGCCTCTTTATAGGGTAACTGGTCGTATTTGGTCGTATCGGGAAACTGCTTGGGGTCGGCATTGAGTACCCCGGGTACGTCTTTCCAGATAGTTACGGAGTCAGCTCCTACAGAGGTTGCGAAAATGGCAGCACTGAAATCGCTACCCTCACGCCCCAGCGTAGTGGTGTCAAACTGAGCATTGGAGCCGATGAATCCCTGTGAAAGCACTATACCGTCTTCTATCAGCCTATTGACGTGAGAGCGGATAATGCTTTGGCTAGCCCCCCAGTCTACCTTGGCAGCTCTGTGTGTCAGGTCTGTTTTGACCACCTTTCTGGCATCCAGCCAATGGGTAGGTATCTCCTGCTGATTAAGGTAGGCTGCTACTATTTTGGTGCTGAGTATTTCTCCTTGCGACACTGTCTGGTCGTAGATGAAATCATAGCCAAGGCTGCTGCTGAATTTGCTGAGTTGATTTTGCAGAGTCTCGAAGCTTTCCTCCAAATCTTTCATCAATTCTTCATCGCCAGCAATACCAAGCTCCTGTATGATGTCCGTATGGTATTTGCGGATTTCCTCCAGTACTTCTGCAGTGTCTTCTTCGGCCATGGTTACAGCCAAAAGTCTCTCCAGGGCATTGGTAGTTTTACCCATAGCAGAGATTACAACTACCAGCGGTGTGTCCATATTAGCACGCACAATAGAAGCCATGTTCCTTACCGACTCTGCGTCCTTCACCGAGGCTCCTCCAAACTTAAATACTTTCAAGTGTCGTGGTTATTTTTAGTAATTTTGCTGCAAGTTATTAACGAAATCGGAGATAAAAATTATTGTTTTAATGCCAGCAGCAGAAAATTCCAGAATAGCGCTTCCTGTAGGGTCCAACCTCGACCGTTTTATCATGAAAAATCAGGAGGATTTCCCCTTCGCATCGGGTGAGCTTTCGCAGCTTATTCGTGACCTGGCCTATGCCGGTAAGGTGGTGAACCGGGAGATTAATATGGCGGGCCTGTCTAACATCACCGGGGCCTATGGTTCGGAAAATGTGCAGGGCGAAGAGCAACAAAATCTGGATGTGGCGGCTAACATTCGTTTTAGCAGGGCCCTGAAAAAGGGAGGGGAGGTAGCGGCTGTTATCTCTGAAGAGGAAGAAGATATTATTGACCTGAGTAACCCCAGGGCCAAGTACATTGTTGCCATTGATCCGCTGGACGGTTCGTCCAATATAGACGTAAATGTGTCCATTGGTACCATTTTTTCAATTTACAGGCGACTGTCTCCTCAAGGAGGTCCAGTACAGATGGAAGATGTGCTGCAGCCGGGTAAGGACCAGGTAGCAGCAGGTTACATTCTCTACGGTTCATCTACCATGTTTGTATATACTACAGGCAATGGAGTGAATGGCTTTACCTATGAGCCTTCTCTGGGTGAATACATCCTGTCGCACCCTGGTATGGAAATGCCGGCCATGGGTAAGATTTACTCAATCAATGAAGGTAATTATAACTCTTATCCTGAGTCGGTCAAGAAGTATGTAAGCCTGTGCAAAGAACGTAGCTACTCGGCTCGGTACATTGGCTCCCTGGTAGCAGATTTCCATAGAAATATGCTCAAAGGAGGGATTTACATTTATCCTTCTACTTCAAAGTCCCCAAATGGCAAGCTCAGACTGATGTATGAGTGTAATTGCCTGGCGATGATCGCAGAGCAGGCGGGAGGTCTGGCCACGGATGGTACACAGCGTGTTATGGATATTAAGCCGGAATCGCTTCACCAGCGCGTGCCCTTCTTTGTAGGAAGTGCCGAGATGGTAGAGGAGGCAATGGCTATCTGATTTGTTTTGCCGGTCGGCTTCAGGAACTGTACTTTTTCCTGGTTTCTACTTTTTGCATTTCACGGTCAAGAATCATGCGTGAGATAAGCAGGGAGGGTTCTGCCTCATTGGAGGCCAGGGCCGTTTTCAGTCTGTCTTCGGAAATGTCGATGCGATACAGTACCTGCAGCAGCTTCCCGAAGTCTTTTTCAAGGAGGTAGCTGACTATTCGGGTAAGTCTGCTTAGCAATACTTCATGGCTGAGCTGGGCTTCGTCTATGGCAAGTTCTGACTCATCCAGGTTAAAGTCTTTGCGAATGAGTGCTATGCCGGTTTGCAGGTCCTGGGTGTTCATAAAAAATCCCGCCTGGGCGGGATATATATTATTCAGCAGCTTTTTCCTCTGATACCTCTTCCTCTTCCGGGGCGGCTTCCTCAGCTGTTTGCTCAAATACTTCCGGGTAGTCCCTGGCAAGCAGATTGTACCAGCTCACCAGTTTTTTGATGTCTGAGACGTACACGCGCTCTTCATCATAGTCTGGTAAGACATGGGAGAGGAACGACTTCAGCTCATCAGGGGCTGAGTTTTTATTCAGGCCGGTATCTCCTTCAAATTCTTTATGAATGCTTTGCATCACTTCTTCCAGTGGAGTGGCCCCATCCTCAGTATGACTGTAGATAGAAATCTCGCTGAAAATAGATACACGTGAGTCGGCTCCTACTACGAGTTTCGTCTTTTTCGCATCCATAGATTCCAGAATCACTCCTGACTTGGAGGGTTTCAGAATTTTAAACAGGCCACCTTTACCTGATACCGATGCAATCTCTTCAAATTTCATATTCACTTCGTTAACGCTGTCGGCTGCTCTTATGCCGGCCTTGTATTATTTGTTTATTCAATAATGGTTCAAAGAAAGTTTACCATTAGTCTACCATCAAGAAAAATCTTAATTATTCACAATGTCTCGAATGTAGGCTGTCAAATCCTCCCGACCAACGGCTGTTTCTGCCGAGGTAGCGAACATCAGGGGTGTTTCTGCCCAGGTTCGCAGGAGGGCCTTCTTAAACTGGGCCACAGATTTTTGGGTCTTGTTGATCGACTGTTTGTCTACTTTGGTAAAAACGATTGCCAGGGGAATACCGTTTGTTCCCAGCCAGTTAATGAATTCCAGGTCAATCTTCTGCGGTTCCAGCCTACTGTCAACCAGCACAAACACGAGCTGAAGATTCTCTCGGTTGAGTATGTACTCTTCAATCATTTTACCCCATTCTCCGCGCTTGGTCTTGCTTATTTTAGCATAGCCATAACCTGGTAAATCTACCAGGTACCACGATTCATCTATCAGAAAGTGATTGATAAGCTGTGTCTTACCCGGGGTTTGAGAGGTCTTGGCCAGTTTCTTTCTGTTGGTGAGCATGTTGATCAGTGAAGATTTGCCCACATTGGACCTGCCAATGAAAGCAAACTCTTTTTTATCTGCCTTCGGACATAGCTTATAGTCCGTATTACTCACCACAAATTCCGCTGCCTTAATCATGGCGCAAAGGTAGGGAAGAATATGAAATGGAAATAAATTGAGTGTGAGAGTTATTAAGGCAAGCCATAGATATCTCTGCGAGTATTAATGAAGAACCTGGGTATTTATGCTGTCACAGAGTTCGAACCTCTATGACAGCATAGGTTTATCAATCATGATCCAACCGGCTAATCATGACTTGAGTAATTTAATCTGAAATACTTCTTTGTAGAGTTGGAGATAGTGAAGGAAGTGCCAGAACCTAATTTCAATAGTTCGATAGATTGAGCCAGTACATCCGAATGAAGGTAGACAGTGACTCTGTTTCTGTCTTGTTCCCAATCCTTTATGTCCCTTTCATTAGAGACAAAAACCAGGGATACTCTTATTTTGCCGACATTGGGGATGCTACTTTTGAGCACTATATAAGCCCGTTCTTTTTTTGATCTGTTGCCGGAATTTAGCAAAACTCGAGATTTTTGGATGCTTAAAGTGTGAGTGCCACGGATATTACTGTTTAGGCTAGGCTTGGCCATAACTAAATTTGGTTAAATGAGCCTACTCTGAATTGGGTTTTCGGCATCCCCCATACCACAAAATTGTATTAGAAATGGTTGAAGGATAAGAGGTGAAAACCCCAAATTGATAAATGGGTTATTTGACTTTTGGAAATGAGTGAAAAGCACTACCGGCTTACATTGAGAAATGAATAAGTCTTAGTCATCGTGCAGTACGAGGGTACACATATGGGCATTCAGCACAGATTCGCGTGTAATTTGTTTTTTGAACAGTCGCTCGAATAGGTTGTGGTGCCTGGGAATAATAACGGTAAGATTGATTTGATTCTCACTGGCATAGGTTTCGATTCCCTCCACCACGTTGGATTCTGTCACGAAGTCGAACTGATGGTTGAATTCAGAGAAGTACTCTTTAAGGCTCAGTGCTTCCCCGGCAGCTTCAATGTCCAGCGACTGAGGTGCTGTGCTGATATGCAGCAGGTGTACTTCGCTTTGAAAATCGGCCGCAATTGATTTTACGAGTTCGAGATTGTCAAACTCTTTGATTTGATGATAATCAGCGGCAATGGCTATTTTGCCGAAGCCTGAGAAGCTATGTTTTTCCGGTATCACCATCACAGGGGTGTTGGCGTCTCGTGCCACATTGTAGGCATTGCTCCCTAAAAAGTAGTCGAGTCGATTAGTACAGCCCTTGGTGCCCATTACGATCAGGTCAACAGATCTTTTCTCCAATACGGTAAGTACTACATTGCTGAGAAAGCCCATGCGGGTTTCGTGGGTGTAGTTGATACGACCGAGCTCTGGTACTTCGTTGGCAAGGGCTACCCAGGCATCACGAATTACCTGTTCCTGATCCAGTTGTTCGCGGTTGTCTACCACAACCGCAATATCAGCGGAAGGTACAGGAATGTAATAGCTATGGATAAGGTGAAGCTCTGCGTTGACTCGCTGAGCTAGCTCTATGGCATAACTCAGGGCGTTTTTTGAACAATCAGAGAAATCTACCGGAACGAGAATACTATTGATTTTCATGGCCTTGGGGTTTAGGGTGAACTATACCTTTTTTCATTATCAAGATACCTTTGACTATAGCGATTTACCGTGATTGGGGTCAGGGGGGTGGATGACTTTTGTCAGGTTGCTAAAAAAAGGAAGAGCCGAGGCCTTCCTTTTCTTACTTCTGAGTAAATAAGGGTATCAGGAGATTTCGTAATCCAGGTAATACATAGAATCTTGTAGGCCGTTGTAACAGCTTCTCTTGTGTGTTCCAATGGCAGCGTCATTAACGACAAAAGACCACAGAAGATCATCGGTAGTAGCTCTTATTCCGGCATCCCAATCCCATAGACAGACTTGAGCTCCCGTGCTTGAGTCAACGGTAACATCAAAAGAAATAGGTAAGCCAGGAGCTGAGTCGCCTTTGGCAAGGTCAACGGTGGCACCATGTTTTCTTGTGGGGGTATTAGTCTCAGGGTATTTCACTGTTTTACCGGAATCATCTCCCAAAGGTTGGGTGGTAGCTGATGGCCAGACTGAGATAAAAAACTGATCAGGCTCTTTACCGCTATTTCTCAATTTAGCATCAATTCGCACAATAAGGCCGGCAATGACAGATCCTATTTTTTCAAGTCCGCCAATTACTTCCAAAGCGGCCCCAACTGCTTCTCCTTCAGGCCCGAAAATGCTGGAGATTTTACCCACATCTTCTGTCAGAGACCCGCTTAATTCCAGTACATTCTTAGCTGCTTCTGCCGCGTCAATGTTAATTCCGGAACTTGGAAGTTGGCAAAGAATCTGGTTAAAGGTGATGGTATATGTTTTAGTACTCATAATAAAGGTATTTGGTTTGATGCCTACTCTTTTAAGGGACTTTCAGCTTCCTCCCATCTTCGGTATGTGTCATTTGAAGACAGTTCAAAGTTGTGGGAATTGAATGGGGCTTTGATAACTTGAAGGGAGTAAAGTATCAATACCACTTTGGAGGTATTTATGCCTCCTTCAATTAGCTCATATTTGAGTATTCTTAAACCAAAATGATAAAAAATGGATAATCAGGACAAATCAACCAATAATCTTTCACTTCCTTACTGGTCTAATATTCCATTGGGAGCTAATGGAAGTTACGGTTCAGTCACTTGTTATGCTGGCGGAGCCACTGCGCCTAATGTGCCTGTAGGCTTAGGGCCTTTTCACTATTCTCCTATGCTCATGTTATATAAAGGGGATGGGGATGTATTTGAAAACTGGTATTTAAATATTACGCTGTTTACTCCGGGTAATACCACGCTGGACAATAACATAGGACAGAAATCGGAAACCGTTAAGTATGGGATCAGCATGACTTATATGGGAGACCAGGCCTGGATTTTTATAAACCTGATAGATTCAAAATTTGAGAAAGCGCCATCTGACCCGGCTATAGGTGAGTTCAGACACTTTTTTGTTAATTGTAAGTTCGATAGCAGCCTTGTAAAAAAGATAAAGAACAAAGATATCTATGTGATTGTAGTGCATGGCGACCCTGAAGAAGGGGAGATTAGCAAGACTAAAATAGAGCCTGAGGAGGAGATAGATTGAGTTTTTGAGTCTATGAAAAGAAAGACAAATTTGATAAAATCAATAAAGGCCCTGATGCTCAGGGCCTTTTTGGGGTTGTCTTGTGTCGTCTTTTTTACACAGAACCTCTTGGGACAGGCAGATGTGAAAGACTTGCAAGAAATAGCTGAGAATATTGGTGCTGAGCAGCCCGATAGTGCCAGACTACTGCTGCGACAGGCAGATGCTTTGGCAAAGAAGTATGGAAATACCATGGCTGTTTCTGAGAATCACTGGATAAGGGCAAAAATCTTCTATTTACGCAAGTCTTATGACAGCATGCAGTACTATGCAGACCTAAGTATTGAAACTGGTAAAACAGCGAACGACAAGTCAAGCCTTGCGAAAGTGTATAACCTGCTGGGTGTGGTGTCCAGAAGAACTGGTGATTATGATCGGGCGCTGCTGCTTTATAAGTCGAGCCTGGCTTATAGGATTGAACTCAACGACTCAACAGGGATGGGCAAGACTCTGCAAAACCTGGGTGCGCTTTATCAGCAAAAGGGATTGCCGGATAGTGCTTTCTTTTATAACTCCCGGAGCTTTTTGATAAAAAGGGCCATCGGTGATAGCCTTTCTTTAGGTAAGGCTATAGCTAATTTTGGTGCTTACTATTATGAAATAGGCTTGTATGATAGCGCTGTGCATGCTTTTACTGAAGCATTTGATATCTACAGGAGTACGGGCTATTCAGATGGTATGGCGAGGGTTTACAACAATATAGGTGCTTCATACAGAAACCTCGGGTATTACCGCAAAGCCCTGGCTTCTTTTACGAAAGGAGTTCAGTTGTACGACTCTTTGGAACTTCCCGAGGAAAAAGCAAATACCTTTTACAATATAGCCTCTTTATATACACGGCTCAGAAAGTTCAAAACGGCTCTCGATTACTACGAGCAGGTGTTATCCATACATGAAGAATCAGGTAAAATCCTGGGCAAAGCGGAAGCCTACCTTAATATGGCAGATATCATGCTTTTCACTGAAAAACCCGATAGCGCTATTATCTACTTGCAAAAGAGTGAAGCTTTTTACAAGCAAGCGAATGAGTTTTCGGAAAGGGCTGCCCTGGACCATGGTTATGGAAGAGCTCACAGTCAAAAAAAGGATTTTGTACTTGCTAAGGATTATTTTTTAAAGTCTATCAACAGGCTACAGGAAATGGGTGATATCGATGCGCTGGGGCCTGTTTATAATAGCTATGCGGTGTCATTGTACAATGAGGGGCAATTAAATGAGTCTGCAGCACAGTATAGAAAAAGCCTGAATCTTGGCAAAGAGTTTAAGAAACCAGATGTCATCAAGGCGTCTCTTCTGGGCCTTGCTGAGACCAATGAAGCCCTTGGTGATTTCCGAAAGGCCTACGACTACCGCCTTCAGTATGAAGTTGTGAAAGACAGTCTGGACAGCGTGGAGAAATCGGGGCAAATCGCGGAATTACAGGAGATTTACGAATCAGAGCAGAAGGATAAGCAGATTACACAACTGGAGCTGGAAAACAGGGTGGTGGGTGCTCAAAGTGAGGCCAACGCAGCACAGGCCGCAAAGCAAAAAGCAGATAAGCTTACCTTTATCGTACTTACAGTCGCCTTGCTCATATTAGCCACAATCGTTTATTTCTACCTGAGGCAGCGGCTGGCATTGGCCAGGCTCAGAGAGAAAGAAGAAAGAGAGGCTCATATTAAATCAGTGAACGAGCTTTTGACCCAGCAACAAACCAAAACACTGGAGGCTATGGTGCAAGGGCAGGAGCAGGAACGCCTGCGCATTGCCAATGAACTGCACGATCACTTTGGTAGTCTCATGGCTGCCGTGAAGGTGAACCTTACTACTGTTACAGCTAATAATAGCGATATACTTGAAAATGACAGGCAAATGAAGAATTTGTCTGTGCTCGTGGACCAGGCTTGTGAAGACATCCGGAGTCTGTCACATAGTATGCATGTTGGTATTTCCGAAAGTTTCGGTCTGGTACGCGGGCTGAGAGACCTGGCAGAGTCGGTGACGGCTTCAGGCAGGATAGAAGTGACTTTCCAAAGTACCAGTTGTGCAGATAAGCTGGACTCTGTCATTGAGGTGACTGCCTACAGACTGGTACAAGAACTGGTAAGTAATGCATTGAAGCATGCAAAAGCTACTAAGCTGACTGTTCAACTCACTTGTCTGGATCATCTACTGAATATCATTGTGGAGGATAACGGGAAAGGCTTTGATGCTTTGTATTACATGGAGCATTCAGAGGGGATAGGACTGAAAAGTATGCAGGAAAGAATTAGTGCAATGCACGGAGAATTTGAGGTAGATAGCCAACCGGGTAAGGGGACCACGGTGGTTATTGATCTGCCCGTTTCTTTAGAACAACGAACTGCAACATTATGATCAGGGTTTTACTTGTGGATGACCATCAGCTTTTCGGAGAGGGAATGCGATACATATTCAGGCCCGAGGATGGGGTTTCTGTGGTGAAAGTTACTACCAATGGACATCAGGTACCTGCTATTCTGAAAGATATGGCGATTGACGTGATCCTGCTGGATATCAGCATGCCGTTGATAGATGGCATGGGAGTGATGGAACTCGTGAAAAAAGAAGGCTTTGATATTCCTGTACTTATGCTCACCATGCACCAGGAAATGAAGTATATCAGGCGCACACTGGAAAGAGGTGCTCAGGGTTATATATTGAAAGATGCCACCAAGCCTGAATTGGTGGAGGCCATACAAAAGGTGAGCCGGAGGGAAAACTACTTTCATCCCAAGATCAATAACCAGATTTTCGACTATTTGAGAGGCAATAAGGGCTCAAATGAGGCGGATTTGATTAGTCAACTTTCGGAGCGCGAAATAGAAATTATCAGCTGCCTGGCTAAGGGCATGAACGGTAAGGCGGTGGGGGAGGCACTCTTTATCAGTGAGCATACGGTAAAGGCACACCGCAGAAACATCATGCATAAGCTGGGTACCAGGAATACCGCAGAGCTGATCACATTTTCAATAGAGCATGGGATTATTTAACAATGACTATAAAAAATGAATGCGCCCCGTCCGGGCGCATTCTCTCTTAACAAATAAGAACAGTCTGAAGAGGATTTCTGACTTATTCTTGCCTTTACCGTGAACCTCAGCTAGCTGAGGTTTCTTTTCGGTCTAATGTCTTTAATTCTAGTTTTCTAAGTGACCCGCAGGTCATTTCTCTGAGTTCTTTTGTTTTTCGCTGATTACCAGTTATTTATCCTCTTGGTAATTCTGTTGAAAGCACAAATGGTTACCATTCAATGCCACAGCATCGATTAATGTTGTTCTTTTAGCCGATAGTTACACAGGCCTTTCCAGGTGTTGATAACTTGATTATCAGTAAAAGACTTCGGTTGGTTCTTTAGTGATTTTACTAAGGTTTGAGTCTGCTTAAATCAAGCTGCCGATCTCCACCGGCAGCTCTGGTTTTCACTAAAACTACTTACTATGATAGATTAAAGTGAATAGTGTGTGTAATAGACTATATGAGTCTCTTGGCTGCTTGAATGAGCAGGGTAAACCTGTTTTTAAAAAACTACTGACTTTGGTAAAAATTAACTCATTCATCATTTGTCAGTATCAGAAGCGATGGTGGTAATCAAAACGACTCCAAACATTCCCTGGTCACCGTATCGGGAGGTGGCTTGAGTACCTCTGATAGTGCGTACTTTCTTTACCTGTACCGGAGTGATGAGCAGGTTAAGTTGCGACAGCGAGTTGGATACAGGTACTCCATCCACTACATAAAGTGGTCCGGGGTTAGTGGCATTTACTGAGTTGTATCCACTCATAAAGATTTTTGCATTTGAGCCTGTTCCCATCACTCTGAGCCCCTGAACGCTCTGCAGAACCTGCGCCATGTCATTGTATTGAGAGTAGTCTTTAAGGTTCTGAGAGTTGGTGCGTGCGGCCTGGTCAGTAGAACTACAAGCGGCTAAAGCGAGGAAAATCCCTGTAAGTAATATGTAACTGGTCAGCTTTTTCATAATCGTAAAGGCTAAAAAGGGGGCTGATTCAAGCCAGGCTTAAAACAGCCCCTTTTGATCTATTGCTTTGTCAGGGTCATCACAGGCCTTCTGCTAAAGGCACGACCATCAGCCAGAAAGTGGCGTGTAGTCATTTTTATGATGCCGGCACATCCAAAGGCAGAGCCATTGGTGATTTGAGGCAGAATCAGCCCGAAAGAGGGGTGAGGCCAGGTCTCCTGTCTGTCAGAGGTCAAAGCATCTGTTTCAGGGTCGTGAGTCACGATATAATCGAGGCCGTCTGTCCACCAATCCTGGATAGTAAATTGATTCTCACCAGGACCAGCTACTATGCTTACAGTTCTTCCTTCAATTCTTGGCGTAGTAGAACTTGGATAGTTGCCATTGGTGGTAATTTCCCAGGTTCCTACCAGGTCAGCTGTAATATCGGCTGGTTCAGGGCATGCTACCGTCAATTGGAAAAGGAAGGCTTGTTTCAAGCCTGTATTGGCTGGCTGAAAAATCTCAAACCTGGTGTTGCCTCCATTTACAGTGGTCACACCATTGTCAGTCGATACGTCAAGCACGTTACCATTGTACACGGTTCCATCTTCTGTGGTTACCTCACCAAAGAAATTGAAAGACTCGCCAAACTCAAGGTCACGACCTATGGCCGTTCTGATGTCAGCTGCTTCAATGACCAGGTCAGTAGGGAAACTCGTTAAAGAGGCCACCTGTATAGTATCCGTGGCAGTAACTACACCCACTGTATATAAAACAGCGGTCTCGTTAGGGTCTACCACGGGCGCACTAAACTGACCAGTGTTAGGGTCACTTCCTTTAAGGATCATTCTTTCGCGAAGATTTTCGAACTGAATCATACCTCCCCTTTGCAGGTTGGTAAGGGCTTCATTTCGCACCTTTTCGAAGTCAGTGTTATCCTTACAACCCCATACCATAGCTACTAAAGCCAGCATGGAGAGCAATAAACTTATATGTGTTTTATTCTTTTTCATCTGTCTCTTAGTTTATAAATCCAGCTGGGTTATTGTCCCAGAACACTTGATCCTGAGTGTTTCTCTGCTCAAAATTCGGATTGCTATTGGTCGTTCTCTCATTCTCAGGATAAAGGAATGATCTCATGATCGGTCCCAGATCAAATGCCGGGTCTGGCAAGAATGACGGGAAGCCCGTGCGTCTGTAGGTGTTGAATGGCTCAGTGGCGTTGCCCCAGGAAGAGATATACCACTCGCGAGTGATAATATCCAGCTTACCAGCAGGGTCAGCAGCTGCATATTCAGCCATAACATTTGCTACAAAATCATCTACAACTGCACTACCAGGGTTTCCGGCAGGGTAGAAGCTGATTACCTTGGCAATATGCTGACGGATACCAGTTTCAAGGTAAGTAGCAGCATCGCCTGTAGTACCTAATGTAAGAGCAGCCTCAGCTAACATAAACTGAACCCATGATGAAAGCATAACAGGATGAATGCCATTACCGCCCAGGTTATCTGAATCCACGACATCAGCAAACTGATCGTCAAAAGCACCAGCGGCAGGATAGACTCCATATACTGTTCTCAGGTTCCTGTCATTAGGAATAGCGTTCGGATCACCATGATCTCTGCCCCAGTAACCCTGTTGTATATTACAATAAGGGTAGTTAGGAGAACCCAGACATGGAAGCTCAGAAGCATTTCGTGGATCTCTCGTAGTTTGTCGGTAAAAGTAGTACAGCATACGAGGATCCTCTACCGCGTTTGAGTCTCTCATGTGAGACATCAGGAAATTAGGCATATAGGCCCCCGCTCCGGTAATATAGTTTCCGGTAAAGAAGGGGTGTCTGCTTTCGAATGGAGGCCCTGAAACCCCATAACGGAATTCCATATCCTCGCTGTTACTGTCAATCAGATTACCATCAGCAATGAGGGCATTGATCGCAGAAGTAGACTCCGTAGCCGTTACCAACCTGGTAGTCAGCCTCATTTTCAACTTAAAGCTGTTGGCAAAGCGAATCCAGGCATTTTTATCACCACCAAAGAACAAGTCGTTGGTGGGAGCCGGGCCTGCGGTATTTTCCAGGGTTTGAATTCCCTGATCCAGCAGGTCATACATAGCAGCATAAACGGCTTCTCCTGTATCTACATTCGGGTTACGAATTTCAGGGTTGTTAGCCTCTGAAAATACGGCACCATCTGTCAGGTCTACCATGTAAACAAACATGGCTGCCTTCATAATTTGTGCCATTCCCAGGTGAACTCCGAGATCGTCATTGCCCTCAGCCAGTGTTTCCAGGGTAATAAAGTCCTGGTTAAAACCATAGAGTCTGGTCCACTCGCCATTCAGTGCAGTAATGGCCGCTTGTGCATTGTAAGTAGCTCCGGTTACCTGCATTCTTACTGCCTGGTCTACCGTGCCCGACATATCTTCACTCTGATCACGCATGTTAAGCTGCATGGTATTTAAAATGAAGTTGGGGTCAGCTGAGCTTAGTCCAAGTGCGTTAGGGTTTTCAATTAAGGATTCCAGTTCTAATGTCTCGCATGAAATAAATGCGAACATGATGGAGAAAAGGAAAAATGATTTTATGAATACTTTCTTCATCTGATCTGCTATTAAAATTGGATTCTAAGACCTACTGAGAATTTTCTGATAGAAGGATCAGCAATACCTTGCTCTCCAAATCCATTCTCACCTGACGTGTTGTTTTCAGGGTCTAGCCTGATGCCTTTCGGGAAGTGAGGAGCGTACCAGAATACGTTCTGTACGTTACCGGTTACTGTTACACCATTAAGGCCTACCTTCTGTGCCCAATCAGTAGGCAGAGAGTAGTTCAGGTTAATCTCTCTGATTCTGAAGACAGAAGCATCGAAGATGTTGTTTTCAAATGATCTGAAAGAGTTGCTGAATACAATATCGTTCAGTGTCATCTGAATACGGTTAGGGATTTTGTTTCCCGACTCATCCAGTAAAGGAAGTCCGGTATTTACATCTCCTAAAACACCAGGAAGGAAGAAAGTGCCTTCACGATCCTCAGTATCTGTAGATACACCTCTTTCATAAATACTTCTCACATAAGTAGAGAGGATATCACCACCATGGGTGTATTCCAGCTGTACCGTCAGGTTAAAGTTTTTATAGGTCAGACCGTGAATCTGAGAAATCTGGAAGTCAGGGTTTGGATCACCCGTTACACGTTGGTCAAGCCCTACATCACCACTGGTAAGCAGTGTACCATCGTTAGGGTTGATCAGTGCATTACCTTCGTCATCTCTTACAATGTACGTAGTTCTGAATACACCCAGTGGCATACCGATTACGGCTGCATTGTTACCAGAATACTCCACAAATGGCTCTGGTAAGTCAACTACCGTAGTCTCATAAGCTGTGAAGTTGTTGGTGATAGCATAGGTCATATTGCTGTTTCTCACAGGAAAAACCGTGATGCCCATCTCTAAACCTTTTGTCTCAATACGACCAGCGTTGATCGAAGTGCTGGTAAAACCGGTTGAAGGTGGTAGCTGTGCACTGAATACCTGGTCTTCACTGATTTTTTTGTACCAGCTGATATCAAGGTCAACCGCTCCGTTAAAGAGGGTAGCCTCTGTACCTAGCTCGAATTCTCTTTGTCTCTCAGGCTTAAGGTTCGGGTTGGGTTGTACACCACTGATAGAGTTGGTAGTGATGTTCTGACCATCTACGATAAGCGAGATAGGATTCAGGTTCAAAATAGGTCGGGTTCTGAAAGCTGATGGGAAACCAGCAGATGAACCGTAACCAAATCGCAGCTTGAGGAAGTCTACGAAATCAGGCATTGAAGATTCCCATACTTCAGAAGGAATAAACGATACCGAAGCACTTGGGTAAAGCAGAGAGTTATTCTCTGTTTCCAGCTGTGATCCCCAGTCATTACGGGCACTCAGTGTCAGGAAAAGATAATCTCTGTAGGCAAGCTCTGTTTGCGCATAAAGCCCCAGTACATTGGTACGGGTTTTAGAGTCACCGGCTGGCTGATAATTCAGGAAGTTTTCATGCTGAAAAAAGCCGAAAACCAGTTGCTCCGTACTATTGAGACCAAATGTTTTGGTATTGATACTACGCGCATTGAAACCCAACTGACTGGTAATAGAGAGGTCACTGTTGATAGACATCTCTTTAGTGTTCAGCAGGATATTGTGATCAAAGTTAGACCTGGTAAATGAGCTTTGATTGTAGAAGCCCAGTCCCTGGCTAAATCTCACACCACCTTTATTTTCGCGCTGGAAGCTCTCAGTTACATATTGGTCATAACCCAGTCTGTAGCTCACATTCAGGAAGTCAGTCAGTTCGTAGGTAAGGCCTACTTTCATAAAAACCCTGTTGTTATCGCTACCGCTCTGGTGGTTGTTGTTTTGCCAGATAGGGTTATCCCTGTCCGTTCTGTACCAGGTGCTTTCTCCTGTAAAAGGGTTTTCCCAGGGAAGTCCTAACAGGTCGTAGTTTCTTGGTAAAAAGAGGGTTCTGCTGAATATATCGTTAGGAGGCCTTCTGATTACCGTATTATTAAACTGGAAGGTAGTTTCTAATCTCAGTTTCTCAGCGATCTTAGTGTTGGCACTCAAAGAAAGGTTCAGCTTTCTCAGGGTATTAGAAGACAAGTAGCCTTCTTCATCATTGTAGCCTACACTGAAACCAATTGAAGATTCACCCACTCTGGCATTGGCCACCAATGAAGTATTGGTACCACGACCATCCTGGAAGAAGTCATCAATGTTGTTAGGGAAAGCCTGATAAGGTACTGTACCCTGAAGATCAGGAAAAATACCGGCAAACCTGCTTTGGTTAAAGTGGTTGTTTACGATGTAGTTATCATCAAATCTACCACCCCAGTTTCCTACAAAACCTGTGTTAGGCGTGTTTTGAGAGCCCTGTCCGTAACTATTCTGAAAATCAGGTAAACCCGTTACCTGGTTAATGAAAACTTGCTGAGCAAGTGTAATGGAGAGGTCTTCACCAGTATTACGACCGGCAGTTTTGGTAGTAACCAATACTACACCGTTTCTACCTTCTTGTCCGTAAAGTGACGAAGCGGCCAGTCCTTTCAGTACCTTAATATCTTCGATATTGTTAGGGTCAAGGTCTACAAAGCGATTGCCTTCATAGAATACACCGTCTACAATGTAGAGAGGCTGGTTATCTCCGTTAATGGAAGATACACCCCTGATTACCACATCGGTAGCCGATCCCAGCAAACCACCACGAGAGGTGATTTGTACACCCGGTATCTTACCGCGCAGTATGTTGGCTACGCTGGTTTCAGGACGTGTTTCAATCAGCTCAGATTTAACTTCTGACAGGGCAAAACCGAGTGCTTTTTTGTCACGGGCAATACCCTGGGCAGTAACTACAAATTCTCCCAGGCTTGTAGCGTCTTCTACCAGACCGATGTTAATTACCGTCTGGTTTCCGATTTCAACCTCCTGAGTTACATAACCCAAAAAGCTGAAAAGCAAAGTGCCGCCACTATCTGGTACGGTAATGCTGTAATTACCATCAGGATCAGTCAGTACACCGTTGGTTGTACCTTTCAGCTGTACTGTAGCAGTGGGCAGACCAATGCCATCAGCAACTGAGGTTACCTTACCGGTAATGGTCCTTACTTTGAAATCTTCCACCCTCTCAAAATCAGCGGCCCGTTTATCGGCCCTGACAATGCGTGAAGCAGAAATGTTCTCGTTGATTTGCTTAAACTTAAGATTGGCTTCTTTCGAAACCAGCTCAAGTATTTCAGCTACTGTGTATTGACCCGTAGGTAGATTGAGTCTGATTTGCTCATCAATATCTTCGCTTTTGAAGATAAATCTGAACTCTGAACCCTTTTCAATCAGATCGAAAGTTTCCGCGATTGTAGAGTTATTCAGCGTAAGGTAAACTTTGTAGTTTTTTACGCTTTGTGCATTGGTCTCATTAGCCATTAACGAAGCCATCAAAAAAATCTGGAATATTAGTCCATATATAGAATGCTTCATACCCTTAAGGAGTAAGCGTTTGTACTTATTTTGCATATATTGAGGCGTTTTTTTTAAAACATGTTTCTAAGTCCTGGGTGGTCTATTTGGCGGTAGAGAGCCCAGGCTTTTTTTTCATAAAAAAGTCTTATCTAGCTGGTGTCAGTCATTTTTCTTTTCAGTTAGTTTTAGTGTAATCTTCTTCTCGTTTATTTGATAAGTAAAGCCCATGGTAAAGCCCAGTGAGCTCAGTACATTTTCCAGGCTTTCATTCTTGAATTTGCCTGTGCCGTGGTCAGTCAGTCTGTTAGTATTTCCTTCAATAGTTATTTGTACATCGTACCATTTCTCTAGCACTCTGATCATGCTTTTCAGCTCGGTATTGTTGAAATAGATCACGTTGTTTTTCCAGGACAGTATCTCCCGGAAATCAAATTCTCTTTTGGTTAGCCCTGTGGATTCACCCGTCCATACGGCCTGCTCTCCCGGAGTAAGTATCATTTCTTCCTGAGGGGCATCACTGTTTTGGACCATGTTCAGCTCAACTTTTACCTTGCCTGTAGCCAGTGATATAGCTTCATCGTTTCCTTCGTAGGCGTTTATATTAAATGAGGTACCCAGCGCGGTAGTCTTCAGATCTTTGGAAATAACCACGAAAGGCTTTGTTTCATCTCGTGCTACCCTGAAGAAGGCCTCTCCGGTCAGGTAAATGATGCGATTTTCTTTGCCAAAGTCTTTGGCATAGGTGATGGAGCTTTCGGAATTCAGAGTGGCTGTAGAGCCATCCATCAATGTTATGGTGTTTCGGTAGCCTCTGGGAGCTACTCTGGTGATTTGCTCAATGCTTGGGTCAGAGCCGGTATCCGGTGCTGGAATAACGAAGTAGCCAAGAAGCAGGATCAGGGCAAGTCCTAAGACAACTTTGATGCTCCTTGCGCCCCTCTTCTTTCTTGGGTAGCCGTAGGCCACCCTGTCTTTCGTTGTATGTATTACAGGGTCAGGCTTTTCCAGCTCGCGCACTTTGGCCCGAATACCGTCAAAAACGGATTCCTTGTCATATCCTGTTATCAATTCTTCGCCTGATGTTTCTTCCCACTTCATCTTAAAAAGTGATTCTGCTTCCTCTTTATTCTCAGGCAAACTCAACCAGAAACGGAGCTCTTGCAATTCTTTCTCTGAGCATTTCCCCTTAAGGAAAGCTCTGATGAGATCTTCTTTAGCCAATGTTTTAGATTATTATGTTGTTATGAGTTAACTACACAGGAAATTTGCCTTACCGTTACTCGGACAGAAGATTTTTTCGAGAAAGATTTCTAATGCCATATTCTTAAGGCATCAGCCTTTTGTCTCAGGGCTGACAACTGGCTCTGTGTCAGTAGTATAAAGGGTAAGTGCAGGTAGACCTCAGAAGAGTAGCAAAATGAGCAATACAGCGCAGTCCATGTATTCGTGGAGGTATTTTATCGCTTTGCGCATCTGGCCCTCTACCGTATTGACAGAGATATTCATTTGCTCACTGATTTCTTTATTGGAAAGCCCATTGAATCTGCTAAGCTTGAATACTTCTTTTCTTTTGGGAGGGAGGGTTTCGATGGCTTTCATGAGCTCTTGCTCAAGCTCTTTGAAGAAGATGGTCTCTTCAGTATAGTTGGTGCCTGTGGTGAGGTGGTCTATGCTGACTTCATTCCGCTGCCTGGCGTTATCTCTGATTTTGTTGAGCGTAAGGTTTTTGGCAATCTTAAAAATCAATCCGTTAATGGAGAGTTCGCTCTTAATCTGATCACGGTAGGTCCAGAGTTTTACGAATACATCCTGTACGAGTTCCTCTGCTTCTTCTTTCGACCCCAGGTAACTGTAGCAAAAGTTAAAGACCTTGACATGGTAGCTTTCGAAGAGTGCTTCGAGCGCCCACGCATTCCCATTCTTCAATGCGGTAACAAGGTCAGTCATACTTTGGTCGAATATTCTAATTGACTCATGAAAGTCCATAGTCAATTAGTTAAATTGTTTCAGCGGCATATTTTATATGGCTGAAGAGTAATTTCTATATGTGAACGGAAAGCGGTTCAAAAGTTGCACTACCAATCCACATACACATTCGCATTCTAGCTATATCTTTTAATGATAACAATTGTTTTTGCCTTTACCCATAGGCGAATAACATGAATTTTTAACGGAGATATCGATGAGATACCCATGTAAAAGAGTGTTTTTGGGGTAGGTGGTAATTTCTGGTGTGAAATTCAAAGACTCCTTTTTGTTTTGCCGAGGGTGTGGCAGAATGGAAAAAAATTTAAGAGGCAAGAAAAAAATGACCAAACTCTCCAGTCAATAATCTTAATGAGCCTGAGATGAAGAAAAAAGATAGTAAGACCGGGCAGGTTTGCCGTTTTAATCCTAATCATGTAATAGAGGGTCTATTATATGATTCGGGCATACCTTTGAGGCGGCTTATTTAGAAAGCCATGCTGAAGTATCGGCTCAAAGGCTCCGTAGTCTAGTGGTTACAGGCTGTATAGGTAACTGCATTTTGTAGCACAACATCTGAAGGGATTGCATTTTTAAAGCTTACAGGCACCCCCTGGTATGGGTAATCCGGTTGGCCTTTAATTACAATGAAGTGTAAGTGAGGATAGCCGGCCAGTCCAGAGCGTCCTGTGACACCCAATACCTCACCTTGTTTAACTTCTTGCCCTACGGCTACTGAAATTCCATTTTTGGGCGAATGCAAATAGTAAGCAAAGGTATTGTCTTTATGATCGATGAGTACATAGTTGCCTGTACCACCACCTGTGCTGGAGGCGCCATTCATTACCCTCCTTACCCTTCCATCTCTGGCTGCGGTAAAGGGTGTACCCTCTGGCATGTCAAAGTCAAAAGCATATTGGTCGGGTTGGCCCGGAGCATGGTAAGAAAAAGAGCAATTGACCAGCCCTGTTTTATAGGCTTCGCCTACAGCATAGGGCAATACATAAGCAGAACTGACTGGGTCAGGGTATATTTGCCCGTCACAGCCGGTCTGGCCAGTGTATTGAAAGTCTTGTGAGTCACAACTAAACTCCGGCATGGTTTCAGGTCGAGTATTATGTCCTTCATCAGGGTTGTTGCAGGCAAACAAACAAAAGAGCAGGAGAGTGGGTGACCATCTATGCATATAGCTGAGTTTTGAAAGCCAACCTACAGAGAGATATCAGAAATGTCGTTGAGAATTCCGGGGTAAGAGTTAACTATGGTTGTTCCTTACCCTTTTATGGTAGTACGGGGCTGAGTAATGAGGCCTTATTGGTGCTCCTCCATGAGTTTCTTACTGGTCCGATAATTACTGCTTAACACCTGAAAGGCCGTATAACGAAATACCCGGGCTTTATCAGGATTTTCGATGGAGTAGTAGTTTTCAGGAAATCCCCTCTTTTCATAAAAGCTACCAGTGAACCGTATTAAGTCATTGGAGAAGCCAAGAGTATCGGGTAATACCAGATCTTCAGAGTCGGGTTCAATAAAAACTGACATATAGGCCAGGGAGTCACCGGCATTGTGCGGATAGCGCTGTATGTCATCCAAAGTAGCCCAGTTGGCACAGTCACAAGCCCAGGCTATGTAGATCAGCTCCAGGTTGATCACCTCATCTTTCAGGTCGCCCTTATCTTCACAACCACAGGCCATGCAAAAGAGAAAAAAGAGAACGATTAATCTGATTTGATATCTCATGTCAGCTACATAATTACCAGTGTCATACCGCAATATACAAGTGCCTGGTAAAAAAAATCAAGCATAGACATGCTTCTGTAGCCTCTCAAAGGTAGTTTGTGAATATTTATTCTCTTTTTAGGAAACTAATTTCCGGAAGTGGAGTTTTATAACCTGAGCTCAAAGAAAAAAGAGTATCCGGGCATGCAGGAGAATAACACAGGGGGGAAGCCTCCACGCTTAGGGGAATGGTTGTTGAAAAGCTTTTGCTCCTACGATTTTTTTAGCACGGTACTTTGGGACCTGGGCGAACTCTATGCACAGAACCTAAAAGAAAAAGGGAAGCCCCAGGCCGATTTTCTCTATCTCAAAAGCGTCATGGGCGTCATTTTTCATCTCTACTTCAAAGGAGGTAGTCAGTACTCACTAAATCACTTTTCAATGATCAGGAATAATATCAATGTTTCGCTCAGAAACCTTAAAAAACACAAAGGCTATACAGTATTGAACCTGATAGGACTCAGTACCGGATTAGCCGTTTTTCTGATTATCTCTTTCTATGTGTCTTACGAGTTTAGCTACGATAGCTATCACGAACATAAAGATCGGGTTTTCAGTATTTACAAATCGGATATCTATGGAGAGTACCAGGGGTCCAATAAGTATGCGAATACTCCCGGTCCGCTGGCGGATGCTCTGAAGGCCGAGTTTCCTGAAGTAACACAGGCTGCTAGGCTGATTCGTTACAACAATACATTGATAAAGGCGGGAGATGAGGTGTACATGGAGCCGGTTGTCTATGCTGCTGACCCGGATATTTTTCAGATACTCAGTTTCAGATCTGTAAGTGGCAGCTCAGACAGGTTTTTAAAAGCACCTAATACTGTTGCCATTTCTGAGTCACTGGCGCTTCGATACTTTGGTAAGACGAATGTAGCTGGTGAGGTGATTGATTTCAGAAATGAGCACACGATGACCATTTCCGGAGTGTTCGAAGACATGCCAGAGAACTCTCATTTCGTGGCTAATATGCTGGTGAATTTTGAGACACTGATGACCTTACAAAATGAGAGGCTTGATCGCTGGAACAGCAATTCATATTACACCTACATCAGGATCAGCGAAAATGCAGATGCAGAACTGTTGCAGGAAAAATTACCACAGCTGAGAGCCAAATATGCAGATGATCCGATTGATAAAGACGGGCAAACAACCAACTATTATCTCCAGCCACTGGAGCAGATACACTTTGCACAGGATATCAACTTTGGCATAGCACCTGTAGCTGACGCGCAACGGCTGTATATCTATATGGGTATCGCTTTGATGGTACTTTTGATAGCCAGCGTCAATTATGTGAACCTCGCTACTGCCAGGGCTGCCAACAGGGCTAAAGAAATTGGTGTCAGAAAGGTGATTGGCGCGGGTAATCGTGCTCTTGCAGGTCAATTCCTGATCGAATCGGGACTATTGGTTTTTCTTTCCCTCTTTTTAGCGATTGGTTTGGTTTCTCTTACCCTGCCAGTATTTGCATCATTTGTAGACCGCAGCCTGGTATTAGATTTTAGCTCTACTATGTTCTGGTTAGTCATTATGGGGCTTGGTTTCGGGCTTACCCTGTTGTCGGGCTTTTATCCAGCCATTTTACTTACCTCTTTTAATCCTCTGAAATCATTATCCGGCAGGAATGACCGACAAAAAGGAGGCCTGTTTCGAAACGGGCTGGTGGTATTTCAGTTTACCATTTCTTCGGGTTTAATCGTTGGTGCTATTGTCCTCTCAGATCAGCTTCGCTATATCGACAACCTGGATGCCGGGTATACAAGAGATCAGGTAGTCATCGTGAATGTGAGAGACAGAGGTGTCCGTAATCAGCTTAGGGTTTTTAAAGATGAGCTTAGAAAAGTTCCGGGAGTATTGGCGGTTGCCTCTTCGCGATCTTTACCCACGAATATTACTTCTACCACCAGTGCTGACTGGCCGGGAAGGGTAGAGGATGACCTCATACCAATCTTTACCACCACGGTAAGTCCGGGGTTCTTTCAGCTCTACGAAATTGAACTGCTGGCTGGCCGTGTTTTCAATCCCGAGATTTTGAGTGATAGCAAGGGCGTTATACTTAACGAAACGGCTGTGAAAACATTTGGCTGGGACGAGCCACTTGGTCGCCAGCTGATTACCGCACAGGGAGATACGAATCGGGTCATTGGTGTAATCAAAGACTTTCACCTGCAGTCGCTCAGACAGGAAATAGAACCTTTACAAATTACCCTGAGCCAACGGCACAGAAGAGTTTCTATTAAAATGGAGAGCGACCGTACCGCAGAGGTATTGGCAGGTCTGCAAGCCAAATATGAAGGTTTTTCACCTGAGTACCCTTTTAGCTACAGCTATCTGGATGATATATTCGACAGTGCTTATCTGAACGATTTAAAAACAGCACAACTTGCTCAGTGGTTCACCTTAATAACCATTCTGATTGCCTGCCTCGGCCTCTATGGTTTGGCCGCACATAAGGTACAACAACGCGTGAAGGAAGTGGGGGTAAGAAAGGTGCTGGGAGCCTCCGCACTACAGATCATTCGCTTGCTTTCAAAAGACTTTATCGGCTTGATGCTGATCGCATTTACTATTTCAGCACCCATTACTTATTACCTTATGGATGAATGGCTCAATGAGTTTGCCTATCATATTACCATGGGGGCATTCACCTTTGTGACAGCACTGATACTGATGATACTTGTTTCAGGTATATCGGTAGGTTACCGTACCTACAAAGCAGCTATCAGCAATCCGGTTGATGCCTTGAGAGATGAGTAGGCTGCGAGGCGATAGTCAGTGACGCTCAGTCAACGGTTAATATTGTGTCTTTGAAGGTCTTAAGAGATCAGTTTATCATACTTCCCAAAAGAAACGCTCCTTGGCTTTGGCCAAAGCCCCCAGGCGCTTATAGAATTTTATGGCACCCGTATTAAAATCGGGTGTCTGCCATTGCACCTGTTTGCAGCCTTCTGCCTGGGCATAAGCCCTGATGTGCTCCATCAACTCCTGACCAATACCCCGACCACGCATACTGTCATCCAGGTAAAGGCAGTCGAGATAGATGTAAAAGTCAGTATCCCAGGTAGAAAACTGTTTCATAAAGGTGGTGTAGCCCAGGAGTTGCCCATTAAACTCTACTACCAGGCATCTTAGCTCGTGACCGGGGTCAGCCAGGTGCTTTTCGAAATTGGCCGCCAGGCCTTCTTTCTCAATGGCAGATTGCTCATACAAAGCATGGGCTACCATCAGTTCAGCAATGGCATCCACATCAGTGGCGATGGCGGGGCGAATGATAGGGTCAGACATAAGTCAACAGCTTTAGGCCCTGAATTTACCTTCAAAAGTGATGACCGCACTGCCCCGGATCAGCATTTTTTGATCGTCCAGCAATTCCACCTCCATAAAGCCTGTTCTGGCCGATGACTGAAAAGACTTCATGCGCTTCTTGTTCAGTCGTGAAGCCCAATAAGGGGCGAGAAAGGTATGGATACCACCGGTTACGGGGTCTTCACTCGATCCGCTCCAGGGCCAGAAGTAGCGTGAATGAAAATCATAATGATCGTGCGCCTCAGCAGTGATCAAAACACCGTGAATGCCTTGGTGTGATTTGGTCAGTGCCTGGAAATCGGGTTTCAGCCTTGCCAGCTTTTGGCTATCGCTTATCTCTAAAAGTAAAATCTGAGTTTCTGCATTATAGGCTACCGTAATTACTTCATCCAGGCCCAGTGCCGCTAGCAGAGCTTCAGGCGCTTCATCTGGCTGAGTGTCATAAACAGGGAATTGCATTACAATATCTCCTTCACTTTGGCAAATGCTGAGTTTCAGCGCCTGAATGGTTTTGAAGTGAATTTCCTGATAATCGGTTTTTTCAAAGAGTACCTTGGCTGAGGCCAGTGTGGCATGCCCACATAGAGGAATCTCCATTTTGGGTGAGAAGTAGCGAATACTGTACTGCGCTTCACCGGCAAGCTTTTCTACGAAGGCCGTTTCAGATAAATTGAGTTCAATCGCAATAGACTGCATCAGGTCTTCACTTAGTGGATTGTCTGTCAGGCAAACCCCGGCAGGGTTTCCCTTAAAGGCTGCGTCAGTAAAGGAGTCTACAATAAATGTTTCCATTTGTAAATATTGTGATTTATGTGGTGGTATGGCACCCGTTATTTGCTGACCTCAGCAGAAGAGAAGAAGCTTTTTGATAAAACTTTCAATAATTATTGAAAGTTAAATAATTATGATTACCTTTAGGCATGCATTACGATGAAGCCAAAGCAAAATTTATTCAGTCATGGGGCACACTGGGCTCGGCCTGGGGTATTAATAAGGCCATGGGCCAGATTCATGCTTTGCTGCTGGTTTCTGAAGATCCGCTTTCTACCGAAGAAATTATGGAAGAGTTACAGATTTCGCGAGGTAATGCTAATATGAATATCCGTGGCCTTATGGATTGGGGCATTGTGGAAAAGGTATACAAGCCAGGGGAGCGGAAAGAGTTCTTCAAAGCTGGTAAAGATATACTGGAACTTGCCAGGCAGGTATCAAGAGAGCGCAGAAGGAGAGAGATTGAGCCGGTGATGCGTGTGCTTGATGAAATACAGGAAGTAGACGGAGGCGATAAGCAGGAGGTAGCACATTTCAAAGAAGTAACGGGCAAACTGGGGGAATTCACCAAACAGGTAGATGGAGCGCTTGACAAGTTTGTGAGGTCAGACAAGAACTGGTTCTTCAACATGATCATGCGAATGATGAAGTAAAAAAATTTGAATCATAAGTTTCAAAGAATATTGAAAATAAGAAAAGTATGAGAAGCTATAAAGAATATATACCCTTAAGCCAGTTCCAGCATCATCTACCGAACTGTTCATCATACTTATGAAGTGAAAAAAATTTACAAAATAACTTTCAATAAATCCTGAAAATTTAAAAAGATGGGAAACTATAAAACTTACTTCGCTCTGTCGGCCATTTTTGGTCTGTTGGTACTGACTATCATTTTAAAAGCTACCCTCCAACAAGATCCGGGACAACTTGTCCTGATCGGCCTGGTACAAATTCCCCTAGGGCTTATGCAGTGGACGGTGGGGCTGCGGCTTATTGCCATTAGCAGCAGCTATCCCGCTTGGGTCAAACAACGGTTAGGGAATTACTGGATTCTTACTGCTGTCTACTTCTTAGGCTTACTCATTATTGGTTATACACTCTCTTATTTCTGGCCTGCCTTGGCTATTTGGCTCTTTGTGGTGCCCTGGGGCATTGCAGCCTATCAATTCAGCCTGGTATGGCGTATGGGTGCCCTGCGCAAAAGACAACTCGAAAAGCGTGAACTGTTACAACTCTTTAATCACTAGGTCAAAACCCTAAAGACATGAAAGATTTGCTAAGGAGTATCAATTTTTGGTTTGCCTTCGGGTTAACAGCGATTTACGGAGTCATTGGCCTGTTGCTTTTGGATGTAGGTATGGTGAATTATGGTTGGGGGATCTTTGTTATACTTCCGTTTTGCATCGGTATTGCAGGTGGTTTAACCGCCAAACCTGAGGATGCGCTCAAGGGGATATTGAATAGTCTCTTAGTACTCTTTTTAGTGATACTTATTACTGCTACCGAAGGTGTTATCTGTCTGCTGCTCATGCTACCCATTTTTGGATTGGCTGTTGCTATCGGCTTTCTGATAGGCAGGCCCGTCAGACGAGCATTCTTAGCAAGGTATAATAAGGTAAGAGTGCAGCTAATTCCTCTGGTTCTCTTTTTCAGTGCGATTTCCGTTGAGAGCCAGGTCTCGAAACCTAAGGAGGTTGTTTATGAAGTCAGCTCTGAAATCATACTGCCTTATAGCCCGATGGAAGTATATGATGCCATCAAGTCGGTAGACACCCTGATCGCTGAAAAACCTTTTCTGATGAGGCTGGACCTGCCCGTACCGCAGAAGTGCATTCTGGAAAAAGAAGAGGTAGGAGCCTTAAGGATTTGCTACTTCGAGGGAGGACGCATTGTAGAGCGCATTACAGAACTGGAAAGGGGCAGAATCCTGAAAATGGATGTAATCGATTACGAACTCACCGGGCGCGAATGGCTCGGCTTCAAAGAAGCTATTTACTACTTCGAGCCTGTAGGGGCAGGCAGTTGCAAAATGATCCGAATCACTACTTATACCACAGATTTATACCCCAGGCCTTACTGGGAGCCACTTGAGCGAATTGGTATTGAGCAGGAACACGAATATGTATTTCGCAACCTGCAGAGAGATCTGAGAAATGCTCATGGGTTGAGATAACCCGATTTATAAACCTTAAAACGCAGACTGAAATGGAAACACTTGCAAACAAATGGATCATCTATGACGGTAATTGTGGCCTTTGCCTTAACTCAAAAAAGTGGCTTACCCGACTGGGAATTATTCCCGAGAGTAAGTGTCTTAACTACCATCTGCTGGACGAAAACCTATCAGCCAAAATAGACCTGGAGCATTTCAGGTATGAGATGGCGCTGGTAGATGATCAGTCTGACAAAACGCTCTATGGCCTGGAAGGGATTCTTCAGGTTTTCGGAGCCAAAGTCGGGATGGCAAGGGGTATCAGACCGGGTTCACCACTCTTTGCCATACTGAACTATGTGTATCATACTATCTCTTACAATCGCTATTTCCTGTTTCCGCGAAAGAGCCGTTTCGCTTGCGAATGCGACCCGCCATTTGTGATGAAGTACTTTCTGCGCTGGCTAGTGATGGGCATTATGATTGCCATGGGCGTGAGTGCCTTGTTTGGTGCTGTTGTTGCTCCGCTTTTTGAAAAAACCTCATTGGATATGGCCGGTGAAATGCTTCTGATAGTCGGAGCGGGCTGGGGCCTACAACTGGTCTCTTCTGGTCTGCTTATGAAACGGGATCAAAAAAGAGACTACTGGCGTCACCTGGTATTAATCATGGTAGTAGGGGTGTTGATCCTACTGCCCGGCATGCTCTTCTTTTGGCTACCGGCTGCCAGTCTTTCCGCTGTGGCCATTGCCAGTGTAGTGGTAAGCAGTACCACCATGGCCTTGATGCACTTTCGCAGAGTTCGATATATGGGACTGAGCCAGGGTTGGACTATAAGCTGGTTTTTAAGCCTGCAGGCTTTCGCTATTTGGTTTTCTATTCACTTTAATCTCTTTGCCTTATGAAACTTCTGAAACAAATCCCCATCACTTATAAAGGCGAATTACATAAGGTAAAGCTGATCAACTTTAGTGTCAATATGGAAGAGGTGCTTCCTTTAATGCCAGCTGGTATCAAGGTCCGCGACTTCGATGGAAAAGCCATCATCTCTATGGTTAATGTGCAGCTCAGGCACATGCGCCCGACAGGCTTGCCCAAAGCACTTTCTTTTGATTATCAGCATGTAGCCTTCCGGCTGCTGGTGGATGATGGCCACCTGAACGAGGGAGAGAATAAGGGTATCTTCTTCCTGAAGTCTTTCTCTGATAAACCCATGGTAGTCTGGAGTGGTAACCTGATGACTAACTATCGCCTCAGCAATGCACAGATCAGTGAAGAGGATGGCTTCAGGTTGGATCAGGGTGAGAATTTCGTCCGATACAAGCTGACAGATGAAGCCGTTGCCAAAGACAAGGAACTGAAGTCTGTGGTTGGTGCCATTGACAGGGCCTATGCCATGGAAGAGGGGAAGCTGATGAAAACCCTGATCCAGCGCGAAACCTGGCCAATAGAGCAGGTGAGTTGTATTGACTTTGAAACCAATTTCTTCAGGTCTGCAAAACTGCTGGGAGCCTTTGAGGTGAAGGAGACAATCCATTACCATTGGTTACCTCCTGTACTTGTCCTATGACTTGCTTAGAACAAAGAAATCCATGCCCTCGAATATTCATTTTGGGCATGGATTTTCTTAAATGATTTCTTTGCGCTGCCAAGCGTTTGTCAAAGCGCTATGTCCCTATTCCAGGTTACAACTTCCATTAAAATTGGAAGCATCGAAATTAGCCGTGGCAGAGCCCTTGAGGCTGCCCTTCACTACCTCAATGGTCAGCTGGTTATTTCCAGACCTTTTGGGTGAACAGTACTCCAGCAGGTAAAAGCTGTTGGCACGGTTATTAATCAAATCGCCAATCTCGCGGAAGCTGTTCAGTAGCTCACCAATATTCACAGCAGACACAAAGCTGGTTTTACCAATATCTCCCAGTACGTTCTCATCTATTTCGCCACCAAGTCCAATGGTATAAAAGGCAATATCTCTGTCTGCGTTTCTTACTGCCTCAATGGCCTGGCCTTTCGAGGCGCGGTTGGCTTGGTCAGTACCATCGGTGAAGATTACCACGGCACTGGAGCCTATTTCATCCAGTTGACGGGTTTGTGAAAGGCGCTGTGAAGCAACTTCTACTCCCTGAATCACCGCACCATACAGGTTTGTGGAGTTATCAGAGCTCATATCCGCGTTGATACCGTTGATGGCCTCAGTCAATGCTGCTCGTCCGGAAGTAGCCGGCTGGAGCAATTTGATATTCTCAGAGCCATCAAACCACCAAACTTCCATTTTGATGGCCCCCGAAGAACTGGCGCCTTCCTGGGGAAGTACCTCATCTACAAAACCATTGGCGGCTTGTTTCAGTGACTCCAGGTTTTCGCTGCCCAGCACACTGCCGCTCAGGTCCAGTAAGAGCATTATATTATAGTCGAAAATCCTTTCGTTCGGCTGGATTTTGCGTACCGCTTCAAATTCAGAAACCAGGCTTCCGTTTTCGTAAATATTAAAATCTCCTTCGTTCAATCCTGCCTGGCCATTGCCGGCAGCATCCGTCACCTGAAAGAAGACAGATACATTGGAAGGCAGGTTTACAAACTGATTCTCAATGTTAACATTGAGTGTCGGGTTTTCTCCATCATCTCCGCCACAACCTGTCAACAGTGTAGTAGCCAGTGTGAGTAGTAAGAATAGTCTTAAATGCTTTCGTTTCATTTGTCCTTAGGTTTTTGACTAACCCCTAAAACCCGGAAACTAAATTCATTATTGTACGGTTAATGGCTTAATTAATTTATTTTCGCACTTTCGAAGAAAATCACAATAATGAAGACAACTACCACGTTTGTAGCCGATTACGAGTTTCAGTCAGTAAATGAAACAGGCAATGTTATAGACATTGACATGCATAAAGCAGAGGAGAAAAAACACATGTCTCCGACAGAATTATTGCTTTCTGCCATTAGTGCCTGCGCCTCTGTGGACCTTGTGCAGATGCTGAAGAAACGTAGAAAAACCGTGAATGCGCTAAGTGTGGAAGCAGATGGTGTAAGGCGTGATGAGCACCCTCGTGGCTTTACCGAGATTACCCTCACTTTTACGCTCGAATCCCCCGATGCCAACATGGCAGAGTTTGAGAAAATGGGCATTCTGGCAGCTACCCAGTATTGCTCAGTCGCCAGCTCCGTAAGCTCAGATATTCACCACAAATTTGTGCTCAACAGACCTGAGTAGTTTCATAAAGAGCCGGAATCGAGTCCTCTCTCAGAGGTTAAGCCAGTAGGTAATTTTAATAACCAGTGCCCTGTTTTTATTGCTGAAATCACTTGGCAGATAATTGTCTGTATAGGCAATGAATATGTCAGATACCGGCTTGAACCTCCATTGCAGCCGTGAGTTGATATTCAGGTTATCGATCTGGCTGTTGTACTGAACAAATGTGGTCCAGAAAAGCTTTTTGGTAAAGGTAAGGTCAACCCGTGGCCCAATAAGCCAGAGGTCTGCACTACCAAAAGGCTCGGGCAGCCTGATGCGGTTATAGTTAAAATCCATAGATATTATGCCTAATGGAAGTATGCGGTAGTTCAGTGTTCCTCCTATACTCTGTAGTTTGCCATTAAAGTAATCGCCCAGTGTAGTACGGGCCTGAAAGAAGAAGGGCTTACGTGTGTTGGAATTATAGCTTGCCTCAAAATTGGTATAGGTGTATTCTGTGCCTTCAGGTAACTCCAGGTTATCGCTGCGGGTGGGATCAAAAGATGAAAACAGGTATACGAAGGTTCGCTGAAAAGTAGCATTGAATCTTGCCGTATTCAGTAGCTGCCCCTCTACACCTACGCTGATCTCAGAGTCTGTCGTTCCGTTCAGCTCATTTCTGAATACATCCAGGCCTATGGTAGGATTAATACTTTGAAAGGCCCTGGATGCCGGGTAGAAGTTTTTTCTTACCTCCAGGTTGAGTCGCTCATAGTTGGTACGTCTGGCAAAGCCCACCTCCGGGTTATAATTCTCACCTACCTTTTGTGCAAGTGCGGTAATGCGCCAGTCTATGGTGCTGTAGATAATGCGGGCCGAGGTAGAAAAGGTATCATCATTCTCGTCTATACCTTCAGTATCATTCGGGTCATCTTTATCAAAAGACTTGTGGAAGAAGAACTTGGCATTCCATTTATTATCAGAAGAGGCCAGGTTATAATCAAAACCCAATACCCTGTTAAACTGGTTGAAGACTGTGCCCGATTCATTGCTCAGGTCTTGTTTATTGATGAAAATAAGGCCCACATTGGACCGGCTGAAAATCTTTCGTTGAATGGCCGCTACCGTATAATTGAGTGAAGGTAGGTTGATGTCGCTCTCTTCCGCAGCCTGCATATTCAGTACCCCAAGCCTCCAGTTATTGTTCAGTTTTCCGCTGAGCCGGGCGCCAAAATTGATTTTGTTTTGAATATTGGTGCCGGTTTCTTCATCCCTGGAAACCCCGATTCTACGCGAAAAGAAGGGCCGCATCTGATCCAGGCCAAACTGAGAAAAGAGATCCGCATTTTCCAGGAAAAACTGCCTGCGCTCAGGAAAAAAGATTTCGAACCTGTCCAGGTTAGTTACCTGCCTGTCTACCTCTACCTGCGAGAAATCAGGGTTAACGGTCAGGTCCAGGTTCAGGGCCGGGCCGAGCCCTACCTTGGCATCAAAACCAAAATCAGAAGTGCCATCGCTGATGCGGTCGCCTTCCGTGTTGTCTTCAGCACGATTGGTAGAAAGGTAGGGAATGACGGCAATATTGGCTCCGGGGTTTTCCAGAGGTTCGTCCCAAATGAGCCTGCCCGTATGTGCCTGTGAGTAAAGCACAAAATTACGTGGTATCGGATTCCAGGTAGACCTTTCACCCGTGCCGCTGTCTATGCGGTATGAGTTGATGTTCCATACTTTGCCGCCTTCTTTAAAACGGATACTTTTAAAGGGAATGGCCATTTCTACCGACCAGTAATCTTCACCCTGGTAAGCCTCTCCAATCCACTTGTTTTCCCAATCAAGGGAGAGGTCACCTCTAATGGCACCTCCATTAGATACAAGCCCCTCTCTGCGCACGCCAAAAGGATTCATACCAAACTGAAAGGCATTGGTGTTATCGTCAAAGGTGTCGAAACCCACTACGATCATATCATTTCCACCACCCCTGAAGTCTCTTCTGAGCGAAGGGGTCACATACTCCCTTGGGCCGGGGTTGTGCATGATCGCACCTATATACAAGTACTTGTCATCATAGGTAAAGCGTAGCTCTGTTCTGGCATTTGCCATCACAGTATCGGTAGGGAAATTCTGATGATAATCAGCACCAACGTCTGCTTTTTGCCAGGTAGATTCATTGAGCTGACCATCAACCTGGATGGCATCTGTGGCCCGGCTGATGCGGACTTCCTTGCGCTCCTGTGCCCACAATGAAGTGCAGCAAATCATCCATAAAAGTATGAGGAGGGAAGTGGACTTGATCATCGAACGGTTGTATTGCCGCAATGGTAAGACTTTCCGTTTTGCTATCAAAAACCAATGATCGCTTTATGATAAACGGTTTTGAGATTTTTATCGTTTTTAAACTATCAGTATTTATTCCTATCTAAGGGTCGTAAACAAGCCATTATGCCGTCAAAATCTCAAAAGATTCAACACCTCTATAACAGGGCTGGTTTTGGTCTTTCTTTAGAGCAGCTTCGGCAAAACAGTAAGCTGAAATTAAAGAAAGAGCTTGTAGCTTTATTGGAGAAAGGTACCAGGAATGTGCCGCTGACTGTGATACAGGAGAATCCTTTTATAAGCCTTAGGGCAGATTTGCTGAATAAGACGCGTGACCTTAAAGAGATCAATATGGTCTTTGGTAAACGCGTGAAAGAAAGCCGCAAAAAGATAAAAGGTCTCACCATAGCTTGGATGGAACAACTTATTCACCCTGGTACTATGGTTAGGGAGAAGATTACGCTGTTTTGGCATGACCACTTTGGCGTGAGAAACGATAATGGCTACTATGCTCAGCTTCACAACAACCTACTGAGACAGCACGCTTTAGGCAAATACAGAGATTTGCTTTTGGCGGTGGCAAAAGACCCGGCCATGTCGCTGTTCCTCAATAATCATCAAAACAATAAAAGCAGGCCCAATGAGAATTTTGCCAGAGAGCTTTTGGAACTGTATACACTGGGAAGGGGGCATTATACTGAACAAGATATTAAATCGGCAGCAAGAGCCTTTACCGGCTGGAAATTTGATCGTTTTTCCGGTCAGTTTCGTTTTAATAAACGTCAGCATGATACAGGTGATAAAGAGTTTATGGGCCGTTCGGGTAATTTTAACGGGGAAGACATCCTTGATATCATTTTATCTGAAAAGCAAACGGCCTATCATCTGTCTTCCAAGCTTTTTCAATACTATGTGTCCGATCAGGCCGATGAGATACTTATACAGAAAATGGCTGATCGCCTGTTTGAAAGTGACTATGATATTGGGGATTTGCTGAGCTATGTTTTTAATGCAGATTGGTTTTATGAGGCACGCTTTATCAACAATAAAATCAAGTCTCCCCATGAACTGATTCATGGGGTTCGAAGGCATTTTGGCTTTAGTACTGAGAGAGCGGAAGACCTTATTTATCTACAGAACAGCCTTGCGCAAAGACTCTTTTTTCCCCCAGGTGTAAATGGCTGGCCGGTAGGGAGAGAATGGATTAACAGTAGCAGCCTGGTCAACAGAATGAGACTAGTGAGCATGCTGGCAAAAAACGAAGAGATGGGCATAAGACTGAGAGAAGACCTTGATAATGATAAGCTAGCCGTTCTGAAGGGTGCGAAGCTTTTAAAAACCTGTAAGATGAATTGGGCCGGGATGAAAAAACAAGTAGAGAGTTCTACAGACGAGGAAATGATAGGTGTGCTGGCAGCATTTTTAGTAAATAATGGGCTTAACGAGAAGGATCAAGAGGTAATATCAAAGGCAATAGAAAAAAAAGGGGACAGCAAGGTGAAATGGCTCGCTGTGACCATTGCGAGCTTACCTGAATATCAATTGGCTTAAAAGGCAGTAATCATGAACAACTCCAGAAGAAGCTTTCTCAAACAGTCATCGCTCATCGCAGCCGGTTCTGTTTTTGCGCCCTGTTTTGTAACTGATTTTACACGTCAGTTTGAAGCCTATACTGGTAAGAGAGTAGTCATCGTACAACTCTCAGGAGGCAATGATGGTCTCAATACAGTAGTGCCTTACCGCAATGATGTATATTATCAAAAAAGACCTCAATTGGCCATTGCAAAAAAGGATGTGTTAAAGCTTACCGATGACCTTGGCTTCAACCCGGCTATGTCGGGTATGCGGTCGCTCTTTGACGAAGGTCTGCTTACCGTGATTAACAATGTTGGTTATCCTAACCCGGACAGGTCACATTTCAGGTCGATGGATATTTGGCATACCGCAAGTAACACCGATGAAATCTGGAGTACAGGTTGGCTTGGGCGTTATTTAGACGCTTCTTGCCACAACTGTGAATCTCCACATGCCATATTAGAGCTTGATGACAAACTGAGCCTGGCTATGAAAGGAGAGGGACTGAATGGCCTGGCTATGAGTGACGTGAAGTCTTTTCTGAAAAGGGTAGGGCAGGCTAAGGTGGACAAGCTTGTGAGTTTTAATGGAGAATTGGCTCATCAGGACACTAACCTCGGCTACCTTTACAAAACTTTGGTAGAAACCAACCAGTCCGCTGAGCATATCAGACAAAAGATCAAGCGGTATAAAACGAGCACGACTTACCCTAAGAATAGATTTGCCAAAGACCTTAAAACCATAGCAGAACTGATAGGATCAGGAATGGAAACCTCTGTGTACTATGCCTCTATGGCGGGATTTGATACACATGTAGCTCAAAAAGGTAAACAGGAGCGTCTATTACGAGTCTACAGTGATGCCATGAAGACTTTCGTAGATGACCTCAGACAGAATAACCTGCTCAAAGATACCCTGATCCTGACCTTTTCTGAATTCGGGCGCAGGGTGGGCCAAAACGGAAGTGGTGGCACTGACCATGGTACAGCTAACAACCTGTTTGTGATAGGTGAATCCGTTAAACCGGGTGTTTATAACCAGTCACCGAATCTCACCGACCTCGACAATGGAGATCTCAAGTTTGAAACAGACTTCAGAAGAGTCTACGCTACAGTACTTGATAAATGGCTGGGTACTTCGAGTCAGACTATCCTCAAAAGAGAATTTAAACCACTGAATTTCATCTGATTGCCACGATAGGTGCTACTTTTGTTCTGAATCCGGTTTATATAACAGACAGCCTGTTGCATAATCCAGGTTAAACCAAATAAGTCATGAGAGTAGTCAAGGAGATTCCTAATCCAAATTGTAAAATCACAGTGTTTTCGTGGAACCAAAAGTTCCTCATTAAGCTTGAATCAGGTCCTTTTGAGCAAACTTTTAAGGTGAGCGAGTTCGATGTTTTAGAACAGGAACTAGACGAAATTCTCAACGAAAACTTCATTGCTGAAGCCTTAAAAAGGTTTGCTGATATGCAGGATTCATTAAAGAATGCCATGCCCTGACATGGTATAAATCTAAAAAAAGACTATATATATTTTATTCATTTATTAATTTTGTAGTAAATTATTTCACTGAATTTAATTTGCAGACTACCCTCACCTCCTATTGATGAGTTTAACAATTGCTTATGTTTTGATAACTGCTTTGGTGGTGTTGCTTGTCCTGCTGCTGATCAATTTGTCGAAAAGCAGGCAAGACCAAAAAACGCTCAACAAGCTTAAGCATGAAGATGCCGATGTAAAGTCCAAACTAGACCTCCTGTTGGCTCATACCTCTGATTTTGTCTACCGCTACAATGCAGAAGGGCAACTGTTTTATACTTCCAGCAACCTTAAGCGGGTGCTGGGCTATGATATGTCTGAAGGGCCAATAAGCTTTTATGACTTACGCACAGACAATGAGATTAATGAAAAGAGCAAAGAACTGGTCGAAAAATCTATCAAAGAAAAGAAGCTTGTCATTCCGACACATCTGGTAGAAATCAAAGATATTAATGGGGATGCTCACCTCTTTGAAGCTTTCGAAAAAGCTGAGTATGATGAGAACGGCAAGCTACTGACAGTAACAGGTATTGCTAAAAATATGACCGGGCAGTTTCAGGCAGAAATGGAGCTTAAGGAAAGTGAGCGCAAGCAAAACCTCATTCTGCAGGCCATTCCTGACTTTATGGTCACCTTTGATAAGACAGGTAAATTTCTGGATTATCAGGCTTCCAATGAGGAGGAGCTTTTTATCAAGCCAGAAGACTTTTTAAATAACCATATCACCGATATTTTCCCGGAACCCCTAGACCAGATTCTTTCAGACAGCCTTTCCAAAGCTTACGCCAGCGAAGATCTGCAGACGGTTGAGTACCGGCTGGATATCAGCAAAAAGACGCGTTTTTATGAAGCACGTTTTATCAGGCTGGCAGATGACCGCGTACTGATGATGGCACGTGATATTACCGCCCAAAAACAGCTGGAAGATGGCCTGAGAGAAGCTAAGAATGCGGCCGAAGCCGCCACCAGGGCGAAAAGCAACTTTTTGGCTACCATGAGTCACGAAATACGCACCCCTATGAATGGGGTGATCGGCATGACGGCCCTGCTGGAAGAAACGCATCTTTCAGAAGAGCAGCAAGACTATCTGGAAACCATCAAGGTAAGTGGCGAAACATTGCTCAGGGTAATCAATGATATTCTGGATTTTTCTAAAATCGAATCCGGTAAAATGCCACTGGAAGAACAGGTGTTTGCACTGAAAAAGGTGGTGGAAGAAACCATGAGCCTGGTGGCCTATGAAGCCGAAAAGAAGAGTGTGGCACTTAACCTCATCTTTAAAGAAGATGTACCGGAAATTGTACTGGCCGACCGAACAAGGCTCAGACAAATCCTGCTGAATCTACTGTCCAATGCTGTAAAGTTTACTGAGAGAGGCTTTGTTACCATCAGGGTAGAGCTCCAGGGCATCAGGGGCAAAGTGGCCAACCTGAAATTCAGCATCAAAGACACGGGAATAGGCATACCCCAGCAGAAGCTAAATGGCCTGTTCTCGGAATTTACACAGGTAGACTCCTCACATTCACGCATGTTTGGAGGAACCGGACTGGGCCTGGCCATCGCAAAAAACCTGGTGAAGCTGTTCAAAGGCAAGATCACCGTAGAGAGTGAAGAAGGTAAGGGCTCTACTTTCTCCTTTAACATTAAGGTACAACTGGCCTCGGGTAAGAAGGTAGTAGAGCTGGAGAAAGATGGTCTGAAGCCAGTTGACAACAGACCTGACCCGCTGGATTTGGTGCTGTCAAATGACTATCCACTAAAAATCCTGCTGGCTGAAGACAATTCCATTAACCGTAAGCTTACCTCGCTGGTGCTGGAGCGTATGGGGTATATCCCCGACATAGCAAAAACCGGCCGTGAGGTGATGTACCTGCTGAAGAAGACCGCCTATGATGTGATCTTAATGGATGTACAGATGCCGGTAATGGATGGCATTGAGGCTACCATGCAGATCAAAGAACTGAATCTTTCCAGACCCCCTTTTATCATCGGTATCTCCGCGAATGCCTTTGAAGAAGATGTGCTGAAAGCCAAGCAAATCGGTATGGATGATTACCTTGTGAAACCCATGAAGTTTGACGAATTGCGCAGGAAGCTTATCGAAGTAGGTCAGCGCAAATTCCCATTTGTTACCTGAGAATTTCACAATCCAGGGCGTACAGAGATTCTTTATCGAATTTCGTTTTCTAAAAAGAGTCCCTTGAAAGGCTGGAAGCTTTAAATCTGATATCAAATACATCCAGACTTCTGACTTTGGTCTTCCGACATGAGAGAGCTTTTGGAAATGACCTTAACCCGGATTATGGGTTGGAACTTCGTTATGAGTAGATAAGTCACATAGAATCAGGGAGTTTTATTGATTTATGCATAGCACCGCTATGGTTAAATCAAAAAGCTCATTCATTTCACTGATTCACAGTGAGTTCTCTACGGAATAGATTTTCTAATACATACTCCGGGTTTAATCATCGAACTAATCAATGGTACTTTCAGTCCATAGTAATTTAGTTTTGATGTATATAAGTAAAAGTAAGCTTGTCACTTGGCCTGCCGTAGAATAGACTCTATTTTCGCTGCTCATCCCGGATATATGCAATACTTCGTTACGGCCATAGGTACAGACAGCGGTAAAACGCTGGTAAGCGCCATACTTACTGAGGCACTTTCTGCCGACTATTGGAAGCCCATTCAGGCAGGTGAACCCGCAGATACCGACAAGGTAAAAGAGCTGGTTTCAAACGCGCACACCAACTTTCACAAGGAAGCTTTTAAGCTGAAGATGCCTGCTTCTCCGCATGCTGCAGCTAAAGCAGAAGGTATCTCCATTTCTGTAGACGAGATAGGGACGGTGCAAACCGACAATGACCTGGTAATAGAAGGTGCCGGTGGTGTATTGGTACCTGTTAACGACCTGGAGTTTGTCATCGACATCGCCCGTCAGCCAGACACCGAGATAATACTCGTAGCCAATTTATATCTGGGCAGCATCAACCATACGCTCTTGACCATCGACTACCTTAAACGCAATAACTACAAGGTCAGAGGCATGATCTTCAATGGTGATATCAATGAAGAAAGCCAGCGCATTATCGAGCATCATGCCGGCTACAAGGTGCTGTTACATCTGCCAAAGCTTGGTATGATCAACCCGGAAATCGTGCGCTATTGGGCGGATGAGCTAATGTTGAATTGGTATGACTGATTGGACTAAAAGAGATAAAGCAGCTATATGGCATCCGTTTACCCCTTTAAAGGGAATGGAAGAGCCTTTGGTGATAGAAAGAGCGGAAGGTGTCAACCTTTATACCCCAGAAGGTAAACGCGTCCTGGATGTTATCTCCTCCTGGTGGGTAAATATTCACGGGCACAGCAATACCTACCTGGCAGAAGCCATTGCCGAACAGGCAAAAAAGCTGGAGCACGTGATCTTTGCGGGCTTTACCCACGAGCCTGCCATCAAACTGGCCGAGCGCTTACTGAAGATACTGCCTGATAACCAGGCCAAGGTATTCTACTCAGACAATGGCAGTACAGCAGTAGAAGTAGGCATCAAAATGGCCTTTCAGTATTTCTACAATCAGGGTATCAGCAAAAAGAAAATTATAGCCATTGATGGCGCCTATCATGGCGATACCTTCGGGGCCATGTCAGTAGGAGAGAGAGGCCCTTTTACCGAACCTTTTGATCCATACCTCTTCTCTGTGGATTTTCTGGATTTTCCTGAGAAGGAGAAAGAAGCTGAGGTCTGGCGACATTTTGAAGAACTGATCCTGACTGGAGAAGTAGCCGCCTTTGTTTTTGAGCCCATTGTGCAAGGAGCTTCCGGAATGCGCGTCTATTCTACTGAGTTACTTGACCGAATGATTTCCCTGGCGCAGGCGCATGATGTGATCTGTATTGCGGATGAGGTAATGACTGGCTTTGGCAGGTTAGGCACACTGTTCGCGGCCGATCAGCTAGTACATAAGCCTGATGTCTTCTGCCTGTCCAAAGGACTGACAGGAGGAGCTCTGGCGATGGGTGTTACTACCTGTACAGACAAAATACAATCGGCTTACCGCTCAAGCGACCTGATGAAAACCTTCTTTCACGGTCACTCATTTACCGCCAACCCCATGACCTGTGCTGTCGCCAATGCATCACTTGATCTGTTGTTGTCAGCTGACTGTGAGGCCAACCGGCAAAGACTGAATAAGAGACATACTGCCTTTTTGGAAAAGCTGCAGGTCCATGCCATGGTGCGCAATCCAAGGGTGATGGGTACCATCCTCGCCTTTGAGCTCAATACCGAAAGGGATACCTCCTATTTTAATGAGGCCCGGCATCACCTCTACCCATACTTTATTGAAAAAGGGTTGCTGATCCGTCCTTTGGGGAACGTGATCTACCTGATTCCACCCTATATCATTTCAGATGGAGACCTTGACTACACCTACAGCACCATCCTTAGTTTTCTGGATGAGTACAATGATTTGTTTTGAATTAAGAGGCAAGGGGTAGGAAGTAGGAGGTATGTTTGTCTAAAACCAGTCGCTCCGCGTCCCGCGAGTGACGGCTTTACGGTCTGTGCTCCCCGTCAGCACCGATACCATCCCACAGCCACCAGCAAAGGGTTCGATCAAAAGAATATTTCGAGGTGTTACGCAAGCGCTGAGAGAATCAAGGTCGGACGGATGATTAAGTGACCAAAATATCGGTTAGCCAGTAGTCAGGCTCATTCCTCCTGCTTTCCAATCCAGAGGTACGAGGGGTCTAATAACCCGCCATCAGGGTCTCTCGAAGAGGACCCTGTATGTATGTGATTTTTGGAATTCATGGTCTTTTTATATACTTGCCTCTTCCTGATTTTCTCATCCTGAAGTATGAGGGATCAAAAGTCAGTACCCTGATTCTCTGTCGCAGGTTCTCCTCAACCCAGTCGCTCCGCGTCCCGCGAGTGACGGCCTTACAGCCTGTGCTTTCCGTCAGCACCGATACCATTCAGTAGCCACCAGCAAAGAGTTCGATTAAAAGAATATTTGGAGGTATTGCATGAGTTTTGAAAGAATCAAGGTCGGACGGATGATTTAAATTACCCACCATCAGGGTCTCTCGAAGAGGACCCTGTATGTTTAGGGTTTTTAGACTTCATAGTCTGCTTATCCTCGCCTCTTCGTGACTTTCCAATCCAGAGGAGCGAGGGGCCTAGTGTTAGTATCCTGATTCACCCCGCTTTAGATCCTTCCTACCGTCAGGATGGGAAAGCGGGGTGTTTAAACCGAAATTATGCAATAGCCAACTATTGCATAATCTGATGATTTGAAAATCAATAAGTTAGCTTCAAAATATCAGAACCTAGTTGGTGATTTTCAAATATCGGGTTAAACCCAGTCGCTCCGCGTCCCGCGAGTGACTTTTGGTGCTCAGGGTCCACTGCGTGAGACCGCTGAGCGAGGCCTAGTGAGTCATTCGAAGAAGACTCCTGAGAAGCCTCTCCATCATTTAAGAAAAAAACGTAGTTTGCTACAAATAACCAGACCTATGAAAAAGCTTCTCTTTTTTGCCTTCCTCTTGCTTTCCACCACAGCCTTTGCGCAGGATTACTACTACAAAATGACCACCATGCGCGCTACCCCCGGTAAGCTGCTGGAGTTGATCGACCTGCTCAAAGAAGACATGAAGAACCACAATGCCCTGGGTATGCGTGAGCCTTTTCTGATGCGCCACTCTCAGGGTGACCACTGGGATTTGTTTATGATCTATCCTATCGGAACCACCCTTTCCAGCCATTTTAAAGACAATGCTATAAAGAAGCGCAGGGCCTCAAAAACCCAGGATCAACCCTATGGTAGCGACTATTTCGATTATGTCTCCTTTCAGGAGGAGCAGATTGTCACCGGGCCCGATTTTGTAGACTTTAATAAGCGCTTTAAAGAGTTTGGTTATTACCATGTAGAGATTTTTCAGGCCCTGGCAGGCAAGCAAAAAGAGCTGTTGAAAGAGCGTGAAATGGAAAACGTGTACCTCAAAGAAATCAACAGAGACGACAACCTCATCTTTACGAAAGTAATGGGCGGAGAAGCGGATATCTTCACCATTGGTTTCTACCGGGACATCAAGCACTATGCAGAGAGTGCAGACATTCCGATAGAAGTAGAGAACAAAGCCGCCAAAGTAGCGGGCTTCGAGTCTGTGTACACCATTGGTAGCTACCTGCGCTCTTTACTGCTGGAGCATCACGATACCCTGGCAGGAGCGGTGAGAAAGGACTGATTCACTATTTATATCGAAATACCTCATGTGGCCCGAAATCGAGCAGTTCGATAGTCGCGTCATAGCGGGCGCCCAGGCGCTGCGCGAGCTTTTTTGAAGGCTCGTTGGCAGGGTCGATATAGCTCACAAGTGTGTCCAACTGAAGTGTGTTGAGGGCATAGTTTTTTACGGCTAAACCCGCTTCTACACCATAGCCTTTACCCTGTGCCTCCGGTAGCAGCCAATAGCCCAACTCCGGCTCCGGCCAGGGCTCAGAGTTCCAGAGGCCTACGGTGCCAATAAGTTTTCCGGTATCCTTTTCATCAATAGCGAGGTAAGAGTAATCCCTGAGGTGATAGTGCCCCATGTAGGTAGCCATCAATCGCCAGGCTGCTTCCGGCTTTTTTTGTCCACCCACAAAACGCGCATTGGCTTCATCGCTGTAAAATGCCGAAAACGCAGGATAATCCTCGTTTTTCCATTGCCTGAAAATCAATCTGTCTGTTGCTAAGCCTACCACTTGAAGAAGAGTTTAGTACCAAAGTAAGTTCTCGAAAAGCGCTGTGATTCGCAATCGCAAGCCCTCTCTATCTGGTCCGGATGGGTGAAAAATCCGGGTCAATCAGCTTAGTTTTCAAATCATAAACCGGTTAAAAGTCTGCCAGTATTTGTCTTTATAGATGTCGAATGAAATACTGACTCTTGGGTCATGATCATGGTAGAGTTTATCCAGTACAATGGAGGGCTTCCTGAAGTCATTGCAGGCAAAAAACACCTCGCGTGTACCATCAGTGGTCTGCCTGCCTATATTCAGATAACCGTCCTGATCTCTTAACTGATTATCTGTTAGCTCGTCTTCCATTTCATTGAGTAGCTGATACACTTCGCCATTGGGGAGTCCATTATTCTCACTACCATCATATTTGAGATTGAGGATACAAACCCAGGGGTGAGATGCTTTTCTGTCCCAGTCGAGCAATGTGCGGTTGATAGTGGCCAGCACCGGGGCTCCTTCCTGCGTTTTAGCTTCCAGACTTGAGTATGAATCGTTTTCAGTATCATAGCGAGTGCCTTCGTACTTTTCAACAAACTCTTTTTCGCGCCATTTAAGGAAGGATTTGAGCTTTTCGATCGGTACCCGTTCTTTGGTCACTTCTTCAGGACCAATTACATCCAGACGGTCAATAGTCGTAGCAAACTCAAGCTCACCCAGGAAATTATCCAGAAATATATAAGTGCCATTAGATATAGTGGCTCGGTCTTTTTCCTGGAAGTCCTTATGAACAACTGTGATATCTATTTCATCAGGGATTTCAGGGTGCTCGTTGGCGTAAAATGATAAGGTATCTTTGTTAAAGGCATAGCCTTCCATTTGAATATTGGTGTCTTCTATATCCAGTGAGGGTTTCAAAAGCGTAAACTTCCAGTTGGGCAGGTTAGGGGCAGCGGCTACCAGAGCTTCTAAAAAAGCGATGTTTCTTATGTTGCCCTCAGCGGTCAGCACAAGTTCAGCCGTGGCTTTATCGCTCATGCCTGTCAAAAAATAGAAGCAGTCTTTTCGTAGCTCATTCAGTTTAGGGCCCAGGTGAGCGAAAAAGTCTTCCTCGATGTTTTTATGATCATCCACTGCTTTGTGAAAAGCACTTTCGTTTTTCTCAAACCAGCTCCAAAAGTCCTCATTTGACTTAATGGGTGGTGTGTTTTCTTTGGGTGTTTTTTTACCGAATAGATTTTTGAATATACTCATTGCTTAATGTTCAATGCTCTCAGCGGAAAATGGATAAAAATTAACAGACAATCAAACCTTTGCCTGAAGTGTGGATCATATTGTACATGTGGGTGAATCTTTTGTCGCGACAAAACTATGACTTGAGATTTGACTCTGTGTAAATAAAGTCAGACCTTTACGCCCAGATATTTGATTTTTATTAACTCTATCATACTACATATCCAGCCTGAGGCGTGATTTAGCTTTGTAGCGTTTTTCTAAAACCTGCAAGGCAATACCTCCATTTCTACTCCTTTTTTCAAAGGAGTACTACTACTTATTTTCCATTTATTATCGTAAGAGATGAAAAATTACACCGAAGAGGAATTGGGCTGGAATTCCTTTTTAGAAAATCAATTATCAGCTTTTCCCGAGGGCTTTATGGCTGGGAGAATCTCAGCAGAAAACAAGAATAACTATCATTTGCTATTGCCGGGCATAGGTGAGGTGACTGCCGAGTGTACCGGTAAACTGATCTTCAATGCCATTGATAAATCTGAGTTGCCCAAAGTAGGAGACTGGGTGCTGGTTCAATACTTCGAAGATGAAGACAAAGCCCTGATCATGGAGCTGCTTGAGCGGAGGAATACGCTCTCCCGCAAGGTGGCAGGGCAGGTGACAGAAGCCCAGGTGATGGCCACACATGTAGATAAGGCGCTGATTGTACAGGGCCTTGATGATAACTATAATGTGAACCGCCTGATCAGGGCAGTAGTACTGGTCAGGGAGTGCGGTATTACCCCGCTGATTGTACTGAACAAGGCCGACCTGGTAAATGACCTTCAGTCGCTTTTGGCTCCTGTAGAGCAGCACCTGGGTGATGTAAAGATAATAGCGTTAAGTGCTCTGAATAATCAGGGTATAGAGCTATTGGAGGACGAGATCAATGCCGGGGAAACCCTGGTGCTGATAGGCTCATCGGGAGCAGGAAAATCCACCTTGCTCAACAGACTCCTAGGCGAACATGCAATGGCTATAGGGGCGGTCAGGGCAGGAGATGGCAAAGGAAGGCATACCACTACACGCAGAGAAATGCACATTTTGCCGAATGGAGGTATCATCATCGATACACCCGGTACCAGGGAGCTACAGTTACTTTCTGCCAAAGGAGCATTAGATGAGACCTTTGGCGAGATCAATGAATTGTCGGGAGCCTGTAGGTACAAAGACTGTACGCATACGGTGGAGGCAGGTTGTGCTGTATTGGAAGCTGTAGATGCAGGTGATATTCCGGAAGTGGCTTATGAGAATTACCTTAAGCTACGCAATGAAGATGCCTACATGGAAGCCAAATCGGATCAAAAGGCAAGGCTTGAAAAGAAGGCTCAGGATAAACAGTTGCATAAGGAGATTCGGAGAATCTACAAGACCCGAAAACAGCGGTAATGACCTGAGCTTGAGCTTGAAACGGAAGAAGGGTTGGGGTCAATCGTCTGACCACTTCAAGTGGTCGGACGATCATCGGCTGTCAAACGCTGAGCTATCATCTGAGAGATGGCTTCACTACGTGACCGATGACAGTGAATTGACTTCTGTTCATTGGCCTCATCCCAGCCTTCTCCATCAAGAGAAGGTGCCAATTGTGTCAACTCATCTGTCATCTGAATTTGTATTTTTAAAAAGAATCAAGACGCGCCATGACCTATGCTTATTCATTTGAGCCTGTAATAGAAATCCCTCAGAGTTTCCTTTAGGTAACTCTGAGGGATTCTTAAGTCCTGATCTGACTATAAACTCCCAAACATTTAAACATTAAACCTTAATATGCCATCTCAACAATCTTCTCGGCATCTGTAGGAGCAAGCGTGCCATGCTCACCGAGCCCGGTCATGCCGCGCTCTTCAAACCTGCGGGCCACCTCAGCGGCAGTACCCGTGTATTGATCGGTGTACTCCGATAGTTTGGTTTTAATGCCTAGTGACTGATAGAAGGCCGTGGTTTTGGCAATACCGGCTTTGGCTTTTTCTTCTAAAGTGCCTTCAGTCACGGCCCATACCCTTTCTGCATATTGCGCCAGCTTTTCCTTTTTCGTATCGAAGTTATAGGTGTAGTGGCTCTCAGCAATGATGGCCAGGGTTCTGGCGTGATCAATGCCAAAGAGGGCGGTCAGCTCATGTCCCATCATGTGAATGGCCCAGTCAGTCGGTACCCCTTTCTGGATCAGGCCGTTCAGTGCCATGGTGCAGCTCCACATAAAGTTAGCCGCTGCTTCATAGTCCGTAGGGTCTTTCATAATCTGAGGGGCTACCTCAATAATTGTCTGAAGAATACTCTCGGCCAGTCTGTCTTGCAGCATGGCACCGGCAGGATAGGTCATATACTGCTCCAGTACGTGGGTAAAGGCATCGGCCAGGCCATTGGCAATTTGTCTTTCCGGAATGGAAGTCACTACCGTAGGGTCGAGAATGGAGAATGCCGGGAACAGGCCGGGGCCGCCCATCGTTAGCTTTTCCTTAGTTTCTGCCCTGGTAATTACCGAGCCGGAGTTCATTTCCGAGCCAGTGGCAGGTAATGTGAGTACTGTACCGAAAGGAAGACCTTTAAACGTACGGATTTTCTTTGCCAGGATATCCCAGGGCTCGCTGCCTTCATAAAGCGCTGCCGAAGACAGAAATTTAACACCATCGATCACTGAGCCACCACCAACGGCCAGCATAAAGGTAATCTGCTCTTCCTTGATGATTTTCAGCGCTTTCATCAGTATGTCGTACTCAGGGTTGGCGGGAATACCACCAAACTCCAGCACTTCATGATCTTTCAGTGCTGTCTTTACCTTCTCATATATGCCGTTTTTCTTAATGCTACCACCTCCGTAAAGCATCAGCACTTTGGCACCTTCAGGTATTTCAGTAGAAAGCTTCTGGATTTGATCTTTGCCGAAAAGTATTTTGGTTGGGTTTACGAACTCAAAGTTTTTCATGTATCTGTATATGGTTTTTTATTGCTGACTGATTGTGTTAACAAAGGAAGGCAGGCCTGCGGTTCAAAAAAATGACCTATGATAAGAAAAACTATGAGCGGGCAAGCTCTTTACGTACCCGGCTGAGGCTTTCAGAAGTAATGCCCAGGTAAGAGGCGATATGGTAGTTTTTCACCAGCTTTTCAATATTCGGATAGGTACTGACAAAATCGCTGTAGCGCTCCCCGGCTGTTTTAGCCAGGTCACCAATAATACGTTTTTGAAATGAGCTGATGTAAGACTCTGTCTTCTGGCGAAAGAAAGTCTCGATAGATTGGCTTTTTTTGAAAAGAGCCAGCATATCTTCTCTCGAAAGTCTGAAGAGCGTAGCGTCTCGCAGGCACTCTACAAACAGTATGGCTTTTTCCTGCTTATAAAAGGCGGTATAGTCACTCACCCACCAGTCCGCAATGGCGAATTGCACCGTGTGTTCTTTGGCTTCACTGCCTATGGTATAAGAGCGTAGACAGCCCTCTACCACAAAGTACTGGTGATGAACATAGTCTCCCGGACTTAATAGAATATCACCTTTTTGTACCGATAGCCTTGTGAACTTTTGGTTGACTTCTTTCTTAAGCGCTGCTTTTAAATTGAGACTATTAAATATTTGATGTGCTTCCATCTTAGTTGTCAGATACCCAATTCTTTTTCTCTTTTTTGAAATATGAGATTGTGCTGTTTATCGTCTTATGGTAAGGCTCTATATTAAGTTGAATTAGTGCCGATTTTTGGCCCAAATCAAGGCTTTCTATGTTTATGTAATTTGTGATATTTTTTGCCTTTAATTCTTCTTGTGACATTAGCTTAATTTCCTTACCAAGCCTGTAAAATCTGAATCCATTGGATTTGGTTATCTGGTAATACTCAGCCATGCTCATAGTGGAATCACTCTCATTTTTTATTTCAATTTGGTCGATAGCTTTCTGTACCATTTGATGAACAATACTTTTTTTGTAGCTAGAGTCATAAGGAAGTTGAGGGTAACCAATGTCTCTTTTAATACTCCTCCATTCATCTGGCCTGACTTTGCAGTAGTCGTATCTTGTTTCCACATCTATGAGGCAGCCATCTTTGTTGATTAGGAAGGCCTCATGATCTGTCCATTTGGCGATGGACGAACTGTCATCAAGGCTGAGTATCAAGGTGTCACCATTTATTGAATATGTTCCTTGCGTACTGGTGTTACCAAAATGACCAACCGAACGAATTTCAAAATTGACTTTGTCTTTGAGATTTATTGTCCAGAAGGTAGTCGCCCAAAAGCCCTGGTACTCTCCTGTGATATCCCTGTTTGAATTAGTCGTGCAACTGAATAAGGATACTGTTAAAAGTGCTAATAGAATTCTCACATTTTGAATATAATCACATTAAAGAGAACCTAAAATTGTTTTAAATCCTTAGGTGTGCTGAGTAGTGTTTATCCTATTCAAAGCCTCTTTCTTATGTTTTCTGCCCAGTGGTAGCAGCTGCTGCTTGATCTGTACTGAGTCATGGGTATAAGACTCAATCTTTTGCCGGTTGATCAGAAATGAGCGGTGAATGCGAATAAACCAGTCAGGCAACTCCTGCTCAAGCTTGCTGATTTTCTCTTTGGTGATCACTATGTCCGAGTCTGTATGAATTCTGACATAGTCGGCCAGACTCTCTACATAGTAAATGTCTTGAATAGCAATAGGAACCGATTTTCGGTTGGACCTTACCGTGAGCACTTTTTGCAGATTCTTCTGCCGTATTGCTTCCAGTTGCGTTATATGTGCCTGGTGCTTCAGGTCAGACTGATACAGGCGGATAAATGAGAAGAGGATGGCTACAAAGTAGATGATCATACCCATTTGAAAGATGTCACCTACAATAGGGTTCATGGTTCTCCATTTCAGATCGGCCAGAATAACGAAAGCGAACATGCTGATAGCAGCGGACAAAAAGAGCGAGATCACAATGGTGTAAACCGTATAAAGGGCAAAGCGCAAGTGTTGCCGGTTGGTCAGGTATTTGGGCACCAGAAAGAGATTGAAAAAGTAGGAGGTGCCTATGGCTATCGGCATAAGCATGGTGGTGAAGTAAAAAGAGTCAGGGTAATTATCCCATCGGCTACCAAAAAGCAGGTTGAGAGAAACAAAAATGACTGCCCAGAAGAGTATCTGTTGAGAACGACTGCTCATGGTTCAAGACTAGTTAAAATCTGCATGAATATCCTCTGTTTTTCCTTATTTTCAAGTAATTGTCGATGAACAACCAGTACAGGTGCTGATATGACCTACCCATTGAAAAGATGGCTCCATAGCTTTGAAAGCAAGTTTTAAACATTAAAATTCAAAAATTATGCTTGAGATATTTTATAATGGAGGAGTGTTCTTTATGGGAGTTATCACCATCAGTGCTGTCATCATGTTTACCTTATCGGGGCTTAGCCTCAGGACTATTCTGACTGCTCAGGGCAATACTGAAACGTATTCTAAAATCAGTGGAATCAGAGAGGTGGGCTTGTTTGCCCTGATCGTTGGTCTTTTTGCCAGTACGCTTGATTTTATTGCTGCTTTTTCGGCCATTCAGGTGGCTGGAGATATTTCTATGAGCCTGTTGGCAGCGGGGCTTAAAATGATGATCATCCCCACGGCATACGGATTGATGGTTTATGGACTGGCCTTATTGATTAGTATGCTGCTCAAATGGAGAATTACGAAATTAGCGGTCTGATTCTTTTCGAAGGTCGAATAGAAATGAATCTAAAAATTGAACCGAAATTCGAAGCTTCTATTCGTCTGACCACTTTGAGTGGTCGGACGATTGATCTCTCTTAGTAAAATCAGCTTTGCAATCCCCATGGGAGCATGTAGAGTGTAAGGGCAATATTCAAAACCTATGCCTTTCGGGACATGGACATAAAGAAAGAGCCTCATCGAGGCTCATTTCTAATATCTATAATCTTCGGTCTGATCTCTATAATCTAAAATCTGACGTCTCTTATCTAAAGTCTAACTACTAGATAGTCTGCTGTGCATCAAAACGCTCCAGGTAGTCAGCTACTCTGCGCACGAACATGCCGCCCAGTGAACCGTCTACTACTCTGTGGTCATAGGAGTGAGAGAGGAACATTTTGTGCCTGATGGCAATGGCATCACCGGTAGGTGTTTCAATCACGGCTGGTTTCTTCACTACCGCACCAAGGGCCAGAATACCCACCTGAGGTTGCATAATGATAGGGGTGCCCATCACGTTGCCGAATGAACCTACGTTGGAGATCGTATAAGTACCACCCTGCAAATCGTCAGGGGTCAGTTTATTCTCACGCGCTCTCCTGGCCAGGTTGTTTACTTTTTTAGTAAGGCCTACCAGGTTGTACTGATCCGTGTTGTGGATTACAGGTACAATCAGGTTGCCGGAAGGTAGAGCTACCGCCATACCCACGTTGATATCTCTTTTCTTAATAATGTTGTTGCCATCTACCTGGATATTCATCATCGGGTAATCCTTGATGGCTTTTACTACCGCTTCCATAAAGATAGGCGTGAACGTAATCGGTTCTCCTTCTCTCTCTTTGAAAGACTGTTTTACACGATTTCTCCATGAAACAATGCTGGTGACATCCGCCTCTACAAAAGAGGTGACATGTGGAGAGATGCGTTTGGAATCAACCATGCGCTGAGCGATCATCTTGCGCATACGGTCCATTTCTATAATCTCATCCGCACCGCTGATGGAAACCGGCATGGGTTGGGGTGCTCTTTCTGGAGCTGGTGCTGCAGGAGTGCTCACAATGGCAGGAGCAGCAGCAGGTATTTCAGAAGGCCTGTTTTTAACATAAGCCAGGATGTCTTTCTTCGTCACACGGCCATCACGTCCTGTGCCTGGCACACGCTCAAGCTCTGTCATGGCTATGCTTTCCTGGCGGGCAATGTTCATTACCAGCGGAGAGTAAAAACGATCTGAAGCAGGTTTCTCCAATACAGCTACTCCGTTTGAACCATTGGATGAAGCTCCGTTGCTGGCAGCTTCTGCTACCTGGGCAGTCACCGCTGCGGGTGCAGCTTCTACAGCCGGAGCCGGAGTGTCAACGCTATCTTCCCCCTCTGTTTCAATCTTGGCAATAGGAGCACCCACAGGTACTACATCACCTTCTTTTACCAGAATTTCTTTGAGTACGCCCCCATGAGTAGCAGGTACCTCAGTATCCACCTTGTCAGTAGCTACTTCCAGCACAGACTCATCTGCCTCAATAGTATCTCCTTCTTCTTTCAACCATGAGAGGACAGTGCCTTCCATTATACTCTCACCCATCTTGGGCATTACCATTTCCACCAGTGCCATAACCGCGAATTTATTGAGTTAAATCGTTTGCATAGTTTTTACAAAATTAAACTATTTACCAAATATTATCAATGTATTAGCCTTTTAAACTTTTTCGAACCAAATTTAAAACCGCTATTTGAGATAATTCAATATTTAATTTTCTATTTTGGGTCAATTGCAGCTTTTTAGCAATGGTTTGTTCTCCATCTGCATAAGCGATCCATACTGTACCCACCGGCTTCTCTTCCGTGCCGCCTCCGGGCCCGGCTATGCCGCTGGTAGCCGCACCTATATCCGCCTTGAATTTCTTTCTTACGCCCTCTGCCATTTCCTTTACGGTTTCCTCACTTACAGCGCCATGCGCCCCCAGTGTAGAGTCTTTTACTCCAATCAGATCCATCTTGAAATCATTGTGATAGGGTACCACACCACCCTGAAAGTAGGCTGAGGATCCTGCAATGCTGGTAAGCTTATGCTGCACATAGCCCCCTGTACAGCTCTCTGCCAGGGCAATGGTTTGCTTGCGCTCCAGTAGCATCTGGCCAATGGCCATTTCCAGCGTAGTGCCATCATAGCCATAGACATATTTACCCATGATGGGCAAGGCCTGATCAATCAACTCCTGTACTTCAGAGGCAAGCTTCTCGCGGTCGTTTCCGGTAGCCGTGAGTCTGAGCTTTACATGCCCGATGCTGGGCAGGTAGGCCAGCTTAATGTGTTCTGGCAGGTTATCCTCCCAGTCTTTTATTTTGTCAGCCAGGAAGGATTCTCCAATACCCACTGTCTTGATAAGCTTATGGTAGATTACCGGGGTGTGAAAAAACTCGCGCACTTTAGGCAGTACATGCTCTTTCATCAGGTACTTCATCTCATGCGGTACACCGGGCATGGATACAAACACTTTTCCATTGCGCTCATACCAGGTGCCCGGGGCTGTGCCCAGGGCATTGTGCAGTACTGTAGCTACTTCAGGTACGAGCGCCTGTCGCTTATTCATTTCGGTAAACTGCCGACCGCGGCTTTCGAAAAAAGCCCGTACATGGTCTTCTACAGCCTGGTTTTTGATAATTCCACTGTCGAAATAACGCGCCAGCATGGGCATGGTCAGGTCGTCATTGGTGGGGCCCAGCCCACCTGTGATCAAAACCAGGTCAGCCCTTGATTCCGCTTCAGCAAAAGCGGTAAGAATATCTTCTTCATTGTCACCCACCGTAGTTTTCCGTACCACCCTGATTCCGAGCTCATCCAGCTCCTGGCTCATCCATTGGGAGTTGGTATCGGTAATCTGACCGTATAAAATCTCATCACCGATGGTGAGAATTTCCGCAAGCGTTTTATTCATAAATCAATTGTATGCTTCTTAAACTGATGCGTTCAAAGCTTGTTCAATATCTTTGATAATATCATCGATATGCTCTAAACCAACAGATACGCGAATGAGTTCTGGGGTAATGCCCACCAGCTGACGTTCTTCTTCGGTAAGCTTGGCATGTGTGGTAGAGGAGGGGTGCGTTACAATGGTTCGGCTATCGCCCAGATTGGCTGTAAGTGAGCACATTTTGATCGCATTGAGGAATCTTCTCCCTGTTTCCAGGTCTCCCTTGATGCCAAAGGCGACCACACCACCGCCCGCTTTCATTTGCTTTTTGGCAATCTCAAATTGTGGATGTGAGGGCAGCATAGGATACTTTGCCCAATTAACCTGTGTGTGAGCTTCCAGAAATTCGGCTAGTCTGAGGGCGTTGTCGCAGTGTCTGTCCATGCGTACAGCCAGGGTCTCCAGGCTCTTGGAGAGTACCCAGGCATTAAAGGGTGACATGGCGGGGCCGGTGCTACGGCTGAAAGCATAAATCTGATCAATCAATTCTTTCTTGCCTATGGTAATGCCACCCAAAACGCGGCCTTGCCCGTCAATAAATTTGGTGGCTGAATGGATTACAAGGTCTGCCCCATAGCGAACAGGCTGCTGCAAATAGGGCGTGGCAAAGCAATTATCAACTACCAAAATCAGCTTATGCTCCTTAGCAAAATTACCCAGCCATTCCAGGTCTACCATATCTACTCCGGGGTTGGTCGGAGTCTCTACATAAAGCAGTTTGGTGCTGTCGGTCACAGCTGTTGCCCAGGTATCGGTGTGATTAATGTCAACGTAGGTGGTGTGGATATTCCACTTGGGCAAGATCTTATTAAATACCGTATGGGTAGATCCGAAAATTGAACGGCAGGAGAGAATGTGATCTCCGGAAGACAGCAAGGCCGCAAAGGTGGAAAACACAGCGGCCATTCCTGAGGCAAAAGCATAACCGGCCTCGGCCTGCTCCATCAGACAAATCTTATCTACAAACTCTTTGGTATTGGGGTTGCTGAAGCGGCTATAGATGTTCTTGTCATTCTCACCGGCAAAAGCGGCTCTCATTTCTTCAGCGTCCTGGTAGGTAAAGCTGGAAGTGAGGTACATAGGTGTAGCATGCTCCTGGGCATGCGTGCCGGGAATTTGCGTACGTACCGCCTGGGTTTCGAACTTTTGCGATTGATCCATTGCCTGAAGTTAGAGGGCAAAGATAGATGACTTTTCTATTCTAATTGTAACCATAGCAGTAGCAAAATACATCCTTACAGATGTTACATCAATTTATTAAGTCAAACCAAATGCTATCACAGTTATGAGTGTCAAACCGGTTAACGTTTCTTTTTCAGCAATAATCATATGTCTGATGTTTTTCATGGGCTGTAATGGCAGCAATGAAGATGAAAGCCCTGGGAGTGATCTTGTGGGGCTTTGGTCCATTACTTTCATCGAACTGACTGATTGTGAGGATCCTTCTGAAAACCAAAGGGAGGCAGATATTATCTGTACTGATACTGATTGCCGGAAATATGAATTTAAGAGCGATGGCGTTTTTTTAGCCATCGATATCTATGGTTCGGACAGAGATGTTGAAACGGGTACATATTCGGTTGACGGAAGTCAATTATCTATAACCCTTGACAATGAGACCAGTGCCGTCACTTATACAATAGAGAGTAACACTTTAACCATTAAAGGTACAGAGCCTGAACTTGGGTGCAGCTTTGAGATTCGGTCGGTCAGAGACTGATTTTGCTGTTTAGCGTTTTCTGATCTTTTGTAAGGCGATTTCTGCGAGTAGTGGCCATTTATCGCTGTATTCAGGTCCTATCACAAACCAGTCTTTCAATGGTGGTTTGTTTTTAAATGGGTTGAGCAGACTGTATTCATGAATTCCCTCAGATTCAGGTTCGAAATCGCGCCCCGCACGAAAGGCCACCGCCTGGCGATAGTAGAAGGTAAAATTCTTTTTGTTGTACTGAATACCGGGAGATCCCATCATGGTGCCTTCGTGTACTTCTTCATGATTACTGATGACTTCCTGTTTGAGGTCATTAAACCCGGATGATGCAATAGAAATCGTGATGAAGACATAAATCACAAAGAATCAGGAAGTTTGGCATTGATGGCATAGCACCGCTATGGTGAGAGGCCAAACGAAGCTCAGCGACTGATTCAAAGTGAGTTATGGCTGGAATAGAAAGTCTATTGCATTATTCGGGTTAAAGAGCTGTTCTGCTTTTTCCATAACTGTCAGAATTCGTTGAGTTTACCGATTAAACAAAAAAAAGTCTGTTCAAATAATTGCATCAGGACTTTGCAGATTGGGTAATCCAGATGACTTATAATGCTGATAAGTTCACAAAACTTTGTGCTTCAATCTGATTTATGCGATAGAATGTCTATTGCGTAATACAGGTTTAAAAATAATCAACCATGAACAAACATTTAGTAGTTGCCTTAATGACGATTTTGGTCGCCTGTGGGGGGACAAAAACAGAAGAAAAAAAGGCAGAAATAGTACCTGCGGGACCTGATGTGTCTCATCACAATGCTTCTATTACCAAAGTGTTCGATGCTCACGGAGGATATGACACCTGGGCGAAAATGAATCAGCTGTCATACAAAATAGGTGAGCAAACTACCCTGGTGGAGCTCAAGAGCCGTTATACGCGCCTTGAATCTGCCGAGATGACTGTAGGTTTTGACGGGGAAAAGGTATGGGTGAACCCACCCAGCGAAAATGCCGACCGACAAAGAATGCGCTACAACCTGATGTTTTACTTCTATGCTTTCCCTTTCGTAGTGGGCGATCCCGGAATTACCTATGAAGATGTAGCGCCCAAAGAGCTGATGGGCAAAACCTACAATGGCGTGAAAGTATCTTATGGCGATGGGGTAGGTGACTCTCCCAAAGACAATTATATCATCTACTCTGACCCTGAAACCAATCAGATGCAGTGGCTGATGTACACCGCTACTTTTGGTGGTGGAGAAGCCAGTGATCGCTTCAGCCTGATCCGATACGATAACTGGCAAACAGTGAATGGCGTGATAATTCCTAAGTCTATCAAGTGGTATCAGTATAAAGATGATGCCGTTGGAGATATGCGCTTTGAAAGAGTTTTTGATGAAGTAGCGGTTTCAGAAGAGGTGCCTGCCATGGATAATTTCACCATGCCCGAAGGCGCTCAGGTAGCTGCAGAACCCTCTACGGATTGATAGGACGTGTATGAGGTAGGAGGTAAGAAGTATAGTAGGGAGGAGGGAACCTGCAAGTCCCGTCAGTACCGAAGCAGAGCAAAGGTCGGACGGATAAGGAAAGAGGCAGTCAGTCACCATGGGCTTATGGTTCAGGGCTGTTTACTTGATTGGCGGTAGTTTTCTCTTTCTCTTTTATGTTTTCTTCTTTCTCTTTTTGTCAGGATTTTGCAGGCTACCATTGGCCCACCGTTTATGTAACATTCATATGGAATCCTTGAGGCAAAATCAGACCATATTTTATTGGACTCGGTAATTACCAAGCTTCTATCGACAAAGCCCTGAACGGTAATGGCTTCTTTTAAAGAATCCTGTGCAGTTGGTGTCCAATAGGTCTTGAAAAAGTAGCTTTTAGTATTTGCCGTTTCTACAATGTAAGTAATGCCATCAAATCCCTGACGCCAACTTTCAATCGAGTCTTCATCTGGAATTTCCTTTATTTTGGTTGAGTCAATCAGGTGTATCAGTTCGCTGATTTTAATAGCGCCTAATAATTTGATTTCATAAAAAATGCGATTAGTTGGTTCTTCTCCACCTGGCGTAAATTCTTTAGCCCAACTTGTAAGTTTTCCATACTTATCTCCATTGGAATCTTGCCAAATATCAATGGCTTGCTTGTTTGTCCAAAGTCTGAAATGCCAATTGTTTTTTGAGTTTTGAATCGTGTCAAGCTCGATTTGGGCACAAAGTTCTTTCCTCCATTTATACCATAGAGATGAGTCTCCGTCTTCATAGGTTTTTATATGAAGTGCCCTGTCTTGTCCTAAAACAATGAGCGATGAGAATAATGTTAATATGAATATTATGTGTTTCATTTAATTACCGCTAACGACAAGCTATGATGAGTATGTATTCGTCCTGATAACCATCAGGGGTACTAACCTCTTGTCTTGCATATAGCTGCGCCTTGATTTAAGATTAAAACTTGTGGCAACCTTTCCTCTCGAAAGCTTTCGGGACTCTCGGTAATATCCTGCTTCCTGAAACCCTGTTCATTCATTGCATATGTTAGCTGTTTATTTTATTGGCTTGGTTTTGATGTATGTTTTTGCAAAATCAGACACCATTTCCTTTGTTAAGTTTCTGAGAAATGACTTCCTCCAAATACTAATATCATCTCTTAATGCGTCAATATTAAGTTTCAGAAAACGTTCAATTTCAGTTCGGGTAATTGTGCAATTGAATTCCGTTTTTATGTCGTCCAGCCCAGTTTTGTCATTGTACAAGTTGGCTGGAATAGTTGTCTTTATGTTCTTAAGTCTATCAAAGTCTCTGAATGCCCTAACGCAAGATTCAAGAGTCTTTTTTTGAGCATAGTATTCGGTGTTGGCAAACTCTTCTTTAAAAACTAAGCTTCGTTGCTGATAATTAGACTTTTCTTGATCAAAGTAGGCTGTGTTTCGACTCCATCTTTTGAAAAACTCATATTTGGATAACCTTAATCCTTTGATTGATTTGTTGAAAAAATAGTTAACTGAGATGTCTATTTCATTCAATTCATTTGGAGTGAGAACCTCCAGTTTTAAATTCGAATGTTTTACCCTGTTCTTAGCGGATAAAGAGTATCCTTTTTTAGTTATTAAAACCCCAAAATTTGCACTGACATCTTGAGCCATACCCATAAAGCTTTCAATGTCCTTTACATCAACGTTTCTGTCATAATATTTGCAATCAACGATACCTAGAATTGTTTCACCAGCAATTTCACCTCTTATTGCAAAGTCTATTTGTCTGTCAGTTAAGCTGAAAATTCCAAAAATCGAATCATTGAACTCAATTTCGCAACTTGAGTAGATTTCGCATAGTGCGTTATAAACCTCTTTCTCATAATCTTGCCAAGTAATTTTCATTATGCACTATTACAGCTAACACGGTTATATCAGGAATTTGCTCAAAACCTCTGTCATAACCAATTTAAATATATAATAAGAGGGAATAAATTGTAGAGTTCCGCACTTACCTGTGGCGGGCAGGTATTTTTACTTTGCCGAATAGTTATGCCAAATGGTCGTTATTCCAGAACTGTTAAAGACCAACTGGTAGATTTTGAGAAATTACTAGTGATACATGGCCAGTTCCCGTCAGTACCAAAGCAGCGCGAAGGTCAGGCGGATAAGGCAATCAGACCGTCTGATAGAAAACCTGCGGGAGCCTCCGCTTTGCTTCGATTCTGAGGTGGTAGTAGGAGGTAGGAAGTAAGAAGTCTTACCTCATACATCCTACCTCTTACTTCTTGCCACAAACACAAGTCTTACCCTACTCCTGTGCCTTAGCACGCCTGATATTGTGGCGGTATAAAAACCAACCTGCAAGCCCCAGAATAAGCAATGGCCAGATGTTCACAAGGCCTATAATAATGGCTTCGATAATCCTTACGCCATTCATCAGCCCGTTTTTGATGGAAGAAATAAAGGTGCTTTCTGCTACGGTAATTACCTCAGTAGTTGTATAGAAGCCGATGTTGACCGTACTCAGTGAAGTCTGGCTTTTCAGAAACCTGAGTCTGCCCTCCGCACGTTCTATGTCTTCCCTGATTTTACCAGCTTCAGCTTCTACTTGTAGAATGTCTTTCACAGTATCTGCCGTCTTGAGAATTTCCAGGTAACGCTGCTCCAGTTTCTTTTTCGCTTCCACACGCGCTTGCAGGTCTACAAACTCTTCGGTTACATCCTGCGATTTGATCTCACGCTTATCAAACTTGTCAACCCCCCGGGAGACCAGCGTAATAAAATTGTCAAACTCTGAAGAAGGCATACGTACGGTCACGGAATTCCAGAACTGACTGTGATTGGTGGTTGAGTGTTCATTGGCAATGTAGCCTCCAGCGGCCTGTGCAGCCTGTTTAATCGCATCCAGCGTCTTTTGCAGGTCCTTCGTTTCAAACTCCAGTGTGCCGTTTTTAATCAGTTTTCGGCTTGTTAGCGCCTGAGATTCTACAGGAGCAGCCGCGGTTTCCGTTGCAGGTAGCTCTGCGAGTTCTTCGGTGTCGTAAGCAAGGTTCATAAGCTCACCAGTGTCCTCTGAAGTGGAGCAGCCAGCCAGGACCACCAGAAAGGTGAATAAGATTTTGATGTTCATTTTGATAGGGTTTTGTGAATAAAGATGATTGTTCAATCAGTTTAACTAAATATTTAGTTAATAAAAAATGATTGCTATCTATTGTATAGCGCAATCTGGTGGTGGAAGGCAGAATATGGCTGGTTTGGTCTGTGTTATGTGGGTTCACAAGAGCCAGACAGAGCAAATTTGAGGCCGGGTTTTGAGGTGAGGTTGTTTTCAGGCGGTAGTTTAGGAAGATACGTCAGGTGATTGCCGGACACAGTGGAAAGAGGGGTGAGAGGTATGAACCTGCGCGTTGCTTCGGTTACCGAAGTAGGAGGACTGGCTTCGTCATGGCTCCGTTTATTGAGGTGTAAGGTGTGAGGTGTGGATTATTTCGCTTAGTAGGTGATAAATCTCGCTTATTGTTTTTTGATATGCTTCATTATGCTTGAACACAAGTCTTACTTCGGTACTTTACGGATGGGCTTGTAGGAGTAAGAGATCGGTACTTGCGCTTTGCTTCGGTATTGAAGTAGGAGGTAAGAGGTAGGAAGTAGGAAAGTCTTACCTCCTACATCCTACCTCTTGCCACAAACACCGATCCTTGCCATTAACACAAGTCCTTCCGGCTTCAGGCTTCCAGCTTCCGACCTCTTACCTCTTGCCAGAAACACAAGTCTTACCTCCTACATCCTACCTCTTGCCACAAACACCGATCCTTGCCATTAACACAAGTCCTTCCGGCTTCAGGCTTCCAGCTTCCGACCTCTTACCACAAACACAAGTCCTTGCCATTAACACAAATTCTTCCGACTTCCGACTTCAGGCTTCCAGCTTCCGACCTCTTACCTCCTGCCATAAGCACAAGTCCTTGCCATTAACACAAGTCCTTCCGGCTTCAGGCTTCCAGCTTCCGACCTCTTACCTCTTACCACAAACACAAGTCCTTGCCATTAACATAAATTCTTCCGACTTCCGACTTCCGACTTCCGACTTCAGGCTTCCAGCTTCCGACCTCTTACCACAAACACCGATCCTGGCCATTAACACAAGTCCTTCCGACTTCCGACCAAGCACCTTCGGTGCCTAGTACTTCTTAAACACCGCACTGGCGATATGGCCTCCAAAACCGAAGGTGTTGCTCATGGCGTAGTCTACCTTACGTTCCTGTTTTTTGCCAAGGGTCAGTTCAAACTTACCATCCCATTCAGGATCTACATTTTCCGTATTGATAGTAGGAGGGATCACGTTTTCCCGGGTAGCCATAATGCAGGCAATCGCTTCAATGGCTCCGGCAGCTCCCAGCAGGTGGCCGGTCATTGACTTGGTGGCTGATATATTCAGGTCAGGGTTTTCTCCAAACACTCTGTTGATCGCAATCAGCTCACTGCTGTCACCAATAGGCGTAGAGGTAGCATGCATATTGATATAGTCGATATCTCCCGGGCCGATATCAGCATCATCCAGCGTCTCCATCATGCCCAGGTAGGCACCTTCACCCTCCGGATGTGTACCGGTGAGGTGATAGGCATCAGCCGCCATACCACCTCCTGCTATTTCTGCGAGTATGGTGGCTCCTCTTGCCAGAGCATGCTCTTCAGATTCCAGCACCAGGGCACCGGCACCTTCTCCCATTACAAAGCCATCGCGGGCAGTATCAAAGGGCCTGGAAGCTCCCGCAGGGTTATCATTATTGGTAGAGAGGGCACGAGAAGCATTAAAACCACCAATGCCAGAAGGGCTTATCGGGGCCTCAGAGCCACCGCTGATAATCATCTCGGCCTTGCCCCATTTAATGTAGTTCATGGCATCAATCAGGGCGGTGGTGGAGGTAGCGCAGGCGGAAATCGTGGTGAAGTTTACTCCTCTCAGTCCGTATTTGATAGAGATAATGCCAGAAGCAATATCAGCTATTATCTTAGGAATAAAGAAGGGGTTAAACCGCGGTGTCTCATCATTCTTGGTGTACTCTACCACTTCGTTATGAAAGGTCTGAATACCTCCGTTGCCCGAACCCCAGATCACGCCTATGCGATTACGGTTGAGCTTTTCAAAGTCGATGCCTGCATGTTTAATGGCTTCGTCTACCGCTATCAGTGCATATTGGGTAAAGGGATCATAACGCCTCGCTTCACTACGGGGAATATGATCGTTCATATTGAGCCCCTTCAACTCACAGGCAAACTTGGTTTTAAACTTGGTGGTGTCAAAACTTGTGATGGGGGCAGCACCGCTCGTGCCCGCCTTCAGGTTTTTCCAGTATTCGTCTAATGTGTTTCCGATTGGGGTCAAAGCGCCCATACCTGTAACTACTACTTTCCTCATTGGCTTATCTTTAAATCTCTTTCTATTGTCCATTCAACAGTGTCCAGCACCTTGTAAAAGTAGCTGGCATGGTCCATGGCTTTGGCCAGCAGTATGCCGCCCTCTATCATGGCTATGATGCTTACGGCAAACTGCTGTGCATCGATATCTCTTTTTACTTCTCCTTCTTCCTGGCCTATTTTTAATAAGGCGGTCAACTCATGTTGCCAGCGTAAAACACTTTCCTGTACACGTGCTTTGAGAAAAGGCAGTGTATCATCAGCCTCTACAGAAGTATTCATAAGTGGGCAGCCTCCCTGTCGGGCGACCTGCTCATAATGATTTCTGTAAAAGCTCAGTGAGGCCTTCAGTTTATCCAGACAGTGACCGGGTGTGGCCAGTGCCCTGATCAATCCTTTCTGCAAGGGAATGATATTATGATCAAAGCAGGCAATCGCCAGGTTGTCCTTATTACCAAAGTTGCCATATATGGCCCCTTTAGTGAGTCCTGTGGCAATTTCAATATCAGACAAAGCGGTACCAGCGTAACCCTGCTTGTTGAAGACGGGGGCTACCTGCTCTATAATGTATTGCCTGGTGCGAGCTGCTTTACTCATTATGGTGATACAAAAATATACCGATCGGTATATTTTTGCAAATTTGCCGTAAATTTTATGAAATCAACTTCTGTTGATTATGTCTGAAGCCATACAAACAGGCCGTTCCTTACACTATTTCTGTTTTCCAATCCGCTCCCTTTCCGTATCTTTTGCCTTATAATTACTGACCTATGAAAAGAATACTGCCCCTTTTTCTAATTGCTCTGTTTACGCTGTCGATCGAAAGCAGTTTTGCACAGGTATTTAAGGCTGATGAGCCTTTGGCGCATACCTATTCCATTGTGGCCCGTGATGCTAAAACCGGTGAAATGGCCGTGGGGGTTCAATCACACTGGTTTTCCGTAGGTACTTCCGTTTCCTGGGGAGAAGCAGGAGTGGGAGTAGTGGCCACTCAGTCATTTACTAATAAGTCTTTTGGTCTGAGAGGACTGGCGCTACTCAAAGAAGGTAAATCGGCTCAGGAGGCACTAGACATTTTGCTAAGCGATGACCCGGGCAAAGGCGTGAGGCAGGTTGCGATTCTGGACGCGAAGGGTAGGGTGGCTGCTCATACAGGCGTACAGTGTATTCAGTTTGCCGGAGACCAGCAGGGAGTGAACTATTCTGTGCAAGCTAATATGATGCTCAACAGTACGGTGTGGGGTGCTATGGCCAGGGCTTTTGAAGAAAGCGATGGGAAACCACTGGCAGAGCGGGTGCTACTGGCGCTGGAAGCTGCTGAAGCGGAGGGTGGTGATATCCGTGGCAGACAATCAGCAGCCCTTATGGTCGTAGATGGTGAGAGGTCTGATGAGCCCTGGAATAATTACAAGATCAACCTGCGGGTAGATGACAGTGCTGCACCATTGCCAGAGCTAAGAAGACTCTATAATGTGAAGTTGGCTTATGAGCACATGAATGCCGGAGATGTAGCCGTTGAAAACGGGGATATGGCAAAAGCCCTTCAAGAATATGGAGCAGCAGAAGAGATGTTTCCTGACAACCTGGAGATGAAGTACTGGAAAGCGGTGGCCCTGGCGAATAATGATCGACTGGACGAAGCTTTGCCGATTTTTCGTACAATTTTCAGCCAGGATAATAACTGGAAGGAGCTATCGAAACGCCTGGTGCCTCTTGGGTTTTTAGCGGTTACGCAAGAGCAACTTGCGGAGATTTTGAAGCAGTAAGGCCTGGTTAACGCCTGTCTTAATGAGCTATGGTTTAGTTAACAGACAGACGCTACTTAGTCGCTATATCATAGGTTTTGTCATATTCCTCAGTAAGGTGAATCCAGTCGAATACCTTGGAGAAATCTTCCAACTTATTGCGTTGAATCTCCCGATAGCTTTGGCTGGTTTTAGAAAATTGAAGCAGCAGCCTGCCCAGATCATTCACCACCTGGTCGCGATCTTTACCTTTTCTTTTCAGTACAAAAACCCCTGTTTCATCTGGGTCATCGTTCAGGTTTTCTATATAAGAACCAAAGCCTGAAAGGTCGGAAGTGATAGTGGGCACTCCTCTGGCAATACACTCCAGTGGTGTATAGCCCCAGGGCTCATAATAACTCGGGAATACCCCCAGATGACAACCTCTCACAAACTGTGAATACTCCATGCCGAAGAGCGGATTGGAGGGAGAGATAAAGTCCGGATGATAGACCACTTTGACTTTGTCCAGAGGGCTGTTGAAGAGACTTTCTTTCCTGAAGTCATTTACGATTGGGTCATTGTCATTATCCTTGAGGTTATGCGTGACAATGTAGGGCCAGCTATCGGTTTTCCATGACTGGATAGCCCTGCGATAGCGTAGACGCCAGTAATCCGTCATAAACTGATTCAGGTCAGGCAGGCGATAATCCTCTGTTGAAGAAGCTCCCGTTATGAACAGCTGGTTGGCAATCTCTTTTTCAATAGATCCACAGGTCTTCCTGATTTCTTCCAGCAAAGCCCGTGAATGCAATACATCGGGGTTAATGGAGTGTACTTCTGCCTTGGTGATAAAGAACATGACTACTGTCACATCTACTTTTTCTTTGACCAGCCAGTGGTTCAGCCGCTTCAGTGCCTGGATGGTAATGTCAAAGCCTTTATTCTCATGCTCATAGCGACCACTGGTAAAGAGGTAGATCGTTTTGTTCAGGTCAAAGGGCTGGGAGTGAAAGAAGTGCCCCATCACAAAGTCATCAATCTTAGCTCTGTATCGATCATGCCGTACGTGGATTCTATGATGAGATGAGAATCTTTCCAGGTTCAGCCCATTCGGGGTTACATGGTGCGGCTCTGTTCCCAGCAGGTGTTTACACTCTTCAGCAGTAATCTGGCTCACAGTGGTAAAAGCATCAGCCCATTTAGCCCCTTGCTTTTCCAGCTGATGAATACCGGGAATACCAAATCGTACTGCCATGGCTTCATCATCGATGTAAGGCATCTCGTTATAAAAGTCACTTGTATTTACCGCCAGTACCCGACCCAGACGGGTAGCATGGGTAGTAAAGACAGTTTTGATATTGGATTGACTCTTTTTCAGGCCCAGTATAGTGCCGCAGCACATCCACTCGTGGCCATGGAAGATAATGCCGCGTCTGTCTTCTTTCTCTTCCAGTGTCTTGAGAAAAAGAGTCACCACATCGCACCACTGAAGGGACACATCGTAGAGTGAATCATCAGTGCCAACAGGAATACCGAAATCTTCGAAATGCCTTTTCTTTATGCTATGCAGTCGGTTAAAAGCTCCCTCAGGATTCAGCAGCACAGCTCTAGGTCGGCCAGATACCAGCCAGGTACCATACTTCACTTCATAGCCCATATCCCGCATTTGATTTACCGCTTTACCGATGGGAGAGTCTACCTCGGTCAGGTCTTCGAACTCAATGTCGATGCTGTCATTTACCAGGGGGCCGATAAGGCAATAGTTTTTGTCCCACTTCTCAAGCGTAGCAGGTAGCTTGGAGCGTATTACGGTATAAATACCGCCCAGCTGATTACACACCTCCCAGGAGGCTTCCAGCAGTAGGTTGTCGTCAAATGTATTGGTAGAGGATCCCATTCCGTTTCGTTTACTTGCAATCAAGTTATCGTAAACCATGGCGAATGACAATGTCCGCAGCGTAATTATTTAGGGGATATCTCTAAATCACTGCAAGTCATATTTATATGCTATGCTACCCCTTGTTGGAAGCTGCGATATGCTAACTGACTGACCCTCACTCAAACTCCTTTTCTATGGTCGGTTTGAATTCACTTTGGGGATTCTCTTTCTTTGAATCAAAGTCAAATTGATGAAACTGAAAACCACATTGATCCTACTGATCGTATTTTTTGCACACCTGGCTGTTGCGCAGGATGACTCAGAAAAACCTGAAAAGAAGAGGAAAAGAGAGCCGAAGCCCTGGGTTAATCCGCTGATTAAAAACTACGGCCGGATTCTGGATCTGGAAAATATAGAGGTAAAACCGGACCCTGATCGTGAATACAAAATCCTGATTGAGCTGGTGCATAAGATGGATAAGCCCAAGCGACTGAATTTTTCAGCAAACAATGTAGCCCGACTTATCAACCTGCATGCCGTGGGAGGGGTAAAGCCGGAAAATCTCAAAGTAGCTGTAGTAATACATGCGCAGGCTACCAATTCTGTCGTAAATGATGAGACTTATCAAAAGAAATACAAGGTGGAGAGCCCCTATGTGGATTTTTATAAAGAACTGTCCGATGCTGGAGTGGAATTAGTGGTTTGTGGTCAGTCACTGAACCTGTTTGGTCAAAAGCCGGAAGATGTACTGCCCGGAGTGAAAATTGCTACCTCAGCTTTGACGGCTGTCAGTACCTATCAGCTTATGGGTTACGCTTACTTTAAATGGGACTGAGGTTGGTTAATTGGGTAACTGGTTGATTGGGGAATTGGTAAGTCAGGTCAATGGTCAATGGTCAATGGTCAATGGTCAATGGTCAATGGTTGATAGTCGATAGCCCGTCAGCACCGGTAGATTTGGAGACTGGCAGTAGGGTAAGTTCTGAATGCCCATCAATCAAGAGATGCGAATGGATATTATGGCCTAGGTCGGACGGTTGAGGTTGGTTAAAATTGGTTAACTGGTTAACTGGGTAACTGGTTGATTGGTAAATGAGGTCAATGGTCAATGGTCAATGGTCAATGGTTGATAGTCGATAGCCCGTCAGCACCAGTAGGTTTGGAGGCTGGTAGTAGGGTGAGTTCTGAATGCCCATCAATCAAGAGATGCGAATGGATATTATAGCCAAGGTCGGACGGTTGAGGTTGGTTAATTGGGTAACTGGTTGATTGGTAAATCAGGTCAATGGTCAATGGTCAATGGTCAATGGTCAATGGTCAATAGTCGATAGCCCCGTCAGACTGAAGGTCAGACGGATTTAGAATACGAGACTTTCTCGCTATTTGTCCAGTGCTTAATTCATAGTCCACAACCCCGTCAGCACCGGTAGGTTTGGAGGCTGGCAGTAGGGTAAGTTCTGAATGCCTATTTATCAAGAGATGCGAATGGATATTATAGCCAAGGTCAGACGGATTTAAGAACCGGGGGTTGCCTTACAGCAAGAATGGTAATAATGTCCGACAGATTTGGTTCAGCTGACCTGCTCGATGATAAAGGTTTACCTTCTTTCTAAGATTGATTGATTTATTCTTCGGAAATGATTCTATTGAGCTTTGTTCGATAAATCTTTGAAAAATGAATAGAATCAAGTCTCTGGCACTTACCATTACCCTCCTTTGCATCTCACAACTGGCCCTGGCTCAGGGAAGAATCAACCCTGCTATTGAAAGCTTTGGGGGTATTTTTGATGCGCCTTATGCCACAGAAAAGCCTGATCCCAATCAGCAGTATAAGATTGTAATCGATATTGCCACCAACGATGGGGAACCGGATGATATAGCCTATTCATTGTACAATGTGGCGCGGCTGATGAACCTGCATGTAATGGGCGGTGTGCCAAAGGAAAATATGCATGTGGTGCTGGCCATTCACGGAGGGGCCGCTTACTCGGTTATGAACAATGAGGAGTACAAGAAGAAATATGAGGTGGATAACCCTCACCTGGCATTGTTTAAAGAGCTCAAAGAAGCGGGCGTACAGATGTTCGCTTGTTCGCAATCACTGAAGGGCAGGGGCATTGACCATGAAAAAATGGCACCGGAGATAAGCGTGGCCACCTCTATGCTTACCGTTATGACCACCTATCAATTGAAGGGCTATGCGGCCTTGAAATTTTAAGGGATGAGCAGCGTCAACCCAGTTCGTTTGATACGATGATGAAATTGATAATAAAGAAAGCGATCAGTCCTAATATCAGGAGGAAGAGAAACCATCGATAACCTCGTTGGAATCGATCTGACCGACTGTTTCTGAGCCCGATCAATTCATCAAAGTCTGTACTCACACCTGACACATTGCTTGTAGTAGGAGCATCTTCCATATGTTTTCCATAGACGGCCTTAGCTTTGCTAAAGGCTTGCCTGGTCTCCGAAGCTTTGGCCTGACGCTTATAACTGAGGAGTTTGCTCATGGTTTTATTAACGGAGTTTGATTTATTGCACGACCATAAGAAATGATAAGAGGTTTATGAGCTGGATCAAAACAATTGCATACCAAGAGGCCAAAGGCAAGCTAAAACAGCTCTATGAGCGCGTAAAGGGCCCCGACAATAACATAGATAATATTATGATGGTGCATAGCCTGCGACCTCACTCTATGGAAGGACATATGCATATTTACAAGTATGTGCTGCACCATAATGGCAACACCTTTCCGAAATGGTACCTGGAAACCATTGGTGTTTATGTAAGCATGCTCAATGATTGTAGCTATTGTGTTGAGCATCATTTTCAGGGAATGAGAAGACTGGTGAATGATGAACAGCGCTCGATGTCTGTTCGGAAAGCCCTGGAGACTCGTAAACCAGAAGAGGTGTTTGGCGGAAAGGAATTGGCCCTGTTGCAATATGCAGAGAAGCTTACCCTGTCGCCAGCCACGTTGCAGGCATCAGACCTAGATGTATTAAGAGAAGCTGGTGCAGATGACGGTGAGATCCTTGAAGTGAATCAGGTAACCAGCTACTTCTGCTATGCCAACCGCACGGTATTAGGCCTTGGTGTTAATACGGAAGGGGATATCATAGGGCTTTCGCCTAATGAAAATGACAATCCGGATAACTGGAATCACTCCTGACCCAGGTCAGAATTTGGTGATTACCTGCACGCCAATTCCCTGAAATTCATTCATCTGTGGCAGGAGGGCAGCCCCTTCTTCCAATGAAATGAGCTTACCGATCAATTTGGCAGGCTGTAGTTTTTCGGTACGAATCATTTCCATCATTTCCGGGTAGGCATGTGCCTGCATACCATGGCTTCCGATGATCTCCAGCTCATTGGCCACTACCAGGTGCATGGGGATTTGAGGGAGGTAGTCGTCTCCGGCCATTAGCCCTACCTGAATGTGTTTGCCCAGCTTTCTCAGATTAGCCACGGAGTTATAACAGGTGACTTTACTTCCCAATGCATCAACAGAGAGATGTACCCCGCCTTTCGATAGCTCTTTTACAGCTGCTACTGCATCGGTTTTACGAGCATTGACCGTATAGTGAGCTCCTATCATTTTGGCAAAATCCAGCTTTTGATCGTCTATGTCGATGGCTATGACTTGTGCCCCCATGGCCTGGGCAATCATAATGGCTGAAAGCCCTACACCACCACAGCCATGCACGGCTACCCACTGGCCACCCGATACTTTTCCCTGATGTACTACAGCGCGATAGGAAGTGATAAAGCGACAGCCCAGGCTGGCGGCAGTTTCAAAACTGATCTCATCAGGCAAGTGTACCAGGTTTGTGTCGGCATAGTGAATATTGACATACTCCGCAAAGCTGCCCCAATGGGTGAAGCCGGGCTGAAACTGGTTATCGCACACCTGCTGATTTCCTGAGGCACATTGTGAGCATTTACCACAACCGCTGACAAAGGGTACGGTTACACGATCTCCTTTTTTGAATCGGGAAATGCCATTACCGGTTTCTACAACAGTCCCCGCCAGCTCATGCCCTGGTACATGCGGGAGTTCAATATCGGTATCATGGCCCATCCATCCATGCCAGTCTGAGCGACAAACCCCGGTGGCTTCTACCCGCAGCACAACCGAACCTTCAATAGCGCTGGGGTCAGGCAGATTTTCAATAGATACAGGACCCTGGAAACGGGAATAGTAAGCTGCTTTCATAGCGGATGATCTGTCAAAATTTTGGACAGATAAATATATCCTGATTCTGCGAGGCTTTCTAATGAGCTCAGAGCTAATAATTCGGTTTTAAACATCAGTATTTCTGGAATAACCGAATTTTATATCCTGCTTTTTTGTTGAGCAGCCTTATGCACCAAGGAGGGAGGCGAAACCGAAAATAGTGCGAAATACAAGTCGGTTGGATTTGGCACGCGTGGGCTTGTGCGGTAAAAACCGAGCTTGGATTTGGTATTTTCGGAAAGGGTTTTTGAGTTACTTTTTGGCCGCAAAAAGTAGCATGATACAGGGGTTAGATAACGAGTGTTTTAAATGTACAAGGTCTCTGTGACTAATATGGAAACCTTGAAATTCAGGACATGAACTACTTCACTGCAACCGCTTTAATTCATCCTCGATACTGGCAATCAGGGCCTTTACATCCTTTTCTGCGGAAAGCAGACCATAGTAGAGCCCCGTATTATTGTCTTTGCTGATTTTGAAATTCCTGATGAGCAAAGGATCATTCACCAGGGCACTGTAATCAATGGGGATAGCCACGCTGCCATACCTGAACTCCTTGATGTTGTCGAGAATCCAGGGAGTCCAGTAGGTTTTAAACTCAAACTCTACGTCTCCCATTTGCTGAATCACTTTGGGGTGCATGTACTCGTAGTATTCTACCAGGTCTCTCCTGAGCGCCTGATTCTGGATCAAAGTGATATCCGTAGACTTCAGCGTTTGATAACCGGCACTGATAAATGAGATGCGCGGAAACATCAGTACCTGTGATAAAACAATGCTGACAGAATCGGAGTAGATTTTTTTTCTGGTAAGGGTGGCTTCAAGATAGTCCACACCATCCATGAGTCTTTGTGTATTGGAGAGCGATTGCGCAATGAGAATAGAATCTTCAAGTAAGTCAGTCCTGATCTCTTGCAAGATCAGGAGCTGAGACTTGTCTTTTTTCTGTTGTTGATTCCAGTTGTCGAAAGCAACCGCCAGGCTGATTCCCATAAAAATGAGTGTTATTTCACCCAGCGCATACTTCCAGTTGAGTTTGAGTTTTGACTGTGACACGGTTGATTGTTGTTCATGATATTTTGAGTAGACCTTTGTTTTACAGACGCCTGACCGGGCGTTTTGTAACACTCAGCGTCCCGGACCAGGGGACGCATGCTACAGGTCATTATACGGAAGAGAGCTTTGCTAAGGATGTGCGTTTGCCATGAATCGGGCATTCTCTGTACCGAGTTGGGACGAACATGAACTGTATCAAGCTATTTGGGCAACCTTACCTCTCAGACTGTACTAGTTGTATGCTGTTACCATAATTATCCTGAATCATAAAGTATCGGTCAAAAGCCATGGACTTTTGTTCAGTCAGGTCAAAGTCGAATGTAACTCCAGCCTCTTTTAAATCCTGATAAGGTGTCTGAATGTCGTTTACTACGAAGGATAATTTTCTAATGCCCTGGATTTTTGAGAGACTTACCTCGGTGTTCAGGTCCATGCTGCCGATGGGGCGCATTGCGTGAAAGCCGTCACGACTAAGCTGATAACCAGGAGTTTCTTGCTGCGGATCATGTTCTAACGTACGGATTTCAATGCCTTTTATCACCGCGATTACCAGCGTTTCGGTCAATGATGAGCGATGCCGTCCATACAACGATTGAGGTAAGGCAAAAGTAAAAATCTAAACCCCTAAGCAGGTAAATGGTTTTGTGATTAACTTCACCCAAAATTTCAACCCATGTATAACGGACTCGTACACGCTCATTCAGGACTCAGGTGGATTGTTTTGATCCTCCTTATCGTAGCTATTTTCAACGCTTTCTCTAAGAAGAAAACAGGCATCTACAGCGAAGGTGATCGCAAATTGGCACTCTTTACCATGATCTCTACCCACGTTCAGTTTCTGGTAGGTTTGGTGCTTTATTTTATAAGCGAAAGGGTTGTCTTTTCGGGAGATTCCATGGGCAATGACTTTTATCGTTTTTACCTGGTAGAGCATGCTTTGATGATGCTGATTGCCATAGTATTGATTACTGTCGGACACAGTAAGTCTAAAAAAGCGGCTGATGGAGCAGCCAAGTTTAAGGCCATTTCAATATTCTACCTGATCGCCCTCATTTTAATCCTGGCGGCTATTCCATGGCCTTTCAGAGAATTAGGCGGTAGCTGGTTTTAATACCCCTCCGTCCTGCGGACACCTCCCCTAAGAGGGGAGGATGCAGTAAGAGGCAAAAAAAACATCATCAGGGCCCACTTGATGTTTATGTCAGTCGCTACAACTTACAGATAGCGAGACCGCTGAGCGTAATTCTCAATCAGCATTCAAAACAAGCTGGCGGTAAAACCGAATAGCGTCCTTATAATCCTCTACCGGAATACTAACCCACCATCCGGGTCTCCGCAGGGACCCTGATGACAAAAAGAGTTTACTTGCTCAGGGTCCATTTGATGTTTATGTCAGTCGCTACAACTTACAGGTAGCTAGACCTCTGAGCGTGATTCTCAATCAGCATTCAAAATAAGCTGACGATAAAACCGAATAGCGTCTTTATAGTCCTCTACCGGAATACTAACCCACCATCCGGGTCTCCGCAGGGACCCTGATGACAAAAAGAGTTTACTTGCTCAGGGTCCACTTGATGTTTATGTCAGTCGCTACAACTTACAGGTAGTGAGACCGCTGAGCGTGTTATTAAGTAAGGTTGATCTTTCTTGACCCCACCATCAGCAGCTCTAGGAGAGCCCCGATGTCTGGCTCAGGTCGGTTAATTTGAGTTTAAAATAAGCTGGCGGTAAAACCTGATGGCGTCCTTATAATCCTCTACCGGAATACGCTCATCTATACCATGAAACGACTGAATATTATCGTCATTGATGTGGTAAGGCACAAAACGGTATATATTCTTACTTACCCCCGTAAAATGCCTTGAGTCTGTAGCGGCTATTACCAGGTTGGGGGCAGTCAGCACGCCTTCGAAAGTTTGCTTTATCGTCTTATTGATGATACCATAACCCTCTGAGTCCATAGGAGAAACGGGTGAGGGGTCAGTGTTGAAACCCATAAACTTCGCTTGTACCCGATCATCATCAATGGTGCTGATGACATGCTCCATTACATCGTCTCCTGTCTGTCCGGGAATGATCCTGAAGTTCACCACAGCCCTGGCATTGTAGGGAATCACATTTTCTTTAATACCGGCCTCAAAAATGGTCGGAGCAGTCGTAGTCCTGACCAGGGCATTACCGGCACCGCTGGCGCTTTCATAGGTGCTGATAATAATGGGCTTGAATATGCTTCTGTTGGCAAATGCCATTCGGTTGACAAAACCCAGTTCCGGGCCTACCTGATCCATAAAGCCGTGCATAGCTTCGGAAATGGTCGCTTCCATCGGGTTCTCTTTGAGTGCAGCCACACCACTTGCCAGAATGTCAATGGCTGTTTCAGGTGCTGGCTGCGAAGAGTGACCACCGGCCAGCTCTACGGTCAGCTCAATGGTCGTTGATCCTTTTTCTGCCACCCCTATAAATGCCAGGTCGGGATCGACACCCGGCACCAGCTTTTGCGTAATGGCGTAGCCCTCATCCAGCACAAATTCGGCTTCCACTCCCTGATCTGCCAGGTGTCTGGCCATAGCGACTGCTCCCAGCTCACCACCCACTTCTTCATCATGGCCAAAGGCCAGGTAAATCGTTCTTTCCGGTTGATGGTTTTCTGCCAGCAGCATTTCTATACTCTCCAGAATACCAATCACCGAGAACTTATCATCGATAGTACCCCGTCCCCAGATAATGCCATCTTTCACAGTACCTCCGAATGGGTCCTCTGTCCATTGGTCAGGAGAAGCGATAGGCACTACATCAATATGCCCCATCAGCACAATGGGTTTGAGGCTATCGTCAGTGCCATGCCAGGTGTAGAGGTGACTGTAGTTATTGAAGATTTTACGGTCGAGCGTAGTGGCTATCAGCGGATAGTTATTGGAAAGCAGTTGATTAAAACTTTCAAAGGCCGAAGAGTCAAAGTCAGCCGGGTCTTCATGCGAGATGGTTTTGATTCTGAGGGCTTCCGAGAGTCGGGTGATGGCGGCATCGGGAATCTCGATTTCGGGAATGGCCGCTACCTCTAGCTGTTGCGATGTAGAAGTAAAGGTTTTGACCAGTATAAAGGCAATAAAGAGCAGGAGGGCAAGTCCCAGAAACTTGAAAAACTTTTTCATTGAAATGGTATTGTGATCACCTAAGATAAGTCTTTCGTAAAGAAAGCGCTCAGTATTCAATACCCGAATTCAGCGCAAGTCGTCAGATTGTCCTGACAGGGTCAGGATAAAGATACCTGCCTAAGAGTCCTTTTGATTGCCAGACATCAGGTTGGCAATGACCCGGGTGTTCGGGAACTGCTCCAACAGGATTTTAAGAAAGACGGTAATAGGTATGGACATAATCAGTCCGGGTATGCCCCAGATGTAGCCCCATAGCATAAGCATGACCAATACCGTAACGATGTTGAGGGAGAAGGATTTGCCCATAAAGATAGGTTCCAGCACCCCTCCAAAGAGTGCCTGTACCCCTGTAGCCGTCAGGGCAAAAAAGAGCAGCAGTGAAGGTTGATCTATCTCGACAAAGGCAAAAATAGTAACCATGACCACGGTTACCACCGACCCGATCATTTGTACAAAGTTGATCAGAAAGGCGAAGAGCCCCCAGAAGATGGGAAAGCTGACACCAAATGCCCAGCAGGCGAGCCCGGTGAAAATACCGGTTAAGAGACTGACCAGAAATTTCACCTTGATGAATTTCAGCAAATCACTTTCGATCTTAATAAAGGTTTTGACAGAGGCAAACTGCTGCTTGAGTATGGTGGTATTGAGGAACTTCTGAAAATCCACGGACCCTGCCAGCAAAAGTACGGCAAAGAAGATCATTGTCAGGGTTCTGGAGATGGTATTGGTCACAAAACCCAGGGTAGGAGCAAAACCTTTGGAAACAGTGTCACGGTTTACGAGCGAAGAAAGCTCGTTTTCACCTTGTATAAATTCTACCCCGAAAAACTGTTCCAGGGAAACCACCAGCTCAGAAAGCTTCACCTGTGCTTTATCAAAGAATGCATTGTCCGTAGACAGCAGTTCTTTGCTGGAAAGCTGAATAAGCTCCCCGCTTATTTTCAGAATAGCGGCAATAATTACGATTACCAGTGTAATGCTCAAAACCTTATTAACGTTCCGCTTTTTGAGCCAGCGCATCAGTGGCAAAAACAGCAGAGCAATGAACATGGATGAAACCAGCGGTACAAAGATAAAGGAGAGTGTTTTAAGCAAATAAAACACAAAGGGTACTACCAGAATGAGTAGTAATACATTAGTCGTTTTCCGTTCTCCGATCATCTCCTTTTCTAAGTCACAAAGGTATATCGAAATTGCTTAGCAAAAGTTCTGATTTACAGGTTGAAATTATCAGATTTTTGAGCCTTCTCAATAGTTCGTCAAAACACCTAAAACGTCAAAAATGTTTAGAACCTGAGGAATAATTCAGCATTCACGTTTCATAATTTCTTTTATCATAGCATTGTTTTAAATTCGTAGCCAAACGAACGTTAGTTATGGGAATGACATCTGCACATAAAGAGATACTTGATAAAGCGGTAGAAGCCTTGCACAGCCGTGCATTTCATGCTCAGTACCCTGAGCACCCTTCACCAAAGATTTACGGAGAAACAGCTGATGCTGACGGAAGGGCCACCTTCAAAGCGCATTTGGGAAAGAATTTCGAAGAGCTGAAACAAGAAGGCGAATCCGGCTGGATAGGCGAGGAAGAGTCACCTTACTTTGCAGATAAACTCAATGTGAAATACCCTGCTTTTTCTAAGGAAGTATTGCTCGAAAGAGCTGAAAAAGGATTCCATGCCTGGAGAAAGGTATCTCCGGCCGATCGTGCTGCTGTACTGATTGATTCGCTGGAGCGTTTTTCCAAGCGCTTCTTTGAGAATGCCTACGCGACCATGCACACCACTGGCCAGGGCTATATGATGGCTTTTCAGGCCTCAGGGCCTCATGCGGCTGACCGTGCTTTGGAAGCTGTAGCAGCAGGCTACGATGAGCTGAGCCGTTTTCCTGAACGACAGACCTGGGATAAGCCTATGGGTAAATACAACCTGGTGCTGAATAAAGAATGGAGGGCTGTACCTAAGGGTATTGGTTTGGTGATTGGTTGTTCTACCTTCCCTACCTGGAACTCTGTGCCGGGTGTTTATGCCGATTTGATTACCGGTAATTCTGTACTCGTAAAGCCACACCCGGGAGCTATTTTGCCGATGGCGATTGTAGTGGCAGAGATCAGGAATGCGATGCGCGATGCAGGCTTTGATGCAGATGCCTGTCAGCTGGTAGTCGATACACCTGATGCTCCGGTGGCCAAAGAGCTGGCGGAAGATAAAAATGTGAAGCTGGTTGATTTCACGGGTAACTCAGAATTTGGTTCTTACCTGGAAACTTTGCCAAAGGCGGTGTTTACAGAGAAAACAGGTGTGAACTCGATCATTCTCGATTCTGTGGATAACCTGGACAAAGCTATTCAGAATATCACCTTCTCGGTAGCGCTCTATTCTGGTCAGATGTGTACCGCGCCTCAGAATTTCTTTATTCCTGAAAGTGGCGTGAAAACGCCTGATGGTGTGGTAAGCTTTGATGAGGTGGCACAGAAGTTTGCAGACTTCACCAATGGTTTGGTAGACAACCCGAAAGCCGGGCCGTTTGTATTGGGTGCTGTACAAAACATTAATACCTGCAATCGTGCGCAGAGTGCTGCCGGTGATCTGGGTGGCAAAGTTTGGCTGGAGACACGTTCTATCGAGAACCCCATGTTCAAGACGGCTCGTACGCAAACGCCAACGGTGATAGAACTGAGTTCGACAGAGAAAGCTAAGTTCTCTCAGGAACTGTTTGGCCCTATTGCTTTGCTGATCAAAACAAAAGACACGAAAGAGTCTGTGGCGCTGGCCAGAGAGCTGGCTGAGCAGCAGGGAGCGATTTCCTGCGGTGCTTACACTACCGACCCTGAAATGAAGGAATTTATCGCTGATGAGATGTCGCTGGCGGCTACTCCGGTTTCTTTTAACCTGACAGGAGGAATTTATGTCAATCAGAATGCTGCCTTCTCTGATTACCACGTAACGGGCGGTAACCCTGCGGGTAATGCTTCATTCACGAACCCTGATTATGTAAACCGCAGGTTTACCTGGGTTGGTTTGAGAGAGCTGGCATAGGGGAATGTTTTAAGGTTTAACGTTTAATGTTTTGGCGTTTTCATGTTTAATGAAGAATGTTGAATTTTGATCATCTTCGCTGAAGCTTCGATGATTGAAGGATTTAATAAGGGCTGTGCCGGGAGGCATGGCCTTTTATCATTAAGGGTAGGAGTTGCCATTCTCCGGTGCTGGGGTTAACTTCATGAGTCGTTGTTTATTAAACTAGTATTTATGGATTATCCTGCCAATAACTACCGTATTAAAGCTTCTTTGCTGGATGCGGTTCTCATGCTCGCCATGTTCACAATAGCTTCATACATCATAGATGCCAATGGAGGAGCGCCTTCCTGGCTAAGAATACTCTTACTAGGAGGAGCGATATACCTCTATGACCCGCTAATGGTTGCTTTATTTAGAGGTACCATAGGTCATAAATTTATGGGATTGAGAGTGGTAAGGTTTTCTGATCATCAAAAACGAGTTAATCCATTATTGGCTGCTATTCGTTTTGCTATCAAATACTTTCTTGGCTTTATCTCGATTATTTTCTGTTATGCAAGGGAAGACAGAAGGGCACTACATGATTTGGTTTGTGATTCCCATGTTGTTTTCAAAGAATCGATTCAAATACAGAAATCCGATGCAGATTAATCAGTCACTCATTAGCTCTTCTCTCCATGATCTTCCGATACTGTCTCTCATGAGTTCGGATTTTAAGCTTTGCTAATAGCTGAGAACCTACACCCCATACTACAAACCTGAGTAGGTAATCTTTCCAACTGAAGTTGGCAAATTGAAAGTCAATACTAAAAAGATAAGCCAGGTTGAAGACACCAATACCCCAAAGGAAAAAGTGTTGCAGATAAATTTTTCTTTTATCTCCTTTTTTAGCCTCCCAATCTGCAATCAATCGGTCCTCTGTTTCTTTGACATGATCATTCATTTTATCTCACCTTCACTTTCTTTATCATCCGGGCGAAGAGGCCGGGAAAGAATCGTTTCACTAGCACACCATAAGCTTCTTTTCCGATAAAGACTTCTCGTTTCTTTCTGGTCATGGCTTTGATTATACTGCGGGCACAGTCTTCAGCTGAAATGCCATTGGCCTGGGCTTCATCCATCACATTGGCTTTGGTACCATCACCCACAAAGGCATTGATGGAGACATTGGTCTTTACAAAGCCGGGCGCGGCAATGGTTACGTTGATGCCCTGATCTTCCAGCTCGGCACGCATACTATCGTAAAAGCCATGAAGGGCATGCTTACTGGCCGCGTAGCCAGAGCGGTAAGGTGTACCAAATCTACCAGTCAGACTGGTCACTACCACAAAGTGGCCACGGCCTCGCTCCATCATATGAGGAAGGAGCTGCTTGGTAAGGCTTACCGCACCCAGGTAGTTTACTTCCATCAGTTTTCGATCTACGTCCAGTATGGTGTCTTTGACCAGAGAGCGCTGGCTGATGCCGCCATTGTTGATCAGCACATCCACCTGACCAAAGAGGCCAATGGCTGTGTTTACCGTGTCTTTGTGGGTTTCGGGCGCTGCCAGGTCGAGCGTCAGTATTTTGATCTGTTCAGGATTGTTACAGCTTGACTTTACGCGCTCCAGCTCTGTTGCTCTTCTGGCTGAAAGAATAAGGTTTACGGATTGACCGGAGAGCTGTTTGGCCAGGGCTTCCCCAATGCCAGAGGAGGCTCCTGTGATCCAGATGGTTTTGGTGTTTTTCCGAGTCATGACATGGCATTATTGAGTATTGATAAATTATTTTTTTTATCAGACTGGTTTAACCACTTGACAATGTATCTTAAAAGTAGTCAGGAAAATCTGACGGGAAAAGCACGCCTGATTAAGTTCTCAAATTAATAAAATTAAGTAATCGGGTAGTTTGAAGTGAGTCCTAACGACTGAAATTTGTTCTTATGAAAAAAATATGGGTAATAATTCTTTGTGTTGTATTCAGTGCTTGTTCGGGTAGCGGGTCGGGTTCTGAAAGTTCATCTGAAGAGAGTTCGACTCCTGAATTGACACGTATCGAGAAGCGAAAGTCTCTGAACCCGCATGAACTTGCTGAGAAAATGAAGGCAATGAGTGTTAAATATGCCCAGGAATGGATATATGAATTGAAAGGTGGAGTCATTCAGAGAGACGATAAGGAATTATCAGTAATTAAGGAGCTAAATGCTGAAGGCTATGTGATTAAGGAAGAATACAAGGATTTTCGCGGAAGAACCTCCAGAATGTTAATGCATGAGTACGATACAGAGAATAATCTGATTAAGACTGTTGAATATGATTCCGATAATGAGATTGAAGAAAGTGCGGTCTATAGCTATGACAACGGTAAGCTCTTGATGAAGGAGTTATATGACCAAGATGGGGCATATGACAAAGGAACGGCCTATGAGTACAATAAATACGGTCTGGTCACCAAGACACTGGTCTATGGGGAAAAGGGTGGAGTGGTAAATAGAACTGATGACTATTACTACGATGATAACTATGACCTGATACTTATCGAAAGCAAGCATGGCGATGGAGAGATTTTCTGGAAGCAGGATTTTCTTGGTGAATCTGATCAGGGGTTTCACTGGCAGGAGATTGATCAATATGGAGACCCGGTTAGACTCCACCTTTATCGTTATGGTAATGATGGCTTGATGACTTATGAGACGGAAGACTCCGGGAATGAAATGACCGATTTTATTATGGAGTACACTTATGACCCCCCGGGAGTTTTAAAAACCAGCACATGGGTAGAGGCAGACGGAAGGAAGCTGTCTTATTCCGAATGGGAGTACGTTACGTCAAAATAGCCGATTAGCCGCCTCGGTTAGCCGCTGACCCAATAAGGTTTATAGGGTGACTTAGTTGCTCAGGTAGGTCACAAAGTCAAAAGCAAATTTATGTCGCTCATCGGCCGGGTGGTGGATACGCTCTGTTTCTGTCCAGGCTGATTTATCAAAATCAGGGAAGAAGGTATCGGCCTCCTGTATATCTGCCGCTATTTCGGTGATGTACATTTTATCAACGAGCCCTTTGTCCAGTGACTCTTTGTAGATTTTACCTCCCCCGATAATCATAATCTCGTCCAGACCTGCCTGTTCTCCAATAGCCAGAGCTGCTTCCAGGCTACCAACTACATGGTGTCCTTCCGGTAGCGTGAACTCAGGGTTTCTGGTGATGACAATGGAAACTCTTTTAGGGAGTGGTTTGCCCAATGCCTCATAGGTGAGGCGTCCCATCAGAATATGGTGGTTCCGGGTAGTTTCCTTAAAGAATTTGAAATCATCGGGCAGGTGCCATAGCAGGTCATTGTCTTTACCTATGGCTCGGTTGCGGGCGGTAGCGACTACAATGGTTCTGATCATAGCTTGGTACCTCTTAAAAATGATTCAATATCCATTCTTCTTTTACCTTCCATTTGTAGCTCAGTAATGGCCAGGGGGCTGCCTCCTGTTTGCATGTGCAAGTAGGTTTTGTTATCAGTGTCAAAGTCTCCGGGCTTGTCACCAGCCGATGCAAAGCTGGTCTTCTCAGCTTTGTAAATCTTAAACTTCCGGCCAGCGATGTGCGTCCAGGCGGCAGGGTAGGGAGAGAGCCCCCTGATAAAATTGTAAACCTCTGCAGATGGTTTTGCCCAGTCTATCTCGCAGGTTTCTTTGAAGATTTTCGGGGCATAGGTTATTTCCTGGCTTTCGTCTTGTGGCTGCTCTGTGTACTCGCCTGCGGCAATGGCCTTAGCTGTTTTCAGTACCAGTTTAGCACCTCTTTCCATCAGTCGCTCATAAAGAGTCCCTACCGTATCATCTTCTTCAATCGATTCTTTCTCCTGGAAGAGGATATTGCCAGTGTCTATCTTATGCTTCAGAAAGAAAGTAGTCACCCCGGTTTCTTTCTCTCCATTGATAATGGCCCAGTTGATAGGGGCCGCTCCCCGGTATTGAGGCAGCAGCGAAGCGTGCAGGTTGAAAGTGCCGATCTCGGGCATATCCCATACCACTATGGGCAGCATGCGAAAGGCCACTACTATCTGCAGGTTGGCATGGTAGCTTTTCAGTTCTTCTACAAACTCAGGAGCCTTCAGGTTCCGTGGTTGCAGTACCGGGATGTTCTGCGATACGGCATAGTCCTTTACAGGAGAAGTAGACAGTTTTTGACCACGACCTTTTGGCTTATCGGGAGCGGTTATCACAGCGACCACGTTCATTCCGCTTTCTACCAGAATTTGTAAGCTGGGCACCGCAAACTCCGGGGTACCCATATATATGATTCTTAATTCCTGCATTTACTCTTTTGTTGCCATTAAGTTAAGGGGTAAATAAATGATTTTTTAATCCTGTCTGAAATAGTGTCTGTCTTTAAATCCAACTTCTGGCGAAATCCGAAAAACCCCTAATTGTCAATCCCCCTTACCCCCTCCGCCAAGGGGGATAATTTGAGTTTCGAATTTCGCTCTACCACTTTACAGCGTGCCAGGTCAAATTCTTAAAAAAATCTTTAATCGATTGATCAGATCCTTGATACTCATTTGCCTGCATTTACTCAAAATCGGGGTAAAGTAGATATTTCTTTCTCATGGCCTTGTACTGGTTCAGGCCCGGTTGCCAGGTCGCTTTGATTTGTGCTTCTGTCCAGCCGTCTTCCACTTGGGTTTTAAAGTCTTTGGTGCCGGAAAGCAGGTTGATGTACGACCTGAAAAAAGTCGTATCATCTTTGATGTCAGCATGGTACTCCAGTAGGTACTTTAAGCTGAGTTCGTGTTTGGCCTCCGTATCTCCGAAATACTGACCTTTGCATTCTTTGCCCTCCATAGGTGGATACTTTGAGCCTTGGTTGGGCGCAGGGGTAAAACTAAAGCTCCCTTTAGAATAGTCAGGGTGACCAATGACCTCGAAGGGAAAATCCGTACCCCGGCCTACGCTCACTACCGTGCCTTCAAAAAGCCCCAGAGAAGGGTAGAGGGTAATGGAATTGTCTGTGGGTAAGTTGGGCGATGGCTTAATCGGGAGTGCATAGGTGCTGTTATGATCCCAGCCGTCCATTTCTATAACGGTCAGGTCGCATTTCACACCACCATCCAGCCAGCCTTCTCCGTTAATCATTTTGGCCAGTTCACCTACTGTAAGGCCATGTACAATAGGTATGGGGTGTTTGGCTACAAAGGCCTGTATATCATCGTCTTTTACAGGTCCATCTACATACATGCCATTGGGGTTGGGGCGGTCGAGTATAATCACCTGCTTGTTGTTTTCAGCAGCAGCCTCCATTACATAGTGCATGGTGCTAATGAAGGTATAGAAGCGCACGCCTACATCCTGAATGTCAAATATGAGTATATCCACGTCCTCCAGCATTTCAGGTGTGGGCTTTTTCGTTTTGCCATAGATAGAAATGATAGGGATACCCGTTTTGGCATCTTTAGAGTTATCTATGGTTTCACCGTCTGGTGCTTCTCCCCGAAAACCATGCTCGGGAGCCATTACCTTGGTGATTTGAACACCGCGATTGTGCAGGGTATCTACCAGGTGGGTTTGTCCGACAATGGAGGTCTGATTGACTACGAGTGCCACGCGTTTTCCTGAGAGCAGATGTAGGTACTCGTCCATTTTTTCAGCACCTGTTTCCAGGTTTTGAGACTGGCAGCTGAGAAATGAAAATAAAATTAGGAATGTAAACAGGATTCTAATCATTCTGTTCGTTTATCTTTGGCCGATGCGTAAGTCTCAAAATTAAGTATATTCTTGAACCTCCCTTATTTCATAGCCAAAAGAATCAGTAGTCCGGGAAGGAACAGCTTCTCGTCTGTGATCCATAAGATCGCCATTGCCAGCGTGGCCTTGGGCATTGCGATTATGCTGGTGACTTTTATGATTCTGGGTGGCTTTCAGGAAAACATAAAAGACAAGATTTTCAGCTTCTCTGGTCACATTCAGGTGAAGAAATTCTCACTGGCCAACTCTTTTGAGGAGAAGCCTATAACCCTGGAGGACGAACGCAGAGAGGCCATTGAAAGTGACCCTTATATCGACTTTATACAGGAGTATGCACACAAACCAGGCCTGCTTACCAAAGATGATGAGGTGTTTGGTATGCTGTATAAGGGCGTTTCTGAATCTTTTAAAAAGGAGAACTTCGAGCCCTATTTGGTTGAGGGAGAATTCCTCAACTTTGAAGACTCTACCAAAGCCAATCAGGTGATGATCAGCCAGCGCATGGCCGATGATATCAGGGTGAGTGTGGGAGACAGAGTCACGGGCTTGTTCATTATGGAGCCAATCCGTACCAGGAGGTTTACTGTGGTAGGCATCTTTAATACGGCCCTGGATAACTTTGACGAAAATATCATTATTGGCGATATAAGGTTAGTCAGAACCCTCAATAAATGGAAAGATGAAGAAGTTGGAGGCTTTGAGGTTTTCATTAAGGATGTGGATGACCTGGAGGCTGCGGATAACTCGCTGGTAAACAAGCTGAGTATTGACCAGTATTCAGAGCGTGTAGACGAGAAGTTTATTCAGATTTTTGACTGGTTGAATCTGCTCAGCCAAAACGTATCTATTTTTATCTGGCTTATCCTGATCGTGGCCTGCTTCAATATGGTGTCAGTGATCTTTATTCTGGTGATGGAGCGTACCCAAATGATCGGGATATTTAAAGCGCTGGGGGCTACAGACAAGCAGATTCGTAGGATTTTCTCCTACAATGGTATCCGGCTGGTGGTAAAGGGGCTGTTGTATGGCAACCTGATTGCTCTGGTTTTCGGGCTCATTCAGCACTATCTCAAGGTTATTCCATTGGACCCGCAAAACTATTATATGGAGTATGTACCCATTGATTGGGACCTGGGTATTACCGTAGGCCTCAACCTGCTGGCCCTGCTCATCATCTCTCTGGTGCTCTTCCTGCCTACCGCCATCATTGCCCGTATCAGACCGGTGAAGGCTATTCGATTTGATTAGGTTTGGGTAACTGGGTATTAATGTTGAATGTTGAATGTTGAATGTTGAATGTTGAATTTAAAACTCCTGTTAGCAAAGCAGGTCTGGAGGTATGGATTATACGGAGTTTATTTTTGGCAACTACTTAGGCGCAAGTGAGTATCGTTCTTCTTCCTTTTCTTATGCTCAAGCATGAAGCATCTAAGGAAGGAGTTCTCATTTTGTATTGGTGGTAAAGATTCTTCCTTCGTCAGAATGGGAAAGAGGGGGAGTAAGTGTTTAATGTTTTATGTTGAATTGAATGTACCCATCAGCACCTAACGGATGGAGTTCGTTGAGACAGTTCACCCCTCAGTCCTTCGGACAGCTCCCCTGATAGGTGAGCAGTTGTACACGAACACCTCATGAGTAAGTCCCCTACTTTTCAAGGAGGGGTGCCTGAAAGGCGGGGTGGTTGGGAACTGCCCGTCAGCACTGTAGAGGATAAGGTATTAAAGAGAGGCTTTATTAGTATCAGCCTTAACGTCAGATGGAGCGGTTATTCCTCTCCGGTAACGAGGGTTGGGGTCAATTCCATATCTCTGCGATAGGTTTTGAAGAGGCTGCCAATCTTGATCTGCAGTACACCTATCACCGCTTCTTTGACAATGCCACCGCTCATTTTTGATTTTCCCTTGGTGCGATCGGTGAAGATGATGGGCACCTCCTTGATCTTAAAGCCATACTTCCAGGTCAGGAATTTCATTTCTATCTGAAAGGCATAGCCCATAAACCTTACTTTGGCCAGGTCTATGGTTTCCAGCACCGTTCGGCTGTAGCATTTAAAGCCTGCCGTAGTATCGGTAATGGGCAGACCGGTAATAAAGCGTACATAATAGCTGGCAAAGTAAGAGAGCATTACCCGGCTCATGGGCCAGTTCACTACATTGACTCCAGTCACATAGCGCGAGCCAATGGCCATGTCATTGCCCTGGTCGTGGCAGGCGTAGTAAAGCTTGTTCAGGTCTGCTGGGTTGTGCGAAAAATCAGCATCCATTTCGAATACAAATTCATAGTGCCTTTTGAGGGCCCAGCGGAAACCGTGGATATAGGCGGTGCCCAACCCCAGCTTGCCTTCACGCTCTTCTATGTGCAGTCTACCTTCATACTTGCCTTGCAGGGATTTTACGATATCAGCAGTGCCATCGGGCGAAGCATCATCCACGATCAGGAGGTCGAAAGGGGTAGGCTGTTGCATCACAGCTTCTACGATCTCTTCGATGTTTTCCTTCTCGTTGTAGGTCGGTATGATTACTAGACTATTGCTCATTTTTACGGACTGCCCAAAGGTAATATAATAATGTATATTCGCTGATTAAGGTTTCTTCATTAACCCTATTTAACAGCTTTGGCTACAACTTTAGGTATGAAATAAACGGAAGATTGAAGGAATTGTTAGTGTGAATTGATAAACGAAAGGTGTGAATAGAGAGAAGTGTGTTTTTTTAGACAGGGATGGTGTGCTCAACGAAGAAATTGGCAGGCATATCATGCATGTAGATGAGTTTGTAATACCAACGGATGTGCCGGAGGGTCTTAAGCGATTAAAAGCAGCTGGCTACAGACTGGTAGTGGTGACCAACCAGAGCGGTATCGCCCGGGGCTATTACGATGAGCAGGTAGTGGTGGATTGCCATGAAATTTTACAAAAGGCCAGTGATAATGCGCTTGACCATCTGTACTATGCTCCCCTGGTAGACCATGTGAGTAAGTCATTGATGCGCAAACCGGATTCGCTGATGCTGGAAAAAGGAATGGCACGGTTTAATATCGATCCGGCTCAGTCGTGGATGATAGGCGATAAGGAGCGTGATCTCATTCCCGCTAAGAAACTGGGAATAAAAGCCATGCAGATCATGGCGCTGGTACCGGAAACTCCGCTTGCCGATGTAAGGGTGCATAGTTTTTCGGAGGCCGTGGAGGTGATTTTATCAGATGAACCTCAGGGGTAGCTGAGAGAATTTCCTTGTTCATCGGGAGTTTTGTCTCGTTCACCGAGATTTTTTTGAGGGCGGTGGTTCAAAGTACACCTTTGAATCATCAAAACAACAAAACGAGCCCAAGGGCAAAACTCAAAAAAAGAATCTTATGAAAACAAAAGCAAAATCAATCGGAGCACTGGCCATCTTACTGATGTGCATGAGCTCATGCGTCTACTCTCTCTTTCCTATCTACACAGAAGATACGCTGGTGTATATGCCTGATCTGATCGGTAAATGGCAGATAGGAGATGATCCTGAGAGCTTCCTGCTCTTTGAGCCGGGTTTTAATGTGGACGCCACCATTACCGTTGGGCAGCCCCAGGCGCAGGCGTCTACGGGGGTGAACCCGAAGATTACCAAGAATTTCAGTATTGAATTCGATAGCGATGAGTACATCATAGAGAATGGAGACACCATCCGTGATGTTGAAAAAATCAAGGCTTACTACAAAAAAGAGCTGGAAGGTACCATGGAAGAATTGGGTGTGAAGCTGGCAGAAACCTTTGAAGGCATGGCGAAGGCTATCACCGGAATTGTCCGGCCTGGGTATAAACTTGGCTATTCTAGCGATGATCAGTCTTATACCATGACCACGATGCATGAGGGGCAAGAGATGAAGTACAGCGTGCACCTGGCCCAAATAGGAGAGGATATTTTTATGGATTTGTACCCCACTGACAGTGACATGTCTAATATCGCTTTCGAATCAATGGTATGGTTTCCTGTGCACATGTTTATGAAAATGGAGTTGAAAGACGACCGATTGATTCTGACGCATTTTGACCTGGATAAAATGAATAAGCTCTTTGATAGTAATCTGATTAGAATTGGTCATGAAAAGATTGATGGCAGCGTGTTAATCACTGCCAAGTCAGAAGAGATTCAGAAGTTCTTTGACAAGTATTCCAATGATGAATCAGTGTTTGACAGCGTAGAAGAGTACCAGAGAATAACACAATGATCAAAAAGAGATTATATCAGCTTATCAATGCTAAATGGTTTCAGCACCCGGTTTTCTGGGTGTTGTCCATTTACGGTATCGGAAGCTACTTCTCTATTTCAAACACGGTGAAGTTCATCGATTTCTTTTATGCGGGTCTCTTTCATATACCCTTGTTTTTTCTGGTCTATATGAATCTGGCAGTGCTGATTCCCCGGTTTTTACAAAAGGGAAGGTACCTGAGTTATCTGGTGGCAGGAGTACTCACCATAGGGGCTTCCTACTGGGTTCATGAGCTTACTTTTGAGATTGTGTTGCCCATGCTGCCTACGGAGTATTACATGGTTTCTTTTACTGACAGGGAAGTGTTGGTGACCATTTTTACGATCTATTTTGTGTTAACGGCATTGCTGAAGCTCTCCAAGTCGTGGTATGTGCTGCAGCGGGTGGAGAAAGAAAAGCTGGCTATTGAGCTGAATTCCCTTAAATCACAAGTCAATCCTCATTTCCTGTTCAATAGCCTGAACAGCATCTACTCTCAGGCACTTGCCAAAAGTGAGCAGACACCTGAGACGGTGCTGGAACTCTCAAACCTTTTGCGCTATATGCTCTATGAGGTGAGTGAGGCTACGGTAGACCTGGGCAAGGAAGTGGAAATGATGGAAAACTACGTGGAGTTGCAAAGGCTCCGTGCTGATGCCAGTTCTGATATATCATTTCAGGTAAAGGGAGATCGTTTGGATCAGAAAATAGCGCCACTTCTGTTCTTTCCCCTGATCGAGAACAGCTTTAAGCATGGAGTAAAAGGGGTGTCTGACAAAGCTTATGTGAAAATGATACTGACCTGTAATGAGGGAGAGATCGGTTTTGAGATAGAGAATAACAAGGGAGAGGTTGATGATATGGAAGGGGGAAAGTACGGGGGGATTGGTCTTGAAAATGTAAAACGGAGGCTTTCGCTCATTTATCCCGGCAAGCATGAGTTTGCTATTGAAGACAGAGACGAGTTGTATAGGGTAATCTTAAAAATTAAGCTATGAGTATCAATTGTCTGATCATTGACGATGAGCCATTATCCAGAGATGTGCTCAGAAACTATGTGCAGGATCACCCTGACCTGAACTTACAAGGAGAGTGCAAAGATGCTTTTGAAGCCATGACTGCCCTGGAAAAGGCTTCAGTCGACCTTATCTTTCTGGATATCAATATGCCTAAGCTATCGGGGATCAATTTTTACAAGTCACTGAATCAAAAACCCATGGTGGTATTTACCACGGCCTACCCTGAGTTTGCGGTAGAGGGTTTTGAGCTGGATGCCATTGATTACCTGCTGAAGCCTTTTTCTTTCGAGCGTTTTATCAAGGCTATTAATAAAGTAAAAGGAAAGAGTAGTGCTCAGGAAAAAGAGGTCAGCGACTTTATTATGCTCAAGGCTGATAAGAAAATGTATCGCACAGCGTATGACGATATCCTCTTTTTTGAATCGTTGGGCGACTATGTAAAGGTGCATACCAAAGAGCGTGTGCTGATCATAGCGGGTACCTTAAAGAAGCTGTTGCTGGAGCTGCCCGAATCACAGTTTATCAGAACCCACAAGTCCTACATTATCTCCAAGAGCAAAGTAGAATATATTGAGGGCAACCAGATTAAGATTGCTGACCAAATGGTGTCGATAGGGCAGGCTTACCGGGAGGGAGTGCTTAATCAGTTGAAGCATTGACAACCGAATGAGTTAAACCAGAACAAAAATAAACCCGAACCAGTCTGAATTTCTCATTGTGGTTCGGGTTCGATCCTGGAAGGAAGAAACGTGGTTATTCTACTTTAAGAGATTTAACCGGGTTGCTCAAAGCGGCCCTGATGCTTTGCTGACTCACTGTCAAAATGGAAATAGCGATAGCTGCCAGAGCAGAGAGCGCGAAAATCCACCAGGAGATTTCTATGCGATAAGAAAAGTCCTGCAGCCATTGATGCATTGCATACCAGGCCAGCGGAATAGCCAATACGATGGAGAAGCCTACTAATTTCATAAAGTCAATGGACAGCTTGTAAGTGATTTGACTTACTGATGCGCCCAGCACCTTGCGAATACCTATTTCCTTTGACCTTTTTTCTGCATTGAAGGCCGCGAGCCCGAATAAGCCGAGGCAGGCGATAAACAGAGAGAGTACCGTAAAGGTGATAAAGATGCGACCCAGTCGTTGCTCTGCTTCATAGGTTTGATTGAAGGAGTCGTCCATGAAATAGTAGTTAAAAAGCTGACCAGGGGCCACTTTGTCCCATAGCTCTTCGACCTGTGCAACACTACCGCTGAAATCTCCCGGATTCAGCTTGACGATTGCTTTGTTAGCACCTTTACCCAGCGTCAGGCTTAGGGCATCAATGCCATTTCGCAGCGATTCGAAGTGAAAGTTTTTAACGACTCCAATCACAGTCATAAAATGGGCATTCTCTTTATCATCACGCCTGAAGTCATTCGTCATGCGTCTGCCTATCGCTTCTTCCGCGGTGCCACCAATCATTTGCAGGGTGGATTCATTAATGATCAGGCTGCTGGAATCTGTCTTCAGTTGTGGGTCAAAATTTCTACCTGCAATCAGCTCAAGCCCTACAGTAGAGATATAATCATGATCAATATTCCAGTTGCCAATGATGATGGCATTATCGGTATCCATGGCATCGTCAACAAAGTAGGTAACGCCATTTCGGGCGGAAGGCGTGGGTAAGTAACTGCTGAGCGATACACTTTCTACCTGGGAAAGGCGCTCTACCTCGGTTTTAAATGATTCCAGCTGATCTCCTGCTGCATCAGCATCATCAATGATCAATACCTGCTCTTTTGTGAAACCGAGGTCTTTGTTTTGGATAAAGCTCAGCTGCTGGAACACCACCAGGGTACTGGCAATCAGGAAGATCGAAACGGCAAATTGAACAATGACCAGTAGGTTTCTGACCTTGCCTCCCTTCAGGCTGTTGGCGCCTCCGGCCTTGAGCGCATTGTGGGGCGCAAACTTAGACATAAGAAAGGCGGGGTAGCTGCCGGAAATCAGTCCGAGTAGCAATGTAGCTAATAAGAGGGCCAGCCAGAAAGCAGGGTTGCTAAAGGGCATCACAATACTTTTACCGGCCAGCGCATTGAAGTAGGGGAGGGCCAGCGTGGCTGCACCTATCGCCAGCAGCAAAGATATGAAAGATACCAGGCCTGCCTCTGTCAAAAACTGCTTCACCAGTCCTGCTCTGCTTGACCCAAGAGTTTTGCGAATGCCTACTTCTTTGGCCCTTTTCAGCGACCTGGCAGTGGAGAGATTCATAAAGTTGACAGAGGCCAGCAAAATCAGGAACAGGCCGATAAATGAAAGAATGTAGACATTTTGTATGTCACTATTGGCATTAAACTCGCCCTCAATATTGGGTGAGTTAAGGTGAATGTCTGTCAGAGCAATGGCATTGAACCTCATGAAGTTGCCGGTTTCTTTTTCATTTTGCTGTGAGCTTTCTACGGTGAGTCCCGGTATAAAAGTCATGGCCCAGGGAATGAGATAGTTATCTTTTACTGTAGCCAGAAATGCCTGCAGCGTTTCGGGGTCGGTGCCGGGTACGAGCTTTACAAAGGTGGGATAACTCCAATTGTTCCAGGCAATGCTTTTGGCATCTTCGTAGCTGGCAAGCGAGATAAATACATGGTAATCTCTTAAAAATGAGCTCTTTGGCATTTCTTCAACAATGCCCGTTACCAGGTAGGTTTCGCCATTGTCTATGGTGAGACCCTTGCCCAGTACATCACCATCGGGGAAGTGCTTTTCTGCGGCTGTGGGGGTAAGGACCAGCGACTTGGGTTGGGCCAGTGCCGTTGCTTCATTTCCTTGCAACAGCCTCAAACCAAACATCTCAAAGAAGGTTTCGTCTACCCCTGCTACCAGGTCTTCTTTTACATTTTTGTCATCATCGTCTTTTTTCAAGAGGATGCTCCTTGATTCTTTAAATCGGGTAACCAGCTGTGCCTGGGGGAAGTCCTGCCGCATTACATTGGCCAGAGGTCCTGAAACACTTGCGTAGTTATTAGTTTCACCCGCCAGTCTGTTGCTGATATTGACGCGGTAAATACGATCGGCATCGGAGAACATCCGGTCAAAGTGCAATTCATCATAAATGAAGAGGGAGATGAGCAGTGTACCCGCAATGCCGATGGCCAGGCCAAAGGTGTTGAGAAAGGTGAAGAACGGCTGTCTTTTCAGGTTTCTCCAGGCAATTTTGAGATTGTTTTTTAACATTGTTGTTGTGTTTGAGTTGTTGAGGGGGCTGAATGACCTTATAAACCCCGGTCTGAAATAGCGTATGACACTCCAGGTGAACCTGCGTTGAGCACGGCCCGGAGAAATCTCATATTGTTTTTCGAATAGCTCCACCAGATCGCCCTCGATCTCTTCGAGATAATCTTTCCGGCAAAACCAGCGGAGAAATTTGAGTGCTCTTTTATTGGGTGAAGACATTGATTATTCGGCTCTAAGTGATTCAACAGGACTGATGCGTGCAGTTTTTACCGTTTGGAAAGCTACCGTAGCACAAGTCAATAAAATGGATGCAAGCCCGGCAGAAAAGAAGTACCACCATTCTAAATCAATTCTATAAGCAAAGGCTCCGAGCCAATTTGAGGTAAGCAGGTAGCTTAGTGGCAAGGAAATGAGCAGAGCGATGATCACCGTTAAGGTAAAATCGCCAGAAAGGAGCTTCATGACCTGGAATAAATTGGCCCCCAGCACCTTTCTGATTCCGATTTCTTTCAATCTTCTTTCGGCTACAAAAGAGGCTAACCCTAACAAGCCCAGGCAGGAGATCAATATCGCCAACCCTGTGAAGTATTTTGAAAGAACAGCCACTCTGTTTTCGGAGGCATAAAGGCGCTGATAATCTTCGTCCATGAATTTATAATCGAACACAAGGCCGGGCATGTGAGTCTCATATGCTTCCCTGATTTTTGCGATGGTCGTACTTTCTGATCCGGCTTGAATTTTAACCGAAACCATGGGGGCAAAGCTCATAGGTGCCAACAGCAGAATACATGGCTTCATTTCTTTATACAGAGACTCAAAATGAAAATCTCTGACAACTCCGACAATTTGTCTTTGACTACCATTGATCTGTAAAAATTGACCTACAGGATTTTTAATTCCCATACGTTTAATCGCTTCTTCATTCACGATCGCCTGCTTGTCCGACCCAAAGTCTTCTGAGAAATATTGACCTTCAATTATCTCCATTCCCAATGTTTCTGTCAGATGGTAACTCATCCAAAAAGTTGAGAAAAAGACATGCATATCTGCAGGCTTTCCTTCCCATTTAACGCCATCCGTGCCTCCTTTAGGGCTACCAGTATTCAGCCTGCCTCCGCCCACATCCAATACTTCCGGAATACTCCGCAAGTCTGAAATGAATGCATCAGACATGTTTTCTACCCGGAAATGGATGACATTATTGCGATCAAAACCCAGGTTCTTATCCTGTTGAATATAGGCCAGCTGCTGATTCACTACGAGCACTGATACAATCAAAATAACTGAAATTGAAAACTGAAAAATGATCAGTCCTTTGCGTATCCAAAACTCCGAAGCTGAATTTTTCAAAGTTCCCTTCAATATCCTCAAAGGGCTGAATCGTGAGAGGTACAGGGCTGGATAGCTCCCTGAAAAGAGACCTGTGAGAAGAGTGATTCCACTTAGGAGCAAAATGGTCTCCAAGTCGAAGCTCCATTGAATATGTTTGCCGGTGATTTGATTGAACTTTGGCAATACCACTAGGACGAGTATCATGGCTGAAATGAGTGACAGGAATGCCATAAGGGTGGATTCCAGGAGGTATTGAAAAATCAGTCCTCTGCGATTGGCCCCCAGCGCCTTTTTTACTCCGACTTCCTTGCTCCTTCTTGAGGCTCTGGCTGTGAATAAATTCATGAAGTTAATGCAGGCGATAATCAGTATGAAAGCTGCAACGGTAATGAATAGTGCTACATACTCGATTCGACCACCGGCAGATTCTCCGCTTTTATAGCTGCCATACAGGTAGCTGTCGGAGACGTTTTGCAGCCATAAAGTGGCATCCGAATCAGGTTTTTTAGCCTTGATCAAAGAGGTCATTTTATGATTGATCAGATTTACATCCGTACCTTCTTTTAAGCGAACAAAAGTTCTGGGGCTATTACCTGACCAACTTCCCTGATCATTAAATTCTCTATACCATTGATAGCTAAGAAGAAGGTCAAATTGATTGGTAGCGCTGCCAGGTAGGTCTTCCAACACACCCGTTACCAGAAAGAGACCTTCTATGCCCCGGGGCTTCCAGGTAAGTGTTTTGCCAATGGCATTTTCGACAGATTCAAAGAGACTGACAGCCAACTGCTTTGAGATAACTACGCTATTTTTCTCAACCATAACACTGTTTTCATCTCCATATAAGAGCGGGTAAGGCAAGACTTTGAAGAAATCAGTTGATACATATTGGCCAACCGACTTGATGTGCCTATTCTTTGCAGATACGACCCCTTGGCTCACATTAAAGCTGGAAGGGATGACCATAGCTGAGTACTCCACTTCGGGAACTTCTTCTTTAAGCGCGACAGCCAAAGGAGTTGGTGTTGCTTCAATCGTTTCGATACCGTTGACCCCTTCGATGTTATGGAGCACCTGAAAAGCTTGTTCACTATCGGGTAGGAACCTATCAACTTTCAACTCGTCATTAACCCAAAGATAAATGAGCAAAACACTGGCAAGCCCTACTGATAACCCAAGTAGGTTAATCAAAAAAGAGCTTTTGTATCGTTTGAAATTTCTTAGTGCAATAAACACGTTGTGTCGAAACATGGCTGTTGTGTTTGAGTTATTGACCAGACTGAATGACCTTATAAACCCCGGTCTGAAATAGCGTAAGACACTCCAGATGAACCTGCGCCTGGCACGGCCAGGAGAAGTCTCATATTGTTTTTCGAATAGCTCTACCAGGTCCCCCTCGATCTCTTCGAGATAGTCTTCCCGGCAAAACCAGCGAAAGAATTTCCGGGCGAACTTGGGTGGTTGCACTTTCATTGACCAAATGAAATCTTCGGAATCTCTTTATAAATACTTGTTCTCAGCTCATACTGGCGATCGAGCATTTTCTTACCCGTAGCCGTGATACTGTAATATTTCTTTCTGCGGCCACCGCGCTCCTGCGTGATGCCGCCATAGCTCGATTCTACAAAGCCTTTATTCTCCATGCGCTTAAGGGCTACATGTACTGCGCTGATGTTGACTTTCTTTTCCAGTTTCTTTTCCAGGTTTTCCAGAATCAGCACGCCATAGGCCTCATTATTGAATGCCGCTACAAAGAGGAGCACCAACTCCTCAAATTCTCCCAGTGAATGTTCGCCCATCTGTCAGATTATTTACTTAACAAAAGTAAAACTAATTAATTATTTTCACTTTTGTTAAATAAATGCTTTTTTGTTTTAGGAACATGATGTAGTAGGAAGGGTGTCCTTTCTGGATTCTGAATTAGGGTTTGTGCTTTGGCTCTGATTCGGTGGAGCTAACTAAATACTTCAAAGGACACCGTCCGTGGGGTACCTCATCCCTGCTCACTGGTTTTCTCCCCCTGATTTTCTATCTTGGATTGACCCTATGATTCAAAATCCCCTTTACATTCTCGCTTTCCTCTGTTTTCTGATTGCCGCCTCGGAATGGTTATGCAGAAAGACGGTGCTCAAACACCTCAGCAGTTCATTGCTGGTGATTATTCTCGGTGCTGTTTTCGCCAACCTGGGCCTGATTCCCTCAGCATCCAATGCCAGTCCGGTTTATGATGGCATCTTCAAATATGTGGCACCCCTCTGCATCTTTTTTCTACTGCTGGGGGTAAGTCTTAAAAAGCTGAAGCAGGCGGGTATTCCCATGCTGATTATGTTTTTTGTGGGTTCGCTGGGTACCATTGTGGGTGTTTTGGTGGCGATGCAACTGGTCTCCATAGAAACCGTTTTCGGGGACTCCTACAAAGCCATTGCGGGCATGATGACGGGTACTTATATAGGAGGAAGCGTCAATTTTAATGCGGTGGCCCTGCACTACGATGTAGTAAGGGATGGTGCTACTTACACCGGGGTGGTAGTAGCGGATAATATTGTAACGGCCATCTGGATGATGGTGACCCTGAGTATTCCCAAAGTAATGGGGCGATTCAGGCCCAATCGGGAATTGCGGGTACAAGGTGCTGAGACCTTGTCTACCGATGAGCATGATCATGAAAAACTTGATCCATTGCAGTTGTCTATGCTGGTAGCTCTGGGCTTAGCCATCTTGCTTATCTCTGACCAGATCAGCGGCTGGCTGGGTGATATGGGCATCTCTTTCCCTTCTATTTTGCTACTGACGACTTTTGCTTTGATTATGGCTCAGTTCAAGGCTATCCAAAGGCTGTCTGGAGCCAAGCTATTGGGGATGTTTTCGGTATATCTCTTTCTGGCTGTGGTGGGTGCCTTTTGCGAAGTGACGGCCCTGGTAGATGTGGGCGAACATGCCATAGGCATCCTGGTTTTCACTACTACCATTGTGGTGATACATGGTCTTTTTATGCTGGGTGTTGGCTGGCTTTTTAAAACGGACTGGTCTCTGGTAGCCATTGCTTCACAAGCCAATATTGGTGGAGGATCCACGGCTCTGGCGCTGGCAAAAAGCTTCAAGCGTGATGACCTGTTGCTCCCGGCTATCCTGGCGGGTTCTATTGGTTCGGGCGTGGGTACCTATTTTGGTTTTGTGGTGGCAGGGATGCTGTAACAGTAAGACTTATTGGTGGCAAAATGAGCTGAGGCTAAATGCTTCGGAGTGTTTGGTTATTGTCTACAGAGGCTGTAAGCTTGAAGACGGAAGACCGAAGACGGAAGACGGAAGACCGAAGACCGAAGACCGAAGACCGATCAGATCTATTCTTCTGTCTTCTGACTTCCAACTCCCGACCTTAGAAAACTATTTCAGTATCTCAAAAATGCATCTGAAACCAAGCCAGGCCTGTGCCCCTTCATAGCTGAATTCCTGGTCGAACTGCTTGGCCTCATTGCCCTTTTGCCAGCTACCACCCATGGCTACTCCTTTGTCTGAAGTCATTTCGGCCACATTATTGAATAGGTTGTACATGGCTAACTTGCTATCTATATCAGTGTAGATGTGGTTTAGTTTTGAGTTTCCATTGAGTAAAGTGTTCTTTTTCAGCTTATAGGATTTAGCAGTGCCTGAGGTTATTTTCTGAATGGTTTTTGCCATGCCCTTGGGCTGAGTCATAAATCGGATTCTGGCCCATTCTTTAGCCGTGGGTAGCCGGAACCTGAAGTCTTTCGGAAACTTAGCACGATCCTCCTTACTCATTTTGCTTAGCTCTTTCTTGAATTGCTCCGTACGCCAATCGCAAAAGGCTACTGCCTGCTCATAGGTGATAGCGATCACGGGGGCCAAAGCAAAATCATCTGTTTCAAAGAATTTTTGAGCGATGTCTTCTTTGGTCAGGCCTGCAAACAAGGTTGCCCATTTTTGAAAATCAGGTAGCTTCTCGCGGTACTCGGTTGAGCCCTCTCCATGGTTGGATTTAAGGTCTTCCAGGTAGGTCTTGTACATCAGACCAGATACTTCAGAGATATCCATACAAAGCCTGAAGTTCATGGAAAGTGTGTTGCCCGCACAGGTGTAGTTCCAATCCTGTTTGTGACAGGTGTTGCAATTCTCCTTCTCAGCCGGATAGAAGCCAACCATCAGGAAGAGGGCAAGTGACAAAAAGTATTTCATAGAGTTGAGACCCTAAAAATACAAATAATTGAGAATGGCCTTTCGCAATTGAAGCCATAACCATTCGTCTGACCACTGAGAGTGGTCGGACGATTGGCGGTCCAAAGAATAACAGCATGAAGGCCCGAAGCGAGACGCTTCGAGCAGTTTGGCAGTTGGGTTGTCGTGAGCAGCGTTTCAGCTAACCAGCGGGTTCAAAAATAGCGCAGGCTGCTCCGGCCGGGTCTTCAATAAAGCAATAGCGCCCCATACTACCGGCACTTCTGACATCGGTAAGTAGCTTGCCGCCATTGGCTTTGCATTGGGCTCTGCTTTCATCCAGGTCGCGCACATTGATATAGATCATCCATTGGGAGGGGATGTCGCTGTTAGGGCCTTTCTTGTGGCAAACGCCTGCTTTGGGTTCACCATTGGCTGTCATGTTATAGTCGTCATAATCTCCCAGGCTTACAGGTTCTGCTTTCCAACCTGTGACCTGCGTATAGAAATCTTTGACGGCTGTGGCATCAGGTACGGTAAGGTCTATCCAGCCGATAGTGCCATATACTGATTCGTTTTTATCACTCATGATTTTTCTGTTTTCCCCAAAGCACTAAAAATAGCCTGAATTCGCCCTCATACCAAAGTATGATTTTGGGTATTGGTAGTTAGTAGTATGGACCGTTTAGGTTTGATTATCGTGTGAATTATTTCGCTTATCTATTTTAATTTGTTTTTCGGGTAAACCACCCCGGCCAAATTATCTGCTTTCAATTTCAGCGTTTTGTCCAGGCCACCCTTCCTTTAAAAAGGATGGGATTGCTTTTGAACCGCTAACGAGTGTACACCTTTGTCCGAGTCTTATAACCTGACGAGGCCTTAGTCTTTAGACACTGATTTTCGGGGTAATGGATTCTTCTTTTCGTCCTCTGGCTATTGACTATCAACTATCGACTGAAAGCTTATATTGGTGCTGACGGGGTCTCGCCTCACCAACCCATTCTTTTACGTAGTTCTGTGATGTGAGCGATATGGTGATCTCCGTGCCAGCCATACACAAGAATGGCTTTCTTGACCGAATAGATTTGTCCATCCTCAGGGTGGCGGTAGCTGCAAGCCATATCGGCTTCAGTCAGGTTATCAATAAGGATCATCCAGCGATCGTGGATGGCTTTCAGTAGGCTGAGTGATACCTCAACAGGTACTGATTGATGGTAGTCCATGGTGGCCCAGGCTTTTTCATCATAGGGCTTGATCATGGGGCTGTCTTCGGTGATCGCCCAGTGAAAGCGCAGGTAGCTATGCATGTGGCTATCCGGCAGATGGTGTACCAATTGTCTTACTGTCCAGCCCCCAGGGCGATAGGGGGTGTCCATCTGCTCATCATTCAGGCCGCTCACTGCCGCAGCCATGCGTTCTGGTGTGCTACGGATAGCTTCAATATTGGCTTGCAGGTACTCTTCCGAAATCTCATCCGGATAGCGCAATTTCCCTATGGGGTAGCTCAGGTTAGTCATGGTTTTAGCTTTTCTATAGTGTGCCGGTTTCGATGCTTCGGAGGTTCGGTTAGATCGGAATCCTGAAATGAGCGGTGTTGACTGTTTGGAGTTTTGTGTTTAGCGTTTCATGTTTGAAGTTGGATAGTCAAATCTTCAACCTTCACAATTCAAAAACAGAAGTGTTTGTATGTGAAATATCTGACCTGTTTTAATCACAAACAACCAATCAGCTGTCCAGTCTACCAATTTTCCGTTTCTCACCTAATCACCTAATCACCTAATCACCCAATTACCAATCCACTATTCCCCAATAACCAATCATCCAATTCACCAATAAACCAATAAACCAAACTAAGGTACATTCTTACCCTGAGAGGCAATCCAGATTTCAAACCACTGTTGGGTAGAGAGTTTGATCTGCAGTGAATCTACGGCCTTTCTTACCCTGTCTATTTTACCGGTACCTACCAGAGGTATAATGCTGGCGGGGTGCGTCAATAACCAGGCATACATTACTTGATCAATGGAAACATCCAGCTGCTTGGCTATTTTGTGGAGTACGTTTTTAATGGTAAGAAAGCGGTGGGTTTCAGCGGTGAAAACGGACCCTCCGGCCAGGGGAGACCAGGCCATGGGCGAAAACCTTTTTTCGAGGCACTGGTCCATCACTCCGTTTTCAAACTGATCCAGACAGGCCACAGAAATCTCCACCTGGTTAGTTACCAGAGGAAAATCAAGGTAAGACTGGAGCATATCAAACTGTGAAGGGAGGAAGTTACTCACACCAAACTCTTTCACTTTGCCTTCATCCCGGAGTTTAGTAAAGGCTCTGGCTACTTCGGCCGGATTCATAAAAGGGTCCGGCCTGTGAATCAGCAATACATCTACATTATCACGCTTCAGCTGCTTTAGTGAGTTTTCAGCCGACCAGATAATATGATCGAAGCCGGTGTCATAGTGATGTAGCTGATGGCTGGGTCTGTTAGGCGAGAGCAGCTTTATACCACATTTGGTCACTATTTTCAGCTTAGCGTTGAGCGATGGATTGGAGGCCATTGCATTGCCAAAAAGCGTTTCACAGGTGTATCCTCCATAGATATCAGCATGGTCAAAGGTATCGATACCCAGTTCCAGGCATTCCTCTACAAAACTTACAATCTGCGCGTTGCTCATATTCCATTCTGTCAACCGCCACATGCCATGTACAATCTGGCTGATGTCTACCTGCTCGCTAAGCTTTATTCTTTTCATATTTAATCAATAATCAATAGTCAATGGTCAATGGTCAATGGTCGATAGTCGCGACCAACATTTAAACCTTAAACGCCAAACTATGATGTTTTGGGTTTAAGGTTTACATGTTAAGTCTGGTACTGTGACTGTGAAGCTCACGCAACGACCTTTTTTCGAAGATCAAAATAAGTTATTGAAATGCTAAGCAATGATCGCTTATTTTTGAGCAAACGATAGACAAAAGGACCTATGCTGACGATTTATCATAACCCTCGCTGTGGCAAAAGCCGCCAAACGCTGAACATTATCAAAGAAGCCGGTGCAGATGTAAACATAGTAGAGTACCTGAAGGATATACCCACGGCTAATGAGTTGAAAGAGCTTTTGGGCAAACTTAACCTACAGGCCGAAGACATTCTGCGCAAGGGAGAGGCCATTTTCAAAGAGCAGTACAAGGGGCAAACCCACACCAACGATGAATGGATTGATATCATGATAGCTCATCCCAAGTTGATCGAAAGGCCTATTGTGGTGAAGGGAGACAAGGCTATAATAGGCAGGCCACCTGAGAATGTAAAAGCCCTTTTGTAATCAGTCAAAGGAGGCAATAGCGGCCTCCAGTATCGTGTCCTTCCCCGCATTGCGGTCGGCTTCCGATATCCATATTACCTTATCGGGAGCTATGCCCTGGTCTTCTATATAGTTTCCTTCAGGGTCAGTAACCTGCCAGCGGGATACAGACAATTCCCAGTCATTAGGCAGATTAAACCTGCCCGGGTTGCCGGTTGAACCAGCCGTGGTATCGCCTATAATAGTCACATTGGACAGCGCTTTGAGCATCAGGGTAAAGCCTTCTGCCGAGCTCACCACTCCGCGATTGGTAAGTACTATTATCGGTTTGTTGAAGTTAATGGCGTTGTCTGGCCTGAGCCGGCTTTCCTGCCAGGCCGTAAAGGAGTTTCTTCCATTTTGCTCTCTGAACCTGACTCTTCTGAATACTACATTCTCACCGCTAAAACTCTGTACAAATCGTTGAGCAATGCCATCATTGCCTCCACCATTGTTGCGCAAATCTATGATCAGGCCGTCATAGCTGTTAAAGGTATTGACAGACTGGTAAAGTGCCTGGTATTCGGGACTCTCCGTAATGCCCGATAGTGAGCCAATGGCCAGGTAGCCTACGTTTTTATCTCTGAGCTTGCCGATAGTGTAGCGATTGTTTCTTTGTGTAACCGACACGTATTGCTCGGGGTTGACCGCACTATTATCCACGGTTCCCGGGTCCAGACTGTGGAAGCGCGTAGCAAAGCTTGATTTGATCCCGGTATGACCATCTTCCAGTCTCAAAATCATTTGTGAAAAGATATCAAACAGCTGGCGGTTGGTGAGTTGGTCGCTGACCTGAGGTTCAAACTCATCTTTGACGGCATCCCAGTCCACACCCTTCAGTTCAAAATAAGGGTAGTGCTGATCAATGGTGCTCCAGAAAGTTTCGAAGTTTACAGCAGGCGTATTGATAGGTTGATCGTCACTGCCACAGGACAGGAACAGCAACACCGGAGCCAGCAGCGGGATAATGAAATGTCTGAGCCTCATATCATATATAAGACGATCAAAACCAAAGATTCACTTACTGAAGAAAAGATAATTGCTTAATACCCGAGCACTTTGAGCATGCTCTCCTCTTTCTGCTCTTCTTCAAACAGTTGAGTGATCAGCTCACCTTTCTCGTTCCGGTCTATCAATACATGCTTGGGGGCGGGAATCAGGCAATGCTGAATACCACCATAACCACCCAGCGACTCCTGGTAGGCTCCTGTATGGAAAAAGCCGATGTACAGGTTCTCATCTTCTTCAATCAGGGGTAAAAATACCTCCGTAGTATGAGACTCAGAGTTATAGTAGTCCATACTGTCGCAGGTGAGGCCGCCAATATTCACGCGGTGGTAGCGGTGGTCCCACTTGTTCACCGCCATCAATATGTATTTCTGGTTCTGTGCCCAGGTATCAGGCAGGTGAGTAATAAATGACCCATCGATCATATACCAGAGCTCTTTATCGTTTTGCAGTTTCTGGTCCAGAATGGAATAAATAAAAGCACCGCTTTCACTTACCGTAAAACTGCCGAACTCCGTAATGATATTGGGTACGGGTACATCATTCTTATCACAAATCCACTTGATGTTCTCTATGATCTGATCAGTCATGTACTGATAGTCATATTCAAAGCTGAGGGAGTTTTTGAAAGGAAAGCCACCTCCGATATCCACCGTGTCCAGGTCCGGGCATTTCTTTTTCAGGTCGCAGTATTTGTACATAAAGCGGCTTAGCTCACTCCAGTAATAAGCACTGTCTCTGATGCCCGTGTTAATAAAGAAGTGCAGCATTTTGAGCCTGGCTTTGCTGGGTTTGATCTGCTCATCATACAGGGTGTCAATATCTCTGTAGCGAATGCCCAGGCGAGAGGTGTAAAACTCAAAATTGGGTTCTTCATCTGCCGCCACCCTGATGCCCACCTGATAGCTGTCTTTCGTTACCTGTGCTTCATACAGGGCCAACTCATTCAGGTTGTCGAGTATGGGGGTGCAGTTTACAAAACCATCATTGATGGTGTCTGCGATATACTTAACATAGGCTGGTCTTTTGAATCCATTACAGACAATCAGCAGGTCTTTGTCGATCTTCTTTTGCTGGTAAAGGCTGCGGATTATCGCCATATCAAAAGCTGAAGATGTCTCAATCTGAGAGCCTTTTTCCAGCACTTTGTCAATCACAAAGCTGAAGTGATTGGACTTAGTACAGTAGCAATAGTTATAGCTGCCCTTGTAGTTATATTTCTTAATTGAGTTGTTGAACCAGGTATTAGCCTCGTCAATTTTCTCGCCTATTTTAGGCAGATAGGTAAGGCGCAGGGGCGTACCATACTCCTTTATAATGTCAATCAAGGGGATATCATTGAAAGACAGGTAGTTTCCATTAACCGAGAATTCCTTTGTAGGAAAATCAAAAGTCTGCTCGATCAGATCAATATATTTTCTCATTCCTGGTGACTGAAATAGTCTGGCAATTTTCAGATAAAAAACGGAGGAATCCAATACCGCTTTTCAGATTATAGAAGCTTCTTGTCTGCAGCATAAAAGCCCGGTAGATATTAGGGTTGAAATAGGAATGTTGTTTTGACAAAAAACGTAGCTTTGTAACTGTTATGAGAAAGATCAGGTTAGTCGAGGTTAAGTCAGAACTAGCAGCCGGAACCCGTGGCGCGAGTCTGGGTATTGATGCTATGAAAGTGGCAAGTCTGGGAAAGAAATCTAATTTCTTTACGCGCTTTGAGCCGGTAAGGGTAAAGACGGAAAACAGTCTGCTCTTTGAAGGACCGCAATACGAATTCGCCAAGTATGGCGAGGGCGTCTATACGGTGCTGGGTAGGGTATGTGATGAAATCGCAGAGCTAAGGTCTGAGGGTCTGTTCCCAATAGTGCTGGCTGGTGATCATTCTACGGCAGCAGGTACCATCTGTGGTATCAAAAAAGCCCATCCGAATAAGCGACTGGGTGTCGTGTGGATTGATGCTCACGCTGATTTTCATTCTCCCTATACCACACCCTCCGGTAATATGCACGGCATGCCCCTGGCGATGGTTACGGGGATTGATAACGAGGAGTGTGAGGTGAATGATGTGGAAGAAGAAACGGAAGCATTATGGGAGCGCATTAAGCAAATTGGTGGTAATGGTGCTAAAATCGATGCTTCAGATGTGGTTTTCATTGGTGTACGCGATACAGAAAAGCCTGAAGATCATATCATGGAAAAGCATGGTATCCGCAACTTCAAGACCGAAGAGGTACATGAGAAAGGCGTGAAAGCTATTGCTGCCGAGGTGCTGGAGGTACTGAAGGACTGTGATCAGATCTACATTTCTTTTGACGTAGACAGCCTTGATACTTCTGTTTCTGTTGGTACCGGTACACCTGTGCCCAATGGCCTTTTTAAGGATCAGGCGGCAGAACTAAATATTGAATTGATAAAAGACACACGTGTGTGTTGCTGGGAGCTGGTGGAGGTAAACCCAACCCTGGACAGCGGGAATAAAATGGCTGAAAATGCCTTTGACATTCTCGAAGCCACTACAGAATCCCTGATAGACAACTTCTGATAAATGGAATCGCAAATTAAAGAAGGTATCTCGGCTGCTTTTCAGACCCTGTATGCCCACGATATAGCCGCAGATGATGTGGCACTACAACCTACCCGTAAAGATTTTGAAGGTACCTATACCTTCCTCACCTTTCCTTTTGGCAGAGTGAGTAAGAAAGGACCTGAGGAGACCGGAAACGAACTGGGAGCCTACCTGAAAGAGCATGTATCGGTTGTGGCCGAATACAATACGGTAAAGGGCTTTTTGAACCTGGTGCTTTCTGAAAACTCTCAGGTAGACCAGTTTGCCAGCATGTTTGACGGTACAGACATTGCCGGTTCGCCAGTATTTCAGGTAGAGAAAAAGAACAAGACTGTTGTGGTGGAATATTCTTCTCCCAACACCAATAAACCCCTGCATTTGGGGCACCTCAGAAACAACTTTCTGGGTAATTCCGTGGCCCGTATTCTCGAAGCTTCGGGCCATAAGGTGGTAAAAGTGCAGATCATCAATGACCGCGGCATTCATATCTGTAAATCGATGCTGGCCTGGCAACGGTTTGGTGATGGTGAAACACCTGAGTCTTCAGGGGTGAAGGGAGACCATCTGGTGGGTAAGTACTATGTGGCTTTTGACAAGGCTTACAAGCAGGAAATTGCTAAGCTGGTTGCTGGTGGTATGACAAAAGAGGTAGCCGAGAAGGAAGCACCAATTCTGAAAGCTGCCCAGGAAATGCTCCAGAAATGGGAAAATAAAGACCCTGAAGTCTACAGCTTATGGGAGACCATGAACGGCTGGGTATATAAAGGCTTTGACACCACCTACAAGCGGATGGGGGTTGACTTTGATAAGCTGTATTTCGAAAGTGACACTTACCTGATTGGCCGCGACCGTGTAATGGAAGGGCTGGAAAAAGGTGTTTTCTTCAAAAAGGAAGATGGCTCTGTTTGGGCTGACCTGACAGACGAGAAACTGGATCAGAAGCTCTTACTAAGAAAGGACGGCACCTCTGTGTACATGACCCAGGATATCGGGACTGCTTTGATGCGCTATGACGACTACCCTGAACTGTCGCAGCTGATCTACACCGTGGGTAACGAACAGGAACATCACTTCAGAGTCTTGTTTGCCATATTGAAAAAGCTCGGTTACGACTGGGCTGAGGCTTGCTATCACCTGTCTTATGGTATGGTAGACTTACCGGAGGGTAAAATGAAGTCCCGTGAGGGCACTGTGGTAGATGCAGATGACCTGATGCGCGAAATGGCCGCTACCGCGAAAGAACGTACAGCAGAGTTGGGCAAGATCGATGGCTTTACGGAAGAGCAGGCTCTTAAACTGTATGAAACGCTCGGGTTGGGAGCTTTGAAATACTTCCTCTTGAAAGTTGACCCTAAGAAATCGATGCTGTTTAATCCGGCTGAATCAATTGATTTTCAAGGAAATACAGGCCCTTTTATTCAGTTTGCTTTTGCCAGAAACAGTGCTATTCTTCGAAAAGCAAAACAGATTGGAATCGATATTTCTGAAATACACTACGATCAGATCAAGGCCCTGCATGAGACCGAGAAGGACTTGATTCAGGCAATTGGTCAGTATGATGAAAAACTGAATTTGGCCTCTGAGAAATATTCTCCTGCTGTAATGGCACAGTATGCTTATGATCTGGCAAAAACGTATAACCGCTTTTATACTGAGGTGAAAATCTTTGACGAACAGGATTTAGAAAAGCGTAAATTTCATATTGCGCTTTCTGCCCTGACTGCTCAAACAATCAAACTCAGCATGGGGTTATTGGGCATAGATGTACCCGAAAGAATGTAATCCGAGTCCGTTTTTTCAGAAACCCACAACAGGAACGGCTATGAGTTTTTATGACTTTATAATGAACGGGATTGATGGTAGTACCATTGATCTTTCACAATACAAGGGTAAGAAGGTACTGATTGTCAACACTGCTTCAGAATGCGGCTTTACCCCTCAGTATGAAGATATGCAACTCCTGCACGAAACCCATGGTGACAAAGTCGCAGTGTTGGGTTTTCCGGCTAATAACTTTGGCGGGCAGGAGCCGGACAGCAATGCTAATATCCAGCAGTTTTGCCAGCGAAACTATGGCGTAGGCTTTCAGCTTTTCGAAAAGATTTCCGTTATCGGCAGTAATAGGCATGATCTCTTTAGTTGGTTGGAGTCTGAAAACGGTAACAAACCCAACTGGAACTTCTGTAAATATCTGATAGACGAAAATGGTAAAGTGCTGGGTTTCTTCCCGTCCTCAGTAAACCCAATGGAGGAGGCGATTACCGACCTGCTGTAGTATGAAGCATTGGATCAAAGCATTTCGTTTAAGAACCCTTCCCCTGGCACTCGCCAGCATAGGTATGGGAACTTTTCTGGCAGCTGCCTCGGGTAACTTCCAGGGCGATATTTTCGCGCTTTGTGCTTTGACTACCATCTTTCTGCAGGTACTCTCCAATCTGGCCAATGACTACGGTGATTCCATCCATGGAGCAGATGGTGAGCAACGGGTAGGTCCTTCCAGAGCAATTCAGTCCGGGGTGATCACGCCCGCTGCTATGAAGAGGGCCATTGCCATTTTTGTAGTGTTATCTCTGGCCAGCGGTATTGGCTTGATATACCTTGCTTTTGGCTGGTCGGTTAAAGTTTTTGCCATTTTTATGGGTTTGGGTATCCTGGCCATTATAGCAGCCATTACCTATACTTCCGGCAGCAGGCCTTATGGTTATGCCGGTTTGGGCGATATCAGTGTGCTTATCTTTTTTGGCTTTATCGCTGTGATGGGCAGTGCTTTTCTCTATGAAAAAGAACTTCGGTGGGAGTATGTGCTACCCGCCCTATCTACCGGTCTGTTTTCGGTAGCCGTGCTCAACGTAAATAATATCCGGGATATTGAATCTGACAAGGTAGCTGGTAAATATTCTATTCCCGTCCGCCTGGGCAGAGACAAAGCTGTGATTTATCACTGGATGATTCTGTCTGTCGGTTACCTCACCACGCTGACCTATATCGGACTCAATTACAGCTCCCCCTTCCAGTTTTTGGTGCTACTGGTTATTCCGCTACTGCTCAAAAATGCCCGTGCCGTCAAGGTACATGAAGAAGCCAGTGCGCTCGACCCCTTTTTGAAGCAAATGGCACTCTCTACCTTATTCTTTGTGATCCTCTTTGGAGTGGGGCAGTTGCTGGGGTAGATCGATTTTTGATAGAGGTAGCTACCCCTTGTATAGTACAGCTCAGGCGGATGAGCGATTCGGTACAAGTTTATTGGTTTAATAGTTTATCAGTCAATGGTCGTTGGTTATCCGTTGGTCGGTGCGTTCGCTTCTCTTCAGGGAATAAAATGGCGTGGGCTGGCCGGGAGAATTTTGAGTCCCTACCAACCGCTTACGTTCCGCGAGTGGCACTGGAGAGTTATTAGTTATTGGTTAATTGTTATTTGTTGGCTGGAGTGCTTGGGATGATATGGCAATTAGCAGAACTTAAGTCGGACAGCATGTCAGACTGGTCCAGACTGCTCCAAGGCTTGTTGTACTTTTATCTTTCCCTGATATCGACCGGTCTTCTACATCAATCCAACTTTGCGTTTCTCTGCGTCCTTTGCGGTAAGTTCAGACTGCCCAAGGCTTATTGTACTTTTATCTTTCCCTGATCTCAACCGGTCTTCTACATCAATCCAACTTTGCGTTTCTCTGCGCCCTTTGCGGTAAGTTCAGACTGCCCCAAGGCTTATTTTACTTTTATCCTTCCCTGATCTCAACCGGTCTGACCTTCAAGGGTCCGACCTTAGCTTGTTCGAAGTCTGACCATTTGCCCCATTACTCACTCTCCTTAATTGTTATTATCCACACCAATCCAACTCTGCGTTTCTCTGCGTTCTCTGCGGTAAGTTCAGACTGCCCCAAGGCTTGTTGTACTTTTATCTTTCCCTGACCTCAACCGGTCTTCTACATGAATCCATCTCTGCGTTTCTCTGCGTCCTTTGCGGTTAACTTTTTGCGTTTTCACAAAGACGGTCTGAGCTTGATAGCTTGCGACAGACTAACTGATTATTTATTGTATGATTTTTTCACAGTATATTGATCTGTAAATCAGCAAGCTATGATGCCTTCCAGTATTTTCAATGATGTAATAGGCCCGGTAATGAGAGGGCCTTCCAGTTCGCACTGTGCCGCCTCGCTGAGGATCGGCAGAATGTGCCTGGACCTGATGGGAGGTGCGATTACGGAGGTACTGATTGAGTATGATCCCAATGGTTCCCTTGCGACTACCCACAAAAGCCAGGGCAGTGATATGGGCCTGTTTGGTGGCTTCTTAGGTTGGGAGGCAGACGATCCAAGACTTGAAAATTACCAGGCGGAGATTTCAGCTGCCGGTATTTATCCTGTGATTGAGATCAAAGACATTGGTGCCAACCATCCCAACACCTACCAGATCAACCTGAAGAATGGAGACTGCGCACATCAGCTGATTGCCCTGTCTATCGGTGGTGGTATGATTGAGGTGATAAGGATTGATGGAGCGAAAGTGAATATGGCGGGCGGCTATTTTGAGAACCTGATCTTTACTGCCAACACAGACCCTGTAGTCGCACTGCTCAAAACACTGGATGACTATGATGACCTGCAGGTCTGTGAGGGAGAGAAATCTTTCGTGAATATAAAGAGCCAGTCAGCTCTTCCGGAAGCCATTCTCGATGAGCTTAATGCTATAGAAGGAGTAGAAGAAATCAGGTGTTTACGTCCTGTATTGCCGGTGAAATCAAGAAAAGACTTATCGGTGCCCTTTGCCACCTGTGAAGAAATGCTCGCTTATAATGAGGGTAAAGACCTGGAGCTTTGGGAACTGGCTGTGGCCTATGAAAGTGCCCGTGGTAATATCTCATCTGATCAGGTATATGAGCAGATGAAGGGTATTGTGGCCATTATGAGCAATTCCATCAAGTCGGGTTTAAAAGGCACTGAATACAAAGACCGGATTCTGGGCTACCAGTCAGGGAACTTCAAAGCGCAGATGGAGGAAGGTAAGCTGGTGGCCGGAGATTCGCTGAACAGAATAATCCTTTTCGTTACGGCCATGATGGAGGTGAAAAGCTCCATGGGTGTGATCGTAGCAGCCCCAACCGCAGGCTCCTGTGGTGCATTGCCCGGTGCTATTCTGGGTATTTGCTCAGCCCTAGATCTGGGAGAAGAAGCGGCCGTAAAGGCCATGCTGGCTGCTGGTGTCATTGGCGTTTTTATTTCTGAGCGTGCCACTTTTGCCGCAGAGGTAGGTGGTTGCCAGGCCGAATGTGGCTCAGGCTCAGGTATGGCCGCAGCCGGTATTGTAGGGATGATGGGAGGCAGCTTGCATCAGGCACTGGCGGCCTCATCTATGGCCCTGCAAAACTCATTGGGTATGATCTGCGACCCGGTAGCCAACAGGGTAGAGGCACCTTGTCTCGGTAGAAATGTAATGGCGGCATCGAATGCGCTTTCTACGGCTAATATGGCCCTGGCTGATTATGATCATTTAGTTCCTTTGGATCAGGTAATAGAAGCCATGGACGAAGTAGGGCATGCTATGGCCCATGAGCTTCGCTGTACAGGTTTGGGCGGTTTGAGCATCAGCAAGGCCTCCAGAGAGATTGAAGCAAAGCTAGCCGAAATGTCTGGTGAAGAGCCCCTTACAAGCGCTGCTACGAAATTCAAATTCTGCTGAGAATACTTGTTAAACAGAGTGTAGTTTAAACTGTAAATCTTCGTTGCATTTCAGTTTTTCAGTCTATATCTTAGTCAACATAATATACAAAGCATGGCCCGTAGAAGTAATCAACTGGATGTTCAATGTCAATATTGTAAGGCCAAAGGAAGTTCACACTTTAATGACCTCAATGAGGATGAATTAACCATCCTCTCATCTCACAAATCTTGTGTTGGTTACAAGAAAGGGCAGACTCTGTTTTATGAGGGTACGCGGCCCATGGGGATTTTTTGTATTAACAGAGGCAAGGTAAAGGTGTACAAAATGGGCTCCAACGGAAGAGAGCAGATTCTGTTTATCGCCCAACCCGGAGACTTCCTGGGGTACCGGTCTATGCTGAGTGAGGAGTTCTACGGAGCTTCTGCTACTGTAATTGAACCTGCCGCCATCTGCTTTATCCCTAAGAGCGACTTCCTTACCATTCTTAATGCAAACCCAAGTTTCTTTTCCAAGTTGATGAAAGCAGTTTGCCATGAGTTAGGGGTAATGGAAGATAAGCTGGCCCAAATCGCCCAAAAGTCTGTACGTGAGCGTCTTGCTTCTACCATTCTTATGTTGAAAGAAACCTATGGTATGGAGGGTGAGGGCAGTGACGTGATCGATATTGCTTTGTCCAGGGAAGACCTTGCCAACATCGTAGGAACAGCTACCGAAACCGTTATCAGGTTACTCTCCGAATTTAAGTCAGATGGTATGATAGGCCTGGAAGGTAAGCGCATTAAGGTGCTGGACGTACAGGCGCTGGTGCATGAGGCCGATTTCTACGCCTGATCCAATATTTACTATACATTTTTTTGTAATAGACCATTAGGGTTCTTTTGCGGCTGTTTGGGAGGCCTGACTTGCTTTGCCAAAACTGTTTAGCTCAAAAACATGACTTTTATCATGTTTTACTCTGATGCCCATCAACCAGCCCCATCTGCTACTAAGGTAATTTTGATCTAAAGATTATCTAGCAGACCGTGAAGCACAAAATTCTTATAGCACTTGATGAACGTTCCTGGGAAATGGACACCTTCAAAGAACTGGAGGGGCTCCTGAACGAATCTCATAAAAAGTATCTGACGGGCATCCGGCTGGCTCAGTACCTTGAACAAAAACTCGTATTGGTTGAATCCTCTGGCAAGCAGGCTGGCCGTGAAGTGAGCAAGCTTCTGACCATGCTGGAACATAGCCTGGAAATGGAGCACCTGGCCAATGAACTCCATATGGAGTTCGATATGTTTCAGAGCGACCTTACCGATGATGGACTCAGACATTTAAGTGCGGTTGCCGATCTGATGGTAGTCGATAGAAAAGTCTTATCTCCCTTTTGCGGAGAAGGTGTGCTGGAAGACCTCGTGAAGAGCGTCCACTGTCCTGTACTCGTTCTTCCTGAAGACAAAGAGGTAAAAAGCCTGCTTATGGTGTATGATGGATCTTTTTCATCTATCCAGACCCTCAAAAGCTTTCTTTCCGTTTTCCACCCCAAGCTCAGAAAGCTTCCTTTTTATGTGCTGGTAAAAGACCCTGACAGCAAAAAAGATATGGAGCAGGAGCGTGTTTTTATCGATTACCTCAAGCTCTTTTTTGATGATATTGGCGTTCAGCTTATGGTGGACGATACCGTCAACAGCCTGGTGCATTCTGTCAAAAGTACGGCTGAAAAGCCACTATTACTTTTTGGAGGAAAGGCCGGTTCTGAGATCATGAACTGCAATGTTGATAATCGTCAGATTACAGATAATTCACCTTCCTTTATCTACAAGGGCAACGAGTAATGAGTGTTCTTGAGGGTCGTACAGAGGCCCACACTGCCACCAATTGCTACCACTGCGGAGATGCCTGTGAGGCAGAGAAGATCGTTTCTGATGAGAAAGATTTCTGCTGTCAGGGCTGCAAGACGGTATATGAGATTCTCAACGAAAACGAGCTTTGCGCCTATTACGATCTGGAAGAAAGTCCGGGGCTAACGCTTAAGGACGCTGACGAAAAATCTATTTATGATTTTCTGGATAACCAAGCCATCAAGGCCAGAATGCTTGAGTTCTCCGGAGATAATTACGAGAAAGTAACTTTCAGTGTACCTGCCATCCACTGCAGCTCCTGCATCTGGCTGCTGGAAAACCTCGACAGGCTCAATGAAGGAGTAATTGATTCGAAAGTCGACTTCTCTAACAAAACCGTTACGGCTCACTATCACCCACAGGAGCTGAGCCTGAGGCAAATGGCTGAAATGCTCGATAGCATTGGCTATGCTCCCCTTATCAACCTGGATGAAGATGGTGAAGAGAAGCGTAAAGAAGCAACCTACGACCGTCAGCTAATCATCAAAATGGGCGTTGCCGGCTTTTGCTTTGGTAACATCATGCTGCTCAGTTTTCCCGACTACCTGGGGCTCACCGGTATTGAGAAAAACTATCAATCTTTCTTTCGTTACCTCAATGTACTGCTCGCCTTGCCAGTAGTATTCTATGCAGGGGCCGACTACTTTGTGTCAGCTTTCAAGAGCATTCGCCAGCGCTATGCCAATATTGATATTCCCATTGCACTTGGCGTCTCTGTACTTTTTCTAAGAAGCTTTTATGAGGTAGCAACGGGTATTGGTCCTGGTTATTTCGATTCTCTGGTGGGGCTGATCTTCTATTTACTTATAGGCAAGTGGTTTCAGAACAAGACCTATCGCAGTATGTCTTTTGACCGCGACTACAAGTCTTATTTTCCACTGGCTGTACTTAAGAAAGAAGAAGCTGGTCTGGTTTCTACCCAGGTGACAGAGCTCACCAAAGGAGATGAAATCGCCATGCGCAATGGCGAAATTATTCCTGCAGATGCCATACTGATTGATGATCAGGCAGCCATTGATTACAGCTTTATTACCGGTGAGTCAGAGGCCGTGCAGCAGAAAAAAGGTGATTACCTCTACGCTGGTGGCCGACATACCGGGCCCATGGCCAGAATGATTGTACAGAAAGAAGTGAGTCAGAGTTACCTGACCCGACTGTGGAACGATGATGCCTTCAGTCAGGAAGATACCAGCCGCAGCATGATCGACAGGATCAGTAAATATTTTACACTTACGATCATTGGTATCGCTGTTTTAGCCGGTATTTACTGGCAATTTATCAACCCCGCCAATACCTGGCTGGTTTTTACAGCCGTACTCATTGTGGCTTGCCCTTGCGCTCTGGCGCTGGTTACTCCATTTACAAGTGGTAGTGTTATGCGGGTTCTTGGTAGAAATAAGTTTTACCTGAAGAATGCTGCCGTAGTTGAGAAGTTCAGCGCTATTGACTCGGTAGTTTTTGATAAGACAGGTACCATCACTCATACGACCAATAGAGCGGTGAGCTTTTCAGGAGATGCATTGTCTGCCCAGGAAAAAGCCCTGGTATTGCCAGTAGTAACAGGCAGCACACATCCCTTGAGTCGCCTGATCAAAGAGTTTTTGGGAGAAGCTGAGCAGGAATATCTGCCGGAATCTTTCACAGAGCTACCGGGTAAGGGAATTGATGCTACTGTAGCAGGTGTCAGAATACTACTCGGCTCTGCAAAGTTTGTGGGTGAAGAGCATCACTCTGCAGCCGGTCTTACCCATGTGTACCTGAAAATAGGAAATACGCTGAGAGGCAGCTTCCGGGTGAAATCGCAATATCGTGATGGTATAGAGGCCTGCGTGCAAGGGCTCTCCAAAGATCATGAACTGGCGGTCCTGTCAGGAGATAACAACAATGAGGCTTCAGCGCTCAGGAAGTTTTTTCCCGAGACCACGGCTATGAAGTTCAACCAAAGCCCTGAGAGTAAGCTGCGCGAGATAAAAGCCATGCAGGAGCAAGGGCATGCTGTGGTAATGCTGGGCGATGGGCTCAATGATGCCGGAGCTTTAAAGCAAAGTGATATCGGTATAGCAGTCACCGAAGATATTGCCGCCTTTTCACCGGCCAGTGATGCTATACTGGAAGCTACGGCCCTGGCAAAGCTCAACCAACTACTTCGCTTTGGTAAAAGTAGCCGAAAGGTGATTTGGGCCAGCTTTGTATTGTCTTTTCTATACAATGTGGTGGGTATTTCCCTGGCTGTGATGGGTGTGTTTACTCCCTTAATGGCTGCCATTTTGATGCCATTAAGCAGTATTTCAGTCGTGTTCTTCACCACCTTTGGAGTACACGTCTTCGCTAAAAAATTTAAACTAAACTGATATGTCAGTCATTCTTATACTCATTATCACCAGTATCATAGTCGCCCTGCTTTTTCTGGGTGCCTTCTACTGGGCCGTGAAATCCGGACAGTATGATGATACCTATTCCCCCTCGGTACGCATGCTGTTTGAAGAGAAGAAGAGGAAGAAACCGAAAAGTGAAGCACATGGAGTTTGAAGCACTGATAAAGAAATATGATAAGCCGGTACCACGCTATACGAGTTTTCCGGCTATGCCTAACTGGCGCACGGAAGATTTTGTGGCCGGAGACTGGGCCAAAGAGGTAAGGAACGGTTTTAGCGCTACCAACGAAGATGGTATCAGCCTGTATATCCATTTACCTTACTGCGAGTCGTTATGCACCTATTGCGGATGTAATACCCGCATTACGGTGAACCATGCTGTGGAGCTGCCCTATATTCATGCCTTGCTGTCAGAGTGGAAGCTCTACCTCAAAGCACTGGGTAACAAGCCCGTTATTCGGGAAATTCATCTGGGGGGAGGTACGCCCACCTTCTTCTCACCAGAGAATCTGGAGTTCCTTATCAGGTCCATCCTTAAAACGGCTGAATTACACCCCGAACACGCTTTTAGCCTCGAGGGGCATCCCGGAAATACGACTCATGGTCACCTGAAGTCACTTTATAATGTGGGTTTCAGAAGGGTGAGTTATGGTATTCAGGATTTTGACTTCAAGGTGCAGAAGGCAATCAACCGCATTCAGTCTTATGAAGAAGTAAAGCGTGTAACAGACTGGGCCAGAAAAATTGGCTATGAGTCGGTGAACTTTGACCTGATCTATGGTTTGCCATTTCAGACTGAGGATAGTATCAGAAATACGGTAAGCAGAGTTTCTGAGCTTATGCCGGACAGGATTGCCTACTACAGCTATGCCCATGTGCCCTGGTTTAAACCGGGTCAAAGGGCCTACTCCGAGAAAGACCTGCCTCAGGGAGAGGCGAAGCGCAGACTCAACACGTTGGGTAAGGAAGAATTGCTGAAGCTCGGTTATCGTGATATTGGAATGGACCATTTTGCACTACCTGCAGATGCCTTGTATCTGGCCATGCAGTCAGGGCAATTGCATCGTAATTTTATGGGCTATACTGAGCATAACAGTAGCTTTATGATTGGACTGGGCACTTCAGCTATCTCTGATCTCGGCACAGCCTATGGTCAGAACGTGAAGACGGTCGAAAACTATATAGACCTCGTTGAGGCTGGTCAGCTACCCGTTTTCAAAGGGCACATTATGTCAGAATTTGAGCAGGAAACCCGGTCGCTCATCCTGGATATTATCTGTAATCGCTGGATGACCAGTAATGATGTAGAGGGGCTACCCGAAGACAGAAAACTGATTTTTGAGGAGATGATTTCCGAAGGCCTTATCAGTGTGGAGTGGAATGACTTCAAAGTGACTGAAAAGGGCGTCCAGTTTCTAAGAAATATCTGCGCGGTTTTTGACCCGAATTTCGGCACGCAAACAGGCAAGAAAGTATTTAGCCAGGCGGTATAACCTCTCCCTGAGCTAAGTATTCGTCCGACAACTCAAAGTGGTCAGACGAATGAATTACCCTTTCTACTATCCCTGTCGCTGTCGCAGGTCCTCCGGAGCTGTGACGACTATGAGCTCCCGGACTCTTTCCGGATTGTAATGCTATCAGTTTTCATCGAGCAGACAGAGTCCTGCAATTCATAAGGGTCACGGAATTAGAGACCCCGCGATAAGTGGTGCTCAATTTACGAGCCCTTTGAGGGGAGTTTTTTAAGTATTTGATTCAACCCGCATTATTCATTAGAAAAATGAATAATTGACGAAAATGCTGGTAATCAGCATTTTGCCAGGGTTAACCCAGACATTTGAAAATCACCATTTTGGTTTTGATATTGTTAAGATAACTCATTGATTCTCATATCGTCTGATTATGTAATAGTTGGCTCTTGCATAATTACGGTTCAACCCGGATTATTCAATAGAATAATTGAAAGGGGGGCTTAGGTTTTTGATTTGGGCAAAAATTCCATCCATCCAAGACCTTCTTTTGCTAGCTAATGATATTTTCAATACGGTTTTATTAGCATGATTTACCTTCCATGCTCCTAATGCAAAGCAATAGGATTTGAGTGTTCTCAAGGTTGCCCTATTATGGTGATTGAGTGCAAAGTGCCTGAATAAGCTCATCAGATTGTACGCCACCATAATAAACCTAAAAGAAGCCTCAGTTGCCCAGAAGTCCTGCATGCAAAAGCTATCTAGGCCAAAGTCGTCTTTTAGCTCTTTGATTCTGTTTTCGCAATCGGCTCGGGTGTTATAGATATTCCATATTTGATCCAATGGCAGGTCCAGATTAGTAACATAACAACTGAAGCGATGGCCTGGTAAATCTTCAAACAGCTCCTTCCCACCAGATTTAGGACGGATATCAACTCGCTTTTTCACAATAATATACCTTCTACGTTTTCCCTTTTCGTGAGAGAAGAACATCTCGTTGAGTTGGATGCCTTTGGTCAGGTTAACCCACTCATCAAGCCCCCAAACTGCACTCTTAACGTTAGGGTACATCCTAACTGCCATAATGTATTTATGCTGTTCTTCTTCCAGATAACTAAGTAGCTCTTCGGTATAAAACCCACTGTCAGCACGTACCAAACCCACTTTCTTGCCCTTCAATGCCTGATCAAAAGTCTCTTGCATAAAGCTTTTGCAACTACTACTATCTGCTGTGTTACCGGGTCTGAGCCAGGCATTGGCCACCATTCTGGTTTGACCCACAAAGGCCATTAAGGGATGATGTGAGTTCCTTCCGCGTTTGTTAGGGTTGTATCCCTTGGCACTCCCTTCTTGTTCTCCATATCGGGTAATCACTGTGCTATCAAAATCTACCGTGATATTAGCAACTCCTATTTGATCGAAAAACCAGTGTTGAAGTGATGGAAATAGCTCAGTGTTTCGCTTCTGAGAAAACTTCCTAAAGAATCGGCTATAAGTGCTTTGACTAGGCATCTCATCCCACTGAAAAACAGAGTGCAATACCTTATCATACCGAAGCCAGTCACAATGAACATAACGGCTGGCCCCTGTCCAGATACTCAGCCAGAAAGACTCCACAATATGCTCAGGTGCGTAACCGCGATTAGAGCCAGGTTGAGGTAAATCCACACCTCTCAGATATTCACGAATACCTGTCTGATCTATAAATCTTTTCATCAGACTCATCCCTCCATAAGGAGTAACTTGCTTGTCTGAATATTCTATCGGTAGGTTAACCATTTGGGTTAAGTTGGCTCTAACACAAATTCCCATTTCTCTCTCTAAAAATGAAGGTTTGAACCCGATTTCTAAATCCTAATGAATAATCGGGGTTCAAGCGTTTCAGGCCAGTTTTACCCTGTTCACGTCCTGTATAGAATTGATACAATACTGTCCGAATATGCACAATATTCAATAAGCAAAAATGCCTTTTTAGCATGTATACAAAGGTTTTGAGTAAGGCATTATAATTGAGTAGGACAGGTCGGATCAAAAACTATTAACCATGAAGAAGATTTGGATGTCCGCTTTCATGCTATTGCTCCCCGTGATAGCCTGGTCACAGAAGGTGGAAATTAACAGAGTGTACCCTCAGGAAATTGAGGCAGAGGGATTTACACTTTCGCAAGATGCCTCAGTCAGTGTTAAGGGTACGGCAGCAGTGTTTACCGATGATTGGAGAACACTGGTTTTTTACGGATGGATTATCAACTCTGATACCCGCGAGGTAGTCTGGCATCTGTTTGATGAAAGAGGGTATCGCGACCGCGACCGTGAAGGAACTTACGAGTTTGATGTAAACGTAGACCTGAAGCGGGGTAATTACGAATTGTACTTTACCGGAGGTAACGGAAACGGCAGTGGCTGGAACAATGGTCGCAATTTCAGCGCTAGCAGCCTGGGAGACCTGGTAGATGCTGTGTTCGATTCCCGTAGAAAGTCGAAGTACAGAGATCGTGATGCCGATGAGCTGAGTATTTCGGTAGAGTCTGCAGGTTTGAAGTCAGCCAACATTGATGAGCTGATCGATGCAAAACTGAAGGGTGCGGTGGTATCTTTCAACAGGGTAAGAGAAGACGAAGATTTAGAAGAAGGTTTCACCTTGACAGCAGAAACCAGCCTTGATATTTATGCTGTTGGCGAGGGGCGCAAGCGTGAGATCTTTGATTATGTATGGATTCATAATGCGGCCAATCGTGAAAGGGTTTTCGAAATGAATTACCGCAATACGGAATTCGGGGGAGGCGCTGAGAAAAATCTGAGCCTGAACGAAACCATAAAGCTGCCAGCCGGTAGCTACATCGTAAGCTATGTCACCGATGATTCACACTCTTACGGAGACTGGAATGCCCTACCGCCAGACGATCCTGAGTTCTGGGGTGTTACGATCTGGCCTTCTACGACTGCCGATGCAAGAAATGTAACTGATTTTGTAAAGCCTAAAACGGCTACTCCGCTGGTAGATCTTACCCAGGTAAGAGATGATGAGCTGGTATCGGAAGGCCTGAAAGTAAGCAGCGAGGTAGAGGTACGTGTGTTATGCCTGGGCGAAGCCAGTGGTAATGACGATCTGGTAGATTATGGCTGGATCATTAATGCGGCTACCCGCGAGAAGGTTTGGGAAATGGATAGCTGGGATGCCGAACATGCCGGTGGTGCAGATAAGAACAGAATGCAGCAGGACAGGGTTACCCTGCCTCCCGGTGATTACATTGTGTATTATGTGACAGACGATTCACATTCATACAGAGACTGGAATGCTGCGCGACCACACGAGGATGACCTTTGGGGTATTAGCGTATGGGCTACCAATGACGCTGATGTGAGCAAGGTATCTACCTTTGAACCAAGGGGCTATAAGAGTGAAAATGTTATTGCTGAAATTACCATGGTGGGCAATGATGAGTACATCAAAAAAACCTTTGAACTGGACCAGGATACCAGGGTGAGAATTATCGGACTGGGAGAAGGCACCGACAATGATATGCACGACTTCGGCTACATCAAAAATATGGATACCGGTAAAATTGTTTGGGAGATGCGTTACCGCAACTCTGACTATGCCGGTGGTGCCCGAAAGAATCGTGAATTCAATGAAGCGATCACTCTGCAGAAAGGTAAGTATCGCATCGTTTACGAATCAGATGGCTCTCACTCTTACAGACGCTGGAATGCAGGTGCGCCCCGTGATCCTGAGCGGTGGGGAATCAGCATTGTGAAGAACTGATATCTGTTTGAAAAGAATATCAAACCCGATGAGCTCCGGCTTATCGGGTTTTCTTTTGGTCAGTAGTTCAGTTCGTGTCTCACTTCATAATGCTGCGCTGCGGCATCAAACCTTTTCAACACTGCCTGAGCTTTTGCTGGTACAAAAGCTTTCTCGTAGTCTTCGCCTGCAAACTTCCGGATGTCCTCAAGGCGCTCAAATTGCATAATGGTAATGAACTCGACCTCAGTCTCATGAAGCCGTCTTAGCAACTGTATTCCTTTAAAACCTACTACAGCTTTACACTCTATTTCATGCATTACCTCTGTTTTTAGTAGGTGCTCATAGGCATCGGCATTTTCGTGGGTTGTCCAGCCATGCCATATTCTTGAAATATTGAAATATTTATTTTACTTTTAAATTGTATTATTGAAAGTTTTATTATGGATAAGAAATATTTGTATGTCTTTGTAGTACTTATTTTACTTTTAGTAGCAGCTGTGTTTATTGCTTATGATCAAGGTAAAGATCGTGGATTAACAGCCGGTTTTCAAGATGGATTTGATAAAGGGGAAGGAGTCGGATACAAATCCGGCAGTGAAGATGGGTTCAACAAAGGGTTTAATAAAAAATTCGATGAGATATACAAGATTGATTCAGCTTTCAAGGATATCAGTGGTCAATTCAAGCCAATAGTTGATAAAGTCGCCATCGTCAACTCAATTGCAGAGGTCCGGTCTGACAACCCAAGAGGTGATTCTACTAACTTAGAGGAGAGCTTTAAACAAATTAACAAGCAGTTTATTAGACACCTTGCAAACTCTTACAATCTTAGTGAAAAAGAAAAACAACTTTTAGTTCAACGCTATGACGCAAGTCACAGTGAGATATACAGGGCTTCCTTCGATGAGTTTTTAGATTTGAATGACCAGACCTTTATAGAGGATGAAGAGGTGCTGTTTACTCAGAATAATTTTACCAGCGTCAGTAATTTTGAAGGAGTTTTAGGTAAAGGTGCGTGTTTGGCCATGGGACTTTTTACCGGGGGAGTTGTTGATGCTCCGTTGAACTCATTATTTCTTTCAGTGGCCAAAGAGAATTTCTGTGAAACTATCGCCACAGCTGCATTTTTGCCGCTGATTGAGGAATTAAAGAAGCAAGCGATAATTAAGGATTACGAACAGTCTACAATAAGAATCAAAAGCCAAATCCAAAAACTCGTGGCCGAATTGGCAACCTCAGAAGTGAAAAAACAGACCACAGTAGAAAAGGACTTCGTTACGGAGGTGGATTTGTGGCTTACCACCAGTACATCATGGGCAGATGTGGATATTGACGCAACGAGTGTAACTAAGGCTGGTTTTAAGCTTCAGGAATATTTTGAGCTCATTTTTGATCATGAAAATAAGGTAATTGAGGTGCATTTAGGGGAGCCTCAAATACTCTCACATGAGGTGAATTATCAGGCCAAAAACATAGACAAGGGTTGGGCTGTACCCATTAAACCTGAAATGGTGAATCAGGTGATCAATGAAGCGCGTGATATTCTTTACGATCATGCGCTGAATAACTCTAACCTACTTGATAAATCTTGGGAAAATGCTCAAGTTGTTATAAAGACAATTTTTCAACCTATTGTTTTGTCTACTCCTGAACCTTACACGGTTAAACTGTACACTAAGGGGTATGGTGAAAAGGTTATTTTTAGCCCTGAGTCGCAAGAGTTAAGGAGACATTTGTTTTAGTAAAGGCTATTTTTTGTGTAAGTATTTTGAAACCTGCTAGTATCCAGATACCTACAGGTTTTGAAATAAACCTGAGTAATAGGCTAAGAACCGGCCACGCCTATCTCCGGTTTCTCAGCCCTTATAATACGATTGATGCGTGGTTGTAGAATCCAGTAGCCGATTATCGAAAACCAGATCAGAAAGAATTCTCCGATATAGTCGGAAAACCTGGCATTCTTTCCCATCTCGATAGATTTAATGGTTTTGGCGGCAATGGCCATACCGTAAAAAATGGCGATTAATGAACCGATATGGAGAATAACGATGAAAAAGATCACCAACCCTTCCGGAATAATGGTGTCTCTGCCCGAACCGTTCAACTGCCGGTACAGTAATGCAGCCATCACGATAATATAAAAGATGGGAACCTTGAACACCTTCTTGAAGTAGCCTACATTGATAGGTGAGGAAACCGGAAGTTTTTCATGAAGGTGTGTTACAATCGCCCACATCCAGCCCAGCGTTCCCAGAGCAAAAAAACCAACAATCAAAGGGAAGAACTTCAAAAATAAACCGGGGTTTGAAAGAGAAAACAGGTTGAGAGCAACCCCTATTCCCCAGGTCATCATAAAAAGTTGATAGTGCTTAAGCTTTAACAGGAACTTCATACATCGCAATTACAAGCCGCAAAGTAAGGTTTTTTTGAAAAAATGCCTGTGCTGTACATGTCAAATAGCCTCAGCCAATGTGGTATGTGACTTTGTATATCGTATAGAAATAAAAGAACCTGCTTTGGACAGGGCTCATTGAGCACACCCAAAGCAGGTTTAGTTCTTGATTTCCGGTCGCCTACAAATAGAAGTTCACTCCGAAATTCACATTGGCGGGATTAATCGTAATCCCAAAGCCACTTGTTTCGATTTCAACATTATTGGTTGTTTCTGTGGCCGATTCATAGAACAGTCCTCCTATCCTCATCTCTAAAGCAATCTTTGGATGTAAAAAATAGATAGCTCCGGGAGATACTTGTATTCTGGTCGTATTGATGTCCGTGTCACCAGCCGGGTTTTCATTAGTGCCAGAACCAAAACCGAGAGAGGGCTGAAGAAAAACGTAGAAGTTATCTGCCACTGATTTGTGGAAACGGGCAAAAACACCGAACTCAAACAGATTGAAATCCTGAGAGGCACCATTATCGTCAAACGATATATTTCTGATCATCAATGATATGCCCGCGCTGGTATTGTCTGAAAAAAAGTAGCCAGCTTGGGGGGAGAAGATAAAAGTGGACCTGTCTACTCCATTATCAAAGTCCTGGGTACTGTAATTAAAGACCCCACCAAGCTGTACCTGCCCTTTTTGAATTTGTGCGAATGCGAATGTGCTCATAAGCAGCATGGCGCTAAGTAGTATTGATTTCCTCATGATATGTTGTTTTTTAAGTTTATGAATTCTTCCTTTTAGTGCTCCAATAAATGTGCCCGTCATCATTGAGTCAGGAAAATGCCTTTTTTTTTATGTAGGTGGTGTTTTTTACCTGAAATCGGTAAGAGAGAATTATTTGTCAGGCTGGTAATGGACAGTTTTTGTTCGAAAATGTACGCTAACTAAGGTGTCAGAGCCAGGTGATGCCGGTTAAAAAGACAGGCTGACTTGTCTTTTGGTTAATGATAAACTCAACCGATTTAAGTGGACTTGAAATAAATAAACCTGCGTTATCAGCACCTATGAGGAGCCTCTGAGGTAGGTTTAAATTCCGGGTCAAAAAACTTACAAGAAGAGGCTGACGCCCAGATTCACATTTGCCGGGTTGATGATAAGTCCGTAACTAGTGCTAGTGACTTCATTACTTCCGTTTGTTTCCTTAACGTTATTGTAAAAAACTGAGCCCACACCCATTACTAAGGATATTTTCGGGGTAGCAACATACATTACGCCCGGTCTGAACTGTATTAATGTGGTACTTAAATCAGAAGAACCTCCTGGTGTGTGACTAATTTCACCCGAACCAAAGCTTAGTGATGGTTCTAGGTACAGGTAAAGCTTATCAGCAATGGATTTGTGAAAACGTGTAAAGACTCCAAACTCGAATAAATTACGTTTAGATTCCCCGATAGAACTTTCAGACTTATTACTGGATATATTGAGCAAAAGCCCAACACTGGTGAGATCTGACATAAAGTAACCTGCTCCTGTAACGAAGTTAAAATTGGTAACCTCTGCACTTCCTGTTTCTTGTTTGATAAAGTTAAACATTCCACTGATCTGCATCTGTCCTTTTTGAATTTGTGCGAATGCGAATGTGCTTACAAGCAGCATTGCGCTAAGTAGTATTGATTTTCTCATGTGTTGTTTTTTTAAGTTTGTGAATTATTTACTGGTAGTTCCTCAACAAGTGTCCTTGTTACCCACTAGCGGGCAAAATGGTCCGTTTTTTACCTGAAAGGCAGTTTTTCCTTTGAGCAGGTATGCTTAAATCGTACTCAAAGCCTTAAATGGACAGTTTTTGTTCGGGAGTTTACGTTACCGGATTTACAATTGAGAATTGACTGGAAGCATCTCATCTTTTGAAGAGACCAGAAACACAGACTCATTTCAAGGTGTACCCTTTTGAGGTTCAGATAAGTATCAGTTAGACTCCAGGTTTTAGTTTTATGATAGGTCTTGTGTTGATAGTTTGCTATGATTCTCACCTGAAAAGAGGTTAGTGAGTTCAGGAGATCATAGCTGGGATCTGGTCAAAATTGAAAATCAGATATTCGCCATTCAACATTTTAAAAGGCCGGTTAAAAACCTGATTTATATCATGTTTTTGACTAATCCTCATCAGCCCGCATCCTTAGTCGCGCAGCTACCTTCGAATCCAAGATTTGATCAACCATAAGACCGACTATGGAACTCCAACAATTTAAGTACGATAACAAAATCACGAAGTACTTTATGATCGCCACCGTCATTTTTGGACTGGTAGGCATGCTCGTGGGGCTATTGATAGCCACCCAATTAGTATTTCCCGAAATGAATCTGGGCCTTCAGTACACCTCGTTCGGTAGGCTGAGACCCTTACATACCAATGCCATCATCTTTGCCTTTGTAGGCAATGCCATGTTTGCCGGGGTTTATTACTCCATGCAGAGGCTGCTGAAAACGCGCATGTTCAGCGATATGCTCAGCTGGATTCATTTCTGGGGCTGGCAGCTCATCATTGTGGCAGCTGCTGTTACACTTCCCCTGGGACTGACCAGCTCTAAGGAATATGCTGAGCTGGAATGGCCCATTGATATCGCCATTGCCCTTATCTGGGTAGTGTTTGGTATCAACATGATCGGGACCATACTTAAGAGGCGCGAGCGACATATGTATGTGGCCATCTGGTTTTACATTGCCACCTTTGTCACGGTAGCGGTATTGCATATCGTGAATTCCTTCGCCATTCCGGTTGACATGTTTAAAAGCTACTCCTGGTATGCCGGGGTGCAGGATGCCCTGGTACAATGGTGGTACGGACACAATGCTGTGGCCTTCTTCCTCACCACGCCTTTTCTGGGCCTGATGTATTACTTTTTACCCAAGGCAGCAAATCGCCCTGTTTACTCATATAAGCTTTCAATTATTCACTTCTGGTCGCTCATTTTTATCTATATCTGGGCGGGTCCACACCACTTACTCTACACCTCATTGCCCGACTGGGCGCAGTCACTTGGGGTAGTCTTTTCTATAATGCTGATTGCTCCCTCATGGGGTGGTATGCTCAACGGACTGCTTACCCTGCGTGGTGCCTGGGATAGAGTAAGGGAAGATCCCGTACTGAAGTTTATGGTAGTAGCCGTTACGGCTTATGGTATGTCTACGCTGGAAGGCCCCTTGCTTTCTATCAAAAGTATTAACGCGATTGCCCACTTTACTGACTGGATTGTAGCCCACGTACACATTGGCGGCCTTGGATGGAATGGCTTTATGGTCTTCGGTATCCTTTATTGGATGGTACCAAAAATGTGGGGCACCAAGCTGCACTCTACCAAGCTGGCTAATGTACACTTCTGGCTGGGTACGCTCGGTATTATCGTGTATGCACTGCCACTCTACGCTGCCGGTGTGACTCAGAGCTTAATGTGGAAAGACTTCAACGCTGAAGGCTTCCTGGAGTATCCTAACTTCCTGGAGACTGTTACTCAGATCATTCCCATGTACATGATGCGGGCGATTGGTGGAGTACTATATCTCTCAGGTGCGATCATCATGACTTACAACCTGCTCAAGACAGCCGCGAAAGGCCACTTCATTGCCAATGAGGATGCTGAAGCACCGGCACTTGAGAAGAAAAAAATTGTGGGAGGCCACTGGCACAGCGCCTGGGAGCGCAAGCCGGTCTTCTTTACCGGGCTGGTACTCGTTTCGATTCTTATCGGGGGTATTGTGGAAATGGTACCAACCTTCCTGATCGACTCAAATATAAAAACCATTGAAGCAGTACAGCCTTATACGCCACTAGAGCTGCATGGCCGGGATATTTATATCAGAGAAGGTTGCGTCAGCTGTCATACCCAAATGGTGAGGCCTTTCAGGTCTGAGACAGAGCGCTACCAGGGAGAATACTCCAAAGCAGGCGAGTTTGTCTATGACCACCCGTTCCTGTGGGGCTCCAAGCGAACAGGTCCTGACCTGCATCGCCTGGGAGGTAAGTTCAACGATGCCTGGCACTACCAGCATATGTATGAGCCACAGTCTACCTCTCCCGGCTCCATCATGCCTCCGTACCCATGGCTGTTCACGCAGTCCATTAACCCGGAGAAGACAGCCGGAAAGATCAGCGCCCTGCGCACTGTGGGTGTACCATACCCGGAAGGTTATGAAGACACCGCTAATCAAGACCTGAAAGCACAGGCACAGGAGATTGTGGCCAGCCTGAAAGCCGATGGGGTAGAGGCCTCTGAAGCCGCAGAGATCATAGCACTGATTGCGTACCTGCAGCGATTAGGTACTGATATCAAAGTAGAAACAGCACAAAAATAGAGGATCATGTTTAAGCACTATTTCGAACAAGTACATAATGTGGCCATCTGGCCGATTATATCCCTGTCCATCTTTTTTGTCTTCTTCCTGGGACTGATGATCTATGTCTGGAAGATTAAGAAATCCTATGTCGATCAGATGGGCGAATTGCCACTGACCGAAGATGGTACTGAAGGCACAACCCATTCCATCAACCTAAATAACCACTAAACTTATGAAGCAGCTTATTTTAAAACTTAAACCGTTTCGCAAACTAATCATGACCCTGTCGCTGATGTTTGCCGGTGGTGGGCTGATGGCCCAGAGTACTTCTGAGAGCTCAACTTTCTGGACCCAGGAGGTAGTATTTTATGCACTGCTTGGTCTCGTGTTTATCACAGCGGTACTGGTGCTGGTAGTAGCCCTTTATGTGCTGCAAATGCTCAAGACCTTTGTACTCAAAGATATGTCTGAAGAACAGCGTGTGGCTTATGAGGCTGAACCGAGCTGGTTTGACAAGCTTTGGAACAATTGGAATGACCTGAGGCCAATGGAAGAAGAGGAAGCCCTGATCCTGGATCATGACTATGATGGTATCAAGGAGCTTGATAATCACCTGCCACCCTGGTGGAAAGGGCTTTTCTACCTCACTATCGTGTATGGTGTCATTTATATTATGGTTTTCCATGTATTCAAAACAGCGCCACTGCAGGCTGAACAGTATAAACTGGAAATGGCCGCTGCTGAGGAAATGAAGAATAGCCTTCCTCAGCCAGAGGTAGACTTTGATGAAAACACAGTAACCTTTACCGATGATGCAGGAGACCTGATAGCCGGTAAAGAGATATTTGAACGCCAGTGCGGTACCTGTCATAAAAATGATGGCGGTGGCCTGGCAGGCCCTAACCTGACTGACCAGTACTGGAAACACGGTGGGGGCATGCAGAATATTTATAAAACTGTGAAAAACGGTATCCCCAATACCGCTATGATTTCCTGGGAGAGCTTATTGAATCCGGTGAAAATGCGCCAGGTATCCGCTTATGTGATGACGCTGGAAGGTACTAATCCTCCGGGAGCCAAAGCAGCAGAAGGAGAGCTTTGGGTTCCTGCTGCGTCTGACACCACAGCAGTGAATCAATAATGGGCCAGAAGGTTATCGGTTAATGGTAATTGAGTTACTCACTCACCATTAACTGATAACCGATAACTCGCCCGGGATAAATAGAATGAAGGTATAACCGATTAATATAGGTACAAACAGCACATGCAACCAGATAACCTATACCAATACGATGAGGAGTATCGCGACACCATCGCGACTGTGGATGAGCAGGGAAAGCGGATTTGGGTGTACCCTAAAAAGCCCAAAGGAAGGTATCACCGAGCCAGGATTGCTGTTTCTGTTATACTGCTGTCTATTCTGTTTGCCGGTCCTTTTATAAAAATAGGTGGGGAGCCTTTTTTGCTCCTCAATGTTTTTGAACGAAAGTTTTCAATTCTGGGAGTGGTCTTCTGGCCGCAGGATTTCTTTATCCTTGCGCTGATGCTCATCTCCTTTTTTGTGTTTATTATCCTGTTTACGGTGGTATTCGGGCGAGTCTGGTGCGGCTGGGCATGTCCGCAGACCTTGTTTATGGAAATGGTATTTCGCAAAATCGAATACCTGATAGACGGAGATGCCAACCAGCAACGTAAGCTGGCTCGTGGCCCATGGAATGCCGAGAAGATCAGAAAACGTGCATTAAAGCACATCATATTCGCGCTAATTGCTGTACTCATTGGTCATGTAGCCATGGCTTATCTGATTGGTGTTGAAGAGGTGCAAGTCATTGTTTCACAATCTCCGGCCGAGAATCTGGCAGGTTTTGCCGGACTGGTAGCATTTAGTATTGTATTCTATGCCGTGTTTGCCTTTTTCAGAGAGCAGGCTTGTATCGCAGTTTGTCCTTATGGCCGCCTGCAGGGTGTGTTGCTGGTAAAAGACTCCATGGCTGTGATGTATGACTGGATCAGGGGAGAGCCCAGAGGCAAGCTTAAAAAGAAAGAAGTGCAGGCTGAAAAAGGAGACTGCATCGACTGCAAGCTTTGCGTACATGTTTGTCCTACCGGTATTGATATCAGAAATGGTACCCAGCTGGAATGTGTCAACTGTACTGCCTGTATTGATGCCTGCGATGATGTAATGACCAAAATCGGTAAGCCTACCGGACTGATCAGACCTACCTCACACAGCGCCATTGAAACCGGAGACAAGCGCATCTTTACACCGCGTGTGGCAGGTTATTCTGTTGTCCTGACTTTATTGGTAGTGCTTTTGACGGTATTTATTTCCGGCAGAGCCGATGTGGAAGCCACCGTACTTCGGGTACCCGGCATGCTCTTTCAGCGTGTAGATGATAATCAGATTCAGAACCTGTACAATATCCAGTTTATCAACAAGACGACTGAGCCTATGCAGCTTACCCTGAAGGTCTTGAGCGTGGAAGGTGCTACCCTGGAAAAAGTAGGAGGGCCTGAGATTGATGTACCGGCCAAAGGTAAACTCGATGCCATATTTACCTTCCGTATTCCGGAAGATCAACTGACCGGGGCAAAGACCAGGGTAACCCTTGGGCTCTACAGTGGAGAAGAGCTCATAGATGAGATAAAAACGAACTTTCTAGGACCTATAATCTTAAAACCATGAATTGGGGAAAAGGAATCATATTAGCTTTTGTGGGCTTTTTCGGAGTGATATTCACCCTGGCCTATATTTCGATGCAGCAGGACATAAGCCTGGTGGCTGATAATTATTACGAACAGGAGCTGGCCTACGAAGATCAGATAGAGCGTATTAAAAATACGGACGGCCTGCTGGAAAAACCGGGCATTTCGGTAGATAAGCAGCAAGGCCAGGCTAAGCTGCAATTCCCCGAAGGGCTGAAAAGCTCAGTGTATGAGGGGAGTATCCAGTTTTTCAGACCTTCCAGTGCCGCCCTGGATCAGACCTTTGACATTCGCCTGGATGAAGCAGGCCTGCAAACTTTCGATATCTCACGTTTTCCCAGGGGCCTGTGGAAAGTGAAAATTTCCTGGAAGTCTAAAAACCGTGAATATTATAACGAAGCCACTATGGTGCTCTAATGCTGCTTTCTACTGCCATATTAGTCGGTTTGCTGGGTAGTCTTCACTGCCTGGGCATGTGTGCACCCATTACCTGGGCTGTACCCGGCAATAAGCAGAAAAGATGGCGGTGGCTTGGGGGTAGGTTAGTCTACAACTCAGGTCGTGTGATTACTTATGCCGGTCTTGGACTGATTGCCGGCCTGGTAGGCAGTACTTTTTCAATGGCAGGTTGGCAACAGGGGCTCTCCATAGGAGCAGGCGCACTGATGCTGCTGGGGGTGTTGTTCTTTGGTATGGAGGTACCTGATAAGGCCTTGCTCAAACCCCTGAGCAAACTGGTGCTGTGGGTGAAACAAGGCATAGGCGGCTTGCTTGCCAAAAAAGGATTCAGAGCGCAACTTGCTCTGGGTATGCTCAACGGACTTTTACCCTGTGGACTGGTGTATGCAGCATTGATAGCGGCCCTGTCTATGGGTACGGTACAGGGGGGCGTTCTCTACATGACCCTATTCGGTTTAGGTACCTTTCCTATGATGCTGGCTGCGGCTTTTTTTGGCAAAGTTATCGGTCAGAAATTTAAACAGCGGATTTGGAATTTTGCCCCTAAAATGGTGGCCATAGTAGGTATTTTGTTTATTTTGAGGGGCCTCAATCTGGGGATTCCCTATGTAAGTCCGATGCTCTCAAACAACGATCAGATCACAGAGTGTATCGGGAACGAGGACATCTCAACTTTTGTTTCTATAGCAGAGGATGAGTAGTTGTAATTAGCGATGTACACCTGGTAAAGTAATCAGGTATTTAACCTTTAACCCACAAGACGATGAAGACCATATTAGTACCTACCGATTTTTCAGAGCAGGCAAACAATGCCCTGAGTTTTGCAGCTGAGCTAGCCCGTAAATCAGGAGAAACAGAAATTATGGTGTTGCACATTCTTGAAGGTGTGGGCCAGCACTCGTTTAACACCACAGGTGAAGTGAACGTAGGAAGCGGTGAGAATGAAATATTGATGGCTGCACTGATGGAAAGAGCTACAGAAGAGCTCAATACACTTATCAATCAGGAAGAATTTGCGGGTATATCTATGACAGGTACTGTGGAGGTAGGTAACCCGTACAAAGGCATAGCCAAAGAAATAGCCCGTTGCGGGGCGGAACTCGTGGTGATGGGTACCAAGGGAAGTTCGGGACTTGAAGAAGTGCTGATAGGCTCTAATACCGAGAAAGTAGTACGCTACTCCAAGTGTCCTGTTATTACTGTGAAAGCACCGGTTAAGCTGGATAGCATTAAAAACATCGTTTTTGCTACCAACCTGGTGGAGGATCAGACACGTATGATCGATGAGTTGAAAAAAGTGCAGAAGCTTACCGGAGCTACTTTGCACCTGGTGAAAGTTAACACTCCCAATCATTTTCATACCGACCGACAGATGAAAGAAGAGTTTAGGAAATTTGTAGACAAATACGGCTTTACGGATTATACCACCAACATCTACAATGATGCGACTGAAGAAGATGGTATTATTTACTTCGCAGAAGATGTAAAAGCCTGCCTGATTGCTATCGGTACACATGGCAGAACAGGCCTGCTACACCTACTGAGTGGCAGCATTGCAGAAGACCTGGTAAATCACTCCCAGGTACCCGTCTGGACGCTTTCTATGAAGAAATAAAAGTCAGACAAAGAAGAAACAACAAAGAGCCAGCGATTATCGCTGGCTCTTTGTTGTTATGAATAACCTTTTTATCGTCTTAGCGTCTCGCTAAGGCTTGAGTTAGCACCAGATCAGAAGGCTTGTGTCAGGCTCAGGGTCCACTGCGTGAGACCGCTGAGCGGGGAATGTGTGGCAGAGACCCTTCATGGTTCCAGCGTCTCGTATCCCATAGTCCTTTATAGTCTTAGCGTCCCGCTGAGACTTGAGTTTGTTACTAGTGGCAGAAGTTCCTGTCGCAGGTCCTCCGGCCCTGTGACGCCCCTAATAGTCTTAGCGTCTCGCTAAGACTATTAACCAAGCCCCTCAGCGTTATCCGAAGGAAACTCTGAGGATATACTTTGCCAACCATCAGGGTCCCCAACTGGACCCTGAATGCTCTTTGATTTCTGAAAGTAGGCTGACCAAAAAGAAGAGCTGTTTTTAATTTAAAGGCCCCATCTAAATCTTCCCCAAGGGGAAGACTTTACTGCTGTGGTATTGTCGTCCTCTGTGGCTATGGCCTGTTGCAGGCCAAAAGTCCCTCCTTGGAGGGATTTAGGGAGGCTTAATAGAGGATAAGGTAATTTCTCTTTAGTCTCTAGAGTCTGGCGCCTTGTTGCTTCAGGTAGGCGATCACTTTTCTATGCCCTTCTTTTTCTGACATGCGCAGGGCCGATCTGACCCGGCCACGCTCCATGGTAGTTTTGTTCACCTCTGCTCCATTGTTTACCAGGTATTTTACCACTTTCAGGTGACCACCCCAGGCTGCGGCAATCAGGGGCGTTTCATCACCCCTTACTTCCTTGTTAATATCCGCTCCAGAGGCTACCAAAAACTTTACTACTTCCAACTCTCCTGCGCTGGCAGCCGCAATCAGAGGGCTGCCATCCCCACGAACACCTTTGTCAGCATCAGCGCCATAATTTAACAGCAGTTCGACCATGGCGAGGTTACCATTCGCACTGGCTGTAATCAGGGGGCTGCCATCACCTTCTGCCTGTTGATTGGCATTGGCTCCGGCCGCCAGCAGTTTTTCTACTAGCTGTAGGTTGTTTTGCTGTGTAGCATTGATCAGTGCATTTCCATCTCCGGGAACTCCCTCATCCACATCCGCTCCTGCAGCTATCAGCAAGTCGAGAATTTCACTGTCTCTTAAATTCGCTGCAGCCGTGATGGGGTTACCGTCACCTCTGACTTTTTTGTCAGGGTCTGCTCCATAATTCAGGAGTAGCTTCACAATTCTTTTGTCTCCACTCTGCACAGCAGCAATTAGCGGAGAACCATCACCGCGTATCACCCTGTTGACGTCTGCCTTATTACTTAGCAGAAGGTTTACCATGGCCAGGTCTCCCTCACGACTGGCGGCTATCAGGGGTGTAGCATCTCCCTTGGCGTGAAAGTCTATCCTGGCACCATTGTCAAGTAAAAGTTTCGCTATCCGAACCTCACCTTCTCTGGCAGCTGCATTCAAAGCCGTTCTTGGGCCACTGCGAATGTTATAGATACAATCCGGGTTGGCACCCTCGTTCAGTAATGATTTGACAAGATTATAATTGCCTTTTCTACTCGCTTCCACAAGGTCCTGGCAGCTTTGTGCCTGGATGTTCAGGGTTAAAATCGCCATCATAAGACAGGCTAAGGATTTAATGGTTATCAGCTTTTTCATGAGTTTTTTGAGTTGTTGTCGGTCATAAGCATCAGAAACTATGCCTTGAGACTGAAATGCTGATATATGCTATTGTGGACTTGTTTTAAATACCGGTGTACTTGAAGGTTGTTCTGAAAATGGACAGAATGAAGTACAAGTGTGAACAAGGTGAGAGGGGGCAGTGTTTTCAACTGCTGGCCAAAGGCTTTAGGTACTAAAAACATAAACCGGTGATACTTATCATTTCAGCGGTCATGGTCATGTTTAGTTAATTGCAACTTTACTATCTACATATTTCTAAAATCTATTTATCTGAAGCCAGGTTCTGAATAATCCAAAGCAGTTGTAAGGCATTTTGGGTCATATAGTGTCTTTCAGAGAGAGTCTTTTGATAAATAGAGTGACCTTTTTCAGCGCATTCGAGCGCCTCTGAAAATTCGCCTAATTCTCTATATGAGACAGCCAAATTGCAATATCTGAGAGCTACCTTTGGTGCCAAATCTCCGAAAGTCTTTAGATCATAGTTAAGTGCCGTTTTGAAGTTTGTAACTGCTGACTTAAAATCCCTTAGGCCGAGTTGTATAGTTCCTAGCGTATTATGGGCCTCACTAATCTCTTTGTGTCCTTCAGGATAGATGTTGAGCTTTGATTTAAAAGATGTTTCAGCGTAGGGTAAGGCCTCCTCAAAGTCTCCCAATCTTTCTAAGGTCAAAGCTAGATTATTATATCTTCTAGCAGTGTCTGGGTGTTTTACTCCTAAATTTTTCTCATCCAGTTCTACCGCTTTTAGCAATAAATCTTTTGCAATATGGCCTTCCCCGGTTTGGAAGTATGGATGTGCGAGGTTAGAATATCTCTTGGACAGGGAAGGGTGTTCTGGACCTAGAGTTTCTATACTAAAGTCGAGGGCCTTTCTGAGAATAGACTTAGGAGTTTCATAATCGCCTAAATCTTCCATAACGGAAGCAAGTAATGCGTAGGTCATGATTGTGTCTTTGTCGCTTTCACCCAAATTAAGTTCATATATATCAACAGATCTTTGAAGGTAGGTTTTGGCTTCCTGAAACCTTTCCAATTCTTGAAGTACGAACCCCGTGTTTGAATATGCCAAGGCGGTTTTTGTACTTTTTTCGCCAAATTTTTTTACACAAAGGTTACAGGCCAACTCTGCATATTTCCATGCTTCGTTTAGCTCTCTCAAATTTATAAGTATTGATGGCAGGTTTAAATAGTTGTTTATTATTGCTTCGGCTTCTGCCTCTAAAAAGATCTTGTTGGTCTCAAGAGAATCAATTAATAATTCCTTTGCCTTTGTGAATTCTCCCTGGCTTTCAAGTGCCAGTGCAAGATGGTTTTTTAAGCTAGCTGTTGACAGTTCATGCCTTTTATTGATTGCTTCAAGACAAGAAATGCCAAAAGGAGCCCATTCACTCTGTACCTTTGCATTGTCGTCTACCACGCTTTTTTTCAACAGGCTGTCCAGATTACTAATTAGGGCTGAAAGCTCATTTGAACTAATATTCTGGATGGTACGAATAGTGTCTTTGACAATACTGTGCATGCGATAACTATCCAGGCCTGTATTATAGGAGAGCCACCCTTTTACCTCCAGGCTATTCAGTGTTTCATTGAAGGAATCAGCCAACCTGCCTTTTTTTGGATTAATCAGCGATTGCAGCTTGTTATAGGTATGAAAAGCCGATGGAAGTGCTGCGAATTGTTTTATCATCCATACTTCTTCATAATCGAGCTTCGAAATATCAAAAATTTTACTCAAGTATGACGTTATTCTTTCGATGGGTTCTTTATCACTATGAATGGTTTTTACCTTTACTTCTCTATCGACAAGAAGTGCCGATTTCAATTCAACAGGCTCAAGTCTTAATTTTTTGGCTGTTTTGGAGAGTATTTCGATAGTGAGCGTATGATATTCTACTATTTGGACTAGTTCTATAATATCCTTTTCTTCATAAGGGTAATCGCAATACTTTCGAAATAACTTTACAGAATTTTCTTCAGATAGTAGATCGACTTCAAATCTATAGAATTCACTAATTAGTTCACGAGAAGTGATCAGCAGATGCCAGGCTGGCTGAGAAGGTAATGCTTTGAGATGTTTCCACGACTCATTGTTGGTGTTGTCTATTACTATGAGCTTTGGCTTTATTTTGAAGCTATTCAACCGATGTTTGATTATATCAAATTGCTCAGCTATATCAATCCCGTCTGTTTTGATCTCTAGACTTGTGGTTAGCTCTCCGTTCTGAATGAAGTCTAACCTTAGGTCATTCTGAGTTTGTGTAATCCATACTATCTTTTTGTATAAAGAAAAGTACTTTGTGGCGTAGGCAGAAGCTAAAGCAGTTTTGCCGACCCCTCCGATGCCATTTATGAGTATAGGCAATCTTTTCTCTTTAAAGACTTTGTGAATTTCCTCCAGTACTCCCTCTCGCCCTATAAGGTTACCGGGTTGTGTTTCAGGTTTTTGTGTTAAAAGTTTGGTGTTTAATAATCGGTAATTCTCAAGGTCAACATTGCTCCTTTCTGTGTAAACCCCTTTTAACTCAAGTTTTTTCAGTGTTTTAATAGCTAGTTCATGGGCCGAGTCATTGGCTTCGAGGTAGCTGATTTCCGGTGGTATCAGTGGGATTTTCGTGTTGTCAACCTTAACCGGAAGAATGTAATCAGTACTTGGTGTCTTGTCTTGCTCTAAGGCACTTTTTAACTCAAACATGGTCCATTCCTTTTCGCTATATGAATTACTAATCAGTGCAATCACACAGAATGAATGATCTTTATATATTTGTTTCAATTCAATATGGAGGTTCTTACTCCATAAATTGATCTCATCAAACTCTTCGAAAAATACCCTGACTTGGCATTTTCTCAGTATGTATGCTAATTCTGTTGCCAGAGCTGCGTCTTCCCGTGAATAAGAGATAGCTATATCATATTTATAATCCTGATTACTTCTTTCCATGGTTTTGATCTTTGTGGAATAGAACTTCAAATTCTGGAATTTCAGGCATGAATATATCCTTAGTTTCTATGAGATTTTGGTAGAGTCAGACTTTTATCACCTATGGATTTATTGTCAAGTATCGAAAGTCTTTCTTTTTATGTTGTTAGTATCCACCCCGGATAATGTATATGTTTTGTGTGGTCTTTGTTACATTTGATCAATGGCAAAGAAAAACAAGAGAGACCGGGGCAGGTCTGGTGTAGTGTACTCCACTAATGACGACTACAGCTATCAGAACGAAGACGATTTTCAAGAAGAAACACTGCCTGCCGCAGAGCAGCAACTTAAAGTGATGCTCGATAAAAAGAGCAGGGGTGGTAAGCAGGTAACTCTGATAGAGGGATTTGTAGGCACGGAAGATGACCTGAAAGACCTGGGCAAAATGCTCAAATCCAAATGCGGTGTGGGCGGTTCTGCCAAGAATGGCGAGATCCTGATCCAGGGAGATTTCAGAGATAAAGTGCTGCAATTGCTCACAGCAGCAGGCTATAACGCGAAAAGAGTTGGTGGCTAGAAAACTACACTCCTCATTATCAGCCCTTTTATTGGGCTGCCTGCTCCTTGCCTGTGGTAGCGGACCTGATCAGCTTTTTACCTTAGAAGATACCATCGATATCAACGGCTCGGGTATCTACTATAAGCGGTATGCCATTGGACAGGACTCTGCCTCAGTCTGGAAACGAAAAGCCATAGTGGTGGTGCATGGCGGGCCCGTGCTGGACCATTCATACTTCATCCCTCACCTGGATGAGCTTGCCAAAGAATATCAGCTTTTCTTCTACGATCAGCGTGCGGCTGGCAGATCGACCATCGACATAGACTCAGCCACCATGAACCTGGCGGGCTTCGTGGAGGACATAGAACTGCTGAGGAAAGAAATGGGCTTTGGCAAAATCAACCTGCTCGGCCATAGCTGGGGTGGACTAATCACCATGAAATACGCGATCAAATATGCCGGAAATCTCGATCACCTGATATTAAGCAGCTCCATGGCTCCCAATGTAGAAGATTGGCAGACAGAGACTTTTGAGATCGGGAAACGTGTGACTGCCAAGGAAACAGAAGCACGTCAGGCGCTGATTGCTTCAGGCGCTCTGAATGCGGAAGACCCCAGAGAAGGCGTTGAGAAGTTACTCTTGCAGTCATTCAGACCCCAGATGTACGACAGAAACAACCTGGATAGCCTACAACTTTATGTGCCCATTGATTTTATGAAACGAAGCCAGATTTATACCCTACTGCGACCTGATATGGCAAGCTTTGATTTATACCCGGAGATGGAGAAGATCACTTGCCCTACGCTGATGATCTATGGAGAAACAGAGCCTGCCAATACGATTTATACTGATAAGATTGCCGGCAGGGTAAGCTCATCGGAGCTGGTGGTTATCCAAAAAGCAGGGCATTTTCCTTTTATAGAGCAACGAGCGGCTTATTCAGAAGCCGTATTGGGGTTTTTGAGTAAATGATTGGGTCATGGCATAAGCCTATTTGTTGATCAGACGTGCCTTTCCGCTCTTAGATACGTAAGCAACTTCTCTCTTTTCAAGCTTCTGGTCTATTGACTCACGCGGCAGATCAGAATGCACAAAGGTTATGGTCGGCTGCGGGTCTTCAATGTCCTCAGGTTTTTGCCTGAAAATATTTTACTTCAGTTGTGTCTTCAACCTAAAAGCTTTCTCAATCCACTTCACCTTACCAATCAAAGAAGAATAATGGTACTATCATCTATTTCTATGTACAACTCTAGAAATCAATTCTGTTTATAATCAATAGGCAACAAATACTACATTGACAATACAGCCTTTAGTTAATATGATTTTAGCAGCCCTGGCTACACTTATTATCTGTAAGAGTGCTATCAGCTAAAATCCCGATAGTAAGTATTGACGACCTCCTAATTCCGAGAACGAGACTTAAGGATTGGATTAGATATTATTGTTGTTTGATTTAGTCTTTATTATTTTAGATATATTTAAAAAAGAATTTGTTTTGAATTATACTCTAGTAATATCAACTGTATTAATAGTAGTTTCGTATTTTTTTTACTACCATACGCATATTAAATATGTGCAAAAAACACCTTTAGAAGCCACTAAACCTACTTTGGTTCTTTTGCTCATTTCACTCTCGACAACAGTCTTCATTTCGTTAAGTCCTTATCTAAGAAATGACCATTGGGTTTATGCTTCACTTGTCTCGGCTTTTTTGAGTGTTACCTTTTCTATTTCGTTCTATTCCTATCATCGCCACCTTATTGGTGACAGGGTTTTATTGCCCTTGCTTTTAGTCTTATTAATCACATCAATAACGACTGGATTAATGTTCTTTTACGGTGATAATTCTCTGAATATTGATTCGAATGAACGAGATCAACTGAGCTTAGAGGAAATAGAGTTAAGTATTGAGAAAATAAAGTCGAAATTTGCCGAAGTCGATAGATTAATCAAGAATGAATCCAGTAATATCGATCAGCTTTTTGTGGAGCTGATTCAAGAATTGAATTTAAAAAACGAAACCTTAAAAAGAATGCAAGATCGAGAGCTCCAACTCTTGCAACGCATCGAATATTTTGAAGACCTTTCCAGTCTCAGTGAAGAGCAGACAAAAGCAATAGTTCAAGCTTTGGATAGAAACAAAAACTATGACTTGGCAATTAGTTTTGTCATTGGTTTCTGTTCTAGTTTGCTAGTCTGGGCATTGTCACAATTAAAGCTAATAAAGGCTGTTTTCGTTAACAATGAATCCAAGAGAATAGAACCTTAAAATAGAAGTGCTTTGGCTTGCTTCTACGTTGACTCAATGTTGAGTTTAAGAGTAGACGTAAAAGACTGTTTTGGTAGACCTTTAAGGAGCGAAGATTGAATCGTAATTAAAGCATTTCCTCTTTCAGGATCTTTATATCCGCAATCAGCTGATTGACAGAGGCTTTGTTAAGTCCATTGTAAATACCCCGGATATGCCGGTTATGGTCTATCAGTACAAAGTTTTCAGTGTGTAAAAACTCATCCTCCGTTTTATCTATACCCTGATCTTCTTCTACGAAGTAGGATTTTCTGCCCAGGTCATAGATCATTTTTCGCTCTCCGGTAAGCAGGTGCCACTTCTGAGCCTTTACCCCCTTGGCCTCGGCATAGTTTTGCAACATCGCAATGTTATCAATTTCAGGAGTGACAGAATGGGAGAGGAGCATAATGTCTTCATCTTCCAGAAACTCCTCTTGTAGCCGCGCCATATTGGTGGTCATCTTGGGACAAATGCCGGGACAGGTGGTAAAAAAGAAATCAGAAACATAAATCTTTCCGGCCAGGCTGGCTTGTGTTACGGTATCTCCGAGTTGATTGACCAGGTCAAAATTCGGTATTTTATGGTAGCCTTTCAGGTCTTCACTACCCGGCTCCAGCCAGTCGGGCGTAAAGGTAGCTTCTTTGTAAAAAGGCAGAGTTCCGACCCTGCTGTTTTGTTCTTTATTTTCATCTGGTTTGCTACATGAAATAGCAAACAACAACAGGAATGGGATAAGATAATTAGTCTGCATATTGTACCTCCTCTTCGCTTAATTCGAAACAAAGTTTTGATCGTTTGAGGCCAAAGATTCTGCCGTTTTTGGCCTCGTAATTATTGTAGATTTTTCCATTTTCGCGCCAGGCTTTTTGCAGCCCCTGCTCTTTGCCTTGCATCAGGTTGATCTCTTTGAAAATGACTCCGCTGCGGTACCACTGCTTTTGCTTGCCGTGGGTAACGCCATCAACATAATTGGAAGCTGTTCTCATCTGACCATTGGGCCACCAGGAATTGCCTGCTCCGTGTAATAAGCCATCCTGATAATGTGCCTGATAACTTTGGGTGCCATCGGGGTACCATTTTTTGAGTAAACCGTGTCGTTTGCCATTGACAAAGCGCTCACTTTCTACCAAAGTACCATTGGCCAGGTAGGTAAGTGCAGTACCGCTGAAGGGTTTTTCCTTATAATAGAAAAGTCCTTCATTCGCCCTGAGGCTAAGCTCTGTTTTGTTTATCTCCTGTGCAGCCTGCGAAACCCCCTCAACCAAAGGCCCGCAAGCGCACAGAGAGACAAAAAACAGAAGAATGATATGTTGCTTAAACCGGTTCATAAAATGACAAGCCTGGTGTAGAATTCTGATTTAATTAATAGAATTGGGCGTGCCCTGATAATCCCCCGGAAAAAGAATGTAATAAGTATTCAGATAGAGCTCATTCTGGGTGTGGTAATGGTACACCGCATCGGTATGATATTGTGTGGTGCTGGTATGCCCGCCTGATACATCCAGGTCGGTTGGGTAAGTACCTGTTGAGTTGCATTTTCTACCGAAGAGGAAGAAACCATCAGAGATCACCCCGATCAGTACGTCATCATCGTTTGACCAGGCCTTGGGTTCGAGGTGGTAGTGATAGCTTTGCGGTCCGGTATGAGCGCCAGTATAGTCCAGCGAAGGAGCGGCATTGTCAAGCGGCACATTGGGGCCTTCTTCATCATTATAAATTACCGAGCCGCTCACCGCTATACCAATGGCCCCCAGACCAGTGGAAGAACTGCTCGATGCCTTTGCCGGGTTGGCAGGGATCCTTAGGGTGTAGGACCCATTAAAGTTATCAATGTTACCCGGAGCGAGACCTGTCGCTACAGTAGGTTCTACATAAAGCGGGTGAGTGCTGGACCAGTATGGGGAAGTATGATTCGGCAGTCCATTGGTTTCGATGACCACTTCATCCCCATCCAGATAGATCGTAGTGTTATCTGTATCAAAGGCTTCAAAAGCCGTGGAGAGCTCAACGGTCGTCATAGTACCGTCATCTCCGCTATCATCACTGCCACAGCTACTGAAAGTCAGCAAGGCCAGTGTGGCTGAGAATAAAGCAAAGTGAGTTTTTAAGGTTTTCATAGTAAGTCTGTTTGTAGGCTTAGATGACAGCTTTTCTGAAAACTTGCGGCTTGGTTAAAAAAACTTTTAAAAAACCATGATGAGCCCCGGCTAGGCCATCGGCTTGTTTGCAGGCTCTTGACTATCTCTACTAAACCTCTAATTTGTAATTATTCCGATAAAAAAATATCTTATATTGTATTTACAAACTCACACTTAACACAAAAAACAATGGCAAACATTCACCCTTCAGTACAAGGAGCAAGAGTACTGAGTAAAGAAGAATCGAGCGGTATAGACCTGGGCGTGCTCTCAGGATTTTTAGGTACCTGGGCCAGTCAGCCAGATGATGGTATGGGCTGGAACGTAATAGCAGTACCTGGTACGGCTGTAGGCGTTCCGGATGAGGGCTTCGTCCTGGAGGTCATTCCTTATCATGAAACCTGGTCATTTACACCAGCTGTGATTGCAGGAAACCGCGGCCCCGATGGCCAACAGACTATCGTTGGGCTCATTTACGAACAAAAAGTCTTTAGTGACTGCAGTACCGCCTTTTGTAAGGCTCGTGGCTTTAGCAAGGGAACAGAACTGCATGCTGAAACAGGGATGCTTTTGAATATTACAGACTTTGACACGGGACTCAATATTGCCCGGCTTGGGACCATCCCACATGGCAACTCCATTTTGCTTATGGGAACAGCGACCCAATCCACAGGTAAGTTTGATTTTCCGGACGCCAGTTCCCTACCTACTCTGACTACGGGAGCCCCACCTCCATTGGGGTATACAGAAACCCAATACTTGAATGAGCAATTCCCGAATTTCCCTCAGAATTCACCAAATGATTTTCTGGCAGAATCTGTAAAAGATCAGACCTTTGGTAATGTAACCACACTGCAATTAACCTCAGAGGCTGAAACCGGGGGGATTCTGAATACTCCATTTATCACTAATAATGTGAATGTGCCTAAGATGACCTGTGACTTCTGGCTGGAAGAGATTCTGGATGCAAAGGGCAACGTGACCGATTGGCAATTACAATACTCTCAGACAATTGATATTGTATTTCCACCATCTACCAACCCTACAGGACCGAAGTTTATCTGGCCTCATATTGATATTAATACCCTTAAAAAGGTATCTGATGACTGATAGTTGATTCGGAAAACGCTGAAAGTAGCAGCATTAAAAAGCCGGTTTACGCAATAGAATCTCTCTATTACATAAACCGGCTCTTAGATAATACCTGTTGTTATACCACATCAGTAGTTGGCTAAACCAGTTTCTCTTTGAAGAAACCAATGGTTCTGTCCCAGGCCAGCTTGGCTGCGGCCTCATCATAGCGGGGTGTGGTATTGTTGTGAAAACCATGCTTAGCTCCTTCATACACAAAGGCCTGGTGCTCCACATTGTTGGCCTTCAGCGCCTTTTCATAAGCAGGCCAGCCTTTATTTACACGTTCATCAAGTCCTCCGTACTGCAGCATCAGCGGAGATTTGATTTTAGCAGTATCTTCCGCATTGGGTTGACCACCATAAAAGGGAACAGCAGCTGACAAAGTAGGAATTCTTACTGCCATCATATTGGAGATCCAGCCGCCAAAGCAGAAACCCACCACCCCGATTTTACCATTACAGTCCGGATGATTTTTCAGGTAGTCGTAGGCTGCAATAAAGTCTTCCAGCATTTTATTCCGGTCGCGTTTGCGCTGCATGGTTCTGCCCTCATCATCGTTGCCGGGGTAGCCGCCCAGTGGGGTCAGGGCATCCGGTGCCAGGGAGATAAAGCCATCAACGGCTATTCTTCTGCCTACATCCTCAATGTAGGGATTGAGACCCCTGTTTTCATGTACTACGACCACTCCCGGCACTTTTCCTGAGGTGCCCGTGGGTTTTGACAGCAGTCCCTTAATGCTTCCGCCTCCTTTGGGAGAATCGTAGTTGATATAATCTGAAGTCAGTCGCTTGTCTCCCTCTTTGATCAGTCTTGTGGTCTCATAGTCGGGCAGCATACTGCTCATCAGGGTGCTAAGGGTGAGTCCGCCCACAGCGTAGAGTGAAAGCCTTTCCACGAACTTCCTCCGGTCGATCTTGTTATGCGCATAGTCGTCATACAGGTCGAATATCTCGGGATTGATTTCTTCTTGGGTCAGCTTTTTCATGAGCAGATGGATTTGATTTGACTCAATATACTAATCCATCAGCAATTTTACCGGGTACTCTTTGACCAGAGGTTGACTTTGGGAAGAGATATACCCAGTAAGTTTTGCTTCCTGCTCTTCTTCCTGAGCTTTACCCTGAACATGCGGACCCGGATTGTTTTCTACAGCCGGAATACTCCTGCCAGCATTAGTGGTTAACCGTCACTGATTACTCACTGATCTGATAGTTGAACCTCCCCCCACTGGCGCATGGCCTCGATGATCGGAAAGATAGATTTACCAAGTTCGGTGACAGCGTATTCTACACGGGGTGGTATTTCCGCAAAGATCTTCCGGCTGAGAAAGCCATCTTCTTCCAGTTCTCTGAGTTGCCGGGTTAGCATCTGCTTGCTTATGCCGTCAATACCTTTTTGCAATAGACCAAAGCGGTTGGCTCCCTTGTCAATAAGAAAGAGAACAATGGGCTTCCACTTGCCACCGACTTTGCTCATGGTAAAAGTTACCGGGCAGATGTGAGGCTCTATAGATTTATTTTTCATAAACACCGATTATAACTGGCTGAAGATCAGCGTTAGTCACTTTTTTGTGACTAGGTAATTATATTATAACTACTTGATTTTCAGAAACTAAGTTATGAGAATTGATGAAATTATCAATTTTAAAAACCGTGTTATGTCACTGACGAATCAAGAAAAAGAAAATATTCAATTGGTGTGGAATGGTATGGATGCCATTCTCAAAACAAAGAATGAAAAAGCTGTTACAGATGCCTTTGACAAAGAGTTTATCCAGCATAACCCCTGGGCGCAGGATGGTATTGCCCATGTGAAGGAAATGCTGGCCTTTGACTTTGGGTACATTCCTGTCAGATGGGTGGCAGATGAGGATGTAATGGCCTATCACGGTTACTATACAGCGCCCAATCCTTTGGGAGATCAGCCTCTTTTATGCGTTGATGCCTGGCGCGTAGAGGATGGAAAAATCAAGGAACACTGGGATGCACTGGCGCCAATGCCAGCTGATTGGGTAAAGAATGCCACAGAAGGGCCAGGCAACGGAGAGAAGGAAGTTTCGGCTGAGCAAAGACTGGCGAATAAAGCCACAGTCATGTGCTTTCTGGACCATGTCCTGAATCGTGGTCGGCTGGATTTGATTGAAGAACTGGTGGCCGATAATTATGTCTACCATCATGAGTCTGAAGGGGCTTTGGAAGGGAGGCTTTCGCTCAAAAATCATATTCTGGGTCAGGAGGGAGGCAGAATGGTTCATGAGACCAAAATGTTACTGGCTTCCGGGGACCTGGTTATGGCACATGCTCATTATTTTGGTTCTGACGAAAGAGTGGTCTTTGACTGGTTCAGGATGAGCGATAATGGCTTGATTGCCGAGCACTGGAGCGTACAGCAGCCGATCACTCCGCTGGATCAGGTCGCCAACGCACACCCTCATTTCTAGGCTGGGTCTTGGCCATTCGCTCCGCGTTCCGCGAGTGACGGTTTTGAATCATTCGTCTGACCACTCAAAGTGGTCGGACGATTGGATAGAGGGTAGAGAGGTATGCACTTAAACTCCCGTCCGACCCATTCGCCTGACCACTTTAGGTGGTAGGGTAAATAGCTGGAAATTTAAGGTAACCTCTCCGGTAAGGAGATGATTATGGACAGTGTCCTTTCGGGACTTTGTTGGATTCTCTGCTGCTAATTCTACACCAGGTATTGTCAAGTAGCATAGAAAAGGACTCTGTCTCTAAAAACACTAAGCCAGTCGCTCCGCGTTCCCCGAGTGACGATTTGGCTATCAGTTATCAACCAGTACTCTTCAAGCCTCCGGCCAGCGCATTGACAATCAACAGCTGGTTATGAAGTAGCTTTTGCTTCTCCTTTTCAGTCATCTGCTCATCTCCCTTTTTCGACCTCCACTTTCTGATTTCGGCAATTTGAATTTCGTGTAAAGGATCAAGGCCCTTACTCCTCAATTCGCTGTCAATCAGTTTGGCGGATCGCCTCGTCTCCCGCTCTTTGCCTAAAATTTCATTGGTCAGCTCCATGGCCCGGTTATAGTCCTCCAGAATGAGGTTGGTAAGCTCTTCAGCTACCTCTTTGTTGTCCATGAGCTTTTTGAAGGTGTTCATGATGCGGGTATCAACGCTGAGCAGGTTGGTTTCCAGCTGAATCATCAGGTATTTAAAGAAAGGCCAGTCTTTGGCAAGGCTTTTCATTTGCTCAAATGCCTGGGGTGATTCGGTTTTCGTTTCATAAAGACTTTGCCCCAGCCCAAACCAACCTGTGAGGTTAAAGCGGGACTGGCTCCAGCTAAATACCCAGGGGATAGACCTGAGGTCATCCAGAGAGGTCTGGCCGGTACGCCTTGACGGCCTTGAACCAATTTTACTCTCTTCCAACACATCAATAGGGGTCACCTGGCGGTAGAATGAGATAAACTCCGGGTGCTCAATGAGCGAACGGTATTTCTTTTCAGACTTTGCCTGTAGCTTGTCCAGCAGGGGAAAGGCAAATTCGAATGGATCAGACAGGTCTTTGGTCAGTGTCTGTCTGGCCGCTCCTGACAGTTGCATTTCCAGGTTGTAGGTAGCGTTGAGCAGGTTGGCGTACTGATTGGCAATCGTCTCTCCCTGGATGGTCATTTTGATCTGGCCACTTACCGACCCGGGCGGCATGCTATGCAGAAAACGGTGTACTTTGCCACCACCCCGGCTGATGGTACCACCTCGGCCATGAAAGAAGCAAAGCGCAAAGCCATACTTTCCGGCCACTTCTGTGAGCTTTCGTTCCGTTTTGTAGATGGTCCAGCGGCTGGAGAGAATGCCTCCGTCCTTGTTACTGTCACTATAGCCCAGCATCACCTCCTGAAGCTTTTCAGGCTTATCAGCAAAGCGCTGCTGCGTTAGTGGATGCTGCAGGTATGCGCTCAGAATCTCTTCACCAGCCTCCAGGTCTTCTATGGTTTCCAGCAGGGGGGCTACCTGAAAAGGCTTGTGATCCAGCCCTACTTCTCGCAAAAAGAGGAAGACTACCAGGATATCGCTGAGGCTTCTGGTCATACTGATGATAAATGAGCCGATGCCTTCTGTACCATGCAGGTCTACATGTGCTTTGATTACTTTGAGGTAGCCCATCACGTTTTGTGCTTCACCTTCGCAGGGGAAGCCCGGTGGCAGGAAGGGCCGCTGGGTGCGCAGTTCCTTGTTCAGGAAGGCCAGTCTTTTTTCTTCTTTCCAGCCGGCATAATCAGCATCTTCAAAACCCGCAGCCGTGAGAATCCAGGTCAATGCTTTTTCGTGATAAGCACTGTTCTGGCGAATGTCCAGCTTGGCAAGGTGGAAACCAAAGCACAGAATTTTACGCTCTATGGGGAAGATGCAGTGCCTGATCGTTCTTTCACCGGCTACTTCGCGCAGGGCTTTCTTTAAGGTAGACAGGTCGCGCAGGAATTCATCGGCATTTTTATAATGCGGCTTATTAACAGCCTCGTTCTGCGTGTTTTTAAGCTTATGTAGCATCATGCCGGAGTATTGCCTCCAGGGCTCACCCGGATTTCTTTTCAGTATTTTCTTACCGGCATTGCCCAGTGCATTGGCTTCGGTATTGATCTGTTCTGAAAACCAGGCAGGCGGTTCTACCAGATTTTCTGAAAAGCTCAGCTGTTTTACCAGTGTTTTGAGCGAGGCTACATGAATCGATAGCGCTACTTCACGATGAACGGCCAGGGTTTCTTTGGTAAAAGCCGGAGTTACAAAAGGGTGACCGTCTCTGTCGCCACCTACCCAGCTACCAAATTCGGGTAATGGATAGTCTACAGCTTCGCTCAAACCCGCAGGGTTAAAACCAGCCTGCTTCCATGCAAAAGTGAGCTTTGAATCGGTGAGCTCCAGGGCGTAGGGGAATACGTTTTTGAAGTAATGTATAATGTTGTTGCGCTCATCTTCCAGCCGGGGTTTTTCCAGGTAAATATCTCCCGTTCTCCACCACCTTTCCAGCAGGGCCATAATCTCTTGACGCTGGGTTTCTTTTTCTGAGATTGCCAATCGTGGATTTTCCCGTTTTACCAGGATTTTGTAGAGCTCACGATGAATTTCAAGCACGGTCACTCTTTTTGCCTCGGTAGGGTGGGCCGTAAGCACCGGGCGGACTCTGATCTTTTTGATTTCATTAAGGATGTTTTTTTCATCAAGCCTTTGCTCTTTGAAATGCTTCAGTGTTTCTGACCAGGAGCCCTGTATCAGACTGGCATCAAGCTGGTTCTCTACCTTTCTGCGATGATGCGTCTGATTGTTTTCATCTACCAGGTTGAGCAGCTGAAAGGAGATACTCAGTGCCTGGATAAACCGCTCATGGCCTATTTCTTCGGGTAGTTGTTCCGGGGTCTCACCAATCCAGGGCAGGCATTTGGCCAGCTTTGATTCACCAATGGACTCCAGCACTTCCTGAAAAGCAAGCATGAGATAAAGAAAGTCTGCCTTATTTTTGGCAATACCCTGGCTTGAAAGTTCCTCTAAGGTCATTTTTGGTCGATGTTTATAACAAGTTCGATCAGAAAATTCAGAGATAAAACAGTATTGGTGTGAAACTATGGAATCGAATGAATAAGCCTGATATATGTTAGCTTTTTGATGGCCTTCCGGGCTTTATTCAGGTATTGACAAGCTCGATTTTAGATTCATTTTTCTAATGAATAATCTGGAGTTAAATTGACCATGGTAGCCGATTACCTGTTTTACATAAATAGTAAGCCTTATGATTTCCAGAAGAGTATTTAATAAAACCCTGGCGAAGGGAATTGCCGGAACAACGGTACTGAGCTCAATGCCCGGTCTGTCAGTTGCTGATTTCCAGACAAAAAAGCTGGGAGTGGCTTTGGTAGGCTTGGGGGGCTACAGTACCTATCAGCTCGCCCCGGCATTGCAGGATACTGCTCACTGCTACCTGGCGGGTATTGTTACGGGTACTCCAGCCAAGGAAAAAGCCTGGGCCACAAAGTATAATATTCCCAAATCCAATATCTACAACTACGAAAACTTTGACACCATTGCTGAGAATGAAGCCATCGATGTAGTGTATGTGGTATTGCCGAATGCCATGCATGCCGACTTTTGTATCAGGGCAGCCCGGGCTGGTAAGCATGTGATCTGTGAAAAGCCCATGGCTGTCAGTGTGGCAGAATGCGATGCCATTATCAAAGCCTGCGAAGAGGCGGGTGTTAAGCTGGGCATGGGTTACCGCCTGCAGTCAGAGCCTTATACACAGGAGATCAAGCGGGTAGTCAGCGAAAAAGCTTTTGGAGAGATACGGTTTGTGCAGGCTGAGGCAGGTTATCGTACACGTTCCAATCCCGGCCAGTGGCGGCTGAACAAGGCGCTTTCAGGTGGAGGTGCATTGATGAATATGGGAGTATATTCCATTCAGGGAGTTATTTATGGCTCTGGTATGAATCCGGTATCCGTTAGTGCCCAGGAGTTCAGCACAGCACCGGAGTACTTCAAAGACACTGATGAATCCATCTCTGCTCAGTTTGAATTTCCCAATGGCGCTACGGGTAGTATGTTTACTTCTCACAGTGCCAATGTGAACCGGCATTATTCCGCTTTTGACAGGGGCTGGCTGGAGCTGAACCCGGCCAACAGCTATGGCCCCTTGTCGGGTAGAACTTCCAGAGGGGATGAAATCAGGTTTCCTCAAGAGAGCCAGCAGAAGCTGCAAATGGATGATTTCGCCAAACACATCTTATTGGATACACCCAATGTAGCTCCCGGAGCAATGGGGAAACGCGATATGATCATTGTCGAAGCCATCTACCAGTCCATTGCCGAAGGCGGCAGCAAGGTGAAGCTGGATCTCGGTGATATGGGGTTGTAGGTCTTGAGTTAGACTTCCATGCCCAAACCAGTCGCTCCGCGTTCCGCGAGTGACGGTTTTGAGTCGACCACTGTTCTCTCAGTATCCCGCGAAATACAAACGAAGATTATGATGGACAGTGTCCTTTCGTGGATTTGTTGAAGCCTTTGCTTCTGCTTCTACATCGAGAGTTCTCAACCAGTGCAGTAAAGGACGCTGTCCCTTAGAAAACTAAGCCAGTCGCTCTGCGTTCCGCAAGTGACGGTTTTCGTAATGCAGTATCAAGGTTTATAAGGTCGTTCATTTACCCAGTGAAAGCCACGATTTAAGAGCTCAAAAGACTCCAGTGGTTTCTTCTACGCCCCCCTCAGGGTCTCCCAAAGGGGACCCTGAGGCGTTAGAACCTAAAATTTCCGTTATCTTTAACTATGCCAATTCACCAGATTCACGATGGAAAAAATACTGTATACTGCTCGCGAAGCTCTAGTGAAGAGGCACGGAGACCAGTGAGCGGAGAGATTGTCCCTTAGAAAACTAAGCCAGTCGCTCTGCGTTCCGCGAGTGACGGTTTTAGGATGTTAAATTTTAGTTTCTATCATCTCTAACCATTCCATCGGCAGTGGTTCTAATTCTGATGTATTTACTCCTGAAGAGATACGTATCCTGAAAAAGGGTAATTCTCCAAGGTGTACCCGCTGTTCGGTAGCCTGGCTGATCTGTGATAAAATTTGTTCAATGGTTATACCTGAATCGAGTAGGTTGAGAATTCGATTGTTAGAAGCATGTTCCTCGTTATAAGCGGCAATGTAGAACCTCGCTACCTTATCAACATATATGACCCACTCCGCATAAGTGTAAGGATGTAAAATCAATATTGACTGTATCCCTGAAAGAGTTAAGTATGTTAACTTTCGGTACATGTTGTGAATTTACATTAATTGTAACGGTTTTAGTCCAAAATCAATCGCTCTGCGTTCCGTTAGTATTGTTCTGGTCCTGACCATCCGTCTGACCGCTCAAAGTGGTTGGATGATTGGAGTGTAAAGACCATACCTTTCTGATGGCCCCTCGAAAAGCATTCTGATAATACCGTACTCAAGTGCTCAGGGTCCCCATTGGGAGGCCCCTGAGCGGGATGGTGTGGTGATTTTACCCCCTCCCTCCCGCAGCGGACCCTGAAGCTTTATTATCTTAAATTTCTGTTACGCCCCCCTCAGGGTCTCCCGAAGGGGGTTCTGAGGCGTTAGAGCCTAAATTTTCGTTATATTAAACTATGCCAACCCATCAGGTTCACGATGAAAAAAATACCATATACTTTGTGACCTTCACCTGCTACAACTGGCTGTCATTGATTGAGTTGACTCACACCTACAGCTATTTTGATAAATGGTTTTCATCTCTAAACTCAAAAAATGTTTCTCTTCTGGGGTATGTTATCATGCCTAACCACTTCCATGGGCTTCTCTTCGTTCCAGAATCCTGTGATAAATCCCTCAATACGTTGGTTTCTAATGGTAAGCGATTTTTAGCGTATGAAATAATAAATGTCTTGAAGGGGCAAAATGAAATGAAGACACTGAAACTACTGGAGTCGGGTGTTTCCGATATTGAAAAATCTAAAGGAAGTATTCATAAAGTTTTCAGGTCATCTTTTGATGCCAAACCTTGCTTTGATCGCGAAATGGTTGAAACTAAGTTGGATTATATTCATCATAATCCGGCTCAGGGCAAATGGAGTTTAGTAGAAGACTGGACTGAATACCCTTATTCCAGCGCTGGTTTTTATATGTACGAAAGCCCCCACGAGTATTTGAAACACTATATGGACTTTATTTGATGCTCCTAAATGCTCAGGGTCCCCGTTGGGAGACCACTGAGCGGGTAGTGGTTTCAGTCCCAAATCAGTCTTACCCCCCCCCCCCTTCAGGGTCTCACGCAGCGGGCCCTGAGGAGTAAGTGCCTCGTATCAAGGTTTATAAGGCCGTTCATTTACCCAGTGAAAGCCGCGATTTAAGAGCTCGAAAGACTCCAACGGTTTCTTCTTCAAAGTCACCTGAACAGAGTCTCCATGAAGCAGTCCTGTGAGTTGCAGTCGATCTGTATCGGTAAGGTCATATAGAAAGGGGTGAGCTACCTCACCATTACTGGAGTAGAGTGTCATCGTTGTAGCCAGCGTATCGGTTTCATATTCATAAGGCACAAGCACATCATTCATCTTTTTGGTATAAGCCGTTTCCCGCTGATCCAGCAGCAAGTAGCGCCAGCGATAGGAGTCAGTAACCAGGGGAGGGATGGTGTCATTCCCTTTTACGAATACCTCTGCTTCCCAAATACCATAGAGCACTGATTGGTTGCTGGATGCTGACAGCTTGAACTGTATAAAACACTGAAGAATGGTAGCACCTACCATAACCACGGTTACCAGCACTTTTACCACCGAAATCACTTTTTTAAGCCCTTGGTTGGTAAAGGCTACATAGTGATTAACCGGAGTAGTGGAGTGGTTTTTGACAAATACGCCTAGTATCCTTTTATAATCTGCCAGGGCCAGTACCGAGGCAAATATCACCAGGTGAACGGACCATAGCTTTACCGGAATGTCATAGGTGAAATTCATCATGGCTACGTTGCTCATCACGCCTATAACAATCAAGCTACCGAGCGTCATGGTTCTTCTGAAAATGACCAATAAGCCTCCCAATATCTCTGCAAAGCCGATGAAGATATTGTATGCGACTGAGTGCCCCATAAAGGTCCAGGCAAGGCCCATCGGTGAGAGTTCTCCTACAGGCTGTAGTAGTCTGGCAAGTGTGGGATCAGAAAACTGTCCTTTGAATACCTTGGCCAAGCCATAAATAATCATGGCTATAAAGAGTGTTAACCTGATGATTACCCGGAGCCAGTAGAAAAGCTGATTGTAGGAGGGGCGTTTGCCGTCCAGCACTGACCAGCCGATGGTGATAAGAACGGCCAAAAAAGCATTCAACCCAAGCTTTACATAGTCATAAGCGCGATCACCGCTGCCTGTATTGGAGATCTTAAAGTCAGCATCCCATTGTAGTATATACTCTGCAAACCAGCGCAAGGGAGACTCGAACAGAAAGCCTAGTAGCATAAATAGGATATAGAGCGTGATGTAGCTAAAGAGAAATCTTAGCACGATTTTCTGCTTTGGGCTCCATTGTGCCCGGTATTCCTGAGAGAGGATCATATAGAGAGAGTGGAGGATTAAAAAGTTTTAATTAAGACGAATCTACGAGCAATTAGTGTTCCACAGAATACTGATGTTGAGTTATTTTCTCGTTAAGCTTAGGCGCCTCGGTTTTTTTTAATAATCAATTTATAAAGTCATGATAGAAACATTTATTCTTAGGTGCCCTGACTTTTAAAATTTATACATCCCTATGCGCATGGGAGGGGGGCTAAACCGAAAATAGTGCGAAATACAAGTCGGTCGGATTTGGTACGCGCAGGCCCTGTGCGGTAAAGACCGAGCTTGGATTTGGTATTTTCGGAAAGGGTTTTGGGTTACTTTTTGGCCGCAAAAAGTGACAAGAGAGTTTTCAGTAGAAGAGTAGTTAAGGTCAATGTCAAAAAGAAATGGATTCAGCCCGTTACCAGAAATTCAGGCTCTGTATCAAACTGCTCTGCAATTGCGGTGATATCCCGAATGGCTTTCTCTTCTTTCGTATAAACCATGGAAAGCGTAGGCTGTCCTTCGGGGGTGCATAGCAGCGCCACATAATCAGTGACTTCTCCTGAAAGGGTGGGGCTGACACCGTTGGGAACATTGGTGGCTTCATAGCGATCGGTAACCAACCGGACAGAAGCGATCTCTGGTAGATCAGCCCACTGGCCAAATTTATAGCCCAGGAAGGCACTGTATTCTTTCACTCTTTTTTCTTTAAAATCTATAATGACACCACTGTAGGCAGACACTACCATAAGTCCAAAGCTGACACCGCCAATGCCTATATAAAGAGATCGTTCGGCAGAAGTGTCTTCGATAAGGTAGGGGCTTATCAGGGAAAATGTACCTGCCAGTATAAAGAGCACGCCCAACAGGTGAGGACCCGAAAAGAGTTCTCTTTTCTTATGGTGGTAGCTGTTCATACCTGAGATGTGTGATGACTATTGAAGAATTTCGTCCAGTACATCAAAGGCTTCTTCTGTATCACCTACAAAGCGATGCAGAATTTCCCCTTCAGGACTCAGGATGAATTTGGTAGGGAAACCGGCCACATTGAGCTTTAGCACCAGGCTTTCATCACCATCTCCAGCCAGCACCTGTTTCCAGTCATAACCTTTGGGCTCCATGAATTTCAGAATCTTCTCTTTGGTATCACCGCTGTTTACGCCCAATACCACCAGTTCGTCCTTATACTTCTCCTGATACTCTTTAACCTTCGGCATTTCAGCAATGCAGGGCCCACACCAGGTACCCCAGAAATCGATAAGTACGTGCTTGCCTCTAAGTGAATTCAATTCAAAGGAGCCACCATCCATGGTGAGGTTGGTTACAAAATTGGGCATGGTTTTACCTATCAGGGTGGACTCGATGCCTTCAACCCTCATGGCTACCTCTTTGTAAAAAGTATAATCTTTCAAACTGGTATCAAAGCTTTTAAAAATGCTGATGGCTTTCTCCTGGGTTACCTGACTCCTGACCATCATATCGGACAGGTACCAGATGGCTGCTTCCGAATTCGGGTGACTGGTGACGAACTGTTCTTTCATACTGTCTACCTGTGCATTGTAGTGGCTGACAGAATCAGCCAGCACCTGTTTCATCGGGTCTGTATCTTCCAGCTTATCTATTCTCAACTGTAGGTTAACTGCTTTGTTGAGCAGGGGGAAGATACGCTGGTTGATGCTGGCCAAATCTTCATTGGCCGGGGTGCCTGTTGGGTAGGCATCCACAAAGTCGGTGATTTCTCCTTCAAAGGTTATGTCGTCTCCGGGACTTGCCAAAAAGGCAAACTGAGACGACTTAGCTGGATAATAGCCTCTGCCGGTACGCTTCATGGTGCTCTCCACATTGGGCCAGAAAATAATAAAGCCTGGTTCAGAGATCTTTCCGGTATAGGTAAAGCTTTCGTTCTCCACAAAGACCGAATCGAACACCCGCTTGCCCTGGGCATTTCTATAGCCATAAGACATATATTCTGTATCGAGCCCTTTGATGGTGCCGGATACGGTAAAGCTGTCTGCCGCTACTTTGGTCTCTTGCTGGCAGGCAAAGAGCAGGGCCGTGCAGAAAATAGCCAGGACTGATTTGAGAAGTAGTTTTTTCATGGTGAGATTCGGGTTTTTGAATCGGTGATATCTCGAAAAAATAAAAATAGCATATTTCCGACCAATAGTCTTTGGCTTAACTGTGAGTGGCAGCTCATTGTAATAATGAGCTTTTATCATTCCCGTTTATTACTAATTTCGTTGAATGAAAAGCAGGTGGAGAACCATTGCGAAATGGTGTTTTTTTTACCCTGTGGTCCTTGTTTTGTGTCTGGAACTGGCCCTGCGTATCCTCGGTTGGGGTACTTTTTATGTGGATGATTATTCCATTCATGCCGAGCCCAAAAATGCCTTTACCGGACATAGCAAGCTTGGCATACAGCTGAATCCGGGGCAATACAGCATTACCTTGAATGATTCGATCCGGTTTACGGCTACGCATGGCCCGGGGAATCATCGCGTGATTCCAAGGAGTGAGCGGGCGGACAATCCTGATGTATTGGTGCTGGGTTGCTCATTTACTTATGGCTATGGAGTAGATGACGATGAGAATTTTGCGGCCCTGCTTCAAAAAGAATTTCCGGACCTTAGCCTCAGGAATGCCGGGGTCATTGGCTATGGTACTGTACAGTCGCTGATGCAATTGAGAGAGGCCGTGAAAAATGATTCACTCAAAGCCGTGATCCTCAATTTTTCCTCATTTCACCTGATGCGCAACGGGCTTTCACAAACCTATCGTTCAAACCTGCGGGTAGGTTATCAACGGGCTTCCGCAGAGGCAGAGTCTCTGATGCGGCAGGCACGCTTTCCCTATATCACCTCATGTGATCTGGAGATCAGGCATCAGCCCTGGGAGACTATGTACACCAATTGGTATGGCCGGGAATGGTCTGCTATTGTAAACTGGCAGCAGCTTGCTGATGACCGAAGAAAGGATGCAAGGATTGATGAACTTGCCATAGCCGAATGTATTATCCGGGAGATGGCCGCCATTTGCGAACGAAACGGTATTCAGTTTGGTGTGGTGTGCCTGGATAGCACATTAGAAACAGAAGAACTGAGGCAGCGCCTAGCCACTGTTAACTGGCTGAATACGAGTTTTGATTTTACCAGTGAGATTGTTACCAACCTGCCTTATGACAGCCATCCAAATGCTGAGGGGCATCGGTACCTCGCCCGGCAGATGACACCCTTCTTAACCCAACTGTTAGATGGGAAATAGAAGCCTGCTGATTTATGTAGCGATAGGGCTGATTACTGTCCTGGGGTTCTATGGAGCCAGAAATATATCCATTGAAACGGATTTGACAGGTTATAGTCTGGCCTCTGCAGCATCACTGAACCGATATAACGAGCTGCAAGCTAATTTTGCTAAGCCCGGACCGGGAGAAAGCGTAGTGATTCTGGAACATGCTGAAGGATGGAGCTCTTTTGAGACTTTTCAAACCCTGGACCGACTTACCGATTTCTGGGAGGAGCAGACAGCGGTAGATAAAGTTTCAGGTATCACCAATGTGATTTACCCCAGGCAGGAGGTTTTGACCATCAGAAGGCAGCCATTTCTGAGCCTGAAAGATGAGGCTGCTTTTAGTGACCGGTATGTGGATTGGAATAGCTATGCGGATATCACCCGCAAATTTATCTCAGCGGACCAACGTTATGCACTGTTGTTTATCGGTACCAAAACTGGTGAGAGCCTGGGCCAGAAGTCTATTGAGGACTTTATCAGTGTCGTTAGCACCCAACCTGAAGTGCAGGCTCATTTTTTACAGAATGACCTGATTCAGAAAGAGGTGCAGCGGCTGACCCGAAAGGATGCTATTCAACTGGCCATTATCAGCACAGTCCTGATTCTGGCAGCCTTTTACCTGCTAACTAAATCGCTCAAAGGTCTTCTGCTAATCGCCATGATGGTAGCTTTTAACCTGGCGGGTACGCTGATGTTTATGCAGTTGCTCAATATCCCTTTTACCATCCACATGATTACCGTGCCCTGCATTGTAATCGTACTTTCCTTCACCGATATCATGCATATTCTTTATCATCATAGAGTTTGCCTGGACCGGGGGCTTCAGCGCAATGTTATTCGTGAGCAGGTTATCCGTTCCGTCCAGCAGCCCATGTTGGTGACTTCACTAACGAATGTGATTGGTTTTTTGATCTTTTTGCTGCTCTCTGAGAATCAGTATCTCTTCAATTTTTCACTGGTTTCCATCGTAGGCGTAGCCATTGCCTTTTTAAGTTCACGCTTTCTCATTATCCATGCCCTTAACCCGGAAAAACCACTGATGAAGCAATCCAATTTCGCAAAGCTTACTCAGATTCATGGGCGACTGGCGAAAGGTGTACAGGTCAATCAGAAGGCAGTTTATACGGCACTGACCGCTTTGTCTGTAGTGATCATTACAATGGTAGCCACAGGGTTTGAGATCGATAGTTCAGAGGGCGAACTGATGACTAAGGAATCAGCATTGACCCGTGCCAGTACCATTTTGAATGAAGAGTTCTTTGGCGATAAACAGGCAGAGGTGATTATCAAAGTCAATAACCATGAGTTATGGTCGGCTGAGGCGCTGGCAACTATTGACTCGCTTGAAAAGGACATTCAACGCATCTTCTCACCAGCCTACCTGGAAAGCCCCTCCTTATTAGTGAAACGCTTCAGGAGGTACCAGAGAAATGGACATCCCAGGGCCTTTACTTTACCTAGAAAGACAGGAGTAACATTCAGAGGTGACCTTAATGAGTATGCTGGTAGCTTTGGAGGTAGCGCCATCCTGTCTGCAGATCGGAAGACAGCCAAAATTGCCTTTGGGTATAGGAATAACGGTCTGGAAACCTCACGTCAGCAATATGAACTGCTGGAGAAAACACTTTCGCGCTATAAGGCCAGCGGGCTGGGCTTTGAGTTGACGGGTAGAAGCTTTCTTGGAGACAGGGGAGCTTATAACTTCACGATCAAGATCATTACAGGTCTGCTGGTGGGCATAGTCGCTGCCAGTGTACTAACGATGGTTTTTATCAGGTCTGCCCGTCAGAGCCTGGGGCTCATCTTTGTCAATCTGTTTCCGGTAGTTACTGTACTGGCCCTGATGCTACTGGTGGGGATTGCCATTACTCCGCTTACGCTCTTCTTCCTGTCACTCCTGGCCGGCATTTGTGTAGATGACTCGATCTATATCGTAATGCAAAAGAAGAAGGGGCAGAGTAAGCTGCACATCTTCCCGATTATCGTGACCTCTACGGTACTGGGTGTGGGGTTTATCGCATTGGGTTTCAGTAGCTTCGCCTGGGTACGCCCGTTTTCCTGGGTCTTTTTGGTGGGGATGCTATTGGCCCTGGTGATGGATTTGCTGATTCTTCCGTCTTTTATGAAAAGTAAGTTCAAAGAAAAAGCTTCCCCCTGAATTCTCAGAAGGGAAGCTCTTAGTAACTCAAAAATCTTATTATTTATTGAGGCTTAACAAACCTTCGTTACCGAAAGCGGAATAGATACCATGAGTGATATCGTGCAGCTTGTTGTTGTACTCGGCCACTGGTTCACCCATTCCCATATAATCTACGACAGTGCGAAAGGGCTTTTCGCCAAAGGGCAAATCGAGTAAATTACTTATGGCTTCAGCTACTTTTTCAGGGCGCTGTAGTGGATTCGCTTGTAGTGCCTGCTCAAAGCCAGCTAATGCAGCTTCCGGAGCCTGGCTCATTTCTCCATAAGTGGCCTCTCTGTCTGTATCGGAGGTTCTGAGCATAGCGCCCATAAACCCCGTAGGCATACCGCCCGGCTCTACAATTACTGACTCAATGCCGAAGCCTGAAAGCTCTGATCTGTAGTTTTCAGCCATGGCCTCCAGTGCCCATTTCGAAGCGCTGTAAGCTCCATAGAATGGGAAAGTGATTCGACCAATACAGCTGGAAATATGCATAATAGTACCACTACCCTGGCTGCGAAAGTGAGGAAGTACAGCCCTCATTACGCGCTGTACCCCAAAGACATTTACATCGAAAATCGCTTTCATGTCCTCAGCCGTAAAGAGCTCCTGAATGCCTATGGCACCTATGCCTGCATTGTTAATGATTACATCGAGGCCGCCAAGCAGTTCAATGGACTGCTCTACCCCTCGGTTTACACTGCCTTCATCAGTAACATCCATTGCTACGATGTGTACACCCGATTCCTTTAGCGATTGTGCCACGCCCTCATTTTTACCATTGGTGGACCTCATAGTGCCCACTACGGTATGGCCTTTTTCAGTTAGTGCTTTTGCTGCGAGCGAACCGAAGGCTCCGCTGGCTCCTGTGATTAATATTTTCTTGCTCATTTGAATATGGTTTTGTTTGATTATCAATTTTGATAGGTCAAAGGTCGCGGGTTGTGAAGGCGTTTTTGAACACGGATTAGGGAAAGGGAAACACATTTTCCTGAAGTTAATCTCCTTCGTCAAGACTTCGGTGATGGATCACCTACGTCAAGACTTCGGTGATGGAGGTAGGAGGTAAGTAGTGTTTGGCTCGCAAATGCTTAGCCCGGGATGAACCCCGTCAGTACCGTAGCAGAGCGGAGGTCGGACGGATTAGGGATAAGAGGAAATGTTGAACAAAGTGTATTGAATTAGCTTTAACACCTGGTTCTTATTCAAAGGCTTTAGTGATGGATCACCTTCGTCAAGACTTCGGTGATCGAGGTAGGAGGTAAGTAGTGTTTGGCTCGCAAATGCTTAGCCTGGGATGGATCCCGTCAGTACCGTAGCAGAGCAGAGGTCGGACGTATGGGGGCAGTACACTTTGCCAAGCCGACTTGCCTGAGACAAAATGACCAATAACTGGAACAGGGTCAGTTAACCTCGCGATACTCCTGAGGTGTCATGCCGGTTTTGTTCTTAAAGAGCCGACTGAAATAATGTGGGTAGTTAAAACCCAGGTTATAGGCAATTCCGCTGATGGAGTCGCTGCTACTTAGTAGCATATTCTTGGCCTTATCTACCAGAAAATTATTGATATGATCTTTGGCGGAGCGACCAGTCTCTTTTTTCAGTACATCACTCAGGTAGCTGGCGGAAAGGTGGCATTCGTTTGCGAGGTATTGTATGGTGGGAGGCCCTGACTCGGTAAGCTGACCCGATTTATACCAATCTTTCAGTAAGGACTCTACCTTAGAGATCAGGTCCTTATTTTGTGCAGTGCGGGTGTTGAATTGCCTCTCGTAAAAGCGGAAAGAATAGTTGAGCAGTAGCTCAATATTGGAGACGATTACCCGCTGACTGTGATTGTCAATACGCTCGTTGATCTCCATCTGTATGAGTTCCATACAGTGGTTCATGGTAGCCTGTTCCTGTTCAGAGAGGTGTAGTGCTTCGTGCGTATCGTACCCGAAAAAGGAGTAATCCTCAATACGGTCTCCCAGGGGAGTGTTTCTGATCAGATCAGGATGAAAGTATAGCAGCCAGCCTTGAATCTCATTGAGTCCATGAGCCCTTTTTAGGGTAAGCACCTGGTCGGGAGCCGTAAATAACAGTACTCCTTCACCCTGGTCATAATGGTTACGCCCGTAATCCAGGCCACATGACTGATCTTTAAGCGCAATGCAATATAAATCAGAGGTGATTCTGGATCCCACACGCTCCCCCTCGCAGGTCACTTTGGACATATCAATGATCGTGATCAGCGGGTGAGTAGGTTTACCAAGACCCAATGACGCACGAAGCTCATTGACGGATTTCGATCTGAAGATACTTTCTGACATACTATTGAACTCTTTGTCTTACAAAGCTCTGTAGAAAGATACGATTTGATCAACACTTATTGAGGGGATGCTAACACAAAACGAGGGACTCTGCATTATATCAGAAACTATGATCATAAAATTATGGGTTACTCAATGGCCACTCCGCCATTTTCATATGCTTGTGCCAGGGCAATACATGTCAGAGCATTGTTAATTCTAAAGCGCAGAGAGAGTTTGTCAATATTCAAGTTGCGAGATAGAAAATCAATGTTCTCCAGGATCAGCCGAAGCTCGGTTGACAATACCTCCAGGTCTTCTCCCTGGGCATAGATATTGGTATTGATAAGAGACGGCAGAAGTTGACAGCCTACATTAGCGATGGCCTTTGATCCCCAAACTTTCTGTCGCCAGGTCTCTGGTCCAAACATGCCGCCTGGTGTCTCTTTGGTTGGTTGTTTTATACACTCAAGTACCTGAGTGTCCGGGCATCGTTCATAGGCGTAAACCACAAGACTCATATACCGCGAAAATTGCTCAATGTTCCCTCTAAAAGCAATGGGAAATACGTCATATTTTCGAATGTAAATTTGTGGGTAGTGCCGATGGATGTTGTTCATGAAGTAGTACCTGTAGAAAGCGGAATTATTCAGAAATAATCTAAGAAAGGCTTTGTTTAGATAAAATACAGGTTTTGTTGTATTCACTGATGTGTTTTTGTGGTAGTGTTATTTTATGTTTCGGAGGATAGATGGTCTAGCTTGCTCTACATCTAATCTCAACCACAATGCGACATCCTTCTAACCTGTTAAGGCCCTCTCTCTATTTTTTTGTGTTGCTACTTCTTATCAATCCCGCAGCTGTTTTGGCCCAAACTACCACAGTTGGATCGGCCAGTTATACCAATACTTTTCCCGGTACCGATGAAGCCGGGCGTAATGGCTTTCCATCAGGTACACCACAACTCAGTGGCAATGCACTGGGTAAGCCAGTTCCTACCAACGACTGGTGGTCTTCCCTGATCAAGGAGGATCATGTGAATAACCTCTTCAACTACCCCATGGCCATGAAAACCGTCAACAGCGGTTTGGTAGTCAGCTACATTCCCTGGGGCGTATTTGACGATCAGGAGCCGATTATTGTAGGAGTTACCGGCCTCAACGCATCGCGCACCACAGTATCGGACTATTCCGATTGGACTGTAAGCATGAACTGGGATGACGGAACGCATCGGATCGATGTCACAGCCGGTATTGCCATGCCCTTTCTGTATTTCAATAAAGCCAGTGACGATGAGGTGAGCATTAAGGTAAATCTGGGAGATGTAACGGTTTCAGGCGAAATGCTGATCATAGAAAATGCCAGAAACGATGGGGATTTTGTCTTCTATGCCCCCGCAGGCAGTACCTGGACACAAAGCGGTAGTACTTATACCTCAGACCTGAATGGCAAGGATTACTGGTCCATGGCTATGATCCCGCTAACAGCTACCAGCGTAAGTACCGTAGCCGAAGAGTATAAGGAATATGCCTATGTGTTCCCTGCTAATACTACTACCAGTTGGAACTACAACGAAACGACCGGGCAGGTAAAAACGGACTTCCTGGTAGAAACAGATATCAAGGAAGGCACAGCCGCGAACGTGCTGATGGGGCTTTTGCCTCACCAATGGGCGAATCTATCCACTGACTCACCACAGCCTCAGCAGTATAGCTATACTTCCGTAAGAGGAGAGATCAAAACCATGGCCGGAAATACCTTTAGTGTAGAGAACACTTTTAGCGGTATTCTGCCCACCATGCCTTACCTGGCCAACTATAGCGATGGTTTTAGTCCGGCTGAAATGGAAAGTAAGATTGCTCAGTTGGAGAATGATCAGCTGGCTACCTGGACGGACTCTTACAACGAAGGACAGGTGATGAACCGCCTGATTCAGACCGCTCGTATTGCCGATCAGACGGGTAATATTGAGGCCCGTGATAAGATGATTGCCACCATCAAAGAGCGGCTGGAAGACTGGCTGACCGTAGAGTCTTCAGAAGTGGCATTCCTCTTCTATTACAATAGCGATTGGTCGGCTATGCTGGGTTATCCCGCTGGGCATGGCCAGGATAGCAATATCAATGACCACCACTTCCACTGGGGCTACTTTATCCATGCAGCCGCCTTTATGGAGCAGTTTGAGCCGGGCTGGGCCGATGAATGGGGCGAAATGATCAACCACCTGGTACGCGATGCCGCTTCTCCCAACCGCAACGATGAATTGTTTCCATTCCTCCGAAATTTCAGCCCCTATGCAGGGCATTGCTGGGCCAATGGCTTTGCTACTTTTCCGAATGGCAACGACCAGGAGTCTACCTCAGAAAGCATGCAATTCAACTCCTCCCTGATTCACTGGGGTACGATTACCGGCAATGATGAGATTCGTGATTTGGGAATCTACCTATATACCACCGAGCAGACGGCTATTGAAGAGTACTGGTTTGATATGGACGAGCGTAACTTCAAAGAAGATCAGCAATACGGCATGGTATCTCGTGTTTGGGGTAACTCTTATGACAATGGTACCTTCTGGACTTCGGACATTACAGCTTCTTATGTCATCGAAATGTATCCGATTCACGGAGGCTCATTTTACCTGGGGCAGAACCAGGACTACGTGTCAAAAATCTGGGAAGAGCTGAAGGTCAATACAGGGATTCTGGGCAATGACGACAACCCCAACTTGTGGCATGATGTCATCTGGAAATACCTTTCCTTTATCGACCCTGAAGAGGCGATTGCCCTTTACAATGCCCGGCCTGATCGTACTTTGAAGTTTGGTGTCTCTGATGCCCAGACCTATCACTGGCTCCATTCAATCAATGCGATGGGGGCAGTGAAAGAAGAAATTACGGCAGATTATCCCATTGCAGCGGCTTTTGAAAAAGAAGGGAAGCTTACTTATGTTGCTCATAATTATGGTGACAGCCCCGTTACGGTCACCTTTTCTGATGGATATCAGCTGACTGTACCCGCCATGCAGATGGCTACCAGCAGAGACATTGCTGTAAGTGCGGCCTTAACCTCTGACTTTAACCGGGCCTATGCCAATGGCAGTGTGAACCTTTCTGCTGTAATTGATGGTGATGGCGTGACCAAAGTGGAATTCATAGATGGCTCAACCCTGATAGGGGAGAGGACGGAAGCGCCTTTTGAGATAAAAGCGACCAACCTCAGTCTCGGAATGCACGGTTTGTACGCGCGTGTTTATGTGGGTGAAGACTTCAATGTTACTAATACGGTTTCAGTGCAGGTAGGTGAACAAGTGCCATACCTGGGAGTACCCTTTGATATTCCCGGTACCATAGAAGCGGGGCACTACGACAAGTTTGAAGGTGGCAATGGCCAGGGTATTTCTTACAGTGATGTATCTGCTACGAATGAGGGAGATTATCGCACCGATGAGGGTGCGGATGTAGCCTTTATCGCTGCTGAAGGTGCTACGCTCGGCTGGATTGCCGGTGGCGAATGGGTAGAGTACAGCGTAAATGTGAAAGATCCCGGAATTTATGATATGACTTTTCGCTTTGCCTCAGACAACGACAACGGAGGAGGCCCCTTTAAGCTGGAGTTGGATGGGCAGGTAATCAGCGATGCTATTTCGGTCAACTCTACCGATGGCTGGAACAGCTGGGAATCCATGACGGTAAGTGACTTACCTTTTGCAGGAGGCGACCATGTACTCAGACTGTCATTTGAAAACGGTGAATTTAATCTTGGTAAGATGACTTTTGAGCTAAAGGGAGAGTTACCCTACAGCCAGCCGGTAGCAGAGGCCGGGGCCAATATTGTCGTGGTAATGCCTGAGAGTCAGGCCACGCTGGACGGTTCTGCCAGCTCTGATCCTGCCAATGGCGACCTGACCTATGACTGGACTCAGGTTTTCGGGCCCAGTGTGGTTGGTTATTCTGACAATACAGTAGCCTCTCCGCAAATTTCAGGGTTGGAAGAGGGCGTGTACTTGTTTGAATTGACTGTTGATAACGGGAGCTATTCTGCCAAAGATCAACTCTACGTTATTGTTAGTGAGAGTACCAGCATTATTCCTTTTGTCTCCATTATATCTCCTGAGAGTGGTGCTGAATTTATAGAAGGCAAACCCTTTACCATCAACGCCACGGCTTCCGATCTGGATGGTACAGTCACCCAGGTAGAATTTTTTGTAGATGCTAATAGCATTGGTACTGATGTAGAAGCACCTTTTAGTATGGAATGGTCTGGAGAAATAGGGAATTACACCCTGACCGCTGTGGCTACCGATAATGGTGGTGCTACAGCCACTTCTCAGCCGGTGGCGATTGAAGTAAAAGAAGCGCCATCTTGCGAAGGGGAAGCCACTAACGGAGACTTCAAATACCTCTTTTCCGATGATGCTGAAAACCCGACCATTACTTTTATTCCCAACGAGACAGGGGTGGGAAGCCCTAATTGTATTTTGTATTACGCTACCAGTCAGGGGCAAGCTTTTCCGGGTTATAATGTTACGCCCAATGTGCCATTCACACTCAATGCCGAAGCAGGAAGCACCGTGTATTTCTACTACACTTATAGCTACCCCGGTCTGGGTGATAAAACCACGATTGACGATGTACTCTCTTACAAAGTAGGTACTTGCCGGGCCGAAGAAGAACCCGCTACCCTTGAAATGGCGAATGCTACTCTCAGTATAGATGAAAACAGCACTGCCGGTACAGTGGTAGGTACGCTTAGTGCTGCCTATACTGGTGCAGAGTCCCTGAGTTACTCCATAAAAGATGGGAATGCTGCGGGTGCTTTCCTGATAAATGCCGCCAACGGGCAGTTGATGGTAGCCGATGCTGGTCCGCTGGATTATGAGACTACTACCTCTTTTATCCTGAGCATAGAGGTGACGGATGGTACTTTAACAGCCTCTGCCACTATTACCGTAAATGTGAATGATGTAAATGATACCGCTACGCTCGAAATGAGCGATGCCAGTATGAGCGTAGATGAAAACAGTGCTAATGGCACCATGGTGGGTACTGTGAGTGCTACCTATACAGGAGACGGTACTTTAAGCTATTCCATTACGAGCGGTAATACTTCGGGTGCTTTTACACTGAATGCCGGTACCGGAGTGCTGACTGTAGCGGATGAGAGCCAGCTGGATTTTGAGACAACTACAAGCTTTACCTTAAGCCTGCGTGTAACGGATGGTACCCTTGCTGATGATGCTACACTCATTGTCAATATAAATGATGTGGACGAAATTGTTACGGGCCTGGAAGATGCCATAGTACTGGGGCTGGAGGCTTACCCAAACCCCGTGACAACCAAACTGAACCTGGTTGTTGCTGCTACAGATAGAATCGAAGTACATAGCGTAGTAGATACCCAGGGGAAAGTTCAGAACATCCCGATAGTGATGGAAAATAGCTTAATGGTCTTTGACTTTTCGAAAGTCAGCGATGGTATTTATATGATCCTGCTGGAAAACCTGGGCAAGCGCTATTATCTGAAGGTGTTGAAGCGGGAGTAGGGAAGTGGCACTGTGTAACTCTCGACTCTCTGTGTGCTTCTGTGGAATAACTAGTTGGACACTAAGAGTCACTGAGTGTCACGGAGCTTCACAGAGAGTGTGGGGGTAATAATAGATTGACGTAATACCGTTGAGACTTTGCTTCCTTTCAAAGGTCAGCTTTTTTATGATTTACTCAGTGTAACTCTGAGTTTCTCTGTGTGCCTCTGTGCTACAGCAGGTTAGACACAAAGAGTCACGGAGTATCATGGAGCTTCACAGAGAGTTTGGGGGTAATAATAGATTGACGTTATATCGTTGAGACTTTGCTTCCTTTCAAAGGTCAGTTTTTTTATGATTTACTCAGTGTAACTCTGGGGTTCTCTGAGTTCCTCTGTGGAACAGCCAGATAGACACAAAGAGTCACGGAGTATCATGGAGCTTCACAGAGAGTCGATAATTGAGAAAAGCTAGTTTATACAAACTTGATTTCTATTCGATATTTTGCCTTTTGGAGTGAGATATGCTCAGTGGAACTCTGCGTTTCTCTGTGTGCTTCTGTGGAATAATGAGCTATTCACAGAGTACCATCAGTCCTCAAACTCAGGAGTCCGCTTCTCCATGGTAGCCTTAAAAGCCTCCGTAAGGTCATTGGAGATGAGCATGGCAGCATTCCAGGTAGACATATAGTTCAGGGCATCATCCACCGAATGGTCTCGGGTATAGCGCAGCACATCCTTAGTACCCCTGATAGAAACCGGAGACTTGCTGGCAATGGTAGCAGCAATTTGCATCACTGCTTCCATGAGTGCTTCCTTATCGGCATAGCAGCTATTGACCAGCCCGCAACTTGCGGCTTCCTTACCGGATACCTTTCTGCCGGTGTAGGCCATTTCTGCTGCTATACCGGGAGGGATAATCTTAGGCAGCCGCTGCAGCGTACCGATATCCGCTACCATGCCCAGGTCTATTTCCTTGATGGTAAAGTAGGCGTCCTCAGTGCTGTAGCGCATATCACAGGCGGTGGCAATGTCTACCGCACCACCAATACAGCCGTTGTGAATAGCGGCCAGTACAGGCTTACTGCATTTTTCTATCGCTGTAATGGTTGCCTGGAGGTCGAGCACCAGTTTGCGTACTTTTTCTGCTCTTTTACCGCCACAATCAATCTTTTGAAAGCTGGCTACGGACATAAGCAGCTCCAGGTCAATGCCTGCACAAAAATGCTTTCCCTCACCAGAGAGTACGATTACGCGCGCTTCAGCAGTTTCAGACAGGGTCTCGAAGATGATCTGCATTTCCTGCCAGGCTTCCATGTGCATGGCATTAGCCTTATCAGGACGATTGAAAGCTACCTGAGCGATTTTATTTTCTATCTCTACTTTGAAGTACTTGTAATCCATGGGTGAACGTTTTGCGGTTCACTAATTTGACGAACTCCCGGCTGTAAAAAAAGAAGCGGGCATTTTTTCCTTTAGCCTTACTCTGTTCTCAGTACCTCAGCAGGATTCAGCTTATTTACCCTCAGTACCTGCCAGAGGGCCGAGAGGGAGATGATAGCACAGAAAATAATAAAGGTACCGGCAAAAAGGCTGGTAGTAATTTCTGTTCTGTAGGCAAAGGATTCCAGCCAGCCTTGCAGAAAGTAGAAGGAGAGAGGGAATGCCAGGATATTTGAAATGATAAGCACCTTCCAGATGTTGATCGTAAGGATTTTAACCTGTGAGAAGAAGCTGGCTCCCAGTACTTTTCTGATGCCCAGTTCCTTCATTTTCACCTGTATCAGGTAGGTGAGCAGGCCTAGTATTCCCAGACAGGAGATTAATATTGCTACCCCTGTGAAAGTACTGAAAAGCTGCCCCATTCTGTATTCTGCCGTATACACCCGGTCGAGCCGGTCGTCCATAAATTCTATATCGAAGGGTTGGTCGGGGTAAGTCTGTGCCCAGGTATCCTCAATTTTGGCAATGGCCGTTTCGTAGTCAGCGGTTGTGAGTCTAATGGCAACTTTGCTCAGTAAACCGCTAAACATGGGGGACTCTTTAAGACTTTCCTTTTGGACAAACATACCCGGTTCCACCGCCAGCTTGGCGGATTGGATGGGGAAATCCTGAATTATACCAATCACCTCGCTATTACCGGCAAATGTTTTGTAGGTTTTACCCAGGGGATGCACTTTGGCTATGTCTATCATCGCTTCGTTCATCAACACATGATTGTCCCGGTTTCTGTCACCTTCATAGAAATTGTTGCCAGTTATTATTTCCAGGCCCATGATTTCAACAAAGTCTCTGTCGATCACCCAGAGATCAAACTGCCTTTCAAAATCCTCGGTGGCCAGACCTGAGCCGCGGTTGTCATCCGGACCCGGAGCAATGGAGCTGATACTGACCTTGTCTACCTCCGGAAGAGATAAAAGCCCTTGTTTCATCAGCTCGTGTTTCTTGCCCAGCGACCCTTTTAGTATCAATACTTCGCCTATCTGGTCCGTTTTGTGCAGTGATTTGATAAAGCCAATTTGCTTTACAAAGGTAAGCGTGCCCACGATGAGGAATGAGGAGATGGCAAATTGCGCGGTGAGCAGGGCATTTCTGACAAAACGGCTTCTGGGGGAATTACTCATTTTGCCCTTCAGCAGCTCATGGAATTTGACACCTGACATGAGAATAGCAGGATACAACGAAGCCAGTAATGTGAGTATGATAGGAATCAGCACCATCATGGCAATGACCAGCCCCATCACCAGTGGAGTCAGCTGTAATGAAACACCCAGGTAGCTTTGGAGGGGCTGAGCCAGGTAGCCCACAATCAGGCTTGAAAACAGAATAGCAATGGCACATATAATGAAGGATTCGATAAGTTGCTGGATAATAAGAGCGCGCACGGAAGCCCCCATTACCTTCTTAATAGACATTTCCTGCATACGCCTTAAAGAAAGCGCAGCCAGCAGATTCACATAGTTAGCAATGGCCAGAAAGAGTACCACCAGACCGACAATGGAGAAAATAAAGACCACCTGGCCATCTACACTGTCCACAAAGCTGTCGGCAATAGCCGGGTTACTTTTGATCTCATCAAGTGAACGGAACAGGTAGTCGCTGGTCAATAGTGGTTCGGTATCTGTATGGCTGCTCAGATATTCCGGTATTCGGCCAGCCAGCGCTTCCAGGTCAGTACCGGGCGCTACCGTAAAGTATGCGGTAAAACTCGTCCAGGATCTTGAGTTGAGTGGATATTTTCGCTCTGTATTAAAGGGCAAAATCAGGTTGTTTGAATAGCTTGAGTTGATGGGCATATCTTTCAATACTCCGGTAATTGCATAATTGGCAGCCCTGCCTCTGGCGGTGGTGGTGATGACCTTGCCTACCACATCCGTGCTTCCATAAAGCTTAGTAGCGAGGCTTTCCGAGATTAGTGCCTCTTTCTGACCGGGTGTGGCTTTGCGACCCTGCAGCAGGTCCATCTGAAAAATATCGGTGAAGGCTGAATCAGTTGAGAGAAGGTGTTCTGTAAATGACTCCTCACCATCCAGGCGGCTTACTTCTACAGTCCTTCCAGACAAACGCGAAAAAGATTCAATCTCGGCAAAGTCCTTATGTAAAAGCTCAGGCATACCGGCATGTACGTTTCTGCGTTCACCCGTATCGGAGATGTAGCCCAGTCTTACGATCTGTTCCGGGCTTTCCAGAAAGCTGTCCTTTTGCTGCTGGTTGTATACAAAGAGGAATATAAGCGTAAAGCAGCTGAAGCCCAGCGTGAGTGTAGCCACATTCAGAGCCTGATAGAGTCGCTGTCTGTAAAGAGAGCGAAGACCGTATTTCAGATGGAAAAAGATGAGTTTATTCATGACCGTGTTTTTGCGTTGTTTTCTTTTTGAGAGCAGGCGATAAAGCCTGAAAAGCCTTAGTACGTCCAGACAGTAAAAGAGACCAGCCCTCATTTTGCCATACTGCTCCAGGTTATGGGTATAATCTTCCAGCAGGTCTCCTTCGATCTCCTCCATCTGATCTACCGGAAACATTGTATGCAGCAGTTTCCTGATGAGTCGTGGAGGGTTGACCTGGCTCATAGCTCTGCATTTTTGAGGACGAAGGAGGGAATATCATCCCAAAGCCCGATACGCACATCTTTAATTTCTGAAAGGGACCTAATGCCAAAAGATGTGGCAGAAAAAAGCCTTTTGCGTTTTCCACCTCTGATGCTGCTGGCCTCGCCCATTTGGGAGGTCAGCAACCCTTTGTCTTCCATGCGGTAGAGTGTGGTATGTACCGCACTGATGTTCATGCGCCTGTTGGTACGCAGTTCTATTTCCTGCTTAATGCTGAAGGCATAAGCCTCATTTTTCAGCACGCAGATGGTGAGCAATACCAGTTCTTCGAATTCGCCTACGCCTGTCTTTTTCATATTATACAATAATGTAAATTAAATAAAGAATGGGCTTAATCCCAAATACTGAGGGATGGTAGGTGAAAAAGAATGACGACTGTAATGGAATGCAGCCAGAGTAGTCCATAGAGAAGGACGGGTGATTTTAGATAGACCTGATGCTTACACCTACTAATTTTTTCGGATAAATACTAAAAAATTAGTATTAGTATTAAAAAATTAGTAGGATTGTAATGTAATCTCAATTCGATGAAAGAACTTACCAAAAGAGAAAGCCAGATCATGCAGATTGTCTGGCGCCTGAAAGAGGCTGTAATCAGAGACATTGTAGATGAGTTTCCTGAACCCAAGCCTCACTATAATACGGTGGCTACACTGGTCAAAATACTGGTTAAGAAGGGCGAGCTGAAATCTGTCATGATTGGTAATACTCATCAGTATAGCCCTGCACAGGGTTTTGAAGAGTATCGCGAGGCGCATATCGGGGACATCAAAGAGAAATTCTTTGAAAACTCTTTCTCAAATATGATGGCTCATTTTGCCAAAAAGGAGGATCTCTCAGATGCAGAGAAAGAAGAGCTGATTCGCATGATCAAGTCTAAATAGCAAAGCACCATGACCACACTACTGATAAAAGCTTCTGTGATAATTATGGTTTTGCTGGCCTTCTATAAGCTTGTACTGGAGCGGGAGAGCTTCTTCAGGGCCAACAGGATTTACCTGATGAGCTGTCTTATATTGGCCTGTGCCTTGCCTTTTGTTGTTTTGCCACAAATAGCCGAAAAGCAAGGGATAGTGAGTGATCTTATCGAACCTGCCAGTAAGGATGTTAAGGCTTTTATACCTGTGGAGGATGCTGCAGGTACGGAGTTTCAATCATCCTCCAAGCCTGCGGCACAGCAGATTCCGTCTGAAAAGAGTGCTGTATCTGATAAAGAAGTACTCAGTTCATCTGGTGATAATATCTATAGGGAAGCTCTGAAAAACCAGTCAGGTGAAACGGATGGTGCAATCACAAAGGCAGACATACCTGCTGGCAAAAAGAGCCTTTCTTTTTGGTTGATAGCGATCTACATTTTTGGAGCGGCTATTCTTTTAATCAGGCTGCTCGGTCAGATAGCCGGTACGCTTTGGAAGGTTCACCGGCATGAAGATAAGATAGAAGATGACGGGGCAATCATTGTGAATATGACTGACTCTGTGGCTCCCTGCTCTTTCTTTAAATACATTTTTATCAGTCCTGCCAGCTATGATTATGACACTTATGAGCAAATCCTGTCTCATGAAAAAATACATGTAAGCAAAGGGCATTCGGTTGATTTACTGTTTTCAGAACTGGCCGTGGCACTGCTGTGGTTCAACCCTTTTGTCTGGATGCTGAGAAAAGAGGTAGAAAAAAATATTGAATATCAGACGGACGGCATTTTGGTCAATGCCTCGGCTGAAGTAAAGGAGAGCTATCAGCTCAACCTGGTCAGAATAGCCTGTGATACGCAACCCCTGGCCATTACTACAAATTATAATCAATCATTAATTAAACAACGCATACTCAAAATGAACAACAAACAGTCAAACAATTACAGCTACTGGAAGTACACCTTTGTGGTTCCGGTCATCTTCGCCCTGGTGGTGGTGTTAAACAAGCCGAACGTCAGTTACGCACAAGAGCGGCTTATAGAAAAGGCTCAAAAGCCATCTGAGGGAGCTACTAGTATTGATCAGCAAGAAGCTCTGAAAGTTGGAGAGAATGCCATGCCGCTGAGTGCTTTTAAAGATGGGTGCAGCGACCTGACGGAAGCAGTGCGAAATGATGATCTTGCGCTGGTAAAAGAGCTGCTCAAGTCGCAGAAACCGAATTGTGTAGACCCAGACCCCGGCTATGTGGAAACCCAGTCAGGGAAATACACCTGGAGAAGATGGAATGCCCGTACACCCCTGGCAGCAGCTGCCAGAAATGGTAACCTCGAAATAGCAAAGCTTTTGGTCGAAGCGGGGGCTAAGGTAGGTTTTGATGCCGGTGATCACGGTTCCCCTATGACCGAGGCTTCCGGTGGCGGACATACGGAATTCGTGTCTTATTTACTGGAAAAGGGAGCAGACATTAATGAAAGGTCCGATGGTCAGGGGAGCCCGCTCAATGCCGCTTCCAGGTATGGTCATACGGAAACAGTCGCTTTTCTGCTTACCAAAGGAGCCGATATCAATTATCAGAATGATGGGCAGGGCTCCGCACTCAATGCTGCCGCTCGAAATGGCCATTTAGAAACCATGAAGCTTTTGATAGAAAAGGGTGCTGATATTCACGCAACCAATGACGGTCAGGGTTCATCATTGAATGCTGCCGCGCGCAATGGTCACCTGGAGGCTGCCACCTACTTACTTGATCAAGGGGTAAACGTCAATGATCAAAATGATGGTCAGGGTTCGGCTTTGAATGCAGCTGCCCGTAACGGTCATGATGATATGGTAAAGCTACTGCTGGATCGTGGTGCGGATGTCGACAGACAAAACGATGGGCAAGGTACCGCCCTGAATGCTGCTGCCCGAAATGGTCATGATAGTACAGTGAAATTACTGCTGGAAAGGGGAGCGGATGTAGATAGGCGAAGTGATGGTCAGGGCTCTGCGCTCAATGCGGCTGCCCGAAACGGACACCTGGCCACCATGAAGCTATTGCTGGAAGCAGGCGCTGATATTGATGCGGCCAATGATGGCCAGGGTTCGGCACTGAATGCAGCGGCACGTAATGGTCATATAGAAACCGCTACCTTTCTGCTGGATCAGGGGGCAGATGTTAATGACCAGAATGATGGTCAGGGTTCGGCTTTGAATGCTGCCGCCCGCAATGGCCATGATGATATGGTGAAACTATTGCTGGACCGTGGCGCTGATGTTGACAGACAAAATGATGGTCAGGGATCTGCACTGAATGCTGCTGCCAGAAACGGCCATGTCCGTACAGTTGAGCTATTGATCGATGCGGGCGCTGATATCGATGCTCAAACGGATGGGCAGGGTACGGCACTGAATGCTGCTGCCAGAAATGGTCATTTAAACATGGTTAAGTTCCTGCTGGATAGAGGTGCTGAGATTGATAGACAGAGTGATGGCCAGGGTTCAGCACTGAATGCAGCCGCCAGAAACGGGCATCATAGAACTATAGAGTTACTGCTGGATAGAGGTGCCGATGTTGACCGCCAGAATGATGGACAAGGATCAGCGCTCAACGCGGCTGCCCGCAATGGTCACCTGAAAACGGTAGAACTCTTACTGGATAAAGGCGCTGATATCAACCGACAAAATGATGGCCAGGGTTCTGCCCTGAATGCCGCTGCCCGTAACGGCCACCTGAATATGGTCAAGCTGCTGATAGAGAGGGGAGCAAGGGTGAATCAATATAGTAACGGGCAGGGTACGGCCCTTTCCGCAGCTTCACGCAATCGCCACAGAAAGGTGGTTCAGTACCTGATTGCCCAGGGAGCTGACAGGTAAAAGGCCATTCACTGGTCTTAACTGCTTGCCCGGTGGTCTCTGCGCAGCAGGACCCTGAATAACAGATCTCATCAGGGTCCTCATTGAGAGACCCTGATGGTGTATGAATCAGGAGCCTCGTTAAGAGACACTGATGGTGGATAATTGGTCAGACCAATGAAATAGGCTCAAAGCCATTTGAAAGAGAGGCTTAACTTCTGGCTCAGGCGCTATTCGCCATGGGCAAGCGACTAGCGTATGACAGGATGGTTCAACCACAAAAGGAAGTCAGAATCTGCAGAAGCTACAGATTTTGATTTCCTTCTTTGTTTTCGGATTTTGGGTTTATGAAGAGTCCTAAAATCAACCGTTTATTTTTTGTCAGTTTTCTCATTCTTATTTTTCAATCTGATGGCTTAGCCCAGCGTGATCGCGCTTTGACACTGGAGATTTTTAAGGAGCTCATAGAGATCAATACCACACATTCTACCGGCAACACTACCGAGGCCGCAGAGGCCATGGCGGCAAGGCTGCGAACTGCGGGCATCCCGGATAAAGACATTTTTATAGGAGGCCCACACCCCAAAAAAGGAAACCTGGTAGCCAGGCTCAGGGGTAATGGTACCAAAAAGCCCGTACTGCTGATGGCGCATATCGATGTGGTGGAGGCTGATATCAAAGACTGGTCCTTCGATCCTTTTAAATTCAGAGAGCAGGATGGTTTCTACTACGCGCGTGGCATCAGCGATGACAAGGCCATGGCCTCAATGTTTATCGCCAATATGATCCGCATGAAAAAGGAAGGCTTTGTGCCGGACCGTGATATTATTGTGGCACTCACGGCCGATGAGGAAGGGGGAGACCATAACGGTATTACCTGGCTGATTGACAACCATCGGGATTTGATTGATGCAGAATTTGCCATCAACGAAGGTGGGGGAGGTCTTGAGAAAAATGGTAAGAAAACCCTTAACGGAGTGCAGTTGAGCGAAAAGGTGTACCAAAGCTTTCAGCTGGAGATTAAGAACCCGGGAGGGCATAGTTCCCGTCCGCATAAAGACAATGCTATTTACCATTTGGCGAGAGCGATAATGAACCTGGAAGGCTTTGATTTTCCGCTGAACCTGAATGATGGTACCCGCACCTATTTTGAGAGGTCTGCCAAACTAGAGACAGGTCAACTGGCTGAAGATATGGCTGGAATAGCACAGACACCACCGGCAGCCGGAGCGGAAGAAAGGCTCTCTGAAAATCCTTACTACAATGCTCTGCTACATACTACCTGCGTGGCTACGATGCTGGATGCCGGCCATGCTGAGAATGCATTACCCCAAACAGCAAAGGCTGTGGTGAATTGCCGAATTCTGCCTGGTGAAGATCCTGAGAAGGTCAGGGCGAAACTGAGGGAAGTCTTTGATAATGATGATATTAGTGTGACCCCAATGAATCCTGCTTCACAAAGCAAGCCCACCTCGCTCAATCCTGTAGTGATGAGGCCTATTGAATCCATTACTGAGCAAATGTGGCCTGGTACACCGGTAATTCCTACTATGTCCACCGGTGCTACAGATGGTTACAGAACCCGCAATGCCGGTATTCCTACCTATGGTGTATCTGGTATCTTTTATGACCTGAAGGGCAGCAATGCCCATGGCCAGGATGAACGCCTGAAAGTAACGGCTTACGATGAGGGACAGGCTTTTCTTTACACCCTGGTGAAGGAGCTTACCAAGCCTACAAGGGTGAGCACGAACAGGGAAGAATAAACAAATCACAGTTAGCTTTTATAAGCTGCAGAATCGGTTGTATGCCCATTGCTGTATTGCTATATTTCGTTTTGTACTTTTATCATACCCATGCTCACTGTCAGTAATTACCACTATATCCGGGACGATTTTAGCGCCCCTTACCCTAGTATTTTCGGTTTGACGCCTTCCTTCTTCAAAAACCAGCTGGAGGCTATAAAGGAGGTAGGTACTTACATCACGCCTAAAGAGCTGATCGATAACACAGATGAAGTATTGAAGTCATCGGAGAACTATGTTCTGATTACTTTCGATGACGGACTCAAAGAGCAGTACCTGAAAGCCAAACCTATTCTGGAAGAGTTGGGCATTGAGGCTTTGTTTTTTATCAACAGTCTTAACTTCATCGATCAGGACGTCTCCCTGGTACATAAAATTCACCTCCTTCGATCGCAGATTGCTACAAGCGAATTTTTCAAAATACTTAAGGAGTTTGATAAGCAGGGTAAAACGGTGTTATCCCCAAAGGAAACAGAGCAGGCCATTGTCCATTATAACTACGATGATGAGGAAACAGCTTGTCTGAAGTTTATTCTCAATTTTAAACTATCAATAAAGGAGCAACACGATCTCATCCGGGTGATATTTGATGCTCATTTTGATAAGGGGGAGGTGGTGAAAGGTTTGTATATGACCGAAGCGCAGCTAAGAGATCTTGCCGATCAGGGACTGCTGGGCAATCATACCCATAGCCACATGCCACTTGGCTACCTGGAGCGAGAGGAAATCCAGAAAGAGTTTGATCTTTCAGCCGGATTTCTAAGAGAAATTACCGGAAACGAGATACCCTATGTGAGTTACCCTTACGGAAGCGATGAAGCCTGCGCTGCTCCGGTGAGAGATATCGCCAAAAGCAAAGGGCACCAGATTGGCTTTACCATGGAGCGAAATATCAATACTGGTACAGAAGACCCGCTGCTGCTAAAGCGTTTTGACTGTAATGACCTGCCCCTGGGGAAAAATGAAAAAGCCTTCGATCATGCGCATAGCCTTATTCACCAGTAATCATTTACGGCATAAATACATAGCCGCACAAATTGGCGCAGGTCTGGACCTGGCAGTGATCGTAACAGAAGAGAAAAACACTGCAATTGAGGACAGTAGCCCCTATGATATAGAAGATCAACGGCTACTCAGCAAGCATTTTGCAGACAGATCTGCCTCAGAGCAATCATTTTTTGGTGCTTATACTCATTTCCCTGAGGAGGTGCCGCATATCTCGCTGGGCTTTGGTGAGCTCAATTCGACAAAGACACTGGCCCTCCTTGAAGAGTACAAAGTAGATTACATACTTCTGTTTGGCACCTCCATTATAAAGCCCCTTATCCTGGATCGGTATCCTGATAAGGTGGTCAACCTCCATTTAGGATTATCACCTTATTATAAAGGCTCTGGTACGAACTTTTTTCCTGTGGTGAACAATGAGTTTGCCTGCATTGGTGCCACCATTCATGTGGCTACGGTCAAGGTAGATGCCGGAGGCATTTTACATCAGTTAAGGCCCGGGGCACTCTATGTAGATGATACGATTCACAGCATTGGCAACGGACTGATCAAAGAAGCAGGAGCCATGTATCCCCATGTGGTGGAAGGCTATATAAAGGGAGCCATTCAGCCGGTACCGCAAAAGAAATCAGCGTCTGCCAAAATCTACAGGATCAAAGATTTTACCCCTGAAGCCATCAGAAAAGCCCAGAAGGTTTTGGCAGAGGGGGGCGTGGCAGAATATCTGGAAGAGTCACAAGTGCAAAAAGGGGAGCACCCAATCGTTGAGGGGCCGGTGTGAGAAAAGAACAGGCCTTAGCCGGCAAGGCCTTTCCATGTGCTATTTGCCCGAAGTCTTCTTAGTAAATGCCTTGTGAACAATGGTCCATTTATCCTGAATTTTTAAGAGCATAAAGTAATCGATATAGGGTACAGGATTTCTGGGGTTTGAAATCTGCACTTTGGCTACCGCAATATCGTTTTCATAATCTATCGAGAGAATTTTACCGCTTTCACCTGTGGGTTTACCCTCTTTGGTATCTTCGATATACGCTTTCCCCGACCAGGTTTTTAGTTTACCATCTTTGATGTAATACAAGTTCAGGTCAGGGTGAAAAGCCTGTTTCAATCGATCAGGCTGTCCATTGGTCGATCCTTCAATGTAGTCGTTTAGTGTTTTGCGAATCAGGGCGTTTTCTGTTTGTGCCTGCATGTTTTGAAAGCCCATGAACATAAGGGCCAGTACGAATACTTTCTTCATTTACTTTGAGTTTTAAAATGTTGTTAATGCCACCCACTTTGGTGGGAGCTGATTTCCCGAAAGTATCTACCGAAGTCTGGAAAACGCTCCTGTACAACCTCCCTTCTTGTCTGGATTTATAAATAAGGAGAAAAAATCAGTCGATTTGCTTCTTGAAGCTGGCCGGTGTGGTGCCTTTGAATTTTTTAAAGGCATTGTAAAAAGAGGAATTGGATTTAAAGCCGCATTCGTTGCCAATGGCAGCAAGCGTCAGGTGGTGACTTACTTTGATTTTTTCCTCTGCCGCTGCCACACGATGCTCATTGATGAGGGTGGAAAAGCTTTTGCCCAGGTTGTCATTCAGATATTGAGATAGATAATGAGGGGGTACCTCCAGCTCATGGGCCAGGTCTGACAGCTTCAAATCGGGATTTTTATAAAGCCCCTTTTCTTTGAGCAGCTTTTCCAGTCCCTGTTCCAGCGTCTTCGATTCCTGTGTTTTTATTTTCTTATTGGCATACCTGGGAGTTTGCTCTGAAAGACCTATGGCTTTTCCCTTTTTAAATACCCATATCAAAACGGAGATATAGAAAGTAAAGGAAAATGATAGTGCTCCCACAATGTAAGAGGTGTATCCGTTGGTAAAGTAGGCGACCCATATGATGGCCATAGCCGCGACCAGATTGATAAGCCATATTTCCTGATTGCCTACCTTTTCCCCACGCGTAAAAAACTTACGGATCTGGTCTTTAACTAACCAGCCGGAATAAACAATGTAGCTGAGCCATTGGGCAAAGAGAGGCCAGCAAAAGTAACCATCGCTTCTGCGTTGCCAGAGCCAGCGGTACTCCTTATAAGGATAGAGAATTCCAATGATTACCATAATGATGATCACCGGTACAACATGCCTCATCCATTGATATTCCCCACGCTTGTGCTTACCTGTAACACTACTGATATAGAGGTACAAAAAGGGCCCGATTAATACGCAGGCGGAAAGACCGATCTGGATAAACAGATTCGAGATATCGGGATAGAAAGTCATGAAAACAGACTTAGCCACCCTGACACTGATGACAAAGAGCAGGGCTGAGAGAAAGTAGCTGGAAGCACTCTTTTTCCTGACGAAGAAGGCAAAATAAACACTCAGAAATAGCCCGTTGAAGGCACCGAGGGCGCTGAAAAAAAAGAGTAGTTGATCTTCTAAGTTCATAAGGGAGCGATGTCCTTAAGTATTAACAGGAAGTTGCTCAAAACTGCTAAAAGAAACAACAATGTCTGCTAAGTTCCCGGATAGGCTTCTGGCTACGTTTGTCTTCATGACTAACGTGATGATGCTAAATGAGGCTTACTTTTTCACCAATAAACAAGACAGCCTCGGTCTCTCAGTTTGTCCACCCAACCGGGGATTTCCAGGTCCTGGTTCCATCGTAAATCCAGTCTTTCCAGAAGGGGGAGTTGTATTAATTCTTCGGGGAGAATTTTAAGCTTATTACCTCGCAAATCCAGCTTGCGTAGCTTCTTCAGCTGTGAAATTTCTGCAGGTATAACGGAGACTTTGTTATTGCGCAGGTGCAGTTCTCCCAAGGCGGTATTGCCTGTTGGTAATTCCTTGATCTGATTATCCTCCAAATTCAGCACCCGAAGCTTTTGCAGTCTATGAAAGCCTTCTGGCAAGACCTCCAGCGCATTATCCGCCAGGTTAAGCTCTGTCAGTTTATGAAGGGCTGTAAAAGACCCTGGCAGCTCAGTTATCCGATTGCGCTCTGCTTTGAGTTCTATCAATTCGCCCAGGTAGCCTATCTCTTCTGGAAGAGCGGTAAGCTGGTTCAGGCTGATATTCAGGTAGCGCAGCTTAGCCAGTTGTGTAAGGCTCTCAGGCAGGGTTTTCAATAGGTTATTGTGCAGGTAAAGAAAGGACTCAAGCTGGCTGAGCTCACCAATGGACTCTGGTATATTCGTGATTTGATTATGCCCGAAATCAATCATGCTCAGGTTCTTCAGTTGACCCAGTTTCTCAGAAATGCGGGTGATCTTATTGGCCGAAACATTGAGCATAACTAACTCCTTTTGCTCCCAAAGTGCGTCCGGCAGATCAGCAATCTCATTGTTGAACACGGAAATCTCCGAATAGCTGGCTTTCAATTCAGGAAACTCAACTAGCTGTTGACTGTTAGCGGTAAGTTTGGGCATTAGGGAAGTTGATGAAATGTTTGACGTTATCCAATCGAAAGATTTTAGGAACCAGCGCCTGGACTTACAATATTTTGTACTCTGTACTGATCAGGCCCTTTGTTTCATCGCAGCAGAGTTAATCATCGAAGAAAGAGACAGGTATAGTAATTGCCGATGACATTAAGAATTTACTAGTGTCTATTAATTTTTTTTGGTTCATATAGGCCCAGATATAATACATGTGTTGGGGTTTGATATCGTAACTGAATACTTCAGGTTTTGCCTTGTAAGAGACTGTCATTAACTCGAACCTCATGTTTTGAACAGAGTCTCTTCTGGAACTATCCAAAACCACCAGCTCATTCATATCAAAATACAGGTCAATTATATCATCCGGCTCAATGGTCATCACTTCCCTTTCCGCACCCTCTATTTCACAATAATAATTTAAAATCGCATGGCCATATTTGTTGGTCATAACTACGGAGGCAGTTGTACTGAAAAACGATGGTTCGCCTCCCTCATTATATGCCGTAGCTAAGATACTCCCTGTTTGGGTAGGGCCTATCAGATAGAACTTTACGCTCGCATCATTGGGACGCAGTGCCTCCTTCAATACTGGGGTAGCGAGGGATACTACAGAAATGAGAGCTATGATTAAAGCAAGAAAGGAAGAGCTTATATTCATAAATCTTCTCCAATCTTGAAAAGACCCACAAGTGGTACATATTCTGGCTCCACCACGAATCTCCTCTTTGCACACTTTACAATAGCTACTCAAGCTAAATATTGTTTAAATATTAATTTTTTGAATATGTATATTAATATATGGAGTACTTATGATGATGCCAAATTATACTAAAAAGAAACTCATAAGGTCTTTATACACTTCCTTTTGTCCATTTCCAGTGATTATGCGGGTTAAACACTAAGCTATCTGAATAACTCCCTTTTAACTCGGGCAACTGCTGACTGTTGGCGATAAGTTGGGACATGGGTGAAGTTGATCAAAAGTTGGGTTTTATCCAATTGATACTTTCGCACACTGCGCGTGTTGGTTTTCCTGACATACACCATTCAGGTTTGAATAGTAATAGAGCAGATGTCTTCCGGAGATGCTTATATAGGTGAGGGTTTTGGTGTAAAAAACCTATTTCCACCATTCTTCAGCCTCTTTTTTCTTAGCTGCCTCAATTTGCTTACGATGTTTTTCCGAGGTGGCAACGGGAAAATTCGCTAATTGAAAATTCTCCCAACCATTCTCAATATAGCTGGAAGCTACGCTCATTTGTCCAGCTCCTTTATCGAAACCTCTTCTGTTGGGCACCCTGTAATCACTCCAGTTACAGACATAGCTTGTTTGAGATTTGTAGCTGACCCAGGTTCCTTCAAACTGGTTGTTCTCAAACCCATCTGCATACCAATAAACTGTGTTGTAGTTGATCTGGTCATTTTGCAGCATGATATAGCTCTTAAAAACTCCTTCAAATATGCCATTGCCACTTTCTTTTGGATCTTCAAAGAATTGGTAAGTTCCCTTGATTATACCCTCTTTTAGTCCTTCATCAGATTCTTCTTTAAAGATTTCAAGAGTTTCAATTTTTAAGATACCCTGAAACTTGCTTATTTTTCCCTTGAGCTTATTCTTGCCATAAATCAGATATTCACTTTTTCTGGCTGGGTTTTGAATAACCGAAATGAAGTGAATAAAAAATCTTTGATAGTTCTTTCCAAAGTAGCCGACAGGTTCAGCTCTTTGAATTTCCCTGTCTTCATAACTTATTGGAAATTCGCTTAGTAAGATATGACTGATATTGTATTCCTCCGGGTTCAAAGAGTCCATTTCAACAGATGTCTGGGCAATGATGATATTGGATAGGAGTATCAGAAATACGATAGGCAGCCTTCTCATGGGTTTGCTTAGGGGCTAGATGTCAATTTTAAAAACCATTTTTTTCATCCCACCACTCTATAATATTCATGGCAATTTGCTCTGAGAATGCTGAGTCAATAGAAAGGCCGTATGTTGTAATGAGTTCACTATGCAATACGGGTGTGATTTTTTCTGAATCGGCACCTTGATACAGGTGATTTAGTAATTGTCGGCTTAGTTCCTCGAAGGTGTCACGAGAGGCATCAGAAATTAGTTCCCGCGAATTCAGGATTCTTCCCAGCTCTTTCAGGTTTCCATTAAATTCCTTTTCTACTTGTTGCTGAGTGATTTTCAAAGTGGCACCGGTTGATCCATGCTTCAATATATCAAAACTATGAGTTTGTTACTGGTGATTGAATTACTATATCTACTCTTGCCCTTAAAGCCCGTCTGACCTTCGCTCTGCCCGGTACTGACGGGATACGTTAAGTGCCAGTCCTTCGTATGTAGTTTCTCACTTCTAATACCGGTCCGACTTTAGCAGTCTGACCTGAGTCCGGGTTATGTAACAGCTAAATATTACCCATTACCCAATAATTGACTCCAGATCATCTGCTCATCCAATCCTTTCGTGGCAGTTCGTAGACATAGCAGGCTGTTCCGTCAAAACTACGCTCCTCAACAAATTTGAAGCCCAGCCTTTCATAAAAACGGTGTGCCTTGGTGTTAGTGGCCAGTGGATCGATGAGGATTTTAGTGACCTCTGGTGGTGCCAAGCATCGCTCAATGGCCAGCTCCATCATTTGAGTGCCGTAGCCCTTGTTCAGGTTATGGGCTTCACCTATCCAGATATCAATGGCTCTGAGGTTGGGCTCTACCTGGCCCCAATAATGGGTTTCTTCTTCATGCGGGTCTATGATCTGCACAAAACCGATCGGTTCACCACCCAGTTCAGTTACCAGCTGCTCACGCCATACTACCTGCATGGGCAGCTCCTTTTCCCATTCCCATTCATCATCCGGGTCAGAGGCAATGACATGTGGCTGTTGGTCCCAGTGTTGGAGCATGGGCAGGTCAGCTAGTGTAGCGTCTCGGAAGGTGATTTGGTTGGTCATTGGATATACTAATTGAGCAATTGCCTGAACTAGATGTGTTGTGTTTGATCGTATATAACGAAAATGATGACAAAAGATTAAAAAAACGAAAGGGACCCGTTGGATGACATTGTTTCAGTATAAAATTCAAATCGTCTGCTGTCCTTCGAGGAATTGCATTGGTCTATAGTCCCGTAAGGACAAAATAACGGTAATCAAGATAAAAATGCTTTGTCCATGCCTTTAGGTACGAAACAGACTCCAGTTAAGAATAATCAAAACAGTTCCGGTCTATGAAATCCGTCCGACCTGATGCTAAAAAGGCTATTGGCTAGCCTGAGCCTAAGAGCTTTAAGAAAATGAGGACTGAGCCCTGACATCATATCGGTACTGACGGGAAGAGACCTCCCTAGAACATTACATTGACCTTTTAATTTCACCCAACGGGTGATAGGGGGATAATACCCGTTTTTCTATTCGGGTGAATCAGCCCTTTTAGGAAAAATCCAGCCTTTCTAGTTTTATACAATCAGAGAATATTGCTGTGTAGTCCAACCCGTATGCAGATGTATTTCAGCGTTGTCTACCACATTATTAACTATAAAAGCTATGAGCATAGACATGGGAGATTTTAGAGGTAGTTACCTGCGCAAAGCCGGCATAAATGGAGGGGAGTTGGAACTTGTTGATACAAAAGGGAAGGGCCAAAAACTTCATTCAAAATCACTGAAACTACCGGATTTAAAGAATGCAGGAGAAAACGAACATATTATCATTTTGGGGGCAGGTATAGCGGGACTCACATTGGCTTATGAATTGTTGAAAGAAACCTCATATCGGGTGACTATTCTAGAGGCAAAAGACCGGGTAGGCGGGCGCTCTCTGACCTTGAGGAAGGGGGACAGCTTTACCGAACATGGGAATGGGGTTAAGCAAACCTGTACATTCGATAAGTCCGGAACCACGGGTGAACCCTACCTCAATGCCGGGCCGGGAAGAATCCCATCCAGTCATCGGAACGTACTCAACTACTGCAAGGCCCTTAATGTAGAACTTGAAGTGTATGTTATGGAAAGCAGGTCTAACCTGATGCGTACTCTTCAGGGGTTTGGCTGTAAACCTGTTGTCGACAGGCAACTGGCCAATGATCCACGAGGTTATTTTGCTGAGTACCTGTACGAGAATGTCGAAGCACTGATCAAATATCTGCTTCAAAAAGATGGAATCTGTAAACCAACCAAGAGAGATAAAAAGAACCTGAAGAAATGGCTCAAACGTTTTGGTGCGCTGGACAAAAATGGGAAGTATGAAGGTACTAACCGTTCGGGCTATACGGAGCTTCCGGGAACTACTTATGGGACGGTTGAGCCTCCATTACCTTTCAAAGATATTTTGAAATCTTGCTTTTGGGAGTTGGGGTTTTATCAACCGGAAGATTTTCTTTGGCAGCAAACATCTTTTCAGCCTGTAGGGGGAATGGATAAGATCGTAAAGGCCTTACTAAGAGAGGTGAAGGCCATGGGAGGTCGTGTGGTGCTTAATGCACCAGTGTCCAAAATCAAAAGAAAAGATGAACAATGGGTAGTCAGTTACCGAGGCAACTCATTGCAGGTTTCAGGGGAGAAATGCGTAAGTAACATTCCTATTCCACTTCTGAATGGAATGGTAGATAAGGCTGATTTCGATTTGGATTATTGGAAAGCTCTGGAGAAAGTGATGGAGTCTGAGGGATTTCTGGAGCCCACTTGTAAGGTAGGCTGGCAGAGTAGCCGCAAGTATTGGCAGGACCCTGTCGATAAAAATACGGTTCCGATTTTTGGAGGTATTAGCAGAATAGCGCCCAACAGAATGGACCAAATGTGGTATCCCTCTAATGACTATCAGGATGAGAATGGAATACTTACCGGAGCGTATAACTTCAGGGCCAATGCCAAAGACTGGGGTGAAAAGCTGCCAGAGCAACGGATCGAGGAGGCCCGTAATGGAGCAGCTGAACTACATGGTCAGGAGTTTGCCTGTCAACTGAAACATGGAATCAGTATTGCATGGCAAAACATGGAATATCAGAAGGGTGGCTGGGCAAACTGGAGCAATGTGACAAAGGTGCAGACGGAAAAAGAATCTCTCAGCGGGTTTATGATCGATGGGATCAGAGAGCAAGCCGATTTTTCAGGGCGTAAGGCTGATCCTGATGCCTGGTATTATAACCAGCTACAGAGAGAGAGTGATGGCTTTTTTATTACCGGTGATCAGGTATCGCGACTTCCTGGCTGGCAGGAAGGTGCTATGGCTTCTGCCCTTCAGGTTTTTGGTATGTTAAACCTGGGCGATCATATTCAGCCTGTTGTTGTATCTCAGGTACCAAATACAAGGGCTCTGGTAGAAGGTAAATAGCTTTCGATTTGGCAGAAGCATGCAATATGATTTTGTTGGTCATTACAGCTATAGTTTGACTTGTCTTTAAGACTGCCTGTAGATTCCTTTTGTATTAATTCTACAACACCATTTTACGTGAGAAGCCCAATTGTGTTTGTACCTGTATGGGTTCAAAATAACTATGCCTTCTGCTCGTAACATGTCCGCTGGTTCGCTTGGGTCCGAATCGTTTTCATAGACTGTCACGTGCATTCCCTCTTTAAGCTGAACAGAGTTTCCTTGGCTGTCCTTCTTCAGGTCCGTTTTGGAGAGAAGTACCAGATTATCTTCAATCATCTCGTTAAAGTCAATTGGCATTCTTACTTCTTTCATAGGCACAACTAATAACGATTAACTACTCTCCAATAACCCAATAACCCAATAACCCAATAACCCAATAACCCAATAACCCAATAACCCAATAACCCAATCACCTACCCACTAATTATCTCCAGCACCAGCTCCTTCGTAAGCGGCTTACCATTAGCTTTCGTCTTAATATCAGCAAAGGGAAAGCGAAAATCGCAGCCTGCTTTCCAGCGGTTGCAGCCATAGGCGGTCTGGCCTCTGATCAGCGTGCCGGTGCCGCATTTAGGGCAGGGGGGCATGGTAGATTCTTGCTGAACTGCTGCGGATTTTGGAGGCGCACTTTTATTCTCAAAGCTGAGCGCTCCTGTTGCATTGATGTGGATAATGCCTTCCACCTTTTTGCCATCCAGCACAAAGCCTTTTAGCTTGGTCGTAGCCTTCTTGGTGACCAGCCTTTCTACCTGCTTTTCGGTGAGTTTTTTATCCATAAAGACAAAGGGGAGTCTCAGGTCACAACCTGCTTTCCATTCGCTACAGCCATAGCTGTTTTTGCCTTTGAGCACCCGGCCTTTGCCACATTTCGGGCAGGTCATTTCAGCCGGCACTTTCTTCTTGCGGGTGGCCTTCTTAGCTGCTTTTTGGGCTGCTTCAGCCTGTTCAGCTGATACCAGCCTGGGCCTGCCGGTTTCAGAGCGTACCTCGTACACCAGCTCTTCCACCATCTTCATCATATTAGCGATAAAGCGCTTGGCGCTGAACTCTCCGTTCTCTATTTCTTTCAGCTGCTTTTCCCATTGGCCCGTTAGTTCGGCAGATTTGAGTAGCTGATTCTGGATAGTATCTATCAGCTGAATGCCCATGGCCGTGGGGATTACCTGCTTTTTGCGCCTCTCGGTGTATTTGCGCTTAAAGAGGGTTTCTATGATGTTGGCCCGGGTAGAAGGTCGCCCAATGCCATTGGCCTTCATCAGGTCGCGGAGCTCATCATTTTCTACCTGCTTGCCAGCTGTTTCCATGGCTCTGAGCAGTGAGGCTTCCGTGTAGTTATTGGGCGCTTTGGTGGTCTTTTCTATAAAGGAAGGCTCATGCGGGCCATGCTCACCCTGCTCAAAGGAAGGCAGTAGTTTTTCCTCTTCCTCCTCTTTCTTTTCACCATCATCGTCTTCTTCCTTGTTCTTTTTTGTTTTAGGGAAGAGCACCCGCCAGCCCTCTTCCAGGATCTCCTTGCCCTTGGCTGTAAAAGCTACTTTTTCCACCTCAGCACTTACCGTGGTTTTGGCCACCTTACAGTCCGGGTAGAATACCGCGATAAAGCGCCTGACGATAATGTCGTAAACCTTCTGCTCGTCATTATTCAGGTACTTTTCTTCCCCCGTTGGTATGATGGCATGGTGATCAGTGACCTTATTATCATTGAACACCTTGGCCGACTTTCTGATTTTAGTGCCCAATATGGACTCGGTAAAAGAAGCATATTTCGTCAGCCCTTTCAGAATACCCGGAATCTTCGGGTACATATCATTGGGCAGAAAGGTAGTATCCACCCTGGGGTAGGTCACTACCTTCATTTCATAAAGCCGCTGTACAATCTTCAGGGTTGCCTCAGCCGTAAAGCTGAACTTACTGTTGCAATACACCTGCAGGCTGGTAAGGTCAAAGAGCTTAGGCGCGTATTCCTTGCCGTCCTTTTTCTCTACCCCGGTAATGTATAGGTCTTTACCGCTTACCTCATTGAGCAGCTTTTCGCCATCCTCTTTAGTAAAGAACTTACCCTCTGTGCTGTTAAAGGTGGTGTCGCGGTATTGAGTCTGTAGCTCCCAGTAGGGTTTGGGTACAAAGTTTTCAATCTCATGGTAGCGGTTTACCAGCATGGCCAGGGTAGGGGTCTGCACCCGACCAATGGAAAGTACCTGCTTAAAGCCTCCGTATTTCAGGGTATAGAGCCGGGTAGCATTCATGCCCAGCAGCCAGTCGCCAATGGCCCGGGAGCTGCCCGCATAGTAGAGCTGGTCAAAGTCGTCTGCCGGTTTCAGGCTGTCGAATCCCGATTTAATGGCTTCCGTGGTCAGCGATGAAATCCAGAGCCTTTCTACCGGACCTTTGTAGCCCGCTTGCTTGATCACCCAGCGCTGGATCAACTCTCCTTCCTGGCCTGCATCACCACAGTTGATGACAAGGCTGGCTTTGGTGAAGAGGTTTTTGATCACATTGAACTGCTTTTTCACACCACTGTCGTCCATTACCTTCGTCTCGAAGCGGTCGGGCAGCATGGGCAGAGTATTCAGGTCCCAGCGCTTCCAGTGAGGTTTGTAATCTTCGGGAGGGTAGAGGGTGCAGAAGTGTCCGAAGGTCCAGGTTACCTGGTAGCCGTTGCCTTCATAGTAGCCATCTCTGCGCGTGTCAGCGCCTATTACCGAGGCGATTTCTTTGGCTACACTGGGTTTCTCGGCAATACAGACTTTCATTCAGAGCAAGGGGGTATAAACAACTTTCAAGTATAGCGGAATTATGTTGCGGAATCAATGGGTTGGAAGGGGGAAGTTAGAAGACCGAAGACGGAAGACGGAAGTGGGGAGCCCCGTCAGTACCGGAGCAAAGCGAAGGTCGGACGGATGAGGGGAGGCAGTTTAATGTTTAGGGTTTGTGTGTTTTGGGTATTTTTGAGAAAATAGGAAGGAGAGATAAGATGATCAACTTCGCCAAGGCTTCGTTGATTGAATTAAGAGGTGGGAGACTTCAGAAATATTAGCAAAGTATATTAAAAATCAATACGCGGGATATTTATCGTATACGCGAAATGTCTCGCGTATTAATTTTTGATAGTAAGTAATGTTAAAAAATGAGGCTGCATAAATCAATACCGGAACTAATGAGTGGGGCGCGGTCTGACCGGTAAGTAAACACCGCAAGACTGGTCTGGCTGATGGCGAAGGGAATCGGTATCTATGAACCGTCTGACCTTGATGGTCGGGCAACCAATAACAACTACGCTCTCCCTGGACGCTCTGAAAGAAGGAGTAGAATAATTGTAGTGGTTAAGTTGTTTTACGTAACGAATTAGTCGTTTTTCATAAAGTTTTGCCTTGACAAACTATTGATTTTTTAATTCTATGGAAAACCTCGACACAAGTCTGAGTCCTTATTTTCAACTCTATGGCTCAGGGACATATTTTTATACCAACTCAGAAAGCGAGTACACTGGTTTGACCAGTCTCGGATATTATCTTCAGGGAATAGCCTTTCAGTGCTACTTGACGAATCAACCCCCCGGTACCGTACCGTTTTATCGGATGCTACTAACAAATACGTCAGTTCATTTTTACACTGCCATAGCAGAGGAGTACCAGGCTGCATTAAAAAAGGGCTATCATGTTGAGGGGTACACGGCTTACGTGTATCCGACTCAGGCTGCAGGTACTGTTCCCCTGTATAGTCTGATGAAGGGCAATGACAGTTATTATACTACCTCAGAACCTGAAAAAGACATGGCTTTGGCATTAGGTTTCTCCCTGAGAGGTACTGGCGTTAATTGTTATGTCTATCCACCCAAAAAAATACCGGTATACAGGCTGCTCATTGGTAAAAACTATTTCTATACGCCATCGGCAATAGAAACGATGAACCACATACAGGATAAAACAAATCCGGCTGGCTATCAGGGAATCGTATTTGCTGTGTTTCCTACGCAGCAGGAAGGTACCATTCCTTTAACCAGAATGTATAAAAACCCCGATCACTGTTTTGCCAGTTCGCAGGCTGAGGTGAAGAGTGCAGCGGCTCAGGGTTATGCTTTTGAAGGAGGAATAGGAGGTATTGGTGTGATAGGCTATGTCTACGCGACAGCCCAGGGGGATACTGAACCTGCTCTTTATGAATTAAAGAATGATGCAGGTCATTTTTATACTACTTCCGGTGTGGAAAGCGACCTGTTTGAAAACCAGGGGTTTGCATCAAAGGAGACCATGTGTTATGTATTGGTGGGAGAATTCTCTTCTACTTTTGAAGCAGAGGTGGCTCAGGCTAAAGTCAATCTGGCCAAGATGCAACAGTTTAACAATGACCTTAAGAGCAGTGGAAATGGCCTGTTCCAAAACCTCGATACGAAAATGTCAGGGTCATCTGGTGGAGACCCCGGGCTTGGGGTAGCGTTGAAACTGGCAGAGGCAGGCTTTAGCAAAATTGGGTCGCTGGCCGGGCCGGTCGGATCTGCCGTTGCTTCTATATTCAATGGTTTGTTGAGTTCATGGCTAACTGCTACTCCACAGGCTTTGAAAGATGCAGGTAGTCCGGTAGAGCGTTTTGATAATACGTGTACACAGCTAAATGCAACTTTACTATACCTGCAATCCGGTATCTACGGCAGCTGGAATTTCCAATTTAAGTTTCAGGGGCAGGTTTCAACGCTGGACAAACTGGCTACAAGTAATTTTCTTAAAGATGTGAATAAATATACGAGTGTCATGAATGCTTCTTTACATGCCTTAGATCTTGTGATATGGAAAAATTACCTGGTAGCCAACTACAGAGTAGGCAAGCCTTGGCAGGTTGAATGGGGTTTTTCTCAAAATTATGACCTTACACCGGAGGTTCAAAAAGAAATTGCAGCGCGACCTGCTTTGTATTGTACCTGGAAGTTTGACAGGTTTTTGCCAGCTTGGTTTATCAGACATGTAGTACTATATAAAACAGGTGATATCGATCTTTACACGGCTGCTTGTGAATACTTGTTTATTGATAGTACTGATGGGGCCGTGATAAACCCCGATGGTTTGTATCATAGAAAAGACGTGTTTACGACCCTGGGAATCCCTGTGGATCATTGATCTGAGTGAGTATTTTCTACGGTGAATGACGGGGGGGTAAGCTGGCGACCGATAAACCAATCAAGTAGTTTTCCGCCCGACTTACTAATTTCCGAATATCCTGTTTTCCCAATTCCTAATTCACCAGTTACCCGCAACAGCGCTTATATTTCTTGCCGCTTCCACAGGGGCATGGGTCGTTTCGGGAGACTTTTTTTGTGAGGTCAACAGGTTTGGGGTCGAACTTACCATCGAGGTAAAACCACCGGCCTTCGTCTTTCAGAAAGGTGGAGCGCTCATGGTGTACTTGCGCTTGTCCATTCGTATCAGTGAAGTGAGCTTTAAACTCTACAATGCCCTGAGGATCATTACGATTACCATGCTCCGTACTGATGATTTCTAAGCGGTTCCAGGTGTTTTCCTGAGCCCAGGCTTTTATCTCGCTAACCTTATGGTCCTTTCTGGTTTTTGGATGAGTTGTCTGATGTAGGTACTCAGCATTTACAAGAGTGTAGGCGGTGTAGCGCGAACGCATTAATGCCAGTGCTGTGGGGGCTGATTGATCAGCGATAACAGGTTCGCAACATGCGCTAAATGCTTTACCGGAATGACAGGGACAGGATGACATGGCTGCAAAGAAACAGGGAAGGGCTGGAATAAACCAGCTTTTAAAGTCTCTGAGTCATTTGAGCATGATAAATCTCTTTGAAACATCGATACTGACCGGGAGAGTATTCCAGTTTGAGTATCATCTACAAAAATCCAACTTTGCGTTTCTCTGTGTACTCTGCGGTTGACCTTGAGGGGTGCTGAGAAGCTGTTTCGAGATATGACGATGACTATCGGTATTTATAAGCCGTCCGACCCTGGTGACCTCCTCACCTGGCGCATCGATGAAGAAATCTTTTCCATCATATGATTAACCACAGACTCCCGACTTTACCGGTACTGACGGGAAACGGAGGTGCCTGATAGACTGATTCCTGCTTTCCAAATCTCGCGCCAAGCCAGTGGCCGGTCAGACCAATGTATACGCCAATGCAAGGTTGGTCCGACCGATGGCGGGGACTCTTTTTATAAGCCCATTTGAGCATGATAAGCCTCTATGAAGTACTGGTACTGACGGGGAGAGTACTCCAGTTTGAGTGTTATCTACAATAATCCAACTTTGCGTTTCTCTGTGCCCTCTGCGGTTGACCTTGAGGGGTGCTAAGAAGCTGTTTCGAGATATGACGATGACTATCGGTATTTATAAGCCGTCCGACCCTGGTGACCTCCTCACCTGGCGCATCGATAAAGAAACCTTTTCCATCGTATGATTAACCACAGATTCCTGACTTTACCAGTGCTGACGGGGAGAGGAGGTGCCTGATAGACTGATCCCAGCTTTCCAAATCTCGCGCCAAGCCAGTGGCCGGTCAGACCAATGTATACACCAATGCAAGGTTGGTCCGACCGATGGCGGGGACTCTTTTTATAAGCCCATTTGAGCATGATAAGCCCCTATGAAGTACTGGTACTGACTGGGAGAGTATTCCAGTTTGAGTATCATCTACAATAATCCAACTTTGCGTTTCTCTGTGCCCTCTGCGGTTGACCTTGAGGGGTGCTAAGAAGCTGTTTCGAGATATGACGATGACTATCGGTATTTATCAGCCGTCCGGTTGGTGACCTCCTTACTTGGTATATCGATAAAGAAACCTTTTCCATCATATGATTAACCACAGATTCCTGACTTTACCGGTGCTGACGGGGAGAGGAGGTGGCTGATAGACTGATTCCTACTTTCCAAATCTCGCGCCAAGCCAGTGGCCGGTCAGACCAATGCAAGGTTGGTCCGACCGATGGCGGAGACTCTTTTTATAAGCCCATTTGAGCATGATAAGCCTCTATGAAGTACTGGTGCTGACTGGGAGAGTATTCCAGTTTGAGTATCATCTGCAATAATCCAACTTTGCGTTTCTCTGTGCCCTCTGCGGTTGACCTTGAGGGGGGCTGAGAAGCTGTTTCGAGATATGACGATGACTATCGGTATTTATCAGCCGTCCGACCCTGATGATCTCCTCACCTGGCGTATTGATGAAAAGCTCTTTTCTATAAGGTGTTTTGTTGCAGGCTTCTAGGTTTTATCAGTGCTGACGGGGTTCCAAAAAGCAACAGACAAACCAACTACCACCGATCTACTGATTTCCTAATCTCCTGATTTACCAATTACTACCGATGCTGATCCACCAGAATGGCATTGCCATCGGGGTCGAGGAGGGTGATGCTGGCAGGGCCTGAGGTGCTTTCATCCGCTTCTCTGATCAGCTCTATGCCATCGGCTTTCAGCTGCTTTTGAAGCTCGCGCACATCTGTGAACTCATCCAGGTTTTTAGCGTTCTGGTCCCAGCCGGGGTTAAAAGTGAGAATGTTGTTTTCGAACATACCTTGAAACAGGCCTATGATCTTATCCTCGTTTTTCATGATAAGATAGTTCTGTTCAATATTTCCTGCGAAAGTGGTAAAGCCCAGCTTTTCGTAAAAGGCCTTTGAGGCATGAATATCCTTGACACTGAGACTGACTGAAAATGCACCTAGTTTCATAATACTTGGGTTTAAAAAATGATCGTGATTTACTATATCCAAAGCTTTTGCCAAAATCGCAATGTCTGAGGCGAGTTTTTCAGGCTTGAAGTAGTGAAGTCACACTTTTTCAGCGCTTCTCAAACCACAGGTTTCTCACCCTGCCATTGCTCACCTTCAGGCCAATGATCTTGTCTTGCTCGTCTCTCACAAAATCTACCTGGCTGAAGAAACCGCGGTCTCCCAGGAAAAAATCATGCTTTACTTTCTCCAGGTGGATGGTACCCATTCGCTCGTGCCTGGCACTGAGCTTCCCGTCTTTGTAAGTGAGGCTGTAGTGAGTGTTTAGTTCAGGGCTGGTATAGATACCTTCCAACTCCTGCCAGTCCTTTTCCGAATAAGGTTTCGGATCAAACTGCTCAAGTGGGCGGGGTTCTCCGCTATTCACCGTCTCAGTTGCTGTCATCATACCCTCTTTCATTTCAAAGGCCACGATTACATCCGGGGGTACATTCATTACCTTAAAGGTATTGGCAGAGAGAGGTGCGAGGGTACTTTCATTATTCTCCGTCCGGTAGTGCATAAGGCTATCTCCTTTTAGGTAGATATGGCGGGTAAAGCCCCGGTTGCGGTTGACATAGTTGCCTTCATAGGCTTTCAACTGTGCTTTGTTCAGGGTTATAAATTTCGGTGCCGTGCTTTTGTCAAGGTCTTTTTCCTCAGGCTTCAGGTAAAGATCTGTCAGCGAATGGGCAATACCTTCAGCATCAATATCAGCCGAATTACCCAGTACAATTACGGCAAAGTCTTCTTCCGGAAACATACTGACTTGTGCCCTGAAACCCGCATCTGCTCCGCCATGGCCCACTTCTTTGTATCCATTGTATTCTCCTACAAAAAGCCCCGGTGCACCGCCAAAGGTTTGATCGTTATTCAGTCTGGCCGGGGTTTGGAATTTTTGAAAAAGTGTTTTGTCTCCAACTTGGCGCTTGCGAAAATTGAGTATCCAAAGGCTCAGGTCTTCTACCGTAGTTACCAGGTTGGTAGGGCCGGGATTGGCATAATTCAATACACGCTTTTTGAAAGTCTGTCTATCGGGTGAGTAATAGGACTGGGCCCTGCCGGGAATAATCAATTCGTGATCGTCTACGAATACGGAGTTTTTCATGCCCAGAGGTTTGAAGATGCGCTGCTTCGTAAATTCTGAGAATGTGATTCCTGATATCCTGGAGACGGTTTCTGCCAATAAGGTGTATCCCGTGTTGCAGTAAAGGTATTCCTCTCCGGGTAGAAAATTCAGCTCACGCTGCTCGCTCATCATACGAAGCACTCCGGCTGTAGTAATCACATCGTCAGGCCGCACGCCCTTAAGCAGAAACAGGTTCCATTGGTCGCGTAGGCCGCTGGTATGCGTGAGCAAGTGATAAAGTGTGATTTTATGCCCGAAATCGGGGAGTTCTGGAATATACTTTCTGATATCATCCTGAAGGCTGAGTTTGCCTTCTGCTTCCAGTAATAAAATGCTGAAGGCCGTAAATTGCTTGGCAACGGAGGCGACATGAAAGGGTGTGGCTGTGCTGATGGGAAAGCCGTATTCCAGGTTGGCACTGCCATAGCCTTTTTGAAAAACGACTTTTCCGCCTTGTAAAATAGCCACGGCAGCTCCCGGCTTATCCACATCGTCAAAATTCCCGAACACTGCATCCAGCTGCTTTTGAAGCTTGATTGTATTTTGAGATTGAGCAGAAAGCGTAAGTAGGGTGAGAAGGGTTCCGATCAGGAAAAACGGGCGCATGTAGTAGATACGTGAGAAATGAAGTTCAGGTCGTATGATTAATTAAGTCGCTCGTAAAGTTTCTCTAAAACCATTTTTTTGGCCACCAGCTTGTCACCCGTGGTCGTGGCATTTTTGATCTCATTGAGCTTTGGAAAACTGAGTTTGCCCTTGGCCAGGGAGTACATCCAGCAGAGATCAATATAGTTGAAAAAGATGTTGATTTTCTCAAAAGCGGGTGCGGCTTTAATGGTAAAGCCCAGTCTACGGGCCGTTCTTTCAGAAAAGAAGTAGGAACTACCCCGAACTTCTACCGTTTCAGGTAGTTCCTGAGCTTCTATTCTGCGAATAATTTCCAGCAATCCTTCCAAATAGTAGCCCAGCATTTTGCGTTCCCAGGCAAGGCCCGGCTTGGTTTTGGTCATTACGAAGAGATAGTCGAAAGAGGTGCCATTGTGTAGGTCATATTTTTTATCACTGGCCCCGAAAACCAGTAGCATGGGCGATAGGTATTTGAAGGTGCCTACCAGCCTGAGGAAGGGTGTGGTGAAAAACTGAAAGAAGGGAGCTAATACAAAAATCAGGAGGTAGGCCAACACACTATCTGACATCATATCGAGCCACAGGCCCATCAGGAAGAGGATGCCTGCGAACATGATGAGCGCAATGGTCCATTGTAGTATGATGGGAAGCTGGTAAAAACGGTTCATGGGAGAGTAGTCTCTGGTTAATGCAGTCCTACTTTCTTTTAGAGCGCATGGCCTTTACTTTGGCAATTGCGGGATTGGTTATGAAACTCTGATATTCTTCTGACGCTGCTCCGTAGAGCGCCACCTTGCCTTCAGCATTACTGTGTACGCCCCATCCATAGCGCTTGGTGAGAGGGGAAGCCCTGAAGCAGGGCTGGCCTTTGGAGAAAAACTGCTGTCGTGCCTCTTCCAACTCTGAATCAATAAGGTCTTTTCGCGTAGCAAATACTGCAAAGAATATATCATCAGAAGTATACTGATAAGGCCTGTCGCGCAGCATTTCAAACTGCAGGTTGGCCACAGACTTTTTATCTCCCTTCACCGGAGGTATTTCTCCGCAGGTAGAGGGGCAGTCTTCTGCTATTTCTATAAAGGTGTTTTCGTAGTTGGTGGAGTGGGTTTTCATTGTGCTATTCTTAATAGCCCGTGATAGGTTGAATAATTATAGCTGAATGTTCCTGTCTATCATTTTTTGATGCGTCTGAAATAGACGTTTGATTGTGAAAACTTGGCAGGGAGTTTTAACGTCATTGGATTGAATCCTCCTTTCATTTCGGAAATCGCTTTTTGTGCTTTAGTAATTGTAGCTTCTATTTCGGAGTAATCAAAAGTGTTTTGAGACCCGATTGCATACACAATTTCAACTCCATGAGTTTGGTTATCTAGGTAATAACTTAGGCTGACCTGTGTTTCTTCCACTTCCATGACACTTTTTGGGATTGAGCCTAAAGTATGAATTCCATTTCTGTCAAGATTGATAAACATTAAGAAAGCGGGAGTCGAACTTAAAGACAAATCCAATTCTATTTTGCTTCCATCAGTGTATCCTTCGCCAAGGATACCTTGTTCACCGTTTACATTAAAATTAAGGGCCATAATAAGGTAAGTGGCCACAGATTGATCAGCTACATTAAGTTCATTCATTTTTTCTTGAAAGACTCTATTGTCTTCTACGATCCTACTTTGATTTTTTAGGCTAAAACTCGAATCATTCCATAATAAACCGATACTTAAATCTTGAATAGTTTTACCCCAATGGCCCATACTCCCTGAAATCCAGAGAATAATAATTAACGATACTACCAATATTGGAAACCTGACCCAGAATTTATTTTTCTTCAAGGTTAGATATTTTTTGTTGATAAATAATCTGAAGTCTTGGATAAACAAAAAATCAGTTTTTTTAGAAGAACTCATATGACTTATTTTCGTAGTGTAATTGGATAGCTTAAGTCATTGGTAGACTTGATTATTCTTGGGACCTGTAATTTGAGACTGTTTTTTTCTGAGTAACGACTGACTTGGTTGATAACAAATGTCTCCAATTCATCAAGATCGATATATTGGTTGTTTCGGGTTTCTGGAGCTTCACCCATCAAGCCCCTTATGAGGAAATGAGTAAATAGTCCATTGGCTAGCTCTTTTGACTCAAATGATTCTTGGTTTGCCCCAGAAGAGGCAAAAATGAATTTTTGGCCTCCATATTTCTTCATTTCCTTCTCCAGTAATTTAGTGTAATTATCTCCACTTCCTCTGGCATTAAGGGTTACATTTGATGCACCACTGTAACAAGCATCTAGAAACATAAAGACATTTTGTGATTTTGATGAAATCATGTTTTTATCTATCCATTCTCTACTCACATTCTCTTCGATATTGCTGATGTCATAATTATAACCCAGGAGATATAGATCGTTTAGATAGTCGTATTTAGCATGACCTGAGAAGAAGATTAGGATAATGTCATCTTTTCTAGCCTGTGTGAAAATTCGTTTGACATGTTTTTTAATATTTGTGGTTGTAGCCTCATGATTGGTTAGAATAGTCTTGTTCCAATTGCTATCAATAAAATAGCCTTGGTCTAACACCTTGGAAATATCTAAAGCGTCCTTGGATGCATATTTCAGATCAAATAGATCAATTAGGTTTGAGGGCGTGGATTCTGATGACTGAAGACGCTCATAGTCAGAGACACCAACGATCAGTGCATATTTTTGTCTGTTACGCTTTAACCTGCTTTTCAATATTTCTATTTCATCATGAAGTCTCTTACTCATATAGTTTTCTACATATGTATAATAATCTGTTGTTTTATCATTAAAAAGATTTTTAATGAAGCTGGTTATCTGTTTTAGACGATCGAGGTCAGGGATGTCAGTATATTTTAATTGAAAAAGTACGTAAAAAGTCATGTACTCTGATAGATAAGAATTTATACTTCTTTTTAGTCCGTTTTTGGATACAAATTCTGTGACATGTTCAATAATGTCTTGGGTAAACCAATTATTTTGAAATTGTTTCGATATGTATTGCGTATGGAGATGAGAGTACCAAGAATCTTCAAAGCCAGTGTTCATTGCAGACTCCTTGAAGTCATCCTTTAGTTTACTAGTTATTGTTCTGATTGTACTGTTCTTACATAGAAAATTGGCGTAGTCGAGCATCATATATTCTGTTGAGGCACGTGTGCTTTTTAGTTTGTCCTTAGACTGTCGAAACTGCGTCTCAATTATGGAGATGATATTGTTGTAGGTAGTTCTCTGAGATTCTATATTCTCATAGGTAGGTAACTCTGTCATTAAGAAGGCGAACCTGTTAATTGAAGTTAATTCCATGAAACCGCTACTTAACCTCTTAGCAAGGTGCTCCAATGATTTGTCGTAATCTTCGGTTAAAAGAGAGTTGTTATGTTTTATATATAAAATGCTTGACTGTATTTCTGGATAATTTTTGGACTTAGAAAATGAGCTGGACAATGTGAGGAATTTCTGCATTTCACTGTCTGTGATGGTGAGTTTTCGATGATTATCAAGTATTGAAAGGAACCAAGCTGAGGCGTAATCTGGTTTGTGTTTGATATAACTTTCCCAAATATGTGAATCCAGCCTAAGAAGAATTTCCGAAAAATCTTTATGATATTTGTCATAGTCTTCTGATCGTCCAATGCTGATTTTTAAGTGCGAATCTTTAGGCGTAATCAGTTTTAATGAGGACGATTTGATAGTGTCTTTATAGAAGTAATCGATGTAAATGTTTTCGCCATGAGGTTTTACTATACCAATTCTATTTCTATACATACCTAGAAATAACAAATCCGTTAGATTACCATCACTTTTGTTTGTTGAGTATATGTATTTTTCAGTTTTAGATTCCTTTGTATTTGTTCCGTACTTCCTTTCTATTTCTATCAATTTGAATCTTTCTTTTACTAAAATGCTCTGAAGCTTCGATAGCTGATCCTCTCGCATGATATCAGCAAGGTTGAACCAATATTGTCTTTCAGAATCGTTCATGCTATCTGAATATTTAATCAGTAGAATCAGGCCTGGTCTTAAACTCTTTGGGATTGAGAAGTTTTTGGCCCATTGGGAATAATCTTCAGACGATAGGTAACAACTTCCCATCGCGTCAAGTGTCTCGTTACTGTTTAATCTGTCAGAGTTATTAAACACATAGGCCCTTGGATCTTTGATTAATGAAATACACTCATTAGAATTTAAAGTTTGACCTGCTAATATTTTTGATATAAAAAGTAATGAGATGAATATTTTTTTCATTAATAATTATACAAAATAAAATGATGATTTTAATATGAAATGAAATTTTTGTTTGAATAAAAAAGTTGATGTATTACTGCTTCACTAAAGATTGAGTGTGAATTGTACTAGGTTATTATATAACTACAGGGTTAGTATTTGCTTTTAACGAACTGGCTTCTTACCAAAAGCAACGCGTTCTATTAAGCTTTAGTCAGTTCAATCCTTGCATTATGCTTGCCCACAAGTTCCAGATAGTCTTCCACCTGAAACTGTGAGGGTTCAAAACGCTTGCTACGGGTTTTTGCCTGTTCCTGTCTCCTGAGGCTGCGGGCAAAGCGTCTGACGGCTTCTTCCGTATCCAGTATCAGCCCGGGAACGGCCACACTTTTACCCCTCTCATCTTTGGCTACCATGGTAAAGTAAGAGGAGTTGCAGTGCTTTACGGCTCCCGTGCGAATATCCTCGGATTCCACCCTGAGCCCTACCACCATTGAGGTGCGGCCTGTGAAATTGATGGAAGCCCTCATGGTCAGCAATTGCCCTACCTCCACAGGGTTGAGAAAGTCTACTCTGTTTACCGATGCCGTAACACAGTAGTGGCCCGAGTGTTTGGAAGCACAGGCAAAGGCAATCTGATCCATTAGTCCCAGTATATAGCCTCCGTGAATTTTACCGCCAAAATTGGAGTGGGAGGGGAGCATCAGCTCTGTAATGATGACCTGCGAAGCTTCTACTTTTTTGTATTCCATGTTAATTGTTTTACACAGTACGATGCAATTAAGGAAAAGGGAGGCAGGGTAGGCCCGTTTTCTGAAAAAAATCATGGAGACCTCAGGAGCCTTTGAGAAGAGGTTTATGTGGCTGGTTAATTTCTCTATTTCATTTCACAACATAAATTGGTTAGTTACTACATGTAATGACTGAGAAGCATTAAAAAGCAATGAATTAACTTTATTTTGTACTATATTATAATATCCATAACCAAAAAACATTAAGATATGAGTACTACACCTAACGTTACCGACTGGAGGCTGGTAGATTTGCAGGACCATTTAAAAATGGCCATTGACCTTGAGTTCTGGACTATTCCGTTTTATCGGGTGGCCTATCATGCTGCTGGCTCTGGCAATGCCACGGCCCAGGGTTTGATTAACGATGTTTCCAAACAAGAAATGTTTCATTGCCAGTGTGCGTGGAATATGGCCCAGGCCTTTGGCGTTACTGATTACGACTTTACCACCCGGGGTTTCTCCTATGAAGGCACTACTATTCCTCATCTCGATTTTGCTTTGGATGATCCTAACCCTGCTACCACTGCGGTAACCATCAATGGTACTTCGTATAATTTCACCAGTTACAGTGCTGCGTTAAATCCATCTACTTTTGCCGAGCGCATCAATGCCATGTGTCTTGTGGAGTTTCCAGATTGGCAGGCTCCCGATAGCCAGGAGTTAAAGCCTGATATTTCCAGCTACCCCTCTATCGGCCACTTTTACGCGGCCATCCAAACCCTTATGAATGAGACTACCCCGCAGGCTTTTAAAGATGGCACCTTAGTTTCTGATGCTATTTCAGGAGGCGGAAGCACACAAACAGGACTTTTTGGAAGTAACATGCCCTCTGGGTATTCTCAAACCGTGAGTGACAATGGCACAACAGGCCTGAGTCAGGTGAATACGTTGATTAACACGATAGTAGAAGAAGGCGAGGGAACCAGCTCGGCTTCTACTTCAGTGCCTGCTGAATATCAGTTTGACGGTGATGCTGATCCTCATTTCAATTCCTTTTTGAAGATTTATTCAGAGGGAATCACACAACAAACTATGGCTAGTGACGGTGTTGACAAGATTATGGATGGACTTACAACTTTCCTTTCTGCCGTTCAAACTATGTTTGAGGCTGGTGGCAACTCATCAGATTTTATGGGAGCGATGTACAGCTTTGATGATACTATAGCAGATCAGTTTTCTTAAAAAAACTACCCGACCTGACAAGTTACTCAGAAGCCGTTTGCGCAAGCAAGCGGCTTTTTTTATGCTGCTGATAAAGCTATCTGCTTTAACCTGGTTTATGCATTAGGAATCGTAGTGAAGGTTTAAAGCACAATAAGTCAGGTTTAATGTAATGGATTGAATACCTGTGGTTTAGGGTGTTTCCTTCCTGGGTCAGGCTCTCTTCTGTTCTGCCTGTAGTAAAGAAAATTTTGAAAACTGATTACCTGAATGGTCTGGAGCACCACATGGAGGTAGTTAAACTAAATTTTTATTCAAATATATTAACCATGAAGAATTTCAAGATTAAGTTTTCAATGAGTTTTAGCCTGGTTGCTCTGCTATTTTTTGGCTGCGCAAATGAGGAGGATGATCAACCCGTTGCTATTGATGAAGTGGTGAGTGAAATCTTTGATTACACTTCCGATGTACAGGTGGGAGACCACATCTTTAAAATGGAAACCAAGCTGGAAGTGCGTGTGAACGGACAAGGGGAGCTGGTGTCCAGCCAGGTACTTTCCAAAACGATAGATGGTATGGAGATGGAAACCATAAATGATGGACGTTGGTCAATAGCCATAAGTCTTAAGACAGAACAAAGAACGCAATCTGAATCTGAAACACCATTTCCCGGAGATGAGGATTGTGAGACAGAGACCACGCTGATCGCAGTGGTTAATAATCCACTTCATCCACTTGCTCCCGGCCTTTGCGTCTATAATGAGGAAACTACCTGTTATAGGAGCGGCTACGATAGTGATGGTGTTTTGACTACCATAATTACAGTAGATGATAATCTGGCCTTTGGTGCATGTAATATCTGGTTGCAATAAACGATATAGTAAGGCAGGCATGCTATAAGCCCTGCCTTACATAATTCTTAATAACTTATATCATATACCACAATCTTCTTATCAGCCAGGTAGCGGAGGTTTTTATAAGCGTAGGTTTTGCCCAGTGGCAAAATGACCTTATTGGTTTTGTTGAGTAAGTCCAGCTGATTAAGACTATCGATCAGCGGATTGTTTTTAACAGCGGTATTAACCCCCAGATCTGCTACAATTTGCCCGATAATACCGTTCACAATCGCCATGGGCCAGGCGAATATCAGGGTCACAATACTCCCTATCACCTTACCCACTGGTCCTTCAAACATATTCGGATTTTCGTCAAAGGCTATATTGGGCTTGGTAAGTTTATTGGTCAGGTCAAAGCGGCCTCCTTTACCGCCTTTCAACTGAAAGGTAAGCCAACCTACTGACCCCTTTTTATTAATGTCTCCTTTGGTATAAGGGCCGCTCGTAGAGAGTGTAGCACTTTTAATCTCCCAGTCTTTGCCAATATGAATGCCCACCCTGATGCTCACCTGAAGCTTATAGCGCACCTCTATGCCTCCGGCACCTGCCAGGTTTTTTATCGGCTCCCGTGTGAGAGTATAAGTAGTATCTATCGTGTCGTGCTTTTTATGGTAGTCACGCTGAGTGGCTCGCATTACTCCACTTTTAAATCCACCATTAATGTTGATGCCATTCTGAGATGAAAAAATACTCTCTACATACTTGTCCAGCGAAGAGAGGTATTGGGTGAAAAGCTTGTGCTCCAGCGCAAATATACCGCTGGCCGGGGTCTGTTGTGCCTTTCCGATCTCAATAAGGCTATGGGCCAATACGCCTGCCGTCTGGTTGGTAGGGGGCTTCGCACCATTGGCCATCATCAGAAAATTTACTGCACTGAACTGACCGGGTACACGGCTCGCGCTTTGACGGGAGCTGAATGAGGTGGAGAAACTGACAGCCGTGGGCTGAAACATGGCCCTTTCCCGGCTGCTAATCTTAGTACGGCTCACGCCATACCCAAGTACATAGGGGTTTTCTGAGTCTGGCAGGAACAGATTGAAATAGTTGTTCATTGCAGCTACCAGTGGTGTTTCTATCTCTTTGGGGAACTTGCTGCGCGTCACATCAAACTGATTGACCTTCGCATTGCGGAAATTGAGAAAAAGGCTCTCAATTGTAAAGTCTTTATCGTTTAAGCCGCTTTCACGAATCACAGTATTCATTTCGTTTTGAGCCTGCAGCAGCATGGCCTGCTTGTTAATTTTCAGCTTACCGATGGGTACTCTGAAGCTGTAAACACAGCCTTTCAGGTCATATACCGATACTTCGTTTGTGGGGTCGGAGAGATAATAGAGGTGGCCACTTTGAAAGCCGATGTTCAGAATAACTTCCTGTGTATTGCGGTTTTCAATTTGAATGACAGGGGCTTTCATCACCGTATTCCAGCCAAAGTCAAAGTTGTTTTTACTTTCTTTCAAAGAACCCAGTAGAGTGTAATCCCCTGTTTTGACAAAGTCTTGCTGCAGGCCTGTCCAGATATTGAGCCGACTGCTAAAGTTGACATCTCCCCCGGAAATGAAAAAGGGTTTCCGCTTAGCAGATCGCTTGAAAACATTACCCGCCAAAAGCTTCCATTCTTTGTAAACGATATTTTCCTGGTGAAGCTTTTTAAACTGCTTATTGATTGTGGTTTCAGACAGAGCCAAAACCATATCATAACCGGTAAGTGTTTGTGCCATACTTTGTATTTTATTTAACCAGACTCTGGATTAAGTGCTAACCAAGAGGCTTTCAAAACGGGTTTTGTCATTCCCGAAAAACAGAAATCTCTGGAGCAGTGCTATGCGACCTGCTGAGATTTCTGATTTCAAAGACTATTGACGATTAACCAATCAACCAATAACTAATCACCCTTGACCAATTAAGCGGGTAGCTCCTTTTTCTTCTTCATCTCCTCTGCCAGCTTTTTCTGCTCTTCGTTTCCATTTTCCAGCATTTCAATAAAGCCTGCTACCGAGCTGGTGATAAGCCCACCCGTACGAATCAAAATCACAATGGCATAGTATGGCGTTTTTTGAAGGGGCGTGTAGGAGATGGCCGAAGGCAGATAATGAAGCACATCTCCGATATTGGAAGCGGTAAGCTCATTTTCATGATCCTCGATCATCGTGCCAATCAAAAAACCACCATAAAGAGAGTGTGCTGCCGGGGACAGTAACTTCTTTGCCTTTTTCGCCAGGCTCATGGTTTTACCTACACTATCCGTTTTCATCAGAACAAACAGCAAAACCCATAAGCCAATACCAATAGCCAGTATGCCGTAGCCCATAACTTTGAGGAGACCATGCTGGTCTATGGACTTTTTGATGTACAGGGTGGTACCCGTGACCATACCCAATACGCTGAAAACACTGCTTACATCGGATAGGAAGCCTAAGTCACTTTCAGTAGCTTCAGCCACCTCACTTGCCGGAAACAGCAGCATATTCAATGAGCCGATTCCGAGTTTTGTGTATCCTATTACTTTAAATACTTCTTTTACTTCTTTTGAATCACTCATGACGTTATGCTATGTTAAGTTGAAATACCTGACGACCGGCTTTGACAAATTCTTCCCTGGTGCGGTCATCACCAAAAGGGGCTTTGCCTTCACCAATTTTGTACATTATGTTAGTAGGGATGGCGATAAAAAGACAGGTCACATCCAGAAATGTGAGCTCACTGCCTGAGATATCTCTGTAAATGCTTGAAAGGATCGGGATTTTCCATTCCTGATTCAGGCCGGCCTTGGCTACTTCTATCAGCGCCTTAAGCGAAGTGAGTAGTAGATCGATAAGCTGTTTTACCAGGAACAGTGCAAAACCTGCCAGCTTTTGGGCCAGCATTTTGAGGAAGTCTCCGAAGGTCATGGAACCGTCAATCACATCCTGAAAGGCATCGCCAATCAGGCTGACCTGCTCCAAAAAGCCTTCACCCAGCTGAGCAAATATGGGCTGGGCATCGCTGATGAACCGAGAGAAAATATCTGTGAATTCGGTAGGCATACTGATGATTTTACCCTCTTTACTATTTTGGATAGCATCCTTTTTAGAGTTCAGCCAATTGGATCGGGGGTCAGCATCGGTATTGCCATCACTGCCATCTCCTACGTCCAGTTTGCTGATGCCACTCGGCAGGTTGTTCAGCTCCGGAGAGAAGTTGTCAATGGCTTTGCTGAGCTCCCGGTTAATAAAAGTCCTGATGTCTTCTACACCATCCCTCAGGCTGTCAATAGCCGCGTTGGCATAATCCTTAAAAGCATCTTTGGTATCGATGATGGATTGCCAGTCGAACAGAAAGGCCAGGAACTCGAACAGATCCTTAAAAGCCACGGCTATGGCCTCAAAAACCTTTTGGATAAAGCTGCCGATCTCATGCAGGGTTTTCACGATCCAGTTGAAGATTTGTTCCCCGATTTTGATCACGAACTTAAAGCCCTCCTTGATTTTCTCCACTACAAAGCTGAAGGCCTTCTTCACCCCATCCCAGGCTGCATGCAGGAAATCACCCAGGGTGTGACCGCCTTGCGCCAGGGGAGCAGTAGTGGCTATACCCACACTGCCTCCGGCTGCGGAGAATTCCGTTTTCTTGAAATTGGAGGTGGACCCGGTGCGTAAATCCTTGGCGGCACTTACCAGACCTTGTATGCCATCAGCGGCCGCACCAATCAGTTTGGGGTCGGTGCCTTCGGGTACCAGGTGGCTGCCATCGGGGAGGCGGGCATCGGCCAGCGCATCTCCTGAGGGAGCTTTTTCTTCCAGTCGCTCCAGTACCTTGTCCGTCAGGTTGATGGCAATGTCACCATCCAGAAAATCGGCACTGACGATAAGCCTGGATGAAGCAATATCCCTGACCGGGCAAATCACTGTGAATTCCGGCACCATGCCCAGTTCTACTTCTATTTCATGGTCGGGGCCTATGTGATAGCTTTTACTATCTATGTACACAAAGAGGTTTGATTCTGCTTTGAGCCTGGCTTTCAAACCATGGAAGGTTCTCAGTCTCGTCTTGCTGCTAAACCTGATATGAGCCGAATAAGACTGCACTTCTTTCAGGCTGTCTGCCGCATGCACCGTCAGTTTATGGCTGTTCCATAAGGTGGTCACGCTATCCTGCCACAGGCGGGTAAGCTCGCTACCAAACCGGGTGCTCAATGAAAAGACCTGGTTCTGCACATTGGGGCCTTTCAGGCAGCTGAACTGGTCGGCATTTTTTGCCATCACCAGCGGTTCTGTCCAGGGGCCTGTTTCAAAAGCACTTGTTTCCTGGTTAAAAAAACGATTGGTGCAGTAGTGCAGGCCTTTGTCGTTGAGGCTCCAGATGCTGCGTTCGGCACCATGGCCTGCCGCTTTTATTTTCCTGATTTCTCCACCTGGTACAGTTGGTACCTCATTCAGGTTAAAGCCTCTTCCATCCGCATGGCCCACGAACTCATAAACCTTTTCTCCCGCCACATACAGCATGTCCATGCCATTATCTCCTTCCAGCAGAGTGAAGCAGTTCATGGGCTCACCAGACTTCAGCCGGGCCTTAGTCGTCTGTTTAGGAAATTGGGGAATGGGGAAAGACTGATAGAGCATGTGGGTTTTCCCGGCCATATCATACAGTAAAAAGAGCCCGTTTGTATTCTGGAAATTACCGAGCTCGAATTGTCTGATCTCTTTGGCGTTTTCAGGCAGGGTATAGTGGGCCTGTGTGTCTTCCTGTAGGTCTATAAGGTAATAGAGCGCATCCTTTTCGGTCTCCTTCGTAGCATAGAGGGCATGTTCGGTGCCCAGAGAAACTTTGTTTATGACTTCTCCCGGTGTTTCTGGTGACCAGCTGTCCCATTTAATCCGCTTTTCGAGTTTTTCAAAGTTGGTTCGGGCCAGCTTCATCTCCCTGGAAATCCACACCTTGTTGTCCTCTACCTTGGCTATGCGGAAAGATTTTTCCTCTGAGTCGTACTCAATTTCAAAGGAAGCTACCTTGCCTTTCGATAACGACAGCTTTACCCAGCCTGACTCAGAACCCTCAGTTCTCAGTATGCCTTGTAGCTTTCCCTCTTTGTCCAGGCAAAACAGCATGGGTCTTTCCGGGGCTACCATCAGTGATTGAATGTCCTCACCAGCCTCGATAGACGATTCCGGGAAGTAATTGCTCATCAGCTCACTGTAAAAATCGACTTTTACCTTGTCAGCTTTATTAATTTGAAGATTGGGGTCTGTTACGAAGCTCATGAGTCTGCATTTTCAGTTTCCATTACCGGGGCATAAGCAATATCATAGGCAATGATGTCCTTATCTGCGATATGCCTCAGGTTTTTAAAAGTGTAAATCTTGCCAAGGGGTAGTATCACCTTGTTGGTCTGGTTCAGTACATCCAGGTCAGCCAGTCTGGCGACTAACGCGTTACCGGCAACTGCTGAGTCTTTGCCCATCTCTACGGCAATGGCATTGACAATACCACGGATTATCTGGATGATCCCACCAAAAATGGTAAGGATGATATTGAGAAATACCGTACCTGCGTCACCCTCAAATAGGTTGGGGGTTTTGTCAAAAGCGATGTTCGGTGCTGTTACAGCATGGTCAAGACTGAATTGACCTTCCTGCGCAGCTTTGATCTGGAAGTTGAGTTCACCTACCGAACCAACTTTGTCTATATCTCCTTTTGTGTGCTGCCCTGCCGTAGAGAGGGTCACATGTTGAATTTCCCAATCCTTACCGATATGCACCCCGACTCTGATGCTCACTTCAATGGTGTAGCGTACAGAAATCCCAGAGTCGTGCGCGTTGTTTTCAATGGCCTGCCGCGTAACGGTATAGGTAGAGTCAATGGTGTCATTTTCCTTGTGTTTGTCATGCTTGAGGCCGACCATCACACCATTCTTGAAGCCACCATTTTTATCAATGCCCTGTTCTTCAAACTGGCTCGCTACAAACTCATCCAGAGAATCAAGGTAAGTTTTGAAATGCTCATTCTGAATAGCAAATACGCCATCCATGGTTGATGAGGTGTCCTTACCCGACTCAATCAGACTGTGTGGTAATACGCCTGTATTCTGATCGTAGGGTGGAACCCGGTTATTCAGCATCATTAAAAAGTTAAAGGCACTGAACTCACCCGGCACCGGAGTATCCGGGTCAAGGTGAGCGCTGTAGGAGGTGGAGAAGTTGAGCGAGGTAGGCTGAAACATAGCCTTTTCAGCGCTGCTGATTTTGCGCCTGCTTACTCCATACCCCAGCACATAAGGGTTGTCACTTCCTTTCAAGGTTTGATCAAAGTAGTTCTTAACAGAAACCTGTAGGGGAAGTGCCGCCTCTTCAGGGAAATTGCTTCTACCCGGATCGAACGAAATGATGTTTGCATTCTCAAAGTTCAGGAAGAGACTTTCAATGGTAAAATCATCATCGCTCAAGCCACTTTCGCGAATCACCAAGTCCATCTCTTCCTGTGCCCTCAGTACCATCTGATCTTTGTTGATCTGCAGCTTGCCTATGGGGACCTCAAAGGCATACACACAATTTTTGAGGTCAAATTCCTCCACCTCTGTCAGTGAGTTGGTTCGGTATAGCAGTCTGCCACTTCTGAAAGCAATGTTGAGAATAAGCGATTGTGTTTTCTGGTCCAGAATGTCGATAGTGGGTGCCTTAATGGAGGCATCCCAACCCAAATCAAAGTCTGCATTGGCTGCTTTGAGCTGGCCGGTGAGGGTGCCGATTTCTCCAAAGTCATCATCCTCATAGGCATCCGCAATTTGCTCCTGCAGGTCTACCCACAGGTCAATCTTATCATTGAAAGCAGCTTCGTTTTCTGCTGTTCTCAGTAGTGTAAATGGCTCTCCCGCCTTTTTGCGGTTATTCAGGTTGCCCATGAGTACCGCCCAGTCTCTGTGAATCACCTTACCCTTGTGAAGCTGATGAAACTGGTAGTTGATGGTGTTTTGGGATAGCCCCAGCACCATATCATAGTGTGCCAATGTTTGATTACCTGTCATATTGAATGGTTTTTGCGTTTTGAAAAAATCCACGCACCAGTACGAGGGGAATTCTCCATTTAGGGAAGAACTACGCCCGGACTAGTGTCTGGTAATGATTTGGAAAAGGAATTGTGTTTTGGGTCTATTTATTAGACTTAAAGGTTGCTTTTTTTGGAAAGGGAGAACATACGTACTGCTACGTAAATACGTACGTAGTGGTACGTATATTAAAAGTTAAGATACCGGCCCGTGTCAAGACAAATATTTACTGGGCTTCGAAATCCACCGGTAGGGGAGCATCCGGGGGCTGCTGTGTGAGACCCTGATGGTGGAGAAAGGTGTGTTGAGACAGGGCCGGACAGCGTCCTGTTTTCATAGCCGTCACAGGTTTTGAAAACCTGCGACAGGTCCGTAATGGTGATTTGGAGGGACGGTGTTCTTGCAGCGCCCTGATTTCAAAAAAGTGATTAAAGAAGGCCTGGGAGATTGTTAATGAAATTCCCGGAAGGACACCGTCCGTAAGTATCTTCTTTGAGGGCATTAAAGTACGGACGGAAAAATTAGGCTGTCGGGCATGATGCAGGGTGCTCTGCGTGAGACCTTAGAGGTGAGTCATTTATAATACCTCAAAAGTAGCCGCAAGGTGAGTATAGAGACAGGGCCAGGTGAGGCCCTGAATGGTGGAAAGCTAATTAGAAAGTCCCCTACTTTTTAAGGAGGGGTGCCTGAAAGGAAGGGTGGTTTCTTCGCGTATTTGCACTTTAGAGATAATCTATACTTCAGAAAAGGCGTGATTTGATACAGGGCCGGACAGCGTCCTGTTTTCATAGTCGTCACAGGTTTTGAAAACCTGCGACAGGTCCGTAACGGTAATTTGGAGGGACGGTGTCCTTGCAGCGCTCTGACTTCAAAAAAGTGATTAGAGAAGGCCTGGGAGATTGTTAATGAAATTCCCGGAAGGACACCGTCCATAAGTATCTTCTTTAGGCCAGAAAATACGGACAGCAAGAGTGGGCTGTTGGGCATGATCAGAGTGCGCAGCGTGAGATCCCGATGGTGAGTGGGGCTCATAGAACGTCACAGGTTCTGCCTCATGGGCAGGTAAATCAGAGAACCTGCGATAGGTAGATAGGTAGATGCGGAAAGCCTGATCGAGGTAGTTTACATTCTGGCTTCAATTGTCAAAAGCGTCAAGAGGGTCGTACTCGTCTATTTCATATCCAAACTGATTAAAGGTAATAGTATAGTAGTGAAACTTATCCTGATTGCTGAACTCCCCGTCTTTGTCCATGTCCTCCAATGATCGGAAATAGAGCTTGTTACTTTCTTTATGAGTACGGTAGTCGTGATAATTATGAAGCTCTTTGGTCACTTTTGTAAACCCTGTTCCGTCCACATTGCTTATGTAGAGTGCCAATAAGTCTTTTCGGTTAAATTTTTGATCTCCATTTGTGTCCCGGTCATAGACTGTATAGAGCAGATACCCCTTTTGTGTTATATCAAAAATGCCTTCCAGAAATGTGGCCTGACTAATGGTCATTTTATGCTCTGTCAGGAGCTTTCTATTCCCTTCAGTATCCTCAAAAATCAAGTTGATAAAGTCACCTGAGAGGTTACTGCTGCTGTAATATCCTGAACTTATGTCTGAGCCGTTATAGTAATTTGCCGATGACCTGCCATAACCATCACTTCCTTGCATGTTTACAAGGGCAACAGGATAAATGAGTGTTTCGATTTTCTTGAATTTGACGGGCAACTCAGCAACAAGCACTTTGGTGGTGTCCTCAATGATGTTTGCAATAGTAGCCACGGTATCAATCTCTTTTTTATAGTCAATCTTAGGGGCAGGCTCGGAGCAAGAGGCCAACCCGAAAAGTAAGAGGATGGTAATGGAAGTGATGGAAAGTGTAGTCTGTTTAAGCATTACTAAATCTATTAATTATCCCCATGCTACCAGCTAGAGAATAGTCTAAAGGACTAAATAAAACCCACGACCAATAATGGCAGATGAAGAACGACTTGAAAAGATCAACAGAAACAGAGCGTATATGGAACTAAAAAACGAACAAACTTGTCTGTTTTCTGTAAATCATCTATCATTGCCATATGAGTGGAAAGCTTCCGGTCAAGGAAAGACTTGTACAAACGGCCTCTGAACTCTTTTATGAGAAGGGGTACAATCGCACGGGCATCAACGAGATTCTGGAAAAGTCAGAGGTGGCCAAGGCGAGTATGTATCAGCACTTTCGCTCGAAAGAGGAAATCTGTCTGGCCTACCTGCAGCGCATGGATGCCGAATTTATCAGCGATTTGAAAGGGTATCTGGAGAGTAAGTCAGAAGGGAAAGAGCGAGTGATTGGCCTCTTCGATTTCCTTAAGGAATTCTATTATAGAGACGGTTTTCGGGGGTGTTGGTGTCTGAATACGGTATCTGAGATTCCTAAAGACGATGAGCAGATCAACGGAGAGATTAAAAAGCAGAAGAATAACTTTCGTGCTTTTATTCGGAAAGTAGTGCGAGAAAATCTGCAGGTAGACAATGAAAAGAGGCTGGCCGACCGGCTCTATTTGCTCTATGAAGGAGCTATAGTGGAAAGTCAGGTACACATGGAAGTATGGCCGATAGAAGAGGCCCGGCAAATGGCTCAAATCATAATGGCATAAAAAATTTGCATAAATACATACAGACTTGTCTGTTCATAATTTCAAACAAACTATACAATGAATCAATTTGAAGGAAAAGTAGCCATCGTAGTAGGAGGCAGCAGTGGCATAGGCCGTGCCACCACAGAGCTTTTGGTAGCTGGTGGTGCTACCGTACATGTAGTAGGTACTAATGAGACTAAACTGGCGGCAGTAAAAGCAGCCAACGGCAATGCCGTTACACCGCATATGGTAGATATTACCAATGCAGCAGCTGTGGACGATCTGATTAACACCATCAGCGGATTTGAGTCAGTAGACTATTTGGTGAATGCTTCTGGTATTTTTGGCCCCAAAGCGTTCCTGGATCATACCGTGGCTGATTATGACTCCTATCAGGACTTAAACCGCGGTTTCTACTTTATCACCCAGGCCGTAGCCAAGAAAATGGTAGCTACTGGGGGAGGTGCTATTGTGAATGTAGGATCTATGTGGGCAAAGCAGGCGGTAAAGGCCACACCTTCTTCCGCTTATTCTATGCAAAAGGCCGGTTTGCATTCGCTCACCCAGCACCTGGCCATGGAACTGGCCGATCATAATATTCGGGTAAATGCGGTATCTCCGGCAGTAGTCGCTACTCCCGTATACGAGGCAGTTTTTGGCGGGGCGGATGCTGCGGCTGAAGCACTGACAGCATTTAACGGTTTCCATCCGATTGGCAGAATTGGTCAGGCGGGGGATGTAGCACAAACTATCGCTTTTCTCCTCTCTGATGAGGCTGCCTGGGTGACAGGTGCCATCTGGGATGTAGATGGTGGCGTGATGGCTGGCAGAAACTAATATGTAAACCAAACCAGCTCAGAGTCACCGTTAAGGGACTCTGAACATATTCTACATTTTCTAAAACTTGCCGTGAAATCACTCTGCCAGTGCAGAAGTCATAAGGGAAGTCTTCAGTTTTCTTTGCGTTGGTTAGCAGCACCAGGCGGACAGAGTCCTGGGGCTCATAGAGCTTCACAGGTTCGGAGAACCTGCGACAGGTGGTTCTAAATCTGCTCAGAGTCACCTGCAAGGGACTCTGAGCATAAACCTGGCTCCGGATTACCTCCCAAAATCAACCCTCTTATACTCCGACTCGTCTCCCGGTCCGGCAGTGATCTGCAGAAAAGGCTGGCCGGTCAGGGTCATAATCACTGATGCAAAAGTAAAACCAAAGCGGCCTTCTCTGCGGTTGACACAAACAGGGTTGTTGGGATCATCTTTTGATCTGAGTGTTGCTTTTATCAGTTCATCCGTGACCTGTGGGGTAGAGTTCATACGCTTTTGTAAGGCATTGAGTCTCACATAGCTGTTAGACCTAAGCGGTAGCTGGTTTTCCGGTTGATTGGGGGCAAACCTTTCGTGGCGTGGTTTTATATCATCATTCACAATGGGGTGATTGGTATGATATACTGTACCATTTTCGTTTTCAGGCTTAAACCTTACCACTTTATTGGCGGATGCCTCAAAGTCGTAAACCTCACCCCGGACTCCGATGATATAGTTTTGCCCCGATGCATGTGGTGACTGCTGTACAAAACTCAAGATGTCAGCTTTCTCTGTTGAATCGATAATCTTACGAATCATAAAGGCCACCGGCAATCCACTTGCGGAAGCATTGAGCTGCATAATGGTGTTGACACAAACACCTACTCCCCTGGCATTCATGCCATTCAGAGCGATCAGGCCGGGGTGGGTAAGAATGAGCTGTTCGGGACTGTCACCGGCTGCCTCCAGCCTTATCAGGGTCTGATAGCCATCAGTATAGGTTTCAATGTCCATGTTCTGTGCCACATAGCTGGGGCTTCCATTCACAGATGGTACTCCTACATCACTGCAATGGTGGTTCTCCGGGTTTTCGATAAATACCCAGAATTCGTCCAGCAGGTTGAGCACAAAGATGTCGTTAAAAGCCTGCCCTGATCCATCGGCAATGCCTCTTACCTCATCGTAAAGGTCGGGTGTCAGTTCCTTGATAGTCTTGGTAAAGTCAGCATAGGCAAAGAACTCTTCCAATACTACATCAGCATCTTTTCTCAGTGCTCTTGAGGTACTCTTTTTCCAAAGGCCTACGATCTCTGCGACTTCCTTTTTGAGCTTTTGGCCATGTTGTAGACCCAAGGCATAGCCTCTGCCGGATAGCGTTATTTGGTTGAGCTTTCTATTGGCAGACTGACCCTGAACGATAGCGCCAAAACTTATGAGCAAGAGGGTGGAGATGATAATGAGTCTTCGACTAAGCATAAATCCGGAGTTGAGAAAGGTTCCTGTTAATATGGCAATGATGAGAGAAAGTTAGGTAAAATTCCAGCTAACCGGCCTTTGACTAAATTATCAGGCTGTTAATCGCAGATTTATAGCATAAAAATGTGGTTTTGGATAACCAATCGCTCCAAATCTTGTTAATACCATACGATACTTTTAGGAGGCACTGAACAGGACTTTTTTAATCAGGCAGAAGGGAGAGATCACAGACTCATAACTATTGTTTATGCTGTATAGAGTAAATCAATACTGAATTCTTATTTATAAATAAAAATAATCGCAAATTCATTCCTGTATATATTTAACTATTAATCGAAAATGGATAACAATCACACATCAAATGGTAGTGAGGGCAAGTGCCCATTTATGCACGGTGCACTCAACGAAAGCGCTGGTGGAGGTACCACTAACCGCGACTGGTGGCCCAACCAACTGAAACTGCATATTCTTCGTCAACATTCTTCTTTATCCGATCCTATGGATGAGGGCTTTAACTATGCTGAAGAATTTGCAAGTCTTGATATTAATGAAGTAAATAAAGATGTAGATGCTGTCATGACTGATTCTCAGGACTGGTGGCCTGCAGATTATGGTCATTACGGACCATTCTTTATCAGAATGGCATGGCACAGTGCCGGTACCTATCGTATTCACGATGGCAGAGGTGGCGCAGGCTATGGCGCGCAGCGTTTTGCCCCGCTTAACAGCTGGCCCGACAATGGCAACCTGGACAAAGCACGCAGACTGCTATGGCCTGTAAAGCAAAAGTATGGTAGAAAACTCTCCTGGGCCGATTTAATGATTATAGCAGGTAACCGAGCCCTGGAAACGATGGGCTTTAAAACCTTTGGCTTTGCCGGTGGACGTGCAGATGTATGGGAGCCGGGAGACGATGTTTACTGGGGACCTGAAACAGAGTGGCTTGGTGATGAGCGATATGCCGGTGACAGGGAGCTGGAGAATCCGTTAGGTGCTGTTCAGATGGGTTTGATCTATGTAAATCCACAAGGACCTAACGCTAACCCCGATCCCGTTGCTTCGGGCAGAGATATCCGCGAAACATTCGGCCGAATGGCGATGAATGATGAAGAAACTGTAGCGCTGGTTGCCGGTGGACACACCTTTGGTAAAGCGCATGGTGCCGCTGATCCGGATAAATACGTAGGCCGTGAGCCCGAAGGTGCAGGCATTGTAGAGCAAGGCCTGGGCTGGAAAAATACTTTCGAGAGCGGTAAAGGTGTTCATACCATTACCAGTGGTGTGGAAGGTGCCTGGACACCAACACCCACTACCTGGGATAACAGCTACTTTGACGCACTCTTTGGCTATGAGTGGGCGCTGGCGAAAAGCCCGGCTGGTGCACATCAGTGGCACCCTGTCAATCTCGCAGACAATGACCACGCGCCACAGGTAGATGGTTCTGGCGACAAAGTAACCATTATGATGACTACGGCCGATATGGCTATGAGAATGGACCCTATCTATGGACCGATCTCTAAAAGGTTCCATGAAAACCCTGATCAGTTTGCTGATGCTTTTGCAAGAGCATGGTTTAAGCTGACTCACAGAGATATGGGACCTGTAACGCGATACGTTGGTTCTGAAATACCTTCTGAAACATTAATATGGCAAGACCCGATTCCTGAAGCCACGAACGACCTGGTGGATGCGGCTGATATTGCTGATCTGAAAGGCAAGCTGACTGCAGCCATGTCTGTGTCAGAACTGGTTTCTACTGCCTGGGCTTCTGCTTCCACTTTCCGTGGTTCTGATAAGCGTGGTGGTGCCAATGGTGCCCGCGTGAGGTTGTCTCCACAGAAATTCTGGAATTCGAACAACCCTGTGAAGCTGGATGCTGCTTTGACTACACTGGAAGGCATTCAGAAAGCATTCAACGATGCGCAGTCTGGTAACAAATCTATTTCTATGGCCGATCTGATTGTACTGGGCGGATGTGCCGGAGTAGAGCAGGCGGCTAAAAATGCGGGTCATGATATTGAAGTGCCATTTACGCCAGGCAGAGCAGATGCTACGGCTGATCAGACTGATGTAGATTCATTTGCAGTGCTGGAGCCGTTTGCTGATGGTTTCCGTAACTACCTGAAAGGGAAGTACAGCGTATCTGCAGAAGAGCTGCTGGTAGACAAAGCGCAACTGATGACTTTGACTGCTCCTGAAATGACGGTATTGGTAGGTGGTATGAGAGTATTGAATACCAACGCTGACAGGTCTGATATGGGTGTGTTGACTGACCGACCTGAGTCGCTAAGCAATGATTTCTTCAGAAACCTGCTGGATATGAATATCGGATGGAATGCTACTTCAGATGCTGAAGAAACCTTCCAGGGCCGTGACAAGTCGACCGGTGCTATCAAATGGAATGCTTCACGGGTAGACCTCGTGTTCGGCTCTAACTCTGAACTCAGATCTCTGGCGGAAGTTTATGCAAGTGATGATGCGGAAGCACACTTCGTAAAAGACTTCGTAGCCGCATGGGATAAGGTGATGAACCTTGACCGTTTTGATCTGGCCTAAGCCAAAATTGATTGAGAACCCGTGACACAGGACATGGGTTATCCATATACCGATTAATTAAAAAAGCAGGGAGTCTCTACTGAGGTTCCCTGTTTTATCTTATCACCAAACAGCCAGGATGATTCATTTGATCACTGCCACAGGTAAGACAGCTAAACGCTATTATCTGAAGTCTCCTCAGATTTCAGATTTTAAAGCGTTGATGCGGACGATCACCTCCGGCCGGGTCATGATTATCTCTACCTGGTTTCGATCCGATCTGTTCTATCAGGCCGAAGAGGCCCAATCAGCCTCAATCATCAAAGGCTGGTCACTACATGCCAATGCGGAAACGCTGGATGAGAAAGACTTCAGCTGCCTTAGTGGCGATGAAACGGCATTGTCTGAATACTTTCAGTCGATTAACAAACTGGCGCAAAACTGGTCTCAATACCGGCTCTACAAACGGGCTTTTCATTACTCATTCAGCAATGATCAGAAAAACCCGATGGCCAAAACCATTGTGCAATGCGACCAACACCTGACCAATCATCCTGACATCAATCGATCTCCGCTGGTGAAGTCTGTTGCCCAAATGGACAATGCGCTCACTGAGGATACCTTCTCCCTGGCTATGCGGATCATTAATAACCAGACTCATTCGAATTAAATTAGAGGGTAGTTTATTGGGTAATTGGGTAATTGGGTAACTGGGTAACTGGGTAACTGGGTAACTGGGTAACTGGGTAACTGGGTAACTGGGTAACCGGGCAATGGCTCCGGAGCCTATAGTAAGACCATGGCCCGGTTTACTGTATTCATTCTGGTATGGCTACTTCACCAGCTCATCAACAGCTCTTTTGGCCTGCTAAGCTGTTCTATCCCTTTGAAATCCTGCTTTTAGATCTTTCGTTCCGCAGGATTGGAAAAGCAGAGAGGTCCAATATATAATTCTACCTGGTGTCTATTTAACCCGGAATATGCATTAGAAAGTCTATTCCGTAGATAACTCACTGTGAATCAGTGAAATAAATGAGCTTTTTGATTTAACCATAGCGGTGCTATGCCTAAATCAATAAAACTCCCTGATTCCGTGTGACTTATCTACTCATAACAAAGTTTCAACGCATAATCCGGGTTTAAGTTTATCCCGGATTATTCAATAGAATAATTGAAAGGGGGGCTTAGGTTTTTGATTTGGGCAAAAATTCCATCCATCCAAGACCTTCTTTTGCTAGCTAATGATATTTTCAATACGGTTTTATTAGCATGATTTACCTTCCATGCTCCTAATGCAAAGCAATAGGATTTGAGTGTTCTCAAGGTTGCCCTATTATGGTGATTGAGTGCAAAGTGCCTGAATAAGCTCATCAGATTGTACGCCACCATAATAAACCTAAAAGAAGCCTCAGTTGCCCAGAAGTCCTGCATGCAAAAGCTATCTAGGCCAAAGTCGTCTTTTAGCTCTTTGATTCTGTTTTCGCAATCGGCTCGGGTGTTATAGATATTCCATATTTGATCCAATGGCAGGTCCAGATTAGTAACATAACAACTGAAGCGATGGCCTGGTAAATCTTCAAACAGCTCCTTCCCACCAGATTTAGGACGGATATCAACTCGCTTTTTCACAATAATATACCTTCTACGTTTTCCCTTTTCGTGAGAGAAGAACATCTCGTTGAGTTGGATGCCTTTGGTCAGGTTAACCCACTCATCAAGCCCCCAAACTGCACTCTTAACGTTAGGGTACATCCTAACTGCCATAATGTATTTATGCTGTTCTTCTTCCAGATAACTAAGTAGCTCTTCGGTATAAAACCCACTGTCAGCACGTACCAAACCCACTTTCTTGCCCTTCAATGCCTGATCAAAAGTCTCTTGCATAAAGCTTTTGCAACTACTACTATCTGCTGTGTTACCGGGTCTGAGCCAGGCATTGGCCACCATTCTGGTTTGACCCACAAAGGCCATTAAGGGATGATGTGAGTTCCTTCCGCGTTTGTTAGGGTTGTATCCCTTGGCACTCCCTTCTTGTTCTCCATATCGGGTAATCACTGTGCTATCAAAATCTACCGTGATATTAGCAACTCCTATTTGATCGAAAAACCAGTGTTGAAGTGATGGAAATAGCTCAGTGTTTCGCTTCTGAGAAAACTTCCTGAAGAATCGGCTATAAGTGCTTTGACTAGGCATCTCATCCCACTGAAAAACAGAGTGCAATACCTTATCATACCGAAGCCAGTCACAATGAACATAACGGCTGGCCCCTGTCCAGATACTCAGCCAGAAAGACTCCACAATATGCTCAGGTGCGTAACCGCGATTAGAGCCAGGTTGAGGTAAATCCACACCTCTCAGATATTCACGAATACCTGTCTGATCTATAAATCTTTTCATCAGACTCATCCCTCCATAAGGAGTAACTTGCTTGTCTGAATATTCTATCGGTAGGTTAACCATTTGGGTTAAGTTGGCTCTAACACAAATTCCCATTTCTCTCTCTAAAAATGAAGGTTTGAACCCGATTTCTAAATCCTAATGAATAATCGGGGTTTATGCAATACTTTGACTCTTTTGCTAAAAAGTAGTCTGTCTAACCCGGTAGTTTTCTTCTATGGCTATTACGAGAGGTTGGTAATGTAAGTCATCCTTATCTGAGATATAACTTAATGTTTACATAGTTTTCTATAAAATAAATATCGTAATCGGAATAAATTTTTATTATGAATTTATCTAATTCAAAATTTGAGAGAATTCAAAAACCCTTTTGAGAGAGGTTGGCTCTCAAAATCACGTTAACCGTCTAGTATTCACCCACGCTGAGAGAAGCAACTATCTGAACAGAAATGATTAATTATCACTTTCTAAAAAACTTTGTCAGGGTTCTTAAGAAGAATTGGATCATCAATTCAATTAACATCATTGGCCTATCGGTCGGAATGGTGTCTACCCTGCTTGTTGCCAAGTATATAGGATATTCGTTGCTTTTCAATAATGGCTATGAAAACCGCCAAAGTATATATCATATAAGTCAGACGGAGATTCAAAACGGCAATATTGTTTTTGATGGAAATTCGTCCTATCAGGGAGTAGGAATTACCTCCCTTGCTGAAATTCCGGAAGTGATCAATTTAACTTTATACAGCTGGCATTCAGAGGAACTGGTCTATGTGGTTAAAGACGGGCGATTAGATAGAAGTTTTAACCAAACCGGAATATTTTCAGTCGATTCTACCTTTACGCAAATGTTGAACCTGGCTCTGGTAGCCGGTGACTTGGAGGGAGCGCTAAGTAAGCCAGGTTCGGTTATAATTACCAGGAGCATTGCAAAAAAGTACTTTGATGAAAGTAACCCCATAGGCAAAACTATAAGGTCCAGGACCTCTTGGGCCTCAGATCGTACATGGATTGTTACTGCAGTGGTAGAGGATCCACCCAAGAACTCTGCACTTAGGTTTAAAATTCTGGTGAGTATACTTCGTAATACCGAAGACCTTTGGCAAAACCCAGTGTACAATCAATATATACAGTTGGCCAGTAATGCTGAACCGCAGGAGGTTACTGACAAGATCACGGGGCTTCTGAATCAGATGCCGATGTTTAGAGAAAATGAGAAGAAGATTTCCGTTGTCCTTGACCCACTTACACCAGGTTTTTCCAATTTTGAGATTATCCTCATTTCCACCGGGGCTTTGATTTTGATACTGTCATGGATCAGCTTTGCCAACCTGTCCATCATACAATTCATGCAAAGGCAACAGGAGATGTTTATCAGACGATCGTTCGGAGCCACCAATACGCTATTGGTGCGTCAGTATTTGACAGAGGTGGTTATGGTCATCTTTACGGCCGTGGTGGTTTCCTTTGCCTTCCTGCTGCTTTCTTACGATTTCTTTACTGAGCTTACCCAGTATCACCTGCTGCCACTCGCCAGCAATTCCTATCAAATCAATACCATATTCATAGTTTTATTCCTGTTTGGCTCGCTTTTGCCATCGGCTTACATTATGGGCACCGTCCTGGCCAAAAGTCAGGCCACGGTAAAGGGAGGCACAGACTTCAGGTTCAATACCGGAGCAGGCAAAAGGCGCTTACTGGCCGGACTGCAGTTTGGTGTGGCCATTTTCATGATATGTTTTACCTACATCATGAGCATGCAGATGAACTATTTACAGGAAAAAAGCCTGGGTGTATCACTTGAAGACAAGCTTGTGGTCAAGCCGCCCAAGGATATACGAAGGGGCAAGGGCCGCAGAACCAGGACATTCAGGTCTGAATTGTCCAAACTTTCCTGGATCAACAGCATTTCTTCTTCCTCAACCATTCCGGGCCAACCCTATAGGCAAGAGGTCAACTTCTCTGTATTTGGATCGAGCAACCCTGTTTTACTGTTTGTCAATGAGGTCAACCATCGTTTTCTGGATGCTTATGAGGTAGAAATACTGGTGGGCAATAATTTCCCACCAAAGGGTGGTCAGAGTAACCAAAACAAGGTCGTTATCAACGACATTTCCATGAAGTTACTAGGCCTTGACCTATCCAATGCCATTGGAAGTCAGGTGGTAGATGAATACAGTCAAACCTTTACGGTGATAGGGGTGGTGGGCAACTATCACAAAACCTCTCCTAAAGAAGAGATTGGCCCAATGATATTTCAGTTCAATGCTATCAGGGGTTACCTGACTGTGGCCTACTCGGAAGAGTTTGGCTTATCTGATGAAAAAATGGACGAAGTAGAGGCTATATGGCAAAAAGTCTACCCCGGTCAGCCCTTCGAGTTTTTCCCGATTACTACCTATTACTACAATCAGTTTAATGGCGAGGAGCAATTGCTCGATGTGATGAAGGTCTTCTCTGTAATTGCCATCTTTTTGGCCTGCTTCAGTCTGATCGGCTTGTCCTTATTTGAAACATCAAACAGCAAATTGGAGGTAGGCGTGCGTAAATCGCTGGGGGCTTCATCTTCCAGTATATTCTTCTTGTTTTCAGGGAAATATTTAAAGCTCTTCCTTTTGGTCACTGTGGTCTTCTCTCCGGTCGTTTATTATCTGGGCAGCGAGTGGTTAGGAGAGTTTAGCTATCGTATTGACCTTAATCCGGTGAGTATGATACTGCCTATAGTCGGGTTGGTGATGGTGGCCCTGACGACCATCGGGTTTCAGGTATATAAAATCAGCAGGGTTGATCCAGTGAAAATCCTGAGAGAAAAGTAGGTATTTCTGCCTTTACAGCAAATAGTTGAAGTGACCCAATAGTAATTTTCCGATAGGCATAGCATCTCTTTACCAGCCCACTTGGAAACTCCCCGGACTCCGGCCAGATATCATTTTCAAGCTGTTCTATTGATTTATTTAATACCATGGATCAGGGGTTGATATTCGCCAGGTTGTGACTTAACTCACCAGCTCATCAATCGCCCTTTTGGCGGATTGGGCCGCTGTATGTACTGAAACCCAGTCATCACCATTGGTGTAGGCACCCCCGGCAAAGTAGAGTTTATTGGCAACGGATTCGCCCAATGTTCTGACCGTTCTCCAATCGGCATGGTCCGTAAGGTAGCCTGCTTTGATATAGGGTTCGTTATTCCAGTTCTGGGTGATGTGCTTGATGTAATTCGGGGTGGCCTGGTTGGCGTAGATGGCATCCAGGTCGCTCAGAATACGATCCCTCAATGAGTCTCCGGATAGAGAGATAAAATCCCTGGCAGGTTTACCTACCGTGAATAGCCCAAGAATATGCCTGGCGGTATTCTGTCCGAAGGCGGCATTATAGTAGATTTTTTCCCCGTCAGTCTGAGGGGTGACATTCACTACGTGGTCGTCATCGTAGAATTTTTCTGAGAACTCGAAGAAGGCCTTAAATCCTTCCCAGACAGTCAGGTTACTAATCGCATCTGTTTTGTCCTGCGGCAGGGCAGGGCTAAATTGAAGGTCGTTGTCCTGAAGAATTTTCAGCGGAACGGAAACTACTACCTTATCGGCTGTCAGCTGGCCAGTGCCTGTGTTCACGGTCACCTTATCACCCGAGTAGTCAATAGAACTAACGACTGTGTTAAAGCTGATTTTACCGGTGACCGAAGGGACGATATAGTCTTCGAAAAAATTGAACCAGGAGTAATTGACGAATTTCCTATCAGGGTTGTCTGCAATGGTGTTTATGTCTACCTGAACAGAGGAATCGTTTACGATTTCCTGAAAAATACCAGTGCCTGTTTCCAGCCATTCGGACCCGAGTGGGATGGGAAAATCTGCAAAGTCGGTATTGATTCGCATTCTGCCGCCATATACAGAGGAGGCTTCCAGAATCTGAAAATCGATGCCTTGCTGAGCCAGGAGGTAACCTGCTGCCAGGCCCCCGGCTCCGGCTCCTATGATCAATACATTGCCCGAAAAATCAGCAGAGGGTGTGTCGTCACTGCCACAAGCGGTCAAAGCACCGGAAAATGGCACGGCAATACCCAATAAGCCACACATCCTGATAAACTCTTTTCTGGTCATCCGTTGATCATTTTTTGATTAAGATAAGGCAATGAAAGGACTTTAGCGCCATTTATCAACGGATGTATCAGAACTACCGATAAGCGGATGGTACTTCAGCTCAAGCGGATTTCCCGATACTTACTTTAATCCATGGAAACAGCTTGCTGCTTTCGAATGGCTGTTATGGCTTTGTAGATAACCAGAATCTCAAGCAGTTCTGCGGGCATCAGCATGATTGAGCCAATAAAGGAGAGTATGACTGTGAGCGAGAAGCAGGCCGCGATGATTTCGAAAGCACCTGCGATCTTAGGGGTAGTGCCGAGAGCACTTGATGTTTTGATCAATGCATAGCCAAAAATCACACCTGTGACCCCGAAGGTGATGGCATAAATAAATACCAGAATTTCCGGCTCGATATAGAAGTGTCGTACGGATGCTATGTCTATGCCTATGACCACGATTTGCGCAATGATAATAACCGAGGAAATGATTTGCAGCAGGTAGTTGTCAAATATGCTGCCTATGATGACAAAGCCACGTTGTACAAACACCACGCTAAGCAGGAGGGCCGCTTTGACAAAGATGATTGCGTTGTCTCCGATAAAATCCTCTTCACTAAACCGGGAGTAATCAACCACACTTTCAACAAACCTGAGGATAAAGTACACAATGGCGAGTATCATAGCGAGGTTCAACTGCCTGACCAGGTAAGCACTGGTTGGCCGAGCTTTGATCATAAAGAGTCGGCTCAGCCAGGCCTCCACCTCATAGCTTTTCTCCCCTGCAGGCGGGTCTATTTCTTCAATATCATACTCAAGGGCTGAGAGTATAGTCTTAATAGTATAATCGCGTGGAGTTACCTCTCCGGCTTCTATGCGCTGTATGGTACGTATGCTGATGTTGCACTTGTCTACGAGCTCTTCCTGGGTCAACCTTTGGGTCTTCCTGAGTTCGGCAATTTTCTTTCCTAATTCGGGCTGTTTCATAATTAAGATCCTTGGTTGGGCCAGTGAGAGGTGCTTTTCCGGGCAGTGAATGACCAGTGCCCCTTTTCATGCAAACTGAGCGTCATCTGATTACTTTTTTGATCCAGGCCAAAAACAAAGCTGATCTTTTCATTGGGCAAATAAAACATATTTTCCGATTGAGAGCGGAGTAGCGTTATGCTATTACAAAGGGTTTTCATGGCTGTATTGAATTAAGGTTTGATACGATGATTTTTTGACTTGCAGCAATTTGATACAGCCGGATAGAAATGCCCAGAAATCTGGGGTGAGTTTACCCGCCATTAACCCGCCATTTGCTCATAAGGCTGCTAAGAGACTGTTTTGAGTAGGTTGGGTAAAATGGGTTGTGCCAAACAGTTTGCTATAAATAGAGGTTGGAAAGATGAAACGATTATAAAATTTTCTGCTAAAGAGACCTTTATGAACAGTAAGCAAATGTCCATAACGCTGAAGGCCGCAGCCATTTATAATCTGCTCTGGGGTGCCTGGGTGATTTTACTCCCCAATCACTTTTTTGAGCTGGTTGGTATGGAGCCGCCCAGTCATACTATGATCTGGCAGGGGATGGGTATGGTGATAGGCGTTTATGGCCTTGGCTATTGGTGGGCGGCACAGGACCCATTGACGCACTGGCCCATTGTGATGGTGGGGTTTTTAGGTAAGCTCTTCGGGCCCATCGGTTTCTTTATGAATTATGCTCAGGGTACAGTGCCTTTTGCCTTTTTCTATACGCTTATTACCAATGATTTTCTGTGGTGGATTCCCTTCTTTCTAATTCTGAAAAAGGCCTACCAGGCAAAAAAGATCAAGTGGATTTGATGGCTGGCTATAGAGAATTCAATATTCCTCGTTCCACCTGGGAAGTTTTCCGAAGATGTCGAAATGCTTCTGAATTAAAACCCCTTCTATGAAAGCAGGGATATCCTGATGGTCTGCATTGAAAGTTTCGTACCAGTAGATGTCTAATGCTTCTATTTGCTCAGAGCGCATTTTTGCGGGCCAGGATGTTTTCCTTTTGTGGCCAAATTGTGTTCCGTTTACAATGTGATCAAACAGGCCACCTGAGCTGGTTTTCAGGGTTCCGTTGTTCTGAACTTTACCGGAGATTCCTATATATACCAGCTCTATGCCTCCATCGGCCAAGGCAAAAACCGTATAAACCCCGGAAGCATCTTTTGGAGCATTGCATACCTGTGCCAGTTCACTGTCCGGGGTGACAAAGAAATGACCCGTATGCGTATATTCTTCTAATTCATCAAACATCTGATATCTGTGATCTGCCAACAAATTGAGAGCGTGCGGAAGAGGTAATCCTCATCCCTTTAAGAAAACAATACTGTACAAGTTCGTCCAGGTCTATGGTAAACTGATTGACATGAAGTCCCATGGATCGCAACTTTTTCATGGTAGCAAGATACTCCTGATGCCACTCTTCCCAGGTATCATGCAGGTCCTTTCTATCCTCAGTAATGGAAAGCAGTCGAGTCCAGTCCTGTGGTCGATAATAGGCGAGGTTAACTTGACGTTCTGTCATACTGAATATGAATACCTGAGTAAGTACGAAAGATACTAAAAGACAGACTCTCTTTCGATACTGACCTTTTGAAAACCTTGAAATGTTATTCTCGCTGCTGGAAGCTGAAGTAGATGATGACAGTTGCCTGAGTGTTTTATACTCCAGAGCGATCATACAGGCAATCACTGCCAGCTCCAGTACCAGGTAGGCAAAGGCCAAAGGTCTGAGCGTTTGATAATGGACTAAGATGAGCCCGATAGAAAGCAGTGAGTAGGCAGCATTGAGTGAGATGATGATTTTGAGATAAGGCTTCCAGTTAGTTTTGATCAGTTTATGACAGGAGAAGGAATAAATAAAGAGGCAAACTGCTATGGCTCCCAGGTAATACAGCAAATTGACAGGAATACCGAAATGGCGCTCTAATGGTACCAGAATAAGAAGCAATGACAGGAAACTGATCAGGGCTCCCAGGGCATCTACCAGAAACATCAGTTTTGGGGTAGAGGTGATTTTAGAGATGAGCTTCATCTTTTTCCCGAACAGGTGAGACTTTTACCTCTTTGTAAAGAGAGGGACAGCAATTCATAAAAGCTAAATAACACCTCAATCAATCGATGTGTCGGGTCTAAAGCAGTACAGAGTTCATATTGCTTTCCCGAATACTCTATGGATATTACGTTCAATGCGGGTGTGAAGGCTTGAAAGCTTTTCAAAAGTTTTTCCAGCTTGGGTGTGAGCCCTGATAGCAGGAATAGCAATTGTTCTTGAGAAAGGGTAAAAGTGACGGTCTGAATGTCTATTGGTTGGTTAAATTTTTTCTCAAAACCGGTAAATAGCTGACTCAGGTAAGCGAAGACGGGGCTGGACTGAGACCATGTCATAACAGGTCCGTCTTTTACATCCCAGCTGATATGGGGCGGAATAATGAGCTTCCTTGTCATAGGGTAAAAATAGTGGGAAAAATAACTACTGTCCGTATTAGGTAGATACTCGAATTATCTACCTGAGTTCCTTCCAGAATATGAATTTGCCATCACCTTCTGTATTAAGCTTTCAGACCGAATGCTCGTTCCCATGCCAGTTTGGTTTTCATTTAAAGAAATTTTTAAGGAGTGATCAGGCCCACCGTATTCCCGGCAACATCCTGAAACCAGGCGAATGACCTGCCATCAGGTAGCTTGATGGGAGGAACCAAAGTTTTTCCGCCATTGGACTCTATCTTGGCCAGGTCCCCTTCTAAAGAATCGGTTTCAATGTAAATATTGATGTAGTTTTCAGGTTCGTTGGGACCTAATTTGTTGATATGGCCGGGAATGGCACCTGGCCTGCCGGTATCTATGGCAGCAGAGTTTCCCTGAGGAGCGATATCCCAATCAAAAACTGTTTTATAAAAATCTATGGCCTCCGGAATATTACTACAGCCAATTTCAAAGTGTACTACTGCTTTTTTCATCAGATGCTTTCAGTTGATTTAGCGATGTCAGGAATGGCAGCGTCTTGCGCTTGCAATACCGTCCTCCAGGGTTAATTAAAGATAGCAAATCCGGTAGCCATTAGTAAGAAATACTCTGGTACTTCAAAGCATCAGCAGTTTGTTCTGAGAGTTTTCGGGAGCTCTTTTGTAAGGGGCTGAGCTGCTATATCAAGGTCGAAGACTTTCATTTCTTCACTTTTTCAATTAGTCATTTGATAAGGAACTCTTCTTTTTATCATCATCGGGTTGCATGTCAAAATTTGAATGGATAGGCATAAAACCATCTGTCATGAGGCCATTGGCTAATGTTGTGTCCCCCATAAGGGTGGCAGCTCCCGCAATGGTAACGGCCGTTCCTGTAATCATTACATCTGCAGTGAGGGTGCCATATTTAGACCAGTAGCCCTCGGGCCGATATTTTATCTGGGGAATGGCATGTTCAATAAGAGCGTTTTTAATCTCAAAGATTTGTTGCCAGTGTTTGATATGCACCCTTCCGATAAGTTTACTTTTCAATAATCGCTTTTGCCTGATCTCGATCTCTGTTTTTTCTTTCTCGAATTTTTTTTCGCGGATAGAAAACAGGCATTTTTCTTTTGGAATCTGTTCGTTAGTCTTGTTGGCAAGGGTACAGCTGATTCCCTGATTAGTTATTTCAATTTCCTTAATGAATCGTTTCTGCCGCCTGGCGCAGCGCACATTTGACCAGGTGTCCAGCAATATGATGATGGTGATAAAAAATAAAGGGAACCAATGAAGCCCATAGTAATAGAGTAAAACCAGTATGGTAAGCTCTACCAGTACAAATAGCCGGTAGTAGAGGTTTTTGTTTTTATTGTTGTCTCTTTTGAAGATCATCAACAGATGGTTAGTATTTCTAAAAAACGACTAAGCCTCGTTACGGCTGCTAAACTCACAGGACTGGTATACAATACTGCCTGTTAAATTTAATACAATGAAAAAATTAAGCACCCTTTACAGGAAAGATCCTGACAATTTAGGCAGAATCATCAATGAAGTTAACCCTGAAAACTCCTGGGTGTTTACCCGGGGTATGGCTACACGGAAGTTTGATGGAACAAGCTGCGCTATTATTGGAGGAGAACTCTATAAAAGGTTTGACTTGAAAAAGGGCCGGGTGCTACCTCCCAATGCCATACCCTGCCAGGAGCCGGATGAAAAGAGCGGCCACCATCCCTTTTGGGTAAAATGTGAGCGCGAGGATAAGTCCAATAAGTGGCATTTTGTAGCCTTTGATGCCTTGGAAATCAGAGAGGATGGTACATATGAGCTCTGTGGCGAAAAGGTACAAGGCAACCCGGAACGGGTTCAAGGGCATCAACTGATCAGGCATGGCTCAGAACTGCTGGAAGTGCCGGACCTGTCTTTCGAAGGGTTGAGAACTTTCCTTATAACGGCAGACATAGAAGGTATTGTTTTTCATCATAGAGATGATGACCGGATGTGTAAGATCAGGAAAGCCGATTTCGGTATAAAAAGATAAATCATAATAAAAACCTGAGTTCGATTATTATTTGGAGTTCAGACCGCCTATAAGCAGTTAGTTTCAACTAAAAGGCAAGCAGCCGTAGTCCGCCTACGGCAAGTGCTTTTTAGGCAGAAAATGACTATTTAGAGGTGGGTTCATTTTAAGGCTATTCCATAATATTCGAATATCCTGCGTTATCTTTATTCGATATAGCTCGCTATATCAGCATAAAGATGCCTTGAATATTCAAAATTTATGAAATTCTGAACCTACTAAGAATAATCGAACTCAGGTTAAAAGTAAAAGGCAGCCAATTAAGGGCTGCCTTTTTCGTAGGGTTTTGCTGTAGGGTTCTTAACAGAATAATTATCCCTCAAAAATCTTCTCTGTCCAGGAGTAGAGGAAGGTTTCAGTAGGATCCAGTTGATCACGGACGGTTTTGAAGCGTGTAAAGTTATCTCCGTAGATTTCCTTCAGCTTTCCGTAGATGTTAATCTCAGGAGTGTCCAGCACCTGCCATTGCTTGGCCCAGTGTGGCCTGCCGCCCAGGGCGAGCCATTTTTGACCTATCACCTGACAGAATTCTTCCCAGGTTTCCATATAGTTCTGATACCAGGTTTCGTCTGGCTGGTCGGGGGTGGGAGAGCCGGAAAGGAACTCAATCCAGCAGGTATGGGTCGCAGAGCCTTCAGGCTGATAAGCCGGAGAAAGCAGCGACTGGCTGTTTTTGATAAAGCGGGCGTGGAGCGTCACATTCACAGGGTAGCGCTTATGAAACTCTTTTTTGATTACAGGCAGCATCGTTCACGGCATCTACCACGGCATACCATGCATCTGAAATGACCTGATAATAAGGGTCTTTAGAAGCGTCCATAGGTATGGCGAATGAGAAATCCAGCACGGGAAAGGCCGATTTCTGGTAGTGGTAGAATCGCGTGGCAGGCGCAATAAAATCATCGGAGGCCTGGCCGTAAGCGGCATCACTCATAATCTTAAGCATGCCTTCTACAATGCCATGGTCAATCAGTCCACCGGAAGAAAGTTTAGCGATGGTATTGTAGGCCACCTTGCCAAATTTGGTTTCCAGATCGTCCCATACCTGGCTGGGTACATTTTGCGGACAGTCAGCCGGAGGCACGCCATCGGAGTTCTTGAGGGCCATACCGGTTTTCTTCCAGACTTTCGTCTTTTCCAGGTCGGGTAGCAGCTTCAACTCCCAGTCGGTTTTACTGGCATTAAAGGGAAACCAAAAGAGCTCAAGATAGTCGGTGTTCTCTACCAGGTCTTTGAGTGGATGGTTATTGGCATCGGGGGTACGGCTCACCACATCTGACATCAGCGTGTCAGTGGTGTCTTGCCCATGTATACAGAACAGTGGTTCTCCTTTCAGCGTGATGTTTGTCATGATACCAATGGTACCGAGGTTGACTCTGATTACATCCATGGGGTCATCTGTATTGGCTTCGCTAAAGGTTCGCATGCTTACCTTCTTGTTTTCATCTACCAGAATCATCTCTACTGAATACATCAGATCAGGAATGGTGGGCTGCTCCCAGCCGGTACCGTGGCAACCGGCCCCAACGAAGCCGCCAATCTGTAATTCTGTGGGAATCACCCCATTGGTTGGCAGGGCTACCAGTGGGTCAGGTGCAGGGTTATCCGGCCAGTCTCCCATGGTAGCATTTTCAAGGTCGCCCATGGTGGCACCTGGTTCAATATGTACGAGGTAGAGCCCTTCAGCCGTTTTTTCTTTGGTTACGGTATTCATGGCGCTGACATCAATCAGACAAAAGTCTGAATCATCTTTGGCTCCTCCACCCACAGCTTCATCGGTAAGTACCAGCGGATACCAGGAGTGCCGACCTCCGGTAATACGTACTTTCTGACCCTTGTTTACAGCGGTCTGTACTATGTTGATCAGGTCATCTTTGTCAGTAGCCTGATAAAAGTCACCGGGAGTCGCAGTAAGAGTTTGCGAGGTGTTCTTCCAGGTGTAATCTGTAATGGGATTGCTCATGGTTTGAGGTTGTTTTGGTTATAAAAGGCCGCTAAGGGCAAAAAATGTCTTGTAAGCTTGCTGGATGAAAGAATGCTATGGAAGCTAGTCTAAAATATCTGGAATCACTACTTAAAAAGTGTCTAAAGGGAGATAGAATTATATGATTCTACAATTTTTTATACTCACGGATTGTGGCCTTGTAAAAAGGGTTACCATAGATTTTCAGAGAATCAGGGTAGTGAGGACAGATTATTATTTTCTTTTAAATGTGGCTACCCTCTTTGAGATAGTCGGGTCATCTTTTGAAAATTTGATATGAAGTAAGTCATTGATCTGGTGTCTTAGTCACTTTATGTAAAGTCAGATAGAGATGATCGGATAATGATTATTTGAAATTCACTCCGAATTAGCTTGTTTATACTCGTCAATTTCATGATTGAATTTTCCTTGCCAAGGTACTGTATAACTATCCCATACATCGGCCTTCTTGTGTTGCTCTTTCATTTGAGCCATGGTCAGTACTTTTCCGTTACTCCTTAGGTTTATGAGTCCATAATGAGTACCTGCGGAACCGTTCGCTCTAGCTAACTCCGTTGAGAAAAATAATGGGTGATCACCTCTTGTATGTCTGCAGGATGCGCCTACAGCATCTGACATAGGGTGGTCAAATGTTTTATTATCACCTGAAGAAACTACGTTTACCATTGGCCTGACCTGCTTAAGATAATCAACTAAGTAATCAGATGAACCATGATGGCATGCTTTAGCAACATCCACACGGAACGGGTTTTCATCGCCATAGTGTTCCAGTAGATGAATTTCGGCAGGAATATTAAGATCTCCTCCAAGCAAAACGGAATGTTTACCGTAAAGAAATTTAAGTATCAGGGAGTGTCCGTTGACAGTGTGAGATTCGCTTATCGTAGGGTTTTCTTTGGCGATGTCTTCTGCTTCTGGAAAAGCAACATATTCCAGTTTATCATTTTTTCCACCCAGAGGTACGGGACCAAGAATTTCAATTCTCAGGCCATCCTCTGGAGATCTATTATATCCTTTTAACGTCTTATCATGAATAGTCAGAGATTGGGCTCCTGATAACCGACCCTGCTGCTTGGCTGTATCCGCAGCTCTCCAGAATTTTTCAAAAGTACTCATCAAATATCCCTGATTCACTAATTTTTTGGCATCCTTTAAGGAACTGTAAGTTTCTGTTAGAATCGTCCGTTTTTTACCATTGATAAGACGCTTAACAGTACGACCAAGCTTCGTATTTCTTCCAGAGGGTTTTGTCGTATAGCGAATAATACCATTATGATATATATGACCTATATGAAACCTCTCGTCACTAATGACAGATGTGAGTCCATTGAAATGATCCCAGTCAGGGTGGCTCATAATGATGGCTTTTATATTTAGTTTGCCATCCTTTTTAAGGATATGCCGGTACCTCCTTAGGAGAAACCTATAGTACTTTGATGATGGGCCTCCATCTAACAGAATAATACCTTCCGGGGACTCAATGATGGCGCCATCGCCTTGACCTACGTCAACAAAAAATACTTTGAAAACCGGAGTGTCACGTACATCATTCTTTTTTACCCAACCAGATTTCCCTCTTCCTCTGGTACCTACCTGATAAGAAGTATCTGTTTCTTTTATGACATCAAGTATTGTCCCCAATAGTACATGATTTACAATCTTCTTGAACTTATCGCTCTTATAAATTTTAGTTTCTGGTCGATTTCCGTAGATGACTTCCATGCCTGATTAATTTAGTTGTTGAGTGGGTACTTCAGATAATGGCTAATAAATTGTGTAACTAAATATACTTAAATTATAAAAAAATATAATATTAAAAATTGTTGTTGCTTGCTTTTTTAATGAGGAGTCTCAGGTCTGTGCCCATTTATCGCGGACTAAAAAAGAATTATAGAGCAATTTTATAATCAGAGGCCTCTCTATTCCAATATGGGGAATGGCAGTAGAGTGATTTTAATCAAGCCGCTTTTAAAAAAAATAATTTACTGGTATAGTATTGTCTTTTTGTAGAAATAATCTATTTGGTGAGTCTTGTAACTTACTCTAATGCATTCAAAATCTTCGTCATAATAGTATATGATCTGCCCTGGCCGTAGCCCGGCCCATAGGCACTCGAGGTAAGTGCGATCACCAGCTTTTCAGAAGGTACCACAATCAGGTGATTGCCTCCATTGCCGGAGGCAAAGAGGTAGTCCAGTTTTTTGCCAGCATAGGTTCTGGTAGACTTATACCACAAAAAGCCATATGCGTCTGCAAAGGGAAAGTAATCTGAGAGTTCAAACTTCTTATGCTCCAGCAATTCTTTCATATAGTTGGCATCTATGATCTGGCTACCGTTCCATTTACCTTCATTCAAAACGATCTGCCCCAGTTTGGCAAAATCCAGTGTGGTAATGTACAGGTTACCGGCTCCTCCTGTTTGGTTGGCAGCGTTGGTGTACCAGTACACCTGGTCGATGCCCAGGGGGTCGAAGAGTTTCTGCTGTGCATAATCTCTCAAGCTCATGCCGGATGCTTCTTCTATCGCCAGGCCAATCAGCACCGCATGGATATCGGCATATACCCAGGTTTTACCCGGGGCTGATTTCGCAGGTACGTTGAGGAGGTATTCCTTCCAGTCATCTTTATCCATCCATTGGCCCGCCTGCCCGGGCGTTTTCGGGTCGTCAGTGTCGGCATCCAGTCCTGAAGTCATATCCAGCAAGTGCCTGAGCGTGATTTTCTGATAATCCTTATTGACGCGTGTGTTTTTGGAAAAAAGGGAATACAGGCTTTGGTCCAGGTCTTTGATCAGACTGTCTCCGATGGCTACTCCTAAAAGCAAGGCGGTAATACTCTTGCCTGCGGATCGAATGTCGTGAACAGTCTTGCGCCAATAGGTGTGGTAGTATTCCTCAATCACGATTTTATCCTCCTTCAACACCACCAGGCCTCTGAAGTCCCTGTGGGGTGTTGTCCTGACGGCATCCAGCAGGCTCTCGATAGAATCTCTTTTGAAACCTGCCTCCTCCAGCGAGGCAAATCCTTGTGTTTGGGCACTGAGATTGGAAAAGAAAAATATACTTACAATCAGGATAGTGAGCTTCATAGGGTTAGTCAGGTTTACTTAAATAGATTGGGTCAGCGTTTGAAAGTTGCATTATTGAATTGAGAGAGCATGCCTGGCTAAGGTGAATACCCGGCCTTTGAACCTATGTGGATTCGGCTCTCGATTACAGACATTTTACTGTTTAAGTGATAAATGTTTTCGAAACCTGAATGATCAGGTACATCAGCAGCAGAATGATAGTTTTCTCCATAAACAACACTGCGAAAAAGCAGTTTTTCAGCGCCTCTGAGGGTTCTTCTGCATTGCTCCGGGTGAGGTAGGGGATGGGTATAAATAGCAGTACCAGGCCTGAGAATGCCAGCACCACAAATCCATAACATTGAATGATAAACTCACTGAACAAGGTCTTTAACGCAGCAGGTATGTTGGTGCTTAGGGCCAGGCTGAGCGAGATGGCGATGAACGCGATAAAAAATGACGTGTACTGACTGGCTGAGCTGATGCTTTCTACCGTGCCCTTATAGTTTCTGCCATGCCCCGACCAGTTCTCTTTCCCTTGCCTGATCCACCTGAACCAGATATCATATGACAAGAACATAACAATCGGGGCGAGCATTAACTCGTGTGTTTTAGACCATGTGGATAAAAACAAAAAAACTAAGGAGGTGAAGTACATGATGAGAATCCCATACTTGTCAATGAATGGAGTTTCTTCTATAGTTTGTTCTTCATCCGTAATTTCTATGCTGATTTTTGTCATAGCCCCTGTTTTAAACAGATGTATCTGTTGGTCGGATCAGGTCTGTCTCCAACACCTTTGTATTAGAAATTTGCCGAATACTTCTGTAATAATCAACTGATCTGAGATCAAAGAAGGAATGAGTTGTATAATTACAGTTTAATGTTGGGGCTTTGAGAGTTCACTTCTTCTTTTTGGTAGGCTTTGGTTTTAGAGCTGAAACATAGTCCAGGCTTTTTTGAAGGTACTCCTGAAGCTCTTCCGCTTTTTGTAGTAAGTCATTGGGTATTTCAACGTATTCCTTCATAAGCCTGCCGTGCTGTTCCATGAGTTTACCCTTGAAATTCGTGATGAAAGCTTCCCTGTCTTCTTTTGAAAGTCTCAGACCCATTGTTCCCTCTTTGGACAGAAAAGAAAACATATGTCCATTGATGGAGGTATAGGGTGTTGTCTTCCCTTTTCGTTCTATCTGTGGATTGTCCCCGATTAAGTTGTCGTACAGGGAAAGTCGTTCGCTTGGTATTTCGGTTTTGGATGTGGCCATAGGACAGGTCTTGCTTTCGTAAGGAATTTGACCAAAAGTGCTGTAATAAGCAACCATGATAATGGATGAGGGTTATAAACCTATCCGCCCTGTGTTTGGATAAAAGCGTGTGATTACTTGTAGAACAGGGGAAAATGGAATATTGCCCGACTCAAAAATAACTACGATTTTTACCGGGAACCCAATTGTTCTCAGGACCTCAGGTATGATATCTAAACTCAGCACCCATGGAAATAATGACTTTGTTGAAAACTGCAGCGCTTGAACCGACTCGCGTGATACCCTTTGACCTTGATGCTGCTACCCGGCTGGATTTGAGTAAGGACAACGAGCTGCTTCAACAGATAGACCTGAATAATCCCGATGAGTTCAGCGGATTTATTAATGATCAGATTGCCAAAGCAGGAGCTGAAATAGGTTGGGGAGGCTACAGGGAGCAGAGAGGGCTTTATTCCAGGAGCGAGCTGTTTGATGAAGAAGAGCCCCGGACCATTCATTTAGGTATCGATATTTGGACCGGTGCAGGTACAGAAGTATTTGCCCCTTTGGATGCAGAGGTCCATTCTTTTGCCAACAGGGAGGTGCATGGCGACTATGGCCCGGTGATTATTTTAACGCATTCGGTGGCAGGTACCGAGTTCCATACGCTCTATGGCCACTTGAGTACAGCATCCCTGGCAGGGCTGGAAGTGGGGCAGCGTATCAGGCAGGGGCAGGGCTTTGCCAGCCTGGGTAAGTATGAGGAGAATTTTCACTGGCCGCCTCACTTACATTTTCAGGTGATTATGGATATGCAAGGGCAAAGTGGAGACTATCCCGGTGTTTGCAAAGCCAGCGAAAGTGCTTATTACTTTGCGAACTGCCCGGATCCGGCTGTGCTGGTGTTTGGCTGAGTTGGGTTATTTGTTAGTGACTAAGGTGTTCTTTACAGCATCTTTTGAAGCCATCAACCAAGGCAGGTAATTCTCTCAATAAAAGTGAAATTTCATCAAACTCCAGATCAAAGAAGGTCTCGATAGTTTCAGGGCCCGGCTTTGCCAACTCTGATGAAACATGCCATTTTGTTCCTTGGGTCAATTCAAAGAAGAATATTTGGTTCAGCTCATCCATATTGATTTCCCATGTTATCCCGATGGGTGCTTCCGGCCACTCTTTTCTATTGACAGAATACATACTCAAGTCAAAGCGGAAAGATACATTTGGAAAGAACTGTTTCATTTCTTTTTCAAAAAAGTAGAGTTGATTGTGCGTTGCGCTAATGGCATTGAGCAATTCGATTTCCAGCGTGTTTTTCTTATCGTGCATGATACAGAGTCTGTTTCTAACTAGTTAAATATCAACCATACTGATTTCCGTACCGCGAAGGTTGAAAATATGGTACCCGCAGTGCTCTGTAAACACACCGACCTCATTAAATTCTGGTGCTTTTATTACCAGTGTGTTTCTGAACTCAGCAAATGAGTTATCGCCAAACTTGAGACTGACGGCTTTGTCTGAAGGGAAATCGGCAGCCCCCAGGTTAGTTTCATGGTCTTCACCTTTAAGCGCCAGGTATTTCATGATCTTTTGTTGCCAGCGTTCGGGTAAATCTCTGTGTTGCATAGTGGATTTGTAGTTTGGTGGTGATATATATCTTGGTTTAGATAATCATGCCATAAGCAGGATTCGATAAGATCAGAAAGCTATATCAAGAAGCCATTATCTCGCTGTAAACCTATCGACTTTAACCACTTCATTCAGGTGCAACTCCCAAAAGGTGGCCTGTATACATTTTTGGTCAAAAGGTTTGGTGTAATAGTCAACGTCAAAATCCAGGTCAAATATTTTCTCCCAACTCTTCTTAATTTTCATTCGGATGGCATGCGGTAAATTGAAAAACGAAGACGTATTAAATCTTTTGATTAGTTCTGATTCAAAATCTACAGCTTCACTTTCGCTATCAGCGATAAAGTATTGATGTGCTAAAGGAGAATGCCACATTTCGAAATCAGAAAGCAATACTTTGTCTTCTTCTTTTTCAAATTCGAGTCTGTACCCCACAGTTCCTTTGGGTAGATGACAAGACTCCCTTAGGTCTGGTCGTTTACTATGTGCTCCCCTGGATTGATACCATGCCCATACAGGGTATTGAGTTATTTCTTTCGGTGGCCCTATTCGTTTTTGCATTTGGGTTTTCATCCAGTTGTAACCTTCCTTCGAGTAAGAAGGAACGAACTCTTCACTCCCTCTGAAAACTCCCTCGCTTATAAAGGCCGTGTGGGTCGTTTCGTCTTGTATGGTCCAGAGTTTAACCTTCATGCGCAGGTAGTTCTCCGGTTAAAGTCTACAAAGAATACACTCACTGCTATAATCCATCATTCTAATCCAAATGGAGTATCGATGCTTCTTCTTCGAGCAAGGGCCCGATGACTTCAAGTTTTCTACCGCCCTTTTCCAGTAATTCTCTCACCGGCATTTCAAAGACCCAGTTGGGGTTATCACGGCCTGTTATTTTGTAGTATTCTGTTTTGCTCAGTCCATAAACCAGCTTTCCGATACCGCTCCAATAGATAGCAGAAGTACACATAGGACAGGGTTCATCACTGGTGTAGATAGAACAACGGTTGAGATAGGCGTAATCATATATTTTACTGGCCTCCCTGATAAGGTTGATCTCCGCATGGGCCAGGCAATCTCTATCCGTATTGATGGTGTTCTCTCCTGTCAAAATTACCTCTCCGGCCTTATTCACCAGGATACAACCAAAGGCCAGATTGCCTTTCTTTTTTGATGTTTTTGCTGCCTCAATGGCCACTTTGACAAAGTCCTGATCGTTTTTCATGGTTGTGAGCTTTTGTATTAGAGGTGCTAAGAAAGTTAATCTCTTAGCGTGTAGTTACAAACAACTTCCGCCTTTGTTCGTCTTTTTGACCAATATGGATGTGAAATACGCGAATGATAGTACTTATTTCTCCGAGACTAACAAACTCTGTAAGTCAGGGTCATCCTTAGCCAATCGGATCAAAAAATCGTGTTTCTCCTTATCCAGTTTTTCTAAGTCGGCATTACTTTCTAATAGCAGTTTGATGCAGTTTAACTGATTACGTTGATTCTTGGCGTCCTTTGATTGTAGTGATTGAATGGCCCAGCCAAGTGGCGTACTATTGTATGCTGAGTCGGGCTTATCAATTTTCGCTTTGGCGCTTATCAGCCTTTCTACCAACTTGTCTAGCCCACAAAAAGCTGCCCAATGCAGGGCCAAAGCACCATCATTTTTGAAGGTGTAATGAACATCGGCACCATTATCAATATATAAGATGGCCACTTGTTCTGCATGAAGGCTGGCTGCAGCCAGGAGGGGTGTGCCTTCACCCTTGTCTTTGTCGCCATCAATATTGGCTCCGTTATCTAAAAGTACCTTGGCAAGTTGAACAGCAGCTGAATCTGTGATTTTACCAGTGAAAACAGGGTCGCAGAGTCTGTGTAAGGGATGTGCTTTTGTACGGCAAAGCAGGTCGAAGGGAATGGTAATTCCTGTATTGGCCAAGTCCGACTGGGTGGCCAGTAGTTTCTGCAGCCCGGAAGCATCTTTACGCTCAATCAGTGTTTTTACACCTGCTTTGAATGGGTTCATGTTTTTAGGTGCTACTTCTTACAATGAATACAGTATTTCAGGTCAATTTAGTTAAGGCTATTTTCAACCATTTTGTCATTATTCAATTCCTCAAAGTGATCCACTTTTTTCCAGATGAAAATCAAGATAGATATTGGGTTAAACAATATCAAAATCCATGTCCAGTTTGATTTTTTGGACCGTTCTAAATTTTTGAATGACCATAACTTTCTTATCAATATCACTAGTTGAAGAATAGTCAGGCCCTGCAGTGTCCCAATCTGAATGTAATAGATTTTCATGGAGGGAACCAACCACCGAAATTCTGTAGGAAATGAAAAAGTCAGCATATAGCTTAACCCTAATATTGACGGTATTGTCAGTGATATTTTCTTTTTTTTATTCATACCAGATTTGATTCGCCTATTCTGTCTTTTTCGGTCTTCTTGACCAACAAACAGATGAAGCCACGGACTTTTGGCCAATCTTTGCAGCATTTAGCCCTTTTCAAAATACTCCATATAATGTGATAAAAACGAAAAGCGCAGATCATCTTCTTCATAAAAACTGGCTGAGGAGTATGGGTACTGTACGAAATCATCGGTAAGCATCCAATTTCCCTGTACAGGGTTGTGGTGAATATAATCCAGCTTTTGTTCTATGACTTCACGACTGTATAGGTCCACGCTTAATGGTTTTCGTTGCCAAATCTGGTATTTCCTATCCTTTAGGTTCACCTCAAACTCTTTGTGGTGTGCAGGGTGATTGGTTCGTAAGTCTTTTTGGATTTGCTGGCTAGTAAACTTTAGGAAATCGCGCTGTACATTTTCCAGTTGATGACCTTCACGCACTTGCCAGATAAGATGGATATGATTGGGCATAATGACAAAAGCGAAGACCTTGACTCTTCCGTTTTTTACCAGAAAAGAGAGGCTATCCAACATGATTTGTTTGTAATTGCTGTTGAATAGCAGAGTCTTCCATTTAAGTATGGTGGCTGTAGAGAACTGTACATAGTTAGGTTCCATACCATTAAAATAAATCACTTTGGGTTAAGCTGTATCAGGGGCCATGGTGGCGTGTTGGTGAAGACACCAACACGGGCGGAAAATATGTGAGGCAGCATCCAGGGCAGAAGTGGCCTGTTGGTGAAGAACGTCTCTGTTAGAAGCAGGGTCAAGAACAAGCGGATCTTCCGGCACAAACTGGTGTTAAGTCCAGACATCACATGTTTTCGTAATCCTCTTTTATCTGATCAATTTCTTCATTATTCAGAAATTCAGCCCAAAGTTTCTCAAGTCCTTCATTTACAAGAGCTTCAAAAGCTGAGTGAATCCATTTTTCGAGCTCTTTGTCTGTGTAACGAAACATTCTAAGGTCTCCGCAAAGAATATTGTGTCCAAACCTGGCCATCCACTCTCTCGGGTTCATGGAAGTATCGTAAATCTCATTTTTCCACCTCTGTTCTTGGCCTTCAGGTATCTCCGTTTTGCCAAAGTAATTATTCTTCAGCCATTCGTTATTGCGAGTTAGAGGTTCTACTTTCTTCCGTTTCAAGAAACCAAATGGCTTTTTCATAGTTTTTGCTTGTTCGCAACGCGTCTGAGATAATAATGAAACCTGATTGTAGTGAGCAGTGATTATTCGAGAATTTTGAGTTCGATGTTGTTATCCCATATGTCCAGATAACCTTTTACTTTATCATTCCAGAAGAAGGTTATGCTATGACCGTCCTTTGTGACTATTAGTTCCGGGCCATATGTCCAAAAGCTTTTGTTTGATAAGGTATCTACCAGTTCGAACCTGCCATCTACAATGCTGGAGATAAAAGTTGACTTGAAGTCGGTTATAATGTGGTAGAGTTCGTTTTGATATTTGAAACTGGAGAGTGTTAAAATTCCCAGTGTATCCACTAAAGAGATACTCCCTTCTGTTGAGTGAGATTCAAGATCATTAATATAATATGTGGAAGCTCCGTCAATCACCACCTTCTTGTGCTCCGGTAACTCAAAAACCTCCATCTTTTCTGGGTCTTGTATTTCTATAACCCGAGAGAATCCATTGCCATGTGCTAGGGTAGTGGTGATAATGTATTTATTATTCAGGTGGTGTACAACTACTGGACATGTAGCCATGCACGCATATTCTATACCAGTTCTTTTATTCTTGAACCATATTGACCCACCCCATTCTCCACGGCAAGAACTTCTAACCTTGTAGGTGTTATCTTCGAAAATGATCGAGTCATTTTCTTGAAGTAGCTCGTTCTTCAATTTGTCAAAGTGAGCTTCATCTATTGTTGTTTCTGAAATATGAAAGTTTAGCTCAGCGTGCTTAGAACAGCTTGATACGGTTAAAATCAGTGTTAAGAAATATGTGACTTTCATATGAAGGAATTGCTTCAGGTACTAAATAAAGTGTGAATCCCAGAATCAATACTCTCATCTCAAACGGGGAATACTTCGAGAAATTGGAGCAGCACCCTTTACTAACTCTATATTTATTATGACAAGAGTTTGAACCACGAGGTCGATGCTTAATGGCTTTCGCTGCCATATCTGGTATTTTCTTTCCTTTAGGTTTACCTCAAATGCTTTATGCCGGTCAGGACGATTTGTTCGCAGGTCTTTTTGGATTTGCTGACTGGTGAATTTCAGGAAGTCGCGTTGCACATTTTCCAGTTTGTGTTCCTCACGCACTTGCCAAATAAGGTGGATATGATTGGGCATAATAACAAAGCCATAGACCTTAACCCTTCCGTTTGTTACCAGGAAAGAGAGGCTGTCTAAAATGATCTCTTTGTATGAATTGTTGAATAGCAGAGTCTTCCATTTAAGTATGGTGGCAGTGAAAAACTGTACATAGTTGGGCTCCATACCATTAAAATAAATCACTTTGGGTTAAGCCGTATCCGGGGCTATGGTGGCGTGTTGGTGAAGACACCAACACGGGCGAAGTTTGTGTTCCTCACGCACTTGCCAAATAAGGTGGATATGATTGGGCATAATAACAAAGCCATAGACCTTAACCCTTCCGTTTGTTACCAGGAAAGAGAGGCTGTCTAAAATGATCTCTTTGTATGAATTGTTGAATAGCAGAGTCTTCCATTTAAGTATGGTGGCTGTAAAGAACTGTACATAGTTAGGTTCCATACCATTAAAATAAATCACTTTGGGTTAAGCTGTATCCGGGGCCATGGTGGCGTGTTGGTGAAGACACCAACACGGGCGAAAAACTACAACAGCCATATCCATCAAAGGAGATTCTTCGCAAATAAATCAGGCCATTGTCGCCAAGATTAAAATCTATAAAAACACATCCTCCCAAGCACGACAGGTAGTAGTCTGCCGGACGTGTATCCGGCATGCTGGTTTTGCTAATATGTAAACTTTTATTTATCAATTACCCCCATTTGTTAGTGTGAGCGACAAGTAGGCACCCAATGTGAGTAGAAAGCTGTTAAGCTATTAGCCCGCCAATAAGCATTTTATTAATCATCCCGTTTTAATCCATCCTTATTGAACCATCCCCTGACTATTTCTTTACCGTCCTCATAGTCTAATTTGAGGATTCCAAATTCTCTTTTGAGTTCTTCTTTCTCATTCAAATACCAAATTTCCCTTAGCCTGTTCTGATCATCATAATACTGTCTTATAACAGGCGTTAATTCAAATTCAGCAGTTATCAGCTCTCCATTTGGTTGGTAATTTCTTTCCTCAATTATATTATCCCTATCATCATATTTAAACGTGGTGATGGCTACATTCATTAGGAATTCCCGGGTGTTTCCATTGTCATCAGTACCGAGAATCTGTTGTAGCCTTCCTTTGTCATCGTAAGTCAATATTTGCTTTGACGCTCCATAGAATGAATCTTTTAGCTTAACCTCAACTGGCTTTCCCTGATCATCCCAAATTGTATCATTCTCTTTTGCTTTACCAAAGAGGTCAGAAATGTCTGGGATATAAGTAGAATCCTCTTGGATTCTTTTCAATTCCCGGATAATAGCGAGAGTTGTGTCACTATATCCTTCAAGTGACGAGTCATATATGGTGTCAACAAGTCTATCAGGACCATGTAAAGTGTAGTATTCTCTGGTGTTTTTATCCTTATGACAGGAGAAAAGAACGAATATAAAACTCAATAAAAACAGAGACTTTTTCTTCATAGTGGTTATGACCAAGGTTTAGTTTATGGCAGATAGAATAGTTTAATGGCGACTTTGATCTTTTATCTGCCAGATAATTTCCTTTTGGAAGTTTAAGATAATGCTTAATCCAAACTACCGGGTTATATATATATATCAAAAATGAAGGTGTTTCGCGAACTGTGCATGGCGGCAGAATTCTTTGGCTGTGTTGCTTTTTTTGGCACAACCGCATATAGGAATTTCATTCTTAAATTTCACCCACCACCCACATAATTCCCCCACCTCCCAATCCCTTCTCATCTTATCTTTAGGCTTTAATCTTCCCTTATGAAAAGCCTTAGAACCCTCTTCAGCCTTACTTTTTTATTTTGCTCACTCAGTGCTCTGGCACAAACGGACCTTTCTATGTTTGAGGCCATGGAGCCCCGCTCTATTGGACCTGCAGGGATGAGTGGCCGGGTCACCAGCATTGATGTAGTGCGGCATAACCGCAATATCATTTATGCCGGTACAGCCTCGGGAGGCTTGTGGAAATCTGTTAGTGGAGGTACCAGCTGGGAGCCGCTGTTTGACAAAGAAGAGGTAGCCTCCATAGGAGTGGTAACGATTGACCCTTCCAATGCCAGCACCATTTGGGTAGGTACAGGAGAGGGCAACCCCCGTAACTCACTGAACTCAGGTTATGGGGTGTATCGCAGCCGTGATGCAGGTGAGACCTGGGAGCACCTGGGGCTGGAAAAAACCAAAAATATCCATCGCCTGATTGTACACCCGGATGACCCGAACACCATCTGGGTAGGCGCTATTGGTTCGCCCTGGGCCGAGCATGAAGAGCGTGGCGTTTTCAAATCTACTGATGGTGGCAAAAGCTGGAAGAAGATACTCTATGATATTCCGGGTGCGGGTATTGCTGACCTAGTGATCGACCCGACTAACCCGAACAAGCTGGTAGCTGCTATGTGGGAACACAGGCGCTGGCCCTGGTTTTTTAACTCCGGGGGTAAAGCATCCGGTATTTACATCACGCATGATGGTGGCGAAACCTGGGACAGAAAAACAGGAGAGCATGGCTTACCAAAAGGTGACCTGGGCCGGATCGGCCTGGCGATAGCACCTTCCATGCCCGACAGAATCTACGCCTATGTAGAGTCTAAAGAAAATGCACTCTATCGCTCAGATGATGGAGGTAACAAATGGTACCGAATCTCCCGAAAAGGAGATAGGGGCCTGGGCAACCGCCCTTTTTACTATGCTGATATCTATGTAGATCCGCAAAATGAAAACAGGGTCTATTCTCTACATACGCAGGCCACGGCCAGTGAAGATGGTGGCAAGAGCTTTCAGGGCTGGGTAAGCTCCGGATATATCCATGTAGATCACCATGCGCTGTATATCCACCCGGATGATCCGCAGTTTATTGTGCTGGGCAATGATGGAGGTATGGAAGTAACCCGCGATCGTGGCGGTAGCTGGCACTATATGGAAAACCTGCCCATCGGTCAGTTTTACCATGTAAGCTATGATATGGAAACGCCATACAATGTAATGGGCGGCATGCAAGACAATGGCGCCTGGCTCGGCCCTAGCCAGCTACTCAAGCAGGGTGGTATTCGTAATGGCTACTGGGAGCGCATTGTAGGTGGCGATGGTTTTGATGTAGTGCCCGATCCACTGGATACACGCTATGGCTACTCACTGAGCCAGCGGGCGAATATCCAGCGCTATGACCGCAAAACCGGTCAAATGGTGGGTATACAGCCGGAACATCCGGATGGTACCGAAATTCGCTTCAACTGGAATGCCGGGGTGAATATTGACCCCTTCGACAAAAAGACGATTTACCTGGGCGGGCAGTTTCTGTTTAAGTCCAGCGACCATGGTGATAACTGGGAGATCATTTCTCCAGACCTTACTACGAACGATCCTGAAAAGCAAAAGCAATATGATACCGGAGGGCTGAACTACGATAATTCAGGTGCAGAAAACCATACCACCATTACCGTAGTGGAGCCCAGTACCAAAGCCCAGGGCATGATCTGGGTAGGTACGGATGACGGTAATGTACAAGTGACCCGCGATGGGGGAGACAGCTGGACCAATAGTGCCGGTAAATTTCCCGGCTTGCCAGCTAATAGCTGGGTGCAGCAAATCAAAGCGAGTACCTATGAAGCAGGCACTGCCTTTGTGGTATTTGATGAGCATCGCAGAGACGACTGGTCACCTTATGTGTACCGCACTACCAACTATGGCCGTACCTGGAAGCGCATTGTCAACGAGGATGATGTTTTTGGCTTTGCGCTCTCTTTTGTCCAAGACCCGGTAGAGCCGAACCTTATGTTTTTGGGGACAGAGTCTGGCTTGTATGTAAGCATGGATGGCTCGGATACCTGGGCCAAGTGGACGCATGGCTACCCTACGGTACCTACTATGGATTTACAGATTCACCCACGTGAGCATGACCTGATCATTGGTACTTTCGGCCGCGCTTTATGGATCCTGGATGATATTCGCCCTCTCAGAGAGGCTGTGAAGGTAGGATTGAAAAAGGTAAAGGATAAAACGGTACATGTCTTCCCGATACCGGATGCTACTAATGCGATCATTGGCCCTTACTGGGGTTATCGTAGTACAGGCCATGGGCTCTTTATGGGAGAAAACAAGCCCTTTGCCGCAGCTATCAGCTACTATGCTAAGGTAGAAGAGGGTGCGAAGGATAGGGTGAAAATGGAAATCTCAGATGCGAGTGGCAAGGTGGTGAGAACCCGCTACTATACACCTGAAGCCGGGGTCAACCGGATCTATTGGGGCTTTGAGAGCGATGGGATAAGACAGCCCGGTTCGCGTAAGTCTACCAGCAAAACAGCTACCCCGCCAAGAGGCTATGCGGTATTGCCGGGCACTTATAGCGTGAAAATGACTTATCAGAAAAAGTCTCATAGCCAGACGATCAATGTGCTGAGAGATCAACGTACCGGCTGGGATGATGCGGCCATGGCTGAGAAGCAAAGCTTTATCGCTGATTATTATGCCCTGGTTACTACTGTCACCGAGGCAGTGGACAAACTGGATGGTGCCAATAAAACGATGGGTCAATTGAATGAGCTGATCAAGGAAAGCAAAGAGGCTAAGGACAAAACGAAGGAGGTTAAAAAACGTGTGGCTGAGCTGAGAGAGATGATATTTGAGAAGCCGGTTCAGGGCTTCAGAAATGATCCGAATGCACTATCCAGAAGACTGGGGAACCTTAGAGGCAAGATTAGCAATAGCTATAAGCCTGTTACGCAGAGCCAGCGCTACGCCTACAAAATAGCAAAGCAACATGCAGATGAAATCGTTAAAGAGATCAATGATTTCTTCAGTGATGACTGGGCGAAGTATAAGGCCTATATCGATGGACTGGGGCTGGAGCTGGTACCGAAGTTTTAAATGGATTTGCGCTGTTCTTTGTGGGGAGTGGTTTGTGGAGACACAAACCATCGCTCAGAGTCATCCGCCAGGAGACTCTGAGTATGGGTTAATCAGTCGCTCTGCGATTCGTGAGTGACGGATATTGTCTTAGTGTAACGTATACCCCGTCAGCACCGCAGGTCAGACGGTTTTCTGGACTGACCAGTCCCCTCAGTCCATAGATATTTTGTCTAATTTCTTCTATTCGTTGGGACAGCTCCCCTTCCTCGCTTTCGCGAAGCTACAGCGAAGCAAAGAATGGACGCATTTACCAAATCGCTCTCCTATCAGTAATGAAGGTAGGAATTGGTTTGGCCATCGGTCGGACCAAACTTGCATAACGGTAGATATTGGTCTGACCGTGGTGAATCTCTCAGCCAGTCGCTCCGCGTTTCGCGAGTGACGGGTTTTGAAATGGAGTAGGTGAAATATCTCGCTTATTAAAATTCTTTATATTCTGAAGGTTGGCTTATTGATCTCTCAGGCCATCTACCGGACTGCTGAAGGCTGCCTTCAGCGACTGAAAGCTGATGGTGATGATGGCAATCAGCAGTGCAGATGCACCAGCTGTGATAAAGAGACCAATACTCAGATGAGTCTTATACTCAAAACCGTTGAGCCATTTGCGCATGATGTACCAGGCCACCGGACTAGCCAGTACCAGTGCCAAAACGATGGGTTTGATAAAGTTGATGCCGAGCATGCTCACAATCTGTCTGACTTTGGCGCCCAATACCAGCCTTACGCTGATCTCTTTTTTGCGTTGCTCTACCATAAATACAGAGAGCCCAAACAGCCCGAGGCAGGCGATCATGACGGCCAGTGTGGCAAAGGAGGTGAGAATGTTTCTGATGCGCTGCACTCCCACATACATGGTAGCAAATCGCTGGTCCATGAACTCATAAACAAAGGGTTGATTGGGGGCGACCTGATTCCAGGATTTTTCAATGGCAGTGAGGGATGCATTCATGTTCTGGCCGCTGACTTTGATAGCCGTCATAGAAGGGGAGTTACCCAACCTCATGGCTAAGGGCCTTACTTTTTCCGTAAGCAGGTCGTAGTTGAAATCTTCCACCACGCCAATTACTTTATAGCGAAAGTCGTTATTCGGGCTGCTGGTGATTTCCTGGCCCAGAGGATCACCAGCAATACCCAACTGTCTGGCCATGGTTTGATTGATGACGATGGAGAGATTTTCCGCAGCAAGCGCTTTATCGAAGTTTCTGCCGGTGGCCAGTTGAATGCCAAGCGTCTCGAAGTAGTCTTCATCTACATTCCAGATCTGTGCTGAGATGCTGGGGTCTTCCTTGGTGCGACTGGCTATCCACCAGGCATCACCATCACGCAGTGTACCCGTTACCGGCAAGTAGCCGCTGATGGTGGCGCTTTGTATCTCTGGTACCTTCTGAAGCTCAGCTTTGAAGGCATCAGCCTTGTCGCTGAGGGTGCGGGTGTTTTTTAGTAAGACGACCTGGTCTTTATCAAAGCCCGTTTTGGTATTCAGGATAAACTCCATCTGCTGGTAGACCACAAAGGTGCCGATGATGAGAATGACCGATGCGGTAAACTGAATGACTACGAGGGAGTTTCTCAGACCTGACCGCTTGCTCCCCATGCTCAGGTTGCCTTTCAAAACGCTGGAAGGCTTGAAAGATGAGAGGTAAAAGGCCGGGTAAATTCCTGCAAATATTCCAATAAGTGTGGCTGCACCCAAAAGGGTAGGGATAAACCAAAGACTGCTCAAGGGAAGGACCAGGTCTTTACCTGCCAGCTGATTGAAATAGGGTAGGAGTAAATAGCAGAGACCAATGGCCAGCACAAAGGACAGCAGGCTGTAAACGATAGATTCCGTCAGAAACTGGCTAATAAGCTGAGAGCGTACAGAACCGATGGTTTTGCGAAGCCCTACCTCTTTGGCACGGTTGGCAGATTTGGCGGTCGAAAGGTTTACAAAGTTGATGCAGGCCAGGGCGAGAATAGAGATCGCGACTATGCCGAAAATCCAGATGTATTTGATATCACTCTTTTCGTACACATCCGTAACATCAGCGCTGCGCAGGTGAATATCTGCTACGGGCTGGATACTGATGGTTAAGCTGTTGATGAATTCTGCGGCATTGACCATGCCGCTGTTTTTAAGTGGAGGGAGCAGGTATTTGGTGCTCATTTCTTGAATGCGATCCGTAAAAGCAGCTACATCTGTTCCGGGTTTCAGTTTAGCAAAAAGCTGATAGTTCTGAGCGCGCCAGTTGGTTTGCTCACCATTCCAGAATTCCCAGTCTTTTAGGCTCCAGATGTAGTTGAAGTCAAAAAAGCTGTTTTCAGGCAGGTCTTCCATCACCCCGCTTATTTTATAGGGCACTGCGGTATTATCGTTGATCAAAACGGTCTTACCAATAGGGTTTTCACCCGGGTAGAGCTTTTCTGCTTTTTTGCGGGTCATCACAATAGTAAAAGGCTCTGCCAGGGCATCCTGGAGATTGCCATAGACCATCGGGAATTGGAACATATCCAGTATCTGTTGGTCTGCAAAGATGAAACCGTCTTCATAATGGTTAGTGGCTTCTCCCTCTTTGCGCAGGTTGTTATAGCCTGCTCCCATGTTTTCACTTTCCATGGTACGTCCTGCCAGTGTTACCTCCGGATAATCGGCCATTATAGTACGGGCAAAGGGTGCCTGAAACCAGGTGTATTTGGAAATGCCGCCCACCTCATCGTATTCTTTTACAATGCGATAGAGAGTTTCGTGTTCCGGCACATGCTTGTCGTAGCTGAGCTCATCTATGATAAACAGTGAAATTAGCAGGCAAACGGCTATGCCCAGAGCAAAGCCTCCGATTTTGATGCTGGAGTACATTTTGTGTCTCAGGAGCTGCCTTTTCGCAACGATCAGATTGTTCTTTAACATACCAAATGAATTAAGTTTTTGACTACCTGTAAGCGGGCGGATGATCCCCGGCCTGAAAAGCTGGAATACATCACGAATGAATAGCTGTCTCGCTTTTTTATGACCTTTTTTCGAGACACGTATTTCGAACCTTTCAACCAAATCTCCTTCTAACTCTTCGACCATATCGGGGTGACAATACCACCGGAAAAACCGAAGTAAGAGTTTGGAAGGAGATGGGTTGGATTGATCCATATTATTGTTCTGACTGTAGAAGCAGTTGATTTTCTGGCGATTTGGTATGTTCGGAAGGTATCATGTGCATATCCAATGTACCTGTAATTTATCAAATGCCGATTCGGAGGAGTAAGTAATCGTTACTGCCTGAAAAGCATTCCAGTGTCTCTGCTGCTGTTCCTCCACGACCCTTGAGATATTTCTTCCAAAATTGGTAATCGTGAAGAAACGCTTTCTTCTGCCTCCCCGCAGGGCGGTAGCTTCGCCCAGTTGAGATTTGAGATAGCCCTTGCTTTCCAGTCGCCTCAGGGCCAATTGCAAAGCACCTACATTCACCGGTTTTTCCAGGCGTTCTTCAATGCCCTCCATGATTTTTACCCCGTAGGCCTTATCATCCAGTATGGCTACGGTATGGATGACCGTTTTTTCAAATTCACGAAGCTGCGAGTGACTCATGATTTTATATTTACCTTAAATGTAGTAATAATGTTAATACGAAGTCAAACGACAAAGGTTATATTTACCTTAATTGTAGTAAATATAAGTGAATGGTTTGAAAATCAAAGGGTTAGGTGAGGGGTGTTCCGTGTTTGACGTTTTGCAACTTGCTCAGGGGCCTGCAGGGCAGAGACTGCTGAGCGCGGGGACTCCCCGTCAGTATCGCAAGTCGGACGGCATCAAAGTCGGAATTGTCCTGGCCATCGGTCGGACCAAACTTGCATAACTGTAGATATTGGTCTGACCGTGGTAAACCTCTCAGCTGGTCGCTCTGGGTTTGGCGGGTAACAGGGTTCTTGCTCAGGGTTCTGCATGGCAGAGACCACCTAGTGAGGGCTCCCTGTCAGTAGCACCAAAGGGGTGGGGATGGACAGAGTCCATACTGAATAATAGTCGCAGGTTTGGAAAACCTGCGACAGGAGCCTCTGACTAAGGACCCAGCGTAGGAACAAGGTCAGACGGTTTAAAATCAAGCTAATAGAAAACCGTGATTGAAGATGTGAAAAGAGAACTAATTCCCCTCCTGGCCAGGAAGGGTTAGGGGTGGTTGGAACAGCCAGTCGCTCAGTGTTTTGCGAGTGACGGGTTTTAACTTGCTCAGGGGCCTGCAGGGCAGAGACCGCTGAGCACGGGGACTCCCCGTCAGTACCTCGGGTCAGAGGGTGATACCCCGGTCATTTTATCCTGACTTATTACCTCACGTATAAAATTGAAATTGCGGGCTGAGAACAATGCCTAGTTTCGGGCCTAACTAATACCAAGTCAGGTATAACCTGCCGCATATAATTCATGTATTATTGCCTGCTCTGCGTTGATAAAAACACACCATAGCGTTGCTACGCTGATTTTTCTCGCCTTAACCAGAACAATAATCATCTAAATTCTATCAGCGCCTTTTTATACCTAAATTGATATAAAACACGTATATGAAAATCGGGTTTATCGGGGTGGGTAAAATCACCTCTTCACTGGTGCAGGCATACTGTACCGCCAATATTGATGGCCTGGCCATTTTTTTATCCCCCAGGAACGCTGAAAACGCGAATGCACTAACGGCAAAGTTTAGTCAGGTTCAAAAAATGGAGAGCAATCAGGCCGTATTAGATGCATCTGATATCGTTTTTATGGCACTGCGTCCGGGAGATGCCCGATCAGTAATCAAGGAACTGGTTTTTAACAAACAACATCTGGTGGTATCCGTGATTCCCTTTTTGCGGTATCCTGAACTAAAGGAATTGACCCGTCCTGCTGCGCATGCTTGCAGGGCTATTCCGCTGCCAAGTGTGGTAAATCATAACTGCCCGATACCGGTGTTCAATTCTAATAAAGATACCAAAGCGCTTTTCTCACATATCGGTCAGCCCTTGCGCATGAGTACTGAGGACGAGCTGCATAGCATCTGGACCCTGACCGGTTTTATCACTCCTTTTTATGATATGATGGATACGCTCAGCCAATGGGCGATCGATCACGGTGTGGGTAAGGGAAATGCCAATAAATACGTGGTGGATATGTTTCAGTCGCTGGCCAATGCGGCCCAGGTATCAGAGCCTATTAACCTGAAAGCCCTGGCTGAGCACGCGGCCACGCCAAAGGGACTGAATGAGCAGGCGGGTAAAGAGATAAAGAAGAAGGGAGCACATGTAGCGTATCATGAGGCTGCTGATGGTATTTTCGAGCGGATTGAAAAGAATCTGCTTGAGGCGAAATAGCCGGCTTTCAGTTGTCAACCGTATTTATCCTGCAAGACTATCTCTGACTATATACCCTGGCTGAAGCAGTCTGCTGTCTGAAGGACAAGAATATTTTCATCAACTGTAAGATTCTGAGCTCATTTCTCAACCTATAGAGAAATCAAGAGCTTATGCATCAATTGAGAATTGTTCTGACCCTCCTGCTTATATGGCTGAATGTAAACCTTCTACAGAGTCAAACCAGGCTTGAAAAAGACCTTAATGCTTACCTGGAAGTAATCGTAGCGAAGAAATCTTTTAGTGGTGAGGTACTGGTGACCAAAGGGGAGGAGGTGCTTTTTCACAGAGCCATAGGCCTGGCATCTGTTGAGGACGCTACACCACTGAAGGTAGGCGACACCTATCGCATTGCATCTATTACTAAAACCTTTACGGGCACGCTGGTAGCAATGGCGCAGGAGCAAGGCAAACTGGCTTTTCCAGACCCCATTGGTAAGTATATTCCTAACCTTACGAAGCGGATGGGATTTCTGACCATTCATCAGCTGCTGACCCATACTTCAGGGCTTCCACACAATGAGGGTATTACGGATTATTGGGCGAAGAAGTCAAAGCTTGAGATGTCGACTGATCAGATGATCGCGGAGATAAATCGGCTGGAACTGCTGTTTGAGCCAGGCAAAGAAATGAAGTACTCCAGCCCCGGCTATTACCTGCTGGGTACACTGGTGGAAAAGGTTTTTGATCAATCCTATCGGCAAGCACTAGAGGAACAGATACTGAAACCCCTGGGCATGACCGGGAGCGGAGCCACCGACTCGGATCAATTGGTGGAAGCCTGGCACCTGCTGCAGGAAAAAAGACTTCCGGCACCCTATCGTAACTATTCTATGCTCAAAGGGGCGGGAGATATGTATGCGACCGCGCAGGATTTACAGAAATGGAGCCAGAGCTTTTTTGAAACGAAATTACTGGGTGAAGAGGGCCTGAAAACCGTCCTCAATGATGAATTGAAATATGCCTATGGCTGGTTTGCAGACACTGATACTCCCGCTAAATTTTATCATGGCGGAGGCACCTGGGGCTACTCTTCTTACCTGGCCATGTATCCGGCAGATCAAATCAGCATTACAATTTTAACTAACGTATCTTCTCTGCCAATGAAGGGCATAGGTGCAGATATAGAAAAGATAGTGTACGGCATGCCATTTACCATGCCGGTGTTAGCAGAAGCGGTGGTGTTGGCAGCTAAAGATCTGGAGATGTATAGTGGCACTTATCGCTCTGAAAGCAGCGAAATGAGCCTGCAGATAAAGCGGCAGGGAGATGCCTTATTTGCACAGATAGGAGGGAGCCCGGTCTTCCAGATTTTTCCTAAAGGAGACCACGTTTTTTTCGGGAAAAAGGTGGAGGTAGAATTCACTTTTCAAGCTACCGGCCAGGCGGTGGGAGGTGTAACAGCAGTACGTATGGGGCAGAAGTTTATATTTAAGAAGCGCTGATGATGGAGGCCACCTTCCTGGGTTTGATAGAAAAACACCAGCAGATCATCCATAAGGTATGCGGTATCTACAGGGATGGCCCGGAAGACAGGGAAGACCTCTTTCAGGAGGTAGTCTTTCAGTTGTGGAAGGCATTTCCTACCTACCAATCAAAATCAAAAATCACTACCTGGATGTATCGCATCTCGCTCAATACGGCCATGGCCGTATATAGGAAGAAAGCAGTCCCTATGGATTTTGAAGGTGACTTGATACACAAATATGAGCCTTTAACGGTTTCGGTACTTTCAGAAAATGAAGAACGCTTATATGAGGCTTTGCGGCAGTTGAGCGATGCTGAAAAGGCTATTGTTTCCCTTTACCTGGAGGACTACAGCCATAGGGAGATTGGAGAAATCATCGGCATCAGCGAGAACTATGTAGGGGTAAGAATGAGCAGAATAAAAGAGAAACTGAAAAGAATTTTGAACTAAGATTATGGAACTGGATGACTTAAAAACCAGCTGGCAAGAGGCCGGAGAAAATACCCGAACTACCTCAGCGCTTGAGAAAATGACACAGGTGCGCCATCACCCAAAACTCAGAAGAGTCCAGCTGAAGCTGCTGATCGAATCGGTGCTGTTGATAGGCTTTCTACTCACTTACCAGAATGCTTTTGACGCTATCGATAAACCGCTTTGGGCCAGCGTTTTGCTCGTAGTATCCGGGCTGCTCTTTATTTTGAATGATGTAGCGGGTTATTTTCTGATCATGCGCAGGGTGAAGGGCTCAAGTATTGTTGCATCCCTGAAAAATCTGGTAACTCTACTGAAAAAGCTGTCTGCTTTTTCAGTAATCAGCTCTATACTTTTCAGCCTGTCGCTGATCGTGTTTTTTAGCACCGGCTTAGCCTTCACCAGTACGAAATACCTGATACTCGGGGGTATGGTGGTAACCCTGGGAGGGTTTTCCTATGTAGCTTATCGCAACTGGCAGCACAGGATCAGGCATTTCTCTGCTCTGGTTCAGGAGTTTAAGAGCTAGAGTGATTTTTGAAAGCTATTCCTTTCTTCGTTCTATCAGTTGTTTTCTTTTGCTAATGCCACAGACAGGTCAACCCAATTCACCTGCCAATCAGGGTTTTGGTCTGTTTCAGGCTCGGTGCCGGTGGTGTAAAAGAGGTATTTACCATCAGGGGTCAGGTAAGGATTCCCTTGTCCATGTGTATTGGTTTCTTTGCCCAGCCGAACAGGCTTGCTCCAGTCTCCGTTAGTTGTCTTTTTACTGATCATCAAATCCAGCTGACTACCAATGGCCGCATAAATCAGCAGTTGTCCATCGGCTGTCACGAAAGGTGTACAAGCCAGACTGTTTTCGGTGATAGCGAGCTTATGCGCTTCTCCGAATCCACCGGAAGTCGACTGTGCGGAGTAGAGCGTCATTTCGCTATAATCAAGGTTGCTGGCGTGAAAATACAGCTTGCCGGATTCGGTGATGGTAGGGTGAGATACCAGCTTATCGCGCAGGTTGGGGATATCGACAAAGGTGGGCTTGGACCAGCCATTTTGCTTCTTCTCCGATTTCCAGAGATGCCAGGTATCAGCCACTCCTTTTACGCCCGAGGGGCGGGTGGAGGTAAAGTAGATGGTATTGCCATCAGGAGAGAACTTAGCACCATGCTCATTGAACCCGGTGTTGAAAAAGGCTTCTTCAGGGGCTGTCCATTGATCATCAGTTCTCACGATCATATACACATCAAATCGCTCGTAACGGGCATCTGAAAGGGTATAGAAATAGGTTTTTAGGTCAGGTGAAAAGCTGCCACTATGAATGATCACCCCTTCAGGCATCAGCTCAGGTTTAAAGGGGAGGGGTATGTTTTTGGGTGCTTCTTCCAGTAGGCCTGCATAGTCGGCCGATTTTTTTGGTGAGCAATTCACGAGTAGGACAAAGCTGAGAAGTAGTAAAGGGAGCTTATTCATAGTCTGTTCTGAACTCATTGGCCCAATAGTAGGCGAAGTTGTCTGCGAATTTTTCAGCTTTTTTCGGATAGGCAGCACTCCAATAGCGTTTGTAGTAGCTATCAACTTTATGACCTAGTTCATGCAGCAGCAGGCCATTCAGGTAATAGTCTCTTATGCCTTCTTCGGACCATTTCAAAAACCATTTATTGCCTTTTTGAATCAGTTCAGGCTGGAATGCAGCATACCACTTAAGGGTAGCTTTATCTGGCTTTTGTTCTCCAAACCTCATCAAGAGGTCTTTGGGGAACGGGTAGAGGACTATGAGCTGGACACCGCTGCCACAAATAAAAGCCCCCTGGTATTTCCTTTTCTTAGAGGGCTTTCTAAACCATACATGAGTCAAATTCCCAGTAATTTCGGGGGGCAGTTTTGAGAGAAAACTCCTTACGTCTTCCACCGTGATGGGAAAGAAAAAGTCACGGGAGGGATTGTCCACCATATACACCGGAGATTCTTCACCAGGAGCCGGGCGCAACAGACTGTGTTGCCTGTTGAAGATATTATCAGCGAGCTTGGGGCGTAAGCGACCACCCTTTACATCTCCGAATTTTCGGCTCTTTTTCCAGGCAGTTTCTTTTCTGTTCTGTGATACAGGCAATGACGTGTTAATCTGAGTAAGTGCTCAATATCATCAGATATCACAGTGAGGACAAGTATACGGGTGGCTTTTTTCTGGCACTATCCTATACAACCCTAACTTGTACTACCGGAGTCACTATGAGTCTGTAAAAGGGAGAATCCCCTTTACAGCTTCTACTATATATAGTATTATTCGCTCCTGAGACTATCCACCGGATTGGCCCTGGCAGCTTTAAAGGTTTGAAGGCCTACGGTGAGCCAGGCAATGGCCAGGATAAGCCCACCTGCGAGAGCAAAATACCAGATATCCAGACTGATGCCGAAGGCAAAGCCCTGCAGCCAGCTTTGGGTGATAAAGTAGCTGATGGGCAGGCCTATGACCAGCGCCACCAACACCATTTTGGTAAAGTCGCCAGAGAGTAGGAGTACAAGCCGCCAGACTTCAGCCCCCAGTACCTTGCGCACACCCACTTCTTTGGAGCGTCTTTCGGCAGTAAAGGCCGCAAGCCCCAGCAGGCCCAGGCAAGAAATAATGATCGCCACAACGGCAAAGGACTGAGAAAGGAAAGCGACCCGTTTTTCGCTCTGATACATTTGCTCATAATCTGCATCCATAAACTGAAACTCTAAGGGCATACCTGCGGTGGCCTCGCTATGAACTTCCTCTATTTGGTTCAGGGTTTCTAACTCTGTGCCTGCTTGTATTTTTACCATCGTGCGGCTGCGCATCGGGTATATTTGAATAAAGCAAGGCTCAATGGCCTTGTGGAGTGTTGCCAGGTGGAAGTCTTTGACCACACCAATGATTTCTTTCTTGTTGCCCCAAAGCTCAATCGTCTGGCCCACGGGATCCTCCAGCCCCATCATACGGATGGCAGTTTCGTTAAAGATGATCTTGGACCGTTCATTGGCTCTTTCTCTTTCAAAAGAGCGACCTGCTACGATCTCCATACCTATGGTTTCCACAAAGCCGGTACCCATGGAAAGTATATTGAAATCAAATTTAGTGTCAGGGCCTTTGCCTGGCCAGTCAAGGCCGGAAGTACGACTCTCATCGTCCTTCATGTTATGATCGGCTGTAGAGGTGCTGATCACACCGGGAATGCTCTCCAACTGTGATATAAAGCTTGCATAGTTTTCTTTTTTAATGCCGGTGTTGTTGAAATAGAGTACGTTATCTCTTTCGTAGCCGAGGTTTTTAGATTGGATAAAGCTAATCTGTTGCGATACGATGAGTACGGTAACAATCAGCACCACAGAAGTAGAAAACTGAAAAATGACCAATCCTTTTCTGGCCCAAACGGCAGACAGGCCCCGTACTAATTTACCCTTTAAAGATTCGCTGGCCTTAAGGCCGGAGAGGTATAGTGCCGGATAGCTGCCAGCCAGAAAACCGGTGATACAGATCAACAGGAGCAGCGAAATAACAAACACCGGATTAAAGGGAAGTGATAAGGCTTTTCCCGTTAATTCACTGAATTTGGGTAGTAGCAACGAGGTGAGAAAGATGGCCAGCAGGGTTGCACTCAGGGTGAGCATAAAAGACTCCGTGAAGTATTGAGCAATGAGTGTTTTACGTCTGGCTCCCAGCACTTTTTTGACGCCAATTTCCTTGAGACGGTTCGTAGCCCTTGCGGTAGACAGGTTCATGAAATTGATACAGGCAATGATCAGGATGACTGCGGCCACCAGTGAGAACAAGCGCACATAGGCGATTCTGCCACCTGCAATCCGGCCATTTTCATAAGAGCCGTAGAGGTACCGGTCCGAAAACTTTTGAGCAAACAGCGTTGATTCTGAGTCTTCAACATGGGTTTTGATGATATCCCTGATCTTTGTGTTGAAGTTAGCCAGAGAGGCTCCTGCTCTTAGCTTTACTAGCGTGTGCGGGTTGCTGTTAAACCACTCGGTTACATAAGAGTTAGCTTCTACTACGCGCTCATAGTTCAGAAGTACATCAAACTGGTAGGTAGATGAGGCTGGTACATCCTCGAAGATGCCTGAGATGATAAGGTCTCCTCCTGTACCTTTTTCATCCCAGCGCAGGGTTTTGCCTACCACATTATCTGTTGTATTGAAGAGCTTAAGGGCCATGCTTTCAGAGATCACGATATCAGTCTTGTCGTCAGTGGCTGTTGCAGGATTGCCCTGCACAAGCGGAAACGTCAGCACGTTGAAAAACTGGTCGTCTACAAACTGCTCTTTAACACTGAGATACTTATCCCCAAAGGAGATGTAGCCTCCACTGCTCAAGAAGCCGGGTAGCACTACCATGGTGGCTGTTTCTACCTCGGGAAAGTCCGCCCTCAGTGCCTCTGCTAACCTGCCGGGCATATAAGACATGGTTCTGATCTCACCATTGTTTACATCATTGTGCATGACCTGGTAAAGCCGGTCGCTGTCCTGGTGGAATCGGTCAACGGCCAGTTCATCCATGACCCAGAGATAAATCAGCAGTGTACAGACCAGTCCGCTGGCCAGACCGACCAGATTGATAAAGAAAGTGCTTTTGGAGCGTTGAAAGCTTCGCAAGCTGATAAGCAGGTTGTGTTTGAGCATTGTTGTGTTGTTTGAGTTATTTGATTGAAAAAACCTGAAAGCGAAGGGTCTCAGGTAGTTGAAAACCTGGTACCAATAGTTCAGTCGGGCCCGACCAGGGCTGCTCTTTTCGAGTTGACTGTAAAACTTCTCATCCAGGTCGCCCAGCACTTCTTCGGCCAGCTCTTCTTTGAGAAACCAGAGTAGTATGCGTTCTGCCAGCCTCGGTGGGGCGATATGTTTTTGTGGTTTATTCATTTCTGAGGCTATCTACCGGGTTTGCTCGGGCGGCTTTCAGTGTTTGAAGGCTCACTGTGAGCCAGGCAATGGAGATCATGATAATGCCTGCGAGCATAAAATAGTTGATGCTCAGGTCAATGCCGAAGGCAAAGTCCTGTAGCCATTGTTGCGCAATAAGGTAGCCGATGGGCAAGCCAATGGCCAGTGCCATCAGTACCATTTTGGTGAAGTCACTGGTGAGCAGCAGCACAATGCGCCATACCTCAGCCCCCAATACCTTGCGTACCCCTATTTCCTTAGAGCGTTTTTCTGCCGTAAAGGCCGTGAGCCCCAGCAGGCCCAGGCAGGATATGATTACAGCAACTACGGCAAAGTACTGCGAAAGGGAAGAGACTCTTTTTTCGCTTTGGTACATGGCCTGGTAGTCAGTGTCCATAAATCTGAATTCAAAAGGGACACCGCTGGTGAATGATTCATAGCTGGCTTCAATTTTTGTGATAATATCCAACTCAGTACCCGCCTGAATTTTAACCACTGTGCTGCTGAGCATGGGGTAGGCCTGAATAAAGGTGGGGAGCAATGGCTCATAGAGCGACTGGGCATGAAAGTCCTTCACTATACCAATGATTTCTTTCTCCCGGCCCCAAAGTTTAATGGTTTTGCCAATCGGGTCTTCGAGGCCCATCTGCTTTATGGCGGTTTCATTGAAGATGATTTTCTTTTCTTCATTAGCCCTGCTACGATCAAAGGAGCGGCCCACTATCACCTCCATGCCCATGGTTTCTATAAAGCCAGCGCTCATTTCCAGGTTGATAAAGTTGACGCGCTGTCCCTGCTCTTTTCCCGGCCAGCTCAGTCCGGTTGTTTCGCCATGGTCGCCCACCAGGTCGTGTCCGATAGAAGAAGTGTGGAGTACTCCGGGGATGGCCTCCAGGCTGGTTAAAAAGTTCTGATAGTTAGTTTCCTCAATGCCTGTATTGTGAAATTGAATCACATTGTCGCGTTCATAACCCAGGTTTTTAGACTGGATGAAGTCCATTTGCTGCACCACCACCAGTACACCCATAATCATGATCACAGAGATAGAAAACTGGAAGGTAACCAGACCTTTTCTCGCCCAGATATCGCCAAACTTCTTCACGAGTTTGCCTTTGAGCGATTCGGTAGTCTGGAGATTTGAAAGATAGAGCGCAGGATAGCTGCCTGCCAGAAAACCGGTTATGCCTACGATAGCCAGTGTCCAGCCAATGAGTTGAGCATTGAAATCCAGTGACAGAGATTTGCCGGTGATAATATTGAACTGGGGCAGGAGTAAAAAAGTAACACCAATGGCAAAAAAAGCACTTAACAGTGTAATCAGGAATGATTCCGTGAAGTACTGGGCAATCAGCGTTTTTCGTCTTGCCCCGAGGGCTTTTTTTACGCCTATCTCTTTGAGTCTGCCGGCCGCTCTGGCGGTAGATAAATTCATAAAGTTGATGCAGGCTATAGCGAGAATTACCAGGGCGACAATTGAAAATAATCTTACATAGGCAATTCTGCCGCCTGCCACCACTCCGTTTTCATACGAGCCGTGCAGGTATCGGTCGGAGAATTTCTGGATGAACAATACCGCATCTGACTTTTTAACCTTGCTTTGAATCAGTTTCTCAATTTTCTGGTTCAGGCTTTCTGCCAGTGCTTCTTCTTTGAGCAATACATATACTTCAGGGTTGCTGTTACCCCAATGCTTCATGTACTCATAGTTATCCATCATGAGCTGCGACTGCAGTAGCATATTAAACTGCATCGTAGAGTTTTGAGGAACATCTTCAAACAGCCCGCTGATAACAAAGTCGCTTGAGGTTTGACCTTCATTCCAGTGAAGGGTTTTGCCAAGCAGGTTTTCTGTAGTGCCAAAGAGCCTGAGGGCAAGGGACTCTGAAATCAATACATTCTTCTTGTCTTTTAGCGCAGTGGTAGCATCCCCTTCAATCAGTGGAAATGACATGATGCTCAGAAATTGATTATCCACATATTGCGCCTCTGCTTTGAGCTGCTTTTTACCAAGAGAAACCAGGCCTTCATCACCAAAGAAACCGGCAGGCCATACCGTAGTGGCATAGGCTACTTCGGGGTGATTGGCCATCAGCTCATCGGCCAGCAAGCCCGGCATATAGGCGGTGGTGGCTGTCTCACCATTCACATCGTAGTTTCGCATCACCTGGTAGAGCCTGCTGTCATTTTCGTGAAATGTATCAATGGAGAGTTCATCTGCCACCCAGAGGTAAATGAGCAGTGTGCAGACTAATCCACTGGAAAGCCCGATAAGGTTGATAAGAAAGGTGCTTTTTGACCGGAGAAAGCTCCTGTAGCTGATCAGAAAGTTGTGCTTGAACATAATGGTTGGATTTGAGTGAAATGACCGATTCTTTTTGAAGGCAAAAGGTCTCATGTAGTTGAAAACCTGATACCAGTAGTTTCTTTTTGCTTTGTATGCAGACTGAGCCTTGCATGTTTGATGAAATTTCTCTGCCAGATCACCCCGCACTTCTTCGGCAAGCTCCTCTTTGAGGAAGAAGCTTAAAAGGCGTTTTGCCAGGCGGGGAGGGGTGATATCGTCCTTTGGCTTATTCACTCCTCAGGCTCTCGGTGATATTTATCCTGGCCGATTTAGCCGTTTGTGTCAGGATGGTGAGCCAGGCGATGGCCGTCATCAATGCCCCTGCCAGAATAAAGTACATAGGGTTTAATTCAATCCGGAAAGAAAAACCATCAAGCCAGTTTCTCATCAGGTAATAGCTGATGGGTAAGGCGATAAGGGTGGCGACTAAAACCGGAAGAATAAACTCGCGGGATAATAGCCGCACTATGTTGGTATTACTGGAGCCGAGCACTTTTCTTATGGCAATTTCTTTAAACCTCTTTTGTGTGCTGAAAGCCGTTAGGGCCAGCAGGCCCAGGCAGGAAATGCCAACAGCTATTGAGGCAAAGTACCTTGAAAGTAAAGTCAGTCGTTCTTCTGAGGCGTAGAGCGCCTGGTAGTCATCATCCAGAAATCTGAATTCAAAAGGATAGCCTTCATTGAAACTTTCGTGTAATGCCTTAATCTGATCGATGGTTGCTCTCTCCGTGCCTGCCTGTAGTTTGATAATGAATTTCTGGCCACTATCGCTGATGGAGAAAAAGAAGGGCCGGACCTGCTCTTGTAAAGATTGGAAATGGAAGTTCTCAACAACCCCGATGATCTCTTTGGTTTTCGCTCTGGGGTTATAGTTACCAAATTTCTGACCGACTGGATCTTGCAGCCTGGTCATTTCTACAGCTGTTTCATTGAGAATGATGGCATCTGTGTCAGTAGCAAAATCCCGTGAAAAATTGCGGCCTGCCTTCAGCTGAATACCCAGCAAGTCGATCAGCTCATAGCCACCCCTAATCTGATAAAACCTTAAGCTTTTATCCTCATCAGTCATGCCTTCCCATTTGTAGCCCTGGGAGAAATTGATTTTGCCGGGCAAGTCACCGCTCATTTGTGAGGCATTTACAACCCCCGTAATGTTTCTGACCTGTGTGAGAAAGGGCTCAAAGTCTGTTTTGAGTTTACCCTCTTTCTGAAAGGTAATGATGTGGTCTTTATTGTACCCCAGGTTGGTGGTCTGTATAAACTCCACCTGTTTGTAAATAACAAGGACTGAAACGATGAGAATTACAGATACTGCAAATTGAAAAACGACCAGGCCCTTTCGAAACCCCAATTCCTTTGTACTGCTTTTGAGTGTGCCTTTCAGGGCCACCAATGGGTTAAAACCAGAGAGAAGCAATGCGGGGTAAATGCCGGAGATCAAACCCGTAAATCCTGTGATGGCCAGTGTTGCGAATATGATGTCAGGGTCAAGGTCAAATGACAGTTGCTTTCCTGTAATTTCATTGAACTGTGGCAGGAGTATGTAGGCCATGGCCAATGCTAAGATGAGTGCCAGGAAGGCCATAAATACGGACTCTCCGAAATACTGTGAAATCAGGGATCTGCGCCCTGCACCAATCGCCTTTTTGACCCCGATTTCTTTGATGCGCCTTGATGCCTTGGCCGTAGAAAAATTCATGTAGTTGACACAGGCAATTACGAGTATAAACAGTGCTATTGTGGAAAAGAGTCTTACATAGGTGATTCTTCCGGCCATTGGTAAACCATTCTGATATTTACCATAAAGGTATTTTTCTGAGTAGGGTTGCGCGTATAGAATGTCAAGCCAGTTCTCCGATAAGGTCTTTAAATAGCCGTGCATTTTATCGTTGAACTGATCAAGGTCGACTCCTTCGTTTAGCACCAGATGTGCCTGGGTACCGCTATTGTACCATTGCATGAAACCGGCATCTCTGAAAAGCTCGTAGCTCAGCAAAATATCAAAGTCGGCAGAAGCGTTAGCAATGGGTCTGAAGACACCAGAGACCATATAGGAACCACCGTAACCTTCGTCTTTCAACTCCACAAGCTGACCCATGGCCTTTTCTGTAGATTGAAAAAGTGCCATAGCCAGCTTTTCAGAAATGGCAATTTCACCCTTGTCTGACAGTACTTCATACTTGTTGCCATGAATAAAATCTCCCGGAAATACATTGAAATAACCTTTGCCTATGAATTGGTATTGAGCCCGGGTATTACGATCACCTGCTGAAAGAACGCCTTTGTAATCGGGGTGTGCTTTGACAGGAAATGAATAGGCTATTTCCGGCATTTCTTTGGCCAGCCTTTCAAATAAAGGGTTAGGAGTAGCGCCATTGGTGTTGGTGTGATAGCTGCCTGAGGTAGGGTAAGTATGAATCACCTGTACATGCTGCTGGCTGTCTTTCTCATGGAATACATCCATATGCAATTCATCGTTTACCCATAGGTAAATGAGCAGGGCACTGGCCAGACCACCTGCCAGCCCCAGGAGGTTGATCATAAAGGTACTTTTGTATCGCTTGAAACTCCGGAAGGAAATAAGAAGGTTGTGTTTGAGCATGGCGGTGTTGTTTGAGCGTGTTGACGGGTGACGTTTCAGGGCGAAGGGCCTTAGATATTTCAATACCTGATACCAATAGTTAAGCCTAGCTCTGGTAAGGCCTTTTTTATCAAGTTGACTGTGGAATTTTTCATCCAGATCTCCCAGTACCTCTTCCGTCAGTTCGTCTTTGAGAAACCAAAGCAAGAAGCGCTCTGCCAGCCTGGGTGGATCGATATGCTGGTTGTCATTACTCACTTCTCAGTGCGTCCACGGGGTTAGCATTGGCCGCTTTCATGGTTTGTATGCCTACCGCCAGCCAGGCAATGCCTATGGTGAGCAGGCCTACCAGCAGAAACTGTGATACTTGCAGGTCTATGCTGTAAGCGAAATTCTGTATCCACTCCTGAGCCACATAATAGCTGATGGGTAAGCCAATGATGAGGGCTGCTATGATCATGCGGGTGAAATCTGAAGAGAGCAGGTAAATGATGCGCCAGTTACCCGAACCCAGCACTTTGCGGATACCAATTTCTTTAGAGCGTTTCTCTGCAGTAAAAGCTGTGAGGCCCAGCAGCCCCAGGCAGGAGATGATAATGGCTATGCCAGCAAAGTATTTTGAAAGCGATGAAATACTCTGCTCCTGGCGGTACATGGCATCGTAGTCTGAATCCACAAATGTGAAGTCGAAAGGAACACCATCCAGGTGAGCGTCATATACCTCTTCTATAGCCGCTATGGTTTCAGGCAGGTTTTCAGGTCGCAGGCGAATAAGTGTGTACTCAAGCTCCCGGCCCAGTTGAATGTAAAGGGGTGCAATGTCCTGATACATCGTCTGAAAGTGGAAGTCTTTGACTACACCTATTATCTCGGATTTTTCTCTTTGGATCTCTACTGTCTTACCAATAGGATCTTTAAGCCCCATGGCCTTGATGGCAGCTTCATTAAAGATGATTCTGCTTCTGCCGCCCACATCTCGTCCTGTCTCATAAGTTCTGCCCGCTACCATTCCAATGCCCATGGTCTCCAGAAAGTCATAGCCTACATTGAGAATTTCGAAGTAAGTACGGCTACCTTCCTCTTTGCCGGGCCATGAAACATTGCTGGTGCCACCATGCTCACCGGTAGCGTCATCTACCGCGCCTGCCGCATTGATGATACCCGGAATAGACTTAAGCTCCTGCATAAAGGCACGGTATCCCGGCCCCTCTGGCGTTACATAGTCAAATCGCATCAGGTTTTCTTTCTTAAAACCCAGGTTTTTGGACTGGATATAGTCGATCTGCTGTGAGATCACCATTACGGCTGTAATGAGCACTGCAGAGATGGTAAACTGGAAAATCACGAGTCCTTTTCTGAGCCAGGTATCTCCAAAAGTCTGCTTCATTTTGCCTTTGAGCATGGCAATGGGATGCAGCCCGGATAAATAAAGGGCTGGATAGCTGCCGGATAGCAGGCCTGTTATCAGGGTGATGATCAGTGCACCTGTGAGTAAGGTGGCGTCCAGGCGGAATTCTATTTGTTTGCCCGTTATTTCATTGAACTGCCCGAGAAAAAGATTGGTCAATAAAAGTGCTATCAGCAGACCGATAAAAGACAACAGCAATGACTCACTGAGGTATTGAGAGACGAGTGTGTTGCGTTTGGCACCAATGGCCTTCTTCACACCTATTTCCTTCATGCGATTGCTCGCCTTGGCCGTGGTAAGGTTCATAAAGTTGATACAGGCAATACCAAGAATAAAGAGCGCCACCAGGCCGAAGAGTCGTACATACACAATACGACCTCCTGCCTGTTGAGCATTAACAAAGGAGCCATGCAAGTAGCGGTCACCAAATTTCTGAACACTCAATGTGTTCTTTGCCCCGTCAATTTTTGTCTTTAAGTAGTCTTCAATTTTGGCGTTGAAAGCAGCTATATCCGTTCCTTGCTTCAGCAGAAGGTAAGTCCGGTCATTGTTACTTCCCCAGCTGTTATAGTCGTGCTGGCGTTCTACCAGTAATTCTTCTGAAAACAGTAGCTCAAACTGCCTGGAAGAATAGCCGGGTGGCGCCTTAAATACTCCGGTGATGAGGTAGTTACCGGACATATCGTACTGATCCCAGTGAACGGTCTGGCCTACAGCATCCTGTCCATCTTTAAAAAGCTTTGCAGCCAGTTTATCTGAAATAAGCACAGATTTAGTATCGGGAACCGGATTGTCAGGGTTACCCTGAAGCAACTCATAAGAGAAAACATTGAAGAAGTCAGGGTCTATCTGATTGTCTTTGGCTTTAAACTTTATGTCTCCAAAGCTGATGACTCCCGGAGTATCCGCCCAGTCATCGTTGACGCTTATGGAAAGCTCTACCTCAGGAAAGTCTGCCTTTAAGGAAGAGGAAAGCAGTCTTGGGGTATTCGTCATGGTTTGTACCTCGGTCCCCCAGCGGTTGTGTTGGAGTACCTGATAGATGCGATCACCTTTTTCGTGAAAGCGATCCATTTTCATTTCATCGGCTACCCACAGGTAGATCAGCAGGGTACAGGCCAGGCCACTGGCCAATCCCGTCAGGTTGATGAAAAAAGTGCTTTTGAAGCGCATAAAGCTCCGGTAGCTGATGAGTAGGTTGTGTTTGAGCATGGTAATAAAGTTTGACCTGTATTTACTGTGTGCACTGAATGCCTTGAGGGCAAAGGGGCGCAGGTAATTGAATACCTGCAGCCAGTAGTTGCGCTTTGCCTTTCGTGTTCTATTCTTTTCGAGTTGGCTATAAAATTTTTCTTCAAGATCACCCAATACCTCTTCGGCCAGATCTGCCCTGAGAAACCATAGCAGAAATCGCTCTGCGATCCTGGGAGGGGTGATTTTTTCGTTTTTCTCTCTCAATTTTATAAGCCTGTTGGTTGATGATTATTCACTTCTCAGTGATTTAACCGGGTTGGCCACCGATGCTCTGATGGCTTGAAAGCTTACTGTGACCATGGTAACAACCAATGCTCCCACGGCAGCCAGAGCGAAGGTCCACCAGTAAAGCTTAGTGCGCACCTCATAGGTTTCCAGCCAGCCATCCAGTACACTGTAGGCGATGGGGATAGAGATAAAGCAGGAGATCAGCACCAGCAGTGCAAAATCTTTAGAAAGCAGCCTCCACAGGCTGGTGACACTGGCTCCCAGTACCTTACGAATGCCTATTTCTTTGGTGCGCTGCTCCGCTATATAAGAGGCCAGCCCGAAAAGACCGAGGCAGCTGATAAGAATGGCCAGCAGGGTAAAGAATCCGGCCAGATCGCCAATACGCTCTTCCGCTTCAAATTTTGCCATATAGTCATCATCTGCAAACTTAAAGTCAAAAGGCGCTTCGGGTAGTATGGTATTGAATACTTCCTGAATTTTGGGCAGTGCCTGGCTGGCCGACATGTCAGGATTGATGCGGATATACATCCATGAGGTAAATTCCTGATCGAGGAACATTATTGATTGATCTGTTTGCTGGAAAGGCGAGCCCTTGATCATATCTTCTACTACGCCTATAATGGTGTAGTTGCGAGCCTCAGCAAAGCTCGGATCATAGCGCACTACGGTGCCTACAGGATTTTCAAGTTTCATAGCTTCCATAGCCGATCGGTTGATCAGGATCGCATCTTTATCCGTTTCAAACTCCTCAGAAAAGTCGCGACCGTCTATAAATTCCAGCCCTACAGCGTCACCATAACCGTGAGAAATGGTAATGGTATTAAATGAGCTGGTAAAGCCCGGATCCATACCTTTCCAGGTAAAGCCTCCGTTCCAGCCCAGGTTACTAATCACGGGATAGTTAGACATACCCACGGCTTTTACCACTCCTGTCTTCATCATTTCCGCGCGCAGTAGCTTCCTGTTTTTACCATAGTTGGGTGAGGCGGGTCTGAGCGAAATCATACCTTCGGGTGAATAGCCTATCGGGCGTTCTTTGGCTTCCTGAATCTGATTGTTGACCGTGATGGTACCTATAATCAGCGCTACGGAAATGGTGAACTGAAATACTACCAGCACCTTTCTGGGAATGGCCGCTCCTTTGCCTACACGCAGGCTGCCCTTCAGTGCCTTTATGGGTTTGAAAGATGATAGGTAGGCGGCAGGGTAGGAGCCTGCGATCAATGCGGTAAAAACGATAAAGCCGGCAGAGAGCAGCCAGAACCCGGTGATGCCCCAGGGGGCATCCATTTGCTTACCGGAGGTTTCGTTGAACCAGGGAAGCAAGGCCCAAAGTAGCCCCAGGGAGAGGGTAAAGGCCAGTAGTGTGTACAGCATGGACTCCATATAGAACTGGGCGATCAGCTGCTTTCTGACAGACCCCAGTGTTTTTCTGATCCCCACTTCTCGGGCTCTCTTTTCTGATCGTGCTGTGCTCAGGTTCATAAAGTTGATACAGGCGAGTACGAGTACGCACAAACCAATAATGCCATAAAGCCAGATGAATTTATGGGCCTGGCTTACTACAACCCGATCCTCCTGGAACTCCTTTTTATGCCATTCATTCATAGGGTGAATGATTATTTGAGTGTTGCGATCCACGGCCCGCTGGCCCAGACGCTCTGTGATGACCTCGTTTACAAGTTCGCCCAACTGAGCCAGGTCAGCATTTTTCTGAGCTTTAGCATAGATGTAGATGTTATAATTGTTCCATACATTCAGGGCGTTTTCGTTGCCTCCGAAAAGCCGCAGCAGAGGCGCGAAAAAATCTTTGTCTCTGAAGGTAGAGTTACTGGGTAAATCTTCATATACACCAACCACATCAAGATCACGGCCTGCATTCATTTTCACCAGCTTTCCGGTGGGATCCGTTTCACCAAAAAGGCCATAGGCTGCCGATTCAGACAGCATGATGGTGTTCTGGTCTTTTAGTCCGTTAATGTTACCGTATTTGAGTTTGAGCCCTAGCAGACCAGGACCCGGAGCTTCAATAAAGTGACCATTGAAGGTAAACCTGTTTTCACCGGCCGCCAGTACCCTGCTTTGCGAGCGCGACCTGATCATAGTCACTTCACTCAGTCGGTCAGGGAATTTCTCTTTGAGCAAGGCGCCCATACCTGAGGCCATAAAGCCGCTGGTGTAGCGTTCGGTGCCATCGCTCTCCTGCCTCATGATCTGCACCAACTGGTCGTAGTTGTCGTGGTACTTGTTAAAGGAAAGTTCATCATTGACCCACAGGCCTATCAGCATGGCTACGACCATGCCCATGGCAAGCCCCCCGATATTGATCAATGAGTAGCCCTTGTTGTGGAGCATTTGTCTGTAGCTGATTTTGAAGTTGTGTTTGACCATGGCAGTGTTGTTAAGTTTTGACTTGAAAGTTTTGATGGCAAAAGGGCGCAGGTAATGGAGTACCTGGTACCAGTAATTTCGTTTTGCTTTACTTTGAGATTGTCTGTCCAGCGTTTGATAGAATTTTTCATCCAGATCACCCAGTACCTCTTCAGCCAGGTCATCGCGCAAAAACCACAATAGCAGTTTTTCGGCTGATCGGGGAGGTGTCTTGTCGATATGGTATTCGCGCTTATTCACTTCTTAAAGCATTTACCGGATTTGCGATAGAAGTTTTGATAGCCTGGAAGCTTACGGTAAGCAATGTGATGGCCAAAGCCCCGCCACCGGCATAGGCAAATATCCACCAGTACAATGGAGTGCGTACGTCCTCATAACCTGCCAGCCAACCGCTGAGTACCACATAGGCGAGGGGGATGGCAATAAGGCAGGCGATAAAGGTGAGCATGGCAAAATCTCTCGAAAGCAGATGCCAGAGTTGAGCAACTGTGGCACCGAGTACCTTTCTGATACCGATTTCTTTGGTGCGTTGCTCTGCTACATAGGAGGCCAGGCCGAAAAGCCCGAGGCAGCTGATAATGATCGCCAGCAGACTGAAGAAACCAGCGAGATTGGCGATGCGTTCTTCTGCTTCGAATTTTGATGCGTATTCAGCCTCAGTAAACTGAAAGTCAAAAGGAGCGGCAGGGTAAACCTCGTTAAACTTATTTTCAATCACCGGAATGGCCTGGGAAAGGCTGACTTCCGGGGCAACCCTGATGTAGAGCCAGCGCATAGGCCTTTGCTCCAGAAACATGAGAGACTGGCTGGTAGATTCAAAAGGAGAGCCCTTGATCATATCTTCTACCAGGCCCAGAATGGTATAGTGTTCGGGGGCTTTCCCGCGAGAAGTATAGGTTAGCTTCCGGCCAACCGGATTTTCGAGCCCCATGATTTCCATGGCAGACCGGTTGATCAGCACGCCCTGCTTGTCGCTGGCAAAATCTGGCGAGAAATCACGCCCTGAGATAAATTCGAGCCCTACTGTTTTGCCATAGTCGTACGATACACTGATGGTATTGAAGGAGATGTTTTCGGTGTTTTCTGCACCCTCCCATTGAAAGCCTCCGGTCCAGCCAAGCGTACTGGTAACAGCATAGTCTGCAGCACCCACAGCCGCTACCATGCCCGTTCTTTTAAGTTCTTCTATGATAACGGGTAGCTTGTTGTTAAAGTCAGGGCTGGCAGGTCGCAGCCCGATCATGCCTTCAGGGCTATAGCCTACAGGTCTGTTTTTAGCAAACTGTATTTGGTTATTTACCGTAATGGTACCGATGATGAGGGCAATGGAGATACTGAACTGAAATACAACCAGCACTTTTCTCGGGAGAGAAGCTCTCTTACCACCAGTAAAGGTACTCTTGAGTGCTTTTACCGGCTGAAAAGAGGAGAGATAGGCGGCAGGATAAGATCCTGCGAGAAAGGCCGTGAATGACATAAAGCCGATAGACAGCAGCCAAAAGTTGGATGCTCCCCAGGGCAGTGTCATGCTTTTACCGGAAGCATTGTTAAACCAGGGTAGGGCTGCATTGAAAAGCACCAGAGAGAGCCCGAAAGCCAGTAAGCAATAAAGCAAAGACTCAATGTAAAACTGTGTGATCAGCTGCGTCCTGACCGAGCCAAGTGTTTTTCTGATGCCCACCTCTTTGGCCCGCTTCTCTGACCGAGCTGTGCTCAGATTCATGAAATTGATGCAAGCCAGAATAAGCACAAAAGCTCCTATTACGGTGTAGAACCATACAAATAGCTGTGCTTTGCTGGTGACTCTTTCTCCGTTTTCAAACTCAGAGTTCAGGTGCCATTCGCTCATGGGGTTGAGAAAGAAAGCCGTGTTGCCATCTTCAAAATCAGCCAGCCTTTCCAGAAAAGCAGATTCAACCAGCCCGGATACCTCAGCGATGTCGATTTGAGGATTGAGCTGCGCAAAGATGTACATGTTATAATTGTTCCATACATCCAGCCCGGCCCGATTCTTAAGGTATCGGTCCAGGGTGCTGAAGTAGGAGGCTTGACTGAACTCAGAATTCTCCGGTATATCTTCATATACCCCGGTTACCTTCAAATCCCATTCTGCATTCATCCTTACCAGCTTGTTCATGGGGTTCGTGTTACCAAAGAGCTTGATGGCGACAGATTCTGAAAGGATGATGGAATTAATGTCGGTGAGTCCGGTATGGCTGCCGTACTTCATTTTGAGCCCCAGCAATTCGGGGCCGTCTTTCTGCATGAAGTAGCCCTTTTGGGTGAATTTGAGATTATTATAAGCGAGGGTACGCTGCTCAATTCTGCCCCGGACCATTACCACTTTTTCGAAGTGATCCGAGAAGTTCTGGGCGATCAGGGTACCCATACCAGTGGTCATGGATGTGTTGGTGGCAGCTTCATCATGCCGCAGTACCTGTACTATGTGGTCGTAATTGTTGTGATACTTATTAAAGCTCAGCTCATCGTTGACCCACAGGCCTATGAGCATGGCTACGGCCATTCCCAGGGCCAGTCCGCCAATATTGATAAGGGAATACACCTTACTTTTGAGCAGGTTTCTGAAGCTTACCGTGAAATTATGTCTGACCATGGCGGTGTTAATGAGTTGTGACCTGAAAAAACTGATGGCAAAGGGGCGCAGGTAGTTGATGACCTGATACCAGTAGTTGCGTCTTGCCTTTTTAAATGATTGCTGATCCAGTGTCTGGTAAAACTTTTCATCCAGATCACCCAGCACCTCCTCTGCCAGGTCATCGCGCAAAAACCACAGTAGTAGTTTTTCGGCCGACCTGGGAGGCTTAGGGTTGATATGGTTGCTTTGTTTCTTCACTGAATTAATAGCTGAGTATTATTCTGACCTTAACCTGGTGGCAGGATTCACCAGGGCTGCCTTGATGGATTCATAGCTGATGGTAACCAGGGCAATGACAAAAGCACAAAGGGTGGCCATCAGAAAGATGGGCCAGGTGAGTGTAATTCTGTTCGCCAGATCATTTAAGAAATTGTCCATGAGGTACCAGCCAATAGGAATGGCAATGAGACTGGCAATGATCACCAGCTTAATGAAATCAGTGGCCAGCAGGCCGAAAATTTTACTGACACTGGCACCAAGCACCTTGCGTACGCTGATCTCCTTACTGCGCTGCTCAATGGTGTAAGCTGAGAGGGCGAACAGTCCCAGACAGGCTACTATGATAGCGAGCACCGAGAAGGTGAGAAAGAGCTGCTTAATGCGCGATAGGTCTGAATACATCATGGCAAATCGCTCATTCATAAAGCTGTAGCGGATGGGCTGGTTAGGCTTGATGTCTTTCCAGACAGCACTGATAGCGGCCAGACTTCCCTGGATATCGTCCGTTTTTACTTTGAGCGAAAGTGTGGATTCGCCCTTACCCAGTACCATAGCCAGGGGCCTTACATCGGTAATCAGAGACTCGAAATGAAAGTCTTTCACTACCCCGATTACCTGGTATCTGCCATCGAACATATCGACCAGCCAGGTACCTAAGGGATCTTCCAGCGCAAACTGCTGCGCCATGCGCTCATTGATAATAATGCCTTCTTTATCTGATGCTCTTTTTGTGAAGTTTCGGCCTGCTACCAGTTCCATGCCCATGGTGCTGAGGTAGTCTTCATCTATGCGCCAGCGGGCCGCTTCAAATCCGGGGTCAGTAGCCTTGCGCTCCTCTGTCTGGAAGCCGAAATTGGTAATAGCGGCTCCTGCTACAGGCAGGTAATCACCCAGGCTGACACTTTCTATGGTAGATAGCCTCAGCAGCTCATCTTTGAGCACATCACGCTCTGTTTCTTCCAGTGTATTTACGCCCAGCAGGTTGATCACCTGGTCTTTTTCAAAACCCAGCGACTTATTCATATAGTGCTCAAACTGGCTATGCATGGCCAAAGCCCCGATAATGAGAATGACCGTGGCCGTAAACTGAAACACCACCATAGCACTGCGGAAGAAGGCAGATCGCACGCCACTGGTAGCCCGTCCCTTAAGCGCCTCAATAGGGTTGAAATGGGAGAGGTAAAAAGCCGGGTAAAGACCTGAAAGTATACCGATCAATACGGCACCAGACAGGAGGGATGGTAAAAACCAGGCAGAGGTCCATGGAATGACCAGCGATTTGGCGGCAATGTTGTTGAAGAGGGGCAGGGCCAGGTAAGCTATCAATGCGGCCACCAGCACCGACAGCACTGAGTAGAATATAGATTCGGCCAGGTATTGATAGATAAGGCTGGATCTGACTGAGCCTACAACTTTACGCAAACCTACCTCTTTGGCTCTTTTGATAGAACGGGCCGTAGAAAGATTGATGAAGTTGAGGCAGGCAATGATCAGAATAATCACTGCTATGGTACCAAAGATCCACAGCATATCGTGAGAACCGTGAACCTGATCGTCATATATGTTTTCCGGGTTGAGGTAAGCATTTTGGATAGGCTGCAGGTAGTATGACTGATGCTTTTTGAGGTCCTCAACATCAGTCATACCGGCTTCTAAGAACTTGTCAAGGAGGTAAGTATCGCGTAGGGCAACCATTTTCTCCTCCAATGCGAGTTTGTCTGCAGCGGGGGTTAGTTTAATGTAGTACGTATAATTCGTGCAGCACCAGCCGGAGGTGCCGGGGCCTGTTTTTCTTTCTGCCAGGGTAAGTATGAAATCGCCCTGAAGGTGTGAATTGGCTGGGAAATCTTCAATGACCCCACCTATGGTGTAAGTGTCTTCCGGTGTATCATTAAGCACCATTTGCTTACCCACCGGGTTTTCATTGGGGAAGTACTTATCCGCTTTGCTTTTGGTAATGACCATACTATTGGGGGCCGTAAGAGCCAGCTCACTACTGCCATAGACCATAGGGGTTTCCAGAATTTCCAGCAGCTCGGGATCTGCGTAGAAGAAGCCCTCTTCATAGATATTGTTGCGCGACTCAATGGGGCGGATGTGATTCTCACCGGCATTGCCCCAGCGCCATAGCACTACGCGGCTGACCTTTTCCATTTCCGGGAAGCTTTCTTCCAGTACGGGCTTCAGTGGTCCATGCAGGTTTACCCACATGCTGCCACCATCAGCACTCTGGTAGTTATTGGTGATGCGGTAAATGCGGTCACCGTCTGCATAATGCTTGTCATAGCTGGCTTCATGCTGAATGTAGAGCGCTATGAGAATGCAGGCGGCAATGCCTATGGCAAAGCCTCCGATTTTGATGGAAGAGAAGACTTTACTGCGAAGCAGATTTCTCCATGAGATTTTAAGGTAGTGCTTATACATATCTAATGGGGTTGGCCCGGAGAGTCCGGGTATTCTGAGTTTTTTTAGCGCAAAGGGCCGCGTATACTGTATGACCTGGTACCAGTAATTTTTTCGGGCCTTGCTAATGGTTTTACCTTCAACAGTTTTGTGAAATTTCTCTTCCAGGTCGCCTAATACCTCTTCTGCGAGCTCATCTTTGATAAAGCGCTGCAGCAGGCGAATGGCGAGTTTGGGAGGATTGATATGGTGACCGTTATTGCTCAAGCCTGTTTACTAAAGGTTCAGCCACTCTATTTTCAGGTTGCCGCTGGCAAAAGCCGGAAACTGATTCCAAAGGCTAACTTTGAAATCCCTTGACTCTTGCAGCACACGCTGACCTGATGCCGTAATAGAGTAGATTCGTTTGCGTCTTCCACCGCGCTCCGCAGTAGACTCTCCCATCTCGGAGGTGAGAAATCCTTTTTCGCCCAGGCGGTTGAGGGTAGAGTGGACGGCTCCAATCGAAACCGAACGCTTTGTTTGAACTTCAAACTCCTCTGCGATCTTAAAAGCATAAGCTTCCTGATCCAGAATACCCACCAATAGCAAAATGACCTCTTCAAAGTCGCCTAATCTTGTCTCTTTCATAAGTTCTAAATAAGATTATCTATTGTATGTTACTAGATTGTAGAACAAATATACGGAAGCTTTTTCTAATATGTTCTACTTTTTAGTAAGTAATAGATTGACACCCCGGGTGAATGGTTGCATGGCCCTTGAAAAAAGATAAGGGTGGACCTTAGAGCTCTGAACTAAGCTTCTTCACTATTCTGACTTAAGGAAGCATCTAAAGAAGCGGCTGGTTTGGCTGTTACACAGAGGAGGTGGCCATCGTCCGACCACTTTAGGTGGTCAGACGAATGGAGGCTTAGTGCAGGGGGTATTGGGTTATTTCGTTGCTAATACCAGACTACTGTTGAGCAAAGGGTGGTAGTTTGAGACTCCTCGTACCTCGGAGTAGAAAGGGGGAGGAAACGCTCACCTCAGCTTCTTTCCTATTCTGACGTGAGGAAGAATCTAAAGAAGCGACTGGTTTGGCTGTTACACAGAGTTTCACAGAGGAGGTGGTCAGACGAATGGAGGCTCAGTATTCGTTTTTTATGCTTTAATACACCCAATTCTCTGTGCATCTCCGTGGCGCTCTGCGTATCTCTGTGTTATAGCTGAGTAGCTGGTTGTTACACAGAGCCTCACAGAAGTGCTAAGCCTGTTTTTTCAACCTCTTTCAAAACAATCATGGCTTTTTCATAATTATCTTCTTAATTCGGCCACCGATAACGCTCATCACTGTTGAAGAAATCTTATCCTTTCGACCCATCCTTAAAGCATCATTTACTGATTGCGCTGGGCCTCGTCATCTGGGTGTTCGTCTTTCTGTATTTTACCAAGCCGCTGGATGTAACTGAGTTTGGTCCCAGAGAGCAGTTAATCTACCTGCCACTTTACGGAGTATTTGCTTCACTCTGCTATCTGGCATCTCTGCCATTTCAGTACTGGCTATACAAGCGCCAGGGTCAGAAGTGGTCAGTCGGTTCGGAGCTGGGGCAGTTCTTTTTTCTGTTTGTATTTGCCTTTGTAGTGGTGCGGGTAGTGTACTTCTATATTGTCATGGACTCGAACCCATACTCATACACCATCCTCTATTTTTTTACCAGTATTTACCTACCGGCTGTGCTCACCATCTTTCCCATTGTGGCTGCAGGTCGCTGGTCTTTTGGCAAGTACAAAGAGAAGAAACTGGAAGAGCAGAAGATTGAAATCAAGGGCACTGGCAACTACGAAAGTCTGCGCCTGGCACTCAACGATCTCATCTGTATTCAGTCTTCCGATAACTACGTAGAGGTGACCTATAAGGAAGAAGGAGATATCAAAAAACAGCTGATCAGAAACAAGCTTGCGGCAGTAGAAGCCGCGCGACCTGAATTGATGAGAGCGCACCGCTCTTACCTCATCAATCCGTATCATTTTAAGCAATGGCGTACCGGAAACCGCAAGGTAAATGTGGTACTCACCAGCGACATGGAAGTACCTGTTTCCAAAACTTATCAGGAGGCCGTAGAAACCGCTGTCAATTCCGCCACAGAATCGTAGGATTTCACCACAAGGCCCAATAATAAGGCTTAGAGGCCGATTTGTGTTTGTACGTTTGGATCGTAAGTCAAATACAAAACAAATCCGAAATGAAAAATTTAGCGATCCTTTTAACCCTCTTATCCTTCAGTTTTACCCTGAGCGCACAAGAAAATTGTGACTGTAAAGCAGAGCTTGATTTCGTCTATGAAAAGATTAAGACTACCGAGTCTTACAAGTACCAGATCAAGGGAGAAATGTCCGGTAAATATGAGGAAACATATCAGGAATTGAGGGCAGAAATGCAGGAGCCCCTGTCAAAGCTGGCCTGCTTCCAAAAGCTGAATCAGCTGCTGGGGCTGATCAAAGATAAGCACGCCTGGATACTGGAAGCCCGACCTGATTTTGAAGTCAAAGATATCTATGACAGTGCCTTTGTGGAACAGTACAGAAAATCAGAGGCCTTTATCAATTTTCCGAAAAGTGATTTGGATCTTGAGGCGCTCAAGAGCAGCCTGGAAGCTAGGCCTGTCGGTGATGTTGAGGGTATCTATAACATCGGCAGTGTGATGAAGTTGGGCGTGTACCAGGTTACTGGTAGCGATGAGCTGAGGGGTGTGATTCTTTCCTCCAAGCTAGGCACCTGGGCACCCGGTCAGATCTACCTGTATATGAGACCTTCTCAACTCACAGGGCACTACGATATTACCTATTACTCTCAGGTATTTAAGACGCTCGTATTTCAGAAAGCCAAGCTGCTGGAGCATGGTATTCTCTCCAGTAATGTTATCAAGGAGAAGCTGAAAAAGAACCATGTGTTTGTAGATGCTGATGCCACTGAGGATTATACACTTAAGCAGCTCACAGATAAGGTCCAGTACGTATGGCTGCATGATTTTGGGCGAGGAAAGGAAAATGCGGAGAAGCGCGATGTGCTCATTGCTCAAATGAACGAAGAGCTCAAAGCCGAGAACCTGATTGTGGACCTTAGGAACAATGGGGGAGGTGCTTCCAAGATCTCCTGGCCTATTGTAAAGCGTATCAGAAAGTATGCTCAAAAAGGTAAGGTATATGTACTCACCAATGCCACCTCAGCGAGTAATGCGGAGCAGACCACCGTCAGGCTGATAAAACTGGCTGATGCCATGCATTTGGGGCAGAAAACTTTCGGGGCGGTGTCTTACGGACATAACTACGGTACGCGACTTACCTCACCTTCAGGCCTCTTTCAATTCTTGCCGACAGATATGAAATTCAACCAGTACCTCAAGTATGAAGACATAGGAGTAGCGCCAGAAGTGAAGCTTAGTCCTGATAGCGACTGGGTGGAACAAACCATTGACATTATCAATGCTCAAAACCTGTAATGATGAGAAAGGTATTAATCACACTCAGCCTGATAGTAGCCGCTATTATATGTGTACAGGCCCAGCAGGAGGTTTTGATCATTGGCACCATGCATGACGTACCCAAGATTGTAAAACATAGCTACAAACCACTGCTGAGAATTGCCAAACGCTATAAGCCCGATGCCATTTATGTGGAGCGGCAGCGCCCGGATGACTCCCTGAGCCTGGCCAACTACGAAGCAAAGTGGTTTTTGCCCCTGGGGGATAGCCTGAGATTGACTTTCAAAGAGGATTGCAAGCGCTTTGATCAGCTGATGGCAGGGAGTACACAAACTATGAGCCTGGAAGACCTCGGTTTTCTGAGAGACTACTTTGCTGTAAATCGTGATAAGGCGAACTGGTCTTACTATCAGTACCTGGCAGAACATGGTGTAAAAGGCAGCCGAAAGCCTATCCGTAATGAGAACGGTGACCTCACGGCTAAGCTGGCCATTGCCATGGGTATGAATCGGGTATTTGCCATGGACCATCAGCATGAGACTAAGCTGTATAGCAAGCTCTGGCGCGAGTGCGTGATTGAAAGTAAAAAAGATGGAGAGGTGAGCCTGCTGACGAAAAATAACAAGCGGACCTATAACCGGGCAATTTTGCCTGCCATCTTTGGTCGTCTTGGTAAGCATACCAATCGGGTAAAAACGATCAGGTCTTACGAAGTATCGAACAAGTTTACTTTCAGGCAGACTCCCTGTGAGCCTTGTGATGCTGCCGGTGCCGTTTGGGACAGACGCAATGCCGGTATGGCCAGGAACATTGGTGAGCAGATGCAGGAGTTTGCACACAAAAGGGCTGTAGTAATAGTCGGGGCAGGGCACGTGCTGGGGATAAGGGATGCCCTGAAGGCTCAGTTCTCTAACCTGAGTGTAAAAGTATTGGAAGATTTATAGAGATAGAAGCTCAGAGTCTCCTTTGGATGACTCTGAGCGGGGAGAGGACTTGTAGTGAGGGTACTGCTGCGCAGAGACCGCTAAGGGAGGGAGCGTTTACAGTCCCTCAGAGTTATCTGCAAGAAACTCTGAGGACAAGTATATGGCATGATCCTCATCAGGAGCTTCTGCCACACTACTAAGAATTTGAAAAGAATTGGATCAGATGTGTTTGACTTCCATCCTGTCCTGAAAAGAGGCCATCGTAAGGTGGTCTCTTTGTTTTTGAGTGGGATTGAAGTAACCATGTCGTACCGAATAGACCACTTCGGCAAACAGCACATGGATCTGTCTCCATTTGATTAAAAAAAGGCAGGGTTCGCACACCTGCCTTTCACAATATACATGACTAACTCATGTATAGACTACTTACTGTTTTTCCAGGGGCTGAAGTAAATACTTGCGCCATAATTTAAGATGATGGAACCATCATTAAAGGCCTGATTATGCATGATACCAAAGCGTGTTTCTAACGCAATGTTGCTCCATGTACAGAGACCTGCCAGTCCAAAATCCAGGCTAACTACGTTAGAGGCCTCATTCACTATTTCTATTGGAGGGGCAAAAGGTCCAGTCTGCGGTTTGACAAATGAGTCATAAACATACTTTCCATATCCCCCTCCTCCGTAGAGTCTGAGCTCTCCAAAATCATTTTCCGCCAGACGGTATTTCAAATGCACATGCTGCCCTCTAAAACTTACCTTTTCGTTCTTTTGGCCATTTGAAACCTGACCTACAAACGAAATGGTAGTATTACCATATTCGGTTTCAAGTCTCAGTCGGTCACTCAGTAAGTAAGACGCTCCCAGGTTGAATCTTCCTCCTGTAAGTCCCCGATCTGAATCAAAACCAATTGTAGTACCAGCCTCTCCGTAACCAATAAAAAATGAAACATTCTCTATAGGAAAAGTCGTCACCCCGGTTGAAACCTCAGGCTGTGGCACCCCTTTTGGTCGGCTTTCATACCCATTCATGCGTATAGTGGTAAACCCGGAAGGAATGTCTCCACCAGTGCCCGGTCTGATCGATGGTTCTATGCCTGGTACATCCTTACCTTTTACAAGGGTTGTATCTGCTTCCTCCTCAAGAAACTCTGATTGACTTGACTTTGCTACATCCACTGTCTCCTCTGGCATTGCTGCCACCCTATGGTCGTCTGCTGATTCATTCTTTTTGCCTTTAACTGACCTTGGTTCACCAGTATTTGTCTCATCCGGGAGGCCCTGTGAAATTATTTCCGTAGAACTATTGTCTGCCGATTGATCTTTCTCATGGCCCTCGCGTTTCCTCTCAACAGCCAGCTGTGCCTCGGTATTATCATTCAAGCCAGTCATCCGCTGTGCTCTTATTTCAGCTGGTTTCCGCGTCAGATCAGGATTGTCAGTGCTGTTGGGCAGTGCTGCCGCTTGCCGTGGTGAATCCTCCTTTTCCCGATCAGACTGATTGTCAGTTGAATTTGATGACCGTACTTGTCTGGTACTTTGTGTTTTTGGGTCAGGATCATTCTCTCTTCTCGAAGAAAGATCACTTTTCCCCGCAGGATCATCCGTTGGGTCTGCATTGCTTTCATTAGTTTGATCACCCGCTGACTTTGCTTCACCTTCTGAAGAACCCTCCGGGTCTGTAGAAGGCCTCACCTGATCTGACACTGCATTGTTATTTTCACTTAGCTTTTCAAGATCATTCGCTTCCCTGTTTTGGTCAAGTACACCGCTACCATACAAGCCGGCAGCAGAAAGAACCACCAGCAAAAGAATCAGCCATAAGTACTTTCTACCAGAGCCATTTGCTCCGGGTTTTGCTACCTTCCCATCCAGCAGCGCATCCATAGCCTCCCAGGCCACTGGATCCAGAGGAGTCTCATACTCCTTTACTCTGTTGCTAAAATGCTGCTTACTCATTTGCACTTTTTTTCAATTGATACATCTCGCTCACCTTTTTTCGCAACTCCTTTTTGGCTTTTGCCAGCAACCATTTTGAGGTGTTTTGATTGATGTTGCATTCTCTCTCAATATCCACGTGACTGTATCCGTCTATCTCATACAGAGAAAAGACCAATCGCTCTTTGTCGGGTAGATTTTGTACCAGGCCAATGATGGCCTCAGTTTCCAATTGACTCAACACATCGTTGATTTCATCACCAGCCATATCCTGGTTGTGCGCCTCAATAGGTACCACCATTTTGTCCTCCCTAATGCGCTTTCTCAAGTAGTCGATAGAGGTTTTGACAATGATGGTTCGGGCCCAGGCCAGGTAGTTGGTATTCTTTTGGTAATTCTCCAGGCTGGCAAACACCTTGAGCATGGCATGATTAAACACCCATTGTGCTTCTTCTTTCCCCGGGGTGTATCGCAGGCTGGCATTGAGCAATTTGGCATAGGTATGCTCATACAATTCCCGTTGCGCCTTACGCTCACCGGTCTTGCATTGCTCTATTAAATCTTCCAGTACCAATTCGGTCATTAATCGGGGAATTTTGGTCTCATGGCCAATCACAGTTTATTGACTGGTAAGTGTAGAAGTACAAGTGTAACTAAAATTATCACCGGACATTTCTTCCAGTTCAAATTCAAACACCATTGTTCCAGCTCCTGTCAAGCGGCCACTGCCACTAATACTCACTGCACCTTCTGAGCCTCCTTCATCAATAATATACTTATCTAATACCAGTTCTCCATTCGCTACCGTGGCCTTTATGGTTTCTTCCGGCCCTCCCATAGAAAGTCCTGCCGTATAACATGCTTCGCATCGGGCCTCATCTGCCTGAACATTTAATCTGATGTTCAGCGATATAGGTGCTGGAGGACAGCGCATTTCGCCCGACCACGAACCAACAAAGTCAGCCGGAGTCGTTTCGGTTTCAGCTTCAGTACAAGCCAAAGTGACGAACAATAGTAGTAAGGATAGATATTTAATCTTTTTCATGTCAAAAGTCTTTAAGATGATAAATACTTAAAGGCGCCTTTGACTTTACTATCGACCGTAAGCCTTAAACCGTTGGTGATTCTGAAAAAAAATTGAAATAAGGTTGGTGGATGCCTTTAAACCCGGAATCAATGCCGTTTAGTTAAGAGAGTCGCTCTTGATACTTCATTTCCACCCCGCGCCCTGAAGGGTGATATTAACTCATTAGAGGCTCCCTTTAGGGAATAAAAGGGTGGAAAAGGCTTAACTAAACGGCATTAAACCCGGAATATGCATTAGAAAATCTATTACATAGATAACTCACTGTGAATCAATAAAACTCCCTGATTCTGTGTGACTTATCTACTCATCACAAAGTTCCAACGCATAATCCGGGTTAAAGCCTGTTTTTAGAATAACACCTGTTCGTTTTTTGTATAAACAGGTTATATGTGTGTGGATAGTCGCGTGATCCCTGAGGGAATTTTTGATGTAGTTGTCGGTCATACTCCGTACCGGGCCTTCTTGCACAAGCTTTGGCCCCGCGTCAGCAAGTATAGGGTTGGGTTACTCATATCGTAGTGAGTCCGCAGGATTGGTACTTGCAGCTTTGACAGATTGATACCCCACTGTAAGCCAGGCAATGGCAACAGCAGATACACCGGCAATCAAAAAGATGTAGGGATTGATTTCCACGCGATACGCGAATCCGTTCAACCACTGAGATGACACCCACCAAGCTACCGTGGCCGCAGGTACGAAAGCGATGAACACCAGCATGATAAATTCTTTTGTCAAAGTGATTGAAAGCAAACGCACCGAAGCACCCATCACTTTGCGTATGCAGATCTCTTTCGTGCGCTGTTCAGCAGTAAATGCGGCCAGAGCGAACAGGCCAAGACAGGCAATGAAAATGGCTAAGCCTGAGAATAGGCTTAGCACTTGCCCAATCCTCTGCTCGGAACGAAAAAGCTTGTCAAAATTTTCATCCATAAAAGTGTACTCGAATGGTTCGGAGTTGGCATACTGTTTCCAGAGTGTTGAGGTATTATCGATTACTGTTTTGGCATTGCCCTCGTAACGTACCATCAGGTTGCCCTCGGAAAACGAAAATGGCAAAATAGCTATTGGTCGGACTTTATCGCGATAGCTGTCAGAATTAAAGTCCTTCATAATACCGATAACATTGACCGGTACATAAGTGCCATTCGGGCTGTGAAGGATCTCTTTTCCTTCTGTCTTATCAAACCCAAATTCCCTTGCAGCTGCTTCGTTGATGACCACGGCATTAGAATCGGAAGGAAAATCTTTTGAAAAATAACGACCATCCTTCATCTCAAACTTCAACACATCCTGAAAGTCAAAATCAGCCCGGTAAATCCCGACAAAGTGATCGCCTCCTGATTCTGCAGAACGCATTACCCCGCGGCTGTAACCCCCCGGCAGTTTATTGACGGTAAAACTGACATTTGAAATTCCGGCTTGCTGAACCAATGCATTGCGAAAGGCCTTCCCGTTTTTGCCAAGCCGTAGCCCGGTTTCAATCACCAATACATTTTTCTTGTCAATGCCCATTTGCAGTTCTTGCATGAAATTGATTTGAGTATAAATAACCGAAGTGACGATGATAAGGAAAATAGAAATGGCAAATTGAAATACCACCAATGTGCTGCGGATACCTTTGCTCTTGAGCCCCGCTGAGACTTTCCCCTTCAAGACTTCAACCGGACTAAATGAGGTAAGGTAAAATGCGGGATAGCTTCCTGCAAGCAAACCAACGATTAATAAGGTTAGCCCAACACCAAAAATAAATTCGACATCCAGTAAATTGATTATAGACAACGCTTTACCCGACAGCCCATTGAAAGCAGGCAGCAAAAAGTAGCAAAGCATTACAGCCAGGGCAACCGCTACCAAACTGTATAATATAGACTCGGCAAGAAATCGCCAGATCATCTGGCTACGAAGTGAACCCAATGTTTTGCGCAAGCCTACTTCTTTTGCACGGCTGGCAGATTGCGCTGTAGACATGTTCATAAAATTGATACAAGCGATCACTATTATAAAAATGCCGATGCCTCCAAAGACGTAAATGTACATCATGCTTCCGCCAGGCTCTATATCTTCCTGAGAGGTTGACTTCAAATGGATGTCGGTGATTTTTGTTGTATAGTAGCTGTAAACGCCACCTGATTTGCGAAACTGATTCAGGCTGTTACCCAAAAACTGCTGCACATCAGGGGCTACATATTTTGTCACTATGTTGTCAAGTTTTTTATCCACATCCGAAACGGATGTGTTTTTCCGCAACAAAAAATAGGTGAATACACCGCTGTTAAGCCAGGCGTTTACATTGAAGTAATTATCCGGCCCGGCAGCCGAGAGCAATACATTAAAATTAAGGTGTGAATTGCCAGTGTTATCGGCTGCTACACCTGTTACCTTGTAGGGCACCTTATCTTCACTTTCTCCTATGAAGATCAATTTGCCAAGTGGGTTTTCAGCACCGAAATATTTGCGTGCTGTCTTCTCGGTAAGCACCACTGAATTAGGTTCCTTTAATGCGGTTTTGACATTGCCTGAAATAAGCCTGAAAGAGAAGAACTCAAAAAAGTTGCTTTCTGTAAAAAACACTTTATCCTCAGTAAATGCTTTTTCCCCATATCGAAGAACAGGCTTCCCCCATCGATTCAACCTGAGGGTAGATTCCACTTCAGGTATCTCGGTCATCATGGCATCCGCAAGGGGTGGGCAAATGGAGATGCTACGCACATCCTGTTCGCCAAACTTTTTGTGTAGCCCTACCTGGTAAATCCTGTCCGCATTGGCATGGAAACGATCGTAACTAAATTCATCAATTATATACAAGGCAATAAGCAAACAAGCCGTGATGCCTGCAGTCATGCCCAGAATGTTGATGCTGGCAAAAACCTTTCGCTTAAGCATGTTGCGAATGGTGATGGTGAAATGGTTTCTAAGCACGGCCTGTTTTTTTAATTCTAAGGATAAAGCCCCAATAAATCTACAAGTCTTCTGTGTCTGGGTTAGTAAACTTTTTGTGAAAAAGTGTAAATGAAATGTAAATTCTGGCTTTATGCTTTACTAAAAGGTCTGGATTGTTAGCGGGATCGAATTTGGTCCACCTTGTAAACTGCCAGTGAACACGGGTTTCTCAGCCAGGCTGAAACTTGTTCACCACCGAAATCGAATTCAGGTATAGTATCGATTTGATTTTCAATCCACAGTTTTGTCCGGGAGTTGTGGGTAGGAGAGGCAGGCTCTTTTGTATTGCGTTGGTTTTGAGGGTCGATTTGCGGCAGTTCAAATGTGCCTGACTGTACGCGATGAAACTGTAGGCTGTTGGGCGTGATTTGTATGTAACGGTTTGTGTAAATGCGTTTTAATGCATTTTGCACTTTGTTTAGGTAGTTATCCCGGAACCTGATTTACCATCCATTGATAGGTTCATCTCGCGGTATATCGGAGAGCTTGTCGCCACACAAAATCTCATAAACGGGAATGGAGATTTGTGTGCTCTAAATGATTATCCCAGTACTTATTACCTCTCCTTTTTATAAACCCAGGTATCAAAAAAAACATCCAGATCAGCACCTGTGGCTTTTTCCATGGCTGATTTGAAATCTTCGGTTTTTACAGGTTTCCCAAAGTATGTTTTGCTGTAAGATTGGATGCCTTTCCAGAAAGCTTTATCACCAAGCTTTTTTCTCATAAGGTGCAGCACGTAAGCTCCTTTGTAATAAACAACATTGCGGTTATCTCTTGAGGGTTTCCATTCCTTAAAAATCAGTGGCCTGTCCTTACCTCTTTTCACCAGGTCATCATAGATGCTTTTGTATATGGCTATGTCCGCCTCATACTTTTCAGGCCCAAATTTATGCTCGCTGAAGGCGGAGGACATATACACCGCAAATGCTTCATTCAGCCAAAAATGCCCGAAATCTTCGCAGGTAATCATGTTGCCCCACCACTGATGGGCCAGCTCATGAGAGGTCAGGTGGATTTCCGAGCTATCTTTAAAAACGAAAGAAGGGTAGGATTCAGCCAAGACAGAAAGGCCAGACATCTCCTGATAGTTGTCGCCAATTAAAACCTGAGCGTAGGAATCCTGAACGTATTCAATACCTGATTTCTGTTCAAAAAACTTGAGGATATTCGAAGTTTCGGTGAATAGTTTTTTCAGCGAATTATCATCTAATTCGGCAGCATAGTAAAGCAGTGTTACATCACCCGCTTGTTCAGTTACCTCTGTGAATGATCCGATGACGAAGCCATAGGTATAGGAGGGTGTTGCATAGTCCTGATGCCATTTATGAAGTACCTTTTCGCCTTTTTCTTCAATCCCTGATGATTTGCCGCTTGCTATTGATTGCAGCCCTTTTGGCAGTAGTATATTGAGAGAAAACGTGGCTCTGTCGCTGGGTTTGTTGTTACACACCATCCATTGGTCGGTAAAATAGACTGTATGTGCTTGGTTTAAAGTGGGATTAAAAAGAAGTCCTTTTTTCGGGCTGCCATGATAATGAATGGTGACTTCATGCTGAGTTTGCTCTTGTCGTGTGAGTGCTATCACTAGTTTTGAGCCAACTTTGTTATGGGATAAAACACTCGTTCCCGATACTTCATCAATTTGAAGCTTCCCTGCATCCAGTGCTATCTTTTCAGCGCCATTGGCTACTTTAAATTGAATCCGAAGACTGCCTTCTATGGACTGGTTTTGAATATCCGGCTCAATGGTTAGTTCATAGCTCAGCACATCCAATTCTGCTTCCTGAGCATAAGCAGTAATCGTCAGGAAGCAATTCCAAAGGACTAGTAAGCATATTTTGTTGATGAGCATTTGTGATTGTGGTGGCTTTAGGAGAGAAGGCGATTAGCGTAGAATGCTTTTCAAGACATTTTACATAGTGTGATGTTCTTTTTTCTCGTTTACTAATTCAGTTAACTCGTCTGTTCTTTCTGAGTCAAGTCCATCCCAATGAGGTGACTCATAAAAGGTGGAATGGAAGTTCTTTAATCCACGAAATAATGGAAGTATGATTTCTTGGTAACTCCCTGTAATTTCCTTAGTCAACTGATAAGGACTATTAAGTTCATCTGATTCATAAATGAGGGCTATATATTGTCCATTCGCCACTTTCAATTGTAAATAGTAGCAATATGGCTCTAAGTGCCAGATTACTCTGGTTGGTTCATTAGTCCCCTTATTGATTTCAATTAGAGCATCACATAGCTGAACCATTGGGTCTATCGGAACGTCCGAAACTTCTATCTCAAGTTTATAATTTTGATATTGGAAAGTAATAGGCAACCAACCATATTTTGGAGTTCCAAAATCAATATGTAGTTTCTTTGAACCTTCCATTCCTATTTAAAGCATGCTTTATCCACTGAGCTAAGGTTGTTTTTAGATTTGAGCAATAAAGTATCAATATTATTTTCGATAAAATTGAATTGCTTTTTATCAACTAATCTGGTTATCCATTGATTTCGCTGTCCCTTTTCATTGAAACCACACCAAGCGATATTGATTAAACTCCAAAGTCTTTGATTAACCCCTTTACTTTCAAATGTTGGCTGAATAATTATGGCCTTAAATATATCCCCTTCTACCCAGTCAATTCTTCGTTCTTCAAAAGTTCTGAGTGCTTTGGGATAACCTGGTCTGTCTTTTGTCATTTTTGCTCCAAGTTTAACAGACAGCCTTTCAAGTTTTTCGTCTATGTTTTTAAATCGACTCATCTGAATTTAATTGAACACCATACCTTCATATGAGGAAGCTCCCTAAAAGCTACGGAATAACCAACCATATCCTGCACCAGGTTGGGATTATTGGTGATGCTCTGTATACTTTTACTTTAGCAGGTAATTGTACCAGGTAGCAGTAATTTCCGAACTTGATTTACTACCCATTCACAGGTTCCTCTGCTAGTATATTTCTGTGTATTTCACCAGGTAATACCCGATAAACCGGAATGGTAATTTTATACGCTTTACATAACTCACGAATGCGGGAATCAATCTGTTGATGGGAGTAACGTGAGGAAAAATGGCTAAGCACCAGCTTGGTTACCTTGATGGCAGACACCATTTTTATCACCTCTTCCAGGTTGCTGTGGTTATTGCCATGTGTTTCAATATGACCATCTTCACTACCACCCAGAAAGGTAGCCTCATGGATCAGAATATCTGATTTGTCCCAAAGCTTATAGTTCACAGGTGTATCACCCGAATAGCTGAGTACATTTGTTTTGATCAGGTCCGTGGTGTAATCTCTGCCGTGCTCGGTAATGACCTGCTTAATCTCATGCCCCGCCATGCCGGTGAACTCTGACTTCAGTTTCCTTTTGGTCTCAAATACCTTATAGCTCAGGCTTTTGGTATCCGGGTGTCCTGTTTGTATATGCTCATTTGGAAAAGCCTTTACATAGACGTCACTGCGAATACTGATCTGCTCATATTCTTCAATAGGCGTCCAAAGTGTACCGGAAACTTGTGGGTCAAATTTCTTGCTAAAGGCTTCCAGGGCGCGGAAAGATACGCAGTCTTTGGGATAGTGAATGTTAGGTGCTCCGGGCCGGGCATTCAGCTGATTAAAGGCCAGTAGTCCTGCGAGGTGGTCCCGGTCTGCATGCGAGATAAAAGCATTTTTTACTTTGCGCGACTTCTGCTGAAGCCCACTGATAACACCATCGCCCACATCAAAGAGCAGGGCCAGCTCGTCTACAAAAAACCAGGTGGCAAACAGGGCGGTGGAGTATCCGGTGATGGTGAGTTTCATAGGTTCGAGGTAAGAAGTTTTATGTTCATTTTGGAAATTCTTCAAAACCGGGCTGATTAGCAATTTTCAGGTAGGCGAAATATCTCGCCTATGAACTACTATCCCGTCACTCGCGGAACGCGGAGCGACTGGTAGGAGTGGATACTTGCCCCGATGCCGTCCTTTGGGGTTAATAAGCTTAGTGCAGGCCTCTTTTATTTGTCTAATCGAGAAGATCAAACTTAATCTCTGATTTTTACCGGTGCTGACGGGGTTTACATTTCCTCAATAACCAATAACCAATGCCGTCCGACCTTGGCGTTTATAAGCTTAGCGGAAGCCTCTTTATTCAGTTAATCAAGGAGATAAAACTTAACCTCTGGTTTTACCGGTGCTGACGGGGGTTACGTTTCCCCAATAACCAATAACCAATAACCAATAACCAATGCCGTCCGACCTTGGGGTTTATGAGCTTAGTGCAAGTCTCTCTACTCGGCTAATCAAGAAGGTTAAACTTAACCTCTGAGATTTACCGGTACTGACGGGGTAAGCGTCTGATCAAGGAATTCCTTGACAGACTAACCATTTACCCAATAAACCAATCTCCCAATTATCTGACCACCTCACTGGGGCGGAAACCGAACTTCTTGGTAAAGGCATTGGAGAAGGAGCTGAGGCTTTCATAGCCTACGCCCCAGGCGGCTTCTTGTATGGTAGTATCACCACTGCGCAGCAGCGCATGTGCTTTATTGAGGCGTTCGTTTTGCAAATGTTTGAAAACAGGTATCCCAAAAAGCTCTTTGAAGTTCTTTTTAAGCTTGTAGCTATTGAGACCTATGAGCTTGGAAAGTTCCGTGAGCGAAGGAGGGGTGACGAGATTATTAGTCAGTATTTCCTTTGCCTGATAGAGCTTTTCTCTGTCTGGGTTTTTGCGCTCCAGGGTGTTTTTATCAGCAAGACCTGCAAAGAAATGGGAGAGGAGCTCGGTCACCTGACTGCGCAAAAACATCATGCGTGTGGTGCCTTTGTAGGTGGTGTTGAAAATCTTGTCTACAGCCTCCTGCATTTCCGGGGTCATATAAAAGCCCGGTCCGCCCACTACGGGTGCGAGTGGATTGACGAGTCTGCCCAAATGCTCCCGGAAGATGTCTTGTTCAAGTTTGGGGAGCTTCTGCAGGTTTTTGAGGGTAGATACTATGCAAACGCATTGTAGTGGCTGGTCTGGTGACACCGTATGCTCAAACTGAGTTTTGGCATCGCCATAAAACGAAATGGCCATGCCTTTGGTATTATGAAGCTTATGGTTGTAGTCATCCAGGTGGATATTGAGCCTTACTTCTCCTGACCCATAGAAAGCGATACCGATTACGTGGTCTTCAAAACCGCATGTTTCAACGAGGGGCTGCTTTGCGGTAGACTGCTCTATCAGCACAATGAAATTGTTGATTTCTAAGATATCGCGGGTCATCGGTGGCTATCTCTTTTTCAGGCAGATAAATCTATTACGGGTAGTGTGTCTGTGATTAACGGGAAAGAATCACCCGGCCCGTTTTCATTAACCGCTTGTTACTGCTGCCTACCTTATAAATATAAACACCACTATCCACTTGATTGCCCTGAGAATCGGTGCCATCCCAGCGGAACCCGGTTTCACCGTTTACATGTTCTGGTTGATCCAGCACCTTTATCTTGTCACCTGACACAGAATAGATTTCGAGGTGGAAGCTACCTGTCCCAGCGGCCTGAATAGGAATGTAAGTACTGGTGGAAAAGGGATTTGGAAAGCTTTCAGCCACATCAGGAAGCTCTTCCTCAGTGCTCGTTACCAAAGGGCGGTTTAAGCCGGTGTTTGATATGCTTTCATCTTCTGTTACGGTGAAATATACATTCACAGGTAGGTTGGTATATGACTCCTCAATGCCTGAAGGCCATTTTATAGTCAGTTCATCAATCACTTCGTAGTCTCCCAGCCCGAAATGCAAAATCAGACTGTTTTGAGAGGCATAACTGGTAGCCCCTGTAATCTGGTCCATCTGTATTCTATCTCCTGTTCTGACAGTGATGGTGGCACCAATTGCCGAGGTGTTGCTTACCGTACCAACAGCCTTTACCAAGACTGAATTATGCTCCGGGTTCTCATTCTCATTGACAAAGAGTTGATTGCTTGCTGCATTACCCCAGTTGGCCACGAAAATATCAGGGTAGCCGTCATTATTTACATCTGCCGTGGCAGTACCAAATGAGGCAAATGGGCTTTCTATATTTGAGTTGGTGCTGACCGGTACAAATGAATTTCCTCCATCGTTGCGATACAGTATGTTGGGTCTGGAAGCTATAAATTCATGATTGGCCAGGTAGATGTCCTGGTCTCCATCGTTATCATAGTCGAACCAGAAGGTACCCCAGCCCATACCGGTATCATCTACGTCAAACTCCCGCCCTCTGTCTGTGAAGGTACCGTCTCCGTTATTTTCAAAAAGGAAATTCACCCCGTAATTGGATACATAGAGATCATAATCTCCGTCATGATCCATGTCTCCAAAGTCAACGCCCATACAAGAGCAATAGAAATCCAACCCGGAACCTTCGGAGATATCCTGAAATTTCCCATCACCTGTATTTTCAAAGAGTACATTGACCCCCCCATCATTCAGCACATATAAATCCTGATCTCCATCGCCATCCAGGTCAAAAAATATGGTACCCATGGCAGCGTCAATGTTCATGGCTCCTGAAGCTATGGTGATATCGGTAAAAGTGTTGTCTTTGTTGTTTTTATAAAGCAGGTTCTCAGTGTTGAAATTATGGACATAGATATCAAGGAACCCGTCATTGTCTACATCTGCGAATTGAACAGACCGGGGATCAAATGCATCGCCCACACCGGCTGAAAGGGTGATGTCTTGAAAAGTGAGGTCGCCATTGTTCAGATAAAGTACGTTGGGAGCATCGGTGTTGCCCACAAATAAGTCCAGAAAGCCATCATTGTTGATGTCCCCCCAGGTAGCGGCAGTTGATGAAGCCATTGAATTGACCCCGGCAGCAACGCTGATCTCATCGAAAATAAGGTCTCCTTTGTTCAGGTATAGTTTGTTGGGTACGCCTTCTTCCCTTACAGCAACATACACATCTTCCAGTCCATCATTATTGATATCCCCGAAAGAGATGCCATGATTACTACCCCGATTGTTAATACCAGACTCTCGTGACCTGTCATCAAATACGATCTGCCCATTTAACACTACTGAAGTAGCGCAAAGAATCAAGCTTGTCACCGCTAACCTCTTCAACTTCATAATCTTAAAGATAATACAGATAGACAATTTATTGACTGTGATTGTTTTTAAAATGACCTCCGAATGACGTTATGTTTAGTCGAAGAACCTGACTGTACAGGTTCTGGCTCAGTAAGGTATATGTATATACTTGATTTCTTGCCTTCAGAAGCCGTCTGACCTTGGTGATTATACCGTTTTGTGCTTGAATCAGAGGCTCTTGTTCACAAGCAGGCTTACAACTGGCCTCTGAGTTTTACCGGTACTGACGGGGTGCGGAGGTACCTAATCTGGCGGTTTACCAATTCACCAGTCTCCCAATCAACCAATAATCCAGCCCAGTGGTCTCTGTTTGCCGGGCCCTGAGCAACTAAGTAGACCATGTCTCGGTCTTGGCAACTATTCTGATAGTTCTTTTTTCAAAGGTGACTTACAGAGAGCCTTTGAGTTTTATTGTTGTTGACAAGGAAAAGTTTTCATAAGCCGTCCGACCTCGGAAATGACATGGCTCTCTGCTTTGATGGGAGTTACTTTTTCAAAAAGTGGCTTACAAAAGACTTTTGAATTTTACCGGTGCTGACGGGGCATAGAGGTACCCTATTATGCCAGCTAAGGGGGCTCTGTCTCGCTGCCAAAGCTTGTTAAGTATACGAAAGGGGGGCTTAGTAAATACCGGACCTGTTTCTGGGTCAGAAATGATGCTTTACTGTTATCAAGCGGGCTACGGCCGTTTACTAAGTAAAGAGTGCCGGCTTGTCAGTCTTTTACACGTTCGGGAAAATCGGTTATTACTCCATCCACCTTCATCATTCTGAGCTTTGCCATTTTTGCTCTGTCATTGACAGTCCAGCAGTTAATCTTTTTTCCCATGGCATGGATTTTTTCAACCAGGCCTGCAGAAGTAAAGTGGTAGTTGATTGAGTATTCACTTACATAGGGAAGTGCCTCAAAGTCATAGAGCATACTACTGAGTAGTAGTTTGTGTAGCCTCACTCCGGGGTTCAAAGAATGAACTTTTTCAAGCACCTCATCACTAAATGACTGAATGATACACCAGCTTTCGGCATTGTATTCGTCTATCAGCTTCAACACATTCTCCTCAATGCCGGGGTAGTAGTCTCCTCCTTCTTTAATCTCTATCACAAATTGGGCCTGTCCATCAATGGTTATGAGAGCTTCTTCCAGGCTTGGTATTTTCAGACTATCCTCAATTTGATATGTTAATAATTGAGCATAGCTGTGGTTTTTTATCCTTCCGGAACCATTGGTGGTTCTTTGTAATGTTTTATCGTGCATGAGGACTACCACGCTGTCTTTTGTTTGCTGAACATCAACTTCTATTCTGTCAACTTTAAGAGCCAAAGCATGCTTCAGACTGGCAAGGGTGTTTTCAGGCATAGAACCAGCTGCTCCGCGATGCCCTGTTACCGTTAAAGGTGTGGTTTTCTGGTTGGGCTTTTGTGACTTTACATGGCACTGACTGAAGATAAGCAAGCAGACGATGAGTATTTTGGTGTATTTCATTTCACAATCACTCTAATCTGATAAGCGCCTGAGTTATTGGATTTATCAGTGTCATTGACCTCAAACTCTAAACTGCCTTCCCGCTGCGCAATAAACTCAATGTCTTCACCTGCGAATTGCCATTGTGAATCTCCTGAGATTCTATATAAAAGTGAGGCATGATTAAATTTGGGTACAATGTTGTAGGCACTTATGTCAGCACTTAATAGCCCTGAAGTTCTGCCTTTGGGTAGAGAATGTCCAACCCAGGAACCAACCTTAATACTTCCAGAGGCCTTAATGTGTACTTCGTCTCCGGGTGAAACTTTGATAGAGGTTGTGAGAAAACGAGAGACGTCAATCGGGCCATGAACATTGGCATTTTCTGTCATGAAAACTTCTATCGGACTGCCAATAGGTAAGACAACCTGCTTGTCCTGGTATTTATCATTCGGGTCCGTTAGTATGAACTCGAGGTACTGTTCTGTCCCAATGATATCCTTCTTCAGGTAGAAAATGAAAGTTCCATAATCATCGGTTTCTACGGCTGGTATGCGACTGCCCACGAGTTTCGAGAGAATTTTCAGATTGATCCCTTTAAGTAATTTCCTTGTTTTTGAATCTCTTATCGTACCCGTTATACCCACGATATTAGGCTTCCTTTCTATTTCCAGCAGCATGGTATAGTTCTGGTTGATGGTTTTGGAGATTCGATGGAATCCATATGTGTCATTGAATACCAGTAAGGTGATATCTTTACCAATACCGCAGTTGCAGCTATTAGTACTGAGTATAAATGAACCATTATTATCAGTAAGTACATGATCTCCACCTAAAATGGACACCCAAATGTTGGAGACTACCGATCCGTTTTTGCTTGTGACGTTCCCCTTAAGCTGTTGGCTTTGTGCATGAGTGTGCAGACAGAAGAGTAAAAGAGTGAGTATGCTAAGGCGTGACATATATTGCTCAAGTAGGTTGCTGTTACCTAATATCAGGAATGATTTAATGAGCCAGGGTGCATTCACAGGCTTATTTTCAACGGAACAGGAAAAATGGATTGAACTTAGGAGATGTAGTCATATCAGGCTTCCTCTCTTGTCGGGAGGTAGCTTGGTCAAAACTATGGATAAGCCATTTTTGTCTGACCCAATGACCAACTGAGGTCATCCGATATGGGTGTTCCTTATCTGGTAATATTCCTCACCTCTACATCCAGTCCGGTCATTTGCCAGTGGCCCAATGAGATAGGTATATTGCCAATGGCATTAAGCTGATCAAAGAACTCTTTGCTGCTGAACTCTTTTCCTTTGGCCTCCTGTACCCTGGCAAATTCGGCCATAGCGTTTTTTAGCAGGTGCTTACCGGTAATATAGCTGCTGCCATAGCCTGGTTGACGCAAGTACAGGTGCTGCTCGAAAATCAACAGCTCTTTTTCGGTCTTCATCCAGCCGCGAGGAGTGTATTCCGAATGAATGCCACCGGCTTCTTCCATGGTCATTTCATTGGCATGTGCGTAGAGTGAGCCCAGGCCGCGGGCAGCCCGCTGGGCTATCATGATCAGAACAATTTCTCTGGAACGGGGAGAGTCTTCATACAGCCCGGCATGCATAAACATTTCTTCTACTGCGGTGGCAGTGCCCTCATTACGAGAGTCAAAAATATTATAGAGCAGCGGCTGTCTGCGCACCTCGCTTGGGTGTGGCTCATTGTCCATGCGGGCCAGCTCAAACCAGTGGTAAAAATGAGAATAGAGCGGACGAGGATCATAGTGCTCTCCAATCAGGAAGAAATTACGCTTCTCTTTTGGTACATAAGCACCCAGGTGCTCTCTCAGAGCTGGTTCCCAATAGTCTTTTACGGTTACGATGTCCTGCTTTTCCAGAAAGTCCATCAAACTGCGGGCGGCCTTCTCTGCCATGGCATTGTAGGCTTCGGGGGAGTCAGCGTCCTTCAGTTCAGGCAGATTTCTGTTTCTATGCTCCTCCATCTTCAGGTCAGACCAGGCACTCGCTAACTCACTTTTGAGCAGCATTACCTCATCCTCCCAGGTCATAGGTACCAGGTGTACATTTTGCATATACCAGGTATAGTTTTCTTTACCTATGCCAGATGGCCCCGTTTTACTTTTCGCCTCTTCTTCCAGCCAGCTTGCCAAATCATCTGTAGAACTAATAGCCGTCTGAATGGCTGACTCCAGGTCGCTTTGTCCTTTGATACCTTCCCAACTGAGCAGGCCTTTGAGGTTCTGACTTTGACCTCTGATATCACGAATACCTGCTACCCAGAGTTCCCTGGCATTTCCGGTCAGGTTCAGTTTGGCCTGGCTGTTCAGTGAGGGAATTACTTTTAAATCTTTCAGCAGCTTTTGTTTTGCACCGGCACTTAAGGGAAAATCATAGGTCCAGATTTCGGTAGTACCATGGTGGGTCGGGCCTTCATGAGCGGGTACATCACTACGGCTCATCCATAGTGATTTATAATAGGCAGGATCGCGTACCCAGGGTTTGAGAATGCGGTGATTGAAGTCATAGCCATTCATTTCGGCCCAGATGATATGCCAGTCTACCTGGTGTTTCGTGCTCCAGCCGGTAGTGTCGATAGCCATAAGCCTGGCCTGTAGTTTTTTAAATTCCGGCCATCTCTTTTCAAAGGTAGCGGCTGTGTAGTCAGGTGCGTCCTCTCTCATCGGTGGGGTCTCAAAGCTGCGCCATTCCCGGTAGAGGCTTACCAGTTGACGGTTGTTGTCTGAGGTTTGTGTTTGGGCTGGCTGACAGCTGAGCATCAGACAAAGCATAAAGGGGATGAAAGAGTAGCGTAGGAATTTCATGGGTTGATTCGGTTTACCTCAACAAGATAAAGAATTAGCAGCATGCTTGTGTTTGAGGAGTTGATGAATTGTGCTAAGGTTATTTACTTCTTTCGTAAATCTTATGTGTACCATCTTCCTGATGCTCTTTCAGCCCACTACTCGTAATCTGAAAAGTCAGGTTTTCTATAAAAAAATATACAGTATCACTGTCTGATTCAGAGAAGGTATAGTTTCTAAAAACAGAGTCTGCAATAATCAGACGCTTGGCGGCTGTGGTATCGATCTTTAAATCAACAATGATTAGACTATCACGGGTCAGGTTTTGGTCGGGCTTTTTGGGTGGTTTGTATTTCGGGTTACTGGACAGCCTTATTTTGTCATTCTCCCATGTCCACTTGCCACTGGTAAAGCTGTCACCCAAATCTGAACGCCTGCTCATCGTGAAAGTCTGATTTTCTTGTAATGTCAAGGTCTCAGAATACATAAATGCCGAGTGATTGAATTCTCCAGACAGGCTGGCATAGCTGGTACTATTGGCCAACGACTCCGCGAATTTTTCTTTTTGATGACAGGCCGTGAGTATAAGGATAAGTAGCGTGAAGGCAGTGATTTTTTTTCCGGTCATGTCTTAGAATTCTTACGGTTAGGTTAGATTCAGGTGCTTTAACAAGATAAAGAAAATGATGTTGACTGATTACCAGAAATTGCGATGAGTGGGATGCTGTTATTGTATTTCGTTTCTGAGTACTTCCAGTGGAGGTTTGTTGATCACACTTCGGCTATTGATCAGTCCGATGGCTATGGTGAGTACTGTAATGGAAACGCAGATACCCAGCATGGGTAGTATGGTAGGAGAGAAGGTGGCATCAAAGTAAAAGTGAGCCAGCCCCAGGCTGCCGAGTAAACCCAAAATGGTGCCTGATAGGGAGGCCAGGCCACCCAGAAAGAGATATTCCAGGGCGTTAATGCTGAAGATTTGTCGCCTGCTTGCACCCATGGTACGCAAGAGTACACTCTCTTTGACCCGTTGAAACCGGGAGAGCATCACAGAGCTGATTAGTACAAGTAAACCGGTAAGAATACTCAGCACCGCCAGAAACCGGATGACAAAGGATACCTTTTTCATAACGCCATTCAGCGTTTCCAGCATCATATCAAAGCTGACGACTGATATGCCGGGATAGTTCTTTGCTATCGCTCTTTGCAGATCCACCCTGGGTTCAAGTCCTCCTGTTTTGGCGAGTAGCACATGAAACTGCGGGGCTTCTTCCAGCACCCCGAGTGGGAAGAAAGCATCGAGTTGCCGGTTGACCCGATCTTGGGTGATCTGACGCCTGCTGGCCAGGATGGTCGTGACAGGAATGCCCTGAACATCCCAGGTGAGACTATCTCCCAGGTTTAAGTCAAGGTAATAAGAGCGTGATGCATCCATACTAACGAGTATGGCATCTTCATTTACCCCTATGAGCCATTCGGGTCTTTCTTCAGGCATGGTCAGCACACCTTCCGTAATCTCTTCTGTTTCCTTCAAAACGTCTCTGTAGGTGATATGCCACTCGGAGGCAATTCCTCCGAAAGGAGCTCTCTCTTTCAGGTTGAAATCCACCCCATTGACAGACTTCAGGCGCATGGTGACTACAGGTACACTGCGGGTAATGCGCATGTTTCTTTCCGCTATCAGTGCTTCTATCTTATGGAGTTGGTAGCCCTGAATATCAAAAATCATCAGGTCTGGCTGGTCATCGTTCTTTTGTATTTCCAGCTTATTGATGAGCAAGGCCTGGGTAAAAAAGAGAACAGTGATGAGTGTAGCTGCCAGGCCCAGTGATGAAATCAATACCAATGTCTGGTTATTGGGGCGGTACAGGTTGGCCATACCCTGACGCCATTCATATTTCCATTGTGAAGGGGAAAAGCGCTTTACCAGCCACATACTGGCTTTGGCTGTGGCCGTGAGGAGACCAAAAGCAGTTACGATATAAGCAGTGAAAAATAAGCTGTCGGGCCAGCTGCCTGTTTGAATGTAGCTGAAGCTGATAATAAACAGACAGATGAGTGTATAAATGATCAGCTGGTTTTTGTCTATGCTTCTTTTACCAGGCTGCCCCAGCCCTCTGAGTGTGACCAGGGGCGAGACTTTTCGCAGGGTGATAAGCGATGCAAGGGCAAAAAGCACAGTGAAGATTACCCCGGTGAATATGCCTATAAGAATAGAGGACCAGGATATGGCGAAGCTCACGTCAACGGGGATGAAATCGGTAAATATGGTAGGGAGTATACCCTGCAGCAGTACTCCTGCAATGGCTCCCAGCACGGATCCTAAAAACCCCAGAATACTGATCTGAGTCAAATAAATCAGGAAAGTGTCTTTACTGGTGACTCCGAGGCACCTAAGGATGGCGACCAGCCTTGTTTTCTCTTTGGTGTAGATGTTTACGGCACTGGCTACTCCCGTACTGCCTAAAAGCAAGGCGATAAAGGCAATAAGGTTCAGGTAGTCTGTGGTATAGTTAAAGTGACCACTCACCCGTTCTTTCTGAAGCGTTACCGTTGTTTTGGGAGTTCTGCCAAGCTCACCCTTACTACCCGGACCCCTGGTGCCCCAGTGCTGCCAATCAAAATCTTCGGGTGCTTCGGTAAACTTATAAAAGTGACGATAGCGCACCTTGCTACCAAAGCCAATAAGCTCGGTACGCTGAAGATAAGCCATGGGAATGTAGACGATCGGGCTGGTTAATTTGTCCGTGAGCGGTGCCGAAGGCGTTCTGATAAGGGCTCCTTCTATCCTGAAAACGGTTTTACCGATTCTTACCGAGTCTCCGGGGGCCAGGTCGTATTGCAATAAAACTCCCTTATCTACCAGTGCTTTGGGTAAGCCATCCCGAAAGGTAGCCTCGGCACTCGCAGGCTCAGTCTTGATTTTGCCGTAGTAGGGGAATTCACCGTCCAGTGACTTTACATTGACCAAGCGGCTGTCCTGTGTCTTAGGGAAAAAGGCCATTGACTGAAAGTTTGCCTCACGAGATACTTTATGAGGCATGGTTTCCAGCGTAGGAAAGTTCAATATTGAATCATTGCTGAAGAGTTTCAGGTCTGCTCCCAATAGCTCTTTTGACTTTTCCTCAATGTCTTTCTGAAGGTTGATACTGGCAGAATTGATGGATACCAGTGCGGCAATACCTATAATGATAGACGACATAAAGAGCAACAGGCGTGACTTACTCCTGCGGGCATCTCTCAGGGCCATTTTAAATATCCACGACCACGATGTCTGGTTGACCTGTACGCTTATTATTTTATCCATGAGGTACAGGTGGTCATTCTGTGGTTTTGAACTTTGACTTGTTCCGATCTGGTTTTACGGTGAGTCTTTAATCTGGTTTGTGAATGTCAACTAAAGTATCGTTTTGATCTTTACTTTCAAACAGGCACCCTCCTGATAGAAAGACATAAACGAGTCAATTTTTGATGAGACGATTTTAGATTATACCTTTGAGCTAATGAATTTCATGATTCAACATAGTAGTCAGTCACAAATCTGTTCGTCTCAGGAGCGAATCAGAATGGGGACTCTTTTGCTATTGCCGAAATTCAGTTGATATAGACAATTAAAAAAATCAAGCATAGTGTAAGCGTCCAACCGAAAAGTTGGACGCTTTTTTTATGAATTATTATTTAAGACTTATCGGAAAGTAATTGAGGAAATAACGCGAATACATTGAAGAGCACAATTGGGAGACAGACAGTTGCACTTGAAAATACCGGCATTTTATTGCGGGGTGGAATCATATTGCCTTTAAATTATGTAACTATTTGATTTTCAATAATTTAAATTAATTTTTTCTTGCTTTTATAGTTCTTTATTTTGCACATTTGCATCACTAACATTTAAGAAAACAGAAATGAAACTTTATCATTTACATAGTCATAGCTCCTGTCAATATTGCTCGCTGAGTGAGCAGGAGTACAAGCTGTTTCGGGATGAAAAAACTTAGACATTATTATTAATAATGATAAGTCTTAAAAAAGCATCCCGTGAGAACGGGATGCTTTTTTTATGTCCATAGAATGATGAAGTATCTAGAAAATATGGGATAAGTGGTATTGAGTACTGCTTGATCCATCTTGTGTGTGTTGCGGGGTCAGATAGGTCTGACTGTCTCTCAGCTTATCAGAAACGCAACACCACAGGCTCTGCTGGTGTAATGGTGAGTACGTCCCACTTTCTATGGGGAGATAGGAGTTCTCTGCCCTGCCGCAGACGGGGGTTCCCCTGCGGAGTACTATTATGGTGTCTTTATTTTAACAGGTTAAAATACCTCACTGTGACTGAGGAGAACAGGGTTCTCCCGATGGTTATCGGGACCGAAGACACCCAAATTGACCTATGGTGTAAAGGTAGGACACCTGAATTTGGCTCAGGAGGTTGGGGTCTGTCTGCTAAGCAGATTCGAATCCTCGTAGGTCAACAATTTTAATACCTGGAGAGTAGGTAGATATTGGTTTGCTGTGCTCGCCTGCTAGGCGAGTTCTCAAAAATGAGATGAAGGTTCGATTCCTTTGCTCTTCGCTATAATTTTTCCAACGCTAAGGCTGAGGGATACAAAAGGAGGTAGTCCGGTTGGTCGAGGAAGCTGTCTTGAAAACAGTCGGGTGTCAAAGCTTCGGGGGTTCAATTCCCTCTGCCTCCGCTTATGAACATGTAGCCAAACTGGCAAGGCGAAGGTCTGCAACACCTTTTATTGCGGGTTCGAATCCCGCCATGTTCTCAACTGTTGAGGAGATAGTTTCTTACTGTTCGTTTTTCCAGCAGTGTACCATTAAGGTGTCTTGCTCTGCTGAAGCTACGCAAAGGTGCAGTAAAAACCTCACTTTGACTGAGGAGAACAGGTTTCTCCCGATGGTTATCGGGACCGAAGACACCCCAATTGACCTATGGTGTAAAGGTAGCACACCTGAATTTGGCTCAAGAGGTCGGGGTTCGAATCCTCGTAGGTCAACAGTTAATATCTGGAGAGTAGGTAGATATTGGTTTGCTGCGCTCGCCTGCTAAGCGAGTTCTCAAAAATGAGATGAAGGTTCGATTCCTTTGCTCTCCGCAATTATGTCGGTATTGATTTATTAATAGTTATCATCGGCAAAGACCGATAACGATTAACCAATCACCATACTACATCCGTCAGAGGCTCTCCTTATACCGGGCGACCATGGCTTCCTGTGATTCAGGTTCTTCGGTACCATTCAATTGGTCTTTGAGCATTTGCCCCATCGTGGGCAGCTCTTTGCGCTCTATCTGAGCATCAATGGCCCAGAGTCTGGAGCGCATCAGCGCCTTGGCACAGTGGAGGAACACCTCTTCAATTTCTATGATCAGGCTGGTTTTTGGACGGTGTTGCTGGTCTGTAAACAGATCAATGATCGCGTCTTCTGTAGTGATATAGGCACTCCCATTGATTCTAAGCGTTTCGTCCATACCAGGAATCAGAAAGAGGAGCCCGGCTCTGCCCGTGTCTACAATATTGCGAAAACTGTCAAGGCGATTGTTCCCTTTTCCATCAGGTATGGCTATGGTGTACTTGTCCAAAACCTTAACGAAACCCGGCTCGCCACCACGCGGAGAGGAGTCCATCTTACCTTCGCTGTTGTATGTTGAGAGGATCAGAAAGGGTGATTTACCGATGAAATGGGTAGTGTGTTGTTCCAACTCATCCAGTACTTTGTTTTTGGCTCTGCCTCTGGCGATGCCGTAGAGTGCTTCCAGTTGGTCTGTGTTGTCGATCCTCATAGGCGAAAATTGAAAAATCGTGCTTTCAAAGTCAAAGCCGGATTAGAAAAGGGGAGGGGTCCGGTTAGTACTTCTTAGTCCCAATAGTCCTCGATTAACTTCAAAGTTTCAATACAGGAATAAGAACATGGAGGAAGGAGGATGATAATCCGAAATGCAATCTTACTAAGTAATCTTGCCCATCAGTCCTGACTGGATAATAACAAATCAAAAATCAGGGCCTCTTACTTTTTTTGTTATGACTTAAAAAGTTTTCAGATTTTAGGAGCAGTGATTCATCGATTTCTTCTCCCAGTCGTTTGAAACCATTCAAAGCTTTACAGAGAGATTCTGTAATGATAAGTGTTTCTTCATTATACTCATTTTCTTCATCGGAGTTTTTTGAATACTCAGATACTAGTTCAAACATTTCTTCACTGAAGTCTTGAATTACAGGCCGATAGAATTTTTTCGCATCTTCTGGCTTATTTATAGATTCGAATTTCTCTGCTATTGCAATCATATCGGGTCCAACGAGATGCATGTAGTGGCTCATTATGCTCAGGGTAATTTTGGCTTTTATATAAAGGGACTGTACTTCATTGTCATCTTCTTTCTGCCTTGAAAAATAGGTCGCGAGTTCTTTTGCAACGGACCTTAGGTATACACCGTCAAACCATACACCTCCATTCATACCATTGTGCGGATAATCATTGGATTCTTTACTTATATATTCAGCAGCATCTTGCAGGTACGCAAGACAGGTCGAAGAAAGTATGTTTCGTATTTCTGGTAGCTGGGCAGACTTTTCAAGAACCAGGATAGAGTCTAATAGAGCGTTTATGGAATCGCGAAACTCTGATGTGAAATCGGGGATACAAACAGATTTATACTCAGACGGTACCAGTTTTTTTAATAAAGAGGCACTAAGAATTATATAGAAGAAGTCCAGGTCAGGTTTTGACTTGGACTCCTTTTTGAAAAGTGAAAATTTCTTTTTCGGACGGCTTAGAAACCTTTTAACCTCTTCTGTTTTACCCTTCGATAGGTTTTTAAGGATTTCTGGAATTGAGCTTTGATCGATAATTTGGGATATCGTATTGGGTCCATCTGATGAACTTGTCATTCCGAAAAATGCGAATTAAATCTTCCGGCTCAAAGTGTGTCTTAAACAAAGTCCAAAAATCCTAATTGATTAATTAAGCCAGTTGAGCAAGCCTTCTATCATCATTTAACCTTCCTCAACTCCTCAGCCACCGCTCCGTTTTCTTTGACTATCATTTTGGTCACTTTACCGGAGCTATCTTTTTTAAAACTAAAGGTGATGGGCCGTTCTTTGATAAAGAAGGTGTCATTGGTTTGAGGGTACATGGTAAAACCAAATTGTGTGGCTTTAAGGCTGAGGTTGGGGGCTGCGACAGAAACCTCCACAGTTCCTGTTTGGTCTCCCTGGTAAGTGCCGGCAAATGCGGCAAGGGCTTCTGCTGAGAGTTGAATCTCTTCTTTAGTGTTCTTATAAGGAACAGGCTGGTGATCATAGCTGAGCACACGAGTCATTTTCCAGGAGTTGTTTTCAAATTTCCAGACATGTGTAAACTTCGCGGATTCCTCCGGGTACTCGTTTTGTCCCTTTTTATTGCGATAGAAAATATGCTCACCTGTGATGATGGCTCCATAATTATTGAGCGGGTAGACCTTAATCGTTTCAGCAATGGCTTCTCTTCTGAGTCGTGAATCGGGCTCCCCGCACAGTCCTGTTTTTAGAATTTGCTTCAACTCAGGTTTTGAGTTCGTTAGACCACCTTTGTCGTGATAGAATTCGAGATCATTTGTAAAAAAGTCGGCCATTTTCTCCACTTCACAACCATTATAAGCAACCCAAAAGAGGGCATCTTTTTGTAGGATAGTCTGCTGAAGCGGATTGTCTTGTGCAGTAGCTTTCTGGTGTGAAACTGCGAGTATTATGAGCATAAGTATGCTGGTTCCCAATGTGCGTATTGGGTTAAGTGTTGTTTTCATGGTTTTGATTTTACCCCTTGTATTCTCCCTGTTCAGGAAAAGGATGCTGATGTTAGATTATCTGGAATTGCCAATCTATGTTTTCCACTCAGGGTCCCTTGCAGGAGACCCTGAGCGAGGTGAGGGGGAAATTAGTTCAGAGGTTTAATATGAGATATGCTTTAAATAATTTGTGTTTGTTGGCCCTCAGAGTCTTCACACACTTTTGATGAAAGTGTATAAATGACTCTGAGGGAGCTAAGCTCTTCACCCGACTCAATCCTCATCTGGTCGTCCGACCACTGAAAGTGGTCAGACGACTGTAGAACTGATTCTATTCGTTTCTAAGGCTTTTTGAAGGATTAATGCGTGCGGCTTTCAGGGTTTGCAGACCCACAGTAAGCCAGGCAATTAATAAAGCTGCCAGACCTGCTCCGGCAAAGTACCAGATATTCAGGTCGATCTTATAGGCAAAGCCATCGAGCCAGCCTTTGATAAGGTAAAAGCTTACAGGCATGGCTAAGAGAATAGCGAGACCAACCATGCGATTGAAATCACCAGATAGCAGTCTTACTATGCTGCTGGTAGTAGCGCCCAGGGCTTTACGAATGCCAATCTCCTTACTCTTTCGTTCGGCTGTAAAGGCCGCCAGCCCAAACAGGCCCAGACATGATATGATAATAGCTGCCCCGGCAAAGAAGCGGGAAAGTACAGATACGCGTTGCTCCGCAGCATATTGGGCTGAATAGTCCTGATCGAGGAATCGATAGTCAAAGGTGAAACCTTCGTTATAACCGGCATAGAAATCAGTGAGTTTGTCCAGCACCTGGCGCTCCTGTCCGGCTGCTATGCGTACTACCATATCCGTCAGAAACTCCTCATCAAGCCTGATAAATAAGGGGGCGATTTCCTCATGTAGCGATTCTGCGTGAAAGTCCTTTACCACGCCAATAATCTGCACATCGTTACCCCAGAGCTTGACCGTTTTTCCTACAGGGTCTTCCAGGTTCATGGTCTTAATAGCCGTTTCGTTGAAGATGATTTTAGTTCCATAATCGGTTTCTTTATTTGGGTCGAAGTCCCGTCCGGCTACCAGTTCTATGCCGAGTGTTTCGATAAACCTGCCCCCACAAGTCATATTGCTAAACCTGACTTCTACATCGGGTTCCTGACCTGGCCATGAGACTCCGGTAGTGAAACCTCCCTGCTTGACAATGGGGTGTGATGTGGCCCCTATGCTGAGGACACCGGGAATATTCTCTACCCGTCCCATAAAAGAGCGCATATTGGCATTGACCTTTCCTTCGTTTTTAAACATTAACACATTCTCCTTTTCGTAACCCAGGTTGGTGTTTTGCACATACTCAATTTGCTTATAGACCACCACAACCCCGACAATAAGCGTTACGGAAAGGGCAAACTGAAAAACAACCAGGCCTTTTCGGGCCCAGAGTTCACCCACAGAACTACGGATTCTTCCTTTCAGAATTTCTACGGGCTTAAAGCCTGACAGATAAAGTGCGGGGTAGCTACCGGCTACTAAGCCGGTGATCAGGATAATGCCGATGATGGTAGTGATCAGGTTTTGGTCAAAACTGAGCACTATCTGTTTGTCTGTCAGTCCGTTGAATTGGGGCAGGAGTAACCAAACCAGCCCGATAGCCAGTATGGCTGAAAGAATGGTGAGTAAAAGAGATTCTTCCAGGTATTGGGCAATCAATTGGCCCCTGCCGGCTCCAATGGCTTTTTTGACACCAATCTCCTTGGTGCGCCTGGTAGCCTTGGCAGTGGAAAGGTTCATAAAGTTGATGCTGGCAATCAGCAGGATGAAGACTGCAATGGCTGAAAAGAGTTTTACGTATTCAATGCGTCCACCGGCCTGCACGCCATTTTCATATTTGCTGTACAGGTATTTATCAGAGTAGGGGCGTAGAAAAACGTTGACGTTTGAACCTTTTGCTTTCTCTTTCACAAAAGGACCGAGTTTTGCATTCAGAGCATTTATATCCGTGTTTTCTTCCAATACTACCCAGGCAACGGCATTGTAGTTGCCCCAGTGGGCACCATCACCTACCATACCTTTAAATACTTCGAAGGACATAAGGAAGTCGAACTGATCAGTAGAGTTATCGGGCGTGTCTGCAAATACACCCGCGATAAAATAGTTTTGGCTAAACTGTAATAAGGACCACTCTATGGTCTTACCCATGGCTTCTTCTGCTGATCCGAAAAGATTGGTTGCAAGCGTTTCAGAGATAGCAATACCTTCTTTTTTGGCCAGTACCTCGTTGCGATCACCGTGAATGAGCGGATAGGAGAATACATTGAAAAATTCCTTACCTACAAATTTGCCTTCAGCCTTTACGGTTGTTTCTCCATAGGTGAGGGGCATTTGACCAAACCATTCTTTGGGTGTTCCGGGCAGGCCTGTTTTTACTTCAGGTACATCTGCTTCCAGGCTTTCGGCCAGTCTTACCTGGGTCCACTGTTCTGTGCGGAGTATGCCCGACTCTTCATGGTTGAGCATAACCTGGTAGAGCTGGCTGTCCAGTGTATGGAATTTGTCTATACTCGTTTCGTCATTTACCCAGAGATAAATGAATAAGGCGCAGGCCAGTCCGCTGGTAAGGCCAGTCAGGTTGATGAAAAATGCACTTTTGTGCCTGGCAAAACTGCGCAGACTGATCAATAAGTTGTGTTTGAACATGTCGTAATAGTTGAGTTTTTGAGTTCCTTTAAAAGTTCTGATGATGCCGGGTCGACAGAGTTGAAGCACATCTTTTGCCAGCAACCACCTGGCTTTTTTAATGCCTTTTCTTTCCGCCCTTAGTTCAAATCGTTCCACAAGGTCTCCTTCAATGTCCTCCACCATCTGCGGATTGCAGAAGAGGCGGAAGAACCAAAGCAGAAACTGTGGAGGACTGGTGTTTTGATCCATGGATTTATTATTCGCTTCTTAAGCCGTTTACCGGTTTCATTGCCGCTGCTTTCAGCGATTGATAGCTTATGGTAAGTACAGCAATAGCGATGGCCGTAACGCTGGCAATGGCAAAAATATCCCAGGAGAGTACTGTCTTGTATTGGAATTCATTCAGCCAGTCGCGCATCACATACCAGGCCACCGGCATGGCAATGAATAAGGCGATCAAAACCGGCTTGAGAAAATTGAATCCGAGGGACCTGAGCACATGCTGCATGGAAGCGCCCAGGATCAGGCGGATGCTGATTTCCTTATTGCGTTGCTCTACCATAAAGACGGAGAGCGCAAAGAGACCCAGACAAGCCACAAATATGGCGAAGATGGCAAAACTGGTGAAAATGTTACCAGTACGCGATATATCGTCATACATACGGGCAAAGCGTGCGTTCAGAAAATCATAGGCGATAGGCTGCTCCGGGGCTATTCTGTTCCAGGATTCCTCTATAGAAGCCAGGGCGGCTGTCATATTTTCAGTACCAACCTTCACCGACATGATGCCCGTGTTATTTCCCAGCACAAGGCCCAGACCTGTAACTTCGCCTCTTAACGATTCGAAATGAAAGTCATCAATGATACCTACAATGGTATAAACACGTGAATTACGAGAGTCGTTAGTTACTTTTTTACCGATTGGGTCCACCAACCCAAGGTCTTTGACCATTTGTCTGTTAATGATAATGGCGGATGAATCCGTGGCCATTTCTCTCGAAAAATCACGCCCCTCAATCACATCAATCCCCAGGGTAGTAATATAATCATGGTCGCCTACCCATATCTGGCAACCTATGCCCTGGTCCAGTTGGGTACGGCCTTCTTGCCAAAACAGATTATCGTTTCTGCTGGTACCGGCTACGGGCAGGTAACCACTGACCGTGACACTTTCCACACCGGACAAATTCAGCAGTTCGTTTTTGAGTGTGGGTATCCTTTCACCAAGCGTATTGGTACCGGAGAGGGTGATCACCTGCTCCTTGTCAAAGCCCAGCTCTGTATTCATGATAAAATTCATTTGCCTGCTTACCACCATGGTGGCAATGATCAGTGCGACAGAAGTAGTGAACTGGAATACTACGAGGGCACCCCTGAGTCCGGATTTTTTGGCGCCAAGACTGACCGATCCTTTCAATACCTGGATAGGTCTGAATGAGGACAGATAGAAGGCCGGGTATATGCCTGCCAGTGTACCTATGGCGAGTGATGCCATGACCAGTCCGGGAACAAACCACCACTCGCTGAGCGGAAGGATGAGGGTTTTATCCGCCATGGTATTGAAGTAAGGGAGCAGCAGCGAGGTGAGTAATACACCTAGTATAAATGACATGACGCTGAAGATGACCGACTCAATCAGGAATTGTATAATCAGGTCACTCTTTTGCGAACCGATGGCCTTTCTGAGCCCTACCTCCATAGCCCGGTTGGCTGATTTGGCAGTGGAGAGGTTGATGAAGTTTACCACGGCAATCAGCAGAATAAGCCCTGCAATGGCACCAAAGAGCCATACAAACCTGATATTACCATGCTGAAAAGGGTCCCGGGTTTCTGACGTATGCAGACGTATGTCTGTCACCGGTTGAAGCTCGAATTGAAGGCTTTCTACAAAGGCATCCGCGTTTACATTCCCTATTCTCTTATGGAAGGGCAGCAGATATTTTATGGCGATGTCGTGCATTTCAGCCTGCAATGCTTTCGGGTCAACATCTGGAAGTAGTCTGAGGTAGGTCTGATAATTATTAGCTCCCCAGGCATTGGCCTCACCTCTGAAGAATTCTACATTGCTGAGGCTGATCATAAAGTCAAAATCAAAGTGTGATTTGCCTTTGGCGGGGTTCATTACCCCGGTAATGGTCATGGGGTTGGCTTCATCACCGTTAAGAATCATCAGTTGACCTAGTGGGTTTTCACCGGGAAAGAATTTTTCAGCTTTTTCACTCGAAATAATCATGCTGGAGCTTTCTCTCAAAGCGGTAGCCGGGTTTCCCAGCTGCATGTCAATTTCAAAAAGTTGAAGAAGAGTGGAGTCGGCATAGGTAAAGCCCCGCTCAATAGAGTTTTGCACAGTGCCGGTTCTTCTGATCCGGATTTCACGGTCACCCAGTGTTCTGGCACGCCCCACGGCTTCTACCTGAGGAAAGCCATCGCGGACAGCCTGTGCAAAAGGTGCGGGTAGCCAGGTCTGATTACTGGCCATATCATTGAAAGCATAAGACTGTGCCACCCGATAGAGACGATCTTTCTGTTCGTAATGCTGATCATAGCTGAGCTCATCTTTGATGTAGAGGGCTATGAGCAGGCAGGCAGCAATGCCCAGGGCAAAGCCTCCGATTTTAACCGAGGAGTACATCTTCTGCTTAAGCAGGTTCCTCCGGGCTGTTTTAAAATAATTCTTGTACATACCTAAACTGTTGCGTTTTTGAGTTTCTTTAAAAAACCGGATGAGTCCCGGCCTGAAAAGCTGAGTGACATCCTTGATAAAAAGCCACTTGGCTTTTCGTTGACCTTTTTTGCGTGCCCGGATTTCAAAGCGTTCCAGCAGGTCTCCTTCCAGGTCCTCGACTATGTCTGGGTCACAGAACCACCTGAACAGGCGGAGAAAGAGGGCCGAAGGCCTTGTGTTGTTTTCCGGATTCATTAATACCTATTATGCCAAATCAGGAATGGCGTCCCATAAGCCAAGTCGTTGATCTTTGGCTTGCTTCAGCACTTCTTTACCCATATTGGTGACCTTAAAGTAGCGCTTGCGTTTTCCACCACGCATTTTGGTGGCTTCGCCCATTTCCGATTCCAGGTAGCCTTTTTCTTCGAGGCGCTTGAGTACGGTTTGCAAAGCACCTATGCTTACTGATCTGTTGAGTCTTGTTTCCATTTCTTCGATGATAGCAACTCCGTAGGCTTGTCCATGTAGAATGGCCACAGTGAGCATCACGATTTCTTCGAACTCTCCTAAGTGATGTTTACCCATGATTTTTATATTTACCTTAAACGTAGTTATTATACAGACTCCGTCCTAAATAAAAGGTTGCATTTTTACCTTAATTGTAGTTTTAATTAATTTGACTAAATGCTGGTTTGAGCTGAAAAGGTGATTTTTGGAGAGATTGAGACTGTTTTTGAGCGGACTAAATTTTCTTCTTAGTGAAGATATACATCCAGATTACGCGTGATGCCCGGAAGTTGGGAAAGAGTAAAATGACAAGCACCAGGGTAATGATGAGCATGATCATATCAACGGAGAGCTCAAGACCAAGGAGTCTGATGACGAAGTAAACGGCCATGGCCTGGGCGATGGTGAGGGCATAGCTGATGAACATAGCACCAAAGAAATAGCCGGGCTCACGCTCAAATTTGTACTGACACTCTGGGCAGGTCTTGTTCATTACCGGGCCTTTGAACTTGAGTATATTACCCCTGGAGGCAAAAACTGCACCTTTTTCACAATTCGGACATTTCGATTTTACAATGGAACCTAACCTGAGCATGACGATTTCCTTATTTTAATGGCAAAGGTATTCAGGTGTGCTTATAGTTACTACCATCAATTACTTCAATAGTAGGATAATTCAGACATTTCTTTCAAATTGAATCATGGCTGATATCCCTGTACTGCATCTGGATGATTTTTTACTCAGGCAGGGGAAGGGCGTTTATGTAAACCGGCTGAAGGACCACCTGGTTGAGCATCACAACAAAATATCCGTACCTCATCGACATGATTTCTACCTGGTAGTGTTCTTCACCTCAGGAAGAGGTACACATGAAATCGATTTTGTGGATCATGAGGTGAGGCCGGGGTATTGTTATGCCTTGAATCCGGGACAGATTCACCATTGGAAACTATCTAAGGAGACAGATGGATTCGTTTTCTTTCATTCTGCTGACTTTAGCCAGACAGCGAATCTTGGGGGTGGAGGTTTTGAGCCGGAGATTTTCCCTTTCTTTTACTCGCGACAGAATAGCTCTGAAGTTCGGCTGGATGCTGTGAAACAAACACTGATAAAGCCCTGGTTTGAGACCTTGTTGGAAGAGCGTCAGGGCAATGCCTCCAGAAGACTCTCGAAGCAGCATGCCCTGATAACGCTCATCTATATTGAACTGCAACGGGCCTATGATCCGAAAGGGGTCCGGGTCAGCGAAAGTGGCTATGGTAGTTTGCTCAGAAACTTTGAGCTGGCTGTAGATAAACATTTTAAGCAAATCAAATCTCCGGCTCAATATGCCGCACTACTTCACCTCACGCCCAAGCACCTGAACAGGGTGAGTAACAAGATTCTTGGTAAAACGGCTACGCAGATTATCACGGACAGAATAATTCTTGAAGCGAAGAGGCTCCTGGCCAGCCGTAAGTATGCCGTGTCACAGGTGGCTGACGAATTGGGCTATGAAGATTATTCTTACTTCTCCAGGCTTTTTAAAAAGCATCAAGGGCTTAGCCCTCGTCAGTTTTATGAGGAGTATCTGAATTTGCCTTACTGAGCATCAGGGGTTATTTCTTTTAGATAGTTCCGCACGGATGGCCTTGGCCCTTTGGCCATAGATGACTGCAAATGGAGTCAAGACGGCAACAAACCCGGCATAACCTCCAAGTTTTTCACCCTTTATCACAAGTAATATAGCCCCTAAAAGAAAGATGACCATAGCAATTGCAACTACCCTTGAAATCAGGTCTGCCTTGCGTAGTTTATCTTTGAGTATCTCATCTGATAAGGAGGTATAATCTTGTTCTTTCATCTTAATAAGCTGACAGTTCCCTTTCGCGTGTATTTTTCTCCAAACAGATCAGTATAGCTGATGCGCCAATAGTAAGTGGAGGCAGGTGCAGGTTCATTGCTGGGTAAGTGGCCATTCCACTCAATATTGAGATTGTTGGTGGTATAAATGTTCTCTCCCCAGCGGTTATAAATCACAGTTTGTATGCTGGTAATGTTCAAAACCCTGATGGGTGTAAACAGATCATTTTTTGTATCGCCATTGGGTGTAAAGGCATTGGGCATTTCCAGCAGGGCCTCGCAGTTGTCGAGTAATATGGTGACTGTATGGCTGGTGACACACTGGTCTATGGTGAGCGTAACGCTATAGGTTCCGGTATCCCTAATGGTCAGTTCAGAGTCTGTAGAACCGTTTTGCCACAGGAAGTCAGCGCCAGGGATAAAGGCATCTAATATGATTTCTTCTCCCGGGCAAATGGCAAAGTCGGTGGTCAATTCCAGCACCGGTGGTTCCTGCAGGCTTACCTCAAAAGTTTCTCTGACTATACAGCCATTAAGCGTGATATCTACTATATAGGTGCCGGCTTCGCTTACCTCGATTTCAGGAGAGTTGGCACCTGTATTCCATTCAAAAACCTGCGCATCAGCTGCCAGAAAAGCACTGAGCCTGGTACTTCCATCTTCGCATAGCGTGATTTGGCGAGGGGCAGGTGCTTCCAGCACTGTCACCTCAAAGGTTTCTCTGATCACACATTCGCCAAGGGAGATATCTACGGTATAAGTGCCGCCTTCAGAGATTTCAATTTCGGGAGTACTTGCGCCAGTACTCCAGCTAAAACCCTGTGCATCTGCTGCGAGAAAAGCGCTGAGATTTATGCTTTCATCCTTACATAAGGTGAGTTCATGAGTTTCCGGAGAGTTGACCTCCTCAATGACTACGTTATCCACCAGTATATGTCCAAAATGCGGGTCAGGTCCATCAAATGTTCCCTCAAACCAAATTGTATTCAGGTCCTGGTCTGGTGTAAAATAGCTCACATACCTGCGCCAATCTTCATGGTCAACGGTTTCATATTCCACTATTATTTCGTCCCGGGTACATAGTGAAGTACCACCGCTGACTCTAAGGTTGATGGGGCCTGTAAATTCTGTGATGCCAACACTTGTACCAAAGGTAGGGTCGAGGGACAGGTACATTTCCACACGGTAGCATCGGCCGGATGCGAGCGGGTTGTTAAGCACCTGTGCCAGCTCCTCGCAGGTTTCTGAATTGGCTACATAGTTTGGTCCGCGACAGACCATGTTTATATAGGTGTTGCCATCCTGTGGAGCTTTAGTTACACCCCAGGTGCCGGGTTGTATGTCCACACTGCTGCTGGCCAGGCAACTGCTCCAGTTATCAGGTGTGCGCGTACCTGGCTGGCCCTCAAGCGAACCATTGGTCAGGATTTGTCCGAAACCAGTCAGGGCAAATAGAAATGAGAATAGTAAAATGAACAATTGACGAAACACTCCCTAAATCTATGAAAAGCCGGGTAGCTCTCAAACTAAGATGAGCTCATAATATCAGCTGAGCCTCATAAAGTGACTATTTCCCTGCGGATTGACTGAACCCTTTAGCAATAACATTGAGGGCGGGTTTGCCCTGAATGCCAAATGAATTGTTATTGCCTTGACTATTTCCACGTGATTGCCATTGCCATACGTGTACACCTTCAAACCAGTCTTGCTGCCACACCGTGTTAAAAAAAGCCTCATAGCAGAGTGCCTGGGTCTTTTTAGAGATTTTGCGGTAAAAACGATTCTGGAAGTTGTTCCACTCCCAGGGGGCAATGCCTGCGTTGGGGGTGCTCTTGTAGCCTAGCTCTGTAAAGATTACTGGTTTGTCAAAGCGTTTGTGGAGCTTGCCTAGCTTTTCAAAATAGGACTTCCAGCCTTGCTCCAGCTCTCCTAGGTCTGGGAATCGGTTTTTAGCAATAGGGAAATAGGCTTGTACCCCGATAAAATCCAGTTCATTCCAAAAGGGAAAGTCGCTGAGCTCTGCATCCCAGTTGGCACCATAGGTGAGTTTGCCGGAGTATACTGCCCGTATTTCTCTAATCAGTGAGAGCCAGCGTTCAGACTGGAGCATCACAGGGGTTTTGAGCTCTGTACCGATGCAGAAAAGCTCTATCTCCAATTCTTCGGCCAACTGCGCATAGCTTAGCATCACGTTTTCGTAGCTGCTGAACCATTTTGACCAATCCTCCTCTGATTTCATTTCAATATTGGATCGCCAGATACCTCCGCTGGTATTGCCCAGCCAGATATGGGGTTTGAGCATGATTTTGAACTGGTACGCATCTGCCAGCTCTTTGATTTTTCTGATATTCTGAAAGCGGGGAGTAGAATCGTTTTTCTGGAAATTGACCCTGATGGCTGGTTCATCATATTCATCCTGAGAGATATAAGGTACCAGGGTAAGCCACTCAAAATTATGTCTTTTCAGGGTGTCCAGGTCAGCGCTGTCCTGGAGCAGGTCAAATACATGAATACCTCTCTGTTTGCCGTCTGTCTGGTGAAAATCACGAATGGCAGCTGTTCGGTTTTCTACGGAATGATCCCATTCATAGTCAAAACGCTCGTTCAGCCTGTAGCCATCTATCACTTGTAAAGAGCCCCAGATGATCAGCGTAGGTGCCAGCATTTTTAACCCAAAGCCTTTGGCTAGTCCGAAGACACTTTTCCTTTTATAGTCGCGTACCAGCGATCTGAAAAGCACAAAGAGTAAATAGGGGAGTAAAGCCAGAAAGTACACAATGGTAAACCGGGCGAGGGCTTCCAGTAATTGCAGCCACAGGCTGAAATCGCTTTCTCCTCCAAAATCATTGAGAATCACCAGCAGGTACATGCCGGCAATGATGGCGGCTGCAGTACCTGCATACCACCAAGCCAGGGTTCTAAGTTCTTTAATAAGCGCTTTCCTGTTCACCACGGAATAAACATAAGTCTAATTATACAGACTCAATAGCCAGAACCTATGTAAACGGAGTCAGGGGAATGAACAGCAGAGTGAACCTGATCTCAATCAGGGGATCCACTTGATGTCTTTGAAGTCGGGCTTGCGCTTTTCAAGGAAGGCATTGCGCCCTTCTTTGGCTTCATCTGTCATGTACGCCAGTCGTGTGGCTTCTCCGGCAAATACCTGTTGACCCACCATACCATCATCGGTCAGGTTAAAGGCAAATTTGAGCATTTTGATAGAGGTAGGCGACTTGGCAAGAATTTCCCGGGCCCACTGATAGGCCTCGTCTTCCAGCTCGGCATGAGGAATAACCGCATTGACCATACCCATCTCATAAGCGTCTTGAGCGGAGTAGTTTCTACCCAGAAAGAAGATTTCCCTGGCGCGTTTTTGTCCTACCATTTTGGCGAGATAGGCAGAGCCATAACCACCGTCAAAGCTGGTTACATCAGCATCGGTTTGTTTGAAGATCGCATGCTCTTTGCTGGCCAGTGTCAGGTCGCAAACGGTATGCAAGCTGTGCCCGCCACCCACGGCCCAGCCCGGTACTACGGCTATTACTACCTTGGGCATAAAGCGGATCAGGCGCTGCACCTCCAGTATGTTAAGGCGGGGCATGCCATCATCATCTACATAGCCCTGGTGGCCACGAGCGTTTTGATCACCTCCAGAGCAGAATGCCCAGCCGCCATCTTTGGCAGAAGGCCCCTCACCTGAGAGCAGAACCACGCCAATGCTTGTGTCTTCGCGTGCATCCAAAAAGGCTTGATACAATTCACCAACGGTTTTGGGTCTGAAGGCATTGCGTACCTCGGGCCTGTTAAAGGCGATCCGGGCTACCCCTCCACATTTTTTGTAGGTAATGTCTTCGTACTCTTTTACGGTGGTCCAATTGATCTCGCTCATAACTCAAACTTTGTGCAGCGAAAATAGGGGATAAAGGTTTTGGGACGCAATAAAGGTTTTGATTTTCTTTTGGTTATTTAAGGACGGTGTCCCTCGAAGAGAGAGTGTCTATGAGATGTCATCCCTGACTATCTCACTTTCAAAATCTTTTTTCGGAATACCCGACCCTTAGAGTAAATCAGCACAGAATAAACCCCGGGAGGCAGGTGGCTGATATCGAATTGTGCGAGCAGAGTTTTACGAAGTGTATTGGGTACGGAGTAGGCCTTGCCGGTACTGCTGATGATGGAAATGCTTTCAACTACTTCATGGCTGCGGACAGTGAGGAGCTCACTTACCGGGTTGGGGAAGACTTCAGGTGTGGTTTCGGCTGTTTCCATAAAAACGGATATGATTTCGAAGAATTCATAGGTACCGTTAAAGTCGGTTTGCTTCAGGCGGTAGTAGGAGCGTTCTCCGAATGGGTTGGCATCTCTGTATTCGTAGATCTGCTGCGCCTCAGTGGTTCCATAACCGGCAATCATACCCAACTCTTTCCAGTCAGTGCCATCCTGAGATTTGTAAAGTGTGAAATGGCTGTTGTTTACTTCTTCGGCCGTTTCCCAGCGCAGATCAACATAGTCATGCCCCGTTTCTGCAGTAAAGCTGATCAGAGAAACGGGTAGGAAGTCCGTATCTGTCGGGGTGCAGTTCACATAGTTACCGTAAACCACCGCGGTACCTCCACCGTCATCCCACTGGGCGTAATTGCCATCGCCAGTAGCCCACTGGTCTGAGTAGTCAAAGTCTGTGGTAGTACCGTTGATGACGGAGCGAAAGAAGCGATTAGCGGAGGGGGCATTGGCAAAAGTGCCGGCATCGGTCCAGGTGATATCGTTTGAAAACATGACATATACAGTGCCGAGGTTCTGACCGCACCATCCGTCAAAATCAATGGCGGTAACCACGCCATCATTGAGTATCAGAATGTGACTTCCCGCAGGTATATCTGTTACCCCTAAGGTTACCCCTGCAAAGGAGAAATCGCAGGTGCCGGGTAAAAGATTGTTGAGGCTGGTAATAAAGGCTGCATTGCTGGTGTAGCTATCTGTTACACCTGTGGCAGTAGCAGCATTGACCGTACCATAGCGGATGTCTATATCACTGGCTTGCACATCCGTAATTTGAGTGCCTCCGCTATACACCACCAAAAACTCGCTCAGACCATCACTGGCACCACAACCATTAATCAGCGCACTTATCAGCTGAGCCTGCTGTGCTGACAGGTTTAAAAAAATAGCGTATAGCATCAAAACTAACGTCTTGCGTCTCCAGTATTTCATCGTACTTGATCGAGGTTATTCCCTATTCAGGTTCATATAGGGTCCTGCCTGCTGAGGAATTCAGCGGTGCAAGAGTGTTTTGAGAATCTAAAAGTAGAGATTAAGCCTTATCAGGGCAGGCTTTTTGTTATGAACAAACTGTTAATAATACCTGTATATACTTGGTTTTGAGAGGTGTAGGAGGTTTTTCTGCTTTGAACCAAGCCTGTGTGCAGAGGTACTACAGATTATTGAATGTAAGCGTATTAGCGGTCTGTTGAGTTTGTTTTTTGAAAAGCGATGTTCTGAAGATAAAATTGTGTGGAGTGGTGATTTAGGTTTTGTCGACTTCTCATTTTTTTGTCCTTCAACGATACTTTTCCGCTGCCCTTTCTGACATCAATTTGTCTTGATGAGCTTTTCCCTGAACAGGGTGTTTTCACCATGGATCAGTACCCTGTAAACCCCTTTGGGCAAATGTCTGATATCGAACCGGGTGCTCATATCATAAGTATTCTGTCCTGATACTTCATATACGAGTCCCTGGCTACTGATTAGCCTTAGGTGGCTTATAGATTCCGGGCAATTGACAGAAATAAAGGCAGAGCTTGGGTTGGGATAAAGCTTCAAGGCGATAGCAGAAGGGTCAAACATCACAGAGATGATCTCAAACACTTCAAACCTTCCATTAAAATCGGTTTGCTTGAGTTTGTAATAGGAGCGTCCCCCAATCGGGTTGTTATCTGCATATTCATAATCAACGGTTTCTGTGGAGATATCTTTTCCCTGAATCATCGCTAACTCGGTCCAATTCGTGCTATTTGCCGAGCGATAAAGAGTGAAATGGCTGTTGTCTGTCTCCTTGCCGGTGGCCCAGTGTATTGATACATGTTGTGCCATGGCAGTGGCCCCAAAACTTAGCAGCGTCACCGGAAGTACGTCAGTGTTGGTAGGGGTACAATTGGTGTAGTTGCTGTAAACCCCTCCGGCACCTCCACCATCATTCCATTGCACATAATCTCCATTGCCGGGTGTGGCCCAACGTAGCTGGCTGGTATTGTTATAATCTAAATCGGTAGTGGTGCCGTTAATGACAGAGCGTAGAAACCTGTCATTAGACGGGTCGTCTTCAAAAACTCCCGCATCGGGCCAGTCAGTATCACTGGAAAACAAGACGTATACGGTACCCAGGTTTTGACCGCATAACCCATCAAAGTCAATGGCTGTGCTGACACCATCATTGAGAATGAGCATATGGCTCCCGGCTGCTATGTCTGTCACCCCGAAAGTCACTTCAGCGAAGGAGAAATCACATGACATAGGAAGCAGATTGTTCAGGTCGGTGACAAAGGAGCTGTTGGTAGTATAGCTGTCGGTAATACCCGTGGCAGTGGCTGAAGATACGGTTCCGTATCGGATGTCGATATCGCTGGCCTGTACATTGATGATCTCTGTACCGCCACTGTAAACGAGCATATATTCGCTAAGTCCGTCATTGGCATCGCAGCCATTTACCAGTGCACTTACCAGCTGTGCCTGTTGCGCTGGCAGATTAAGAAATGCAGCGCATAGCCCGAGGACCAACGCCTTGCGTCTCCAGTATTTCATTCTATCTGATTGAGGTTTGTGCTTTTATTAAAAGCAATGGAAGTACCCTTTATGGTATAAAACCATACCGCTTACTTCATTTTATTTCGCGACAAAATTAGCTATTGCCAACAGAAATAGAAGCCGCCTAAGGTCGAATTATGGTGACAGGATAAGCGCATATGAACTCTCTGTTATTTGAAAGTAATGTTGTTTTAAGTGTATGATTTTCAGTGGGTTATTTGCTGTTGAATGATTCGGCTAACTGATCAAACAGGCTCCCCCTGCTTTTTAGGGTGTGAGACAATTTGTAGACACCGGGTGACTGGGTTTAAAAAGAGGCTGACATTTGCCGGGAGAAAGTGAATTCTTTTGTTGTCTGGTATCGCACAACGATTACCTTTGTGGCCAATGGTTGAGACCTTCAACATCAAAGCATCTGCACATCATGTGCACAACTTCCATCATCTCTCGTAGGAGAGATGAACATTATACCCCTGCCCGGCAGGTTCTGCCGGTACATACGATCAAAAAAACTTAATCAATTTCTAAAATTCTTGGTTGAATAAATCAGATGGAAAATATTTTACGTATCGCTGTTCAGAAAAAGGGAAGACTCAGCGATGATTCACTAAAGCTTATCAAAGAGTGTGGTATCAAGTTCAACAACGGTACCGGTAAGCTCGTGGCCTCTGCCACCAATTTCCCGATGGAATTTCTCTTTTTAAGAGATGACGATATTCCCGGCTATGTACAGGACGGTATTGCCGATATAGGCATTGTTGGAGCAAATGAAGCTGAGGAAAAGGACAAAAATGTTGACTGGCACAAAAAGCTGGGCTTTTCTAAGTGTCGTTTGTCGTTGGCCATAGACAAAAATGAGGATTATCAGGGGCTTCAGGATTTTGCGGGTAAAAGCCTGGCTACTTCGTATCCTAAGATTCTGGGAGACTTTCTGGCGGCTAACAAGATTGAGGCAGATATACACGAGATTTCCGGCTCTGTGGAGATTGCTCCGGGTATCGGACTCGCTTACGGCATCTGCGATATAGTAAGCTCAGGCAGTACACTTATGAGCAATGGCCTCAAAGAAGTAGAGGTGATTTATAAGTCAGAAGCCGTGCTGCTGGCAAATAAGGATCTGTCTGATGAAAAAAGAGCCATACTTGACAGGCTGATCTTCAGAATTGATGCCGTACAAACTGCCAAGAGTAATAAGTACATTCTGCTGAATGCACCCAATAATAAGGTAGACGAGATTGTGGGGATTTTACCCGGGATGAAGAGTCCGACTGTGATGCCTTTGGCTGATGGAGAATGGAGCTCGATCCATTCTGTGATTCAGGAAGATGATTTCTGGCAGATCATAGAAGACCTGAGAAATGCCGGAGCAGAAGGGATCCTGGTAGTACCTATCGAAAAGATGATTCTATGAAACTGGTTGTAAATCCGGTACGGGATTCATGGGAAGTGCTGCTACAGCGACCTACGCTGGAGCTGGAAGAAATTGAAAAGCAGGTGCGTCCTGTTATGGAGGCCGTAAAAGCTCGTGGAGATGAAGCGTTAAAGGAATTCACCACAAAGTTTGATGGTGTGGTGCTGGATGAACTCCGGGTGACTGCGGAAGAAATTGCTGCGGCAAAAGCCCTGGTACCGGCTGATCTGCAGGAGGCCATCAAAGTAGCCAGGGCCAATATTGAGGCCTTTCACCTGGCACAGCAATCGGAGACCATGCAGGTGGAAACCATGCCCGGAGTAAACTGCTACCGGAAGTCAGTGGCCATTGAAAAAGTAGGCCTTTATATACCAGGAGGTACCGCGCCTTTGTTTTCCACAGTGCTGATGCTGGCCGTACCGGCTAATATTGCAGGCTGCCGGGAAATAGTGCTTTGCACACCTCCCGATAAAGCAGGAAATATAAACCCGGCCATTCTGTTCACCGCTGATTTAGTGGGAGTAACCAAGATTTTCAAGGCCGGTGGTGCCCAGGCAGTGGCTGCTATGACCTTTGGCACGGCTACCATTCCCAAAGTGAATAAGATTTTCGGGCCGGGCAACCAGTATGTAACGGCTGCCAAGCAGCTCTCCACCAAATACGGGCTGGCGATAGATATGCCTGCCGGGCCTTCTGAAGTGGCCATTTATGCTGATAGTACAGCGGTACCTGCATTTGTGGCGGCTGACCTGCTGTCGCAGGCTGAGCATGGGGTAGATTCTCAGGTGGTGCTGGTCGCTGATTCTGAGCAAGTGGTAAGCGAAGTGAATAAGGCAATTGAAGCTCAACTGCAGGACTTGCCACGAAAAGAGACCGCAGAGAAAGCACTGGGCAACAGTGTAGCCATTGTGCTGGAAAAGCAAGCTGATGCTGTCTATTTGCTCAATGAGTATGGCGCTGAACATTTGATATTATCCATAGCCGAACCCTGGCAAGTGGCCGATCAGATCATCAATGCGGGATCGGTGTTTCTTGGCAACTATACTCCGGAATCTGCAGGTGACTATGCCTCTGGTACCAACCATACACTCCCCACTAATGGCTATGCAAAAATGTATAGCGGGGTATCGCTGGACAGCTATGTGAAAAAGATTACCTACCAGGAGATTTCAAAAGAAGGCTTGAAAACCCTGGGGCCTGTCATAGAAAAAATGGCAGCTGCAGAGCAATTGGAAGCCCATAAAAATGCGGTGACTCTCAGACTTAAATCTCTCGAAGATGTTTGACCCCGTAAAACTTTTAAGGCCGCATTTGCAATCACTTGTGCCGTATTCTTCGGCAAGAGATGAATACAAAGGGAGTGAGGGTGTGTTTCTGGATGCCAACGAAAACCCTATCGGCTCTATCACTGAGCGTAAATGGAACCGTTACCCGGACCCCTATCAGGCAGAATTAAAAGCTAAGATAGGAGAGGTTAAGGAGGTGCCTGTAGCAAATATCTTTCTGGGCAATGGTAGTGATGAGCCGATCGATCTGCTTTTCAGGGCTTTTTGTGAGCCGGGCAAAGATGAGGTAATCACCAATCCACCCACCTACGGCATGTACAAGGTGAGTGCTGATATTAATAACGTGGCAGTTAAAGAAGTGCTGCTTACTGCCAGCTATGATCTGGATGTAGAGGCGATCAAAGCAGCCATTAGCAAAACTACAAAGCTGATCTTTGTATGCTCACCTAATAACCCCACGGGAAATGACGTAGGGCTTGAAAAAGTAGAAGCGCTACTGGGGTCTTTTGATGGGATTGTGGTAGTAGATGAAGCTTATATAGACTTTACTAACAGAGCAAGTTTTGCTGAAAAGCTGACGCAATACCCCAACCTGGTGGTGCTGCAGACCTTTAGTAAAGCATGGGGCCTCGCTTCGCTCAGATTGGGTATGGCCTACGCCTCCGAAGCGATTGTGGGAATCCTCAATAAGATCAAACCACCTTATAATATCAGTGGGCTCACCCAGGAGACCGTGTTGAACGGCCTGGAAAATGTGCAGGCCAAGGATCAGATGGTGGCCGAGTTACTGGAAAACAGAGACGAGCTGAAAGAAGGGCTTGAGTCACTGATTGTGGTCAAGAAAATTCACCCTTCAGATGCGAATTTCTTTCTGGTGGAAATGGAAAACGGACACGACTTGTACAACCAGCTTATCGAACAAAAAGTAATTGTAAGAGATCGTTCAAAAGTAGTGTTGTGCGACAATGGTTTGAGAGTCACGGTAGGTTCTAAATACGAGAATTTCCGATTGATTCAGGCGATCAAGGAACTGACAAAAAAGTAAGCCTTCGGGCTTGATAAGACATAAAGAGCAATGGAAAAAGTACTTTTTATTGATCGTGACGGAACGATCATTGTAGAGCCGATTGAGGATGAGCAGGTAGACTCGCTGGAGAAGCTTGAATTCTTACCGGGAGCTATATCCAACCTGAGAAAAATCGTAGAGCAGCTTGACTATAAGCTGGTAATGGTAACCAATCAGGATGGTTTGGGCACCGACTCTTTCCCTGAGGATACTTTCTGGCCGGCACATAACAAGATGCTGAAAACACTGGAAGGCGAGGGTGTGGTTTTCGATGACATTGTGATCGACCGCACCTTTGCGCATGAAAACGCACCTACGCGCAAACCGGAGACAGGTTTGCTCACAGAATACCTGAAAGGTGATTATGACCTTGCCAATTCTTATGTTTTTGGAGATCGTGAGTCTGACATTCAACTGGCAGAAAACCTCGGTGCCAAAGCCATCTTTATTGCAGAAGAAGTAAATGAGAGAGCGGCATTGACCACCATGAGCTGGGATGAGATTTTTTCATTTCTGCAAATGCCCCCTCGCAAGGCGGAAGTGACCAGGGTGACAAAGGAAACAGACATTGCGATTTCTCTGAACCTGGATGGTGTGGGTACTTGCAAGAATGACACAGGCTTAGGCTTTTTTGACCATATGCTCGATCAACTGGGCAAGCATTCAGGAGCCAACCTCACGGTGAAAGTAAAGGGTGACCTGCACATTGACGAGCACCATACCATTGAAGATACTGCGCTGGCCTTAGGTGAGGCCTATGCCGAAGCCATCGGTGATAAAAGAGGTATCAATCGCTATGGCTTTTTACTGCCCATGGATGAGGCGCTGGCCCAGGTAGCTATCGATTTCAGTGGCAGACCCTGGCTGGTTTGGGAGGCCGATTTTAAAAGAGAAAAAGTAGGTGATATGCCTACAGAAATGTTTATGCACTTCTTCAAGTCCTTCTCAGATGCTGCTAAGTGCAATCTGAATGTAAAGGTAGAAGGAGACAACGAGCATCATAAAATTGAGTCAATTTTCAAGGCTTTTGCCAAGGCGATCAAGATGGCTGTAAAGCGTAACCCTGATGAGTTGGGCTTATTGCCCAGCACCAAAGGAACGCTTTAGTTATTGTTCCATTCTCGTCTCACTATTCTATTCGCTATTTGTCCGACCACTTTGAGTGGTCAGACGATTTGATCAGCGCAATATTTCGAATCGAGCCTGTCGCGGGTTCTCAGAACCCGTGACTCCAATGAAAATCAGGACTCTGTCCGGCTATTACATCAGATCAATGTGTGCTATGTCCTCCCGCCATCTGTCTACCCTTTCTGGTTGAAGTTTCCGCTTAGACTCTCGGAGTTTGATATTATTGGGTAAGGTCTTAGCGGATGCTAAGACCAGGATAGGTGAGTTAGTCTTCTATTCGTCCGACCACTTCGAGTGGTCAGACGATTGATGCCTAAGAAAACTGCCTTAAATTCACCCGGCCTTTTGCACCCTCTTTCTCGCTAATACCAGCCCTCCCAATAGCACTAAACCCACCAGGGTAACCCACAGCGGCCAGACAGGTACAGACCTAAGCGGAGCGGGATCACCTACGAGTACAAACTGAGACCAGAAGTAAGGGTGAGCGTGTAGCTGATCCGCATTATCCAGGTAGTTCAGCTTGGCAGTCTGCAAGGCCAGGGCTTTGTTGGTTTCTGCCGACAGACCCTGGTAAAAGCCCGAAATCAGGTCGGTACCAGAGCGATCGTCTACCTTCCATAAGCTCATCAAAATGCTGGGTACCCCGGCATAGGTAAAGCCACGGGCCAGGCTCATAACCCCTTCACCGGCTACAAAATTACCGGTACCCGTTTCGCAGGCGCTGAGTATGGCCAGCCTCGCACTGAGGTCCATATTCTCCAGCTCATATACATGCAGTTTTCCATCTGTTGAGTCAGCCGCAAAACTCAGGTAAGACTGGCCGGGGTTATCCGTATCAATGGTGCCGTGGGTGGCCAGGTGCAGTACCTCAAAGTCATTGGCCTGATTACGAAACTCAGCTTTTGTTCCTGTATTGCCGGGCAGGAGTGAGGCTGAAAAGTGTTTGTCGATTTCAGTTATTTCATCACCTGAGTCGGGCAGATTAGCATCGCTGAAGGGGGCCATGCCCAAAACCCTGGACTTGCCGAGCTTTTTACCGGGCTCCGTCTGAGGCAGAGAAGCCGAATAGCTGTAGCGCATCGGGTACTTTCTGATCAGGTAGGGCAGGCCAATAAAATCAAGATTATCGCTACGCTTGTCAGTAATCAAGGCTTCGAAAGGCAAGTAATTTAAAAAGCCATCCGGAACAATGTATAAAGCCTCTGGATTCCCTGTCAGTTCAGTGAGCAGTGGCGTCATCAGTTTTTGATAGAGCTGTTGTCCCTGCCGACTCAGTCTCTGGAATGCCAGCTTACTGTCAGTCTGTAATAAAGTCGGGTCGTTGATGGTAGACAGGTATCGTATGGTTTCACTTCTGAGGGCTGTTATGGGCTCTGGCATTTCTTTTACCACCACCTCTTCTGCCGAAATGGCCATGGCATACACAGCCTTTTCTCCCACGAAGTATTCAATCAGCAGTTCGCCCGAATCTTTGAGTTTTTCCTGCACCTCGTTCAGGTTTAGCTTGTCCTGTGCGTGTCGGGCCTGATAGTATTTGGGGTAATTGGCACGGAAGTCCTCTTTGAGTCGATCCAGGTCATTGCTCTTTTCCAGTCGGTAGCCGTTGTAGAGACTCACTTTTGCACTATCCTCTTTCTGACGTGCCTTGTACAATTCGCTCTCGTAAAAAGCGATGTCAATTTGCAGCGTGCTTTCTCTCTTAATCAGCTCGGCAGGGACACCTCCCAGCAGGTTGGCGTTTTTAACACTCATTAAGTCAGAAAGCAGGCTTGATTTACCTTTTTCAAAAATCTCAAATAGATGTGAGAGCAAGGATTGATTTTCGGTAGCCTCATATTCAGCGATCAGAGACCTGATGGTGGTTTCGTAAAGCGGCATGGCTTCTGACCTGAGAAATAACCTTGATCCTTCGGCCAGGTAGTCCTGATACAGGCTATCGGTAAGGGCTGTAGCAGAAAGTAAAGTCTCGTTAATGTTTTTCAAGGGAGCCCCCGTTACCTCCATCTGTTTCCCTTTGTTATAGAGCACCAGCAGTAATTCCCGCTTTAGCTTTACTGATGCCAAAGAAGGCACAGCATAGATGGAAGTGTCAGAAAAACCCTCTGCCAGCAGGCCGATCGCTGTGTTGAAATGTGCCAAACCCTGCTCGTGATCACCGTTTGTTACAGTAGCTTGACCAAGGTAGCGGTACAGTTTGGGTAAATCTCTGGAACGGCTGTCCCCAGGTTTAGCAATGGCTTTTTTCAGAAAGGTAAGCGCGCTGTCTGTTTGCCCCGACCGGAGGTAGTAATAGCCGAGATTGGAAATGGTCTGTGATCGTCCGGTATCAAGCTTATAAGCTTTCATCAAGTAGTCTTTTGCCTTGGTTTGCCGGTCCATTTCCAGAAAAACAAGGGCCAGATTGTTATAGAAGTTTGCCATGCTGCCAGCCGATAGCTGAACCTGTTCATCCGTCAGCAGTTTCTGCCGCTGTTGTCCATAGGCAAGGGCGCGCTCATATTGCTTTTTTCGGGTCAGTGCCAGCATCAGGTTATTATAGATGTTGGAGAGCGAACGATAGTCAGGTCTTTCACCCTTTTGCGCATTGATTTCCGCCAGGAGCAGCACCTCTTCGGCTTTGTTATAGTCAGCCCGGTTGAAATAGGCAGTGCCCAGGTTATTGTAGGCAAAAGTGAGTCTTTGGCCAGAAGAAGGGTTTGCTTCGTGAAACCTGACGGCATTCAGAGAGTTTTGCAATGCCTTTTCATAGTCTCCTGTGCCACGGTAAACAGCACCCAGCAGGTTCAGTACCGTACCATAGAGCGATGGAAGCGGAGAGAGTTTGTCTTCCATCAGCTTCTGTGAGGTTATCAGAGCCATTTCGGCTTCCTGGTAGGCTTTTTTTCTGTAAAAGGCCGAGCCTATGCCCACTCCGCAAGAAGATGCCTGGTCCCAATTCTCCATCTCTGTAAACCGCTGTCGGGCCTGTTTCAGGTAATAGAGGGAGCTATCATATTGGTTAAGCCTGATGTAGCTGTCGCCCTTTTCCCTGAGCACTACGGGAAGCAATGAATCCGATGGAGGCAGAAAGCCATTTACAATACGCTGTGCTTGTGTGGCTGCATCAAGTCTTTTCTGATAATCCCTTTTGCGATTGTAGTTTTTTCCGGCCAGTAAATGTGCTTTTACCAGGTTGTTCCAATCCTGTTCATTTTCAGACTGAGTAATGACTGTTTGTAGAAGCCGGAGGGAATTATCGTATGCTTTGGCCTCATAGAGTGCTTGTGCCTGCTCCAGAGTCTGCCTGTCTGCTGGAGTCTGCGACTTGAGGTTGAAGGGTAAGGCAGGGCTCAGCATAAAAACCAAAAGCACCCACTGAAACAGGGGTGCTTTGAAGTGTTTGAAAGTCAGGCAGACCGGAAGGGGCAATTCTTTCCAGGTCTGTCGCTCGTTAACTGTCTTTGTATATTTGCGGAACAACTCCTTTTTGTACATATAAGTATCCTCCTCCTATGGGTTGGCCTCCCCCTAATTTAACCTTTCTTCCCTTGTCATTTTCAGCACTTATGATGAGCAAAAGATCCAGGTTTACCCCATTGTTTACCTGATAGTCAAAAGCGATGGCATCATAGGGAATGGCGAAACGGTAAGGGCCTGTTCGTGAGATGCTGTTAACAGTTATTTCTCCGATATCAATCCTGTCATTAATGGCTTCCCAGAGTACTGCGAATTTGATATTCACATTTTTAAGCGGGTTTTCCTTTGTGGTACCTTCGAATTTAAGCGAAACGCCTACAGTAGGATCACCGACTCCGGACTCTTCAATGATTACATCATAATCGTCATCATCTTGCTGTGGATTGGTTTGCTGTGACATGTTTTGTGGTTTTGGATGAAAATAAAATTTAATTGAAGGATAATCAAAAATAATAATAAAATAGGGTGAATATTAATATGAAGTGAGTGGGGCAGTTGAAGAAGAGGGGCTCTGTAAAGCATGCAGAACTATGCAGTAGTAAGAAAGGAGCCTTCGTATGAAAACTCCTTTCCATTATCAGGCATCTTTGAATTTGCCATCACCGCCAAAGCTGCCTCCACCAAGGCCTAAAGAACCTCCGGCCATTACACCTATCGGGTTATAGTTTTTGTCCCAAAAACTGATTTCAACACCGCCAATTCCTCCCGTGAGGAAAAAGACCTGGAATTTCACCTCCTTCATACTTTTCAATTCACTGGGCGAAACAGAAAAAGAGCCCGATACAGTGGTGTTACCAGTGGCTCCCAGTCCAATTCCCCAGCCTGACCCGTCAAATTTAAGGCTGCCTCCGCTTTCAAAATCTATGTCATTGATTCTTAATGAAGTGTAGACCACTGCTGCACTGATCTGCATTTCCCCGGTGCATTTATATTTTGCTTCCTTGGCAGCAATTGCTTTTCCTTCGGCACTACCGTGTTCGGCAAGCAGCTTCATTTTTTCATTTAATATATTACTGGCATATTCTGAGTAGGCATTTTGTCGCGTGAATTTTGTCATGATTCTGTCTATTTGTTTGTGATTTTATTTTGTCTGTGATTCGAATCATGGGTTTATACAGTAAGTGTACAGGAGGTTACCTTGTCCGTAGAAAAAATTTCTACATTAGTGCTCGCTCGTGTTGAAATACCGTAGATGCAGTTAAAAGATCATGACTATTTAGAGGGACTGAAAAATGCCGATAATGCCGTGCTAAGGCAGCTCTATGATAGATTTCTGCCACCGGTAGTCAGGCTGGTAGAAAACAATAGCGGTAGCCGTGACGATGCGCTGGATATTTTTCAGGAGGCGGTGATGGTGCTGTATCGTAAGGTCAAACAGGCCGATTTTCAACTTACCTCCGCACTTTCTACCTACATCTACGCCATTTGTCGCAACCACTGGATGAAGCGCCTGAATAAAAAGTCATTTTCTGAGGTATCCATTCAGGATGATGGGGTATATAAAAGTGACGAGGATTTTATGCAGGAGATGGAAGCCCAGGAAAAGTACCGGCTGTTTAAGAACAAAATGCAAAAACTTGGTGATGATTGCCGCAGGATTCTGGAGCTGTTTTTCAATGGCACTACCATGGAGAAAATAGCCAATGAGTGTAATCTGAGCAGTATTGGTTATGCGAAAAAAAGAAAATTTCAGTGCAAGGAGCAACTGCTCTCAATGATCAGGGCCGATGCCAGCTTTGAGGAGTTAAAGTATCAATGAACCACGACCAGGAAACATATGAACTGATAGAACGCTACCTGCAGGATGACCTGCAAGGAGATGAACGGGTACGTTTTGAGCAGGACATGAGGGAAGATGCTGCGCTGGCTACAGAGGTGGAGCTACAGCAATCCGTACAGCAGCTATTGGCTCAAGAAGGTGTGCAGGCGCTCGATCAGCAGCTTACAGACCTTAGAAAAGACTATGGAACAGAAACTCCCAAACTGTTACCCTTCCGTAAAATCTGGTTTGCAGCAGCAGCAGTACTGGTGCTGGCCATTGCCTATATCGGTTTTTTCATGCAGGCAGAGCCGCTTTCAGGAGAAGAGGCTTTTACCTCATACTTTGAACCCTATCCGGCAGATAATGCAGTAAGATCCGAAGGTGATTCGCTGAAACAGAGTCAAATGGTAATGGGGCTGGAAGCCTATAAAAGGGCTGATTTTAAGAAAGCTATGAAACTCCTTCAACCTTTGCTGCAGGAGAGTATCAGGGCCCGTTTTTATTATGGTGTTTCGCAGCTAGCCATTGGAGAAACAGAGAAGGCTACTGCGATACTTGCCGAAATGGGTAATGAGAACTCCATTTATGAGGATCCCGCAGCCTGGTACAGTGCTCTTGGTTTCTTAAAACTGGGAGAGAAGGAGCGTGCTGTTAACTTGCTGGAAAAAATTGTGGAGGTGGCGAGAGGTAAATATAGAAACCTGGCCATAGAGCTACTCAAAAAACTGAAATAGGTGATTCAGGTAAAGAAAGTTACTTTTTTTCTTCACAGTTTTCGGTTCAGGGAACTTTACCTGAGATTAACAGTTATTTCGTGAGATGAGATTTTTTTTCACCCTGCTGCTACTGCTGTCTGTAGCACAACTCAGTGCCCAGAATTTTGATTGGTGGGATATGCTGCATGACTACCCCGCAGCTGCAGGCAAGGACAGAGATCGCTATACCAGCATTTCACCCGGCTATATGGGGCCTAATGCCTTGAGGGTGCCGGTGCTACGCAATGGCAAGATTGACAATGAACTTTGGTCGGAAACTACTTTTGAGTTCCATACAGGTAACGGAGATCGTACCCTGAATATCTGGTCTGAATTCAACATCCCATTGGCCAGGGATAAGGCATTGCTCTATGTACAGAGCATCCCATGGGAAATATGGGAAACCACCGATGCTTTACGCGATGAGCGCAGGGCCCAGGGCAGAAGTGCCAACGGCTGGAATACAGGTGACACCGCTTTCGGAGTTATCTTGCGCATTGCCAATGAAGATACCTCTAATTGGCCTAATATCACCTTCAGGGCTCATTCTAAAACCACCACCGGTGGCAATATTTCCAATGCCCGATTTACTGATGGTAGCATGTTTTTCTGGGAAGCCACTACAAGTAAAACGCTTTCAAAAACGGACAAAGGTAGCTTCCTGATCAAAGGCATGCTCGGCTTCTACACCTGGCAAACCAACAAGAACTTTCTGCCCAATGGCTCTGATTTCTACCAGAATGATGCTGGCACCTATGGGGTAGGGGCAGAGTATACCAGGGGTAAATGGTTTTTCGGTAGTGATGTGTCGGGTTATCATGGTTACATCCAGAACAGGGATACACCGGCCTTCTTCCGCAATCAGATTTCCTATCGCTTCAAGCACATTGCGCTGTATTCGAATATCAACTTCTCACTCAACTCCTGGGGCTGGAACACCTTTACCATAGGCTACAGACATTTCTTCAAGACGATTGAGTAGTCAGCTTCGCTAACCGAGGTAGGAGGTAAGAAGTATGAGGTATGTATCTTGCCTCGTGCCTCTTACCTCCTATTTCAACCACCTAAGGTGGTCTTCCCTTGCCATCAACGCAAGTCCATTTAAGATTCAAGATTCAACACCCCTCATTACCTAGCTTCTTGCATTACATATAAGTAAACTCTATATTTAACTTTCTTATATATAGGATATGTATTCAAAAGACTTGATTAGAGGTACGCTCAGAACGATCGTGCTGAAGCTCTTAAGCGAGAACGGAAGAATGTACGGCTACGAAATCACTCAAAAAGTGAAGGAACTTTCGTCAGATGAGATCAACCTCACTTTTGGCGCTCTGTATCCCACTCTTCACAAGTTGGAAAAGGAAGACGTACTGACGACAGCTTCTGAGGTGGTTGATCATCGTACCCGTAAATACTATTCGCTTACGGCCAAGGGCGATGCTGCCGCAAAGACTAAAATTGCCGAGTACTTCGCGTTCTCAAAAACCATGAACCTCATCATGTCCAGTTAAGCATGAACAATGCTTCAGACGAGGCTGGTCTCCCGTGTTCAGTTCTCAATTTTAATAAACCCACGATAAAAAATGCTTAGCAAAGGTCAGGTTCACCACATCAGCAGAGTTATTCAGCAAAGACGGCTCAAGAGCTTTTTACTGGAAGAAGAGGTGGTGGACTTTGTCTCCTGTGCGGTAGAGGACCGAATGCAGGCGGGTACTTCCTTTGAGCAGGCTTTGGAAGAAGCGTTGCTCGAAATGGACCTCAAAAAAGTGTCAAAAACCCATAAAACCACTACCATGATAGCAAAGCCCAATAGCCTGGACATGCTCCAGAATTTCGTCAAAATCGGTTTTAGAAATTTTATCAAGTATAAGGTCAATACTGCGATCAACGTATTTGGTCTTGTGCTGGGGCTCAGCACTTCCATCATTATAGGTTTGTATCTACAGCATGAATTCTCATTTGATACCATGCACTACGAGAAAGACCAACTTTATCGTGTTAACGCGATCTCCTATCTGGGGCAGTCACCGAGTCACCTCGATGGTGTTTCACCAATGCTCAGGGATGAGGCTGTAAGTCAGATTCCTGAAATTGCTTATGCTTCCGACCTGGACTATCCGTTCTCTAACAAACCGCTGAAATGGGGAGGAAAGACCTTTTTTGACTATAGATTAGGGGCAGTACAGGCCGATTTTTTCGAAATGTTTGATCCCGGCCTGGTTAAAGGAGATGTGAGTGCTTTATATGCCGGGCCGAACGGGGTGTTTTTGGCCGAATCACTGGCCGATAGAATCTTCGGGTCTGCAGAGCCCATAGGGCAGGTTATGGAGGTGCTTTTAGACAATAAAAAAATCAACCTGGAAGTAAGAGGAGTGTTTAAAGGCTTGCCTGCTAATTCACATTTTAATGAACATGAATGGGCTGGTTTTGACATGGTAACCTCCATGGAGAGCAGCAGACTCTGGGAAAAGAATCCTCAGGGTTGGGCTTCCATCCAAAACACGATGTATGTAAAGCTTGCACCAGGTGTCTCTGTCGCATCCATCAATGATAAATTAAATGAGCTTGTGGCAGGCCAGATGGATAGAAAGCCCTGGTACGAGCACTATTTGCAGCCTGTAACAGATATTCACCTGAACCGGGCAGGTTTTGAGGTTGATACGGAAGGAGATCTTGATCAGCTGTACTTATTCAGTCTGATTGCAGTGCTTATTCTGCTTATTGCCTGTATCAATTACATTAACCTCACTACAGCTCAGGCATCTGTCAGGCTCAAAGAAGTAGGGGTGCGTAAAGTGATTGGTGCAAAAAGGGGGCAATTCATTTTTCAGTTTCTGACCGAAGCTGCCATCATCAGCTTTGTGGCTATGGTGCTGTCCGTGGGGCTGGTTTTGCTGGTGCTGCCAGGGCTCAACACTGCTTATTCGCTCTCACTGGATTTATCAGTTTCGCAAAACGGAGCATCCATCGCGGCCTTTTTTGCCATCATGTTAGTGGTGAGCCTGCTCTGCGGAACTTACCCCGGCTTGTATCTCTCCAAAATACAGGCAAGTAAACTGCTGAAGGGCGGAGGTACTGTGAACTCCGGGGGAGGGCTCTTCAGAAAAATACTGGTGGTAGTGCAGTATGCCACCTCCATCACTCTGATCATAGCCACGCTGATCATTACCAGCCAGCTCGATTTTCTGAGTAAAAGAGAGCTTGGTTTTGACAAAGAGCAAGTGGTGTATGTGAATATTGGCTTTCAGCTTTCGCAGCAGTATGGCGAGACTTTTTTTAATGAGGCCAAGAGGGAGTCGGGAGTGCTGTATGCATCCCTTACAGGAAATACCCTGGGAGAAGGCAGCATGTCCGGTAATGGCATACTGGTAGGCGATATGGCCAAAGAAGACCGGCAGATGCATCAGGTCATGCCGGTTGATTTTGAATACAAGGATGCACTTGGGCTTGAGATGATAGAAGGCAGGTGGTTTTCAGAAGAATTTGGAACAGACCGGACCGAGGGCTATGTGGTGAATGAGGCTTTTGTAGCACACTTCGGGCTTGAAAAGCCACTGGGACAGCGAATAGCCAGAAATGGCAGCTGGGGCACCATTGTAGGCGTAGTGAAGGACTTTCACTACAAATCTATGAAATACCGCATAGAGCCCCTGGTAATACACATGGCACCGAGAGATCAATTTGGCTATTGGAAGCTGGCCATCAGACTAGCACCTGATACAGAGGGGCAAAGTCTGGATAATCTGGAAACGATGTGGAAGTCTGTGGTGCCTGATCACCCTTTTAATTACACTTTTCTGGATGAGGAAATTGACGCCTATTATAAATCAGACAGAGACTTTGCGAGTATGTTCAGTGCCTTTTCTGTCCTCGCCATTGTCGTTTCCTGTCTGGGTTTGATTGGTCTGGTATCATTCAGCACAAAGCGCAGGTCGAAAGAAATAGGGGTGAGAAAAGTCTTGGGCGCCACGGTGTCACGCATTCTGACTCTGATCTCAAAAGATCTGGTAAAACTGATTCTGTTCGGAGCTCTTATCGCTATTCCGGTTGCGTATTTCTTTATGGAGAGCTGGCTCGAAAATTTCGAATACCGCACTGGTATCAGCTGGTGGACTTTTGCAGTGGCTCTTCTTCTGACTGTTGCTATCTCCTGGCTCTCGGTAAGCTATATTTCCTTCAGGGCTGCCAGGGCCAATCCCGTGGATGCTTTAAGATCGGAATGACCATGCTCAGTAAAGAACAAGCTCAACAGATTCGTAGTGCTGTACGTAGAAAGAAGATTTCGAGCTTTCTATTGGAGGGCGAGGTACTGGACTTTGTCTACTGTGCTGTAGAAGAGAAATTGGCCGATGGGCAGCATTTTGAGAACGCACTGAGTGAGGCATTACAAGAAGTGGGGGCTGTTAATGCAGTCCCTACTTATCGCAATTCTTTGAAAATTACTCAAATTAATACCTCAGGAATGCTTCGCAATTATGCTACAGTAGCTTTTCGTAACCTCAAGAAGCACCGCTTCTACACGGCTATCAGTCTCACAGGGCTGTCATTTAGTATTGTGGCGCTTTTGATCATTGGCGCCTTCGTCAAATCCGAATATAGCTACGACAGAAGTTTTCCGGACCATGAAAGGCTTTTCAGGGTCAATTCTTTCAGTAGACAGAACCCTTCTAATCATGACCATGAGTCTTCACCATTTCTGGTAGATGCACTGTTGGCAGGAGTACCTGAACTGGAAGAAGCCACCAGCCTCAAGCGACTTTTCACCAATGAGATACTCCAGTGGGAGGGCAAGCAGCTGACTGAGTTCAGCCTATCCTCCGTCAGTGAATCGTTTTTCGAGCTGTTTGACCTTCAGATGATCAACGGGACCATCGATCGGTTTGATGATAGCCTGAACGAACTGATAATTTCTGACCAACTCGCAGCCAGGTTATTTGGTTCATCTAACCCGTTAGGAGCTACAATAGAGCTTATCGAAGATGAGCAAAGCTATTTGTTTAAAGTATCAGGAGTCTTCAAAAGCTTTTCAGAGCCAACTCACTTCAATAGTGAGCTTTTTCACTTTGACATACTTACCTCTACAAAAACCAGGGACTTGTATGACGACACCAGTGGTTGGCAATCCACGAAAGAAGCTACCTACCTGAAAACCTTGCCTGGTGTAGACATAGAGAAATTGAATGCTAAGATCAATGACATTCTCAGGGCAAGAGCCGGTGACGATATCTGGTATCAGCACTATGTACAATCAGTGAATGATATCCATTTGAATAGAGAGGGTTTTCCCATTGCCACGGAAGGGAATTTGACCCGTCTCTATGTTTTCTCCATTATCGGCCTGCTTATCCTGCTCATTGCCTGTATTAATTATATCAACCTTATGACGGCCCAGGCGAGTGTTCGTTTGAAAGAACTAGGTGTACGTAAGGTCATTGGTGCCGGTAGGTGGCAGTTTGTATTTCAGTTTTTGACAGAGACCTTGCTCATGAGTCTGTTGGCAGCGATACTGGCGCTATCATTTACCTACCTGCTGTTACCTGTAATCAATGACTATTTTCAGCTAAGTCTCGGTTTCTTGCTCAAACAAGACATTTTCCTGGTATTGACGGCATTGGGTATTGTATCGTTGATGGGTATTGTCTGTGGTACTTATCCGGGAGTGTATCTTTCTCGGCTTGGTGTTAATAATTTATTGAAGCAAAAGATGGCCGGAAGTTCGAAAAAATGGTCGCTGAGAAAGCCATTGGTATCCTTGCAATATGCGATCTCGATTGGACTGGTAATGGCCACATTCGTCATTATTAAGCAAGTACGTTTTATGAATCAAAAAGACCCGGGCTTTGATAAAGAAGCGGTAGTCTACCTCGACCTTGGTCTCGAACCTGCTTTGAAATATGGAAGAACACTACTGGCTGGGCTGGAAAGTGAGTCAGGTATTATAGCAAGCTCTCTTACGGGTAGTACGCTGGGATCGGGTGAGTTATCCGGTAGCCGTATCAACATGCGGGAAGGACTGCTGGCAGGGGATGATTACAGCAAAGTATTGCCCGTTGGCCCGGGCTTCATAGACGTAATGAGGCTGGAGATGAGGGCCGGGGTATGGTTCAGTGAAGCAACACAAAGTGATAGTCTGGTGAATTATATCATCAACGAGGCCTTTGCGAAAAAGAATAATCTTGTTGAGCCAATTGGTAAGAAGCTATGGAGAAACGGCCGGGAAGGCCGGATTATAGGAGTTGTAAAGAACTTCCATTTCAAATCCATGAAGTATGGTGTTGATCCTTTGGTGATGTATGTGCCTCCGGCAAATGACCTGGCCTACCTCACTATGGCGCTAAGACTGGCTCCGGGAAATTTGACCGCCACCATAGATCGACTCTCTGAGGTATGGGATGCTACTATTCCTTACCGGCCCTTCAATGTGCAGTTCCTCGATACTCAGATTCAGGAATTCTATGAGACCGAACGTTCATTTGCTAAGGTGTTCTCCGCCTTTTCCTTTTTAGCAATTATGATATCATGCCTCGGTTTAATCGGGCTGGTGTCATTTACTACCAGGCAGCGGTCAAAAGAAATTGGGGTAAGAAAAGTGCTGGGAGCTAGTATCAAGGAAATTCTGACCCTGATCAGTAGGGAATTCGCCCCGTTCATTTTTTATGGAGCAATCATCGCCTGGCCTGTTACACATTGGCTCATAGGTAGATGGTTACAGGGTTTTGATAATAGAATTCAGCTTGATGTAATTCCATTTCTGGTGTCAGTGGCAGCCTCTTTGGTCCTTTCGTGGCTCTCAGTAAGCTATATTTCCTTCAGGGCTGCCAGGGCCAATCCAGTCGATGCCTTAAGATCGGAATAGGTTTTTGTACAAACTGCCACTCATTACGCACCATCAACTATGGACCATTGGCTGCGGACTATTGACTGTAGACCATCGACTGCGGACCATCGACTACGGACTATTGACTGTGGACCATGGACTATCGACTAACCCCGGTATCAACGATCTTTCACCCTGTACATAAACTTCAGGCCGGACCATACCTCGTCTACTGCGCAGACTTTGACGTCTACCAGTCCGGCTTCGAGCCCGGTACTTCTCACAATACCATCGCTCATATCGGTGGGGACTTTTGAAGCCTTCTTGGGCCAGGAAATCCATAGCATACCGGTTTTTTTAAGGTTAGCTTTCAGCTTGGCAATCTGGCTCTTCATGTCATCAGCTGACTTGGTGAAAAAATGAATGAAGTCAATTTCCTCAGGACCTGCTTCATCTACCCCCTCAACATTTTCAGGAAGTGGTCCCAGATCTTTCCAATAGCTGTCAGGAGCATTAAATACCATGATGCGATAATTTTCTTTAATACCGAGTTTTTTCAGCAGGGGATTGGGGGAGTAACCGGCCATGGAGTTGTCGCTTTAAAAAATGATGATTTAAAGCTATACATTCGTGTTCAGGCTTACAAAGGTTCATCGCTGAAATACAGGGGCTCATTTCTGACAAATCGAGGTCTGAAAGCAGCAAAGCAAGGTTCATCTCCGGAGGGTCAGAATTACCTTACAAATATTAGTGAATAGTCAACGTGATAATTATTTTTGCGCATGCAAGAGCAGATTCTCATTCTTGACTTCGGTTCACAGTACACACAGCTAATTGCACGCAGAGTCAGAGAGCTCGATGTGTACTGCGAAATCCACCCCTTCAATCACATTCCCGAAATTACCGACAATGTTAAAGGTATCATCCTTTCGGGTAGTCCATGCTCGGTGAGGGAAGAAGACGCTCCTGACCTGGATCTGGATCAGTTTCGTGGAAAAGTACCGGTTTTAGGTGTTTGCTATGGGGCGCAGCTGTTGGCCCAGAAGTATGGCGGCAACGTACTGCCTTCCGAGATCAGAGAGTATGGTCGTGCCCGTTTGAACAGGGTCGACTCACATTTTGATCTGCTCAAAGAAATCAGCCTCGATTCCCAGGTTTGGATGTCGCATGGCGATACCATTTCAGACCTGCCGGATAGCTTTGAGGTAATTGCCAGCACCAGCAGCGTGAGGGTAGCAGCCTTCAAAGTAAAAGAAGAAAGTACCTATGGTATTCAGTTTCACCCGGAGGTGACCCACTCAGAAGAGGGTAAGAATTTACTCAGAAACTTTGTTGTGCATATTTGCGGGTGCTCTCAGGACTGGACCTCTGAAATTTTCGCGGAAGTAACCGTTGCAGAGCTTAAGGAGCAATTGGGAGAGGATAAAGTAGTGCTGGGTCTTTCGGGTGGAGTAGATTCCTCGGTAGCCGCTGTGCTTATTCATAAGGCCATTGGCGAGAATCTGCATTGTATTTTCGTAGACAATGGGTTACTCCGGAAAAACGAGTTTGAGCAGGTGCTGGAGTCTTACCAGGGTATGGGACTGAACGTAAAAGGCGTCAATGCCAAAGATCAGTTCTATGAAGCATTGAAAGGAATTACCGATCCGGAAGGTAAGAGAAAGGCTATCGGACGTGTATTTATAGAAGTATTTGATCAGGAGGCCAAAAAGATTCAGAATGTGAGATGGCTGGGTCAGGGAACGATCTATCCGGATATCATCGAATCCGTATCTGTGAAGGGCCCTTCTGCCACAATAAAATCACATCACAACGTTGGAGGTTTGCCAGAGAAGATGAATCTCAAGGTGGTGGAGCCACTGAAAACACTCTTTAAGGATGGGGTGAGGAATGTGGGAAGAAGCCTGGAGATTGACCCTAAAATTTTAGGCCGTCACCCTTTTCCGGGGCCGGGCCTTGGTATCAGAATTCTTGGAGATATTACTGCCGATAAGGTAGCCATATTACAGGAGGTAGATCACATCTTTATCAATGGACTCAAGGAAAAAGGCCTTTATGACGATGTATGGCAGGCCGGTGCAATGCTGCTGCCTGTACAGTCAGTGGGCGTTATGGGAGATGAGAGAACTTACGAGCGCGTAGTAGCCCTTAGAGCCGTGGCCAGTGTAGATGGTATGACGGCCGACTGGTGTCACCTGCCCTACGATTTCTTGCAGGACGTATCGAACGAAATTATTAACCGCGTGAAAGGGGTGAACAGGGTAGTGTATGACATTAGCTCCAAACCCCCGGCAACGATAGAATGGGAATAATATGCGTTTAATTCTGAAGACCTTTTTACTAGTGCTTTTTGTAGTCGGCTCGTTAAATCAGGCGCTGTCGCAAGACCCGCAGTCTGTTTTCAAAGAGGGCAAGGCGCTCTTTAATGGAGAGCAGTATGCACTGGCACTGGTAAAGCTGGCACCACTTACCTCGCTTCAGGCAGACAACGACATGGTGAGGTATGCTTCTTACTATTATGCTGTTTCGGCCTATAAGTCGGGTGATGCATCTACTGCCAAAAGCATGTTTCTGCAAATTGCTCAAAAGCATGCAGGCTGGTCTCAGATAGATGAGGTGAATTACTGGCTGGCCACGCTGGCCTTCGAAGAGCAAGACCCCAGGCAGGGCATTGAGTATTTAGACAAAATCCAAAGCTCAGCTTTTGACGAACAGGCCCAAGGGTTACGCAATTTCCATTTTGCACAGATTACAGATATGGAGCTGCTGAGGTCGCTCCTGAATGAAAACCCAAAGGAAACCGTACTGGCCTCACAGCTGGCAGATCAGATACTTAAGCTGGATGTAGCTGAGCAGGATATTGACTTGTTGGATAGCCTGTCCAGTACGTATGATCTTTCTCTTGATTTAGGGATCGAAGGCATTGCCAATTCGCCTAAAAAGGAGATTTATAACGTAGGCCTCTTTTTGCCATTTAGCTACCTGAACGATTCAGCAAGACTGGAGCGTGTGCAAAAAGACTGGACCATGCGCTTTTATGAGGGGGCTCAGCTAGCCCTGGAGAAATTAGAAGAGGAAGGCCTGAAAATAAACCTGATCACCTTCGATACCCGTGATCAGAGTGTGCCTTTGCGCAATATGCTGCTGACAGAGGAAGCGCGTTCGCTGGATTTCATCATTGGACCGGTATTTCAAAGCTCGGTAATTCAGGTGTCCAGGTTTGCAAAAGAGCAGCAGATCAACATGCTCAACCCGCTCTCTTCCAATGATGATATTATCAAAGATAACCCCTTTGCATTTCTGTACTACCCCAGCAATCAGTCACTAGCCATAGCAGCCGCAGAATATGCCAAAGCGAATTTCAGAGAAAATAAAAACGTAGCGGTGTTCTATAGTGGTCCTGGTGACCGGCCCAGGGCCTCTCTCTACAAAGAGATTCTGGAAAAAGACTCTTTCAATGTGCCCATATTTGAAATGATAAGGGCTCAGGAATCTTCCAAAATTCAGATCATGCTGGTAGAGGATGAAGAGGTAGATAAGGACTCATTGGTGGTAGCCAACATGCTGGCCGAAATGGATTCGCTAAGAGAGGCGGGAGAAGAAGACTGGGAGATATACGATGAGCGCGACTTTGTGGAAGATGAGCTCACCATACTACCGGATAGTATCGGTCATATTTTTGTGGCTTCCGATGCTTCATCACTCTCTGCCAGTGCCATTAGTGCCATTGATGCCCGGGAAGATACCATCTTGTATATCGGTAGCTCGCGCTTCCTTACCTCTGAGCAGGGGCTTTCCTTTGAGCAGCTGGAGCGTGTAAATGCCATTTTTACCGGTTCTAACTGGATACGGTATGACAAGGAGGAAGTGAGCGATTTCCGGGAAAGGTATGAGTTTGCCTACAATGCTTACCCGCGTAAGGGTGAGCGCCTGGGAGATGCCTACCTGGGCTATGACATTATGGTTACTTATGGCCGTTTGCTCCACCAGTACGGACAATACTTCCAGGTAGGGCTTAAGAGAAAAGCAGGTATCAAAGGAGCCCTGACCGATGAATTTGACTATCGTTTTTCAAACGACAATCGTTATATCCCCATTCTCAGAGTTACCAACTCTCAGGTAGTACCCATAGAAGAAACACCCGATGCTCAAAACCGACCGTAGCCAAAGTCTTTTCGCCCAGGCCCAACATTCCATCCCGGGAGGAGTAAACTCTCCTGTTCGTGCCTTCAAGGCAGTAGGAGGGGATCCGATTTTTATCAAATCTGCCGAAGGCGCCTTTTTGCATGATGAGGATGGCAATCAATACATTGAGCTGATCAATTCCTGGGGGCCTATGATTCTGGGGCATGCCAATGCGAAGATTCAGGAAGCCGTAGCAGGAGCTATTCACAGCTCTTTGTCCTTTGGGGCACCTACGGCTGTAGAGGTGGAAATGGCGGAGCTGATATGCAGCATGGTGCCTTCTATAGAGAAGGTACGCATGGTAAATTCCGGAACAGAGGCCACCATGTCAGCCATTCGTCTGGCCAGAGGTTATACCGACCGTGATAAGATCATCAAGTTTGAGGGTTGCTATCATGGTCATGGTGATTCTTTCCTCATAGCTGCGGGGAGTGGTGCTATTACGCTGGGCCGGCCTGACAGCCCCGGAGTAACAGAAGGAGTAGCTAAGGATACCATTACCTTGCCCTTTAATAACCTCGATGCAGTGCGGGAAGGCATTGCTGCGAATAAGGATGAGATTGCGGCTCTGATCATTGAGCCGGTAGCAGGTAATATGGGCTGTGTACTGCCCCATGAAGGCTATTTGCAAGGCCTGAGAGAACTTTGTACCGAGAACGGAATTGTACTCATATTTGATGAGGTGATGACGGGTTTCCGCCTGTCTAAGTCAGGTGCTCAGGGAGTGTTTGGTGTTGAGCCGGATATTACCACCCTCGGTAAAATCATTGGTGGAGGTATGCCGGTGGGAGCTTATGGTGGCAAAAAAGAAATCATGGATTATGTTTCCCCACAGGGGCCGGTCTACCAGGCCGGTACTTTGTCAGGAAACCCCATTGCTATGGCAGCCGGGCTTGCCATGCTTACCCAGGTAAACGAGAATGCTGAGCTTTATCAGCAGCTTGACCATATCACGGCCTATATTCAGGAAGGTTTTCAGAAGAATCTCAATGAGCTCAATTTGCCCTATACTATGAATAGACTGGGGTCTATGCTCACCCTGTTTTTTACGGATAAGAAAGTAACAGACTTTGACCTGGCGAAGACCACGCATACCGACTTGTTTGGTAAGTATTTCAGAGAAATGCTCAACAGAGGTATTTACCTGGCTCCCTCACAATACGAGACGCTGTTTATCTCTACAGCCATTACAAAGGAGCTGGCGGATCAAATCATTGAGGCAAACCTGGAATCTCTCAAGGCAATTCATGCATAAACCAGTCGCTTGCGTTTCGCGAGTGGCGGAGTTGTCGTTTAAGCAAACCAGATTTGCGAGGTTATCGGTCAGACAACTTCAACACCCAAACGCTTTTTCCTGATTACTGATCTACCGAGCAACTGATATACTGACTCGCTACCGGTCCGACATGCTGTCCTGACCTTGGTATCTTTCCCAATACTTCTCACCTCAACACCCAAACACTTTTTCCCTATTACCGATCAACTGATAACTGATAACTGATAACTGATAACTGATAACTGATAACTGATAACTGATAACTGATAACTGATAACTGATAACTGATAACTGATCTACCGATCAACTGACTCGCTACCGGTCCGACATGCTGTCCTGACCTTAGTGCCTTTCCAACACGTCTACACCTCAACACTCCTACGCCTACCCATTGTAGTACCAGAAGCTTACAAATACTTCTGCAAAGAAGAAGATGTAAAGGAAAATGCTATAGACAAAGCCGACAATATTGAATTTAATGAGGGTTTTAAACCAGCCCTGATTGTACACTTTGAGAAAGGAGGCATAGACATAGGTGCTGACACCGACAAAGAAAATAACTGATAAAGTCCATCTTATGGCCTCTACATTCATGCCTGGGAAGTTGCTCTCGGTAAATATCTTGAAGATAATCAAAAGGCATATGGCGTACATCAGGTAAGCAAAAGAGTGTACATGCAGGGCATGGACTACATGCTTGATGTACAAATGGTTTCTTCTTACATAGATCATCTTTAATACACCAGCAAACAGTGGGATGAGTATGAACATCATCAGGGGTAAGTTGCCCAGCATAAAACCTTTGAAGCCTTCATCATTCTTGAAAACTTTCCTTATCTGACTTTTCAGGTGTGCGGTTTCAGAATCACCGAAAAAGTTGAAATCGTTGGAGCCATTCCCGCTGCCCAGGGAGTCGATAAAGGCATTGTCAGAAATTCTTACGTCCCTGGCAAGTCTGTGCATTCGCTCGAAATAGGGCTCTTTTTTTTCATCAGGCAGTGGTATGCCCGTCAGGTCAATATCCAAATCATCACCAAAGTCTGAACCATATTTACTCGATATGGCATCAAAAAGCTCTTGAAAGTCCTCAGATTCTGAGAATTCAGATCGTAGGGAATCCGGTACAAAATTCACTTTGACTGAATCTGCGAGTTTACTTAACCGGTCATTATTTACCAGATCATCCAACTCAGCGGAGACCGACATCTTTGCATTCTGTTCCAGGGATGTAAAGTTTACTCCGCTGAGCAGGTAGCTGATGGTAAAAAAGTAAAAGATACTCATCACCAGGTATAACCTGATAGGGTGAATGAAATGCTTGATCTTACCTTCCTGAAAACGATTAGTAAGTGACCCGGGCCGGAGTAGAAATGGCAGAAAGCTATGAGCCATCTTTGAGTCAATGCCCAGATAGTTGTCTATAAACTCCTTGATCAGTACCCAGAAGGTAATGTTGTTGTCAGTATTTGACTGACCACAGACAGGACAAAAGTTATAAGACTCTTCAAGCGCACTGTCACAGTTATGACAAACTGTACTTCTGCGTTTTTTGGCTTTCATTAACTGAAACGATTTGCTCGTAAATGCTAAATATACTTTATCGGGCCCTATCAGGAAAGAGCGGAGACAATAAAAAAGCCGGTTGAATGAACCGGCTTTTAACTCTACTGGAAAGAGTGTTTAGGTGAAAGGGAAAGTTTTAGATCATTTCCAGAATCAGATCTGATCGTTTATCGTAATTTTTTTGTTTGTAAAGGCTCTTTTCGTCCAGTTGTAGCCGAATTCGTTCTTTTATTTCTGCATCGCCCGATTGATATACTATGTAGGGGACGATATTGTTCCTAAGCTCAATCTTGTGTCGGTTATCGTCAACAATCTTACCCTCCCAGTTCTCGTTGTCGATACTATATTTTTTTCGAACAAGGTCGGCCACTTCTTTTTTAAACTCCAGACCGAAGCTATTGATCTCTATAAGCCCCAAAAAGAACTGGTCGTGTAGGAAATGTAACTGCAGTATACACTTCACCTTGGCAATGTTAATTCTGTAATAGATGGTTTTGTGCCTGGACAGTAATGAACTTTTCTTACTTGTATAATTGGGTTTACCCAAATGCCCTGTCGCTTCTTTAAGAGAAGCTCCGAAATCCAAACCGTAAAACTTAATCGGCTTCTGGGTTATGATTTGATTGGCTGAGGTGCCGCTTACAAGACCTTTCAGTCTCTCTGCATTAGAGAGGTAATTTCTACCTTCATAGAAACTCTCCCTGCTCTGGAGATAGCGGTTTCTTTTCCTCGTGAATGGCGCAAAGAGCCCCATCAACGAAGTAATGGACTGGGTAGTCATCGGCACAAGTGTTTAGGTTTAGAGAAATAATTCCTTTCAGAACTAGTTCAAATTTATAAAACAACCGATGAAAAAAACAATTTGTTAAGGTGGTCCATGTGGGTAGCCTGAATTGGATTATTCAAATAGCAGACTGTCTAACCTTCGTTTGTATGTAAAACACAGAAAAGTGGATGTATAAAAAATGAAAAAAAATCAAAAAATCTGCCCGTTTGAAGGCTTTTGATAAGGTTTTTGAAAGTTTGGCTGTCAAAGAGGCTTCAGAAAGTATGTCTCCCTTTGATAATAAAATGTATGTCAAAGGGAGAAAGTGTGGCTTTAAATCCGATCTGCTTTTGTACTGATCGCTACAATCTGCCACTTGTTCTGGTGTAGCAAAAGCGTGATCTGATAATGGAACCTGATGGCTGAGCTGGTAGCCGTTAGCTGAGTTGTAGCTACGGTATCATTAGACAAAAGTGTCTCTGTAAACTCAATGGTTCTCGGTTGGCCACCTACCTTTTTTGCTTTAAGCTGGTCTATATATTCCTGCTTGGTAAAGGTCAGTAGATTAGGGCCAAAGATGACGTATTGCATGGCCTTGTCATGCATGGTCGCAGCCAGTTTTTCAGCATCTTGTTCGTCTGTAGCGTTGATGAAGTTTTCCACTACTTGTTCGATTTTGTCCTGAGGGTTTTGAGCGTTCATCTGATAGATTGAAGTGAGCAGCGAGGCTGCGATGATTAGAGCTTTCATTTGTTTTTTGATAGCAATAAGCCCTTCAGATAAGATCAAATCAACCTTGCTGTTGTGTGTAGAGGTTTCAGGTTGTGAAGTATATGCCTACTGTTGTGAAGAGTTACCAGCCCATGAGTTCGCGCAATGCTTCTTTTCTGCTTTTTGCCAGCTTTAGTTTCGTATGGTCCTGCAGGCTGATGACGAAGTCACCTCGGAAATGGGGTTCAAGAGAGGCGATTCTGTCTACATTGACAATCGTAGACCTGTGGATTCGGATAAATTGAGCAGGATCGAGCAATGTTTCAAGCTCTGACAGTGACTGACGGTGTACCTGGTGCCTGGTTCCGGTGTGAATCTTCACATATTGATTATCAGCCTCAATCCAGTCAATGTCTTCCACGTTTATGAAATGGATTTTGCCACCTGTTCGCACAGAAATTCTTTTCAGGTAAGACTGTGTCACCTGCTTACCTGAATTGATGAGGGCCATCAGGCTCTTTTCCATTGCCTCAGAAATAGGAGTTTCAATCTTGTCTTTGACCTTCTTCAGGGCTTTGAAGAAGCGGTCATCATCAAAAGGTTTTAGCAGATAGTCAATGGCATTTACCTCAAAGGCTTTCAGGGCAAAAGAGTCGTAGGCCGTAGTGAAAATGTAGTGAGGTGTATGGATATCGCGCATAGCTTCAATCACCTCAAAACCATTGACTTCGGGCATCTGTATGTCCAGAAAAACGATATCAGGTTTCAATGCGGAGATTTGCTCTATAGCCTCGGCTCCATTGCTACACTCTGCCAGCAGGTCCACAGACGAGTCCTGAGCCAGTAGTGACTTCACAATGTCTCTGGCATATTCTTCATCATCTACTACAATGGCAGTAAAGGTCATAGGGGTAAGACGAGTGTGGCTAAAACACCCTGTGCTTCATTGGTCAGCTCGAATTTATGGTTTTCTCCGTAAAGCTGCTGCAATCTCTCCACTGTGCTTGATAAACCTATACCGGAAGACTGACCCGGAACAAAGTTTTCAGGAAGGGGCGGGCCATCATTATAGATGGATATTACCAGTTGTTCTTCAATTATGCAGGTCTTAATTTCCAGCTTTTGGGCACCAATCTTTTTCGTCAGCCCATGATAGATGGCGTTTTCCACAATTGGCTGGAGTAAAAAGCCGGGCACCTCTATCTTTTCTGTCTCAGCAGCAATTTCCAGGGTCACTTCCAGTTGATGCTTAAACCGGGTCTTTTCAATTTCCAGGTATTGCTTGATAAATGAGATCTCCTCTGATAGGGGCAAAAGCTGTTTTTCACGCTGTTGAAGGGCTCTGCGTAATAAGTCGCTTAATCCCGCCAGCATGGTGACGGCTGCTTTTTTCTCGTCAAACCGAATTTGTGCTGAAATGGTATTGAGCGTATTGAAGAGAAAGTGCGGATGCAGCTGCATTTTCAAGGCCTGAAGCTGTGCCTTCACCAGCTTTGATTCCAGCTGCAAAGCGTCAATTTCCTGGTGCTGCACCCGCTGGTAGTACTCAAAGGCATAACCGACAATGATGATGGCCCAATAGATTAGAAAGTACCACTCAAACTGATTGATAAGTAAGGCTAAAAAGGTCATGATGAGTGATTCCCCATCAATAGTCATGTCAGGGTCATTGATGACCACCACGATCACGGCATACAGCAGTATGTTCAAAGAAACGAGAATGATGCTGGCAGGGAGGTGATAGAGCAGGCCCAAAAACTTGTTCTTCCTGTCTACCCTGAATTTCTTACCCGTATAGAAAATGAAAGGCGTAAGAAATCCCCAAAAAAGCCAGATAACCAGCTTCACACCAAAGAGCGACCACCAGTTGGGGGCAGATTCTCCGGCATCCAGCTTGATGTACAGCATAGAGGCAGAGATAAAGGCAATGGTGGACCATACGGTCAGAATCCAGCCCCAATGAAAGAAAGAGGGCTTGCGAGATGTCAGGTTGAAAATCACAGAAATATTTAGTCAGATAATTTATCGAGAATATCGGCTACAGGCAAATACTCAGGTACCATGCCACCGGCCTTTTCATAGCTGTAGGTAATGTTACCAAGCCCATCGATCACATAAAGTGCCGGAATGGGCAGTACGTTTTGATCGTTCCCATTGGCTTGCTCCAGGTCAATGCCCATTACATCAAAGAGTCTGAGGCTTCCTGTGCCCGGCTGATAGCCAACCTGATAGTCTTTCATAACCTGGTTACCCCGGTCATGGATAATGGAGATAGATGTACTCTTTACCGGCACTGACTGGTTGGTTTGCTCAGTCATTTCGGGGGTTATGGCTACCACACTGGCACCTTTGGCAATGAATTGATCAAGCGAAGCCTGAAGCTCACCCAGGTGCTTTTGACAAGCCGGGCACCAAAGCCCCCGATAGAAAATCAAAACTACCGGACCTTTTCTGGTAAGCTCTGAGAGTTGTAGTGTTTGCCCATGTTGGTCGGTACCGCTAAAGTCCGGAGCCATTCGGCCTTGTGCCAATATCTCCGGGTAGGCTTCGCTACCTGCGGTAAAGTAGAAATAACCCGATGCCAGGGCTATGATGATGATGGCAAGCAGGCCGAGGAGTATTTTTTTGATCATGATGTTGATTTTAGAGTTTTGAGGTAGTTAGCAGCGTTACCCAGTCCTCAAGGTCTTCGCCAAAATCCAACCTGAGGCGATTTGTGATGGTTGACCGGAGTGCTTCCGGAAATATATCGGGTCCGTGCAGGGCACCCACAAAGGCACCCATCAGCTGGGCATAAGAATCTGTATCATGCCCGAATTCAATGCAGAGCTGCATGGCCGCCAGGGGCTGATAGTTGGCTACTTCGGCCAAAGCAAAAACTACTACCACAGGCACCCAGCATTCCCACCATACTTTGGCCTCCAGCTCATTTTCCAGTATTTCAAAAAGCTTTTGTGGGCTGCCCTGTGCTCTTTTTACAGCCTTGTGGGCAAAGTCGAGCCAACGATTCAGGGCGCGCTGACCATAGGTAGCTTTACCATAACCATAAGGGTCTGTGTCGCGCATGGCCTGTTCTATAGAGGTCCAGGAGGCACCGGGTTGTAGGGCGGCAGCCAGTCCGGTTACCACAGCTGCATTGATATCTCTGGCCAGCCCATGGTCCAGAAAATCAAGCTCCCAGGCTAGCTTATAGGTGCCTGGCAGATCATCCGGATTCATAGCAGCAAGAGGTAGCAGGGCCATTTGCCCCGCCATGCTGGGAATACCCGCCCAGAGTCTTTCAGAGGGTAGGGCTTCTTCACCTTCCTTTATATCGAGCTGCCATCGGGCGGCTTTGGAGAATTCAGACAGCCAGCTCTTGCACAGATTAGGTACCTGAACAGGTAGCCGTTTAGGGAAATTGAGTATCTCGCTGGCCAGGGCCGATGCTGTTGGTTGGGGGTGATGCCTGAGTGTATTCATCAAGATGATTTTCAGGCGGGTATCATCCGTAATCGTGCCTGCAGGGGCATAATCTACCCAATGCGCATAGCTGCTTGCTTTTCTGAAGTGTGAATGGAGACCGAAGCTACTGGTCAGACCCTGAATCCCTTCAGATGTGAGTGGAGTGGAAGAAGAGGCCCATTGGCTGCGCTGTGCCGGATAAAAGAACTCATAGGGTGCTCCGGCCGCATCGCCAATAGCTGAGCCCAGCAGCATGCCATAAGTCCGGTGCTCTAATGACTGAGCAAAGCCCAAAAAGTGACTGATAAATAATATGACGGTGGCACAAGCTTTCATTGACCTGAATGAGGTTTGAAAGTCGTGAGGCTATGCCTTAATTAAAACGGGGCTGGTGCTAAGCGAATGTTCTGTGTTGCGAAGCCTTTGAAAGCTGTTGTGAGTTAACCAGCCGCTTCATAGGCCTCTTTGAGCCACCCTATTACTTCACCGGTGACTTGAGAGGTTTCTGTGATTTTTACCCGGTGAGATACCATGCTGTTCCAGCTTCCGGCTATTTCAAGGCTGCCCTCAGCCTCTCTACCCTTGATATTAATACCAATGTCTACCCGGGTTTTGGTTGAAGGTTGGATCAGGCCGAACTGCTTCTTTCTGCGGAGGCTCACATAGGCCCTCTTGGGAGCAAACTCCACATCTCCTCCAAACTTTTTAATTTCTGATATGAGGTGATCGTAAATCGGTCTCAGTGCCTCCTTGCCTTTATACTGGTCATCCACCAGCGAATCTTCACTGGCTGCAGAGCCGGCATCCGTTTCTTTGGCTTTGTGGGCTACCAGGTTGGCATATCCGTGGGTTAGGCCGTGGGTGTCTGATTTGAGCAGTTTCATAATCTCCCCATGCTTTTGCAGTCCACTGTTTTTTACAATACCGATCCACTCGGAGAATTTCTTACCTGTTTTCTCTTCCAGGTTTTTGATCATAGCCTCTGACATAGCTGTATGCTTAGTTTAAAAGCTGAAGTCTACAGAAAAAACACTTTGATCCCAAATCAATTTCAAAACTCCACCTCCGGCAGATTCCTCCACGTTTATGGTAAAGCCTTCGGTTACGGCATTTTGAGTAGATAGTGTCATAGGGACTCTTCCCAGGTCGCGTGAGACATCATAGCTCCTTCCGTTTTGGCCCGTTTGTTTGTTGATGATCAGGGTGCCTCCATCCGGCTGTGGAATAGTGAACAAGGTGTATTCACCTGCCGGTACTTTCAAGTCGCCAATAGTAAGGTCTTTGGATGTTTTAAAGTGTGTGGCCTGGTTGGCTCCGGTTCTCCAGCGGGTTCCCCAGGATACAATGCCCCCGAAAATCTTCCTGCCGCGCTTTTGAGGAGAGCCGTATTGCAATGTGAAATCTGCCCCCTTAAATGAAAAATCCTGCGTAATGGCTCCTGAAAGGGAGCCAAAGGGGCTGCCGTTTTTATCTCTTTCCAAAAAGTCAGTGGCAATGGTTTCGAAACTCAGGCTCCGGGTTCTGGTTACTACCAGCTTACGCGTGGTAAGTGCTGCATCGAGCTTTAAAAGGTCACCATTTCCATTAGTCTTTACACCCATGACCCCGCGAGAAGGGTGCCTGAACGTAAGGGAGTCACGGCTCATTTTATGGATGATGAAGTCAGAGACTCTTCGGCCGGTCAGTAGTTTTTGTCTGATGCTGTCTTCTGTTGATTGGGCAGCCTGCTGAAAAGCAAGCTCAAAGGGCCAGTGTACCATATCTATGAAAGGCAGCGTGCCGGGTTGCCTGATCATGGCAAACCTTCTCTCATTTCCGTTGGCCACCATTAAGCTGTTAATCAGTGAATCCCCTGAAAACCGAACAGTTTGGGTAGTTGTACTGCCAATGGTATTAAAATCAGTATTCTGCGGGGTGTATCTCAGTAAATCTCTAATGCCCCCCTGATCATCCAATTTCAGATCATAGCCTAAAAGAACGGTTTTAGGGCTTCTGAGCACCACATGGGCCATGATGTGATTGTCCTTTCGCTTGTAGCGCTCAATCGCCAGTGTATCCGAGCCCAGCCGGGTCACGAAATAAGTGTAGTCAGTGCTCTCTTCCAGAGAGGCAGGCGGCTGATCACAGCTGGTAAGTAAAGCGCAGATCAGCAGGCAGAGGGTAGTGAAATATTTCATAACAGAACTAAAATACTAAATCCGGAATGTGCTTGTGAAGCCTTTTTCTGTTGGTGGTATCGGTCAGGTCTTGGTTTTTACCTTGCTCCAGTTTTTTACCTGCCAGAAGATATTGCCGGTGGTAAGGTGGTTGTTTTTGGCATCATGAATTTTCACCTCGCATTTCACTACCACCGACTCCGCTGATTTCAAGGGAGTCGTCACTTCCTTTTCTACCCATTCGTCTGTTAAAGAAAAGCTGGCGTAGGCATCCATTTTGCCCTGGTAGTGGTAGTCCATTTCCATACGCTGCATGATGATGCGATACTCCTTTGGGTTGAGCGTATTGAGTAAAACCATGCCGGTGGCATATTCAGATATGGTCGCCAGTCCACAGGCATGCAGCCCTTTGATATGATTGAAGTTTTTACGCTTGTAGGGGATAAGAATTTTCACGGACTTATCGCCAATCTCTACCACATCAAAGCCATGAGGCTTATTGAAGGGGATCATTCGCTTCAGACCGAAATTCAGCATCCGTAAATGACGCTTGGAAATTTTGGCCTTTTCCAGAAGTACAGCAGGGTCAATCATTCATTGTATTTTGTCTTAATTTATTCATTATTGAGCAAAAATAGTATGCATGCTGAGTTTTTGGGAAAAGCAGTCATTTGTTGAATATGACTTTTTGATCATAGGAGGAGGGATTGTAGGGCTTTCCACGGCTATTGAGCTGAGAGAGCGACACCCTGAGGCACAGATAGCTGTGGTTGAGAGAGGTGTTTTTCCTTCCGGAGCCAGCACTAAAAATGCAGGCTTTGCCTGTTTTGGCTCATTGACAGAGGTACTGTCTGACCTGGAAAAACTATCGGACCAGCAAGTGCTGGAGCTGGTCAGGCGCAGATGGAATGGCCTGCAACTGCTCAGAAATCGTTTGGGAGATAAGGTCATTGACTACCGTAACCACGGTGGGTATGAGCTCTTACAGACCACCGACCAACTGGTGGCTTTGGATAAGCTTGACCGGGTGAATGTACTGCTTCAACCACTTTTTAAGGATAAGGTGTACCGAAGTGTACCCGAAAAGACTTCTGCGCTGGGTTTCAATTCAGAGAAGGTGAAAGGGCTGGTTTTTAACCAGTATGAAGGCCAGATCCATACGGGCAAAATGATGAAGGCCCTGCAGCGCTTTGCCATGAGCAGAGAGATAGACCTTTTGACCGGAACGGGAGTGAGCGGGTTCAACGAGACAGCCAAATCTGTAGATATCCAGCTCAACAATGGTACCGTACTCAAAGCCAGACAGGTGGGTATTTGTACGAATGCCTTCACACCCGACCTGCTGGATCAGGCGGATTTAAAATCGGGGAGGGGAGTGGTATTGGCCACCAGACCCGTTTCTGGTTTAAAATTCAAAGGAACTTTCCACTATGACGAAGGCTATTACTACTTCCGTAACTATGAAGACCGGATTATCTTCGGAGGTGGGCGTAACCTGGACCTGGAAGGAGAGGCTACCACTGAATTTGATGTGCCGGATAAGATTTTATCCCGCTTGAAGTATGATCTCAATCAGCTGATCTTACCAGGACAGAGCTATGAGGTTGAGCAGGTTTGGTCAGGTATTATGGCTTTCGGTGCTACCAAGCAGCCTGTTTTAAAGCAGCAAAGCGATCGGGTTTTCCTGGGAGTCAGGCTTGGCGGTATGGGGGTAGCTATTGGTAGTTTGCTGGGCAAAGAGCTGGCTGTACTCATCACAGAGTCAGGAAATAATTAGTATATTTCAATTTCTACTATTAATGCCTTATGACCTATAAGTACCGCAAGCCAAGCCTTCTTCAAGCTTTTATTCCAATTCTCTTTCTCATTGTAGCACTTTTTATCAATGTCAGAATATATGGAGACTCTTCATTGGATGGCTCCAACCAGATCATTTTGATCCTTTCTGCAGGAGTAGCAACTCTGGTTGCCATGAACATCGGTTACAAATGGGAGGAAATTCAGCAAGGTATAGTGAAGAGTATCAGCTCGGCCATGGCGTCTATTATCATTCTGCTGCTTATAGGCGCATTAGCAGGCACCTGGCTTTTAAGTGGCATTGTACCGGCCATGATTTACTATGGCTTACAGATTCTGAACCCCACCATTTTTCTTTTTGCCGCTTGTATTATCTGCTCTATTGTATCCATTGCCACGGGTAGCTCATGGACCACAGCCGCAACCGTAGGTATTGCCTTAATTGGTATTGGTACGGCTTTAAATATCAATGTGGGAATGGTAGCCGGTGCAGTATTATCCGGTGCCTATTTCGGAGATAAAATGTCACCCCTCTCAGACACTACCAACCTGGCTCCGGCCATGGCGGGTACGGATTTGTTTACGCACATCCGGTATATGACTTATACCACAGTACCTTCTATTATAATTGCTTTAATCATTTTCCTCATTTTGGGTTTTACGCAAGGGAGCAATGGTCAGGCCATAGACACTGATGCCATGTTGGCTGCGCTTGATAGCAAATTCAATATCTCAGGCTGGCTTTTTATAGTTCCTGTAGTGGTAGTGATACTTATTGTGAAGAAGATGCCTGCCATTCCGGCTATTTTAATAGGTGCCTTGCTGGGTGCTGTTTTCGCTTTAATATTTCAGCCAGACCTGATTGCAAAAGCTGCTGGTAGTGACTATACAGGGGCTGAAGCTACCTTCAGAGGAATAATGAACTCTATGTTCGGAGAGATCAAGTTTCAGTCAGGTATTGCCCAGTTTGATCAACCCGGAGATGAACTCCTGAAATCAAAAGGTATGTCAGGGATGTTAGGAACCGTTTGGCTTATCCTTTCGGCTATGATGTTTGGTGGAGCGATGGAATCGACCGGTCTTTTAAAGAGAATTGCAGAGGGTATTATTTCGAAAGTAAACTCCGTAGGCTCCTTGGTGGCCGCTACTACAGGCAGCACGGTATTTTTCAATGTAACAGCTTCCGATCAGTATTTGGCCATTGTGGTGCCCGGTAGAATGTTCGCAGACATCTACAAGGAAATGGGCCTTGCCCCGGAAAACCTGTCCCGAACCCTGGAGGATTCAGGTACAGTTACCTCGGTATTGGTACCCTGGAACACCTGTGGGGCTTATCATTCTACGGTATTAGGCGTTCCCACCCTTACCTATCTGCCTTTTGCTTTCTTTAACTATATCAGTCCGCTGATGACCATGACTTTTGCCTATCTGAAGATTAAAATCAGAATGCGCAACGAGGGGAAAACTGAGACAGGAGCAGAGGTATGATGTTTCCCATTTCTATTACTAAAGATGAAATCATGGAGCTGCCTCTCAGCTCCTATCCGGGTAAAGTTGTAATTGCTTATACCGATGAGCAGATTGCTTCGGCCATGGCTGAAATCAATCGGAGTAAGGTCGTAGGCTTTGATACCGAAGCGCGCCCCACCTTTAAGAAGGGACAAATCCGCAATGTGTCACTGATACAGGTAGCTACTGATGAAAAGGTATTTCTGCTGAGGATCAAGCAGTCTGGTTTGACGGATGATCTGATTGACTTTCTGGAAAATGAAAACCTGATCAAAGTGGGCATTGGCCTTGAAGATGACTACAATTTGCTCAGAAGACTCAGGGGGTTTCAGCCTGGTGGATTTCTGGATCTGAACCCACAAATGAAAGAGCTGGGAGCCGCCAGTATAGGTGCCAGAAACCTGGCAGCTATGATCCTGGAGATCAGGATTTCCAAATCGGCTCAGACCTCAAACTGGGAGAATGAAGTACTCTCGCAGAAGCAGGTGCGCTATGCAGCCACTGATGCGTGGATCTGCCTTGAGATCTATAATAAGCTCGAAGACTGGGGATATCTCTAAACCAGGGTTAAATCAGGCAGTTTTTTTTGCTTTTCAGACCCAAAAAACCGTTTTGTCAACCTTTTGTCTACGTAAAGTTTATCCTCTTTCCTTTGAATCACGTATATTTGTATAAGTTCAATTCGAAAATAGTCTTGAGCACCTCGATCAAATAACTGGATTCTTACCAAGCTTGCCCTTGTTCATAGGGAAGTGGTAGGTTGTTTATAATAGGCTAAGGCCTTGTGATATCTAGCAAACAACCTGCGAAGTCAGAGATCGGATCGGGGAAACTAAGACAGCTCGTGTGCAATTGCATTGAGTGTTACGCGTTTTCGTATTGACCTTTGTCTGAAAAAGAGAAAAGACGTGATGATCATAGATATCTCATCGCGCAACAGCAAAAGGCTTCGGCCCGGCTGTTTGAAAGTGACTATTTTAGGTTCCATATACAAAATAGTGTTTTGGTGAAATGAGCTAACTCAGAAGGAGTTAGCTCTTTTTTTATCCCTCTATTGGGGCTAACTTGAATAACAACCGCTACTAATTGAAAAACTCTTTTTTACAGACCATCCTCAAAACCGGTATGCTCGGGCTTGTCTTATGCCTGAGTAGCATGGTGCTATCTGGTCAGACCAAAGAGCTGGATAGCCTAAGGCGATTTATAGAAACCCATCCCATTGAAGACGATTCCCTGGCTACCGTGCTGGCCCGGCTAAGCTACCTCCACAATGCATTTGACCCTGACCAGGGGCTCATCATTGGCCAGCGCGGACTTGAAATTTCTAAACGCATTGACTTTCCGGAAGGCATATCCCGCTCTTATAATGCTTTGGGCGTAAACTATTTTGCCAAAGATCAGTACGACCTTGCTTTGGAGGCCTATGACCAGGCGATCAAATACAAGGAGATTATAGGTGACGACCGCGGGGCCATGATGACCAGAATCAACGTGGGTGTAATTCTGGTTCAGCGCAGAAAGCTCAGCAAAGCACTTGACTACTATGAACAGGCAAAGGCCTATTTCGAGAGCATAGAAGACGATAACCTGGTAGGAGTAGTTTTGGTGAATATGGCTCAGGTATATAACAGGGTTCGGGCCGATGCTGAAGCACTGAGGCTGTACCACCTGGCAATAGAATACGCAGAAAAATCGGGTAACCAGTCAGCTCTGGCGACTTCACTTACCAATGTTTCCACAATTTATTCACGCCTGGGAGAATATCAGGAGTCACTTAAGATGAGAAGAAGGTCACTGAAGATCACCAGAGAAACGAATAACAAGAGGCTGGAAGGACAGGTGAGCATAGGCATTGGACGTATTTTTCAAAAAATGGATCAAAATGACTCGGCCAGATTTTATTTTCAGTCTGCCTATGACATTGCCGATGAAATGGGGATTCGCAGCAGAAAGGCCAGGGCACTTCAAAATCTTGGAAGCCTGGAGCGGGATATGGGTAATCTTGCTGGTGCCCTTGACTACTACGAGCAGGCGCTGGCCATGAGGAAAAAGAGCAGAACAAAATCAAGCCGTGCTTTTTTGTATCGCAACATGGGTCAAATCTATGTAACTACAGGACGAAAAGAATTGGGGCTGGAGTATATGCTCAAAGGCCTGGCGATAGGAGAGGAACAGGGTGCTCTCACCTCAATTGCTAAAGGTGCACAAGCACTGGCAGCGTTTTACGAGTCAGAGGGAGATATCAAGAATGCATTCTACTACTATAAAAAGGCACAGGAGGTCGAGGAAAAAATTGAATCCCGATTGGACGTTACCGAGCTATCCAAGCTGATTACCCGGTACCAGGGTGAAAAAGAAAAACAGGAGCTTTTATTGGAAAAAGCAAAGGAAGAGGCGGCTCTGCAAAATCAGATAGAGTCAGAGAGACTTGTGAGAAACCTGGGGCTAGCCGGTTTTATAGCTATGTTGATATTGGCAGTGGTGTACTACAGGTTTTATCAGTCAAAGAGAAAAGCCAATGCACAACTGGAAGAGCAGAACGGCCTGATCTCTGAACAAAAAGATGCCCTTAGCTTACAGGCCGAAAAGCTCAAGGTGGTCAATTCTCAAATGGAAATGATTGCTGAGTTCAGAACAGGTCTTACCCAGATGATTGCCCATGATATGAAGAATCCTCTGAACGCGATCATCGGGCTTTCAGGCAGGCAACCCAGCGACAGAAACGTAAAGAAAATTGCCGAGTCGGGACATCAGATGCTCAACCTCGTAACTAATATGCTGGAGGTAGAAAAGCTGGAAGAAACACGCATTAAGCCTGAAATGGAAGAGGTTTTTATTGACGAGCTGATCCAAAAGGCCAAGATGCAGGTAGAGATTCTGCTACAGGCCAAGAGCATTATTTTTCAGAGCCTGGTACCCAGGCAAATTTGCCTCATAGCGGATGAGGGCATTATCGTAAGGGTTTTGGTAAACCTGTTTACCAATGCCATAAAATACTCTGAAAATGGGGGGATAGTGAAAGTGACACATGAAGTGCTGCCAGAGGGCTTTCTCAGGATATCCATCAAAGATGAAGGGCCTGGCATTGAGCCCGAACGACTCCCACATATATTTAACAAGTTCTGGCAGTCCGATCAAAAGAAATCAGGTCTGGCTGTTTCTACTGGTTTGGGACTTACTTTTTGTAAGATGGCGCTTGAATCACATGGGGGGCGAATCTGGGCGACCTCAGAAAAAGATAAGGGAACTGTATTCACCTTCGAACTTGCCATGAATCAGGAAGCTTGCAGGGAGTATGCTCACCTGACCAACAGCCGTGTGGAGGCTCCTGAAGATCTGATAAACGAGGAAGAATTATCTGTGATTGAGGCCTTTACCTCAGAGCTCATCGGGCTGAAGGTACACGAAGTAGGAGCCATTACCCGAATTCTTAAGAAGATGGATGACCAGGGGGTGAACTCACGCTGGAAACTGGACCTGCAGGCAGCCGTCTATGACGGAGATCAGGCAAAATATGATCATTTGTTAAACATACTTTACGAAAATCATGAGTAGCACAATCAAGCATAGCGTCCTGTGTGTGCTGCTCTGTATCTGTTGCCAGATGATGGCACAGAACGAAGCGGATTCTTTGCCTTTTGAGAAGCTTTTGGATTCACTCAAGTCGCTTGATCAACAAAGAAAGACGGAGGAAGCTCTATTACTGGGTGAACAGCTGATGGCAGAAGCCTTTAATGAGCAATCTGATTATAAGTTGCTTGAGGTGAATAAGGTAATGTTCAATGTGAATATGCATGCAGAACGGTATGACTTGTTCAGAGGCAATGCACTGACCTGTCTTGATTTGAGCTACAAAACCAAAGATTATGAGTCGGTAATTACATGTGCCTCCTCGGTAGCACTGACTTTTTTTATAAGGAGTGAGTATGACTCTGCCAGAAGCTACTACTACAAGGCCATGGAAGCTGCCAGAGATTATCTACCCACCAGATATCCAGTAACCTTATCCAACATGGCATTTATTCATGGCTTGCTGGACCAGAGAGAAGAAGAGTTGGAATACTTTATGTTGTCACTAAAGGTAGTAGAAGCCCACCCTGAATATGAAGGTGGTGTTGCTGCGAGTGCTATGGCTTACAGTGGTCTGGGGGATTATTACAGATCGATAGGAGAGTTTGAAAAGGCTATTGAAAACTATGAAGGTAAGCTCAGACTGGGCCTTGAGAATGATATCAAAAGGTTCGTCTATGAGGCTCATTATGGTCTTGGTATGACCTATGCTGATGAAAGTTATTACGACTTTGAGAAGAGCAAACTCAACTTTGAAAAAGTCACAGCTGATAAAACTGAGCATTTCCTTAGCTATAGTCAAAGAGCGGCACTGGGGCTTGCCCGGTTACACATGTCTGAGGGTAACTACGATGAGGCTCTGCTACTTCTCAAACAAGCCTGGGCACATTATAGCACGGGCTCGAGCTCAGACAATATCTCCATAGTGCAGAAGGAGCTGGGTGATTTGTACTATCGTATGGGAGAGCTGGCACAATCGAGGAAATGGATTGCCTTGGCTGTGTCATCTTCGCGCGAGACGGGAGTAATTGCCAGAGAGCGCAATGCCTTGAAAATACTTTACCGACTTGACTCTGCTCAGGGCAGGTTCAAAGACGCATTTTATAATTATTTGCGCTACACAGCCATCAACGATTCTCTATCGGGTGAGGCTACACAGAATAGGATCAAAGAACTGCAGATCAAATATGATACAGAGCAAACTGAAAAGCAAAATGCCTTGCTCAAGACTGACCTGGAGGTGCAGGAACTACAGTCACAGCGCCAGCGGATAACACTCATTTTTGCAGCCCTGATGTCGGTATTGTTGATCATCTCCACCATCATATTTTATCGGGGTTACAGGCGTAAAAAGAGGGATCATGACATCATTGCCTCACAAAAAGATGAGCTGAAACAACTGTCTGATTTCAAGGACGGGCTCACCAGCATGGTAGTACATGACATGAAAAACCCGATCAACTCAATTATTGGTTTTTCACGTGGTACGCCTGATGAAAAGAAAATGAAGAAAATCAACCAGTCGGGGTATAACATCCTCAATCTGGTTACCAACATGCTGGATATTCAGCGCTTCGAAGAAACCAGGGTAGAGGTGGTGACAGAACCCGTAGAGGCGCGCAGCATGGTCAATGGAGCCGCCAATGAGGTGCACCTGCTTTTACAGGCCAAGAGCCTGCGCTTTGATAACATGATTCCTAAGGGTACTGTGTTCAATGTAGAAAGGGCATTGCTCGACAGGGTGTTGATTAACCTGCTTACCAATGCCATAAAGTACTCAGGCCTGGGTACTACCATTTCGGTAAAGCTGGGGCAAATTAGTAAGGGCTATCAGGAAATAATTGTCACGGATCAGGGAGAGGGGATTGTTGAGGAAAAACTGCCTTACATTTTTAATAAGTTTTGGCACAAAGATGCCCGTAAATCCGGCCTGGCACCTTCTACGGGTTTGGGCCTGTCTTTCTGCAAGCTGGCCGTTGAGGCCCATGGAGGCACCATCAGGGCTGAATCAGAGCTTTCTCAGGGAACCTCCATGATATTCACATTGCCACTCACCATAGAAGACGCTTCAGATGCCCTTGTAGTGGAGCAGGTACAGAATCAGACAGGTGAATCTCTGACCCTGGCAGAGTTCAGGATACTTGCTGAATTTTTACCTGAGCTGACCAGCCTGGAAGTATATGAGGTAAGTGCCATCAATAAGGTTATCAGTAAGCTGGAAGAAAAAGGATTGAACAAAGGCTGGCTCAATGCTTTGCAGACTGCTGTGTACCAGGGAGACCAGTCAAAGTATAATGAGATGCTGGGCGAACCTGCTGACAAAGAGAAAATTTAGACTATCGCATAATCTACTATCAACGGAGCATGACTGTAAATAGCCAACCAAACCGTATTCTTATTGCAGATGACGACCCTGTGAACCTGGAAGTTATCCTGGACTTTTTAGCCGATCAGGATGATGAGGTGCTGTATGCACCCAACGGAAAACGCGCCTGCGAACTGGCCCTTCAGGAGCAGCCAGATGTGATTATCATGGACTGGGAAATGCCCATCATGAATGGTATTGATGCCATTGCCAACCTACGGAAAAACCCTGAAACGGCAGATATTCCCATCATAGTCGCTACGGGTGTAATGACCCAGTCGAATGACCTGAAAACGGCTATGGAGACAGGCGCGGTGGATTTTTTGCGTAAGCCTTTTGATCCCATTGAGTTCAAATCGCGCCTGAACACTACGCTCAGACTGTCGGCTTCTTATAAGGAGATCAAGGCTCAGAAAAAGCAGATAGAGGAAATGGCTGCGAAGGAACAGGAGCTGCTCAATAGCTCTCTTCAGCAAAAGGAAAGAGAGCTGAGCACGGCTGCGATTTTTGACTACCAGAAAAGTGACCTGCTCACCAAACTACTGGATGAAATCAAACGACTGGATACGGTAACCAATAACCTTTATGCTCCGGAGATCAAGAAAATTACCCGGGAGATCAAATCCTTTCTGGATCTGGACCGCAGCTGGTCAAATTTCAAAATGCACTTCGAAGAGGTACATCCGGGCTTTCTGGAAAAGGTCAGCAACTCCTTTAAAGAGCTTACCAGTAATGAACAGCGCGTATGTGCTTACCTTAAAATAGGGCTGACTAACAAGGAAATTGCCACACTGACCAATGTGGAAAGTGCTTCAGTACGAAGAGCACTTAACAGGCTTAAGAAAAAACTGAACCTGACCCCGGATGATAGTCTCAGAGATTTTATTGACCAGGTTTAGGCCTTTGCAAGGCCAGGGATTACCCAATTCAAAGGAAACCAAGGTGGGGAACTGAGGATGGTTTGTATTTCTATAAGCTCTCCATTGATGGCAATGTGTTTACCAGAAAGGTCATTGTTTCGAGGTAGGTGCATTTATGATTTTTATCTGTTAATAATCCTGTTTTATGTTTGAAATAGTCGTTCGGCATAAGTTTTGATAGCTAATCGTTGAATTGTTATTAAGAGTTATGAGTAGGACGTCAGAGAAAATAATAGGATCCCTGTTGCGATTTGTAAGAGAAAAACCAAGGTTTGATTCTCTTGGTCATGGTAAAATGTTGGACTTAGTTGTGGCCAACTATTCCAAGGCACAAGACAAGACATTTAGGAAGTTCTTAATACTACTTTTAGTATGGTTTATCAGCTATTTGATTTCTGTTGGAGGGGTTTCAGAAGTTAGCTTTTCAGGTGTTAAGCTTGTGGACTTACAATTTTTCCTTTACTGGAGTCCTGTCATCATAGCATTTCTTTTCTATCAGTTCTGCTCTGGTCTTGTGATGATGGACTTCATGCACAAGGTAATAATGACTACTTTGAGAAATGGATGGCCTAACTCATACAGTGAAGAATTTGGTCACTTATTCACTCCTTTTTCAGTTATAAACCTCGAGTTTATGGAGATCAATGAGGAGTACAGCACTTGGTCATTTCTTATGGATGCTCCTTGGAAAATGATGACCATATTAGGAGGTTTCATTGTGCCATTGATAGGGCTAGGCCACTCAATTCAATTACTTTTTGAAAATCGACCAAGACTCGCTTATCTAATCTTTATTCTGGTGCTTACACTGGCAATTACGTTGAGAGCGTTTTTCGTTTTGAAGTACATGTTCTATGAGATTAAGCGTGCCTAGAAATTGTTGTAAAACTGGAAATGGTATCTCTCAGAGAATATTGGTTAAATTGACTGATGTCTCAGTTTCCGAATCATGCCCATCCGCCTTTCCAAAGTCATATTTATCGCAGCCATAGCGCTGTTTCTTAGTCTGGTAGTCTTCAATAATGTCACTGATTACTGGTCCAACTTCAAGTTTGTCAAACACGTGCTGTCGATGGATACCACCTTTCCTGAGAATTCAGGAATGTGGAGAGCGATGACCTCCCCGGCAATTCACCATATCTTCTATATTGGTATTATTGCAGCGGAAGCCCTGGCTGCTTTTCTCTGCTGGAAGGGAGCGATTGGCCTCTTTCAGAACAGGCAGGATATGGCGCTATTCAAGGCTAAGAAAGGCCCTGCGGTTTACGGGCTTACACTCGCTATACTCATTTGGTTTGTAGGCTTTATCGCCATAGGAGGAGAGTGGTTTCTGATGTGGCAATCACAAACCTGGAATGGCATTTCAGCCGCCTTCAGAATCGTAACCATTTGCGGTATCTCGCTTATATATCTGCTGATGCCTGATGGCGAGTAGCTTTAGCCCATACCTTTGCTGACCGCTGACTCTATTTGTCCTATTAACGCCTCTTAACAGGCCTTAACAGCCTTTAACAAGTGGTGCGACCTTCGTAGAATTATCAAAGTCCTTGATTGAATAGCCCGTACAGGCTATCAGGGTAAGCCCTACATTCAATTGATTTTTAGAAAAAGTCAGGATATGCGGGCCATTCCCATTTACATATGTACTCTCTTAATTGCTGCAGTTGCCTGTGAGCAACCAGGAGGCTTTACGCCTGCAGAAGACCCTACGCGTTTCAATGTCTCTGTACTCGATAGCTTTCGGGTTGAGAGCTCCACTCTGCTGGCCGACAGCCTTATTACATCCGGCCTCTCACGGCTGCTGGTGGGCAGACAAAAACACAGAGACCTGGGCGATTTAAAGATCAGCTCTTATTTCAAATTCGCTCCCGGTGAGTTTCTTGATTTTGAAGGGGCTAATATGGTATACGATTCCCTTCAGCTTATTCTCAATTATGATGGCTATGCGGTGGGTGATAAGGAGAAAACCCAGCAATTCGATATACGCGAGATTGTGCAGGAATTTGGTACAGAAGACGATGAGTTTTACTTCGGCTTTGATCAGTTAAACACAGGCCGGAGCTCACTTGGCAGCTTCAGGTTTGATCATGACTGGGAGGAAGGCGACTCCATATTTATCTCCCTGGACGATGCCCTGGGAGCACGCCTGTTTGAGCTGGCCGTTAAAAATGAGATTTACCCCACGAATCTGGATTTTCTTCGTGATTTTGAAGGCCTCAAGGTCGAATCGGCTGGGGAAGAGGCCTACCAGGTCTTTGGCTTTGCCAACTCTACAACGGCCAATGGTGCCTACGAGAATAAGATCGTACTGCGCATGTATTATCATGATGAGGGCGAGTTCACAGAAGCCAGGAGCTATGACTTTGTTCAGATTCGCGAAGATATTGCCTTCAGTCACTACGAATCTGAAAGGTCAGGGACCGCATTGGCTGAACTCACAGGCGATGATCCGATAGTTTCATCCCTTTCAGGAGACAAAAGCTATGTGCAGGCGGGTTTGGGTGTCCAGGCGAAAATCGAATTTCCTTTCCTTAAAAAACTCAATGAACTGGATAAAGAATATATCGTAAACGCGGCCATACTCAGGATAGCCCCGGTAAAGGGTTCCTATGCTGAAGTGGAGGAACTCCCGGACTCGCTGGCACTCTTTATCACTGACAAATACAACACCATCGGTCAGGTGTTCTTCAATGTCTCCGGAGGTGCTTCTATAGCCCAATACGGTAGCCTTAAAGCGGATGATGAGCTGAACCTCTACGCCTATTATGAATTTGATATCACTGAATTTGTCTTCCAGCAGCTACAGGAGCAGGGTGAACGGGGGCTTGCTCTGATTGCCAGCGCCACACCTTCAGGCATCTTAAATACGATAGACCAACTGACGATAGGTGGGGCGGATTATGGTACTCCGGGGCTATCACTGAAAATATATATGACCAAACTGATAGAATGATCATGATGAAACTGAAAAGTATTTTAATGACCGTTATGAGCGTCTTCCTGATGGCCACACTGGCCTGCTCTGAAGACGGGATACCCGGAACTCCCGATGAAGGTAACTGGGTAGAGAAATCCGATTTTGAAGGAGCTATTCGCAGCGGGGCGGTAGGTTTTGCCATTAATGGTATCGGCTATGTAGGCACCGGCTATGACGGAGATAATCGCCTCAGCGACTTTTGGCAATATGAGCCGGATCGGGATGCATGGAGGCGTCTGGCGGACTTTCCGGGAGTAGCACGCAGTGCGGCCATGGCTTTTACGGTAAATGGAAAAGGCTATGTAGGTGGCGGCTATGATGGCGCCAACGAGCTAAGCGATTTCTGGGAATACGATCCCGCATTAGATAGCTGGAAGCAGGTAGCAGACCTGGCAGGGCCTGCCCGACATAGCGGAATTGCTTTTGGACTGGGAGATAAGGGCTATGTGGGAACAGGCTTTGATGGGAGCAACGACCTGAAAGATTTCTGGGAGTACAATCCTGCCACGGATGCCTGGACGCAGCGTACCAGCGTAGGCGGATCAAAACGCATTGGCGCTTTTACCTTCACCATCAACAATGTGCCTTATGTGGGAGGGGGAAGCCACAACGATATTTTGGAAAAGGACCTCTGGAAATACGACCCTGTAGAGGACCAATGGACCGAACTGAATGACCTTGATGACACACTGGTAGGCGATGATGATATCGCCAGGGCGAATGCAGTGGCCTTCGTGGTCAACGGTAAAGCATACCTTGCCACTGGTACCGGTGACGGCATTCTGGCTGATACATGGGCCTATCATCCTGATGAGGACGAGTGGCAGGAGCTAACAGGCTTTGAGGGCCGCGCGAGAACCGCTGCCGTAGCATTTGCCATTAACAATGTTGGCTATGTGGTAACAGGCCGCAATGGTAATTCCCGCTTCGATGATATTTGGTTATTCAATCCACTGGAAGCTTATGAAGAAAATGACTGATTCTCACCATCGGGACCTATTTTGGCCCGGTCCCGATGCAGTCATTATCTGTAATAGATAGAACACTTGTAGATATAAAAAGAAACCTTCTTTAGTTCCATAGTCAAATCCGAAGGCATGTAAAGACTCATGACATATCTTTAAGGCATGCTTCGGTAGCCCCCGGTCGTAGTAGTTCGGGGGCTTTGCTTTTTCTATTGCATCCTCTTAATAGAGATAATAGCCACAGGGGCCAATAGCCTTTGTCGGCTGTTGTTTTCACCGCTCTGAATTTTCCTGACTATATCCATCCCTTTAGTTACCTTGCCAAAAGCCGCAAAGCCCTGGCCGTCAGCACTGCGTTTTCCCCCATGGTCCAGCTCAGGCTGAGGACCGACACAGATAAAGAAATGGCTGGTAGCAGAGTGTAGCTGACCTGTACGGGCCATTGAAAGCATGCCATCCTCATGGGTCAGCCCTGTTGCTTCAGTAGTCTCGAGTTGTATTGCATCAAAGGATTTAGAACGGTCCACATCACCTCCCTGAATCACCTCTATCTTCACTTCTCGATCTGCTTCATTTTCAGGAGTACACACCCGATAGAAGCTGCTGTTCGTGTACAGGTCTGCGTCCACATACTTCAGAAAATTACTTACCGTCAGCGGTGCTTTATGAGCATAAAGCTCAATCTCAATATTCCCCAGTGAGGTTTCAATCACGCAGTTGACTGCTTTTTGAGAAAAGGCCTGATGGGAGGAGAGCAGACAGATCCAGAGTAATAGTGATTTTTTCATAGCTCAATGAATGTAGCACCCAACGAGGGACTATTCAATGCGGATTATGGGAGTGGTTGCTGAGAACATTTCAGGTATCCGGACTGGCGAGTAGTTCTTATGCTCAACTTTACCCAAGGGCATTCACAGGGAGGGGAAGCGAATTAATCTCCGAAACCAAAATCACAATTCACAATTGCAACGTCTGAAATACATTCCTGTGAAAGGCTTGATAATCAAATTACTTTTTTGATTGTCATAAAGCTGGCTAATTTGAGTCATCAACTTTGACCACTAAAACACTATGAACCAGTCTGATACTGTTCGTTTTTTATTCTTAATTATTTGCTTAATAGTCTTTTTTGAAAAACCGGCAAAAGGTCAATCTAATATAGATTCTTTACTGAATGTAAGAGCAAGTGCAAATCAGGACACCACCAGAGTCAAAACAGATATTCTTATCGGAAGCCTATTGACGAGGTCAAATTTGGATTCAAGTTTATTTTATCTGGACAGAGCACTCAACATTTCCCGTAATAAACTGAAAGCTTTTCCACAATTCGAAGGCCTGACGCTTCGTGCCACAGCTGATGCGTATAGATTAAATGCCAATGAGTTATGTATTGAATTCTATCAGCAGGCGATGGTTGTGTTTGAAGACATAGGGTGGAATGAAGAGTTGACCTTGACTCAATATGAACTAGGTAAGACATATGACAGGGTTTCTGAGTTTGATAAGGCGATTGAACAATATGAGACAGTTATTGAAAGGAACATCAATGATGGTACAGAGTTCAAAATGGCTGCTTCTTACAATAATGCGGGCTTGCTCTATTATTATTTGAGAAGGCTCGATAAGGCTTCAAAAATATTGTTGGATGGCATCAGGTATGTGAAAACCACACCAGACACAGTGAATCTTAGGGCCTTCTATATGAACTATGGCCTGGTGCTTAAAGAACAAGACAAGTTTGAATTGGCCAAGCAATATATTAAAAGGGCGAGGGTCATCAATAAAGCCATAGATAACAGAAGATCATTAGCCTTAGCTTATACCAATATCGGGGCGATATTGATAAAGCAGGATAGCCTGGATGAGGCTTTTGAATCTTTCACAAAAGGCTGGGAAATTGGCAAAGAAGTGAATGGGTCTACCTGGCCTACTGCTGATTATTATAAGAATCTAGCCAGAATCGAATACTTGCGAGGCAATCACCAACAATCACACGATTATATAGTCAGATCAGTTGCGAATCTGCCGGATGGAGTGGCGCCTCAGTCGAGGGGAGATATTTACGGAAGCCTGGTAGAACAAAAAATGATTCTGGCAGATTCTGTCTTTGCCAATAACCCTGGCAGGCAACAACAGCTATGGAAAGAGGCCTTGCCTTATGCCTTAGAGGGATGGGAGCTGGCAGAGCGATCGGCTGCCGGTAATGTCAGGTACAGACTGGCCTTAGCACAGGCCAACCTATACGCCAGATTGAAAAAATTTGATACAGCCTATAAGTTCAGCCAATTGGCCATGGAGATATCCGAGGATATCAATGATCAGGCAAAAACAGATGCCATTGCCAGAATGTCGGCAGAGTTTGAGACCGAGCGCATTGAAGCACAAAATACACTGTTGAGAGAAACACAAAAGGCACAAACCGCTCAGCTTAAACAAAAGAATTACTTCATTTACGGAGCGGTTACCGTAATGCTGTTAATCGTTATCGTTGCAGCCATTATTTACAGAAGCAGGCTAAACCTCAAGAAGGCCAATCTGACCATTGAAAAGTCGCTTTCGGAAAAAGAACTCCTACTGAAAGAGATTCACCACAGAGTAAAGAACAACCTACAGGTGGTTTCTAGCCTGCTTGATCTACAATCACGTGGAATAGATGATGAGGGAGCACTTGCGACATTTCTGGAAGGGCAAAACCGTGTCAAAGCTATGGCACTCATTCACCAAAAGCTGTATCAAAATGAAAACCTGGCTACTATCAATTTTGAAGAATATGCAAAGCTCTTGACGGGAGAGTTGGCCACTATCTATAAAGGGGGAGCTAAGGTGGTGACAGCCGTGAAATCAGATGGTCTTGCTGAATTTGATATTGACATAGCTGTACCACTTGGCTTGATTTTAAACGAGTTAATCTCCAATGCTTATAAATACGCTTTTAATGAAAAGCGTGAAGGTACGCTTGAAGTGTCGATCCATTCCCTGGGTGAAGGCAAACATCAATTGACTGTGACCGATACAGGTGCAGGTTTACCAGAAGACTTTGATTTCGCGAAGGCAAAGAGCCTGGGTCTAAGGTTGGTAAGGAGACTGGCGAAACAGCTATATGGATCGGTAGATTATCAGTGGGAGGGTGGTTCACGATTCACCGTTCAGTTTTCTGATACGCAATTGAGAAAGGCAGTTGGATGAAAAGCATTCTAACCCTGTTTACAATTGCTGTATTTGCTGCTTTGAATGTACATGCTCGTCAGAGCCAATATGATTTGGACAGGATTAGTATCGAGGACTATATTATTGCTGATAAGTACGATTCTGCTGATCTCATTCTTGATTCCAGATCGATAGCTTCTCCGTATGATGAGGTATTGAAAAGAATTGTAGAAGGGAATGAAGTTTCGTACAGAGACTATACTAAGTTCTACGAATCAACGACTGAACGGGTGGTAGTCAACTATCGGGGGCTTAAAGACTTTTTAAAGCGCGTGGTAGTCTCACCTCCTACAGGAGCCCCCCTTGATCTGGATTTTGTTTGGTTGAAATGGTACCAGACTGAAAATGCTAATAACGGACTTTTAGACATCCAACTGGGTAGCCAAATCAATCAGGAACTGAAAGATTACCTAACAGGGTTTGATGAGGTATCTGACAATATGAAACGCGCCCGATTGTTGGCAGATTTGCACCAGCTACTTGTTTGGAAAATAGGAGGAAATATTGATCAGGGTTACGAGCTTTCCGTGATCAATGAGAAAATCGCAAGAGATTTGCAAGACTCTACCTTGCTCGCTCTAAGCATCTTTCATGTTCAAAACTATTTGTATGAGAAAAGAGATCTAAAGGCATATGTGGACCTGGGTGAAGAGGTCTATACGCTTGATAAGGCCCAAAAGAAGAGAAGTCCGTACTACTACATCAACATCGAGAATTTACTGGGAGCCTATTCATTCATGGGCGGTAAAGACGAGCAATCTCTATTATTGGTCAGTGAATTGCATGACAACCCTCCCACGCAATTCCAGAGTTATTTCTCTTATCTGGAAATACTAGAGTCTGCTACCAAAGGATCCGGGGTCAAACAGAAGATACTTGAAAAATTTGGGGCCACATCCGTTTCAGCTCTAGTGAAAAAACTCAATGAAAACGCTGAGGGTAAAACTGATAATGAAGCTGGTTGGCGCCTGGCTCAAAGATCAGCCAGGCTACTGGTGAGGGAAGGAGAAAAAGAAGCCGCGATTGAATATATTCAAAAGACTGTCAAAACCCTGCAAGGGGCTTACTCAACGGACCTGTCGCAAGCCATTGCTGATTATGAAACCAACTTGATAAATAAGGAAAAAGAGCAGGAATTAGCCCTGGAAAAAGAGAAAACCAAAACTTCTATTGCCATAGCGGGGGGAGTAGGCTTGTTATTGATGCTGGCGATTATGGGCTATGTTCAAAAGAACAAACAGAACACGGAAATAAGGGAGAAGAGTGAGCAGTTAGTCCTACAAAGAGATGAAATAGCCAGGCAGAATGAAGAGAAAGAGCTGCTACTCAAAGAGATACATCACAGGGTAAAAAATAACCTTCAGGTAGTTTCTAGTTTGCTCGATTTACAATCACGAGGCATAGAGGATGAAGAAGCCCTTGCCACATTTATGGAAGGTCAGAACAGGGTGAAAGCCATGGCACTCATTCATCAAAAGCTCTATCAGAATGAGAACCTGACGACTATCAACTTTAAGGGGTATGCAAAACTTCTGATGGGAGAGCTTGCTACTATTTATCAAAAAGATAACATGGTTAAAGCCGAAATAAGGTCGGGAGACCAGACAGAATTTGATATTGATACGGCTGTCCCACTTGGCTTGATCCTTAATGAATTAATCTCTAATGCGTATAAGTACGCTTTTTCTGGTAAACAGGGTGGGGAGCTTTTAATTTCCATTGAATCAATGGGAGACCACAAACATCAACTGATTGTAGAAGATAATGGTGAAGGCCTGCCGCTGGATTTTGACTTTGCCAAGGCAAAAAGCCTGGGACTAAGGTTAGTTAGAAGACTGGCCAAACAACTTTATGGAACAGTTACATATTCGGGGGGACATGGTGCGAGATTTGTTGTTACCTTCAGGGATACAATGCAGAAGCAGGTTGTTTAGATGAGCAAGGTGAAAATATTGGTGGTGGAAGATGAGATCGTCATTGCAGACAATATCTGTATGATTCTGGAAGATCTTGGTTATGAATTGCTGGAGCCGGCCATTGACTATGAAGAGGCCTTAGGGACTATAGAAAATGAGAGGCCCGATATGGCTATTCTTGATATCCAGTTAGGAGGACATAAGGATGGGATTGACCTCGCCTGGAAGATTAAAGAAGATTATGACTTTCCCTTTATCTTTCTCACCTCCAATGCCGATGCCATGACGGTCGAAAGAGCCAAAAAGGTAAGCCCACCAGCCTATTTGGTAAAACCCTTCAACAAAGACGACTTATATACTTCTGTAGAACTGGCACTTCATAACTATGCCGAGAGCAAGGGCAATCAAAAAGCCAAGAATGAAGACCTGCTTATCAAAGACGCGATCTTTGTAAAAGAGAAAAACCTATACCACAAGATCAAACTGGAGAAAATCAGCTATCTCAAGAGTGACCACGTCTATGTGGAGGTTTTTACCACTGACCGCAAGAAACATCTGATCAGGGGCAGTCTTACAGACCTTTCCGAGCGACTACCCAAAAATTTCTATCGTACCCATCGCAGCTATACCATCAATGTAGATCAGATGGAGGCCATCAATTCTGCCTATGTGATCATCAACGATGAACAAATACCTATTGGTAAGAACTACCGTGATGCTTTGCTGAAGAAGCTGAGGGTGGAGTAGTTATAGTGAGTTTTATTGATTTGTAATGAAAAATTAGTGATTAAGTGAATAAAATCACTATATTGTGATTAAAATCATGCGTTGGTGATGAGTCATGGAGATCAATTAAGACTAAAATTACAAGAGCTGGGCGTTAAAAAGAAGAAACTGGCTGAGCTGATGGGAGTGCACGCAAATACTATTACCCAGTGGTTGAATAAAGAGACTATTGGTGCTAACGTCAGAACCAGGGTTGCTGATGCTCTGAGTATTTCAGAAGAAGAAGTTTTCACCGATAAAGTCTATAGTCTGCCAGAGTCAGAGGGACTGTTATTGCAGGAGCCATCCGGTTTTTATAATAAATCTGTTTCAGAAGGCTCATTAAAGAAACTGGACGCTTTGCAGTATTGTGGTTTGCTCAACACCGACCAGGACGGTTTGGAGCTACAAAGAAAATGGCGCTCTGAATGGTAAGTTACGAAGATCGTATTCTTGTAGATACCAATGTGATTATCTACGTGCTGCACGGAAATCGAGAACTTGCCAGTCTTATCCACTCCAGGTATGCCTACCTGTCGGTTGTTTCTGAACTGGAGCTACTCAGCTTTCCTAAAATTGACAAGAAAGAAGAGTTTGTCATACAGTCTTTTATTAAAGAGATGAACCTAATTGGTCTTAATGAGGTGATCAAACGTGAAACCATCAGGCTGCGAAGAGCTTACGGTTTGAAACTTCCCGATAGCATTGTAGCCGCTACGGCACTTTATCTTAACTGCCCTCTAATAACCGCTGATAGTGACTTTTCGAAGGTTTCCGATCTGGATTTGCGTTTAGTAAACCCTTCATGAATTGGTTGCAATGACCATTCTTCCTGGCAGGAAAACTACTTAAGAAACTCAAGGCAGAAACAGGGCGAAATTCATTTCCTTGCATAGAAATTCACTGATGACGAATGCTGTGGGAATCTATCTGCCGTAGATACCGAGAGCAGCACCTTAAACCCGGATAATGCAATAGACTTTCTATTACAGTCGTAACTCGCTTTTAATCAGTCGCTTCGCTTCGTTTGCCCTCTCATCATAGCGGTGCTATGCTATCAAAACCAAACTTCCTGATTCCTTGCGATTTACGATTTCATCACGATTTCTATTGCATCAACCGGGTTAAAGTCTGGGTCAGTGTCTCTTTAAAAACCAACGCTCAAGTTTCAGAACAAAAAAGCCGGTGTTCAGAACAAAAAGTAGCATAGCCATATATCACTCTCTATTATAGCAGTGTCAATCAACACAAATGGTTGATCCCCTCGATTAAATAGGCAAGAGTTTTCCTTTTAAGCGTTTTTATTCACACTTCTGGGTTTCAAAAACCCTTTGCCAGGCTGTATACTAATCCATGCGATTAAAGTCGTCAATTAGGCCAGACATAGGAGTTGGAGGAAGAACAACCATCCGCGCTTTCAGAACAAGCCAACCTCAGTTCAGAACATAATTTTTCACGCGCATAATGCATATGCTTTATTCGCTGTTGACCAGAATTTACCGAAATAATTAAGTGTGTATGAGAATTAAAATGCTACTCAACAATGTGATACCCCAACCTCCCGGCCGCTGTATCTGGCGCTGGATGGGGGTGCTGATTTTTTTAACGGCTTCAGTCAGTGCTCATGCACAGGGTGAATTTGTAACGATTTGGGAGACAAGCAGTGCCAATCAGGAAATCATCATTCCCACCACTGGAACGGGCTATAATTATACCGTTGACTGGGGTGATGGCAATGTGGAGGCCGCCCAAACTGGAGATGCAAGCCATACCTATGCCACAGCGGGAAGCTATGATGTGAAAATTACAGGAGATTTTCCGCGTATCTACTTTTCTGGTTCCACGACCACCAACAGAAGAAGGATCCTCGCAGTGAAGCAATGGGGCTTTAATATCTGGCAGTCCATGGAAGGAGCATTTTTGGGTGCTACTAATTTGGTCATAACAGCACAGGACAACCCCGTATTGACGCTGATCACCTCTATGGAGTCCATGTTTGAAGAGTGTTCCAGTCTGACTTTAGAAGACTTCGATTCATGGAATACATCGAATGTTACAACCTTCAAAAACATCTTTAGAAAGGCCAGCAATTTCCGAGGGAAAATTGGATCCTGGAATACTTCCAAAGTAACAGACATGAGTTTTGCTTTTGAACAGGCCACCAACTTTAATTCAACCATCGGTGATTGGGATGTTTCTAAGGTGACCACTATGGAAGCCATGTTTAAGGGCACCAGTTCAAACAACAAGAACCGGATTAGCGATAGCCGCCTTGGAGACTGGGACGTGAGCGCTGTGACCACCATGAAAGAGATGTTCAAGTTCACCAACTATGGAGGTAACCTGAATAGCTGGAATGTGGGCGGGGTCACCACCATGGAGGAGATGTTTAATAATACGAACTACGGTCGTGATCTGGATAACTGGGATGTATCCAATGTAGAGAACATGAAAGGCATGTTTGAAGGTGGCCGCAGTTTCAATCATCTCATTGGTACCTGGGACGTGAGTAAGGTGACCGACATGAGCGATATGTTTAAATCTGCTACCCGATTTAACAAAGACATTTCGGGTTGGAATACCATATCCGTCACTACCATGGAAGACATGTTCAATGGAGCTACGGCATTTGACCAGAGCCTGGCTGGTTTTGAACTTACCAGCGCTACCAACATTGATGACATGCTCGATAATTCGGCCATGTCGCAAGCCAATTATGATTTGACACTGTCCAGCTGGGCAGCACAGACAGTACCCAATGGTTTGACTTTAGGAGCCAGCGGACTGGAATTTTGCATAAGTGAGGTAGATCGGCAATCGCTAATAGATGATGATGGCTGGACGATTGATGGTGACAGTAAGCTTTGCAATGCCACACTGACTTTTACGGATACTAAAGTGAATGAAGATGGGGGAGTCTTTGACATGACCTTGACCCTCGATGCTTTTGTAGATGGGGGGCTTACTGTAGAAGTAAACACAGCAGATGGTTCGGCCATGGCCGGAACAGATTATAGCGCAGTAGTAGCCGAAGTACTCACCTTTACCGGTACTGCCGGAGAAACAAAGACTTTTTCGATAACTCCGCTGGCCGATACAGATGAGGAATCTGACGAGACCATCAATTTGAGCATGGCCAACCTGGTGACCAATACCACAATTAATAATGTGAACATTAGTGATGGAGGTACAGCGACCCTGCTGGATGATGAAACCGAGAGTTCACTTTTTATCACAACCTGGACTACTGAAGGGTCAAATGAAGCCGTAACTATCCCTACCATGGGCACTGGCTACGATTACCAGATAGATTGGGGTGATGGAACAGTGGAAACTAACCAGACGGGAGATGCAGTGCATACCTATGTAACCGCTGGTGACCATCAGATAAAGATCATCGGAAGCTATCCAGGTATTCACCTTTCAGAAGGAACGGCCGAAAATGCGGCAAAACTGAAGTCGATAGACCAGTGGGGCGCCATCGAATGGCAGTCCATGGAAGGTGCGTTTAGCGAAGCGGTGAACATGGTTTTAAATGCTATCGATAATCCCAACCTCAATGCTGTCACGAGCATGAAGGAAATGTTCAAAAACTGCAAGGTGCTGAACAGTCCGATGTCTGAATGGAACACCTTCAATGTTCAGGATATGGAAGGTGTTTTTGATGGAGCGGAAAGCTTCAATCAGGGCATTGGAAACTGGAGCACTTCTAATGTAATCACCGCCAGGCGCATGTTTGCAGGAGCCAAAGTCTTGAATCAATCCTTAGAGTATTGGTTTAATTCAGAAGATGGACCCATCACTGACTTAAGCGAGATGTTTTCAGGTGCTACCGCTTTCAACCGAAACATAGACCAATGGGAGGTTGCATCGGTAACAAACATGAGCGGCATGTTCAAAGAGGCAACCGCTTTCAATCGAGATATTTCAGAATGGAACGTAGAAAGCGTTACTGATTTCTCTGAAATGTTTTCAGGAGCGGCTGCTTTCAATCAAAACATTGGTAGCTGGAATGTAAGCAGTGTTACTACACTGGCTAGCATGTTTGAAGGTGCAGTTTTATTCGATCAGGATCTTTCCGGATGGCAGGTAGGTGAAGTAACCACCATGGAAGCCTTATTCAAAAATGCAGTAGCTTTTAACCAGCCTGTAAATACCTGGGACATGAACAAGGTAATCAGCCTGGCCAGTATGTTCGAGGGGGCTATACTTTTCAATCAGCCCTTGTCTGGTTGGAGCCTTTCTGCATTGGAAGACATGAATGCACTCTTTAAAGGAGCCACAGCTTTTAACCAAGACCTGGCTATCTGGTCTACCAGCAAAGTGACCGATATGAGTGAGGTATTCAGTAATGCTGATGCTTTCAATCAAGATCTTTCCAGTTGGAATTTGTCATTAGTCACTGACATGTCGGGCATGTTTAGTGATGCCCCCGCATTTGATCAGAACCTGGGTAACTGGAACATTGACATGGTAACCACCATGGCCAACCTGTTTGATAATTCAGGCATGAGCGATAACAACTACGATGCTACAATCATAGACTGGTCGGGCCAAAGCGTTCAAAATGGAGTAACCATTGGGGCAACCGGACTAAAATACTGTGGCAGTGCTACTGAAAGGCAATCACTGATAGATGATCATAGCTGGAGCTTTGTAGGAGATGAGGCTGGCTGCGTAGCCAGTGTAGTAGTAGCCGATGTTAGAGGCAATGAAGATGATGGCGCCATTACCATCAGTCTGGAACTTGAAGATGCTGTAGCTGGTGGGTTTTCTGTAGACTTAACTACAGTAGATGTTACGGCTAGTGCCGGTGTTGACTACACTGCCCTGACTGCTGAAACCGTGACCTTTACAGGAACAGCAGGAGAGATACAGACCGCAACAATTGCAATAACCCAAGATGCTGATAACGAAGCGGATGAAACCATTACCGTGAACATTGGTAATTTGGTGACGGCTGCTGGTAACGAGCTGATCTTTCCTGAGAGCATCACCGCTACTATAGTGAATGACGATGATGAGGCAGCCTTCTTCGTCATGACCTGGGAAACCACCGCGGCCAATGAAGAAATGATCATCCCAACGAATGGTGATGGTTATGACTTCCGTGTAGACTGGGGAGATGGCACAGTAGAAACACACCTGACGGATGACCCTAAGCACACCTATGTTACTCCGGGCATCCACACCGTGAAAATTATTGGTGCCTTCCCATGGATATTCTTCTCAGAGCAAGACGAAGATGGTGGAGACCTGGGACTAAAATTACGCTCTATTGAGCAGTGGGGGACTAACCCATGGCAAACCATGGAAGGTGCTTTTGAAGGTGCTTCCAACATGGTGGTCAATGCCACGGATGCTCCCAATTTGTCACAAGTAGTCCGTATGGACCAAATGTTTAGCGATTGTCATACCCTGACCAACGAAGACTTTTCCGGCTGGGATGTAAGCAATGTGCAGAATATGGAAGAGCTCTTCATTCGCACAGATAATTTCAATGGTAATATCAGCACTTGGAATACCGCGAATGTCACTACCATGGAACGGATGTTCGAAGATGCCTTGATGTTTCAGGGTGATATCAGCGGCTGGAATGTTTCGAACGTGACCAATATGAGAGACATGTTTAAACTATCAAATACCGCAGAAGATGCAGGCGGCATCCATAGGTTCAATGGAGATATTACGAGTTGGAATGTGAGTAATGTGGTTGATTTTCACGGTATGTTCTATTCGAACGATGCCTTTAACCAGCCTATTGGTGTATGGAGTGTTTCTGCAGCGGAAGACATGGAAGAGATGTTTTTTGGTGCTGATGCCATCAATCAGCCGCTCAATAACTGGGACGTTTCGAACGTGACTAACATGGCTGATATGTTCGATAATGCAGATGCTTTCAATCAACCGCTTGACCAATGGGACGTGTCAAATGTGACGGACATGACCGACATGTTTAAAAGCACGGATGCCTTTAATCAGGATATTTCTGTCTGGGATGTTTCTGCTGTCACAGACATGGCTGAGATGTTTGAAAATGCCAATGCATTCAATCAGGACATCTCGGGTTGGAACGTATCGAATGTGAAAGATATGGAAGAGATGTTCAGAGGAGCCGATGTTTTTAATCAGGACATCTCTGTTTGGGATATATCCAGTGTAAGGACGCTGGAGGGCATGTTTCATGATGCAGTAGTTTTTGACCAGAACCTGGGCACCTGGGATATCACCAAGGTGGATAATATGGACGACCTGTTGGATGGTGTGGGTATGTCACAGGCCAATTACGATAGCACGTTAATAGGCTGGGCAGCTCAGGATATTGACATAGAAGAATTGACGGTAGGGGCCGAGGGCTTAACCTATTGTTCGGGTGCAGCGGCCAGAACCTTCCTGGAAGATGAATTTGACTGGAGCTTCAGTGGAGATAGCCAGGGCTGTATGGCCACCTTGACCCTTGCAGATGGTGCTACCAATGAAGATGATGGCAACCTGTTTTTTGAGCTTGTACTAGACCGTGAGGTAATCGGAGGATTCTCGGTAGACTTAACCACTACCGATGGAACGGCCACAGCAGGTACAGATTACACAGCCCTTACCAATTTTACCGTAAACTTTGAAGGACTGGCAGGTGAGCGAAAGGCCATATTGGTGCCGCTTACCGCAGATGCTACAGTAGAGGTAGATAAGACCTTGAGCATTGCCATGTCAAACCTGGTGATTGATGCTGGTAATAATGTGGACATCACTGATGGGGCCACCGGAACCATTATTGATGATGATGACCCATCGGCCTTTTTCATCACCAAATGGACCACCACCAGAGATGATGTAACGGTAACTCTACCTACCATTGGAGATGGCTATAATTACCGTGTAGACTGGGGAGATGGCAGTGTAGATACCAATGTGACGGGAGATGTACTGCATAATTATGCTACCGCAGGCGAGTATACAGTCACGATTTTCGGAGCGTTCCCGAGAATTTATAGCAACATCTCCGGTACTGCACCCATTACGAGTATTGAACAATGGGGCAGTAACCCATGGACTTCAATGGAAAACGCATTTTCAAGACTACCGCTGGACTTGACTATTAACGCTACAGACCAGCCTGATCTTTCGAATGTAACAAGCATATCAGGTATGTTTTCGGATACCAATCTAGGTAACCCGGACCTCACCAGCTGGAATATTTCTACTGTGACAGACTTTTCTGAAATGTTTAGTGGCAGTGATTTCAATGGCAATATTACTACCTGGGATGTAGGACATGTGACAAACATGAGCAGCATGTTCAGCAATACCAGTGATTTCAATCAAGACATCTCAGGCTGGGATGTTTCCAGTGTAACAGATATGAGCAGCATGTTTAACAATGCTGATGTCTTCAATATCGACATTTCATCCTGGAATGTGTCTGGTGTGACCACAATGAAGGGCATGTTCCAGTCAACGGACCTGTTTAATCGGCCATTGGAAGCATGGGACGTGAGTAATGTGACAGACATGACCACCATGTTCCAATCTTCTAAAGCTTTTAATCAGCCTTTGAATGATTGGGATGTGAGCAGCGTGACCAAGATGCAGCTAATGTTTCAGCAGGCCGATGCCTTCAATCAGGACCTGAACGACTGGGATGTGAGCAAAGTGGAGCTTTTCGACCATATGTTTAAGCAAACGGACTTATTCAATGGTAATATTAGCGACTGGGACGTTTCCAGCGGTACTGACTTTGAAGAGATGTTCCAGGAAACCAAAGCCTTTAACCAGCCTATTGGTGATTGGAACCTTGCCAGTGCTACGCAGATCAGGAGAATGTTTCAGGAATCAGAAGCCTTTGATCAACCCTTGGATAATTGGCAGTTTCCGGTGCTTGAGAACCTGGAGCAGGTTTTTAGAAAAGCCGAAGTATTTAATCAGGATCTCAATACATGGGATGTCAGCAACATCACCGACATGCAAGACCTGTTTGAAGAAGCAGCCATGTTTGATGGCGATGTGAGCGCCTGGGACGTAGGCAATGTAGTTGACTTCGGAGGTGTATTCAATGAAACACCTTTCAATAAGGACATTAGTGCCTGGGATGTGAGTAGTGGCGAGGACTTCGACAATATGTTTGACGAAGCTGTCAACTTCAATCAAGACCTCAGTGCATGGAATATGAGCAATGCTGATGATATTTCTAATATGTTCGATGAGGCTGCTGCCTTTGATCAGGACCTTTCTGGCTGGGACTTAAGTAACGTCACCGACTTTGGCAGTATGGTGAAGCTTTCTGGTCTTTCTGTGGCCAATTATGATGCGCTGCTCATCTCTATTGCCCAGCAAGATCCTGTTGCCAATGTAGACTTTGACGTAGACGACTTGCGCTACTGTGCCGGAGAGGGGGCAAGACAAAGCCTGATTGACATAGGTTGGAACTTCAGAAATGACGATACCAGTTGCAATGCTATAGTAACCATTGCCGATGTGTCAGGTAATGAAGACGATGGTAGTATTACGGTTACGCTTACTTCGGATGCCTTTGTACTCAATGGGTTTACTGTGGATATCACAACGGCCGATGGAACGGCTACTGCCGGCACCGATTATTTAGGCTTGACTTCACAAACGATCACTTTCGCGGGTATTGCCGGGGAAACTCAGACATACGGTATTTTACCCACTGCAGATGCGGATGATGAAGAAAATGAGACGCTAACAGTAAGTATGGACAACCTGGTGACTGGCGCCAATAATACAGTAACCATTGATGATCAGGCTACCGTTACGATCCTTGATGACGACAATGACCCTCCGGTTGCTACGGGTGTCAGTATTTCTGGTCTAACACAGGTCGGACAAACTTTGACTGGCAGTTACAGCTACTCAGACGATGAAGATGATCCCGAAAATGGCACTACTTTCCAATGGTATACTGGAAGTTCTGCTGCTCCGGCAACTGTTTATACCGGAACTACTTTAGAGGATCACGAATTCCTATTTGTGGGAAGTCGCGGCAGCCAAAATGCCTTTCTGAATATTCTGGATAATGTGGTACTGACGGAAGACTTGATCTCCGCATCAACGGAAACACTTTCACCAACTGTTGATATAGTCTTTGGGTTGGGCGTTGGTTTTGGAGCATACCCCATCAGCTTTTATGACACCAATGTGAAAAGCCTGGATGGCTTTAGTACCAAGAATGCCACTAAGATGGCCTTAACCAGCCTCACAGCTACAGATTTGGCCGCCATTGTTACAGGAGAAGATGTTATTTCATTGATTGATAATGATGGTTTGACACTTACAGAAGGAAGAGTTGAATTGGCAGGAGGAGCTAATGATGGCGTTGGTCGGGTAATTGCATTTGAACTGGCGACTGGCCGAGGCAGCACACAGGGTTTGATAGAAATAGAATCAGTAGATTTTGCCAATTTCACTGTGACCGTCAATATTTACGTTGGCGCTGCTGGAAATCAATTGATACCCATAGCTGGTGCTACTACCACTACGCTGACTCTCGCAGATGACCTGGTAGGAGAGAATATCATTTTCGGAGTAACACCCTCCAACAGTGTAAGTACCGGCCTGGAAAGCACCTCTGATTTGGTAGGGCCTGTTCAGGGATTGCCATCGGTGAACTTTGCCAATGCCACAGCTAGTGAAGAAGAAGACGCTGGCACTGCCAGTATAGGAGTAACACTGTCACAAGCCGGTTTAGTAGCCAGTTCGGTAGAATACACGGTCACTTCCGGTACGGCCACCGGTAGTGGTACTGACTATACATTGGCTGCCGGTACATTGAGTTTTGCAGCCGGTGACCTAAGCAAGTCTATTAGCCTGGATATTGTGGATGATGCCATTGTAGAAGCAGGTGAAACTGTAATTATTACACTTTCTAACCCCTCAGAAGCTAGTCTGGGTACCGGTATCATCCATACCTTCACCATTACCGATAATGATGAAGGTAACGTAAGCTGGAGTAGTATCAGTGGTGCTGAAGACGGAGGGTCTATCACGCTCACAGCTACTCTTGACAATGCAGTGGACGGAGGTTTTACCGTAGATTTGGTGACAGCTGAAAGCAGTGCGATTAAGGGAGTGGATTATACTGGCCTGGAAGATGTGACCCTCACATTCACAGGTACGGCCGGAGAAACCCAGTCTACAATCATCACCCCAATAAATGATGATATCATCGAGTTCGATGAAGGGATCAGCGTGTTGTTTGATAACCTTGATAATACAAGCCTGGAAGTATCTTTCGATGATGTGATTTTAGTAACCATTGAAGACGATGATGAGGCTACAGTGACGATTGCTGACGTGAGTCAGTTTGAGGACGGTGAGTCTTTTCTGGTCACAGCTACACTTGATAAGGCAGTGGTTGGAGGTTTTAGTATAGACGTATCCACAGCCGATGGTACCGCCACGGTGGCTGATGGCGACTACATAGCTGTATCTGGTCAGACGTTGACCTTCACAGGTACTGCTGGCGAAACACAAACCTTTGATATTAGCCCCGGAGTGGATAGTAAGCTGGAAGCCAATGAAATCTTCACGGTAAGCATGGGCAATCTTGCTGGTACCACTTTGCCGGTGGTTATTACTGATGAGGCTACACTGACCATTACCAATGACGATAATGCTGCCATTACCATAGCAGACGCATCGGGTAATGAGGGTGATGGTGCTATCACACTTACCGCTACCTTAGACAATGAAGTACAAGGTGGTTTTAGTGTGGACGTATCGACTACAGATGGCACGGCCACTGTGGCTACTTCTGACTACACGGCAATTTCAGGGCAGGCCCTGACATTTAGCGGTACAGCCGGAGAGACACAGACTTTCACTGTTGTGCCCACCAATGACCTGGTGATCGAGGCGGATGAAACCTTAACGGTGAACCTTTCCTCTTTGAGTACAAGTCTGGCTGTCGATATTACGGATAATGCTACCGTCACCATTACCAATGACGACTTCAATAATGCACCTTCAGATATCACTTTAGGTACAAATAGCATAGCTGAGAACAACGCACTGGATGCGACTATTGGTGGCTTAATAACCACAGATCTGGATGCAGGGGATACCCATACCTATAGCCTGGTGGCAGGTACAGGAGATGATGATAATGGCAGTTTTCTGATTGACGGGACCGATCTGAAGGTGAATAATGCCTCCTTCAATTTCGAAGACCGCGCCAGCTATAGCGTCAGGCTGCAAACCGATGATGGTAATGGGGGCACCTTTGCAAAAGCCTTCACCATTGCTATCACCAATGTAAATGAAACACCCTTTGCTCTAAGTCTGACCAACAACACCATAGACGAAGCCGATGAGGCACAGGAGGTGGGCAGTTTCATGACACTTGACCCTGATAATGGCGATACTTTCTCCTATGCGTTGATTACCGGTGCCGGAGATACAGACAATGCAGAGTTCGAAATTAGTGGTTTAACGCTGCGTACAGTGGGATTGATCAACTTTGAGGCAGGTGCTACCCGTTCTGTTTTGGTACAGGTAACAGATGCCGGGGGGCTTACTTTCAATCAGGCCTTTACCATCAATATTGCAGAAGTGGTGATAGAGCCCCTGAGAGAGTATACCACCAACACTCCGGGGGCTGATGTGAAGAATGTATTTTCTCCCAATGGCGATGGCGTCAACGAGACCTGGGTAATTGAAGACCTGCTAGACAACCCCATCAATGAAGTAAAAGTCTTCGCCCAGGGCGGTAAGCTCATTTACAGCAAAGTCAATTACAAAAACGATTGGGACGGCACCTTTAAAAACGAACCCGTGCCCGATGGTACCTATTACTACGAGATCAACATCTACAATGGCGATCGCATTATCAAAGGCTTCCTTACCATTATCAGAAACAGATAAAGCAAACAAAGTCATGCAAAAGCAAATGAAAAACCTATACGTAAAATTCGTAGCTCTCTTCATCCTGGCTTTGTCGGTCAGTGAAGCAAAAGCCCAGCAAGTACCCCTGTTCAATCAGTATTACTATGCAGGAAATATCGCATACCCTTCAGGCAACGTATTTGAAGAGAACCGTTACCTGCACCTGGTCTTCCGTGACCAGTTTGGTGGGCTGATTGGTTCCCCTAAAAACTTCGCCCTGTCTTATAATGGTGTAGTCAAAGGGCGAACGGCCTTTAGTGCCAACATCACTACAGCTGATATAGGCTTTACCAGCCAGGTAAAAGTGTCCGGAGGGTTAGGTTATAAGCTCTTTGGAGAAGGCAATGAGGGACTGTCAATTGGGACCCAAATGGGATTTTCATTTTTCAGTCTCAACGAAGACCGTGTTAATCCGGAAAACCCGGTTGACAATGTGCTGATTGACCTTTTGGGTCAAAACGGTAGCTCTCTCAGTTTTGATTTCACAGCCAGCTATCGCAAAGGTAAGTTTGGTATTGATGTAGCAGTACCCACCGTGGTTAATGAAAGCCTCTCAGACGATGCTTATATCCAGATCAATGACGACAATGTGCCTGATTTCATCGGGGGAGCGCGCTATGAATTCAGCATCAACCCTGACCTTACGCTAACACCCTATGCAGGCATCCGCCTCAGAGAAACGATAGGAGCAGAGCTGGATGTAATGGGAGAGTTGCAGTTCCGAGATAAATTCAGAGCTACTCTGGGCTATCGCGATAATTACGGTGTAAGTGCTGGAGTAGGAATACAGCTATTGCCAAAACTCCTCTTTACCTATAACTATGATTTCGGACAGAAGGATGCACCTTTTCTGGCCGATGGCTTTAATGAATTTGGACTGCACCTGCAGCTCAATAAGAAAGAAGACCGGGAAGATGCCTGCATAGCCGAGGGTAAGTCGGTGGTCGACAAGATCATTGAAAACAGAATTTTTGATGAAAACCTGGTGAATCCTGAGGACAAGGCCAAAGCGCTGTGCTATCTCAGCAGCATGGAAGAAGGTAAGCACAAGGAAAAGAACCTGAAAGCTGAAGAAGCCTATCAGGCACTCTTCCTCAAAATTAAAGAAGAAGAAATGGCTAAACAGGAAGTCGCTCGCCTGGCAGCTCTGGAGGCCGAGAAAGCCAGGAAAGAAGAAGAGGCACGGGTAGAGCGAGCAAGATTAGCCGAGATAGAAAAATTGAGACTGCAGGAGTTGCAGAGACTTGCGGAAATACAAGAAGCAAAAATCCAGAAAGCTTTAAGCTCTGCTACTGAAGCTGTTCAGTTCAATTCGGGAAGTGCCGTGTTAAAAGAATCATCTAATGGCGCTTTAGATGCTATTGTACAGGTCATGCAAGACAATCCTGAAATCTTCCTGAACGTTTCGGGCTATACTGATAGCAGTGGTAGTGCGGAGCGAAACCTCGCTTTATCGAAAGAAAGAGCCGAAGCCGTTGGTAGCTATTTGGTCAGTAAAGGCATCGGAAAGGAGCGTATCGCAACAGAAGGTTATGGCATTGCCAATCCGCGAGCCGACAATACTACCCTTGAAGGTAGGGCTAAGAACAGAAGAGTGGAGATGGAAATTATTAAGAAATAAGTTGACGGACTGTTGGTAGAATTACTCGTTTGTGAAAACCGATTGCCAGATAGGCGATCGGTTTTTGTTTGTGCTCAAGAAATGGCAAAGAGGATTCAAAGTGAATGTGAGACTACCGGCTCTGGTGGATGGATCATACACTCATAATATCAGGGCGCTGGAAAGCTGTGGCAGAAAGCGTGCTCCTAAGGTGAAAAGACAAACAAAGATCATGTCAGGAGATTCGTTTCGGTACCGTATCATCTGTCGGTGAGCAATTCTGGAATCTATCCTTTCTTGTTGCAAGTTCTCTTAATCTTACCGATGAGGTGACCATGGAATACATTCAAAGACAGTGTATAGAGCGAGAAAATGGAGGTTTTGGCATTAGTCACTCCTGACTTGAACTGGTTTACAGTCGTAACCAAATCTACAAGTATTCAAGCCATTAGTAGTTTAACCTGGTTTATACACTCCAGCGCTCTCTTTATTGATCGATACTAGTAACCCGAGTTCGATTATTCTTAGTAGGCTCAGAATTTCATAAATTTTGATCATATCCCCTCTAAATAGTCTCTTATTAATTGAATTCCTTCTTCATCTATCATCGATGTGCCAATGAAGGGCATACGACCGTTTGCCATGGTTCTTAAAATCTTTTCCCTTTTAATGGGTATTCCTGTCTGGCTTAAAGAGATTTCATACCTAAAATCAAATCTTCTTTGGTTAGATTTTTCCCATCCAGTCGGATTGTGACAATGTGCGCAATTCATTTCTAAATATGCCCTTCCTCGTTCCGAGATTGGAACATTCAAGTCTTTATAATTCGCTATGCTAGGTAAGCTTCCGATTGGGAAATCACTTAAAACACCAATAGCTTGTAAATGATTTAATTGATTTATGCTTGTATTATTTCTCACAACAATCCTATTCAAATTCCTTAAATCAGGACCTAGGGGAGTCAAGTTCGAATTGGACTGATGGCACGTTCCACACTCGTTTTGCGATGGAATCTTATATAGGGTAGACAAGTTATTTCCATTGGTGTTAACCCAGCTGACATGGGTTTCAGACCCATCATGCTCTAAGATTGCATCCGTCTGATCTTCGTTCCAAATGTATGTGGCAGGATTCCATTTTGAATTTTCTTTTATGAGTAATCGCGTCTCTATAATTCTCTTTTCTTGGCTTTCACTGCTTTCATCATTGAGGTAGAAGAAAGTTTTCACCAACAACGTACCATCTGGAAAATCGATCATATCATCATCCGACTTTTTCATATACGTTCCTTCAGGAACTTTAACGAGTCGCTGTTTATGAGCATAGTCAGTAAAGAGGGGTGAACTCAGCTCTAATAAATGAAAATTGTTTGTTGGTATTAAGTCAGAAGGGTTCCCATCAAATATTCTATATGCCGAAAGGTTTGTTTCAAACTGAACTGTTTGCACAAAATTCATCTCAGGAATCATTGGGTCATCATCGAAATCATTTCCTATGCAGGCCACAATAGTAATTGTTAATAATAATCCACTTACGAGAAATATTTTTGTTCGCATATTTTTAGATTCAGTTTTATGGCTTGAGGTTTTTGATTCCCTTTATTGACCGAGGGCTTTTTCAAAAGTGCGAACAGAGAATGTCAGCGAAAAATATATTCAACCAAAACGGGATATTCTTCAACGAAACTAAATTGAAAGAAGCTACTAGTAGCACAGTGCTTAATCTGCCTGAATCAGCAGATACATTGATAAAAATCCAAGGTTGATTGAAGTTATTTGGGTATCAATAAAAAATGTCACAGAATAGAGAATGAAAAATGCCAGAGCAAAGAATATAATCCAACAGGTTTCTATCTGGGGCATGGGTTGGTTAATTGTTCTGTTGATCTTGGGTAATGGCGGTGAATTGGATAAGCGATTTTGGGTGCGAGCCCTTCTTATGATAATTGGTTCGTCAATAGTCGTGTTCATTAATCTAAGATGGCTTCTGCCAAAACTCTATTTTCGGAACATGCGAGGCCGTTATCTCTTATCATCGGCTATTTTACTAGCAATTATCGTTTGGTGTGTACACTCCGATTTACTGCCATGGAATAGTCAAGAATGGCAGGGTATCAACAGACCTAAAGCTGAGCTTAATTTGAAGAAGAAGAACTATTCGAACAACACCGATTTTATATGGCTGTTAAGGAACTTACCACCTTTGTTCATTAGCTTACTTGGTAGCTCACTAGTATCAGTAAGTAGGTTTGCTAGAGAAAAAGAAAAAGAAGCCATTAGCCTTGAAAGAGCCAAACTGGAAACAGAAATCAAGTTTCTCAAATCACAAATTAACCCTCACTTTCTATTTAATTCGCTTAACAATATTTACGCTCTGACTATCATTCAATCAGATAGCGCTTCGGAGCAACTGTTAAAGCTCTCTGATATTCTTCGATATATGCTCTATGACTCTAATGAAGAAAGAGTTCCACTTCAACGTGAATTGGTTTATTTGAAGAATTACCTTAGTCTGGCTCAATTAAAAGATAGTCGCGGAATGGATGTGCGTTTTGATGTTGAAGGTGAAAACTCAAGTATGATGATTGCCCCACTTCTCTTTATACCCATTGTTGAAAATGCCTTTAAGCATAGTCAAATTGAGGATCTGAAAAATGGCTATATCCATATCATATTAAAGGTATTGAGTGACCAACTAATTTTTGAAATAAAAAACAGTAAGGCTCAACGAGAATATAAGAAAGATGAGTTGGGAGGAATAGGACTAAGCAATGTCAAGCAAAGATTGAGTCTTTTATATCCTGGAAAACACCATTTAGAGATCAAAGAATCCATGAAAGATTTCAAAGTATACTTAAGAATTGACTGCTCATGACGAGGTATACATGTTTGATTATAGATGACGAGGAGCTGGCCAGAGATTTAATAGAGAATTTTATTGAACGTACTAGTTATTTAGAACTCAAAGGGAAGTTTAGTAATCCGCTAAAAGCACTTTCTGGCTTGAGAGATGAAAAGATTGACATAATATTCCTTGATATCCAGATGCCTGAAATGACTGGCATCGAATTTTTAAAAACCCTTCCTCATACTCCTGCGGTGATATTTACTACAGCATATGATAGGTATGCATTGGAAGGATATGAGCTGTCTGTAATTGACTACCTACTCAAACCATTTAGCTTCACTCGTTTTCTCCAGGCAGTAAATAAGGCTACGGAACTCATTGACTTGAGACGGAGAAACAAGGACAGTTCGTATGCAATTACTTTTCCTGAAACCTCTTCCACACCCGAATTTTTACTTGCTAAATCCGACCATAGAATTCATCGACTTTATTTGAAAGACATTATGTACATCCAAAGCAGTAAGGAATATGTGATCTACCAGACAGATCAAAAAAAGATCATGTCCTTGGGTTCACTTAAGGGTTTGGAAGAAAAACTACCTTCAACTGAGTTTATCCGAATACACAAATCTTACATTGTATCGAAAAAATATGTTAAAAGTCTTGAGGGGAATCAGATTAATATTGAAGGGATGAAACTTCCAATAGGTGGCAGTTATCGTGATCTGGTAATAAAGGAACTATTTCAAGATGGAAAATGAATGCTAGTCAAGAATTCAGAGTCCATGGATCATGATTTCTATTTTCAAAAGTTACCTTCTTATAGGGCCAGATGATCCCTTGCAATCCAATGAGTTTGCAAAAGATTGTAATTCTCAAAATAGCCTATACGGCCAAATTTAACCCGATTTATGCGATAGAAATCGTAATGAAGGCGTAAGTCGCAATAAATCAGGAAGTTTGACTTAGAAAGCATAGCACCGCTATGGTGAGAAGACAAACAAAGCTTAGCGACTGATTTGAAGTGAGTTAAGGCTGTAATAGATAGTCTATTGCATAATTCGGGTTTAAGAGGTTTTGGCTTTGAGAAAACGTGCAGATCAGGCATAAAAAAAGACAGTCACTTGCGTAACTGTCTGATTTTCAAGTGGGCCCACCTGGGCTCGAACCAGGGACTTTCTGATTATGAGTCAGATACTCTAACCAACTGAGTTATAGGCCCTAACAGTTTAGAAGGTTTAACGTTTTGAAGTTTGAATGCCTGCACTCTAAACTGAAAACTTTAAACGTTTCAACTCCTGTTGAAAATTGGATTGCAATGTTACATATTTGCCTTTAATTAAACAACAAACGGGGTGGCAGACATTGGCAATTTTGATGCAATTATTTTTGACCTGGGGGGAGTACTGCTCAACCTGGACCACGATGCTCCCGTAAGGGCCTTTGCCGGACTGGGAATCCCCAATTTTGAAGAGCTTTACTCTAAAGCTGTGCAAAGCACCTTGTTTACCGATCTTGAAACAGGTGAAATTTCCCCTCAGACCTTTCGGGAAAAACTCAGAGAATACCTGCCCCTACAGATATCTGATGAACGATTGGACGAAGCCTGGAATTCCATTTTACTGGATTTCAGGCCCGGAAGCATCCGTTTTCTAGAGCAGCTCAAAGAAAAGCGCAGAACTTTCCTGCTGAGTAATACCAATGCCATCCATCATGCGGTATTCAGTAATCGACTCAGGAAAAATCACGGTTACTCAGACATCGGTGAGTTATTGGAAAAGGCTTACTACTCCCATAAAATGGGAAAAAGAAAGCCTGACCCAGCTATTTTTGAATATGTGATTATGGAATCTCAACTTAATGCGAAAAGCACCTTATTTATTGATGACACAGAAGAGCATATTCTGACTGCTCAAAAACTAGGCTTGCAAACGCATCATCTGCAAGACCATGAGACCATCGAAGAGCTGCTGAAGGAACTAATATGAAAATCGAGGAAACGCATTATCATACCATTTGGGTAAAGGAAGACGAGCCCGAAGTCATCCAGGTAATAGACCAGCGGGTTTTGCCTCATCAGTTTGTTATTCATGATATCAAATCTCCGGAAGAGGCTGCTTTAGCCATTTCAGATATGGTAGTCAGGGGCGCTCCATTGATTGGGGTGACGGCTGCTTACGGGCTGTATCTGGCCTGTCTCAGAAATACTGAGACTACCGAACTCAGGCAGGTGGCTGCTGCCTTAAAGGAGGCACGTCCTACAGCAGTAAACCTGGCCTGGGCTGTAGATACGGTGATGGAAGAGCTTTTGGAGGTGGAAGCAGGTAAAAGAACTGACACGGCTTTGGCCGCTGCCGAGCGGATCAAAGCAGATGATATTGAGGTTTGTCGTATGATCGGTGTTCACGGGCTGGAATTGATCAGAGAGCTCTATCAAAAAGAGCAGCGCACTATCAATGTCCTTACTCATTGCAATGCGGGCTGGCTGGCCACTGTGGACTGGGGTACCGCCACTTCTCCGATCTATCATGCGGTGCAGGAGGGTATTCCCTTGCACGTTTGGGTAGATGAAACCCGGCCTCGCAACCAGGGAGCCAACCTCACTGCTTATGAAATGTTACAGCAGGGCGTGCCTCATACCCTAATAGTAGATAATACCGGAGGGCACCTGATGCAGCATGGTATGGTAGACCTGGTAATTGTGGGTACGGACCGTACTACGGCTCAGGGCGATGTGGCGAATAAGATTGGCACTTACCTGAAGGCCCTGGCGGCTAATGACAATAAGGTGCCTTTTTATGTGGCCCTGCCTTCTTCCACCATCGACTGGGACCTGAAAGATGGAGTAAAAGAAATTCCTATTGAGCAACGAAGTGCTGAGGAAGTAACGCATATTTCGGGCTGGGCCAATGACAAAGTTCAGCAGGTAAGGCTGAGCCCGGAAGGGACACCGGCCGCTAACTATGGCTTTGATGTAACTCCTGCCAGGCTGGTGACGGGACTGATTACCGAAAGGGGAATCTGTGAGGCTTCAGAAGAGGGGCTGCTGTCGGTTTTTCCAGAAAGAAGGGCTATTGATGGATGATGGTGTAATCAAATTCCACCTGGATTGGCAGCAGGGGACAGACCCGGCTTTTCAGGAAATGGAGCAGCTGATGTACTGGCGTGATCGGATGTATGAGCTGGGCCTGATTGGCTTTGATGAGAGGTATGAAGTGGGTTTTGGTAACATCAGTATACTGCCGGGCGCTTTGCCCAATTTTGTTATTTCCGGTACCCAGACGGGCCATATCCCTCAGCTTAAAGCCAGCCATTACACCGAAGTGACTCAATACAGCATAGCTGAGAACCACCTGAACTGTCGGGGACCGGTGAAAGCCTCCTCAGAATCCTTAACTCACGCGGCTATTTACGAAGCCAACCCTGAGATCAGGGCAGTGATACATATTCACCACGATGAGCAATGGAAGGCCTGGCTGGGAGAGGTGCCGACAACCAGCTCAGAAGTACCTTATGGTACTTCGGAGATGGCTGCTGAGATTCAGCGGCTTTTCCGGGAAAACGATAAAACTCCAGAAGTAATCGCCATGGCCGGACACCAGGGGGGACTGATCTCTTTTGGAGCTACACCGGAAGCCGCAGCACAACCATTTTTGAAGGTTTTTGCTTAACCTCTCACTTTCCTTTTTGCTACCCATTTACCCGGGGTGTATAACCAGCCGTTGTTCTTTTTTATCCAGCTACCGGCTACATAAGTGCGGTTGCGTTTGGGTTTTACCCATCGGCCAGACTGCCTTTCATAACGCTGACTTCTTTTATTCCAGGTCCAGCTAGCTGCTACCCATATAGCATTGCTGTATGGTTTGCGGGGCTTTTTCACCACTACTTTTGGGGTGGTAGGTTTTACCTTAACTACTATTTGAGCTTCAGCACTTTGAATTCCCAAACCAATCATTCCTACGAATATGATACCGAGTATTATACCTTTCCTTTTCATCATGCTATTGTTTCCTGAATAGACTTGATGGGCAGACTATGGTTTAATTAAAAGTAGTAGAGGGGGTGGGAAATACTAAAGTTGGTCTATTGATTTGGTAGGATTTAAAGACAATATCTTAAGGCAAACTGTCTTACCGCTGAGAGGTAAATCAGGCTTCTTCTCTGTAGGCAAGCATGCCACCCAGCATATTTCGAACTTTGGTAAAGCCCTGAGATTCGAGGTATTTTTTGGCTCTGCCAGAACGGCCCCCTGATTTGCAATGAACAATCATTTCCTGATCCTTCCAGTCGATAATTTCTTCAATGCGGGCAGGAATATCGCCCAGTGGTATAAGTTTAGCGCCCATGTTGTCTTCCTCGTATTCCCATTCTTCACGCACATCAAGAATGTTCAATGCCTCATTAGCAGCTTGCCTTGTTTTAAGCTGCTGAACGGTAATATCCTCCATGATTCTGTTAGTCTTTTAGTATTATTCGCTTTGTAAAAGTCTGACCGTTGCGAACGATCCGGAGCAAATATATACCTTTTTTGTTCAAGCTTAAATCAACCAAAACACGGTCGTATTCCTCTTCCAGCCTGAAGAGCACCTGCTTGCCATAGCTGTCGAAAATACTGAGGTTGTCTACCTGACCGGGAATGGTAACAATGCCGGCAGAAGGGTTGGGGAAAATGTCTATTCTGGCTTCTCCACCACCTACATCTTCTTCAAAGTCGGCAGCAATTTGCTTATCGAAGCGAGGCCGCATCAAAAAACTGCCCTGAACAAACTCATTGGACCGCCAGGTGCCGTCTACATTGAAAAACATGTGTTCACCAGAATCATTATTCTTGTCAAGCCCAACCGCCAGAAACTCGTTGGTAGCCTGGGCAAAACCTATATAGATAGTATCCTGAACAAAAATGGGAGTGTCGAGCTCATAGGCTCTCATTTCACCAATAAAGGAAGGTCTGAGAACACTGAAAGGGTCTTGAAACAGTACAGAATCTTCACGCTCATTGGCTTTGATATCTCGCCATACCATCAATTCAATGGGCTCACCTGCCTGCGTAACAAAGGGGAAGTTGATATCAATGTGAGTAAGCAGGGCCCTCTCTTCCAGTACATAGCGGTAAGCCAGCTTGCCTCCACTTTGGTTGATACCAGCGGCAAAATCAGGCTCACCGTCATCATAAGCGAAATAATCATCTATAACGGTGGTGATTTTAACGGTATCGTTAACCCTGTAATCTATTGACTCTATAAAAGTGGTATCGGTGCCCACAATGTTATCAATAAAGAAGTTGTCACCAGACTGGATAAAATAGTTGGTTTCCAGCAGAATGGAGTCAGCGATAGGGTCGAGCAAGGTGTGATCCAGGGCAGGAGAGGTGAAGGTTACCCGTTCAAAAGCTCCTGGTAGCGGACTGGCCACTGTTCCATCGTTCAATCTTTCTACGATGGCATTAGCTGCCCGGTCGATGACTATGGCCGAATACTGGACCGGCTGGAAAATATCATTGAGGTTCAGAAATTCAGCCGAAGTCTCCCGAATATAGTCGGTAGGGTTAGCGAAAAACTGTTCTGTGGGCATGGCCGTGTAAGGCGCAATAAGAAAAGAAGGCTTACGGGTCAGTGCCCGATCAGGGTAGGCGATGTCACCGGGGTAACGCCCCTCGTTCAGGTAAATGTAATCTACCAGCCACGTATCAAATGCTCCGGCCAGACGTGAGAAAGTCCTGAAACGAAATTGGAATTCGCTATGAAAAAAGTCAGCAGGTACCTGAATCAACTCCTGGGTGAAATCAGGTCTTTCATTATCGCGGCCACCAGTTTGCTGCCATTGGCTCTGCCAGCTACCATCGGGTCTTCTGAATTGCAGTACCAGCGAGTCCTCGCTGTCAGGTAATTCGCCTATACCATTTACCTGCCAAAAAAAACTGAGATAGACCGAGTCAGCCTGATCCGTATTGATCATACTCAGGTCAATCGCCATGGAGATGAGGCTATCGGTAGGACCATTCAGTAAGCTACTGGCATTATAGGGAGCTCCATTAGCATCTATTCCGTCAAAGAGGGCTGCATTAATGGTAGGAGCAGAAACACCTGTGCCATTGCTGATTCTGATGTTATCACTATTGACCCACTTATCGGGAGAGGGAACGGCCCCGGCAAGAGAGAAGTCATCCCAGAAGGGGAAGCCTGCACCCTCAGAATCCTGTGCCGCATCAATGTTTCTTTGAGGTACTGTAATCAGAGATTTTCCCTTTTTGTTTGGGAGTGGTTTTTCCAGAATCTGGCCAAAACCCTGAAAGGAAAGGACTAATAGTGATATAAAAGCGAGTTGGCGCAAAAGCTATTTCATTTTAATATCATCACCCGTATCATTACCCTCCTCAGGTATTACAGGCTCATCTCCGTTGATCCAGATTTCAATAAGAGAGCCCGAAAGAATCATGGCTCCTACTGGTGGTCTTTGCTTGTAAACCGTATTGCGGGGCAGGCTGTCTACCTTGATATAATTGATGACATCTAACTTTAAACGAGAAGCCTTGATTTGAAATTTCACTTCATCGGCAGTTTTTCCGATAAAATCGGGAGTGGCAAAACGCTGAGAGCCTTCACCATCGCCAATTACCAGGTCTACGAACGATCCCTTGGCCAGTGACTCGCCTTCTGGGATGTCTTCACCTTCAATTTTTTGAGCAAGTACTGCATTCGTAGCAATGTTGGGTACCATTTCAATATCACCCAGCTTCAGGCCATGCGATTCCAGGATGTCGCGGGCATTTTCAATATCTGTATTGATCAGGTTTGGCATCTTAACCTTGGGAGGTACTGTGGCATTTAGTGAAAGATAGATTTTACGATTCTCTTTCACCTTAGCGCCTGCCTTGGGGTTCTGTGTGAGTATCGCCAGCGGGTCGTACTGTTCGGAGTAGCCCGAGTCTTCCATGATTTCGAAGCGGAGGTTGCGTTGCGTCACATATTCGTCCAGGTCTTCATACGACATGCCCACCAGCTCAGGTACTGTTATGGTCTCTCCGTGGTTGGTAGTAGAAGGAAGGTAGATATAGAAAAAGAATACAATCATCACTATGGCAATTCCTGCCATAATACCGATGTTTTTAAGAAAGCTGTAGAAAGTGAAAGGCTTGTTACTCATACTGTTTGTTCGTTACCCGATCGTTCATTGCTTGCTTCCCACCAAACCAACGAAAGAATATGCCAGACTATATTTTTGATGGCACAAAATTCGTAAAAACGAATGAGCACAAAGATAGATTTTATTGGCACAATTGCCCAAACAAAGATAAGTCCACAGCTACTGTTGTTTCAGGCTGCTAAATGGGATTAAAATAGAAGTACTAAGATTATAATTTAGCTGAATTAAGCCTTTTTGACACAAAAAAGCACGACCTGTGCAGACCATGCTTCCTCTAATTATATATATTTTCCGCAATCAGACAGTAGCGACATTAACCGCTTCTACTCCCTTGATTTCAGGTATTTCTTTCTTAATGGCCTCTTCCACTCCGGCCTTCATGGTCATGGGAGACATAGGGCAGGTACCGCAGGCACCCAGTAACTCAAGCCTCACTATAAGGTCGTCAGTCACTTCCAGCACCTTTACATCGCCACCATCAGCTACCAAAAAAGGCCTGATTTTGTCCAATGCCGCTTCTACTCTTTCTATCATGCTTAATCAAATATAGTAGTTAAACCTTTAACTCAACCTTTTTAGTTTCCGCTTTGTTCGCATTTCTGATCGCAACCCGTTGAGCCACAGTCTGTGCCAGGTGCTTAAAGGCTTCGCCCGTGATAGAATCCTGCATTACGGCCGGATAGCCGATATCACCGGCTTCGCGAATGCCCTGTACCAGCGGTACCTCGCCCAAAAAGGGTACATCAAATTTTTCAGCCATGCGTTTTCCACCACCCTGGCCAAATATGTAATACTTATTGTCGGGCAACTCTTCAGGAGTGAAATAGGCCATGTTTTCGACCACACCCAGCACCGGTACATTAATCTGAGCCTGGGTAAACATCTGAAGGCCCTTTTGTGCATCAGCAATGGCCACTTTCTGAGGGGTCGTTACCAATACAGCTCCGGTTACCGGTACAGTCTGTACCAGGGTCAGGTGAATATCGCTGGTGCCCGGAGGCAGATCTATCAGCAGGTAGTCCAGCTCTTCCCAGTCCGTATCACCAATAAACTGCTTTAGCGCACTGCTGGCCATGGGGCCTCTCCATACCACTGCATTTTCAGCAGGGGTAAGAAAACCAATAGAGATAAGCTTTACACCATATTGCTCAATAGGAATGATCAGGTTTTTGTCGCCTTCTTTGCGTATGCCTGGTTGCTCATGCTCGCAGTTGAACATAGTAGGCATGGAAGGTCCGTAAATATCGGCATCAATAATACCCACCTTAGCCCCTGACTGAGCCAGTGCTACTGCCAGGTTAGCCGTTACCGTAGATTTGCCTACACCACCTTTTCCGGAAGCCACGGCAATGATGTTCTTAACGCCTGGTAAAAGTGGCGCATTGTCGCGGGTAGAAGTCACATGAGAGCTCATATTGATGCTTACCTCTATGTCTTCTCCTATATAAGTTTCAATGGCTTTCAGGCAGTCGTTTTTAATAACTTCTTTGAGCGGACAGGCAGGGGTAGTCAGCATGACGGTAAAAGAGAGCTTATTCCCTTCTATCTCAATATCCTGAATCATGTTGAGGGTAACCAGGTCTTCTTTGATATCCGGGTCGTCTACATGCCTCAGGGCCTTTAGTACATTCTCTTTAGTCAATGCCATGTTTCTGGTTTTTGCGCTACAAATTAAGTGCATTCCGTCCAATCTGTCTAGCGGAACTCTATCTATAAATCAGCGAGCCTGTGCTATACGGATGTATTGAATGTCCGACAGCCGGGATTCGCCATGTTACAGCTTCATTATAAACATAACTTCCCTAAAATGGTTCATCCGTTTTCTGTAGAAAGCCTCTATATTTGAAGCCCCATTATGGCCATCAGTAACGAGACGATCAATGAGATTAAAACCCGCGCAGATATTCTGGAGGTGGTGGGCGATTTTGTTGACCTGAAAAAGGCAGGGAGCAGCTACAGAGGACTAAGTCCCTTTACCAACGAAAAAACACCTTCTTTTTACGTCTCGCCCAGCAAAGAAATCTACAAGTGCTTTAGCTCTGGCAAGGGGGGCGATGCCATCTCCTTCATCATGGAGTTGGAAGGTATCAATTACATTGAAGCCCTGAAGTTTCTGGCCAATAAGTATGGCATTGAGGTAGAGGAAGAGGAGCAGACCGATGAGCAGATTCAGGCTCAAAATGAACGGGAGTCTCTCTTTATCATACTCAATTTTGCCAAAGATTACTTTGCAGAAACGCTCTGGGAACATGAAGAGGGCAAGTCGATTGGCCTGAGCTACTTCAAAGAGCGCGGCTTCAGCGAAGAGACCATAAAGAAGTTTGACCTGGGCTACAGCCTTGACACCTGGGATGGCTTTATGAAAGCCGCTGAGAAGAAAGGCTATAAGCGGGAAATCATGGAGAAGGCCGGACTTATTCTGGCCTCGGAGAATAAGACCTATGATCGCTTTCGTGGCAGGGTTATGTTTCCCATCCATAATGTAGCGGGTAAAGCGATTGCTTTTGGCGCCCGGATTCTTACCAATAACAAGAAACAGCCCAAGTACATAAACTCCCCTGAAACAGAGGTTTATCACAAGAGTAATATCGTTTACGGTATCCATCAGGCAAAGCAGGAGATTCGCAACTCAGATATGTGCTACCTGGTAGAGGGCTACACCGATGTGATCTCAATGCATCAGTCAGGTGTTACCAATGTGGTATCCTCATCCGGTACTTCACTCACCAAAGAGCAGATAGGGCTGATAGGGCGCTATACCAAGAATATCACTGTACTCTATGATGGAGATAATGCAGGCATCAAGGCCTCTTTTCGTGGTATTGACCTTATTCTGGAGCATGACCTCGATGTAAAAGCCGTGGTGTTTCCTGAGGGTGAAGACCCTGACAGCTTCTCGCGCAGCATGAGCTCGGAGGCTTTTACCGACTACCTGAAGGAGAACGCCAAAGATTTTATCACCTTCAAAACCAACGTGCTTACGGATGGCGGTAAGAAGGTAGACCCCGCCAGCAAGGTGCAGGTGATCAGAGATGTGATTGCGAGCATAGCCCTGATACCCGATGGGATCAAAAGGTCTGTTTACATTCAGTCCTGCGCCCATCAGCTCGAAATTGAAGAGCAGGTATTGCTTTCCGAACTCAATAAGCTGCTGATAACGAAGCAGCAAAAAGAGAATCAGCAAAGATTCAGAGAAAATGAGCAGGCCGAAGCAGCCAATTACCCACCGGAGTCAGTACAGGAAGAAGTAAAAGAAACGCATTACGCATCTTACTATGTAGAAAGAGAAACCTTGCGCATGCTGGTTAACTATGGTCCGGACCCATTTGATGAGGAAATCTCTATCGCTCAGTTTATTATAGATGAGACAGGGGATATTGAATTTCAGGACCCTCTTATCAAAAAGGCCATTACGATGGCGGGCAATATGCTGACTGCCGGGGAGAAGATAGGGCCTGATCAGTTTATTGGCCCCGGTGATCCGAATATGAGCCAATTGGTGATTGACCTGCTGGAGCTGAAATACTTTATCAGCGATGGTTGGAAGGACAAACATAAGATTGCCACGGCACACGAGTCAGAAGACCTGCCTGAGGCTACTTTTAAGGTGGTGCTGCGACTGAAAAGGAGGAAGATTGAAGAGCTCCTGATCAAGACAGAAGAAGATTTGAAAACGAATAAAAACCCAGAGGAGCAAGACGAGCTCATTAAAATATATATCCACTACAAACGACTTTTTGATGAGGTGGGTAAACAGCTTGGTATCGTGGTGACCAAGTGATTTTTTTAACCTGACTTAGGCCAAAGGAACCCTAATAGAAAGGCTATGGCATAATTCGGGTTTAACAATACTTTCCTTATTACATTTGCCTGACTTAAGAAAAACGCATGCCTGAGAAAATCCAGCTTGACCCGATTGAAGATGCTATTGAAGCCATAAAAAACGGAGAAGTAATTATTGTAGTAGACGATGAGGACAGGGAGAATGAGGGTGACTTCATTTGCGCTGCCGAAAAAATTACTCCTGAGATTGTAAATTTTATGGCTACCCATGGCAGAGGCTTGCTTTGCACCCCCCTGGTAGCGGAACGTTGCGATGAGCTAAAGCTTGATCTCATGGTAGGCAAGAACACCGTATTGCACGAGACTCCTTTTACCGTGTCAGTAGACCTGATAGGGCAAGGTTGTACTACAGGCATCTCTGCGAGCGACCGCGCCAAGACCATTCGAGCACTGGTAAATGATGATACCAAACCAGAAGATTTGGGGAGACCGGGACATATCTTTCCATTGAGGGCCAAGCGTGGAGGCGTTTTGAGAAGAACGGGACATACGGAGGCAGCCGTTGATTTTGCCAGACTTGCGGGTTTGAAACCGGGAGGTGTGTTGATTGAAATCATGAATGAGGATGGTACCATGGCCCGGCTACCGGACCTGAAAAAGGTAGCGGAGCGCTTCAACCTGAAACTGGTATCCATAGAAGATCTGATCTCTTACCGGATAGAGCAGGAGAGCCTGATTGAGAGAGCTGTGGGAGTGGATTTGCCCACGGAGTATGGCGATTTTCACCTACAGGCCTATAAGCAAATCAACTCTGAAGAAATTCATCTGGCCATTACCAAAGGCGAATGGGAACCCGATGAGTCAGTGCTCGTAAGGGTACACTCTTCAAGTACCCTGGGAGATATTTTTGGCTTCACCCGTGATACCGGTAACCCCATTAAGTATGCCATGAAGATGATTGAGCAGGAAGGCAAGGGAGTAGTACTCTATATGAACCAGGGTGCCCGTGGTGCCCGACTGCTGGATGAGTTGGATAGTCTGAAAAGCTCGGGAAGCGCAGAAGGTCGCTTTGGGGTTAAAATGGATAGGAAAGATTACGGGGTAGGAGCGCAGATTCTACGAGATCTGGGTGTGAAAAACCTAAGGCTTATTTCGAATAATCCACAGAAGAGAGTAGGGTTGATTGGTTATGGCCTGGAAATCACTGAATATGTAGCGCTGGAGACCAAATAATAGGTTTTTGCACAAACATTTCGTTTTTTCAATCGTTTGCAATATATATGAAACGGTTGATTGTATTCTTCTTAGCGATTACGTCCGCCCTTCAGGTAGAGGCGCAGGAATTTCCATCACAGCAATGGCACCCCGGAGCTGTACATCTGACTAACGACACCTATGTGACGGGGCAGATCAAGTACGACTTGGAGCATGATGCAGTGCAGGTGCAGGTTCTTGGAAAAACAAAGACCTACTCATCTCAGCAGGTAGCCTCTTTCAAAATTCGCCCCGAGCGTCAAAAGAGTTCCCGCCATTTCTTCACTTTACCCTATGTAAATAAAACCGGCTATAAAAGCCCTCGTTTTTTCGAGGTGGTGGTAGAAGGGAAGGCCACATTGCTGGCAAGAGAATATATAACTACTGTGAGTGCGCGTAACAATACACTGCGCCAGAACCGCAGAATGGGTTTGAATGATCCTACCAACAGAAACCTGGGTGGATATACCCGAACCGTACTGGCGCATCGCCTGTATATCGTAAATCTGGACGGCAAAATTCATGAGCTTACCGGCCGTAAAAAGGACTTGTTCCATGTGCTTGAAGGGCACAATGATGACCTGAAGAAGTTTATCAAAGATCAACGCATAAGAATTGATAAGGTGAATGACATGGCACGCCTGGTAGGGCACTACAATGCCATCAGCACTGAACAATCCCGTGCTTATTGATTACCTGGGCCTTACTTTCTGAGACTCTTTTCCGGCAGATATCCTGACCTGTAAAAAATCTGTTTTTTTCGTTGTGAATGTGGCTGAGGTTCCGAACTTGAGGGTTCAAATTTAGTCCCTCGCTGTATGTCCAGACCTTTGATTTTGATCTCCAACGATGATGGTATCACCTCTCGTGGTATCCGTGTATTAACAGAAGTAATGGCTGAGCTGGGAGAGGTAATCGTGGTAGCACCAGATAGTCCTCAGTCAGGTATGGGGCATGCGATTACTATTGGTGATACGCTTCGTCTGTTCGAAACTAACCTTTTCGAAGACCTGGGCGTGGTTTCCTACAAGTGCTCCGGCACTCCTGCAGATTGTATTAAGCTGGCCAAACATCATGTGCTCAAAGATCGTACGCCAGACCTGGTAGTAAGCGGAATCAATCACGGTAGCAACCTGGCAGTAAGCGTACTTTACTCAGGCACCATGTCAGCGGCCATGGAAGGCGCTATTGAAGGTTTTCCTTCAGTAGGTTTCAGCCTCTGTGATTTCTCACATAAGGCCGATTTTGAGCATGCGCGTGAACCTGTGAAACACATTGCCAATGAGGTACTGACCAAGGGGCTGCCTAAGGGGATTGCCTTGAGTGTAAACATTCCCCCTAAGCAAAACGAAAAGCTTCAGGGAATCAAAGTCTGCCGACAGGCCAGAGCGCATTGGGAGGAAGAGTTTGACAAAAGGAAAGATCCTTATGGCCGATCTTACTTCTGGCTAACCGGCAACTTTGTAAACAATGACAAAGGGGAGGATACGGATGTATGGGCCGTAGATCACAACTACGTGTCCATTGTCCCCTGCCAGTACGATATGACAGCGCATCACTCTATTGCTCAAATCAATGACGAATGGGACGTTTAGCTCCTGGCTGGCAGACTAGTCAAGGTTTATTGCGTAATTAGTCTCTCAGGGACCAGTAAGCTAGTTTTTAGAAAGGTACTTCTCCAGGTTCTTGGGTGGCCTGTTCCATTTTTTGATAAGTTTTCCATCCGCACTGAAAAGTTGATAGTTTGGATAGGTAGTAATATCCAGCTTTTGAAAAATCGCACCACTTTTGTCCCATAAGCTATTCCAGGTGATCAGGTTTTTGTAATCAGCGGCTACACTTATCCAGGTTTCATATTTTTTGTCTTTCCAAAGAGTCAACATTTCCAGCTTATCTCCATAAGTCTTGTTGATCTCTACCATTTTGGGGATATCCAAAATGCAGGGACGACAGGAACTGGAGGAAAAGTCTATCAGTATGGGTTTTCCTGTAAGTTTTATTTCTACTTCCTGCTGACCCTTATTAACCGCAGTAAGATGTGTTAAGGTTTTCGTCTGAGGATTATATCCAATAGCTTTTTGACTATCCATAAAAGCTACCAATTCTTTAAAAGCCCAGAAGTCACTGACTTTATCAGGTGCTAAAGAAATTACCTTTTCCAGTTCTTTATTCTCCCTGAAAGACTTTTGAAAGTTGAGGTAAACCAGATAGGGGAGTGAGTAGGTGTAGTCCGCTTCCTTTTCAGGGTTAGGCTTTTTGTTTGATTGAATCTGGTTGGCTACCTGCTGCAGCGGATGGTTCTCATCACCAGACACAGTCTTGTCAGCCATTGAACCTGTAATGGTGAGGCTATTACCCTCCAGCCAAAATGTTTTATGCCTGATGAACCTGTTTCTCTTAAAGTATTCCAGCGATATTAATGTTGGTAGATTCTCTACCTCAATCTGCATAGTGCTTTTTTCGGCCGGTAATGCTTTTAAACTGCTGCCGTAGCCCAGAAGCACGTTGTCAGGCTCAAAACCTGAAATATCCAGAGAACCTATGTTTACCGTTACTTTGTGTTGTGCAGACAGACCAACGGTTATAAAAAGACAAATCAACATGAACTTGACTCTGAGCATGGCTTTTGTGTTTTAGTAAAAGAACGAACTATACTGCCTGAAGAATCATAGGAGTGTTTCTCCGGACAAACGACATTCATTTAACTGAAACCATCGGCTAAATGTTACTGAAAGTCAAGGTTAATCAGTGCCTGTGTGATCATGGCACGGGATTCCCCGATTCATCTAAAGGCAAATAAGGCCCCATCTAAATCTTCCCCGTGGGGGAAGACTTTTGAATCAACTTCGGAAGCAAAGTCTTCCCCCACGGGGAAGATTTAGATGGGGCCTTATCCTAAACGTCACCCGGCAAAGCCGGAGCGACTGATCAATGCTATAGTATAAAGCTAAGCAGACAGAGTCTTTGAAATCATTAGTAGTCACAGGTTCTGAGAACCTGCGACAGGAGTGAAAAGTAATCATAAAACCAGACCATTGCCCAGCCACTCAAAAGCCTCCCTAAATCCCTCCAATGGAGGGACTTTTCAGCATCTGTAATGCCTGGTAGAACGGCCTGAATCAACTTCGGAAGCAAAGTCTTCCCCCACGGGGAAGATTTAGATGGGGCCTTATCCTAACCGTCACCCGGCAAAGCCGGAGCGACTGATCATACCTTCATGATTTCTCATTCCCTGACAACTGATAAACCAGTGACCCGAGCGGGCTTACCTTACCAGACGCAACGTACCTCTGAGGGTCTCTTCAAAGCTTACCCCATTCAGTGAGCCTGAATAGAAAATAATATAGCTGTACTTGCCATCAGGAGCCTGTTGCCCGTTGAGTGTACCATTCCAGCCTTCTGTGATATCAGAAGAGGCATAAACAATGGCTCCCCACTTATTAAATACCTGTACGCTATACTGAAGATTGCAATCGGTGACCGGTTTGAACAGCTCATTCTCTCCATCACCATTGGGGCTGAAAGCAGTAGGGATAAATATCTTCGGGAAACGTTCGATCACATCAACTTCCAGCGAGGTTTCACAGCCGTTCGCATCTACTATTCTCACTGTATAGGTACCCCTGGAAAAATCCACCCCCTCCTGTTGCTCCGTTGCTTCATTGTTGCTCCAGAAAAACTGGTAATCAGGTGTACCGCCCTTGGCTTCTACATAAGCAGTACCGTCACTCACATCAGGGCAGATCGGCTGGTTGATTAGTGTCTCAAGGTCGGGTTCGAGAAGCGTTGGTTCGTTGATCACAAAGTCGGCACTGGTTTCACAGCCATTTTCATCGGTAATGGTAATGGTATAGCTACCGGCCTTCAGGTTATTGATAGCCGGCAGGCTGCTCAAGCCTGTGTCACTTCTGCCATTGCCTGACAATGTAAATTGATAGGCTCCGGCTATCGTAGGAGTACCTCCGGACGGGCTGAGGGTAATGCTGCCATTACTCTCCTGAAAGCAGCGAACATCCAACACGGTCATATCACTGATCGCCAGCACTTCAGGCGTACCCACGGTAAAGTCTATATCCTTCGTACAGCCTAGTACATCTACTACGGTAGCAGTATAATTGCCAGCAGTCAAGGCGGTAATGGTCGTGGTGGGTAGGTCATTGCCCTGAAACCTGAGCGTATAATCACCGGGTTTGCCACCTGTCACGGCAAAGTCAACTGTCCCATTGGCATCACCAAAGCAAAGTACATCTACTACCGAGGGGCTTATTTGCATATCAGGATACACTGTAACATCCACAACATCAGAAAAGCCCTCACAATCTGAGATAGCGGGATTGAACTCGCGATACCAGAGCCTGCCGGGTATGCCCACACCATCCCAGGCCACATTGACTGTATTGGAACTATTACCTGAAAGAAAGCGCCCTCCCTCAACAAACCATTCATACTCCGAGCCCGTGGTGGCAGGGGTTGAATAGGCCACAGCGGTAAAATCAGTGAAACAAACTTCCGCGGGACCAGTCGGTAAGGCGGGTTCCAGGCGTTTGTTAATCTTGATATCCAGGGTCATTGGCTCACCTATGCAACCGAGATAGTTAAGAGGAGTCACGGTAATGGATGCATTATCAGTGGCTGCCCCCCAGTCAATACTGATTTCAGGTCCGTCACCTCCACTGGCAATCACACCACCACTTACTGACCACTGGTAGGTGTTGTCCGCTGATCCTGTTACACTATACACAACTCCTTCTACATCAGGGCACACAGATACCGGCCCTGTAAATTCATCAATCGCAGCTTCGGTAATTACCACTGTACGATTTACTGTCTGAGACGTGCCACAAGCTCCTGTACCATTAGAGGCTATTAGGAAAACTTCGTAGGTACCGGGACTACCGTAGGTATGTACCGGATTTTGCTCATCGGAAGTATTGCCATCACCAAAGTCCCATTCAAAAGCATTAAAACGGGGCTCCTGCCCTGCAGGTGTTTCAAAATCAGCCGAAAATGTAGTTTCCGAATTCAAACAGCCCTCATTTACAATCAAACCAATGGTCTCATCCACTCCTACCACCTGCAGATTCAGGATTTCCAGGCTGGCACCAGCTGCATACCCAAAGGATTCGATAACGCCAAAACCATAAACATAGCTGATAAAGCCATCAGGGGCGGTTACTGTATAATCAGCATTCCCCGCCAGGTTGATGCGGGCATAAGATAGCTCTGTATTGGTGCTGACAGTGGTCCAGCTAAAGTTTGAGATGGCCGTTCCATTCAGGGTCACTTCTGTTCTGGAGCTGGTTTTAGTGATAATGGTAGTGTAGTAATTATCAATTACATCTGAGTCCAGGGTATTGAAGGTTACCTCATTGAGCAATTGTTCATCAGGGCTGATCATCAGCATAAAGGGGTCTCCCGGGCTATTGCCATTGGCACCAATTTCTGCGCACTGACTTTTGCTGAACTGTACCAATTGGATGGGTTTATCGGCCGTAATACTCGTAGCATCACTCACATTACCTGTAAAATAGTCTCCCCTGCTGGTAAGTTGAAAGGTATTGGGAGGAGCCCCGGCAGTACTTATTGTAACGGAAGTATTGTTTTCAGAAGCGATAATCCGGTACAAATCGCCATTAGAGTTTCTACCTAAAAAAGGAACCAGAGTAAAGTTTTTGCCCCAAGTGTTTACAGGAAAAAGCTGCTCATACAACTGATCATTGGCCTGACCACAGTTACCAATGCGGGTCCATTTGTTACCACCAAAAACCGCAAAGTTCTTACACTCTGTCGGGTCGCCCGATACGGATTTGACTTCTGAACCTGTAAGATCTCCCAGTGCCTGTAGTTGTATCGCCTGGCCCTGATTGAGCGTTACGGTGAAGGGAACTCCTGCCGTTTTTCCGTCAAGGGTAGATACGCTTGGGGTAATTTCAATGCTGGTATCATTTTCAGTACCTACTACTAAAAATTCTGACTCAATATTATTCTGGCCCGAATTTTCAAAATAGGATGCCACAATATATTCTTGTCCCAGTGTGTGGGTTGGCAATATTACGGTCGCATCGGCACTCAGATTTCTTTTGTTAAAGGCATAGACACTTACATCTACATCTGAGGTGATATGAATGCCCTTGGTGCTGATAACTCCCGATCCGCTGGCTGCAAAAGGGTTATTGGTAGCGTCTGACACCACATATTTGAAGGTAGCTCCCGGGCTGACATTGAAATTGACAGACCTCCCATCCTGCAGCACTACAATAGTGCCTGAGGCGGGTTGCTTACTGGTAATAAAGATTTCTAATGATGATGGCTGGTTACTATCGGCATTTTGAAGAAAGCCAACCCAAAAATCCGTACCCTCGGTAGAAACCTGCGCCATACCCGCGACAGAGGATAGTAACAGCAGCACCAAGATATAGACTCTCTTTAAGTATTTTGAAACTGGTAAAGACAATGGGTAACCTGGTAAGTGTTTAAAGATGAAGGAATAGAAATGTTTCGGTTACTATACTCTGAAAATTGAGACTCTGAAACGAGACAAAGGTTTAGAGGGAATCATGAAAAATTAACAAAATTGTGAGTAGTACCAGCCGTTAATCCGGTCAGTCGTATACCTCTCCTGGTTTACCTCCATTAGGTAATTATGCAACTTTTTGACAGATTGGTGTGACAGGTATAGTAACCGCTACGCATTTATGGTTTCATTTCTCAGAAAGCTACGGCACAATCTCATTCCTAAATCTGCCTTGAGCAAATACCTTTTTTATGCCCTGGGAGAAATAGTGCTTGTAGTTGTGGGCATACTTATCGCCCTGTCCATCAATAACTGGAATGAGGAGCGACAACAAAGACAAAAAATTGATGGTATGTTCGTCATTCTAAAAGATGATATAGAGAACGACCTGATTGATGCGGCACAAGTACTGGAGTACTATCGTGGGTATGAAGATGAATTTATATCGCTTATGAAAGGCACTATGACCTTTGACGCCTTCAGAGATTGTGCGCAATGCGCCTATCTGGTGACAGGACACAGGTCATTCAATATTGAACTACGAGGCTACGAATCACTCAAGCGGTTTTACAGCACTCATGATGAGGATACACTCGTCAATCAAATAGTACAGCTCTATACCTCTTCGCTCAATAATATCAATACGAATGACGACCTGATTCGTGAAAGCATAGCAGCAGACCTCGTTTTATGGCGCGATCAATACGACTGGTTTCCCCAGTTTGTCCTGGCCGAAGACCAAACGGAATATGCTCAATATGCCACCTCTGCCAAAGAGTTCAGAAATATGACTGCCTGGCGTTATGCCCTTGTATACTCCAATTATGTACCTGCCGTAGAAACCTTTGAGGTAAACCTTAAAGGCATCCTGAGCAATATTGAAAGGCGGCTGGCACACTAAGTCACTGTGCTACACCTCCCTCTGAGCATAGGTTCGCTATTGCGAATTATACAATGGGTTGGCTATTGCACAAGCCGGTTCAATTACTGTTAGTGAAAATATCGTTTCTGAACTGAGGATCGTATAGCTCATCCAGATAGGTAAAACGCGTATTGAGGCTGTAATTATCACGGCAGTCCTCCACCCCACTTCTCATAATAGAAGTACACCTGCCAAACTGATCAGTCGTTTCCAGGTGATCGCGGAACAGTGAGCAGTGACCCAGCTCATGAAAGATGATAAACTCACGAAACAGGTCGCCCACAGCATTGAAGAAGTCTTCGTCAATCATAACATGATTGGGCACACGCCTGTTGAAATTACAGGTACCAGCTATATTGTCTTCATCTATGGCCTGAATTACACCGGTAATGCCTTCCTGCACCAGGTCTATGTTCACTCCCCTTTGCGCTGCCTGCTCTTCAAAACGAATGAAGAAAGGCCAGAGCCGCTCATCTACTCCGGGGAACTCCCGCACCTCCGGCTCTTCCGGAGCCTCATCACCGGACTTACATGCCGATACCGTTACCAATAAAACCAATAAGCACAATGCTAATCGGGCACCTTGCGCACCCATTTTCCTATCCTCCCACATAAATCATCAATTTTCTACACAACGCATTTTTTTGGTTTTATTACAGTGTAGATACACACAGTCAGGTCTTAAAGAGGACAAAAAGAGCTTATTGTGTTGATGTTGGGTTTCCCTATCTTCCACCAGAGATGCTCACCAGTCCTTCTTAAATAGCACCAACCGATATGATATCTCATGATGAATTCAGAAGCCTATATCACTCCAGGTTTGAACCAGAGGTCAAAAAACTTGAGAGAGACAGGGTCAGGCCCGTTTTTGGTGCATTAATGACACTCACAGCTGTCGGTTTTTTGTTTTTCGGATGGTCTGATAACGGGGGCTACCTGAATTTCTTACTGATTTTGTTCTCCCCGATATTATTCGGTATAACCATACAGTACTACCGGGACTACAGGCGGGGTTACAAGCACAAAATTGTGGCTGAAATCATCAGGTTGATTAACCCGGATTTTAAATTCTTCTATGATCATCATATCCCACTTAATACCTTTATTGAAAGCGGACTCTACTATGAAAAACCGGATGACTGCAAAGGCGATGATTATGTTTCGGGAACCATTGACGGTACAGCCTTCAAATTTTCTGAATTAAAGGCCACAGTGGGTCAGAATCAAGAGAGGACGCAGGTGTTTCGGGGACTGTTTTTCCAAATGAACTCTGACTATCAACTCAATGAGCCTGTCTACCTTTTCCCGGACGAATCGGCTTATCAGGCCGAGGAAGAATGGGAGAAGGAACAACTGGCTGGTCGTGACAACCGTATCAGAATGACTCATGACAAATTCGAGCGTGAGTTTTCTGTGTTTGGCCGTGATGAGAAAGAGGCCCGTACCCTGCTGGGACCTCATATGATCCATGCAATTCTCGAACTGGATAAAATGCTCGGTAAGCGCATCAAGCTATCGTTTATCGGCTCTAAGATCTATTGCGCTATTCCATACGGAGGTAGAATCTTTGAGCCTCATCTGATTGAGAGCGGTGTATACCCCGGGGCTGTCATGGATATCTACCGGCACTTTGAGCTGGTAGAAAACATGGTAAAACTCCTGAACCTTAGTCCTCATCAAATTGAAGAAGACAGACAAGCTACAGCCCGAGTAGTCGAACTTGAGCACAAAATAAGACAGCGTAGCCCCTACCCGGACGAACCCGAATCTGAAGAAGATCCTGTTGAGCCAAAAGATGTAGTCGAGGAGCCTGCGATTGATCGAAGTCTTGATTTGTCATTGTTGCAGGAAGAGGTGGTGAAATTTAAGGAGACTACCCCTGACAGAGACCTGAAGACTTATTTACTGGCTGTATACAGAAACATACTTGGGCTCAAAGAAGAAGTATTGACCCAGGAGTTGCTGACAAAGATCCTCTCCGATTCGTTTACCTCAGACGCCATACCCATGGATGAATCATGGTTGGCCATATCCATTAAACCAGAACGGGACAAAATGTACAGGAAAGCCAAAATTGCGGATGACATCGGCTTTTTTACAAAGCCTGAACATACCGGTTGGAGTGACTTCGAATTCACAGAAGAAGTACTCAGGTTTCAGATAGCGGAACTACATAAGATGGAGGGTAATCAGTTGGAAAACCAAATGAAAGAATACGGTGTGGCCTCAGAAACCGGCACCCCCTGGTACAATTTCGATCCGCTAAGTAATCTTGGTTCCGGCATTCAACAGCTCATTGATCAGCGGTATCATGTCCATGCCATAGATTGGTCCATTATTGGTTTAATATTTCAGCACGGAAGAATCAATGCTTAAGATGACCGGCAATAAGCTTAAGGAGCATTTTGATAATGATCTCAAACACCGATTGAGAAAGCTGGAAGGCAGGCGGGTCAGGTTTTTGATTTTACTGATACCGCCTTCCTTTTTGATTACGCTATTGCTGCTGAACCTCAAAAACTGACAGGCTGTGCTTGGACAATATAAAACAGATTTGAGTGTTTCATAAGGAGGTAATTCCCCAATACCCCAGATGAAACACCACTTTTACAGTCTGTTCATTCTTGTTGTATTAACCAGTCAGGCTTGCACTGGTAAACCCGACACAAAGATTCTCTCCGAATCAAAATTCCCTATAACTTTTGCCAATATTCAAGCCTTTCAGATTAATGAGCATTTAGTTGTAGACAGCACACATGTGGGTACTGAATTTTATATTGATCAAGACACAATAGTTCACGGAATACCCATGACAGAGTGTATTTGCTCCAAAACGGAAAGTGGTATAAATATATCAATAAGGTATTACCATGGCTTTGAGAGTCAATATATGGACATAGACTATTACAAAGGAACCTATGATTTAGAAATCAATTATGTCTCTGATCTACCTGATCCTGAAACAAGTTTATTTCAACAATCATTGACCCTGAGTAAGTTTAGTTTTGTTGAAGGAGATACACTTAATGCACAGGTTGAGCTAACAGGTGTTACATTGAGTAAGGACCCCACTATGGACAGCCTGCAATTCGTTGTCAATGGTCTGTTCCAATGCGTGGTCAAGCACTCCCCTTATAACTGGAGTATATGGAATGACGAAATGATCGCTGAGTATAACATCGACAGGGTCATACAGTTTCGAGAACTTGCCTATTCAGACTCTGCTTCAAAGGTAACCTCACTTGATCTGAATAACTTAGGACTGACAGCCATTCCTGATGAAATTGTCCGCTTTAAAAACCTTGAAGAATTATGGATGATTGGGAATAATGTCAGTCACTTTGATATAAAGCTATTGGGTCAACTAAAGAATTTACGGCTTATCAATTTAGATAATAGCGAAATCCAAAGGCTTCCTGAAAACATCGCTCGACTGTCTAAGCTTGAAATTCTCAGCTTAGGATCAAATCCAATAATATCTATTCCTAAATCCATCTATCGGCTAAGTAACTTGAAGGAGCTTGATTTGAGTCTGACAAAAATCTCAAGAATTGATCCGGAAATAAGTGAGTTGACTCAGCTCCAAAAACTAGACTTAGGAAGCAACCATCATCTATATGATATACCAGACGATGTTTTCGAATTAAGGAGCCTAAAGGAACTTAGCCTTCCTATTATTTTCGATAGCTATGGTTCGCAAAGCTGGGCACTGGATAGCCTGAAGTCTCTTTCAATCAATTATCTCATATTGAAGTCACGTCCTGATATTGTGGAAAAGCTGAAAGGTCTAACATTTCTATACCCTTATCATGAATTTAAAGAAGGCAAGAAGAGACAAGTCAGCTCTACTTATAGAACGGAGTTGTCCTTAGAGGCCAGGCTGCCTGAAACCATAATTTCCAATAGTACACATAGATATAAAAGAAAAGCTACTCCAAAAATGGCTAAGCATTAACCAATTCACTGTTTAGAAGTTGTTCTGCCCCTCTCTATTTCTCCTTTCAGAGGGCTTATACATTCAGGGCTTTGAATAAGTCTATCTAAAGCCTTTTTAGAAGAGTTCTTTCCGGTTTACACTATAACAAGGTTGGTTATGCGGGAACTTGTAGAGAACTTCAGGATATAAAGATGTGATAAGCAATAATTTTTAAAATTAATGCTCGGTGATTCTTTAAGTCAGTCGACAAAAAAGTATCGCTTATCACATGAGCCATTCAGGGCACGTACTTCGCTGCTCTGGCATTTGCCATCTATTGCCCTATTCCCTGAATTTTAAAAAACTCCGCTGATCCTATGGTAAGGTAGTATTGACAACTTGTACATACCTGTATGTGCAATGCTTAGGATGCCATGTAATCCATGTAAATACTGTCAACCGGACCTGACTTAGTGTCCATTGGCTTTCAAAGAGGTCAGTAATCATGTTAGCAAAATTTCCTATTCTAACCGTTTTTTAATTCCTTCATAATTGACAGCCGATACCTTCGAGTGTTGTCAGTGATTTAAAAACAAGCGAAATGAATAGAAAAATTAAACTTTCGACCTTATTAATTGTGACTTTTTTGTCAACAAACATTTTGAAAGCGCAAACAACGACTGGAGAAATCACAACTGAATTTTTCAAAACCTATGAAAAGTCACCTCTAAAGGCTGTTGATTATGTTTTCGGAACGAATAAATGGATGATGGACCGAAATAAAGACGGAATCGAAAATGTAAAGACTCAATTGACCAGCTTTCTTGGGTTAGTCGGAGATTATTATGGATATGAAAAGATTACTGAAAAAAGCGTAGGGGAAAGTTATAAACTAGTCAGTTACATGATTAAATATGACAGGCAACCTGTTCGGTTTACTTTTATTTTTTACAAGCCAAAAGACAAATGGCAAGTTCAGAATTTTCAATATGATGACAGTTTAGATGATGAATTGGAAGAATCTGGAAAAGTATATCGATTAAAAGAAAACTGGGAGTAAAAGCCACTTACAACAGTGGCCATAACCAATTGCTTGTTCTGGCCAACTCCTGAAAATTCTAGCGATTTTTTAGTTCGGTGTATGCTGGCCAAGCGTTAGTACTCAAACACACAAATACCTATAATAAAGACTGTCAAGATCAATGCCCTACCCATATTTTCACTTTTGAATAAGATACCAAAACTGTCAACCTGAAAAATGGTAAAACACTTTTTATGGTAGTCGCAACCACGAAAATACTCCCTCCCAATACTCTAGAAAAGGTTCTAAATTGCCTTGATACTCATTGATCTGAAATAAATGACGAAGAAACGCAAAACACTCATCATCAGAATCACACTGCTAGTTGGAACTGTCGTTTCCTTATTCTTTGTACCATGGCTATTGCTCAAAGCATGGATACTTCCACTACCAGATACGGTTCAGGAACAATTGGATGAGGCCATTGGGCATGGGTTTGATGGAATGATGGTTTATATAGACCAGACGGGTAAACCTCCTCAATACCTGGCTTCTGGCTGGCATAATAAAGAATCTAAGATACCTGCGAAGCCGGATGCACTATTTAAGATTGCCAGCATCAGCAAGCTATATGATGCCGTGGCTGTCACTAAATTGGTAGGCGCAGGACGCCTTTCTCTGGATAAGACAATTGCTGATTATTTACCGGAGCTTGTGGGAAGAATCGAAAATGCTGACAAAATAACCTTGAGATTGATGATACAGCATAGAAGTGGCATACCAAATTTCACAGATGCTCCGAATTTTTGGGCAGCTCCAACCGAAACCTATGAAGAAGGGCTGGCATTGATTCTGGACAAGCCTGCCAACTTTGAACCCGGTAAAGACTATGAATACTGCAACACAAATTACTTGTTGATCAATAAGATAATGGATGAAACACTGGGCTATGAGAACTTTCAATTCATTCAGGAAGAAATTCTGACACCACTGAACCTTAACAATACATTCGCTTCGCTAAGTAAAGTGAATGTAGACGATGTAATGAGTGGCTATCATGTAGGATACCCCCATGATTTAAAGACAAATGATTATGGCATGCATGCCACAGCAGAAGATGTAGGGACTTTCCTAAGGGCATTGAACGATGGATCGTTATTTGAACCGGGAGAACAGGAAATCTACGCCTCCATTTATGAGTATGAACATGGCGGCTGGGTTCCGGGGTACCAGAGTTTCGCAAAATATCACAAAGACCTTGATGCCGTTACCATTGAGTTCTACAGCACAACTGATCCTAAACTGTACAACTGGAACTTATCAGAAATCATAAATGCCAGAATAGTTAAAATACTCAAAAAGCAAAAAGGCTCATAGCAATATTTAGTAGGCACTGAAATGTCTATTTATCCTAAAGGCTGTCCAATAATAGCCCAATACAGATTCTGAGCCCAATCGGCTTGCTTGGTTATGCAAAGAGCATTACCAACAGATACTTTTGAGAAGTTAAAAAGACTAAGCCGACAAAGCTTAGTAAGGCAACCACACCCCTCTAACCAATAGTTGCATTTGTTGACTGAAATCCTTAAACTGAAATAGTATGAAAGACATACTTTTTATAACTGTTTTTGCTTTCATTCTAGTAAGCTGTAACCAAACTGATGATGCAATTAGTGAGGAAGAGTATGAACGAGAACCCAATACGCTGGAAAGCTATTGGCATGATGCCAATCAATTATATTTTGAAGAAATTTATCAAGATAGCACTCATTCAAACTACGGGAACCCGATACTTGATGTGAATGAACTAAATAAGATTTTTCAGATTATTGAAGCCGTATATGATTCCAATTCCCCGCAAAGAGATACTGTGTTCGATATTCATCAAATTCATAAACTTCACTGCTACGGTTTAAGCTCTATGTATTTGAAGGTAGATACAGAACGCACAGAAATTAAAAACTTAGCTGCAAATGTAATTCCAACAGGAGAATCATCTCTCGACAATTTATTAACTACCTATAGTTTTGATTCGGTTGGAACGTCTCTTAGCTATCCTCAATTTCCATGGCTGACCATTTATACTGATAAGGCTTATAATATGATACCTCTTGAAAAGGAGTTTAATGATATCGCACCGATTGAAATTGCTGAATTTGAAAAAGGATGTGGTATTTGGGATCCCAATAGTATAACCTTATCCAGAAATGAGCAGTCTGCAACAATTACTTTTAGCATTGGCTGGGGAGATTGTCCATCCGGGTGCATGAATCGTAAATATTGGGAATTTGAGGTGTCAAACGGTAAAGCAGAGTTCATTAAGACCTATTAATCAATAAATTAATTACCCTACCATGCAATGGCAATAGATCATAGCGGGCTAATACTTCACAGGTGACTTATTACTTTCAACCGTCAGGTGCCAACATATAAAGACTATCTCCGAAATCCGCCATCCTTCATAACCGGAGCGTTATCCCACAATTAACGATAACCCAATTTAGTCATCGAAACCTTGTCGAAGCTGGCACTAAATTAAATCACCCCTTCCAGGTTCCAGATAAGGATGCCGTAGACCACAAAGCGGATGATTCGGAATGAAGCAAAAATCAGGTACTTCTTCTGTGGATAGGCCAGAGTGCCAGTCAAAAGACTGATCAGAGCAAAGGGCAAGGGTGTAAGGGCTGATACAATGATCAGGCCGCTGCCATACTGTTCATAGCGCTCTTGATACTTCTTAAGTCTGAGCCGCTTTTTGAAGAGATTCATAAAGAACTCTTTTTTGCTGATAAACTTACCCAGGCGGTAGTTGATCCAGCCTGCCAGTATAGAGGTCAAAGCCATAAAAATGACAATGAAAGTATAGGCAAAGCCGGGATCATCGATGGACCAGATCATAAAAAGCTCAGGTGGCAGAATACCCACGATGACCTCTGAGACGAGGAAAATGCCCATCATCAGCACATAATTATCAGAAACCTGATGCTCCAGGGCGTCATACTGGGTCTTGAACAGGCTCTTAAAAAGAACGATCAAACCAATCAGCACGAGCAGATACACAAAACCCTTAATCAGGTTTCGGGAGAAGTAATTGTAAAAGTCTTGCTTTTGACTTTTCTCGCTCATGGGTAGCAGGCAGTTCTCAGGTTTGGGCGAATATAACCAATGGACCAAAAGGATTTGTTCATTTTGAACCAAATTAATCACACTTTCCCACTGCCTTCTACATATTGGGCATATTAGCCTTCCATCAATATGTCATCAATCGCTGCAATCATATTCTCCACAAAATCAGTTTCGGCCTTGTTGTAGCCAATATGCCTGAGCCTGACATTACCTAGCTTGTCCAGTATCACCAGGCTCGGTACGCCAGCTCCTTTCAGCCCTATGGCTTGATAGGTTTTCCGACCATGGTCATAGCCGAATGAAAATCCGTTACCAAACCTTTCGATAAACCACTCTGCCTTTTCAGGTGTATCCCCTCCCTGATCAGAGTTGACTATAAAGAACTGCACCTCACTATTGGGACTGAAATGATCTCTTACCCTGGCCAGCTCCGGCAGCTCAGCAATACAGGGCTTGCACCAGGTACCGTAAAAATCAAGCACTACTACCCTGCCCTTCAGGGCTTCAGAACTCACCAGCGAGCCATCGGTTGCCACAAAGTCAAAGGCATTCGCAGAATCATTGGCGGTACGGGTCAGATCATCGCTGATCAGGGTCGGAATGTAAAACCAGGCAAAGAGTATACTCACTAACAAACCCGCCATCATACCGGCCTTTTTGATTTTTTCCTGAAAACGGGCAGCCATAAAGCCCAGTAAACTGATCAGGAGCATCAGTGGAGCCATAAACCACATAGAGGGCAAATCCGGCAGAATCACAAGCTTGAGGAAAACGATCAAAGGAAGAATGGAGATCAGTGAATAAATTGTTGGATTCATATCGTGCCTCTTGCCTGCCCAAAAAGCCGCTCCGAAGCCAAGTGCAAGCCCCCACAATGACATGTGTCGCATGTCCAGCGATATGGTGAGTAAGAATACACCAGTAAGCAGTGTGACCAAAGTGCCCAGACCCAGGGCGACTAAAATCTGTTTTAAGTTCTTGTTCATACCTTCTTTTGAGTCAAAGGTGCAGACTCAAAATGGTACAGGAGTCCGGTTACAGGTATCGGGACCGAATTAAATCCGGTTTACCCCTGATTCTTGCGGTATTCTGAAGGAGTCAGCCCCGTGGCTTTGCGGAACACTGCATTGAAGGTAGATTTAGAACTGAAGCCGGAATCGTACATCACTTCATTCACTCTTAGTGCTTTGACCTTGTTTGTTAGCAAGCCCTTAGCCTCCTCTACGCGGTAGCCGTTAATGAAATCATAGAAGTTCTTATTCAGTCGCTGATTGATGATCTGGGATAAATGGCGGGCACTGATGCTTGTTGCATCAGAGAGCTCTTCAATCGTGATATTGTAAGTGAGGTAAGGCTTGTATTCCAGCATATAGGCTTCCAGCCGATCCAGGTATTCTTTTGCCTGTAGCTCCATAAGACTTGAATGGCTGTACTTAGTCGCAATTTCTTTGGTAAGCGTTTTTGCTTCTGAGGAAAGCCCATTGAAGATTTGAGGGTGTTTGAGCCCTTTCCAATAAATACTGTTTACGAAGAACAACGCAAAGGCATAAATGCCAATTACCACAGCATTGTCCAGCACCTCATTCTCAGCCACCAGCGCCTCAACCAATACAATCGCAAAAACAATCCCCAGGCTCAAAATCAGGTACTGCAGCCAGGAAAGGTTGATTGAAATAAACTCCGAACTTACGTTTTTGAGCGTACGCCTATACCAGCTTACCTTGCGATAAGCCAGCACCAGGTAAAAGCTAAGCTGTAAAACCACCAGCATCGTAAAAAACAACCAATTGGTAAGGGCGGTAAAGCTCTGAGTGGCGATAAGCAGGCCGATAAGTATCACTGCAGAGGGAATGAAATGCCAGAGATCATTCCGGTTGATCTTCTTATCCGCGTAGATTAATGATCTGGTATAGAGCAGGCACAGCGGCCCATAACTCAAGCCGAAAAAAGCACCAAAGTTAAAACTGGTCCAGCCCTGGTTGAGTAGAAACATGTTGAGAAAGTTGCCTGACAAGCTCAGCATAAAGCAGGCCAGAATCACATTAAAGCGACTTCTCTTTTCTCTGCTCAGCAGCAAGCTGACCCCAAAGAAAGCTCCCTGATAAACAATCAGAATACCAATCAGGTCATGGGCATAAAGAGAAAAAGTTGGCAACGCTAATGCTTTTAAAGTATTAGTAACAACGCAGATTCCGCTACCTGAGACAACTTATGCGAGTACAATCAGCAAAAACAGCCTACTTACTGCGGGCCGGTTTACGCGGAATGGTCATAATTTCGTTCTGTCTACCATCAATATACCAAACACCTGTTTTATCGAAAAAGGCCTCTTCTTCCAGCATAATGCGAATCTCTTTATTCCATTCTTCAATATAAACACTCGCGTTGAGTTCAATGGAATAAGCCGTATTGAGGTGCAGTGGATAGTCTCCGGTAACGGGTACCCCTCCTTGAGAATCCCACATCCCCAGCGTAGTACCCGAAGCATGGCCATGATAGCCGATAGGATGCGTATAAATGGATGGCTTGATGCCCTCTGCAATAGCCTGTTCACGTGACATTTTCAGCACTTCATTACCCGTTCTGCCCTCTTTGAAGTTACCAGTGAAGATATCCTGTAGTCGGTTGCCTTTGGTAAAAGCCTTTTGCAGGTAGGCAGGCACTTTTGTTTCACCGGGCCTGAGCACATAGGCATGCTGTTGCTGGTCTGTGTTAAGGCGCAGATAGGTAATGCCAAAATCACAGTGTAGTAAGTCACCCGGCATAATCACATTCTCTGCCGGTCTCTTTGAGAAAGTGCGTAGGTGATCGAAATTTTCCGGGTCAGCGCGCTGTACATCTACTGTAGGATGAAACCAGGTCTGCAGCTTCAGCTCCCTGATACGCTCACGCATCCACCATACCACATCTTCAGTAGTGGTTACACCCGGCTGAATCACATTATCAGAAAAAGCTTCTTGAATAATCTGATGGGATATACGGCAAATCTGCGGATAAATAGCCATTTCTGAAGCAGTACGGGTCTCCAGCCAGCCAATGGCTACCTTTTCGGCCGATACGATTCTGTCTCTGTGCTTTTTATCCAAAGCTGCCGAAAAGGCCTCCAGGTCTGTGGCTACAATACCATCGGCCAGGCCAAAATAATCTGACTTATTGATACCGATTTTCTTCGGGTTTCTCTCACGGATAATCTCCGCTACACGGGCCCATTGGTTTGGCTGCTTTTCCTTATCCCAGGCACTTTTAAAACTGGTGCCTACGTTATATCTGGCCACCGCCAGAGATTCGATGCCTTTGTCTCCTCCCCGATCATACATGATCAGCACGGTACGCCTTCTGGCAGCCAGCCATGTGCTGGGCAGTAAGGTTTCTATTACCGGGTCTTCATTGTACTCCCTTGAAATCACCACCCACATATCAATTCCCTCTCTACGCATGATATCCGGCAATACTGTTTCAATCTTCTCTACCAGCAATCTGTCGATTACTTCAGAGCGGTCTTTCATGGTAAGAATTTGCGGAATGTCATATTGTGCCTTTGCCTGAAAGCAAAAAAGGGCCACAATCATCAGAGAGAATAACTTCTTCATAGTACTAAGGTCGGTAAGCCTAAAACTATAGAGAAATAAGATGGAAGACAAAATGAAAATCTCAGGCAGGTATGCGATCTATTTACTATTTTGACCGATTGATGAGCCAGAAAAGGACTTCCATACTATTAAAACTTACTGCGGGTAAAACCCATTCCCTGCTCGTAGCGCTACTATTGATTCTGGGGCTGGCGGCCGTTCTTTCACTGATCTTCGAACTGGAAAGAATTGCCTTTGTGAGAAACAATTATGAGTTCTACGCTCTCTTTGGTCTGGTATTTATCTACATCATTCTCATCACCCGTTTTATTCACAATGCCCATGAAAAAGATTTTCATAAGCTGCTCTCCCATGCCGGTTTTGACGAGGATCAAAGACAGGAATGGGCTCATAAAATGGCGGATCACCGTTCTCAGCGAGCGGAAATACTGGCTGCCATAGCGGTAGGCATTTTACACGCTTACCTGCAGGGATACGGTCGGCTTTTAGATGGTACCAGTAAGTTTGTACTGTATGACATTTGGGGTAGCCTGCATATCATCATTTTATGGGTATTGATCACCTTATCTACCTCGGTTTTTATACGCAATATGACCCTGATCAACGAACTTTCACGGGAAGTACCCATCGATCTACTGAATATGGAAAAGTTTATGGCCCTGACCCGCAGCGGAGTCTGGAGCATTCTGGCATTTATCGGAGCCTATTCCATACTTTTTATTCGGGGACTTGACGACCTGAGCAATATCAACCTGGCAGACCCCGCTATTTTAGTATTGGGGCCGAGTTTTTTCTGGATGATCAGAACTCCCCTGAAGGGTTTCAGAAAGAGGGTAATCGAAGAAAAGGAAAGAGAGCTGGCCATCATTGACGCTGCCATTGAGGGAGATCATGAGGTGCTGAAAGAATCGAGAATCGGGGCCAACCTTTCCAATATCAACGTTATAGATCTTATCAGCTACAGACGTATTATTCAAAACACACTGGAAATACCAGTCAATATTCCTACTGCCTCCCGGTTTGTATTTTACCTGGTACTTCCACTGCTCACCTGGATTGCCGCCTCTATGGTGGATAAAGTAGTTGACTATCTGATTAAGTAGCTCCTGAGGTTGTTGCTTCATTCAATTGGTGAAAGTTGCGGAGAAAGAGATAAGTAGTTACGGAATTATAATCCGGGCAAACGTAAAGCCCCTGGCGGAGTATACCATAGCCATGAAATGTAAAAACTACTTTATCGGTTTACTCCTGATATTGCTCCTGCCAGGTATATCTTCTGCACAAAGTGCCTTTCAAAAAGCAAAACCTTCGGGCACTCCAAAGCTCTTCTACCCTGATCAGGTTTCTCGCAATGGCATTCAATGGAACAATGCATTTACAAAGAACGGAGAGCAAATATTCTATACAATACAAGGTAAAACACGCGCTTACCTGGTTACACAAGAGTTTGACGGAGAAGAATATGGACCGATTACACCCCTTCCTTTCGACTCAGCCTACCTGTATTCTGATGTGATGGTAAACGAAACAGGAAACCATATATGGTTCATGGCTACCATTCCGCACCCTACCACTGGTAGTACGGATTTTAACCTTTGGCAATCGCGATTGAAGAATGACCAATGGGGCACTCCTTCCATTGTAAGCGATGCCAGTAGTGGCCCAGGCAATGAGGGTTACCCCTGCCCGGTAAAAAATGGTAATCTCTATTTTTCAGTAGCCAGGGATGGGTCCAGGAACTCGGATATTCATGTCTGGAAACCCGGAAAAAGTGCATCGCAAGCCTTACCCGCACCCATTCAAACCACAAACTTTGAAGGCGATGCTTATGTTGACCCGGATGAGCGATTCATTATTTTCGCTGCTTTTGACAAACCAGATGGTCAGGGATTCTCCGACCTCTATATCAGCTTCAGAAACGGTAAAATATGGACCGAACCCAAGAATATGGGAATTAACTCTCCCGGCTATGATGGCAGCCCCTTCGTAACGCATAACGGTCGGTACCTTATCTTCACGAGCAGTCGCAACTCGCCCAACCATAATTCCCATTTCAATCACTATATCCTTGACTTTGATATGGAAGATTACCGCTAACCGACAATCATCTACTGCAAACGTTTGTGTAAGCACAATACTTCAAACCAAGGTCCATTCGCTTTTAGCATTCTGGGGAATTGATTAGCTTTCTTCGTCCAACTACACTCCTCTTATGAAGCTGAAGAAAGTTTTACTTATGTCGATGCTCTCACTTTTTATGGTGACGACCCTCACAGCACAGAAAAAGAAATCAGAGCCACTGAAAGTTGAGCCCCCCTTCTGGTGGGCAGATATGCCCGTTCAGGAACTACAGCTCATGATCCATGCTCAAGGCATTGGTCACTGGCGTGCCAGTCTTGATGCTCCCGGAGTAACTTTGGTAAAGCAATTGTCTGGAGATTCACCCAACTACCTGTTCGTTTACCTGGACATCAGCCCTGATGTAAAGGCGGGCAATATCGCCATTACCCTGAAAAACGGTAAGAAGGCACAAACGCTCAATTATGAACTAAAGCAGCGCACTACAGATACCGCCAGAAACCTTGGCTTCAGCAGCTCAGATGTAATTTATCTGCTGATGCCTGACCGTTTCGCCAATGGCAACCCAGACAACGACACCATTGAGGGCATGCTGGAACCTGCCAACCGTGCTGACCACAGCGGCCGCCATGGTGGTGACCTCAAAGGCGTCCGCGACAACCTGGATTATATCAAAGAGCTGGGCATGACGGCCGTGTGGCTCACTCCTGTTTTTGAAAACGATCAAACCCCAGAGTACAAAGCCTATCACGGCTATGCGGCCACGGATATGTACAAGATCGACCGCAGGTTTGGCAGCAACCAGGAGTTCGTGGACTTTGTACAAGCCTGCCATGATAAAAACATGAAGGTGATTATGGATATGATTCATAACCACATTGGTGATCAACACTGGTGGATGAAGGACCTGCCTTTCAAAGACTGGGTACATGACCAGAGCGTATATGGTAATACAACTTTCAGAGGCACCGTAGCCTCTGACCCTTATGCTGCTGAATACGACCTTGATAAGCTGCAAAAGGGCTGGTTTGTAGACGAAATGCCCGACCTGAACCAGCACAATGAACAGCTGGCCGACTACCTGATACAAAATACCCTCTGGTGGATAGAATACTCCGGGGTTGACGGTATTCGCATGGATACCTATGTGTACCCTTATGCTGATTATATGGCGCGCTGGGCCAAAGAGACGATTGAGGCCTACCCTGATTTCAACATTGTAGGTGAATCATGGGTAGAAACGGTCACCCATGAATCATACTGGCAGGAAGATCGCGAAGGTGAAGCTGACGGCTACAACTCCCACCTGCCCAGTGTCACTGATTTCCAGATTCACTTTGCGATGAGAGATGGCTTCAATTCAGATTTTGGCTGGGAAACGGGCATTATGAAGCTCTACTTTGCTCTGTCACAAGACCGCCTCTACTCTGACCCCATGAAGAATGTAATCTTTATGGATAACCACGACCTCAATCGCTTCTACTCCACCCTGGGTGAGAACACTGATCATTTTAAGATGGCCTATGCCTTTTTGCTCACCACCCGCGGCATTCCCCAGGTGTACTATGGTACGGAGCTGGGCTTTAAGCAGGGCACGCGAGGAGGCGATGGCGACAAGCGAGCCGACATGCCCGGTGGCTGGGAGGGTGACACACGGAGCGTATTTACCCGTTCGGGACGGACTGCCCAGGAAAATGAGATTTTTGATTATGTGGCCAAAGTCACTAACTGGCGACAAGGTAGCCCGGCCATTCACAAAGGAAAACTGACACATTATATCCCTACAGATAATGTTTATGTGTACTTCCGCTATACCGAAAATGACCGTGTAATGGTGGTGATGAACATGAATGATAAGCCGGTGACTATTTCGCGCAAGAAGCATATTCAAATGCTCAGAGGCTACTCTAAAGCCGTAAATATTTTAACGGATGAGGCGATTAGCATTGCAGGTGACTTTGTGGTTCCTGCGAAAACCACCAGTATTTTTGAGCTCAGGGTGAGGTAATTGTTACGAATGTTATATATGACTCTTTATGGGTAATCAATCAGTAAATCATGAGGAGACTGTTCGCATAAAAGAAGTATGAAGTAAGAGGCAAGAGCTCATGGGATGTCACCCCTTTGAAGGATGACATCCCATGAGCTGCTAAACAAAAAAAGAGGCCGCATAAGCAGCCTCTTTTCGATTGCACCTCAGGGGCCTCACACCCTGGTACCGGTTTACGGGACATTCCGGCCGGCCCAATCTGGTCTTTCTCTTTTTGTTATCATTTGCTCTTAGTCGAGCACCTCGATGAAGGTACCATCTTCGTCAAATACCAGCACCGTCTCGTCATCCAGTTCTACATAGTACTCTTTGTCATCGGCATTGTACCAGGCCTCTGATATGCTTCTGTCAGGGTAGTTTGTGGCTACATAGTCCTTAATGGCTTGCAGTAAATCTGCTACCGGTACTGCCACGCAGTCTTCTTCCCATTCTTGAAACTCATCCAGATAATTACCGTTGGCATCGAATACCAGCACCAGGTCAGAGTCCAGCAAAACATAGATGTTACCATCTTCAGGGTCAATTCCTGCCTCCTCTATGGTAGCGCTGGCATGATTGGCGGCTATATAATCCTTAACTGCCTGGGGTAGGTCTGCAGGATCAATTTCATCAAGGTCATCCTCGTCAAAATCATCTTCGTTCATCTCTTCCAGAAAATTGCCATCCTTGTCAAAAATCAGTACCAGGTCAGTGTCCAGGAAGATGGCAAATGATCCATCCTCAGTATTCACATCCGCATCATCAATGGTCGCAGTAGGATAATTGGCGGCTACATAATCCAGAATGGCCTGGGGAAGGTCTGCTATATCTATTTCTTCCCAGTCTTCATCCTCATCATCTTCCCATACTTCCAGAAAGTTGCCGTCCTTGTCAAAAATCAGAACCAGGTCATTGTCCAGCAGGACAATAAAGTCTCCGTTTTCAGGGTCTTTGCCAGCTTCTTCAATGGCGGCATCGGGATAGTTGGTAGCCACATAGTCAAGTATTATCTGAGGCAGGTCCGAAATCTCAATATCCACCCAGTCTTCTTCCTCGTCATTCAGGAAGTCTCCCAGATCCAGTGCGATCAATAACTCTCCACCCGGAGTAAAAATCAGCACAACATCGTTTTCCAGAAGGATTACGATTTGTCCTTCATCTGTCTGCCACGATTCTTCTATGTTAACGCCATCGTAATTTGCAGCCAGGTAGTCCGTTACTGCCTGAGGAAAATCACTACTTCTCAATTCTATCCAGGTATTCATATTCGTAGTATTCAGCGTATCGTTAGACAATACCCTCAACCTTGAATTTGCCGATACCCCCTGCGTCTCGTCCACAGGAATAGTATCCTCCTTTAAATTCTCATCGCACGACATGACTGTTACGGTCAGGGCCAGTGCTACCAACATCATCAGGTTTTTCATTTTCTGCATTTTCATCAATTTGTTAAGCTTCGTTTTACAAGTAATCACCACGTTACTTTGTGAACCCATGTGCTTAAATACAGGTGGGTGAAACTTACCCTACCCCCTTACAGAATTATTAATGATGAATTTTAAATGTTGTATGAATTCTGAGTGAAACAATACCAGTCATGACAGTCCATCGGAATGGCAAGTGCCTGTCGTTGAAAGCATTTGATGTCTGATTCCCATCCAACCGGATGACAGATGGAGTAAGAACCAGTAGTAAATGACCAGGTCTCAGTTTTGAAAAAGACACAGACATAAAAGAAATTCCTGCAAAAGCAGGAATCTCGTAACGTGGTATGGTCAATTAATGACCAATGGGTTATTGTAAACTAAATCCATTGCAGACTGAAAGTCGTTAGGTTTGATTAATGACTAAAGCCGCTTCTAACAAAATCTGATTTAGTCAGAAGCTGGAAGACGGAAGTCAGAAGACCAACGTGTAAAATGTTATTTCAAACTTCCAGCACTGGAAAACAGTTTTATCTTTTTCATCACTTTATCTCCCAAAGTCTATGCAAACACTCTTAGCATATTGCCAGTAAGTTCCGTGTTATAAACCTTCAATCCATTTCTCCCATTCCCATTGAGACCTCCTCCGTTGAGACTAAAGCGTGCACCATGTGCCGTACAATACCATTCGTCATTACGGAGCCTCATCTCTTTCCTTGGTTCATGTGAACAGGTTCTGGTAGCCGCCACATAGCTGCCATCATTAGCGCGACCAACTACCACAGAATTATTGACTACAACATAGCCACCGTTGTTGCCAAGGTTCGCATTTGATGCCTCCGTCAGGTCCAGCGTAAAATCAACCATTCCGTTTGCACCCGGGGTATCCGGTGCCACATTCTCAACTGCACAACCTCCCAGGCAGGTGGCCGTAAGGGCAAATGCAGCCCCAATTCCCATTTTCTTTAAAAATTCCGATCGTTCTATATTGATACAGTTATATATTTAATTATCTCAATGTTTATTTTTCTAACCAGCTGACTGAATGCCTGTTAAGCAAAATCAGAAAGTGAAATTCATGCCAAAACTGATGATGTTAGAGGTCAGGCTTGGCGTTCGGGTATAGTGTCCATACCTCAGGTTTATCTCCTTAAGCATAAGAAACCGCTTACCTCCCGGCAGTTTAAAACCACCCAGCCCCTGTGCCGGAGAGTACCTTAAACCTGCTCCAAAATCGTGACTGCTCAGGTTAGCCAGATCATGATCAGAGGTGTAGTATTGAAAATCTGTGGTATGCTCTCCAAAGGGCTTAAAGAAAGTAGAAGCCGTTTGCGTATGGAATCTGTAATAAGGATAGACTGAGAAAAAGCGGTTGATTTTTACAGGAAGCTCCAGCGATGCCGTATGACCTTTAATTCCCCAGTCGTCCCAGTAGTAGCGATAATATGATCTTAGCAACAGGAAGTCGTTGATGTAGTAATTGAAGCGTATGCCCACAGGGATCTTAAGTCTGTTAAATGGCAGAGACTCTACACGCGCCTCTGCCTGATCCTGAAAGTAAACCCGGTGAAAGGGAGTGCCTAAAAGCCCTGATTGTGTGACAATATCAGCGGTAAGGCTGAATTGCATGCGTTTGTTAATTACCTGCGAAAAACTGGCCGAAGCACTGTATGACCTTCTTTGGTCTGTAGTTACCCAGTTCTGTCCTCTTAGCTCCGAAGGGTAAATCAAACTCCAGCGGTCTATATAGGCCTGACCGGAAAGCCCGAAAGTGCGATTACCATCTTTTGAGGTTTTGGATATATACCCGGAGAATTGCAGAGAATTGTAGTCATACTCTGTGGACCCTCCTACTTTAAAGCCATAAGTCAAGCCGTTCTTCGCCTTGCGGGAATAGCCAATATTACCATGCACGCGCATGTCCTTACTGGAGGCCGAGGACACAAAGGCGTCTATGTTATCCGTAGAAGCTGAGGTATAATAATCAAAGCCTCCATCAAATGAGATAGTGTTTTTCGCGTCCAGGGCCAGGTTAACGATGATCTTAGAAGTAAGGTCCGTCAGTCTTTCAGTACCACGTCCACCGGTAACAGCTGCATTGTTTCCATCCTGCTCATAGTAGCTGAAGAGAATACTTGCGTCCGATTCGGTAAGCTTCTTTATTTTGAAGACTGAAGTGGTGTCATCCGCTACTCTCTTCTTTTCCCGCCCGTTATTCTGCGCCCAGGCACAGAAGCTGAGCAATAGCAGGCTGATTGTTAAAATGCTCCTTTTCATCAGTTGCAGCCGCATCCGCCCCCTACTTTACCACCGTTGGCACCTGAAGCGCCCTCTCGGTATGATTGAAAATTGGTACAGAAGTATTCCAGTGACCTGGCACTGAGCTCCATTTCCTGGTCATTCAAGTACATCTTTTGATAGCCCTCTACAGAGGTGCAGCTACTGGTGGATATTATAGCAATACAAGCCAATACGAGACCTGCAAGTTTGATTCGCTTATTCATAATTTGTTGTTTAGTATGAGGTTATCTGAGGTAAGTAATTCATCGTTATCGGTGACGATAAGGCATTCAATACCTTTGAGCTGATTAATCAGCGCCAAGCCGGTTTTCTGCCCCAAAACAAAAACTGAGGTAGATAGAGCATCTGCCAGCTCGGGGTTTGGACATATAATGGTGACGCTCTTGATTCCTGTGGTGGGGTATCCTGTACGCGGGTCGATAATATGCGCATAGCGCTTTCCGTTCAACATGGCATAGCGCTCATAGTCACCGGAAGTAACCACAGCGCCATTGTCCACTACCAGCCATGACATCACCCGATCTTCCTCCTGAGGATCAGCAATACCGACCTTGAAATCTTTATCACCTTCATCCCTACCCCAGGCAATCAAGTCACCCGCAGCGTTCACTACTCCGTTTTCAATACCGATTGCCTTCATTTTCTCCTTGGCCTTTTGGGCAGCATAGCCCTTTCCAATGGCACCAAAGCCTATCCTCATCTCCTTTTCCTTCAGAAATACAGTTTGGTTCTCTTCATCCAAAATGATGTTTTGATAGCCGATTTTGCTGGCAGCTTTTGCCACCACATCAGCTTCCGGCAGTACCTTCATGGTGCCATCAAACTTCCAGATGCGATCCATGGAGGCATAAGACATATCAAAGGCACCATTGGTCAGCTGTGAGATTCTGAGTCCTCTCTTGATCAGGTCAAAAAGCTCTTGATCAATCCTGACAGGCTCCATGCCTGCATTCTTATTAATCGCACTTGTTTGTGAATTCGGGTCCCAGGAGGAGATAAGCCGCTCGATACGGGTGATCTCTGCAATACCGGCATTAATACCGTTCCAGGCAGTCTGTGCATCAGCATGAATGGCCGTAATCTCAAAGCGAGAGCCCATTAGCTTGACCACCTTGTGGTGCTTCTGCCCTTGTGCCCATAGCGGAGCACAAGTGAGCAGCAGAAGGCATACGATGGTAAATGAGATTGACTTTCTCATTTCAAAAATTTCTTAAACTCAGTAATATACTGCTCGGGACTTTTGGCCTTATCGAAGCCGAATGACCCGACTACCCTGCCGGTAGCATCGGTGAATACGGCCAATGGGAACTCTCCCTTGGGATTATAAACCGAAGCGAGCTTTTCGTTATGAGCCGTTTGTTCTTTGGAGAGTCTGTTCTTCTTACGGTAAGGAAAGTCCGCCTTTACAAGCTTCAGATTGTCCCCTGCATAGGCAGCAAAAGCATCCGATTCAAACAGGGTTCTGTGTAGTTGTATGCAGGGCTTGCACCAGTCAGAACCGGAAAAAACAATCAATACGTAGGCCTTGCTACTCGCGGCCTCCGTTTTAGCCTGGTCAAAATCTGAGCCCCAGCTTAGCCCATTGTCTGCGGCAGGTCCCAGCGCTGCGGCAAGCAAAAAAGTGATGGTGAGAATAGTTTTCATAATCGTTTTCTTTTCAGAAGTCGATCATAAATACTGGTGTGTGGAGAATACCCTACCCTTTAATAATTATAAATTTTGAATGAATGATTTTGAATGAATGATTTTGACTTACCAATGATGTTGCTAGCTCATTGCAAGCTGGTTACTGGACTGGATCCCCGGGCTAAGGTCTCCCTCCTATTTTTAAATGGTGAGTGTTTAATGTTAATGCTCAATGCTGATGAGGCTAGGACCAGTGTTTCATTGACTCAAATCCCTGATCAGCCTTTGTTTCGGAGATGTGCTCCAAATTATAGCAATTGAAGGTGGCTCCATTGCAAAACTTCACATACAACCACCTCTTACCCCAGCCTGTATCACACACCTTCCTCCAATAGCATAACACCAAAAAAGTCATCCCTGGTTACAAAGTATTTGGCATGGAGGGAGCATTTATGATACAAATACTCAGGCTGACCTTAATTCACCTTCAGCCATGACTACACCGGATTTCTCAGAAAAATCTACTTTGTAAACCTTGATATTGGAATCGACATATTTTACAACACCTACGGAAGTATCAGGGATTGTGACATTACCAATGGTTCTAGTATCGATTAACCGGACTTTATCACCTACATCATAAGTCATCTTATTCATCTTTTTTAGTGAGTGCATTAATTTGTGTTTTATAAATTTCAAAGGACTTCTGAATAACCGTTAGTGCCTGTGCATGTTCACTGCTTCTTGTCGCATCAGCGAGAATTAATTCTTGAGTAAAGATTGTAGATAAAAGGGTTTTTATACTTACATCAGAAGTAGACTGCAGTATCTCCAATTCCTTTTGAAGAGACTTATTTTCGTTTATTTCAGGAACAGAAACATTTTCCGTGGCACCCTCTGATCCACCGGGAGTCGTCATACCACTGGAAGCTGCCAGATACTTTATCCCTTGATTCAATACTTTAAAAGAAGCCTTAATTGCTTCATCAGCATCTAATCGAACACCTTTTACTACAAAGTTACCCGGGTCCTCCATTTTAATAGCGATATCAGCATTTCCCATAAAAGCCTTGACCTTCGTTTTATTATATCTGGCCTTTACATTCTTAGTCTTCTCCCTACTGCCTGCCACAGTGATATCAACGGTTTCTTTGTATTTGTTCCAATACTTTTCAGGGGCTTTTGTGATAAGTGAAGCCATGATATCATCACCAATTGACTCACCATAAGTAGATACTATGGCCTCCGTCTTTTCCGCTAAGACTGATCTCAAATGGACTTTAAAGCCTTCGATCTGAATTGCACCAAGCCCAATACCAGCCAGACTTATATTAAGTTGATCAACAAATTCCTGCTTTTTAAAATCTCCCACCTCCATCTGACTCAGCGCCAAAGAGCGATTAAAGTCTGACTTTCCATCAAAATACTTAAGATACTCAGTAAAAGAGTTTGTATAGTGACTCCTGGCCTGCTGGTAAGCCTGTACAAGATTACCATTTATCGTTCTGGCCACTCTATCTACAGTGGCCTGAGCAGCACTTATTCCTACTAATTTATTCAACTCCTTACGGACCTCCTCCATAGTGACGTCCATTGCATAAGTCTCAAAATCAGGGTTTAATAAACCTGATACTCTTTGAGCCTCACCTTCTATGGCCGTGTAAAGGCTTGCTTTGTATTCAGTAGAGTTCAGCAGCGCTTCCCTGTCAAAAGTATCAACTGTTACTGTCATTCGGGACATACATGAGGTCATTAAGCAATTCACTACAAGGACCATAAGAGTCAGCCTTACAAACATTTTAGAACTCCTCATTGAACCATTTTTTAGCATCCTCAATATTATCAAATGCGTTTTTTCTTCCCCTCGCAATCGCCACAGCATTGATAAAAGCCAGAAGATTGGAAGTAGCATTTGCTGCTGTCAGTACTGCCCCATCCAGGTAAACATCACCTGATTTGGTAATCCCATCCAAAATAGACTTTTGAAAAATAGCTTTATTCTTTAACTCCAGATTGAGATCTATTAAATCTTTGTTGGCCAGCCTGGCTATCATACCCAGAGTCTGCTCGTTTTCAGCGAAAGCAGCTATCTGGTCAGTTACTGCCTGAGCATTTGTAGACAACAGTAACACAAGCTTTTTATTATCAAGACTCTCTAAACCTGTAGTAGTAGCTTTTTCAAGCTTAGGCGAACTCTCAGAAAGCTTGGCTGAGTCAGGCCTGGCGATTTCACCAAAGTACCTGTCTACCGCATTATCATCAAAATATCCGGCAGTATATCGAGAGCTCGACAGAAAAGCATCTTCTTTTATATTCAAGCGATAATAGTTATCACCTTGCTTAAAATAATGGAGCTCACGCGCACTCTGACAAGACATCATGGCCAGCAACATTATGACAGAAATAGATTTCAAAAGTTTCATACAGATTGGTCTTCAGCAGTAAAATACAACTAATAATCCTAAGATAATTCAAGATATTCACTAATACAATACACCTTTCATCAGAGTAAAACTTTCTTAATAAATTATTCATAACCATGGCGATACTACCACCTGGTTGAAAATACAAAGGCTTCTATTTGACTAAAGAGACCAAACTCTGTAAGGTGGAAGGCCTCATTTCTCAAGTCAGACCTTCTTCATTTCCTCTTGCATCAGAAATTGACAGTCACAACCTTACCTGCTACGCTTAGCCAGTGGCTCACTATCATGCCATTGGTTTAAAATCAATATCATGAAAACAACAATATCAAAACTCCCATTAATCGCTCTGTTCATTGGCTCCCTGCTTCTCTCTTTTAAGAGCTATGGCCAGAAAGCGAAATTTGAATCATCAGAAATTGAATCCCTTATTGGCCAAATGACCAAGGCTCATGGTGGGCTCGATCGCTGGAAAGAAGCCGCTTCGGTCCAATTCAATACGAACCTGGTAGCCGTAACCGGTATGTTTCCGGAATACAATGAAGAAGTCTGCATCGACCCTGTTTCCAGAGCTGCCTACCTGAAGTTCCCGGGAAGCACAGGTCATATCGCCTTTGATGGCAATGAAGCCTGGTCTGCCGGTGAACGTAAGGGCCTGGCAGCCGCCCCTCCAAGATTTACCGCCTGGAGAAACTTCTACCTGCTCAATATTCCTTTCGTAATACACGATGAAGGTGTATATCTCTCAAAACTCTCAGAAGCCAGTCTGCCAGGAAACAGCAAAGCCTACCAGACAGTAAAAATGACCTTTGGTGAGGATACAGGAGACACTCCGAAGGATTACTACCTGCTATATATCGACCCTGCTACATATACCTTGGCAGCCCTCGAATACAACATGACCTTCGCCTCTATGCTACCCCAGGGAATGGAGTCTTTACCTACTTCATTATTGACTTTTGAAGAGTACACTGCGGTAGACAACTTCCAGATGCCGGTGCATTACAAAGTCTTCTTTAAAGAAGGCAACCAGTTTATCATTGAAGGCAAAGTGAGCAACTGGAATTTCTCTTCTCCTTTTGATAAGGCCATGATGGAGAAGCCTGCCGATGCGCAAATCGATCAGAGTCAGCCAAGGAAAACAGATTGACGAATTTTATGGACACCGTCCATCAGAGTCTTTTAAAAGTTCAGGGTTCAGATTCTTAGCCAAAGGCCAGAATAGGTATAAGCCATGGACGGTGTCCCTTTCCCCCCCGGCCTTAGCGTCTCGCTAAGGCCTTCTTGTTTCAATGCCAGTCATGTCCGCAATGCCTGCATTGTCTTGCATTGGGAGTTCTGGCCAGTCCGTGGCACTGTGGACAATAATTGAGGTCGAGTTCTTCTTTGTGATCTTTGTAAATACGAATTGCTGCATTTCGCGCAAAAACCGTATATCCGTGTTCAAGTAGCTTTAAGACTCTTGCATCTTCTGTTTGCATTCTTCTCAAGCTGCTCTTTACCCTTGATTCATTTCTTTGAGAAAACCCATCCAGCTTCAGAGAGGCCATGTGGTGATTTGAAGCCTCACGTTCGAGTTCATTATAAAACTGCGAGCAATACACGTTGATATATGTACTTAATTCCTCGGAAATTGAATCACTTTCTTCCATAGACCTTCTAATATCGTAGGTTATACGATAAGATTAAAGTCTCATAGTCCTCCTCTGGCCTTAGCGTCCCGCTGAGGCCACCCTTGTCACCGGCAATGATTCCTCAACCTTACTCTGCATCGGAAAACACCAGTCCAGAAACTCAGGAAACACCTTGCTCCAGGTATCGAAGTTGTGCTCACCATCTTCTATTTCAACATAAGTGACATCCTGGTCGCGATAGCCCTTGGCTTTGATCACATGAATAAGGTCCAGCGTATCGTCAATGGCGTCAATCACGCCATTATTGTTACGGTCACTCTCTTCATCTTTAGTACCCGCCTGAAACCAGAACTCCATTCCGGGTTTAAAACTTCCGGCACCTATTACGTAGTGCATAATGCGGTCTGCATCGGGGTAGCGGTCATCAGGCTGGCTGCTACGCCACCAGAAGGAACCTGAGAACACCCCTACTTTCAGAAAACACTGAGGGTTTCTCCAGGCAATGTCTATCGCGCTCAATCCCCCTAAAGAAAAGCCGGCAAAGGCAGAAAGCTCTGGTGTGAGAAAGGCATCATACTGCTTTCGGAGAAATGGCAGCAGCTGATAGATGATAAAGGTGCTGTGAGATTTGGCTTTCCAGCCACGGTGGGCATAATCAGGAATGCCCGCAGTACCGTATTCATTGAGCCTGTCTCCGGCATGTACTGCCACCACAATGAGATTGCGATTTTCCGGCTTCTGAAAACGTTCTGTGAGAGTCGCTTCCAGTTTCAGCTGTGGCATATCCTGGCCATCGTTGAGTAAGAGCCCGGAGCAAGCCTGAGTACCATCCAATTCAGGAGGCAAAAACACGTCTACCTTCACCTTTCTTTTCAGCCGCTTTGACCTTACCAAAAAGCGGTGAACCACCAAAACTTCATTCAGCTTTTCCGTTGTTTTTTCCTTAACAAAAGGTTTTTGAATTAATGATGTGAAACCGGCCATCGACATGGCTGCAAAAGTATAGTTTTCAGTCCGAATTTGTTCATATAAATCGTTATGAGTTGAAATGCTCTTTGCAGGCAACAGGCCTGCTTTTAACAGCTTCGGATTCAACTCGTTACCAAAAAATGTTCCGTGCATTCGATTTCTAAAACGACTGCAAACGTGTGCAATGAAATTATCTCGGTTATTTCAGAACAATGTTTTGTTTCAGCTTTTATAAGACCTACTTTTGCGCTCGAATTTCGATTTTGACTTTTTAACCAAATAAAATTTTGAAGGAAGAATATTTCAAATGGTACTCACCCACTCTCAGCAAAGACATAGAAATGCTGGTGTTTGGGCATGCCGGATATCCGGTCATTGTATTCCCGTCAACCATGGGAAGGTATCACGAAAGCAAAGACTTCAAACTGATAGATTCAGCGAAGTGGTTTATTGACCAGGGTTTGATCCAGATCTACTGTCCTGACAGTATAGATAAGGACAGCTGGTATAATAAGGAAATCCACCCTGCTGATAGAGTTAAGAATCATATCTGGTACGACAAATTCATTATGGAAGAAGTAGTCAGTTCTATTCGACACGAAAAAGGGTTGGCGAAAGTGTGTGTGGCGGGTGCAAGTTTCGGGGGGTTTCATGCAGCGAACTTCGCGTTCAGGCATCCGGAAGTGGTGAGCCATATGTTCAGCATGAGTGGCGCTTTCAGCGTTGACTCATTTATGGACGGGCACCATGATGATAATGTCTATTTCAATAATCCAGTGGACTATATGCCGGGTAATAACCACCCGGACCTGTGGCAAATGAAGATTGTGTTGGGTGTAGGAGAATGGGACATTTGCCTCGATGCCAATAATCGTATGCATGAGATTTTAAATCAAAAAGGCATAGAGCATTGGTATGATGTAAGAAAATGGGCGGAGCATGACTGGCCACTGTGGCGCGACATGTTCCCCCATTACTTATCATTGATTTAGGTAGTAATTCGATTACTAAGCTCCCCCTTGGAGAAGGGGGCCGGGGGGATTGACCTTCCACACAGAGTCAAGTATCACAAGCAAGTATTAGAGAAAACATTCATACGCACACACAAATGAAAAAAATTGGAATCTTATTCGGCCAGGAAGACACCTTCCCATGGGCCTTTATTGACAGAGTCAATTCTAAAAATATTGAAGGTATTCAGGCAGAAGCTGTAACGGTAGATATGGTGCAGCAAGCTGCTCCTACTGACTATGCCGTCATCATCGACCGTATTTCTCAGGACGTGCCCTTCTACAGAGCTTACCTGAAAAATGCAGCCATCAGTGGCACAGCCGTTATCAACAACCCATTCTGGTGGAGTGCTGACGAGAAGTTCTTCAACAATGCCCTGGCAGAGAAAATCGGAGTACCTGTACCTAAGACGGTGATTCTTCCTACTCACGCCAGACCAGACGATACCGATGCCAGGTCATTCCGTAACATGCAGTTTCCTTTAAGCTGGGATAGCATCTTCGAATACATTGGTTTCCCGGCCTATATGAAACCACACGATGGTGGAGGATGGAAAAGTGTTTACCGGGTAGACAACCCTGACGATCTTTTCGCCAAGCATGCTGAAACTGATCGTTTGGTAATGATGCTCCAGGAAGAGATTCAGTTTACTGAGTACTTCCGTTGCTATGCCCTGGGTGGAGATAACATCCACATCATGCAATATGAGCCTCGTAACCCACATCACCTGCGCTATGTACACGATGCACCTCCGGTAGATCCGGCATTGCTCAAAACTATTGAGGACTACTGTATCAAACTGAACAAGGCATTGGGCTATGATTTCAATACGGTAGAGTTTGCCGTAAGAGACGGTATTCCTTACGCTATCGACTTCTGCAACCCTGCTCCTGATGCAGACATCAACTCTGTGGGTGAAGCCAACTTTGAGTGGATCGTGGAAAATGCTGCGAACATGGCCATCGAAAAAGCGAAGGCCTACCAGGAAGGTAAAATGAACCTTACCTGGGGTAGCTTTGTGAGCGATCAGATGGCAGCACCCAAAAAGGCCCCTGTAAAAAGAGCAGCCACTAAAAAACCGGCTGCTACTAAAACCGCAGCAAAGAAGACCACTGCGACCAAGACGGCAGCCAAAAAGACTACCGCTACGCGTAAGGCGACTAAGAAGTCTTAAAATATTCTAAAAGTAATTGTATCATGTAGAACCTAAGTTATATTAGGTTCTACATTTACAACATTTCAACCCTTTGATATGCAATTTACTTTAGGTATTGAAGAAGAGTATCAGGTAATCGATCCTGTTACGCGCGAACTCGTATCTCACGAACAGAAAATCATTCAGGAAGCCGAAAAGGTAATGGCCAACCAGGCTACTCCTGAAATGCACGAGGCCATGGTAGAGGTAGGTACAAAAATTTGTACCGACATAACCGATGCCCGAAAGCAGGTGACTTTTCTGAGAAAGAGTATTACCGAAATAGCCGATGGTTTAGGCTTTAAAATAGGAGCAGCGGGTACGCATCCCTTCTCCCAATGGGCCGACCAGAAAATCACTCCAAAAGATCGTTATCTAACACTCATCAACGAGTTGCAGGACACTGCCCGGGGCAATCTGATCTTCGGTTTGCATGTGCATGTAGGCATTGAAGATAAATCGATGGCACTGCATGTACAGAACTCTCTGAGGTACTTTCTACCGCATATCTTTGCCTTGTCTACCAACTCCCCTTTCTGGGAAGGTCGCAATACCGGTTTCAAATCGTTCAGGCCTATGGTATTCAATAAGTTTCCAAGAACGGGTATCCCCGATTACTTCGAAACCATTTCTGAGTACAATGACTTTATCGATCTGCTGATCAAAACGCGTTGTATTGATGAAGCGACTAAAATCTGGTGGGATATCAGGATTCACCCGAAATTCCCTACGATTGAGATTCGCATCTGTGATATTCCGCTTACGGTAGACGAGACCATCGCGATAGCTGCCCTTATTCAGGCATTGTGTGCCAAGCTGGTAAAGCTGCGCCAGAACAATATGAACTATATGAGCTACAAGCGTTCGCTGATTACAGAGAACAAGTGGCGCGCCTCTCGCTACGGCATTGAGGGCAAGCTCATTGACTTTGGCCGTGAAGCCGAGTTTCCTATGAAAGACCTGATGGGCGAGCTGATTGACTTTGTAGATGACGTAATTGATGACCTGGGGTCAAGAGAAGAGATTGAAAAGATCTTTGACTTATTCGACAGAGGTACCGGAGCAGACAGACAGCTCAAGGTGTACAAGGAAACCGGTGATGTGAAGAAAGTAGTTGACTATATCATCGAGGAAACTTGCAAAGGACTGTAGGTTGGTTGATTGGTTAAAGTTGGGTCGGCCAGGAATTCGATGACTGAGTTGGTTGATTAGTAGATTGGTCATTAGTATCGCATTGGTCAGGGCTTGTATGACTAAGTTTAGTTGTATGATCATTGAGCCTTTTAGTGCAGCTTCACCCTTTAGGGCTGGAGTGAAATTGACTTACAGACAAGAAACCTCTGTGAAACTCTGAGTTCCTCCGGGCAGCTCTGTGGAACAGCACCGAAATATGAACCTGTTAATTAGTCATTGATAAAACCTCTGTGAAACTCAGTGAACGGGCTGGATAATAAAAAATAGCATTTAGAAGAGCCTGAAACAAGGCGAGCAATATGGAAGAGAAGTTGAAATTGGCCATTCTGGATATGAACAACAATGTACCCAACCAGGGCATGCGTTGTATCCGCGAGATTGTGGCAGAATATGAGGGGCAGCTCACCTGTGATGAGTTTGATGTACGTGCCAAAAATGAAGTACCGGACCTAAGCTACGACCTGTACATCTGCAGCGGTGGCCCCGGTAGTCCGCTGGATGGTGGTGAGTGGAAAGACCGCTTCTTTGAGCTGTTAGACAGTGCATGGCAGCATAACCAGACTTCCCCCGATAAAAAGTACTTCTTCTTTATCTGTCACTCTTTTCAAATGGCCTGTGAGCATTTTGAGCTGGGAGAACTGGCCCCGCGTAAAAGCACCTCCTTTGGTGTCTACCCGGTACATCATACCAAGGCAGGCCTCTCCGACCCCATTCTCTCTAACCTGCCCGACCCCTATTATGCGGTAGATTCCAGAGACTGGCAACTGATACAGCCCAATGACGAGGTATTTGAAGAGCATGGCGCCCATATATTGAGCCTTGAAAAAATCAGAACGCATGTAGAATACGAGCGTGCCATTATGGCTGTGCGCTTTTCGGAAGAATTCATCGGCACACAATTCCACCCCGAGGCCGACCCTATCGGAATGAAAATCCACTTTGAAAAGCAGGAAAACCGCGACAAAGTGATTAAGAACTTTGGGGAAGAGAAATACAACAACATGATGGAGCACCTGGATGATCCGGATAAAATCGCGCTCACCCACAGCACCATCTTACCCACCTTTATAGAATCATCTATTCAGAAACTTAACGAACGACTCGTTCTCAGCTAAAATGATTAAGCCTTACCGCGCTGCCTTCAACAAGCACTTTACCGAAGACAAATACGAAGCGATACTAGACGACATTGCCGAAGAATACGGCTACCGTCCCTCCTTTCGTATAGCAGAAACGCCCGTTTTCATTCCCAAGCTGCTCAAAGAAAGACTGCTGGAAGCTTGCGAAGAGATCAATGATGTTCTCATGCAGCCAGACTTTAAACAGCTGACCAAAGACGCTATTAAGCACCCCATGCTGGAGGTACCCGGTGAAGACTATAACTCACGTTTTCTGCAGATGGATTTTGGTATCTGTATAGATGAAAATGGAGACCCTACGCCACAGCTCATCGAGCTACAGGGCTTTCCATCGCTCTATTTCTTTCAGGATCTGCTCACCCGCAAATTCATCAAGCACTATGACATTCCTGATCGTTTCTCTACCCACCTCAATGGCGTTAAGCAAGACACCTACATCGAAATTCTCCGTGGTGAAATTGTAGGCGACACGGATCCCAAGAATGTGGTACTGCTGGAGATAGAGCCAGAAAAACAGACTACCTATATCGACTTTTTGGGAGCAGAAAAGAGTTTGGGCATCAAGGTATTGTGCATCAGCAAGATCAAGAAACAAGGCAAGCAACTCTTCTATGAAGATGCAGCCGGTGAGTTGATTCAGATTAAGAAAATCTACAATCGTGTAATCTTTGATGAGCTCGATCAGCGGGAAGACATCCAGTCAGAATTCCATTTTGGCGATGAGGTAGAAGTAGAATGGGTAGGCCACCCCAACTGGTTTTTCCGCATCAGTAAGTACACCATGCCCCTGCTCAAGAGCAAGTATGTGCCTGAGTGCTTCTACCTGGACCAGCTGGACCAATACCCGGAAGACCTGGAAAACTACGTACTTAAGCCGCTCTACTCCTTTGCCGGTGCCGGAGTTAAGCTCAATATCACAGCTGCTGACCTGGATGCCATAGAGCAGAAAGACAACTTCATACTGCAGCGCAAGGTCAACTATGTGCCTATTGTAGAAACGCTGGACGTTCCTGCCAAATGTGAAATCCGCATGATGAGCCTATGGAACAAAGACAAAGGCACAGCGCAGGTAGTCAACAACCTGGTGCGGCTCAGCAAAGGCGAAATGATTGGTGTGCGCTACAACAAAGACAAAGAATGGGTTGGCGGTAGTGTTGGCTTCTTTGAGGATGAGGTGTATTAAGCCTAACCCATAGGCGAATTATTTCGACTACTAAGCGAGATATTTCGCCTAATGTGATTGAGCCCTGAACCAGCGTCAATGAGGCAATATGAAATACAGTCTCATTTACAAAGCTCGTGCTGGTAACAGGGCGTACCCATGGAAATAAATGCTATATAAACAAGTTTCAGACTAACCCCGATCTGGTCGCTTCAACCCGAATTATTCATTAGAGAAATGAATAATTGACGAAAATGCTGATAACCAGCATTTTGTCAGGGTTAATCCTGACATTTTAAAATCACCATTTAGGTTCTCATGATTCGTGGCTAACTGGTTGATTTTCAAATCGTCAGATTATGCAATAGTACGCTATTGCATAATTGCGGTTCAAATCACAAGTGCTGGCTGCTAAGAAACTCTCCAGACCTCACACCAAACAGGTCCACCCCTGGTCCCAGAGGGACCGTCTGTTTATAGCCCCAGCGGGGCCATACCATCCAGCCCCAGCGGGGCGACCCTATTCCAGCCAGTCAAACAGGTATTGTTCATCATAATCCACATGAAATTTTTCAAGGAATTCGAGATATTCTTCTCTGAAGCTACGCCTGGCATGATGTTGCTCCTGATTCTCAATGTATCGGATCACCCGATCCAGCTGGGAATGCCCGTAAGAGAAAGCCCCATAGCCATCCTGCCAATGGAATTTGCCCCGTAGCCAGCGGTTATCATTGATGAATTTGGACGACCCTGCTTTGATATCTCTTACCAGATCAGAGATCGTCACGGTCGGTTTCAGCCCTATCAATATATGTATATGGTCGGGCATACAATGAATCGCCAGCAGCTTCTGCTCACGCTTGGTCACAATACCCGTGATGTATTTATGCAATTCTTCCTTTTTGTCTTTGGCAATAAGGCTTTGCCTGTATTTAACCCGGATTATGCGTTGGAACTTTGTGATGAGTAGATAAGTCACACAGAATCAGGGAGTTTTATTGATTTATGCATAGCATCGCTATGGTTAAATCAAAAAACTCATTCATTTTACTGATTCACAGTGAGTTATCTATGTAATAGATTTTCCAATGCATATTCCGGGTTTAACGGCAAAAACCACCTGGATATAGATTTGTGTGAATGTATTGGCCATGATACGGGGTCGCTCCTATGGAGCTGGGTTTTGTTCTTTCTACGCGTCTAAAAACAGGGCGTCCCTACGGGACTGCCTCAAAAACACGATTCTTATAACTTCTCAATCACATCCAGTGCCAGAGGCGGCACGGAAGGCATGCCTATGTTCTCGGCTACTTTATTGTACGTTCTGGCGAGGTTGACCGCATAGTCTTTACCCCTTCTCAGTGATTTCAAGGTCTTTCTGATGGGTGATTCCTCATCTTCAAAGTCTTTAAAAACCTGCCCAAACCGCCTGGCTATTTTGTTATCCGGTTTCTGATTGTTCTTTTCCGCTTCTTCGATGTTGGCAAGCGATTCTTGAATAGTAGCCAAATCCTCTTCAGCATCCTCTACCTCTTCAGGGCTCAGCTTTTTAAGCAGTCTGTCTTTTTGCTTCTCTAGGGCTTCCGATATGAGGCTAGCTTCATCCTTTAGCGTCTGAATGTTCTGAATTTGGATTGAGACCTCCTGACTCACTTTCTGGCTCTGGGTAACATTCTGATGATTGCTCTGAGTTACATTAATACTATTCATTGTATATCCTTTTTCCCACATTAAATTATGAAGCTCCATATCAGCACTCTCTTTGCTTGCTCGTTCCAGCACTAAATCTCCCAGAATTTGCCCTATGTTCACCGGCTCTTCTGTTACCTCACAATCTATCGTATAGAGGCCTTTACTCAATCTGGTCAGCAGCCTTTTATAGCTATGAAACCCCGGCTTTTGCCCCTGGCTTCTGCTTCCATCACAACTCGGACAGTTACAGGCTACTTTACGTTTGAATTGGAGGTTACCAAAATCTTCATGAAGGCTTTCAAGTTCCAGCCTGATCCAGTTCAAAAGCTCTTTGCAGCCTTCTTCATCTCCATCCAGCAAAATCTCAATAATGTCTCTATTACCCTCCGGGTCATTGTATTCCTCTACTTCAGCGTGTACAGGTTTACCGTTAAACTGGTCTACAAGACGAACACCTGACTTCCACCTGATCTCATTATCAATTTTCTTATGAAGTTTTACGATCAGTCTTGAGAACATGCCCAGCGGCATAAAGTCGTACTCGTAACGAAAGCGAATACTGATTCCATAAGGCCATTCCATTGTCCTGGTTCCCGGTATTAATAGTGGCGTAATAAAAGTATTTGGCTTTCCGGGGAGCTGATAGCAGATGTCGAATTTATCTTTTAAAAGCAGCTCGAGCAGTAAGTTTTTCTCCAGACTCTTATATCCCTCAGACTCCCAGGCCTTGTAGGCCTGATTTTTCGTAAATTTGCCCTTAGCATCCTTTATGCGCTTGTCGGACAGAATAAAATACATGCCCTTGATCAACCAATTGTGGTCGAGGAAGATATAATTCTCCAGGGAGCGATCATCGAAATACACCAACTCACCTATATCATTCAGGTAGCGAAGGCATAAATCTGCCTCTGGCTTGCTCAGCCCTATAGATTCACTCCCGGATATATCATAAAAAAGGTCTTTGGTTATATGCTTGCCTCTGTTTTTGCTTTTCAGCTCCTCTCTGATCATTAACCATTTTCTGGGTACAGGTCTGTTCACAATTTCCAAACCTGAGAGAAGCTTTCTGATTTTATCATTTAGCAAATCCCATATTGGTTCATCATCTGTGCGCGTTTTAGCCAGGTTTACTTCAATACCATCAATAGGCAGCGCGGGGTAGTCTCGCTTATATTTTACCAAAGGAAAGTCCTCGCAAACAGCATCCATATCCTTAGGGTTTTCTACCACAATCACAGGGCTTTCAGGCCCAAGCAAATTGATAACCTGGAACCAATAATCATAGTTGGTGTTCTCCGCTCGCTTATCAGAAACAAGAATGTAAAGGCAATTAGTAGTAATAAAGAATTGGTGGAGCATTTTCTGAATATCCTGCCCACCAAAATCCCAAAGGTGCCCTTTGATCATTACTTCCGAAGTATCTGAGTGCGGAAAGTCCTTTCCTTTATGAATAACGACCCCCAAGGTGGATTTTTGCCCTCCCGAAACGACCTGATAGTTCGGGTTTAACTGGAGCTCTGTAAAGGTAGTTTTACCCGCACCTCCCTGGCCTAAAATCATCACTTTAGCTTCATAAAAAGGCTCAGTTCCTTGCTCTTCAGCCTGGTCAAGCCAATTGACAACCGCCTCATTCCCCTGCTCCACAATTTCCAAAGGCGGTTTTATAATTGGGTTATTATACAACATCAGCCCCCCCCCCCCATATTCAGACATATTCAATTTTAAACTAGTTCTTATCAACTCTTTTAATGAACTGATATCGGTGATTTGATTATCGCTAAGGTGTAATCTCTGTAAGCTGGTCAGCTTTGATAAAAAGCTGATATCGGTGATTTGATTATCGCTAAGGTCTAAGCTTTGTAAGCTGGTCAGCTTTGATAAAAAGCTGTAATCGGTGATTTTATTATAGCTAAGGTGTAAGCTTTGTAAGCTGGTCAGCTTTGATAAAAAGCTGTAATCGGTGATTTTATTATAGCTAAGGTGTAAGCTTTGTAAGCTGGTCAGCTTTGATAAAAAGCTGATATCGGTGATTTGATTATCGCTAAGGTGTAAGCTTTGTAAGCTGGTCAGCTTTGATATAAAGCTGATATCGGTGATTTGATTATCGCTAAGGTCTAAGCTTTGTAAGCTGGTCAGCTTTGATATAAAGCTGATATCGGTGATTTGATTATAGCTAAGGTGTAAGCTTTGTAAGCTGGTCAGCTTTGATAAAAAGCTGATGTCGGTGATTTGATTATAGCTAAGGTGTAAGCTTTGTAAGCTGGTCAGCTTTGATAAAAAGCTGTAATCGGTGATTTGATTATCGCTAAGGTCTAAGCTTTGTAAGCTGGTCAGCTTTGATAAAAAGCTGATATCGGTGATTTGATTATCGCTAAGGTCTAAGCTTTGTAAGCTGGTCAGCTTTGATAAAAAGCTGATATCGGTGATTTGATTTGAGCGAAGGTGTAAGCTTTGTAAGCTGGTCAGCTTTGATAAAAAGCTGATATCGGTGATTTGATTTGAGCGAAGGTGTAAGCTTTGTAAGCTGGTCAGCTTTGATAAAAAGCTGTAATCGGTGATTTGATTATCGCTAAGGTTTAATGATTGTAAGCCGGTCAGCTTTGATAAAAAGCTGATATCGATGATTTGATTTGAGCGAAGGTCTAAGCTTTGTAAGCTGGTCAGCTTTGATAAAAAGCTGATATCGGTGATTTTATTATTGATAAGGTATAATGATTGTAAGCTGGTCAGCTTTGATAAAAAGCTGATATCGGTGATTTTATTATTGATAAGGTATAATGATTGTAAGCTGGTCAGCTTTGATAAAAAGCTGATATCGGTGATTTGATTATCGCTAAGGTCTAAGCTTTGTAAGCTGGTCAGCTTTGATAAAAAGCTGATATCGGTGATTTGATTTGAGCGAAGGTCTAAGCTTTGTAAGCTGGTCAGCTTTGATAAAAAGCTGTAATCGGTGATTTGATTATCGCTAAGGTTTAATGATTGTAAGCCGGTCAGCTTTGATAAAAAGCTGATATCGGTGATTTTATTATTGATAAGGTATAATGATTGTAAGCTGGTCAGTTGCTGAAGTTCATCTGCCCTTTCAAGACTCCAGCTCTTCATATCATCTCCCCCAAAAAAGAACGCTTTCAGCACCTTCAATTGCTTTATTGCTTCAGGCAATGATGATATCGAAAACTGGTTGTCATCACCGCTGTTTACGCTTTCCTCCCAGCGGTTTTTCTTATAATTTATCCACCTGTTGGAGAACTTTAACTCCTCCAGCCAGGTAAGTTCAAAAACTTCCTCAGGTATCTCCGTCAACCCACACTTACCCAAATCCAGCTTTCCGGTTCTTTCTTTCTTTTCTTTGGCGATGAGTTTAAGGGCGAGTTCAGACATATCGGAGAGTTCTTTATTTGTAGTATTCAATCAGCAAAGAATAAACATAGCCATTCAAACCAGCTTATTCAATATAAAATCTATGAATAGAAAAATAGGAGATTTGGTATTGATTGAATACAGGTAGGAGATTATTGGTGCATTCCCGTCTTATCATATCATTGCGATTGACAGATGAATTCGCTTACAAACAGGTTTCGGTCTTACCTCCTTCGCGACAACGAACAGTTGATGTAAACTAAAAAGGGTCTGGCTTCATTAAAGATTACAGGTTTGGAAAACCTGCGACAGGAATTGATAAGTCACCGTGAACAATTCCCCTACTGGACAGGAGGGGTTAGGGGTGGTTGACCGCAAAAAGTAACATGGATACTCCTCTTTAAAAGTCTCTATTATATAGCCAACTATCAAAGTGCCATGGTGGAGCTCCCAGCAGTAGGAAAAATTCCCAGACCACTGCTCCGGTTTAACAAAAACTCTCCGCGAAACAGCCATGGATTTTATCACACCATAAGAAATTAGCAAAAATTAATAACCACTCTATAAGCATTACATATGGTTTTCATAAAATTCTTTAATAGAATATTAACAACTATTTTAATCCCGTGCGGTTTTACTTATTAATCAAAACGAATAACACATTCATTATTCGAGTTGGAGAACCGTCATTCGCGGACTGAGCAATTGCTTTTCTAATCGTCCCATGACCTATCTCTGACAACAGAGTTCATTCATTAAACAAAAATTAAAATGTCGAAATTAAACTTTAAAAACCCGATGTTCCTGAGAGCCATGCTGCTCTCACTGATTGTATTTGTAGCTGCCTGTAGCGGTGAAGAACCTTTTGAGTCAATGGAGATTGACCAACAAACCTCTAACATTCCCGACCTGGGTTTACCTGATCCGGGAACTGGCGAGGGAGCAGGTGGTTACCTTCTTGCCCAGATGGTGCCAACAGGTACTTGTTTTAATCTTCATAATGGTGCCCAGGGAACAGCTTACGGTGTGAGAGTTACCGGTGATAAAACACAGGGTTATGACAGGATTGTCCATTTAGCCATTATTGACGATGGTATCATTTACGATCAGGCAGGAAATCCAATCCCACTGGGTGACTACACTACACCTCCCACCGACACGATCGTAGAAACTCTCATAGTGACTATTCCTGCCGGGCAAACACAATCTCAGCTGATGACCGTGTTTGGCAGCGCCAACAAACAGTATAAAAAAGTTAAACTTGAAATCTCTGCTGTGTATGATAGTTGGATTAACGGATCACCAGATATTCAGGATGATTTTGAGCTCAGACACGCAGAACCAACCGTCTACAATTGCTATATCTCATCTAACACAGGACCAAGCATTGACCCATGTGGTATAGGTGGCGATTTAGATGGCGATGGTATTTGCGATTAAAATTGAATCACTAAACTTCAAAGCATAAACCAACCACGTCTGTAAGGATGAACAGATAGTCGGTTTTGAAAATCCTATCACCTTGATTCTGAGGTGATAGGATTTTCTTTTTAGCTCGGATAAACCAACCGGGTATGCAAACTAAACCTTTTAAATGCCCGGTCTTTTCAATCTCTTGTTGACTTTTCCGGTGCTGGTTCGTCCTTCAGGTTAAGCATGTTACCCGAGCATATAATCATATTAGCCATCTGCGGTCTTGGCGTTTTTCACGGCCTCTCATTGGGTACCTACCTGATTGTCGGTACGCCCTCCCACTCACAGCCCAACAAACTCTTAGGAGCTTTACTGGTGGTTTTCGGGCTGCGAATCAGCAAGTCCATTTTTCTCTACTTTACCTCAGACCTTGACATCATGCTGGTGCTGCTGGGGCTGACGCTCATTTTGTCTTTTGGTCCCCTCTTCTACCTATACGTTCGCAGCTTTCTGCAAAAAGACTTTAAGCTTGATAAGGTACAGGTTTTACATGCCCTGCCCTTTGCTACTTTCCTGGTGCTCACCAGTCTGGGCATTGTTGGTAAGGAGTTTTATATGTCATTCGGCATTGTCTTTATCTACCTGCACTTTCTGGTTTACATAGTTATTTCCTTTATCTGGCAGAGAAAGCATCAACGGTCAAATACAAATGAGAGTAGAACAACAGCACACAAATGGGTCAATTTTATTCACCTGGGCATGGCCCTTATCTGGGTTTCGTACTTTGTGTTCTTGCTTGATGAAATTGTGCCTTACATAGCGGGCCCGATTACCTACTCCTTTGTCATTTATCCTTTGAGCTTCTGGGCCATTATGAAGAAGGTGCATAAGCCTGAAGAAAAGAAGTACCAGAATTCAAGGCTCGATAATGCCGAATCGCTAGAGGTTATAGCCAGACTGGAAGCCCATATCAAAGAGGAGAAACGTTTTCTCAATCCCGACCTGAAGCTCCCTATGATAGCTACTGAGTTAAATACCACTCCGCATGTGCTATCACAGGCGGTAAACGAAAACTTCGGGCAGAACTTTCAGCAATACCTGAACACTTACCGGGTAAAAGCTGCTCAGCAAATGCTGGCCTCAGCTAAGAACTCGCATCTGACAATTGCTTCCATTGCTTTCGATTCCGGCTTCAACAGTCTCTCGGCTTTTAATACTTCATTTAAGAAGGTTCTGCAAAAAACACCTTCCCAATACCGAAAAGAACAGGCGGGCGGTATTTGCTGAGTATTGAAAGAGATTAATTGGCAAATCTGACATGAGAGCTAATCTCTTCGCACAGCTTTTATTTAGTGGAACCTTATATTTAGGCTTCTTTTCCAACGATTTCTTTTAGAGGCCAGGTTTTATAGCTCATTTTTTAAACCTCGTTTGTACCTTTTTGCGGCCAAAAAGGACCAAAAACCCTTTCCGATAACACCAAATTCAAGCTCGGTTTTTTCGCGCAAGGCCAGCGCGTGCCAAATCCAACCGACTTGTATTTCGCGCTGTTATCGGTTTAGCCGCCCTCCTGTGTGCAAAAGGTCGTGTTTGTAAAATATACAGTGCATTTAAAACAATTGGCCTTGCCTGGCACCTTTAGACAGAGATAGGTTGACTGAGGTATAGGGAACTAATTATAAAGCAAATTTTGGAATAGGCTGGTGAACTGTAACTATTGACTGTTTTAAGGGACTCAAATATAACTCAAACATAACTCACTGACTTTCAAATTAAAAGAACTCAAAAATAGTCTTGCAGGATTATAAAACAGGTAGACTTTGGCCTGAAAACATGATTGATTTACCCTGAATTAAAAAGTAAAACAGGTCATTAATAAAAACTCAAATCAATCATGAAAAGAACAAAGTATTTATTCATAGTCATCCTGCTGTTTCTCGGAGTCACCGCTCGCTTATCAGCACAGGAGAGAATCTTAATTGTAGTCACCAACAACAAGGAGGTAAAAGCCACCATTGCCGGTAAGGACACTATCGTTGCGGGAGGCTATGAGCTCTCCGAAGTAGCAGAAGCCTATAAAGTTTTTGCCGAGAGTGGTTTTGCCGTAGACTTTATGAGCCCACTGGGAGGAGTCACTTATGCTGAACCTGAAGAAAAACTAAAACCAGTAAATAAAGAGTTCCTATCTAACCCGCAGAACGTAAACAAGCTCAAGAACACACTGGCCCCTTCACAGGTAAAGGCTGCTGACTACAGTGCCATCTACTTTGCGGGTGGTAAAACCATGTGGGATTTTCCTGACAACACCGCCATGGCCAAACTCACAGCTGAAATCTATGAGAATAACGGCACAGTAGGCGCAGTTTGCCACGGTCCGGCCGCACTGATCAATGTAAAGCTATCTGATGGCTCATCGCTGATAGAGGGCAAGCAGATCAGCTCTTTTACCGATATGGAAGAGAAGCTCTTTTCTAAAACGGCTAAGTTTCTGCCCTTTATGCTCCAGGAAAAACTTACGAGCCTGGGTGCAGACTTCCGGGAAGCACCGGCCATGCTGGATCAGGCTGTCGTAGACGAACGCTTGGTAACCGGCCAAAACCCTAACTCAACCTACTCAGTGGCTGAAGCGATGGTAAAACTATTGGGCAAAACTCCCCCACAAAGGAACTGGGACGATATGAGCTATACATTGGCTGTAGCCAAAGCGATCATACTGGAGAGTGACAAAAAGGCCAAAAGGTTCTACAAATCACATTCGGACACTAACCAGCTGGATGTAGAGCTTTTTCAGAGCTATGCCATGTATGCGGCTAAGGGCTACTTGGGTGAGGTAGCCGAGGGCAGAGGAATAGCCCTGCTTGAATTTGCCACTGAGACATTTCCTGATAACGCCAAAAGCCACGAAGCTTTAGCAGAGGCTTACCATAAGCAGGGAAAGACTAAACTGGCCATGGCTTCCATCGATAAGAGTTTATCCCTGGAACCAGAGTCAGCGTCTGCTCAAAAGCTGAAGAAGGAGATTAAGGAGTAATTTTCTGCTCACAGTGAACAAGGCTCATTGTTTTGAATAATAAGCCTTGTTCATTCCACAATGAAGTTTGTCATCGTCATTGCGAGAAAGACGAAATGCAATGGAGTCTGACACGGCAATCTTACTGAGGAATTCGAATATTAAACACTTGCATCCGGTGCCGGAGCACTGGCATGAAACTCATTGCTGATGCGATGAGTATAAGCGTCCAGCAATTCCAATACACGTTCGCGCGTATCAGCCGCCACAATCAGGCCAATGTGCCAGGGCTTGTCCATACGCCAGACAATCTCAGCATCAGCAAAGGATGAAGTATCCGGATGCTCAAAACGGCTTAATGACACCACAATGCCTGCATATTGGTCTTTTACCTCGGGCAGCTCGTAAGCGTAGCCCTTCAGTACGGCATCTTCAATATTCGCCCATTCGCCCCAGAGATTGATCTGTGAAGAGGCCTCTACCATCTCAGCCAGGTTGGCACCTCCTACCCTGCTGCTGGTCTCCAGAAAGAAGTATTCACCTGTCTCGTGCGACTTGATAAACTCCGTATGTGAGGCACCGTCCTTCATGCCGAAGGCCTTCATCACACGCTTGTTCATTTTCTTCAGCTCTTTGTCATCCTTCAGGTTAAAGGCTACCGTGTGAGAACGAAAGATGCCTCCCCCATGCGCCACCTCAAAGGGCGTATCCAGATACTGGCTTACGCGGGTAAAGAGTACTTTCTTCTCATAGTTGAGTGAATCAACATGATACACGTCACCGGGAGCAAACTTCTCTACCAGGTATTTATGTCGGTCATCTCCCAGGCTGTGGATTACCTCCCAAAGCTCATCTTTAGAATGGATTTTCTTAATACCCGTAGCGGAAGCCTCTGAGCGAGGTTTGATCAGCCAGGGAGCCTGCACTGTATCCGCAAACAGGTTAATAGCATCATCATTAAAGAGTGCGGTAAAGGCTGGTACGCTGATCTTCGAGTCCTGCGCCTGAATACGCATGGCCAGCTTATCACGGAAGTATCGTCCTGTGGTCTGTCCCATACCCGGCATGCGGAAGTGCTCGCGCAGCATGGTAGCCTTCTCCACATCAAAGTCATCCAGTGCCACAAAGCGATCGAAGTTGATAGAACGGAATTTGTAGGCGATGCCATTGATCACGTCATCATCATTCCAATCATCTATATAAAAAGTCTCTTCTATGCAGTCATAAGGCCAGGCCTCATGTTCCAGCTCCTTTTTAGTAAGCAGGTACACATTGTTACCCTGGGCCTTGCAGGCTTTCAGAAAGTCTTCTCCTTTAAAGTAAGTGGAGACACAAAGGAAGTTTAATGTTCGGTTCGACATAGTCGTTAGTTGATTAGTATATCAGTGATTAGTTAATCGGTGTATGCTCTTCAGGTACGTTCGTAGTTTTTTGTCACTGTTCTCAATCTTTCCCCCTTGGCGAAGGGGGGCAGGGGGATTGGTTAACTTCTTATCAATCTGTTTATCACCTCATGCAGCAACCGCACACCATAGCCGCTGGCACTTTTCATTTTAGAGTACGGGCTGTCACCAAAGGCAACCCCGGCAATATCCAGGTGCATCCAGTGCTTGTGCTCTTCTACAAAAGCCTCCAGAAAGGTAGCAGCCGTAATAGCCCCGGCCAGTGGCTTGCCACTGTAGTTGCGCACATCCGCGATATCCGAATGGATATCCGCCTTAAAGTCATCGTAAAGTGGTAACCTCCAAACGCGCTCATGCTGTGCATCACCGCAATCAGAGGTCAGTTTAGCCAGGTCATCATCATGGGTAAACATAGCACCTGCCGAATAGCCAAGTGTCATTACCGAGCTGCCTGTCAAGGTGGCCAGATCGATCATATAGTCCGGTGCATAGTTGCGCACCATATAGCTCAGGGCATCTGCCAGTACCAGGCGGCCTTCTGCATCCGTATCTATCACCTCAATCGTCTTACCGGAGTACGAGCCAATCACATCTCCCGGCTTCACGCTATTAGCATCCACTGCATTTTCTGCCGAGGCTACGAGCCCCACCAAATGTACAGGAAGCTTTAGCTTAGCGGCTAATTCCACTGCTCCCAGTACAGCAGCAGCCCCTCCCATATCACTCTTCATATAGTGCATGTTGTTGGCTGGCTTGATAGAAAGTCCACCTGTGTCAAAGGTGATGCCCTTCCCTACCAAACCAATCTTGGGCGTATCGCCCGTGAGACCGTAAGGCTTGTACTCCACTTTGATCAGTACCGGAGGGTGTTGACTGCCCTGCCCCACGGCCAGCAGCGCCTCAAGGCCTTCTTCCACCAGCTCCTCATACTCCAATGCGTCAAACTCATAGCCATAAGTCTGCGCTGAGTTCTGTGCCCATTCTGCCAGAAAAGTGGGTGTTTTCACATTGCCGGGAGCATCCACCAAAGCCATGATCTGCATCATAGACTCGGCTGTAGCTTCGGCACGTTGCACTACCTCCACTACATCTTCTTTGGACACGATGGTACACATAAAGTCCTCATCGTAAAAAGCCGGTAGCTCCTCTTCCTCTGTTTTGTAAGCTCCTATATCATAGGTAGCCAGCGTAGTGCCCAGCACAGCCGCCTCGGTATAAGCCTTGTCCAGGTGTCGGCAATCAATGCTGATTTCAGTCCCCCAGTTCTTTTTACGCTTATGGGCCAGCCAGCGAAAAGCATCATGCGCCTTGGTTTTGTCCTTAGCTTCACCCAGCCCTACCAGGTACACTTTCACAGGGTCAGACACATGGTACAAGCTCATGATTTGCTTAAAGTTTCCCTGAAAATCGGGCACGTTCGATGAGCCTGTATAAGACTTGATCAGTTCGAAGTCTACGGCTCCCTTCGGGAAACCCAGAACCACTACTGAAGGATTTTCTATGTTTTTTACTGCTCTAAACTGCATGTATGTCATTATTGAAATATAGCCATTTAATTGCCTTGGGGAACTCATAGGCCCAATAATACTCCCCATGCTGCCCCTGCTCATATATCGAGCATTTATAACGGGCGAAAGTCAGATCATCAAACTTAGGAGCCATGATGCTATCCAGCCTTTTGATGTTCGGTATATGTGCTTTGCTCTCCATACCACCGGCATACAGGTACAGGGCATCCCCATCCATCAGCGTGCATTGGTCCGCGTGGTGATAGATCATGGGCGAGATCCAGAGGCTGGGTGAAAACACCATCAGCTTACCAAAGGTAGCCGGTGCGGTAAGTCCTGCATACAGGCTGATCAAGCCCCCCATAGAGCTGCCACCAATACCCGTGTCATGCCTGCGGGTAGAAACTCGGTAATGACTGTTGACATAAGGCACCAGCGTATCGGTGAGAAAAGATACGTACTGATTGCCTTTCCCCTCCCCAAACAATGGATTGTAGTAGGGCGAATACTCGTAGATTCTTTCTTCGTTGCCGTGGTCTATGGCAATCACTATCAGGTCCGTCATACCCTCTGCTGCCAGCCCTTCCAGTGACTTATCAATCGCCCAATCGCCATAGGGCGCATGCGGGTTAAAGAGGTTTTGCCCGTCTTGAAGGTAAAGTACCGGATACACCTTGTCAGACTGATGATAATCAGCCGGCAGCAGGGCAGAAATCTTCCTTCTTACCCCCAACTGTGGTATTTCGTAGTCCTCCTCTAAAACCTCAATAATCGGCCTCAAATCACTGTCTGTTTTTCGTGGCGCGAAATTACCTAAATGCCTGTTAAAAAGGGCGTTTCGGTAAAAGATTTTCAAACCATTTGAAGGTAGTTTCTTGGGCAGCATTTCCCTCTGTCCGCACTCGCCTGCTCCCAGCAAGGCCATTTGGGGTTTTACCTGCCAACTAAGGCAGGCTCAGACAATTGCTTCCATCGGGGCTAAGGGTTAGTACTTTGAGAATAAAACTGAGAGTGCTAGTCTGACAGAGTCAGAGAGCCCATTATAGTCACAGGTTCAGAGAACCCGCGACAGAGCGCTGATCAAACACATAGCCACACACCCTCACCACGCTCAGCGGTCTCTCGCAGAGGACCCTGAGCATATAAAGCCGGTCTGACGTTCCGTGCCGACCTTAGTGCGCGAGCCAAAACATAGTTAGAACCAAGTCTTCCCCCGAGGGCAAGATTTAGATGGGACGTATCAATCAATCACTCGCGAAACGCAAGCGACTAGGCTAGAGCCAATACAGAAACCACTACCCTGACAGAGTCAGCAAACCCATTGTCGTCACAGGTTTGGAAAACCTGCGACAGGAACGCAATTGGACGAAGAGAGACTTCACCAATCAACAAATGACCAATTGACCAATACACGCATCGAAGCCACAGGCACAGATGCTAATCCAGGCAACACTGCTTATACTTTTTACCACTCCCACAAGGGCAGGGACTGTTTCTACCCAGAGCTTTGGCCTTTACTTCTTTTCTGGCCAACAGCTGGCTGGGGTCCTGATTGAAGGTTTTTACCATCATCTGGTAGAGCTCCGGATGTTTTTTCTGTAGCAAGTGGGGGCGCTCAAAAAAGTACTCCCCGGCTACAGCCAGAAACTCCTGATGATTGGTACCTCCATAGTCTCTGATCTCTGAATCGTCATTGTGGATATCCTTGATCTTACCCTCAATTAGCTTAAGCCAGGGCAGCACAAATGACTTGTCTACAAAAGCTTCGGGGATACCGTCAATCACGCCATCCTCCTTATCATACAGATGAATAAACTCATGAATACCCACATTGTGCTTATCCTGAGTATTATCAAAGCCGATATGAAGTGCCTTTCTGGAGAGGATCACCTTCCCCTCCATAGGTCCGTTGCCTACCATGCCTGTGATCAGCTCTTTGGGGTTCTCAAAATTAAATTCCCGGTCAAAGTGGCCCGGATAGAGAATCACCTCATCCAGGTGCTGATAATCAAAGTCAGGGAAACCAAATAGCGGAATAACCGCACTACTGGCGACCAACAGTCTGTCTTCCAGCGTAACCTCAAGGTCGGCCCCGTTTATAGGGATTCTGGCCAGAAAACGGGTTACCTCTTTGAGAAAAAGTGGCTGCTGAGTGACTGGCAGCTCACGAAAATACCGCACCTCTTTGGTCAGTATGGCTTTCCACTTATCGGGTATTTCACTTACCGGTATGGCATTGGCCTTCTTCTTTCTGAAAAGCAGCCATATGGCAAGCACTGCTACAGCCAATACGATATAGGCAGATGTCAATGCTTGGGCTCTTTGTGGGTAAGCTTAAAATAGATAAGCCAGCTGCTCAGCACCAAAATAATGGAATTGGCAATGATAACGGGAAGCAGGTCTTGAGGTATGGCGTAAATGAGCCACACCACCGTACTGGTCAGTATGATCAAAAGCATATTCATACTTAAGTCCTTGGCGCTTTTTGTTTTCCAGGTCAGTACTACCTGCGGTATAAAGGTGATACTGCTTAGAAAAGCTCCTACGAGCCCCATGATTTCAGTGAATTCCATTTTTTCGGATTTTTTCGTCCCAAAAGCTAGTACTTGTTCGTCCAACAAACAAGAAGAGGCAATCAGCTTCTTTTGATTAACTTACACTGTTTATAGAGGACAAAATAATCGACCATGAAAAAGACAATCTTATTTTTTGCAGCAATGCTTTTTGCTGTGGTGAACGTAAATGCTCAGATGACAAAAGAGGAACGCAAGTTTGCGGCAAAACACCTTTCGGATACCCAAAAGGACATGATGAAGGTGATCAAAGGCTTATCAGAAGAGCAGCTGAACTACAAACCAAATGCTGAATCCTGGTCTATCGCAGAATGTGTAAAGCACATAGCACTATCGGAGCAGAATCTCTGGGGTGGATTTGTAGATACGGCACTGGCTACTGACCCGGACCCATCCAAGCGCTCTGAAGTGGGTATGAGTGATGACCAGTTAATGGGAATCATTGAAAGCCGGGAGCAGAAAGTAAAAACGTTCGCTGCATTTGAGCCAGAAGCCAAACCAGAACCACTGGACCAGGTTTTGAAAGAGTTCAAGGCATTAAGAGGTGAGCACATCCAATATGTGAAGAAATCAAATGACGACCTTCGCAATAGATATGGACAGCTTCCTTTCGGAACTATTGATGTGTATCAGGCCATTATTTTTATGTCTGGCCACACCAAGCGTCACACTGATCAGATGAGAGAGGTAATGGCGAGTGCCGGTTTTCCAAAGTAAAAACTCAAAGCTTCAAACAGAAAATGCCAGCCCGTTGGGCTGGCATTTTCTGTTTCTGGCATAGCCACAAAGAGTTTTACCCCTCTACTTCTTTCTTGAGCTTGTTCAGTCCGTTCTCATAGTCCGGGCCGAGGAATTTATCCATAAAGCGACCGAAAATGCGGCCTATCGGGTTCATGCCATTGTCTGACTCGAAGTCCCAGGTCACTTTTACACCATCACCGTTTTCGACAATGGTCCAGCCGGCTTTTGCTTCGCCCTGCCCTTTAAAGAAGAGCATGGTCTGTACCTGCTTATTTTCTACGCTTTTGATTATTTTCATATTCCCCTCGCCTACTTTCTTTTTCTCTCCCTTCCAGGAATAGAAAGCTCCCTCACCGGAAGCAATATCGTTGTACTCATGGGCGGCACTGGGGTCTTTTTCGGTCCAGGGAGACCAGGTATCAACAAAAGTCTTAAGGTTGTTGAGGTAGGGAAAAACTTTGTCGGCAGAGGCATTGATCACAACAGATCGCTCCATGGTGGCCAATCTCGGAGAGGTAAAACCGATCAGCAAAACCAGTAGTACTATCCCCCCTATAACAAGTAAAATAATGGTTAAAATTGACATGATTAAAAAGTTTGGATTCTATCAAATATATAAATCTCAGGCCAATTCGCATGATCTACATGGCAAACGCAATAGGTGTTTACTGCGAAAAACGGGATCTTCATCTACATTTCACCTTTCAATTAAATAACTGAAACAACCCAAATGAGTCACCGAGCCATTTATGCCCGATTAAGCACAGTAGCAGGATTCAAACGAGCTACCTTGAGTATATGATAGAGGGTACTCAAAAAGGCTAGTACGAGACTTAGTACCAGAGCAATGACCGGTAACCACCACAAAAAGGAGGTTCTGAAAGCAAATTGATCCAACCACAAATTGGCCCCATAATACACCAGAGGCAATGCAACCAGATTACCAAGAAGGGCCAGTTTCGTAAAATCTTTAAAGAATAATGACACAATTCCTTTTACCGAGGAGCCCAGTACTTTTCTGAGCCCCATCTCCTTTTGTCGCTTGCGAGCCAGGTACGATGCCAGTCCTACCAGCCCCATGGAGCTGATAAAGAAAGACAAGAGTACAAAGAGGTTAAAAGCCTTGAGAAAGCTATTTTCCGAAGCATGGCGCAGGGCGAGTTTGTCCTCAATAGATTGATAATCGAACGGCAGACCTGGAAATGCTGCTTCAAACCGGTCTTCTGCAAAGACCAGAAAATCCGCCAGTTCTGACTCCTGCAGGCGAACAAAAAGGTACATCAGTTCTTCTTCCATTTGCAGATAAACTGTGGGCTTAATGGGCTCCTTTAGTGACTCCTGATAGTAGTCTTCTACCACTCCTATCACTGTAAGAGTATCTACTCCGGGAAAGTAAATACGCCTGTTCAGGCTCTCCTCGGGAGACTTAAAGCCATAAATCGGTAGAGACCGCTCATTAAGAATAACAGAGGCACTATCAGAAACCCGTTCAAAGTTTCTACCTGCCAGGAGGGCTATATCATACAGGTCGAGGTAGTCCTGGCCAATCACCATTTTATAGACCAGGCCGGTCCCTTCTTCATTTCCCGACCCTATGAGCTGGGAGCTACCACGCCAGCCTACCTGCTTGCCGGGTACATCAGAGGCGTAGGACACCGCCTCTACCCCGGCATAAGTCAAAAGACTTTCTTTCAGGCCATTGATGGACTGATAATAATGCGAATGGTCCCTGGTGAATTGCGGCACTGAGAGAACGAGTACGCTATCGGTATCAATACCTATGGGCTGCTCGTTCATTTCTGTCAGCTGATGGTACACCGTAGCTGCTCCGATAATTAAAGCCGCAGAAGCCATAAACTGCCATACTACCAGGGCTTTTCTGAAGTTGCCGGAGCTCCTGAGTGTTACTGACCTGATGGCCATCAAAGGGGCATAATTTGAAATAAGCAATGCCGGATAGAAACCAGATAGTAATGATCCCACAAGCCACAACAGGCTTACTCGTAACCAAAAGGCCGGTATAGCAAAGAAATCACCTGAAATATGCATTCCGGTGAGCTCCACCAATAACGGAATAGCTGCCCTGACTATGAAAAGAGACAGGGCAATCGCTATCAGGTTAATGATAAAGGCTTCAAGCAAAAGCTGAACCCGCAGCTGTGCCTTGCCTGCACCCAAAGTTTTTCTGATGCCTACCTCCTTTCCTCTCTCAGTAGCCTTGGCCGTATATAAGTTGATGTAATTGATCCAGGCAATCGTGAGAATCAATCCCCCCACGATCAGCAGGAAAACGACAGTTTGGTAGTCTCCGTTGGCTACAATTTCCTGGTTGACATGTGAGTGCAAGTGAATATCAGACAGGGGCATAAGAGAAAACCCCATCGTCCGGCTATTTCTGTTTTTGCCGGTAGCATATTTATCAACCATAGCAGGGAATTGTGCTTCCAGCATATCGGCATTTGTACCATCCTGCAGTTTCACATAGGTGATATAGTCAAACCAGGCCCAGTGCAAGTCCAGGTTGAAACCCAGCAGTTGCTCCAGTGAGGAGAACGAAAGCAGCATATCTGATGTATAGTGTGAGTTAGGTTTTAGCTGATACACCCCGGTAATGAGGTAGTTTTGGAGCCCGTCTCTGGTTTGTAATTCCACCAACTCTCCCATGCCTTTTCTATCCTCAAATAGTTTCGCACGCAGGTTTTCAGAGATCAGGGCTGTGTGTACATCCTCCAGTACCCCTGCTTTATTCCCCTCCAGAAGTTCAAAAGAGAAAACATCAAAGAAAGATTCCTCAGCATACTGTATTTCAGCTACGCTCAGCCGATTATCGCCAAAGCGCACTACGCCTCCTCCCCCCCAAATACTGACCAGACGGGTGGTCTTTTCTACCTGGGGAAATTCTTTTTCCAGGGCGGGACCAACTCCGGCAAAAACAGCCGCCCCCTCATAGAGTGGGCTACCGGGAAGCTGGTAGTTGAAATTGACCCTGTAAATATCATCGGCCCTCTCATGAAACTTATCAAAGCTCAACTCATAAGAGGCATACTGAAACATGAGTATAAAGGCAGACAAACCAACAGCCAGTCCGGATATGTTCAGCAGGTAAAACCCGGGTCTGCGCTGCATTTGTCGTATGATTGTAGTGAGGTAATTGAGTAACATATAATGCGGATTGATATAGAGTAAGTCTAAGTACTTTACTACCGATGTTAGTCAAGATTAGCTAAGCCACCTGTCGGATTAACTAATTGCTTATAAAAAAGGGGCTGATGACATAAGAAATGCCTATTTCATTGATAACCAGAATCATTATATTTGTCGCTCAATCTGTTAATAATACACAATGCGTCTCCGACAACTCGCTAGAAAACTGGGAGTTCATCCCGAGAAAATTCTCACACTACTCGCTGATTCAGGACATGAGCTTCAAAACGAAGCCAATAGCAAACTGACGGAAGAACAGGTGGAGATTGCTGAGACACATTTCCCACCACCGGTGGTTGAAGAAGCCGCAGAAGAAACAGAGGAACTTCCAGTGGCAGAACCATCAGCTCCCATAGTTGAAGAAGAAGATACACCCGCAGAAGTTGAAGCCTCTGCCTCTGCCTCTGACGATGACACTGCGACAGAGGAAGCCGATGAAACAGTAATCACCGAAGAAAAAGACCCGGACCTGGAGCACCTTGAAGTTCCTTTTGGTCCTCCCTCCCACGCTACCAGCCAGGTATCGGCTACTGATGAGGCTGAACCAATAACAGAGACAAAAACAGAAGCCGCACCAGAAGAGCCCAAGAAAGTGGTTATTCAACTCGAAAAGCCTAAACCAGAAGTGAAGGTGTATAATGCGATTGAAGAGGATGAGGAATTCATCAATGCGGAGCTGATCAAGACAGAAAAGCCTGTACTGGAAGGCTTAAAAGTTGTGGGTAAAATAGACTTGCCTGAGCCTAAGAAGCCGGAACCCAAAGCGGAAGAAGAAGGTGCAACGGAAGCATCAACAGATAAGCCCGATAAGAAAACCCAGCAAAGCCGAAACGGAAGGAATGATCGTGGCCGTGGCCGAAACAGAAAGAATCAGCGTCAGCGACTGAGCCCTCTGGAATACGAAAGACAAAAGGCTGAAAGACTCGCAAAGAAGAAAAAGAAGGACGCTGAGAGAAAACTGAAGCAAAAGAAAGAGGAGCACTACCGCACCAAGCTGGAGGCAAAGTCAAAGACTACTAAGAAAACCGCACCCACCAAACCTAAAAAGAAAGCTCCGCAAGAAGAAGAGGCCATGGCTCCACTACCGATCAACGGTATGTCCAGACCAAAACCAGTGGCACCTAAAGCAAAAAAGGGAAAAGGACCGCTAAAAAGGTTCTGGGGCTGGCTAAATGGAGAGTCTGATCAGTTTTAACCAGGCGATAGACTATGGTCTATGGTCTATGGTCTATGGTCTATGGTCTAAAATATTAACGCTTCGGGCACTTCTTGCAGTGGCTCTTGTTCTTCTTTTTGTACTTCTTGCAGCACTTCTTGAACATGCACTCGTCCAGTCTTACAAAGCCCTTCTCTGAATGCTCACTGGTCCAGTCTGCACCAGTACCACAAGCCTCTAACTCTTCAAACTCTGCCTCAAACATCCTCTATTTTTATTTAGATTAATTCTTAATAACAAAGTAAGTACAGGAACCTGAAGTCTGCAAGAGGATCGTAAAAATTATTTAGAATCTTTCTAAAGAAGGACATCCCCTACCGGCTCAAGCTTTGGCGGCAGGTCCGTTTCCCCCAGCATTTGCTTCAGATCTATCTCAATGGTGCGGCAAATAGCAGACATAGGCACATCATTCACATAGTTTTCGAAAGGGTCTTCACTGTTATCCCCTATTATCTCGAAAGTAGAAAACACCCATGAGATGAGTACAGAGAAAGGAATGGCCAGCCAGACGATAGCACCGCCCGCTATTTTCTGAAACTCTTCTACTAAGCCGAAAGGCAGCAGCACAATGAAAATCCACACGAAAAGGGTGCTGAAGTAAGCAAACTGACGAGGGAAAGGTGTGTTCTTAATGCGCTCACATTTGCCCTGCAGGTTATAAAACTCCTCCAGGCTCTTCATCATGTCAATGTGCTGAAAGTCGTTGATCACTCCCTCTTTCCGAAGCTGCGCCAGCTCGGCTCCCTGCTTCCGATTTAGCTGGGTAGCCGTATTGACCATGTTCACTACTTCGGTATACTCTTCTCTTGAGAGATAATTGGCAATGTTCTCCACACAGTCGCGGTCATTGGCCAGCTTAAAGTCTGGTACCGGAGAAAGGTTATCACGGTCGTGTATGGTAGTCATGCGGAGCTGGATTCTCAGTGCATTGATAAAGCCTAAATGGCGATACACCAGGCGCTCCTGGATTTCTCTCACCTGATCTTTGTTCAACGTGGGTGAGCACTCCATATAGGTCAGCACCTGGTTGGCCCAGGTACGGCTGTAATTGACGATTCCTCCCCAGATTTTACGCCCTTCCCAAAACCGGTCGTAAGACTGGCTATTCTTAAAACCCACATAAAAGGCTACTGCTATACCAATGGTGCTTAGCGGAAGAAATGGAATACCTATCGCAACACCCTGCTCTTTAAAATACACGTAGGCAATTACGACCAACGTGGACCACAGTGTGAACTTGATAAGGTTGCGCCAGGCAAAACGGAAAATGACATTCCATTTGATATTTCTTCTTACATACATATTGGATCAGGGTCTGTTGGTCTACTAAAGAAATATAAAAGCGATGAGAATGTCAGAAGCAGTGGGGAATTCTTTTTGCCAGAGAAACGCAGGCTTCAGCTTCACTACAAAGACAGCGCAGATTGGTTTAACTGATCTGATTGACGAACTCCAGGTAATGTTTAAGCACTAAGTCGGGCCTTTCCGTCTGTGGGTAATGGCCTGCCTCTACCAGGTGAATTACATCAGGCCGGTCTACTAATTCTTCATATCGCTCGGCCAAATGCCTGCCTGAAATCGGGTCTTGTGAGCCATCAATCAGTCTGATGGGCATGGGCGGGTTAATCAATGGGCTAACCCAGCGTTCCCGGTATTTTTTACGCTCTGCCATATACCGGATCAACTTATTCATTACCGATTTACCATTATTGTAATCAATCAAGTAATAGAACTCATCAATCTCTTTATCAGAAGGTTGTGTGTCTTTCCCAAAGATCGCATCAAAGTTAGACCTGAGCTTTGCCTTGGTGAGAAATGGATTGAGCATAAAGCCAATCGGGCTGATCAGAAGCTTCTGGATGAGCCTGGGTTTATGCGATTCGGGGAAGAGCCCCCCATTCAAAAAACAAATACTTTTTATCTCTACAGTATTGCCTCCTCTTTCGCGCCTTTCGGTGTAACGTGCCAGCAACTCCTGCCCTACAGTGTCTCCATAATCATGACAAAGTAAGTGTACAGCTGTGAGTTCGAGCCTTTCCATGAGCGACTCTAATAAATCGGCCTGATCAAGAATACTGTAGTCGTAATTCTTTGGCTTTGCCGAAAAACCAAAACCTATCATATCCGGTGCGATCACCGTAAATCGCTCACACAAATCGTCATACACCTTGTGCCAGTCCCATGAGGCGGTAGGAAAACCATGCACAAGCAATAAGGCTTCTCCTTTACCGTTCATTCGATAGAAAATCCGGTGCTCACGGTGTTTGTATTCGAGTCCGTTTTTCTGCCAATCCTTTAAAAGCTGGATCATATAAAAAATAGCGGTGTTTAATCCGGGGTGTTCCCGGTCATTAAGACATTGAACCCAAATTATTCATTGGAAAAATGAATAATTGACGAAAATGCTGATAACCAGCATTTTGTCAGGGTTAACAATGTAACCAATTTAGGAAAACATCAGTTATTCTTTCTATGATCAAAAACCTGATCTAGTCTTATGCACCTTCCACCACGCCTCACATGCCTGGCCTTATTGGTCACTGCACTGTTTTTTGCCTGTACGCAAGAAGAGAAAGTACCCGAACCTTTCAGACCCCGCAACGACCATGAAGCCTACCAGCACTCCCTGGAGCAGGCCAATTTACTCTCCACTGCCCTTGGTACTGAATGGCAGAAATGGTCCCAAACCAGTCTGGAAAAGCCCGTAAAAGTAAAAGCACCTTATCAGGAGGCTTTTTATCTGGCACCAGATGAAGCCGTGGCTATGGGCTATCATTTTGAGGCCAAGCGCGGACAAAAAATTCAAATCAGCTTTAGTACCGAATCAGAAGTTGATACAAAGGTATTTGTAGACCTTTTCCGAGTAGATGAGTCCAATGGCTTCAGACATGTGGCCACCGCTGATAAGGAGAACCTGATACTAGGCTTTGAACCCAGAAATGATGCGGCTTATGTGCTGCGATTTCAGCCAGAGTTGCTGCGGGGTGGCAACTTTAAGGTAACCATTGAGAATGTTCCGACACTGCAGTTTCCGGTGACCGGAAAAACAGCGAGTGCAATACAGAGCGTCTGGGGGGATGAACGCGATGGAGGCAGAAGAAGGCACGAAGGCGTTGATATTTTCGCCAAACGAGGTACTTATATAGTCGCCCCTACTAAAGGCTATATAAGCTTTGTGGGTGTGCGTGGCATAGGCGGTAAGGTAGTGTGGTTAAAGGATCAAAAGCGATCGCAAAGCCTATATTTTGCCCACTTAGATAAACTTATCGCCAAGCAGGGCACCTATGTAGAACCAGGAGATACGCTTGGCACCGTAGGGAATACCGGCAATGCCAGGACAACACCTCCACACCTGCATTTTGGTGTGTATAAAAACGGGGCGGTCAACCCCTTCTACTACTTACAGGACCCTCCGGCCAAAGTAAAAACCATTGACAATGACCTTTCGCTGCTGGGGCAGTACGCCAGGCTCACCAGAAATACGCGGGTTAAGAGTACTCCCGGTGCGAGGCGCTCAAGCAGTTCTCTTTCAAAAAATGAACTGGCCAAAGTGGTGGCGATGAATCGTGACGCTTATCGCGTAGAACTGGCCGATGGTAAGCAAGCCTATGTGCCCAAAAGATACCTGACCAGCACAGAACGCCCCATTGAAGTACTTGCGCTTGAGGTTACCGGAGATATGCTTAAGTCTCCCAGTGATGCCACCTTCTGGCAATCTCTGGAAGCTGGTGAAGAAGTAGCTGTTCTGGGCCGTCATGATGACTATTGGTTTGTAAAAAACAGTGCCGGAGAAACCGGCTGGCTGTCTGACCAGCAGAAAAAAGCGCATGGTCCTTTGGTGGTCGACCCTAACTAAGCCTGTAGGGCGCAAAGTTGCAATGTCAATCAACCCCAAAGACGCTATGAAACGCAAAGGTTTGACTAGGCTGTTTTCTTAACCGCAGAGGACACAGAGAATCGCAAAGTTGCAACGTTAATCAACCGCAAAGGGCGCAGAGAGACGCAAAGTTGCAATGTTAATCAACCGCAAAGGGCGGGGAGAACCGCAATGGTTGGATAGCACAGTTGAAAAACCGCAAAGGGCGCAGAGAGACGCAAAGTTGCAATGTTAATAAACCGCAAAGGGCGCGGAGAACCGCAATGGTTTGATGGGGTTGTTTTCAAGCACTCCTGTCGCAGGTTTTCCAAACCTGTGACTACTATGGATACCAGGACGCTGTCCGGGTTTAGACCTACCGATACTACCAGTTCATACAGGGTCCGCTGTGCGAGACCCTGATGGTGGTTAATAATTGACCTAATTCCGCGAATAAACCTTAGTGGTGTACAGCCCTACAAGCTGTATATCAGTCCCATAAGGGACAAAATACAGGTAGCATGATGATGCCCATTCACCCCGAGCCTTTAGGTACGGCATATGCTCTACTGGTTTATATAAGCTATAAAACAAAAAAGGCCCGAGGGCCTTTTTGGGGTTGATATACAATCAGAAGATTCTTCGCTCAAACACTTCTGATGAATACGTTCATTAACCTTTGTAGTAGAATCGCTCGTGAACAATGTGCTCACCCTCCCACTGCTGCACGCCTACCTGCTCCAGTAGTACTCTGTTGCCGTCCTGAAAGGTTACATCCATATTCGTTTCATGCATCACAATGCCATTTTCCTCATCTGAAGTAATCGCCTTTACTTCCATACCGTGAAACTCCTTGATCATACCCAGAAACTGGTTTTCATATACGCGACAAGCATCTTTGCCTTCCCTGGTCCCATTAGGCTCGGTCATTACCACGTTTTCTGCATAGTACTGCTCAAAAGCATCCAGCAGTTTACCTTGTCCGATTTGATTGTAGATGTCCTGAGTTCTTTCTCTGTAAGTCATGTTATTGTTGGTTTGTTTGATTTTATATGTATATACATATATAAAAGCAAATGGAAAGAGAAATAGTTCATTTGTCACGAAAAAGATTTTCTTTTTTTGAATTGGATGACTCTGGTCAGGTCACTATCGATTTTTTTGGTCGTCAGTGCTCCTTACATATTACCTCCACCCAAGTGTGATTCGAGCCAAAGGAGCGACTTGTTATCTCTGAACTTTTTCTTCTTTCTCATCTCGCGTACCATATCCAGTGCTGTCTGCCCCTTCCTATTCTTAATACTCCAGTCAACCAGATCATCCAGATAAAAGCAATACCAGGTATCGAAAGCAATGACGGCATGATGTATGGCGGTATTTCCCTTATCATCCACGGCATTGAAATCTATTTTCTTCTCTTTGAGTTTTTCTATGATCTCCTTTAGATACTTCTCATCTGAATAATAGGTATAAGCCAGCGTCATCAGTGGTGTCATACTCTCAAGAGAGCCCACACCAGCGTTCACGTCATAACCTGCATCAATGAGTTTTTTGAGCTTGTAAAAGTCAGTCGAATCAGTGCCGTAGACAGCCAGGTCAAAAGCTTTCCATCTCCCCTCTCTCTTATTGACATCAACCCCACTCTCCAGTATCATATCGAAAGCCTCGTGCTTCTTTGAGATGATAGACATCATAAAGGGAGACCAGATTTTCTTCTGCCCGATGTCCATCCTTACCTCTTTATCGATTAGCACTTTGAGTGCGCTGGACCATCCGGGGTATTCTGAGTCTTCTTCTTGAGTTACTAAAAACTGGCTGATGGACATCCATCGACTTCCTTTACTCATAGGGGCCGTAAAATCAACACCCAGCTCCAGCAAGGCCGTGACAAGCGTTTCGTAGTGAGTTTCTATCAGCATCTCTTCGTTCAGCACACCCAAAGACTCTAACATGGTGAAGAAGAGTTCCGAAAACATGTACTCCGAATAGCCCTTGTACTTCACATTCAGGTCAATGCCTTTATTAACAAAGAAGTCTAAATCCGCTTTTAACAGATCTGAACGCTCTTCTTGCAGATCATAGACATAGCTCATCCAGACATGGAAAACATCCAGGATCAGACATTCTTTCTTATCACAGGTAGCTATTTCCGTATCTGAAAACTCACGGATAAATGACCGGTAGGCCTCCAACAGTTGCTGAGGCTCGCCATACTCCAGGTTATCGTTTTCCCAATATGCATAGAGCCTTTCGGTAGCGCTGATACTTTGTGCCTGAAGTGGGCCTGCCAGGCAGAAAAGTACGGGTATGAAGACAAACCTGCTCATTAAGAGTTCCTTACCTGAATCACCTGCGCTATAATGCTCAGGGCTATTTCACTTGCCGAATGTGAGTTGATACTGATTCCTATGGGTGCTTTGATTTTAGCAATCTCCTCCTGAGTAAAACCATAGCCTTCCAATCTGCCCACCCTCTTGGCATGGGTCTTTCTGCTTCCCAGGGCCCCTATATAGCGTACATCGCTTCTAAGAGCAAGCTTCAGTGCCTCATCATCAATTTTAGGGTCGTGCGAGAGAATGACTATATAAGTATCACGGTCCAGCGTGTAATTGGGTAAGACCTCCTGGGGCCAGTTTACATGTACTGTTCCGGGTTTGCTTTCAAAGTGGGTCTTTTTGGCAAAGGTATCCCGAGGGTCAATCAGTATCGTTTCAAAGCCATAAAGGTGTGCCAAAGAGGTAAGCTCTGAGGAGATATGAGCAGAGCCTATTAAGATCATTTTGGGCTTAGGAGGCAATGATTGCAGGAAATACCTGTTGCCCTCCACCTCAATCATCATGTTCTTAGTAGATTCATACAATTTCAGGCTTTGGTCGATCAGGTTTCTTGGAAGGTCTTCATTTTCAATTCCTTCCAGATCGGTCAGCAGTGTTGCCGCTTCAGGCCCTATCGCTGTGACTAAGATCCTTCCCTCCTTGTGTTCTTTTGCTGTCTGCATTTCATACCAGACATCTGCCGCAAAAAAGGGCTGTATGAAAACTTCCAGTTTTCCACCACAGCTTAGCCCTACCTCCCAGGCATCTTCATCAGCCACACCATAACTTTCCAGTGAGGCCTCACGGGTCTCGATCACTTTCAGTGCTTTGGCCACTACAGCCTTTTCTACGCAGCCTCCGCTTACCGATCCCATCATGTCACCATCTTCCGTTACCACCAGGGCTGAGCCAGCAGGCCGGGGCGAACTTCTCCAGGTACTCACTACTCTGGCAATGGCCAGTTGCTTTCCTTCTTCAAGCCATTTCTCTAATTGTTGGATATGATCTACCATGGGCAATTGGTTTGGAATACATTTCTCTGCTGATCAAATATGCGCTAAAAAACGAAACCGAACCATCTACTTTTCCCTTTTGTTCTCTGATTCTATACCGACATTATAAATCCATCGACAGGTTGTCAACTAAATCGCAACTTTCAGTGAGTTTTAGGAGTATATTAACAGCGAAATTTCAACAAACCCCATTGCTACTCGATAACCACGGCCGACCACTGAGATACCTGCGACTGGCAGTTACAGAACGCTGCAACCTACGCTGCTTCTACTGTATGCCGGAAGAGGGGCTCAACTGGACCAAAAAAACAGATATACTCAGCTATGAAGAAATGCTTCGGCTGGTGAATATTCTGTCTGAGCTGGGAATCTCAAAAGTAAGAATCACCGGAGGGGAACCCTTTGTGCGCAGAGACCTGATTCCTTTCATGAGTGACCTGGTAAAAGTACCGGGTATAGAAAAGGTGAACATAACCACCAACGGCACTGCGCCACTTAAGCACGTAGCCGCCCTGAAAGCTATCGGTATCAATGCCGTGAACCTGAGCCTTGATTCTCTGAATCCACAGCGCTTTAAAACCATTACGCGTAGAGATGAATTCGATACCGTTTGGGCCTTCTATAAAGAGCTCATCAGTCAGGGCATCACCACCAAAATCAATGCCGTGGTGATGGAAGAACATAACCTGGGAGACCTCATACCCATGAGTGCGCTCACGAAGACTGATCCGGTGAGCATTCGTTTTATTGAGGAAATGCCCTTTAACGGAGGCAGCAAAGGGTACCAGCCCATTAAATGGAACTACCGCAAGATTATAGAACATATCCAGGCAGAGTTCCCCAACCTGGAGCGACAGGAAGATGAAAAGAGCTCTACCTCCTACAACTATCGCATTCCCGGAGCTAAGGGTACTATTGGGGTGATTCCCGCCTATACGCGCACCATTTGTGGTACCTGCGACAGAATACGGTTAACGCCTAAAGGCGAATTAAAAACCTGCCTTTATCAAAAAGATGGCTTCAATTTCAGAGACTTTATGCGGGCAGGTGCTACTGACAATGATATCAGAAGTCAGTTTCTCAAAATGTTCAAAAGCCGGGCAAAGGACGGCTTTGAAGCGGAAGCTCAACACTCTGATGAAAACGGTTCTTTACAATCCATGGCGACTATCGGGGGGTAGAAATTTTAAACGCTAAATTTTTAATGTTGAATGATATCATTCACAATTCAACATTCATCATTCATAATTTCAAGAAATGATAACATACAAGGAGGCAATCGATATTATTACACAGCACACGCTTAAGGTAGAAACGGAAATGGTATCGCTGAATGATGCCGATGGCAGAGTGTTGGCGGAAGACATCATTGCGGACCGTGACCTGCCCCCCTACGACCGCGTGACCATGGATGGTATTTCCATCAGCTTTGAGGCTTTTGACCAAGGGCAAAGGAGCTTCAGTATTGAAAAGACTATCGGAGCAGGTATGCACAAGGCGAGGCTTGAAGATGCCGGCAAGTGCGTACAGATCATGACCGGGGCCATTATGCCAGAGGGAGCTGATACTGTAATACGCTATGAAGATATCAGCATCGAAGATGATATAGCCACCATCAACGAGGATGTCAAACACAGGCAGAATATACATTTCAAAGGGCAGGATAAGCAGCAGGGAGAAATTGTACTGTCAAAGGGTATTACACTTGGTGCTACTGAAGCCATTGTTGCTGCGGCCGTAGGACGTTCCAGTCTGGAGGTAATCAAGCTGCCCAAGGCGGCCATTATCACCACCGGAGACGAGTTGGTAGACATTGACGAAACGCCCCTGGCACATCAGGTAAGGAGATCGAGTAACTATGGTGCACAAAATGTACTGAAGCAATGGGGCATTGACTCAAAGCAGTATCACCTGAAAGATGATAAAGCTCTGATGATTGAAGAGATTTCCAGGATTCTGGATCAATATGAACTGGTGGTAATCACTGGTGGTGTATCACGGGGTAAGTTTGACTACCTGCCCGAAGTATTGGATGAACTGGGTGTCACCAAACATTTTCACAAAGTAAAGCAGCGGCCCGGTAAACCCTTTTGGTTTGGTACAGCAGCCAATGGCAGCACTGTATTTGCATTACCGGGCAATCCGGTTTCCAGCTTTGTCTGTGCCAATGCTTATATCAGGCCCTGGCTCAAGGCATCACAGGGAATGCCCTATCAGCTACCCTCCGTGAGGCTAGTAACTGATGTCAGCTTCAAACCGGACCTCACCTATTTTCTGGAATGCAGTATTTCTGTATCTGATGAAGGCGTCATCCAAGCGCAGACCTTTAAAGGCAATGGCTCCGGTGATTTCGCCAACATGACCCAGGCCGATGGTTTTGTGGTACTGCCACAGGGAAAAACGGAATTTAAAGCAGGCGAGGTTTATCCTTATATTGCCTACAGAAGCAGCTTCTAACATGTCGAAAGAATTTACCCATATAGATAAAGACAGCCCCAGCATGGTAGATGTGGGCGAAAAGGCAGTCACTTCCCGTACGGCTGTGGCTCAGGCTTTGGTGCAACTGCCAGAAGAGCTGAGCGAATTCATCAAAGATGGCGAGGTGGTAACCTTGAAAGGCCCTGTTTTTCAGACCGCCATTATCGCGGGCATTCAGGGTGCGAAGAAAACCCCTGAACTGATTCCGCTCTGCCATACACTCAACCTGAATAAGGTGGCCATAGACATTCAGCTCAGAGACGGGCTGTTGGTGGAGATTACCTGCGAAGCCCGCTGCTCAGGCAAAACCGGTGTGGAAATGGAAGCTCTGACCGGAGCCTCAGTAGCCGCGCTCACCATCTACGATATGTGCAAGGCCCTCTCCCACAACATCATCATCAAAGAAACCCGCCTGCTCCAAAAAACCGGTGGCAAAAGCGACTTCACTGTGTCCCCCGAGGGGGACCACAGGGGGGAGAATACACGAAGTGTATGAAACTCATAGCCGCCACTGACAAAGGCTTACTCATCTACGAGCAGGTAGATCATGAATGGCTACTAAAAGACATCCAGTTTATCGGCATGCCTGTAGGCTGCTTCCATCATGATGAGCGCAACGGAAGCTGGTGGGTGGCCATCAACCATAAGCACTGGGGGCCCAAGCTTTACAAGTCAACGAATGAAGGAGAAACCTTTGGAGAAATCAGCGTACCCCGGTTTGATGCCCCGGAACTGACGCTCAAGTCTATCTGGACCATTGCCCATGGTACACACGATGAGCCTAACCGGCTTTATCTTGGCTTAGAACCAGCTGCGGTGTTTGTAACCCTGGATGAGGGCAACAGCTTTCAGGAATTAAAGGGACTCTCACAGCACCCATCTCGCTCCTCATGGCAGGGAGGCGGCAAAGGATCAAAGAATCCGTTTCTCCATACCATCCTCATCGACCCCGAAGACACCAGTCATTTGACCGTAGGCATCAGCTGTGCGGGGGTCTTTCAGTCGTATGATAGCGGTAATAGCTGGACAGCCACTAACAAAGGGTTGGAAGCTTTCTATTTGCCCAACAGCGATGTGGAGGTAGGACATGACCCGCATTGTATGCAGATTCCCGCAGCGGACCCAAAGATCATCTGGCAGCAAAACCATTGTGGCATATACCGATCGGAAGATAAGGGCCGGCACTGGACCAATGTAAGCGACCTCAACGGCATTGCCAGCTACGGCTTTGCCATTGTAGCAGACGACAACGATGTGCAAAAAGCCTGGGTAATACCTGCCCAAAGTGACGACTTAAGATTTCCTTATAAGAATCAGTTGGCGGTATATCACACGGCAGACGGAGGTAAAAGCTGGCAGGCTCAGCGGAAGGGATTGCCCCAAAATGGGTCATTCGACCTGGTACTCCGCTCTGCCTTTACGGGCAAAAACGGCTCTCTGGCCTTTGGCACCAACAATGGTAACCTTTATGTCTCGGATAATCGCGGTGAATTATGGACAGCCATAAGCCAAAACCTCAGCGCAGTAAGGCAGGTCGCATTCGTCAACAATTGACGAACTGCCACTACTGGCTGAGGCTAAACTTCAGTGGTTAGCTGGTTTTCACTTTCAACTATACTATAGGTAGTTATTCAATAATCGGGAAGTCTGGCGCGGTGTACACATAGTGACCAATATTCACCTGAGCGTACAGTCCTCTGGCATTGCCACACAGGGGATCAACGATATCGACATTGACATCCCCAATCAGGTAGCCGAAGCCATCTGGTGCTGTATATCCAAAGTAATCATTGAAATAGACATCCAGTATTTCACATACTAACTCATCACGCAGAAATTCCAGGCTTTCTGTAGAAATGTCCAAGCCCTGACTGCTACCAAGGTTTGGGAAATCGCCATTGGAATCCGGAACTTCTTCATAAAAAATCGAGAAAAAACTGTCGTCAACCCAGGTTCTGATCATTCCGGGTGCTATTGGCGGTGGAGGTCCCTCATTTCGCAAGCCCTGGAAGTGGTTTGTCATAAAGTCCTGAATGAATACCGAGCCAGGTGCTCCCGTGCTATAGTAATCAGCAAAATAAGCGGTTGTGCCGGGAGCGATTTCCCAGTAATTCCACATCTGGTATCCAAAATTGGGAGTCATCAGTGAAAGCGGGTCGCAAGAGGTTGTTCTGGATGTAACGGCTCTTTCCTGATCAATTAATGAATCAATCGTCCGGCCAGCACAGGACTTGCCAGCGACCATAGCGGCCGAAACTTTTTGACCTGAAACGAGTCTTATCATTTTACCATTGAACACCTCCCCGAAACCCGAATGAGTACCACTAATTTCAATGGCTCCTTTTACATCCCCAAGGGCGACTGTATCTTCGTCTTCAATACTGCAGGAGGCCAAAATCAGTATGGACAGCAGGGCATAGTATATTTTTCTCATTATTGCTTTTTAAAGGTTTACCCTACAGTTCAATAAGCTCGAATTTGTTACCCAAACTTTGACAAAATATCATCAACCGGTCTTCTACACTGCCAATTATGGTGAGATGCAGTCCACGATGGCCGGAAGTAGGTAAAAGAGTCTGGTCAAATTCATTCTCACAGATTTGATTAAATTATATCCTCATATAATCAGCCGATGACCATACTACGACACCTCTTCACACTGATAATCCTGGTGGCCTCTTTTACCTATCTGTCCGCTCAGGAAACCCAACCCCAATCCCCCCTCCTGGCCTCATTTGAGCAATACCAACAGATGAAAGCCACTACGCCCTATGCCATGGAGTGGATTCCCATCGGGCCTACCATCAACTCTGCAAGGGCAGATGCTATTCAGGTGGACCCCACCAAACCAGGTACCATGTATCTGGCATTCGGTTCTGGTAACCTCTGGAAAACGACTAACAACGGCCTTACCTGGAAACCCATTTTCGAGGATCAGGCTGCATTGGGGATTGGAGACATAGCCCTGGCACCTTCGAATCCTGACATTCTGTATGTGGGCACCGGAGAAAGCCTGAAGAAGCCCAGAAACTATACCATGCCGGGCACCGGAGTTTATCGGTCAGATGATGCCGGTGAGACCTGGAGGCACCTTGGGCTCAATGACTCATGGCACATTGGTGAAATTGCCGTACACCCCACAAACCCCGATATAGTGGTAGTGGCAGTACTCGGTCATTTCTGGTCAGATAATAAGCACAGAGGCCTTTACCGAACTGAGGATGGTGGTAAAAGCTGGCAGCAGGTACTGTATGTAGATGAGCAGACCGGGGCAAATGACGTGGTCATTGCCCCTTCGAATCCTGATATCATGTACGCCTCTATGTGGCAGCACAGCCCGGAGGTAAATGGCAGAAACAGTGGTGTTTACAAAAGTATTGATGGTGGAAAAAGCTGGAAGAAGGCTCATAAAGGCATGCCGACTGACAAAGATGTGGGCCGGATAGGTCTGGCTGTTTCATATACCAATCCCAACAAGGTATATGCCCTGATGGATCATCGAAACCGGAAGGAAGGCAAAGGCGCTGCCAAGATCTTCCGAAGTCTCAATGGCGGAAAAAGCTGGAAAAAGACACACAAAGACGAGCAGATGTTTTTGTCTGTAATCGGCTGGTACTTTACGGACATTTATGTAAACCCACAGGACGATGAGGAAATCTTTGGCCTTGGGGTAAGACTCGCCCACAGTAAGGATGGTGGTAAAACCATTGATTTTATTGGTGGCGATGTGTACCACCTTTTCCCGAGTGCAGCGGACCCTCTGCACCTGGACCATTGCGAACTTTGGATCAACCCTCTGAACCCCAATCACCTGGCCCTGGCTAATGATGGCGGACTCTACACCAGCTACGATAAGGGGAAAAACTGGACACATCACAATAACATCCCCTCAGGAGAATTCTATGACATTGTGCTCTCCAAAACCGATCCCTATATGATCTATGGGGGCACTCAGGACGATGCTAGCGTCTATGGACCGGCCAAAGAATATGATCCGCGCTACCACAAGGGCTGGCAATACTTGTGGGTAGACGCCTGGAGCGGTGGCGATGGCTGTGTTACCTGTGTAGACCCTGAAGACCCCAATACTGTGTATTTCAGCATGCAGAATGGTGCTGCACGCAGAAGGGATATCAGCACAGGTAAATCAGTATCGATTCGTCCCGGGCTACCTGAGGGTCATGAGGGTACCGAAAGCTTCAATTTTGTAGCTCCCTACTTCATCTCACCTCATGACCACAACACGCTTTATCATGGTGGCAATTTTGTATTCAAAAGTGTAGATCGTGGCGATACCTGGCAGGTGATCAGCGAAGATCTTGCTGTTTCGGCTGACCGAGCCAAAGCTTCAACTGCGGCCGGGGCATTAGTAGAATCAAATATGACAGCGGGCTTACTCTATATGGGCACTGACAAAGGGGCCTTTTGGGTAAGCAGAGATGATGGAAAAACCTGGGAAGAAAACTCAACAGGTTTACCCAATAACTACATCCGCAGCATTGCCCCTTCCCGGTTCAAAGAATCACGGGTGTACGTTACGCTCACGGGTATGAACTACGATGATCTGGGTAACTATATCTACGTCTCGGAGGATTATGGTAAAAACTGGAAGCCCATATCCGGGAATCTGCCGGATGAGGTGGCCAACGTTATCCTGGAAGACCCAAAGAACGAAAACCTGCTCTATGCCGGGCTCTACCGGGGTGTCTATGTCTCAACTGACCGTGGAGTATCCTGGTCGCTGCTGGGCAGGAATATGCCTGCTGTAAGTATAGGTGACCTTGCTATAGATGAAACCACCATGGACCTAGTGGTGGGCACGCATGGTCGGGGAATCTACAAAGTAAACCTCTCTCCGCTCCATGAAAGTAGGTCTGTAGACAACCCTGAACTGCATCTGTTCGATCTGCCTGAGTTCAGATTGCCGAGGATCAGAGACACGCATAAAGATGTAGATTATGAAACCCTTCAGAAAACCACCATCAGCTTTCACCTGAACAAAGCCCAAAAGGTCACACTCAAAGTCATGATTTCAGGAAAAGAAATATGGTCATATGAGATGGATGGAATCAAGGGAATCAATGAATTCCGCTGGGACCTGATACTGAAAAAGAGAGAAAGCCCTCAGCCCTATTTCTTCAGGTACGATCAGTTTATCAAAAAAGGGAACTACGAACTGGTGCTCTCCACGGGAGACCGGCAGGTGAGCTCTGCTTTTCAGGTAATTGGCCATGAAGATTAGTCAACCGGGTTAAAATTCAGAAAACCTTCATAAAAAAATGTAGCCTCTATTGCATGATTTAAGCTGTTTGTGTGAATAAAAAACTCAAACACAACAATCATGAAAATTAGAAAAAACAAGAAATCAGGCGCCTTATTCGTGGCTTCATTACTCATTTTGCTGGCCTTACCAGCTGGCCTGTTTGCCCAGCATGCAGAAATAGATATGGGTGATCGCTTCCAGATTTTTAAGGATGCCTCCTACATTACTTTCGAAACCTCCTTTGCTGGTTTTCCACTCATTAGGGGGTCCATCAGCGCCTACCAGGCAAATATATTCTACGACCCTGACCATATAGACCGTACCTCAGCTACGATCAGGTTGGGTGCGGCCAGTATGTCTACCGCACATCCTAAGCGTGATCAGGAGCTACAGGGGGCTGCTTTTCTGGATGCGACTAATTTTCCGGGAATATGGTTTCAGAGTACCAGGGCCACTCACACCGCTGAGGGCTTAGACCTAGTGGGTTACCTCAACATCAAAGACATTGCAAAGGAGGTGACGCTGCACATCACTAAACCCAACGTAATGAGAAAGGCCATGGGTGGCAGAGATATGCTGATGGCAAAGGGAAAGCTCTCTTTCAAACGAAGTGAATTTGGACTGGGCAATGGCTCGGGCTATGAAAGCATCCAGATGCTGGGTGATGATATCAATATTGAATTCAGCCTGGTCGGTACGAACTATACCATCGATTACCTACAGGCCATGTACCTGGGCAAAAATGCTTCTGGTCAGGAGAACCCTGTGGGAGCCATTTACAAGGAGACGAAAGCGAGTGGTTTTGACAGCGGTATGAAGAAACTGATGTCACTGGCCAGCAATCCGGATTATAAACAAGCTAACTGGTCGAGCGTAGTGGCCAATGTAGGTTGGATTTTAATGGTAGATGGCTATGGCAAGGAGGCTGTAAAATTCTTTGAGTTTGGTCTTGAGAAAAACCCCAATCATACGACTTCATTGCTCAGGATCGGTGATGCCTATGTCATTGCGGGAGAGCATGACAAAGCACTAGCCCACTACAAAAAAGAGTACCGCCTTCCGGCCCGTGTCCGCTTCACGCATCTGCCCGAAATGATCAGGCTGCTAAGTGGGCAGTTTCCCTTAAAAAATATGAAATGAGAAATTATGCCCTGGTATCGTTGTTGTGCCTGGTCATGGGCATTAGTGCTTGTGGCCAGGAGGGCAACAGTTCCCAAGCATCAGAGAAGGTTTCTTCTGCCAATTCCTACCCCTTTGGGCTGGATAAGGCTTATGAGACCGCCAGAAATGCCAGAAATATCCGCAGCCTATTGGTAAGCTACCGTGGCGCGCTATCAGAGGCATACTTTCAACCGCATGCCTCTGATAGCTTAGACCATATCCGCTCTGTGACCAAAAGCATTATGTCTGCGCTGATCGGCATTGCAATAGACCAAGGTTATATTAAAGGCCTCGATGAGGCTGCTTATAAGTATGCAGGCTCTTACAAGAGTAAGTTTACACAACAGAAGAAAGAAATCACTGTCCGCCATTTGCTGAGCATGACCAGTGGCCTGCAATGGAGTGAAGTGTCTGGCGATTCGGAATATAACGAATGGGTCACCTCCAGCGATCCCCTTCTGTACTTTCTGGAAAAACCTGTGGCTCACAAGCCGGGCACTCATTTCGCATACAGTACGGCTGGTTTTCATTTGCTCTCTCTGGTACTGACAAATGCCTCAGGTATGACTACACTAGACTTCGCTCAAAAGTACCTCTTTCAGCCACTGGGTTTCAGTAAAGTTCGCTGGGAAAGACTCGGGCCTGGTTATTATAATGGTGGAGCCGGGCTGGAACTCCACCCAAGAGATATGATTCGTTTCGGACAGCTCTATTCAAACAAGGGTATTTATGATGCAAAACGCATTATTGCCGAAACCTACATGCAGGAAACTACAAGCCCCCGAAAGTCTTCTAATTCAGAATCAGGCGCGGGAAATGGCTATGGTCTCGGTTGGTGGTTGGGTGACGACCATGGTATCAGAGGTTTTATGGCACAGGGTTTTGCCGGTCAGGTCATTGCTGTGGTACCTGAATTTGATCTGGTCTTTGCGATTACCCACAATTGGCATGTGGGTGGAGAGCAGCTAAGACAACAAGCCACAATGGCCTACAGCACCCTTACGCGCCAGATCTTACAAGCCATTGTGGAGGAAGAGGAATATTAACCCGCACCCCTTTTGCCTCCTAAAAATGAAGAAAGCACCGGCACTACCGTAGCGAGCCCTGCAATCACACCCACAAAGGTTTGAAAATCGTTGACGAACTGAGGTTCTCCTATCATCAAAAAGCCTACCAGGCCAATCATCACCATATACAGAATGGTCTTGGTAAAGCCCCAGGAACCGTTTTTCTTAATCACCTGTGTCATTGCCGCGGCCTCCTCTTTGCTGATGCTGGAGATGATAAAGTTTCGGAAACTCTTATTAAAGAGCACCGGTTTCTCCCTCCAGATAACGATTCCCTTTTTCATCAGAGAAAAGAGGGCTGCTCCATTTTTAATATTGAGAAAGCCATCTTTGGCCAGGTCATAAATAATGAACCGCTCACGAGTAGCCAGCGAATTCCAGATATTGGCATAGTAGCCACGTGCCAGGCTCTCTACCTGCAACACAAACTCCTGACTGTCAACAGAGACCCTGGCCTCCTTCGCGTTCGGAGTCTTCCTGAACATTGATTTCTTACCGGGGTTTTCGTCCTTTACGGCTACACTTACATAATCCGTTTTCTCTGTAAGCGATATGGCCGGCACTGCCAATTCAGGCAGGTAATTGCCAAAGCCGAGTTCTTTGGTAATCAGGTCACGGGCACTGTGTTTGATCTGCATGCCTGTGTTCTTCTCATAATCATCCAGTGCCAGGTCCATGGCCGTATGATTCTTATTAAAGCCATGAAGTATGTCGGTAAATGCACCAAAAATATTATGCCAGGCATTAAAGTGCTCCTGATGCTCAGCGTCAGGTGATTCACTCTGATGGATCAGTCTGCGGTAAAAAGAGAGTACCTGGCTCGGGTAAATATCAGTCAACAGAATAAGCTGTTTCCCTTGATCCAGCAGCTCTTTGAGCAATTTGAGCTTCTTTGAATTTTCGGTATGAGATTGGTATCCATGCTCAAAGTTCTCAACGATCAGCACATCATACTCAGCCAACTCTGCCACCGTCTTAACCCCCAAATCTCCTCCGGGCTTATAAGTACAGTTTCCCAGGTCGTCCATCAGGGTATCCACTTTCTCACAGTCCATGGTGACCTTACCATCTTCTTCGGCAATGTTAAGACAGGAAATAGCCGCTACCTTTTTTGCCATATCACAGCTCAAAAGCTCAAAAGCCAGTTTCATCTTACCTGAATTTGGAAGCCCTACAATCGCCAGATTATTGACGGCTCCCTCCTGGTCGATGGATTTTCTCAGGGTCTTGATATTAGCTGGTGACAGAAAGTCATTGGGCTTGTAGCCGGAATAATCAAAGCCGAATATCTTGCGTGCAAAAAAGACTACCAGATAGAATATGCTCAGGAACACACCAATAATAAGCAGGATCATTACAATCTGTCCGTAAATAGAGCCCTGAAGAAAAATCGGTTTGTTCATCTTAGGCAGCTGATAGATTGTCTGATAATCTTTACCCGGAAGACTATTCAGACGATAACGGAATGACAGTCGCTTATCTCCCTGATCCCAAAGCCATTGGTGGTTGTCAGGAGCATCAAAAATGAGAGATTGCGTACTGGCAATTTTATCATCATAGATCGGTCTCAGGTAAAAGAGCACCTGTTTAAACTTAGCTATCTCGAGTACATAGTCCTCTGGCTCAAGTCCGGCACTTACACCACTGCTTTCTACCTCTTCAACTTCATAAACAGAATTATTCAGGTGAGCGACTATTCTTTCCTGTTTTATCTCAGCCGGAAAATTCATAATCGTGTCCAGCGCAGCATACTTCGCGTCAAATGCCCTGGCCATATCCAGCTGCGATTTTTTCTGCCAGATGGTCCGTTCTACCTGGCTTGCCTCATTAAAGTAACTGAAGGCTGGTAATATGGAGTTAAGACACAACCACAGGAACAAAAACCATATATAAAGCCGTTTGTAAATGGTTTTTTCAGGGTTTAGCCGAACCCAGGATAAGGCAGAGTTAAGGCTGTCTACGGTGAAAATGGCAAAAAACATCATTAGTAAAATGAGCACCTGAATTCCGATAAGGAAGTTGACTTGTCCTGGTCCTCCCACTCCTGATCTATAGCTCAGAATAAGGGTATTCAAACCCAGAATAAAAACAACAATCACAAAATCAGCCAGACCAGGTTTGAGACTTTTGACCCCAATACGCTCTTTCTTCACATTGATCACTTCTTCAACCTTGTCACCATTACCAGAACTACCATCTGCTGCACTCTTCTCTTCTACCGGTTCTGCTGCTGGCTTTCTCAGCCTATGGCGTTTTAGGATATTAAAGCGATAGTAGACAAAAATATAGGCCCATATCATCAGCAGCATATTGACCATAAACACCACTGAGGGGGTCAACTCTTTGATATAAACCAGAAGAATAGTGACAATAATGATAATGGAGAAGAACAAGATCAAAGTAGCATAGCCCATCCTGTTCTCAGAGTCCGGCTCCAGAAAGGCAAAAGGAAATTTCTTGTATTTGTAAAAGTTAGATTTTCTCCTGCGCAGGTAAATGGTGACAAAGGTGAGAAAGCAAATGACCAGAAAAGCGGCAAAAATCCCCATGCTGCCTATGGAAAGAGCCTCTGAAGTCTGCAGTTTCAGTATCTCGGTATCATACAGGGCTATCACAAAAAGTTCACTATCGCTGATTGGATTCACATAGGCTATCTGACTGCTGCCCATATAGTCCAGATACATGGGAGCCTGAATATTACCATCTACTACCGCCCTCAGATAAGACTCGTCCAGGGTACTGTTGAAAAAATTCTCCAGTGTGCTTCTTCCCGGTAAGGAATGAAACCAAACCTCTCCCTGATTATCAATAACGGCAAACTGAAAGCCTGTGGGCAAAATGGGCTGGTTTACCGATGAGAGGTTAACCCCCGCCACCATTACGTCAGTGCTATTGACCTTTCCATTTTGTGTCTCAAAAGGTATCAGGTAATTGGCCTCTTCGGTCCCTTCTTCCAGAGAAAGTACGGGCCTCATAACGTAATCCAGTCCTTCAATGGCTATGCCGGGTCTTCTGCCCTTTTTCCAATCCTGAAAGTAGGGTCTGTCGCGGAGTGTTATCACCTCACCCTTTGAAGTAGGTTCAATTTTACCCCAGATCAGCTGTTCACCCACTTTTCCAGTGGCCTCTACCCTGGCGATTTTCATAAAATCACTATAACCCGTCAAATTCACACTCTGATCCAGTGCATAATACTTACTGGAGTTCTGCACCTTTCTATCGTCATTGAGCAAGTCGTTAAAAGAGGGCTTGAGTTCATAAAGCTGTTTTACTATTTGTTCATTTTCTTCTGTAAAGCGCTTCTCAATGGTTTTGGACAGGTCCGACAGGTCTTTGGGAATTTCATAATAATACTGCCAGACATATTGGAAAATGGAGAGGAAAACCAGGAAGAGTATGGGCGTACCGATAATGACAGATATGCCAGCCAGAATAACGTCCCGCCTGAACAAACGCTCTACCTCGCTTATAAACAGAAGCTTTAATAAAGGCAGGCCAATCAAAATGAGAAGTAAAACCGTAGCCAGCAGTATGATAAGCCAGACATCCAGTCTGAGGTTAGTACTGGCGTATTCCTCCCAGGTAACCAGCCCGTAGAACGTGTAGGAATTACCCGCGCTATTTAGCTTTAGTTGCTTTAAATGAGTACTGTGATAGTTTTTGGCAAACAGCCGATACTCCCTGCCTATGAGTTTTACATTCTTTTCAAGCCCATTTAGCGTATCGCTTTCCGTGATCAGGTGACTTAGCTTGAGGTTAGAATCAAAGGAGTGGTAAATGATGGTAGCTCCGGAACTGTCTTCTTTAGATACCGCAAGCCCGTCAAAATTCTCTTGCCAGGGCAGTGTTTCCAAAAGTTGAGCTGGTTTCTCTGAGTCCAGAAACACACTGACAGCCCCATCATAGAGGGTACTGTCTTTCACCACACTATCCACCTGAGAAATCTTCTGCTTTTCATTCTCTATTAGTCGGTCAAAGCGGTCCTCCAGCGCATCAAGTGCCCTGAAATGGTATTCGCGAAAGTCATTGCGGTTACTCTCAATTTTGAAGTAATACGCAAGCCCAAGCGCGCCCAGGATGACTAAAACAGCAAAGAACAGCCCTACGTACCTGCTGCCTTTTAGTGGATTTCCGATACCGGTAAGGAAGGAACCGGATTGTTTAGTGGTGGCCATGGTGAGATTCTAAAAAATAGCGTTGCAAATAATTATACCTGACTGATTGACATTAATCAACTTTCAGTCATTGTAGATGCAAGGCAATAGAGGTTAAGTCCAAAAATTAATATAGAGCTTTTTAAGATCATTCACCAATTTCGGAGTTCAAGGAAATCTCTATTAAACCTGAATTATTCGTTAGGAAATCTATTCCATGCTTAAATCACTTCAAATCAGGTATTTATCACAAGCTTGTTGAATCACCATAGCGATGCTATGCCTCATCAACATAAATACCTGACTTATTGTGCTTTAAACCTTCACTACGATTCCTAATGCATAAACCAGGTTAAAAGCGAACCGCGCTCAGTGGTCTCTCGAAGAGGACCCTGAGCATATAATTCTTGTCTCATATAAGGTTTAGCGCTTTGACAGAAAAATTATCAAAAGTGATTTCCATGGTCATAGGCTTCTTATTGGACTCGCTATGTCTTCTTGTAGTGTATTTTCAATGCTCAGAGTCTTCTTATGAATGACTCTGAGCGAGAAGTATCATTCGCCAAAACCATGTATTTACCGATGATTCAGGAGTTTCCAAAACCAGCCAGAAGCGAGGCTAAAGCTATTGTTCTACCAGCATCATAATATCGGCATCGCTATGATCTACCTGTGTAAAAAGTAAGGTGTTGGTGGCCGCACTATAACTCAGGCTTATGCCCATTCCGGGAATACGCTTTGTACGGGTAAGAGGCTTTTGAGTTCGGGTCTTAAAATCCAGAAAGTCGAGCGTACGATTGGCTGTATTCAGAAAGAATATTCCGTTTTCTGATACTGAGAATGCCCCATAATGCTTTTGATTAAAGCCCTCTGATTCAATACTTTCTAATCCATTATCTAAATCAGTACTCCATATTCCAGGCAAATCTTTCTTTACATAGAAAACCCTTTCTCCTTTACTACCGGGTTGAGGTGCATAGCCCCCGTCAGTTGTGATCTGCTTACTAGTTCTTTTAGTCAGATTCAGTTGCCAAATCTCCCAGTCTCCTGAGCGATTTGTACTGTATAACAAGGACTCACCATCCACTGTGAAAACAGGAGTATGTTCAGCAAAGTCAGAGTTGGTGAGATTTTGGGCAATACCTCCCTCGGCATTCAGTATGAATAAATCGGACTGATCATTCATATAGCCCTGGAAAATGATCTGTCTTCCATCAGGAGACCATCGGGGCGTATTGATATACTCTCCCTGGAAATTTGAAATCACTTTCGCCTCCTTGCCGTCAGCATTACTCGTCCATAACTGAAAAGAGCCGTTTCTGTTGGTGGTAAAGGCCACCCTACTCCCATCCGGTGAGTAGCTTGGGTTGAGGTCCAGCTCGCTTGTTGAGCGCCAGGGCCTCGCTTCATGCTTATCCATGGCATAAGCCCAGATATTTACATCATCCTGCATTTTGGCATAAATGATCCTGTTATTCTGCGACACCCTTGGCATTACCATCTGATAATCTGTAACAGGCAGCAAGCTCAGCTTAGCAGACGAAAGGTTTACCTGCCAGAGTTTGTACACGCCCGTTCTGTCTGAACCGAAAATAAGCGAGCTACCGTCAGCCGACCAGTCGAAACCATTAATGGATTGATGCTCAGTAGTGACCTGCTCTGCTTCTCCTGTGTTCAGATCAAGGACATACAGGTACATACTCACGCTATTGCGTTCCCTTATAAAGGCAAGCCGGGTTCCATCGGGAGAATAAGTGGGGTGAATATCTCCATTGTAGCCTTTCGGTGCTTCGGTGATGAGCTTTCTACTACCATCGGCCAAAGAGGTGAGTTCTATTTGCAGAGGCGCTTTTCTATCCTTTCTCGTATTAAAGGCTACCTCCGTTCCCTGTGGAGAAAGGTCAAAGTTACCAAAAGCAAAGGGGCCGGGGCTTAATACCCTTGTAGCCGCTCCCCCCGTCATGGCCACTTTATAAATGGCCGGAGCACTCTTTTCGTAGCGCATAAAGTACACCTCGTTACCATTCGCGGACCATACGGCCCTTAGCTCAGCCGCAGGGTTATCCGTAAGGCGAATTACCGTTTCTGTGCCAATCCTTTTGGCATATACATCCCAGCCTCCTTCATCGTCACTTTTAGCGGCATAGGCCGCAAATTGACCGTCAGGAGAAATGGCTGGATAATATTCCGTGGTATTGTCGCTGGCCAGTGCTACCGGGTTGTACACCACTTCGGCAGCAATGGGCAGGAATATTTCGCGCATGGCAAAGGCCCCCATCACCAGTAGTAAACAGGCCAGGACTGTCAGAATTACCGGCTTTCTTTTCAGTCTGATCTCGATGTGGCGTTCGTCATTATTATCACCGGACTGATACTTTACAGTAGCGATAAGCCTATAACCTGTCTTACTGATCGTTTCTATATACTGAGGCCTGGCCCGGGAATCGCCCAATGATTTTCTGAGAGAAGAAATAGCGCGGGTAAGTACGTTCTCCCCCACAATTACGCCTTTCCACACTTCCCTCATCAGCTCCTCTTTGGTAACTACCTCACTGGGCCTGGAAGCCAGATAGACGAGTACTGCCATAAGCTGAGGCTCCAGCGTTTTGCTCTCTGCTCCCCGGGAAATTCGCTTTAAACCCGGACTGACTTTCCAGTCGGCAATAAAAAAATCAGGAGCTGCCATCATGCTAAGAGACGGACAAAGCGTAGTCAAAGGTTGCAGATTTGCCGGTCTTTCCCCTCGCATTCGCTCAGAAAATCATTAAGTTTTGGGTATCTAACAAATCGACCTATGTTTAAGAAAGTTCTCAAGATTACCGGGCTGCTGATTGTGATAGCGATTGGTGTGTTTCTGCACAGCGCCTTTCCTATTATCACAGGCTTCGGGGCTAAAAACCTCTGTTCCTGTGCCTATATCTCTGATCGTACTGCTGCAGATGTGATTGAGAACGAGCTTGGCGCCTTTCCGCTTTCTCTGGGTACTTTTAAACTCAACCGGGAAGATTCTTCTGCCACGGCCACCGTGTGGGGCATGGCCAAAAAGAAAGCCATTTACCGTAAAGGGTTGGGCTGCACCCTGATCAATGAAATAGAAGAGGAAGCACTCAGAAGTCAGACCTTTGACAAACCGGCTTTCCCTTATAAGCCTGATACCCTGCCCTGGCCCCTGGGCAATATGATACCCGATAGCACTACTTTAAATATTAACCATGCCCTGCTGAATCAAACACTGGACGAGGCATTTGAAGAAACAGATCCTGAATCGCTCAAAGTAAGCCGGGCGATTGTGGTGCTGCACAAAGGTCAGCTCATAGCAGAGCAATATGCTCCCGGCTTTGACCGGGATACACCTCAGCTTAGCTGGTCAATGGCCAAAAGTGTTACCAATGCGCTAGTGGGTATCCTCGTAAAGCAGGGAAAGCTGACTCTGAATGACCGCGCTGCTGTTGCAGAATGGGACGATCCGAATGACCCCAGGCATGCCATCACCCTTGACCACCTGATGAGAATGAGCAGTGGACTGGACTGGAACGAGTTTTATGCGCTCCCCAGCAGCGCCACCAATATGCTCTTTAAAGATGCAAGCATGGCAGCCACGGCAGCGGCTGTTTCTACCGCTGCAAAACCCGATGAAGTATGGAACTACTCCAGTGGTACCACTAACATCATATCACGAATCATCAGAGAGCAGCTAGATGATGACAGCTACTGGGCTTTTCCGCAGCAGGCACTCTTTCATAAAATCGGTATCTCCAGGGCCATCTGGGAGCCCGATGCTTCCGGTACTTTTGTAGGCTCTTCTTACCTGTGGATGACCCCGAGAGACTGGGCGCGCTTCGGACTGCTCTATCTCAATGATGGTATCTGGAATGGCGAACGCATTCTGCCTGAAGGCTGGGTAGATTACTCATCTTCCCCTACTCCTGCTGCTCCCAATGGTATTTACGGAGCCCAGTTCTGGAGAAACGGAAACCCGGGCAAGTTCCCGGACATCCCTACGGACACCTACTATGCCAGCGGCTACCAGGGGCAGGGCGTGATGATCATTCCTTCAAAGGAGCTCGTCATTGTGCGGCTCGGCTATACTCAATCGGATAGCTTTGATTTTAATAGCTTGGTCAGTGGGGTGATTCAGGCAATAGAGTAAAGCCTAAGGCTATTGCTCTGCTTGACTGCGTCACTCGGCAGAGCGAAGCGACTGGAGCAGTTGAAGCATCTTAGCGCATCGTTTCCATCAGGTCGATAAAGGGCTGACCGTCAATTTCTTTGAGCACGTGCCCTCCATTCTCGATGATCTTTAGTGTGGAGGAAATTCCTTTGCTCCGCAGATAAGTATGCGATTGCTCAGAGGCATTCATCCAGTAGCTATCCCTGTCACCGACAATGAAATAAAACTTTGTGTCCTTTACCCTTTGCAGGTCTTTGCCTGTGGGATTTTGTCTCGGGTAGCCTGCTACACCCACCAGGCTATGGAAACGGTCGGCCAGGGCGATGCCTACGTTGAAGGAATTGGCACTATTAGCACTGAAGCCCACCATGTGAAATTTATCTCCTTCCACATTGTAGTGTTCATTCAGGTGGTCCAGTAGCTGGCTCATTTGGCTAACTGCATCAGCGGCAAAGTGTGCGGGTGTTTCTACAATAAGCCATCCGAAGTCAGAGGGTTGGCCATGCCAGTAATAGCCCGGTGAACGCTGACGTATTCCATCACCCGGACCAATGATGGTGGGATATGCCTTCGCAGGGTCATAATCGGTGGGCAGATGAATGGCATACTTGAGCTGTTTACCATTCTTGAGCGTTACCGTCTCAAAACGGCTGTTTGTGAGTTTATTTTGAGCACAAGCCTGCGCTGAGAAAAAGCCCGAAACCAATAACAGCATCAGGATTTTACCAAGTGTGTTTTTCATAGGAAAACTAAGTTTCCATGAACATACATCGGTCTCTTAACGAAAAGAATTCTGCTGTGATAGTTTGCCAAATAAGGGCTGGATGGGCTATTGAAGTATCCACTGACGCACTGACTCAAACAGTTCGTTGAACCCGGATTATGCGTTGGAACTTTGTGATGAGTAGATAAGTCACACAGAATCAGGGAGTTTTATTGATTTATGCATAGCATCGCTATGGTTAAATCAAAAAGCTCATTCATTTTACTGATTCACAGTGAGTTATCTATGTAATAGATTTTCTAATGCATATTCCGGGTTGAACTGTAATTCTGCAATAGCCAACTATTACATAATCAGACGACTTGAAAATCAATGAGTTATCTTAACAATACCAAAACCAAAATGGTGATTTTCAAATGTCTGGATTAACCTCCTAAGAGTCAGATATGACTTAAGGAATCATCAGACCTGGCAAAATGCTGATTACCAGCATTTTCGTCAATTATTCATTTTTCTAATGAATAATGCGGGTTGAACTGGATTTTATCGAATTTCTCGTTGACAAAAACCCAAATGAAATCACCTTTCTTAGCTGTGAAGGTTTGTGGTGTAACCGGTCAAAATACTCTTACCTACTTGTTTTTAACAAACCGCATAGTATAAACATCAGACTCTCCCAATATTCTGAGAGAATACAGACCCGGTATAAGAAAAGAAATATCTATCCGATCCGATCGCACATCTCCGGTCGCTACTTCAACCCCATTCGCATTGAAAATTGCATAACGCTTTAATCGAAGAGGTATATCACTTTTAACACGAATGATGTCATCTGCAGGGTTGGGATAGATTCGTATATGGTTATTGATCACCTTGTCAATACCGGTTACCAAATGTACCGTTATATAGCCTTCTTCAGTTTTGGTGTTCTCCTGAATATTACTCCCTGTTGTAAGCGTCACTTTATAAGTGCCCGGGTTTTCATATACGATTCCCGATGGATTTCTATCCGTAGAAGTTGAAGGTTCTGCACCTTCAAATTCCCATTGCCAGCTTTCAGGGTCGCCCGTTGACATATCTGTGAAATTGATAGAACTCCCCATTTCAAGCTGAGTGGTATCGGCCTTAAAGTCAGAAACCAGTTTTGGATAAACCATGACATAATCTGTTTCAAGCTTAGTACTCTCCTGAATATTGCCAAAAACAGTGAGCGTAACACTGACTACACCAGGTGATGTAAAGACGACATCCGGGTTTTGCTCAGAGGCATTAATAGACTCCTCTGCATCAAAGCTCCACTCCCACCTATCAGGATTACCTTCTGATTGGTCGCTGAACTGCACCGATGAACCGGCTACTACCTCTCTTTGATCGGTACTGAAACCTGCTATCAGCTCAGGATGAACTGTGATATAACCGGCAACTGTTTTTGTATTTTCCTGATCATCGTTTGTTGTGGTCAGCGATACGCTATAGGTACCTGGCGTTGAATACTTAATGTTTTGGGGGTTTTGCTTATCAGAACTGGTGACATCTGCTCCTTCAAAGCTCCAGAGCCATGTAAGAGGGTCGCCACTGGTGACATCCGTAAAGTCAATTTGAGTTCCGGCCACAACCTCATTAGCGGTAGCTTCAAAATCCGCAACAAGCAGGGGGTTCACGAGCACATAATCCACCACCTCAGTCGTGCTTTGGACATACTCTCCTTTTTTAATAGAGAGAGAAACATTGAAACGACCAGCATTTGGATAGACTATACCCTGAGGGTTTTGTTCAGTAGAAATGGCCGGTTCCCCTCCCTCAAACTGCCATTCCCAGCTGTCGGGTTCCCCTATGGACTCGTCCGTAAAATTAAGGGCCTGCCCCTCTATAATTTCAATAAAATCACTTGAAAAGCCGGGACTGAAAGGTTCTACATCTCCTTCAATACCCAATGGACTAACTACTTTTACCCTAAAATCGAATACCTGATAGCCCCTGCAGGCTACTTGAAACACATCTTTCGAGTCAACCACAATCCTCATGGTATAAGTGTCTCCTGCAGCCGAAAGAGGCATCTGTAGTGCTCCATAGAAGCGCTCATAAGCATCACCAAAATCAAAATCATGGTTCCAGTCTATAAATACTCTGAAAGACACATCATCAGAGTCAGGATCTAACTGTCTCCCAAGCGAGTAATATTCGCCAACAGCCATATCCACTGTGAGATGGCGCAAGTCATTATAACCAGGATCTATATCGTCAATTCCGAGGTCCAGAGATGCGAGCTGTAAACCTTGAACGACACTCGGTCCGACAATTTCAGGCTGACAATAGTCTGAGTTTACCTGAAAAGTTCCATAGGTTGCTCCTACACCGTCATCATTATGGGCAAATATTTGGGTAGTCTGCCCATTCTCCGGAACCTGAAAAATGATATTCGAATCATCTACTGCCTCAAAGTCCAGTTCCTGTGTTCCTAACAACAACCGGGTCACCGATGCGGCATTGCTCTTTACCGGTAGTCTGATTGAGTCTCCAGCTTTTCCCTCATTAGGCTCGGGCGTATATAATACCATAGGGAATAGTAATGCTTCGGTAGTGCAGGTTTTTCCTCCTTTTCCATAAATACATAACGGTCCTGATCTGACCTCTTTATCGGGATAATAGCTTAAAAAACGATTACCAATGATTCCAAAAGTGACCGGTTTGTCTCCTATGGTCACATTGTATATTTCCGTGCGATAATCACCACGGTTTTCAAGAGAGTGAGAGTCCAGGGCTATGCGCCTGTCTTCAATTTCATAGATTTGTGGTTTGGTAAAATCGTCCGCAACCTCAAGAGGCTCTGAACTGCTCAACACTTCGGAGTCAAAGTTCAACTCCAGTGGGCCAGTTGTCGATTCCGCAGGTACCTGCATTTTTAACAAGCTGTTATTGATCACTTCAAATGAGGCATTAGTGCCATTGACACTCACTGCCGTCAAGGCGCTAAAGCCGGCCCCGTTGATGTATACATAAGCTCCGCTTCCTGCTTCTTCCGGGTAGAAACTATCCAGCACATTGCCTGTAGTTTCTTTTAAATGAAGGGTGTAGTCTTCTGCCTCTCCTACTCCCTGACCTCCACAGGCTTCCATAGTTCTGAATTCAGGCGGAGCTGTCCAGGCTTTTAAAACCCTCATTCTTACAGATTTACCTACCGCGATATCCGTGGGTACTCTGATCATTTTGGTTCCAGAACCCTCATCGGAGGACATTACCAGTTCACTGGCCTCATCAAATTGCTTATCAGCATTCCAGTCAATATATACCTTATACTCCCTTGCATTTACTGTTAAGGGATAGACATACCCTGCATAAATGTCAGTAGCCTGATCTGTGAAATCATTGTATTTGTATTCGCCTTCGTCAGAAGTATTATCTATTTCATTGAATTGAACCCTTTCAATACCATCAAGCGATGGCCCTGCCCCATAGGTGAAAGAGTCAAAAGTAGCAACACTTACTTCACAGTACTCCTGTTCGTCAAGAGTAAACTCATAACCCGTATCGATGATGCGATTGTAATAGTGATATGATATTTTACCATTTACATCTCCCCGGGTAGGAACCACCACATTAAACTTACTAATCAGATCGGTTGGCTTGGGATGGTATGCAACTGCTTTAATGCCATTAATGTAAACGGCTTGTGGCGGGTTATACGACAAAGGTTCGAAGTTTACTTCAATGGTTGTGCCACGCGGTCCACTAAGTGGGCTGACGTTGGTAATGGTCGGATCGGGTATAAGAGCTTCCAGCCTTACAGTGGTCGTAGTCACCTCTTCGCCTGAAAACAAATAGAAGGTTTTATTATATCCTGCAACAGCTGCTTCTACCCACGGTACATTAAATATTAAAGAATCGTTTGAAACAGCTTCAAAATCGGTGATTTTCAAATTACCGACAGATATGCTATCAACCATTTCTAAATTACTTCCCAACAGTACATAGCTTCCACGACCTGCAAGTGTAGTTGTTATAAACCCATACGTGTCTGTGTAAATATTATAGATTCGGCTTTTCAAGTCAGCCCTCGGTTTTATAATCAAAGCCTCTTCAAACTCCGATTCGCCATATTCGCTAAATACTCTGATGCGCCCGCTCTGGCTACCTTCAGGAACCCAAAAATTGATTTTATCCGAGGCGAGAATGGTCATGACGCACTTTTTGTCGCCTATCATCACACTATCAATTTTATTAAAATGAAAACCTTCGAGAGAAACTTTCTCGCCTATAGACACATCCTGTGGAGTAGCTGAGGTGATATAAGGTACAGGCGCACTCTCATAGCTAACGCTGTCACTCGTCAACACTACCGAACCCAACCTATGATATTTGAATACGGACTTAGTCACGCCTTCAATAAGATTTTCCGGGACATCGATAAAGAACGATGTTCTTCGATCAGAAAGTGGCCCGGTAATATTATAACCCGCATAAGTAATGGAATCAATCTTCGGCCAAAAGCCTCTGATAACGATTCTTCTACCTGAGTACATTATTTCAGGGCTTATGGAAGCTATTCCATACTTTGTTTCTCCATTATGCGATACTGTGAGTTCAGAAAAGGCTTCTCCTGTAGATGTATTAACACTGATTTTGCCACTACCCTTTTCATAAAGAAACTTTATGGTTTTCTCATCAATGACCTTAGCATTAAAGGTCAGCTTGTCTCCAACACGGACAGTCGTTGGAGATTCGCCCGCCTTAAAATTTTCTCCCTTTATCGTCAGTGTATCTCCATAGGCAGCAGTGCTTTGACTAACACTATGAATAGCAGGGCGCCCAAGAATCCGTAGTCTAAATGGTGACTTCACCGAATCGACCGGGTTTTTCAAAGTTATATGACCCGTAACGGCATCATCCGGTACTACAAATGAAACCCTCGAATTGTCTGTTATGTCAAAAGGCACTGGTACATTTCCCAGCCTCACTTCATCAAGATTAATAAGGTTATTACCATCTATTCGTATGGTTTGCCCCTTTGCTGCTTCATATTTTTCACTGGCATAATCTACAGTGATCTTGTCAAACTCAGGGCTGCCTACAATCAGAACGGTACTGCGGTCATAAATCTCTTTGTTAAACTGATCATAAAAAATAACCTGAGTATTTCCAGAGTGAGCATTGGCAGGAATATCAACTTTCAGACTGATTTTACTAATGATCTCAAAATCAACCGCTGTAGTATTATTCAGTCTTACCTCGGCCACAGAGTCTAGATTTACGCCTGAAAAGTAGAGAGGGAAACCACGGCTATGAAATGAATCACCGGGTAGTCTGTCAACAACCGGCTTGGTACTAATCGCAAGGTTTCCGTCATAGACTACTACCCCTCCTCTCCATTCAAACGAAAGCTCTTCGATAGTCAGGTCTGAAGGGAGTGTAAACACCAGCGTGGCATTGTCTATTATGGAAAAGTTTAAGCTGGCATCACCATACAGTACTCCGGTGATCTGGTTTAAGTTGGCCCCATATACCTCGACCTCACCTTCCGATACTATTACTTCCGATGACAGGCTCTCTATAACCGGTTCAACAATGTCAAAATCACCTCCATTTGTTGTTTTATACACAAAAGCCTTAAAGTATTCATTGGAGGTTAATAAACCTGTTTTGTCATCTTCAAAGCTGATGCTGGTGAACTGCTCACCGTTTTCAGCGAGCAGAAGCACAAACCATGTCTGCCCTCCATCCACTGTTTTTAAAATCTCATGATTTCCCTGAATATATCCTATCTCCTCAGTTACAAACTCAATTTTATCGAAACCATCGACAGCCTTGTATCTGTATGTCGTCCAGTTTTGCCCGGCATCTTCGGTCGATATAATTTCCCCTTCTGCAGTAACGGCAAGACCTTTGAATTCATTAAAAAAATGCAAGTCAGCCATATTGTACTCAGTCTCCTGTCTTGTCCAGTCAGCACCTCCGTTTTTGGTTGTCAAAAAGACATTATCTCCTCCTATGTACCCCTTTTCATTATCGACAAAAGTGATGGCGTTCAAGCCCGTACCAAATTGAATCTGGACGGTCACCCAGTTAGTTCCACCATCATTCGTTCTCAGGATTCTACCGTTGTGCCCCACAACAAAGGCTTTCTGTTCGCTAAACACAAAGAGGTCAGTAAGAGTAGGGTCTGTAGACTCATAATCTCCATCATCGGCAAAGACATTATGCTGAACTACCCAATTATCGCCACCGTCTATAGTCTTAAAGATTACTTCACTTTGGAACGCCCAGTTTCTCCCAATGCAAAACCCAACCTCTTCCGATACAAAGCCGAACTCCGGCTCTATTGTAGTATAGTAAAAGACAGAAGTTGATGTAAGAGAATCACCTGCAAAATCGGGGGTTAATTCCCAGGTATCTCCGCCATCCCTGGTCCTATAAATGTATCCGCTCCCACCCATATACCCGGTGGTTTTGGTTACAAGTTCAACATCGCTGAATAATGGTACATCCTCAATTTGTTTCTTGGTCCACTGGGCTGATGCCTTGTGAGTAAACAACAGACAAAAAACAATACCCATTATAATACTGAAAGACCTGACCATGTTCTTCTGATTGTAGAAAAACAGATTGTTTTCTATCAGAAACCTGGTTATGCCAAAATCGAATTTGGGTTTCGATTTTTCCTTATCCGGGAAGAAATACATGCAATAGAATTATCAATCGAATAATCTGCGCACAGACTAGTGATTTGTGAATAATAAACGACCTCCGAAAATAAGAAAAGTTTGTTTATTTAGAAAAAGGGCTGACTGGACTGTTGAAAATGACTTGCTTATAAAGCTAAATCAGATCGTTCTATCAAAGAGGTAAACGCTGTTCGTTTTGTTGCCTTCCGAAAACTCCTTAAAATCATCCATTTCCACCAGGTTCCTGAGCCTTTGTGCCGAATCAGCTTGCCAGATACAGATACCGTCTACAAAGCACTTTGCCTCTTTTTCTCCCCCTTTATCTACCCTGGCCACTGTGGCAGCTTTGAGGCCATAAAAGTAGAGTGTGGGCATGTAGGCACTTTTCACAAAGAGGTGATGCTCCTCATCGGGCTTATCGGTTTGAAAAATATGTACAAGATGATGTCGGTCCCCATCATAAGCGGTAGGGTAATTCTTGGTATCTCCCTCACCGGCAATCTTATTCATAAAGCCAAAAACAAAACGGCTGACGGAAGAAGTTCTCAGCAAACTCTTGAGCTGAAATACCTTACCCCCTATCATTTTAAGAAAATTACTTACGGACTGATAGCGAACAATCAGCAGCAGCTCACGGTCAAACTCGTCATCACCGCTGATTTTCTCAGTCACTACCCCCTTGAGCAATACCCTTCCCCCTACTTTAGCGGCACTCGGATACGCCAGTTTACTGTACAGATTATACAATGCCGGACGCTTGGTATTGAGCCAGTTAACCGCCCATAGCTGATGATCAAAAGCGTCAGATCTATGCGCTTTGATCTTGATTGCCTTGGTTTTGCTAAGCGCTAGTTTTCTTTCCGGAAAGGTTGGTGAGTCACTCATAGAACCGTTGAAGTTAATCCTTTTTTATAACTTATGAACCACTTAAAGCATCTCAAAATTCGCCTATGTCTACCAAGCAACACTTTCGTACCTGTAATCTTTGTGAGGCTATGTGTGGCATAGTGGTCGAACATGACGGACAATCTGTTCTGAGCATTAAAGGTGATAAAGAAGACCCTTTTAGCAAAGGATTTATTTGCCCAAAAGCAGTGGCGTTGCAAGACATTTATCAGGATCCGGACAGGCTGAAGAAACCGTTGAAACGAAAGGGCAATGACTGGACGGAAATATCCTGGAAAGAGGCTTTTGATACGGTAGCTGAAAAGCTCAAAGACATTGGTACGGCCTATGGCCCGGATGCAGTAGGTTATTATCAGGGTAACCCCTCTGTTCATAACCTGGGTACGCTCTTTTTTGCCAGTAGCTTTTTCAGAACCCTACAGACCAGAAATGGCTTTTCGGCCACTTCGCTCGATCAGCTCCCGCATCACTATGCCTCTCAGTTTATGCTGGGCCATTACCTGCTTTTACCGGTACCAGATATAGACCGTACGCAATACTTCCTGGTCATTGGCGCCAACCCAATCGCCTCAAATGGCAGTATGATGAGCGCAGCAGGCATGCCGGGCCGTATCAGGGCTCTGCAGCAACGCAATGGTAAGATGGTGGTGATTGACCCCAGAAAGTCTGAAACAGCACTAAAGGCCGATCGGCATCACTTTATCAAGCCAGGTACGGATGTGTATCTGCTCTCAGCCATGCTCAACGTGTTGTTCACTGAAGACCTTGTCGATGAACGTAAAATGGGCAATTGGGTCAAAGGCCTTGGTGAGGTACGGACATTATTCAATGATTTCACACCAGAACTGGCCTCAGGCTTTACAGGTATAGCCCCTGATAACATCCGCACCATGGCCAGGGAATTTGTAGCAGCAGAATCAGCCGTATGCTATTCGCGAATGGGGGCCTCTACTCAGGCCCACGGTACGCTTTGCCAGTGGCTCACTTACCTGCTGAATATTGTCACCGGCAACTTTGACCAGGCTGGTGGGGCCATGTTTACCACCCCAGCAGTAGATGTGGTAAAGGGCCGGAAGAATAAGGGGACGATACACAAATACAACCGCTACCAAAGTAGGGTAAGAGGGCTACCTGAATTTAACGATGAGCTCCCCGTGGCGGCTCTGGCAGAAGAAATACTCACTGAGGGAGATGGCCAGATCAAGGCCATGGTGATCTCTGCCGGCAACCCCGTGCTATCCGCACCCAATGGCAGGCAGCTGGAAAAAGCCCTGGAGCAGCTCGATTTTATGGTATCCATTGATATTTACCTGAACGAGACCTCAAAATATGCCGACATCATTTTACCAACACAAACCGGCCTGGAGTCTGAGCATTTCGATGTCGTGTTTAACAACCTGGCCGTAAGAGATACGGCTAAGTATTCCGCTCCACTTTTTGAAGGGGGTAAAGGTACAAAGGCAGACTGGCAGATTTTTAAAGAGCTGACCAAAAGAATGAAGCCATTGAGCCTGGCAGAAAAAGCTTCGGATTTTCTGATGACGCCAGCTAATTTCCTGAATGAAGCATTGAAGAAAGGTCCGCATGCGTTGAACCTCAAAAGTCTGAAAGCACAGCCGCATGGTCTTGACCTGGGACCTCTCAAACCACAGCTACCAGACCGCCTGTTTACTGATGACAAAATGGTAGACCTGGCCCCTTCCCTCTTTGTAAATAACCTGAAAGCCGTTAGTCGTAACCTACCCCAGGCAGATAGCCTCACATTAGTAGGACGCAGACATTTACGCAGCAACAACTCCTGGATGCATAACAGTGAGCGACTGGTCAAAGGACCCGTGCGATGTACCATACTGATGCACCCGGAGGATGCTGATCAAAGAAAACTCAAAGCTGATAGTCCGGTAAAAGTAAGCTCGGCTAAAGGCAATGTGGAGCTGCCTCTTGAAGTCTCTGATGAAATGATGCCCGGGGTTGTGAGCATACCCCATGGCTTTGGCCATAACCGTAAAGGAACGCGCTGGCAGGTAGCTGAAGCACATGCTGGTGTTTCTATCAATGACCTCACCGATGAAACGCTACTGGACGGCATCAGCGGCAATACCGCCTTTTCTGGCGTGGAGGTAACGGTGAGTGCTATTGACTAAAGATTAATGTTTTTCGACAAAACCACTTGCCTCATCTCGGTTGTGGTATAATTCTTGGTTTTCCATAAGTGTCAAAAACCAAATGAAATATGCACTCAAAATCACTCCTGCTTACTCTTTCTGCCATTCTTGTCCTATCCTGCTCCCGATCCAACTATTTTGAACATCAGCCACTGAGTGCCTTGCCTGTTAACGGCAGTACCCAACAGGTTGACATCTTTTTTGAAGGCGAGGGTGCTCCCTCAAAAGACTACATAGAGTATTACGACCTCAGACTGGTAAAGAAAGGCCGGTTTAATGATGAGCAAATGGTTAACTACCTGAAACAGGAGGCCCGTAAAAAGGGGCTTGACGGTATCACCCAACTCAACAAATGGGATGAAAGCGAGGAGACTACCACTTTCTTTGATGTGCTGGCTACGGTAACCGACCCTGATGATATTGATTATACCAGCACCGTCAACTATAGTATTATTGAGGGCAAGGGTATTCGGTATATAGAGAACATTGATCTGACACAATCGATAAAATCCGGTAAAGTGTATGATACGGAGACAAAGACCGTGGTGGGTGAAATCAAATATTTACCTAATGGACTTATATCTGAAACCATTTCTGAAAATGATTTCAGCCAGATGCTGATGGATACCTACTTCAAGTTCAGCGAGGACCAACTGCTGTTTGTGCAAGAAGGCTGGCAAACACTACATAAGCCTGATGGCAGAATAGATAAAAGACGAAAATACAGAATGAACGACTGGCTGCTGGCCAGGGTCAGGGTGAAATACAATGTGCATAGGCCGCAGCAAATCAGATCAATAAGGCTGACAGAGAACCCCGGAAAAATTCAGATCATTTCCAGGCTCGAATACCAATATGATCAGCAGAACAGGCCTGTAATTCGGGAAGTATCAGGAGCCCATCACCTCACAGAAACCATTACTTATGGAAACAATAAGATGAAAAGCTCCCTTATTGACTTCATGGATAAGACTTTCCGCATAGAGTATCAATACTATCAACAGTCGGACCTGCCAGACCTTATTACCACAGTGGAAGAGACCAGCTCAGATGGACAGTAGGTATTATCCTCATCCAGTTACTATATTTAGCGCTTACTCTTAATTTTAAGAAAGCCTTGTTTCCCTGTCGGCCACTCTGAAGGTAGCTGATACGGAAAGGGCGAAAAACAGAGATGCCTTACCCCCGTGTACTAGCTAATATTGGAAAACACGTTTCGCTTACTCAAAAAGAGTCTGACTTGGTACTTCACCATTTGGAGTCCAGACAGGTAGCTCGCAAAGAGTATATTCTACAGGCTGGAGACACCTGCCGGTATTTCAATTTTGTAGACGAGGGGGCTTTCCGGGCCTACTACCTGAGTAAAGAGGGCAAGGAGTCTACCATCATGTTTGCGGTTGCCGACTGGTGGATCACCGATATGCACTGCTTTATTAACGAGCAGCCGGCCATGCTGAATATTCAGGCCATTGGTCCAAGTAGCATTCTCAGGCTCCCAAAAGAAAAGCTTGATTTTCTCTTTGAAGCAGTGCCTAAGTTTGAGCGATTCTTCAGAATCATTATGCAGAACGCCTATACCCGCGAGCAACTTCGCGTACTGCAGAACTTATCGCTTTCTGCTGAGGAGCGTTATCACAATTTTCTGACTAAATACCCGCAGATTGTACCACATGTAACCCAAAAACAAATCGCCACCTACCTCGGTATTACTCCGGAGTTTTTAAGCGCTATCAGGGCTGGTAAAGGGAAATAGTGATTCGTAAGTCAGTTATCAGGGGTCAGATAAACGCAGTTTTAGTTTATTCCCTCCCTCAGCGGTCTCTGCCTCGCAGGATCCTGAGGACCCATTACCAGGGGTTCGAAGCGGACGTTTCGAACAGAAACAAGAATACAGATACTCTGATAACCAATTACTAATCAACTGAAATCGGTTTTGCCTATTTCTTAAGGTACCTTAATTTTTTGCTGCTGACGGTTTGCGTGTTTTACAAAAAAGAAAACATCATGCTTATACTTATTGCAGGCCCTTATCGCAGTGGCACTAATGACGACCCCAAACTGATACAACAAAACATGGACCGACTGGAGTCCGTAGCCTTACCCCTTTTCAGAATGGGCCATACACCTATGATTGGCGAATGGGTAGCCTTACCACTACTCAAGCTCGCGGGTTCAAAAACACCGGGAGACGCCCCCTACAAAGAGATTCAATACCCGGTAGCTCACAGGTTACTAATGAAATGTGATGCCGTTCTAAGGCTAGACGGTGCCTCTAAGGGAGCGGATGAAGACGTCAGAATCGCCAAAGAAAGAGGTCTCAAAATTTACTACAGTTTGGACGAGATACCGAAGGATGATACCTTGGTATCGAATGACACTTGATACTATCCACTACTCCGAATACGAAAAAGACCTGCCTCAAAGTGGCAGGCATATACTTTGCCAGGAAAGAGGAGATAACCTGATCGTCTATCAGGCTTTCAATCCGAGGATATCAGATTTTGCCGTTCGACATCAGCGCTTTGGTGGTAACCACTATAAGTTCACCCGTATGTCTTGGATCAAACCCAACTTTCTGTGGATGATGTACCGGGCCGGCTGGGCTGATAAAGAGCATCAACAGCAAATTCTGGCCATTGAAATCCGTAAAGAGCACTTTGTTTCTCTGTTGGATCAGGCGGTTCATTCCAGCTATAACGAGTCTGTTTACAAAGACCACAGCCTCTGGAAAGATAAAGTAGCCTCCAGCAGCGTAAGACTTCAATGGGATCCTGACCATGATCCACATGGTGAGAAAATTACCAGAAGGGCCATTCAACTCGGGCTTCGTGGCGATGTGCTCAAACAATTTGCCACTGACTGGATCATTTCAATTGAAGACATCACTCCTTTTGTAAAAGAGCAAAAAGCTCTGCTGGACGAGAATAGAATGGATGAGCTGATGGTGCTCAGGGAAACTGTGCTTGCGATAGATAACCCGAACATTGTTCAAAAGCTTGAATTGGATTAGCCCGGTCATAGATGCGTGAGATCGATAAGTTTTTTGAAGAGAAAGAAGAACCCGTTAAAGGCTGCCTCTGGGCGCTAAGGAGCCTTATTCTAAATTATGAGCCTTTGCTGGCCCTGACCTGGAGGTACAGGCTCCCCTGCTTTCTTTTAAACGGTCAGACCTTCTGCTATCTGTGGGTAGATAAGAAAAGCCAGCACCCTTACATTGCTATCGGTAAGGGAGTGAACATAGAGCATCCTGCTTTGATTCAGGGCAAGAGAACATTCGTCAAGCTGCTTATGATTAATCCAGAGGGGGATATTCCCTTAGAAACTATTCATGATATTTTTGACAAAGCAATGGCACTGTATAAGCTATGAAAAGCAAAACCCCAAAGTACTTACTCTTCGTAACCTGTTTCTTTCTATTACATTTCGGCTTAAGCGCTCAAAGTGATTTAGAAATCGAGAGAGTACGATCTTCAAAACTGGTGGAGATATTGAATAATGTAGAATTCATTCAAAGAGGAAGAACAGATAACTACATCATAAGATTATATAAGCTACACAATGGCGCTGGCAGTGCCGGTTTTCGCAATGGTGAGGTATCCTATAATCTGTATGTGGCTATCTCAGAATTTGATGAAGAACCCAATCAAAACCTCTTCGAAATCGGACCTTTTTTAAATCCTACTTTCCTTAAATGGGAAGAAGACAAAGATCGGGGTATCTTTCAGCTTGAGTTTGGGCCTGCAAGCAAAAGGTCAATTATTAAGCTAGCCGTAGACATCGAAAATCTGGCAATCATTCCTGGAGATAAGTGACTAAAATTCGTAAAATAAGAGGCCATCGCAGGAGGTGGAAAGACATTGACGACTGGGTGGACAGGAATAAGAACCTGGATCTGGATTACCTGAAATCACGGGAACGGGACTATACCAAAATCTGGGTACATCCCTGGAGTGGCATTGCTATTACGGATAGTGAGATAGCCCATCCCAAAGGTGAAACCAGAAAACGGATGCTCCAGGGATTGATCGATATTTATGATGCCTGGAAAAGCAAGCTGGACAGCCTTAATGAACCCTATTATCTCAAAATATGGTTATTTGATCCTAACTTTTCTCGTTCACAGGTAGTGTGTGCCATTGGTGCTGCGCTGAATTTTTACGATATCACCTTTCATAAACCTGAAGCACAGAAAAAACTGCATTCCGGACATTACGGTAAGCTATCCGACCAGATGGCCCGCTTTGACTGGGAATATCGCTGGGATGAACTTCATTTCGGGCCAGATGATTTAGGAGAGCCTGAGGACTATGTATCACTGGAAGACTACAAAGAACAAAAACGATGGTTCGACCACATGATGAAAAAGCCATTAAGAAATACCAGCTATCAGGATGATGAAGGCGAAACTATCATAGCTTTTGCTCATCATCAGGGTACCGTTTGGGTGGGTGGTGAGTAGATTCACCGGTGCCAGACAGTTCAACCTATATCCCATTGCATTTGTAGTATCACTTCCCCAATTTGACTTTGTGAAAAGAACCCTCTTGCTACTCCCCTGCCTTTTGCTGCTTTTTCAGTGCAACCCCGGCACCCATGAAGATTCAGCTAACTGGTGTAATCAACCCGTCAGAGAACAATTTAGCACACTGAACGAAGTGTCTACCAACCAGACCTGGTTCAAGGTATATGAGGTAGGTAAGGATGTTTACGCCATCGCAGAGCCCTACAACTTTCAGGAGGTCATATCTCACCTCATTATCGGTACGGAAAAAGCCTTGCTTTTCGATACGGGCATGGGGCTTTCTTCCATTTCTGATGTGGTAAAAGAGCTGACAGCGCTTCCCGTGACTGTGCTTAACTCTCATACACACTACGACCACATGGGTGGCAATTATGAGTTTGATCAGGTGCTGGCCATGAACCACCCTTACACGCAAAACAGGGCTGATAATGGTATGCCACATGCCGTAGTGCGGCATGAGGTGAGCCCAGAAGCCCTTTGCCTGAATCACTTGCCGGGACTGGATACGGCAGGTTATCATATCAAACCATTCAGCATATCGCAATTTATCCAAGACGGTAGTCGGATTGTGCTTGGCAACCGCAGCCTGCAGGTGATCGCTGTACCCGGGCATACCCCTGATGCCATTGCCCTGTTGGACGAAGCCAATGGTTACCTCTGGACAGGCGACACTTTCTATGAAGCTCCGATCTGGCTGTTTGACCCGGAAACTGACCTTCAGGTCTATCAGCAAAGCATAGCAAAACTCGGTAGACTGGCACAGGGGCTAAACACGGTATTTCCTGCCCATAACACGCCTGTGGCTTCACCTGAAAGACTTCCTGAGCTGGTGGCAGCTTTTGACCAGGTGCTTTCCGGGGAGAAAGAAGCAGTTAACAGTGGCGACAGTGATCATGTCTCTGATGATGCCCTTCTATTCGAATTCGAGTATTTTTCCTTTATGATCAGAAAGGATTTATTAAAATAGTTTTGTGTTTAATGTTTGAAGTTTCACCATACCCTATGAATTCATCTGTAGAGACACTGGCCCACTTTCTGCCAATCTATCGCACGTTTATTCAAAGAATACTCCGAGAAAATGGAGAAGACGCTGTAGTGGATTCGAACTTCACCAATCTGAAGTTTAATGAGCTCAAGGAAGTATTGATCAGAGTGGATGGTACTGCTCTTAACGAGGGAGCCTTCTGGTATAATGAGTTGAAGGAACTTTTGGCCAACCGGGAATTCTACCGGGAAGAAAACAGACAAGCATAAAAATGGGCCTGGACATTCATCTTATCCAATTGAGCCGTAAAGCCACTGATGAACTCAGGTTTCTGTATTCTGAGGACAATCACGAACTTCTTGAAAGGTTCCCGGAAATGGAGGTTGCCAGGTTGAACAAATACTCGGACGAAACTGGCACTTTTGAGTTCGGGTTTTACTATCACAGCCTGGCCTATCAGCGTAAGGGAGTTATTAAGGCCTTTTATCAACGCTTTGGATATGATGGGTTTCTCTTTACGCAATCTGAAATGGAAGAGCTATTCAACTACATCTCCAATGACCATAAAACCTCCTTCCAATCAGATTTTCTATTCCAATTCTCAGAAGGGGAAACAATTCTTATGATTGATGGATAGTCATAAGTATGTGCGCTTAAATGTACACACAGCTGAAGATAGGCTATTCTTTGATTTCGGATATTTCTCGTTTGTGATCAGAAGGGATTTATTAAAGTAAGCTATCCATTTCCGCAAAGCGCCCCCCTTTTCATACCCTGAGCGTAACGAAGGGCCTCATACCCGGGTACCTCATTTTAGATCCTTCCAATTGTCAGGATTGGAAAACGAGGGACAGCCCTTGTCATCTCAAACTACTTTCTCATATCAACTCACCTGATTTATACCCCAATTCGCATAAGGTTGTAGCAAACCTGAATAATTCCCGAAGAAGCTCTCCGCGCGAAACGTACATTCAACAAAAAAACACAACACCATGAATGTACCCAAGACGCTGGCACTGCTGGCCTCTCTCCTGCTTTTTAGCACCACCGGCTTTGCCCAGGAACCTGTCAACAACAGTCTTATCGCCTTTACTATCCCTGAAAAAGATCTGCTACCCGAAAGTGTAGCATACGATGCGCAAACAGAGTCCTTCTTTGTGGGCAGCACGCGCAAAGGCAAGGTGATGAAAATTGACAAATATGGTAAGCAAACAGAGTTTATCAGTCAGGCCACTAACGGCCTTTGGATGGTCATTGGCATCAAGGCAGACAGCCAGCGCAGACACCTCTGGCTCTGTAGTTCTGGCGGAGACAACCTCATCGGTTACAACCGAAAGGATGACAAAGAAGGCAGACCTGCGGGCATCTTCAAATTCAACCTGGATAATGGAAAGCTTATCGACAAATACATACTGGATGAGCCCGCAACCTCACATTTCTTCAATGACCTGATCATAGCGAGAAATGGTGATGTCTATGCTACCCACATGTTCGGTGAAGCCATGATTTACAAGATCAGTGCTGGTTCCGATAAACTTGAAACCTTTGCTTCCGACCCTGGCATACAATACCCTAATGGACTGGCACTTGCAGATAATGGAAGAGACCTGTTCATTGCCCATTCAGCCGGTATTTCCAGACTGAATCTGGAAACAAAGAACTTCACCCTGCTGACCACACCCGAAGGAATTGACATTGCTAAAAGGGCTAGTATAGACGGGCTCTATTACTATAAATGGTCACTTATAGGTGTGCAGTCCAGTACCAAACAGGTGATTCAGCTCATGCTGAATGATGCCGGTACCGGCTTTGCTGAAGCTAAAATACTGGAGAGAGAACACCCTATGATGAACCGGCCAACTACAGGCGTTTTGATAGGCAGTGACCTCTACTACGTTGCGAATGCCCAGTTCGATAATTTCGATAAAAACGGCTCACTCTTTCCTATGGAACGTATGTATGAGCCGGTAATTCTTAAGGTGAGTGTATCAAAATAGGTCAGCATCATGAAAAAGACACACCAACTATTCACTGTTTTTTGTATGCTATGCCTGTTTCTGAGCAGCACTGCTGTGCAAGACACTGCATTGGAGGCCAGTAAGCAGAGAGGCCAAAAGCTGTACAGCGGCCTGTGTTCGGGCTGCCATAAACCTGATGGTTCAGGCTACACTGCTAACAAGCTCTCGCCTCCCCTGGCCAAATCTGACTATTTGCTCAAGAACAAAAAGAACGGCATTGAAGTGGTGCTGTTTGGGCTCAAAGGTAAGGTCACTGTGAATAATGTAGAGTATGATCGGGTGATGCCCCCTGTTGAATGGACAGATCAGGAACTCAGTGATGTACTTAACTATGTGCGTAATTCCTGGGGTAATGAGGCCCCTTTTATATCTCCTGGTGAAGTAGCAGAGATAAGAGAAGTCGGAAAGGAATCGGATAAATAAGAATAATCAAGTGACGAATTTGCAAGCTTAAAGGGAAATTCGAGTAGAATATTTGTAGACACAACTGATACAAAATGAACAAGTTCATCATGTATCGTATCATCTTTTTTACTTAAGCTTGAACTGAAACAATCCTCCTGTTAGATTGGTGTATGTTTAAAAGACCTTGCTTTTCCAGTGAGATCAACTCAATACGACAAGTTATACTACCTGTATTGTGCTTATCTATCGCTTTGATGTTCTTCAATTGTAATGGAGATGATATGGGGGGTTCATCAACCCCTACTCCCGACCCTGACCCTAATCCCGGTATGGGCAGTGATCCGATCGCTCCCGGAATATCAGAAGCCAGAGATATCAGCTCATTTGATCTGGTAGCAGAAATGGGCGTTGGCTGGAACCTCGGTAACAGCCTGGATGTCACTTCTCGCGATAAAACTTTTTGGGGAAACCCTCTCCCTTCTAAACACATCATTGATGCTGTAAGTGATATGGGCTTCAAGACGCTCAGGATCCCCGTGACCTGGGGATTTAATCAGGATGATACAGCTCCCTATGAAATTGAGGCGTCTTACCTTGAACAGGTTAAGCGCGTAGTTGATTATGGTTTTCAAAATAAAATGCACGTCATCATCAACGTGCATCACGATAACGAGTGGGTAAGGCCTGAAAGCCAAAGTGCAGCGGAGACCAAATTCAGGTTGAGTAGCCTCTGGACTCAGGTAGCTACTTATTTTATTGATTACAATGACTCGCTCATTTTTGAAACGCTCAACGAACCCCGCCTGGAAGGTATACCTGAAGAATGGACCGGAGGTACAGCGGCAGGAAGAAACTATATCAATGAGTTTAACAAAGCAGCAGTCGATGCCATTCGTGCCACAGGTGCTAACAATGAAAAGCGACACATTATGATTCCTACCTGGGCAGCCAGCACAGTTCCTGCGGCTATGGATGAATTAACTGTCCCTAACAACGATCCAAAAATCATTATCTCTTTACACAGCTATTTCCCCTGGCCTTTTGCCGGACAAGCCTCTGTTACCTGGGGTTCCGAAGCAGATAAAAATGCGCTGAGAGGCGAATTGGAAAGAATCAGACAAAAATGGGTCGTTGACAGAAGTCGCCCTGTTATTCTGGGTGAATGGGGATCTATCGAAGACAACTCCATTGAAAACCGCTTGGAATATGCTGAGTTTTATGCCCGGACAGCGGCAGAAAACGATCTGTTAACCATTGTCTGGGATGATGGCGGTATGTTCAGGTTATACAACCGACACAGCATGCAATGGGATTTCGAGCAAATTGCCACCACGATTATTTCTGCATCCGGCAATTGAGTTCTTAACACAAATGGCTATCAGTCGCTTGCCGAAAATTGACTACCAAGGGACACCGTCCCTAGCTGTATAATTAAGGGCCACTGCCCCCTGAATAAAACTCACTGATCAATTAGCATCTCAAGGGACGGTGTCCATCAGAAACTAAGGGCTAGATTATTGGTCGGACCAGTCTTGTGTTACTGCATATACTGGTCTGACCAACTGCCAGGATAAGAGGAACTTTATATATTTTCAGTCCCGTAGGGACAAAACATAGGTAAACCTGAACATCAACGCAGACTCGTGCCGTCAGGTACGGAATATAAGGCCCCTCATATAACTCAAATAGATGATTAGGGCCAAACAGTGTCCATCAGAAACTGGTCTGGGTCCTGCTAGCAGAGCCCCATGAGCGGGCTTAGAGTTGGGTTCAGGGTCACTCGCGGAACGTGAGCAACTGGTAGCTATCTATGATAAACTATTCGCTTCTCAGGGAATCTACAGGGTTAGTAACTACCGCTTTGATGGACAGGTAGCTGATGGTTAAAAGCGCTAAAAGGATGACTGACAAGCCTGCAATAACAAAGTTATCGACACCCAGCGGCATGCGATACGCGAAATTATCCAGCCAGCTGCTCATTAATACATAGGCTATGGGTACTGCTATGAATAATGCGATAATGATAAGCTTCGTAAAAGAGGATGAAAGCAGGTAGAAAATATTCCATGAGTTGGCCCCCAGTACTTTGCGAATACCGAGCTCTTTCTTTCTCTGTTGTACGGTAAAGGAGGCCAGACCAAATAAACCAAGACAGGCTACCAGAATACTCAACCCCGCTCCTGCTTTGAAAATCCCACTGGCTCGTTGCTCAGACTCATACTTGTTTTGCAACTGTGCATCCAAAAAATTGTACTCTATGGTAGTAGCAGGATCAAAGGTATCATGCACCTTGGTAACTCCCTCAATCACGTCAGCCAGGGCATTGGTTTCCAGCTTCAAAGCGAAATAATCAATGACCCGGATCCCGTTGTTCCAGCTGCCGATTACCAGCGGAGCGATGGTGGAATGAAAGGACTGAAATTTGAAATCTTCTACTATGCCAATCACACGTGCGTTGATCGTGCGCTCCTCAGTTCTATATACTCTCACCATGCTACCCAGCGGGTTTTCAAGCCCCAGTGCCCGGGCGGCTGTGGCATTGAGCAATACCTTGGCCGAGTCGGCAGTATCGTCTCCGGAAAAGTAGTTTCCATCCACCAGTTTAAAATTGAAAACCTCCTGCATATCAGCATCAAAGCTCATATAGAAAGACTTCATGGGATTCAGTAGTTCTCCCTCCAGGCTGGTAGTCAGGTCCACTTCATTGATGCGCTTCCATTCACCGGGAATTCTGCTGGCAGCAGCTGCCTTTGCTACTCCCGGAACGGTCTCAAAAGCCGTTTTCATCTCTTTAAAATCTCTTCTGGTATAGGCACTATTGATATCTACTACGAGTATACCTTGTGTACTAAATCCGGGGTCGGCCTTTCTGATATAGTTCATCTGCCCTGAAATCACCAGCGTGGCGATGATCATGACGATAGACAGACCAAACTGCACCACTACTAAAAAGCGCTTTAGTGAGGATTTCCCATCCGTGGTGATCGTGCCTTTCAGCACTTTAGCAGGCTGAAAACGGGTAACGAACAAAGCGGGGTAAATACCAGAAAACAGGCCCACCACCATAGTGGTCAACAAGAGTATGGGTAATAAGTCTACCAGGCCATTTATATCCATTTGAAAGCTTCTGCCGGTAATATTATTGAAATACGGCAACGTCAGATCAATCAACCCTATGGATAATACCAGGGCGACCAAAGTGATCAGCACAGACTCTGCCAGAAACTGAACGATCAGTTGACTTTTGTGGGCGCCCACCACCTTTCTGACCCCGATTTCTTTTGAGCGAAACAAGGCCTTGCTGGTAGCCAGGTTGGTGTAGTTAACTGCAGCAATGACCAGCAGAAAAAGGGCGATGGAGCTGAAGATATACATGTCAGCACTACTCCCCTGATTATCATCCAGGCCCAGCTGTATGTCAGCAGACCCAAAATGAATAGCCTCCATAGGCTGAAAATCAACCGAGATGGCGGCTGCATTTTCACCCAGATATTTCTGTAGCAGAGCCGGCATTTTGGCCTCCATAGAGGAAATACCGTCCCTCATCGGCACTTTGATATAGGTGTGTGCGCTAAGGCTCTCCCAGTCAATCATCTGGTTCTGCCAGGTTTCATCATTTCTGAAATGCTTGTCTATGATGAGGTCAAACTGCAGGTGAGAGTTCTCCGGGATGTCTTTGAAAACTCCTGTAACCCTGAACTCTCCCCAGTCAAACTCTTCTATCAGCTTGCCTATCGGTTCTTGATCGCCAAAGTATTTACGCGCCAGCGACTGCGAAAGCACTATAGATTTTGGTTCGCTCAGCACGGTTTCTTTCTGCCCTGCCAGCAGCTCGAAATCAAAGAACTCAAAGAAATTCTCATCGGCCATTAACCAGTTTTCTTCAGTAATACGCTGGTCGTCCAGACGGAAATTGATCTGGCTACGATTCTGATAAATGGTTATGGCATCCGCCACCTCCGGCATTTCCTCACCCATTACCCGCCCCAGGGGTGTGAAGTTCGCCCCGTATTGCCGTGTGTCGCCATCCTGCACTTCGGTGACTAAGCGGTATGTGAAAGCAGAATCGCGGTGTTGCTGATCAAAGGAGAACTCATGGCTCACGTACATCATCAGCATGGTAGCCCCTGCAATGCCCAGTGCCAGTCCGAAAATATTGATGGCAGCATAGCTCCTGTTTCTCAGCAGTGTTCTGAAAGCAACCTTGAAGTAGTTTCTGAGCATTGGACTTAGATTTTAACGATAGTTGTGATATACGTCAGGCCGGTTTACTCATTTCTAAGTGAGCTTACCGGGTTCGAATTGGCAGCCTTGAGCGAGCGATAGCTCACAGTAAGCAAGGCAATAGCCACCGTGGTAATACCTGCGATCAGGAAAGCGGATGCACCAATACCTACCTGATACTCAAAGTCTTTCAGCCAGTTTTGCATAATCCAAAAGGCAAAGGGACATGCCAGGAGAAATGAGATAAACACCTGCTTGGTAAATGTGGAAGACAACAGGTAGAACAGATTCCATTGAGTAGCCCCCAGCACTTTTCTGATTCCCATCTCCTTCACTCTCTTTTCAACCGTAAAAGTGGCCAGACCAAACAGACCAAGACAGGCAACAAAAATGCTGAGCCCTGAGCCTACCTGAAAGATCACACTTGCCTGCTTCTCCTTTTCATAAAAGAGTTCGAGCTGGCTTTCCAGAAAGTGATACTCCATGGCTGTGGCATTATCAAATTGATTGTGCACCAAAGTAGCAGCCTCAATTACGTTAGACATATTGCCTGAAACCTTCAAAGTAAAGTAATCGATATTACCTGCTGGGTTATTCCAGTTACCTATAATCATAGGCTCCACTTTGCTGTGCAGCGACTGGAAATTGAAGTCCTTCATCACACCTATGATTTGTACTGACAGGAACCTGCCTCTGGCAGTTAGCTGTACTGACTTGCCAAGCGCATCACCTTCATAACCAAAGGCTTTCGCAGCAGCTTCATTGACAAGGATTTTAGTCATATCCGTTTGATCATTGCCTGAGAAATACTCTCCCTCCAGGACCTCAAAATCAAAGGTTTCCATCATTCCCTCATCAAAGCCCATATAGAAGAGGATTACCGAATCTCTCACCTGACCATCACCACTCAGCAGGTTGGCCTGCACCTCATCGATGCCTTTCCACTCGCCAGGTACACGGGTGGATACCCCCACACTTTGTACTCCGGGGATTTTGGCAAACTCTGCACGCATGGTCTTGAATTCATTACGCACGTTGCCATTATTGATATCAATCACCATCAGGTTGTCCTGGTTGAAGCCCAGGTTCTTTTCTTTGATATAATTCATCTGATCACTTACCACCAGGGTAGATATGATCATGAAAATGGCCATTCCGAATTGTACAATCACCAATACCTTTCTTAATGAGAAAGAGCTTCCTCCTGCTCGCTCGCCTTTCAGCACATCTACCGTTTTGAAGCGGGTCATAAAGAATGATGGGTAGATGCCAGAGAGAACTCCTACCACCAGGGCCACGCCACCGACTATCGGCAGGAATTCACCCAGGGTAGACCAGCTAAAATCGAATTGCTTTCCTGTCAGGTCATTGAAGAAAGGCATGACCAGATCTGTCAAGCCAATGGAGATTATAAGAGACAGGAAAGTAATCATCAGTGACTCCAGCAAAAACTGAGTGACCAGCTGCTTTTTAACTGCGCCCACCACCTTGCGGATGCCAATCTCTTTGGCCCTGAAAACAGCCCTGGAAGTGGCCAGGTTCATATAATTAACCGAAGCGATAAGCAACAGGAATACGGTAATGGACAAGAAGATCATGATATAGCTGCTGTCTCCTTTTTGTTCTTCTATACCATTTTCAATGTCTGCGGAATTGAAGTGAATGTCATGTATGGGCTGCAGATCAAAATCTACAATATCATTAAGAGGAGCGCCCATTCGCTCATTGGCAAGCAGCTCAGTTTTTTCAGCTATGTGTTGCAAGTCGCTACCTTCTGCAATCTGCACATAAGAAGCTGAACCGAAAGCCCTCCAGTTGGTAGTGGCGTTTTTCCATCCGTCATCATTAAAGAAGGCGGAGATTAAGAGCTCAAACTTGATATGCGAATTGGCTGGTACTTTTTTAACCACTCCTGTTACTTTGAACTCCCCAAAGCCCGGAGATTCCAATACCTCGCCTAATACATCAGTTCTGCCAAAGTAACGCAAGGCTTCATTTTCGCTCAATACTACGGAATTGGGCTCGCTTACTACCGTACTTCTGTCACCTGCAATCAGCTCAAAATCGAACATTTCGAAAAAGCTGGGCTCGACAATGGCATATTTGCGCTGTGCAAAGCGAACACCATCAATGATAAAATTGAAATGACCACCTCTTCTGTACAGTGTGGTGCTGTTTTCTACCTCGGGAATTTCAGCTTTGAGCGTTGTGGCCAAAATACCGGGGTTGGAAGCAAACCTTCTGGGCTCTTCCAGATTCTTTTGAGTGGTTACGACCCTGGCAATACGGTCAGACTTTGTATGAAACTGATCGTGCGAAGTTTCATCCCTTATAAAGGCCAGCAGCAAGGTGGCTCCCGTAATGGCTATGGCTAAGCCCATAACATTGATAAATGCGTAGCCCTTGCTTCTCCAGAGGGTCCTTACTGCTATTTTTAAATAATTCTTAAACATGACCTGTTGTTTTGTCCTTCTTTTAGTTCTCTTTTGCGTCTTGTCTGACGTGGCTTTTATTGCTTGTTCATTTATTGGCCATTATGATACCAAAAACATAATCACCTCTCTTACAAACACTTAGACTACACTTGTCGAATTCTGGTATCACCAAATGACCATTCGTAAAACAGCAGTGCCCAAAATTGGGCACTTTTCAATACGGGTATCTGCTGCACGATCCCCTCTTTTTTGTATGCTGTACCTAAAGGCACAGGCACGCTCCCCTCTTTAATACCTACCGTTGTAAAGTCCCTAAGGGACAGACACTAAAGGTTAGCTAGGCCCACAATTGGTATTAAGAGTATTCGAGTAACTCAAGACACCACCTATCACCCACAAAGCTGCCCGACATATATCATTCATTGCGCAAAGCATCTACCGGATTTGCCCTGGCGGCTCTGACTGACAATAGACTGACTGTTGAGGCGATAATGGCAACGGTAAGCACACTGGCTACTAAAAATGGTACAGCATTGATGTCTATGCGATAAGCGAAGCGACTCAGCCACTCGCTGCCCATATAATAGGCCAGCGGACTGGCGATAGCAATGGCGATGACCAGGGCCAATATGAACTCTTTCAGCACCAGCAAATTGATACTGCCGATACTAGCCCCCAATACCTTACGGATACCAATCTCCTTCACTTTCCTTTCTATCACAAAGGTGGTCATACCAAAAAGTCCCAAAGCAGTAAGGACAATACTGATTAAAGAGAAGAAGGTAATGGCTGTCTGCAAACGACTTTCTTCTTCATAAAAAAGCGCAAACTTCTGGTCGATAAAGCTGTATCGGAAGGGTGTTTCAGATTCAAACTCATTCCATTTACTCTCTATAAATGACAGTGTCTGGCCAATGTTCTCAGGAGCCATGCGCACAGATAGGTTCCAGATATTACGCGGGGCAATGCGCAGCATTACGGGGTTAATCTCTTCGTGCAGCTTCTGAAAGTGAAAGTCTTTCACAACTCCTATGATGGGTGAACCAGCCCTATCGGGGTTCCAGACGGTGACCTTGGTATTCAAAGGGTTTTCCAGGCCCAGAGAGCGCACAAAGGCTTCGTTCACTATCACTGCTGTGGAGTCATAGGAAGATTGCGGATCGAAGGTGCGGCCTTCAACAATTTCCATATCGTAGGTTTCTACAAAGTAGTGATCTACCCCGAAAATGGTAGTGCTGGCACTTACATCCGTATTGAGCTTGGAGTAAACAGGGCCCGAGTTATTAGTATAACCATTGCCCAGCACATCAGTGCTAAAAGAGGTAGATACCACCCCGGTGTAGCGGTCGAGCTCTTTTCTGAAAGCCTCCCTGCTCTGGTACATATTTTTGGTAGTGACAGCAAAAGTAATCACCTGGTCCTTGTTAAAGCCAAGGTCTTTTTTGCTGATATAGGCTGTTTGCTGAAAAGTGATATAGGTAACAGCCATCAGGAAGATGGAAATACCGAATTGTACCAGAATCAGAGTTCTGCGGGCTTTTCTGCCTGAAAGATTAGCTGCTGAAGCAGATTTGAGTACCTGAGAAGGTTTGAATGACGACAGGACAAAGGCAGGATATAAGCCTGAAACAAGAGCAGTAATGACTGTAATGCCAACCAGTACCAGCACCAGTCCCTGACTCAGCAGTGTCTGTATGGTGAAAGCTTTGCCCGTCAGGTTATTAAAGGCAGGTAATGAAATATCAATCAGCAGCACCGCCAGCACGGCAGCAAAGAAGGTAATGATAAAGGACTCTCCCAGAAACTGCCTGACCAGTTGTCCCTTTTGCGCCCCCATTACTTTTCTTACCCCTACCTCCAGCGATCTGCGGGTACCTTTGGCAGTTTGCAGGTTTACATAGTTAATACAGGCTACTAATAGAATGATAATGGCGATGTAGAAAAGCGTATTGATCAGCTGCTCATTGCCAGAAACAAAGTTAAGGAACTGGATATCGCCTGAGCCAAAGTAAATATCACTCATTGGCTGAAAGAAATACGCATAGTCTTCGATATCTCCTGTTTCCACCAGTGTATTATTGAGTTGCGTAGTGAGCTCCTTGATCTGACCACTGCCGGCTGTTTTCACATAGAGGTATAGCGACTGCTGAAACCACATGTGCGCAATATGACGGCCGTCAGGTGACTTCATGGCCCATGGGATCACCGATTCAAACTGGATATGAGAGTTCTTTATCTCAGCAGCCACTCCTGTTACCACCAGCTCCTTTTTAAAGGAAGAGGCATCTATTGTTACGGTTTTACCCATCGCGTTTTCGTCTCCGAATAGTCGTTTGGCGGTACTTTCGGAAAGCACAATAGAGGATGGATCGCTCAGCGCTGTGGCGGCATCTCCCTGCAAAAGTGGAAAGCCGAAAAATTCGAAGAAGCCTTCGGCAGCAAAAGTAGAGGTAACACTTACTTTATTATCAACCTCTCCGGCAGGCAACATTGAGTATCGGTTACTCTGGATTTGCATCACCTCCTCCACGGTACCAAAATCAGCCGATAGCGTTTCCACATCTGACCAGCCTGAAAGGCCTATTTTCCTACCGTTGATGCCCTTCTCCTCTACCGCCAGTCTGTAAATTCTGTCGCTGTCTTTGATAAAGCCATCATAAGAGTGCTCGTATTGCACGTACATAAATAGTAGTAAACTACAGGCAATTCCCAGGGTAAGTCCTACCAGATTGATAAGAGAAACCACTTTGTTTTTCCAGAGGTTTCGAAGGATGAGTTTAAGGTTATTGTTGAGCATGATTGAGTTGTTTTGATAGATTGATTGACTATTGAATTGACCGATTATTCACTTTGTAAAGACTCCACGGGGTTAGCTGAGGCGGCTTTCATCGCCTGACTGCTCACGGTGATTATGACTATCACAAAAACAATGACTGTAGACAGTAGAAAGCTTTCTGCCCCAATACTGATATGGTAAGCATAGCCTTGCAACCATTGAGAAATGGCATAATATACGGGAGCAATGGATAATGCAGCGGCCAAAACAAAGAGGTACACAAAGCGCTGATTTACCAGGCTAACCAATTGCTTTACACTGGCTCCCAATACTTTGCGAATACCAATCTCCTTTGTTTTTTGCTCGATGGTGTAGGTAGTCATGCCATAAATACCAAGGCAGGCAATGAAGATACAAATGATGGCGAAGGCCTGAGTGGCATTCTTCAGCTGGCGCTCTTGCTCATAAAATTCTGCAAGGTTATTTTCCAGAAACATAGAGCCAAAAGGATAATTCGGCTCAATCTGCTCCCAGGCTTTCTTTGCATAATCAATGGCCTCTTTTGACTTGCCCGGAGCCAGTTTTATGCTCCAGAATATGTTATTGCCATTGTTTACGGTAAAGAGTGCCGGGGCGACTTTAGAATGCAGGGACTGGAAGTTGAAGTCTTTCACTACTCCTATGATCGGGAATGCCTTTGCATCATCTCCCCACAGTTTCACCTTCTCTTCCAGTGGATTTTCCAGGGCCATAGCTTTTACAAATGCCTCATTCACAATGATGGAGGTACTATCTGTGGCCAGTTCAGATTTAAACTGACGACCTTGCAGCACCTCAATACCATGCAGATCGATAAAATCCATGCCTACAGTAAAGAAGGTAGTAATCGCTCCTTCATTCTCAGGCTTACCCTCGGGCACCAGGTAGCTTGAATTATTGGTGTCACCAAAGCCCAATGCATCCTCACCCAGTGAAGCTCCCAGGATATCGGGGCTTCTGAGCAGTTCGTTCTTAAACACCTGCTGATTCTGGCGAATATTGTTTGAGTTATTCGGCACAATCAGGATGTCCTTATCCTGAAAGCCAAGGTCTCTCGAACTCATATAGTTGGTCTGCTTCATTACCAGCAGCACTGAGCTGATTAATACGAGTGTAATGAACAACTGCAAACCGATCAATACCTGTCTGAGGCTTCCACCCTGGCTGCCTGAAATGCCCCTGCCCCGAATAGAATCAGACGGACTGAAGCTGCTCATAAACAGTGCAGGATACAAGCCTGACAGGATGGTAACCCCCAACAGAATGCCGAGCAGCCCCTGGATGTACACAGGGTTTTGCAACAGAGAATACCTGAGTTCTTTGCCCAGCAAATCATTGAAAAACGGTAAACTGACATCTGTAAGCAATACTGAAAGTAAAACGGCAATAAAGGTGACCATAAAGGCCTCCCCTATGAACTGAGTGATCAGGTTATAGCGAAAGGCTCCCAGCACCTTTCTCACGCCTATTTCTTTCGAGCGCTTAATAGCCCTGGAAGTGGCAGAGTTGATATAGTTAAAGCAGGCAATAAGCAGCGTAAACAGGCCAATGGCTCCCAGGATAATCACGTTTTGCTTATTCCCCTTTTTAAAGCCGGTATCGAAAGTCACATCGTTTGAGGTGAAATATATTTCATCGACCGGCTGAAAGTAGTACGACTCACGTTTGAGGTCTTCAACCTGGCTTTGGCCTTTGTAAAAATCCAGAAAGTATTCCTTTACCCGGTCTGCAGCCTCTTCGGGTGTGGTTTGCCGGCTCAATTTGTAGAAGCCATACATGGACCTGCTCCAACTATTTCTTGAAACCACAGGGCCCCGGTCATCCCTGGCCTCAAAGGGAAAAATGTAGTCAAACTCCAGGTGAGAGTTTACTGGGTCTTCAATCACACCCGTGACCTGAAGTGTAAGCTGGTAGGCCCCATCAAATTTAATGGTCTCGCCCATGGGATTCGCATTACCGAAGATGGCTATTGCTTTTGATTTCGTAATAATCAAGCCCTTAGGGTCTGCAAGAGCAGTTTTCTTATCTCCCTGCAAAAGATTATAGGAGAAGTAATCGAAAAAGTCGTGCTCAGCAAAAATCATGTTGCGGGATTTAAGCTCCACATCTTTATACTTGACAAGAAACGGCCCCCAGTCATAATCACGCAGCATGGTGAAGTCATCCACACCCGCTGCGTTTTCTGCAATAGCCTCGTGAGATTTGATGGGTACAATACCGAGGTTGCGGCTCTCCCCGTCTGCAGACTGCTCATTGACCATAAACCTGTAGCTATGATTTTCATGAAACTGATCATAGGACAGCTCATTTTCTACATGCAGGGCAATGAGTGCAAAACAGGTGATACCAATGGTAAGGCCCAGAATATTCAGGCCAGCATATACCTTGTTTCTCAATAAGTTTCGAAATGCAGTAACTATATAATTCTTAATCATGACTTCTTCTTTTATTCGTATCTCAAACTATTAACCGGGTCCATTTTTGATGCTCTCAACGCCTGATGGCCCGTGGTGAGAGCCGCCACTACAAAAACCATCAAACCAGCAGCTACAAAGGCCATCACGCCAATGGAAATTCTGTAAGGAAACTGACTCAGCCACTCTGCTGAAGCCCAGTACCCCACCGGTATGGCCAGCGCAAAAGCGATGAGTATCAAGGCGGCAAATTTCTTATTTATCAGGTAAAGTACGTCCAACAGGCCTGCACCGAGCACTTTGCGAATACCAATCTCTTTGGTTTTCTGCTCAATGGTAAAGGCGGTCAGGCCATATAAACCCAGACAGGCGATGAATATACTGATCATGGAGAAGATCATAATGATCTTGAAAAACCGTGATTCGACCTCGTACATATCAGCAAAATGCTCATCTACAAAATAGTAGGTAAATGGTACCCTTTCTTCAAACTGACCCCAGCTGGTCTCTAAATGATCCAGCACCTCGCGCATGTTGTTACCACTGACTCTTACGGTCAGGTTGCTTTTTCGGGCATCGAGGTAGAGCACTGCCGGGCTGACTGTATAGGCCGTAAGTGGCGCATAGTTAAAGTCTTTTACTACCCCAATGATGGGAACCTCCTGACCACCCTCTCGCTGAAAGCGCATTTTCTTACCCACGCCATCTGTCCAGCCAGCGGCCTTTACCATGGCTTCATTTACAATGATACCACCGGCATCCGATGGCTGATTAGGATCAAAGTCCCTACCCCCTGCCATTTCCAACTGCCAGGTTTTGATAAAGTCAAAATCCACTCTGAAAATCTCTGTGGAGATTTCTTCCGTGCTCTGCCCGGCATAGAAACCACTGCTAAAGGTGCCATCGCCCATGGCTGCCTGGCAGAGAGAGGTTGTGACCACATCGGGATGAGTTTCCACTTCGTTTTTAAGCGCATTGGCCTGGTTTTGAAGGCTGCCAGGTAAATTCAGTACAATGAGCTGTTCTTTGTTAAAACCCAGGTCTTTAGACATCAGCAGATCATTTTGCTGATAAACCACTACCGCCCCAATGATCACGATGGCTGACAGCGAAAACTGAAAGACCATCATTGCCTGACGCAAAACGCCCCTGACTCCTCTTCCGCTTGCTTTCTTAAGAGACTGTACCGGCTTAAGAGAGGACAGCACCAATGCCGGATAGAAACCGGCAAAGAGCGACACCCCTACCATAATCAGCCCTATATACAGCAGCGTTTCAGCTGTGAGCATACTGGCAGAGCTGATGACTTTGCCGGTAACGCTGTTGAAATAAGGAATAAACAAGTCTACAAGCAGGATGGCCAATAATGTTGATATGAGGCAGAGCACAAAGGCGTCTCCTACAAACTGCAGGGTCAGCTGGTTCTTTGTAGCTCCTAAAACCTTTCTCACACCAATCTCCCTGGCTCTTTTGGCCGCTTTACTGGTGCTGATATTAATATAGTTGAGGCAGGCGATGATCAGAATGAAAGCCGCTATGGCTCCGAAAATCCTGAGCAGCTCATAGCTCCCCAGTTTTACTTCACGGCTTCCATTCATGTGCATAGAACCGAGATAGACATCTGTAAATGGCTGTAGTGACAGCTTGTACTCTCCCTCTCGCTGAGGCAGGTTTCGGTACAAGGTCTGGTTCATGCGCTCTTCAAAGTCAGACTGATCAAAGCCCGGAGTCATTTCCAGGTAAGTATATACCGTCTGAGCGAGCCAGTTATTGATAAAACGAAAAGATAAAGGACCGCTTTGCGTGGTAGAAGACCAGGAAATCAGTGCCTTAAACATGATGTGAGAGTTTTCAGGCGCATCGGCCACAACCCCCGTCACATTGAATTTGGCATCATTCAAGCCAATAATGGTTTTACCTATGGGGTCAAGGCTACCGAAAAGCCCCTCTGCCACGGTTTCAGTCAATACTATAGAATTAGGTGCCACCAATACATCAGCAGGATTTCCCCTGAGCAGCTTAAAATCAAAGGTTTCAAAGAAGTTTTCATCCGCAATCACCAACTGATTCATCTTGATATTACGCTGCTCATAGCTGAGTACCGCTTCATTGAACCAGGGAATAATGCGGGTAGCAGAGGCCACTTCCGGATATTCCCCGATTAAAGTGGGTCCGAGCAGTCCTGATACGTCCGGTCTTACATCTGTCACCCCGTTTTCACTGTTCGTAGTTCTTACCACCCTATAGAGCTGATCGGACTTGCTATGAAATTTGTCAAAGGATGTCTCTTCCAGAAAGAACACCACCGCCAGCAAAGCACATGAAATACCGACTGTGAGCCCCAGCAAATTTAACAGCATATAGGCCCTGAGCTTTCTCAGGTTGCGCAGGGTAAATCTGATGTAGTTTCTGAACATGGCCTTTCAATTTGATTCTTTACTTGTCCATTTTTATACCAACTATTTAAACCATTGAATAACAGACAGTTAAATACATCACAGATCATATACAGCGTCTGACCTTGTCCATCAGTAAAACGCCTATGCCCATTTGTGGACAATCTTCAACAAGATTGCACCCCATGCCATGGCCTGTTTTCAAGAATCAAAAAAAAAGCCTGACATTTCCATTAAAACCATGTCTCAATATGAGTTTTAACCTCTTTATAAGGCATTTCCAGCCTTGGTTCAAATCAGAAATACAGGGGTTTTTAACTACATTAGAAAACTCATTTCAACACTGGTATAATAATCGCCCTTTGGGGCAGACATGAAAGAAAACGGACGCATTCTTATAGTCGATGATGATAACTATGTGATGTTATCTATTCGCATCTTACTGGAACAACATTATACAGATGTAAGGGGCATTAATAACCCCCTGCAGATCGAGTCGGCCCTTGCGGAAAACCACTATGATGTTGTGATTCTGGATATGAATTTTAAGGCAGGAGAAACGGAGGGTAAGGATGGTCTCAATTACCTGAAGCTGGTAAAAAGCCTCTCTCCTGATACCAGTGTGGTGTTTATCACGGCTTATGGAGAAATTAATCTGGCCGTAGAAGCTATTAAGGAAGGAGCTTTTGACTTTCTGGTCAAACCCTGGCAGAATGAAAAATTACTAACTACCATTTCGGCAGCGTTTCAGCTTAATCGCTCGGCCAAGAAGATTCAGCAGCTTACCTCTAAGCAAACGGTGCTTAACTCTATGCTCCACGCCCCCTTTGCCGATATCATTGGTGAATCTGAGGCGATCAAATCGGTACTGTCCCAAATAGATAAGGTAGCACAGACGGATGCGAATGTACTGATCACGGGCGAAAACGGCACGGGTAAGGAGTTAGTGGCGCGTGCTATTCACAGGGCTTCACACCGGGCCGATGAAGTATTTGTTAGCGTGGACATGGGGGCCATCACAGAGAGTCTGTTTGAAAGTGAGCTCTTCGGCCATAAAAAGGGTGCTTTTACTGATGCCAAGGCGGACCGTGTAGGCAAGTTTGCAGCAGCCAATGGCGGCTCCATCTTTCTGGATGAAATAGGTAACCTGATCACCCCGCTTCAGGCCAAGCTATTACGGGTAATTCAGGACCAGAAAGTAGTGCCCGTGGGCAGTAACGATAGTGAGGACATAGATGCCCGACTGATCTGCGCTACCAATGCCAACCTGCCCCAAATGGTACAGGAAGACCAGTTCCGACAGGATTTACTCTTCAGAATCAATACCATAGAAATCAAGTTGCCTCCCCTTCGCGACCGCATAGAAGACATTCCTCTGTTGGCGGAACACTTTCTGAATCTCTATAAAAACAAGTATAGTAAGAAGGGCATGTATGTACCGGATTACGTGCTAAAAAAGCTGTGTAAATATGACTGGCCCGGTAACATACGTGAGTTGCAGCATGCCATAGAGCGCGCTGTGATTATGAGTGATGGCAAGCAGCTACATGTAGGTGACTTCAGCCTGGCCGAAACGAACACTTCGCAAGAGCAGCCCTTTGATTCTCTTAACCTGGAAGACCTGGAAAAATGGGCACTGGAAGCGGCTATGAAAAAGCACCAGGGCAATATCAGCAATGCAGCACAAGAGCTGGGCCTGAGCCGGGGTGCCATGTATCGCAGAATGGAGAAGTATGAGCTTTAGAGATTTTCGTTTTCTGATTATACTGCGGCTTTTGATGGTTACAGCCGGTCTCTTTGGCCTGCTCTACTTCAGCTATATAGAGCTCAATTATATCAGAATCTTCTTTATCGGGCTCTTCATCTTCTTTGTGGTGCTGGAGCTCTTTTACTTTATCAACCGCAGCAATAAGGATACCTCTAACTTTTTGCAGGCCATTATTCACAATGACTTCACCATTAAGTATTCTGCTGAACGTAAGGGTAAGAGCTTTCGGCAGCTATACCGTACTTTCAATGAGGTGAACAAGAAATTTATTGAGGTTTCACAACGTGAGGCCAGTGAATTCCACTACCTCAACACTCTGATTCAACAGCTAGGGGTGGGTATTATCTCCTTTGATGCCAAAGGCAGGGTTCACCTGGTCAATGACTCCCTCAAGGAACTGTTGGGAAAAAACGAGTTGATCAACCTCCATTCCATCCGTAACGTCAGCCCTCAGCTGCACGACCAGTTGGAGCAGCTCAAAGGCGGAGCATCCAAAGTATTGAAAACCACTTTGGGTGGTAAACTCTATCAGCTTTCCATCAATGTTTCGGAGTTTAAGCTACGCCAGCAAAACTTTAAGCTTGTATCAATTCAGGACATCAAAGGTGAGCTGGATGCCAATGAAATGACGGCCTGGCAAAAGCTGATCAGGGTTTTGACGCATGAGATCATGAATTCGGTAGCCCCCATCACCTCACTTTCCGGCACCCTTAATATGATGCTGGGTCAGTCTCAAACCAGCGGAACGCCCTTAACCCCTGAGCAACTTTCTTCGCTGCATGACGGCCTGGATGCGATAGAACACCGCAGCGATGGGCTCATGAACTTTACGGAAGCCTACCGCAGTCTTACGCGAATTCCTTTACCCAATATCAAACCCGTAGAGGGTCAGCTATACTTTCAGCGGATTATCTCGCTGTTCACCCCTACCCTGGCCGGCACACAAATCAAGTTCGATAGCCAATTGCCTAAAGAAGATTTCACCCTGCAAATAGACCCCGATCTGATGGAGCAGGTATTTATCAACCTCCTGAAAAATGCCCGGGAAGCAGTGTCTTCTACAGAAGGCCATATCACACTGAAAGTGAGCAGATCCACAAACGGAAATGGTGTCATGGGGAATGCCAAAGGTTCATCCAACATTCAACATTTACCATTTAACATTTCCATCAGAGACAACGGCCAGGGCATTCCTGACGAAGTAGCTGATAAAATCTTTATCCCTTTCTATACTACCAAAGACAGCGGCTCAGGTGTGGGGTTAAGTCTGGTAAAGCAGATCGTTCACTTACACCAGGGGGATATTAGCTTTGAGACGGATGAGGAAAAAGGTACTCATTTTCAGGTGGTGGTTTAAATGAGTAACCACTTCAATTCCTGAAATAAAAATCACATCTTTAATTACAACAGAATAGAGGTAATATTGAATTCAATCTATTCCTACTGACATGTAATAAAAAGCAAAGATGATAAAGAACATTTCAGCGGTAGCTTCTCCGCTTGCCAAATCACTTGTTGAAACTTTTATTACTCCTAAGCTTCAAAAGCTTCAGAAAAAACTGGCTAGAAAGAATGCTCTAATTGATGCCACATTTAGTGATACTTTTCAAGAGTATCTGGCCAGAGTCTATGAGAAAAATGCAGTATTAAACACACTCGCTTTTAGAAAACGAAAAGTCTTGCTCTCTGATGTCTATCAGCCTCTTACTATTGTTGATTCAGAAACGGAGCAGGAATACCTAATAGAAGGTTTTGAAAAGAACTTGTTCTCGCAAAGCTACAAGATCCTAATTACGGATACAGCTGGTATGGGAAAATCCACTATTGTCAAGCGACTATTAACGTCTTGCATAGAACAGAATTTGGGTATTCCTATTCTTATAGAGTTGAGGAGGTTGTCAACCACCAAAGGCTTAGTCGATGAAATACTTGAACAAATCAACCCCATCAATGATAGTATTGACAAACAGCTTATCCTGGACTTAGTAGATCGTGGAGATTTCATTTTCTTTCTGGATGGCTTTGATGAAATTCCAATCGACCATAGAAACAAAGTGTCGAAAAATATTCAAACCTTTATTTCCAAAGCCGGCTCCAATCGTTTCGTTCTGACATCCAGACCTGAAGATTCATTATCTGCATTTGGGGACTTTATAAAATTTGAAATAAAACAACTTTCGGATAGAGAAGCATTTGACTTGATAAAAAAATATGACTCCAGTGATTTAGCTAGTACGCTAATAACCAAGATCCAAGAACCTGAGAATTTTAAGAGTATTCAAGAGTATCTGACCACCCCATTATTGGTCTCCTTACTTTTTACCGCATTTGAATACAAACAACAGATACCTTTTAAGAAGCATATCTTCTATAGACAAGTATACGATGCCTTATTCGAATCGCACGACTTGTCAAAGGGTGAGTCCTTTACTAGACAAAAACATTGTGGACTAGCTGTGGATGAATTTCACAGGGTTCTGCGAGTACTTGGTTACTTCTGTTTTTTACAGAACAACAAGATTGAGTTCACCAAAGATGAACTTCTTGAAATTGTGCAAAAATCAATCAGCTATTGTAGCGACTTAGAAGTCAATTCTTCTGATTTCATTAAAGACATTGTCACGAGCGTACCACTCTTCACAATTGATGGCACCTATTTTAGGTGGAATCATAAATCCTTGCAAGAGTACTTCGCTGCTCAGTTTATATATTTAGACTCAAAAGGCAATCAAGAGGAAATTCTACTAAAACTTTGTTTTCACGAAAGGAATAGATCTTTTCTAAATATCCTGGATTTGTATGAGAGTATCGATCCAAATGGATTTAGGAGTATTGTCGTTAAAAGGCTTTTAGAGGTCTTTTTAGAATCTTTAGACACCACCTATAAACATTTTTCTGGCCCTCAGAAAACGCTAAGACAACAATTGATTTTCGGAATAAGGGTTTTTGTCGTTCTGAGCAAGAAGACAACATCTGGGGAAAATGATCAAATGGATTTACTAGCATCTATCCCAGACTGCAACAATGCTTGGTATTATGCTGCATCTAATATCGAAAGAAATGTAATTATTGAGGTACAAGAATTACCGACCAACAGAATTATTAATTTTTTAGGGAAGAAAAAATTTCCTTTCGTCAGTCTTTTAAGTGATTTGCCTCCAGTTAAGCGTATTAAAAATGAGATATCTGCTAAAAAGACCACAGACCAGTTAGTGTTAGACTACACTAATGAATTGGCCTCTGATGAGGTGATCCAGATTAAAGATGATAAAGAGTCAGACACTAATCAAAAAGGTACTTTTGAAAACACGAATAAATTCTTAGCCCTGATTTTATCCGGTCATACGAGCTATACCATTAAACCAAAAGAAGCGCGGGGTTTTCTTTCAGAAATTAGCGAGAGGAATAATCTTTTCGACAGTCAAGAATTTCTCTTAGGTTTCTGACCCAAATAGTCTGATTTTTCTCAAAGACAACTGATCTGTGTGCCTTATTCAAACATTCAAAGTTGACAATCCCCCCACTTTTCGCGATTTTCAAGCTATCAATCAGCATCCACTCTGAGTGAAAAAAATAGGCCTGCTCTTATTGCTCTGCTTACTTGTGCTTTCCACGGCAGCCTATGGCCAGACCGCAACAAAGACAGTGACCGCCAAAAGAGGAGATGGCATTTTGGTACTCCTTCGCAGAAACGGCCTTGACCCCGGCAAATACTATAAGGAATTTGTCAAGCTGAACAAGCAGAACATCAGCAAGAAAAACGGCCTCTATATAGGCAGAAAGTACATTTTGCCGGTTAAAGAGGAAAAGGAAATGTCTCAGGTTGAGACAAAGTCTGATAGCCTTGAAAAGGTAAAACCAGCAACAGAAGTCCCGATTGATACTGTATCTGTCGAAAAGGAAGCTCCGGTAGCACCGGAACCACCCAAAGAGGAACCTACTGCACCTGAGGTGGTGACCCACCCTATTTTTGGTAAAAACCTGGAGAAGGTGACCATAGAGAGCGATGAACTTAAAGGTGCGATTTACTACCTGATTTCCGGCCATGGTGGCCCCGATCCGGGAGCGCTGATAAAGCAAGGCAGAAAGCTCGTGTCTGAAGATGAGTATGCCTATGATGTAAATCTCCGTCTGGCCCGAAAACTGATGGCCAAAGGTGCCAAAGTGTATATCATCATTCAGGACCCCAATGATGGCATTCGCGATAAGAAGATTCTGGAGGTAGACTACGATGAGGTAAACTATCCGAAAAAGAAAATCCCAAGAAGTCAGCGACTAAGACTCAGGCAACGGACAGAAACCGTAAACTCGCTTTTTCTGAGAAACAACAACGGCAAAGGCTACCAGCGGCTGATCGTTACCCATGTAGACAGCCGCAGTGTGGGTGAAGTAATTGACGTGTTCTTCTACCATCATGAAAGAAGCAAAAAGGGCAAGAGACTGGCCGAAAGCATACAGGCTACTTTTAAAAAGAAGTACGCCCGCTACCAGCCCAACCGAAAGTATTCGGGTACAGTAGCTTCCCGCAGTGGGCTTTACGTCATCAAAAATACCATGCCGGCCATGGTGTACATAGAGCTGGGTAACCTCAAAAACACGAAGGACCAGAAACGAATACTGGACTATAATAACCGTGAAGCTCTGGCCAAATGGATCTCTGAGGGACTGATTGCTGATTTTAAGAAGGAGTGACCACATGAAAGACGAGAAGGAACAATCAGGTAAAAACCAACTCATAGTATTGCTTTGCTCTATAGTATTGATTCAGATCCTATTCATCAGCATCTTTCATTTTCGAGGAAAAGATGATAAACAGATAGCACGTATTGTACGCTTAATAATTATTGGTGCGCTTTCGATCGGTACTTATCAAAAGAGTATCACAACAAAGTGGCTTCTCGTGGCTTATCTGACTTTCAACGGACTTGCTGGTTTTTATAGACTGGATTCTCTTACTAACTATTTTCTCATTGTATTTTCATTTATCTATCTGCTTATGGCTGCCTTAATTTTATTTTCAAAAAACATCAATCTGTACCTCTCATATAAAACCAAACGTGATTCGTGATTAGTGCTCGGTTATTGGTTTCTTTACGGTTCAGGAGGAGAATGAGGTGATTCACCCCTCAGTCCAAAAATACTTCTTTCAATTTCCTGGCTATTTTAAGGACAGCTCGCTTTCGCGAAACTTCAGCGGAGCAAAAAATGGAAGCATTTATCCGGTGCCAAAAAAGTCTGATTATAGAGTAGCAAACAGATTAACCCGATATAAATCAGTAGTTTGATCATCAGACCCCGTCAGTACCGTAGCAGCGTGAAGGTCAGACGGATGAAGTTTGGGTGATTAGATCATGAGTTATCAATTGTCGATATGCATTGACAAATAAGAGGTTTTATTAAACCCGGATTATTCAATAGAATAATTGAAAGGGGGGCTTAGGTTTTTGATTTGGGCAAAAATTCCATCCATCCAAGACCTTCTTTTGCTAGCTAATGATATTTTCAATACGGTTTTATTAGCATGATTTACCTTCCATGCTCCTAATGCAAAGCAATAGGATTTGAGTGTTCTCAAGGTTGCCCTATTATGGTGATTGAGTGCAAAGTGCCTGAATAAGCTCATCAGATTGTACGCCACCATAATAAACCTAAAAGAAGCCTCAGTTGCCCAGAAGTCCTGCATGCAAAAGCTATCTAGGCCAAAGTCGTCTTTTAGCTCTTTGATTCTGTTTTCGCAATCGGCTCGGGTGTTATAGATATTCCATATTTGATCCAATGGTAGGTCCAGATTAGTAACATAACAACTGAAGCGATGGCCTGGTAAATCTTCAAACAGCTCCTTCCCACCAGATTTAGGACGGATATCAACTCGCTTTTTCACAATAATATACCTTCTACGTTTTCCCTTTTCGTGAGAGAAGAACATCTCGTTGAGTTGGATGCCTTTGGTCAGGTTAACCCACTCATCAAGCCCCCAAACTGCACTCTTAACGTTAGGGTACATCCTAACTGCCATAATGTATTTATGCTGTTCTTCTTCCAGATAACTAAGTAGCTCTTCGGTATAAAACCCACTGTCAGCACGTACCAAACCCACTTTCTTGCCCTTTAATGCCTGATCAAAAGTCTCTTGCATAAAGCTTTTGCAACTACTACTATCTGCTGTGTTACCGGGTCTGAGCCAGGCATTGGCCACCATTCTGGTTTGACCCACAAAGGCCATTAAGGGATGATGTGAGTTCCTTCCGCGTTTGTTAGGGTTGTATCCCTTGGCACTCCCTTCTTGTTCTCCATATCGGGTAATCACTGTGCTATCAAAATCTACCGTGATATTAGCAACTCCTATTTGATCGAAAAACCAGTGTTGAAGTGATGGAAATAGCTCAGTGTTTCGCTTCTGAGAAAACTTCCTAAAGAATCGGCTATAAGTGCTTTGACTAGGCATCTCATCCCACTGAAAAACAGAGTGCAATACCTTATCATACCGAAGCCAGTCACAATGAACATAACGGCTGGCCCCTGTCCAGATACTCAGCCAGAAAGACTCCACAATATGCTCAGGTGCGTAACCGCGATTAGAGCCAGGTTGAGGTAAATCCACACCTCTCAGATATTCACGAATACCTGTCTGATCTATAAATCTTTTCATCAGACTCATCCCTCCATAAGGAGTAACTTGCTTGTCTGAATATTCTATCGGTAGGTTAACCATTTGGGTTAAGTTGGCTCTAACACAAATTCCCATTTCTCTCTCTAAAAATGAAGGTTTGAACCCGATTTCTAAATCCTAATGAATAATCGGGGTTAAAACTTGTTTGAATACTCGTTAGACCAGCCAAAGTTCTTAAACTACATTTACATTGATGAACTTCCTGAAAAAACTATTTGGGTCCGTTGAAAAACCTGTTCCTTCTAAAAGCCCTGATAGTGCTGAAGAGAAATTTAATCAGCACCTTGAATTACTTCAGCAGTTTAAGCGTACTACCTATATTCCCAAAGTCTCACCTGCAAAACCTGAGTTTTCAGAGCATTCAAAATCGGTGGACTCCCCTATTTACGTTCTGAAAAAGACTGGCCAAAATGTCCTAACTGTAATAAGCACTTGCAACTATTTCTCCAGCTCAACCTGAGCGAAATACCGGAAAGGCAATCGAATGGCTTGTTACAGTTGTTTTATTGTACCAGCACTACCCCACTATGCGAGGTTGATTTGGAGGCTTTTTTCGCATTCTCCGAAGCGGTAGTTTCACGCATAGTTCGTCCTAAAGGACCTTCTTACAGCATAAAGCCTGAGCATGAACATACTTTCCCGGAAAAGAGAATCACCGGCTGGGAGGCTTTCGATGATTATCCGCATTATGAGGATTATGACCTTTTAGGTATTGACTCTGATCTCGATGAGGACGTGTTTGAACTAATGGAAGACCGCCTGTTAGGAATTCCTCAACAAGGTGATAAACTTTTCGGCTGGCCTTACTGGGTTCAGGGGGCTGAGTACCCTGCAGACCGGAATACCGGAGCGCAAATGGATTTAGTATTTCAATTTGATTCTGAGGTGAACCTTCCTTATATGTTTGGTGATGCCGGGGTCGGACATCTCACACAAAGCCCCGACAATGAGCAAGAGTTGGCTTTTGGTTGGGCCTGCACCTAAGGCAGAACATTAAACCCATAAACGGTAAACTTATAGCCCCTACTCCTTCAACACCACCAGCTTAAACTTTACCAGTCCAAACTGCCCATTGGCTCCCATACCCTCTGCTACACCATTGAAGACTGAACGGATATCCGAGGTAAAAAAGCTCAGCTCGGCCTCTCCGTTTTCATCGGTGAACACATTGGGTTCCCAGAGAAGGGTATTTCTGAAATCGGGAATCAGTTTTTCTTTGGGCTTCTCATCATAATCCGGCTGATAAAAGCCCGGCACTTTATAATAAGCCTTAAAGGTATTGGCCTGTGTCACCCGGTCTGGAAGCTTATATACAATCATACCAGCACCATAGCGATACATAGCTCCTGGAATGGGCGCTGCACCAAACTTGTGATTGCGACAGTTCAGAATATTATAGTGACATACATAATCTCCGGGGTTGCCCTCGTAGACACCACCATGCCCATTGAATGAACGGTATTCCTGTTTGGTATCCACTACCTCCACTCCCATCACCTCTTTGGCGGCAGCCGGTGCTTTTGGGAGTTTGTTCCAGTTTCTTCCATCTTTGGCATTGGCTCTGAGTGGGTAGATAAGCCTGTCAACGCTGCGGTTGGCTTCCGTATGACTAAAGGCTGTAATAAAGTCCATTTTGACCGCGTCCTGGTTCTCCACCTTCAAAACCACATCGCTTCCGGTAGATGCCAACAGAAATTCATGCACAATAGGAAACCTTCCCAATGAATCCGTTTTTGTGACAACAGCTCCTCCTCCGCTTACAATCTGCACCTCAAAAGATTCAGCCTTTCTGGCTCTGGCCGTCAGGGTTTTGCGCAGTACTTTGCCTATCACATAATCTACCACAGGCAAAGGCACTTTCTGCGCTTGCGCCTGCAGCTCATGCTGGTTCCAGCTATAGCTTCTCCAGCCCTGCGTGAGCATTAGCAGGTCAAGGTGAGCGGCAGCTTTCGTATTAGATGGATCAAAGTAATAGGCCGGCTCATGGATCATGCCCTTCAGCTCATTGGAAAGCATAAAATGGCTCATGATATTCGTTTCGGCAAAAGGACTGTCGAATATCTCATCCACTGCACTAAGGCTGAGCACCGACTGTACCGGCTGACCTTCCTGATCTTTTACGGATAGCTTCAGCTCTACCTTCTCCTTTACCCCAAAGTTTTTTTCGCTTACCGTGGCAGTAATTTCCAAATGCTTCTCTAGGCCCACAAAGACCAGCCGCTCGGCCACCGGCTGATGATCCTGATTATAAAGCGTGGCCTCTACAATGCCCTGGCGCAGCTTATCAATGGGTACCTCGAATAATAAACCATTGGATTTCATTTTTCCGGAGGCCAGCCAGAAAGGTATACCACGCTGTTTCACCATCAGGTGAACCTCGTTTAAATCCATATCCAGTGATTGTGTAACCCCGAAAGTGAGTGATGCTGTGCTTTGCTCCTGTAAGCTTAACTGTATGCCTGAGGGCAATACACCCGCAATCCGGAAGACACTGTCAACGGGTGGGTCAACGATGGTAACTGTATAGTCGACATCGGGCTTGGCGAACATAGAAAACCTGCCCATACCATCATGCTCGCTTTTGAACTCCGCTATCGGTTCACCGTCTTCAAGCAATACACCCTTTCTGATATCCAGCGGGAAGCCAGAGGCATCTACTGCCTTAAAGGCCACATAATTGCTCAATCCCGCTACCAGGTTTCCCCCTTCCGGCAAAAACTGCAGCTGCACCCTCTGTCGTTTGTCGAAAGGTATGCCACGGTCAAAACCCTCTTCGTGCCCGTCATGGTCCATTTTTACAGACAGCGAAAGTCCGGGCACGGATGTTTTATGCCTCAAATCGAAGCTGAGTCTTCCTGTGGAATCAGATCGCGCTCTGAGCCTGTCTACCACCTTGCGGCCTTTCTTAAGAGATACGACCGTTTTGGCATTTCCTACGGGTTCTCCTGCCGGAGTGAGCAGTCGTACAGTTCCCTTTACCGGGTCTGCGTCATCAAATTTTTCCTGCTCAAAGTCAACCTGAATAAGGACATGGGGTATGATTTTGTCTCTTACGAGTATTTTCTTTACCCCCTTAATGGGACTGTCCTCGTACTTTAGGGAGTTAGCCGTAAACCCCATGAGCCAGTATTCACCGGCAGCCAGGGTATCAGGTATATATAAGTGCCCATTGGCAAAGCCATTCTCGAGCGCATACATGGCGCTCAGTGTTTCTGTATCATCCTCAGCAGATCGTAACTCCACATACAAGGTTTTGCTCTCTTCTGCCGGGGTGAGGTGTTGCGAATGCAATACAGTAGCACCAAACCACAAGTCCTCCCCCAGCTCAAATACTTCTTTATTGGTATTGAGGTAAACGGATTCAGTGGCCTGGTTAAGAGAGAGTTTATATAAAGAATCTGAAAGGGCCTTGACATTTTCCTGCGCATAGAGTCCGTTGCTGCAAATAAGAAAAATGAATAACTGGCTCAGACTGCGCATAAAAAGTATAAACGACTGTGTGTTGACAACATATAGAACTCATTTAGGGCTCGCATGTTTACCTGTGGCAAATCTCCCGGTGTTTTTAAGGTTAGCTGGACGGTACTGATTACCTTAGAACCAACAAGGTAGCACTGCCTGATCATGAGCGAAACACCATACCTGATTATCTCAAAAACACTCGCTAAACCGGGAAAAAAGAAGAATGGTGACTATGTAAAAGTACTGGATACACCTTCTTACGTTCTGGTACTGGTGGCCGATGGAATTACCTCTATTCCCTGCGACTGGAAGGCCTCACAAACGGTATGCGAAAATATGGCGGCCCATGTTGAGCAGCATATCAACAATAGCGATGACCTTACTGAGCTACTCTCCAGCGGCCTGCACAATGTCAATAAAGATCTTTTATATGAAGTAGGTGAATGCGATGGTCTGGGAACCACCATTTGCGGTTTGCTTTGGGTGAAGCAGACGAATGATGTTCACTACTTCTGGCTGGGTGATTCCAGAATCTACTTTTATCAATCGGGTCGGCTTCAACAAATAAGCACAGACGACTCAGAAGAATATGTTTCTTCGAAGGACATTCAGCCCGGAGCCGAGGTCCGCAGCAGAAGTCTGATTACAAACTCTCTCGGACGCTCAGATTTTAAAATCAACATTGCAAAGCATCCATTTGAAGCTGGCAGCGGACTTGTTCTGGCAACTGATGGTTTTGTAGAATCCACCTCTTCGTTCAATGAAAAAATCATTGACTGCCTCAATTCCAGTGATTATGAGAAGCCAATAAAAGACCTTTTTGTACAAAACAGGATTGATCAGAGAGATGATTCGACAGTAGTGACCTTCCGAAGGGCATACCCGAAAATCACAAAGTCAGAAATACTGAAGTTTTTGAATGGCCAGCTGCCTGTACCGGATCGCTTTTTTGAATTGCAAGCAGTATATGAGGCCCTTGTTCTGGCCGTAGAAACTCGTCAGGATGCTATGTGTGAGAAGGCACTTGCCTACGTCAGGAAGCGAAACCTGAAATTCGCTAAGAAACTCTTGTTAGGCCTGCTTAACCTTATTGTCGAAATGGACTACAAAGGGGCCGGGCTCTATAGCAATATTGTATTGCTTATTAGTAAATCAGAGTAGCAATTGAAAGGTCACACATCTCTTGTTCAGCCTAATGGTTGACCATCTTCTTTTCTCAAAGGAAGAGTTCTGCGCCTCTGAGAGTTTGACATTAAAAAAGCCTTCCGTCACCATTGGCAAAAGAAGGCTTCTGTCATCAGAGTCAAATGACCTTGGTGATTCTTAATGGAAAGCTTACTGCATACTTACGCTTACCTCCCCATTACCGGCAACCGTCTGCTTTTTATCAAAGACGAAAAGATCCAGTGCTTCGGCTGATTCGTTCTTAATAGTGACTGTCTCCTTAGAGGCGCTTATGGTTAAGTTGCGCTCACGGAATTTGATCTTAAAGCTATAGCCCTCCCACTCATCGGGCAGTGAAGGGCTGAAGTATAACTGTCCTGATCTGACACGCATACCGGCAAAGCCTTTGGCAAAAGCCATCCAGGTACCGGCCATAGAGGTGGTATGACAGCCATCTTCTGTATCATTGTTATAATCGTCCAGATCAAGGCGAGCCGTACGAATATACATCTCATAAGCCTTATCCTTTCTGCCCAGCTTAGAGGCCAGGATACCATGCACACAAGGTGAAAGCGATGACTCATGTACCGTAAGCGGCTCGTAAAAATCAAAGTTGCGCTCGATGGTTTCCAGATCGAATTCATCCTCGAAGAGGTAAATCCCCTGAAGTGTATCGGCCTGCTTGATATAACATGAACGCAGAATTCTGTCCCAGGACCACTTCTGGTTGATGGGGCGATCTTCCGGATTCATGGCATCTGTAGGGATCAGCTCCTTATCCAGGAAGCCATCCTGCTGAAGGAATACGCCACGCTTCTCATCATAGCCCAGGTACATGTGCTCCAGAATGTGGTTCCACTTGGTAGTTTCCTTATCTCCTTTGAAATCCAGCTTGGCCAGCAACGCATTGAGCTTGTCAGAGCCCTTATGCTTCTCAAGCCCTTCCAGGGTATACTTCAGGGTCCACAAAGCCATTTTGCTTGTGTACCAGTTGTTGTTCACATTGTTCTCGTACTCGTTTGGTCCGGTGACGCCCAGCATTACATACTTGCCCTTGTCATTGGACCAGTGTACGCGTTGCGACCAGAAACGAGAGATGGCGATCAGTACTTCCAAACCATAATCGATCAGGTACTCGTCATCACCATGGTAGTTAATGTAGTCGAAGATGGCATAGGCAATGGCACCGTTTCGGTGAATCTCCTCGAAGGTGATCTCCCACTCATTGTGGCACTCCTCCCCGTTCATGGTTACCATTGGGTATAGAGCTGCCCCATCCGTGAAGCCGAGCTTTTCAGCATTCTCAATGGCTCTGGCCAAATGCTTGTAGCGGTAAAGCACGAGGTTACGGGCTACCTCCTGATCGGAAGTGGCCAGATAAAATGGCAGACAGTAAGCTTCGGTATCCCAGTAAGTGCTTCCTCCATATTTCTCTCCTGTAAAGCCTTTGGGGCCAATGTTCAGACGCTCATCCTTACCTGTATAGGTTTGGTTTAGCTGAAAGATGTTGAAGCGGATTCCTTGCTGAGAGGATACGTCACCGTCAATAGTAATATCACTCATTTCCCAGTTAGAAGCCCAGATGGCTTTTTGCTCGTCCATCAGGGCATCAAAACCAGTGGCTGCAGCTTCTGCTACCTGCTTCTCACACTCCTGAGCCAAAACGGCCTTATCGAAGTTCATAGAAGAGATATTGGCCGCGTATTTATAGACTGTAAAAGCCTGACCTTCGGTAACAGTACCGGTCTCGGTTACTTCTACATATTTTTCTTTATCAGCTACCGTGCGTCCCTGGGAGGCCCAGGTACCACCAATATTGAAGCTCATACCCGTAGACACCCAGAAATCAGTCTTTTTGGTGCTGGCGGTAACGAAAGAGAAATCGGCATCGGCCTTTTTCACCTGCTCTACCCAGAATTTCTCATCGTAGTTAGAGTCTGAGTTGACTACATCAAAATCTATGGAAGGTGTGATGGTAGCGGTACCTGAGAAGTTGAGCGGGGTTACCTGATAAGCAATGGCACCAATTCGGTTGCGTGCCATGCTGCAAAATCTGGTCGTAATTACCGATACAGACTTGCCACCAGGGAGCGTGGCGGTAAAAGAACGCTGCAAATAGCCTTCCTTCATATTCAGCTCTCTGCGGAAATCGCTTACCTCAGCGGCATGCAAGTCAAGTACTTCACCATCAAAGGCAATGTTGATACCTATCCAGTTGGCAGCATTGAGCACCTTGGCAAAGTATTCGGGGTAACCGTTTTTCCACCAACCTACACGGGTTTTGTCCGGGTAGTAAACACCGGCCACATAGTTACCCTGGAGCGTAGCACCTGAATACTGCTCTTCAAAGTTGGCACGTCCACCGAACATGCCATTTCCTATACTGAAAATACTTTCGGAGATCTCGTTATACTCAGGAACAAAACCCTCTTCTATGATAGACCAGGGGTCATGCTTGATGTAATTCTTCATTGGTATATAATGCTTTTAAAAAGTCAATATTTAGTTCTGTCATGTCGGTAATTACCACATCAGCAGCACCCAACACATTGGCGTCTCCCACGCCTATACACTTCATCCCTCCTCTTTTGGCCGCTTCTACACCAGAGATGGCGTCTTCAAGTACAATGCACTCATCTGGTGCAAACTGTAATTGCGCAGCACCCTTAAGAAATACTTCGGGGTCAGGCTTTGAGTGTGTAACCTGATTACCATCTACAATGGTATCGAAAGCCTTATCGAGCCCTACGGCCTTGAGAATGGTAGGGGTATTCTTACTGGATGAGCCTATGGCGATGGCGATATCACTTTGCCTGAGCAAATCAATAAAGTCTAATACACCAGGCAGAATATCAGAAGGAGTCATTTTGGAAATAATCTCCACGTAGATATCATTCTTACGCGTGGTATAATCAAGAATCTCCTGATCGGACTTTTCCATATTGCCCATCGCCAGGATCCGCTTCATCGAATCGACACGGCTGACTCCTTTCAAGTGTTCATTTTCTTCTTCAGAAAAGGGAATATTCAATTCATCTGCCATGGCCTTCCAGGCAGTGAAGTGGGCTGGTACAGTATCAACTATGACACCGTCCAGGTCAAAAATGCATGCTTTGGGTAAACTCATTCAAAATCGGGGTAATGACCTCTCATCATATCTTCGGTCTCATTCAGGGGCTTGAACACTTCAAAAGTGGTGCCTTGCGTACGCTGCGCACCTAGTGCATTGGCATACATGGCGGAGAGAATAAAGTTGTCTCCCCCATCTTTCAGCCCGTAGGCCAGTCCGCCAGCGAAAGAGTCTCCGCAGCCGGTGGTATCTATTACATGCTCCATAAAAATGGAAGGCACAAATTCTTCTTTCAGCTTACCTCCGGGCTTGGTAAATACCTTACAACCTGAGGAGTCTGTGGTAATGATCAGGCACTTGGGTCCTCTGTCGAGAATATAGTCTGCCATAGGCGCCAGATGATCCTGTCCTATATCATCCAGTAAATCGGTCAGCTCAGAATCTGCATACTCATGCTTGTACCAGGTACACCATGATTCTTCCAGGTTCATTTTAAGCACATCAATGTATGGTAACCAGAGGTCACGCTCTACCCAAAACTTCTTGTGACGGTCACCGCTGATGGTCATCGTATGCGTAGGACCGTGTCCGTCAAAAATGATGGTTCCATTGCTGTGTTCTTTCAAATACTTGAGCGTATCCAGTACTATCTCATGATCTGTAATGGGTACAAAAACAAAAGCATCACAGTCCAGAAAGGGAGCCATGTCTTTGGGCATAATGGGATTCATAAAAGCGGTCTGCTTTTCTTCCCTGAAGTTCTGATCTATGAACCTGAGCTTAATTACATCACCACTATCGGCTTCATCGCTCACGCCAGCCATGTTTATAGCAGGGTAAGGTTCAAAAATCTCTTTGACGGGAGGCGTATCAACCTTACGGATGTGAGAGATAGGATATACCGTCCCCTGGCCATCGAGTAGCTGCGCCAGCCCGATCACCGGATGGGTGATACATCCGTACTTTTCTATCACCTCGCCCCTATGGGTGGTAATATGGTCCCTTGGAATGGGCCCGACAACGGCTACCTTGTAATGTTTGCTCATAATATTCCTTAACTAAAGTAGATCCATAGCGCTGCGATTATCGCAATAAGAACGATGGTTAACAAAGTATCCAGCTTCTTTTTACCTGACACCGTTTGCACTCCGCGCTCATAGGTGATGCCATCTGTCTGTTCTGCACTTGGGGCCGGTGTCATAAGACTTACAATCACCAGTACGGCACTACAAATCACGAAGAGGAAAATGGCAAAATGGAGGAAATTAATGTCAGCAAAGTCAAACAGAAAACCTGAGAGAGAGTCCTTGTTGAGTTCCAGAATAAAGCGCGTGGACCCCAGGGCAAGACCTGTTAAGAGAGAAGCCATGGCTCCCTGTGCATTGAGCCTTTTGAAGAAGATACCTAAAAGGAATACTGCCGCGATCGGAGGCGAAATATACCCCTGCACACTTTGCAGATAAACGAAAAGCTGATCGGAAACATTCTGCATAAACGGAATCCACAGCAGGCCTATGCCTACCATAATAACCGTGGCTATCTGACCGATTACCACCAGCTTCTTTTCCGGGGTTTCAGGCTTCCAACGCTTGTACACGTCAATTGTAAAGATGGTAGAGCATGAATTGAATACCGATGACAGAGAGCTCATTAGTGCGGCCAGAAGACCGGCAATTACCAGGCCTCTTAAACCAGCCGGCACCATTGCCTTTACCATAACGATAAGTGACTGATCCTTGCTGGCCAGATCAAGCATGCCTTTTTGAGAAAGCGCATAAGCAATAATGCCCGGTACCACAAACAGAAAAAGTGGCAGCATCTTAAGGAAACCACCGAAAATGGTACCCTTACGAGCCTGATCAATGTTTCTGGCAGAAAGTACACGCTGCACGATGTATTGATCGGTACACCAGTACCAGATACCGAGAATAGGTGCTCCGAAGAGAATACCTGTCCAGGGAAAGTCAGGGTGATCCATCGGCTGCCACATATCAAAGTAGCTATCCCCTACTGTAGCACGCAATTCACCCCAACCTCCCAGGGCCTGCAGGCCAAAAATAGTTACAGCGATGGAGCCACCAATGAGTACAAACATTTGAATCATATCAGTGTAGAGTACCGCTTTGAGCCCACCAAAAATGGTATAAACCCCTGTGGCTACCACTATGATCAGGGCACCTGTCCAGAACTCTACCCCAATGGCTGTAAATACAATGGCACCCGCAGCAATGGTTACTGAGATTTTGGTCAGGATATAAGCGGCAATGGATACCCAGGTAAGATAGGTTCGGGCTCCGGGCGAGTACCTTTTCTCAAGAAACTCCGGCATGGTAAAAACCCCACTACGCACGTAAAAGGGCACAAAAACCCAACCCAGCAACAGTAGCATAAAACCTGCTAATATTTCAAACTGGCCTACTGCTACTCCTGAGCTCGCTCCTGAACCGGCCAGGCCTACGAGGTGCTCTGAGCCAATGTTTGAGGCAAACAATGAGGCACCTATCACAAACCAGCCCACATTCTTACCTCCCAGAAAGTAATCTGATGAGGAGGCATTCACCTTCTCTTTAAAAGTAGCCCAGGCGGCTATACCAAAAACGACTACGAAGTAGCCTGCTATGATGATATAATCCAGACTTATTAAATCTACCATGTTTTAAATTTAAGGTTGAGAATCAAAAAAATTAAAAGCTGTAAACCCGTACATAATCTACTTCCATAGACTGTGGCCAGATAGAATCATCTATTCCACGGGAACCTCCCCAGTTACCGCCAACAGCTAAATTTAAAATTAAATGAAATGACTGATCAAAGGGCCAATCATCTGAGTTTTTACCGGTATTGTTAAAGGTATGATAGAGTTCATCATCAATGAACCAATCAATTTTATCTTCACGCCATTCTATAGCGTACTCATGAAAGTTTTGAGATGCATCGGCCACCAGGGTAGAATCACCCTTTTGAGTGCCCTTCATGTGATTGAATGACTCGGTGTGGACTGTGCCGTAGATCATGCCCGGATTGTAGCCCACATGCTCCATGATGTCTATTTCACCACTGGCTGGCCAGCCTCCGTATTTGTTTTTCTCTGGCAGCATCCAAATGGCCGGCCAGGTACCTCTACCCTTCGGTAGCTTGGCCTTTACTTCAATACGGCCGTACTTCCATTGCTGAAGGCCTTTGGTCAATAGCTTGGCGGATGAATAGCCACTGTTTTTCAAAGAATCATGAATGGCTGTGATGATGAGCTTACCATCTTCCACTTTTACATTTTCGGCCCTGTCTGAATAATACTGAAGCTCGTTATTGCCAAAACCACAAAGTCGCGGACAACCATCGCCTACATAGGCTTTCCAGCGTGTAGCATCAAGCTCCGATCCGTTGAATTCATCTGACCATACCAGCTCAGGACTACCTGACCCGGTAGTGTATTTCAGGTCACAGCCGGAAAAAATTAACATCGCCAGGCAGACAAGTCCCAGTGCTTTCACTGTCTGCAGTGTTTTTATTGAAAACATTAAGTGCGTTTTAAAACCAATGATGCTTCCTCCATTCCATTGTCTTTAACCACAATCTCAAAACTACAAGAAAAAGCGTCTTTGCAATTATGAATAAAGGAAAAACCTGCGCCACCTATAAAAAGAAAGGGCTCCCTCAGGCCGGATGCTGATGTACATTCCGACCTAAGGTCATCCCGAGCATGAAAGTCTTTGGAAGCTTCTACACTCCCGCTTGTCGAATCAGACGATCAATGGCTTTACCCACATCGGGTAAAGGCCATCGAAAGTCTATTTTCACACAATCATTATCTTAATTCAATTCTTCAATTCATAAACCCTGATATAGTCCAGGGTAAATTGCTGGCTCTCGATAGACGGATCTATCGCTCCTCCCATGCCTCCTCCCATTGCCAGGTTGACAATCAGATTCTGAGGTTTGGCAAAAGGCCATTCCAGCTCATTTGCAGTCTTATCATAGGTATAGTAATGCTCTCCATCCAAGAATGCTTTGATACCCTCAGGAGTCCACTCGATAGCGTAGGTATGGTAAGTATTGGTCATATCGGCAATCTCTTTCACAGCGGTGATATGTGTACCTTCCTTGAAGTAATAACTACGCGTGTGGCAGCTGGCATGATTGATACCTTTACCGGTAGCATCATCAATCTCACTCCCAACACATTCGAGCACGTCAATCTCACCGCAATAGGGCCAAGACAGCTCATCGCGATAATCATCGCCTAAGAGCCAGCCAGCGGCCCAGGTACCATCCTTTGAAGGTGCTTTTGCCCTGAATTCTATCTTACCATACAAAAAACTCACTTTACCACGGGTAGTCAGACGGGCAGAGGTCCACTCCTGTCCCATATCGTTTTTACGGGCTTCTATAATCAGGTTACCATCTTCCAGGCGGGCATTCTCTCTTCTGTCTTTGGTATAGTACTGTGGTTCATTGTTACCCCAGCCCCAGTTACCCACATCATAGGTCCATTTAGTGGCATCAGGTGCTCCGGTACCTTCAAACTCATCTGACCAAACCAACTCCCAGTCTTTTCCCTCAGTACTCTGAGTAAGGGATTCAGGGGTGATTTCATGATCGATCATCTTGGTGAACATCACCTTGTCTACTTCTACATCACCTGCGAGGTGTAGTTTCATATTGTGACTTCCGGTGTTCAGCGGACTGCCATCCTTTACCACCGTAACAAACTCATCCAGATCCGAGCCCTTCATGGCCCCGGTGATGTTGTAGGTACGACCATCAGGGTTGTCATGATAGTCTTCAATCCATACCGTACCGGCTCCTTTGAGCAACACTTCTGATTTGTAGCGACCGGGAGATTTGATGTCCACCGTAAAGCTTACCCATCCTTCTGCCTCTGTGGTCACGGTATTATCAGACTTACTAATGCCATCAGAGGCATCGGTATAATTCTCTACCTCTACCACCACGTCAGCGTTTATGTCAGCGGTAGCGGTTTCTACTTTAGTACTGCCCTGGCATGACCAGAGCAGTACTGAGAGTACTATAGGGGCAATTGAATACTTAAATTTCATAGACGACATCTATTATTTTTTAATGAGAATAGCCTCCAGCTCTTCCAGGCTCTTACCCTTGGTTTCAGGCACTTTCATCAGGACGAAAATTAACCCCAGGATTGCAAAGACGCCATAAATCGCGAACGTAGGTGCGTTACCTATGGTGGATAGTTCCCATGGAAAAACGGATTGTACCCCTGTACTCACCAATGAGTTCACAAAACCCACCACAGAGATGGCTATTCCCCTGATAGCCAGCGGGAAGAGTTCGGAGAACAGCACCCACATTACGGGCCCTAATGAAATGGCAAATGACGCCACAAATCCTAAAATGCCGATTAGTATCAGCGTAGGGTTCATTTCAATTGCCGCTGTTATCAATGCTGACTCGTGCTTTTTAGCAGCTTCAGTTCCCAGTACTTCTTTGATCTGGTTTTTGAAGTCCACATCACTTTTAAACTCCTTTCCTACGAGGCTGAACACCTGGGCCTTTTCTGTCGCATTCATTTCGCTTACAATCTCAGTCAGATTTTCCTGTTTCAAATCGTAAGTGGCCTGATTAAAGCCATAGGCCAGTATAAACATAAAAATTGCTATACCTCCTACACCGACAGCCAGCAGTGGTTTTCTTCCTAGTTTGTCAATATAGGCCATTGCCAGAATGGTAAATACCAGATTAATAAGACCTACCAGAATGGCCTGCATAAAGGAAGCATCAGTACCTATACCTGACTGCTCAAAAATCATAGGAGCATAAAAGAATACAGAGTTAATTCCGGTTATCTGCTGAAGAATGCCAACCACAAGGCCTATCACCATTACAAGCCTCATAGCAGGCATGAAAATTGGTTTGATGGCTTCCCAGGTTGCTGCAAGTCCTGTTGCACTCGTATCTTTCTTCTCTTTTGCTGCTTGCATAGACTCCTGCAGGGCTTCCATGTCAGCATCTGCATCTGCATCACTTCTGAAAAGCTTCATCACAGCCAGAGATTCATCTATCCTGCCCTTCATAGCCAACCAACGAGGGCTCTTAGGCACGCCATAAAGGCCGAAGAAGTACAATACAGCGGGAAGCGCCTCAAGGCCGAGCATCCAACGCCAGTTATGCTCCCCAATACCGAGGGTTTCCACCCAGCTGGCTTCAGATTCACCCAGTTGCAGTATCATATAGTTACTGAAAAAGGCAAGTGAGATACCTATTACAATGTTGAGCTGGTTAAAAGATACCATGCGTCCCCTTATTTTCGGAGGGGCTATCTCGGCAATGTACATGGGGGCCAGGATCAGCGAAGCTCCTACCCCAATACCTCCTAACATTCTGAAAATCAGGAAAAGCGTGAAATTCGGTGCTAATGCCGAACCTACAGCCGATATAGTAAAGATTATTGCACAGGCCTTGAGTACAACTCTGCGACCAAGTTTGTCGCTTATGGGGCCCGCTACCATCATAGCAAAAGAGGCTATGAGTGTAAGTGAACCTACTGATAATCCCAATTGGATATCGGTAAGTTTGAAATCTATCTGCACGAACTTGTTCACTCCGGAAATTACCGAAGCGTCAAAGCCCATAAGAAGTCCTCCAAGGGCCACAATAGCGGCCACCTTGTAGGTAAAAGTTGATTTTTTTGCCATGTCTGTTTTAGTTATCAGTTGATAAACCAGTCAATGACCATTTGCCTGGCAACTCTAAGTTAATTGCCTACTCTACTTTTAAAAAATTACTTTACTCGCCTCAGGCTTAGTTAGCCTGAAATACACGGACAAAATCAACAATCATATGCTGCGGAAAGCTGGTACTGGAATTAGGATCACCCGGCCAGTTACCTCCTACAGCTACATTCATAATAAAGAAAAAGCTTCTTCTGAATTCATCTAACTCCGCAGGAATCGTATCGACTACACTGTACTCTTCACCATCTACCATCCACCTGATGGCAGTGGATGTCCATTCGATAGAATATACATGGAATTGATTTGTGGTATTGGTGCTCAGGTTGGCCGAGCGACCAAAACTTGCATGGTTGCCTGCGTTTTGCCAATGAACCGTACCGTGGATTTCGTTTTCAATCCCGGTTCCACCGATTTTCTCCATGATATCGATTTCACCGCAGGCAGGCCAGCCTACCTGATCGAAGTTCGCTCCAAGCATCCATAGTGCAGGCCACATTCCTTTGCCCTGAGGCAGAGCCGCTCTGATATCGATACGACCATATCTGAATTCTTGTTTATCCCTGGATATAATTCGTGAGGAAGTATAATTTCTACCGCTGAATGACTCTTCTTTTGCTGTAATGATCAGGTGACCATCTTGCAATGTGGTATTTTCTGAGCGATAGTATTGGAGTTCGTTATTGCCCCAGCCATTACCACCAGTACCGGTTTCATGTGTCCAGTGAGCTGAGTTAAGCACCGTACCGTCAAAATCGTCTTCCCAGGCAAGGGTCATATTGGGGTATGACGTGGGAGAAGTAAATCCCGTGGTTGGAATTGTAATTGTTTCTGTGTTACCACCACCTGGTGTTTCACCACCATCATCAGATCCGCAGGCGAAAAAGCCCACCATCAGTACTGCTACAAATAAGCTATTAATCTTTTTCATGCTCTTATATGATTGAGGTTGGTTTTATGAGCCCGCTCCCATCGCGCTGGGAGCGGGCCATAAAAACTATGAACTAATGGTATTAGTATTATTCCGAAATCAGTTTGAACTGCCACCAGGTTTCTCCACCAGCGAAAATCTGGACGGTCATTCTTTTGGTAGTACCATCCACTGCGAAATCAGAAACGATATAAGTAACATCGCCAGGGGCATCACCAGGAGCACCCAGTTCAGAGCCGTTAACGGCTTTGGCCAGGCCAACATGGGCACCGGTTCCGATAAGTTTCAGGTCAGTACCCGATAACTCGTAAGTGTAAGAACCCATTCCATCATGAGGAGCTAAAGGAGTACCACAAGCCTCAGGATCAGTTCCTTGCCATGGCTCTAACCATGTTTCAGAACCTAACGCCATTGAGAAAGTACCATTCGCATCGAAGGTGTAAACATCATCAAACAAGCACGCACGACCTGTTACATCGCCATCGCCACTTGCCCACCAGGAAACATTTCCTTGTCCGGGTCCTACACCCAAAGCACCGGCTACAGGCTCAAGTTTCCAATCACCTACAACATCAATCGGAACAGCATCAGGCTCCCCTGATATCAACAGGAATTCCCACCAGGTTTCTCCACCAGAAAAAATCTGAAGGGTCATTCTTCGTACACTACCCTCTTGTGTTTGAGAGGCAATTTCGTAGGTCACCTGATTTGGAGCATCTGCAGGGCTTCCAAGTTCAACACCATTGTGAGCCTTCACAAGGCCAAGTGCTGCACCTACACCCTCGAGGGTCAGTTGGTTGTTCTGGTAAGTATAGGTGAAGTCGGTAGAGCTCACAAAAGGGGCAACAGGTGCACCACATCCTTCTGGATCCATTCCTTGCCATGGCTCCAGCCAGGTCATGTCACCATTGTTCACAGCAAAGCTACCAGTGGCATTACCAGTAAAGGTATATACATCATCAAACAAACAAGCTCTGCCGGCTACGTCTCCAACACCGCTTGACCACCAGGAACCGTCACCTTGTCCCGGACCTACTTTCAGGGCACCTGCAACTGGCTCTAATCTCCAATCACCTGAGATATCAAAATCAGGAAGAGGTAATTCAACTGTGAAACTTACATTGTCAGTAGACTGGTTACCGTTGCTATCTGATACAATCAGATCGAGGTTGTAATCACCAACATCAAAACCACCAGCTACTGAAATGTTGATGGTAGCAGCATCACCGCTCAGTGATTCCGTTCCAGAGGCCACTTCCGTGCCACCACTGGTAATCGACCAGTTAGCCGTGGCTAATGTACTTATGGTACTACCGGCTACACCATCGTTAACTATAGCAGTAGCCATAAAGTCAGTATTTTCTATAGTTCCACCATCAATGGTTATGGATTCAATAACCGGAGGACCATCGATAATAGGAACATCGGCATTTCCGTTATCGCAGGCCAGGCCGATGACCAAGGCTAGCGACAGTGTTAAATAGAGGAGTTGTTTTTTCATAGCTCTTTTTTTCTTTCCAATGTCACTCCTTATATATAAGCGTCAAAGAAAACAACTGTCACAACATTTCATCAGCTAAAAAAAAATTATACTACAATATTACATCAATGAGAAAATATAGTTGTTATACGGGCCAAAATTAGACATTTTAGAGAATCGGGTTTTCACAAACCGAAAAACGCAACCACACAGTTGAGTGCTCAGAGATTGATAAAATGAAAAAACTTTTTAAACTGTTTGTTGTAGTAATTTTTACGGTGATTTTTAGTCATGGTCACTTGAATGCGCAGGACTCACAGGTCATACAGGGTTTACCTTTTATCAGCAACTATGATCCCGAGTCTTACAAGGCGGGTATTCAAAACTGGGACATTACCCAGGACGCCAACGGACTGTTGTATGTAGCCAACAACCTGGGACTTCTTGAATTTGACGGAAGCACCTGGCAACAATACCCGATTCGGGGAACCAAAACCAGATCGATCTTCATAGGCCCTGACAGAAAAATCTATGTTGGCAGCCAGGCTGACTTTGGCTACCTGCTACCTGATGCCCGGGGCAAGCTCCAATATACTTCTCTGGCAGATCAGCTCCCTCCTGAGCTGCGTGATTTTGACGAAACCTGGAAAATCTACGGAATTGACGATATAGTGTATTTCTGCACCTTTGAGAAAATTTATATATATGATGGAGAAACTGTCAACTCAGTTTCTTCTCCTCATAAGCTTGAAATATCATTTTTGGTAAACAACAGGCTCTATGTACAAGAGTGGGAAAAAGGACTCTCTATGTTACAGGGGGGAGAACTTGTACTGATACGGGATGGTGATTTTTTCCAAGACAAGCGCATATCCAACATCATGAACTACGATAAGGATCATATGCTTATCACCACCTTTAACCATGGTGTGTTTCTCTACAACGGTGTGATCAAACCTTTTGAGTTTGAAGGAGTATTCTGGCGAAATGAAAACATTATTAATTACTCCAGGCGCCTGCGTGATGGCAATATCGCCCTGGGTACGCAAAATGCGGGACTCTTTATTATAGATAAAGAAGGCAACCTGATACTACACCTTGACAAAGGTTCGGGGCTTTCGGACCATACGGTGAATTACATCTATGAAGACAATCAAAGCAACCTTTGGCTGGCCATGAACAATGGTGTTTCCAGGGTTGACCTCAACTCCCCTTTTACCATAATTGATGACCGTAAGGGGCTTTCAGGTGCAGGCTATACGGCTCTTCTTTCTAATGGTGATATCTATCTGGGCACCAATAACGGACTCTATCGCTGGCGGAATGAGCAAATGGAGTTTGTGCCGGGCACCGAGGGCCAGGTGTATTCAGTGCAGGAAATCAAAGGCCAGATTCTGATGGGGCATCATAACGGAGCCTTTATCATTGAGAATGGCAGAGCCCGGCCGGTATCTGACGAAAAAGGTGGCTGGCTCTTTCGGTCAGCTCCGGGATTGGGCGATCAACTGATTGAAGGTACCTATCAGGGGCTGAATCTGCTGGAGTGGAACGGTGACAAACTTACCAATAAACTCAAAATTGAGGGATTTGATGAGTCCTCCCGGGTCATGGAATTTGACGGGAATACGCTATGGATTGCCCAGGGCTACAAGGGCGTATTTAAGCTGCAGCTGAATGACGACCTCACCCGGGTGACGGAAAGCAGACTCTATAAGAGCGAAGACGGTTTTCCCTCGGACGTACTGATCAATGTGTTTAAAATCGCTAACCAGCTGGTATTTACCGCTGAGGAAGGGTTTTACGAGTACAACCCTGCCACTGATCGCTTTGACAGTCTGACCCATTTCAATGAGCTGATTGGTGCTACGGCCTCTATGGTAGATATGGAAGCTGATGAAATAGGTAATGTATATTTCATAGAGCAATCTAAACTAGGCGTACTGCGCCCCCAGGGAAATCACAGCTTTGAGTCTCATATAAGTCCTTTTAACAAAGTGAGAGGTATATGGAATGACGACCTCGCCAATATCACCGTGCTTAATAACCACAACATACTTATTGGTGGCCGGCAGGGATTTATCCACTATAATCCGGTCAGGGACGTACCAAAAAACTCTTTGTTCAATATCCTTTTCAGAAAAATCAGTAATGAGGGTCGGCTGGATTCCGTGATGTACGAAGGACATAGCATAGATCAGGCAATACTGGCAAAGGAGTCGGTTGACCAGTTTCGATTTACCCAAAACTCTTTCGTCTTTGACTATGCTGCACCTCACTTTGAAAGCCGCGATGAGGTAATGTACCAGTACAAGCTCGACAACTATGATGACCAATGGTCGGACTGGACTTACATGAACAGTAAGGAATACACCAACCTGTATGAAGGCCGCTATACCTTCAGGGTAAAAGCAAAGAATATTTTTGATGCTGAGACGGAAGAAATTCAGTATTCATTCAGAGTCTCCCCCCCTATTTACAGAACCACCTTTGCTTACATACTCTATGCAGTCTTAACCTTGATTTTGTTCTATTTGGCTTTCAAGTGGCTTGACAAGCGCCACAAGCAGCAAACACAAGAGCTGGAAGAGCAGCAGGATCAGGAATTAAAAAGAAAAGACAATCAGATTCAATCAATTACTGAAAAATCAGAAGCGGAGATTATAAAGCTCAGAAATGAGAAGCTCAAAACGGAGGTGAATCTCAAAAGTCAGGCGCTTACCTCATCGGCTATGAACCTGATACAGAAGAACCAGCTGCTCAATAATATTAAGAATACCCTGAAGGCCATACCCAAAGAAGAGGCTGACAAGGCGCTGCATGCGAAGCTGACCAAGCTGGTAAAATCCATTGATAAGGACCTGGCGGGAGGTGAAGAATGGTCTCAGTTTGCGGAAAACTTCGATCAGGTGCACGGTAATTTTATCACCCGCCTGAAAGAGAGCTATCCTGCCCTGACACCTCAGGAAATCAAGTTCAGCGCTTACATTCGTATGAACCTGAATACCAAAGAAATCGCTAACCTGCTGAGTATCTCTGTGCGTGGTGTAGAGATTGGCCGCTACCGGGTAAGAAAAAAGCTGGCCCTGGAGCGTAAGGACAACCTGAGTGATTTTCTGCTGAGGTTTTAAATGCCGAAGTATAAAAAGGCAATTAGTAATACCCCCCCTTCTATCAACCATACTTGCTTGATTGAGAATACGGTTTTGAGCCATATATCTGTACAGAAAACGATGACCCCAAAAAAGGTAATAAACACTTGGGCCAGGTGATACATCCCACAGCCTTCCTCGGCTAACGCCTGATCGCCAGAGCATAACCTTATAATAAAGACCCTTACTAATAGTACAGCAATTATGAGAAAAGGAGTGATTCTCGCCAGAAGCTTCATTACCGGTCTATTACAAAAACCGGGCTAAAGAGTCATGTAGACAGCCGTCAACTTCTGAGGTTACGTGCAATAAAAACCGTCTGACCTTGGGTCTGACGGAGTTACTGACGTTCTACCTGGAAGAATCCCTGATGATAACCCTGGAGTCAAACTTTCTGTTTTTCTGATGTGGTGGGATATGACGATTCTGGATTACTTTGAAAAGCAAATCAGCAGCGGCCTCTCCCATTACTGCCGGCTCATGGGTTACGCTGGTCAGGTGTGGTTCTACAATCTCACATAGGTTGCTGTTGCCAAAACCTACTACCGACACATCTCTGGGCACATTCAGTCCCATCTTCTTGAGCTTAAGAATGGCCTCCACCGCTAGTTCATCACTAAAAGTAAAGAGGGCATCGGGCATTTTGGTTTTGTCACCAAACATTTCCTCAATGATATGCTCATGTGAGCTTTCCGGGTCAGTGAATACGGCAAAATCGGCATTCACCTCATAATCGAAGGTTTTAAGTGCCTCCAAATAGCCTTCATAGCGCCTGCGGCTGATCCCCAGCTCTTCAGGCCCGCCCAGATGAGCGATACGCTTTCTGCCTCTTTTTATCAGGTGCTCTACTGCCTGATAAGCACCCGTGAAGTCATTGGCCTCCACAGTGGGCGTATCAAAGCCCGGAGCTACCCTGTCAAAAAACACAAAAGGGGTATCATAGGCCTGTAGCGTCTCCAGGTGCTCATAAATTCTGGTTTCGCTGGAAATAGACAGGATGATGCCCTCTACCTTGCATGAGAGCAAAGACCGGATCTGGTCCACCTCATCGTGGTAGTTTTCATTGGACTGACAGATGATGGTAAAATAGCCATGCTCACTTACGATTCTCTGAATACCATTAATGGCCGCAGAGAAAAAGGAGCTGGTAATATGTGGCACCAGTATACCAATCGAATTAGACTTCCGGGTTCTCAGGCCAGCCGCAATAAAGTTGGCCTGGTATTTCATTTCCTTGGCTTTAGCTGCTACCAATGCTTTGGTTTCATCACTGATATTAGGATGATCATTAAGCGCACGGGAAACCGTAGAAGGTGAAATCTCCAGAGAGTTCGCTATATCTTTTATAGTAATGGGCATGTTCTATTCCTCAATTTTCTTTGCGTGGGTCCCATCACAATAGGGGTGTTTGGCGGACCTGCCACAGCGACAGAAAGAAACCGTTTCGTGATGTACTTCTTTATTTTTTCGATCCAATACCGTAGCTCCGCCTTTCACAATCAGCGGGCCTCGCGGAATCAGTGTAATCTCTGTTTCGCTTCTGTCTTCTTCTTTGAACCGAACTCCCTTAATGGTCAGTGCCTTTGAAGGGCACTCTCGTACCAATTTCACAATCGACTCGGAGTCAGCACCTTGCATATTCACCCAAGGTCGCTCTTTCAGATTGAACACTTTTGGCAAACCACGAAGACAAATGCCTGAATGAATACAAAGGTCAGGCTGCCATTTAACGGTCACCTCATTATTGGTGTACTCTTTTACAACAGGCTGATCAGACATATTTATTGCATTACGAATAGTGAAAATAGTTCAAAAACAAATAAGACGGAAGGACAGAGAAGAGAATAAGTACTGAAAATTTAGTCGACAGCATTCCATTAATTCAACAAACCAACATAATTTAATATGTCAGTATTTTACTGCAAACGTTTTAACTCTTCCCATACATCCTTTTGCCATTTTTCCTGCTCTTCCTTCAGGCTTCCGTAGCGTGTGGCTTTGTCATAAGACTTTGAAAAAACTCTGAACTCATTGAGCTCTTTTCTAATCACATAACGATAAATCGCCTTTTGCTTTTCGCCCTGACGCCTCAATCCATCAATGCGTTTTACAATTTTTCTTCTGAAAAGCTCTCCAATATCGAAATGTAGCTGTTCATGCGCCAGCAGTGCGGAATCCTCTTTATCGGTAGTCCATGAATCATTTCCTATGAACAATACCTTTACCTCAAAGTCAGGAATTTCATTATTCAGGTAGCCCCGAACCGAGTGTTTTACGCTGGTGACTGCCAGCTGTCCTTTGTTAGAAGTAAATACCCGCAGCCTGTAATCATCCCAGGAGAGCAACCTCCCTTCCTGCCATTCAACTGGCTCTTGTTTATTTTTCATGCCCTCCTGCCCTATTAAGGCAGACGAACACAAAAAAAGCCCCACCAGGATGATGGGTACTTTAAGAAGTCGGCTGATTTGCATGCCTGAATATAGGCAGCAGGTGGCCAACTATGCTTTTTATGTTACTATTTTTCAGGTCAATTTAGTCCCGGTAAGTATGAGACGTTAATTACCCTGATCCTTTGATTTCCTGGTCCAGAAGTCAATCTCCACAGCAATATCTTTTGATAGAAAATGCTTCATACTTGAGTGCTCATATTTAATACCATAATCTTCTCTGTTGAGCGACCACCTGATACTGGCAGCCGGTCTTTTTCCTGCGGAAGTAAGCTCAAAAGGAATTACTACATGCTTTGTAACACCATGCATGCTGAAATCACCTTCAACTTCATAAGTGTCACCGGTTTTGCGAATGGCTGTGCTATTGAAAGTAATCTCCGGATATTTTTCAACATCAAAAAAGTCTGCAGAGCGCAGGTGTTCATCCCGCTGGTCTATGCCTGTATCGATGCTTTTGGCCTGGATGATGAAACTCACAGAGGATTTCGTGATGTCTTCATCTACATAGTCCATTTGTAGCGCAAAGTCTGTGAATTTTCCGGTAACGCGGGTCACACCTTTGGCAATTTTCACCACAAAGCCAATGGTGCTGTGATTGGGCTCCATCTCTCGTTTGACAGTCTGTGCCTGACTAAGAAAGGCCGTAATCAGAAGGATAAAAGCTAGTATAAGCGGGTTAGGTCTGTTGAGTTTCATGTGCATTGATTTGATCATTTGAATTTTGCCTAAGCTTACGCCCTTACAGCAGAGCTGATGCCTTTTTGTGGCGAAATACAAATATCAATGGCGAAATCAGGCTCTGAAGGTGGTGGCTATCTTCTGCTCAAGACTGGCTTTGTAGGTGCGGCTTAGTCTCAGAGGGCTGCCGTCTTTAAGCACAACTTCATAATTACTGCCCTTACCCCTGATCAAATCCACCTCTCTGAGGGCCACAATACACGACCTGTGAATACGCTGAAATGCTGCCGGGTCGAGCTCTTTTTCAATGCCGGAAAGCGTTGACCTGACTACCACAAAGCTCTCGCTTATATAGCACTTGATGTAGTTATCATAGGCCTCAATCCACCTCACCTGGTCAATGGTAACATACCGGGTTTCACTACCTGTTTTTACTTTCACGGTGGACAAAAACCCGGTGGCCTTTTGTACCTCTGCCGTCATTGCTCCCTCCGTAGCCTTCTTGCGGCCAAGGCTATTCACACCATAGTGAACAGCCGCCAAAACCGTGTACAAAAGCAGCTCCAGGTGAAGCCAACGTGCTAGCTTCCAGCGATATGCCTGCACAAAGGTGGCCTCACTGAAACGATACACCTGCACCCACTCTATCAGCTGAACAAACAGTAAATGCAGACAAGAAATGAGCAGCCCAAGTAGTAAGTGTATAGCCACCAACTGCCAGTTAACATCGAGCCTCCTTCTCACTATCCTGGCTATTGTAAAAATGCCCGGCACCAGCAAAAAGTAGGCATAAAAAGTACCGAAGGTGATACCCAGATTGTACTTCCATGGAAAAGGATAACTGCTGTTATACGCGATAAAATACTGCCCGTATTGCACCCCGGAAATCAGGGTGAAAAGCATAAAAATAAGCCTGAGCAACTTCCTGTCAGAATCAATAAACCTGGTAAAACTGGCTTGCGACATGAATGAAAGATAAAGAAGAAAATGCAGGTGTAAAACAGATGAAAGCTCAGGCACCGGCAACTGAATGGACAGGATTACCTAACTTCAAGCTCAAACAGTACACTATTGCCTACCATTATCACGCGGTTTCATATCCAGGCCAATCCTAGCCTCTGCTTTGACCTCGCGCGCAGTATAGACCTGCACGAGGTATCTACCCATCAGACCGAGGAGAAAGCCATTGATGGTGTTACCAGTGGGCTGATAGGACCGGGACAATCCGTAACCTGGCGCGCAAAGCACTTTGGCATCTGGCAAACCCTCACTTCTAAAATCACAGAGTTTGAGCCGCCAAATCGTTTTGTGGACGAAATGGTAGAGGGTGCCTTTGCTCATTTTCATCATGAGCATAAATTCGAAGCGACTGATGACGGTACTCTGATGACCGATACCTTCGAATATTCGGTGCCTTATGGAGTTTTTGGTAGACTGTTTGACTGGCTGATACTAAAGCGGTATATGACAGGCTTACTCACAAAAAGGAATGAGGTGATTCAGGCTCATGCAGAAAATCAATAGCCGATGATCCAGGAACTGATAGAGGTTCTGGGCATATAAGTTGTTTTCTACCTGTATGCACCTTATAAAAACATCAACTCTCTTCATATTCCTCTCTTTATCACTGCCAGTTGTCCTTTTCGCCCAGGAGGACCACCTACAACCAATGAATTCCGCCATGCATAGCTCCTTATGGGAATTAGCTTATGCTGCAGATTTAGTCAAATTGTTCTACTCTGGTGAAGACATAAGGGAAGAGCTCTCAATGATTAAAGATGGCTCCTTTGATTCTGAGAGCATACTCTTTCTTTACCGCAATGATACTTTGGAAACAACTCGCGTCAGGAAACGCTACTTCCTTAAGTACAAAAAGGCTCATCAAAGTATAGGTTATCTTTCAAGTCTGAAGTTTGACAACAAGAGTACCGATAGCCTCTCAACAGACCTGGATGTGTACCATGTAGAAATGAATGTGGAGCTTGCACTAAGGCTGAAAAAGCTATATAAAACAGCCCTGCTCAAAGTCAGTCCGGATCTGAAACCTATTTCTGGTAATGATGGCACCTATTACTTTTTCCATGCGCGAGGTTTGAATATCAGAAGTGGCATGACCTGGTCACCAGGGCCGGGTACGAAAATGAGGGAGTTGGCAGAGATTAATGAACAAATCATACAAATGATTATCGACTCACCAGAGAAAATAACCGCCCTCAATCCACAGTTGGCAGATAGAATGGATGCACTTATTATGCGAATAGAAACCGAGAATGACTAAAACTCAGGTTCTCCCTCTCACCAAAGCATTTCGTCCCCGCTCCTTTCTTTCATTTTAATAAGCCTATCTTTGCGGCATACAGTGAATCTATGAAGTTTGAGGAGTATCGCATTGCTGACGGCATTAAAAGGAGTATTGAAGGTCTCGGCTATAAAAAGCCCACCGATATTCAGTTCAAGTCCATACCGGCCATTTTAAAAGGCGAAGATGTACTGGCCATTGCCCAGACGGGTACGGGTAAAACAGCTGCCTTTGCCATTCCAATTCTGCACACCCTGCAGGAGCGCAAAGGCGGTATCAGGCCCGATGGCGTAAAATGCCTGATTATGGCTCCTACTCATGAGCTGGCCCGACAGATTGATACAGTTTTTAATACACTGGGCAAATACACCAAGGTCAACTCCTTTTGTATTCACGGTGGTGTGGACCAGGAACCTCAGATTGCAAGACTTAATAAAGGTGTGGATGTATTGATCACCACACCCGGCCGTATGTTTGACCTGGTGAGTCAGGGTGCCCTGAAACTGCATCGGGTGGAAATTCTGGTACTGGACGAGGCCGATCACATGCTGGACCTGGGCTTTATCAAAGACATTCGCGACCTGATGTTTCACTTGCCGAAAAAGAGGCAAACCCTCTTCTTTTCAGCCACCATTGATGAAGAAATCAAGAAGCTCGCCTACTCGCTCGTCACCAATGCCATACGCATTCAGATCTCACCCAAAAACCCGGTAGCCAAAAATATTGAGCATGGTGTAGCTCATATAGAAATGGACGATAAGCGCTTCTTCCTGGAGAAAATGATCGCTAACAATCCTGAGAAGAAAATACTGGTCTTTGTACGAACCAAAGTGAGAGCTGAGCGGGTGAAACTTGCCATGGCCCGGGTGGATATCAGTGTAGACACCATCCACAGTGATCGCGTACAGGCAGAACGTGCCCAGGTAATGGGCGCTTTCAGGCGTGGTGAACTCAAGGTGCTAATCGCAACCGATGTGAGTGCCAGGGGTATCGATATTCCTAATGTGGAATATGTGATTAATTATGATCTCCCGGACAGCGTGGAAGCTTATGTGCACAGGGTGGGCAGAACAGGCCGGGGCAGAGAAAAAGGACAAGCCGTTTCCTTTTGCAGCACTGAAGAACAGCCTATGTTGGCCGAAATAGAAGAAAACCTCGGTAAGCCTATCGCGGTCATCGATGTCTCCAAGGCAGACTATCAGCATATACTCGATAGCTCTACCGACAAATCGGATAACTGGAAGCTACTGCTGCGCAAAGACGAAGAGGAAAAGCGAAACCTGAAGAAAAAGAAGATCAAGAAGCCTAAAAAGAAAAAGAGGTAGCTCGCTACCTCTTTCTTAATTCAATTATCAAGTTTTTAAATGGCCGGAGTCTGCTCCCTGCCATACTTTTTCAAAAATCGGATATGTGACCCGATAGCACCAAAAAAGGTCTGATGCTCAATATAGGGCAGGTTATGGTCTTTGGCAGTCTCTTTTACAATCTGGGAGATCTTAGGATAGTGTACATGACACACCTTCGGAAAAAGGTGATGCTCAATCTGAAAATTCAGCCCACCAAAGAGGTAGTTTACCACTCTGTTTTTAATAGCAAAGTTGGCCGTGGTGTGCATTTGCAGATCGGCCCAGGGCATGTTGAGTTTTCCATTCTCTTCCGGCTCAGGAAAAGACGTGCCCTCAATAATGTGCGCCAGCATAAAGATTACGGCCACGGTAAAACCTTCCAGCAAATGACTGGCAATAAAGCCGAAAATCACCCAGTACCAGGCCAAATCAATAACCATAACGGGCAGTACCAAAAACATAAAGTAGTAGAAAGCCTTATAAGCAAAGAGCCTGAACATTTCCTTTTTGGGAAAAGACTTACGGAAATGCCCGCCCAGCTGATGCTGGAAAAATTTTCTATAGTCCTTGATCAATACCCAAAAGAAGGTTGAAAGGCTGTAGAGGAAAAAGGCGTAGATATACTGAAACTTATGAATCTTCCATAACTCCTGATTAGGCTGAAGTCTCAGGATAGGCACCTGCTCAATATCTTCGTCATGGTTGGGGATATTGGTATAGGTATGATGAACAATGTTATGACTGATCGTCCATACATAATCGTTGACACCAATAAAATTAAAGGAAAGCCCTAATCTTTTATTCTTTTTCGGGTCTTTGGTGTAAGAACCATGGATGGCATCATGCGATACATTTAGGCCGATCATGGCGGTAAAAAAACCATGAGCCAGTGCCATCAGCAGCATTGCCCAGGGAGCAAAGAGATTAGATAAAATAAGCACGTAGGTGGCGATCCAGCCAGTCAGCACCCAAACCGTCTTAAACACCATTTCACCGTTGGCATTTTTTGAGATATTCTTAGATCGGAAGAAAGCGTCAACTCTGGCATTTACATCCTTCTGAAAACACTCCTGAGTCAGCTTATCGAATATTACTTTCTGCCTGGGTTTGTTTTTTGAGAGGGTTTTGTGCTCGTCAGCAACTATAGTCATAAATATGTTTTAGGCCCAAAAAGACTCAGTATTCTGAGAAAATCCGGGGGTATAGTGTAAGGTTGTAGGCGCACAATGTACGATTAATTAAGGCATTATCTTACAATCAGTTAAAGGAAAATTGTAAGTACATTAAATTACGATCTATTGATCTGTAAGAAGCAGAATCATAGCTCAAACGTACCTTAGAAATACAATTTTTTCACACCTTATCAACTTTGCGGTAAGGCTCTCGTTTCCTTGTAATTGTGGTAATGCGGAGTTCTAACCAGACGATGAAGTGAGTTGTTTCAAAAATTCTGAAATCAGCCATGATAAATGTCTTCAGAAGACTGTTGCTTACCTGGCTCACCCGGCTCCGACCTGCACTGTATTCTTCAGAAAACCATCCTGTATTCTCTAAAAATGGATATCGGAAGACTACAAAGACACAAACTATGACTGACTTCAAGCCAGTATTTCAGGTAGTCCCCTATATCTCAGCCAGGTACTCATGTACAAATTTAATCGCCATAGCACCTTCCCCCACAGCTGAGGCTACGCGGTTCATGGCCCCTGCCCTTACATCACCGGCAGCCATAACCCCGGGGGTGCTGCTTTCCAGTAAGAAAGGCTCTCGTTGCTTTTTCCAGCCCTTTTTGAAATCGTCTGACTTCATCAAATCCTTTCCCGTCATCACAAAACCCCGATCATTTTTCACAATGTCTTCAGTCCAGTCCGTATAAGGGCGTGCACCTATGAATATGAGCAGTGCTCCGGCTGGTCTCTTTTCGGCCTCTCCCGTATCCATATTCCCGAGGGTGACGCATTCGAGATATTCAGTACCATGGGCTTCTTTGATCACAGAGCGCGGAGCCAGGTGTATGTTCTCTGTACCATCTATCTGATCGATAAGGTATTGGCTCATGCTGGATGATAAGTCAGGTTTTCTGATAACGATGTACACGTTTTTGGCAAAATTGGCCAGGTACATTGCCGCCTGCCCCGCTGAGTTTCCACCTCCCACGATATATACATCTTTGCCTCTGCAGGCATTAGCCTCCGTGGTGGCGGCTCCGTAATAAATTCCAGCACCCGTAAAATCATTGATGCCGGTAGCCTCCAACTTACGATACTGCACACCTGTAGTAATAATTACCGCCCGGGTATTGATCTGATCGCCACCTTCAAGCTTTACAATCTTATAATTATCCCGGGTTTCTATACCTTCCACTGTTTTGGGCGATAAAAATTCAATACCAAAACGCTTGGCTTGTGTGATAGCCCTTTGCGTAAGCTCTGCTCCCGAAAGTCCTTTAGGAAACCCCAGATAGTTTTCAATTCTGGAGCTGGTTCCTGCTTGTCCACCTGGAGAATGTTTTTCAATCAAAAGCGTCTTTAAACCCTCAGAGCCACCATAAACAGCGGCTGCCATACCAGCAGGCCCGGCACCTATAATCACCACATCGTACATGGTTTCGGCTGCTTTTTGCTTCAGGCCTATCTTTTCACCAATGGCTTCCAGGTCTGGCTGCATCAGTTTGGTACCATCCTCAAAAAACACAGCCGGCAAATCAGCGGCCGTCAACCCTGCGAGGTCAATGAGTTCCTTCCCTTCATCATCTTGCTCATAGTCCAGCCATTGATAGGGAATAAGGTTACCCGACAGAAAATCTTTTATTGCATGTGACTTAGGAGAATACTGATAGCCCACCAGCCGAATGCCCCTGAAGGAAGGAATATGGCTGATCTGCCATTGATCCAGAAGGTCGTTGAGTGTAGGATAGAGCTTTTCTTCGGGAGGGTCCCAGGGCTTATTCAGGTAAAAATCCAGTTGTACATCGTTGATGGCCTTAATGGCTGCCTCAATATCTGAGTAGGCCGTAAGCAACACTCTTTTGGCGGCAGGATAAAGCTCTTTGGCCTGCTCCAGAAACTCCACACCCGTCATCTCAGGCATACGCTGATCTGACAGAAACAAGGCCACATCTTCTCCCCTTTGCTTCAGTTCTTTGAGTGCTTCCAGTGCTTCATTGGCAGAGGTGGTACTCATGATTCTATAGTCTTTGCGGTACTCTCTGCGCACATCTCTTCTGATGGCTGCCAGTACCTGCTCATCGTCATCTACCGTAAAAATGATGGGTTGTTTGCTCATCGGGCTTATCCTTTCGTGTTTATGGGGAAGCAAAATTCAAAATTGGTATTGCCGGGTTTTGAGCTAAGCTTGATGGTGCCCTTATGGCCCTCTACAATTCTCTGCACTACCTCCAGGCCCATGCCTGTTCCTTTGCCTACATCCTTTGTGGTAAAGAAGGGCTCAAAAATCCGGCTCTGTACTTCTTCAGGAATACCCGCACCTGAGTCAGAAATCTGAACATTGACATTTGTTCCGATTGTTTGGGTAATAATACTCAATGTACCGCCATCTTCCATAGCATCCAGCGCATTATCTATTACGTTGGTCCAAACCTGATTTAGCTCTCCGGGCGAAGCACTGATAGTCGGTAAGGCAGGGTCCAGTTTTTCTTCCAGCTTTACCTTATTCTTCTTCAGCTTATGATTCAGTATGGTCAGTGTATTGTGAATACCCTCATGCACATTGGTAGGCTCCTGGTCATCGGCTCTGTCCATGTGCGAATAACTCTTTACCGAACTCACCAGCTTTGAAATGCGGTTGGAAGCTTCCTTGATCTCCCCTACCATTTTTTCTGTAGTGAGTACATTATCAATCCACTCGATGACCGAGGGAAATACCTCTGCATTCAGGTCAGATTTGAGCTTGTCCAGGTCATCTTCGCAAAAGCCATATTCAGAGAGGGTTTCGCTCAGCGCATAGCAGTCACCATAGCCATTATCTTCCAGCCAGTCGGTAAGTTCGTCTTCTCTGTTAGTGCGTTCCATCAGAGACTCAGCCTTATTAATACCATCTTTGATTTTAGAGAACAGCAGTTCGTTTACACAATCCACTTGTGCATCCGTCACATTCATAGAGATCACCCGCTTGAACTTGTCCGGCACATGTGATAGGTGCTTTTGCAAAGATTCTGAGCTTCTTACAATAGCCGCTGCCGGATTATTCAGCTCATGTGCCAGTCCGGCTGAAATCTTGCCCAGGGCCATCAGCTTCTCATTTTGCTGGGCACGTCTTGTAAAGTCCCTCACACGGTCCGTCATCAGGTGTACCAGTACTTCTGTAAACTCCTGACACTGACAGATCAAATCATGGAAATGCTCCTTTTTAAGCGTAAAAATCGTGGTATCTACTACGGCTACACCCTCAGCAGAAGCAGACTGTGCGCGGCTGTACGGCAACGCACCTGAAATATCACCTTTATTGCTTTGCCCCAGGGTTTTATACTGACCGTTTTGTGTCATCCGAAAAACAGTGTTCCCTTCCAGAATCATCATAAGGGTATCGATTGGGTCGCCCTTTTTAAAAAACATTTCACCAGCAGGCAGCTCCTGTAGCTCTCCTCTTTCTACCACCCATTCAATTTGTTCTCTGGGCACCTCTGCCAATACCGGAAAGGCCACCAGGCGATCGACTATTTCTGTCTTGTCCATGACTTGAAAACTATAGAAAGGGTAGATTAGTTTCCATCCGTTCCATGCTACGTTTAACGGTACTACTGGACCGCCCTGGTTTTCCTTCTTTACAAAGAAGCATTACCTTAATCGTACCGTTGAAAACAACCATAACTACCAATGACCAAAGAAGAATTAGAAATCGTAAAGCTGGAAGCAGAAATTCGGAATTTGAAGAGAAAATTCTATAGCCGTCCGGAATTCTTGTCTATTATTTTTTCTTCGCTTTTTGCAGCACTTGCACTTTACATATCCCTTGTTCAAGCCAGATCATCTCAATTAGAAGAGGCCAAGACTGAAAACCTGAGGCTTGCCAATCAAATCAATGAATATGAAAAGCTTAAAATTCAAACTCAAAAAGAAGATATCGAAGAATCGATTATAGCTCTAAAAATCAGAGAGAAAACACTGGAAGACTCGATTAATAAAAAATTCATGAGAGACATGCTGGTGTTAGAGGATAAATTAAAAGGAACAAAAAAGTATATAGAGGACTATTCTATAAGCTATTCGAATGAGTTTGTGGATAGCCGGTTTGCAGAAAACGCTATGAATCGATTCGTCATTCCAGAACAAAAAGAGGGTTATAAAAGGTGGCTTTATTCAGCACTTAGAAGAGCCATAAAACTATCTAACGATCGCTCGATTGAAAAAATTGAACTAGAACGAAAACTGATTGAGTATAGCATCAAGTAGCAAATTCTAATCAATTCAGCTTCAAGTCTTCAATCATCAACTCAGCTACTCTTTCTGAGGCTCCTTCCCCACCCAGTTTGGCTTCCAGCTTATCATAGTCCGCCAGCATGCGCTTGCGATTCTCGGGCTCCAGCAATGCCTGAAGTTCACGGATCATCCGCCTTTCATTAAGGTCTCCTTCCACCAGCTCCTGTACCGCCAGCCGGTCAAGTATCAGGTTGACCATACAGATGTACTTGATGCTGATAATGCGCTTAAGCAGGTGAAATGTAACAAAGCCCGGCTTATAGCAAACCACCTGTGGCACCCTGAAAAGGGCTGTTTCCAAGGTAGCCGTACCCGAAGTGACCAGGGCAGCTGTCGCATGGTTGAGTATATCATAGGTCTTACCAAAAATGACCTTTACTTTCTTTTCTGTGTACTGCTCATACAGGCTCAGGTCAATGGTTTCAGAGCCCGCAATGATAAACTGATGGTTCGGAAAATGCCTGACCACCTGCAGCATCTTTGGAAGCTTGGTCTTGATTTCGCGTTTACGGCTTCCGGGTAAGAGGGCAATGATGGGCTTTTCAGAAAGTCCGCACTCTGTTCTCAATGCTTTTAAATCCATCAGTCCGGGCTTTCTCTGAGCCATAGAATCCAGAATGGGGTGCCCTACATAATCCAGCTCATAGCCATAGGATTTGTAAAAATCCTGCTCAAAAGGCAGTATGGCAAACCTACGATCGGTCCAGCCCTGTATGGTATGTACCCGCTTGCGCTTCCAGGCCCAGGCCTGAGGCAAAATGTAATAGAAGATACGCGTATTGAGCTTGGAGTGCTTTACAAACTTGGCAATGCGCAGGTTGAAACCTGAATTGTCAATCAGAATGAGTACATCGGGCTTGAAGGCCAGCAGGTCGCTTTCACAGAATCTGAAATTTCGCTTAATGGTTCTCAGGTTCCACAATACTGCAAATACGCCCATAAAAGAGGTTTCGCGGATATGCTTCGCCAGCTCATCAGCCACTTGCTGCATGCGGTCCCCACCCCAAACTCTAAAATAAGCATCCGGGTCGCGAAGCTTGAGCTGCTTCATCATATTGGCCGCGTGTAAATCTCCCGAGGCCTCCCCGGCTATGATGTAGTACTTCATTCAGAGAGCAAAGTTATTGCTTAATTAATACAGAATGTAAATGGCAGGTGTATTATTGTTACTCATACTGACAGGCCTTCGCTCGCTGAAATATCACCAGGAAATATAAAGCGACTCAGTGATGGTACCCGTGGTAGTTGGAATCTTAAACTCATAATAGCCCTTTTTGATCAAAAGGCTTAGCTGTAGCTGTCCTGTCTCTTCATTAAAACTGACATCTGATTTATCGAGCTTCACTTTTTCACCTGTCAGATCAAAGATTTCAATACCCTCTGACAGCACGTCAAGGCCATGCCCTGACACTTGCATGGTTTTTCGCTCTCCCAGCAGATTACTCTCAACTGAAACCGTGAGCTTTTTGGCGCTGGCCTCTTCTTCAGGGCTAACTGGTTCAACGGCACCAACCATCTCATACTTTGTCAATAAGGGGTTGGCCAAACCAGAGCCTCTCATTGTTCTCTTTTTCACGTTGCCTGAAAAAGACATCCCGCTTCCGGAGCTGTATTGAACCTTTGGCTTCAGGTCCTTATCGAGCTTTGTATCTGCCTTAGTGTCAACCTTCGTAGTTTCAGCACCGGCAAAAGTGATCATCTTATGGGGTCTCAATAGCGAACTTCTAAGCCCTGGTATTCGTGGCTCTTCTGTTGCCAGGTTACTCAAGGTAAGGCCCATGCCACTGATATAGATACCCTTTAGCTGGCCGTTGCCCAGTTGTGTATTTAACGAGGTGACCTGCGCACTCAAACAAAATGGTAAGACGAGTAGTATCCCTACTAAAACAGATAGCTTTTTCATACTTGTATCACTTTAGAGTAACTAATCTAAAGAATGATTCAACCGAAAAAGTCAAAGTCAGCTCTTTTAACATTTATTAATGGATCTGTCGGCAGAATGCGGGGGCTTGTCTGATGTTTTTGAAAGCACTAAGAGGTGACAGCCTGCATGCAAGTAAACATGTCGTTAGAAATGATCAAAAAACAGCCTCAAATCCCATTTCAACTATTCCCTGATATCTATTCTCTGAAACACTTTTGTCACTACCTTTACGCCCCAACAAGAATAACTCTCACATGCTGAAAATAGGCGTTCTCGGAGCCGGTCACCTCGGTAAAATTCATATTAAGTGCATCAAAGACATACCGGAATACGAGCTGGTGGGTTTTTATGACCCTGTGGCCGAAAACGCTGCTGCCGTAGCGGCAGAACATGATATTAAGAGCTTTGCTACCATCGATGCCCTGCTGCAGGAGGTAGACCTGGTAGACATTGTAACACCTACCCTCTCGCATTATGCCTGTGCTGCACAGGCAATGAATGCCGGTAAGCATGTGTTTATAGAAAAGCCTGTGACCAATACCACGGAAGAGGCCGAGAAACTGATAGCCCTCTCCACAGAAAAAGGCCTGAAAATACAGGTGGGCCATGTTGAGCGCTTCAATCCTGCTTTTACCGCAGCCCGCCCCTACCTGAAGCAGCCCATGTTTATTGAGACACACAGGCTGGCACAGTTCAATCCACGTGGACTGGATGTACCCGTAGTGCTGGACCTGATGATCCATGACATTGATGTGATACTGCATGCTGTGGGCTCACCGGTAAAAAACATATCAGCCAGTGGTGTGGCAGTAATCAGCGAGACACCAGACATAGCCAATGTGAGACTGGAGTTTGAGAACGGCTGCGTGGCCAACCTGACCACAAGCCGTATAGCCGTGAAAAACATGCGCAAATCACGTTTCTTCCAAAAAGATGCCTACGTAGCCGTAGATTTTCTTGAGAAAAAGTCGGAAATCGTTAGACTACAAGAAGCGAGTGAGCAAGAAAACCCTTTCTCTTTGGTGCTGGACCTGGGAGAAAACAAGGGGAAAAAGGAGATCATATTCGAAAACCCCAAGGTACACCCTGTCAATGCTATCAGAGAGGAGCTGTTCACCTTTCATGAAGCTATTGTGAACGACACCCAGCCTGTGGTAACCATACAGGATGGCTATAAGGCACTCAAAGTAGCCCATGACATCTTGAATATCATAGAGGAGAACCTTAAACAAATAGAATAAGCAAACAATCAAAATTTACCATTATGGATAACAGAAAATATTTACCCGTCATTGTGATAGGTGCAATAGTCGTGATCGTGCTATTGGGTCTTTCCAGCAGTATCTTTTTTACTGTACAAGCCAACGAAAGAGCTGTACTCTTTAAAAAGTTCTCTGGTGGACTGGACAAAGAAAATGTGATAGCGCCCGGTTTTCATGTAAAAGCTCCCTGGAACGATCTGATTCGTTTTGATGTGGCTGAAAACAAGGCTGAAGAGACCATGGATGTGCTGGACAAAAACGGACTCTCTATTACCGTAGATATCTCCGTGAGGTTCTACCCAAAATTTAGTAAGATTGGTGATATCTACGAACGCTTCCGTTTGGGATACATCAATACGCTTGTGATTCCTGAAGTACGCTCTACTGTACGCCAGGTTATGGGCCGTTTCACAGCTGAAGAGATATACTCGACCAAACGTGCTGAAGTAGAAACAGCTATTAAAACAGAAACTGCTGCGGTGCTTGGTAATGAGACTAACAATGTAACCATGACCACCCTGTTGATCCGTTCTATCAACCTGCCTGAGAAAATTAAGGCGGCTATTGAAAACAAGCTGCAGCAGGAGCAGGAAGCACTGGCTTATCAGTTCCGTTTGGATAAAGAAAAGAGTGAGGCTGAAAGAAAACGAATTGCCGCTGAAGGTGAGTCCACTGCCAACAAGATTATCAACAACAGTTTGACCCCTGCCCTCTTGAAAATGAGAGGCATCGAAGCGACACTCAAGCTGGCAGAGTCTCCAAACTCGAAAGTTGTGGTAATTGGTCAGGGAGATGGTGGCATGCCGCTAATTCTTGGCGGTAATAATTAAGTCCTCTATTCTGTAAATACTTTGGTCTCTCGACCAACAGCTAAAACAGAATGACATTATTGAAAAAACCTGATTATCAGAAGATAATCAGGTTTTTTTGCTTTATCACCAAATAGTCTGAAGCCATAAAAGCGCTCTTCAGATGTAGTATAAGGTACATGTTGATGGTCAACAGAATGACCCTGTTAAATTAATTTTGGTGAACTACCAAAACTATTTCTGAAAGAACGGAACAACTATTTCATTTCAGTGTTTTATAGAGTAAATTCGCTGGCCCAAGCAAAAGGGGGCTGCGTTCATAGAAATAAGTAAAAGAATAAAAATGTCAGATACTGCTCAGATAATAGTTGACGGTAAGTCACTGGAGCTTCCGGTGATAGAAGGAAGCGAAAGCGAAAAGGCCATTGATATCTCTAAACTCAGAGGTTCAAGTGGCATTATCACAATTGATCCCGGATTCAAGAATACCGGTTCAACGCAAAGTGCCATCACTTTTCTTGATGGGGAAAAAGGAATACTCAGATACAGAGGTTACACCATCGAGGAATTGGCTGAAAAGTCAAATTTCCTCGAGGTTTCGTACCTGTTAATCTATGGTGAGCTTCCTACCACTGAGCAATACAACGCATTCGCCAGCAGCATTACCAATCACACCCTGGTACACGAGGATGTGAAGAAAATTCTGGAAGGTTTTCCATCAGTAGCTCACCCGATGGGCGTGTTGTCTTCTTTGGTTTGTGCTCAGACTGCCTTCTACCCTGAGTCGCTTGACCCTAACAGGTCTCATGGTGATGTAGATATGAGTATCATTCGCCTGATTGCGAAGATGCCTACTTTCGCAGCCTGGTCTTACAAAAATAAAATCGGTCAGCCGGTAATATACCCTGACAACAAACTGAACTATACGGGCAACTTCCTGAAAATGATGTTTGCCCTGCCAGCTGAAGAATACCTGGCTGATCCTGTGGTGGCAGATGCCCTCGACAAGCTGTTAATTCTGCATGCAGATCATGAGCAAAACTGTTCTACGGCTACGGTTCGTGTGGTGGGTTCTTCTCATGCCAGTATGTATGCTTCTATTTCTGCCGGTATCAATGCCCTGTGGGGGCCACTGCACGGTGGTGCTAACCAGGCAGTGATTGAAATGCTGGAAGGCATTAAAGCTGACGGTGGCGATACAAAGAAATGGATGGCCAAGGCAAAGGATAAAAATGATCCTTTCCGACTGATGGGCTTCGGACACAGAGTTTACAAAAACTTTGATCCAAGAGCGAAGATTATCAAGAAAGCAGCCGATGATGTGCTCGCCAAACTTGGTGTGAACGATCCGGTACTCGACATTGCGAAAGGCCTTGAAGAAGAAGCGCTGAATGATCCGTACTTCGTAGAAAGAAAGCTCTACCCTAATGTGGACTTCTATTCAGGCATCATTTACAGAGCATTGGGTATTCCTACCGATATGTTTACTGTAATGTTTGCCCTGGGACGTCTGCCCGGATGGATTGCTCAGTGGAAAGAAATGAGAGAAAACAAGGAGCCTATTGGTCGCCCACGCCAGGTATACACCGGTGCCAACGACCGCACCTATGTTCCTTTGAATGAGAGATAAAATACGGTTTAATCACTATGGAAGGCCTCTGCATGCAGAGGCCTTTTTTTTGCTTAAAACTAAACCACCTGACTTGAAGCTAGAATCGTAATAGATGTTTTTATATACAAACACCGTACACAAAGTATTTTAACCGCATCAACAACAATAATAACTGCTTATACGATAAAATAACGTACTTAAATACAATAATTAATATCTATGCGCTATTTCACTTTACCAGTACTTGCTTTTTTAATTATTTCACTTGCGTCATGTCAAAATACGCCAGATGAGGATACAGTCAAGTACCAAACCTTAAAACCAACTTCAGCACTATCAGCTATCAATGACAGTCTTTTTGTAACAGATGGAGTACTTGAGATGGTGGCAACAGACGATATCTTTTTCTTATCCGATATGACATCAGGGCACTCACTTATTTTAGATCAGGACTTTTCTTTGATCAGTTCAATACCCCATGGTCTGGGTCCGGGAGAAATTATGGAATCATTCAATGCACAGATTATTGAGGATAGATTATATGTTTTCGATTCACAAAAACAGGCGATACATAAATATGATCTAAAAGGTGCACATATCAATACTTTGCGCCCACCTGCTGAATTAGGCATGAGCTTTATTGATAAGATTTCAATCAACAGCTTGGAAGAAGTTTTTGGTAACTCACTGGATACAGATAGCTCCATCGTCTACATAGACAAGGACATGAAGCTTGCAAAGAGGTACGGCACCATGGTGCCTTATGAGAACTATGGTCATAAGAGGGCGCTAAATACCAAATATATTCTTGCCAAAGACAATGAGGAAATTCTTTCTATCTGGTCCTCAAGTCCTGTGATTGACAGATATTCTAAAGACGGCAGGTTGTTGGAAACCTTGGAAATGAAGGATTTTTTTCAGTTCAGGATTGATAGAATGGAAGAAATGCTATCTTCTAACCCTTCACTTAAGTACAAGCTGATTTTTGCTTTTTATAACGACCTATATATAGACAATGACAAACTGTATATACTTTTTATTGGTGATAATAAATATCATTTAAGCAATGATGTGATGGTCATCGACCTTTCCGGTAAAAGCATGAGAGTTGAAAGAATTATCAATCTGGATGTTCCCGGTGCCTTTTTCAAGCAAATAGCCGTTGCCGGTGATAAGTTATGGGCATTTGACAAAGGTGGAGCTGAAATACTGGAATTTAGTATCAAAAACTAATCACTTTAAAATGAAATCAATCAGTATATTTTGTTCTATTCTCTTAGTTCTTTTGGCAGGGTGCTCTAGGGGTAGCGACCAAAAAAAAGAAGCCATAATATTAGACGATAACGACCCTATTATGTCAAGAGTGGTGTCTCGAACGCTGAATGCTCAAAAGAGACTAAATGGTTCTGTGTTCGATTACTTTCCTAGTATTGACATAGCCTCTGGACCGGCAGTCCTTTTTGTTTACAATAATAATGATTGTAGTACATGTATACATTCTGGAATAAAAATGTTAGCAGAGATATCTGCAACGGCAAGTAATGTAGGTTCAATCAACGTTTATAATACAAGTACTGACTTTTCTATTGATAACTTCAGACCCGCATTCGATACCACTTACTATGATTTACTTACGGAGAGGCACCCCAAACCACCCATAATAGCAAGTATTCCCACTCCCTTTATTATGATACTGGAAAAAGACTTTAAAGTTAAAGCAACCTTCTTCCCAATCTCAGGAATACAACAGGAAAGTGAAATCGAATCATTTTACAATAGTTTAAACTTAAATTTTCAACAATGAAAACCATGACAAAATCTTCAAAACTCAGTAAAATAGTTACTGTAGCATTCTTTACGCTTTTGTTAAGCACTCAAGCAATCTACGCAACTTGTATCGCGGATGATCCGGGTGAATGCTCAAAAACCTGCTCTGACGGTACTAGTTGTTGCATCGGCCTTAGCCCCAACTGTACCGGTGGTTGGGATATTGCGCAACAAAGATTTTATATAGATTGTGGATATGGCCGCCAGTATTGTGGCGATGAAGAACCTGGAGACCCTAATAACTAATCTTATACATTAGACTTAGCATATCCGATTATTCTAACGCCTAAACGATTACCTTATCAGGCCTCTGCATGCAGAGGCCTTTTTTTATGCCCCATCAAATGCTCAGCGGGTAAAATGAGCAAACCTACCCTGCTAACTACCCACCTGCTGTTATACAATTGGCATGATTTTCCCTAAATTGGATTACAACCAATTACACTTCTGATATGAACCGTCTGCTTGTGGTCTTATTCTGTGCCGCACTTTGCTTTAATATAAAGGCACAGAGTTTTTACGAAATACAGTGGAAAGCTGACATTGAATACACCGCGCTGGTAACCTACTATGACGAAACCCAAATAGAGGTTAGGGTAAAGTACATAGCCGCAGACAGCGTATATCGGGTTGCCAAATACCTGGCAGAAGGCACAGTAGACACAGACGATGAAGGCAAAGCCACTTTCTTTTTCGATGGGCACGATGCTGAAGTAATCTATACTTCTGACGGTCGCCCCAGCCGTTATATTGCAGACAATTTTCTCTTTCTGAACCCTGATGACGACTATGTCTTTCAAGACCTCTATACCGTAGATGATGTCGGTATAGAGCAAGATGACATTGAAGGCCACATCTTCGAAGCCAAATACCGGCTATTGAACCCGGCAGAAGACTTTAACCAGCAATTTATTTTCAACTACTTTGAACCACAAGAGCCGGAATACAACCGCTACCTGGCTTTGGTAAAACCAGCTGTGGCTCCTGAACCTGAGCCCGCACCTGACCCTGCTACTACACCGACAGCCGAGCCAGTGATACACCTGATTATGGTGGCCGATGTGGAAGATCGCAGCATAGGTAAAAGTACTGCACAAGACCAACAGGACATCACTACTACCTTTAACAAGATCAGCCGTGAGTTGGGCGTAGACCTGAAAGACTATCAATTCAGCGGAAGCACCTTCAATAAGAATGACATCATTGACAATGTCAGAAACCTACAAACTAACCCTGATGATGTGATCATCTATTACTATTCAGGGCACGGCTACAACGACACTGAAAATACCAGTGAGTACCCTACTATGGCCCTGGATGGTACTGACATGGCGTTGGAAGAAGTTTACAACGAGCTACAGAGCAAAAATGCCCGCCTTACCCTCATCATAGGCGACATGTGCAATTCGCTGCCGGAAAATCGCAGGGCGGTTGGCAGAAGAGAACACACGCCCTTTAAGTCTGGCTACCTCTTCGATGAGCAGAAACTGAGTAAGCTGTTTTTGCAGTCAAGTGGGTTCCTGATATCTACTTCCTCTCAAAAAGGTGAATGGTCTTTTTGCATGAACAACTCAGATGGTTCCATGGGTAATGGCCAGTTTACTCACGCATTTATAGAATCGGTGATTAAGGAAGCCAGTAAAGTCTCTGCATCAGATGCCGAATGGAAAGCACTTATTGTAAGGGCCTATAACAAAGCCCATGAATCTACTATGAGCATTACCAACCAGAATGGTGAAAAGGGACAAAGCGGCTTTGGCAGCATCAATATTAATTATTAGTGATGCTCAACTTCTTTAAATTTATGCTGATTATGAGCATCACTGTGGCAGGATGCCAGGATGTACCGGAGTTCAGCTCCCTAAAAAAAGTCAGTGAACTCACCCTTCACAAGCTAGGCCCCATAAGTGCCGGGGTAAACAATGATACCAGAACTATAGCTGAAAGAGCTGTTGAAAGTTCCGTTCTGCTGGATGGCGCAGACAAAAAAGATCTGATCAAGGCCATTATGGACAAGAACAATTATCAACCGGTATCGAGAAGGTGCCTGATGGCCCCTGCCTATGCACTGGAAGCGGATGGAGAGGTAGTAGCCCTCTTCGACCCTCAATTCTGCCCCCGAATACTATACACAGGGGGTACAGAGGACATAGAGTTTGATATCAAAACTGAAAACAGTATGCTTGCCGTGCTGGAAAAGATCTATGCCGACCGATAAACGTCCATTTCTTAATACAGGTACTGCCCTTATGATAGGCATACTTCTGCTTGTCTCAACGGCTTGCAACCCCAACCTTTCGAAGGTCAGTGATGAGAACAGGGTTAGCGCACCCGGATCAGCACGGGATGAACACAACTGCCTTTCGTCCGGAGGCTATAGCTGGTCAGTAGTGAAAAATGATTGCATTCGCTTTTGGGAGGTAGGCATAGAGCTGACGAATGCACTGAATCCAAATGCTGGTTCGGTTGGCTATCTCATTACAAGTAGTGAGTCTGACAGTATAGAACTGATTCTGCCTCAACCGACCGGCAGTACTTTGCTACATAAAACTGACGGAAATTGGGTAGATTCGAAAAAACGGTACTTGCTGTCTCAGACCAATGACGGCATTTATCAATTGTATGATCATAGAGGCACACTCCTCTATCAAAGCAGCAAACCATGAAACGCACCTTACCATACTTTATACTTAGTCTGTTCATTCTCGTTAGCTGTGGACAAACCAAGCAACAAACGAGTACCCAAGAGCCAGAAGAAGTAGAGTCAGCCCCATCGGGAGAACGAGAACCTACGGATGAAGAAATCAGAGAGTATGGAATACTCACCTCTATAGAGGATGCCCCCTACCCGATGTTCAGCATTGATGTGGAGTTTCCCGAACGGCAAATGCATATGAGTTCCCTCTTCAATGTAGAAGAAAGCCCCCTGGATATGGCTGAGTTACTGGAGATGGAAGGAAAATATGCTACTATCTACTACATCATAGAAGATGACTCACGGATTGAGGCTATTGTGCGTGAATGTGAACCTGTTTATGGAGAAATATCACCTGAATCAAATGGGGGCAAAGAAATTACCGGAGTCCTTTCTGGTGCCTCCTCCGTAAGTGGCGACTTACCTGGCACCATTACCATAACCGCTGGTGACGGTACTCAAAAAGAATTTAAGCACTTTATAGAGGAAGCAGTAGTCGCTGTGAATGATGAGGAGGTAACGGTTTTTTATTATGAGCACAGCACCAGCAAAATCACTTACCTGAAAGTATCAGAGGACTAGGCTTTCCCTTCTTTTTTGGCTTTTCGTCTGGCCTTTCGCCTTTTTTGCTGCTCCACCTGATTCCAGATATAGCTTTCTTCTATTTCCACTCCGGGGTTCACCGCGCGCACTTTCTGAATCAGCTCCTTCACACTACCATGCTGAAAGATGCCATCTATAAACAGGAAACTGTCTTCCTTGCCCTCATTGTCATACCTGAGCCGCCACATCCTCCGGCTATTTAACTTCGCGCCACTCCTTTCAATTCTGGAAATTGCAGCAAAAGCTACAGGCTTCTCTCTTTTCCCATAGATGCGGTAGATATTTTCATCGTCAAACCTGACCCTGCGTAAGTTGTAGAACAAAGCAGTAAGGCCCGCGAAAATCAGCGTGAGGATCAGGTCAGTCTGCCAGCCTTCACTGAATACATTGCTAAAAAAAAGTACGGTGAAAAATCCCCAGATATACCTGACCCAGGCAATTCCGTTTGATATAGTGGTACGTTTGGCCAATTGCTTTTTAAAAGTTAGTCCGAAGTTAAGCAGATTATCGTAATCAGGAACTACGGTGAGGGTATGCAACAGTGCTCTGCAACAACTCATCCAACCATCTACTGACATCATGTTAGAGCAGAACCACTCGGTATTCAAAAATCAAACAGGCCAGCCTACCCCATTCTTTGCTACGCTTGAAAACAGGAATTCTGTCTCATTGGCAGCACTCCCCCATACTTTCGGTTGTCGCAGGTAGCCTGCTCATCAATCGTAAGGTGCTATTTATCAATGCTTTGATGATTACTGCCTGAAACCAGTAACTTACTTCTTAATTCTAAAAATTATGGCAGAAAAGAAGGATTTAGATTTCACCTATACTACAATAGATAAAATTTTTCGACTAAGTATGGGGCAAACAGGTGATTACAGTGGCGCCAGGTATGGTGGAGACTTTTCGATGTCATTGGAGGATGCACAAAAGGCAAAACACAAGTTCATTGCCGATAGCCTGCACATAAAAAAGGGCTCCAAAGTGCTGGACATGGCTTGTGGTTGGGCTCCTTTCATTAATTATATTGAAAAAGACAGAGGTGCAAATAGCATCGGACTCACATTGTCTGAGGGGCAAGCCAGCGCCTGCCAAAAAAACGGTTTTGATGTACGGGTCCAGGATTGTCGCACTGTAAAGCCTGAAGACTATGGTACTTTTGATGCCATTACCTGCATTGGCGGCCTCGAACATTTTTGCTCAGTGGAGGAGTGGAAAGCTGGTAAACAGGAACAGGTGTATGCCGATTTCTTTCAGACCATTTATGATCTATTGCCTGTTGGCGGCAGGTTTTATATGCAAACCATGGTATTTAGCAAGAATATGATTGAGTTCGAAGAGATGGATGTGAATGCACCCAAAGGCTCTGCAGAACGGGTTATGGCATTGATGGTGGAAGAATTTCCCGGCTCGTGGCTCCCCTATGGTCCTGAAATGGTAATCAGAAATGCTGAACCAAAGTTCAAGCTTATCTCACAGAGCAGCGGCAGAATCGACTATATAGAGACTATAAAGCAGTGGCAGAAGAGGTTTAAAAAGTTCAGCTTCAGAAAATACTTGCTATACCTGTCTCTGGTGCCTAATTACTTCTTCAACAAGGACTTTCGCCACCTACTCGCCACGCTCAACGAAAGCCCTAATCGTGTATGCTTTGAAAAGGAGATTATGGACCATTACCGATTGGTATTTGAGAAAGTCTGATCTTTCTCCTTTAATTTGTTTCTCTCAAAGTTTATTCTTCATTAATCCAGGGATCAGCACCTTTGTCCAGTCTCAGTATCACCGAATTCTTCTCTAGCGGCACCCTCTGGTCATATGTGTTTTATCAGGACTGATGCTGATCAGATTACCACAGGCACCTATACTGCAGCGGATAAATGGATAAGACCAGAAAACTGCACCATCGGAGACACAGAGCGAGATATCACAATACATTACGAACTCAAGGATATTTTTCTTAAGCTATACTACCGGTTCTTTGAAGGTTGCAGCCAGCAGTATAAGAAGATTAAGTAGTTCGGAAATACCACACGGCTAAGGATCACAGGGGATTTGCATCACCTGTTTCAAAGAGTTTTTCAAGCAAAAGTAACTACGCAAAAAGACTGCGTAGTAAGACTCTAATATTGGAGACAATGTAAAAATGAGTTATGAAAAACTTAGAAATACTTTACAAGACTTTAGCACAAAGAAAACGCCCTGAGGATGTAGCCGAACTGATTTCTTCACTATTAGTAGGGCAACTTTCATACTCAGAAAGGAAGACCCTGGAGAGAGCAAGTTCAGGCTCGCTTAGGCATAAGTTTCTCAATTACACATCGATGGCAGAAGAATTTGCCCATGTCATTGGTGCTGAAAAGCAGGTAACCAAAGCTGTGGAGTTATTCAAGCTTGAGAAAGATGAAATTAGTAACTATGCCAGTCATGAGGAGATTTATGCATTCATAAATAATGTTTCCCAATTGATACATAAGAGTGTAGGTAAAAATAACTTCAGAAATGACCGATTGCCAAAGCTTCAAAGAAAGGAAATGGGCCTTGACATTTCCAAGAGACAGTACAACAAGCGCTGGAGACTTTTGAAAAGGTTGGAAAATAAACTCAGGACTACTCAAAGGGAAACTCGCAAATTAGAATTTCAGAAAATTTCAAAGCACGGAATTGCCCATCATTTAGACTTCAAAAACTTTAGTAGCGACATTAACACTGCCTGTTTCATCGCTTATTTTAATTCAAGATCCAATCTGAGAAGTGTATTCACAAACCAAAAGCAAGCTCGTGCTTATGACGAGATTTCAAATATGCTTTTCAAAAGATGTCTGGGAAACAAAGGTAAGGGAAGTAAAACTAACTGGTTGGCCATTTCATACATCTATACGAGCCAGGAAGTGCTTTCTCAGCTCACAGATCATCAAAAAGGACAACTATTGGGTAAATGGACGAATATACTTAAGGACATTGCCAATTTGATGGATGAGGTCTGGTCTGGCAGCCAAATTAACCGCGCAAGTATGGTAGTAAAAAAAGGAAATGACTCCACTACCTGGAACAATACCGCTGGAGCATGGAATAAGGCCCGAGACAACTGGATAAACCTTATCTATGCCTTAGGTATGGACTATCTACTTGAGCAATTCTGCCCAGGCAAAGCAATGAGATTAATGGCTGCAGATGTAGTGTTCTGGCATTACGCAAGTGGTAGCAAACTTGACCCAAATACGGAAGTATGGAACAAAGTGCCTTTACCCTGGCAAGTGTTTAAAGGCGAGGTACATTGCGACAAGGAATTGATCGTCAAATACTGCAAAAAGGCAGGTATTGATGCAGAAAAGTCTGGCTGGATTACACCCAGACAACACGGAGTTGTGGAATTCAAACCAACGCCTGAATTGGTGCATGGTGTTGAAGTATCTAACCCCTTTATAGCAACCTATTTGAAAAAAAGGAAAGTCTTTTCAGGAAAATAATTCAGAAAGTAACAGGCAATTTTAAGGTGGGTTAATTCAGTGGTAGAATACCCGGCTCGATATCCGGGCAGACGTAGGTTCGAGCCCTACACTCACCCAAAAAATCTGGTATAGCTCAGTGGCAGAGCGCCTGGCTCTTTATCCGGGTGGACGCAGGTTCGAGCCCTGCTACCAGATCGTTATGACAGAACCCCGGCCTCACAGCCGGGGTCTTCTTTTTTTGACTAAAATCTAAATACTATAATCTAAAATCTAATTTGTAGGCCGTAGCATCAGTGAAGGCCTACTTTTGGAGACCTGACTGTCCTTATACATTGCCTTGACCTTTGTTCCTTACAACTTGAAAATCAGTTTGTTTTGCTTTTTATGATTTCTTAGTTTACCTCTGACAACCGAAACAGACTCACCTACATCAAATGCCTAAGCTTATCCCCCATTTCCTATTTTGCTTTCTCGTACTATCCTCTTTCAACCTTATGGCTCAAAATGAGACAGGTGAGATGACCGATACGCGAGATAATCAAACTTACAAAACGATAAAAATCGGAGGTCAATGGTGGATGTCGGAGAATCTGAATTTCAAAAGTGACTCTTCCTGGGCCTATGATAATGCTGAAGAAAACAGCCAAAAATACGGTAGACTCTACACCTGGGCCAGTGCCATGCAAGGTTGCCCGGCAGGTTGGCATCTCCCCACTGATGACGAATGGATAAGCCTGGAAATCAGCTTAGGCATGAACGAAGATGAAACGGAAGGACTCTACTGGCGCGGAAATGCAGACATACTGGGTAACCGCTTAAAAGCACACAATCAGGTATGGGGAGAGTTGACTGGCTTTCCGAGTGGGTTCAATGCCGTACCAGGCGGGTATTACAAACGAATGGTCATTGCCTTTGCTTTCAAAAAGAACAAATTCAAAAACGAAGGCAACTCTGCCACTTACTGGACAGCCAGCCCCAAATCAAAAAAGGCCAAGGGAGATGCCTTCTATCGATATATCGATAAAGAAAATGCAGGAATCTTCAGAGGGTCCATTTACAAACTACACGCCTACTCGGTACGCTGTGTTAAGGATTAGTATAACCTGAAAAGTATCAGAAGACCCCGGCCTCACAGCCGGAGTCTTCTCTTTTTGTCTAAAATCTAAATACTACAATCTGAAATCTAATTTATAGGCCGTAACTTCAGCGGAGGCTTACTTTTAGAGACCCGGCAGCCCTGCAAGCTTAGCCTCATGCCACCGAAACTTCTCCTCTTTCTTTTGACATTCCAGACTCCGTCCAGCATACACACATACTATCATCTACCAGTCCTACTTATGTAATAGATTACATATCTTTACCTACCAGCTTGTGAAACTAATTCACGACTGGCAACGTCAAAAAACAAAACAACAACTTGCATGCTTAAAAATTATATAAGAGTTGCTTTCCGAAGTTTACTCAGACAACCAGGTTACACTGCCCTGAATATTATTGGACTTACGGTTGGTATTGCCTCTAGTTTAATCATTCTACTCTACATTTTTCATGAAACGAGTTTCGATAAACAGCACTCTAAAGGCGATCGGGTCTATCGTCTTTCAACCGAAATCACTGAGCCAGACAATTCATTTAAGTGGGCCAATATGACAAGGCCAGCTGCCTTTACTATTAAAAACGAGAACCCTGAGGTAGCGCAGGCTGCTCGAATGCAGGGTTTAAGTGGTCAGGGTGGTATGCGATTTAGCTTGAATCAGGTGGACTATTTTCAAGAAAATGTTTATGCCGCTGACTCTACTATTTTTGAGCTTTTTGATTATGATTTCGTAGCCGGAGATCCTAAAACGGCATTAGAGGCTCCAAATTCTATTGTCATCAATGAGTCAATGGCTAAGAAAATATTCAAAAACGAAAACCCAATTGGTCAAACTATTAAAAGCGGTGGGAACAGGGAAATGTCTTTGCAGGTCACTGGTGTATATAAAGACATGCCTAACACTTCTCACCTTATAGCCGAGGCATTGATATCCTGGAAGACCATCTTTACGGGTGGTGATGGAAGCTGGGGAGGCTGGGGAGTATTTTCTTATGTTTTAGTCAATGAAGGAGTAACGCAAGAAAGCTTGCAGGTAAAGCTTGATTCGACTGTTGCTAAATATATAGCGCCAATCTTCGATCCACTCAATATCAAGGTCAAAATGATTCCTGTACCGCTAAAGGATATTCATTTGACTTCAGATTTTGAAAATGAGCCGGTGCCCGCTGGTGATATTCAATATGTGCGGATTTTCACTGCAATAGCCATTTTCCTCATCTTAATTGCCAGCATCAATTATATGAACCTGGCCACAGCACGATCTACCAAGCGGTCTATGGAAGTTGGTTTAAGAAAAGTAATGGGAGCCCAAAGAGGTGGTTTAATAGGTCAGTTTTTGACTGAATCAATTCTAATTACACTGATCTCTTTAGTCTTAAGTATCCTTGTTATGGTAGCTGTTGTACCTGGAATAAACAGCATTGTGGGTACCAACTTAATGATCGAGGGCCTGCTGGAAACTAATGTAATATTAGCCGTCATAGGTATCGTATTTATCACAGGATTTATGGGAGGCTGCTACCCTGCTTTCTATTTGTCTTCTTTTCAGCCAGCGGCCGTGCTTAAGGGAGGAGGCGGAAAATCCGGCAGCAAGCTATTAAGGAAATTTTTGGTGACACTACAGTTCTCCATCTCAATCTTTATGCTGATTGGTACTTTAGTTATTTATGCGCAGATGCAATTTGTCAGAAACAAAGATTTAGGCTTTGACAAGGAGCAAATGATGCAAATCGACTTCAGAAGTCGGGCAGATGTAGAGAAATGGAATGTCCTTAAAAATGAATTGGTTCAAAACCCTAATATCGCTGGAACCGGATCTTCAAGTACCACTCCTGGAAATGGTTATGCTAAAAACGTATTCCTGATCGAGACTGAAGAAGGACCAATGGACAACCGCGGTTTAGACAATTATCGCGTTGACTATGATTTCTTTCCTACGCTAGGGGTTGAGGTAGTTCAGGGAAGAAATTTCTCCCTGGATTATGCTTCTGACACTTCTCAAGCGGTAATGGTAAATGAGGCCATGGTACGAAGAATGAATTGGACAAACCCAATAGGTAAAAAGATCAATCTATCCGGAAATGACTCTATACCTTCTGCCCTGGTGGTTGGCGTGGTTAAAGATTTTCATCAACAATCACTTTATGATCCAATCACTGCTTTAATGTTCATTCCAAGCCGTATCAATGGTTCTGCCATTGTCAAAATCACGGGAGATGTCTCTTCTACTATTGATTATATTGAGGCCGCATGGGAGAGAACCTATCCTACTACAGCATTTGAATATGTCTTTATTGATGAGCAGTTCATGGAGAATTATGAAGCTGATCAAATCCGCGGTCAATTATTCCTGGGCTTTTCCGGCATGACCATCTTGATTGCTTGTTTAGGGTTGTTGGGCCTCGCTTCATACACTGCTGAGCAACGATCCAAGGAAATTAGCATTAGAAAAGTACTTGGGGCCAATACACAGGGGCTCATTAATCTTCTCATTAAAGATTTTGTAATCCTTATCGTCATTGCTGCCATACCCGCCTCAGTAGTAGGCTACTTTTCTATGATGGGATGGCTGGAGAGTTTTCAATTCCATATAACACCAGGTTTTACAATCTTCGCAACTGTATTGGTAGGCACTATTATAGTAACAGTGCTCACCACTGGCTATCATGCCCGTAAAGCAGCCACAGCCAATCCAGCGCAGAAACTGAGGAGTGAATAAAATGGCCCTCTAAAAACTAAAAGGCTCATTCCGGTTGATGGAATGAGCCTTTTTTATGCCATAAACTGAGGAGCAAAAACTCATCGATGTTTAATCCCATAAAAAGAAAACCCCGGCCTCTCAGCCAGGGTTTTACTTTTGTCTTTTGTCTTTTGTCTTTTGTCTTTTGTCTTTTGTCTAAATACTAAAGTCTAAAATCTTACAGTCTTTTCAAACTCCGAAGCCTTACCACCTCCGCAACTGCTACGGTTGCTCCAAGGCGTAGGAGTTATTTCTTCATCCCCGGCAGCCCTGCAGGCTTAGCCTCATGCCACCAGAACTTCTCAGCCTTCTTCTTACGAGGATATACCTCGTCCAGCGTATTTGCTTCGTAGAGGCGACCGTTTTTCATTACATGCGTCACCGTGTTGGTATTGCGGATGTTATCCAGCGGATTCTTATCCAGGATTACCAAATCAGCGAGTTTACCCGCTTCGATAGACCCGATATCACCTTCCAGGCCAATGGCAGTAGCTCCCAGGATAGTCGCGGTTTTAAGTGCATCCAGATTAGACATGCCACCGGAAGCAACCGACCACAGCTCCCAGTGGAAACCCAAGCCTTGTAGCTGACCGTGACTACCAACACCGGCAATCCCCCCCTGCTCTACTACAGACTTCACACCTTCTGCATGCTTCTGGAATACGTGCTCCTCATCCATAAACCATCCCGGTCTTCTTCTGGACTTAGAAGCCAGCTCAGTGTACGGAGTGAAGTAGCTCAGCTTAGGATCATGGAATGGGTTCTCCCTGCTGTAATAGTAGTTCTCAGCCCATGGACCACCGTAGGACACCAATAATGTTGACGTATAAGCCATTTTAGATTCAGCTACAGAGTAAGTTACATCTCTGTAAAGCGGTGCAATAGGCAGCGAGTGCTCATGACCCGGATAGCCATCTATCATCTGCGTCATATTGAGCTTAAAGTCCAGACCGCCTTCCGTAGTCGGCATCAGCTTCTGCTCTTTGGCTGCTTCAATCACCCACTGGCGCTGCTTACGGTTGCCCACCAGGTACATCTTAATCGTCTTGGTATTATAGTACTGAGAGTATTGCTTCAGTACCTTTTTGGTCTGCTCCAGGCTCTTCAGGTTATACATCCAGAAGCCTACGCCAGGTCCGGTTGAGTAGACACGTGGACCGTAAATCTGACCAGTCTCTACCATATCGGAATAAGTCAAAACATCAGTCGTAGCTGTCTGCGGATCACGCGTGGCCGTTACACCATAGGCAAGGTTAGCCGCATATACCCAAACCTGGTTTTTGTGAAGTCCCCAGGCAGGCCACATGTGAGCGTGCGTATCTACAAAACCCGGTACAATGGTTTTACCATCCATATCTATGGTTTTGGTACCACGAGGTACCGTAAGTGTTCCCGACTCTCCTACCGCCTTGATACGGGCGTTTTCTATCAGCACATCTCCATTCTCAATCACCTTGTTTCCGTTCATCGTAATGATCCTGGCACCTTTCAGCAAGGCTCTTCCTTCAGGGATGTCCTTCTCTACCGTAATTTCTATCTTAAGTTCAACAGGTTTGAAGCCTTCATCTTTCTTTTTCTCGTCCTTTTTATCGGCATCCTTCTCTTTACCTTCCTCTTTGGCCTCTTCGTCTTTGTCATTGTCTCCATCCTTCTCAGCCTTTTCTTTCTCTTCTTTCTCCTTCTTCTTTTTCTCAGCTTCGGCTTTCTTAGCCACCTTCACGCTGTCTGTATACGCTTTGGCATCATCCAGATCATAGATAAAGTGGGCGTTACCAATGGACCAATGAACTTTCTTTGCATCACTTGACCAGGCCGGGAATTGACCGCCAATCTCTGTAAGCTTCCATGATGGAAACTGTGAACTGGCAGGGTTAGACACTGAAATAGTCGGGGTCTGTCCCAGCTTCGGTATGGTTACCACATAAATATCGTTGTTTACCTGGGCCATGGCCTTGTCTCCTTCAGGAGCCATTTTAATCATCGTGGCTCTTGACGGTGGGTTATTCTCTCTCCAACCGCTGCCCTCTTGCAATGAACCGGGTGTATTAGCAGCATTATGACCATCTTCTTTCCATGGATCAATCTCCTGAATATGGTTGTGATCATCTGAAGGGTTAGAACCGAATGTTCTGATACCTGTGATATTCACAAGACGTTTTTCATCCGTACCATCCCAGCGCACGGAGACAAGTCCCCTGAAACCACTGAGGTAAATGCGATCGTCACCATTGACGAAATGAGGGTTGGACCGGCCTCGGGTTTTCATGATGAAATTCACGTCACCTCCGTCAGCTGAAACCCAGCAAAGGTCTTCTGAAGCTCTTGGAGCACCGGGACCATTGGCATCCTTCAGGTTTTGGGCGCTCCCCTTGGCAAATACAATGCGTCCGTTTTTATTCCAGGCGGGTGTCGTATAAATAGCCGATTCGTTCGTAAGCTTTTCTGGCTTAGGTCTGCCGTCTACATTTACTTTATAAATGCTCCCACCCTCACTATCTGACCAGGTAACGAAAGCCACAGATTTACCATCTGGTGACCAGGTGGGCTGTGCCTCTACCATATCCATTTTGCTGAGACGTTTTGGCTCACCATCGGGCATATTCATTACATAAAGGCGATTAAGCGCTGTAAAGGCCAGCTTTGATCCATCAGGAGAAGGTACTCCGTCACGAATCTGCGTCACAATCATGTCCTTATCGTCAGAGATGGGATATTCAAACTTCAGGCGTGGTCCCATTTCGAGCTTCACGTCTACATCCATAGGAATTTCAGTAGCGCCACCACCGGCAATCGGCACACGGTATAGCTTACCACCCCATGAGGCAACAACTTCTTTACTATCAGGAGTAAATGACATAGCCGGTAAAACCCCGAGTGGAGCGATAGACTCCTGCTCATCTCTCTGAACTGGGTACGCCAGCCATTTCTCGTCACCGTTTTTCAGGTTGCGCAGTATCAGGCCTGTGTTATCTTCATAGCGGGAGCCATACACCAGCCACTTACCATCGGGAGAAAGTGTAGGAGAAAAAGCAGAGCCGTAACGTGAAGTGATCGTAGCATTCTGACCGTTTTCACGATCATACATGCCAATCTGGTACTGAGGCAGCTGCGCATTGTAGTTCCACGCACCGTTACGCTGAGCGTAATAAATGTAGCGTCCGTCAGCACTGAAAGCCGGCTCGATTACCTTTAATCCGGCAGGCGCCTTAATAAGCTGAAAACCTCCGCCACCATCTTTATGGTACATAAAAAGCTTGTGGTTTCTTCGCCCTTTGGTTACCACCACGTACTCACCATCAGGCGACCACTCAGCGGACTGTACCCACTCGTTCTGGCTTTTGGTAATCTGGGTGGTCTCTTCAGACTCCAGCTCCATGATCCAGGCATTATCGCTCCCACTTCTGTCTGAAGTAAAGACAATGCTTTTCCCATCAGGGCTGTATCGCGGATGGGTATCATAGGCCATACCGTCAGTGAGGCGCGTAGCCTTACCACCAGAAAATGGCATGGTATAAAGGTCGCCCAGCATATCAAAAATGATGGTTTTACCATCGGGGCTTATGTCTACCGACACCCAGGTGCCTTCTTTAGTGTTGAATTCGAGCGTACGTTCTGCCTTTAATGGCAGATCTTTAAACGTAGTCTGTCCTTTTTTGGTAGTATCATTTTCTTCCTCCTGCCAAAAGCCGGAGGCTTGTGAAGTATTCCATGAAAAAAGTAAGGTGAGTGTAAAAAGTAATATGACCCTATTCCTCCAGGTTCCTTCACTTAATGTATTGATATGATGTTGCATGTAAACAATTCGGTTAAGTGATTTGAATGATTGTAATTTAGTAAATTAAGCATTCGCAGGAATGTGATTATTGGTTATCATTGCGAAAATGATTGTGGATGGCTACTAGAAAACCCGCTCCCAGGCGGAAGACGACAGCAAGGAAAAAATCAAACAGTAAATCAAAGAAGAAAGGGAAGAAAGGCTTTAGCCTCGCACGCTTTTCTATGTACATGATTCTGATCCTGATATTGGGCTATGGAGGCCTGGCTATTTGGGAAGGAAGACTTTTTCCTGAGGCCTTTGAAAACCTGGAACTTCCGGACTTCAGTGAGGATGAAAAACCTGCGGGGAAAGAAGAAACGGTTGCTCCTAAGGAGGACATACCCGCTGCCGATACTCCTGAAAAGAAAGTCAACTACGACAGCTTTGACCTTTACTTTACTAAGGCATTCGACTTTGCATGGCCCGCATATACCGCTTCTCAGGCGATAATTGAACGGCCTTACTATACTATTCGCTACAGCGAAGAGCATGAGCAGGCCATGTGGGTGGCCTATCTCCTTTCGGCAGACAGCTTAAGCCAGGACAAACTCCCAAGAACCGATGATTTCAGAAAAGACCCAAGAGTAAGGACCGGCTCTGCTCAACTGGCCGACTACAAGGGCTCTGGCTACGACCGTGGTCACCTGGCCCCTGCTGCTGATTTTTCTTATGATGATTTTGCTTTGAGTCAATCGTTCTACCTGAGTAATATGAGCCCGCAGAATCCCTCCTTTAATCGTGGTGTCTGGAAAAAACTGGAGGATCAGGTTAGAGACTGGGCCATGGACAATGATAACATCTATGTAGTGACCGGTCCGGTGCTGAACAAGACCTTCAAAACGATAGGGACTAACGAGGTCTCCATCCCTGAGTACTACTATAAAATAGTGCTGGATATTCAGAAGCCTGATATCAAAGCCATTGCCTTTCTGATGAAGAATGAGAAGAGCAGCGCTTCGCTCCAGTCCTTTGTGGTGACCATTGACAGCATAGAATCTCTTACAGGGCTTGACTTCTTTCCAAGCATGCCTGATGACCTGGAAGATAGCCTGGAAGGTAGTAAAATGACTAACAGCTGGTTCTAAAAACTATGGAGGTTCGTAGCGGGACGCTACGAACAGAGTGTTTTAATGTTCGTAGCGTCCCGCTGCGAACCCTTGTAAAATATTTAGACACTAGGTACCGGTCGTAGCCTCTCGCTATATCCCTTAGCCTAAACCAAAAAGGCCTGACTCTCGCCAGACCTTTTCTATTTTTTTCAATCCTGTGGAAGAACTATTTGGACTTTTCTCTTTCAGCCACGATTGGTAATTCTTCACCACCATAGAGCACAATGCCACTCATCTCATCACCATCAAATTCTATCTCAAATTCAGCAGTGACGCCCTGTACATCCACACTGGCAGTCATTTCATTATCCTTGAGTTCTACATCTTCCAGCTCCAGAGTACCGAAATCATCGGTTTCCACGGCAATTTCATACTCACCATCAGTCTTCGCGATTGTCATATCCCCGGATATGGCACCATCAGGGGTTTCTATTTCATAATTCCATGTACCACTGGGGTCATAAGCCGGAGCATTTATACCTGCATATCCGACCAGAGATAAGGTAAGCGTGATAATCGCAATTGTTGTTTTGAGATTTAACATGTTTTTCATTTCGGTTTGAGTTTTTATAAAAAATAATGATTCAGCTTATTGATGCAGTTTTGTTACCAGACGTTGCGTTGGGCATCAGTTTTAATCCGTAGCGCTAAAAAAAGCCAGTGCACCCCTTCTAAAACGGCTCAGGTAAATGAATGACGCACCACCAGAGATATTCACCAAACTATGCAGCAACAAAAAAGGCCTGGCTATGGCCAGACCTTCTTGTATTTTCTATCCTGTAGAAGAACTATTTCGACTTTTCTCTTTCAGCTACGATAGGCAGCTCTTCTCCACCATAGAGAATAATACCGCTCATTTCGTCACCATCAAATTCTATCTCAAATTCAGCAGTAACTCCCTGTACATCCACACTGGCAGTCATTTCTTTATCCTTCAGTTCTACATCTTCCAGTTCCAGGGTACCGAAATCATCGGTTTCCACAGAAATCTCATACTCTCCATCTGTCTTGGCGATTGTCATATCCCCGGATATGGCACCATCAGGAGTTTCAATTTCATAGTTCCAGGTACCAGAAGGATCGTAGGCCGGTGCCTTGTCCATGGCCGTGAATACAGTCATAGTGGCCAGCAACATTACAAAGGCTACGGAATTCTTAAGGTTTAATACTTTTTTCATTTCGGTTTGAGTTTTTAATAAATAAGTGAATGCTTCCTGCTGCAATCAAATCCGGCTAAGCAACCGAACCTCAGAGGTAAGCAATAAAAATTTTACCTAAGGACATACAAGATACTAAAAGCGTGCCAAAACGCCACGCTATTTTTCTCTGTGAAGGACACTGCAAAGAGCAAAACGGCCCTATTCCACCATGTCTTGCGTAAAAACGTACGGTAGTAAAAAAATCAGTAGCGCTTTTTTAAACAATCGAGCCCATTACGCAGTGCGCAATGGGCTCGATAACTTAAGCGGTCAATGTCTTCTACTTGCAGTGCTTAGATAAGGCTGCTCCTGCATCAGCCGAGCCCAAAGCATTGGCCCTGTTAAGATCAGAACAGGCCTTTCTCTTTTGGTTCAGTGCTACACGCAGGGCACCTCTGTATAAAAAGGCGTCAGCATTTTTCTTGTCAAACTCGATGGCCTGGTTATATCCGTCCATGGCATCTTCAAACTCTCCCATCTGATGGTAAGAGCGACCCTTGAGCATATAAGCATCTGAAACACGTCCATCTACCTGAAGTACTTTGTCAAAAAAGTTGATAGCGCGTTGATAGCTTTTTTTACCATACCAGTACTTACCCATGCTCATGTTGGCGTTCACATTATCACCATCCAGGTCAAGTACCCTTGTAAAGTCCTTTCTCGCATTCTCAATCTGTCCGAGCTCTTCATAGGCTCTGCCGCGATTGTAAAGCGACTTGATATCCTTTGGTTTGGTGGTCAGATATTCAGTGTACGAATCAATCGCAGCCTGGTACTGCCCACCATTAAACAGCTGATCGGCCTCCCTCGTCACATCATCTCCACATGACCACAAAAGGGCCATCATCATGATCAACAGGTATTTATTCTTTTTCATCTTCGCTTAGCTTTCAAAAATCGAATGCAAAAGTACGCTTTTCATCAATGATCTGAAAACCAGATCAGAAAATAACATGATGCCCAAAATAGGATAGCCTCGACAGGCAATCACATCAAACGGCTTACCCCTTGCATCAACGTACTTTCGATTTACTGACTAATGGAAACGCAAGGAGTCTCCGTCAGTTTCATCTTTACAAAAGTAATACCATGAAGTGGCTCTCTTTGTTAATTATTTGTGGTCTTTTGTTTACCTCTTCGCTCAGGAAACAGCTTTCCTCTGGTGATCAAAAAGTACTCAGCTCGCAAAATCTCGACTATTTGGTAACACTGCCGAAAGGATATTCCGAAGAGAGGGAGAAGCCTCTCCCCTGATACTTTTCTTACATGGCGGTGACGGCTCAAACACAAAGTACCCACTGGTAAAGGTGAGCAGGAATTACAAAAATGGGGTAGACCGTTTTTTAGGACTTAATTAGAGGAATTGACTGAAAGAGGGGCCCTTTGGCCCCTCTCCAGGTAGGGTGAAAACTCTACCTTCGCTACGTTCTCACGACCAACCCATTGGTCAAGTCATGATTACTCATACTGTATATCAAAATACAATCCAAAAAAATAAGCCACTGATAATCAGTGGCTCATACATTCGGTTTGATCCCAGAATGGGATTAAATTTCCTTAAACAGCGACATCATTCTCACGCAACGCATCGTTAAGAGAAGTCTTTTTATCCGTGCTTTCTTTTCTTCGCCCTATGATAAGCGCGGCTGGCACATTGTATTCACCTGCAGGGAATTTCTTAGCATAGGAGCCTGGAATTACCACGGCCCTTTCCGGCACATACCCCTTATGTACTACAGGCTCTTCCCCTGTCACATCTATCACTTTCGAGCTGGCAGTTAAAGTAACATTGGCACCCAGCACGGCTTCTTTACCAATCCTTACGCCCTCCACCACAATACAGCGGGAGCCAATGAAAGCACCGTCTTCAATAATAACCGGAGCGGCCTGTACAGGCTCCAGCACCCCACCAATACCAACACCGCCACTCAAGTGTACATTTTTGCCAATCTGAGCGCAACTGCCCACGGTGGCCCAGGTATCTACCATGGTGCCCTCATCTACATAAGCACCGATGTTGACATAAGAAGGCATCATAATCACCCCTTTGCTCACATAAGAGCCATAGCGTGCGATGGCATGTGGTACCACTCGCACACCCTTTTTAGCGTAACCGTCCTTCAAACGGATTTTGTCATGAAACTCAAAGGGTCCCACCTCAATCGTCTGCATCTTCTGAATAGGGAAGTATAAGATCACCGCCTTCTTGATCCACTCATTTACCACCCAGCCTTCAGGAGTTGGTTCGGCTACACGCCTGTCACCACTATCCAGATCTTCAATGATTGTCTTAATCGCAATGATTGTTTGTTTGTCTGACAGGTAGCTTCTGTCTTCCCAGGCACGCTCTATGATATCCCTCAATTCCATAAAATCCTTCAGAAAATTTCTATAACTTTAGTTTAGCTAATGCAAAAAACCAAGGTAGTCATCGCTTCTGTACTCAAGCCCATTGACGACACTCGCATGTACGAGAAATTTGGTCTTTCAATGGCGAAAACAAGTAAATATGATGTTAATATCATAGGCTTTGCATCAAAAAATATAAAGGCTCACGATTCCGTAACATTTCATTCATTAGGCAGCTTTCCGCGAATGTCGTGGACACGTCTCTTTGCTCCTTTTAAAATCTTTAGACTATACACTAAAGTAAAACCTCAGCTGCTGATAGTTAACACCCATGAAATTCTGCTAGTTACAGTTTTATACAGAATATTATTTGGGGCCAGAATCGTCTATGATGTACGCGAAAATTACGTCAAAAACATTCTTCATACAGATGTATTTCCCATGCCGGCCCGTCCTCTACTCGCAGCCTGGGTACGGTTAAAGGAATGGATCAGTCGCCCCTTCTTCAAGCGGTTCATCCTGGCCGAACAGGTTTATCAACGTCAGTTGCCATTTGTACCAAAGACTGCCGTTGTAATTGAGAATAAATACAAACCTGTTGACAGCAGCCCTCCTTCTAAACAATCCCCGAAGCCCGATACCATAGATTTAATATATTCGGGCACTATATCAGGAGGTAACGGAGTATTTGAAGCCATTGAGATTACCGAAAGGCTACACGAGCTTGATAGCACTATCAGGCTCAAAATTGTGGGCTATTGTGCGCTTAAGAGCGATTTGCTTAAGCTTCACGAAGCCATTCAGGACAAAGATTTTATCGAATTACTGGGGGGCGACTACCTGGTACCCCACACCACCATTGTGCAGGAAATAGCCAATGCCGACTTTGGCTTTGTGTTAAAAAAGCCCAACAATGGCATCAATGACGATAAGTTGCTAACACGTCTTTTCGAATACACAAGCAACCACCTGCCCATCATTATGCTGGATAACCCCACCTGGGTCAGCTTCTGCAATAACTTCAATGCCGCTATCTCCATAGACCCGAAAAACTATGAACCCAAATCGCTATATGGGCAAATGAAAGCCGGTGAATTTTACAATATCGGAGACACCAAAATCTCTGACTGGGAAACCGAAGAGCCTAAGCTATTGGCGCTAACAGATGCCATTACTGAACAATTTAGACAAGGCTAAAAATTATTTTTATCTATATCAACACCTTATCAATCAGAGTATTAATAGATATTTTTCAGTATTTAGATTGGTTGAATATTTTTTTTAGACAAATCTAAATAGTATCTTTATAAAAATGATACTATCAGGCATGCTAAGCTTTGTAGAAGAAAACTATCTGAAGGCGATCTACCATCTCTCAAACAGTGGAGAAGAAGCGGTAACCACTAATGCACTCGCTGAAGAGATGCATACCACTCCTGCCTCTGTGAGTGATATGATCAGGAAGCTCTCCAAAAAAGAGGTGGTGAATTATAAGAAGTACCAGGGCGTCAATGTCTCCGAGGAAGGAAAGCTCATTGCCCTGCGGGTCATTCGCAAGCATCGCCTGTGGGAGGTGTTTCTGGTAGAGAAGCTGGACTTTAACTGGGATGAGGTACACGATGTGGCCGAGCAGTTGGAGCACATCAAGTCTCCCCTATTGATTCAACGCCTGGATGAGTTTCTGGGCTTTCCTAAATACGATCCCCACGGAGACCCCATACCCGATGAGAATGGCCAGTTTACCGAAAGTAAGCGCGAACAACTGAGCCAGACAGAAACAGGAATTACCGGCATAGTGGTGGCTGTGGAAGATTCCGGCACCGCCTTTCTTAAATATCTGGACAAAGTGGGCATCAGCATAGGCACCAAAATCACCGTGGAAGACATCGTTGAGTTTGATGGCTCTATGGACATCACCATCGACCAAAAGAAAAGTATCACCGTATCAAAAACCGTTGCAGACAATATATGGGTAGCCTGATCATGAACCGCATTACCGCTCTCTTGCTTATCTGTCTCCTTTTCACTGCTTGTGGTGGTGGAGAGCAGGACACAACATCCGACAAGCTCAGCGTAGTCACCACCACCGGCATGATAGCCGATGTAGTGAAAAACGTAGGAAAAGACTCTGTACAGGTACAAGCCCTGATGGGCCCTGGTGTAGATCCTCACCTGTACAAAGCCACCCAGGGTGACTTGGGGCGCTTACAGTCGGCAGACATCATTTTCTATAACGGACTGCACCTGGAGGGTAAAATGGGTGAGGTATTTGAAAAGCTCGCGCGTATCAAGAATGTGGTACCTGTAGCAGGCCGAATCGAAACTTCCAGACTGCTGAGTGACCCTGTGTACAAAGATGCCCATGACCCGCATGTGTGGTTTGATGTAAATCTCTGGTCTTCTACCATTGAGGTGGTAGTGGATGTTCTATCCAAAGAAGACCCTGAAAACGCAGCCTTTTACCAGAAAAACGGAAAAGAATTTAGTGCCGAACTGGCTCTGCTTGATAACTGGGTAAGAACAGAGATTGGTACCATCCCTGCTGATAAGCGTATTCTTATCACGGCTCATGATGCTTTCAATTACTTCGGTAGGGCTTACGACATAGAAGTGAGGGGCTTACAGGGTATCTCCACCCTATCGGAATTTGGCCTGAAAGACCGCGTGGACCTGGTGAATTTTATAGTGGAGAAAAAGATCAAAGCTGTATTTGTAGAGACTTCAGTTTCACAGAAAAACATTGACGCGATTATTGAGGGATGCCAGCAAAAAGGTCATAATGTGGCCATAGGTGGCTACCTCTACTCTGATGCCATGGGAGCTGAGAGAACACCCGAAGGCACCTATACAGGGATGGTCCGGGCAAATGTGAATACGATTGTGAATTCACTCAAATAGAATTTGAGGTTTAAAGTTTAGGGTGAGTCATTAACGAAAGAAATCCCCGTCAGTACCCCAGGTCAGACGGCCTTATTACCAGAAATATAGATTTAAAGTTTTTAGTATAACTTAGATAATTAACTCTTTAACTATCAGTCAATAAACACGAAAAAATTGCATGAAAATAGAAGCAAAAGATCCGGTAGTTGAGTTTCATGACCTTACAGTTTCTTACCATAAGAAACCTGTGCTGTGGAACATCGATATGACCCTCCCCAAAGGAGCGTTGATCGGTATTATCGGACCTAATGGCGCTGGGAAATCTACCCTGATCAAAGCGGCTATGGGGCTGCTCCCGTTAGGCTCTGGCTTTGTGCGTATGTTTGATCAGCCACTGGACAAAGTACGTGACCGCGTGAGCTACGTGCCTCAAAGGGAATCGGTGGATTGGGATTTTCCTACCTCGGTGATGGATGTGGTGCTGATGGGACGCTACGCCAAACTCGGGCTTCTCTCCCGCCCTCGCAAAGCAGATAAGGAAATGGCCATGAACTGCCTGCGCAAAGTGGGTATGGACGCCTATGTCAACAGGCAGATTTCGCAGCTCTCAGGTGGACAGCAGCAGCGTGTATTCCTTGCACGAGCCCTGGCACAGGAGGCTGACCTGTACTTTATGGACGAACCCTTTGCCGGAGTAGATGCCGCCACAGAAGCTGCCATACTGGGGATCATGCAGGAAATGACCGCACAAGGTAAAACAGTCATCGTAGTACATCATGATCTGCAGTCGGCTGCTGAGTTCTTTGACTGGATTATACTGCTCAATATGAGACTGGTGGCCTCAGGACCCATCGATAAGGTATTTAACAATGACCTGTTACAGGAAACCTATGGTGGCAAGCTCACTGTACTGGCAGAAGTAGGCGAGCTGGTGAAGAAACGTCAAATCCCAAGCCGCGAGAAATACTGATATGGATACCTTTTTTGAGTTCTTTTCATTCAGTGATCCCAACGTAGTGGCCGTGGTGATAGGCTCGGTACTGCTGACCGCCTCTTCTGCGGTGGTAGGTACTTTTACTTTTTTGCGAAAAAAAGCCCTTGTTGGTGATGCCGTGGCACATGCTGTACTACCCGGTATCTGCCTGGCCTTTATTCTCACTGGTACAAAAAACCCGTTTTTCCTGATTATCGGGGCATTTGTCACAGGCTGGATCTCCCTGGTGCTGATCGACAATATCACGACCAAATCAAAAATCAAGGAAGATTCTGCCATTGCCATTATCCTTTCTGTCTTCTTTGGCATAGGCATACTGATGCTTACCCACATCCAGCATAGCGGTAATGCCTCACAAACAGGCCTCGACAGCTTTCTTTTCGGCAAGGCAGCAGCCCTGGTGGGTAGCGACCTGATTACCTTCGGTATTGTAGCCGTCATCCTTATGGTTACCGTGGGGCTCTTTTTTAAAGAGCTCAAGCTCATTGCCTTTGATATGAGTTATGCCAAGGCGCTGGGGCTTCCTGTAAAAGCCATAGACTTGCTCTTAACCACTTTGACCGTACTGGCCGTAGTAACAGGCATTCAGGCGGTAGGCGTGATTCTGATGGCTGCTATGCTCATTACACCGGCCGCTGCGGCACGCTTCTGGACCAATGACGTAAAAACCATGACCATCATAGCTGCTACCATGGGCGCTCTTTCCGGCCTTACCGGTGCTTATGTTAGCTATGTGGCCCCTGCCATGCCTACAGGACCATGGATCGTAATGATCATTTCGGCCATAGCGCTCCTCTCCTTCTTTATCGCGCCAAAGCGGGGCATTATCTCACGGGCGGTAGGCCAGCGGAAGCTGCAATACCTGATTATGGATGAGAATCTGCTTAAAGCACTCTTCCATTTAGGAGAGACCGATGACGACACCTACAAGGGAAGAACGGCTGAAGAGATCATCGAAAAAAGGCATTTTCCCAAATCACGCCTGATGTCATCATTGAAAAGGCTCAAAAGAGAGGGCTTTTTGACAAAAAAAGGCGGACGGTGGGCCTTTACCGAAGCTGGCAAATTGAAAGGACAAAGGGTGGTAAAGCTGCACAGGTTGTGGGAGCTATACCTATCGAAATATGTAAAAATAGCGGCTGATCATGTGCATGAAGATGCAGAAACGATAGAACATATCATTACGCCTGAGATTGAAGCCGAACTGGAACGTATGCTGGAGTACCCTGAAATGGACCCGCATGAAGAGAGAATACCGTATTAGAAATTATGAATTGAAAATTTTAAATGTTGAATGATGAGCACCAAAGACATGGAGGATAATGGTTACACGACATTGACAGGATATCAAGGACTATCAATTGTTTTCTCTTCAGGATCAATTCAAAATCCAACATTCAACATTCAACATTTCTAAACGAATGGACGCATTTTATATCATAACAGTAAGTACCCTGATCGCGATTTCATGCGGTATTCTTGGCTGCTTTTTGATCCTGCGCAAAATGGCCATGGTGGGTGATGCTATTTCCCATGCCGTATTGCCGGGTATTGTGCTGGCCTACTTTATTACCGGCACCAGAGATTCTATCTGGATGATTGTGGGGGCTGGTATGCTGGGTATCTCCACCACTTTTCTTATTGAGTTCTTTCATAAAAAGGCGCGCCTGCAGACAGATGCGGCTATTGGCGTGACCTTTACCTGGCTGTTTGCCCTGGGTATTATCCTCATTTCGGTGTTTGCCGGTCAGGTAGACCTGGACCAGGATTGTGTCCTCTATGGCGAGATTGCCTATGTCCCTATCGACTTGTGGATTACCGAATCAGGTCAGAATTATGGCCCACGGGCGTTGCATATCTCCTACATCGTGCTGATTCTCATCATACTCTTTGTGCGCATTGGCTTTAAGCAACTGTACCTCACCACCTTTGATCCGGCATTTGCTGCCACGGTGGGCATATCAGTGTCACTTTGGAACTACCTGCTGATGGGGGCTGTATCCATGACCACCGTGGCCTCCTTCGACTCTGTAGGTGCCATATTGGTAGTGGCCCTACTGGTGGCTCCCCCCGCTACTGCCTACCTGCTGACGGATAAATTCAGGTATATGTTGATCATCACCTGCATCATTGCCGTGATTATCAGTTTTTTCGGCTACTACCTGGCCGTGTACCTTGATGGTTCTATAGCCGGGGCCATTGTCACCGTAGCAGGTATTTTGTTTCTACTTGCATTTCTGTTTTCACCAAGTGATGGCATCGTATTCAAAAGGTTTGTGCAACGGAAAGAGGCTGCTAAATTGCGAACAAAGGAGGCTATTTGATTAAGAACTGGTATAATCATCAATCACCTCCCCATCAATTTTCAGCATGCCCAAGATTAGCTCAAAACGCCCCATTAATCATCTGATATGGATCATCCCCTTACTCATCATAGGTGCTATCGTTTATTTCTCGCCAAACTTGCCAACAGCGGGATTAATGACCTTCTTACTGGTCTTTATCCTGGCATTCGTAGCCGGAGCTGATTCACAATTGAAAGCACTGAGGAAGATGAAGGATACACCACAGTCAACCATCAGGGGTGCTTCTCAGGGAGCTGTAGAGCTTAGCGGATATATTCAGCCAAATCAGAAAAGCGCACTGTCTAATGGAAAAACAGAGAAAGCTTTCTGGAAGTACACTGTAAGTAAGCAAGCAGGCGCCAAAGACAAATGGAAGAGAGTCACGTCAAAAACTTCACATTCGGACTATATTTTGCTGGAAGATGCCGGAACGCAATGTTGGCTGGATTTGAACTATGTGGATTACTACACACGCCAAAAGAAACTTGAGTTTAAGCCTGAAGAATTATCAAAACACATAGACTCCTACCCTTTTCTGGCTGACTATAAGGATGTACTGGCCAATGCCTCTCTGATAAGTATTGAAGAAGAGTGGCTCCCTGCAGACAAAAAAGTCTATGCCATAGGCCATTTTTCATCCAGTCCATCCAATAAGCCACCTGAATACCTTAAAAAAGAAGAAGAAGCTGCCTGGTATGATATTGCCAGGAGTACCGAAGGCATTGCAGAAAACGAAACACTAAAGGGTACAGCTATGGTTAATACCTTAATCTGGAATCAATCCGGTAATACGGGCACACCACTGATTATAAGCGCATTCTCTGAAAAAGCACTCAGGCGAAAAATCTGGTTCAAATTTTGTTTAATCATTTTCTCCATACTTATCCTACTGGCAATACCAGTTATTTACTTTATTGAACATGCTTAAGAATACTCTTGGCCAATTGTACACCAGCTTTATCATATCCCCTTACTCATTATGACCACTACCTATATTCTGATTGCCATTGCGGCCATTGTCTTTCTTTACCTCATCAGCACTTACAACCGGTTTGTCGGGCTGCGAAATAATGCAGCCAAAGCCTGGAGCAACATAGATTTATTGCTCAAGCAACGTCATGAAGAGCTGCCTAACCTGGTAACGGCCTGTAAGGAGTATATGGATCATGAGAGCACTCTGCTCACTGAGGTGACCGAACTGAGAATGCAGGCAGAAACTGCAAGAAAATCCGAAAATGTAGAGGATATTGCCAAATCCGAAGGTGCTCTTAGCCTGGCTGTTAACGGACTGTTAGCCAGAGCAGAAGCATATCCCGACCTGAAAGCCTCCGCAAACTTTCAGCAATTGATGGGCAGGGTATCAGTGATTGAAGATACACTAACCGATAAGCGTGAGTTCTACAATGATTCCGCCACTATTCTCAATACCAGAAGAGATCAATTCCCAGCCATGATAGTGGCCAGAATGTTTGGCTTCGCTGCAAGATCACTTTACGTGGTGGAAGAAAGTCAAAAGGGCAATGTAGACCTGAAAAGCCTCTTTGATAAGACTTGATACCATATCAGAGCACCTTTCTACAGGCGATTGAAGAACAGTGCAATTGCTTATAACATTCATTGGTTGCGGGATTGTAGTTGGGAATGAGATTGTGTAAAAAGAGACAATTGCAGCATTCGGGTTGAATCACATTCCCAGTTTGGCTAATTTATGCCGTGCGATTTTCGAATAGCAAAAACCTCGTCTTTCTGGCGGTACCTCCTGTTTTAGCCATACTGCTGAATGTGATCTATGTGATCACCAGCAATTTTACCGAGCCCAGTAGCTTTTCTGTTCCTTTTCTCATTCGCAGCATACTCGTCTTTTACTTTTACCTCTATGCCATCACAAAGGCCTACCACCTCATTGAGGACAGAAACCAGAGTGAAAAACTTACCCTTGTGCAGCATGGGCTCTTATTCATAGGTGCCTTTTTGGTTTCTCTGGTAGTCAGCCTGGCTACCTACGCTGCCATGAAGCAGTTTTACATCACGGTATTTCATCAGAATGATCGCCTTAATATTTATCACCTTTCGCTCACCACGCTTACGACACTGGCAGGCTATATTCTCATTTACAGTGTATTTATCTCCAATCGCTATTACAGCAGGTCGCTGGGGCTGGAGTTGCAAGAAGAGCAGTTTCAGCGTGAACGCATAGAACTGAAATACCAGCTATTGAGTAATAAAATGGATCCCCACTTTTTATTCAACAATCTCAATACGCTGCATACACTCATTGCGGAAAACAATACTACCGCTGAGCAATTTCTGGTAAGCCTTTCTAAAATTATGCGCTACAGCTTTAAGACGCATGAGCATGACCTGGTGTCACTGGATGAGGAACTGGCAATTTTGGAGGACTATGCCCTGATCATGAAAAACAGGTTTGACAATGCTTTGCTCTTATCTATAAAGAATGAGGCCGACAGCAAAGCGAGCGTGTTACCCATGTCCTTAATGAACCTTATGGAAAATGTGGTGAAACACAACGAAATCAGTGTTCAGCAGCCCTTAAACATCCAGATCAGCATTGATCAACAGCAGGTGGTTTTCACCAATGACAGAAGGTCTAAAATAGTGCAGGACAGCTCAGGCAGTGGCCTCAATCACCTCAAAGAGATTTATGCTCAGAAATATAAGCTTGAAATACAGGTTGAAAAAACGGAGGACAGCTTCACTGTGACTGTTCCCTTAATACGGCAATGATTTATGAATGTAGTAATTATAGAAGACGAGTCTCATTCAGCACACAAGCTGGAGAAATATCTTAAAGCGTATGACCCCAATATTCATATCGCGGCCATTTTGCCCAGTGTAAGGGAAAGCCTGGCCTACTTTACAGAAAACCCCGAGCCTCATCTCATCTTTCTGGATATTCAGCTTTCTGACGGCCCTTCCTTCAGCATTTTTGAGCAACTGCAAATAGAATCGTTTGTGATATTTCTTACGGCTTATGAAGAATTTGCCCTGAGAGCCTTTGACCTCAACAGCCTCGACTATATTCTCAAACCTTTTACGGAAGAAGATGTAGCCAGAGGGCTCAAAAAGTACGCAAGTATGGTGACAAGAGCATTTCCGGGGCCACCCAGAGGTTCTTTTCCAAGAGAATACCGCAACCGGTTTTTGGTCCGCAAAGGGCAGCAGATTCAGACGGTCAGAACCAGCGAGATCGCGTATTTCTATAAAGACGAGGTTGTAATGCTTGTGAAAAAGGATGGTACCGCCTTTTTGTACGATGCCACGCTGGAAGAACTGGAGGAGGAACTGGACCCCAGACACTTTTTCAGGATCAACCGGCAGTACCTGGTAAACTATACCAGTATCCAAAGCCTGAGTCCCGGCTCTAGTAACCGTTATAAAATCAACCTTGAACCCAACTCAAAACAGGAGGTTTTTGTGAGCCAGTCAAGGGTAGCTCCACTGAAGAGTTGGCTTACTACCTAGTCCAGGCCATCAAGCCAACATACCTCCCATATTCCAGTAGTACATGTACAAGACCAGCAGCACATTGCCAATGACAACCAGCCTGTAATGTCTGCCGGCACCAATTGTCCAGATTCCTTTCTGAAGTGCACCCCTCATCAATAGCAAGGCAGCTATCGACAAGGCCAGCAGCGCCAGAAAGATCAAAAAACTGACGGTTGGATTCATCACTACCGCCATAGACACTGGCGTGCCCAGAAGAATAGACAAAATCTGAGCTGCCAGGACTGCATCGAGCAAAAGGCCAATACCAAACAGGACCAGATGCTTGCTCATTACTGTTCTCTTTGCTTCAGGTTTAAAAATCTTCAGAAACACCCATCGGAACAGAGGAAAGAGTAAACTGAGATTGAGCAAAACCAATACACCATAAGGCACCAGCCGCATGATCGCTCTGTTCTTAAATTGATTGTCTTGCTGGCTTATGACCTGCTTTGCAGAACGAACCGGATCGTTGAGGTAAATACTCGCGTCAAAATACCTAAGCTTTCTGACAAGTTCCTCCGGGTATGCGCTGAGACTGGCAGAGTCTAAATCTTCGAGCATGGCTCTGTGGTCGATTAAAACAGCAGACTTTCCTTCAAAGAGTGCTTTTGGTGGGAATGTGGCATCCTCCGGTGCATAAGCCAGCCCAAGCGACAAGTTGGAGCTTCCGGCTTTCTTTGCCAGCTTATCCAGGTAGTCTCCCAGGGTGAGCACACCGTTAGGACCTATACCATAGCCGGTATGTGACCCACCCATTTTCACAATGGCTTTGGGCATGGCTCCCCTCTGCCTGGCTTGCTCCACAAAGTCATCAAACCAGTCTATCATATACTTCTCCCTTTTGTCAGATGAAAACTGATAGCTGATCTCCCCTCGGGTAGCCGCAAAATAGGCTACGTAAATCTCCATGGAGGTTCGTATCTGATGGACAATATCAAGTCTCTCCTTATTCTCTTCTTTATTGAAGAGCTTTTCCAGTTGATCCAAATCAGCGAAATGATTCTGGCTGATATACCTGCCCCCTTTGAGCGTTGCTTTCAGGTGTAGCCCCCTGCAAATACGCCTGGTCTTTACTGTTTTGGCTACCTTCGCCAGCACCTGAAAAGGATGGATAGCGACAATCATCTGATCCATGCCCCAGATTACTTGTTCACCTGGATACACAGACTGCACCTGCTTCATCAACTGAAGCTCTCCGTCATAGTCAAAGGCGATGCTATGCGGGTATTTTGCAATAAAGTCAGTCAGGGGCAGCTCCTTTAGCTGCTGTGTAGTGGTAGCATCAATTTCCAGCACCAGGTGCCTGAAGTCCTGTGGCTGCAACCTCATATACATATCTTGCACCAGCCTGGGCACATCTTCCACCCCATGTGGTTCGCCAAAGAGCAGAAACTGTTTGTCTTGTACATTCTCCAGTATCCAGTCGATCCCCGGTCCGGAATAGCCATCTCCTTCCCTATCAATCAGGTAGGTATAGTCCTTCAGGGAAGCTTCCTGGCCATACACAATAGAACTTTGCAGCAGGAAAACCGCTACCAACAATCCATAAAGGCAGGTAACAGTTTTCGGCTTATGGCCGGTAGTGTTGACTTTAAGGTATTCGCACAGATTGAGCATAAGCCCAATTTCAGGCTTCATTCCTTTCAAGCCTTCTGATACCGATGGTCAGTCGCTGTTCAATGACTTTTTTATGCTAATCAATCAAAAACCCGGAGTGAATGATCCAGCTTATACCAATTTATGTATAAAAAGGCGCGGATAGAATTTAGATGATTATTGTTTGATTAAGGCAAGAAAAATCGGAATAGCAGCGCTAAGGCGACTTTTTATCAACGCAGAGCAGGCGATAATCAATGAACTATATGCGGCTGGTTATACCTGATTTGGTATTATTCATCCTTGCGCGTGCAGCTGATTTTCCAGGTGGGGTAAACGATTTTTTCGGCCTTGTCGGTCCATTCTCCTATCCATTTATAGCCTTGCTCATTGAAATCATAAAAGGTAAGTCGAAAATAGCCATCCATACCATTGGGAGCCGCCTGATCACGATAGAGTACGATTTTATCCTTCTCTGCCGTAGCATTTCCCTCCCAGGCAGAGAGTACAGGGGTTGGGCTTGAAGAACCATACCAGTGTACATACCAGCGGGCACTGTCGGCATGGTACTGCCGGATACTCCCTGAGTTTGCGCCATCCGCCTTGATAGTTTCATCCTGTACGCCTAAGCCATTCATGATATACTTAAAAGTCCAAACCATATCCTCTGGCGCTGCCCAGGTACCATCCTGGTTCCGGGTCTCCGACTTACAATTGCACTTACCTATCATAGGAGCAAAATCTTTTACCTGCTCCGGAGCTTTTGGGTTTGGGAGCCCGTAGGGGTTGGCTGTGCTTACTTCATATTGTGCATACTCCTGGGCCATAAGGCCGGCCGATACGCACAGCAGACATAGGATAAGTGTGTTTTTGATCATTTTGATTTTTTCGAGCAACAAGCCATCATTCATGCAGCTAATCAAGGTTTTTGCAGAGAGTAAAGCCAAAAATGAAGGGAAGAAGGTATGTTTACTACTACTCTGGCAGGAATACGCTTCAGCTATTGACTTTTAGCCCGGAGCATTGGAAATTTCCCGTATCACTCTTATCCACCACTATGGCTCAAAAGAAAAATCGCTTCCTGCTCGAATTTTTATCCATTGTATTTGCGGTTACCCTGGCGCTGGTGCTGGATGAGTGGCGACAGGGGGTAAAAGATGACAAGCTGAAGGAACGAGTGCTGAACTCTATCAGGGCCGAGGTAGAAGCCAACCAGGTAGCAATAGACAAGGCCCTTCCCTACCATGAAACCCTTATCAGCAACTTGCGGGGCGGTACTCATGTGATTGTTAAACTACCCCTCAATGCAATACCAATCAATATCAGTAATGACAACCGACTGACGGACTACCTGGAGGAGACTTTACTGGCTGCTCAGCAGGCAGCCTATAATCGCATTGAAGTAAGAAAAGCCGGTGGTCAGCGCTTTCTCATTCTGGATGACAATGTCTGGCGCCTGGAAACATCGGCAGACTCTCTAACCGTATTCGGGTCGGGGAATATACAGCTGCGCAGTGCCCAAATAGCCAATAATGCCTGGCAGCTATCCCAGGCGACCCAGGTAATGGTAAAGCTGCCTTTTGAGCTGATCGAGTTACTATCTCAGCTTCACAGTCGACAGGCGGCTTATGATACCGTAGCCGCACAGGCCATAGAGAAAATCTACCAGGGAGATTCAAGGATTCAAGGCGTATTGGAAGATATGCTGTGGATGGAGAGGCAGTTGAAAAGTGATTATGAAAAAATATTGGTGATGCTGGGTAAGGAGTTATGATCGATTAGAAAACTAGGTCGGACCGTTTACCACCATACAAAGTACCATAAACCACTAAAATGTATTTGATACTCATCTGAGCAAGGATCGCTAAGATAAGGTCAGTACCGGCCAGAAAAGACCACAGCAAAGGGCTCAGGCCATTGCAGGTAGATCACCTGGGCCACTCAATCTGCAATTTCTCGGGCCTGGATAACTCAGAGTCCTCTGCGAGTGACTGCTGAGTGGGAAATCGCGGAATACCTCTAAAGACCGGGGTGACTATATCAGCCAACAATTGTGACTGGATAGTAAACCAAGTTCGGACCGCTTATGGAGAAACAAAATACACTAAACAGGTAAAATGTCTTTGATACTTATCTGATCAATACAAGGTCAGCACCGGTAAACCCAGAGCAGAACTTTCAAACATAATGGTTACTCGCGAAACGCAGGCGACTGATCATTCCAATCGTATCAATTCCTCGTTCATCAATTCCGAAAGGCGCTGTGCCTTTTTTTGAATTTTCAAATAATCAGCAATCATAAGCCGCATCCGTTTTTGCTTAAAAGCCACCGCATTACTAAAAAACGGATCTTTTCTATAGGCTGAGAGCGGTTTTCGAGGGGCGGACATATCATCAAAGCTCAGCAAGCCGGGCCCGAAGGTAGTACGGCTGTATTCAGTAACTCCGGCCTCATTGCCCTTTGTGTTTTCCTCAATATCGCGGTAGTACAGAAAAAGCTGTTCCACCAACTGCCTGCTACGAAGGATGTCCACCTGTGATGAAGAAATCACCTGGTCGATTCCCGTACGGTTGGTAGTAAAGGGATGAATTTCTGTCAGTGATATCAGGTTAACCATTAATGTTTGTACAGACCAATCTTCTGAACCACTCAGTATGGTACTGGCAGTATCCAGCCTGGCCAGCATTTTTTGGTTCAGGTTAATGATATTATAAAGTAGCCCGATGTCTTCATTGAGGTTGGACCTGATACTTTGCAAGGCATATACCTCCTTCCTTCGATCCTTTTTAAACTCACTCAGGTTGTTGATACTCAGCGCTATTAGAATCCCAATGACCACCAACACAATTTCACCAAGTGCGTACCTCAGGTATTTGGCCTTATTCATGTTTTCAATTCTTAATTTCCTAAATAACCTGATCATATCCCCTTGAGTGTTTCGAGCGTCTGTTCTGATTGCTCCATCAATATCCCGATTCTACGATTATAACTAAAGAGAAAGAGTTGCTGAATAGACAGTATGTTATTCAAAGATTCTGTACCGTATAAACCGCTTAGTTTAGGTGCCTCCTGATCAAGTTGAAACATGGTATTGATCAGTCCCTTACCCGCCCCGGCCTCAAGCAAAAAAGGTACGGTCTGCGTATTAAACAGTTCATTCAGGTAGTTGAGTTGAAAGTCGACAGCCACATGCGCGTCATTCAAAGCTTTCAAAGAGGCATTCAGCTCAGGTGCATTACGAATAATACGGTTAGGCCCTAACTCCTGAGTCAGTGTAGGGTATTCCAGTTTCCCCCAGTTGTAGTTCAGTACATAGCTGATAAATGCGGCTTTTGTCAATTCATCAGGCCTCTCCAACTCTCCTTTCAGGTACAAAGTCAGGCTGTCCAGAATCAGATTATTATTGAGAAAGTCTTCATTGGCCAGCATTAGATTCTTCTCAATCTCATCTGAGAGAATCCCAATGGTCAGCTCTTCTTTCTTTTTCTCTTTACGCCCTTCATTCCAGTTGTTGATACTTAGGGCGATCAGAATGCCAATGACCACTAAGACTATCTCTCCTATCGCATACTTGATGTAGCTGGTTCCTTTCATCTCTTTACTGCCAGAGGCATTCAGGCGTCTTAATTTTCTAAGAAAGTTGAGCATAACATGTGATTACCTGTTTTCTAAATCTTCGTCTATGGTAGCAATGATATCTTCAGCCCTATTGATCAAGCCCTTTGCCCTGGCGCTCCCTGCTACATAGAGGAGTTCGAGCTTGGTAATGGTATTCTCAAAATCCCGGTCACCAAACAAGCCCCGGTAATCTTTAGACACTTCTGATGTCCTGTTTCTGGCCGGTGCCGGAAATGAGTAGTTTTTAAACCAGTCGTTTACCGAGGTATACTGCTGTGCAAAGGGCATCCACTCGTCATTCGTTACCACCTTAGCATCCACCTCTCTCTCGATCAGGTTTTCCAATTGACCGGGCCACGCCAGCAGCAAGGACTTTAAGCTATCATTGGCCAGCAGATTGATCTTCCCGGAATTGATCAATATGGCAATGGAACTGGTACTTCCGTTAAAGGTGGGCGTAAAAGTAGACTTGGCCAGTAAAGTGTCTATCTGCACCTTATTAGAAAAGTCACCTGAATTTCTCACTTCAATCAGTGCTTTGAAATTAATCAGCGACTCCTCCCGCCTCTCATTCAGCGCCTGTAGCAAGGATTTTGTTCTTTCAAAGTCTACCTTGATGCTCTGTAAAAACTTTCTTTCCTCCACCCTCGCAAGCCTTCCCTGGTTCCAATTGTTGATACTTAGTGCAATGAGAATACCGATGACAACCAGCAGAATCTCACCAAGAGCATACTTTAGGTATTTTGTACCTTTCATTTCTTTACTACCAGAGGCAGTCAGGCGTCTGAGTTTTCTAAGAAAGTTGAGCATTACTTATTGGTAAGATGGTTTGAGATCGATAATTGCAGGTCTTTTAGCCGTTTTAGATGCTCTTGATAAAAGGAAAAGTCGAGATAAGCGGCCGCTCCAATAAATAGAACCAGGTTATTTTCAAACTCAGGATGCCTCAAAAGCTTAAGGTTCTTCGAATCAAAAGCACCATTGGGTATTGTATACCAGGTTTCTTCTTCTCTGGTAAGGTCGAGCATCTTTCTAAAATTGCCATCTGTCATTACCAATTGATAGATCCGCTGTCTGACTTTCTCAAGTTGTGCTTCCTGATGTTTAAGGCTTTCGGTAGCTGCTTCCCAGGCGCTTAATGTAGTGCGTAATGGTTGGCTTTTGATCAGTGATATCTTACCGGTGTTGATCAATTCATTCAGTACTCCATTGGCTGGAGTATAATTGATTTCATGTTTAAAAGTCTGAGCATAAAGTTTAGCAAAGGCTACCTCTGTCAACCCATTATTTACAGGCCCCGTATGAGAAGCCAGCTTTTCGGCATTCGACTTGTTTTTCATGTTCATGGTCATGTTAGATTCAAGGGTTTTGATATTATTATCTACCTCAGCCAAAAGTGAGACCAAAATTGCTTGTTCTTTTATATTGTTCTTTCTCTGCTCATTCCAGTTGTTGATCGCCAGGGCAATCAATATCCCTATGACCACCAGCAGAATCTCGCCCAGGGCATATTTCAGGTATTTTCCTGTTTTCATTTCGTTCCGTCTGAGTTTTCTGAGGAAGTTGAGCATGCTAATAAGGCGTGGTTTTGTAAAGGTTGCGCCATGCGGGGTTGTTCTCATAACTAACCTGAACCCAGCCTATTCTTTTGGGTATACGCAGGTTCATATTGGTATTCCTCTTCCTTATGTAGAAATAATCCTTGTCCTCAGCATACTGGTCAAATACAAATGAATCTTTACCTGGTGTGCTTTGCTCGGCCCATTCACTGCCATCAGCAGTCTGGCGCTTTATAAACTGCCCGCTACCATAATGAAACAGCGCAAGAACACCGGCAGGTAATGGCTCCTTTTCAAGCTTCATATTGGCCAGTAGTTGCTCCAGGTTTGCCGGGGGCAGGTGGGCCACTTTACTCTTAGCGGCATTGGTAATGGGCATACCCCAATGGTCAAAAAAAATCGCCAGGTTTTTTCCCACTTTGAGGCTATAGTAGGTAAACCAAAGGTCCATTTTGTCCTGATCAGTTTTGGGTCTGTTTTCGCTCTTTAGCTGCCTGTAGTCACCAACGATCTCTATCAGAGGCTGCCAGCCGTAGACTTCTATAAGCTGATTGTACATGTGCAAGGCCAGAAAGGCTGTGCCCTTCCAGGTATCAAAATTGCTACCATCTTTGAAGTAATTATTGACGATGTGCTTCTGTTCTGTCTGGTCATCGCCAACAAACCGGCCTTTGTTTTGTAAGAACTCCTCGTTGTAAAGCGTAAACCAGTTACAGGTTACCTCTCCCGTGCCGGCAAAAGTCCAGTCCGGATGCTGGTGGTTGTGGCCCAGCTCATGGTAAAAGCCCCAGTGATCTCCCTGTGAGTCGAGAATATCTTCCTGCTCTCCGTAATTAGTAATTTCAGACATGATGGGATAGCCCGAATGCATATAGCCTGCTGAAATCTGCTTGTCGAAAGTAATACGCATGGGGCGGTGATAATGCTCAGGCCAGTTGGCCAGCATACGGTTATTTTCCTGGGCCTGATCCCAGAAGCGTATTACCTCATCGGGGTTCTCCAGCTCACGAATTTTCTCACTTTGCAGGGTAATGATAAGCCCTTCGCCCTCCAGCTCTGCCCAGGGAGCCGGATGGTTTCTGATTCTGGAGATCCAGTCATTCCGACTGGTTTCACCCAGTTTGAAATGGGGGGCTTCCACCGCTCCGGCAATTCTCACCTCAGCGGTGCCTCCGGGGCTATTTTCCGGTGCTTCAATATAAATGAGCCCGCCAAAGGGGTTGAATACTTCTACCTGAGTTTTATCCAGTGCATATTGCAAGCTCAGTTCGGGATGTCTGAGCCATTTTTCATGATGATAATTCCGGTCGGTATGAGTACCTATTCGCACATAAAAACCCTTGCCTACCAGTGTTGGCGGAAAAGTCACCGTAATGAGCTCACCGGGTGCAGCATAGAGTCCGGTGCTGTGCCAGCGCGGTATGTCGGTATCGAAAATCAGGGTTTTGGTAACCCTTTCTGCAGAGCGACTCACGCGACCGGGAAAATCATTGTCGATGGCAAAAGGCGCGGGTTGCCTTACCGGTATGCTCTGCATCACCACCGAAAGCGCCTGACCATAGCCAGCTTTATTAGCTGTACTTATGTTAGTGCTTTTTACCAGGTTCAGGGCCTTGTCTACATTAAACAGGTCTGAAATGTTTTTTTGAGCTGTCAGTTGTTTGTCTTCCAGATAGCCATTGATCCAACTGATGCCAGCGGGTGCCAGTAATACGTTTCCGGGCATTTCCTTATGGAGGTTTTTGTCCCTGTTGAGTTGCATCCAGCCCCAGCCCAGCCCGGATGTGACCAGCCCCCCTCCTGCCCGAACGAAGTCCTGGATCAGGTTAATTTCTTCCGTATTCAGCCGGTCAGAATCGGTAACGATCACGTCATAATTGTTGAGGTCAACTTCTGTAAGCCGCTCTTCAGCAATCCAAACATCAAAGTCCTGGTTGCTCAGAAGTTGTGCCAATGGCTCATCACCTTTGACCAGTACTTTTGGTACAGTCTTCCCAGCCGTCCATCGAAGCGCATTGTTTAAAAGCTTCTGTGTGTTGTCTTTCGGCAGGTTTTGGGTACTGAGGTAGCCACCATGCCCGAAGGCCAGTACGGCCCCTTTGCCCAGATAACTGGCGGCTATAAATGGCGCCTGTACCTCCCCCCCTACGGAACCGATCATTACGGGGAAGGCATTTTGGCCAGTGAGCAGAAAAGGACCGGGCACCCCTACTTTCACTACGGTATTCACGCCATTGAGCAGATAGTCTCTTGCTTCATCAGGGCTTCCATACTGTGCGCTAAGAGTATTCAGGCTGAGCAGGGCCATGGTAATGGCTGGTGATAATCTTTTCAGGTACCCCATTGCATTATAGTTTTGGTGTCAGTCATAATATACATATTCAATGCCAAACAGGCACCCTGCTCGGCATCTCCCCGGAGGGAGCTTTTCGTCTGATTTTTCTGAGGAAGTTGAGCATGGTTTGACGATTGCCTGATACTAATTTGTGATGTGACTTAATTGGCCAGCACTTTGATTTCTGAGTTGACCGCTTTCATAGTTCGTTCATTAGAGTCTATGAAATGCTTGAGTGCCCTCACAGTCCCGGAAATATTCGGTAACAAACTTCTGGCATAAGCTTTCAAATCAGCTTCGAAGCGCTTATCGGCTTTATTCCTAATCGAAATCTCCCCATTTTTCTCTGCGGTGAGGTAACCACTTTTTATGATAGGGTTAAACTGATCTATGAAACTATATTCAATATCAAGAATACTCGAGGTGACTCGGGTTAGTTCATTTTCATAGTATCTGCCTAGTTGAGTTCTTAATTGAGGGTTGGACACCTGAAAGCCTCTGCTTTTCAATGCTTCATATCCATTCCTGATAGGGAAAAACCTTTGAAAGCCCCATATATTCTTGATGTCTGCTGCCATCTCTTGCTCTTCGAAGGAGGCAAAGGGTTTGGCCGAAAGGTTTTCCAGCGATTCTTTCATGGTCGTATATTTAGTCAATACCCGCTCGATTTGCTCCAGGTCTTCTTTCAGGTTGTTTTCGACTTCTTTCAGTGTAAATAATTCAAATGCCTTGTCCTTTCCGGATTGATTCCAATCACTTATTTGTAGAGCGATAAGGATACCAATCACCACCAAAATAATTTCTCCAATGGCATACTTCAAGTATTTTGAACCTTTCATTTCTGAGCGTCTGAGTTTTCTAAGGAAGTTGAGCATACCTCTAATTCAGTTTTTTGCGAATCATTTCAAGTGGCTTGCTTATTGACTTTTTCACTCCCCGCAGGCTCAGTCTGCTAATGATCATCCCCGTTACGATGCCGTGTGTCACATGGTCAAACTCTTCACTCTCTAAGATTTTCTCAAACACTTCATCAGCCGGCAACTCGTCCATCCTGTAGTTATCAAAAAGGTCATCCTGATCTCTTACACTGAATACCTTTGAGTCGAAATACCGGCCACGCAGTATAAAGTGTAGTGAATTGTTATTGTAGTCTGCCTGACAACCGTTGACCCTATGATAGTGTTGGTAGAGTACCTCAATCAGTTGCCTGTCCTGAATAATTTCGAGGTTGCCTGTATTCAGCAACTCCTGCCATACCACGGGTTGGGGCAAAACCTGATCTCTCGAAATCATACTTCTGAAATCAGTAATAAAGGCAAGGGAATCGGAGATTTTACGTTTTGGGTCCTCCAATACTTTGGCTACTCTTCTGGCAGAAGCTTCGGTACGAACCAATTCTAAATCTGCATTTTCAAAAAAGATAGAGTCATTAATCAATTCGCTATAAAGGCTTTTAAGGTATAGCTCTTCCTTTTGTCGCTGCTTATATCTTTCATTGGCCTGATTGATGGTAAGGGCTATCAATATGCCTATGACTACCAGCACAATTTCACCAATAGCATATTTAAGGTATTTTGTGCCCTTCATATTTTTACTGCCAGAGGCAGTCAGGCGTCTGAATTTTCTAAAGAAGTTGATCATTGAGGCTCTAATTTGGCAAACCAATTATTATTTCAATTCAGCCCTGATAAGTGTTAAAAGGCTCTGCAAACTAGGCATGATGGCATCTTGCTTATAAACACGTTCTACATTGGTGTAATAACTGGCAAACTGTAAGCCTCCAATCACATCTGAGTCTAGCGACATTTTTCGTAAGTCGAACTTGATTTCTTTGTAGGATGGAGGAGGAATGGTGTCATAACCAGTGACCGCGGGTGTCTCTGATAAAAAACTGATCATCTTCTTTTCCAAAGACTTTGAATAAGGGTGATAGGTAGCGTCCAAACCTTGTCCTATCGCGACAGTTGATTGATATTGAGCAAGCCCTTTCTTTATTTCATTTGAGTTAACCAGGGAAAGTTTTCCTGACCCGAGAAGTTCGGTATAAACAGCAAAACCCGGGTAATAGGTGGTGACATAGCCCGATGTCACTATTGAAAGCGCTGTTCGACCGGAATCGATTTGCTGAGGTATATTTTCAAAATAAGCCCGTAATTGCGCAATGTTCTTTTCTCTATAACGCAGTCTTTCAAAGATCAAATGGTAGGCTGCAGAATCTTCTTTAAGCTCTGTTTCAAGATTGAGTAGAATTGATCGAAGTTCGATGTCATTTTTACGTCCCTCATTCCAGTTTTGAAAGGTAATAGCCAGGCTGATACCAAGAAAGATGAGCACGAGTTCTCCGAGGGCATATTTCCAGTTAAGTTTAAATCCAGACTTCTTACGCACGACCTGGAAAGTTTGTAGGAAAGACAAAAAGGTAAGATACAGACCACGCGCAGCGTCTGTTTAGGGGGAAGAGCATAGAGTCAGTGTTTTAGCGTGTTCCTAATCTAATGATTTTCAGGAATATCTACAGATTATACGACCTAGATAATTAGTGAGGCACCTTCCATAAAGGTTCTGGAGTAACCCACAAATCTAACGACATTTAACCCTGGTGTTCGGGAAGAATCATGCTATACTTCCCAGCCTGATTTACTGATTAACTAATCACTGATAACTTGTACGAGAAACATAATCAGTCCGGACTAAACCAATAATGGAAACTATCCCAAAGCCTACACTCACGCTATATTTTCCAGCCTGATTTACTAATTAACCAATATACTAATCACCAGTAAAGGTAACCTCATCTGTTGGACCTGTGGTACTGACGTGATACATACAGGCCCTCCTGACATGACCTATACTCCTTGTAACGTACTTCGTACATCTTTAATACGAGACTGAGCCAGCGGTATTTCGGTACCCTGGTTGAGAATGATCATAGGCTTGGCACCAAACACATACTCTTTCACTGCACTGAGATTTACAAGTGCTTTGCGATGCACCCGCATAAACTGACTCGCTGGCAGCCGCTGCTCCAGGGCTTTCATGGTACTTCTGAGCGTGTAGGCCCTCCCCGACTCATCATGAATTCTCACGCAATAATCGTCTGCCTCAATCCATACGATAGACTCTAGCGGCACCAGCTTGACGCGATTGCCCACCTTTACCTGAATCACCATTGCCTCATCGGCCAGGGTTTCATTCTTCAGCTGCTCATAGAGCTGTTGGTTTGAGTATTTAAGGCTGCCCATCTCCTGAATGGATAACGACAGCTCCTGCTGGTTTTTAAAGAAATGCACCAGGATTACCAGAAAAACCAGGGCCACAAAAATCATGGGTGCTTTGTGGTAAAAGTAGAACTCAAACTGAAGTGCAAAATCATTGGTCAGATCCCCAAAACGCCATACGTTGTCGACAGTAATCAGGAGCAGGTTAAGAAACAATACCAACACAATCAGCAGCGCATAACGCCACAGGTGTTTGAGGTTGAGCTCTTTTAACGGCAATTTCCAGCTGTGCCATACCATAGGTACCGCCAAGGCTGACCAGATCATCCAGCGATGGAGTCCACCTGTAAAGACATCCATGAATGAGACATCAGGTGTGGCACCATTATTAAAATTACGGGCATAAAAAAGTTGCTGAAAGGCTTCAAAAACAATAAATCCAGCAAAGCAAAGCACCGCCAAAATCAATGTGCGGTAGTTAGACCTTACCCATGAGGTGACTTCATGCATAGTGTTCAGTTTGTCATTTATAATACGGAAGCTCTCCTGAAATGGTACGCCTCTCGCCTGAGTTTATCTGTCAACCCACCCGGTAAATCACTTGATAGCTTATTCACCTCATATCACAGGTTTGTATATTGGGCTAGAATACATCCAAACCTGACCTATGAAATTCTTTTTCAAATTGCTCGTCCTCGGCTTCTTCACACAGCTGTTATCCTGTGAGTCAGCACCAGAATTTCAGTATGCCGACTTTGATTACAGCGACTTCAGATTTTATGACCTTCCCATGGGCAAGCAGCCGGTAGGTTTTCACTCAGAGCTGCATTGGGATGAATCCAGGAGTTTTAACGGTATGGACAAAAGACCACTGCTCATAGGCATGTGGTATCCCGCAGCCCTGTCAGAAGCCTCAAAACAGCTCTATTATAAAGACTACTTGCTGGCAGATGCGCAACATGATGGCATAGCCAATAACGATACTACCATGAATTGGGTTAAAGGTGGTTTTGTGGCGGGAGCCGAAGCCTTTTTCAGCGTAGACGCATCCGCTGCTTTGCGACTGATGGATTTACCTGTACGTGCTTTTGACCAAACCGAGATTCAGTCGGGCAAGCACCCTCTCCTGCTCTATGCGGCCAGCTTTAATGCAGGTATTCACGAAAACTCGGCCATTTGGGAATACCTGGCCAGCCACGGCTATGTGGTGGCAGCCATTGCCAGTGTGGGTAGTGAGTTACCCGCTATGACGGGCGACTCCCTGGGCATTGCTGCTCAGCTTGGCGATTTTGAACTGCTGCATAAAACCATCACTGAGCGTGCCTATGTGGATACCGACAAAGTTGCTACTTCAGGCTTTAGCTGGGGAGGCTTCGCTACCACTCTTATGGGTATTGAAAAGGAAGCCAAAGTGATGATCAGCATGGATGGCTCGCAAACCTACTTTCCCCAGGCAGTGGCTCAGTTTCAAGACACCTACAACCGCCCGGCTGAAGGAGCCTATGTTCAACTGAGCCAGCGTGCCCGGCCCAATGCTCAGATAAAGTTGGATACCACAGTATATCACCGTATCGGTCAGTCTGCAGATGCCTACCTCTATCGCTTTAAAGCTATGGACCATCGCGATTTTGGCGGAGCCTTCCAATACCTGAATGCTGCTGCCAATGATTCAGCATTTCTGGCTGGCCAGGCACAGTTCCATACAGCCGTTTACTCAAAAGACGAGAAAGGTGAAGGTTACCTGAAAACAGCCGAAATGATGCTTCAGGCACTGAATGCCTATCTGTTAGGAAATGAGCAGGACAAGGCAGCCCTGAACAATCAACCCGACTCACTCTTCACTATCAACCGAAGGCATTTCCGTCAGTAGAGCCTGTCTATAAAGCCCTCTGGCTGCGTTACGCTTATTTCAAAAATGCTCATTTCCAATAGGAAACTGTGCTTTTTGAAATTTCTCAAGCCTTGCCAGCGAACTTTCTAGTTTAGGCTCTTGCGCAGTGGCTATGCATTAGATAGACTTTTACTTGTCGAATAAGCATCTACAGCCCGCAATTAGTTAATTTTGCCGCATGCAAGCATTCGCCTCCAATGAAGACACTATTGTAGCCCTGGCCACTCCACAAGGTATTGGCGCCATAGGGGTAATTCGCCTATCCGGAAAAGAGGCCATCAGCATTGCAAACACCGTTTTTAAGGGAAAAGACCTCACCCAACAAGCATCACATACGATTCATTTTGGCACAATCAGGGATAAGGACAAAATCCTGGATGAGGCATTGGTTTCACTCTTTATCGCGCCTAAATCCTTTACTAAGGAAGATGTAATAGAGATTTCCTGCCACGGATCAAACTACATTATCCGGCAGATTATCCAGCTGTTGATCCGTCACGGTGCCCGCCCCGCCAAGCCGGGAGAGTTTACCAAGCGCGCCTTTATGTATGGGCAGTTTGATCTGGCACAAGCAGAAGCAGTAGCCGACCTGATCAATGCCGATTCTGAGGCCTCTCACCAGGCTGCCCTCAATCAGATGCGCGGTGGCTTTTCAGGCGAGATCAAGCGACTGCGGGACGAGCTGATCCACTTTGCCTCTATGATAGAGCTGGAGCTGGACTTTGGGGAAGAGGATGTAGAGTTCGCCAGCCGTGATGATCTGAAGAAGCTTATAGACCGCCTGCTGGTGGTGATCAATGCGCTGATCCAAAGCTTTGACCTCGGTAATGTGATTAAGAATGGCGTACCCACCGTCATTGCCGGTAAACCCAATGCAGGCAAGTCTACCCTACTCAATGCACTTCTTAATGAGGAAAAAGCGATCGTCTCAGACATTGCCGGTACCACCCGTGACTTTATTGAAGATGAGCTGATTATTGGCGGAGTAGCCTTCCGATTTATCGATACGGCCGGCCTGCGCGAGACCACCGACACCATTGAGGCCATTGGCGTAGAGCGCACACAGGCCAAGATGAAAGAGGCCTCACTGATCATTTATCTCTTTGACCTTGCCGAGCTGGACATTGTAGAAATGAATCAGGAGATCAATCGCCTGGAAAACACCGGAGTGCCCTTTATGAAGCTGGGTAATAAAGTAGACCAGGTATCCGAATCTCTCATAGAGAAGCTACAGGCACAGCACCCGGATATGCTCTTTCTCTCTGCCAAGGACACCACTCATGTGGATACACTAAAAGAGCGTATTCTGGAACTCGTCAATCTGGACAAGTTCAAACGGGGTGATACGGTGGTCACCAATATACGTCACTATGACTCACTGCTGCAGACCCGCAATGCCCTCACGGATGTGATCAACGGGCTGGACAATCAGGTCACCAATGACTTTGTCGCTATGGACATCCGCCAAAGCCTCCACTTCCTTGGTGAGATCACCGGGGAGATTACTACGGATGATTTGCTGGCGAATATCTTTAGCAAGTTTTGTATCGGGAAGTGATCATTTCAGAAATCATACTGATGAATTCTATTGAGTTAGAAGCCTATCCTGAACATCTTTAACAATCGGAACCTGAAAACAATAGCGGGTCGATTAATTCTAAACAAAGTACATGCTCTCAAATAATGATATTCTCAAAAAACTCCGAGTAGCGCATAAGCTTCGCAATGATGACATTATCGCCATATTGAAGTTGGTTGATTTTAAGATATCAAAAGGCGCTCTGGGTGATATGTTCCGGTCCGAAGATCACGAAAACTATGTAGAAGCTGGTGATCAGATTTTACGCAACTTCCTCAATGGACTGATCATTCATTTGCGTGGTCCCATGCCTTTTCCAAAATCGGTGTCTAAGTCTTCAAATGTGCAAAAAGACGCTGATAAGGCATGAAGTAACTAAGTCACCAAAGACTTTGTTGCCATGGACATCCGTCAGGTCATACATTACCTTGGGCAGATCACGGATAACCTTTTAGCGAACATATCCTCTAAATTCTGTATTGGGAAGTAAGACACCAGGATAATTTTCTAGCGAACCTGCCTGCCTTTCGCAGGTGTCTTAACGGAGTTTGAATTGGGAGGTGATAACTGAAGAGTGTTTTGCGGTGCAACAATCAAAAGTGACTTCAACAAGGATACCTCTACATTTTATGCTTAAAACATTTAAGAATATAAAGTTAACTCGTAGTAGGACCTTAATTATGACCATCAGCTTTGAGCCAGCTTTTCAGATAATACAGCACTATTTCATTTTTTAAGTAAATTACTTTTTTGACCTGTTCTGAATAGATAATTATCAGAAACTACTATGCTAATAAGCAGTTTAAAATGAAGGCTTGTTCATTTTTATAATTATTTGCCCACCCAGTTGCGTGTCTTCCCCTGTTAAATCAAACACAGATACAATACTTTTTTTTAACTCTATAGATAAGTAAAATATAATGTTATTCAATAAACATTATTTTACTAAACATAATACCAATATATATTTAGTTATTTTTTTATTTTTTTTGATTAATCTAATTTTATTAGATTGCCTTAAATCCAATAGCCAGAAGATCATATTTAGCTCGATTTGACACACACAATTAGTTTTCCAAAAAAAATCACGATTTACAAAAGGGTACTAACTCTTATAATTGGGACGTTTTTTACACTCTCATATCAAGTGTTTGGTCAATCAGTAGTACCGCCTGTTAAGAAAAGTGGTAGTTCTGGTTCGATGACCATTACGCCAGATCCAAATGACTCCACAAAGAACAGGACCCGTACCACTGGCACAGCCCCTTTAAAACTTGGACAGGATTCATTATTAAAAAAAACAAATCGGCAAAAGGCTATTTCGATCATAATTGATCATTCTGGTAGTATGGATGGTGAACCAATAAAAGCCGCTAAAAATTCATCTGCCATAGTCATTGATTTAATCAAAATCTGGGGGCGTTCAGATTTATTCCCTGATCAAATAGGCAATATACAGTTCCAGTATATACAATTTGGTGGTAAAGGACAGCAGAAAATACTCCACCCTCTAGGTAAGATCACTGATATAGACAAGCTAAGAAACGACATTGTAAATGCTGCCACCAGGTATAGTAGTACTGATTTCACCATGGGTATGGAACCAGTAGTTCAATCAGTAGCCGATTCGCTTGACCACAAGACCATATTCCTTACTGATGGTCAAGATCAAAGTGTTGGTCCTAACAAAACCCCAGGCTACTACAGCTCATTAGACGAAGTGAAATTTGTTGTCTATGGGCAACCAAACATTTCAGTTGATCAAAAAGGCTGGCTATCTATTGTAAAAGACACAGAAGAATTTCATGTAAACGATGAGTATGAAGTATTTGCAGTTTTTGTTAAAACACTCTTCGAATTTGTTGATAACATTAACAAGTACCTCGTCAGGCAAGGAGACCAACGTATTGAGCAGAACATTCCATTCGAGATAACCAAGCACTCTGGTAATCAAAGTCATTTATCAATCCTTTCAGTACCCAGATCTGCCACGGGTTTAAAAATTGATAATATCACGGACTCTTCGGGCTCACCACTAGCCACTAGTGATTACATAGTTTACGAGACAAAAACTTTTTTAAGTATTGTACTAAACCCTAACGTAGCCACTGGAGATTATAAAGTCAATTTCATACCCTCATCGCTTAACCGTTCCCACTCCATCAGCTACATAAACTTTGAGCAAGTTAATATTGCCCTTAAGCTTTTTACTACTCCCGATGTTACCAATGGATGCTACCTCGAGAACTCTTCAGTCAACTTTAAATTCAAATACTGGGACCTGGACCTCGATAAAGAAGTAGCATACCCGGATTTTCTTTCGCACAGCGCCTATAGGTACAAACTGCTCAATGATCGCATTGATGTGACAGGTAAAGGTGATAAAGGTCTCCTTTTTTCCCATGCATTCGATTTTGGTAGTGCGGGTAATTATGAAATTCGAAGTGCCTGGAGCTATAATGAAGAAAAACTCAAAAATGATGATCCCCCCTTATCGGTAGTGGGTAACATTTGTGTAAGTCGAAATGGAAGTTTAGTCAGGCTGAAATATGACACAACACTTACCTGGGAAGGACGAGAGATAGAATTTACAGCCACAATTGAGGATCAAAACCCCATTATAGCCCAACAGAATAAGAAACTAGTACTCGATCTCGGTAACGGTAGTAACCTGGACTTAATCCAGGACTCATCAAACCCAAGAACCTACAGGGGAACTCTTGACTACGTTGAAAGAGGCCGGGACTATACCCTATCAATAAAGAACATTAATAGTAATTTCAATTTTGCCCTTGACCAGTCATCGAACACTACTTTTTATGGAAAAGAAAGAACCTTAAAAATAACTTATCGTGGTAAGGATTTTTCAAGCCTTAAAAGAAACTATAACCCCGATAGTTTTATCGACAAGTTAAGGTATGCTTTCAGCCCATCCGCGAGCGATCTTCCGGATTCTTCTTATACATATCAAGGCGACAACCTTATTATACCCTACGAAATACCCTATTACTCTGCTTTAAATGATGAAGTACAATTTCAAATAAGCATTAATAAGGTTTTCCCTGATGAAGAAATCAAAATAGACTTCCTGATCGATTCACAGGCAAATGAATACCCTTTCCCTGATACTCGCGTTATTGCATTACCTTTTTGGCCTTTCAGTGGAATGGGTTGGCCGAAATACTCACAATCCAAATCGAGCGCGATTAGTTTTCGGTTTCCTCAGCAAAAAGGAAGTGCAACTACTAACAATATTGCCTCTAATAACCTAATTATTAACAAGCTCGAAGGGGCCATGGATATAGAAGTCCCATTGTACCCTGAACCAAAATTCACGGCAGAAGGTAATATTGAGTTCAAAAAAAGGAGCGGTAAGAGGCAATCCATTCGAGTGCCAACTAACACCACTATTATCGAAATCAAAACCAACCAGCTCGACAGGATGGCCACTTTATGGAGGTGGTGGGCTACACGTGCTTTGGTCATCATCATTGCATTACTGATCATTGCCCTATACTTATTCCCCTACCTGGCTTCCGTTCGCAAATCGCGTCAAAAAGTTCGGGTTTGGCGCAGGTTGTTATATAACGACCACCTCAGACCTGAAGATCTCTGGAATAGCCCCGAAATGAACCAGAAGTGCAACCCTGACCTGGCTCTACCAAGCGAGATCAGGGCCCTTTTTCGTGATTTACATAGTATGGAGTCAAGAAAAGAGTTTGAAACCTGGATTAAAGAAATTCTTGCCATTGATGCCCAGGACCCTAAAAAAGCCAACAGGCTTATTAAAAAGAAAATAGGATACCAATCCTTATTCATCAATGCACCAACAACCATAAAACCACTACTGTGGATACTGTTTCCTTTCATCAAGCTGATAGATTTCTGGAGAGCAGCATTACAACTGGATCGTAAGGCAATCAAAAATGCCAGACTTATTGAGTATGTCAGGACGGTTGAAGATATAAATACCCCCAATGTACCGAGCACGTTTAGCTTCACCGGCCAAAGCATTATTAATGTGACATTCAGTGATCGAAGTGACAACAATGTAAGGCTAAGAGACATTAAAGCTCAGGGAAAAATAGCTGAAATAACGCTTAATACAGACTATGTAACTATACAGTCCAAGAATTTTGCATTAAAAATACTATGGCCGACAGGAGAAGATACTTATGCAAGTTATAACGATCGTACCTCATCCCCTCGTGGTATCACAGGCTTTGAGTTTGAAGTTGAAGACAGACTTTTTGTAAGGGTCACGGATATAGATTTTGAACGTAGGGCATGTGTCATTGCAACAAACAGATCATAAAAACCTCATTAATAAACTAACTATCACAATATGCCATCTATTATTCCAACCATTCACGTGGGCCTTGGCGGCACTGGCTTCTACGCTCTCAGCGAAATTAAAAGAACGATAGCCAGAAAATACTTTAAGGGAGATCCTGATTTTCCATTAACTTCTTTTCTTGCCATTGACACTGAGTTTCTCACCGCTGATAAGATGAGTAAATCTCAAAACAAAGAGGAACTGAATTTTGTAAGAACATTCGATGCTTCAAATATTCGAGACGTAGAGCGGCTTGAAACTCGGGTAACTCCTGAAGCCATCAAAAGCACCCTTACCAACCCAAATGCAACAGGGTATGGAGATTTCATTCCAGCAAATGCCAATGAATATATAGAGGTAGGTGGCGATGGCGCCAGTGGTATAGGTCTGATTGGTAAGATTGCCATGGCTGACAACTTTTCCAGAATATGTAGCAACTTTGAAGCTACAGTCGCGGACTTGATGGGACATGATGCCCTTAATCGTTTAAAGTCTAAATCTCAATATGCAAAATATACAAGGGAAGACAGAATCAATGTCTTTATTTTTTGTTCATTCGGTGGCGGCACTGGCAAAGGAATGGCTCTGGTCTTTGCTGCCATGGCAAAAGAGATTTTGAACAAGCAATTTAGCCAACAGAGAGATAAGTACAATATTTCAATAATCAACTATCTCCCAGAGTGTTTTCGAGCCAGGGGCCGGTCACTTGCAAAAGACCCTTCAACCTTCAATTACATTCTAAAAAATCAATATGCGACCTACAAAGAGTTTGAATGGTGCCTCGAAAAAGGTTATACAAATGAGAACTTTTTTAAGGAATACTTCAAAAAGTCAGGAAGTAGTCCTAAAACAGAAGACTTTATCAATTCCATTTACAACATATCTCCAAGATTAGAAAAAAGAGGAACAGAGATCAGTTCCTATCAGAGCCTTAACCAGATAGTTGCGGATGTGTTTTCGTTCCTGGTAATGAATGAAGATTCAAAAGAAATACTTGCCTCAAACTCTAATGACACATCGAAAAAAGATGCTGCCGTACCCGAAAAAGAAACAGACTTGGTAAGAAATCTTAAATATTGTAGAATTGGGCGATATAGTCTTGTAATGCCCGAATTTGCTTTATTTGAATACACTAAATTTTACTTTACAAAGAGAATACTTGATGACTTCCTGAACGGAGGACTTGAGAAAGACCTGGACTATTCTACATATCAGCAATTAGAAAACAAACCTACCGACCACCAGTTCCACCCTAACACTTATGCAACCACCAAACAAGGAGATGTTGAACAAGAGTTCAATAAACACTTTCGAATACCAATAGAAGCAAAAGAGGCTGACCTGATTCTACCAGGAGATGCTATGAATTATCAGCAACAACAGATTTTGTCCTTTATGACAGATGTTGTCGTTCGCTTCGAAACTCATGCCTTGAGCTTTTTTGAACAAGGAAAAAAGCCAGAAAAAGTCATAGACGAGATTTTGGACACACAATTGATTTTGCTCACCAGAGGCTTTGGGTTAAAATTCTCATCAAGCTTTCTTAAAAGTCTCAACGAGAAACTCACCGCTGGAGTCCAAAGAATGCTCGACCTCACCAAAGAGACGGGAGATTACAACGCTTCATTTTTCCTAAAAGGTTTGGGGGATGCAAACCCCTATGCGGTAGAAAAGAATCTTGATTTTTTCGACTTTAAAGTTGGCTCAAAAGTACTCGTTAAGCTCAAAGAAGAATTTGACGGGCAGTTATCCGGTGTACGCGAAAATATTAATAGTAGCCAATTTTCAGACGTTTCTGCCATCATTGAGCGAGTAACAAGAGTAAAACCCAAATCTTGGTTTTCTCGTGTATTTGGTGCTGAAAATGACGATAGGGTTCCTTTCCCTGAAGACGCCAAAAATATGATTGGTCAAAAAGTCAGAAAATTCAATCAAGACCTAAAAAAGATCAGACCCCTTTATTTGGCTGCTCAGTATGTGGAGTATGCGCTAATCATTAACCAGTATATACAGAAACGATCCGATATTATTGGTTCACTCATTGATAGTCTCGAAACTTCTCGTCAGGATAAACACCGCGAAAGCGGCCTGATTGCAGAACTCGATCAGAAATTACGTGCGACATCATCTTTGAAAAGCGAAGCAAATGAAAACTTCATGATTGGTGACCATGAAAATGAATTCAAGGGTTTCTGCCAAGACATATTACCCGAAAAAGACATCTTAAGAGACCTCCACAACCGTTTTAATAAAGATGTAGTACAAAACATGTTCGGTGCTCTGGGCCAGGACCTTGATCGTAACCTCTATCCTAAGGTAACAGGCTTTACTGAAGAAAGAATAAAGACAATTCGTTATCACGAGGAAACCGGAGATAAACTCTGGTCAATTGATAAATACATTAAATTTCTTAGTGTACAAAAGGATCCAAACCTCAAGCAACAGATTGAAGAAAACCTTAAAAAAATGATGCATTCCTCTGACTTCTTAGGGTCGGTAGACAGCAACAAGTTCAAGGATCCGGGAAGAGCTCTCGCCTTTTTTCCACAGCAAAACTTCTTAGAAATCTCTGATAAGGACTTTCTTTCTCAAAACATTAATAACTGGCAAAGTTATACACATGGAGCTAAGCTTATTGAACAGGAAGATGAGGAAAGAATAACCCTTACAAGAGTACAAGGCCTGATCCCCCTCTTTGCCTTTACTGATTTGCAAAATGCCCAAAATCTTTACCTGAGGGATATTAACAATGCTGTAAAAGATGATGACAAGACACGCTTTCTTGTAAAATCACACAGCTCATCATTCTTTATGAGCAGTATTACTGAACCATTTGGCAAAACGCTTCAACTCGACACTTCTGAAATGGTTGAGATATGGAACCTTGGCTTTCATTTAGGCGTGATTGGTGTTGATGAACAAGGCTATATAAAATTGCTGAGAGATGTACACAATAACGATTTATCATACTTCGAGAACCCTAATCGTGTACATGAAAAAGAGCGTAAGAAAAGGTGGGTAAAAGCCGTAGACTTTAACAAAGATTATAACGACTACTTCCACCTTATAGACTCTATCAATAATTTACTATTTGAGCGGCTTCATTTGCTCGCGGAGAATGTGAGAGTTGGACAAAAAATATTAAACAATTACCTCACAAACATGGATTACCCTGTGGTTCCAAAATCGCTATTTGAAAACATCAAAAATTCACTTAGAAATGATTTTCGAGATCTTCATGATTATGCCATAAAGTATGAACAAGATTATCTCGACCTCTACCTTGACAAGGCCGATAGTCTGTTTAAAAGAAGGAAATTTATATTTGAAGAGGAGTCAATTAAAAAGATATTTCCGAGAGCCAAAGATCACAAAATGTTTTTTGATAATGTGACCACTCCTCAGGTGAAAATTTCGAAAACTGACATAAATAAAAAGGAACAAGAGGATAAAAGTGAACAGGTTACTCTTGAGACTCATTGGCTGTTAATAAATAATGGTAATAAGAATGACAAATTCGATTCATCAAAGCCTGCAAATTATAAAGAGGTAAAAGCGAAGTACGATGAGGTAAGTTTTGGCGGATTATCCATCGACTTCTACGCTCCAGATATCGACCTCATACTCAAACATGATGATTTCAATAATCTAATAGAAAGGTTGAAAGTGGAATCTGACCCTTTGAAAAAAACCTACGTAGTTTACAGTAAGGAGTTGAAGAGCATTATTATGAAAGAAGCTGATGACTTTGTACCAGCCGAAGTAAAACGGGGAGTTAATAAGCCCAGAATATCCACAGAAGACATATTGAAACTTTTAGAAAAGGATAAGTCAATTGGTGTTTCAGTTAAAGCCAAGCCAAAGAAAGAAGACTGGCAAAAATGGGATTCAGTAGAATCAATAAAAGAACAGTACTACGCCAATAAAGCTGAACAAGAAGGTGAAGATGAAGACTATGAACCAGATTTTTAGGTAATGGCACTGTGTCAACCTTCACTTCAATACTTCAAAATAGTGTAATTATATTTACCTGAATCAATGTCTTTTACTGAGGTGGCAGGGAGTTCTCCCAGCCGCCAAAGTGAGGTCATCTCACACAGCACGTATTTAGAACCCTTTATCTCAACATACTCTTGCCCCGAACCAGGTTCTGCTTTGATACCAATAAAGGCATGCTTTGCACCAGCCAAAAACAGCATTTCATAGCGATGACCCAGAATACACATTAAAAGTAGACTCTTGGTATCACAATCTCCCCACCCCTCCTTAAGACTGAGTACTGGAGCCAGTAATCCCCCCGTTTTTATTCCCTCATATTCAAGAGGGGGCAACTGATACGGCATGGTTTGTACAAAACGGATAACTGTATTGATAAAATAGGAGTCAGTTACGTGAGGGAGTGCCCGATCAAATATTTCAAAAACAAACCTAAGGGGAACCTTATTGATCTTAAAGTGTGCCTCAATCAGACCAAAATAATTTGCTTTAGGGCTAGGTTTAGGGTTAGTAAGCAGATCCTGCCAATCCATAAGTGAGGCATTAATAGACGCCTGATCTATACTAAGGATTAAATTAACCTTGGCGCCATCAAAATTCTCAAAAGTGTATGTTTTAGATACCACAGTTTGCCCATGCACCAGGTTCACCGATAAGAAGAGTGGCAATAGTGCTAAAGTCAGGGACCTGGTTAATAAATGTATCATGGGATTCTCGATACAACTGGTTTCTGTACTACTTCACCACTTGCTCGTTTGATACCCACACAAAAGATATCATACACAGTACCTTGATCCAGGTTCCACTCTTTTTGAAGTGACCTCCCATCACCCTGCATTACAGGAGCGGCAGGTGCATTTCTATACGAATCCGGGTCCGTAGGATTCCAGTCAAATAACTCCGGAACAACAAGTTCTATACCTTTTCTCGATAATGCGTCTTCCATCATACGCCTACCGTAACGCAACCCTTCCATTCGCTTTTTTATTTGATAGAAAAACTGTAGCATTTCTTCATTATCAAGCTTGCCAGGTTTAGTCTTCCAACATGTTATTCTGATTACTTTGGTCAGGATCTTGAGTAACTCCTCATCCCCAACTCCGGAAACCACATCATCGATTCCTTCAATCAGTTTGAAATCCTCCCGACTTACTCTACTCCTGCCATAATAGTCGTTAGCCTCTAATACGGAATCCAGTTGACGAAACTCTCTCTTAAATTGCGCAATACCCTCTGCCCATAGTACCTCTTCAATTTTTTGTCCGTCTGTCTGACTTTGCAGCTTCTCCAGAGCGCCAATGGCTTCAGACAATCCATCTACCTCCAGCTTACTCAGTATACCCTCTACTAAGCGCTCATTGTCGAAATCACCCTGATTCTTAAGCAGGTTTTTGTCCTGCATTAAACTGACCAGTTGATGCGAAACAATGCTATTATTATCCTCTATTTGGGTTCTTATCAAACCACTGATTGTCTCTTTATCAACTACCCCAGCCACCTGCTCTTTGAGTTCTGTTAATGCCGCTTTTAAGTTCTTAGTGTCTTTGGCCACACTTTCAAGGGTGGAACCGATATTCGAATCATCAACCTTCTTTGTATTCTTTTTCCCTTTCTTCCTGGCGGATTTTTGTTCCTCATCTTTCTCTTCCGATTTGGTTGGAAGCTCATCCTTCTCGTTAGGGCTGGTGGCAGATGCTCCACCTTCCTTTCCGTTGTTAGCGGGGCTGACTGCATTATGATCAGTGGCGGGTTTACTTCCTTTAGAAACCCTTCTTATCAACATGGGCCACAGCACAACTGCATAGATTACTAAAAATAAAATAAGCCCTTGTAGTATCAATGAAATATCCTGTTGTGTGATATTTGTCCACCAATCTGTTTTCGGCTCAATCTCTACCTCCAGATTGATAACTCCAGCATTATACATTACGTCTTCAAACTTCGAGTTTTTAAAAACCAATGTAATAGGTACCGTCTTCTTCAAGGTATCTTGAATATCTATATTGAGTTCATAAGTATAAGTTAAAGTACCTTCTGCCGGAATGACCTTTTCTTCTTCTGGCTCTTCATTAACAACCGGGACTACACGTAGCTCTTCAGAGCTTTTATTTTTCAGCAGAAAACTCAGTGTTTTTGTAATCTTTCCATCCACTAAAGTGTCCTCCCTACCAACCACTCTTAAGTCTTTAGCAGATGGAGGGGTTATAGAAAGACCTTTTGGATTGGGGTTTTTCCAAACTCCTATGAGCACCACTTCAGACTTACCTTCAATTTCCGTAGCAAATATGATATGTCTACGCCTTTCCTGATCGCTGACATTCACCAATTCCATTTCAAATGAAAGTGAATTCCTAAATCCACTTAAATACTTCTCATCATTACCAACTCTCTTTATTATGGTTGGATCGAAAAGGAACCTGGTTTCCCGCGATTCGCTTACTTGGTTATTGAATGAAAACGTCTGCTTTAAGTCTTCACCAAACTCCATCTTAACGGTATCCGTGGTGGCACTAACTAAATCTATCCCTGATTGACCAATCAGTATACTTTGACCAGCCAACGTAACGGCCAAAAACAAAAAACAACGCTGCATAATAAGTTTCATATCAATCATATATAGGGCCACATACTCTGTTTATAAACGGGGTTTCTTTCAAGGTCCATGGATGACATAACCACCGGAGCAGGCATGGCACCATCTAACTCTACTCTTAATTCACCATTGGTATTTACCTCAATTACCAATAGTCCTTCTTCCGCTTCATCACTGTGGTAATGAATACCATAGACAAATTCCTGAAGCCTTGTAACCAGGGTGTAAAGCTTCTCAGGGTTATCCATAACCTCATTAACCATCTTCGCTGTTTCAAATGTCTGTACTACCTCTATTTTAGTAACACCAATAAGGTCCACTGGCACTTCTTTTGTTACAGTTTCAAGGCTTGTCGCCACCTCATTTAGATCATATTTGTCGTGTGGCGATACATATTCTGTGTACTTTTGTACTCCACCAGAAAGATGACTGATGATACCAAAGCGGGCGGGTATTTTCAATGCTTCTGCCACAGCCTTTTTATTTCTTTCAAATCGTGCAAAATAGCCTGCACCTTCTGCAACAATAGACTTTAGCTTTTCTTGATCGGGCTTGATCACTAAAGGCTGACTTTTGAAAGCTTTCTTCATCATTTTCATCAGCCCCTTTTCCAGTTCCGGAATTTGAACTCCTCTACCAGATAGCATTAATGTATCCACTGTCAAATCTGCATCCGGGCAGTTACGGCTCAACAAGTTTATAAGGTTGGTAGTAACTTCGTTAAGGTAAGTAGTGTAGTCTTCGTGACTAATGATGGTTTTCGGGCTTATCCCGTTTAAATATTCTGCTTGGGTAAACCCAAGAGCATCGTCTTTTGTAAATTTAAATTCTCGGCTTGCGAGGGCTGGCTTTAGCTGTTCCTTGATGAACCTTTTGAAACCAGTAGCCTCGGCAATGTTGTCGTTGTAGTTCTGAAGAAATTTTGAGTAGAGTTTCTCGAATTCTTGTCTTTTTCCATCTCCAACTTTATCTGAGTGCTGCTGCATTACTTTTAGCACTACTTTTGCCAGTACGTAGTCGAGGTAATTTCCCGCTTTGGGCACTCCTACCCTTGCCAACATTTTAAGTATGCGTTCTTTACCAACCATTTTTATTTCAAAAAGGGTGAGATCAATCGTTCCTGCACCCATATCGTATACCAGCACCCTATCCTGATTTTCACGATTAACCTCCAAGGCCTTCACCTCAGAGGCCGACCCTAATGCATTTTTTTTAATCAATGAAGAATAATTATGAAAATAATACCAGGCTACCGCATCTGATTCACGCACTAGCACCAAGTGCTCATCCCATAAATTAGGTAAGGCTTGAATAACGACTGACTTTACTACTGCAATCTGCGCATTGCTAAACAAAGTAGGGATGGTAAGTGTAAGTTTATTCGTCTCCTTGGGGGCCTCCAAAACCCTCCTTAATAGTTTTGAATAAATTCTTTCTACGATCTGATCGGTTTCAATTTTTTCTGCAGCCGCCTTTTCCTTACCTCTTAACCTGCCCAAAAATGATGTTGGCAACTCCCTGTTACCAATCAGTGCTTTTAAGTAAGGCAGTACATTGTTCGTATATGCCTTAATATAAGGTACGTCAGGTGACATCATCACCATATCATCCCAAAGGTTCAGGCTTATGTCTTCTACACCTGTACCGTGCGTTGGCCAAAGCATAGTCGTAGATGAAAGAAACTTAGTGCCGGCTTCTTCAAAAAGTGCATTCTGTACCTCTCTCTTCTCTCCGGATGATAGTATGTCCAGGGCCCATTTCTCTTTGAAACTCTTATGCAAATCAATAATTTCTACTTTTTTATCAGCCCCCCTCTCAATGGCCACATGTGCGGAAGTACCCACATCCACAACAATCCAGTCTTCATCTTCAAATTGACTTATAGAGAATTTAAAATACTTGATACAGTCGATCATTTTAGGACTACTCTCCTGACCTTTTCCATCTACCGAATGCAAGACATTGTATTGAAAGGAAAGTGTACCTGTAACCTCCATCTTATTTTGCTTAAGCGGATCTAAGGCCATTGCCATTCTCTTCTGATCTAGGACAGCACTAAACTCAATCAAAGAATCAGGTTCATTCTTCAAGAGATGCCCTGAAGTGTGTATTGGTTTATCTCTGTGTAAAAAGTTGAGTTGAATGAGGTCATTAATATTCACACCATGCATAAGGGGACTCTTACCCGAAATAGCAAAAGACATCTTTGGATTCCTTATTGATACCCCGGCTCCAGAGCCTTCACTAGGGTCTGTAGTAGCCTGATTACCAATTTGACCTTCAATGATCTTGGAGTGACGCAACTCTTTGTTACGATAAGTCAATGATCTCACACTTAGTTGAGACGTATAGGTAATATCGATCAACTGAGTTCCTCTTTTTTGCTTCACCATCAATGCAGCCTCCTGATGGTCCCAGTCGACCTTGAACTGGCTTATCACCGTTGGTCCAAATTCTATATAATCATGCCCGTTCAACCTCTTGGTGCCTTCTATCAGCAGTTCATATTTGGTTAATTTGTGATCATAGCTCATCTGGCTAAAATCAATGTCTAGCTGCCAGTTTTGGTGACGTTTAGGTGCTAACTCATTTAAATAATAGCCTCCATCTTCTTTTCCTGAGGCCAGAAGGTTTTCCAAATTGTCTCCTACCCTGATACAATGAAAGATAGTGCCCCCCTTCTTTTCTCTGATAGAGAATTTGACATTCTTCAGATTCAAAGCAAATGCATAGGCCAGGTCTGGTTCATTGCTGATTCGCAAATTACCAAGCATGCTTTTGCTCCCTTTTCTGTAGATGATCTTTTTTTTCTTATTACCGATAGAGTCTGTCTTAAAAACCGGATTGGCAAGTCTTCTTCTCAGCTTAACTTTTAACTTGTAGTGCTCATTTAAGGAAGGTAACTTAACTTCTGAAAGTGTTTCCTGTCTAAGCAAAGGCTTATAAGGCATTAGTAACTTCACCCTAAAATCCAGGTCAATATGATCCTCGCCCCCTCTTGTAGCCAAGAGTTCATAAAGTCTTTTTTTATCCAGCTTCAGATCAAAAGCAAAAGTGGAAATGGAGTTTTTTTTGTCATCATTTGATTTATATAAATCTCCTTCAGTCAGGTCTGCCTGGGGCGTTGCAAGGATATGCGGACTCGGCTTATCGTCCAGGTCTATAACAGTAAGCTCTGAAACTTTAAAACCATAGTTCCTCCTTTTATTTCGCTTTTGTTTATGGCTTCTTGAGATTACTTGTCTCTTTATTTTCTTCACACCTGAAAATTCCTCTTCAGACTCTATTGTCAAGCTTAAATCCTTCATATTAAGAATCTCCTCCTTTTACCTGAAACTCCTCCTGTTTGGGCTTTCTCGGCCTAAGTTTTAGAAAAAATGTATATGCCGTAAAAAGCAACAGCACTACACCTAAAACCGTAGTGAGTCTTTTATAGAAAATCAAAGCGGTGGATTGACTATCACCAGGAGCTGCCTTCAGCATCCAGTTTGGCATTTTTTTGCCCAGAATGAGCGCATCTTCTTCCTTGCCCCAAATAACACGATCGGTAAAGGCTGGGAAAAAGGCTGGAGTAACCACTGTACCGTTGTAGTATGGATTTTTAATCGTTGCCGTTAATCCCAGCTGCACTTGTACATCCGATGTCAAGTCAGGTAGTTCTGCCCGTATTAAATTATCAAAGCCATCTGAGAGAGAAATATTCCGTGTCATAAGCAATTCATTCTGAGCAGAAAAAAACTCTGCGCTTATAGCCACGGGCTCTATGAATTCAGGCCTGGTCTGGGCTACGGTGAGCGGCCAATGACCTATGTATCTCCCGTTTTCGGTGCGCTGAAGTGGCTTTACAGGTTTATTCAAATAGTCATAGACTCCCTGAATAGTAGCACCTGCCAGGTTCGGAGTTAGTTCATAAAGAGTGAGATTGAAATCAAGTCCTTGATAGTAGTTACCTGCAGAATTGAGTTTTCTGCCATATTTAAAGCTCCTTTCCACACTCCTGTCAGCTTCAGGAATCGGCACTAGACTATAATGTCTTAATATACCGGCACGTCTGTTCTTAATTTCATTTACCTCATCTTTACCATACGTCTCAACGATGCCTGCCTGGTTCATTTCACCCTCAAACTCAGAATCAGGATTACTGCTCGTGCCTGAATTATCTGTATTGAGGGCTCCATCGCTAAATAGTATGACGAACGTTCTTGTAAAATTTTTCTGATTATCAGAAAAAGTACCCAGTGCTTCCGAAACGACTATGGTTGAGAAGGAAAATGACTTTCTAAATTGGCCGTACTTATAACCACCGGAGTTGAGCTGTTTAGAAAACACTTCTTTGTCGAAACCCTGTGATAACTTCATATAAATAGGATCTGTAAGATTAATGAAATCATCAAAATCCTCCTCATTCTTGCTTAGACCGTATGGATATACAGATAAGTAATCTCTATCAGGCACCAATAAAGCACCCTCCTCTAAGACACCCGTATTATTGAAGCACAGGTCTTCCAGCTCATTGATGATTCCCTTAATATCAGAGTCGTCCCTTCCCAATGGGCCTACCCCCCTGCTCCTGTCTACTAGCAATATTACATGATGTCGATAGGTGGTATCTACTTCGGCCAACTGAGCTCTGGGGATTTCCCCCAAGCCAAGACACATAAACAAAACCAAATACATTCTATTATTAACAAACACTATACTTTATTATTAACCACTAACATCTATTATTTGAATGTTTTAAAATAAGTAAAAAACACTATTCAAAAAAATTTCATATAATTTTGTTAATTAATTAAATTTTATATTTGTTTCGTATCAATGTGAACGTAATACGTAGACTGTGCCTCTATTCGCTCTAATCGGTTGAATTATAGAAAAGCAGGATTCAAATGAGAAGTCAGGGGATGAACAAGACTCAAGAATGAAAAAATATATACTTAACTATTTCGAAGATCTTGCCTCTAGAAAACTTCAATTTAGGTTTCTAGTGGGGCTGTCAATGTTTAGCATCAGTTTGTTAGCAATAGTATTTGGGTTAAACTCTATGATAATCGAGGATTTCACCCATCCAGGTATGTCCAACAAAACAAATTTTTTAGACCTGAAGAATATACTGAATTTTCCATTTGAGCAACACAAATTACAAAAGACTGCGATGCAAATCTCAAGCCTGAAGGACTCAACGCAACAGTCACAAATAGAGGACTTTTTGATAATAGATGTTACTGGTTCAATCGAGAACAAGGTTTATAAGCCTTTTCTGGACACACTCTGTGCTAGTTTGAGCCCTCAAATTGCTGGCAAGCTCGCAGAGATGGATGTTAGAGCACTTTTAGCCGAACTCATTTACCGAACGCGAAACAGAGAGAGGTTTGAACTCTATTATCTTATTGGGAACACTAATAATCAGTCTTTGGGCTCTGCTTCTGAACCTAAAATTCAAAACGAATATGCAAACCTGGGAAAGGATATTAATAGTTTTATCAAAGATCACAACTCTCAACCGGGCGATACAGACTACTATCAGCTTTTTCGAGATGTGGAGAAATTATTTGAACAGAAAAAGCTCAAAAAAGACAGCAAATACCGTATTACGATAATTTCAGATTTTGAAAACGAAAGAGATAATGCGAAGTTTTTTGAATTAATCAATCGTTTTGATAGTAAATATAAAAGTACGCAATACCGTCTAATTAGAATGCCATTAAAAAAGAAAAAGGATGAGTCGCAAGGCGATTTTACAGCGAGAAACAATGCCGTTACTCAGTTCATAAAAAACTGGTATAAAACGTCTTCTTTTGAAATTATAGTATTTGACAAATGGATAAAGGGAAGGGAGGTAAAAAAAACACTTAAGAGATTTTTTCCAAATACGAGAATAGCTGTGGACTCAACACTCAACCTTGTCTACCCTGCCATTAGACCAAACAATATATACGATTACAGAGAGGCAGATAGAATCATCGAAATACCGACAGGCAATTACTTAATCAACTTGAAGACAAAATCAGCTAGTCTTTATCAAGATCTACCAATTGAATTAACAGGTCCAAATTCTAAAAGAAGGTTTTTATCAAATAATATACCCTTGAGAGTTAACGGAGGGGAAATTGAATTATCAGCGTACGACTCGATTAGGTATGGTTCTATAGGCTCATTAGAAATATTTAATATGGATGAAGAGACTAGTTTGGTATATCCCATTTGGGCAAAAAAGAGACTAAATAAAACTGGTATCGGCTGGTATATTATTTTACTGAATACGTTTTGTTTTTCCTTGTATTGGATAGCTTTTTGCGGCTTGTCATATCACCTAAGGCAATTAGTACCTAGAAAAAATAGCATCATCAATTTTTATTACAGCTACATCGCAAAAAGACATCATGAGATTTCCATTGTAGAACCTTCTCTTAGTGCAAAGTCCATTTTAGAAAAAAAGCAGCGCGAGACATGGTGGATATGGATACTTTTCTTAATTATTTATATTTTTATTATAGTTCTTAATCTGCAAAGCTCTTATATTCCACCTAGTATTATTTTTTCAGCCAGATCATTTAGAATTGATTATATATGGAATAAAATGATTTGGCTAAACTTGACTATCGTAGTAGTGATGAGTGCTCTGGTTTATTTTGAAAATCATCGATTGGTAAAATCAACTTTTTCTTCTGATAAATAGAAACCAGCCCGCCTCATCTGATTCCCCACAATAACAAACGCCCCATATCTCAGTTCAACCTTTCAGAGACCGTCAGTTCGTAAAACCCTCCAACCATGAAAGTCAACCTGAGAATATCCCTGGTAATAGCTTCACTGCTGTTTCTTACGCTCTCGGGCTGCGGCCCTGACTCGGGGTTTGTTGGCCCCAGCCAGAACAATGAAACAGACCTGACCATATTCTTTGTCAACGACCAGCACGGAAGAATCAACAACTTTTCAAAGGTGAAAGCCATTGTGGATGCCGCCAAGGCAGAGGGCAACGCCCTGCTGGTATCGGCCGGGGATATTTGTGCAGGTAACCCCATTGTAGATCAATACAGTGAGCAGGGATTCCCCATGATAGACATTATGAACCGGGCAGGCTTTGATGTGGGTGTGCTGGGCAATCACGAGTTTGACTTCGGTCCGGACGTGCTGAAAGACAGAATGGATCAATCTCAATTCCCATGGATACTGGCCAATATGGATGCTTCCGGTTCTGCAGTGTCTCAGCCAGACCCTTATGTTACGCTACCAGTGGGTGATCTCAGGGTGACCTTTCTGGGCCTGTGGAAACCAACGATAAGGAAAATGACGTCATCCCCTCTACCCACCCTCTCAGAGTAGCAGACCTAAGCATTCAACCACATGAGACTGTAGTAAGTGATTCTTCTGGATTAAAATCACAACAAAATGCTGATGTGTTAGTGGCATTGCCCCCCCTGGGTTCGCTCGCAGATAGGGACCTAGCCAGAGACACAGGTTTGTTCGATTTGATTATTGGTGGCCATAGCCATGAGCAAATCAATGAAGTTGTCAATGGTATTCCTGTGCTCCAGGCAGGTGCCAATCTGCAATTACTGGGGTAAAATAGAACTGACTATTGAGGATCAGACAGTGACAGGCTTTGCTGTCAGTATGATTGACTTAAACAATGTGACAGAGACTGATGCCAACCTTGAATACCTCATTGATGAGTACCGGAGGCAACAAGAGAAAAAGTAACAAAGGTGACTACCACCTCTCACAACCAACCTCAATGACCATTCTTCTTTTCATCAAGATAACTTCCCAACCCATCCAGTTTCGATTTCCAGAACCTTTCGAGCTGATGTATATAAGCTTCCACCTCCTGAAGCGCCTCCAGCTGTAAATAACAGTCTATGTGTCGGCCATCACCATCGCCAGGTTTCATAGCGATCAGTTCCGACTCCCTCAATACCTTGAGGTGCCTGGAGATCGCAGGCCTGGACATATCAAAGTGCTTCCCGATCTCATTCACATTGGCCGGCTTTTTTGCCAGCATCACCAGAATATCCCTCCTGGTATTGTCAGACAAAGCCTTAAAAACATCACCCATGACTTAGAAATTCAGGTAGTTGCCGGACCAGAATCTTCTTCTTCCAGCCATTTTCAAGAATCTTACGCACGATTAGCTTATTTAAAAATCCACTAAAGCCCTTATGCTCAAAAGTCAGTTTGGTCTTCTCTCCCACCGCTTCAAGCCTGAAGCTAACGAGTGTATCTGTCAGCGCCCCCCCGCTCCATGTAAATGATAGTAATTCCCGCTCTTTCACCTCTACCACTTTACAATTGACAATACCATCAAAGCCAGGAGAAGGCTTGGTGCGAAACTGAAACGCATGCCCGACCACGGCTTCTATGTCACAAGGCATCAGCCATTCACTCATGGCTTTCGGGTCTGCCAGTGCCTGCCACACATCGGCTATGCCATAGTCATAAGTGACCACCATATTGATTGAATCCTTCATAATCAATTCAGGTGATAAGACTGCAAAATAACTTCCCTAATATGCTCATCAATGTCTGCACCTCCATCGAAGTAAGTCGCAAAATTGATACGCTCACTTGCCGGAGTTTTTGACCTGATAAAGCGTTCATGCTTAAAGTTAGCGGGAAGATTCAGCCCCAGCATTACCTGCCCTGAAGCTCCTACCGTGACGATGGCAAACTGCTTATTTCTGTAAAATGGAGTATACGTCTTACAGGGTTCTACTCTAACGTCCTTCCCCAATTGCTTTATTTCCCTTTCCAGTTGTCCGTATTGCTCCATCAATTCAGCACTCTTAAAGAGTTTTTGGATAAAGCTCTCCCGGTTTTCGTACAAGTCTGTGCCTGTAAACTGCTCAAATACCTTTTGTGCCTGAAAGTGCCCCAGCCCATGCTCGTTTTTTAAAAAGGCCATTACAGGCTTTTTATCTGTCAAGCCCGATTTCTTAACAATCTGAAGCCATTCTGACAGCTCCCTCCCTGTTTTTGCTTTGAGATTGCGAAGAATAGCCTCGCCCATTTCTTTAGGTCCTAATGCCATGATCTTAAGCTTACTGTTAATTATGTAACAAAAATGTTACCCAAATATAAGTAACATTTTTGTTACATATCAAATGATTGCGTCAGAATTTTCTTTTAAAATCAGGCCACATAAGTAGCAAGCGACTGAGAATCAAGTACCCCACCACATAAAGCTCAGTACGCTCACAGGTCCATTATCTATCACAAATCACCAAACATTATCTTTGAATCCTTCAAGAATCCGGTTACATTCGATTCCTTAAAATTACCCCAACCTGAGTATCTTATTATGGAAGTGACACATACTGATAAAGCATCTGGTTTGCCCCTGGAAATTGCGAGTCGGTTTGATCCTTCCTCTCCTGAATACAGGCGCTACATCAATAGTTTTTATAGTCATAGCGAAGAGCTTACGAGCATTTTTATTTCAAAACCGGATATACTTCTCCGCTGGGACGGCCTGATGAATGAGTTCAATACCAATGATCTTTCCATTACACAGGTAAACCAGACGCATCGCGACCAGTTGAAAAAATTACTACACGAGGTATATTTATCTGCCTCTGCCCCACTCAGGTCTGCTATTGACAATCATCGGCTCGAGATAGATCACTTTCCTGATACCATGGCTTTCTTGTTGTTCTCATTTTACTTTTTTTAAGTTCCCAATTCTCTCAGATGAAGAAGACCATCATCATAGCTGGCGTGTATACTCCCGGCATAGGCCTGTCAAACGTCATGAGCAACCTGGTACATCAATTGAGCCAGTCCTTTCATATGATATGTCTGGGCTTTGACCCGGCAAAGCCAAGTGACGAAGTAGAAACCAGGCAGCTATCAGCTTGTACCGTATATGTATACCCGCTGCGAGGAACCGTAGGACTATTCAGGATAGAAAAAGGAGACCTGGAACACTACCTGAACCAATACCGTCCGGATTGCTTTATAACCCTCGGGCCTATCATGTCAAGCCGCTATTTACTCACACTGCTGCAGCCTTACAGGTCACAGGTCAAAATCATTTCTTACCTGGCACTGGAGGGCAAACTGGTAGATATCAACTACCTCAAATATGCCCGTCTGACTGACTACTGCGCTTTTTATACAGAGTCGGTTCACAACGATTTCAATACACTCTTGCAAGAGGCTTCTGCTACCGTAGCTAACCCTCCTGCAATATCCTCAACCCATATACCCCATGGTGTTGATAAAGAAACCTTCTACCCCCTGCCCGCTGTAAACGATCAGGAACGCAGAAGGAAGGCCAGGGAAATCATCTATAAAAACCACCCCGGCCATGAAGACTCATTCATTGTGCTCAATATGAATCGCCCCAGCCACAGGAAAAACATTGAGGCTACCATAGCGGGGTTTGCTCTGTTTGTGGGTGATAAAAAAGACGTACTTCTACACCTTCATATTGGTACCACCGAGTCGGAAATCAGGAAAAAGTATTGGGAGATGGTAGAGTCAGCGGGCTTACAGCATTGTACCATCATTACACCCGAGCCGACTGAGATGCGAATAAAATCAGAAAGCTGGCTCAATACCTTGTATAATGCATGCGATGTAGGCATTACTACATCCAAGGGAGAAGGCTGGGGCCTTGGGCTCTTCGAACACGCCTCTACGCGGGCTGCTATGATAGCCCCCGATCATACCAGTTTCACTGAGAACTGGCAAAACGCAGCTTTGATGATGCCCTGCTCAGATAAGCATTTTGTTTTTTATGCCTATTGCGATATGTTTTTGGTGCCGCCACAAGAAGTAGCCGGGGCACTGAGCGAGCTATATCATGACAGGGAGCTTTTGGCCCGGGTTACGGCCAGTTGCTATTCACGCGCCATGCAACCAAAGTTTGACTGGAAAAACGTGGCCGGGCAATTTGAGCAACTTATTGATGAGGTCACCTGTGAAACTGACGAGCTGATGCCAAAGAGCCATTACTGAAACAGCCCCCGCCCTGGCTCGAAAACCTGACTAAACCGAGCGAGTCCTGTCATCTTCTTAAAAACCGTTCTGAATGTATTGGATGGTTGTATTGTGAGTCGGTTTTCTTAAACCCAGAATATGCATTAGAAAATCTATTACATAGATAACTCACTGTGAATCAGTAAAATGAATGAGCTTTTCGATTTAACCATCCCGATAGCTATCGGGATGCATAAATCAATAAAACTCCCTGATTCTTTGTGACTTATCTACTCATCACAAAGTTCCAACGCATAATCCGGGTTAAACCTTCGTTCAAGAGCCCCTCCGCGCTATCCACCGAAACTCCCAATAAGTAGCGCCCACTATCCATAAAAGCACCACGTGCCTGGCGTGTATAAGATCCCCCCTCAAAGCAGTCAATCACTCCTCATGTTATAGACTGTAATATAAGTCCTGTCCCCATTTAGCTTTCTTAGGAGCATATTTTTTCATCTACCCCATCAGTTAATAAAACCACGCTGACCGCCATGAAAACCCGTGCTCAAACTTCTATTCTCATCGCGATGCTGCTCTTTACAGCATTTGTGACGCTCTCTGTTTCCATGCAACAGGACACTTCCCCCACCAAATACCCTGAACACCCTGATTATGATTTCAAGCTGGGTGAGGCCCAGGTAGTATCATCTAAAGAGAGACAACCGACTCCCGATGAGGTCAACATCACCAGGAAGTACTATGAGATCGCTGAAAAGTGGGTCGGGGCATTTCCACTCAAGCTCATAGACGCCCGGGATGCTCAGCCCATGCTGGTATTGAGGACGAATGCAAATGGCCAGGTAGATACACTAAGCCTGGAAGACATTACGGCTCCCAGTGTACCCAGGATACGCGCCCGAGACAGCAAAGACATGCCTGCTGCGGTAAAGCGGGGTGTTACACAGAGCGACAAACCGAGCGCTATCTTCAGAGATATGGTAAACCTGGGCACCATGCCCGGCAGCCGTATTATGCGCGTCAGTACCGATAGTGTGGACTGGGTGTATATCTTCAGAAAAACCTCGAAATTTTTCAATGACCCAAATCTTTTTGAAGAAAACGGGCTGATCGCCTATAATCGCAACAGCGGCAAAACCGTATTTTTTGCCGGAGCAGAGTACTGGACATTTACAATCAAAGGCCCATGGAAAAGTAACGGGGCCAAAGGTGATACCACCACCACAGTAAATATACTGGCAGGCAAAAACATCCCCCCTCCCAGCTCAAAGGACTTAATCAGTGTGAAAAACTGGCGAATCCCCATTGGAAATGGCTGCAGCAGTTGCCACTCGGCCGGCCCTTTTGTGAGCTTTCCCTTTACAGACTACGAAAGCTACGAAGCAAATGGAAAACCAAAATACTACAGGCAACCTGAGGGACAAAAGGGTTATAAAAACCTGGGTGGTAAGTTTGGTGATAATGTGGTGCCCATGCGCACCCCTGGTATGCTCTACGAACCGCTGATTTATCAGCTGAATGATGAGTTTCTAGAGTTTTTTGAAAACTACAGGCCTGAGAACAAAAAGGATACTTTTTATAGAAACATCAATGAAAGCATTATAGCAGCTAAAGAAAAGCCTCAGAGCTTTCAGGTAAAACGCCTGATGAACCCCGAGCTACAGGCCTGTCGTAGTTGCCACCAGATTGGTAACCTCAATTACCTGGCGCGCTTTCCTTTTGAAGCTTTCTGGTTTCCCGGACTACCTGAAGGAAAAAACCTACATATACGAGCACAGCTCTATAGAAAGAATATTTCAGCAGCGCTTAAAGAAAGACCAAATACTTACGGTATAGACAATGAAGACACCATGAAGTACCGCATGAAAGGGTTCCATAACAGAAAGCTGAAGATCCCTGACCTCCACAAATATGTGCCTGATGAAGAATCAGAATACATTGCTGCTTTAAACACTATTCAAAAAATGAACACAGGCAATGAGGAAATACTATTGAGTGACCATTGGACCTTGAACAAGGTAAGGAAAAATACATGGCTCTATATAGAAGAACAATGCGCTTCATGTCACAATGGTAGTGTAGGACGAAACAAAAGCGATGTCAGACTGGCAACTCAAAGAGATTTTTCAAAATATATAAATGATCAAAGGAAGAAGGAAGTTTTACGGTCCAGGCTTTTTGATCAAGAGAATCCTATGCCGCCCGGTGGTCGCTTTCAGGAGTCAGTCAGAGATGTGGTCTGGAACTACCTGAAAGATTTAAAATAACAGTCCCATACACCTATCCATTTATCAACAACAGAGTATTATGAGCAACCCTTACGAACCCAAACATAGTTACATACGCCAAATAGCCGGCTACACTGAAGATAGTGACCACCACAAAGTCGTCTCCATGGGGGTTTTGTCTGAATTACTGCCTTCATGGGATGACATACAGATTATCCCTTCTCAATTGGCACCCCGTAAACCGCTACTGGACGTAATGGACACAGAGGACCAGCATAAGGTGAAAAAACATGCTTATGAATTGGTAGGCACCGATGTTACCATTGGTAGCGGCCCTCATGCACTGAAGCTCGAAATTCCACTCATCATATCAGATATGAGTTTTGGTTCTCTCTCTGAGATAGCCAAAATGACCCTGGCAAAAGGGGCTGAAAAAGCCGGTACGGCTATTTGTTCTGGTGAGGGTGGTATTTTGAGAAGAGAAGCTCAATCTAACAGTCGTTTTATGGTACAAATTGGTACTGCGAAATTTGGTTACGAGAATTTCAAAAAATACAAAGAGCAAATAAAATCCATACATTTTAAGGGTGGGCAAGCCGCTAAAACAGGAACCGGTGGATTGTTACCAAAGGAAAAACTGACCAAAAAGATTCGTGAAGCGAGAGGGTTACCTGCAGATTACAACAGCGATGTTCACTCTCCTGCTACTTACAGTCACTGCAGTTCTGTATCAGACTTTAAAGCCTGGATCTATGAAATCAGGAATAGCGTAGTTGGAAAATACATTCCCATCGGATTCAAGCTCAGTGCAAACCATATAGAGTCTGATATTCAGTTTGCATTAGATACTGGAGTGGACTATATCATTCTGGACGGTCGCGGTGGAGCTACCGGAGCAGCTCCCTCCATTTTTCGCGATCACATATCCATTCCCACCATTCCAGCATTGGCCAGAGCCCGCAAGTACCTTGACAGTAAAGGGTTTAAAAAAGGAGGTAACGTCAAATTAATCATCACAGGAGGCATCAGAGTTCCGACAGATTTTGTCAAAGCACTGGCCCTCGGTGCCGATGCGATAGCCCTGTCCAATAGCGCCTTGCAGGCAATAGGTTGTATTGCCACTCGAAAGTGTTACAACAATAAATGTCCGGCAGGCATAGCTACACAAGATGATGCTCGGACTCAACCATTAATCAAAAAAGAACAGGAGCAAGGTGAAGAAACTAAACCAAGCACGCGGCTACTCAATTTCTTTACCAACTCTTTAAAGGAGATGCGGATTCTGTCAGCTGCCTGCGGTCATACCCACCTTAATCAGTTGAATATCGATGATCTGGCAACTTTCAATAGGGAACTGACTTACCTGGCGGGTGTGCCCTATGCGGGGTTGAGCACTTAAACATACGAAAGGGGTGTGCTTTAAAAAGTGTACCCCAGCTTAAATATCACATTCACGGGACTATCCACCGAGACTCCGATTAAGTAGCGCCCACTCTCCATAAAAACACCGCCCGAGTAGCCGATGTCCGGGAGATTCTCCACATAATCATCCCCCGTCTCATTTCTGAAAGCAAAGCCTGCCAGCAGGTTCATAAAAATACGGGTGTTCTTTTCCGGTGAAGTAAAATACATACGCACTCCATACAAAGCATTGAGTGTGAAAAGCCTGCCTGAACCAAACTTATCAAAGGTATAGTTCAAAGAGAATTGCGCATCACTGGTAAACTTACGCGCATCACGGTTATACATGTTTACCCCAAGGTGAAAACCATGGCTGGATTCCGGTACGATGGGGTCCGTGATTTTAACAGCAAAGCCACCAGTAAGTGCAAACTCCTTCCTCTTTTCCTGGGCCTGTAGCACTGAGCTTGCCAGACAGAGCAGCAGACTTGCCAACAGCATTTTGGTAATTGAATTCATGTCGTAAGTATACAGATAGCAGTCATAAACTCAACAATGTTGCAAAGAATCAAAATCTTGTAGCCTTACAGGGGTTTGGCAGATACTCAATCAGTTACCTGTCCGCTTATCCACGCTCAAAAGCCAGCCTTGAAAAATGTACCACAGATAAGTGGGGTTGAGCAGTCAATATCACAGTTTTTCACAATATATTTACTCTGTAGAGCTTTTGTTCGTTAATCATCAACCTATCTGTATATGTCTAAATCGGGTAAGCGCAGCCTCTGGAAGAAATCACTGATCGTACTGACCTCCGTTTTCGCTTTATTACTGCTGACGGTGATTGGAATCGCTTACTTTAAAAAAGACGAATTAATCAGCAAAGCCCTGGAACAGTTCAATGAAGGCGTGCCCGGCAGGCTCTCAGTTGAAGAAACTACGATCTCCCCTTTTGCGAACTTCCCCTACGTTTCCATTGACCTGAAACACATAAGGGTTTTTGAAAGTAAAGCGACCGAGAGCGAGGCCATTATTGATATTGACGATGCCTATATAGGCTTCGACTTATGGTCCATTATACAGGGCTCTTACGATGTAAAGAAGATTAAGCTCAGCAATGGTTTTATCAAGCTGATCCAGCATGAAGATGGCAGCCTGAACATGACCAACGCCCTGACTGGCGAGCAGACTACGGAGCCCTCTCCCACTGCCAGCGACACACCGCTTCACCTGAAGCTGCAGGCCATAGAGCTGGAGAATATAGACTTACTGAAAATCAACGAAGCCAATAACATCCTCGCAGAAGTTTTTATTGAGCAGATTCAGTCCAGTTTTTCTATGTCTCAGGACCATCTCAAAGCAGAGTTTGATAGTAAGATGTTGTTTAACCTGATCTTAGATGGAGACACCTCTTTTCTGCACGACAAACACCTTGCACTCTCTACAGGCATTGACTATGACCTGGAGAAGGGCTTTCTTGACTTCTCCCCTTCTGAATTGCAGATAGAAAAGGCTTCTTTTAAAATGGAAGGAGCCATAGATGTAGTCAATGACCTGAACCTCGACCTGCGCTTTAGTGGCCAGAAGCCGAATTTTGATCTATTTCTGGCCTTTGTACCGGAAGAGTTCAGCCCCTTGCTCAATCGCTATGATAATGGTGGCAGCGTGTTCTTTGATGCATCAATAAAGGGACCGGCAGCTTTCGGTCTTTCCCCACATATAGAGGTCGACTTTGGCTGTGAAGAAGCCTTTATTGAGAATACCGAGGTAGACAAGGGAGTCAACGACCTCTACTTTAAGGGCCACTTTACCAATGGGGCACTCAATGCGCCTTCCACCATGTCGCTGACCATAGAAGACTTTACGGCACGGCCCGAAACCGGTACCTTCAAAGGCGCTGTGTCCATTGATAACTTTGAGTCGCCAGACATTCAAATGCAGGTCAACTCAGAGTTTAACCTGGATTTCCTCACCGATTTTTTGAGCCTGCAAAGCCTGCAGGATGTAAGCGGCAAGGTATCGCTGGATATGAATTTTCATGACATTGTGGACCTGAATGATCCTACCAAAACCATTGAGCGATTAAACGAAAGTTACTACACCGAGCTGAAGGTAGAGAACCTGAACTTTACCAGCCCTGACTTTCATCTGCCCATCCGTGATGTCAACATTCATGCGGCTATGGACGGCCACAAAGCCATTATAGATCAGTTCAGCCTTAAAACAGGCGGCTCAGACCTTTCCATTACCGCCAGCATCTCCGACCTGCCTGCTATTATTCATCATACCAATCTGCCGATAGATGTGAATATGGATATCAAATCAAGCCTCTTTGATATTAAGGAGCTCACCCAAACCGAGACAGATTCTGTAGGTTTTGATGAACAAGTGAAAAACCTGTCGCTTGGCTTTAAATTCAATAGTACCGCCAGAGCCTTTACCGAATCTCCTAACCTGCCACTGGGCGAGTTTTTTATCAACCAGCTCACAGCTGAGCTCACACACTACCCGCACAGGCTTCATGATTTTAATGCAGATATCATTATTGATTCCATGGATTTTAAGGTGATCGACTTTACCGGTATGATCGATAAAAGTGACTTCCACTTTAACGGCAAACTTGAACATTACGACCTTTGGTTTGAAGAAGATCCGGTGGGTAAAACCAGCGTAGACTTTGATTTCACAGCCTCTCACCTGCAGCTGCACGACCTCTTCTCCTATGGTGGTGAGAATTATGTACCCGATGATTACCGTCATGAGGAGTTCCAAAACCTGAAAATCCACGGTATTTCAGACCTGGAGTTTGACCATAAGCTCAAGGCCGTTAACCTGAAGCTTGACAAAGTAGAGGCCGAAATGAAGGAGCATGGCATACGCTTTGAGCAATTTGCCGGTAACCTCTACATGGACAGCACACACCTGGAGGTACGTGATTTTGGTGGAAAACTGGGTAACTCTGAATTCACCACAAACCTTACCTGGTACCTCAATCAGGAACAAACAGACAGTACTCACTCCTTCACACTCAAAAGCCCGCACCTGGATTTTGATCAACTCTTTGCTTATGTGCCAGCCACACCCGATGAGGAAACCGGTCAGGTAGACCATGAGGCGGGCTTCAATGTATTTGAGCTGCCCTTCTCCAACATGAACTTTGATATAGACATAGAGCATATGAACTATCACCGTTATCTGCTCGATGATTTTATGCTGCAAGGTCGCATGCAGGCCGATCACTACATTTATGTAGATACGCTGGCGCTTAAAACCGCTGGCGGTGCCTTAAGGTTAAATGGCTATTTCAATGGCTCTGATCCTGAATCGATCTATTTCAGTCCCAATATGGAGGTAGAAAATATCGACCTGGACAAGCTGCTCTTTAAGTTTGACAACTTTGGCCAGGACCAACTGGTATCCGACAACCTGCATGGTAAGCTCAGTGGCACACTCACCGGGGCCATACACATGCACCCTGACCTGATTCCTGTCATAAACGACTCTGAGTTAGAAATGGACATTGAAGTGCTCAATGGTAGCCTGGTAGAATTCTCTGCCTTCAGTGCTATGTCAAGCTATTTTACGGATAAAAACCTGAACCTGGTGCGCTTCGATACGCTTAAGAATAACCTGAGCCTGAAAAACGGTGAGCTGCTTATTCCCAAGATGAACCTTAATACCACATTGGGTTATTTCGAAATTTCCGGCAAACAAAGCCTGGACCTGCAAATGGAGTATAATGTGCGTATTCCCTTCAAGGTTATCGCCAAAGCAGGCGTACAAAAGCTCTTTGGGCGCAAAAACCGGGACAACACCGACCAGGTGGACGAAATTCAGTACAGAGATGAAAACAAGCGTACCCGCTTTGTCAACATCAATATCAAAGGTACTCCTGATGACTATGATATTTCCTTGGGCAAGCCTAAGAAACGTGATAAATAAACTGCCTTTCTACCATTTGTTAACAAAGGTTAAATTCAATTTTTCTTAGCTCAGGGGGTTGGGTAAATCGCCCCTAAACGCATTGATATACTAAACAAACGATCAATGTTATGAAAAATGCAATCATAGAAACCCGCAATACATTCACAGCTTTAACACTGCTTGCTTCGGCTTACCCAACAATCCTGTTGCTGCACTTGCTTATCGGGTGAAACAATGAGACACTACTGTAAAGTGGTAGTTCACCGAGGTCGACACGGCACTTTCAAGTCGGTAGACTAAAATGATTAAGAGACCCCGTCCCTGACTAAATGCTACAGCAGCAGTATTTCTCTCGCAAAGTCTTGACCCAGAAAAAGAGACGGTGTCCATAAATAACCCACCATCAGGGTCTATCGCAGAGGACCCTGCCTGTATATGGATAGTTCTTTTTAATCCATTTTTTTCAGAGATTGAATGATTGCTTCAAAGAGCCCTCCAACAATGGAAAACCTGGACGACCTGATAAATACTGATACCCGAACAAGCCACAGAGGCTACAGTAAAGGTGAAATACTACAACGTAAAGGTGATGCAAACCCACAGACCTACTATGTCAAAAAAGGGCTGCTGAGAAGCTATATCATTGATAGCAAGGGCAAAGAGCATATCTTTATGTTTGCCCCCGAAAACTGGATTGTAGCTGATATAGAATCTCTTGAGTTTGACCAACCCGCTGAGCTATTTATCGACTGCATACAAGACTCTGAAATTATCACCTTTGATCGCGATGCTGCATTACAGGGAGAAATCAACAAGGAGCTCATAGGCCATAACCTGAAACTACTCTACAGGCGCATGGGTATTTTGCAGCGCAGAATCATTATGCAAATGAGCTCACCGGCCATAGACCGTTATGAGTATTTTCTGGAAACCTACCCGGAACTGCCCAACAGAATACCACAGCACATGATCGCCTCATACCTGGGCATTACCCCACAGGCTCTCAGCACTATCAGAAGCAGGAGTATAAAACGTTCTGGCTCCTGAATTTGTCGAGTAAACCAATTCGCTTCTCGCCTTTGTGGGTGTCCTTTACCAACTTCACCTTTGTTGTGTTCTTCACCAAATTTGCTTTTGTTGGTGTCCCCACCAACTAATCCTGGTTCCGGGGTTTCTTTCTACCTCTACCCCACCATCGCGGGTCTCTCGCAGAGGACCCTGTATGATTCATAACGACCAGGTAATACAACAAGACAGTCTCAGAACCTCAGACGGTTAGAATAGGATGAGTAAAGGACACCGTCCCTCATCATATGTATCGGAACCGATATTTTCCTCTTCAAGCCTTAAACTAAAAAGAACACCAAGGGACGCTGTCCATTTCGCCTTTGTTGATGTTCTTCACCAACCTCGCCTCTGTTGGTGTTCTTCACCAAATTTGCTTTTGTTGGTGTCCCCACCAACCAATCCCGGTTCCGGGGTTTCTTTCTACCTCTACCCCACCATCGCGGGTCTCTCGCAGAGGACCCTGTATGATTCATAACGACCAGGTAATACAAGAAGACAGGCTCGGAACCTCAGACGGTTAGAATAGGATGAGTAAAGGACACCGTCCCTCATCATATGTATCGGAACCGATATTTTCCTCGTCAAGCCTTAAACTAAAAAGAACACCAAGGGACGCTGTCCATTTCGCCTTTGTTGATGTTCTTCACCAACAAATCCTTTGCTTTTGTTGGTGTCCCCACCAACTAATCCTGGTTCCGGGGTTTCTTTCTACCTCTACCCCACCATCGCGGGTCTCTCGCAGAGTACCCTGTGTGATTCATAACGACCAGGTAATACAACAAGACAGGCTCGGAACCTCAAACCGTTAGAATAGGATGAGTAAAGGACACCGTCCCTCATCATATGTATCGGAACCGATATTTTCCCCTTCAAGCCTTAAACTAAAAAGAACACCAAGAGACGCTGTCCATTTCGCCTTTGTTGATGTTCTTCACCAACAAATCCTTTGCTTTTGTTGGTGTCCCCACCATCTAATCCTGGTTCCGGGGTTTCTTCCTGCTAAATCCAGTCAGGAAGTAGCCTTTTCGTCTCTTCTTTCCTTTATTAATCCAGATGAATGCATAAGAGCTGAAAAGTATGGAGATTAGGAGCTAAAGACTTGAAACCTATGAATAAGACAGCACCCAAACCCTGGCCCGTTCTCAACTTTGCTGAAATGCAAGACACCCTGGAAACGCTGCATCAGTGGCTTCAGATTGTGGGCAAGATCAGACTCAGAACCATGCCCTGGCAAAACCACTCCTGGCACAGTACGCTGTATGTTTCTCCCAATGGGTTTTCTACGCACGGCATACCTTATGAGGGGCGCATTTTCCAGTTGGAGTTTGATTTCAGGCAGCACCAGCTGCTGATTCAATGCTCAAATGCCCCTACCCTTACCATGGACCTGAAACCCATGACCGTAGCTGATTTCTACCAGCAGCTGTTTGAAAAGCTATCCTCCATAGGCATTGATGTAAAGATCCATGCCAGCCCCAATGAGGTGGACCCTGCCATTCCCTTTGCTGAAAACACTGTCAATAAATCTTACAACCCCGATGTAGCTTATGACCTGTGGCAGGCCATGCTCAGTGTGAATAGCGTATTCAATCAGTTCCGAGCCGAGTTTGTAGGCAAGGCCAGCCCTGTGCATTTGTTCTGGGGTGCTTTTGACCTGGCCGTTACCCGTTTTTCCGGTAAGCCCGCTCCGCTGCATCCCGGGGGTATGCCCAATATGCCCTTGGAGGTAATGCAGGAAGCTTATTCGCAAGAAGTGAGCAGTGCGGGCTTCTGGCCGGGCTCTAAAGACTCGCCTATGCCAGTGTTTTATGCCTATGCCTACCCTACCGGCCCTGGCTTTGGTGAGCAAAAGGTACTGCCCGAAGAAGCCTTCTACAGCCCCGAAATGGGAGAATTCTTTCTCAAATATGAAGATGTACGCAGTGCTGCCAACCCTGAAAAAGTACTTCACGATTTCTTACAAACCACCTATGAGGCTGCGGTGAATACGGCTGACTGGGAAAGGGATAAGCTGGAGCGGTGATATGGCCAGACCCTACAGTAAATTATGCCGACTTGACTGAGACCTCATTCGTTTACGAGCTATTTTGTCCAACAGAAAGAAGGAGGATCAATGCAGCCAGGAGCAGTAACCTCTGTTTCCATGTGGCATATTATCGTCTGGACCATAGATTAAACAAAGGCATATCGAAATTTAAGGATATCATAGTCCTTTGCCTGTTAAACAAGTACCCTGCATTCAGACTTAGAGGAATTTTATCGGAAAAACCCCAACTCAATATGATACCTGGGGAAAGAATGTTTTCGAATTCAAACTCACTTTTGCTCTCATCCGAAAGCCGATAATCAATCACATTTCCAAAATCAAAAAAGGCAGCCATTAAGGATAGAGAAGAACTTCTTCTTTCAGACGTCAACCTAAGGCTATACTCTATACCCACCGGAGCATTAATTGCCGAATGCCCATGATCTTCACCATCTTCTAGTTTATTTCTATAGTGACTATACCCAATACCAGGATAGGCCGTGATCATAATGGTTTCGGAGGTTCTTCTCTTGATTTTATAACTAGCTACCGGCAATGCTGTTCTGGACAAAATATTCTTTACATCATCAGAACTCTGAGCATTGGCTATCTGGCCGGCAACCGTTATAAATTTACCGGCTGAAGATTCCTGGTGACTTACATCATATAAAAGTGGGAATCTTCCAAAGATCCTATCCTTTACATACTCATTTTCTAGATAGTCTTTCCAAGGCCGAGATATGGCAAACCGAGGTTTCCTCAACTCTGCGATATACACCCTGCCTTCTTTATCCACTCTTTTTTCAAGCCGTTTGAGCCAATTCTTCTTTATTCTAAATGCCGCACTTTTCTTATCATATTTTAATGGAGCATCCTTCAAACCTAAATCCTGGAATAAACAGCCTTCTGCCAAGTCAAGTTGGGTCTCTTTCTCTTTTTTACTTTTGCTTTTTAAAGTGACCTGAAACATGTAAGATTTAAGTTCATCTATTTGTTCGTAGAATTTTTTTCCGTCTAATTGAAAATATGCCTTATGCTGTCTGAGGTTCTTTAACACATCAGAACCCGCAGTAAGTACTCCGGGGTAGATCATATTTTCATATTTGAATAAATCGTCTTTTCGCCCTGAAGTGATGAATTTGTTTATGTAGGGAGCACCCAATAAAATGGCCTTTTCATATTGTTTTCGCTTTAATGCGAAGTAGAAAGCTGCAACTTTCTCCATTTCTTTGAAAAAATCGGGTTCAAGAACTGCTTCTCCCTGGATACTGATCAGACCAAAAAACTCTTTTGACTGAACTAATAAGTCAGCAGACCTCTCAAGAATTTGCAGAAGATTTAAGTAGCGATATTCAATGTACTGCTTGTAGTCAGATTTAGGAATATCAGCGATAAGTTGCTGAAGTTGTTCGATATCCTTTTTTATCAGGGTGTACTGGGTATAAAAATCGCTCAGTGCTTTTTGGAGAATGGCGCCATCCTTCTTCATTTCAATACTAAGTGCCTCGGTCGATTCAACTCTGGAAAAACTTAGTGCTACAATCATTTTCGATAATTTTTGAAAGCCAAGCGTATCCTGACCAACAAATATCTTTGTCAAATCATGTTCATTCAGAACAGACACCAATTGAGCACTGAATCTGATGCACTCCTGTACCAAAACAGGCTGATAATACCTGTTAGATTTATCTGTGATTTTTTTATCAAAAACGGTCTTCTCCCCCAACTCAGATAAAGCCTTACCAAAATCACCGTGATCGACAAGACTTTCGATAAGATGATACAAATAGTACAAATTGACCAATGATTTACTGGAGGTCAAGCGTTCTTTCCCCGTGTCAGTTGCCAGCGTTGAAAGTAAATGATCCAGGTCGTACTTAAACGCCTGCCTGATACTCGAAAAATCACCATAATTACTATCATGGTTTAACAAAGCCCAGGTCTCGGGAAACAACAAAGCAATATTATATATCTCAAGGTCTTCTTTCATCAGGTCGAAAAAACTATAAATCGTCTCTAGCTTTACCCGCTCAATCAGATAATCGGACACACCAGAGATGATGTCGCTCTCCAGGCTCTTTTGGGTTTCAGGCAGATTTTCTTCGGCTATAGTAAGTTTTTCTATGGGACTTAAGGCTTCGGCAAGTCTCAGTGAATAGCTCAGTTGTTTTTTGGCCTTTATCGTTGCCTTAGTAATTGCCTTATCATGTTTTTCCAGCGGATCGAGACTCTTTTCAAGTTCCTTTTTCTCTTTCTTCTGCGCTTCGGTCAGTTCCTTTTTATCTATTGCCACTTTGTTTTCCACCTGGAAGTCATGGATTTTTTTTCTTTGTTCCGCCAGTTTTTCAGGGTTCTGTTCTGTTAGCTCTTTGCGCACTCCTGTTTGTTTTACAGTTATCGAATCTATCAAGGCACTTAGTGCTTCCGGGTTCTTTTTTAATATGTGCAGCTTTGCCGCAATGTCTTTATAGGCCAGAGAGGTTTTCCCAGGCTGATCGAGTAAAAGAACAAGGTCATCTAATGCTGCCCAGTAATGGCTATCTGTTTTAAATTGGGTATTGATTTTGGCCTTAAAACTCTTTATTGAGTTCTTAGAGCCTTCGGTTGAGTCATTATAACCCGGGCCTATTTCCAGTAATTTTTGAATTTCCAAGGCGATAAAAACTTCGTCATTCGGTTTTATTTTTCCCCTGCCTCCTACTGCTATATTATAATTGACCGTTGATCGAAACTGGTCAAAAGCTTTTCGAGCCTCGGAACTATCTGGTAAATCAGCGTACTTCTCATCCGAGTTGATCCAGAACACTCTGTCGCCTGTCAGATACAGGCTATTCTGTAAACTGACTGTCTTCATTTTATTTTCAACCACCCTCAAACGTTTTCTGTCGTCCTTTTGGGGTGAACTAACCACAAAGTAGACAGGAGTTTGATAATTTATCTCTAACTGCCCTACTAGCCCTTCTATTAAACTGTTATAATTATCTAAAGTATTTCTTCGAATATCTCCCTCCTCCAGAATACCATCAGTAAAAATGATAACTCCGTTCGATGGGAGTTTCAAAATCTCACCTGGGTTAGGGGAGCTTTTTCTCTCTGAATCAATTCTTTTTAACGTGGCCTTCAAGGCAAGATCGAGTTCCGAAAACAAGACAAGGCTCTGTTTCTCAACCATATTAATAAAGGTGTCATCTACCTCTGGTGTATTTCCTGCACCTACAGAGAAGGGTTGGAATATTTCTTCTCCATACACCCATAAGTCAATTGAAATACGCGGCTTAGTAGTCCCAATCGAATTTCTAAAAAGCCCTTTTAGCTCTGAGAATTCTTCCAGCATAGCCTGTAGGTTTTGCTTTCTGTCTATGTAGCCTATACTTCCTGAGTTATCCAGAATAAGGTGATACTTGATTTCGTCTGACTTTCGCTGAAACTGGCTGTGGGCTAAATGACTGGAAAAGAGAAAAAGCCCAAGCAGGGCAGAGAGGAAAAAAGTACGCATGCTATTAAAAAGTTGAGGCAGGATGGTTGAACAAACACTTTAATATAAGTCAAAAAAAGCCACTGATGAAATCAACACAAGGAATTCCTTAATATAAAATGATATTATCAAAGAGTATAATTACAAAAAGTCCTCATAACACAGGGTAGTTATCACTGTACGATTCTTTTGCCACCATGCCTGCCTACCCTGTCATGCCATTTACAAACGTCTGTACGTAGGCCTTCATACGAGCCAGAATGCGCTCACCAATACTACGGGCCTGCAGAATGCTGGGGCGATTGTCCAGGCATTTGAATACATCATCGCGAATGGGCTCCTGGCCTGTGAAGATATAGGCATCTATCAGGGCTTTGAACTGGGCCTGGTCCAGGTTTTCTTCTTCGCAGAGTGCAGCCAGGGCCAGCACCTTCTGCTCTTCCCAGTACTTTTCAAAGGCATCTTGTATCTGCTCTGCATCGCTGATTTTTGGTAGGTTTTCTTCTATAAACTGCTCTATCAGCTCTCGTTTACTTCTGAGCATCAGGTCGCCTCCCATCAAGTCTATAATGGCCTTTTTCTGAGCGGCCACTTCTGAGGTTTTAGCGGCCTTAAGCCGTGCCAGCAACTTGAGAATATAAGCTACATTGATTTTATCCCTATGAATCAGCTCCAGCTCAAAGTCGATATCGTTGAGGATAGAAACTTTCTCTTTTTGCCTTTCACTATCCACCTTGTCTTTCAGTCCCAGGTATTTATCGAGATAGGCCGTATACTCTTCTTCGGTAATGGTCAGGTCGTCCCAGCTAAAGTCGGTGTAAGACTGCAGTACATTGAGGCTGCGCATTACCCGCCTGAAAGCGAGTACAAAGGCGGCTTCATCATCTTCACTCAGCAACTCATCTACCTGTTGGTAAGTGGGCGAGATATCGCGCAGTTGCTTTAAAGCTGCATCAAATCTCGCTGCGATGACCTCATAATCAGGCATGGTTACCACCTCAATCGCCTCCTTATTTGAAAAGAGCGTGATGGCATCGTCAGTAGCCTTTTTCAGGTTTCTGAAGCAGAGAATATTTCCCTGAGACTTGAGTTCGCCTTTGATGCGATTGGTTCGCGAAAAAGCTTGTATCAGTCCATGTTGCTTTAACGGTCGGTCTACGTAGAGGGTGTTCACCATTTTGGCATCAAAGCCCGTCAGCATCATATTAACCACGATTACCAGGTCAAGTCGTTCTGAATCCGGGTGGTTTTTCTTTTCCCTTTCTTTGAGCCGCTTGCTAATGTCTGTAGCGTATTTTTCAAACTGTTTTGATTCACGGGTAGTAAAGGCCGTACCGTATAGCTGGTTATAATCAGCGATGTAGCGCTCCAGCTTATCTCGCCTGAGCCCTCCCTGAAAGTCATCGGATGGGTCGCGCTGCGGCTCGGCTGCCATGTTGTATTCACCAGCAGTATCTGGCAGGTCGTCATCGGCACCTTCTTCATCGCTATTGGGGCCAAAGGTAAAGACGGTGGCTATGCGAAGATCATGTTCTCCGGCCTGCTTTTTCTTTTGAAAGATATCGTAATAGCGAATGGCATTGTCGATACTGCTGACGGCAAAGAGGGCAGAAAACATCCTGCTCTTTGTTTTCTGATCGTGATAGGCCAGTATGTAGTCAGCGATTTTTTCCAGCCTCACAGGCCAGTCCAGTACCTCTGCCCTATCTATGTCTTCTACTTCTATGTCTATAAAAGTATTGCTCTTGTTCTTGTACTTGCCTATGTACTCAATACCAAAACGCAGCACATTCTGGTCGCGAATGGCATCGGTAATTACATACTTGTGCAGGCAGTTGCCAAAGAGGTCACGCGTAGTGCGCTTACCCAGCTCATTTTTAGCGGCATTTTCTGCCAATATGGGTGTACCGGTAAAACCAAAGAGCTGGCTTTGGGCAAAGAAACTGGTAATACGACCATGGGTATGACCAAACTGGCTGCGGTGGCATTCGTCAAAAATAAAGACCAGCTTTTTATCTCGTAGTGACTGCAGGCGGTAGCCATGCCTGTCGGCAATGGCGTTATTAAGTTTTTGTATGGTAGTTACTACCAGCTGGGCATCGCCAGATAGCTGGGTAATCAGCGATTGGGTATTGTCTGTGCCGTCTACGCTGTCTTTTTTATAGGCGTTGAACTCCCGCATGGTCTGGTAGTCCAGGTCTTTGCGGTCTACCACAAATACTACCTTATGTACCTGCGGCAGATTCATTACTACCTGGCTGGCCTTGAATGAAGTGAGCGTTTTACCCGAGCCTGTGGTATGCCAGATATAGCCGTTTTCATTGGAGGCAGATACCTGCCTGATAATGGCCTCTGCGGCATGGTACTGATAGGGGCGCAAAATCATCATGATCTTGCCGGCCTCATTCATAACCACATAGCGAGCTATCATTTTGCCCAGGTGGTCGGGATCCAGGAAAATCTGCGCGAAATCTTCGAGTCCTTTGATATTTCTATTGTCTTCAGCAGCCCAGAAAAAGGCTTGCTTGAGAGATTGCAGCTCATTATTGGCGAGGTAGCGCGTTTCTGATTTATTACTGACCACAAAGCACTGTACGTATTGAAAAAGCCCATGATTACTCCAGAAGGAGTGTTTCTGATAGCGATTGATCTGGTTAAAGGCTTCTTTGATTTCTGTACCCTGGCGCTTGAGTTCTATCTGTACCAGCGGCAGCCCATTTACCAGAAGGGTTACATCATAGCGATTGAGAAAGGCGCCTTGCTGTTGTACCTGATTGGTGACCTGGAAGTGGTTTTGTCGCCAGTCTTCACTATTAAAAAAGCGCACATAGCAGTAACTATCATCATCTTTTACCAGCAGAAAACGGTCGCGCAGGGTTTTGGCTTTGTCAAATACATTTCCCTTCTCCAGGTGATTGAGAATGGTGCTGAATTCACGCTCAGAAAAAGTGACCTGGTTAAAAGTTTCCAGCTGTATTTTCAGGTTACTTAGCAGTGAGTCTGCATCCCGTACCCAGGCACGCTCATAGCCCAGCCCCATAAGCTGATCAATCAGGTTGTTTTCAATTTCTGCTTCTGAGGGGATGCTCATTCTTCTCCTAAAGTATTTAACATGCCCAGGTCGCGCAGTATATCGCGGGTAAATTTTGAGAGGGGTCTTTTCTCATCCTGTGCCAGTTCAAATTCCCTGCCAAAGGCCATTTTATAGGCCTCTTCTCTGCTCTTAAGCAAATCAGGATATTTTCTCATTAATTCATCAATATAATCAACTGAGTAGAGTAACCTTAGTTTTATTAAATGATTTAGTTCGTAGGTATGAACGCTGTATTGCTCTTTCAGGCGAAACAAAGCAATATTGTTTTCACATTTTTGTTTGTGTTCGTCACTTCCCAAAAACAGGAATCCGACCTCGGGTCTGCCCTGCCCTATCAAATCCTGATAGGTCTTTGGGTAGTAGGTAAACCTGGCCTTGTCTCCAAAGCCCTCACTGTAAGGGTAAATATTATTCTTAAGCGAAGTAGTCTTTCTGCCTTTCGCATTTCTGTTGCAGATTACACAGCTGGGTATCAGGTTAAAAAAAGAGAGTCTGAAATAGGGATAGACACTCTTTGGCAGAAAATGATCAAAGTCGGGCCTGCTGAATTTTGCTTTGTCTTCTCCCAGGGTAGTAATATAGGTGCGATTGCAATAAGGGCAGCAGTGTACACCCAATTGCCGGGCCAGGTTATAGGGCTTCCACTTTTCGGGACTTTCAAAAAAGAAGATGTGATCAATGGATACCTTGAAGGGCAGCGGCTTTTTATCGGGGCCATTTTGGTAGTTCTTCTCAAACAGGTCCTCCAATTCAGGATGAACTTCATTGACCAGTTTCTGAAGGTCAGTGGTAATAATCTTCTCAATATTCCGGGCAAGGTAGTCTCCCAGCCCTATGCCTGAACTGGTCACATGCTTATTAAGTGCTTTTTTTTCTGAGTCAATGCGACTCACCAATTCTTCTTTGATAGATTCAAAGAATGCCTGACTCAGATCAGCCAGAATTCGATGCTCGCTATTGAACAGATTAATCATCTCGCTCCTTGTCCAAATTCTGCATTTCCTCTCTCAAAAGGCTCATTTGCTCTGCGATCTGTCGCTTTCTTGCTTCCTTCTCGTCCAGTACGCATTGCCAGTACATTGACTCCAGCTTGCTCTTTACAATATCATCTCCAATGGACCGAATCAGCTGCAAGCTGTTTGACTTTTTCAACTCGGCAATTTTGTCTTCTACGGATGGGGAAGCGCCCATAAATTCCTCTCGCTCTTCTCCCGACTTTAATGCCAGTATTTGTTTTAAGTCATCCAATAACTGGTTAATGACCTGAATAGAGTAAGCCCCGGTACTGGCATCGAGAAAGAAAGTGCTTCTGAGCAGTTCATGTATATTACCGGCAAAGGTAGGACTGTCAGCATGCTTGGTCTCAGGAGACCCATCCTCTAATCTTAGCAAATTGGTATGAGGAATATCTGAGAGGATAAAAGGAGAATGGGTAACAAAAAGAATGTGAATATTAGTCACCAGTTTCAGCCCCAGGGTATCTAACTCTCTCAATAGATGCTTCAGCAGTTTTCTCTGATACTCAGGATGAAAATAGAGCTCTACTTCGTCAAATACGATGAGTGCGTTTCTATAGATAATCTTGTGATCCGGTTTTTTTATATTTTCATAAGAGTCCAGGTTAATCAGGTTATAAAGGGCAGACTGGGTAGCGTTAACCAACTGCAACTCACCAGAACTCATACGCTCCAGGGAACTAAGATTTGAATTATCGGGATTGCCCAAGAGAATTTCACAACTAAACAGACTGGGAGGAATACAATTAATGGGTTTATCTGGTTGATCTAAGATACGTTCTGTCAATTGATCCAGCGATATACTAAAGACTGGCCTGTCCTTATCTGACATTTCCCACTCCAAGTCTTTCGTTTCGGCCAGCGGATTGTACAAAAGGTAATTAATGGCTTGGCGCAACTTAAAAGTCACATGACTCTCATCATTCTTCAAATCCTGCAGATAGAACCCAATCCATACTTTCTCAAGAATTGAGCTGAACTTTTTGGGGATCAGCGAAATAGGCCTCATATGCGTATGATACCTCCTGTAGGTGAAAGCAATGCGGTAGAGTTTTTTAACAATGTATAGCTCTACCTCTTTGGCAAACCTGACTGCGGAGTAGTCAAAGGGAGATCCGCTAAATACCTCTATTACCATTCTTACCATCTCACCCGCACTTTCAAAGCCGCTTTCACTGATAAACTCATCAATTCTTCTTTTTCTTATTCCGGGCTTATCGCTTACCGTTCCTTCAATTCCGGGAGCTTCGCCTTGTTCTAAAATCTCGATTTTTTTCTTATTGAGCCTAAAAACCAGCCTTTCTATATGTTGATTTTCATTGATTAGAATGGGCTTCCTCGTTTTCTCAAGCTTGAGCATGGAGCTGGCTATAAGCCTTGCCCTGGTTAAATACTCATCGGTATTCACATCAAAATTGCCCGCTGTACGCATGGGGTTGATCACAATGGGAGTTTGGTAGGCATCATTTTTATGAAAGAGCTCCTTGATCCACTCTCCTATATGATTGCTATTGAGTCCATAGATAGAATAGTTGACTACTGTGGCATAGAAGAATTCTTCCAGTTCGAATTGGTAAAAAGGTTTTCCTTGCTCAGGCCAGCGGAATGTATGAGGGGTGTTGGCTACTTTTCTTAGCTTATGATAAGCACTTGTATGTTCTGCAAACCGTAGCATATGGTACCCTGATCTGGGGCCGGAAGACTCAAAAAACAAGTCACAATTGAGCGGTTCTTCTTGTTCTTCTTGCCCTAACAGTGTAATGGGTTTACTACCGCGCAAGAGGCCTCTAGCTACTGAGAGGTTATAAATAGCCAGATAGAGTAGTTCCAACAGAGTGCTCTTACCGGACCCGTTTTTACCTACAATGGCCGAGATTTCAACGGATACAGCGGGATTGTTTTCGAGCTTATATAAGTTTTGCGCATCTCTCTCTGGCTTGTAGAGCAGGTGCTTTTGGTTTTCGCTTAGCTCAAAGCAGCTAAAAAGTGGAAAGAAGGTATTGGGCTTCAATACCTTCAGGAAATTATCCTGCCATGCCGGAGGTTGATCCCCCGTCCTTATGCCTATCAACCTGAACCTACTCATACTTATACTCCCTTAATATCAGCTAAAGGTTTTTCGCAGGCTTTGGCCAGGTAAATAAGCTTCCTGCTTACCTCTTCCAGTAAGGCCTTTCTCTTAACAGGGTCAAAGAGTCGCAGGCGATCTTCCAGCTGATAACAAAAGGTTACCTTCTGATAGTAAGGCCAGGCATGGTTATTCTTAAAGCCCGACTGCAACAGTTGCACATGTGCTAACTTATTGTAGATGTCTCCTCGTTGATAGCGTGTTTTAACGGCATGGACACCATAATTACAATCACTCCAGGGGGCCTTACTGTTACCTTCCAGTTTTACAAGCATACCTTTCCATTCGGGCCGGGTAATGCGTAAACCCGTCCAGGCTGTGGTCAGGTCATCATCCACAGTCACCTGCCAGTCGCCCGTCAGCGTTTTTTTTATATACTCCATGGTGTCTGTCAGAAAGCTATGAGCCTCCTCTACTTCTACCTTCCATACATGCCCCTCCAGGCTTTTGGCCGACTCATAGTTGGCTTTGATAAGGTTGAGCAGGTCTTGTTCCATTTGATTATCGCTTAGCTGGTTGGTGATTTTTTTAATAAGCAGCATATACTGTTTGATGCTCTCGCGCAGTATGGGCTGATCGGCCGCTTCTTTAAGGCAAAGGGTCAGCCACCTGATGATGGTTTGCTTGTATGACAGGCAGTCGTAGAAGTCCGGCTCCTCTTCTTTTTGCTCCTCAGCTTCATTCAGGGTTTTGTTGGTCTTCTCCTGTATTGCAGACTTCTCATTAAGCTCCTCAGCAGCGCTTTTTCCATCCAGCGTGAGGTAATAAACGGTATTTTTTCCCTTGTTATGATTAGCGTAGCGCTCTAACTGAAAGGGCTGATCCACTGCATAAATTTTGTTCTCTATGGAGATGCTCTCTCCCCTGTCATCCTGAAGATAGATGTCTATCCTGCCTCCTGTCTTTTTCTTGTCATTTCGGGTACCAATATGATACTCCAGTGTAAGGCGGGCTGTATCGGGGTTCAATGGCCCCTGGTAACCCACGGTTTTCAGAAAGAGTTTGAGAAATACGGCACCCATCAGGTGAGTGCCCAAAGGGTCTAACAACTCTCCAAGAAAAGCCGAATGGGTGGCATTTTCCCTATGCTCCATTTTAAGCACAGAAAACACATTGAAGTTTTCGCCACGGAATTTCTTACGCTCCTGATGTAAATCTCTGAAGCGGTTGGTTTGGGCCAGAATGTACTGAATTTGGGTAGCTTCTACAGGCATTGGCAGTTGCGTGGGCCTTTATGGCACAGCAACACCAATATACACTAAAGCATTAAAAACTGGATGATTCGTTTAACAATAAGCTTCAATAAACTGAAAGTAAAATGGCATTGATAGGTGACTATGAGTATTAATAGGAAGCTGGAAGTCGGGAGACCGAAGTCAGAAGATGGAAGAATCCCGTCAGTACCGAATAGGTCAGACGAGAGTCGGGAGTCGGACAGATGTATAGAGTTTACCTTCAAAATTTTAAAGGCTAAGGATAGGGCTAAAACAAAATCCACTTCAATTGAATATCCGCACTGTCGCAGGCGGGGTTTTAAGTTGATTTGTGATCAAGATCTTAAGTAATTCACACAAACATTTGCTGCAAAAGCCCTTTCTTAAACTGTTCCGTTTGGCTTATTTGTTTGTCTACCGCAGCTATTTTAGTATCCATGGCAGAGAGGTAGTTGGCTATCTTTTGCTGTTCAGGAAGGGGTGGTATCTGAAGCTTAACTTTTGCAAGTCTGCTTGTCGCAAGCCCTAAAACCTTAGTCCCTTGGGCTATTACCATAATCTGTTTTCTTACATAATCCGCTTGAACTAAGTAACCGGAAAAGCCAACATACATAGCTCCTTTAGCTGGTCTAGCCAAGAAAGTGTGTAGTCCAGCCAAAACCATTTCTCCATTCAAATCAATGAGTTCAATCGACTTCCCTATATCTGAATAGTCTTCGGAGGCGTCTGCTATCACCAGATCTCCTTCTTGGCAATATGACTCCTTCTTTATCTTTTTAAGTTCTATATCACTGTTTATGAATGGGACCTGTTCTTTGAGAATATTGAATTGACTCGCGAATTCAGTATGAATATCGCCATAATGGATATTTCTAACCTCTCCACAATCATAGTTGAGCTTTTCTCGTGACAATGAATTTGTGGAGTAAAAAGAGAAAATATCACCGTAGAGACACTCCTCCCAATCCGGATAGTCATTGCCCTCCTTATTTTTAAAGCGCAGCTCCCGGCTAAAGAGCTTTTGCATCACCCCCTTTTTGTATTGCTCCAGCAGGGCCTTTTTGCGCTTAAGCTGGCTAAGCTTCTTATCTACTGCTGAAAGAAAAGCGGCTATTTTTTGTTGTTCGGGGAGAGATGGGAATGTTACTTTTAATTCATTAAAGTTCTGTTGACCTAGCGTTTTATTTCTTCCAGCCCCACCAGGAGAAGCCATTTGTAGTAGGTACTTACCTCTCTTTCTTGAAAAGAAGCGCCAAATAAAATCTTCCGATACCAGATCTCCCTTTGATTTATACATCGGAAAACGGTGTGAGGCAATCATTCCTGATTCCTTAGGTCCCGTAAGGGCAATAGCGTGTTCCCAAGCAAAGACGATATTGACGACAAACAACTCCTCTCCAATCCAAAAAACTCGTTTATTCCCAAGTTCTTTACCAGAAACAGGCTCTTTATGAAAAATACCCTTTCCATGAGAACGTATACCAATTTGATAGTATTCTTGATCCTTATTTACTTCAACAGGATTTGAATAGCGCTCTAAGATTTCATCAGCCCGTTTTATATACCACTCCTCTGTAAACTCTTTAAACCTAAGGGCGGGTATATTATTGGTCTGCATATGGTCTGAACTATGATGTGTATTGATATAATGATGGCTATGATAAATAGGTTTGATGTTTAGCTTTTTAAGATTTGTGGTTTTGTGCCTTTTTAGGTTTCATTACGCGTTTGAATTGTAAGCGCGTGTTGCCAAAATTAATAAGTAACCCTACCTCCATATCCCAGGCTTCTAAATAATTTATAGCCTGGGCTAAATGTACATCTTCCAGCTCTTTAATCGCCTTAATTTCTACCATGATGGTGTTTTCTACAAAGAAGTCTACCCTTCTGCTACCAACATCATGCCCCTTGTATTTAAGCGGTAGCTCTTTTTCTCTTTCGTGTGAGATGTCTCGTAAGTTCATTTCTATGGATAGGGAGCGTTGATAAATGATTTCTTGAAATCCGTTACCCAAGGTGTTATGCACAGCCAATAATGCTGCCGGTCAAATCACTATACTTATGTTCTTGCTTTATCATCATTCATCACAGTCTATCAAAGTACATCCTGCTATCATAGTTCAGGACTAAAATGGTGGTTCAATCCCCAGTTGCTTACAGTAGTCGGCTATGGTGGCATCGGTAGCTTCCATTTCTGCATTCAGGGCTTTTAGCTCAGCCGATACAGCCGCCAGATCTACTGGCTCTTCTTCTTCAAATGTATCTACATAGCGGGGTATGTTCAGGTTATAATCGTTTTCGGCAATTTCTGCCAGGCTGGCTACATGGCTGTATTTATCTTCGGCCTTACGGGTGGTATAGGTACTGACAATTTTTTCAATGTCTGCGGGCCGTAGTACGTTTTGGGTCTTTACTTTTTCAAAGTGCTGGCTGGCATCTATAAAGATTACGTTACCGGGCTGCTGGCGCTGCTTTTTGATCACAAGAATGCAGGTGGGTATGCCTGTGCCATAAAAGATATTGGCTGGCAGGCCTATGACGGCATCCAGGTAGTTGCGGTCTTTGATGAGGTACTGCCGAATATGACCTTCGGCCGCACCTCTGAAGAGTACGCCATGGGGCAGTACGCAGGCCATGGTACCGGTATCGCTCAGTTGGTGGATCATGTGTTGCACAAAGGCAAAGTCGGCCTTGCTGCCGGGAGCCAGCTTACCATAAGCAGCAAAGCGGTCGTCACTCATAAAAAGCGCATTGGCACTCCACTTAGCAGAAAAGGGCGGGTTGGCTACAATGGCCTCAAATCGGTCGTCTATATGCTGAGGCCGCTCCAGGGTATCTTCATTTTTGATGTCAAAGCGCTTGTAGTGCACATCGTGCATGATCATGTTCATGCGGCAGAGGTTGTAGGTAGTGGGGTTCATTTCCTGCCCATAAAAGGCGCCTACCTCTTCTACCTCTCTGGCTACGCGCAGCAGCAGCGAACCTGAGCCACAGGTGGGATCATACACACTTTTCAGTCGGTCTTTACCCTCCGTAACCAGGCGAGCGAGCACGGTACTTACCTGCTGTGGGGTATAAAATTCCCCGGCTTTTTTACCTGCTCCACTGGCAAACTTACCTATCAGGTATTCATAAGCATCGCCCAGTACATCGCTGTCGGCATTATCGAGATCAAAGTCTATTTCGTCCAGGTGGGCCAGCACTTTTACAATCAACTCATTTTTATCCTCTTCGCTTTTGCCCAGCTTAGAGCTGGTCAGGTCCAGGTCTTCAAACAGGTGGCCGAAATCTTCTTCGCTTTCTGAGCCCATAGTGCTCTGCTCTATACTCACGAGCACAGAGGCCAGGTCGCCCAGAATAAAGTTGTTTTTGCCCCCGGCATTACCCCTGCGGGCCAGCTCTGAAAATAGTTCTGCCGGCTTCAGAAAGTAGCCGAGCTTATCCAGTGCGGCCTCTTTCACCTCTTTCATCAGCAGGGTTTCTTGTGCGTGGCCCACCACCTCATCAAAAGTGAGTGCATCAGGCGCAAGGATCTCATTGGCATAGAGCTCCATTTTTCGGCTCAGGTACTTATAAAAGATAAAGCCCAGAATATAGTCTCTGAAATCATCAGCGTCCATTTTACCTCTGAGGGTATCGGCTATTTTCCAGAGCTGCTGTTCTATGTGTTGTTTTTGTTCTGCGGGCATAGGGGGTATTGGGTATTGGGTATTGGGTATTGGGTATTGGGTATTGGGTGAAGATAAGGAAGGTGGAAGACTTGAATGGGTTTAGAACAAAAAATGTTTGCGCCTACCCTTAGATGCCAAACACCTCATTGCAGCTTGTGGCAGAAAACCACCAATTAAATAAATCACTGTTTTCAATTACACTAAATACTTATATTAATTATTAATTGCATTTTTTAATAACAACCAATCATGAAACACCTTATACTCTTCCATTGCCCAAGGCTGATCGCTATTTTGTTAATAGTCGGCAGCACATCACAACATCTACAAGCTCAAAACGCTAAAGCAGCTCTCCAGATAGATGGTACTGGCTATTCTGTAGAAGTAACTCAGGACAACAGGGTGTATAAGGTTAAACTATCTCTAAGTGCTGATAGCAGTATCACTGAGAATACTAATTACTTCACATTGAATACATTCAGGGATATCGTGTTTTCAGTACATAGGAGAAACCTCATAAAAGCCAGTCCGAATGTAGAATCAACAACCATTGTAATTACAGACTCTGTCAAGAATAAAGCTGAACCTTCTATTTCTTCTGCCTTTCTACAACTCATTACAGAGCTGTACAACATTGAGGTGAGTGGACAAAAAATCGGAAAAATAACGCTGAATGAAGTAGTACCTATCAAAAACCTTTATCAAAGCTTATTGGACAATAATGAAGACAGAACTGTGAGGGTTTTTCAACGAGCTAAGACCAAGTGGAGCGAGCGGCTTTACTCAAAAGAGAAAAGAGAAGTGCTGAGAAAAATCAGAAGATGTGAGAAACGTGATATTAGAAAAGGGCTTGATTCAGCGAAATTGGTAACATTAAATGAACTAAAAGTAAAGCTGGAAAAACTTAAAGAAGCATCTAAAAAACTATCGGATGCGAATAGTGGAAAAAAGGATTCTGTCGAAAACAAGAATTCTTTAAAGGTAGAATATGCCAGAATAGTATTTGAGGATGGTACCATAAAACAGATTACCGTTAAGGGTACGCACAATGGTCAAACCAAGATTTTCTCTAATCAGTTTGCCATTGGCATCACCACCCGAAGAAATATTGAAGCATTTGATGGAATCAACCTTTATCAGGAAACCTATGTGGCGCCTAAGTCTCAGAGTATCACGCTGTCTGATGTGGTTGACTATGAGCGATTAGTTGATTTAAGAACAAATGATTTCAGCCCGGCAGACGTGACGATAGACCTTCAACCTAAAGAAACGCAAGAGTTGTTTAAGGCCTCATCTACTCAGCTATTCACACTCAATGTATTTTCTGATCTGGTTGGTTTTAATAACAATAACCCCAACGGACTGGTACAACTGGAATTTAGTAAACGAATTAACCTGTGGACCAAAAGGAGAGACAACTCTCTGATGAGAGGGACAGGCATTGGATACTTCACCTATATGACTCCTAATTTTGAATTGGCCAAAATAGAGGAGAATAATAGAAGTATTAAGGTAAACCAACACACTAACTCTACGGGACTAACGGTTAACTATCTAAGTCCTCTTGAAATACACCGGTTTAGTTTTGCCCGTACAAGCAATGAAGTTAATATGATTGACCTCCAGGGCCCTTCACTGTCCTTGCACCTCAATACCGCTATAGGGGTTGCTGTAACACAGCTTCAGGATACAATACCAGATAACAGCAGTGAATTGATACTGGATGAACATATCAACAGCCTGATGCTGGGCGCCCAGCTTAGGGCGATCTTTAATCCTGAATCAAAATGGGCTTTCGAACTCTCCTCAAGATGGACCTATATAGATCCACTTATTGGCTCTTCTGCTTTAAAACTTCGGTCTGTAGAGAAAGAAATGCTCAGAGGGCCTAATTATCTTATCAATTCATGGGAGTTTTTACTCACCTGGAATACCGGTAATACCAATTCCGGATCTTCCAACAAGCTTTTTGGTCGCTTTCGTTTTAATCATGAGTGGGACTATTGGAATAATAATTACTCTGAGTTTCAAATCGGCTATTCCATTTTTCTTAAATCAAGTCAACTGAGAAAGAAATAAACTGATAGCGGCTATATCATACCGGCACAGGAAAGAGCAGCAGAATGAGCACTCAAACCACTAAGCGAAATATCTCGCCTACTACACGAGATATTTCGCCTATCGCTAATAGCACCATCCAAGTGGCCTAAAGCTCCTCCCCAAACTGATGCAAATGCTTAATCAACAGGCCTGAGGGGCTCTTCAGGTCTTCGTCCAGCATATAGAGGTCACCCATTAGCACAAAGCTGTCTTTGGCCCGGCTGACGGCCACATTGAGCATATTTACGCTGTGGTCGAAAAAGTATGTGCGCGTATTTTCATTGGAGGCATATACGGTAGAAAAGAGGATCACCGGTCGCTCAGCGCCCTGCAGGGCATGTACCGTACCGATGGTCAGGCGCCTCGTATCAAAGCCCGCCTTCTTGAGCTCACTCTTCAGCAGGTATTTCTGGGCCGTAAATGGGGTAATAATGGCCACAAAATCTTCCAGTTTCTGCTTGGGGTGCTTTTGGTAAAAGCTGATCAGCCTATCGTAGTTTTCTTTAAGCCAGCCCGCTATTTCTATGGCCTCCTTTTCATTGCTGCGGCTACCGCCCTCCGCCCTGGAAAAGCCCTCAATATGTACATAACCGAGGGCAGGCAAGGGACATGGCTCTTCCTGATCGCCAGCGCTACCACGCATAGGCTGCAGCAGCCCGTGATAGGCCAGCTTGTTGCAGTAGTCTATGATTTCATCAAAACACCTGCGGTGCTCTACCAGCAGCATGCCCCGGGCCTCCTCCTGAGAGGCCTGGTAGGGTGAAGCGTTTTGTGCCAGGCGCATGATACTGCCCGCAGCGGCCGTAGCGCCCATAGTATCGAGAGTAGCCATAGTCAGGCCATCTTCAAGCAGGTCAAACTTATTCAGGTTTGAGTGGTCGATGCTACGCGGTATTTTCCAGATGGGGTCTATCTGCTTAATGTCCCCTACCACCAGGGCCTTTTTGGCCAGGGCAAAGGTGGCAGCCCCTACCTCAGGCGTTACCTGACCGGCTTCATCTACAATCAGCAGGTCTATAAATGATAGCAGGGGTGTCCGCGTATAGTCTCCGTCCTGGAAGGGTGTACAGTAAAAGAATTTGGGTGCCATATAGAAGGTGGCCACAAAACAGGGCGTAAGCATGGCATAGCGCCTGTAGCGGGCTTTCATACCAGATTCTCCGGTTCTGCGCAGGCTATCCAGCTCCAAGGCCACATCGGTTTCAAGCAGCCAGCGACCCTCCCAGTAATGGGTAGCCAGTAAAAAGGCCCGGTGGCGCAGGGTTATATCCAGGGCATCAGCAACTTCTGCTGCCTTATTGTCCAGGTTATTCTGATCCAGCCAGCTCTGCCAAAGTGCACTCTCCTCATCATTTGGCTGAGCCGTACCCGTCATCACCCTGGCACCCTGCTCCAGTATAGCACTGATAGTGCGAAGCATCTTCTGTAAATGATCGGTTACAGATTCCACCGTAGAAAAATCTTCACCCAAAACCGCCCCTGCCCTTTTCAGGTAATGGCCTTTGGCGCGCTTCAGGTAGTCAGGCTTTTCCAGCACGGAAGGTAGCCCCTCCCCTTTAGTTTTCGCGTATTGAATCTTTTCGGAGGGCTTATACCCATTGGAAGGCAGATAAAGGGCGTAGCTACTAAGCTGAGGCAACCAACGCCCTGCCAGCTGCTTATCAGTTGAATCTGCCTTTGAAAAACTATCAATGATATTGGTGACCGCCTGGTTGTTAGTAGAGCAGGCCAGCACCACAAAGGGATGTCTTCCCCTGATGGCTGCTTTCACATATTCATTGGCAATAATGCTCTGTAGCAGGGTAGTTTTGCCCGTGCCCGGAGGGCCGTTTACGGCTAGTATCTCATGGTTTTTAAGCTGATTGAAATGGTGCAGCGACTGCCGTTGACTGAATGAGAGCGGAAAGGTATTGCCCATCTGTCCCAGGTGCTTGTTCATTTGCTTGCGCTGCTCACTTGGTGTCATCAGTGGCCTGAGCAAAGGTGGTTCTGGTTCAGTTAGCCGCCTGAAGAGCGGTGGATGATTCTCCTCACTCAGCAGCGCATCATAGAGCTGGATAATGCCCTGGGAAGCCCCTTCTATTTCTTCGTCTACCGCTATGATATATTCCGTGAGCGAGCGGACGCCTTTCATGTCAAAGCTATTGAGCTTTTGACCGGTGGTCTTTTTAAAAAAACGTTTAATAAAGCCCCAGTAGTCCGCCCAGGCTTCCAAATGGGGAATGCCCTCTCCCATTACCTTGTCTACCTGCTCTACAGCGCCTATGGTAATCTCCTGGTCTTCTTTGGCAGCGGGTGCCAGCACTCGCCTGACCATTACGGGGTATTTTTTTTCGGGTATAAATAGCCGCCCCTCTCTGTTGAGCACGGCATTGATCCAGAAAGGATATACTTTTTTAGCTTCTCCCCGCCTTTTAGTATGCTCAAATACAGCCAGTAAAGACAGCGGAGAAATAATTACCTCCAGCTGGTTCAGACGCTTCCAGTCTTCATCTTTCTTATCCGTAATGCCATTGCGCTTATTCACCCGCAGTTCGTAACTGTCAATTAAATCGTTGCCATCTTCTGCCGGGAGTTTGCCGGCTTTCAGGTCTAGTTTTTCATAATGGCGGTGCTGCAACTTTGTAGGGTCACGTTCCATACGCTCGCCATCAGCAAGGCTGTTTCTCCAGTATTTGATCCAGTTTTTTGTCATAGAATCTGCCAGCAGGGGTCTCCGTGAAACTACATAGAATCTCACTTTTTTTGATATGAATGACCTGAAAAACCATGTCAGTTATTGGTATATTGTATTTCATATAATTAACAATTATGTCCTTCCCTTAGATTTTATTAATTCTCTGATGCAATGAATACACCTGATGAAGAGGCTGAGCGCCTGAGATTTGAAAATGAGCTGAAGAAACTGAAACTGACTGCCGAGTTTGGTATGTCACATATGGAAACAGACTCAGAGAAGCTACCTGCCCAGGTGGAGTCTCAGTTTCTGGACTATATACGGGCCTTTGAAGCAGCTGCCGAAAAGAGAGAAACCACTAAAGTCTATGACCTGCTTGACAAGCCCAAGGTACCTGCTCCGGACAGTATTCCTGATGATCGCATGGCCGAATGCCTGAAGTACCTGCAACAACTACTGGCTTCTAAAAACATTTACCTGGCCACGATTTACGATGTAGCCGACAGAGAAATTTACCGCTTTATAGTAGAAGAGCTTTTCCACGAGGAGATGGATATGATTGATGTGCCGGGGCTACAGTCACACTTTACTTATGAAGAGTTTCATCCCAACTACGGTGAAGATGCAAAAAGGCAGGCGGCTGATTTTATAAGATCGGTCTTCGATAAGAAATTTGACTCCCTGCACATGGAACTCTGGAATGAGATTAGCTCGGGAGCGCAGCGCAGAAGTGCCGGGGAGTTCGCGAAGTACTTACAATTGATTATAGGACCGCTAGACATTGAGCTGCTGGCTGTGGATGCGCTACTGGCATCATTAGATGGAGAGGGTGCTGAGGTACATTGCCAATTACGCTACGCGCTTACCGGGGGAGATCAGGTAACCCGTCAGCAAACTGCTACAGCCACTATTGGCTTTCACCATGCTTATGGCTATACTTATATCAACCGGGTGGAATTGGAGGGGGTTGTGGGGTAAGACTTGATTAAACTTGTGATAATAAATGACTGCAGTCATCTGAGAAAGTCAGCCCACTGTCAAGAGAGAGTGCCAACTGCTTATCTAAGTCGAAATTTGTAATATAGCATAATGGAGCGGCCTGAATGGGTACCCGACTTACTTTACAAATACTTTTCCTTTGAGGGTCTTAAGCGCTTTCTGGGCAATGGCATGGTACGTTTTACCCAGCCTTCGCAGTTTAATGATCCTTTCGAGTTTTTTCCGGCCTTTCACCGTGGCAGCCTTAAAAAGATCATCCGCAGACACCTGCTGGAAGAACGCCAAAACAGCCTGGCTACCTACAGCCAGGAAAAATTTGAAGAAGGTATGGCCAATGCACTGCAAAATGAAGAAGTATTAGCCACCATCAGCCTGGAACTATTCGAGCGCTACCTGGCCGACTGGGACAAGATCATGGGCGTGTTTTGCCTTACCTCCGACCCCTATAACATTTTGATGTGGTCGCACTATGCCGATGAATTCAGGGGCGGAGCTATACAGTTCAATACCCGGCATAAGTTCTTTTATGGTAAAGGGGGGATGAACTTGTCCAAGGTAGGTTATCGTAAAAAGCGGCCTGTAGTGGTAGTGGACGACAAGCGGTACAAGACCACCCCCGACATGCTGGCCTGGAAGGCGCCAGAGTGGGCTTATGAAAAGGAATATCGTATGTTTAAGCTGTTGAAAGATATGAAGCCTGCACCATTCAACCCGGACCTATACCTCTACCAACTGCCCCCCGATGCCATCAGCAGCATTGTGCTCGGCCCCAGAATGACAGAGGCTATGAAGGCCGAAATACAGCAACTCAGCACAGCCTGGTTTAAAGACATTACCTTTTACCAGGCCTCACTTGACCCTTTTGAGTTTAAGATGGATATCAGGGGCTGAAAAGGACAGACACAGTGAATTCCGTTGGCTAAATCTGCCCGTTCTTTTGAGTTTTTCCAATCCGTTCTTAGAAGAATAGCTTCTAAAAGTTAAGATTTATACTGCCAGCCAATAGGCGAAATATCCCACCTGATACACGAGATATTTCGCTTATCGAAATGCCATATGACCGTGTTACTTTTCTACTGTCCTGCCATCGGTAAAAGCAGCTATCTAGCATGCAGTTCCCAAAGGCACCATTTATTGCAGAGCGCACCCCAATACAGTCCCATAGGGACAAAAGCCGGGTAATAGCGATGACAATACCCATACCCCGTGCCTTTAGGTACAGCATCTAAGCGTGAAATCCGTTAGAATATATGGCTCCCTCTTTGCTTTTGAAACCACCTACTACACGAGATATCTCGCCTATTACACCTTCCGTCATGAACCCGCCCTTTTACATCAGGCCAGGTAAAACTCCTTACCTTCCAAAGTGACAATACTCAGGGGAGTTTTACCGTTACGGGGCATATAGAGCACCAATCGGTCGCCTGCAGACAGGGAATCATAGATTTCGGTAGATACGGTAAACCTACCACGCGTAGTACGGATGGTGTGCTTGCCTTTATGCCTGTTGCCGGTCACGGTGATTTTATCTTCCAGCAGAGTAGTAAAGCCTCTTTTATGACCATGCGCCCTGTCTTTGGAGTAGCGCAGGAAGAGGCGGCACAACCCGATAAACTGAAAAAGCAAGATGAGCGGAATGGGAAACAGGAAAACCAAAAGCCCCCAGTAGCCCACGTAAACAAACCAGGAAGCAATCAAGAGCAGCGGCAGCATAAAGATAAATTTGCGATTTCGCTCTTTGATAAAAATTCTTTTAAGCGCAGCCAGGTCTTCCGGGCGAAATCGTTCCTCCACCATATCAGTGTCTAAGAATTGATCATTCCCTTTTGCTCCTTCGGTATGCTCATCGGCCATGGCACTTTGCAGTACCTCCAGCGTAAAGACGGTACCGGTCTTTGGTGCTCTTTCCATCACAATGCGCTCCCCGGTTTTTACCCGGTTATAATCACGGTAGTCCAGCTTAAGCTCTTCGCCCTCCAGGTATATGTAGTGATGGCGCGTAGTGCGGGTCTTTCTTCTGTTGCTGCCTGTGCCATGTCCGCCAGAGGTCTGTATGTCCAGTCTTTTATCAGTTACTACGCCCTCAAGGCGCTCCTTCACCCCTCCACGGATGTCTGACACATAAGACCAAAGCATATAACCGATGATGCCCAGGAAGATGAGACCAAAAGCACCAAAGCCGAAGATAAATATGCTGTCGCCTTCAAAGCTTCCATTGCCCAATACACTTCCAAAAATGAAGTACATCATTCCGCCCAGAAACAGGGGAAAGATAAAAATGGGTGCCATCCGCTTCTGTAGCGTTTTAGTGTCTTCAGGAGTAAGCGGCAATTCTTCTTTAATGAGCATAGATCAGTGTTTTTTAAAAGCCCGGTCTGTTCGCAAGCGGGCTTTTTCCTGATCATGAAATTGCTGTTTCTGTACCTTCATAAACATCCGTGCCAGTGGGTATTTTGCACTCTGTAGCAAGGTGGGTAGCTTTTACACAAAAAAGCCATGACAAGTGATTGCTTTGCATACAGGCCTGAAAGACTGAATTCAGTCTAAGCAGATTTATAAAACCAGGCAGTAAGCGAAATATCTCGCCTACTACACGAGATATTTCGCTTATTAAAAAACAATATCACTCCATTGCTTTTCCACTATCCGGCCATCAGCAAAAGCATTAGCCTATCATTTCAGCTTCCAACAAGACCATAGCTTCGTATAAAGCTTAACGCTGACAGTCCCGTAGGGACAAAAGCCGGGTAACACCGATCACAATAACCTTCGCCCGTGCCTTTAGGTACGGTATATAAGCGTGAAGGCAGTTGGGAGCTAAGCCAAAACTCTACTCCTCACCTCCTTTTGATCTAGACCAAACAATTTCGCTTATCAGGCAGTAGTGCTGATATGGTTTACAATCCCATGAAATACCTTGCTATACTATTACTGACACTGATGCTCGGCTGCCAGTCCGATGATACCACCAGCCCCTCCTACTCATACCTGGCCCTGGGTGACTCGTATACCATAGGCCAGAGCGTGGAGGAAAGTGAGCGCTGGCCCGTTCAGTTGGCTAAAGCACTCAACCGGGAGGGCGTCAATGTAAGGCCGCCCGTGATTATAGCCCAAACCGGCTGGAGGACAGAAAGGCTGATATCAGCCATTGAAAATGCCGGTAACCTGGGTGAACAATACGATATGGTGTCCCTGCTGATTGGCGTAAACAATCAGTTTGGAGGCCGCAGTGTGGAAAGCTTCACGCCTGACTTTGAAAAGCTGCTGCAAATGTCCATTGACCTGGCAGGAGGTAATGCAAAAAAGGTTTTTGTGCTATCCATACCCGACTATGGGGTAACCCTGTTTGGCAGCAGCCGTGGTGGAGACATAGGCCGTGATATAGACGAGTTCAATGCCGCGAGCAAAGCCCTCTGCGACCAATATGGCATTCAATACTTTGACATTACGCCCATATCGCGGGAAGCCGCTACCGATCTCGAACTCACGGCTTCTGACGGGCTACACCCCTCTGGCAAAATGTATGGCCTGTGGGTCGATTTGATCCTGCAAGATGTAAACGACTTGCTGAGACGCTAATGGTGTGATCATAACGCGATATATTTATGGCAACTTTAAAGTGCTATGACCTTAGTGACGACCCTTCCCACCATTACCGTTGATAAAGACTTTATCAGCATCTTTGCAGAAGCGCAGTTTCCGCAGCATACTCGGGGTGGTATGATACTGACGGACCGCATTGAAGCCCAAAACCTGCGGCTGCGTGAGAGTGCTCCGGGCTACCAGACTGACTGGCATGTGGCAGGCGACCCTACGCTGATCATTGTGCAACGAGGTAGCCTGCGGCTGACGCTTCAATCCGGAGAATACAAGGATTTTTCAGCAGGAGATGCCTTTATCGCCAGAGATTACCTACCTGATCATATTGATTTTGATAGCGGAATTCATGGGCATAAAGCCGAGGTACTCGGGAATGAGGCCTTTATGGCCGTGCATATTAAGTTGGGTAAGCAGTAAGGGGGCAATCGGTGAAGTTGGGGAATAGTCGTTTACGATATGCTATATTTTTTATGATCTGTAGAGCCTTAATCGCCCAAGAGGGTGGCAAAACCGATAACAGTGCGAAATACAAGGCGGTTGGATTTGGCACGCGTTGGCCTTGAGCGAAAAAACCGAGCTTGGATTTGGTGTTATCGGAAAGGGTTCCTGCCTGCCTTAGTACCTAAGTACGGCCGGCACGGTTTGGTCCTTTTTGGCCGCAAAAAGCGACAACAGAGGTTTTAGAAATGGAGCTAATAAACCTAAACGTTCAACTAAATGGTTAAAATAGAAATCTATATATCACGCTCTTCAAAAATAAACCCGGAATATGCATTGGAAAATCTATTACATAGATAACTCACTGTGAATCAGTAAAATGAATGAGCTTTTTGATTTAACCATAGCAGTCCCGATAGCTATCGGGATTCATAAATCAATAAAACTCCCTGATTCTGTGTGACTTATCTACTCATCACAAAGTTCCAACGCATAATCCGGGATAAAGACTGATCCAAAGTAAGTGGAAGTAATTGATATACTCAGTTAGAAAAAAAATCACAGCCTAATGCACAAAGCCCTGCTCGTTTTCACAAGCAGGGCTGGTAACTTATATCATCATGGAAGTGTAAAGCAGTAACGCTTATCGGTTACCTGGTCTTCTTCCCTTTGTTCTTGCCATCAACCCATCTGCCATCCTTGACCTCACCAAGGTAAGTCACAACTTTGCTCTTTTCATATTGCTTAATCGTGAACTCCATGGCCTGCTTGGTGTCTCTTCTTATTTTGACTCCTGAGCTGGCTCCCTTACTCTTGATTTCTAAATAATATCCTGATTTTAATTCTGGTGGTCTTGTGACGGGTCTTCCCTTCTTCTCCATATATCTATGCTTCTTTTTTACTTGGTATAAGGTCACCGATCAGAGCAAGCCTGCATTTGATAACCTTTATGTGATTGCTCATATATGCAACAAGTAAATCCTGTTGCTTAGTTTCCAAGGTACTAATTTTTTTTAGCACAGCCTGCAAAATAATCAGCATATCTGCAAACGGTGACCGTTAAGTTTTGTTCCTGGTTACTGGCGTAGACTGAAGTATTAATTTATTAGCTTCAGGCCATAATATCGCTTGTATCAGCGCACATACTCTTTTGACATGCTTAAAATGAAGAAAACAGCCACCCTCCTTGGTTTTTCCCTGTGTACTATACTATCTGTCTCGCTGGGCTGGAAAGGGCATGAAATCTATGCCGACATTGACAGTGCCATCATTTCAGAAGCAGATGCCCAGCGCCCGGATGAGGCCTGGGGCAAAATTTTCATCTATACCGATGAGGCTACCGCTACTACCTATGGTACCAAAAACTCACTCAGCGCGATGGCTAAAATACTGCCGGGGAAGGAGATACACCCTCCACACCAGCACACCGCAGAAGAGTTTATGTACATAATTGAAGGCAACGGCACCTGGAGCCTTAATGGCAAAACTTCTGCAGCCAAAGCCGGTGATATGCTCTATGCCAAACCCTGGGACATGCACGGCATCACCAATACGGGTGATACACCACTCAGGTTCTTTGTCGTGAAATTTGACGCTAAAGGCGTGGCCATCCCGGAAAAACCATAGAAAAACAAACTTTCTTTTAAATAGGTCTGCACTTGTTCTATGATTTGAGTGGGAAGCGCTATTGTTTTTATTATCTTGCCAGTTCTGTGGTTTTGACAAATTTTCCTTTTGTTGCTAATACCACTCTCAGCATTCCACGAGTAAGTGGATGTGTCGTTTACAGTAATTTTTAATCCCTGATATAAAGTGAGTAAAGTCTACCAAGCATATAGTCTACATAACTTCAGAAAAATTCCGCAAATGGATAAGCTTTCTGAGGAACAGAAATTCGTAATTGAAGTGGTGGGGCATGTACTGCCTTTTAAAGTGAATAACTATGTACTTGATGAGTTAATCAACTGGGATAGCTTTGAAGATGATCCCATGTTTTTACTCACCTTCCCCCAGAAAGGAATGCTGAGCGAAGACCACTTTAATGAGGTAGCGCATTGGATTAAAAAAGGCACGGATAAGCACACTCTGAAACCCATTGTAGATCGCATAAGGCTGGATCTCAACCCGCACCCGGCCGGACAAAAAGAGCAAAATGTACCCAGTGTAAATGGTATAGAGCTGCCGGGGGTACAGCATAAGTACAACGAAACCATGCTGTTTTTCCCTCGTAAGGGACAAACCTGCCATGCCTATTGTACCTTCTGTTTCAGATGGCCCCAGTTTGTGGGTATCAGTGATTTGAAATTTGCCATGAACGAAACTCACCTGGTGATTGAGTATATCAAGGCACACCCTGAGCTGACTGACCTGATTTTTACAGGCGGAGATCCTATGATCATGTCTACGGAGGTATTTGCCAGCTATCTGAACGAACTACTGGAAGCTGATATTCCTCACTTGAAAAACATTCGTATTGGTACAAAGTCATTGACCTTCTGGCCCTATAAATACACTACCGATCCGGAGGCTAAGCAACTTTTAGACCTCTTCCGCAAAGTAAATGAGGCAGGAAAACACCTGACTGTCATGGCCCACTTTAACCACCCGGTAGAGCTTTCTACACCGGCAGTGGCAGAGGCTATTAAAAACATAAGGGAGACTGGCACTCAAATAAGAACCCAGGCTCCGGTAATGAAAGGCATTAATGACGATGGCGACCTTTGGGCCCAAATGTGGCGCAAGCAAACCACCATGGGCTGCGTGCCTTATTATATGTTTGTAGCAAGAGACACAGGCGCACGCGATTTCTTTGCTGTATCCCTGGACAATTGCTATGAAATATTCAGAAAGGCCTATAGCCAGGTTTCAGGCATAGCCCGTACGGTGAGAGGCCCGAGTATGTCAGCCGCACCGGGTAAGGTACAGGTACTGGGCACACAGGAGGTAATGGGACAAAAAGTGTTTGTACTCAACTTTCTGCAGGGCAGAAACCCTGACTGGGTAGGCAGGCCCTTCTTTGCCAAGTATGACCCTGAAGCGGCCTGGCTCGATGAGCTCGAACCGGCATTTGGTGAAGATAATTTCTTCTACGAGCGGGAAAGCCAGGAGCAGGAGACGGTGTAACCGTTTATCGCCCTGACCAGCTTCTATTCACAGCCAGATCAGTGTTTCTCTTCAAGGACACTGATCAACATTACCCTTTTGTAAAATCAGTCTGACCTTGGCGGTCCGACTTGGCATATGCGATAGTATCTGACAAAACCATTGGGAAAAATTCGAAACACCAATTGTCCCCGATCAGTGTCTCTCGCAGAGGACGCTGATCATGGATACTCACCATAAGACCAGTCAGACCTTAGCGGTCTGACTTAGATTCGGGTAGGGCCTTCCCCCGGAATTTCACGACCAGCATGACACTGAGGGCGAACACAATCAGCAACACCCACTGCATCTGACTCAGGGCAGCTCCTTCGGCCAGCTCTCGATCGGCACGGGTAAACTCAATGAGAAAACGGATGACGGCATAGCCGCCTATATAGGCAAAAGGCACTATCTTCTCCTCCCAGGCCTTCAGCCTGACCTTTTGCAGTAGCCAGATCAGTACAAAAAAGAGCAGTAAATCGGCCAGAAACTCATAGAGCTGCGAGGGATGTACCCGGGCACTTCTTTGGTCGCTTTGCTTCACCAATCCGTTACGCACAGAATACTTCCAGGCATCGCTTTGATAACGACTATCTGGGAGCTCTTCAAAGCCGGGTATCGTATGACCATAGCGCGGAAAGCTCATGGCCCAGGGCAAATCGCTGGCCGTTCCATGGGCATCGCCATTCATAAAGCAGCCAAGCCTGCCTACCCCCTGCGCCAGGATAATGCCCGGTACCACCAGTGCAAACAGCTTCCAATAGGGCAGTTTTTTATAGCGGCAATACAGGTAGGTAAGCACTGGTCCTATCACCACCGCTCCGGTAATACTGAGGCCTTTGTTCCAGGTAGTAAAGATTTCAGAAAAAGAGGATACGTCTTTATAGAAAAGTTGCTGAAACAGGTTGGCCCCGATAATACCGCTGGCCAGTGCCACTACCAGCAGCACCGATAGCATATCTTTGTCTATGCCCATTTTTCCAGCATTGCGAAAAGTAATCAGAAAGGCAAAGGCCACACCCAGGGCAAAGTAGATTCCCTCATAAAAGGTATTGAACTCTCCAAATAGCTTCAGGTGGATGGGAAACATGATTCGATATTTCTATTTTGTCAGTTGAATGAGGTAGAGATATTAAACCCGGAATATTCATTGGAAAATCTATTCCGTAGATAACTCACTGTGAATCAGTAAACTGAATGAGCTTTTTGATTTAACCATAACAGTCCCGATAGCTATCGGGATGCATAAATCAATAAAACTCCCTGATTCCGTGTGACTTATCTACTCATAACAAAGTTCCAACACATAGTCCGGGTTAAAGACTATCTTCGTTGCTCAAATACGAATATTTCAACCATATTCGCAATGCCGTTTTACTCATGAAAAACTATTTCCTCCGCGAGCTTTTCATCATGCGCTGCTTCCTTGGGCTGTTGCAGCGCGACTTTAAGAAGTACTTTACCGTGGGAGGTATTACCTACTGGCTGGGTGCCTCCGGGCTCTACCCTTCCGCCAAGCCTACCTATTTCTTTTGCCGCTATGTAGATGACCTGGCCGATGGTGATCGCAAACTCCCCCTTGATTACAAAGACTTTGAAAACTTTATTAAGCAAATGAAAGCACGGGTGAAAGCTCCCGATACAGGAGACTTCACCAATATTGAGCGTGTGCTGGCAGATGCGATAAAGAAACTGTGCCGCAAATCTGACGACCATCGCCTCATTAAGCAGGAGCTGACCGATTTTCTGGACAGCATGTTGATTGATTACAACAGACGCATTAACGGAACTGTGCTTACTCAGCCAGCACTCGATCAGTTATATGATCGCTCTTTTTCAGCCGTACTTCAGCTCACCTTTATTGGTACGGGTACCCAACTTGACCGGGCACACATCACCCGACTGGGGCTGATACAGGGTAAGCTCTATGCCTTGCAAGACCTGCGTGAGGATTTGACTTCGGGTATCATCAACCTGCCACAGGAGCTGCTCAGCACAACGGACATCCCTCTTGAACAAATGATGGCAGACCCGTCAAGGCTTCAGCAAAATAAAGCATTTCAGCAGTGGCGCAGTGATGAGCTGATGCGCTGCCATGAATACCTGCAGGTGCTACAATCATTAAAGGCAGATCGAAAAGTGAGAAAGATCATCAGTATTCTCACCGACCCGCTGGCCATATACCTGAAGGAAGAAGTAGCCGCTCTTGATAAGCCTGAGCTACAGTTTTCATAGCTCCACAGCCCTAACACCTTTTTTCTAAAAGGCCAGGTATTCTCAAACAAAAGCCCCCTCTGGCTAGTACCTTATGCATGACTTTTAAACCAATATCATCTCTTTTCACCTTACTATTTTTAGTTATGAGCACTTCCTTTGCATTTGCCCAGAAATCACCCGAGCAGGTGGTTCAAACCCAGCTGGACACCTATAACCAAAGAGACATAGATGGGTTTATGGCTACCATGAGTCAGGATGTGGCGCTTTTCAGCTTTGGTAACAACAATCCTTCAGCCAGTGGTTTTAATGCAGTCAAAGACCTCTACACCAATCTTTTTGAAAAATCGCCCAAGCTACACTCTACCCTCACCAACCGCATAGTGCTGGGAAATAAGGTACTGGATCATGAGTCTATTACAGGCCGAATGGGTAGTGCTGAAGTGATGGAACTGGTAGTGATTTATGAGGTGAAAAACGAAAAGATTTTTAAGGTAACTGTGCTGCGCAAAGAGTAGACAAAAAACACAGGGACCATACCATTTTAAGGCCAAAAAAACCTTTCCTCCCTTAAGGTTACCGCTTACAAATATCGGGCAGAGTGCTTTAAACTATTCGGAGCGGGTTTTGTCTGTGTAATGATATTGTATGTCAAGACATTTTTAGCAAAACCGTGAACAAAACACGCCTTAAATGCATTTAAGACTTCAGTGATAAAACCCTTATGGTAAGAAAAGTTATAGGTATAGTATTAGGTCTGGCCCTGCTTGCAGGAGCCGGCTACATGGCAAAAACACAGATTGATAATAACAAACGCCCGGTGCGCGTGGCTCCCAAAACCATTAAAACGGTGTACACAAAGCCCGTTATCAACACGGACATCCCCATTATCCTGAAGGCCAATGGCAACATTGTTGCGGCCCGCAAAGTAGAGCTCTTCTCTGAAGTACAGGGTATTTTTAAAGAAACCAGGCTCCCGTTTAAGGCCGGCCAGCATTATAGAAAAGGCCAGGTACTGATGGATATCGATAGTCGCGAGTTCTATACAAGTCTGCTGGCCCAGCGCAGCACTCTCTTTGACCTGATTACGAGCATGATGCCCGACCTGCGCTTTGATTACCCGGATGCTTTCCAGCACTGGGAGACGTATTTGAAAAACTTTGATCTGGAAAAGTCCCTGGCTCCTTTACCGGAACCTACCTCCGATAAAGAAAAGTACTTTGTCAACGGACGCCAGGTGGTATCTACCTATTACAACATCAAAAATCTGGAAGAGCGCTACAACAAGTATAAGCTGGTGGCTCCTTTTTCAGGCGTGATTACCGAGTCGTTGGTGAACCCCGGCACACTGATCCGATCTGGTCAAAAATTGGGCGAATTCGTGTCAATGAATGACTTTGAGCTGGAAGTAAATGTAAACGAGGAATATATAGATATACTGAAAGTAGGCGAATCAGTCGGCCTTTTTGACCTGAGCGGAGAGAGAAACTGGACAGGTACTGTAAAACGTGTTAACGGCCGAATAGACCAGAACACTCAGACCGTAAAGGTTTTTATAGGGGTAACCGGTGAGGGCCTGATAGAGGGTATGTACCTGGAAGCCAGCATCAGGGCCAGATCAGAAAACAACGTAATCGAGATTCCCCGCAGTCTGCTGATCAATCAGTCAGAGGTATTTGTAGTGGAAGGTGACAAGCTGGCCATCAAACGCGTAGAGCCTGTACACTTCACCAATAAGACAGCCATCATCAGAGGCCTGCCAGACGGCACTCAGCTTGTAGACAGGCCTATTCCCGGTGCTTACAGCGGTATGCTGGTAAAAGTGGCCAAAGGATCAACTCAACCTGAGACCGCACCATGAAAAAACTGATCACCTACTTTATCAAGTATCCGGTAGCGGTGAATGTGCTTATGATCGCCATCATCGTGTTCGGTATACTTGGGGTTTTAAAGATGAAATCCTCCTTCTTTCCGCTAAACGAGACAAGGAACATTACCATCAGTGCTACCTATCCCGGTGCTTCTCCACAGGAGATTGAAGAGGGTATCGTGCTGAAAATTGAAGATAACCTGAAAGGGCTTGCCGGTATTGACCGCGTCACCTCTATCAGTAATGAAAACTCTGCACGGCTGACTGTAGAGATAGAAAAAGGGCAGGACATAGATGTAATGCTGGCCAAGGTAAAAAACGCAGTAGACCGCGTACCCTCCTTCCCTACCGGAATGGAGCCCCTGGTTACCAGTAAGCAGGAAAACCTGAGACCCACCATCTCCTTTGCTGTGAGTGGTGAAGAGCTGGAGCTCAATACGCTTAAAGAGATTGCCCGGCTGATAGAAGACGAGCTCAGGGGAATAGAAGGCATTTCTCAGGTAGAAATTACCGGCTACCCGGATGAGGAGATAGAGATAGCAGTACGCGAAAAAGACCTGCTGGCCTTCAACCTCACCTTTGACGAGGTAGCCCAGGCCGTAGCCCGGGAAAACATACTGGTAACCGGGGGTAACATCAAGACCGACCTGGAAGAGTACCTGATCAGGGCGAATAGCCGGTCTTACCTCGCCAGAGAGCTGGATTACCTGATTGTAAGGGCAGAACCCAACGGCAATGTCATCAGACTGAGAGATATTGCCGATGTGCGTGATCGTTTTGCTGACAGCCCCAATGCCAGTTATTTCAATGGCAACCTTTCAGTGAACGTAGGCATTAGCAATACCAATGATGAAGACCTTATTTCCACCGCTGAAAACGTACGTAACTACGTCACCGATTTTAATCAGCGCTATACCAATGTACAGCTGGATGTAATCAGCGACCGCTCCATCACACTGGTGCAGCGTACTAACCTGCTGATTGAGAATGCAGGCATGGGGGTTTTCCTTGTGCTCATCTTCCTGTCTCTGTTTTTGAACACCAGGCTTGCTTTCTGGGTAGCCATTGGTATTCCGGTGGCCTTTTTAGGCATGTTCATCTTCGCTCCGGAAATGGATGTGACCATCAACGTGCTTTCACTCTTTGGTATGATCATCGTGATCGGTATTCTGGTAGACGATGGTATCGTAATCGCGGAGAACATATACCACCACTATGAAAAGGGAAAAACCAGGGTTCAGGCTGCCATAGATGGTACTTTGGAAGTAATCCCACCGATCGTATCAGCCATACTCACCACTATCATAGCCTTTAGTACCTTCCTGTTTCTGGATGGTCGCATAGGTGAATTCTTTGGTGAGGTTTCCGTAGTCGTCATACTTACCCTGTCTATATCACTAGTAGAAGCTTTAATCATTCTGCCAGCCCATATTGCACATTCAAAAGCCCTGGTTAAAGAAGACAAGGAAGTGAAGAAGACCGGCCTGAGATACTTCTTTTCCAAGCTCCGAAACATCAATGCCCTGGGTGATAAGATCATTTCTTTTCTCAGAGACAAGACCTACTCCCCCCTGCTCAGGTTTGCCTTGAATAACCGTTTTCTCACCTTATCAATCGGTTTTGCCCTTCTGATCCTTACCATTGGAGGCATTGGTGGAGGTACCATTCGTACTGCCTTTTTCCCAAGGCTGGCAAGTGACCAGGTTTCGATTACACTCAAGATGCCAGAGGGTACCAATGTGGCCATTACCGACTCCATTCTCACCCTACTGGAAGAAAAAACCTGGATTGCTAATGAAGATTTTACGGAACGTCAGGAGGGCAACCAACAAGTAATTGAAAATGTAATCAAGCGCATTGGTCCGGGTAGTGCCAATGGCAGCCTGAGCATTAACCTGCTGCCCGGAGAGCTGAGAAACAACGAGTTTGGCTCTGATGTAATCGGAGGAGCCATCAGGAAACTGATGGGCCCTGTGTATGGCGTGGAGTCTCTTACTTATGGTGGTGGCAGAAACTTTGGAGGTAGCCCTATTTCTGTTTCGCTCAGAGGCAGTGATATTGCCCAGCTGAAAGCTGCTAAAAATGAGCTCAAGCAGACACTACAGAGCAATGCCCTGCTGAAAGACATCAGCGATAACGACCCACAGGGAATCAAAGAGATTAAAATCGAACTGAAAGACAAAGCCTATCTGCTCGGCCTTAATACCCGCGATATCATGGCGCAGGTGCGAAACGCCTTCTTTGGTTTCCAGGCCCAGCGTTTTCAGCGCGGACAAGACGAAATCAGGGTATGGGTACGCTATGACGAGGAAGACCGCTCCAGCATCAACAAGCTAGACCTCATGAAGATTGCCGCCCCTGATGGTTCGCGCATACCTTTTGCCGAAATAGCCACCTATAGCATAGAGCGTGGCGAGGTAGCCATCAACCATATAGACGGACGCAGAGAGGTACAAATCACGGGAGACGTGATCAATCCCTCAGTGAGCCCTACCGACATTGTGGCTGATATCAGAAACAACATTGTGCCCGATATTCAAACCCGCTACCCTACTGTATCGGCCTTTTATGATGGCCAGAACCGGGAGGCCAATAAGCTGAGAGGCTCACTTACGGGAGTAATCACCGTGGTGCTGATTCTTATTTATATCACCATCGCCTTTACCTTCAGGTCTTACAGTCAGCCCATTATTCTGCTCCTGCTTATTCCATTGAGTTTGATTGGTGTGGGCTGGGGACATTATCTGCATGGCTTCCCCATCAACATACTCTCCTGGCTGGGCATTATCGCCCTGATAGGCATTATGGTAAATGACGGGCTTGTGCTGATAGGCAAGTTCAACATCTTTCTGAAAGAAGGCATGAGTTATCAGGAAGCTTTGTACCAGGCGGCCCGGTCAAGGTTCAGAGCTATCTTTCTTACCTCGCTCACTACCATAGCCGGTCTGGCACCCCTGATCATGGAAACGAGTCGTCAGGCGCAATTCCTGATTCCCATGGCCATTTCCATTGCCTACGGCATAGGTGTAGCCACCGTGCTTACCCTGGTGATATTACCTATCTACCTGTCGCTCAGCAACTCATTAAAAGTATGGCTCAAGTGGCTGATTACAGGAAATAAGGTGAAATCAGAAACTGTAGAAAGAGCAGTAATCGAATTAAACTCAGAATACAATGATTAGGCAACTATATACTTTTCTACTGCTGAGCTTAGCAATTAGTCTTCAACTTAATGCCCAGGAGGTGCTGAGCAAGGGAGAAGCCATTAGTGAAATTATGGCCAATAACTTCAATGTGGTGATCTCTAAAAAGAGTATCGAAATAGCAGAGAACAACACGAGCATTTACAACTCCGGCTACCTGCCTACCCTCACAGGTTCTGCAGGTATCAATTACAACAGCGATAACCTGAAAGTGGAGTTTCAGGATGGACGTGTGAATGAACTGGATGGTGCTACTTCAGATAGTAAAACAGCCAACCTGAACCTCAACTACGTGCTCTTCAATGGCTTCAATCGTAAGTTCAATACGCAGCGTAATGCCGAAAGCCTGAACAGGGCACAGCTGAATGCCCGCTCGGTGCTGGAAAGTGCACTGATCAACCTGTTTAATGCTTATTATGAAGTAGCGCAAACGCAGGAAAACCTCAAGAGCCTTTCTCAAACACTGGCTGTTTCTAAAGAACGCCTTACCCGTGCTCAATATGGTTTTGACTATGGACAGAACAGCCGCCTGGATGTATCGAATGCTCAGGTAGATGTAAATACCGACAGTATTAACTACCTCAATGCCGAGCAAGGCCTGTACAACGCCAAACGCAATCTTAACTTTCTGATGGGCAAAAGAGAGGCTACTATCGATTTTGCAGTAGATGCCAATATCAGCTTTGCACAAATCAGCGAAAAGGACGCACTGAAAGAACAAATGCTGAGAGAAAACGTGACGCTCCTGATTGCCAAAGCAGATCAGACTTTAAGCCGCTATGACTCACGGATCAGTAAGTCCAACTACTTCCCTACCCTGAGTGCCTCAGCGGGATTCAACTATCGTAAAGGCAACAATAACAGTGCGTCATTCTTAGCCTCCAACACCAGCAATGGAGTTACCGGGGGTATTTCTCTTGGCTGGAACATATTTGACGGTGGTGGTACACGTACAGCCACACAAAATGCAAAAGTGAATGAAGAGCTGCAGGATTACACAGTAGATCAGCTGACACAACAGACACAGGTCAACTTTGAGAATGCCTGGGCAGACTATGAAAACAAGCGCTTTATCGTCAGAGCCCAAGAGAGTAACCTGCGTACAAACGAGCAGAATTTTGAAAGAACCAAGGAGCAGTATAAGCTGGGGCAGGTTACCTCTATCGACTTCAGAACGGCCCAAAGTAACCTGCTCAGAGCCCAGATAAGCCTGAATACGGCTAAGTATGATGCCAAGCTGGCTGAGTTGTTGATTTTTCAACTCTCAGGTGATATTCAGAAGGCGGAGTTCTAAGAGGAAATGATGAATGTTGAATGGTAAATGATCAATTCAACATTCAACATTATTCAGGGATGTACACTCTTCCGCCTTTCAGCTCGATCATTCAACACTAAACACTAAACGTTCAACATTCATCATTTCAATAATCGAACTTCTGAGCTATAAAAGCTGTTGACCTTACAATTCGCTAAACCAAAAAAATCGTGATACAGATCAAACCACTCGGATTTCCCTGGGCCACACAGGACCCCTTCCTTTTTTGTGCTTTTCATAAAGACGACTACCCTAAAGGGAATGGCGAACTCGGCCCCGACAGCAGCCACCTGGCCGGACGAAACCTCGGCTCTGACTTTGGTGGCAAAGATGGTTTCAGCATGTATCATGGGCAGTCGGTGCCCGGCTTTCCCTCTCACCCCCACCGCGGCTTTGAAACCATTACTATTGCCGAAAAAGGCATGGTGGACCACTCTGATTCGCTGGGTGCAGCCGGTAGATTCGGTGATGGCGATGTACAATGGATGACGGCCGGAAAAGGCGTACAGCATTCAGAAATGTTTCCCCTGCTCAAAGAAAATGAAGAAAACCCGCTCGTGCTCTTTCAGATCTGGCTGAACCTGCCCAGAAAAAGCAAGATGGTGGACCCGCACTTTGCCATGCTCTGGCATGAGGATATTCCCGTGCATACGCATACCGATGCTAACGGTAACAGCACCAAAGTCAACGTGATCTGTGGTAAAATTGGTGACATAGATATTGATGGCATCGCCCCGGACTCCTGGGCCGCCAACCCCTACAATGAAGTGGCAGTATGGACCATAGAAATGGAAGCCAATGCAACCTGGAAACTACCGGTAGCCTCTGCCAGTGCCAGTCGCAGCCTTTACTACTATGAAGGGAACGGGCTTCGTTTTGATACCCAACTGACTACCTCAGGGCATTATATTGAAGCAGAAGCAGATCAGGCCTATACCATTACCAATGGCGACCAGCCATCCAAACTGCTCTTTCTTCAGGGCAAGCCTATTGGCGAACCTGTAGCACAATATGGCCCCTTTGTGATGAACAGCAACCAGGAGATTCAACAGGCCATGATGGACTATCAGCAAACGCAATTTGGTGGCTGGCCCTGGAGCGGCCCTGACCATACCCATGGCAAGGAAGCCGGCAGATTTGCTAAGCATGCCGATGGCAGGTTGGAAGAAAAATAGGTAGTTTTGATGGCCTATGAGCCAGCCTCCTGAAACTGCCAAACACATCCTCAAATCTTATGCTGCTCGCTATGTAGCGCTCAGCGGTGAAGAGTTGGATACCTTGTGGAATGCGCTTGAGTGCCGGGAGGTAGCTAAAAAAGAATGGCTATTAGAACCCGGAAAGACCTGTAAGCACCAATACTTCATTCTCGAAGGTTGTTTTCGTTCGTATTACATCGACCAGAAGGGAAACGAACAGATAATGCATTTTGCCATTGAGCATTGGTGGATGACCGACTATGACAGTCTGAGTAATCAGCAACCATCAGAAATGTACATCCAGGCGCTGGAGCCAGCCACTGTGCTGCAAATTGACCTGACCAGTCTCAATGCTCTCTTTGACCGGTTTCCCATGATTGACAGGCTATTTCGGATAATAGCCGAAAAGACCTTTATCGCAGCGCAAAGACGCCTGCAGCACATGCTCAGCCTCAGAAGAGAAGAAATGCTCGAAACTTTTCAGGCAGGCACCCTCTCCTTCTCCGACCGTGTACCTCAATATATGATCGCCTCTTACCTGGGCTTTACCCCGGAGTTTCTGAGCATGATCAGGGCGAAAAAGCGTAAGCAGGGTGATTAGTGTTTCGTGTTTAAAGTTAGCTCACACCGTCAGCACCGCAGACGGATGAATTTCAAACAGACTGGTTATTGGTGACATCTCCGCTGAAGCTTCGATGCATGAATTGATGATTGGTGAAAGTTTTGCTTTTTAACCCGGATTATGCGTTGGAACTTTGTGATGAGTAGATAAGTCACACAGAATCAGGGAGTTTTATTGATTTATGCATAGCATCGCTATGGTTAAATCAAAAAGCTCATTCATTTTACTGATTCACAGTGAGTTATCTATGTAATAGATTTTCCAATGCATATTCCGGGTTTAAAGTAGGATTTCAATACCATTCGCTTGGCACCACTTTAAGGTCAGACTCTCAAAGTGGGACCAGTAGGAAGCTCCAGAAATGCGGTCGGCCAGGGCAATTGATACAGAGTCCTCTGCGAGAGACCTGATCGAGTTTTCGGATTTGGGAGAACCCGTGACAGAGATATTGGTTAGCGGCAAGCTTGTTAAACAGGCACAATACCCCTCAGTCCACTACCTGTAAAGCTCAAATTCATAACTTCGTCTGGACAGCTCCCCTACGAGGGGAGCAGTTAGGTTCGTTTTCCCAAAGAAAACTATTTAACCTGGTTTATGCATTAGGAATCGTAGTGAAGGTTTAAAGCACAATAAGTCAGGTGTTTATGTTGATGAGGTATAGCATCGCTATGGTGATTCAACAAACTTGTGATAAATACCTGATTTGAAGTGATTTAAGCATGGAATAGATTTCCTAATGAATAATTCAGGTTTAAGTGAACGAGGTGGTTGGCCTACATGGTCTTAACGGCACTCTCATTGAACAGATAAACGCCCCTCTAAAAGTATGAAGCACCGGCCTGAGATAAGAGGAAAAGGTATTATCCGGCCTCATAACTATGTCGGTGCCGAAGAGATCAGGTCAGACTCTTAAAGCCGGACCGGCTTAGAGAGTTATGAAACTCGTCTGACTCAAATTAATTGATACAGAGTCCTCTCCGAGAGACCCTGATCGAGCTTTCGGGTTTTGGAGAACCCACGACAATAATTCATCTACTTGTTGATGTGGATATCATTCGTATGACCGCTTTGAGTGATCGGACAAATCATCTCTTAATCAGTCCACGCTCAAGTTTTGGGTTCCAGGCCTGTTTTCTGAGGATCTGCCAGGAAAGTAAGACAGCTAATATCCCGAAGATGCTGCCAAAGAACACGTCACGGGCAAAGTGCTGTAGAATATAAATACGGGAGATACCTACCAGAATAGCGGATACAAAAAGCACAAAGCGCCACCAGAGATTTTTAGAGGTCCAGATCAGTACCATACCCAGTACAAAGGCCGTAGCGGTGTGGCCTGACGGAAAGCTGTCATAGCCTCTAACCGTAACCCCCTCCACAAAATTCAGTTGGTCTATCTGGTCTTCAAAAAACGTTTTGGGTCGGGGTTCTCCTGCATAGAGCCACTGCTTGAATATGTGAACAAATGCAGTTTGCAATGCTATAGATAGCAGCATAAAATAGAACCGCCAGAGGTGGGTAAATAGAAAGTACAGGGCCACCAGGGCCAATATGACCCCATCTCCCAGGTAGGTCCAATACTTAAAAAAGAAGTCTCCCTGAACTGTATGTCGGGCATTAATCCAGAGCACCACATCGCCATGGTCAGTCAAAACGGTGATCATGCCCAACACCACCAGGTAGATGGCAATGAGCCACTGAAGCTCTTTATCTATGACGTACGGACGACTCATTGATCAAATCGGAATTTCAGGTATTTGATGTCTTCTCCCAAATCGTGGAATTTCTGCTCAAACTTAGTCTTTATTCCGTGATGTTCGTCCATATACTCCGATTCATACAGATTGAAGGTATATTCCAAATCCAGAATATCGTTTCTCTCCTCCAATACCTCAAGCGTATACTCAAAGAGCGGGGTATTATCTGTTTTAAAGTAGATCATCCCACCCGGCTTCAGCAGTGTTTTATAATGCTCCAAAAAGCGCGGCCCTGTGAGCCTTCTTTTAATATCTCTATCCTTAGGCCTCGGGTCAGGGAAGGTAATCCAGATACATTCTACCTCGTTTGGTTCAAAAAAGTCATCGATTTGCTGTACCTGAGCTCTGAGAAAGCACACATTTTTCAGATTCCCTTCAGTCGCTTGTCTGCTTCCGGTTGCCAGTCTGTCCCCCTTAATATCCACACCAATGAAGTTCCTTTCCGGATAAATCTTCGCCAGGCCCACCGAGTATTCGCCCTTACCACAGCCTATTTCCAGTGTGATGGGTTGGTCGTTACCAAAAAAATCTTTGTTCCAGTTTCCCTTCATCTGATGGTAGTGAGGCTTCGTTTCCTCAATCACATTGCGCGCCTTGAAGGTCTCTTCAAAACGTCTGGTCTTCTGTCTCGACATGTATTATAGTTCATTCAATTCGGCAACCACATAGGTGCTGCCGCCTACAAATATTAAGTCTTTTTCGTCTGCTTGCGCCCTTACCATTTCAAGGGCCATATTCACATCTGTGGCAACCTCAGCGTTAAGGCCTACTTGTTCCGCCTTTGTTTTCAAATCAGACGGTGTAATGGCCCTCAGCTGCGAAAACCCACAAAAAGTTAGCTTTGCCCCGGCAGGTAATGACTTCAGTATTTCATCTACATCTTTATCGTCAACAAAGCCCAAAATCAAGTAGAGTTGTTCATAGGTTAAAGCCTTCAATTGATCAATCAGCAGTTGAAGGCCTTCCGGATTATGCCCCGTATCACAAATCGTGACCGGCTTATCTGAAAGCTTTTGCCAGCGGCCCTTCAGACCTGTATTACTGACTACTGAACTAAGTCCTGTTTCTACATCACGCTCGGGTATGGTCCAACCTAACTGCCTTAGCTGATCAATTACCTGCAGCACTCCGGTCAGGTTCAGTTGCTGATAGTTTCCCTTAAGGTCAAGTGCATATTCCTTCTTATGGCCTTGTTGATCTGCAAAGATGATTGGCGCCTGCCGTTCTGCCGCTACTCTTTGAAAGACAGCCTCAGTTTCAGACTGTGTCTCACCTATTACTACAGGAATACCCTGTTTGATGATCCCGGCCTTCTCCCCGGCAATTTCCGCATGAGTATGCCCTAAAAACTCCGTGTGGTCCAACCCTATATTGGTAATTAAGGAAACCTCCGGGGTAATGATATTGGTTGAATCAAGCCTTCCTCCCAGGCCCACTTCAATAATGGCGATATCTACTTCTTCTTTGGCAAAACAGTCAAAAGCCATGGCCACAGTTACTTCAAAAAATGAAGGCTGTATCTCTTCAATCACCGTTTTGTACTTCTCCACAAAAGTGGCTACACCTTCTTCTGAGATTGGTTGACCATTGACGCGTATCCGCTCTGTAAAGCTCTTCAGGTGAGGTGAAGTGTACAAGCCTGTTTTGTAACCTGCTTGCTGCAATACACTCGCCAGCATATGGCTGGAGCTGCCTTTGCCGTTGGTTCCGGCTACATGTACCGTCTTAAACTTCTTATGAGGATTGCCGATAGCCTCGCAAAGTCGCTCAATACCTACCAGTCCGGGGTGATAGGCCACCTTTCCAACCTTGTAGTAGGCCTGTAAGTTCAACAGCCAGGACTCCGCTTCTTGATAAGTCATTTTTCAAAGATAATTGAATCCTCGTTTTCGTTTGCTCTGGCGGACGAGAAGTTATACTCAAATTCCTCGATACCCTGTACTGGAAGAAAGATCCCGAACTTACTCAGAAGTTTAGTGCTACTTATTGCCATGGCATGGCGCAACAACTGTTTGATACAAAATATCATTGGGCTCGAAAATGGAGATTATCTCCTTTATTGGCTAATATTGTCTGTATTGAGTCAGGAGCTCGATTTCAATCTTATTACCCTAATCTATTGTATTGAATACACTACCAGTCCTGGGCATTATGGCCGTCTTGCAGAAAGATGAAGCAAGACCATTTGGCAAGCAGACTCAGTTTTTTGAGGACATGGTCAGGTACTATAGTATCCCACAGGTTCAGCTCCTTTTCTTCACTCCTTACGTCTGGGATGATGACACTAACATTCTGTCGGGCTTGATATTTCAGAACGAAAGCTGGCTGCCATATACAGCTCAAAAGCCCACCCTGGTCTATGATCGTTCTTTTTCCAGAGATACTAAAGAGAAAATCTGGCTGCATGATTTCAGGAACTCACTCGATGATCAGGGAGTCACTCTGTTTAACCCTGTATCCATTCAGGAGCTTGCCACCGACAAGCAAATGTGTACTGAATGGCAGCAATCTCATGGTTTTACCACACTTAAAACCAGCCCACTTTCGCAGGTACTTTCCGGAAAGCCCGAAGGTATTAATAGGCTATACCTTAAACCGCGGTCGGGTTCCCGGGGTATTGGTGTGATGAAGCTGCACCGGATTGAGGGCACTTACCGCCTGTATTCAGACCAGCACAACTTCAAAGATTTCCCTTCAATAGCATCACTGACAGAGCACCTGGGAACCTCCACAGTCACTGACTATATAGCCCAGGAAGAGGCCAACCTGTACGAGTTTCGACAAGTTCCTTTTGACCTGAGACTGATGGTGCAAGATGTCAATGGGAGCTTTTCCGTTACCGGAGAAGCCGTTCGTTTGGGTAACAAAGGGTCCATTGTTTCCAATCTGAGCTCGGGTGGTGCCGCTATCTCTCTAGCTGAACTACATGACGAAATGAATGAACCGGAGGCCGCTCAGATTACCAATGAACTGGACCAGGCCAGAAAAGGCTGCCTGGATTTTGCCAATACCCTGAAGGCAGAGTTCGGAAGCTTTGCCGAGCTTGGTTTTGATGTCTTGCTCACAAGAGACCAGGGGCCAGTCATTCTGGAAGTAAATGCCAAACCTTCGCGATGGGTATTTGTACAGATTGCAGACCATGAGGAGCAAAAAGGAAATGATCCTACTCCCTATCTGGACATGAGAAAAAGGACCGTTCTCTATCCCATTGTTTATGCTGAGAGGGTATTATTGAAGTAGTATATCTGCCGGCATAAGGCCTCATAACCCTTCTGGTTTCTGTAGAAAACAGCTCAACTGACCAGCTGGGGTGTGTTACAGAAAATAATTTCACTTTTCTCCGTCCTCTTACGTGTACAAGTGGCCTACCCCGTCATAGAGTTGTAAAAGGTCAATAACACAACAAATTTTTAAAACGATGAAACTCAAAAATTTACTCTTTTTGCTGGCGGCAGTAGCCATTATCAGTTCCTGTGACGATCGCGGAATCTTTGCCAGTGGTAACATTATTTCAGAAAGCAGGTCAGTCGATGACTTCCATTCTCTGGATATATCGATTCCGGCCAATATCTATATCAGCCAGGAGCAGGAACAAAGCATCAGGATAGAAACACATGAGAATATCATGAGCATTGTAGAAACTGTCGTCATCGATGGAGAACTCAATATTGGTTTGAGCCGAAGCCTCAGAAGACTGGAAACCCTGGACATTTATATCAGCGCAGCCGATTATGAAAGAATTGAGCTGAGTGGTGCGGCCACTCTAAGGTCAGAGGGCTGCCTGACATTGGATAATCTAGAAATCAGAAGTAGCGGTGCCAGCAACCTCGATATATGCGGTCAGGTAGATGAGGTGAGCCTTCGCTTGTCTGGTGCCAGTAATTTCAAAGGTTATGGTATGGAAGCACAAACCGTGAGAGCAGTGGTTTCAGGTGCTTCCAACATACGTGTAACAGCGGAAGAGCTACTGGATGTAACCATCTCTGGTGCTTCACAAATACGCTATAAAGGAAACCCGGAGATCAATTCCGATATCAGTGGAGCCGGGTCGCTTGTCAATGCCAATTAACCACAGTTATGCAATAGCCCGGCTATTGCATAACCTGACGATTTAAAAATGTCAGGGTATAACATTCCACAAAAGGTCAAAATCAACTCTAATAAAAATGCCGCAGGTGGTCACCTGCGGCATTTGTCTCCATTGTCGAGCGCATTTGCAATGCGTTTGACAATAGTACCACAAAGATGGAGCGCATTTGTAATGCGTTACACAGTGTAACTTACAAGCACGCTTTTGGAAAAGCGCGCTACCTAAGCCAGTGTAGAAACGTATTCCTGCATGCGGTCGAAGTGAGAACCCCAGCCCTTTTCGAAGCCCATGTCTTTTTGCTGCTGCGCATACTCCGCTGTTGGGTGTATCACGTCAAAGGTGATTTTTGTACCGACTCCTTCGTCTTCAAACAAGTTTGAGAGAGTTACTCCCTGTGTCATGGGTTTGAAATCGGCAGCGGTGACGATCTTAACAAACTCGTCAATCTCCTGAAAGGTACCTTCAGCCACAAAGTCCTGACCATTGGGCATGGTCATTATGTATTTCCAGCTACCTCCTACTTTAAAATCCTGTTCTTCTACTCGTGTTTCCATACCGGTAGGTCCCCACCATTTTGCAATGTGTTCAGGGTCTGTCCATACTCCCCAAACCAGTTTTCTGGGGGCATTAAAAGTGCGTGTTATGGTAAGTACGCGGTCTTGTAAGTTGTCTGTGTCTGCCATGTAAGCTGTGATAAAAAATTAGAATAAAGAATATTGATTGTCAGGTTCAGAAGAAGACTCGTCCTCTATCGACTCCTTGATTTTTGTCTTCTTTTTAGCAGGCTTTTTTGAATCCTTTGTTCCTTTTGCCTGTATTTCGGTCAGGTAGTTATCCAGGGAATCGAACTTGGCCTCCCACATTTCACGAAACTGCTCCACCCAGTCTGACACTTCGGTAAGTTTCTCTACTTTCGCTTCACAAAAGCGCTCCCTTCCCTTTTGGTTAATCACCACAAGGCCGCATTCGGTAAGGATTTTGATATGCTTGGAAATGGCAGGCCTACTCACCTCAAACTGCTCTGCTACGGAGTTGAGGTTGAGTGATTTATGAGCCACCATATTGATGATTTGCCTTCTGGTAGGATCTGCAATCGCCTGAAATACGTCTCTTCTCATTTGTTATTTTAATAAGTAACCGATCGGTTACAATTATAAAAGAAACCATTCGGTTACGCAAATAAATTATGTCAATTCATTGTTCACCCAACCGTCAAATAGTGATCAAAGCTCAGAAAAACCGGCTTTACAGTCATTTAGACACAAAAAAGCCCATTCCGTTAAGAACAGGCCTTCAATGACATCTCATTGATCTGGTTGATCTATAAGACCAACACATCCAGCATTACCTTTGTCAGTTACCCGGAGGCAAGGCAGTGTTGTTCGTATCCAAACATGGGTCAGGATCAGGCTCACCTGTGGAAGCGGTTACCCACTCAGTCCCCTGCCCCAGCCAAATGCCATTTACCGAAAGCCAGGATGCCCAGGGCAAGCCCATGTTACATTGCAGCATAGCTTCTGCCGCGTTCAGTGCTCCTTGCACCCAGCCTTGCACATTGGAATAGCACTCTCCTATGATGTACACATTCTCTGTTGGCAAAGGGCGCCTCAACACAGGAATATTATCTTGTTTGGAATAACCTGATCTCCAACTGTGCCAACCAGCTCCCCAGGGGTCTTTTGACCAGTCTTCGTAATGCACATAATAGGGCAAAGGCAGATTATCATAGTCTCCCATCATTCCATGCAGATTCACAATTTGTTTATGCGCCTCTGTACCCATGGTAATACTACCATGCCGTGGCCCACCTGCCTGTGGGTTCCTTATTTTCAGGTCTCCTTTTACCTTATCTGCCTGGTTATACAAGCGTGCCTGCTGGGTCTGAGAGCCCGACAGTGCATCAAAAGGCTGTCCATCCTGAATAGCTCTCCAATAACGGGTGGCATCTCCACTGGTGTAACTGGCCAGCATCACTGCAGGCTTATTCGGATCTGCAACGTTGCCATAGCTGTTAGCAGGCCCGTTATTATAGCACCAGTAGTAGAGCTGTCGCAATCCCATATCGGTGCGCGTTCTCCCTACGGGGTAAAAGGCAGATTGTACAAGAGGGTTATTGCCACTGGGTGGACTGGTATAAGGCCCCTGATTCAGCCACCAGGGATTAGGATAGGCCACAAACATACGCATGGCTAATATGTTATGTACCGAGTTCTGAAGGGCATTTTGCACTCCCTGACTACCAAAGAAGAAGTTGTTCTGAACAACCAACTCCAGCGATCTTCTGGGCATGGCCAGTACCAGAAAGTTACAGGTGACCATGGTAAACTGAGCCAGAACTTTCAGTGCGGCATCCAGTGCAGGATCACCAATAGGCAGACCAGATTTTGTGATGGCCAGATTGGTAGTGTATAGCACCATGGCCTCAGAACCTGAAATGGCCAGCTTCTGCCCTTGCTGTCGGTTATAAAACAGGCACCTGTACTGAGGCTGCCCTCCTACTGTTGTCGTGGTTTTGTCAAAGGCAATCAACTGCTTCTTCACTACATCAATGGCTGGGTTATTATTCAGCCCTGCGCTACCACTTGTGTTGATGCCCGTAGCTGTAATACCATATTTATCGATCTTTCTAAAAATGCCGTAGAGCTGCTGCGGAATAGCCGAATAACCTTCCTTGATATGCCTCCAGGCCGTTTCCGGTGAGAAATGGTCAGTTGCCGAATAGTCGGTCAGACCAACCATATCGGCTCCATCTGACTTCACTGAAAAGTAGAAATTCTCGTCAATGTTGGTTTCTACCGTACCCGCATTGCCTTCCTCATTATAGCCACTGGAATCTTCGAGATAAGCTACCGCTTCTTGTGTCAGGTAATGACGCTTCAGGGCCCACCATGACCAGTCGTAAAATGGTCTTCCGGCAATTTTAGTCACCGCCTTGGCCGCTTCATAGGTATCGGAAACTTCTTTTACGGTATCCCAGTCGCCAATATTGAAGGCATAGTGAAATCTTATGTAAGCGAATAACCAGCCGTTGGCATTTCCTGCTATGGTAACAACTGGGCCACTGGCTCCGATAACACTGTTTTTAAAAGTCACCTGCACGGTAGGGTACGTCCTCAGTGTGCCATTGACGGTAGAACCTGCGGGAAAGTCTGCAATACTTGCCACATTCTTAAATGAGCTTATATCGGTACTGGAATTGGCCGAGACCAGCGTGTTTTCAAAAGCCAGGTTGGTAATGTAGTTTCCCAGATCATAACCTGAATTTACAATGGCGCTTTCTGTGGGTGTTACATTGGGGTAAGCTTGCAGGGTTTGCGGAGCCGTTCCGTTAGTTGTCAGCTCTCCCCTTACGTTCACAATATTATTCTCTTCAATATCGATGTCCTGATAGTAAAAGGGTTCATCAGAGAGACCCAATGCCTGGGCGGTTTCCCAAACGATTTTCATCTGTCTGTCAAATCGAAAACCACCAAACTCGGCATACCTTAACGGACCGGCATCATCTGCATCTACTCCCTCTATGGGGGTTGAAAGCAGCCTTCCTCCTACGCGTCCGGAGTATTCGTAAAGCTTTACATCAAGGGTTTTCTTACCTGTTGCGCTCAGGAAGCTGGCGATAGGTGAACCGGCCCTTGGCGCCTGAGGTGCGACCACCTTGGTAGTGCCAGCCCTTTGGGCAGCTGTTATTTGCGGGGCATCCGTATTTACCAGCGCCAGGCGTGTGGCTGCATAAGCCCCCGAAACACCGCCTCCTACCACAATTACATCATGGTTTTCCAGTGTTTCTCCTTCCAGGGGTGTGCCTAAAACATCAGTGATAGGCTTAATCGTAGTGCAGCCGGTAGCGGCACCAAGCCCTACCACTGCTCCGGCTCCTAAGGCTGATTTCTTTATAAAGTCTCTTCTGGAATTAGCTTCGGAAGCTTTGTTTTTTTTGTTTTTACTCATGGGTTGAATGTTTTGGTGAGCTAGTCATTTGGGCGGTTATTACTAACCGGAGCCAGTGGAGGAATTTCAAAATTCGTCTCCGTATCGGTTTTCGCTCCTTCTCTGCCTCCCAGCAGTACAAAGCTGAAGGAGAAACCCTTGCTTTGTGCTACACCATGGCAGCCCATGCAGCCTCCCATGTTATAAGCTGTTCTGTTAAATGAGGTGTTATTATTATTTCTGAGGAAGTTATTCGTGTTATTGACTCCCACACCGGCTCCTTCATAGTTAGCAATAGGTAATGTGCCGGGAGGTTGCCCCTGAAAATGTTGAAGCCCTTCATTTGTTTCAATCACTACATTGGCCAGGTACACCGGTAACCCAATGCCCTGAGGGTCATTCTCCGTGACCGGGTATCGCGATGACTTACCCGCAGCCTCCATGAGGCTGGAGCTATTCACGTCAATGGCAACAAACTGGGTACCTACGAGTTGATAGTTTTTCCAGACAGAGCCATCGGGCAGCATACTATGTACCATACTGTTCACCTCAGCCGTACCGGGCGCCATCGTATTTCCCGCATTGCTGATAATCGGGAACTTGGCTTTTACCTCGTACACCCCATCATTGTCGAGGGTTCGGTTAATAGGCGGATAGAAACCCTGTGGGTACTTGTAATCTCCGTTAGCCAGTGTATCTGCCCCTGGGTCTACCTCAGGGTTATAGTAGTTTGAGTAGGTATATAAAGTGGTATCTGCACGTAATGAGGTGTGCTCCCAGGTGGCGAAGATAAAGGTGCCTCCGGTCGGATTGGCATCAGCCTCATTATTTGTGAGATGCACACGCTGAATGATATGAAGCCCTATCAGACCAAAAAGTCCCTCGAAAGCTACCGGCTGCCCATTCACTGACTGGTAATAGAGTGCCTCGCTGGTATGGTATTTACTCACATCATCTTTGGCCGGATCCAGCATTACCCAAGCGGCTTTAAACTGCATAGAGCCGATTAATGGGGGTACGTTATTCTTCTCCATTAAGGAGCTGTTAATACTGTCGTACTGCGAGGCTGTATAACTTTGATCATAGCCAGTCTTGATAGCGTACTTATCACCGGCTGATTGACCCTTCGGTCCATAGGCCGAGGAAGTTCTGTAGGGCAGCCTGATCTGGGCAGCATCAGCAGCTGCCGTAATACCTGCCAGGTTATCGGTATAGTATTCGTTTGCCTTTACATAGTTGTAATAGTCGTAGTTGAGCTTCACCTCATACAATACCGGGGTGGAATCAGACGGAACGCCCTTCCATACCCTTGGGCCGACCGGCCTGTGCAGAATCGGGTTGACCGTGGTGCTGTCAGGATAATGTGCTTCCAATACTTCGGAACCTACTTCGGCTGTTTCGTCAAAGGCATTGAAGGAGGTAATAGGCGTCAATTGCTTTCTCGATTGATGGAAAGTTCTGATAAGAGTTGACGGAGTGCCATACGGGGCACTGATGGTGTCATCAGTAGCTGGCACCAAATCTCCATAGTCTATGGGGGCGTTCCATGGCAGTAGGGTATCGGCCCCGGTGGTGGTGGTTTGATTGAAAATCTCCCTCTTCTCTTTGAAAGTTTCCCAAACCAGTAAGTCGCCCGACTGTGCCGTGGCGAAAGATTTGGAAGTATCAGGAATGCCCCGGATATAACCATTGGACTGATCAGGTTCGATGGCCGGCCAGCTTAGAGCGATAAAGCTGTTCCAGGCGAAAATATCGAAATCCGGCTGGGCTTTGGGGTTGGTGTTGGGTGGTGCGATCGTGTTGATATCGATCTGCAGATTGTTGGTTTGATCGCCTCTGACCATGTCCAGCATTTGGGAGTAATCTCCCTTAAAAACCACGGACATGGTGGCAAGCAAAACAACAGAGAGCGCTACGATTCGCAACAAAACTACTCTGGTGTGCTTCATAGTATTTAGTGTTTAATTCGGTTGTCAATCACACAAGAACTAAGGCCCAAAAACTCATATTAGTAAAAAATAGTAATTAAGCATATTATTTTTGTGCAATATGAATATAGTGATTCACATACATAAATACCAGTAATCAAATCAGGCTTATTCTTTATCAAAAAAAGAAATAGTGTACAGCTAGCTTAGATGGCCCATTTTCATAAAAAACTGACAATCAGCGATATAATTAATTTCGATATGATTAAACCCGAACTATGCAATAGACTTTCTACTACAGCCGTAACTCACTTCAAATCAGTCGCTACGCTTTGTTTGTCTTCTCACCATAGCGGTGCTATGCTTTCAAAGTCAAACTTCCTGATTTATTGCGATTTACGCCTTCATCACGATTTCTATTGCATAAATCGGGTTAAACTAAAGAAGGTCCGTACCAAAAAGGGCACGAACCTGTCTTATAAAACTACCTATGAGAGGTACTTTGGGTGATACCTTTTAATACCAAGTCAACTATAATATGACTTATATAACTCATTTCTTACCTCTTGCTCTGCGTTGAGAAACAAAGCCATAGCGATGCTATGCCTGGATTTCTCGCCTTAATCTCAAAAGGCAATAATTTGAGTTCTGTTTACGTCATCTTACAATTGAATTGGTATAAGAGCCTGTTTTGCTCAGGATGGATGGCTCAGAAAAGGGGTATCAGCTATTGAGATTAAAAAGGTTTAAGCTTCTACTTCTACTAAAAAATTATCCACTGCCTTAGCGGCCTTTCTGCCTTCAGCAATGGCCCAAACTACCAGTGATTGCCCTCTGCGGTTGTCTCCGGCAGCAAACACATTAGGTTTTGAGCTTTGAAATTTATTACATTTGATATTGCCTCGTGCATCCAGTTCCAGATCAAACTGCTCTACTACCCCGGCCTTTTGGGTATGAACAAAACCAATAGCCAGAAAAGCCTTATCGCAGGAAATGACCTGATTGGTCCCGGCAACTTCTTTGAACTGAAATGCTGCCTTGTTGGTCCATTCGATCTCTACGGTTTCCAGACCCGTAAGCTCTCCCTGGTCATTGCCGATAAAGCGCTTGGTCAGCAATGACCATTGCCTTTGAGCACCCTCTTCATGAGAGGTAGAGGTATTCAGCGTCATGGGCCATTCGGGCCAGGGATTTTCCTGTGCTCTGGCGGTAGGTGGCTTATCGAGCAGTTCTATTTGCGTGATGTTTACTGCCCCCTGTCTGTTGGAAGTACCCAAGCAGTCTGCCCCGGTATCTCCTCCTCCGATAACAACAACCTGCTTATCTTTTACATTCAGCTCATCAGAAAGATCACTGATTTCTCCACCAATTACTTTGTTCTGATGTGTGAGAAATTCCATGGCATAATGAACCCCCTTCAATTCCCGGCCCTCAATAGGCAAATCTCTAGGTATGGTTGAACCTGTGCAAAGCACCACGGCATCATAGAGCTCTTCTAAGCGGTCTGCAGTAATGTCTTTACCTATCTCCACGCCTGTTTCAAAAACCACACCTGCCAGCTCCATCAGCGCTATTCTTCGGGCTACCACCTGCTTGCTGAGCTTAAAATCAGGGATACCATAGCGTAGCAAGCCTCCAGCCTCTTGATCCCGCTCATAGATCACTACGTCATGACCCATTTTAAACAGCTCATCGGCTGCTGCCAGACCTGCAGGCCCCGAGCCTACCACGGCTACCCGCCTGGAAGTCTTTTTCTGGGCGACAGTAGGCCGCTCCCAGCCCTGTTCAAAGGCCACTTCAATGATTTCACGTTCGATATGCTCGATGTTGACCGCTTCATTGTTGAGCCCTAAGACACAGGAGGCTTCGCAGGGTGCCGGACAAATACGCCCCGTAAACTCCGGAAAGTTATTAGTGGACTTGAGTACGTGGAAAGCTTCTTTCCAATCATCTCTGTATACCGCATCGTTAAAGTCAGGGATCTTATTGCCCAGCGGACAACCCTGATGACAGAAGGGAATACCGCAGTCCATGCAGCGCGATGCCTGGTTCGTATAATCCTCCTTCTTCCATGAGTCAGTAAACTCATTGTAGTGCCCTACTCTCTCTTCTACTGCCTGATAGGACTTCTTGATCCTGTCATGCTTTAAAAAACCTCTTACATCTCCCATCAGACTTTCACTTTATTTTCTTCTTTCTGCTGCTCCAGCACTTTTTTATACTCAGTAGGTATCACCTTGACAAAGAAGCGTTTGTACTCCTGCCATTCATTCATGATCTCAAAGGCCCTGATGCTATGAGCACAGGTAGAATGCTTTTCGAGCATGGTATATATCTCTTCGAAATCTTCGCGGCTTGGTCGCTCAAACTCTACCAGTTCCTTATTACATCTGGCCTCCAGGTTAAAGTCACGGGCATACACATAGGCCACACCACCGCTCATACCCGCAGCGAAGTTTTTACCGGTTTCTCCCAGGATTACCACACGACCTCCCGTCATATACTCACAGCCATGATCGCCTATACCTTCGACCACCGCATGAGCTCCTGAATTCCTTACCGCAAAGCGCTCACCGGCCTTGCCATTTACGTATAACTCTCCGGAAGTGGCTCCATACAGCGCCACATTACCGATGACTACATTCTCTGAGGCCTTGAATTCAGAGGTCAGGTGAGGGTACACAGTCAGCTTACCTCCTGACAGGCCCTTACCTACATAATCATTGGCCTCGCCTTCCAGATCAAATGAGATGCCTTTGGCAAGAAAAGCCCCAAAACTCTGGCCTCCGGTTCCTTTAAACTCTATGGCTATGCTATCTTCCCCCAATCCATCGGCACCAAATTTCTTTGCCACAACTCCGGAGAGCATGGCCCCTACTGATCGGTTCTGGTTGTTGATCTTCATTGGGAAACGAACCTGTTCTCCGGCCCCCAGTGCTGTTGCGGATAACTCAATCAGTTGATGATCCAGTACCATACCTAGCTTATGATCCTGGACTTCCGTTTTGTATTGAGGCTGGCCTTCTGTAGCATAAGGATTCTCGAGAATAGCCGTTAGGTCCAGACTCCCTACTCTTTCGCTCGCTTTTGAACGATTATAGTGTAGCAAATCTGTTCTGCCCACCAGTTCATTCACTGTTTTCACGCCCACAGAAGCCATGATCTCTCTCAGCTCCATGGCCATAAAGCGGAAGAAGTTCACAATGTCTTCCACCTTGCCGGTAAAGAGGTTTCGTAAGTCTGGGTTTTGTGTGGCTATGCCTACCGGGCAGGTATTGAGGTGACACTTGCGCATCATCACACAGCCTTCTACTACCAGTACAGCAGTAGCAACGCCCCACTCTTCTGCCCCCAGCATGGTAGCAATGGCCAGATCGCGAGCGGTCTTGATCTGACCATCCGTTTGCAGCCTTACCCTGTTGCGCAAGTTGTTTTTCATCAGGGTTTGATGTGCTTCCGCCAGGCCTACCTCCCAGGGAATACCCGCATGATGAATAGAGCTCAATGGGCTGGCGCCTGTGCCACCATCGTGACCTGAAATCAGGATTGCATCAGCGTTTGCCTTGGCTACTCCTGCTGCAATGGTACCTACACCGGCTTCAGATACGAGCTTTACATTGATATCGGCCGCAGCGTTGGTATTCTTAAGATCGTAGATCAGCTGAGCCAAATCCTCAATGGAGTAAATGTCGTGATGAGGTGGTGGCGAAATCAGCGTCACACCGGGTGTAGAGTGCCTGATGCGCGCTATATTCTTATCTACTTTTAAGCCGGGCAGCTGTCCGCCCTCGCCAGGTTTAGCGCCCTGGGCTACCTTGATCTGTATTTCATCGGCATTGGAAAGGTAATGTGCGGTGACGCCAAAACGCCCCGAAGCCACCTGTTTGATAGCGGAACGTGCCAACAAGCCGTCTTCTCCCCGAGTGAACCTTACCGCATCTTCACCGCCCTCACCACTGTTGGACTTACCTCCTATCAGGTTCATTGCCTTAGCGATGGTAGTGTGGGCCTCTTCTGAGATAGAACCAAAAGACATGGCTCCTGTACTAAAACGTTTTAGAATGCTCTCAATCGGCTCTACTTCGTCCAGTGAAATACCGGTAGTTTCGTTAAAATCAAACAGACTTCTTAAGGTCACGTTTTCATTTTCCTGCTCGTTGATAGCCTCAGCATACTGCTTGAATAGCTCATAATCAGCGCTGCGCGTAGATTTTTGCAGTAAGTGAATCGTCTTCGGGTTAAAGAGATGCTTCTCCCCTTCTACCCGCCACTGGTACAAGCCACCATCAGGCAGCGTTTTGAATGATTCTTGTTTCAGACCAAGGGTATGATTCTCCAGCAGCTCTGTTTCCAGTTGCTCAAATCCCTTACCTGAAAGTCTGTTGGTAATCGTACCAAAACAGAGGTCGATCACCTCCTTATCCAGCCCCAGCACTTCGAATATTTGCGCACCCTCATAAGAGACAATGGTACAAATCCCCATTTTAGAAAGAATCTTTCTGAGTCCGTAGCCAATCGCAGCAATGTAATTGGCAATCAGCTCATCCTTTTGCTCGTTGGTTCTGGTTTGAGGCTGCGTACCAATGATAGAATCAAAGGCCAGATAAGGACATACTGCACTGGCTCCGTTACCAATAAGTGTCGCAAAATGATGCGTCTCCAGAGCGTCACCAGCCTCCATAATGAGGCTCACTTTGGCTCTGAGGCCCTTTGACAACAGATGATGGTGTACAGCTCCGGTGATCAGTAGCGATGGAATTGGCACAAAATCATCGTAGGTAAGTCTGTTGGAAATTACCAGCAGGTTGACGCCTGACCGTACCATATCTTCTGCCTCGTTGCTGATGCGCTGAATGGCATCCTGCAACTTTTCGAAGTCAGCAATATAAAGGGCCTTGAGGGTATAAGACTTAAACCCATAGTCTCCGATGGATTTGATTTTGGCAAGCTGAGCCGGGGTCAGCACCGGCTGACCGATTCTCAGCTTTCTCGCATGACCTTCCTTTTGGTTGAAGAGGTTTTGCGAGCTACCCAGGTAGGTACGAAGTGACATAACCGCTCTTTCGCGAATAGGGTCAATAGCAGGGTTACTCACCTGTGCAAAGAGTTGCTTGAAATAGTTGGAGATATGGGCGTTTCGTTTGGCAAAAACCGCCAGCGGGGTGTCATTTCCCATAGAGCCAATAGGCTCATTGGCATTTCTGGACATAGGGTCCAGTATGAATTTCAGGTCTTCTTTAGAATAGCCAAAAGTGAGCTGTGCCTTTAGCAAATCCTTTTGGCTATGGATTTTCCAGCGATCCTGTACGCCCTTGAAGAAATCTTCCTGGCGCAGTAAATGTCTTTCCAGCCACTGGCGGTAGGGTTTGGCATTGGCCAGGGCGGGTTTAATCTCCGAGTCTCGTTTGATGGTATGTGTTTCCAGATCAATCAGCACCATCTTGCCCGGCTCCAGCTTGCCCCGATAAGTCACCTCTTCAGGATTTAGGTCCAGCACACCCGTTTCTGAAGCAAATATGATGCGGTTGTCCTTAGTGAGCGCATAGCGCGTAGGTCTCAAGCCGTTTCTGTCTATGCTGGCCCCTATTTTAGTACCATCGGTAAAGCAGAGTGCTGCCGGACCGTCCCAGGGCTCCATCATCATGGTATGGTACTCAAAGAAAGAGCGCATGTCACGCGGCAGGTTGTCTTTGGTCCAGGCCGGTGGTACCAACATGGTCATCACGTGCTCTATGCTTCTGCCCCCTCTCACCAGTAGCTCTACAGCCAGGTCCAGGTTGGCAGAATCAGAAAATTCAGCATTACAGATAGGCAGTAGCAGATCTATTTCCTCAGCTGTGAAATAGGTAGAGTCCAGCAGGCCTTGTCTTGACAGCATCTTATTGATATTGCCTTTGATTGTATTGATTTCACCATTATGAGCCACAAAACGGAAGGGCTGGGCCAGTTTCCACTCAGGAAAAGTATTGGTGGAAAACCTTGAATGGACTATAGAGATGGCTGATTGAAAAAGCTCGTCATTCAGATCCAGATAATAATCATTTAGCTGCCAGGTTCTGAGCTCGCCCTTGTACACAATTGTCTTGGTAGAGCAAGAGCAGATATAGAAATCTGTATCATTGAGCACTTGATCAGCCCTGTTCTGGCAGAGCTTTCGCAGTACAAAAAGCTTACGCTCCAGCTCATTTTCTGAAACATCATTGGCTTTAATAAAAACCTGGAAAACGCTAGGTTCCGTAGCACGCGCTACCTTGCCTATTTTATGACTGGCTACCGGCACTTTTCTAACCCAAACGTTTCTAAGCCCCATTTCCTGAATGGCCTTGTCGATCAGCTCAAGTCCTTTTTCAACTTTCTCCTGATCATTGGGCATAAAAACCATCGCTACCCCATAGCCTCCTGCTTCAGGCAAAATCACACCTTCTTTCAGGCCTTCTCTTTTGAAATACTGAAGGGGAACCTGGGTAAGAATACCCGCTCCATCCCCGGTCTCTCCATCTGCTGCCACACCGCCCCGATGCTCCATATTCTTGAGCATAGTCAGGCCGTCCTGTACAGTTTGGTGAGAAGGAATATTGTTTATTTGCGCTATGAAGCCGATGCCACAGGCGTCTTTTTCAAAAGCTGATGAATAAAGTCCTTTCGTCATATATCGATGCTTAATCTTTCCGGGTATTTCTCAAAAAAGTAGATTTCTGGAGCCCAAAAAGAGAGTAGATTCTTCTTTAGATATGATGAAATTATCTAATTTCGACCTTGGATTTGAGCGAAAATATCTTCAGTCTATGAGGTTCAAAACGCACCAATTCAATCATAAAATACTGACGAACAATTACTTACGTTCATTTTTTCTTGTATGTCCAAAAAGAATAGCGGGGAACGATTACTATTTGACCTGATTCACTCTCTCACCAAGGCAGAGAAGCGGAGCTTTAAGCTGTATGCAAAGCGCAGTGGCGATACAAGCAGTGCCAAATTTGTAAGGCTCTTTGATATTATGGAGCGCATGAGTCTGTACGATGAAAAGGCCATTCTGAAGAAACTACCTAACGTAAGCAAGCCTCAGTTTTCTAACCAAAAGGCACATTTGTATAAGGAATTGCTGGCCAGCCTGCGCCAAAGCTACCTGAACCACGACATAGACATACAGCTCCGGGAACAACTGGACTACATCCGTTTGCTCTATAAAAAAGGGCTGTACGATCAGAGTCTGCGCCTGCTCAATCGCGCCAAAAATGTAACCGGCCAGTACCGTAAGGACCTTTTTCAACTCTCATTGCTCGATTATGAAAAACAGATACGGTCTCAGCAGGTATTTGACCTGGAAGAGCACCAGGTAGAGGAAATGGACCTGCAGACTGAGGAGTCTATGCAGCGCTTTGGCCATGTACAACACTTCTTTTCAGTAGCCATCAGGCTCAAGGCACGCTTTGTTGAAAAAGGTGTAGTGAAAAACGAGCAGGAACGGCTGGCACTTGAAGAGGCTTATGGCAAAGACCTGGCGGGCTATGACGAAAGTACCCTGGCTTTCAATGAGTTATTCTACCTCTACCGTGCCTGGTACTGGTATGCCTACCTTACTTATGATTTCGAAAACTGTATTCGCTATGCCGAAAAATGGGTAAAGCTGTTTGAAGGTGCCAAGCTGGACAACAAGCGAAGAGCGGCCTTTCTGAAAGGGCTCAACCGACTGCTCCAGTCAGCATTCCGGGCCAATGATGTGACTTACTTTGATCAGTACTATAACAGGCTCTTAACCTTTGATCAACAGCCACCGGCCCTGGCCAGTAATACCACGCTTCTACTTACCAAATACAGAGCCATCCAGCTTTTTAATGCCATCTTTCTGCATGCCGATTTCGAAGAGCAACGAACGGTAGTAGAAGCTACCCTGGAGGCGGTAGCAGCTAATCAAGATCTTATGGATCGCCATACCTGGCTGGTCATTAACTATAAGGCAGCTATCTATTTCTTTGCCCTGAATGAGTATGAAAGAGCACTGGAGCTGGCAAATGAGGTAATCAATGACAAAGGCAACTTACGAAGTGATCTTAAGGGTTTTGCCCGCATTGTAAGGCTGATCATTTTCTACGAGCAAGCCGATGAGGAAAGGCTTGAACGTAAAATAAGGACCACTTACGCTTATCTGAAACAGCAGGAAAACCTGGGAGACTTTCAGGCGGCCATTCTGGAATTCATCAAAGACCTGGGTAATATCTACCCCCAGGACATTAAGCGCGGCTTTGGTGGGCTAAAAGCACAACTAGAGCTATTGAAGGAAGATAAATACCAGTCTAAGCCACTGTTATACTTCGACATTATCAGCTATCTCGATGCTAAGATTGAAGGTAAGTCTTTTGCTGAGGTGGTGAAGGGCAAGGTGGTGAGGTGAATTACAATAACTCGATCGCGACTAAATGACTGTTGGGGCATGGTCCAATATAATTTACTAAAAAAAGGGACTTCTTTCCTTTGCTTTGCTCCAGAAAGAAGCCCTCTATTCTGTCACTTCTTTTTCGGTTGTGGTTTTGGCTTAGGTGGGTTAATCCTTCTGCCGGGACCAGATGGTTTTCCAGGTTTTTTAGAGGGCCATCCTGGATCTGGCTTAGTCGAATTTGACATAACTACGTTGTTTTAATATTGTCTACTCATTTGCTTTTCGACTTACGCACCTACCCTTTTACCGGAAGGCAGAAACCGGTTAGTACATAGTGATTTTCGCCCTTAAGTGGATATAAATCAGTTCTATTTCTTTGGCTTACTTGGTTTTAGCGAGGGTTTGTTTCCTGGCGTATCCTTGTTATCTCTTCTTGTTTTATCAAGAGTGCCGTCCTTCTTTTTGGGTTTAGGCCCTGGTTTGATTGCTTCAATTTTCATCTTGTTGTAAATTTTAATTGTTTCATGATCCTCATAACCAGACCTTGAGTATGTATTGGTTAAAACAGATTATGAACCATATTCGCACGCTGATAGTGTAGATGCTAATTTGTTTTCCGAAGGGTCGAATTGTCTTTCCAAACTTACCCTTCTACTGACTAACCTATCTTACTCATGAACCATGAGCAACCATAGAAATACAATAGCTTTGGAGTTTCAACATAGCAAAGCTGTTTTGCTATGTTCTTTATGCCACAGACAACGAATAGGGAAAGAGGCTATACTATGTGATGATTGAATATTATTTCTTTTGCAGTTAGTCTTTTAGCAAACGGGGAAACTTCCAATGCAAGAGTTAAGTGTGATCATAGGGCTTTCCGATTTCTCTCAGCGATCTTACCAGGCATCTAACCATTCTCAGCAATCTTACAGGCCGTACGGTTTACGGCATAGATTTTAATAGTCTCGTTTTTGCCGCGTAGCAGCTCCTCTCCCATCAACTCAAAATCAAAAATGCCATTGGCTTTTACATTGGTATAAAACAGCTCCGAAACCAACAAGGTGCGATCATAGTCATTGCACTTGTCCTGAATGCGTGCAGCAATATTCATGGTATCGCCATGGTAAGCGATTTCTCTCTTAATCTCTCCCACTTCTGCGGTGGTAACCTCCCCAAGGTTCAGGCCTGCTTTGAATTTAGGTGCAAGGCCATATTTATCAAGGTAATACTGCTCACGTTTCTCCAGTTCGTCTTCATAGGCCCAAAATGCCTTGAGGCACTTTACATAGTCCATGTTCTTTTTTACTCTCCAGCTAAGCACTACCTCATCTCCTACATATTGATAGACCTCTGCACCGGAATGCCTGATAACGTTCAGGTCGTAGAAGCAATCTTGCAAAAAGCGACTGTAGCGGATATGCCCCAGCTGCTCAGCAATGGTGGTAGACCCCTTGAGGTCTATAAACATAAAAACACGGTTTTCTACCCTGGGAGAATAGAAATCACCCCTGATAAAACGCCATAGGTTACCCTTGCCGAGTAAAAGGTTGATCTCCCGGATACTGGCCATCACGAAGTTGACCAATAGAGAATACAGAAAAGTAAGAATCGCATTGGGGTTGCTGATGAACTGTGTGAAGGTAACTGGCTCGTTAAAGCCTACCACGTTTTTGAAGAACTGGTAGCAATGATAAAAATCAGTACCATGATGGTGCTGTTGATTAGCAGGCCTGCCAGTGACAGCTTCCAAAGGGGAATTCTGCGAAACAGATATCGCTCAAACTTGATTTGGGTGATACCAAAGAGTAAACCGGCCAGCGGACCGAATACAAAGAGCATTCTCAGATTTTCATGAGGTTCGGGATCTACCGGTGCATTGGCTGTTACCCCATAATTACGCACCAGCATCCAGAGGCCTAATGCTACCATCCAGCCAATAACGTAATCTCTTAAAAGTCTGAGGTCTTCCCGATGCATAAACTCTCTGCTGATAAACTAAGGGACTCAAGTTAGACAACTTAGTGGTAATTCTGTTCAGAAGCTTTTGGCAGCTGTATGTCCGATTCCTCAAAGTTCTTTCAAAATGAAATATCGTTTTGAGCTTAACAGATCGACCATTAAGGACTATATTCATCCTACTTTCATGTTAAACATCAATTTTTTTATCACAAAACACTATGGACGAACAAATTATGATCACTAACCCCGAATTACGGCATATTCTGGAATTCGTGGAGGAAATGACGGAAGCACTTGACCACCCGGAGGAACAGCTCAAAACGAGCACCGGAGGCTGGTTTGAGCAAATGGATTTCCAGGGAGCCTGCAATATTTTTAACAGACGACTGCACAAAAAGCCCTGGGTAATTGTGTACTGCCGCACGGAAGATGATGTGCAGAACACCTACAAATGTGCTACGTCTAAAAACCTGCCCATCAGAATCAGGGCTGGCGGGCACGACCATGAAGGTGAATGTACGGGCACCAATACCATTTTGATAGATGTTTCTCAGATGGACTGGGTAAAAGTAGACAAGAATGGTCTGGCGCGTATTGGCCCGGGTAATATCTTCCAGAACCTTACCACCAAACTGGCTAAAAAGGGCGTAATGATACCCCATGGCACCTGTGCTACCGTAGGTATTTCCGGCTTTACCATGGGTGGTGGCTGGGGGCCCTGGACCCGCAAAGAAGGCATGTGCTGCGAAAGATTGGTCGGGGCCAATATGATCCTGGGGGATGGCAGCAAAATCAGTGTAGATGCTGACGAAAAAGGCGTTCCCAGTTTGCTGTGGGCACTACGCGGTGGCGGAGGCATGAGCTATGGCCTGGTTACCGAGCTGAGAATACAGACCTTTAAACTGCCTAAAGTGCTGGTACGATTTGAAATAGAATGGAATCCCTATCCGGAGATATGGCGCGACTTCCCCTCCAAAGAGTACCGTACCATTGAGGTGGTCAAGGCATGGGAAAAGGTGATTACCTCCAGCCAAACCAAAAAACTTATTGGTACCAACCTGAAGGTGAATGGCCAGCCGGCACAAGCCAGCAAGGCCTTTGATGTGAATAATGCCTACCACAACTGCGTGATGTATGGCTACTGGGAAGGCAGCGAAAAAGAGCTCAGAGCCTTTATAAAAGAGCGCTTTGATCATATAAAAGTGCCTCGCAAACAGATCAAAATCAATCACCACCATGGTGGCACCGACCCTGACAACAAAGAAAAATTCGGGCAGTATCTGATGAGCAACTGGGCACGAGAGTCTAACAACCAGATCGTAGAAGCCCTTTATGAAAAGAAGGTAAAAGATGTAACGCTCACTCGGGAACAATCAGACCTGCTTGATAAGGGTAAGCCCCTGCCACCTGATTATGATGATCCGGCTCCCCATAAGATCACCTCCCGCCTGGTAGATCAGGAAGGATTGGGAGATGAAGGTTACAGCGCTATGATCGAAAGTCTTACCTCTCCCCTGATATTGAAGGGTAACCGTAAGCTGGGACTTTTTACTTACGTGACGCTCGGTGCCATTGTGGGTGATTATTACAAGAAGAACCCCTTTGGGGCTGATAGTGCCTTTCCTTACAAGGACAAGCAGTACACCATACAGTATCAGACCTGGTGGAACCTGGAGACCTACCAGCACCTGATTGGCCAGGATAGTAAGGTGAATAACAGAACCAATCGCGCACTTGACTGGATGGAGGTAGCTCGGGACTATGACATTCCTAACACTTCAGGGGCATTTATCAGCTTTAAAGACAGTTCTATTCCTACGGAGACCTACTTTGCCCAAAACTATGAGCAGTTGAAGTACATCAAGGAAAACTTCTCTAAAGATCCCCTGAATCATTTCAGGATAAGGAAGAGTATTATTTGAGGGTTTAAAAGAAGCAATAAGGTGATATCAACCTTTATTTCCAGGGGGTTCAAGATTGCCTGCCAACAAAGGCAGGCAATCTTCATTTTATACTCATGACGGATGAATTAAAATACCTTATTCGTCCGACCACTTGAAGTGGTCAGACGATTGGTCTCATCAAGGTTTGCATTTCAGAGTGCCCTTATTGATTTCTTAATGCCTTTACCGGGCTGTTGGTAGAAGCCATTATGGATTGGTAGCTTACCGTAACAAAGGTAATGGCCAGTGCGGCCAGGGCTGATATTACAAATACTCCCGGGCCAAGATGGGTGTGGTAAGCAAAGTTATCCAACCAGCTATCCATGGCATACCAGCCCAATGGAATGGAAATAAACAGGGAAATCAACACAAGCTTTGCAAAATCTTTAGTCAGTAGCAAAAACAGTGTTTTTACCGAAGCGCCCAGGGCTTTTCTGATACCAATCTCGCGGGTGCGTTGCTCAGTAGCATACGACACGAGTCCAAACAGCCCGAGACAGGAAATCATAATCGCCAGTATGGCAAAATAGGTAGAAAGTCTGCTGGTGCGTTCTTCTGCACTGTAGAGGTCGTCAAAATCCTGCTGCAAAAAGTCGAAGTGAAATTCTTTATCGGGAAACAGTTCATCCCAACTGCTCTTCATGGTTCCGGCAATCTGTCCCTGATGGGTGTCCGCATATTTTACATAGACACGACTCAAACCTTCTCGCTTGATAATGATAATCGGCTCGATTTCATTGTGGATTGATTTAAAATTAAAATCCTGAACCACTCCTACAATCCGCGCATCGCCATAAAACGAAGATATAGTTTTACCAACCGGTTCATCAAGCCCCATCATTTCTTTGGCTCTTTCATTGATCATGACCACGGCCGTATCGGCTTCCAGAAAGCCCCTGCCCTCTAATACGTTCATTTTCATGGTGGACATATAGTGCTCATCTATGCTCATAAAATGCATCAGGATTGCTTCATCAGGATTCTGGCCAGGCCATTGAAAACCAGATGAGCTGCTCAACACATAGGCAGGGTGACGATCAGAAAGTCCGACACTCTCTACTCCCGGTTGTGCTCTCAGTTTATTTGCAAACAGCCTGGACTGACTACCCGCAACAGATGTATAGACGATATTCTCCTTGTTATAGCCCAGGTCTGCATTCTGGATATACTTAAGCTGCTTATAAACAGCCGTGGTACCTATGATAAGCACTACTGAAATCACGAATTGAAAAACGACCAGTAACTTTCTCAAAAGCGCCCCCTGCTTTACACTCACTGTTTGGGAATTAAGAGCGAGCACGGGCTTGACTGAACTCAGAAAGAGAGCCGGGTAGCTCCCGGCCAATAGCCCTGTGAGAATGGCCATAAGCAACACCCCTAAGACCAAAGCCATGCCTGATTGCGCACTAAGCAGGGTTGTGAGGTCAAATGCTTTGTCTGTGAGCTGATTAAAGGGAGGAATCAGAAGCGATACCAGACCGGCAGACAACACCACCGCAACCAGTGTCAATAATACCGACTCGCTCAGGAATTGAAAGATAAGCTGCTTGCGGTGTGCACCAATGGTTTTTCTGAGCCCTACTTCCTTTGCGCGTTTGGCAGACCGGGCAGTCGACAGATTCATAAAGTTAATGCATGAAATAAGCAGGATAAAGAAGGCCACAATAGAGAAGATCTGTACATACATTTTCTCACCTTTTCTCTGTACCTCCACTACAAAGTCTACCTCTCCCAGGTAAATATCGGCCAATGGCTGCAGATATATGTCTGTGACAGAACCTTCGTTGTTCTTCTTTATCTGGCCTTCAATTTTTTTGTTGAACCCATCAAGGTTCACCTGACCACCTAACTGCACATAGGTATACAGCCTGTTGCTGGCCCAATTACTGGCAATCTCAGGGTCCTCAGCCAGCATATTCTCAAAGTTGAGTATGTAGTTGAATTCCAGGTGAGAGTTTTTGGGTACGTCCTGAATGACTGCGCTGACAATGAACTCTTCACCACCGAGCTTTAGGCTTTTGCCTATTGGGTCCTCTTCAGGAAAGTACTTATCTGCGATGTGCTCTGTAAGAATGAGTGTATTGAGCTTTTCTTTAAAAGAAACCACACTACCCTTGACTATGGAGAATGAAAACATGTCGAAGAAATGCTCATCCACCATGATACCGCCTGTCTCACGAATTTTTTTATCCCCGCGTTCAAAGAGGTAATCCTCTTGTGAGACTCGGCTGAACCCAACTACCTCGGGATATTCCTCTAAAAGAGAAGGCCCCAGGGCAATGGGCGTTACCGCCACCGGAAAGACCGGCTGGCCCGCGTAGTACTGGTTTTCTACTACCCTGTAGAGGTTATCGGTATTGTCGTGAAACTTATCGAAGTTCAGTTCATCGTTGACAAACAGGCCAATAAGAAAGACAATTGAAAGCCCTACCGTTAAGCCAAATACATTGACAAAGGTGTAGAACTTGTACTTCATAAAATTTCTGACCGCGATTTTGATGTAGTTTTTGAGCATACTGGTATTGATAAAAAAGTTGTTGTTTGAATTTGGTCTTTGACTCCAGTAGACCTCCTGAGCCATTGGTTTTATATCTCCGAACTCCTGCACAGCCAGCTGAAATGCCTGCTTTTCTGTTTTGCCTTCCGAGACAAGATCATCGATGTGATCGCGCAAATGGAGCTCCATCTCCCGGATAGAGCCGTGATTGAAGCCCCGGTGTTTGCGAAACAACCGAAGCCATTTTTTAATAGATTTTTCGAGATTGAACAAGGGAAATCAGTTTGAGGGTTCTATGTCCCAGATCGCATTGAGTACAGAGTTGACCTGCAACCACTGATCTCTTTCCGCCAGTAATTCCTGCTTTCCCTTTTCTGTAATGTGATAGTACTTTCTGGGTCGCGCATTATCGGCCATTACCCATTCAGAGCGGATCAACTCCTCTTTTTCAAGGCGATGCAATACCGGGTAAAGCATTCCATCGGACCATTCCAACCTGCCCTGAGACATTTCTTTGATCTTTTTAATAATGAGATAACCATAGCTGTTCCCCTGCTTCAGCACTCCCAGAATAATGGGTCTGGTAGATGCTGCTGTTAGATTCTTAGATATCATAGAGTTCTATATACATTGAGCTACAAGGTATAACGTCTGAATTCTATATTGGTTACATACTCGTTGGTCAATATTGGCAGTGCACATGTCAATTAACTGTTCTGTTCGGTATGTATATTTCTTATAAATTGCGGCTTATATTAAACTTAATGTGTGCCCGACCTGATGCTCTTACATAATGTGCTTGAGGCTTTTGAAAAGCAATATGATATGCCTCCTGAACTAAGGGTGAAGGCTCCGGGCCGCATCAATGTCATTGGCGATCATACCGACTACAATATGGGCTTTGTACTGCCTGCAGCCATTGATCGATACACCTGGCTGGCTTGCCGCAAGAATGGCTCACAGAGAATTTCGGTAACATCGGGAAATTACAATCAGACTTTAGAGTTGAGCACTGATATTCAGGTGGTTACTTCATCCAGTTGGCAAAAATACATTGAGGCTATTGTGATTGTTCTGGGCCAACGCGGCTACGCATTCAGCGGTTTCAATATGCTTATCGGAGGTAATATCCCCATTGGTGCGGGGCTCTCTTCTTCTGCAGCACTCAGCTGCGGTATTATCTTCTCTATCAACGAGCTGTTTGATCTGAATATTAAGAAGGCCGAAATAGCCCTGCTTGCCCAGGCTACGGAGATGCTTATCGGCCTCAACTGCGGGCTGATGGATCAATATGCCGTGCTCAACAGCAAAGCCGGTCACTGCTTGTTTCTGGACTGTGGGAATCTGCAATTTGATTTTCTCCCTGCCGACTTTCCCGGCTACTCTATTGTGCTGATTAACTCACATGTGACGCATCACCTGGCCGAATCGGAGTATAATCACCGCAGAACTGATGTAGAAGAAAGCTTAGCCGTACTTCAGCAGACCTATCTGGAAGTAGGCTCTCCCAGGGATGTGAATGCTGATATGCTCAGGGAGACGAAAAAAGACCTGAAAGCCAAAGGGTATCGTAGACTGAGCTTTGTGCTGGAAGAGAATAAGCGTGTACTCGATACCTGTAAGGCGCTAAAGGCCGGTGATATGATAAAGACAGGACAGCTTATGAATGCTTCTCACAAAGGGTTGAGCACTCAGTATGAGGTGAGTTGCCCTGAACTGGATTTTCTGGCAGACTTTGCGCAGGGGCAAAGCCATGTAGCCGGCAGTCGCATGATGGGAGGTGGCTTTGGCGGCTGTACAATAAACCTGGTTAAAAAAGGCTTTGAAGAAAGGTTTATGGCTGACACACAGGAGGCCTACAAAACTCAGCTAAACCGGGATGCATCCGGTATTTTGGTAGGTATTGGCGAAGGCGTAAGCCTGATATAACTAAATCACTATTGACTGAAGGACCATGGGTTTGATCGATGACCAAAGTCAATTCTAATAAAATCTGTCTTAGTCGGAATCTGGAAGTCAGAAGACCAGATTGTAAAATTTCAATTCACACTTCGGTCTTCCATCCTTGGGAAAAAGCTTTTAAAAGCTAAAGAGGCATACATTTAAAGCCCATAGTTTGGATCAGTCTGTATTTCTGGAGAGCATCAATATAGATTAATATTTTAACCATTTAATTCAAAGCTTAGGTTTAGTAGCTCCACTCCTAAAACCTCTGTTGTCGCTTTTTGCGGCCAAAAAGGACCAAAAACCCTTTCCGATAACTCCAAATCCAAGCTCGGTTTTTACGCTCAAGGCCAACGCGTGCAAAATCCAACCGCCTTGTATTTCGCGCTGTTATCGGTTGTGCCCCCCTCCTGGGCGTGTAAGGTCGCATGGATCATAAAAAACACACCATATCAACAACGACTATTTCCCCCAACTTTACCGATTGCCCCCATAGATTCAACTCAATTTGTGACCAGTCAAAAGTACTTTGAGTAAAGGGCATAAAAAAAGCCATTTGATAAATGGCTCAGATGATTTTTGATGCTGGATTAAAGCACGCGTACATTGACTGCGTTCATTCCTTTTTTGCCTCTCTCCTCTTCAAACTCAACTCTGTCATTCTCACGAATTTCATCGATAAGTCCACTTTGGTGAACAAAAATATCTTCACTTGAATCATCTGGTTTAATAAAACCAAAGCCTTTGGTATTATTAAAAAACTTTACGGTACCTTCTCTCATTGTATTTACTTATATATTAATAATTATTATTTCTTCTTTATTTATCTCAGACAGCTCATTTACCGGCATTTCAAGTCCCCATCCAAACAATGAATAGTCGTCAGGCTTCTCATTTCCTAAGAGAAAGAAGTTCTTTGCTTAAAACAGAATAGACGGTTGGTGAATTGATTTATAAACCATTGGTAACATGAACTCCAAACGGTTTATGAAAGGCTGTGATCAGAGATGTTTCGCCCTTTAATTGCTATCGGTAAAAACTAAAGGAGCAGGTCAGTTATAAAATCGGGCGTGATCTCATAAAGGGATTTGCTCCTCTCACTGCTATAAAGGTGAGTCTTATTTGCTTATATTCCTAATTACAAGGACTTTTCCGGGTATCGGAATACAGATTAATGCGTTGTTTTCCGGGTTTGGATCAGAGCGTGTTAAAGATTTTAAAGACTTCCACACGATATTGCTTGCTCACCGGTACCTGCCTGTCTCCTACAAACAAAGTATTGCCTTCAAAACCCGTAACAGACTCAATATTCACCACATAGCTTCGATGTACCCTTAAGAAACTATTGCCGGGCAGCTTTTCCTCCATTCGCTTCAGTACTGTAGAGTAAATATATCGGTCGCTCTTTGTGTAGACGGTTGTATAGTTATTGTCTGCCTCAAGGATGGTGATGTCTTTCAATGCCACACGCTGAAAGTGATTGTCTTTTTTAAGAAAAAGGCTCTGGTTGATACTCAGCACTTGATTTTCATCGGTGCCAAAGCTCTCTCTTCTGGTACCCGGGCCTGCTTCTGATCTGTTTCGGGCATAGTTGGCCAGAGCCATTTCCACATTGATGGCAATCTCTCTGTCGTTGAAAGGCTTGAGCATATAGGCACTTGGGCGCACTTGTTTAGCTCGCTCTACCAGGGCTCTGTCGGCATGAGAAGTGAGAAAAATAAACGGAACTTTATAAACAGTATTAATGACTTTGGCCAGATCTATACCATCCAGTTTCCCTTTCAGAGATATATCCAGCAAGGCCAGATCAATCTCAGGGTGTTCCTTAAACTGCTCCATCGCCAGCGTCACGGAGGGCACATAAGCTACTACATGATAACCCAGCCTTTCCAGTCTCAGCTTGATGTCTTCTGCCAGCAGCAGTTCATCCTCCACAATCAGTATGTTCACTCTGTTTGTCATATCAATTTGTCTATTCCTGCCCCGGCAGTGTAATGAGCCATGTAATACCACCTTGCGGGTTATCTTTCATTTCTAATGTACCATCAAGCTGATTTACCAGCGAGCGGACCAGCTTTAAACCAAATGAATTGGAGATGTCTTTGTCTTTGTCAAAGCCCATGCCATTGTCCGAAACCTCCAGCTGATATTGCCCATTGGGCTTATTCAGGCCTATTCTCATATCTGGATGTTCTATGTTGGCATAGGCATATTTCAGGGCATTGGTTACCAGTTCATTCACAATGAGCGAGAGAGGAATAGCCGTATCAATGTCCATTTCGGTGATGTCAATATCAAGCACAGGCTGAAAAGGGTCGCCAAAGCTGTAAAACAGATTAGATACCAGCTGATCCAGGTATTCCTGAATATTGATAGTGGTATGCACATCGTCCTGATACAGCTTCTGATGTATCAAAGACAATGCTTCTACCCTGGACTTGCCGGCATTGATCGCTTCAGCGGCCGGGTGACCCATCAGCTGATTTCCCTGCAAACTGAGCAGGCTGGTAACCATCTGTAGATTATTCTTCACCCTGTGATTGAGTTCTTTGAGCAGCAGTGCTTTTTCCTCCTCTCGTTTGGAGACTATGCTTTGCTGCTTTACCAGCATAGTATTCGCCTCATTTTTCTGACGGTTGCTCTGATAAAGCATAACTGCCAGTACACCGAAGATCAAGATCCCTCCGCCCAATGCCATATTAAAGCTGCGCTGATTGGCATTGATGGTGCTAAGCAAGTCAATTTCACCATCCCTTTTTTCAATCTGGTAGTTGGCCTTAATCCTCTCTATCTGCTGTATATTAGCTTTATTTACCAGGCTGTCCTGATATACCTGAAATATCTTTTGGTAACTCAAGGCACTCTCGTAATCTGCCTGAGACTCATAAAAGTCGGTAAGCACTTTACTAAAGTCCCGGATTTGCTCCTTAAGCCCCTCTCCTTCAGCCATCGAGAAGGCTTTCAAGAATTGCTCTTCTGCCAGTTGCTTATTCCCCTCAGCCAAATTAATATGGGCCAGTTCAGCAGTATACACCGATACTGAGTAGGGATCGCCCAGTTTGGTCAGAATTTCAATCGCAGGATTCAATTCTGCTTCAGCGGCTTCTAATTCTCCCTTTGAGCGAAGTGCCATACCCAGGTTTCCCCGGGCATAGCCTTCTACTATTTGGTTCTTAAGAGAATTATTCAGAATGAGCGCAAGATTAAAATTATAGACAGCACTATCTAAATCATCAGCCAGGCGGTAGGCCTCTCCGAGATTCACCAGAGTAAAGCAGAGAGATGACCTCTTTCGATTAAGCCTATAAATCAAAGCACTCTTTTTAAAAAAACCTACTGCTAATATTGGTTGATCATCGCTAACATATGAATTCCCCAATTGGGCATAGGTAGCTGCCATTGCCAAGGAGTCTCCCAAATCTTCAAAAATAGCAAGTGCCAAAAAGGTTGTCTCAACGGCATCAGCTATATTACCCAAAAGCCTATGATTGGCACTTATCTCTTCATATGCCTCAGCAATTAGCCTTGCATCATCAATTGAAAGCGCTAAATCCAGCGCTTTGTTTGAGTAAAGCAAAGCTTCTGAAAAATTGGAATGGTAGTGAGCTATACCTTTTAGAATTTGGAAGCGTTCTTTATTCGTGATTGAACTTTTATTCAATTCATTGATGAGACTATCTGCTTCACTCTGGTTCTGTGAATAACAATGAAGTACCAAAAATGTATACCATATAGTGATAAGTATCTTCATCTTATGAAGAAGGTACACTCCCAGAAGTGATTTTCAATAATGGGTCAATTAAACCCCATCGTATTGGCTCGTTGTTTGGTGTCTCCACAACCATACTCGTCACCGTACTCGTCACTGCAGGCGGGGTAAACTGAAACATAACCTTAAACTGTAGCGCACAGGTTAATGGCGTAAGACTAGATGCAGACTTTGTACTAAAAAGTTCTACAGAACCGCCTATACCATTCAAACTAGAAAATACACTGGCAGTGCCATTATTAAAAACCGGATTGTTAGTCTGATTTATACTAATGAAACTATTCCAGTTTTCTTTAGTCATTACGTTTGAAAGGCCATGATCTACAACTTTCATACTAGTGGATACAATCCCAAATTGATATATTAGGCTACTGGGAATATCATTAAGCACCAAAGAGACCGAAGAGTCAGGTTTGACTTGTGGAATACTTGTTACTGGTCCAAAACTTGCCGATCCGTTAATTTTTTGGCTCCAATACCCAAATACATCCAGCTGTATTGGATCATTTGGAGCTCCTGTATTTGTTAAGTACACAGAAGTCAATGCTTCTTTGAGAAGTGCATCGGGTAAATTCCAACCATAAATATCGTTGTTTTCACCGTTTTGAACCTCGATTTGTAACCTAGGAGTAATACTATTAAATCCTTGATTATTTATACCTTTTGCCGCTAAATCTACTTTTTCCATGATTACTTTTTTATGTTGATGAATACTCAAAGAAAGGAGATAGTACCATCAATTTCGACCATCTCATTATTCACTCAAAAAACGGATTCACTCACTAAGAAACAAAGCCTGTTCACGCGGCCCATAACGACTCAAAATTGAGTCAGTCTCATACTGCTGTCTTTCTCAGAAGAACAAGGCATACCTCTAAGCAGGACAAAACCCGTCTAGTGCAAACAAGATTACTACATTGTTTTCTTTAAAAGACGCGTGCAAACAGAGTAATCTCAAATGCTGAGTAGGCCCGCCCAATTGTATTAAAATACCAATTTTATATTATACTATAAAATAAATCTATCCTCTAATATCAGACTCCATCAGTTTTTGCATATGTCTACTCATAAAACCTGGTCTTTCACTCATTGTTTTTGAATGCCTTGATTTGAATTGCCTATTTGAATCCAACAATGGCCGAGGGTATAATCCATAAAGCCTTCGCTAAACACTTTATAGTGGAGCAGACTCCAATCAAATAAACGACCCTTTCCATGGAGTAGATCATGGAAGGCGGAAACCGAAAAGCCTTAGAGAGTAGGTATAACTAAATATTTTAATATCATGTCAAACGCAACAGTAAAAATCGAATACTCAAAATCACTGTTACTCAAAGTACATAATGCCGACAATCAATTGGTCGGTTTTCTCGGCCCTGATACTGGCGGTAGAGATGCTACCGTATTCATGTATAATGGAGATGGTTTCGGAGGAAGACCTGGTACTACAGTTAACCTTGTCCCAACACTTGAATCCATTGGCGGATCTCCGGTGCTCGCCCTGATAGGGAGCAATTTTGCCGGACCTGCCCATTTTAAGTTTTCCATTATTGCAGATGGTGAGGAAAAATCGTCTGTTAACGAAAAAAAGCTGTCAGAATATGCATCTGAGCAGTGGTCGTTCCATCTAGTAAAGGTTTAAGGGAGAATTTACTACTTACTAAGTAGGTAATACAGGGAGCATTAGTGCTCCCTGTATTCAAAACAGAGCGATAACACCTGATTAAATTATCTTCTTCCGGTATTACTTACGTCCGGTTTGGCTTATAATCTCTGATCTTCCAAAAGTAAACCATCAGACCGTGACAATGGTCGCTCTAAAAGGAGGCAATGATACGCTAAAAGCCAATGGCCATGACCTTGGCCCGCTGGAGATTTTTCAGGTAGTAATTCTGGATGATTAATCGAAATATTGGTCTTGGCGGACTCTAAGACCAATCAGCATGACTAGCAATTACAATCGCCACAGCTCTCCTGTTCTTCTATGAGGTGGCCGCAGTATTGGGTAAAGAGCTCTTTGAGCATTTTTCTGCCCCGCTGCACCCTGCTCTTCATACCGGACTCACTCATTTGATATTGAGCCGCCAAAGCCTTCTGCGAAATGCCCTTCAGCTCATAGGCGGCCAGTGGCTCACGGTACTTTTCCGGCAATCGAGCGATTAAAGATGGCACGCACTCTTCCAACTCCTGCATAAAACCCGGCTCTTCCACTGCCGCTATTTGAACGGGAATAACGGTCGTCTGATGCTTCTGCTGTTTTCTGAAATAGTCGGTGACGGTATTGCGCGCAATGGTGATCAGCCAGGCCTCCGTATTGCGAATGCCTTCAACCTTTTCGCAATGATCATAGATTTTCATCATTACCTCGCTCAACAGTTCTTCACTGTCAATCGGGTCTTTGACCTTGCTTTGGATATACCGGGCAAGAATCTCTCTGTATTCCTGAAAAACGGGCCCTACTACCTGGCAACTGGGATTCATAGTATTATAAAGTTAACATTTCTGAGTTAATCTGAATGCGGTAATGGCCTTGAACGAGAGCTAATGATTGTCTGATGCTCAGAGTCTTCTTACGAATGACTCTGAGCGGACAACCACTTACTAGGTCAAGGCTACGTATAAAATCAATACGACTAAGAGCAACAGGTGTCATCGCAGCAGGCAGCTTCTTCTTCCGCCACCACTTTGTTGACCTGAGCCGTACCATAGGTGTGAAATGCCTCCCACTCTACTCCCTGCGGATCTTTGACCCATGATTTTTCTGACTGATGATAGCAGCATACGGTATGACCTTCTTCGCGGACCGCAGCATTCTCTGCTTTGTCTATGTGACCGTAGATTTCTTTCAGCTCGCCTTCTGTCTCCGCCTCTATGCCCAGGTGCTTAACTCCCAGGCTATCAGTAGCCAGTGAAATAGAGAAATTAACACTTGGGTCAGTTAGTGACCATTTAGCATAATCAGGCTTTTGTACGGTGGGCGCTGCATTAAACAATGCCTTATAAAAGCTTACTGACTCTTCAATATTATTTACGCCCAGGTTTACATGTAATCTCTTCATGACTTTTCATTTTTTGTTTGATTCACCCCGTAGACGCAGCCGATCAAAAAAGACGCAAAAAAAGATGAACGATATCTAAATTCAATTATTTTCATACTTAATTATGTTTAAAATAAAAAAAATACAGAAATCACTCAAGCGGATTCAGCCGATATTCGAGATTGTGGGAATCATAGCAGGTTTAATTCTCATATACTTCACCCACGAAAGCCTTAGGATAGCAGACCAAAATATAAAAGATAACAAGGTTCTTATGAAAATTGTACGAATGCAGTACACTCAAGACTCGATCAAAACAATATTGGAAATAAACAAACTCTTGCCAGAATGGAGAATCGAAGTGTTGGATTCAAATTTTGTCAATTTTCATTCGGTTGACCCTGAATACACATTAAATCATGTCAAAATACATCATGGCTTGAGCGATATGGTTTATAGTCCCCCTGGAAAAACAGACTCCGTATCACTCGAAAGGATAAGTAGATACCTTCTTAGTCAATTGAGTGAAGACCGAATCGAAGAAATAAAGGTAGGAAGCAGGAAAAATGATATGGCTTTTTTAAGGCAATATTCCATCGGGGTAGAATATAATTATGAATACAAAAATACCAGATGGCACGACTATGGCGTACTCTATCTAAGATTTTCAGAATACCCGGATTCATCCGGAAGGATTAAATCGCAATTATTTCTGGTAGAGGCCTCCAAGTATTACAGTCAACGGATGTATGGCAATAATGCCAGAACTGAAATGAAAAAAAAGCTTTCAACGATACGCCAAAAAGCCAAGTAAACCACAGCACTGGGAATTTTCTCCCACACAACCATAAACTGAAACACCTCGCTCACAAATAGTTGATTTCTTTCACCCGACATTCCGTTTATCTTTGTCGCTATGAGCCTGACACACTGGTCCGGAGTTAGTTCTGTAATGAGCTGCCGCAGACTTGTTTTTTATAGTACTTGTATGGCAGTTCTGATACTTGTTGTGACAGGCTGCGAATCTCCTCCTGTTGAAGAACCTGTGCCGGAGACCATCATTCAGCTTCAACCCAAACTGATTGAGGTATCTCATCCAGACGATATTGAAACCCTTAGTGACTCTGTAATCTCTGCCTTTCTTTACAGCAATATCAAGGGCCTGGATAGTCTGCCACTAGACCAGAAAAAGATGAAATTTGTGTCTGCCCTGCTACCAGCCATCCTTGTAGCTAAAGACAAACTATATCACCAGAAAAAGGCATTTGAGGCACTGTTGATCAAAAGCGAATGGACCTCAGAGGATAGTGTATTCTTTCATAAACTGGCCGTAAACTATAAAACCAGTGATACTACGGCTATTCTGAGTGGTTTGGAAACGCACCCCAACAGTATCGTTTTGGCACAGGCAGCTATTGAAAGCGGCTGGGGCAACTCCCGTATTTTTGGTGAGGGCAACAATTTATTTGGTATCTGGTCCTACAATCGTCATGAACCCAGAATACCCGCCAGGATAAAGAGAGATGGTAAAACAATTTACCTGAGGAAGTATGCTGACATATCGGAATCTATCAGTGACTACTTTAGAACCCTGGGGCGTTCCAGACACTATGCCCGGTTTAGAAAGGCCAGAAGTAAGAGCAACGATATTGAGAAGCTTATCCCCCACCTTATCAATTATTCAGAACGCAAAGAGGCTTATATCAACCAGCTGAGAACTATGATCCGTTACAATCAATTGAAGCAGTACGATCATTACCGGCTGGATTCCGGTTTCTATGTGAGCGTGACGGTGCAGGAAGAATGAAGTATTATCTCCCCATATTTTTGATGCTTAGTCTTTTTTCCATTCCAGAGAATGGTACAGATGCTTCATATCAGAAAACCAAAGTGCAAAAGGTAGTTCCCACCTTTGTTTATCACAGGTTTGGAGATGACCGATACCCAAGCACAAATATTTCAAATGATGCTTTTGAGGCGCACCTCAAACACTTAAAGGACAATGGCTATCAAACCCTGAGCTTTTCGGAATCGATCAACTACCTCAACTCCCGAAAGAAGGCTCAAAAGGTAGTTTGCCTTACGGTAGACGATGGTTACAAGAGCTTTATCAAAAATGGCTTGCCCCTGCTGAAAAAATACGGGTTTACTGCCACAGTATTCGTAAATACAGCAACCGTAGGCAGTCCCGACTATCTGGACTGGGAAGAATTGCGCACCATGAAAGAGGCTGGTATAGAAATTGGCAACCATTCTGACTCGCATGCCTACTTTTTGAACGACTCACTTGATACTGCCCGCGAGCAATTCAGAGCCGACCTGATAAAAAGTCAGGCGATGATTGAAACCAATCTACAGATGGTTCCTACCGCTTTTGCTTACCCCTATGGAGAGTTTGACGACCGCATGAAAGCAGTGGTGAAAGAAACTGGTTTTTCAGGTGCCGCGGCTCAGAGTAGTGGTGTCAACCGTGCGGAAGGCGATTTCTACCAGGTACCAAGGTTCCCCATGTCCGATCGCTATGGTCAAATCGGCTCTTTTATTGAAAAACTGGGAATGCTCCCCATTGATGTAAATGAGGTAAAGGTTATTGACAGCGGTTATAGTGGCTCTGTAGATAACCCCAGGATCATATTTAAGTTTGATGAGGCCAACCTGAGTCTGGAGCAGATACAGTGCTTTGTACAGGGAAAACGCTGCTCTAAGTCACTGAGAATATTAAGAGGCGGCAAGGTGCAGTTGAGCGTAAAATCGAAGCAGGTACTTACCAGCAGAAGGTCGCTTTATACGGTGACTGTGCCCGATAATACGGGTAAATGGCACTGGTATAGCTTTACCTGGGTGATTCCGACCATTAAGGAATAGTAAGCTATTAAATCGCTTACTCCACATCCGGAAAAGACAGTAATTCAGGGCCCGCTTTTGCCAGTTCTGTCCAGGCCAGGCCTGCACACTGGATTCTCTCCGGGTAATCACGCGTACCGGCAAAGGCCCATAACTCTTCGTCTTCAGTCAGCTGTTCAATAGGTATTTTTGATTCGGGGTCGATTAATTCCAAAAAGAGATCAACAAGTGCTTTGACCTCCTTCAGGTCAGCACCAATGAGCCTTTCGGTGAGCACCGCAGTAGATGCTTTTGAAATAGCACAGCCAAAGCCTTTAAAAGAGGCTTTAGTGACCGTATCTCCTGTAACTTGCAGATAAACGCTGTATTTATCTCCGCACATAGGGTTGTAGGCTTCGATAAGGTGCGTATGCGCAGGGAGCTCTCCAACGTGCGTATCGTCTTTGGCTTTTTTAAGAATATGGCTCTTATAGAGCTGTTTCAGGCGCTCGTTCATGCAAAGAAATCTCTCACTTCTATAAGGCCCTCAATCAGCTGATCTACATCTTCGGGCCTGTTGTAAATACCAAAGGAAACACGGCAGGTGCCTGTAACCCCAAGACGCTTCATTAAAGGGTGCGTACAATGATGACCTGCCCGAATGGCGATTCCCCTTTCTGACAGAAATGAGGCCACATCGTGCGGGTGCACCTGCCCTACCATCAATGAGATAACCGAGGCTCTTTCACTTGGAGAGCCAAGTACGGTAATGCCTTCCAGGTCATTCAACCGCGATAAAGCATAGTCTGTTAAGGCTTTGGTATGGGCATGTATGGCTGTTACGCCCAGCTGGCTTACAAACTGTATAGCCGCACCCAAGCCAATCACACCGGCTATATTTGAGGTGCCTCCCTCATGCTTCTCAGGCAAGTCGGCAAAGGTTGTTTCTTCAATGGTCACCTCCTTTACCATACCTCCTCCAAAGCTCAGGGGTGGCATGGCTTCAAGCAGGTCTTGCTTCCCGTAAAGCACACCTATACCGGTAGGCCCGAATAGTTTGTGCCCGGAGAACACCAAAAAATCACAATTCAACTGCTGTACGTCTATCGGCTCATGGGTTACCAACTGCGCTGCGTCTATCAGCACTTTCGCATCGAATTTGCCAGCAGCTTCTGTTATTCGCTTCAGGTCATTTTTGGTGCCCAGTGTATTGGAGATAGCAGTAATGGCCACAAAGCTGACAGAATCATCCAGCATGGCTTCATAGGCCTCATAATCCAGCTCTCCATCATCCGTCAGGGGAATTACCCTGAGCTGAGCACCTGTTTGCAGGCAGGCCTGCTGCCACGGCACAAAATTGCCATGGTGCTCCATTTCTGATACAATCACCGCATCAGTGCTCTTCAGGTTGGGGATCAGGTAGTTTCTGACCACCTTGTTGATGGCATCGGTAGTGCCTGAGGTGAAAATGCATTCCTTTCGAGACCGGGCATTGATAAAAGCCTGCACGCTTTCCCTGGCCTTCTTAAAAGCTGTTGTAGCCGCTGTAGCAGGCCAGTAGCTGCCCCTGCCCACATTTGCGTTGTAGCCGCTGTAGTATTCTGTAATGGCATCTATGACTACCTGAGGCTTTTGTGTGGTAGCCGCATTATCCAGGTAGATTAGCTCTCTGCCGGTAGCATTGGCCTTGTTAAAAATCGGAAACTGCTTCTTTATGCCTTCTAAGTCCATGCTTCAGTGCTTTTGTTACTGCCCTCCTATGGTTATGGATGTGCAGAAACCCAAACCTCTCCATCTTCAAAAACTTCCTTTTTCCAGATTGGCACAGTTTCCTTCAAAGTATCTATGGCAAATTCACATGCCTGAAAAGCCTCTTTTCGGTGTGCGGAGGAACAGGCAATCACTACGGCCTCCTCTCCTATAGCCACCAGGCCGGTTCTGTGATGAATCACCATTTCATACAGGCCCCAGCGTTCTATGGCCCGATCTGCTATTTTTTGCATTTCTTTCAAGGCCATTTTCTCATAAGCCTCAAAGTTAAGGTGTAGGACGGGCTTTCCCTTGGTGGCATTTCTTACGGTACCCACAAAAACCACGATACCACCGGCACCGTCATAGGTTACCGCATCGGTACAAGCCTGGCTATCCAGCTTTTCTGATGTGATATGAATACTTTTCATCCTCCGCTTACGGGTGGAATCAATACCACCTCATCGTTTTCGTTCAAAATATAATCGTCATTCACATATTCGGCATTTACAGCCAGCTGTAGTGAGGCCAGACTTTCAAAGGCCGGGTATTGGCTTACGAGCTTTTTCCTGACTGCCTCCACAGTAGCACCACTGCTTACTTCAATCTGTACAGACTTGTTTTTTAAAATGTCTTTGGCGATGCCAAAGGCTACAATTTCTATGTTCATATCAGTTTTTAATAGACAGCCATGTCTGAATCAATTTCTTGCTGCCAGGCCAGTATGCCACCTTCCAGATTGGACAAATTAGTATAGCCTTGCTTCTCCAGCAAGCGAATGGCCCGCGCACTGCGCACACCGCTTTTACAATGTACCACCACAGGACGATCTCGCGGAACCTTATCAAGGTTTTCGTTGAGCTTATCCAGTGGAATATTCAGACCATTAAGGTTTGAAATATCGTACTCGTACCGCTCACGTACATCAAGTACAAAATAACCTGACTGATCAGCCTTCAATTCATGCACAGAGACAGAGGCTAAAGCCTTTTTATCTGACACGGGGCCGGCACAGAAAGCCTCATAATCGATAAGCTCTGTAATGGTTGGATTGGTGCCGGAGACCGGATTATCAGGATTCGATTTTATATTCAGGTATCGACTGCTAAAATCCAGACTATCAAAGAGTAACAATCTTCCAGAAAGTGTCGTACCCATGCCGGTAATTACCTTGATGGCTTCATTGGCCTGCATAGAACCTACGATACCCGGCAGCACGCCAAAAACACCTCCCTCACTACAGCTGGGCACCATTTCAGGCGGTGGTGGTGTGGGGAAAATATCGCGATAATTCGGACCTCTGCTACCATCTTCCAGTGGCTGATTGAAGACGCTGACCTGCCCTTCAAAACGGAAGATGGCTCCGTAGATCAGGGGTTTTTCCAGTAAGAGGCAGGCGTCATTCACCAGGTATCGGGTAGGCAGGTTATCGCTGCCATCTACCACCAAATCATATTTGGCAACAATCTCCATAGCGTTGGCCGCACTAAGCTGAGTCTCATATACCTCAAACACAGTTTCGGGATTCAATGCCTTGAGCTTATCAGCAGCTGTGGTTGCCTTGTTGGCCCCTACTTCATCTGTGTTAAAGAGCACCTGGCGCTGCAGGTTTGTTAGGCTTACCTGGTCGAAATCCACTATACCTATTCTACCTACACCAGCCGCGGTGAGGTACTGCAGATTAGGTGCCCCTAAGCCTCCTGCGCCTATTATCAACACACTGGCTGCCTTGAGCTTTTCCTGTCCCTCCACCCCAAAATCAGGTAGAATGATCTGCCGGTTATAGCGTATAAGTTCTTCTCTGCTTAGTGTCATGGGTGTAATTGACGATAATCCTCGGCCGTATCAATATCGCTCAAAAATGCGAGGTCATCAGTTATATACTCTGTCAAATGCATCGGGTTGTCTTTTACCAGCTTTCGGCAGCCATTCATAGCTGTATGTGCCAGAATAGCCGACTGATACCAGGCTGAAAAAATAACAGGATTTGCCCGCTTACCGTTCACTAAGGGTAGCAATATGGCTTTGGGATCGTGCGAAACGGCTGACTTAAAATCAGCCATTAACTGATCATAATGAGCACCCCTCAGCAGTGGCATATCCCCCAGGCAAATCATAAAGGCATCTCCCCTGGCCGCTGCGACTCCTTTTTGAATGGAGGTAGTCATACCCAGAGAAAAATCAGGGTTATGAACAAAACGATCCTGTTTTCTAAGACTCACACTGTTCTGAATAAGCGCTTGATCCCGCCCGGTGACCACAATGATTTCTGCTACAGAAGACTTAGTCAGCTCCAGGTAGCTGCGCTCAATAAGGGTATTGCCCTCAAGGTTCAGGAGCAGCTTATTGGGGCCATTCATCCGCGATGAAAGACCGGCAGCGAGCAGTATTGCAGAGATTTTGGTCACCTCTGCTAAATACGCAAAAAGTATCGGTTATGCCTGCATAAAGCAGGTTTATCAAGGGGAATCGCTTCTCAGGCTTTTTCTCAGGGTCCTCTGCGAGAGACCGCTGAGCGTGGTTTGGTTTTATAAGAGATTTCCTTGAGAGCTTATCGCACAACTAATGGTTTTTTCATTCCTGGGATTTTATGCCGGACACATGGCTACTGATGGCTTTCCACAGCCCATCTCGCTTGATCAGTATGTTGCTGGACATGTAGGTAGTATAAGTCTTCTTGCCTGACTGGTCTTTTGCATAGATATGTCCCTTTCCGGCTACCACGGCTGTATTGTTCTCAAAAATATCCAGGCGCTTTATTTCAAATCTGAAAGAATCATACGAGGGCTTATTGCCTTTGACATAGGCCAGTTCCTGAGCCTTAGTAGACCAGCTACCGTCATCAGAAATCATTTGAAATTCCTTAGCCAGGATTCTATCAAGCAGTGCCACATCCTGCTCGCGGTAAGCTTTGGGCCACTCTACTTCCTTCAGGTAAGTCAGTGCTCCCCGGTCCGTCATTTGACTTTGACTGGTCGCGACCGGATAGGTACAGCAAAGGCATAGAAACGAGAGTAATATCAGGGTTGTCTTCATGTCTGTTCTTTTTACAAAACAGACGGCATTGGCGATACTTTAAAAGTGATAATGCTTCGAAAAAGGCGAAGCGGAAAGAATAAGGCTTAAGACGGAAGTAATGCCAGCCAGTTTTTAAAGGCCTTTACCTTGTTTTTATTAACGGCTACGGTTTCTCCGCTTTTCAGCCTCACACTAAGTTGATGTTTTTCATTTGTACTGAAGCTTACCACCTGATTCCTGTTAATCAAAGTAGTTCTGTTGAGACGATAAAATTGCTGATCGTCATCCAGCTGTTCCTGAAGAGCCTTCAGGCTTGTATCCACCCAATAGCTCTCTCCTTTTATGTTAGAAAGCCTGAGCAAACCATTCTCTAATGAAGCACAGGCTACCTCAGCTTTCTGGAACCTCAGCAGACCATTATTCACTGCTTTAACAGAAATAACTGTAGGTGCACCCTCCTTTCCGGCCTGGTTGAATCGCCAGTACTGATACAGCCCCGACAGTAGCATGATCAGGGGCATACGGGAGGTCAGGAACTGAACTGGTTCAAATGGACAATTGGTGAGGACATTGTACGCCCATAAAATACCAAAAGAGGTGATTGATATTAGGCTGCCGGTGCTGAGCGCAGTCTTCCAAACAGCTGTAAGGTCTTTGGCTACTTTCACCTGATCGGACAAAGCCTTGGCTCCATATACCAGCGTGAAAAAGAGCAAATACTCGAAATAGTACTGCTCGCACTGCAGCGCCAGCAGCAGGTTAGCGCCATAACCCAGATTGGTCATCAGGGCGGCTATTAAAAAGATAATGCCCCACTGGGTCTGGCGATCCTGCCAACCTGATTGTAAACGTTTCAGTACTACCATAGCCTCTTAGTCACGTGATAGTTTATCAATCAGTCGCTGCATAAACACCACTCCCTCATCCAATTGAGCCTTGTGTACAAACTCATTGGCACGGTGGGCCTGGGCAATATCACCGGGTCCGCAGATAACGGCTTCAAAACCTTCATCAGCAAATTGCCCTGCCTCAGCTGCATAAGACACAGCTCCTAAGTCTTCTCTCGCAGCGAGTTCTTTTATAAGGCCAACAATCTGTTGATCTGCGCTGGTATCCAGGCCTGGTACAGCCGGATGATCCGCCTCAGTGGAAATAGTAAAACCCGGAAATACTTTTCTCAACTCCTCTTCACGTTCATTACAATAGACCTTAAACTGCTCAAAGATGCCCTCTGGTGTATCACCCGGAATGGTACGAACATCCCAGTAGAAGCTGCATTCCTGTGCTATTACATTGGGGGCAATGCCGCCTGCAATCTTACCAATATGAATGGACGTATGGTTAGGTGTAAAACGATCATCAGTGCGTCCCTCAGCGATCAATGCATTCATTTTATCTTCCAGCCAGAGTATGAGCCTCATGGATTCATGAATGGCGCTAACTTCCTGCTTTATACGACTACTATGGCCCTCTGAGCCTGAAACGGTAGTCTTAAAGATGCAAATACCCTTCTGCCCTACCACTGGCTGCATCATGGTCGGCTCGCCAATGATGGCATGCTGGGGTGTTTCCTTATACCCTGTATTGATGGCGGCTGCCAGCTCAGGGGCTGCCAGGCAACCAATTTCTTCATCGTACGAGAAAGCGAAATAGATGGGCCTTTTCAGATCGGCCTTCACCATATCGGGCAAAGCTGCCAGACAGCAAGCTACAAAGCCCTTCATGTCGCAGGAACCTCTTGCATAGAGCTTGTCATCTCCAATATCGGTAAGCTCAAAAGGGTCTGTCGTCCAGGGTTGGCCTTTTACAGGTACTACATCTGTATGTCCTGAGAGAATCACGCCACCATCTACGGCTGGCCCTATGCGGCAATGCAGCGAGGTTTTGGTTCCTTCTTCATTGGGTACCAGCTGATAGGCCACACCATGGTCTCGTAAATAGCCTTTGATAAATTCCATGATGGACAAATTGCTTTGTCCGCCCAATACAGGGTATGAAACGAGTTTTGATAGTATTTCCTGAACGTTCATTGATTTAGTTTACAAGTTTATATCGGTGTTTCAAGTTTTATGTTTTTGGTTTTAAAGTTTAAAATTTATGTCTTGAGTGACCAACATTAAACATCAAACTCTAAACTGCCCTACGCTGGTCCCCAATTGATATACACACTGAATAGCAGTGCCACCCAGGCCACCAATAGTATCACCCCGACCACAGGCATGATAAAGCGCAGCCAGCGGTCAAAAGAAATGCGACACATCGCAAGCATAGCGATTAAGCCTCCCAGGGTTGGGTTGAAGAGGTTGGTTACCCCGTCTCCTACCTGAAAAGCGAGAATGGTGCTTTGGCGGGTAAGCCCCAGTACTTCGCCCAGAGGAATCATAATCGGCAATGTAGCCAATGCCTGGCCGCTGCCTGAAGGGATCATAAAGTTGATACCACACTGGGCCAATGACATGGATACGGCTGAAGCATAGGTGGGCAAACCTGTCAACGCTTCGGATAGGTTAAAGGCAATGGTATCTGAGATATTGCCCATTTCCATGCCTACCTTAATGGCCGTGGCCAGCCCCACCATAAAGGCTCCGGGTGCCACCACACCTACTGATTTCAATGCTGTTTCACTAATAGTTCTGCCACTCATACCAGCCACCAGTCCTGCTACGATGGAGATCATCACGAAAATGGATGAGATTTCATCTATGTACCAATGGTGTTGAAACACGCCATAGAGCATAAAAACCAGTCCGGCTACAAAGATCAGCAGCACCAGCCAGTTATTGGTACTCATCCGGTAGGCTTGCAGATCCTTAGACAAGGCAAAGCCACTGGTATCGATACCGAGGGACAGACTTTTTTCCGGGTTCTTCACAATGCGCTTAAAGTATCGCACATTGAAAAAGGCCAGCACGCTCAGGGCAGAGAGACAGAGTACTGATCTAAGCGCCCAACCAGAAAACATGGGCATTTCTGCAATAGTATGGCCAGTACCTACCGTATATGGATTGACGGGAGAAAGACCAAAGCCCACGGTGACGCCTCCTACGGCAATGGCAGCCGCCAGCATAAGATCGCCTCCCAGGGCCAGGCTGGTAACGGCTGCAATGGGTATCATGGCAATGTTATTTTCATAGCCCACAAAAATGCCGAGGCAACCAAACATGAAAGTCATGGCTACTACGATAAAGTATCTTCTTTCAAGGCCCAGGGCTTTTACGAAAGTACCCACGGCATTTTCGATCATGCCTGACTTCTCAAGCACACCGAACATAATACCACTGGAAAGCACTACAAAAATGATGGAAATGGCTGATTTGAAGCCCCCGGGAATGGTCAGAAAGGTTTCCAGGATACCCAGCGGAGTGGGCTCAATGGTATGGTATGAACCGGGAATCACGCGTTGCCTGCCATCTACCAGCTCGCGCTCATAGGTACCGGCTGGTAAGAGGTGACTAAGTATCGCGGTGAGAATGATGATACCAAAAAGCATAACCACGGGATGTGGAATATTGCTGTACCATTTCTTATTTGTACTGAGGGGAAGTTGATCTTTCAAGCCAGGGCTCTATTGGGAAAGGTCTAAAGTAAGGAATGATCGCTAGATTCGGAACAACAAATTAGCGTGGCCCTGTAATCTCATCTAAGAGCTTATTAAACCTGCTGTTTACCGTACTGTCAATAGGATCGTCCAGTAGCCTCAGGTCTTCAGAGTCGAGCTCAATCCTGAATATATTCTTTCTTAAACGGGCAAGTGCCTGATCAAAGTCCCGGTCAACACGCGCCTGGAGGCTATCCGTTTTGCCGTCATACCAAAAGCCAAACCATTTACGGTTACTCAACGCCTCTGGCCTGTAGCGATCAATGGTTGTACTATCGGCAAGCTTAAGTTCGCCATCAACTCCCAGGTCATAAGCCATTTTAAGAAAGGGGTTCACTCCCTGTACTTTTGTACTGTCAAAGAGTTGGTATGGAAGCGACTTGATTTTTTGCATAAACTCCTCCACCTGCTCTGTTTTGATATAGCCATTGGCCAACAAGCTGTCGGACTTTTGCAGAGCGCGCTCTATCAGAAAAAGGTCTTCACCGGAAATAACACTTCCACCTCGCTCTATTTCTTCCAGGGTGTAGTCGAATATGTTGTTGTAAAAGCTCACTTGCTTAATAGGTTCGCCCATGAGCAATTCGAAAAAGGCCTTGAGCTGATCCTGGGCATTTTCTGTCGCCCGCTCAAATATATCCCGGTCCATGGCCTGCTTTTCCAACTTATCCAGGCAAAGCTGCTTCACGCGCTTCATTACCTCATAGTCTCTTTTGGCCTTGCGCTCTACGATGAGAAACTCGAAGCCCTCTACCCCTTTTTCGGGAATAAACCAGGGATTAATGGTAGCTGACAGGATTTGAGGGTTCATCCCTATGAAGATCACCCGCTTTGAGTCTTTGTCGTACCGGAAGTTATCTTCAGTAAATTTATCAAACTTGAAACCGGCTTTTACCCAGCCACGGCCCAACAGTACCAGCTGACGCTTTTTGTATTTCTTTTGATTGATATCATTCAGACTGGCGCTGAATACTGTCTCCAGGTCTGTAAACGTCAGCCCCTCCAGAGTACTCTGATTTTCCAATGCACGTTTCAAGAGATTGCCTAATTCGACTACTCCGAGAGATTTGCCCAGGTTCTTCTTATCAAAAGCTTGTCCGGGGCTTTCAAGTTTGACCAAAACATACTGCATATAGGTATTGTACCAGGGCATACTAAAGAGTGCCTGGTTAATGCTCTGATAGTGGAGCCTTACCTGCCTTCTTCTGTTGAGGTTGAGCTTACCTGCCTGGGCAGCTTCCCTTATTTCTTCCAGCGCATCCAGGAAGTACTCATGTATCACTTCCACAGAATCACCAAACTCACTGGTCATAGAGGCCTCCTCTATTTCCACTTTTTCCATGGTTGAGGCGATAACCTCTCCATAGTATTCAGCAGTAATCAGCTCGCCTATTTGCTGCATACTCCTCACACTCACCGGTGTATCGCGTAGTTTGAGCTTTTCGCTGGTGAGTAAATCGAAAGGATCGAAATAGCTGAATACCGCCACGCCTGCGATCACCACTGCCGCCTGTAACAAAAAAGCAAGTCCGCCAAACCACTTATTGAGCATACTCTTTTCCCTCAAAGTTTAATGGTTTGAAAAGTGGTTCCTGCTTCTTAAAGCTGATGTAAATCTCGTTGTAGCCCAGGTTTTCCAGCAGACCACGCATCATGCGCTCTGTGTTCTTTCTTGTTTGCTGAATTACTCCTGTAAACTGAAGGTTCTCTCTGATATCCAGCTCGGCCATGCGATAGAACTCTTCATAGTCTACGATATCAAACCGGTTGAGAAAGGCATTTCCTGTGATGGCCGAATCAATTCTGAATTTGTTGAACGGGTACTGAAAATCAAGCACTTCTACAGAAGGTAATGTCACCGTGATTTTGCCACCTTCAATCACAATGTCCTCTTCTGAAAGCTTCTCCAGGTCAATTCCCGTTTTCACGGTCGCTTCCGTATAGGCTACAAAATTGGCTTCGCTGATTTTCAAAAGCCGCAATACCTTTTTGGTTTTCGTGCCAATCACCACTTTGTCGATAATGGTTTCGGTAGTAGCCAGCTTAGCGGCACTTCTCACCTTGCTTACTACGAAGTGACGCTTAGGCCCGCAGGCAAAGCAGGAAGCCATAATGATCAGCAGGAGCCCTATGTTACCAAGCCTTTTCATTTATCCCTTAGCGTCAGCAGATTCAAAATCAGGGTCGTTGCTGTCTAAACCTGTAGCATTGAGTGCCGCACGTGCATCCGAGGCACCAGCGGCCGGGCTCAAGGCGGGAATTGAAGGCCTGGCAGCCAAAGATGAGCCTCCCGTACCGTAAACCTGTTTCCGATCTTTTAAAAACTCCAGTGACTTATTACCAAAGTAAAAGGCAATCATCATGAGAAAGGCAGTCTTAAAAAACTCGAAATTATCTACAAAGAATTCATTCTGATTCAGTCGACTGTCCATACCCAATGAAGCAATCATCATGGCCAGGCTGCCCACCAGAAGGGTAACCGCAATGGTGCCTCTGACGGTGCCGGCCGGTAAGCCAAGGCTTTCTCCGTGATGTGGATTGGCTTCCGGTTCTTTTTTCTTAGCCTCGCTGTCTTTTACCTCACTATTTCTCTGCCAGGCACTGATGGACCAGCCCAAATTGACACTGTAGAACTGAATGGCCCAGATATAATAGGAAACCAGCACGATCATCCAATTGATTACCAGTGCTGTTGCCAGGCTTGAATAGAGGTTGGGTTCTTCGGTAGGTTTTTCAAAGATCCAGTACACTCCTGCGGTCACACCAATCAGGACTACGATAAAAGCGACCACACATAAAATGGCTCTGGTGGCGAATTTTTCAGGAATTTTCATGATCAATTTCAGTTTTGAAACCAGTTTTCGTCAAAAATTTGAATTCGTATTTGCTTTCCATCCTTAAGTTCCTTGCTGAGATAATTGTAAAGCTTCTTGAAGGTCGCTCTTGAGTTGGTAAGAAATTTTGCTTTGTCAGATACATTAAAGCTGTCGGACACCAGCAGGCAGCCTGCGGTATCTTCCGATGTACCTCCACTGTGGATGTAGATATGCTCAAAGCCCGGAACATTTTGCAATTGCAAATGGAACGTAAACCAGTCCTTGTACTTATCGCGGTACTTTTTAGTCAGGGGTGATTCTTCCTCGCGGAAGCTGATATTATAATTGCCCGCTGGAATGCGCGTTTGGCCTGCTACTTTCTGAACCTGAAAAGTATCTTCGAGGCTGTAGCAGTAAAAGTGATCTCCGATATAGACCAAACCCAAGGTGGTCTTACCATCATCGGCATATCGCATCAGGCGAATGGTCAGACCCTCAAAATCATCTTGAGGCTGTGCGTCTTTCTCCTTAGCTTCTTTTGGTTCGCCTCTGAAAAAGCCTATCAGCTTCTGCCCTGCTGCCACGACACTGCCTGCCAGACCAACCAACCACAACCAGATATCTTCAAGCGCACCAGGCTTTTGTACCAGGTACACTACCAAAAAGGCCAATGCTGCAATGAAAAGTAAGGTGATAATTCGTTTCAAGGTGATGAGTTTACTTTGTGTTGATAAACTTCTTACTCACCCAGCCTTCTACTTGTGTCGAAACCCTGTACCAGCCGTCTCTTTCTTCAAGTACGTTTACCTCTTTACCTTTCGGTATGGGTTTGGCTACTTTCTCAGCTCCGCCTTCAGGCAGCGCCCGTATGTTCAGCTTACTGGCGGTTACCACCCCTTTTTCCGGCAAACCTGATTCTTCTACAGCCCGGTCTCTGCTGAAAATATCACTCCTCAGTTTATCCAATGGGAAGGCAGGCCCAGGATCGGATTTTCTTCCGGGAGAGATTTCTTCATGCCCCAAAATCTCTTTCATGTCATAATGCCCCACCAAAAGAGAGGAGATCTCTTCGCACACGGCTATTTGCGCCTCAGTATATACATGCCAGTATCGTGGGGCATTTTCATTTCTATGGGTGGCCCTCACTGCCTGATCGGCCGTATAACGCTTACCAAACCATGATACGAAATCAGCACCTGAGGGCGTGAGTTTACCGGCATTGTCCAGCTCTATACCAATGGAAAAGTGATTATAATACCTGCGACCATTATAGATGCTATCTCCCGCATGCCACGATTTTTTATTGAATGGCACCACCTGAAATACCTTGCCACTTTGGTCCACCACCAGGTGAGCCGAAGCTTTTACATCACCCTTAGCCAGATAACGGGCAGAAGATTCTCCGCTGCGTCCGGCTGTGTAATGAATAATCAGTGAGTCCGGCAGGTCTTTCTTGAAGAGGTCTTCATTCTTATCAGCGATATAAGAAGTATTATCAACATCGTATTGACCGCCTGATGTTTTTTCCAGAAGGTGCTGCGCATTTATAGTAAAGTTCTGAGCCATGGTTTTCCTGTGGTTGCATACTTCTTTATGGGAGAAACCAAAAAAAGTAACCCATGCAAATGATAAAATATTAAGATGATTTAAAGTAATTCCATCTTATTGTGTGAAAATGGCTTTTCCAGAACGCAAAAAGTTTTCCACATACCCCATAAAAAAACCGGTCCATTACGAACCGGTTTTATTTCAGAGGCTTATCAAATGCCCTATATTCTTTAGCTCAGAGACTAATCTTCCAGCTCTTCCGCAGCTTTTTTAAGCTCTTCAAATTGTGCTTTTAGCTCTTCCAGTCTATCATAGGCATCTTTACCGGGGCGTTGGTCGGCACGACCGAGCATAGAGTTGAGATAACCCGTTTGTGACTGAAGCATAGGCTGCATATAGGTACCGGGAGGTGTTACCAGTTTATAATACACATTGTCCAGAGCTTCTTGTTTTCTTCTTTGTTTGCGACTTACCTTTTCAGTATCGAGAGAGTTTTTCAGTTCTTTTCTTTTCTCAGAAAGCATGTAGACTAGTTGATTTACCTCATCCTGAAAATCTCTGATGGCCAGCGCCAATTCTTCCTGAGCCTCTACATCCGCTTCTGAAATAAGCGTATTTCTTGGGTCAAGCTCAATGTTGAACTGATGCGTGAGGGTCTGGCCATTGGCCGTAAGGCGGGCTGTGTAGGTACCCATTGATACCATGGGGCCATTGCCTTTGTAGGAGCGTCTCTCATTCTGGCTCCAGCCACCAAAGTGCCTCATATTCCAGCGAAAGCGGTTCACGCCTTCCTTTTTCTTCAGTCCGCTTGATGGTGGTGGGTTTACAAAGCCGGTAGCCATATCCGGCTCCAGGTCAACAGCGGGCTCTGATTTACCTGAGGTAAAGGACTTTACGATACGTCCATCTGCATTGACAATCTCCAGTGTAATATCATCCTCAATATCTCTGAGGTAATAGTCAATGGTGATGCCGGGACTTGGGTACTGCGGTGAAACACCGTCTCTGCCTCCCCTGGCAAAATATCTGAATCGGTAGCTGTCTTCAGGTTTAAACAGGTATGCCGGGCTTTCGCTTACAGAGGCCACCTGACTCAGGCTGCTAATATCATCCAGTATCCAGAAACCACGGCCCATGGTAGACATGATCAGATCGTTCTGGTGAATGCGGATGTCCGTAATAGGTGTTACAGGCAGGTTATTTTGAAAAGACTGCCAATTAGCTCCATCATCGAAGGACATGAAAAGTCCAAACTCCGTACCGGCATATAAAACACCTTCTTGTGTCGGGTCTTCCCGGATCACCCTCGTAGGCTGCCCTGTAGGAATGCCGTTGCTTCCATCCGTAAGCAGTGTCCAGTTTTTGCCATAGTCCTCCGTCTTATAAATGTAGGGCATATCGTCACCCAGCTGATTACGAAGTACGGCTATATAGGCTTTTGCAGGGTTATGCGGGGAGGGCTCTACGGCATCTACTCTTCCGCCTTTGGGCATATTGGGTGTTACATTCTGCCAGCTTGTACCGCCATTCTGTGTAACGTGCACCGGGCCGTCATTGGCTCCCACCCAAATCAAACCTTCTTTCAGTTTCGATTCTCTGATGGCATAAATAGTGCTGTAATACTCTTCACCGGTCACATCCCTGGTAATGGGTGAGCCGGAAGTCACCTGTTTGGTAGACTCAAAGGCTGTCAGATCTGGCGAAATGATCTCCCAGGTTTTACCATCATCCGTTGTCTTATGTACATACTGTGAGGTATGATAGACCACATCAGGGTTATGACTAGATACATGGATAGGTGCTACACGCTGAAATCTGAACTTGAGCTTCTTAGGATCGTGACCATAGATATTAGTGGCACCTACATAATACTGTAGCTCCTGGCCCGTGCGCTTATCGTAAACGCCAAAGCGTCCCTTACAATTAGAATACACGATGTTATGATCACCGGGTTTAGGCACGGCTGGTCCTGTTTCGCAACCTCCCACCCCAAAAATAGGGTTAGTTCTTGAGCCTGTTGGCAAACTCGGCAGGGCTACTGTAGAGTTATCCTGCTGGCCTGCATAGAGCCAGTAGGGCTGCTGGTCATCCACCTCAACCTGATAAAGCTCTGAGGTAGGCTGATTTGCCTGAGTGGACCAAGAGGCTCCGTTATTAAGAGTAACATTGGCTCCACCATCATTGGCCTGAATCCAGATAGAAGTATCGTTTGGGTTGATCCAGATGTCATGATTATCACCATGGGGCGTGCTTAGTCCTCTCCATTTTTTACCTCCATTGTCCGAACGCTGAAAGCGAAGGGCATTATTGAATACTACGTTCTCATTCCCCGGGTTGGCATAAATATTAGTGTAGTAAAACGGACGATTGGTCAGGTTTCTGTTATCGCTCACAAACTCCCATGAAGCTCCTCTGTCGTCAGACCGGTACAGTCCACCCTGCTCATCAGAGGCTTCAATGTTGGCATACACGACATCAGGGTTAGCCGCAGACACCGCAAAATCAATCTTCCCTATAAGCTTGTCAGGCAGGCCATTGGTAAGCTTGGTCCAGTTGCCTCCACCATCTGTCGATTTATACACACCTCCTTCTGAACTACCGCTTATGATGGTCCAGGGCTTACGCTCACCACGCCAGAAGCCCGCATATATCGTATTCGGATCGTCAGGAGCGAACTCCATGTCCACCACTCCTATCGTATCGGAGTGATAGAGTACTTTCTCCCAGTTTTTGCCGCCATCTTCGGTTTTGAACAGTCCGCGCTCTGAATTGGCTCTGAAAGGCTGACCAATGGCTGCTACATAAACCACATCAGGGTTATCCGGGTGAATCTCTACTGCACCGATTTGTCCGGCATCAGGCAGGCCGATGAACTCCCAGGTTTTTCCTTCGTCCACAGACTTATACATTCCCTTGCCCTGAATAACATTGGATCGCATACCATCGGAGCCGGTACCTACATAAAGAATGTCGGGATTCTTTTGATACACCGCAATCGCGCCAATAGAAGGTGTGCTGAAGTAGCCATCAGAGATATTCTTCCAGCTGATGCCATAGTCATTGGTTTTCCAGACACCGCCACCGGTAGCCCCCATGTAGAAAGTAGAGCGTCTGTCGTTGACACCTTCTACGGCTGTAACACGGCCACCTCTCATGGGCCCTACGCTGCGAAACTGGTAGGCATCCAGGGATAATTCTTTACCGGATTGAGAATGTGCCTGCTGGCTGAAAAGACAGGTTAGCAGGATACTGAGACAAATTTTAATTCTGTTCATGGCGATAGTTTGAGCTATTTGTTTGGAAGATAATGCAAAAGGCTTCTAAAGAGAAAGGAGTGATTATTTAAACGGAGCATATTCATCACAACATGCGAATTATCCTAATACATCTTGCTATGGGTCATCTCAGGTTTAATCATGAATGATAAACACGGAAATACTTGGATTTCAACAGAATTATGGCTTAAATGCCGCCTTGTCGCAACCTAAAAACTAATTAATGCTCAAAGAGTCAAAGGGGAAAGCCTACGAAACAAATGTAAAGGAAGTCATCAGACTGATAGAACGAAGGGGATACGAAAATGTACGCGCCTCTATAGAGCCTTATGAAGCTCCAAAATTAATAGCCTCTAAAAGTGGTGGTACCGGATATATACCTGATGTAACTGCCGAAAAATGGGGAGCCAAAGGATACTTTGAGATCGCCAATAAAGATGAAGCCCCTCAAGCTATTGCCGACAAATGGCTCTTGCTGGAGCTTCTGGCAAAGATGAAAGGTGGTACTTTTCAGATTTTTGCACCAAGAGGCACTATGAATTATACTCAGCGTATTGTTGACAATTTCAACATCCAGTCTGAAGTAGTGAAGATTTAAGAAAACCGATTTATACAAAAGCCCTGAAGCAATTCCGGGCTTTTTTTATGTCCAAACCGTACTAACTGATTTATGGGATTGCTCAAAGATGTTTTTGGTCCATCACAGAAAGAAATCTGGTCGCAGATAGCAGAGGAGATTGGCGGAGAGCTGATTGATGGTGGTTTTTGGGATAAGGATGTATTAGAATTCAGGCACAAACAATGGACGATTGTGCTGGACACGTACAAATCACCGGGCAGCAACCACAGTACCTCCACCTATACCCGTATGCGGGTTCCTTTTATGAACACAAGTAATTTCTACTTCAACATTTACCAAGAAGGCTTTTTCAGCAGCATTGGTAAGCTTTTCGGTATGCAGGACACTGTTATCGGAGACCGGTTTTTTGATGATCAGTTTGTGATTAAGAGCAACAGCGAAGCCACCATCAAACAGCTATTGCACTCAGATAAGCTAAAGCAATTAATCTCCAGTATTCCCCGCATCAAATTCTGTATTAAAGATGATGATGGTCGTATTTTCAAATCAGGTTTCCCAGTTGGCGTAGACATTCTCTACTTCGAATACCTGGGCGCTATCAGAGATAAGCAGACCCTCATGAATCTTTTTCTACTCTTCAGTGCCGTATTGGAGCGATTGGTGCAGATAGACCCCGGCTATGAGGATGATCCGGGAGTTGAGCTGAGTTAATAAAACCTGTTCTTAAACTCCATAAAGCTGCAGTTTAAGAACAGGTCTGAATTTATCACTCGCTACGCAACGCCTTCACAGGATTCCCCAGAGCAGTCTTCACTGACTGGAAACCTACCGTGAGCCAGGCGATAATGGCCACGATCAGAGCTGGTGCTATCAGGTAAATCGGGTTGACCGGTAGCTGATAAGCAAAGTCAGCGAGCCATTCTTTCATAATGAAATAGCCGGTGGGTATCGCTACTACAGCACCAATGGCCACCAGCTTAGTGAAATCGGTAAGAATAAGCATGGAAAGGTTGGGTACAGTAGCACCTAACACCTTGCGAATGGCAATTTCTTTGAATCGTCTCTCCAGGGTGAAGGCTGCCAGGGCAAAAAGTCCCATACAAGCAATGACAATGGCCAAGCCTGAGGAGGCAGTAAAGAGCTTACCAAACCTTCGCTCCTCTTCGTACAATGAAGCAAACGAATCGTCCATAAAGGTGTAGTCAAAGGGCTCATCGGGCACTACCCGCGACCAGGCTTGCTCAATGTCTCTCACCGTATTCTGAAAATTACCATTGATTTTTATGGAGAGGTAGTTACCTCCCCACCATTCATCAGTCTCATTGATCCAGCCTTCATTATTTACGTTCCGGATTATCATGGGCAGAATATCCTGCTTAAGCGAGGTGTAGTGGAAATCTTTGATGATACCGATAATTCTGAAGTCACGACCGTCTCCTCTGCTTACTTTTCCTCCGATGACTTCATCCCAACCCAACCATTTGGCAGCGGCTTCATTGACGAGCACATTGGAAGTATCTGAAACCAACTCTTTATTAAAGAAGCGACCATCCACCAGTTCGAGGTCAAGCGCTTCCTGAAACTGGGCGGAAACAAAGATGTTCATGAAATTGTAAGAGCGCGGATTGTCTTCTACTGTCTGATATCCATAGTTGGAAATGAAGCCTGAAAAGTATCGATCAGACATGGCAAAATTCTCAACGTTGGGGTGAGCCTCCACAGTATTTCTAAAACCATTGATGTTACCTGAAAGCCTGCTCCCGTTTTTAACCAAAAGTACCTGCTCGGGCTCGAAACCCAATTTCTGATTACCCATGAACTGGAGCTGGGCATATACAATCACCGTGCTGATAATGAGAAAAATAGAGATGGCAAACTGAAATGCCACTAAGCCTTTTCTCAAAAATGCATTGGCAGATCCTGATTTCATCTCTCCCTTCAATGCCTTAATAGGCTTAAAGCCGGATAGATAAAATGCCGGGTAACTACCTGCCAGAAGGCCAACAATCAAAACCAGTAAGAGTAGGTACAATAAGGTTTGTGGAGCCAACAGGTGGACCAACTCAAAATTACGATTTGCCAGTGTATTAAAACCGTTGAGGAAGATTGCAGAAATGCCCATTGCCAGCACCATGGCTACGAGACTCACAATCATAGACTCTACCAGGAACTGATTGATCAGATTGCCTCTGAGGGAGCCCAGCACCTTACGCATGCCCACTTCTTTGGATCGGGCTGCAGACCTGGCCGTAGAGAGATTCATAAAATTGATACAGGCAATGATCAGAATAAAGACAGCTACCGCTATGAAGGTGTACACATTATCGATATCTCCATTGGAGCCCAAAGCAAAGGTCGGGAAGTACAAATGAAGGTCCGTCATGGGCTTCAGACTGTAGGTAGGTGGATTTCTGGATGCCGCCAGCAGTTCATCATAAGAGTCATACTCGGTCCACTCGAGCATTTCCGCCCCGGCATATTTACGTTTAAACTCGGGAAACTTTGCCTCCAAAGCCTCTGCTGAAGCTCCCTGGGTCAGCTTGGCATAGGTAAAAAAGTTGTTGCCTGTCCAGTTGCCTACCGTAACCCAGCTTTCGTGGGGAAATGAGTTGATATAGCTATAGTAAAAATGTGTATTCTTTGGCGGATCAGCGATTACACCGGTAATTTTAATGGTTTCTCCATCCATTTTTATGAGCTGACCATAGGCCGAGGAATTGGGAAAATATTTATCGGCCAACGATTGGGTCAACACTACAGAATTGGGCTCTTTCAGTGCTTCATCAGGGTTACCTTCTATGAAGTCTATGGTAAATACCTTATGGAAAGTTGAGTCAGCATTAAAGCCACGAGCCTCCCGGTATATTGTACCATTCAGGTCGAATGTCTGATTATAAGGCCCCTGAATCCTGACGATTTCCTCTATTTCAGGAAAGTCCATTTTTGCCTGAATGCCCAGCCTTGGGGGGGTCCAGCTTCCCCGCTGATTACCCGCCATGCGATAAATCCGATCGGCATCTTTATGAAACTTATCATAGCTAAGCTCATTGGTGATATACATGGTAATGAGCAGGCAGGCAGCGAGACCAAGCGACAGACCTGCAATGTTGATGAAACTATAGAATTTATGCTTCAACAAGCTTCTGAGTGATACTTTGAAATAGTTTTTGAACATGGCTATGTTGTTAAGTGAGTTAATGTCTTCGAAACCTTTGATGTACTTAAGTCGAAAAAAACGCATGACATCCCAGCTGAATCTCCGTTTGGCTTTGGACAGACCTTCCCTTTCTATGCGTTTGTAAAAGAGCTCATACATGTCTCCCTCGATAATTTCATGCAACCGGGGTTTACAGTACAATCGTAGAAAGCGGAGTGCCCACTTGGGTGGTTCCTGATTCATGAGAGTCCCGGTATTTGATCATGCAATTTGTTTCTCTGCTCTTTGATAAAATCGAGAGCGCCTTTACCGGCCACCGTAACCGTGAAAAAGCGCTTGCGCCTTCCTCCCCTGGCCTTGGTAGCCCCACCAATGTGTGAGCCCAGAAAGCCCTTCTTTTCCAGCCGGTCGAGAGCAGAGTGTACAGCGCTGATGTTGATCTTACGGCCGGTTTGTGATTCAATTTCTTCCATTACAGCCACGCCATAAGCGTTGTCGTTAAGTATGGCTACAATAAGAAGTACCAGCTCCTCAAATTCTCCCAAATTGATTCTTTGCATGAGCAATCATTTGATTTACAATGGTGAAATATATAGATATCTTTCACTATTGCCAATTATATATCACAGACAAATGACTGAAGCGTTAGTTGCATGAACTGAATCGGAGCCAGGCGTAATTGAACTGGATCAGTAAATAGACAAAAGATATTCTCACTCTCGGGTCACAAGCGACTACAGGGGTTCGAAGCGGACGCTTCGACCTTAAGAAGTCGATCACTGACGGGTTTGATTGGTGAGGGCCTTAGCGGACGCTAAGACCAGAGCGATTTTGTCCCCTAAGGACAAAACATAGGTAAACGCTAACTACCAGCACAGATTCGTGCCGTTAGGTACGGAATATAAGGCCACCGGTTTCGTCACTCGCGAAACGCGAGCGACTGATTACAGTGGACCTGAGCGACTGATGGGTAAATACTACTAATACTGCCTTTCAAGGTCTACAAGGTAGTTTAAAGGAGCGCCATCGAGGAAGTTTGCGCAGTTTTCAAGCACCTGATTAATGGCTGAGTCAGGGGTGGTGACGCTGGCTACGTGAGGAGTGATTATGATATCTTCACGAGACCAGAACGGGTGATCTTCTCGCAATGGTTCCTGCCTGAATACATCCAGGGTCGCTCCTTTCAACAGCCCATCATCCAGTGCTTTCAGCAGGTCTTTTTCGACCAAATGGCCTCCCCTGGCCACATTTATGAGGTAGGCTCCACGCTGCATCTTAGCAAAGAAATCATAGTTGAGTATATCACGTGTATGATCATTAAGTGGTAGCAGGTTGACCAGCACTTCGGGATCTGCCAGAAATGCTTCAAGCTCATTGCCTGAATAAGACTTTACACCATCAAGCTCTTTGGGGTTTCTGCTAAAACCATACACCTCAAAGCCGCTGCTTACGAGCTGTCGGGCCAGGTGGCTGCCCAGTGCGCCCAGGCCCAGAACACCAACTTTAACTTTCCGGTAGTTCAACCGGTCCCAGGTATGGGCCTTTTGATTTTCTATGAGCTGATGGTAGCTCCTTTGGTAGATCATAAGGGACATCAACACGTAGTTGGTCATGTCTATGGCAAGGTATTTATCTACAATGCGCATCACCGGCAGTCCTTTGGGAATCTGGCTGTCGCCTAGTAAATGATCTACCCCTGCTCCCATCGAGCTCAGGAATTTAAGATTGGGTAGTTTGCTCACTACACCTTCCGGCAGTGGCTGCCATACCAGCAGCAGTTCTACCTTATCAAGCTTAGCCTCTGTGGGCCATACATGTACTTCATCAATCAAGTCACTTGCTGACAGCCCTTCTACCCATGGCTTAGGATCCCAGTTTCCCGGTGAGATCAGTACACTTAGTTTTTTATGCTGGTTCATCTGTTACCAATAAAATTCCAAACCCATGAAAAAGCAACAATGCAAATGACATAGGGATAAAGAAACCCATTGCCAATGCCGTACTCCTCAATAAAGGCCCCAAGAATAAGCATAGTACCAAACATAGCGGTGACAAGGCTGTAAAGGGCTGTGACAATACGCACCCAGTTGGTGCGAGAGGCCAGAATACGTCCCACCGGCAAAATAAGGGTAAAACCCACCAATGCACCGGCTAAAAAGCCGTCTGACTGGGTAATAAGCCAACCTACCACCGATATAGCAAAAAGGGTAAAGCAGGCACCTACCCCATAAGAGGTCCGTTTATCTTCGGGTGTGAGCAGGTATTTTGCATAGCTGTTGACACTCATAAAGAAGTTAAAAATGGGATGCACTACCCAGGTGGATACCGCAAACAGGATCAACAGGTAGGTCAAGGGTTCTAAAATAAACGCCAGGTTTCCGAACTGCTCTGCTCCACTGCTGAGGGCTTTCTGGATCAAAACAATGGCAATAATTACCCCCCACTGAACACCGGGCTTTAAGTTGCCCATCCAGAAATAGTACTTGAGAAAAATACGATAGAGAAAGAATTTTGCCTTGAGTGCTTCCAGCATTCCGGCACGGGCATACTCATTCTCCGGGTTTTTGCTCAGGGCTTCTTTAAAGTGTTCCAGTGCCTTTTTATGACTCCCCTTTTCCAATTCTCCCCAACCATAGTTGGCGTGGGTCATAGGGTTATTGGGATCCATTTCCAGTGCCTTTTCTATGGTATTAAAAGACTCTGTCTTACTACCCAGCTTAAGCCATGCCGTGGAGAGAATATTGCGGCAAAGCAAGTTTTCCGGGTCTACCTCCAGGCCTTGTTGTGCTATCTTTTTTGCTTCTCTGTAATCTTTGGTGATCAGCTTGATATTGGCGTGAACCCCATAGTAATCAGCATGATAAGGCTGAAATGAAATAGCCTGTACTATGGATCTTTCGGCATTCTTCAAATCATTGAGGTCGATGTAAGCCGCTGCCATGATGTAGAGTGCAAAATCGGACTCAGGATCAAGCCCTAAAGCGGCCTGGGCAAAGGTCAGGGCTTCCTTACTTTGCTTGGTCTGCAGCTTAATAAGAGCCTTATAAGCCGTAGCCAGGGGATGATTGGGTGCTTCGGCCAGCACCTTGTTCAGGTGCTCCTCGGCCATGTCATAGCGTTTCTGATTGATAAGCAGCTCAGCTCTTTCCAGGTTATCCACTACTTCTTGATTTTAAGGTATTTGAGCACACCATCATACAGACCCGACTCGTTCGCATAAAGGGCGTAGTTTCTGGCCTTGGAAAACCATTCTTTGGTCGTAGGCACCATTTTCTTTCCAGCCTTTACCAGGTCCTCCGTTTTGATAGGTTCCGGCACACCTGAGTCGAAAGCACTCATGAGCTTTTCTTCAATGCTCACATCGATCAGGGCCTTTAGATCTGCCCCGGAAAATTCCGGGGTGCGCCTGGCTACTTTCGCCAGGTCTATGTTTTCAGTGGGCTTATCCTTGAGCATGATATCCAGAATGGAAGAGCGGGCTGGCTGATCAGGTGGCGATACAAAGATCATTCGGTCAAACCTGCCGGGGCGCTTAAAAGCAGGGTCCATGTGCCAGGGAGAATTGGTAGCGGCCAGAATCAGCACGCCTTCATTGTCTACATCCACCCCGTCAAGCTCTGAGAGAAACTGGTTGATTACGTTACGGCCTGAGGCACCGCGCATTTCGCTGCGGTTGGCTCCCAGTGCATCTACCTCATCAATAAACAGCACACAAGGTGCATTCTGACGGGCTACTTCGAAGATATTGTGCAGGTTCTTTTCGCTGTTGCCGATCCACATGTCCAGCACATCGTTGATGCCCACACTGAGAAAGTTAGCATTTACCTCTCCTGCTGTGGCTCGTGCAATATGTGTCTTGCCACAACCCGGAGGGCCATAGAGCAAGATGCCTCCACCTACCTTTTTACCGTAGGCCTTGTACAGTTCAGGATGCTGAAAGGGTTTGATAATCTTCAGCTCAATTTCTTTTTTCACCTCTTCCATTCCCCCTACATCGGAGAATTTGACTGAGGGCTTTTGCATGCCCAGGGTGCGCTCCAGAAAGTCTTCATCCGACTCTGTCTCGGAAGACTGGCCTGTGACCCGAAATTCTTTGTCGAGCTCAGCATCTTCAAACTTAGGGTCCATCCGGATGATTTCCATATAGGTTTCCCGGGCCTCTCCTACGCTGCCATCTTTGAGCAGGCAGCGGCAATAGAGAATTTTATGAAAGACATTCTCTGATGCAAGCTCCTGCAACTCTTCCAATACAATAATGGCGGTGGAATATGCTCTCTGATGATAATAGGCTTCTGCCAGTTGAAATTTTGCCTGGGTATCTCCGGGTTCGTACTGGAGTATAAACTTCAGGTGTTCTTCGGCCTTTTCCCATGATTTTTCCTTGACGTACTCGGTTGCCACCATCTTTCGCAGTGGTATATTTTCAGGAGATGACTCAAGGGCCAGTATTAAGGCATTAAGGTGCTCATTCGCCATAGCTTGCTACACATTCTTCTAGTGGCCTGAAGTTATTGTAAAATGTGGTAAATAGCCGTAAACAGATCAAAAAGAATGTAGCCTCTACGAGGGAACTTGACATTTTATGAATTGTCCGTTTGGTATTTAGCCGATTACAGTGCAATATTCCAGCTTAAGATACAATATGCGCACTATCCCTCTCGCCCTCCTAATGCTTTTCCTCATGAATACCTCAAATGCACAGACGGGCCAATGGTCTGTTTACGAGCTGGATAGTCGAGTGTCCATTGAACTCCCCGGAGAGGTTTATGAGATGGATACAGTGATAAAAGGTGAGTCTCTTTATCAACTCTATTCAGAAGCTCAGGGGGCTCTGTTTATTGCCCAGGTTATTTCTTATGAAATGGATAGTGAAGGACGCTACCCCGGACTACCGTCTGATACTGATGATTTGGAGGTGTTTTACCAAAATGTAACCAAGGGTATTATGAACACTACCCAAAACGAGCTTGCAGCCGCCTCCACCATTGACATAAAGGGGTTATCTGGTTACGAGCTGATATTAAGCTTCGAAGAGAAGCCTACACGCATTTCGAGAATCCTGCTAGTTGAAAACAAACTGATCAGCCTCGTTTACAATGATGAGCTCAACTTCAATACCAACGTTGCAAATATGTTTTTTGAGTCGGTTGATATCGCTGATGTTCAATCCGTAAATCAGTACATCGGGACTTCTCAGGAGTTTCTGCTGGGCGAGCTGATCGGTGAGTTAATTGCATACTTATTCATAATTGCTGTGATCATTTTTGCGGTGAGAGCTGCTTCCAGGAAGCGTAGTAAAGATCGGGCTATAAATGAAGAAAGCTAAGGGGCTTTCAATACCTATTAAGATGCCCGGGAATATTGGTCAGACCAACCATATACGGTTGCATATACTGGTCTGACCATAGTTACTAACAAAGAGTCTGTTCTGCCTGATTCTGAATATCACAGATTCGAAATCTCATTCATCTCGCAAAGTAAGCGCGGGATTCGTTCTGGCTACGCGAAAACTATGCAGGCTGACTGTGATGACAGCAATGACCAAAGTAAGGAGGCCGGCCAGTACAAACTCCAATCCGTTCAGCGCAATTGTGTACTCAAAAGAACTCAGCCATTCATTGATGATGTAAAAGGTAACAGGCACCGCCACCAGCAAGGCTATCAGAATCATAAGGCCGTATCCTTTTGAAAAGGCATAGAGAATGGTCTGATAAGAGGCACCCAGTACCTTTCTGATACCAATCTCCTTAGAACGACTCTCGATAGAAAGCTTAGACAATGCGAAGAGCCCCAGGCAGCCAATGATAATCGCCAGTATAGCGGCTGTAGTGATAATTTTGTTCAGCTCCTGCTCTTGCTCATACTGTGCTGCCAGTCGTTCATCCATAAAGTCAAACTCAAAGGGCGTGCCGGGATAAACCCCTTCCCAGGTGCTTTCTACAAAGCGAATCGTTTCGGCCAGTTTACCAGGTTTGACCCTGATGCTCATTTTCGGGCTGGGCCTTGAGCTGATGCCAATGTCCTGGGCCCCTGCGAAAAGAGGGTCGGCATTCATGGTGATCACCACAGGGCCCACAGCAGTGTGCAGGGAGAGATAGTTGAAATCTTTTACCACCCCGATGATCTTATGCTGCCCGAATTCAGGTCCGGGTATCCTCTTTCCTATCGGGTCCTCCATGCCGTAGTCGCGTACAAAGGCTTCGTTGACAATTATGGCTTCTCTCTCGTCTGAGGCAATGTCTTTAGAGAAATCACGCCCCATGACAATTTCCATTTCATTTACGGCTATATAGTCCTCTTCCACCACATTTACTTCAAAACTTCTGTTCACACCATCATCGTCAAAGCCCATCTGCAGCCAGCCACCGGTGCCTGCTGTAAAGGTAGATATGCCAATACCTGAGATATCCGGGTTTTTCTCTAATTCAGTCTTGAATAGCGTGGCTTCCTCCAGGCCGCGGGAGATCATTTCACGAATACCCCTCCCCGATGAGTTGGCCTGAACAATCAGCAGGTTTTCCTTATCGAAACCCAGGTTTCTATCGCTGAGATAGCTAAGCTGGCGTGACATCACCAAGGTGCTGGCAATCAAAAAGATGGAAAACACAAACTGTAGAGTCATCATGATATTGCGCAGGTGCTGCTTGCCCAGGCCTATGCCTGCCTGGCCTTTCAGTACATTCAAGGGCCTAAACCTGGCCAGTACCGTGGCAGGGTACGCACCCGCTCCCAGCCCTACCAATAGCATTACTAACAAAAGCATGAGGGTATTGAAAAAAGAGAATTCCAGCTTCAACTGCTTTCCGGCCAGATCGTTAAATGTGGGTAAAAAAACAAGCGAGAGCACCACACCCAGCACCATAGCAAAAAGAGACAGCAACAGAGACTCTCCCAAAAACTGTGCGATCAGCTGGCGTTTACCAGCTCCCATGATCTTGCGCATGCCTATTTCCTTCGCCCTGACCAATGAAAGGCCTATAGAGAGGTTCATAAAATTGACACAGGCGATCACCAGGATAACAAGGGCTACCGAGCCCAGGATATAAGAGTACCTTGGGTCGCTGACTGCTGCATTACCGGCCGGAATGCTCGTATCCAGGTGAATACCGGTAAGCGGCTGAAGCTTTACCTCATAGCTTCGCTGAGAAGAATTCTGGCCAAATACCTGCTCTAATACCGGAGTCATTTTGGCCTCAACGGCTATAGGATCTGCTCCCTCTTCCAGCAGAAAATAGGTCTCCATAAATACAGCAAACCAGCTTCTGAGCATTCTTTCAGGGTAGATGTATTTGTTGTTGGCCTCTCCTATCAAAAAGCTGTAATTGAAGCTCGAATTGGACGGTGGGTTTTCTGTTACCGCCTTTACGAGGAATCCACGATACTCATCTCCTACATGGACCTGGAGTGTTTTACCAATCGGGTCATCCCCCCCAAAGTACTTCTCAGCCATGGCCCTGGTGATAACGATATCTCCGGGGTCAGTAAATACTCCCTCTACACTACCACTGAGCACTTTGAAAGTAAATACATTGAAAAACGAGGGACTGACAGTATAAACAAGCTCCTGAATAGGCTCTTCTCCTTTTTTGATCAGATCAGTAAACTGTCCTACTAACACATAATCGATTACTTCCGGAATGTCGGTCAGCATTTTTGGCCCTAATGGCCCCGGTGTGACTGAGTTGATCCTGGTTTGATCGTCTTCTTTTTCTATGGCATAGGGTCTGAAAATGCGTGCGGCCTTCTCATGAAACTGGTCAAAGGTGAGCTCATCTTTCACGAACAGCATCACAAGAATGCAGGAAGCCAGCCCAATGGCCAGCCCCACAACATTGATAGCAAAATTCATTCTTGATTTCGCCATGCTGCGCAGCGTGATCTTAAAAAAGTTGTGAAGCATGATCAGTCGATTTTCATGGGCTTATCTGCACCTTCTGGTGCATTGTCTACCACATCTACACCCAGACTTTCAATTTTATAAGGAGCAGCCCCTTTATGTAAAAAGTCCAGTTTGAGCCATTCGCCCGACTTGGAACCTTTGGCATATACAACGAACCTGAAACGCTCGGTACGCTCGACCAGATAGAGAGATAGCTTGCCATCATTTTCGGGCATGTCCACCTCTATGATATTCTTGAGCCTTACCAGTCCGGCCTTGGCAATCAGGTCTTCATGAAAAATTGACTTTATGAATTCATCAGTTACCGCTTCGCCTTTATTTACAGCCTTTACAAAGCCCAGAATCTTGGAACCTGCAGGAGATTCTTCCATCATGGCTACTGTCTGTTTACCCATACTCTGCGCCTGTACCTGCTGTATCGATATAAATAGAAAAGCCACTAATAGGAATGTGAATGCACTGTTTACTTTTTTCATTTGTATTTAAGTTTTTGAATAATGTTCTGAACCTAATTGCAGCAAGGGGCCGGTGCAACTATGTGGTGTAAAGAGCCGGTTTTTGACAGAAGAGAGCCGAAAGGTGGAAATTGACAGAGAAATTGCAGAAAACCACTCTTAAGGTCACAAAACAGCTCATTCGCTTCATTAGAACAAGATTTCAGGTCAGAAGCCATATCTTGTCAGCTTATGAAAAGATGGCTGGAGATATTCACTCACATTGTCTTTTGGTGCCTTAGCACCTGGGTGATCTATCTGGCATTTGGTCAAGCGGATTATGAGCTCATTAATGTGAATGGTGAAACCACAACCATGGTGCATCGCAACATTAAAGAGTTTTGGTTCTTTGCCATGACTCATATTTTTAAGGCGGCACTCTTCTATACCAACGCCTTTGTGCTCTTTCCGCGCTACCTGAAAAACAGGCACCTGGGCAAGTTTGTATTGCACTCACTGATTGTGCTGGTACTGGCACTCGCCCTTGAGCTTATTGTTTCAAATTATATGATGCTGGGCCCTGAGGGCTTATGGGTGTACATTACGCCAAGGCTGCCACTCAGCCTTACCCTATCTATATTTTACCTGGGTATCTCCTTTGCGTACAGTTTTGCCCTGAGCTGGATGAAAAATGAGCGCCAGAAATCGGTGCTGGTACAGGAAAAGCTGGTTACTGAGCTGGCCTTTCTAAAGGCGCAGGTAAACCCCCACTTTCTTTTTAACACGCTGAATAACCTCTACTCAATGGCCAATCGTTCAGATAGCCCTGAGCTGGCAGATGGTATAGACAAGCTTTCGCAACTAATGCGCTACATGCTGCACGACAGCAATAGTGAAACTGTATTACTGGACCGTGAACTCGACTACATACGCAGCTTTATTGAGATTCAAAAACTGAGGCTATCTGAAGACGATGATTTCATTATTCAATTTAATGTAGATGGCCCTACCACCAACGTTCGCATTGCCCCTATGCTACTTATTCCTTTTGTAGAGAATGCCTTTAAGCATGGCATTGATTTTAAGGAAAGCTCTGTGATTAAAATTGAGCTGATGATCGGGAATGACGAAATGATCTTCAGTGTGTTTAATTCTTGTGCCGACAATGCCAATAATCTGGAAAAAGGTAAGTCGGGTATCGGGCTCGAAAACCTGAAAAGAAGACTCGAATTACTATATTATGGACGCTACAGCCTTGAAATCAAAGAGGATGGCGAGGTTCATGGAGCTATTTTAAAACTGAAGCTGAATTGAATACCCTGCACTGTATAGCTATAGATGATGAGCCCAGGGCATTGGAAGTAATTGCTTCTCATTGCCAAAAGGTTCCGTTTATTGAGCTCACAGCCACCTTTCGCGACCCGCTTGAGGCTATGACTTATATGAAGGCCCATGAAACGCATTTGATATTTCTGGACATCAATATGCCACGTGTTTCAGGACTTCAGTTTCTGAAACTACTGCGGGACCAGCCACTGGTAATTTTCACCACGGCCTATACCGAGTATGCCATAGAAAGCTATGAGTACGAGGCGGTAGATTACCTGCTGAAGCCTTTTGCTTTTGACCGGTTTCTCAAAGCTGCTACAAAAGCCCTGGACAGGCTGCAAATCAATACCACCACACAAACCGGCTCCATCACTGTGCCTGAGGCTGCACCCCAGAAATTCATTTACCTGAAAAGCGGCCCTAAGCTGCATAAACTCGGTTTTGACGACATTTTGTATGTAGAAAAGGATGGTAACTACCTTACCTTTCATACCCGGGACAAAAAGATTCTCTCAAGGCAGAATATGAAGAATGTGTTCCAGATTTTGCCGGAAGATCGGTTTTTCAGAATCCACCGCTCCTTTGTTATCAACCTGAACCTGATTGATACCATTGAGAATCACCAGGTGACCATTGGTGAAACCACCATTCCACTAAGCAGCCAATACCGGGATGAATTGATGAGAAGGTCTGGGAGTGATAAAGCCTGACTAAGCCACCCTGCTTTCTTTTGCTGATTCGGGAGGTAACACTGCGTATTTCCCCGGTTTCAGGTCATCGAGTACCCTCTGAACATAGTGAAGATTTGGTGTAGGGTTTGTCTCCTGTAAAGCCTTTCGCAGTGATTCCCCACTATGCTCGAAGCCAAACTCCCGGACATAAGGCTTAATAAATCCTCTTTTGCCCTGATAGCGACCCTTCAAAAGGGTTCTGACAATGCGCCTGGCCTCATCATAAGTGACCTTTTGCGCAGCAGGGGTTCGCTTTTTTCGGATAATGAGGCGATAGCCAAAATAAAGTATCCCACCCATAAGCAGTAGCCAGCTACCCGCAATCCAGATAAGCCTTCCATCTAGCTCCATAAATGAGGGGTTTTAGGTACCCGCCAAAAGCCGATGGCCAGCATAACACGGCTGAGAATAAGCGTAATAAGATGAATACGATGCGCCAACAGGAAGTCAAGCATGGAGCTTTGCCCCAGCTGAAAGCCAAAGAAGAAAATAAGAAAGTTGGCAAAAAAGTAAAGCAGTATGGCCAGGCAAAACCAAAACATGGGATGCCGGTGTATATCTACCAATACCTCGTTTTTACCGAGGTTGCGCAAATACTGAAAGCTCAATACTGACATTAAAATGCTTAAGTAACTTCTCGTAATAGAATTGTAATTGTAAATACCTGTTATAAAGGATATTTCAAATATTTCCACTAAAAATAACAAAACAAAAGCTACTTTCAAGGCATGCCTGACTTTTAAAGAAGGAAAGGATAAATAAAAGAAGGGAATCAGGGTGAGCCCTTGCCCTATGGAGTCAAGATGAGCCACATAAAAGTTGTTGCCAAAATAGGCTCCTACTTTTGCCAAGATTTCGGTTATTAATCCGATGATGACAAACAAGAGAACCCAGCGATAGGGCTTGCTCAGGTACTTATACCTAAGCAAGCCCATTATCAGCGGCACCAGTATAGAGTACTGGGCCAGGTACACATCAAAAAACTGAAGGCTCATATCAGGGGCCTACTCCGGGGCAAAGCGGTGGACAGGGTTGTGAAAAGTCAAAACAATCATCGTCTCCACTGTCTTTACCAAAACTATCGGCCTCGTAAAAGCGGCCATCGGCATAGGTAAAGCGTAGCACCAGCTTCTGGGCTTTTTGCTCCGGGTCATAGCCGTTTTCAAAGTAGAAGTTAGTAGCCCCTACCCTTTTGCACAGGGCTACCATGCGCTCCATAAAGTCTACCCCAAAAGAGTTGCCATAAGTGGGAAAATCAGGAAAGCTTTTTTTAAAGGCTTCGCACATTGCTTGTCCCTCTTTACGTGAGATAGGGCCGCCTGTATTGGGCGGAAATTTGTCTTCAATCATACTATAAATGGTTCGTTGTACTATTAGAAAATAATATTCATTTATTCAATGAAAATTCCAAGCCTGCTAAACTCAATTGATTTTTGTAAAAATGAAAACCGGAATAAAACCGGAATAGCCCTTTGCAATACGGAATGAAACCGGAATAAAAACGGAATCAGAAAAAAGATGGATAATTACTTCAAAATATTGCTTATCAAATTTGAATTTGACATTTACTTATATATACATTGAAGCAGTGTTTTGGTGCTATACGGGTGTCGTTTCCTGAGGCACATTTCAAATATGTAAGTATTTAAATGGTTCGTACTATGCTGAAGGAGACTTCACCCGCCTATTGCCATCAGACTGTTTCGTCAATGGCCGATCGCTTTTATGAGATGCATACCATCTGCGAAACAGAACTTGAGCTGAACCTCAGGCAAAAGCACCTTATATCATTGGGCTACCTGCTCTATAGCAGCCCCGATGGCTTTATGATAGGCAGCCACCTGAAAAACATTGATCCCGGCTTGTACAAAGACCTGCACAAAACTATGGTACTGGTGTGCCGCTCGGCCCTGTGGACCATTGCCAGGACGCAAATAAGCATAGGCCCGGAAACGCTGGATGAATACCAGCAGGTAATGGTGGCACTGGAAAGCAGACTTTGCCAGCTAAAAAGGGCCATGGGATAACTAAACAACTATAAACCGAATGATATGAGACATTTTAAAACTAAACTATGGATGCTACTGGTGCTACTGCCGGTATTTGGCTGCCAGCGGGAGGGTGAGATTCCTTTTGAAGAGCCTCCCACAGTAAAACGGATGATTGTAACCGCTGCGGATATTCCTGATGTAACGCAAACCCTGCTACAAAAAATGGGGATTGGCCGGGATGCTACGCTCTTTTCTGCCAACAGTGGTGGAGAAGTAAACGAGCTTGCTATTGACTGGGAGCATATCAAACAACTGATAGACACTACGGGCCGGGAAACCTATGCCTTTGGCATTCAGGATACCGACCCAGACCCCCGCGTGTTTTACAACCTGGTGCTGCGCTACAGCGAGAACCAAGAGGCACACCAGCCCTTTGTGCTCAGGTATAAGATGGAAGATGATTTTCTGGAAGAGTATTTGCAGACCAACTCACTGGAAAATTTCAGGGGCACCACCCAGAAAATTATGATTAAGGGAGTTACCGATAACCCTGAGCGAAGCCGCGCCCACCTGGGTGGTGCAGGAGGCGGCATTATTCTGGACGACCCGTGCCCCGAAGACCCCGTAAATGGAGGTGGTGGTAATGACCCCGGCTCAGGGGGCGGCCCGACTTATGAATGCTCCAGCTACCTGGTTACCACTACCTGGTATTCGCAAAGCTGTACCCGTGAAGGCTGTGACCCACCAGTTGAGATAGGTCAGGAACAATCAATCGTAACAGAGTGTGGCTATGTTTATGAAAACACAGCAGTTGGAACTGAAAATGTCTGTGAACCGGAGGTGGGTGAGATTCCTATTGTCAGAAGAACTGAAACCAGATGTGATAATGACCCTCTTGCTTTAATGATGATTACAAGTTATAATTCATCAAAGAACGCTAATCGGTGGGGCTGTGTGCGTGAAGGAGCGACCACTTGTGATGGAAAAAAGGCGCATAAGGGAATTGATCTTGTTGCATCAATCGGCACATCGGTTTATGCAATGTCGGATGGCACGGTTTTCGCCTCCGGTACAGAACAGAATGCTGATGGTACCCTAAAAGGGTTTGGTCATTGGATTATTATTAAAACTACTATAAACGGCCAATCATACCTTAATCTTTACGCGCACCTGAATGCTCTGCCGATAGTTACCGGTACAATTACAGAGGGTACTTTAATTGGTTTAAGTGGAGATAGTGGTAATGCTGCTGGCCAACCACACTTGCATCTGGAATTTCGTAAATTCACTAGTGGAGTGTCATTTAATACGAGTGAAGATGTGGACCCCGAGATATTTTTAGGGGCGACTTTTGACGAACATGGAAATACTAATTGGGACGTAACTTGCGATTAATCATGAGAAAAATAAAACTTATCGGGATTGGATTATTACTAGTCTTTGCAGTCTCTGCACAAAAAATAAAACAAATCGGAAACGAACTGGGAATGCAATATGAAGAACTCGGAAATATTGCTCTTGGTACAAATCTAAAGCTTAAAGAGCTTTATAGAATCGATAAAGACTTAAAGATTCTGGAATCACTCGGAGAACCTGTGAAAATGAGTTATAAAGACCACATTGCCTATGAGCAATGGCATTATGAATTCGAAGACTTGCATATCTCGCTTATTAACAGAAACGGATACATTCAGGTAGAGTCTGTTACATTCCTGCCATCTGCCAGTAGCCAGTTTAGAATAGGAGAACATAAACTAAATTCTGATACTAAAATAAAAGAAATAGCTTCTTTCAACTCGCGTGTAAAGGGAGTGGATGATATGGAAATGAAAGTCTTCATAACCTCAATGGAAGTGTCTAGGTATCCAGATATATCCCTGACGATTACAAAGGACGACAAAGGCAAAAGGATAAAGAAAATCAATATACAATTTGATACAATGTGATCTAAAAGCCACGAAGGAGCATGATATAATCAAGCTCCTTCATAATTCAATAGCCCATTCCATATATTGGATCACATAAATGATTGATTTTTATAAAGTCATTTTTAATACTTCAACTCGTGAGGCAGGAAGTTTCCCGCAATCCGACTCCATGTCAGATTACCGTTGACAGTGAGACAAGCGTATCAGCCATAACTAAAAAGATAAATACTAAAGAAATGGGATTAGCAGATAGAAAGTCCAAGTTTGCCGATGCCAAAGAACATATTCATGACTGCGAAAAATAAAATCATGATGAAGAACTTAACAATATTTTATTTAGCAATTGTATCTCTCCTTGCTTGTTCATCTTTTAACTTACCATTTGATAAACAAGAAATAAGCCAAAGTCAGTTTATTGGTACTTGGACAAGTGAGGAAGATATTAATCTCCAATGGGAGTTTACAGATCAACGCCTGACAACTAGATATCAGGGAGAGCCAGAAACGCTATACACTTATAAGGTTTCTACAGAATCGCCACAGTGCGGCATTGAAGTGAATACACGTTTGGGAGATCACTATTTGGTAATGACAAATATGAATGACCCTGCGGATAAGACCTGTTTTCTAATCAATGGGTTTGCTGAAACCACTGTTGGGAGAAAAACTTTCAGCATTTCACCAATTGATAAAGGAGGTTTTTCAATTTTTATTAAACAATAGATTCATCAAGTTCTGTCAATTTGGAGGTGAACGAGGTTTGGCTGAATCAGGCTGCTATGAGCTTAATAAAATTAGTGACTATTTGAAAAAGGCATTATTTTTTTGGTTACTGGGTTTTCTATGCCATGAGTTGAATGCTCAAAGAGTTGAGAACTACAAGGTAGATTTGAAACTATCTGACTTACGTGTATACGATACGATTTCCTTGGACGATATCGGTGAAACTGATCTGGAAGGTAGCGAGTTTTTAAGTAAGATCAGTGGAGTAACTTCAAGTGAAAAAGTTGATTTTGACTTTTGGAAGTTTAAAAGGTCTGAAGATGAGTTCTATTTTGTTAATACTCAACGTGATGTAGATGGATGGGATTTAGCTCAATTAACCTTGAAAGGAATAGGTTCCTCACTTAGCATAAAAAATGTGAGCTTTGCTGTAGGAGATAATATTTCAAAATTAAACTCCTTGTACCCCACTGCTTATGATCAGCGTGGTTTGAACATAAGGAACAATACTTATTGCGCTATTCTGGAAATCGAGGATTTGACCGGAGGCATTTCAATTGCATATGACAATGAAACAGGCAAGATTTTAAAAATCACTTTCACTCAACTTCTCCATTGATATTGCCTCGTTTGGGTTAATCAATAAAAGTGAGTCTGGATAAATCAGGCCCACTTTTATTGAATAAGAAGCTGAGATCAACTCAGATAATTTCACCTATACCTCGTGGTATGTCGGTGCCCTAGACCCGCCCTATTTACTTGACTATGCGGTTGATTCGCTTTACCGCGATGCTTTTCTGGAAAGCGGCCTTTCCATGGAGCAGTTTACCGCGGTAATCCGCAAGCGCTTTCTTACCGGTTTTTCTACGCAGCAGTAGAGTTCTGCTAACCGGCAATTTGTGCCAGCACCCGTTCAAAAGCCTCGGCATTATACCATTGCTGTTCCTCCGCTTCATCCAGAATTTTGTTCAGCCGGTCCCAGTGGATGGCCTTAAGCCCATTGGTATGAATAAAGTGTACGGCATGCTCAAAAGAGCCAAATATGCTTTTGTAAAAAGCCTCTTGCCTGCTGGGCTTTCGCGCATTAAAACGCATGGCAGTTTCTACGTTGAAAAGCATAAAATCAGCCAGCAAAGCAGGGTCCAGTTCCAGTGTAAGAAAGTTTTTGATGGCCTTCTGTGCTACAGACCTGCGGGCCTTGGGCTTTCTGCGGCCTGTGGTAGGAAAGTACTCCTTGGAAACTTTGAACTTCGCTTCTTCAATAAGCTTGTCCTCCTTAGGGTTAAAGACAAAACCGTAGTAATCGCGCACCGGCTTAAACTTGGCATAAAGCTCCAGCACCTGCGACTCAAGCTCTTCTTTATCAAGTGATTGCAGGTACTTTACCAGTGCTCTTTTGCTCATGGGTTGGTTATTGGTTATTGGTTATTGGTTATTGGTTATTGGTTAGAGTGAAACGCAAACTGATCGAGCAGGTTGAGCATCTTCTACAGGCTGTGTACCAGAGCCCACCTTATGAAGCCGGAGTAAAGCCGGAAGTGGTATTCAGCAGTGTCTGTAAATTATTACCCATCCATATCAATCGATTGGTGATGTACGTAGTAAGGTCACTCACCTGTGCATTATAGGCTGCCGGGGTTTCGTTATACGAGTTTTGCCAGCGGGCATTATTCCGCGTCAGTGCTCCGCTTGTATCCAGGTCGCTTACCTTCTTGGCTATGTACGCATTGATCACAGCTGCTGTAAGTCCTCCTCCTGATGCAGTATTGGTTGTCCACTGGGTCCATACCTCCTGACAAAATTCTTTGTCCTGTAATAGTACTCCCCACCACAATGGGGCCTGCCCTGATATGCTGTACAGCCATCCGTCAGGAGAAGCGTAATTCTGACCGTATTGCAAAATTACATTGCCATAGGACTTGTTTTTATCCCATAAAGGTCCGCCATACATCTGCCCCACTACAGCTGGTGATTGGCTGGAAGCCGGCACATCGGCAGTTTTATACATAAAGGTGCTCTTGTGGTATCCATCAGGATCTTTTGCCAGCTCATTCATAAGAAAGTAGGTGGCAAAGGAAGCGTAATCGGTGGTCGTTCGGATATCGTCCCAGGTAGTAGCGGCAGCCGCTTTGGTAAAAATCAGGAACATACTATAGCCCCAGCCGCTCTTATTGGTTTGGTCATTGTACCAAAGCTGTAGCGGGCCGAGTTGCGTAGGGTTGGCGTTGAAGTACTTGGCCTTTGGTTCATATATCTGCACATCTGCCGTGAGTGGCAGCGGATCGAATTGGTTAAGCGGATCGTATTTAGAGCTTCCCGGGTTTAGCTGAATGATGGCGGCTCCTACATCCGGGGTGGTCGGAGTATACTCTGGTACATCTATCCTTTGTTTCTCCTTCCTTATTTTTTCCATATTGATATAAACCCCGTCATAGTAGGTCTGTGGGTCGGCCTCTACCTTTGCCAAAACAGCATTGTAATAGGCATCAGGGTTTTGGGGATCAAGGGAAATGCTTGAATCCTGCGCAATAAAGAGCTCAAAAAACTTAGTCCTGGGTGCCCACTGGTTCATATCGCGCTGGGTATGAAAGGCCATTACGTTTCTTACTAAAGTATAGTCTGCCACCGCACCAGGGTCATTGAATACCCAATGTTTTCCCCCGTGTTTCATGTTCAGGAAATTGGAGCCATCTGTCGGCTTTGAGTTCAGGTGCACGGCATACTGCGCCTTATCAGCAGATAGTGTAGAGTGCCCCCGTTTGTGCATTTCAGCTCCTAACTGAGTGGCTTTAGCAGAGAAATTACCTGTTGGGGTATTTAGTGGAAATGCCGCATTATCGTCTGTATTGACATAGTAAATACGCACATCCTGATCATCGGAACCGAGGCTTACGCCTGGCGGAAGAACAACGACTGTGGGATTATTATAACTGCCTGTGGTAGTGGTCATGAGATGGGGCTTGTGTGGTTGAAAAAACAGATGTGATTAAGATAAGCCTTTAGAGTCAATACATCCTAAAGTCTTATCATGCATTAGATCCATTGCTGGTCATTGTGCGTTCTTTCATGCTCTACTGCACCCGTGTGCAAAGTAGCTGCAGGCTCAAAAAGCATCACCCATACCTCTTCCCCACCTTTGGTATAGGGATTATGCTCTACACCCCTGGGTACAATGATCATTTCCCCTTCTTTGACCACTTCAGTGCGATCGCGAAACTCCATATAGAGGGTGCCTTTGAAGATCAGAAACATTTCATCTTCTTCCTCATGGCTGTGCCAGACAAAGTCATTGGCGATTTTAGCCAGCTTAACTTGCTGTCCATTCAATTCACCAACAATATGGGGCGTCCACTGACTGTTAAAAAGGCTGAATTTTTCAGCTACATTGACGGTAGTTCTTTTCATGATTGAAATATAGGAAAAGAACCATCCATTCAGTACCTGAGCTATCAATATTGGTCAACCGCCATTTCTTAGGGTAGACATATTTCTGGGTGTACCATCGTCAAGAATTTTACCTCCACGCCAGAGCCCCTGAGAACGAGACTATTTGTCAAAAGACGGAAAAAGCCGAACTGTCTTTATATCAAAAACTGACAACTATTGTGTTAAAACAGAACAACCCTCAATACTACTCAGGGAGATACTTCATAAGACTGGTATTGTCTGCATGAGGATAGAATTTATCAAACTCCATAAAGTAGCCTTCCGGGTCAAAGCCTACAAAGGCCCTGTATTTACCCTCAGGCCCCTCACCTATTTCCATAGACCTCAGGTTGAAAGGAGCTTTGTTTTTAACATAGCTGAACCAGCCATCCAGGTCTTTCATGATGAATGAGACATTCACTGCCTTATTCTCAGTGAAATCATGCATGCCCCTTCTTTCATCTACCAGGCCGATAAAGCCCGTATCAGTGGCTTTATAGATTTTGGTCCAGCCCTGGTCTGCTACGAGTTCGAGCCCCATTACATCTTCATAAAAGTTTTGCATGCCCAGCAAGTCCTGGTAATACAACCAGGTGATGGATGCATGAAAACCCAGCTGCTTGCCATTGAATGCCACGGAAGTAGGTACCTCTTCGTTGGTGGCGAGCACGGGTACAAAACGCTCATTTTCTTTGTGCTGCTTAAATACTTCAAACTCCAGCAGGTAGCCCTCCGGGTCAATGGCCACAAAGCCATCATGGGCACCCCCCTCTTTGGGTTTGTAAGTGTACTTAATGGGAACGTTCTTACTTTTCAGATAGTCGTACCATTCGGGCAATTGTCGGGTAAGCAGCGCCAGGGCAACGGTCTTAGGCTCTTCGGCTGTGTGCATTCCTTTGGCGGCATCTACCAGAATCACAAAGCTATTGGTGGCAATTCTGAGGATGCTGGCATTGTCATATTCTGTTAATAATTCGAGTCCCAGAGTCTCAGAATAGAATTTTGTAGCGGCTGCCAGGTCTTTATAGTAGAGGAACACGTTTGCGGCCTGCACACCAAAGTCATCCATTACTCTGTACTCCGTATTCTCAGCCAGCAGGCGATTAATTTCCCGGGGAGTATAGCTGAGCAAGCGGCCAAATCTACGGGCAATATCGAGTCTCTCCGTCTGGCTGTAGTCGCCATCTGCCTGATACTCTTTCTGATCCAGCTTAAGCTTCAGGTAGGCATTTTTAGTAAGTCCCTGAAAAAGCACCAAAACCTCTTTGTCTTTCGCTACACCTTCAGCAAAGAGGTCTGTTATGATCAGATCGTCCTCCCTGTAAATCTCCACATTGTATTTAGCCGCTTCTTTTTGGGCAAGTGGCAGAAACTCGTCCATTTCGGCCGGAGTCATCACCGAGCTGAGTGCCATTTGCTTCACTCCGGCATTTACCAGTTCAGCAAAGGCAGATACTGTGCCTTTCTGGCGGGCAAATTTATCGACAGGCTCGCAACTTGCAGCAAGTACAATCAGGCTAAAAAGTGCCCATGAGTAGATTTTTTTCATTTAGATTCAATTTTCGCATTGCCCGAAAAAAGTGGCGGATGCTGTTCGTCAAAATCGGTTTGTTCCTGAAAGGCCTGCGCCATGGCCAGGATGCTCCCCTCATCATACAGATTTGCTATGAGAGTCAGACTAGTGGGTCTCCCCTTCTTATCAAAGCCGGTAGGCACGCTTATCACCGGGTGCCCGGTAAGGTTGGTAATGAAAAGCTGCCGCCCTCTGAAGGTAGGTGAAATAATTACGTCATAGTCTTTGAAGAGTGCATTGATCTCCTCTATCAACCTGCGCCTTTGTCTGTTGGCTTGTAAGTACTCAACTGCGGGAATAAAGCGCGACTGCCTCAAAGAGTTAGCACGGGAACCCGTAGTCTGCTCAACCATATTATCAGTAGCTCCACTCGTTACCAGTTCATCAAAAAAGGCTCCGGCCTCAGCTCTGAGTATAATATCAAAAACGGCATAGGGATAGTCTTTGGGTAGAGAAATAGCCGTGGGTTCCACACCCATAGTTTCAAAGGTTTTAAGGGCTTCTCTCAGGTTGTCGCCAGCGTCTGACTTATCAGCTTCAATATCATCTTTGATATACGCTACTTTCAGTTGGTTTACTGGCTTTGTCTGAGCATTGAAAGGTGCCGCATTGGTAGTAGGGTCTTTAGGGTCCTTGCCATAAATAGCCTCAAACACAATGGCACAATCCTCTGCAGAGCGTGCCATAGGGCCGATTTTGTCCATGGACCAGCTGAGGCTCATGACCCCATGACGGCTTACTCTGCCATAGGTAGGCCGTAAGCCGGTAATCCCATTGCGGGTGCTGGGTGAGGTAATAGAGCCCAGAGTTTCTGTGCCCAGCGAAAAAGCTACCAGCCCGGCAGCAGTAGCCGAACCCGGTCCGGCTGATGAACCACTGGCGCCCTGGCTTAAATCCCAGGGATTTTTCGTCTTTCCTCCAAACCAAACATCACCCCGGGCCAGCGAGCCTGAAACGAGCTTGGCTATCAGCACGGCTCCCTCATCTTCCAGCATTTTCACTACGGTTGAGGTATAATCAATCATTTGATCTTTATAGGGAGCTGCACCCCAGGTAGTGGGGTAGCCCTCTACCGCCATCAGGTCTTTTACCCCATAGGGTATGCCATGGAGTATGCCCTTGTAGCGGCCGGCAGCGATATCGCTATCGGCTTGCCTGGCCTGTTCCATGGCCAGCTCTTCAGTAATTGTAATAACGCTCAAGAGCTGTGCATCATAGCGTTTGATACGATCGATATAGAACTGAGCCAGCTCCACAGCTGAAAGTTTTCTGTTTTTGATGAGTGATGCCAGCTGTGGAATACTGTAGTAAGCCAGGTCGTCACGATTAGCAGGCAAACTCACATCATCAGGGATTCTCGCCTCATAGCCCTTTCCGGGTACAGGCATTTCAAAACCTGCCGGATGTGGGTCAAAGAGCATGGCCGGGAAAGTCTCATTACTAAGCTTGTACTTTCTCAGAGAATCATACCCGGCTTTATTTCTGCCAAGGTAACGGTACATTGTATCAATAGCTTGCTTGCCAAAGTCAAGCCCGATCAGCTTTTGGCCGTGTTTGATGTCTTTTTTAGAAAAAGAGCCCTCTTGTGTTTTGCATGAATGCAGGCAGGCTATGGAAAAGGCCAGCACGGCCAGTAGAGTCAGTCGGTTGTTCATGCCCGGGTAAGGTCTGAAAGTTTAAGACCTTAATCTGATGAATTTCCTTGTAAAGACATAACCGCCCGTCACCAAAACTACAAGTATGGCCATAAGTGCTGCCCAGGCTACGTACTCGGTCATGGTAGAGAATTCGGCAATGCGGGCTTTATAAATGCCATACAGAGCCCAGATAATGACGGCAGCATACCAGCCGTTTTGGAAGCGAAACAGCTGCCAGGCTGCTAAAAGTGCGGCTACGGATATTACTACCAGGGTCAGCACCAGGGCAGTAATATCCTGATGGGGAACTCCCCAGGAAATGAGCAGAGCAGATAAGTTGGCGATGGTAGCCACGCAAATCCAGGCCAGATAAACACTAAAATTGGTTTTAATAATAGCACCCGCAGCTCCGGAAAGCTCCGTTTTTTGAGCCAACAGAAAAGAACGAATCAGGAATACGAGTAGGCCCAGCATCAGTATGACCGAAAACTCAAGTGTTTCGTAATGCCAGGCAAAAATCCACCCCATATTCAAAAGACAAATGATCAGGAAGGATATGGTCAGTTTTTGATCTGGTTTGCCAGCTGCTTTAAAAGACTCTGCAAGCTGAATGATCACAAAGCTGATGTTGAGCAGGTAAATCAAACTCCATATAGCAAAGGTAGAACCGGCCGGAGTAAAGAGTGCAGGGTAATGTGCGGATACCTCTCCTGTAGAAATATCATTGATGGAACCGGTGCCGCCTAAAAAATTGATGTACAGCGTTGCCGACAAAATCACAAGCGAAGAGAGTGCAACTAGTTTCTTCACAAAGGTTGTTTTGTAAAGAAACCCTGACAGTATATGGATTGTTTAATGCGCGAAGTGAAAAACAGAACGAATGCTCCGCTCTCAAATTAATTATCCAATCAGAGGTTGAGCCAATAGGTAAGCTTAAATACGAGAGAGCGCGATTTTGACTGACCAATATCGATAAATCCGCCTTCATCGGTAGCCAGATAATTATCGGTATACACCAGGAAGAAATCTGATACGGGGCTGAATCTCCATTGCAGCCTTGAGTTGATGTTCAGGTTATCAATCTGACTATTATACTGCACAAAGGTGGTCCAGAAAAGCTTTTTAGTGAAGGTGAAATCGAAGCGCGGGCCAATGAGAAACAGGTTGGCATCATTGTATGGGTCTGGCAGGCGAATACGGTTATAAGCAAAGTTGATACTGGTAAAGCCCAACGGCTGATAGCGAAAGGTAACCGAGCCTTCAAGGTTGATACGCGTACCATTAAAATATCCTCCTGACCGGGTACTGAGGTCGAAAAAGAGCTTCTTACGCTGATCAGAATTATAGCGTGCAATGATCAGATTATTGGTATAGTCCGTATCGCTGGGTAGTGCAAGCCCTCCACTCCCACTGGGATCAAAACCACTGAAAAGATAGGTAAACTGCCTGCGTAGCCTGACGCTAAATCTTGATGAATTCTTCCAATTGATGTCATAAAGCAGGTTCACATCCCAGTCAAGCACACCAAACTCGTCATTACCTACTACATCAAAATCGAACCCCGGACCATGACGCTGGATGCTGCTGTTTTCTGGAAAGAATGAGTAGCGGGTTGTACTATTGACCTGGCGAATGTCTCTCCTTCTGACAAAACCCACTTCGGGATTGTAACCTGCCCCTACTACCTGTGAAAAGACTCTGACGTTGATCTTAGGCACTCCGTAAGTCAACTGAAAACCTGTAGCATAAGGGTTTTCGCCTTGCTCTTCATCAAATGAGTGGTGGAAGAACACTTTGCCGTTCCAGAAGTTATCGGCAGAGGCCAGGTTGTAGTCGAGCCCGAGGGTGCGGTTCTTTTCACTGAAGTTGGTCGCATCATAGCTTCCCTCATCCTCAAAGGTCTGCTTATTCACAAACAGGAAGTTTACGTTTGAGCGGGCAAATACCTTTTGCTGTACCGTGAGTACAGAATAATTATAAGAGGGCAGACCGATGGCTTCATCATCACCTGCCTGCATCGAGAGTATACCCAGCCGAAGGTTATTATTGATCTTGCCACTGAGTCTCATCCCTGCCGGAATGGGATTCTGTACGTTTTGTCCGGTACTTTCATCACGGGCTACGCCTATTCTTCGAGAGAAGAACGGGCGGGTACCCCTGTTTCCATAGTTGGCAAAGAGGTCTGCATTTTCCAGAAAGAATTGCCTCCGCTCGGGAAAGAAAATCTCAAACCTGTCCAGATTCGTTACCTGCTGATCTACCTCTACCTGCGAGAAATCGGGGTTTACGGTAAGGTCCAGGTTCAGGCCGGGTGTCACCGCATACTTTAAGTCTAAGCCTATGTCAAAATCACCGGCCGAAGGGCTTCCTTCCTCAAAGTCTTTACTCTGACCTGCGGCTATATAAGGGATGAGCGATATGTTCTGCCCGGGCTTTTTGGTAGGTTGGTCCCAGGCCATTTTTTTCATAGTGGCCAGGTTAATGATGGGGAAGTTTCTGGAGATGGGCGACCAGGTAGACCGCTCAGCAAACTCACTGTCTATCCGGTAAAAATTCACATTCCATTGCCTTTGTCCTTCTCCAAACCTCAGTGTTTTAAACGGAATCGCCATTTCTGCTATCCAATAGCCATCATATTGCTTAGCCTCACCATACCATTTGTTGTCCCAGTCAAGCGAGAAAGAGCCATCACCACTTCCCCCGTTTGAAATAAGCCCTTCGCGCCTTACTCCATAAGGATTAATGCCAAAGAGGGCGGCATTGGTATTATCCTGAAAGGCATCTATTAGAATAGAAAAGCTATCGTTCGCCTCTCCCCTAAAATCTCTTCGAAGTGAAGGTGTAACATAACTTCTGTCGGGCTCTCTGTTTTGCATTATACCCAGCACATAAATGAACTGGTCGTCATACAGCACACGGGCTACCGTCTGAGAAACTGCCAGGGAAGTATCAAAAGGAAAGAATTGCTGAAAGTCATAGGCTGAATCAGCCAGCATCCAGGCTTCTTCATCTAAAATGCCGTCAATCTTAATAGGCCCCGAAGCCCTTTTGATAGTGAGGTCCTGGCTGCTGGCAAGGTGAACGCCAAGGCAAAGTGCCAGTAGTGAGAGAAGTATTTTCGGCATGTTGCCAAATTAACACTTCCCTGTGATGAGATGTTTCAATTTATATCAATGGACATTTGCTGATGTAAAGTACAGGTGCTCACCTCAGTAATTTACTGACCTGATATATAAAAAATGAAGAGCCCCTTATGAGCTCTTCGTTTTAGCCCAATGCACCACTACGCCAGGACTACAAATAATCATTAACTACAAAATGGGTCATTATTTACTACCGGAATGAGTTCTATGAAAAATGATCTCAGGTAGCCTTTCAAATTGATATCAGTACCCGATAAGGCATGAAATTTTAATCTACTCGTACAGCAAAAAAGGTGGTTTGAGTTGAGGTAAAGCGTGTGTGAAAGTAGAATATTTTAAAAAAACACCTACATACTTTAGTCTGTGGACTCTGTACATAGCTACCACCGACCTGAAGCAGTCAGGAAGGTTCATGCTTGTGAAGTGTAAGTGTCTGCTCGCGTCAGGTCAAGAATTTTCTTCCATAATCAGTCTCACAATTTTATTTTCATAGAATATTGAATAGATTAATAAGCCTTTAAAGACAATTCTTTTACAAAATATCACAATGTATTACAAAAACATATATAAGGATATCATTAAAAAATAACATGAGTTTCGAAATCATTGTCTATCAGCTATTTAGAGTGTGTGGCATAGCAGTGAGCAAAAGCTATTTAACAGAGAGAATCAAAGCCCACCCGGACTATCCTTCACTGGCGAGTCTTACCGATTTGCTGGATGAATGGGAGCTGGATTACTCTGCACTGCAGCTTGAGCCCTCAGATCTTGCACAAATGGAGTATCCCTTTCTGGCCCATGTGGTCACCGCTGAGGGTATGGAAGACTTCGAAGTGATCAGGAATGCAGAACAGCTGGAAAAAGAGCAGGAGCGATTCCTGAAGACCTGGACGGGTATAGTAGTATGGATCGCCCCTGACCAATCCATCGTAAGTGAAGAGAATGATCGCGAACTGCATTCGGAAAGTCTCAATCGCAGGTCGACATGGAGCCTGGGACTGCTTGCCCTCACATTGCTGAGTTATGCACTAAGTCAGTCATTCAGCTGGTTTAGCTTAGGCTATGCCCTCTCCAGCCTGGCCGGTATTATTATTTCCGGAGCCATTGTTGGCTATGCCATGGGAATGGAGAACAGCATCTCTAAGTCATTTTGTAAGGTTGGCATCTCGGGTTGTCAGAAAATCATCAACTCCAGCTTCAGCAGACTGCTTCCACAGGCCCATCTTTCAGACCTGGCCTTAATCTACTTCATCGGCTTACTCCTTATACAAGTTTTTGTAGCTGGTAATTCTGAGCAGACCCTTTCAAGTATCTTCATTATACCTGCAGCCCTTGCTACATTGGCTACCTTGTTTACACTGGGCTATCAGGCCCTTAAAGGAGACTGGTGCAGGCTTTGCCTTATGTTAACACTTGTTATCTGGGTTCAGGCTACCCTCCTGTTTTCTACATATTCATGGCCGCTAAATCTGAGCTTTGAAGCTCCAATACTTGTGCAATCACTTTTGGCATTTACAATCGGGGCTGCCTGGATAGTGATAAAGCCCTTCATGACTGACCGTCAGAAGGTACATGCCCATAGTATTAAAATCAGAAAATGGAGACAAAACCCTGCATGGTTCAATGCCTTACTTCCTCTGCATAAGGCCATAGACAGAAACATTTGGAATAAAGAAATCTTCTATGGCAACCCCAATGGGGTACTACAGATTACCTTGGCCACAGGCCCATACTGCGAACCATGCTCTATAGCACATGCCAGATTAGAGCACATCTTTGCCCGCTACCCTGATGATATTGGTGTCAAAATACGTTTCGTGATCAAAGAGGCTAAGTCCAGGGACAAAGAGGCTACCATGACCATACTCAATACCTATCAAAGGCTGGTCTGGCAGGATAATTCTTCCATAGATTACGCTAAAAACCCCTTAGCTGAACAGATAATCAAAGACTGGTTTGTAAACCAGAATATGCAGGCTTTTCAGAAGCTCTATACTCCAGGTACTGAGGATAATACAGCCATGCTCAGCTTGCTCAGGCAACATATTCATTGGGGTCAGCAATTTCAGATTGAGCAAACACCGGGCTTTTTTGTCAATGGCTTCGAGATGCCAAACCCTCATACGCTGACAGACCTGAACATCTTTCTTGATAGCTACATAGAACAGTTGAAACCAGCCGTCCAGCTTTTTGAAATTCCTGATCAATCAAACCAGCCCTTATCCTGAATGTCCTTATTCAAAAAATTCCCCTTCCTGAAGCAAAATAGTGCCATGGACTGCGGGCCTACCTGCCTGAGTATGATTGTGAGCTACTATGGCAAGTTCTATAATATGGAAACATTGAGGGAACTGTCTGGTCAGTCTAAAACGGGTACCTCCCTCCTCTCTTTAAGTGAGGCAGGTGAATCGATAGGCTTCAGAACACGCGGAGCACACCTTACCTATAAAGAGCTCTCCGAAGAGGCTGTGCTCCCCTGCATTCTTCACTGGGATCAGGATCACTATGCAGTAGCCATAGATTTTCCTAAGAATCAAAGTAAAATCAAGATAGCGGACCCGGCCAAGGGCATACTTACGCTTACCAAAAAGGAATTTCTTGAGCACTGGATCAGTTCTGATTACACAGATTCAGATCCTGTAGGAACTGTATTGCTGATGGAGCCAAGCGCGGCTTTTTATCAACGAGAGAACGACAAGCAAACAGGTATGAACTGGCGCTGGATACTGACCTACCTGAAGAAAGGAAAGCTTGAACTGGCACAAATTCTGACTTTGCTACTGATTGTATCGGTTTTACAGCTGATCTTCCCTTTTATCACTCAGAGCGTGATAGACACAGGTATTGCCAATAAAAACCTGTCGTTTATCACTGTGCTACTGATTGCCCAGCTCGTGCTTGTGTTCAGCACCAATATGGGTGAGTTTATTCGCAGCAGAATGCTCTTGCAGGTTTCGGCCATACTTAATCTTTCTATCTTATCTGATTTCTGGATTAAGCTAACGCGGCTTCCACTGAGCTATTTTACGCGCAACCAGTTGGGGGATACGCTACAGCGTATAGATGACCACAAAAAGATCGAATCATTTCTTACCGGTTCGGCCCTGAGTACCTTCTTTTCTACCTTCAATTTTATCGTGTATGCCATTGTGCTGGCCTTGTATAATCCCAGTCTGTTTCTGGTTTTTGGTATTGGCAGTGTCGCCTACTTACTCTGGGTTCAGCTCTTTTTGCGGATCATGCGCAAAATCAACTATCAAAACTTCTTTCTGGGCGCTAAAGAGAACAATGCCACCATGCAGCTTGTGGAGGGTATGCAGGAGATAAGACTTAACAATGCCGAGCAGATCAAGCGCTGGGAGTGGGAAAATATACAGGCCCGTATTTTTAAACTCAGCTTTAAGCAACATTCTTACAGCCAGATTCAACAGGTGGGTGCCACCATGATCAACCAGGGAAAGGACGTAGTGATTACCTTTATAGTGGCTAACCTGGTGATTAAGGGAGAACTAACGCTGGGTGCCATGTTTGCCATTCAATACATTATTGGACAGCTTTCGGGACCGGTAGAACAAATGATAGGCTTTATCAAGCAGGGCCAGGATGCCAAGATAAGTCTGGAAAGACTGAATGAGGTGCATCAGCTTCCGGATGAGGAGAGCAAAGCAGGACTAAAAATGAGCAAACTTCCTGCAAGGGCTCAAATCAGCATTCACGATCTCTCTTTCACCTATCCGGGTAGTCATGACACGGTATTTACAGATCTGAACCTGAGCATACCAGCCGGTAAAACCACAGCCATTGTGGGGTCAAGCGGTAGTGGAAAAACCACCTTACTCAAGCTTTTGCTGAAGTTTTACAATAACTACACTGGCGAGGTAAGGGTGGGTAACGAGGACATAACAAGCCTGAGCTCGGCACAATGGCGAAAGTTGGTAGGTACAGTGATGCAGGATGGCTTTGTGTTTAATGATACGCTGGCTCGTAACATAGCGGTAACGGAACAAAGCCCTGATCCCGAAAGATTGAAGCATGCATGCACCGTAGCGAATATTCTGGAATTTATAGAGGACCTGCCCAACGGCTTTAACACCAAGCTGGGCTCTGATGGGCAAGGTATCAGTCAGGGGCAAAAACAGCGTATACTCATTGCCAGGGCCGTTTACAAAAACCCTGACTACCTCTTTTTTGATGAGGCCACGAATGCCCTGGATGCTAATAATGAAAAATCTATTGTGGCCAACCTCAATAAGTTCTTTCACGGACGCACCGTGGTGGTGGTGGCTCATCGATTGAGCACAGTGAAAAATGCTGATAAAATTGTGGTGCTTGAACATGGGGCCATTATAGAAGAGGGTACGCATGATGAGCTGACTGAACTGAAAGGCCGCTATTACCACCTGGTCAAAGATCAACTGGAACTGGGAAACTAAGATGGAAAACGAACAACACAGCCAGACAAGCCAGGTGGCCGATATGAAAGTCTTATCGGGCAGAGCTCATGAGTATGTGGTAAACTTCAGGAATAAGTTTCTGACCTATTTTGCCCTACCGCTATTTTTGCTCTTTATTGCTCTCGCTCTCACTATCAGTTGTATGGTGTTTGTACCAGCGCGGTCAGAGCATGCAACCACCATCGTGCACAAAGCAGGTAAAGCGCCTGCCATAGTATTAAATCAGGAAACAGCAGTCTTCATTCAGCAGCATGCTGATAAAATTGAAAGTGCCCACCTGACCTACAACTCCGGTGGCATTTTAGAGCAAATCGATTGTGAAGTAACTGGGATTGGTGAGTTAAAAATCAAAGAGATACCTGCGGCTTGGAAAGAAAAGCAGGAAACTGTCAAAGCCACCTTGGTTCTGTTCACCAAACAGGATCGCTTCCTTTTTAAGCTGCTGGATGAATTGGCAAAAAATCTTAAGGTGAAGAAACCGGATGATGCGGCTTAAAACCAGAAATAAGGCCTTCTATAGGTACTGTTATCAATTAACAGACAGACGCTACGGGCTGGCACTCTTACGTGTCGAGGGGAATTACCGGACCGGGAATAGACATGTAAAATTCAAGGCATCTCCTCTCACCCTTGCCTGTGGTATCGGGTCGCCTTCGCTCGTTTTGAGTCTAATGGGTTCAGAATAACCTTAAAGTCGAAAGTTACATTATTCGAACCAGAAATAAGGCACATCAGTCGTACTGTTCTTAATCAGCAAGCAGGCTACGCACTCCCTGGGTTCGGTATTTTCAGGGGGCCTTTGGGGGCACGGCACCGATACATAAAAGTCAATGGCATCTCCCCTAACCCGTACCCTGCTGGTATCTGACCTCACCACTTCAAAATACCCCAGTACTTCTTCTTTCTCATCGCTCACGTTTCTGAAGTTTCCGGGAACCGGAGCCGAAGGCTGATCAAAAATAGAACCCTGAGAGTTTGATATCTGACCGATAAGCTTCCAATACTCAAAAGCGTCTTTGTTCATGGTTGTCTGTACCACAGAAAAGTAATAATCAAACGCAAATCGTGAATCAATTTCGCTTGTAGAAAGTAGCTGATCTGTGATCTCAGGCACTTTGATTTCTTCTCCATTAAAGAGAAAGACATTCTGGCCGGTAGTATTATTTGTGACAAAACAGGGAGGTGGCGGTATTGGAGTATTTCTGATTCTTTCCTGAAAAGAGTAGGTTTCGATAACGTCCCATTTCAGGTAAAAGTCCTTTTCCTGATCTATAATTTCAGTATCCACAAGCAGCTCTATAAGGTTTCTGCTTACTTCCAACCCTGCCTGGTTCACCTCTACCTCTACTACAGAGGCATCAAACCGTGGCCTGTCAATGGCTGCTTGCGCAGGCATTACGGCAGGCAAAGATCTGTACATGCGTCCGTCCGGTAGAGCTACCTCCAGTTCATAGGTTCTTCCCACTCTTGCAGAATCTCCCCCAAAATCGAGTCTGTAGTTGCCGGGGCTTCGTTCGGTATATTGAGCAACCGCAACATCATCTTCAAGCAAAACGACCTCCGCTCCGCTAACAGGGTCTTGCGTAGCACCAATGTCAGAGGTCAGGCCAATGAACAGTTCGTTGCCCGCAAGGCCATCAGTCACCTTACCATACAACACCAGAAGTCTGTCTCCTTCACCGGTTTTAATATCTATCACTTCTGAGCATCCCGGAGCTATAAAGAACAGAAGAAAAATGAAAATAAATTGACGTTTCAATAGACTCAAGTCAGGTATAAAGTACTTACAATCATAAGCAGGCAACCTTTTTGTTACCAAAACTAAGTAAGAGTCATCAATCCATTGGCTTAATTACGATCTTAAAACCAGAAATACGGGCGATCATGACTGCTATTGGTGATCAACAAGCAATTTGTACACTCGGAGGGTTCATTATTGTCAAAATCGGGTCGCGCAGGACAGGGCAGCTCTACACGGAATGAAATATCATCAGCTCTTACCCGAACGCGCGTTGTATCAGCTCTTACTACTTCAAAATAGCCCAATACCTCTTCATCAGGATCACTCCTATTACGGATATTACCGATGACCGGAGCTGCAGGTTTATCAAAAATTGACCCTTGCGTATTTGAGATCTCATCTATCAGGGAAAGATACTCAAAGGCGGCTTCGTCTATGGTAAACTGCACCACAGAATAATAGTAATCAAACGCAAACCTTGAATCTATCTCAGTGGAAGCAAAAAGCTGATCAGGTATAACCGGCACCTTGATTTCGGCCCCGTTAAATAGTCTGTTATCCTGTCCTGTAATATCGTTAATGACATAGCAGGGAGGTGGTGGTATTGGAACAGGTCTTACCCTTTCTACAAAGGAATACCCTTCCAGAATACTCCACTTGAGGAAAAACCGGCTGTCTTGGTTAACGACTTCTGTGTCAACAAAAAGCCTGATAAGGTTCTTTTCTACTTCTAATCCTGCCTCATTCACCTCTACCTCTACCACCGAGGCATCATATCGTGGTTTGTCGACAGCCACGAGGCCCGGCATCATGGCTGGCAATGAATGATACTCTCGTCCATCACTCAACTCTACCTCAATTTCATAGGTGCGTCCTTCCATTGCGGAATCCTGAGATTCAAGCCTGTAAACACCCGGAGCTTTTTCTGTGTACTGTCCAAAAATAAGCCCGTCTTCCAGGAGAATAACATTCGCCCCCGATACTGGTTCGGCTACACCGTTTACTGGTGAGGTAAGAGAGAGGTTCACCTCATTGCCTGCCATACCATCCGTGATTCGGCCGTAAATGACAAGTTGTTGATTTTGACCTTGGGTCTTAAGATCAATCACATCTGAACAAGCCGTTAGAAGCATTAAAACCCATAGTGCATTTGTGAACTGTCTTTTTCTGAACATTAACATGATTGACAATAACATCTAGATAAACCTGATTCAACTTAAAAACAAGCTGAATCACACAAAAAACAACGCAATAGATAAATTGATTATTGATTTCATTTAGTAAAACCAATATAGCCACAGAAACAGCACTTACAATACCAAAGACCGACTCCGCCAACTGAAAAAGGTCAAAAGCCATGTAGCACCACTTCGTCAATGACTGGTGCGACCAGAAATGGTCGGTCAATCATTCATAAAAAAAGGCATCGCGAGACACCTTTTTATTTTTTGAAATTAGTCAATTCGATACATCAGGGCGTGCATGAAATAAAATTTTGCTGCTGACCATTACAATAAGCAACGGCCATAGGGCAAAACAGATGTGAGGATGTGTATGACGAAAATCCGTAGGGAGGATATCTCCACTGGCAAGTAATCGTAGCACCACCTACAACCTTTTTCTGAGCATTCTTAGACAACTCTTTTCCGAGATTTAACTTTTTCATTTTTCTGTGATTTAAATGTTTAATGATAACTGAAAATAAAAAATTATCTCAGTAACAAAAAAGATCAAACGTTAATTAAATAATAATTTTAATCATATATCATCAAGCATTATGAATATAAACTAAATATCGATACGTAGCAGATATTAGTCCTGGTTTCAAGCCAAAAATGCTGTTAAAAGTCTCTTTCTCCTGATTACTACGGAATGAGTTAAAACCAGAAATAAGGCCTTGCGTATGTACTGTTCTCAATAAGCAGGCATTCTGTACATTCAGGCGGCTCAGTTGTCTCCGGGGGTATACTGGGGCAAGGCACAGAGACTAAAAAATCAAGCGCATCTCCTCTGAGTCTGACCCTTGAGGTATCTGATCTGGCCACTTCAAAATATCCCAGAACAAGTTCTTCTGGATCATTAACGTTTCTCCAGTTTCCTATGACAGGTGCAACTGGTTTGTCAAATATGGAGCCCTGAGCATTAGAAATCTCATCGATCCGTTCCCAGTATTCAAAAGCCTCTTTGGTGAGAGTACTCTGAACAACAGAGAAATAGTAATCAAAGGCAAAACGGGAGTCTATTTCACTCGTAGACAATAGCTGTCCTTTGATTTCATCCACCTTCAGTTCCTCTCCATTTAAGAGAAATACATTTTGGCCGGTGGTTATATTATTGATATAACAGGGAGGTCTTATTACAGGAGGTGTAGCAAACCGCGTCCTTTCCTGAAAAGAATAGGTTTCAAAAATATCCCATTTGAGATAGAAGTCTTTTCCAGGATTTACTACCCTGGTGTCTACAAAAAGCTGTATGAGGTTCTTGCTTATTTCCAGGCCGGCCTCATTTACCTCAACTTCTACCACAGAGGCATCATAATACGGCTCATCTATAGCGGCTAATTCAGGCATTGTAACCAGCGATGAGCGATACTCTTTGCCGTTTGCTAACGTAACCTGTAACTCATAGTCCCTACCTACTCTGGCAGAATCGCCATTCAGGTTGAGTCTGTAATTACCGAGTGATTCTTCCACGTAACGGCCAATGGCAACGCCATTCTCCCATAACACAGGTTCCGCTCCACTAACAGGCCGCTGGGCAGAGCCAACATCAGAAGAAAAAGCAATGGTTAGCGTATTCCCGGTGAGTCCGTCTGTCACTTTACCATACATTACCAGCAATTTTTCTCCTTCGCCTGTTTTGAGGTCCACTATCTCAGAGCAACTGTAAGCAAAGAAACAAGCCAGGCAGATAAGCAAGGTTGTATGGCGTTTATTGATCATAAAGCATAACGCGTTTGAAGTTGTGAGTACTGGCCTTAGTCTAAAAAGACACTCTTATATCTAAGGTCAAAACTAAATGTTCCTGATAGTGATTTTCCTGTATTAACATCAACAATTTAAATAAATAGCACTCAACTATCCAGCTAAAATCACCTTTTACTAAATCTTACATCCTGAAAACATTAAAGATTCTTATATACTAAATGAAATATATGGAACAGAGGTTGGCATAAAGGCAAAATAGAAGTGTTTTTACTGAGCGCAAAATAAAACAGCCATCTTAAAAAGATGGCTGTTTTAGATTCTTCATACTGTTATCAGGAACAGTAAACCACTGTACCTCGCTGGCCGGCACAATAAGACACCGCGTTAGCGCAACTCAAATTAGGTGAACTGTAACTCTGCTGCCATGGCCAATCAATGCCCTGGCAAACAACAATACCGCCACCTACAACTTTTTTCTGGGCGTTTTTCGACAACTCTTTTCCGAGATTTAACTTTTTCATTCTCTTATGATTTAAATGTTTAATGATGACTGAAAATAAAAATTTAATTCATGAGTAAAAACCCTTTATAATTAATTTTATAATAGACTTAAGTATATATTACTAATTAATATAAATATATCCAGCGCCTTGATAAACTAGATTGACTTGACAAATAACACCACCAAAACGCTATTTATGGTCAGTTTTTTGCGACTTACCTGAAACTGATAATGCGGTTGAATGCCAGCCTCTTAATAGTATCAAATATGAGGTATCGATATTCCATATTTGTTTCGGGATCAATTTCCTCTTCAAAGGCCTGACTCACCTCCTGAAGCACGGTAGCCAGACTCATCTCCCCTGACTTCAGTACCTCTACCAGATAAGCATCCAGGGCATCGAGGTAATACACGTAGGCATCCATGGTAAGCACCTCTGGTGTAATGGCCACTGCCAGGTCCTCCGGTTCGGTAACAAAGTTTTCTGAGAGAACTTTTTCCATAGCGTCATCACCGTCCTTCCACCAATTCCAGGAGGCGGTATAGAGCAATGCACTTTCAGCGAGCACAACCCGTTGACTAGTGTCAACTGACATACCCGCATTAAATATGTCCACAGTTTTTCGGTAATGCTGTACACCTTCTGCATAAAGCTCCGCCATCTGGTCTTCCTTCCTGAGGCAACCCCCAGCCTTGTCTATGAGCAGCTCAAGCTGTAACATATCCTTACATTGTACAGACACCTGATCACTGTCCATCAGCTCTCTGAAAGCCTGATAAGACCGTGGAAGCTCTGCACCTGTCTGGGTGTATTCCAAAACTTTGATGGTCCTTTCAAAAATCATCTCCAGAGGCCTGCTATTTTCTGTTTGAACTCTATCAGTCGCTGACTCACTCACCAATAAACTGTCAGACTCTTTCTGATACTGCCAATCATGATACTGGTAAAATGAATTGGATAGCTTTACTTTCTGTTCTTTGCAAAGGGCCAGTATGCGATAGTAGTACTCAGGGTAATGGAGCCTTAGCCTCTTGGCCAGGTGGTCGAGCATAAAAGGGAAACGCTTACAGCCACCCACTGCATGCACCATTGGCACATCAGGTATATCGGCCACCCTGATAAAATCATGGTAGAGCGGCTCTGTTACAGGGTCTGCTGAAACATAAGCAATGGGCTTACCCATTTTTCTGGCCATATAGAAGAATGACATCTGCTCTATCAGAAAATTACTGCCATCTGGCACCGACTGCCTGAGCAGAGCCTTGTTTGATGATACAAAGTCGAAAGCATGATTGCAATATTCCTTGATGAAATCAAGGTCATGCCCACCAATAATGCCTGCATTACTTGAGAACAGATGCGCTTCTTTATCCAACCCTTTTAAGTGATCAGGTAAGGCATAACCGTTCTCTGTTACTTCCTGTACTACCTCTGCATTAAAAAAAAGGTCGGCTTCAGGGTTTGATGAAACAAGGTCTGATCGCAGAACATGAGGTGGTAAGGGCTGAAAAAGAAATAAATCTCCGTCTACATGAATGAAGGGTTCTTTTTGCAGACTGTAGGTTTTGATTTTAGCGAGAGAAAAGAGACCGGTGGGTAATTCCTCAAGCTCCCCCTCCAGGGCCAGTGACACAGAAGTATAGGGTAAGCCCAGGGTATCGATAAGGATTTCTTTTCCCAATCGGTCGGTCACCAGTTCAACCTGACCATATAGCTTCAAAAGCTGGAGACAGCTCAGCGCCCAGCTCATCCAGTGATATTCACTGGTGTACCAGCCCGCTTTTAGTTTCAGGGGTGAGTCTTTATCTGTATCACTAGCTGTTCCGGTCCAAAAGGTTTGTACAAATTTCATTGATGCTTCCATTAATACTTAAATCATAATTTAAACTAACAGATTTAATCTATTACTTTAATTATGATAAAATAAATGGAAGGGCTGCATAAAAATAAACACACTTCGCAGCAGTGTGTCGTTGAACTTCTGCCTCTGGGCGAGAACAGAATAAGCGGGAACTGATATTTACCAAGGAATATAAGCTGCTCAAAGGCAAGCCAGGCGGCAGTATAACAACAGAATAAAACACCCTTTCACAACCCAACCCCCCATCGGAAAATGGATTTAGTGCATCAGCTATTAACTACCCTGACTTGCCCGAACTTACTTCTGAGAGAGCTTTTACTATTTACCAGGGATAGCAGACAATAAAGGTACCATGGCCCGCTGCTCCGCAGTAGGCCTCCTGTCCTGTACAGTCTGTACCCCATTGAGGGTTAAAGGTACGCCCGAACATACAATGGTAATACCACCTAATATCTGCGTCTAAGCGTTTTTTGATAACTCCTTACCCAAATTAAGCTTTCCTGGTTTCGATTGATTATTTCTCATGACGTTTCATATTGATTGTATATCATGATTTAAAAATCTAATGGATTATTTTCTCACCATCAGGGCGTGCAGCCCAGGTATTGGCCGTGGTTAGCAGCCTGACAGTAGGCCATTTGAGCTGGCACACAGGCACTTGTATAATAAGAGCCGTCACTGCAATGAATCCATGCTCCTCCCAGAATTTTCTTTTGGGAATTCCTGTTTAGCTCTTTACCCAGGTTCAGGGTTCTGAAATTTGTTGTTTTGCGTTTCATGCTTAAAAATTAAAAGGTTAAAACAATTATTTGATATTTATCATATACAACATAAGTATTCTTGCTTTTTAATTAAAATCACACAAATTAAGCTAACCACACATAATCATTTAAACTATTAAATATTAATAGTGTACTAAATCACAAAGCCCTTATCTCACCATTCACATCCTGTAACATGTAAATGACCGTGCCTTTTGTACTACTTGGCATAACGAAAATCCCGATCAATCCGTAACCAGATTTATACCACATGACAGGGATAAAGAGACTTACACATAATCAGGTGCGCTATGCGCTACTGCCTTTACTCGCCCTGGCGCTGGTACACTTCGTCTCTTATCGCAAAATGCCTTTTGAAGATGGGTATCAGTTTCCAATTGCTACTTTCGGCTCGGTACTCCTGATTTGCGTTATCTGCTGTGAAGCCAATAACTTCAGCTATCATCGGTTAAGGGAAAGGTGGTCGCTAAAGCTGGAGCCCGTGCGCACCATGCTTAAGCAGTTGGGTACCTCTCTCCTACTGACCACACTGGTTTTTACTACCATGGTTTACAGCCTTAACTATCTGTTTTTCGGGCAGGTAACTCCCTTCAGCCGTTTTCTGTCCTCACTGTTTGTGGCCTTGCTCATTATTCTGGTAGAAACCCTGGTATTCATTGTAAGAGACCTTAAAAGAGCCAATCACCAGGCTGAAGGATTGCACGCTCTTCCAACTGCATGGACGTATCAATCAGGTAACCGAACGATCAAAACGCTCAAGGATGACATTGCCTATATCTACTCTCAAAGCGGGCTTGTGTACATCATTACCAAAGCGGGTGATAAACAGCTGACGCAGTTCAGCTCCATTAACGAGTTGAATGAGGTCAATGACACCAGTGGCTTTTTCAGGCTCAACAGGCAGTTTATGATTTGCACCGATGCCGTGAAGCAGATAGACAAAGAAATCAATCAAAAACTAAGGGTTACGCTGCAGCCTGCCATTCCCCCAATGCCCAGCGAGGCAATTGTGAGTCGTTATAATAGCCCTGAGTTTAAAAAGTGGGTACGATCCTGACTTTACCCGCACACCATTCATTGTTTGTTTGACTACCATTCATTGCCATTCGCGCTTTTTGGCACCACCAGTCGCAATCAAGGGCGTTCATTGCTCCAAAACGTATCTATAAAACTAAACCAAGCCATGAAAAAACTGATTTTACTTACGAGTGCCCTTTTCACCTTGTATCATGCTCCGGCTGAAGGAAAACTAAATAAAAAGGAAAGAAAATTTGCCATGAGCTATCTTGAGTCTTCCATGAAAGCTCTTTTCAAGGACATCAGGCAGCTTACCCCTGAGCAGTGGAATTACCAACCTGCCAATGGTGGCTGGTCTATTGCCGGTGCCTGCGAACACCTGTTGGTAGCCGAACAGAGTACGCATATCCTTATCACCCAAAAGATTATTACCAATGAGGCCCTGAAAGAAGCTCCGGGTACTTTAGTTACTGATGAGCAGGTGATAGACTTTATCAGAGACAGGAGCCCTGAAAACCGGGTAAAGACCACTCCCCGTTTTGAACCCAAGGGCACCCTGACCTCACCGGAAGATTTTATTAAAAAGTTCAAAACCGCTCGTCAGCAACACATCAACTTCGCCAAAACCAGCGAGGCAGATATGAAAAGTTATTTCTTTGACAGCCCGGCTGGTAAAATATCTGCCTACCAATGGTTGCTGGTGGCCGCTGCCCATTCAGAGAGACATTTTGCTCAGATCAAAGAGGTGATGGAGGATACCAGTTATCCAAAATAGTTATCTTGGCTACCAAATGAGGGCGTCTCAAAAGCCAATAAAACCACCATCTCGAATGAAATGAAGCGACCTCAACCTTGTTTAGAGGTCGTATGAGGAGATTGCCGCACTGCGTTCGCAATGACTGAGTACTTTTGAGACACCCTCTTTACTTTTTGAAATACCTTTTGATGAAAAGACTACTCACACTAACGCTTATCAGCACCTTGCTTTGCTCCTGTGAACCCGGCATAAACGATCGGTTGATCGGCACCTGGGAAAATACCAGGCTGAATGTACAAACTAACTCTGCCCAGGGCCGCGACACTACGGTGTATCTTGCTATAGAAAAGGGTCAATGGGAAGCTGCACTGAATATCAAACCTATTATTACCACCTACCTTGATGATGGTTCCTTTAAATCAGAATACTTTGGTCTGGACGGGAAACCGGTAGGCACGGAAGAAGGCACCTGGGCCATTAGAAATGATTCGCTGGTGCTGAAGTCTGGTGGTTATGACAATGTATATAAAGTTACTTTTGAAGGCGACAGCGCTCGTTTTGTGAGCTACCTGGACTGGGATCAGGACGGAGCTGCAGATGACCTCTATGATGGCTGGCAGAAGAAGATCAGGAATTAAGCTTCAGAGAGCTATGTCAATTGCTGCTCTGTCATTTACCCTAGAGTATTTCATTCAACCAATATTCGTTGGTTTCAGTCACCTGAGAATGCGTAAGGAGCCTTGCTGTAATGAGGCTTAAATGCTGGTCATTTGAATCAGAAGTGAGGTCGGTCAGTCGCTAAACAACCGACACCCACAGGTTCTCAAAAGCATTGTTTGAGCAGGAGGCATCTAGGTGGAATATTCTATATTCGCTCCATGCTTGCCCAACTATCCCTTATCGATTGGATTTCCATTATTGGCTCTGCCTTTGTGCTTGGTCTGTCAAAGTCAGGTATCAAGGGTATCAGCATCATAATTGTTGCTTTGATGGCGTTGGTTTTCGGGGCCAGGGCTTCTACCGGCATACTGCTGCCCATGCTGTTAGTAGGTGATATTTTCGCGGTAATCTATTACAATCGCCATGCACAATGGAAGTACCTGATCAGGCTGCTCCCTTTTATGATGCTTGGTGTGATATTGGGTACCTGGATTGGTGAAAACCTCTCAGAAGAGGTGTTCCGCAGAAGTATGGCCATTGTGATCTTTATCTCTGTAGCGGTGATGTTCTGGTGGGACCAGCGAAAGTCAAAGCACGTACCACAGCACATTGGCTTTGCGGGGGTGATGGGGCTCACCGCAGGCTTTACCACCATGGTGGGCAACCTGGCAGGCTCCTTCGCCAATATTTTCTTTCTGGCCATGAGGCTGCCCAAAAATGCCTTTATTGGTACTACTGCCTGGCTGTTTCTCATTATCAACTTGTTCAAAGTACCCTTTCATGTGTTCAGTTGGGGTACCATTACCCGGGATACACTTAAGGTAGATGCTGTACTGGTTCTGCCTATCTTGCTGGGGCTTTTTGTAGGGATCAGAATCCTCAAAAAAGTGAATGATGCACTTTTCAGAAGGTTTATTCTGATCATGACCGGTTTGGGTGCGGTGATCATTTATTTTACATAGGCTTTGTACCTGATGGCGGTAGGGTAATACCGGGCTTGCTGTATATACTCCCGGACATATAGTACTCAACCAAAAGCCTTACATTGTTATGATGTCATTTTCCAGAACACTTCGCTACATCTCCCGGATATTTCCCCTGGTCACAGCCCTTCTGTTTTTCTCTGTACTTCTGATGTCTTCATCCTGTGGTGGAGATGACCCCGGCCCGGGAGGCACAGAAGATGGCGTGGATATGGTACTGCGCAACGGGGGCATCTACACAGTAAATGAAGCGCAACCACTGGCCGAAGCAGTCGCCATTGATGAAGGTGTGATCGTATTTGTGGGTTCCGATGCAGAAGTAGAACAATATATAGGCAGCAATACCACCATAGAAAACCTCAATGGCCGCATGGTAATGCCGGGAATTCATGATGTACATATCCACCCATTAGAGGCTGCTTCTGAGAGCTTTACGTTCGAGTTAAGCCCGACTGAAACCAACCCTGAAAACTTTGCCAATGCCATTGCTAATGCTCATGCCGCCAATCCAGGGTCCGGCTGGCTCATTGGTGCAGGGCATTCTATTTTCACCCTGCTGGACGCTACAAGGCCCGTAAAGGAAATTATTGACGAGGTGGTACCGAACCGTCCGGTGATTATACTGGAAGAGACATCTCACTCGGCCTTTGTCAATTCCCGCGCGCTGGAACTGGCCGGCTTTACACGAAACAGCACCGATCCCGTTGGTGGCATTATTATGAAAGACCTGCAGACCGGTGAGCCAAATGGTATACTCATCGACAATGCCGGTAACGTAGTAATGGACCTGGCACTGGCACCATCAAGCCAAAGCAGAATGAGTGATTATGACGGGTTAACACAGTACATGCTACCCGAGCTGGCCCGGCATGGTATTACCTCTATCAGTGATGCCCGGTCTTACTGGCAGCGTGATCACCACCTGGTATGGAAACAGGTAGAGGATGACAACCTGCTGACGGTAAGGGTAAATCTGGGCCTTTGGGCCTACCCCGATGCTGATGATGCCAGCCAGATTCCTGCACTTCAGGCCCTGTATAGTAACGATCCCACAAAGCTGCTGAAGATCAACCAGGTGAAATTCTACATGGATGGCATCACTATTAATACTACTGCTGCCATGCATTCTGACTACCTGATTGACCTCTTTGGAAGGTCTGCCAACAACGGTTTGAACTATTTTACAGAAAGCAGGCTCGCCAACTACCTGACAGCACTGGAGCCCATGGGCTTTGACTTTAACATCCATGCCATTGGTGACCGGGGTATTACTGAAGCACTGAATGCCATTGAGCAAAGTGGTTCTGCTAATGGCAGACACCGGCTTACCCATATAGAGGTGATGCGCCCCTCAGACTATACGCGCTTTGCTCAGCTGAATGTAATAGCTGATGCGCAAGTAGCGGGAGATTTCAGCAACCCATCCCATTGGAATGAGAATATCGATTTTATTGGCGCGGCCAATTCGCAAAACATCATACCTCTTAAGAGCCTGAGTGAAGCCAATGCGCGCATCACGCTGAGTAGCGACCACGATGTAAGTACCATGAATCCTTTTGTGGCCATGCAAAATGCGGTGACACGGGTACCACAGGAGCTCAGCCTGGTCGAAACCATTGAGGCCTACACTATCAATGCGGCTTATGCCATGCGCCAGGAGAGTCAGGTGGGTTCTATTGAGGTGGGAAAGGAAGCGGATTTGATTGTGCTGGATCAGAATATTCTGGACATCGCCCCTACGCGTATTGCCCAAACCAGGGTAGATTTGACAATACTTCTGGGCGAAATCGTCTATAGAAGATAGTCGCTTCGACTACTTCCCGATCAACCATCTCCCCTGGCTAATGGCAGCCTGCCTGACTCATATTTATCAGACCTTTTGAGTGTCTATTTCACCAGGGCAGACCTGAGTGTTTAAGTCGACACCTCCCAACTTCAGGAAACCGGAGCTCAAGAGTTCACAACTCAGGGAATACCCCTCATCGGCTAAAGTTTGATAAATCGCTTCATTGCGTACACCGCACTTGTCCCAATACGAATATTATAAATACCAGGGCCTAAACCCGAGATGTCCACTCTCAGTAATTGGTCCGTTGACGAGACCGGCCGGGTCATCCTGATAAGCCCGTTGGCATCAAAAACCGTAATAGTGGCATTAGAAAAAGGCTTTGCGAAACTCAGCGTTAATTCATTTTCAGCAGGGTTAGGAAAGAGGTCAACTTCTCCCAGTTCTTCTTCCGTATTTCCCTCAAAGACATCCACCAATGTGATCGTAAGCATGGCTGAGGCATTAAACTCCTGATCCGACACCAATACCTCAAAATTCAATACACTGTTTTTTTCATAGTCAAACAACGTACTATCAGCCACATAAACGAATCCCTGCTGATCTATGGAAATAGCCTCGCTCCCTACACCTGAGGTTGTAAAAACAAAGTCACTATCATCGGGGTCAGTGACGGTCAGTTGAGTTATCAATGCCCCCTTCTCAATATTTTCCAGAATTGATAAATTTATATCTGACACAGCCGGAGGGTCGTTTACTTCTGCTATTATTAATGTGATAGTATCGCTGACTTCATGTACCCCATCCGAACCTGTAACCTTGACCACTACCTGGCCGGATTGATCCCGGATCGGCTGTAGCGCCAGAACATTGTTATCTAAAGTAAAAGATGCGAGATCATGGCCCGAAATTATCTCCCCGCTAAGCACCACTGGTGCATCTTCCGGGTCACTGGAAGCAAACGCTACACTGTACGCTGTATCTTCAGTTGTTGTGAAAGGAGATGAACCTAAGACTTCTATGGTGGGTGGCTCATTTACATCGGTGAGACTAATAAAAAAACTTCCAAATGCACTGTCCTGAAGGTCAGTGACGTAATAGGCTACCTCAATCCTTTCATTCTCCTCAAAATTATATCTGCTAGCATCACCTACTGAAACTTCACCGGAAGCTGAAATGAGGGCTGCCGTATTTGCTGTAGATACCAGTCCATAACTCAATTCGCTATTATCTACGTCAGTCGCGGTCAGGTTCCCTATCAACTGCCCCTGAGCGCTGTTCTCATTTATAGTAAAGTCGTGGTAGCTCAGTGCTGGGGGGTCGTTTACAGGTATAACCTGCACGTCAATGAGCACAGTTTCCACATTTACACCGTCTGAGACGATGAGTCTGATCCTGATAAGGCCATTCAAATTCGGTGAAGGTGTGACTTTGATGATATTCTCTATAAGTACGACATTGCCAATTGCACCACCGCTCAGCACTTCAATATGAGCAGTTCTGGGTTGTTTCTCCGGATCCTCTGTAGTAAACAATACTTCCAGGAATCCGTCTTCAATTACATCAAAACTAGTATTGTCAAGTACAACAATTGGAGCTTCGTTCAGATCAGTTACGTTGAGCTCCACACCAAACCAGGTGGTATCTTTTTCATCGGTCACATAAGCCCTCAGTGTCGTATTCGTCACCATCTCAAAGTCGAAAAAAGCACTGTCGCGAACCCCCACCTTTCCATCTTCATGTACACTCAAAGGACCGTTGGCATCTGCAAACCCGAATGATAAGAAAGAGTCATCTACATCCACAGGGTTGAAACTACCGATGATGAGGTTTTCCGGGCTATTCTCTACTACTGTAAATTGAACATCTTCCATGATCGGTGGATCATTTACAGGCAAAATCTCATAGGTAATGGCAGTCCTTGACTCCTTAATTCCATCAGAAAAAATGAGTTCAGCTCTTAGCGTACCAAAACTGTCCTGGTCTCCGGAAAAATAAAGACTGTCATTGTCAATGGTCAGGCTACCCAGTTCTTCTCCCTCCACAATTTGAACAGACGCTGAAACGCTTTTTCCTTCAGGGTCATAAGCACTGTACTGAATGGCAAGATTCCCATCTTCCTGAACCATCAATTGTGTGGAATTAATATTAAGCACAGGGGCTTCATCTTCGTCATTTATCACCACCTCCAGCGTGTAGCGTGTGCTGTCTTTTCCATCGGTGAGCCAAAATGGAAAAGTACCTGATTGACGGGTTTCATAGTCAAAATATGATGGGTTTGTCACGGTAACCTCCCCACTTACAGCGTCTATTGTCAAAGGCACTTCCTGTTGATCGAAATGATAAAATACGAGATCACCATCTCTGTCAATGGCATTGACTGAACCTATGACCTGATCATCATCGGCATTTTCCGTAACCTCATAGTTCAGATCCTGCATTATCAGAGGGCTGGAGTTATTATCACCGCTGCCCTCCATAAGCACCACCAGATGATGTACACTATCCGGATCGTTGGACTCAAACCTGAGAATCGCCTCTGACCTCTCCTGAGAAATACCCGAGAAAAGCTCAAGTTCAAGATTTGCGTCAGCTCCCCCATCTAAAGTACCGTTTTTATCTCCTTTTACTTCGAGCCAGTAGGGCGTCTGGGAAAACAACCAATTGAATAGTCTTGTAATCAGCCTGTTGTAATTTTCATTACCGATAAAGCCTGTTGTCAGTTCAGTCGCGCACAATAGTACTTTGCCCTCTCCGTGCTCGCTCCAAACCATAAATGGCCTGCCTTCTCTATCTCTGATTATGGTTTTTCCCGGTGCATCAGTCTCTATATATTTCGTATAGGGCCTGCCCCGATAGGCAGTCAGTCCCCGCGTAATCGGGTGAAACTCAAAGTTTCTTAATGAATCATAAACGGTTCCTCCCTGACTTGGAAACCCCACGACCTCTGTGATACCAATAAGCTCCTCGAACTTCTCAATGTTCCAGATATTGCCGGTTTGAATTACTAAATGCCCTCCATTGGCTACCCATTCATGGATAGCATCTATATCTTGATATGTAAGATTTGACAGTCTCTCGTCCAGAATTAAAACATCGAGTGCGTCTATCGAAATATCATTTCTTGAAAGGGGTGTTTTAAAATCAATGAAATTATTATCGGAATAAAAGGGAAGGCTGGAAAGAAAAATCAGGTAGTTTCTGTTAAGATTAGTTACCCCAATGGTCTTGTCCCGGAAATCATAGGGGTAAGCAGCATTCCATAGTTTGGACCTTGGTGATTCCTCAATGCTGACGGAATACCTCAGCGGGCTTCCGCCATTTTGATTTGTAACGGTAACCGCTTTGGTAATGGTATCAGCGTCCTGGGTGTTGTAAGTAAAAAGTGTATCTACACTATTCAAAAAGAATTTTGGTGCCAGAAGGCCTGTACCCTTTAGCGCTATAGACTCCGAGTCATCATTACCAGACAATATGGCAACTCCCTCATAATCTATTGGTTCAGTAGGCTTAAAAGTGAAAGCAATAGACGCAGAATCACCGGGGGCAATATTGATACCGGTCAGGTTGGGAATAAAAACGTCTTCATTCACCTGCAGGCTTGCGATAAGGCTGTCAGTTCCACGGTTAAAGGCCCATATGCTACGATCTACGGGATGGCCAACGTAAGTAGTGTCATATGAGATACTATCCGGTCTTAGCTCAATCTTGTCTTTCCCTCTGATCCGAAGCGAATAGGGCAAACGCACGACCGGGTTAAGGTCATCATTGGTGAAAAGCCTCAAGGTATCATTATGTACTGGCCCAAGGTTATGGTTGAATTTCAGGTCTAGTTCAACCCGCTCACCTGGTGCTAAATCTCCATTTGATTCATTGAAGTAGGCAATATAGTCCCGGCTCACCCAGTCTATGGCGTTCTTCATGAGCCTGTAGTTATCATCTGTAAACAGTTGGAAATCACGAAAAAACTGGCTTGAGGAGACAACCATTTTTCCTTTGCCATGCTCCAGCGTAATCATATACAGGTTACCAAACTCATCACGAAGTACCTCTTCAAAATCAGCCTGAGGCCCGGCCTGGATATAGGCCCCGTAAAAGTACAGATAGAGGTTCAACACTTTATCCTTTCCGTTGATTATGGGATGGGTGGAACTGACCTCTTTTAAATAGCTGTAATTGATAGTTTCGTATGGCAACAAGCTGAGATCAAATGGTGCAAGCAACTCATTTGCCCAGCCCAAACCCTTTTGCCCTACCCCAATTACCAGGTTACCACCATTACTTACCCAATCAAGCAGGTTGCTTACTTGCTCGCTTCGGAGCGTATCAAATTTATCTTCCAGCACTAAAAGCTGAGTCTTAAGCAGATCAGACTCCTGAAAACTTTGCGGCAGCAGGGATGATTGACCTCCACCTGACGCTACATAATCTATCAATTCGTCATGTGTGGAATTACTGATTTTCATCAATAAGCCATCAAATCTGTGCTCAGGGTCTTTCTCAGAAATTGACCAGGAGAGCTTACTACTACCGGTGTTCTCAAAGCTGAGCTGCGCATTATATTGCATATCACGCTCAAAATCGTGTTCCTGCTGATAATCGTTAACAAGTAGTCTCGGTGGCCGCGAACTGGCGAAATAGATGCTATCTGATGGGCTCGCGTCATTATCAAAATAGTCAATGGCTGTAATGGTCATGCCATAATTACTGTCTGGCTCAAGGCCTTCAAGTCGAAAGACCAAGCTGTCTCCCGCTACTGGAAAAGAGACATCAAACCGGTAAAGCGTATCGGTTCTGGCCGACTTGTTTCTTACACCGATTTCGTAGGCAAAAGGAGCAATCGTATTGTCCAGAGGAGTTTTGAGTCCTATATCCACCCAATAAGCATGAGTTTCAGCTATCCAGGTATCCGTGACCCTCTCTGGCGGTAATGCATCATCATCCAGCAGTGCTTTGAACGCATTTAACCGGCCGGCTCCAAGCTTCTCCTTGTAACGTGAGCTATTCACGTCATCGATAGGGTCCGATGAATCTTTGAGCTTTTGTACGAGCTCAGCAAAAGTATAATCAGTATTGCCGTATTTTGACAAAACCAGTGCTGCTACTCCCGCTACATGCGGTGCCGAAAAGGAAGTACCGCTGACCAACCTGAAACCTCCATTGATATCATTGCTGAAAATATCTTCTCCGGGAGCGCTTAAGTCAATCCAGTCACCGAAGTTGGTAAAACCGCTGGCCTTGTCGTCATGATCAGTGGACGCAATCATAATAACACCCGGGGCTTCTTTTTCATATCTCTGGGATGCTGACGCATTATTGCCGGCAGAAAAGACCAGCATCCCGTGATCAATCAGCTCACTGGAAGCTACACTTGTATAATAGTTTAGAGCCGTGAGTATAACATGATTTCTGCCGAAACTATTCCATGAATTAGAAGAAATGACCGAGCCGTTGTCAGCAGCATAGACTACTGACCTGGCGGGATTAATTACATCAAGATTAGAAAAATCGCTGTCTGTACGACATATCATAAGCCTTACCCCATTATCTGGTGAGTCGCCTCCTGCAATACCCAACACTCCCCTGCCGTTCGACTTCCCAGCAATAATCCCTGCAATGGACGGACCATGCCAGTGGCGCGCCCAGAGATCATTATTATTCCGTGCAAAATTCCATCCGTGTACATCATCTATGTAGCCATTGTTATCATCATCAATGCCATTGTCAGGAATCTCTCCCTCATTGGTCCAAAGATTAGCCATCACATCCGTATCCAGCGAATCAATGCCCGAATCATGGATGGAGACAATTACCTCTTTTCTTCCCTTCTCCAGCTTCAATGCGTTAACCAGTTCAATATCAGCCCCGGCTGTTCCATCGGTTTGTCCATAATTGTAAAAGTTCCACTGTCGACTAAATAAGCTATCCTGAACATTATGACTTTCAGCAGCCTGATGTTTAACCTTGGGTTCTTCTGTTACAATTTCAAACAAACCAAGCCTACTCATAACTGACTTTTGTTTCTCAGGGAAGCTGATTTCGGTTGATGATTCTACATAATACCAGAGATGTAATCCAAAAGCTTTATGGCGTTCTTCATGCTTACCCGCATACGGGAAAACACGAGTGAAATTGAGGGATGCTATTTCCGAAGTTTCAAGTGAATTCGTAGGAATCCGGTCAGTCAATAGTGCTACCGCTGAGAAAGTACTTGCCTTTATGTCATTGACTGCCGGGGCCGTTTTGAATTTAACAACGATTCTGCCCTCATTTTGAGACTGCGCCTGTAGTGTAACAGAAAAAAAGAGCAGCATAACAAGTGATAGATTTCGAATGACTGATTTCTCGGACACCAAAGCGGCATAGAAATTGAACCTATCATCGGAATCATTACAAGCGTTTCTCATTGACTCAATAAAGATATTTAATTTAAAAAAAATTATGCAGGAAACTGTGACCTGGTTGCTAACTAAAGTTTCTTACCCAATGCCCTCTTTTATACCTGGCATTATTCAACTGACACTGAGAAGCATCCGCCCAGACGTTCGTTAGATTAACGGAGGCATATCATTGAAGGAACTCTTTTACAGTTATATGAGGCATGACACAATTGTAGCCTGCCTGACGCATTTGTGAAAGCTTTGGAAACAAAGGAAATCTTTTATGACCATATTGGGTTTGGTTTACAGAGATTAGCAGCAAGTGCAAAAAGCGCAGACAGCCATATTACTATTTTCCCGCAGCCTGGAGGCTGAGTTCAGAGCCAAGTCTTTTGGCCTGACGAAAGATCGCTTCAGGCTACTTTACAATGCGCTTTCCAAAAGAACCCGCAAAACACTGGAGGGTGTGGAAGCGCCCGTGTTCGAGTTCAACTCCCGGCACCAGGTAGGAAATGCCTTTGGCGAACGCCTGGTTAACGCCCTCAAAGCAGTACAGAGCAAGGGCTATCATCGCATTATCGTGATAGGTAATGATGCACCGGGCCTTAATCCCGAAATTCTGAATGCTGCCATTGAGCGGGTTGAAAGCGGTAAAAATGTACTGGGCCGTGATGCCCGTGGTGGCTGTTACCTCATGGGCTTTGATATCAAGCAGGTAGAGCTCAGCAGCTTTCACCAAATTCAGTGGCATACTTCGCTGGTTTTTGACCAGGTAAACGATTTGCTGCTAGCCGATACCTCTCTGCCCCTGCTTATTGATCTCAATACAAAAGAAGACCTTAAAACCGCCTTGCTGTTTAAAAGCAGTCCGCACAGGTATATCATTGCGCTGCTAAAACTGGTATTCGTCCTTTTTCTCAGAGCGACACCATCAAGGCTCAATACGCGAAAAATCTCGCTTAATACCACCCTATACAGAGGCCCGCCAGCCTTTGCCACCATTCCGCTTTACTAATACACGAGACCTTTTACGGGTCCCTATTCACATCACTTTACTATACATTGACAATGTCAAAGACATATTATAATGCCGAAGATTTAAAGAAGTTCGGAGATATTAAGGAATTCCAGGAAGAGCTGGGCGACAAGTTTTTCGATTATTACGGTGCCGTATTTCAGGATGGTGCCCTTACCCAAAGAGAAAAATCACTGATTGCCCTGGCAGTATCTCATGCCGTGCAATGCCCCTACTGCATAGATGCCTACACAGACAGCTGCATGAAAAAAGGCGCTGATGAAGAGCAGATGATGGAAGCTGTACATGTAGCTGCCGCGATCAAAGGCGGAGCCGCCCTGGTACACGGGGTGCAGATGATGAATAAGGTGAAGGAAAAAATGATGTAGTCATGGCTACCTTAAAAACACTTTTAAGAGAAAAACACTGGCTCTCTTCACCAGAGGAGCAGGTGAAGATACTGGCCGATCATAAGAAACCCGGCATTGATACCTTTGATCAAAAGCTGAGCGAAATCGGTTTGGGACCCTTGAAACCTACAGGCATTGACATTTTCCAGATCAATGTGGGCAAAATGTGTAACCAGGTGTGTAAACACTGCCATGTGGATGCCGGACCGGACCGCAAGGAGATTATGACCAGGGAAACCATGCAATTGTGCCTGGATGCCCTCAAAGACACGGATATCTCTACGGTAGACCTGACCGGAGGAGCACCAGAAATGAACCCCGATTTCCGATGGTTTGTTGAGGAGCTTTCAAAGCTGGGTAAGCAGATCATTGTGCGCTGCAACCTCACCATTATTGTAGCCAACCCGAAGTACAATGACCTACCGGAGTTTTTCAAGGAGCACAATATTAATGTGGTCTCCTCTCTGCCCTCTTTCACAGCCCGCAGAACGGATGCTCAGCGAGGTGAAGGGGTTTTCGAAAAATCCATCAGAGCACTGAAAATGCTGAATGCAGTGGGTTACGGACAGGAAGGCACAGGCCTCAAGCTGGACCTGGTATACAACCCGTCCGGTGCCTTTTTGCCAGACGATCAGGAAGTACTCCATGCTGAGTTTACCAGAAGGCTGAAGACCGGCTATGACATTGTTTTCAATGACCTGTTTGCCATCACCAACCTGCCGGTAAGTCGTTTTCTCGATTACTTGCTCAACTCCGGCAATTACGAGGAGTATATGAATGAGCTCGCCAACGCCTTTAACCCCATGGCAGCAGCCGGTGTCATGTGTCGCAATACCGTCTCCATTGGCTGGGATGGTTACATGTACGACTGTGACTTTAACCAGATGCTGGAGCTGACCTTTGAAAACGGAGTACCAGACCACGTGCGGGACTTTGACTACCAGAAAATTATTAACCGAGAAATAATCGTTAACCAACATTGCTTTGGCTGTACCGCAGGCGCGGGATCAAGCTGTGGTGGCACTACTATTTAATACACTCCATGGAAACCTATTTAGAAACGACAAAAGACGTATATAGAGAAGCAGCATTGACACCGGATGTCGGACTTTGCTGCACTACTACCCCGGTTTGGGCTTTTCCTGAGCTGGATATTCCTAAAATCATGCTGGAGATGAACTACGGCTGTGGCAGCACCGTGCATCCACGAGACCTGATCAATTCTCCCAAAATACTCTATGTGGGTGTGGGAGGCGGCATGGAGCTTCTGCAATTCTCCTACTTCAGCCGTCAGCCCAAAGGTGTGATTGGTGTGGATGTAGTAGATGAAATGATTGATGCCTGTAAAGAGAACTTTCAGGAAGCTGCAAAACTGAACAGCTGGTTTGATCCTTCCTTTGTGGATGTACGCAAGGGTGATGCTTTGAACCTGCCTATTGAAGATGAAAGCATTGATGTAGCAGCTCAGAATTGCCTCTTCAACATCTTTCATGAAGAAGACCTGAAAAAAGCCCTGAAAGAGATGTATCGTGTGCTCAAGCCACATGGCAGGCTCGTGCTTTCAGACCCTGTTGCTGACCAGGCCATGCCAGATTCGCTCAAGTTTGATGAAAGGCTCAGAGCCTTGTGCCTTAGTGGCTCGCTTCCGCTAAAAGACTATATCAAAATGATCACGGATGTAGGTTTTGGCACTGTAGAAATCAGAGCCAAACGCCCCTACAGAATCCTGGATAAAAGCCAGTATGACACGGATGAGAGCATCTTTATAGAAAGTGTGGAGGTATGCGCCATTAAAGACCCTATGCCTGCCGATGGCCCCTGTGTATTCACAGGTAAAACAGCCATTTATTACGGTAATGAGGAGTATTTTGACGACCATGCCGGCCATGTGTTAATGCACAATCAACCGCTGTCTGTCTGTGATAAAACAGCCAATAACCTCGCTAACCTGGGCAGAGAAGATATGCTGGTAACCGACAGCACTTACTTCTATGACGGTGGCGGTTGCTGCTAGTCGGTGGATTGGTCATTGGTTTATTGGGTAATTGGTGGTGAGGTGATTGATGACATGAAGGTAGGCTTGGCAAGGCGGGTCAACCACCTCGTCCAATTAAATACCACCCAATTTCTTAGTCTGTGCACGGACACTCCTCCTTCGCGAGGAGGAGAATTGGAGTCGTTTTTATAAAGAATTGTGGTAGGTCAAACGATTCCAAATGCTCCCCTTTCTTTGCTCCGCTGAAGCTTCGCGAAAGCGAGGAAGGGGAGCCGTCCAAGCTAAACTACGAATTTGAGCCTCATACGCAGTGGACTGAGGGATCATAAATCCGTATTTTGCTATATGGACACTAATGACCTCCTGCTCTTTCTGCTTACCATGGCCAGTGCCTTTGTGGGGATCAACTTTGGTGGTACCATGCTACTTATCGTGCCCTTGCTACTGAGCTTTGGCTATTCACCACTTTTGGTTCTTTCTTCTACCCGGCCAGCCGTAGTGGCCCAGAGCTTGCTGGGCATTCGCATGTTCAGGAGCCATCGCGACCTCCATGCCCCGCAGGAAATTACACTGCTGGTCAGTGCTGCCATGGGTGGATTGATAGGTACCGCCATTCTGTCAAGCCTCAGTACCCAGCAGGGCATATTTCTTATGACGGCAATGGTCCTTTTCCTGGTTATTGTTTCGGGACTTAAAATGGCTTTTACCAACACCAGCTCTATAGCGCCTTCAGCGACCGGGAAAGAAAAAGGACTGTTCATCTATTTTCTTATCGGCCTCTCTCCTGCCATTGTAGCCGGTCTGGTAGGTGCTGGTGGAGGCCCTGTTGTAGTCTTACTTGCTTTATTGGTGCTGAAAAAGAGCACCCTTGCCACTGCCTACCTGGAAAAGTTCGTAAGCCTCGGGCATAGCAGTACGGTAATGATCTGGGCCGTTTTTTATGGTGTATTCGATGCCAGACTCAGCCTTATTATGCTGGTAGCCACCTTGATCGGAGCATATCTGGGCGCTAAAATTACACTCAGGCTATCTCCCTACTGGATGTATGGCATCATCGTTTTGCTGTGCATTGCTATTGTGATCAGGCAGTTTTTTTGATGGAGTTGGAAGGTTTAATGTTTGATGTTTAATGTTGAGCGCTGAATAAACCACGAACACCAAACTTTTAAACTCCTAAACTTTGAACAAGAAACTCACCTGTTTCCCTGGTCGGTCTCCACATCACCCTTCTCCCCTTTCTTTACTTTTTTTGGGTAGAAATACTTGTCGTAAAACTCAAACATGCGTTTCCACTGATCGTGATAATCTGACTCTACACTGGCCCAGCCGGCCCCATGACCACCGCGCATATAGTTCACCCAGGTGACGTCTTTGCCCAGCCTGCGCATGGCGTAATACAGCTCACGTGTATTAGTGCCCGGCACATTCCAGTCTCCCTCGCCACTGAGTAGCAGGTGCGGTGTTTTGATTCTGTCAGCAAAGAAAACTGCCGAGGTCTGAAAGTACTTCAGAGGTTCATCCCAGAAGCTACCGCCAATACGGTCCTGGCCTACTTCGGCAGCTGCGTAGTTTCTGGTACCAATCTTTGGAGAGTCGCCCAGAAAGCTGATGATATTCACCTTACCGGAGATATTAATTGCCGCTGCAAAACGGTCAGTCTGCGTAATCAGCAGTGAGGTAGCGTAGCCTCCATAGCTGGTGCCATGTACACCTACCTTGTCATTATCCACTTTGCCTTCATCTACCAGCTTGTTGATGGCTGAAGTCACACCTTTGAGCCAGGCTTCACCCGGATAACCCTGCTCCAGCTCTACGGAAGGCCTCAACCCAAAGTAGCCCTGGTTGGCGATAAGGTTCATAGAGGAGCGATAGCCATTGTTGAAGAAGGTTTCATATACCTCCAGCACCAATGGATATTTCTTGTTGGGGTCATAATCTACAGGATAATAGAGCACTCCCTTCATCTTATTACCGTCCGCATTGCGGTAAGTAATCAGCTCCGATTTTGTCCATTTCTTATCACTGACCCAGGGGTTTAGGTTGGTCAGCTGTTTCTCTGCATTAAAGGAGTTGTTATTCACAAACACGTTATTCGGCTTGTCACCATCTGACTTGTTATAAACAATTACCTCCCCCGATTCAGAGAATCTCCATGAGCTATAGAGGTTGCCATTGGTCATCAGGTCTTCAAACTTACCCGTACTCAGGTTAAAGCGCTGAATTCCGCGTTTCCATTGATCTTTTTCAGAATAAGATACATAAATGAAGTTGCTGTCATCTCCCCATTTTACCACACTGCGGTTGGGTAATTTTTTCTTTTCTTCTTCATCTTCAGGCAGGTCATACACCTTCTCGAGGTTATCACCTGACTTATTGATGGTCCACCAGCCACTTTTAGAGCTCAGCAGCAGTTTCTCTGATTGGCTATCCCATCGCTGAACAGAAAACTTCACCGCCTTCTTTTTATCATCATCTTCAAAGGCTTTGTCCTTCGTAATATTTACAGGCTCCGAAGAGGCGATGGTTTCCAGGTTACCGATAAATACATTGCCTGAATCCACATAGGCAAAGTGCTTGCCTGTATCATCCCAGCTATACCTTCTCCTCCTCTTATTCTTTTCATAAATCACGGTGGCTGAGTCATCGGAATTCAGGTTTTTAACAGCAACCTGGTATTCAGTACCCGAATTTCGTTTGTAAGAGGTCTTGAGCCTGAAAGTCTCATCGTACACCAGGTACTGACCATCTTCGCTAAGGCTAAGGCCGCCATAGCTGGATTCAGGCAACACATCCTTTACCTTGCCGGAAGATAGCTTCACTTCCACTACCTCAGTGAAACCGGATGTCGCGCCAATCTTATCCCACTTTAAAAAGTCTTTGCTGCCATCATACACCACTACCGGACCCTTAGTGGCCTCAGTATACTCAGCCATGGCTCTCTCCATCCAGTCCTTGCTTCGCACCCTCACCAGCACCTCGTTGGTTCCTGCCTTAAAATAAATTCCGCTGTTATTGGCAATTGCGCGATCATCTTTCAATTTCACATCCTTCACCTTCTTATTACTTGTATCATAATAAGACAGCACCAGCTTATCACCTTTTTGCTGAAAGAAGGCCAAAGTGTTTGATTCCCGGTTCCAGGTAAGGTTGGTCACCCTTACGCTGGCATCGAACGGTCTGATTTCCTCACCAGTATTGGTATTAATAATCACCATTTCCCCGGCCCTGACATTAAGGTAGCTGGGATCTCTGAACCTGAAATGATCCGTACCGAAGCGGGCACGGCCATCTGCAATAACACCGGCAAGAAATTTACCATCAGGTGACAGTGTCTGGCTGCCAAATGACTTAACATTAATAGCATCGGCTACGGTAAAGGCTGTTTTCTGTGCGCTTACCTGGATAGCAAGCAAGAGAAAGACAAAAAGTGTGGAAATCTGAAGGCTTCGTTTCATGACTGAAATGGTTGATTGACCACAACTTAGTCATCAGCCAGCTGATTTGAGAACGTATTTCCGTGAATGGACACAATTTCTACATAGAATTGATAAAGACTTTATATATCTCATATCGCCTTTCAGGTATTTTTTATAAGCTTGCAGCTCAATTGTCTATCACTGTTATGAAAAAAGTTGTTGCCGTTTTTGTTTGCCTGCTCTTAATGTCTTTCAATATAACCAGGGAGGATTTTCGCTGGGGTCAGATCGGGCATCGTACCGTGGGCCATATTGCAGATGGTATGCTCTCTAAAAAAGCGAAAAAGCAGGTAAAACGTGTTTTGGGTAACGAAACCCTGGCAGAGGTAAGCACCTGGATGGACGAAGTACGTTCAGACCGGGACTATGATTATGCGCAAACCTGGCACTATACCACCATACCTGATGGCGAGACTTACGAGACAGCCGAAAAGCAGGAGAACGGAGATGTGATCTGGGCGATTGAAAAGATCGTAAAAGAGCTGAAAGCTGGTAACCTGTCTGAAGAAGATGAAGCCACCAACCTCAAATTTCTCGTACACCTTGTAGGTGATATCCACCAGCCACTGCATGTGGGCAATGGTGAAGACAGAGGTGGTAACGATGTAAAGGTTCAGTGGTTTGGCACTAATACCAACATCCACAGCGTATGGGACAGCCGTATGATTGATGGTAAGCAATACAGCTATACTGAGCTGGCCGACAAGATTAACCACCCGACTAAAGCCGATGTGAAAGAATGGCAGGCGGCTACGGTAAGAGACTGGGCTATAGAGTCTATGTCTTACAGAGACCGCATTTACGACCTACCTGAGAATGGCAGAATCAGCTACCGCTATAGCTATGAAAACTTCGATTTGGTAGAATACCGTCTGTTGCAAGCCGGTGTTAGACTGGCAGGAGTTATTAATGAGATTTATAAATAATCTTGATTTGATTGTATAAAGATTTGACATAGTTTTACTGAGTCAATTCTATAAAAAATAAAAGAATGAAAATCAATAAACTAACAATTGCAATTTTCACACTGCTTTTCATAGCAAACTATGCCAATGCGCAGGTCGAAAAGAATATGGCCAGGGTCAGCCGTGTTAATGGTGTACCAGTATATATTTATTGTGAGCCGACCATTGACTACAAGGTACTTGCCTCCAAAGGGACTGGAGGAAAGGCCGGTTCGTTACTTACAGGGGGTGTGGTTAACGAGGGTATCAGTGCCAAAGTAAGTCAATATGTAAAGCGCCTGAACAAAGAGGCTAAGAAAAAGAAATTTGAGTACGATGCTGTTCTGTACACCAATGGAAAGCAGGCAGCAGCTATTAAGTTTAATGACGGCTTTGATTCATCACAAAAGGATTTGGCTCGTGCAAAGTCTGTGAACGGAGTGCTGGTTTTTGCAATGTGTGAGCCTCTGAAAGATTATGAAATTGTCATAGAAAAATCCGGAGGGGCCAAAGTTGGCTCTTATTTAACCGGTGGCCTGGCCAACAAAGGAGTGGAAGGCGATCTCACGCAGTTTGTAAAAAGACTTAAGAAATCTGCCGAAGATGAAGGCAAAACCATAGATGCCATCATTTACAATGCGGGAAAACGTGCTATTGGTATACGTTTTAAATAATATTTAAGCAACCGTCACAAAAAAGAGTAAGAGATAAAAACTTCTTGCTCTTTTTTTATGCTCACAAGTCATTTTCTCGCATGTTAAGGCCCCCCAGGCCTAATCTCCATCAATCAGGCGGCCGATACCTCCCAGAATGGAGCCTTCACCTTTGGACGAGCCTCCGGCACTGGGTGCATGCTGGATAATACGATCGGCCAGTCTTGAGAAGGGCAAGCTTTGCAGGTAAACCGTTCCTCTGCCCTGTAGCGTTGCTAAAAACAGCCCCTCACCTCCGAAAAACATAGATTTGAGGTTACCGGCCCGTTCAATATCATAGCTGATGCCTGGTGAAAAACCTACGATACAGCCAGTGTCTACCCTCAGCGTTTCGCCATTGAGTTCCCTTTTGACTACGGTGCCACCGGCATGCAAAAAAGCCATACCATCGCCCTCAAGCTTTTGCAGTATAAAGCCTTCTCCACCAAAGAAACCTGCCCCCAGCTTTTTATTAAAAGCAATAGTAACCTTGGTACCCAAAGCAGCACACAGAAAGGCATCTTTCTGGCAAATAATCTGATGACCTATCTCGCCCAGGTCTACCGGAATAATTTTACCTGGATAGGGTGCTGCAAAAGTGACTCTTCGCTTACTACGCCCCTGGTTGGTAAAATGTGTCATAAATATCGACTCTCCCGTCAGGGCTCGTTTACCCACATCCAGTACTTTGCCGAAAAAACCTTTGGTAGGGCTTGACCCATCCCCTGTTTTCGCCTCAAAACTGATATCCTCTTCCATCCAGTTCATGGCACCCGCTTCAGCAATTACCACTTCTCCCGGGTCAAGTTCTACCTCTACCATCTGCATGTCGTCACCATGCAGCTCATAGTCTATTTCGTGTGATCTCATTTTGTCGTTTTTGATTTTGGCTTAAGATATAAATTTTGAGTAATTCATACAGACCTGCCCTGCGCGCAAACATCTACCCAGATAAGGAAAATAAGGTTGTGATTAAGCTAACATAAGAGTTTAGCAACACATAAATCTAAGGTGTAACCGATGACGGCTTCTGATCAGTTGCCCGGTAAATAGGCTTTAGGGATTTTATTGTCAGCGCTTTCTCCCCGCCAGAATACGCTTACGATCCACCAGCGCTCAGTATCATACATAAGCTGGATACTGTTGATACCCCTGGCAAAAGGCTTCTCATCATCGGCATTTCTACGCGATTCATAGGTACTGAAGAGGTGTACCAGGGTACCGTAGTTTTCCTGCTTTCTGGCTACTTCCACTTCGAAAAAACCATTCTTTTCAAGCCCTGCACCGGCCTGATCTATATACTCTTGAATGGACCACCAGCGGTAGCCTACCTTACCATCAGGCTGCTTAAAAGTTGGGATGAGTCTTCCCTCAGGAATGAAGAGTGATTTCATGCGGTCCCAGTCGCGCTTTTCTCCTGCCGGACCTGAGATTACATCATACAAGGCGGTGATAATGGCATCTACTGATGCAACATCTTCGGTTTTAGCTTCCTGAGCAGAAAGAGAAGCTGCCATAAAGCAGGCTACTAATAAAAGAGCAAGGCGTTTCATAAGTCAATAGTTTTCAAAAAGATACCAATCAATATAGGGAGATTATTGGTGCTTCTTGCTGAAATGCCCTCCGCGTTGCCTACTGGTCCAGCGAGTCTATAAGCTTCTTTATTGAGATTTTATAGTGATCATTTCTGATCAAATCACCCCGAACATTATTGAAACCACCATATACGTGCAGATATTCACCAATTACCGAGGCTCCCATATGGCGACCGGCAAAATTAGTTTTAAAATATTCTGCCTTCTCCGTCTTTGTATCATACACAATAAGCTGGTTACCGTCATGATAATCACCAGCGAGAATAAAATAGCGATCGTACTGAGCCAGTGCGTAAGAAGAAACGGGCTTATCAAAGGGCTCCAGGGCGGTCCAGGTCTTTTTCTCTATGTTGTACTGAAAGATATCTGTCAGGGGGTTACGATTAAAACCTCCGAATACATACAGATTGCCATCATAAATACCACCTGCGGTTTCCATCGCTTTGGGCAAATCAGGTAATTTTTCCAAATGTCCTACCTCCAGGTCATACACAAAGAACTTATTGCTGAAGGTGTAGTTGGACGTGCCATTCATATTCACCTCCTTACTTGTGGAACCTCCAAAAAAGTAGGCCTTTTTTCCATCACTCGCCAGTCCCATATCCTTTGCCGCTTCAGGCAACATGCCTAGTTTTGTAATGCTAAAATCATCAAGGCTCAGCATTCGTATTTCCTCCACCAACCCGACTGACGCGCCATAGGGCTGGATACCACCTACCACCAGCACGCCATTATAAGCCTCCATATAAGTGGCTGTAGAATACTTGATCCGCGGAACGCCCTTGATTCCTGTAGAAACCCAAAGATCCGCCTTTGAATCATAAACGTGAATATATGCGCTGAACCTGGTAAAGTCTTCTCCACCGCCAAAAGCCATGATATCTCTTGAAGACTGGGCATAGGCAAAGGCATAGGCCTCATTGGGCATTGGAGCTACTTTTTGGAAGCTTAGCTTCTTCTGGGCAAAAATGAATGTACAACTAAGGAGTAAAACAGAAGTGAGGATGTATTTCATAAGACCTGCATTTTGGGGTGCTTTGAATATTGATAAAACAGTTTTTTCTATCAAACTGTTTTGAACCCGCATTATTCATTAGAAAAATGAATAATTGACGAAAATGCTGGCAATCAGCATTTTGCCAGGGTTAACCCAGACATTTGAAAATCACCATTTTGGTTTTAGTATTGTTAAGATAACTCATTGATTTTCAAATCGTCTGATTATGCAATAGTTGGCTATTGCATCATTACGGTTGAAACAGAGCAAAAAGCGTGCGAATAGGTTCATGCCTAAAACAGGTCAAACAATATTGTAAAGCCTGATTTAGCTTACGATAGACATTAGCATCTGTATGGTTACTTCTTTCGAAAACCGTAGGTGATCTGACTCCAGAAAGTCTTTGGGAATTTTGAAACTCCCGGAAAACCCAGCTTTATGGACTTGCCACTAAAGGGAATATAAGCTGTGCCAAAGATGTAATCCCAAACGCTGAGCGTCAGCCCGAAATTAACGCCACGTTGTCTGTCTTCAGGCAGGTCGTGGGCATGGTGCCACATGTGCATATTGGGGTTATTAAATATGTACTTAAGCGGCCCTATGTTGACCTTAATATTGGCATGGTTCCAATGCCCCACTGCCAGAGTAAACATGTGTACAAAGAAAAAGTCTTCTATGCCAAAGCCAATCATGGCCAGGGGTAAATACTCTATGGTGCGATAGACAAAGGTTTCCATCCAGTGGTACCTGAGGTGTGCCGCAAAACCCATTTGCTCTACCGAATGGTGTACTTTGTGAAACTGCCAAAGGGCCGGCACGGCATGTAACAGCCTGTGAACCCACCACTGTACGAAATCCCTGACCACAAAAAGGAGCAAGAGCTGGGCTATTTTTGGCCAGGTTTCTATATGAAAGGCCACCGTATTACTGACCCCGAGCATACTCAGAAAATCATTGAAGAAATCCACCACCACCATGCTCAGTGCATTGAACAGGATGAGAGAGAACAGAAAAAAGTTGAAGAACATATAGAAAGCATCCAGCCAGAAATCTTTTCTGAACTTTGGCTGATCCTCCCTCCAGGGTTTAAGCCACTCCCACAGCATAAAAAGCAGTGAAACCAGAACAAGTGCCCAGAAGTAGTTCTGCCAGAGAGGCTTATAATCGTACTGAAAGGTAATTTCCTGCCACAAATAATTGGCATATCCCTGGTAGGCATCTACTACTAAATCCCAATAATGCTTCATTCAAATCGCAATTCTAACAATACCACTAACATAACTAAAACCCCATTATCAGAATAATGATTTCCGTTCAGGTGCTTTTCTTGTTGTTTTCCTATCAAGTCAAAGACAAGACATACCAATATGAAGAAAAATCGCTTAGTGATACTCCTCCTGACTGCCATGTTGATTGGTAGTGCCCCTTTTTCGCATGAGCTCAACGCCCAGCGTAAGAAGAAGAAAGGAAAAAATGAAACCGCTGAGGCGGCCACTCCCAAACCTGCTGCCAAAAAGAAGCCGGGCAAGACCTACAAATCGGTCATCAAAGGGCTTGAAACTGACGAGGGCTTATTCAAGGTACATAAGTCAAACGAAAAGATACTTTATGAAATACCAAAGTCGGAGCTGGGCAAAGACATGCTCTGGGTAACCCGCCTGGTACAGACTCCACCAGACTACAGCGGCTTTACGGCCAGTGGTAGCAAGGTAGGCGAGCAGGTGGTGCGCTGGGAAAAGGTGCAGGACAAGATTATGCTGCGGAAGATTCAGTATCGTAATGTGGCTGACAGCAGTTCGGCCATCTTCAATTCGGTAGCAGCCAATAACCTCGCTCCTATCATTGCTGCTTTTAAAATTGAGGCACAACCAGAAGACTCCACAGCCTATGTGGTTAACGTAACTAATCTGTTTAAGCAAGATGTGAAAGCTATCAGTGGTATCCCCGGTTTTTCAAGAACCCGCTTCCAGGTGAGAAGGCTCGATGGCAACCGCAGCTATATCAAATCTGTCAAAAGCTTTCCTATTAACGTAGAAGTGCGCCAGGTAATGACTTTTGATGCCGGAAGGCCCCCTTCAGAAGCCAATACAGGCTCTATCACACTGATGGTAGGTCAATCTATGCTGAAACTGCCGGAAGACAGGATGCAACCGAGACTTGCCGATGAGCGCGTGGGTTGGTTCACTTTGACACAGACCGACTTTAGTCTGGATGAGCAAAAAGCCGCTACCAAGACTTATTTAAGGCGTTGGAGACTGGAACCTAAAGACCCGGCTGCCTATGCCAGAGGTGAATTGGTAGAACCGGTGAAGCCTATTGTATACTACCTGGACCCGGGAACACCCGAGAAGTTTAAGAAATGGTTTAAGCTGGGTATTGAAGACTGGCAGGCCGCCTTTGAAGAAGCTGGTTTTAAAAATGCCATCCTGGCCAAGGAGCCTCCTACCCCGGAAGAAGACCCTGACTGGAGCCCGGAAGATGCTCGCTACTCTACCGTGCGTTATGTGGCCAACTACACGCGTAATGCCGTGGGGCCAAGTACCTCTGATCCTCGTACAGGAGAAATTATCGAGAGTGATATCATGTGGTTTCACAATCACCTGCGCTCTTACCGTAACTGGTTTATGATCCAGACAGGTGCTGCCAACCCCAATGCCCGTTCGCTGAATATGCGTGAAGAAGACATAGGGGAAATGATGCGCCAGGTGATTGCCCATGAGATAGGCCATGCCCTGGGACTACCTCACAATATGAAGGCCAGCTCATCTTACCCAGTAGAGTCTTACAGAGATCCTGCGTTTGCACAAGAGTTTGGCGTGGCTCCAACCATTATGGACTATGCCCGCATGAACTACATTGCCCAGCCTGGTGACGGGGTAACCAGCTTTATCAGAAAACTCGGCCCTTATGATAAATACTCTATCAACTGGGGTTATCGCGTAATTCCGGGTGTTGACAGCCCTGAAGAAGAACTGAAGACACTGGATCAGTGGATTCTGGACAAAGCTGATGACCGCAGGTTCCGCTTTGGTGGTAGCAGAGGCACTGACCCTGAAACCCAAACTGAGGACCTGGGTGACAACTCAGTAAAAGCCAGTACCTATGGTATGCAAAACCTGATGAAAGTAGTGCCCAACCTGCTTGAGTGGACCACAACTGATGGAGAAGATTACAGCGACACCCAGGAAATTTATGGTGAGATACTCGGCCAGTGGAGACGCTTTACAGGCCACGTAGCTACCAACGTTGGGGGTATTATTGAAAATAAGAAATCCTCTGATCAGGATGGAGTAGTCTTCACAGTAGTACCTGAAAAGCAACAGGTAGAAGCCATGGCCTGGATGCACAAGCATGCTTTCAGCTCGCCCGAATGGCTACTGGACGAAGAATTGCTGAGAAGAATGGAGAACTTTGGAGCCGTAGAACGCATCCGCAGAACTCAGACTTCTTTCCTCAACAGTCTGCTTGACCCTACCAGGGCGCAAAGGCTGATTGAAGCAGAAGCTTTCAAGGGCAGAAATACCTATACCATTTATCAGCTATTTGGTGATGTAAGAAAAGGCTTGTTTTCTGAGCTGGCAGGTACTCAAAACATCGATACTTACCGCAGAAACCTGCAGCGAGGCTTTGTGGCGCGCCTGGAGTATATGATGAACAATGAGGCAAATGCCTTTCAGGCGAGACAGGTGAGCATCAGCCAGTCAGATATAAGACCTGCCGCACGCGCAGAGCTGAAAGCCCTGAAAAGCCAGGTAAGCTCGGCTAAAGGAAAATACACTGACAGGGCCAGCAAGGTCCATTTGGAAGACTTGTTGGAGAGAATCAACCATATTCTTGATCCGCAATGATTCCCGGGCCATCTGGCTGATGGATATTAAAGTACAGACAAAAAAATAAGGGCCCCGTATGGGCCCTTGATTTGTCTACAGAAGTTTTTAATAGAAGACAACCAATCTGCTCTTACTTCTGTACCTCAACTCAACCTGTGGTCGGCTTTCATTATCTCAGGCTGCCGACCGGGTTATTTTTCAAAATGATGAGATGTAATTGAGCTCCGATGCTCTTAGTGAAAAATTAGTAGGAAGGCCCCGTACGAGCCTTCCTTCCACTACTAAATACATAGACTCACCATCTATAATGTTTTGGTAAAATCGGCTTGGCATCCTGTATCATACGCGGGAACCTAAACAGTGAGCTATCGGAAAAACCGGAAGGAAGATTCGTCAAGTTTTCAGGAAAAATGTTTTGTACGAACACCCAAATATCACCGCATATGAACAAGGAGCCTGTCGATTAATTGTAACAATATGTAACGGATAATGATAAATCCGCAGGTGCTTTTAGTGAGCGCCCTGCCTTGCCCCATAAGTGTCGGGGTTCATTTGATGGTCGTTATTTGTTCCAGTTTTTGAGGATATTCATCAGGCTGTCCTTCTTTCTGACCGAAACAGGCAGTACGCCTCCATTTTCCATGATTACGACTCCTCCCTCAGTTCTTTCGAAACGTTTGATGTGATTGATATTGACCAGGTATGAGTTATGAATTCTGACGAAATCCTGGCCTGAGAGAATCTCCTCATAGGACTTGAGATTTTTGGAAACCATTATTTCAGGTCCGTCCAGAAGCTTAAAGCGCGTGTAGCTTCCCTCCGCCACGCACCAGACGATATCTTCAATCTTTACCAGGTGCATGCTCTCATAGTCGCTGAGTACAATCTTCTTCTGGCGTGAGTTGCCACCCTTCAGGTGCTCAGTGAGCACAGAGACCTGCTTTTCCAGGTCATTTACCCGTCTGGCCTGATCATATTTCTTCAAAGCCCCCACCAGGTCATCAGGATCCACCGGCTTGAGTAAAAAATCAATAGCGCTGCATTTAAAGGCATCAATGGCATACTTATCATGAGCCGTAATAAATATCACGTGCAGCTGCTTGTACTGCAGCCTTTGTACCAGTTCTATCCCAGTACCATCATCCATTTCCACATCCAGAAATACGATCTCTGGATTCAGTTCGAGAATCAGTTTCTCTCCACTCTCACAGCCTTCTGCCGAACCGATCACCTCTACCTCCGGGCAATGATAGGCCAGCAGCGACTGTAATGAGCTGATCATATGGGGTTCGTTATCGATAATTACGGCATTCATGAGAAACGATAAATTATAGGAAGTTCAAATATAACCTCAGTACCAATAACCTGCTCTGCCTCGCCAAGCTTATCTCTCATATCAAAGGAAATTCTCCTCTTCAATTGCTTTCTAAGCAAGGCAATTCTGTCACGGGTAATGATGGTCGCCAATGATCGATGATCAGAACGCTGTTTCATTTTAGCCGAACGCGTAATGCCAATGCCGTTATCTTCTACCGTGAAACTCAAAGAACCATCTTTTTCTTCAAAGCTTATTCGGATTACGCCATCTTCCAGATGGGCGATACCATGCTCCAGCGAATTCTCGATGAAGGGCTGGGCAAACATGGGCGGAATGGTAATATCTTCTGGTCCATGTTCCGTATTTACCTGAATATCGTACTGAAACTTATTGTCAAAACGGATTCTCTGCAGATCAAGGTAATGGCGCAAGGTGGCCATTTCATCTTCCAGTGATACAAAAGACTCACGGCTGTTCTCCAGGATTCTTCTCATAAGCTTGGCGAACTTAGAAAGGTACTCCAGCGCCTCAGGCCCCTGCCCTTTATTAATCATAAATACCTGGATGGACGAGAGCGCATTGAACAGGAAATGAGGGTTAAGCTGGCTTCTTAAAAGCTTATTCTGCGACTCCTGTGCAGCCATTTTTTGCTTCTCTACCTTCCGCTTGTATATCCATACGGTAAAAATCACGATGATGAGAAAGGCGGTGATGACACTGGCAATCATCAGGTTTCGAAACCTGAGCTTTGCGGTAGTAGCCTCCTGCACCTCAGCCATGTTCTTCAGGCTGTTTTCTCTTTCCTTGAGTTCATAGCGCAGAGCCATGCGCTCCAGTTTCTGCGTGGCCTCCCGCTCCTTTTCATCATCCTTGAGTTCAGCCAATCTCTCCAGGTGCTTGAAGGCACGCTCGTAAGCGCCACGTTCTTCAAGCAAGGCTACCAACCATTCCAGAGAGCTCGTTTCACCCGATACATACCCAATATTCCTGGCAATTTCTATACTGCGACTTACCTCCTCGATGGCCTTATCAACCTCACCAAGTGCCTTCCGCATTTTAGCACGATACAGGTAAGGTGTAATCATAAAACCCCAGTCTTGCGAAGGCTCTATGATCTTATAGAGTCTGTCTGAGTAAGCCATTACATCCTGGTGAGCCCCATTTAAGAAGCTTGCCATCGTCAATACATTCAGAGCCTGCCTGATTTCGGTAGGATCGCTACTCCGCTCTGCTATTTCCAACTGCATCTTACCATAGTGCAGGGCACTATCGGCCTGCTCCATTCGGGCAAATGAAAGCCCCAGGTTGCCAATGAGCATATTCACCAGGGTGGAATCTTCAGAAGCCCTGGCCACCGGCAGCGCCTTTTTATAATAAACCATAGCCTCCTCATACTTTCTGAGTTTACCATAGGTGGCTGCCATGGCATTGATAGTGCTTGCCATGACCTGGTGATCGTTAATCTCTTCGGCTATGCCATAGGCTTTTTCAAAATAAGCCAGGCTGGAATCATATTCATCATACCTGTGAAACTGTGAACCTTTGAGGTAAGTAAACTGGGCCACGTATTTCATTTTGCCCTCCCCCATGGCTCGGGTAATGCTATGATCCAGCACTTCAAAAGCATTGACCGGATCATCACTGTATTTATAATACAGGTAGAGCATATTCTTACTTTTAAAATAGCCCTGATCAAAGCCGATAGTCGCAGATTGCTCAGCCAGTTGATTCAAAACTATCGGGTAGTCATGGTACTCCTGACCGTTAAGTGTTTCATCCGTAAAATTAAAATCGTAGAACAGTCGGTATAAGGAGTCCAGATCGGTGATAACCTGCACTTTTTCAGCCTCAGTCTGACTCATAGCAGAGATGGTGATACTTAATAAGAAAAAGACAGCGTAAATAATTCTGCGAAAGCCGATCGGCTTTTTATTGTGAAAGGATAGCATGATGGTTGTCATTATTATCAAAATGTAATACATCATCTATCGGTATTCCTTCACAAATTCTTTCTAGCCTTCATTTCGATTCATAAGTGTCAAACTTCGATTCATAACTGTATATTTTATTAGAGCAAGCCACAGAATTCTATTCCCGACAATGATTACTACCACTCCTATATTTCGCTTTGAAAAGGCTGGTTCTTTGAACTATATTACCAGCTATAAATAAGTCGCAAACCAAAGTAATTAGAATGAAACCACTCCTTAAGAAAACATTTCGCTCTGTTTTCCTTCTACTGCTATCGGTCAGCACCCTAGGCCTTCAGGCTCAAAGTGACCCTACCGGTAAGTCAGCAGTAACCCGAACCTTTGCCATTACCAATGCTACCGTGGTACAGGCACCGGGCCAGGAAATGAAGGAAGGCACGATAGTGATCAAAGACGGCCTGATACAAGCCGTAGGCAGCAATGTCAATATACCGGCTGATGCACAGGTGATAGACGCCAAAGGCATGTATGTATATGCCGGATTCATAGACGGCCTGTCCAATACAGGAGCCAAAAGACCTAAGTCAATGCCGCGTCCGAGTAATCTCTTTACTCCCGACCCACCGAATGATTTCGCGGGCATTACCCCTGAAAACAGTGTTACCTCACAGCTGGACATCAGTAGTTCAGGTATCGGAAGCATGAGAAAATCTGGTTTTGCGATCTCACATACAGTACCCTATGGAAGAATGCTTCCGGGTTCTGGTTCGCTGATCCTGCTTTCAGATGTAGATCACATGGACGAAATGATCCTGGCAAAAGATGTAGCCCTGTACTCACAGTTTCTGGGAGCACCCGGTGCCTACCCTAATAATATACTGGGTATTATGGCCAAGTGGAGAAACCTCTACAGAAATGCTGTCAATCATAAATCGCATAGCGATATGTATGCCAGCAACCCTGCGGGACTTCCAAGACCTTCCTCTGACAGAGTGAGCCAGGCTTTTTTCCCGGTAATCACCAAAGAAAAGGCCGTGATGTTTGACGTAAGCAGCATGCTGGACGTAAGACGTGCCATGAGACTACAAAACGACCTGGGTTTTAACCTGATCCTGGCGGGTGTAGAGCAATCATGGATGGTACTGGACGAGTTGAAGAGCACCGGAACTCCCCTATTCCTCGGACTTGACCTGCCAGATGAGCCAAAGGACAGCAAAGACAAAGACAAATCTGATGAAACAAAAGCACTGGAAGCCAGAAGAATGGAATTCTACAAGCAACACGTTTCTCAGGCCGCAGCGCTCGAACAAGCCGGTGTTACTTTCGGCTTTTCTACCAAAGGCACCCGTGCCAACAAGGTAAAAGCTCATATCATGACGATGATCGAAAATGGTTTGAGCGAAAACACTGCCCTGGCTGCACTTACTACCAACCCGGCTACTATGCTGGGCATAGACAAAGTAGCTGGTACCATAGAAGCCGGTAAAATGGCCAACCTGATGGTTTCAACCGCTCCCTACTTCACCAAAGACTCTCAGGTGAAAATGATGTTCGTAGATGGTGATAAGTACGAGTATGAGGTAAAAGAAAAGAAAGAGAAGAAAGAAAAAGATGCTGAGGCCAAGCCTGAAGCTGCCACTGCAAGTACAGGTAGTAGTGCCATTCTTGGTACCTGGTCTTTCAGCTTTACTACTCCCGGTGGAGAACAAGCCGGTAAAATGATCATCAAAATGGAAGACGGAGCCTATTCGGGTGTACTGACCAGTGATGACGGTTCTCCTGACAATGACATGAACGACATCAGCTACCGTGACAATGAATTATCTTTCAGCTTCTCCATTGATGCTGGCGGACAATCTGTAGATATTGTAGTGGAAGGCACAGTAGAAGGTAAAAACTATACCGCAGAAGCATCTGTGGCGGCTTTCAACGTATCATTTGAATTAACTGCTACGAAAGACGAGTAATTAAGGCTTTAAAAAAATCAATATGAAAACCAGATATATTTTAATGACCCTTTTGTTCGCCTTTTGCGCGATAAGCTATGGCCAAGTACAGAAGGGCGATGTGCTGATTAAAAACGGCACCGTCATTACCATTACCGATGGTACCAAAGAAAATACCGATGTATTGGTAAGAGATGGTAAAATCCAGCGAATTGGTAAAAACCTCAGAACCCCAAGGGGTGTAACTGAGATAGATGCAAGCGGCAAATTTGTAATGCCGGGCATCATTGATGCGCACTCTCATATAGCCGGTAGTGCTATTAATGAAGGCACCAGCCAGGTGACTTCTGAGGTAAGCATGGAAGATGTGGTGAACCCACTGGATGTATCTATCTACCGTGCCCTGGCCGGTGGTGTTACTTCCATTCACCTGATGCACGGCTCTGCCAATGTAATTGGTGGACAAAACGAAACCATGAAACTGCGATATGGCTCTACCAACCCTGACGACCTTAGGTTTGAAGGAGCACCAAGAACGATCAAGTTTGCCCTGGGCGAGAACCCAACCAGAGGCGGTCGTTCAAGAGGTATTCAGCCACAAAGCCGTATGGGTGTAGAAAACATGCTCAGAAACTCTTTCACCCAAGCTGTTGCTTACAAAAAGGAATGGGATGCCTATAACGCCAACAAATCAGCCAGAAAAGTAGCCCCTGAGTATGACCTCAGAATGCAAACGCTGGTAGACATTATGAATGGTGATGTGCTGGTACACTGTCACTCCTACCGTGCTGATGAGATTTATATGCTCATGAAAGTGTTTAGTGACTTCAACATTCCTAAGCTTACTTTCCAGCATGCCAATGAAGCTTATAAGGTAGCGCCTGAACTGGCCACATTCGGAGCAAGTGCTTCTGTATTTGCAGACTGGTGGGCCTACAAGCTGGAGGTGTACTACTCTACTGCTTACAACGCAGCCATTCTGACCAATAATGGAGTACTTACCTCCATCAACTCAGATTCAGGTGAGCTGATCAGACACCTCTTCCACGAAGCCGCTAAAACACAAAAATATGGTGACATGTCGGATAACGAAGCTCTGGCTATGATTACCCTGAACCCTGCCAAGCAATTGGGCATTGATAATCGTGTAGGCTCGATTGAAGTAGGCAAAGATGGTGATATTGCCATCTTCGATAAGCATCCGCTTTCTACCTATGCTATTCCACTAATGACTTTCATCGATGGCGTGAAATACTTTGATAAAGCTACTGATAAGAAAGATCAACGCATTTACATCAACCCTGAATCTAGTATTGAAGAGGTATTGCTCTTTGACCGTGAGGACATGGATCGCTGTATGGACGATGCTAACCTGGTGAGCTTCGAATCACTGTTTCAAAACAAAAAATAAAGGACATGAGAGTTTTAAAAACGTGTTTATCCGCTCTTCTCATTTTAACAATGGTACCTCTCCTGTCTTTCGGACAAGAAGATGACCAGGTGATGAAGGCACGCGCAGGTAAGTTTGCGCTTACCAATGCCAAAATATATACAGTTACCAATGGGGTAATTGAAAACGGTACCATCATTATCAGTGACGGTATTATTCAGGCTGTAGGGGCCAACGTAGACATTCCTGCAGATGCTGAAGTGTTTGACTACAAGGGCAAGGAAATCTACCCTGGTATGATCGATAGTGGTACTACCCTTGGCCTGGCTGAGATTGGTAGTATTTCTGAGGCAAATGACTTCCGTGAATTCGGACAGCTGACGCCTCAAATGCAGGCACTCACGGCCGTCAATCCCAACTCCGTAGCCATTCCCGTAACCCGCGTAAGTGGTGTGACTACTGTGTGGACCATGCCTCGCGGAGGTGTATTACCAGGTACAGCTGCTTCTATCAACCTGTTTGGCTATACGCCAGACCAGATGTTTGCAGGCTCTAAAGGCGTAGTCATGAACTTCCCTTCTACTGCCGGTGGCCGTAGATACAGAAGACTGTCTGCTGATGAAAGAAAGAAGCGACAGGAGAAAGCCCTGAAAACGGTAAACGATGCCTGGGACAAGGCCGAGCTTTATGCCAGGATTGAAAACTCTGATGAAGTACGCTCTTACCCTGAGATCGAAGCTTTGGTACCAGTAGTAAAAGGTGAGCTGACACTGTTTATCGAAGCCAATGCTGCGAAAGATATCCTCAATGCTATCGAATGGGTAGAGTCAAGAGGCTACAAAAAAGTGGTACTGACAGGTGTAGCAGAAGGCTGGAGAGTAGCTGACAAAATTGCTGCTTCAGGCCTTTCAGTAATCGCTGGTCCTGTACAGGCAGTACCTACACGCCAGTCAGATGCTTACGATGTGGCTTATGCCAACCCTGGTGCTATGGCTGAGGCGGGTGTAAAAGTAGCCCTGCGTACCATGGACTCTGAAAACGTAAGAAACCTCCCCTATCATGCTGGCTTTGCTGCTGCTTATGGTATGGGCAGAGAAGAAGCCCTGAAGGCCATTACAATCAATGCGGCAGAAATCCTGGGTGTATCAGATCAGATAGGCTCTATCGAGGTGGGTAAAAAAGCTAACATCTTTGTAGCTACCGGTGATCCGTTTGAGACTGCCACCAAGATTACCGATTTGTTCATTGATGGCTACAAAGTACCCATGACCAGTCGTCAGATCAGGCTCTATGATGAGTTCCTGAACAGAACGCCCGGTACGGATAAAACCAAACCAGCGATCAACATCAAGAAGAAATAAGAACATTACCAATCAACATATGGAAAGGCGACCTGAAAGGGTCGCTTTTTTTATGACTCCTGAGTCGATTTTCCAGCCACTACTCAAAGAATAATTTTCTTAAGAAGCTTTCTCAGTTTCTCTCCAAACCTCTCATCAATCACCTTGACGAGAGGTATCCTTCCTGACGAAGAAGTCTTAATACTAAGCCTCGTATACCAATCCGTTGGTCTTTCACCAGCTCTACCTGACCTCAGTCTCACTGTTTTAATATCAATAGCCTTAACATCATCAAAGGACAGGGTTTTCGCTTTGCTCCTGACAAGGCGATGCCACCAACTACGCCCCTGACAGGTAATGGTCCGTTCTGTCAGATTCAGGGTACTATTGACATGAAATCTCAGCATGCCCATATAAAGTCTTGCTCCGCTAAGGAACCAGATAAGGCTAAAAAGCATATAGACCCAGTGGCTATCGTAGGAGATAATAAAAGCAGGAGGAGCTACAGTCATAAAAATAACCAGCAAGTGAATAAATAATGGGTCGGGTTCGGTTTCAACCGCCAGGATATCATCCTCGTAGTCCATGGTTATCCCCTGCTTTGCACTAAGATCTTTTGTTAAAATCTTGTCGAGTCTCTCTTTAAGCTTTGGATCCATTGAGTTTCACAATATAGAGAATTGTGAAAATTCATTTCCAGCTTCAGGTGCTCAGATACAAAAATCTCTCAGTCAAACACAGCCTGATGCTTTGTATCCCAGAGGCTAAGTAATCTTAAATCTATTGCTTAACTTCTAATCAAATAGCGGTGGTAACTCACTGCTATTGAAAGCTTTCACCGGCTGCGTTTCACTAAAACCTAAACACCGTATGGACCAGTACCACCACCCCATGAGCAGCTCATGTATGATGGACCTCCCACTCCAGCTTGAGCAGGCAAAAAAACTTCTCGCCAAAACGCAATTCTTCAAATCGCTTCAACAAAAGTTTTCAAAATACAGGAATAGGGCAGCTATGAAAGTTACAGCTTTGTCTTTGCCCAAGCCGGGAGAAACGGTAAGTATCGATTAATTCAGATTTTGCCCCTTCCCTTACACAAGATTATGCTTTTCGCCCTACTCCTGACATACCTCCTAAAAAGAAAGCAAGGAACCTCACGCGCTACCCGATAGTACAGTCGGTATCTCAGATCCTTTGCAAGAACTTCACTCCTCCAATAGTGATTTTCACTACATAAATCATCAATAAACCAACTCTGAAAAAGAACAAATTTGCAACATAGTTGCAACTATATTAAATTGCCGTGGGTCAAAGAAGTAAACCGGTGTCAAACCTGTTTAAACCCGGATTATGCGTTGGAACTTTGTTATGAGTAGATAAGTCACACGGAATCAGGGAGTTTTATTGATTTAGGCATAGCACCGCTATGGTTAAATCAAAAAGCTCATTCATTTCACTGATTCACAGTGAGTTATCTACGGAATAGACTTTCTAATGCATATTCCGGGTTAAAACTCAACATACTGTTATGAAAAACCTTCTTGTACTCTCAGCACTCTTTCTTTCAGTTATTTCAGTCAAAGCTCAGCACGTTCACCTTGAAGGTGGAGTGGCTGTGGGTGGCATACCCAATGCAGACAACAGCCAGGGCAAGGCCATGCTCTATGTAGCTGGCTATCGCATTTTCTCAAATCATTTCACATTAGGCCTGGAAATGTCCACCGGGGGTGCTTTTATCCCCGGAGACAATGGAATGTTTGAAGGTACTACTGAAATACTCGACCCCAATGATACTAAATGGAGCAGCGCGATGATAAAGGGTAGGTACTATTTTACCACAGGTCCATCCCCTATTTACGCGGGTACGGGTTTAGGTGTCAATTCTTACTGGAACTACGTCCACACCGTAGAAAGCAAAACAGCCATCAATGTTAACCTGGCCATAGCCCCGGAAATTGGCATAGACATAAGAAAACGACTTAATGTTTCACTCAGATATCTTATGGGCGGAAGTACCGCGAACTTTGAAGGCATCAGAACACAAAGCACCACCGGAGATCGCATTTCACTTCAAAGTCAGCGTGTAAGCATACTGCTCTTCAGTATGGGGCTTCGCTTAAACCTCTAGCGAGTTATTGGCAATCACCTCGGTAAACCACTTTGCAGAAGCTTTGGGGATTCTTTCCAGGGTATCGTAGTCTACCCAGTTAAGACCAAAACGCGAACCGTAGCCTAACGCCCATTCGAAGTTATCGAACATGCTCCAGGCAAAATAACCTTTAAGATCCACACCATTGTCAATGGCCTCTTTGCAGGCCGTGAGGTAGCCTTTATAGTAGCTCAGACGCGTACTTGAATCGTCTACCTCACCATTCACCTCTTTATCATCGCAGGCAAAGCCGTTTTCAGTGATGTAGATAGAAGGTTGGTCATAGCGGGCACTGATCCATTCGAGCAGTTTTCTACAACCCCAGGGCACCACGGCCCAATCCATGGCAGTAAGCTCCCATGATTTATCCTGAGAAAGGCTCACATCCTGATCTTCAGAGATGCCTCCGTTACCGGCAATATTACTCTGAGAATCGGCAGCATCCGTATTGGCAGCAAACATGGTGGTGTAGTGGTTGAGTCCGAAAAAATCCGATGAACCCAGCAGCATTTCTCTGTCTTCTTCCGAGAACTGTGGCAGCCTCTCTCCCAGCCTTTCACGCATTACAGCCGGATAATCTCCTCTGTACACTGGGTCGGCAAACCAACCCAGGAAAAACAGCATAGCTCTTTCAGCTGCCTCTATATCTTCTGGCTTATCCGTTAGCGGCTCTCTCCAGTCGCAGTTATTGGTAATACCAATGGTACCATTTTGATGTGCGTACTTCTCACGATACACTCTAACAGCACGTGCATGCGACCTGAGTAGGTTATGCGCAGCCAGGTAGGGCTCAGAATTCGACTTGCGGCCCGGAGCAAAAGCGCCCTGACCATAACCCAGAATGGAAACCACCCAGGGCTCATTCAGCGTAATCCAGTTTTTTACTCTGTCACCGAAGCGGCTGAAGCAAAGGTCTGCATATACTTCAAACCTGTCTGCAATACTGTCGTTGAGCCAGCCATCTTCTTCAGTCTGAAGCGCCAGCGGCAGGTCCCAGTGATAAAGCGTTACCCAGGGAGTAATGTCATTGGCCAACAGCTCATCAATCAGATCAGAGTAAAACTGAATTCCTTTCTCGTTCACTTCACCTTTGCCATCAGGCATCACCCTGGGCCAGGCAATAGAAAAGCGGTATGCTTTAAACCCCTGAGACTTCATCAGAGCAATATCTTCCTTGTATTTGCTGTAATGATCAATAGCAATGTTACCGTTATCACCGTTTTTGATACGGTTGGGAATGGTACAGAAAGCATCCCAGATAGATGGCCCCTTGCCATCTCTGTCGTGTGCTCCTTCTATTTGATAAGCTGAGGTAGCCGAGCCCCAGATAAAGTCTTGTGGAAACTGATTCATATCCTGCAATTATGTTCATAAAAATATGATTTGAAAGTGATTTATCAATTCACACTGGCTGAAGAGTTCATTGAGAAATTCTTGTAGGGTTAATTTGTCTATAAATCATTAGTGTATTGGCTTCATCAATAATTCATCAGCCTGGTTTTGACATGATTTTTCGACAGGTCACTTATATTTAGAGCTATGGAAAGACCGAAAGTTGGCATAGGTGTAATCATTAAAAATCCCGAAGGTCAGATTCTTATTGGCAAACGTAAAGGGAGCCATTCTCCCTATTATTCTATCCCCGGTGGTCACCTGGAGATGGGCGAGACTTTTGAGCAGGCGGCCATCAAAGAAGTACAGGAAGAAACAGGCTTAATCATTTCTTCTCCCCGTGTTATTTGTATTACCAGTAACCTTGATACTTACCAGACAGAAGGAAAACATTACATATCAGTTACACTTATCGCTGACAAGTTTGAGGGGGTGCCTGTAGTACTGGGGCCTGATAAATGTGAAAGCTGGCAGTGGGTTGATCCGAAAGTTCTTCCCCAACCTCACTTTGATGCCAGCACCTTTGCCATTGAGTGCTATTTGAAGGAGACTTTCTATATACCAGATCAGACACTTAGATAATCAGCCATGCGACTTATTTGGTGCAGGGTATCGACTTGTAACATTAGTCAAATATTCCCGACAGAATAATAGATTGAGTAGCATCCACCCTTTTTAGAAATTGACTATATTACTTGACATTTCTGTTCTACGGTAAGTATGCAAAACGAAGTTTCTGTCAACAAACCAGCTAAATCGCAGATGGTGAGTGAAAAACAGCTCCTGGCGATTAGTCTCGCTATTGCTACTTACTTCCTTACCATTTTCCTGCTAAACTTTTTTAAGGTCGATTTCACCCTGATTGGTGTGTTCAGAGAACTGCTCACTGTTCCTATGCTTCTCGGTCAATTGATCTTTTTAGTAATGGGGCTGGCAATTCTTGTCAGGAGAAAGGAATCTAAATTGAAGTACCTGACGGTGATGAGTATTTTATTGCTTGCTACCTCTTCATTGCTCACCATCGGTAGCTTTTTTTAATTCAAAGGTCCATAAACGAAGAAAAGAGCCCGTTTACTATAGCGGCCCCTTCTCTCTGTTTTTGTTGTCTATTTGAGCTTAAATTCGAATGGAATATTGAGTATGGTGTTTACGGGTTTACCATCTTTTTCAGCAGGTACGAATGCCCCCAATTGACTCACTACCCGTACTACTTCATCCTTTAATGCTTTGCTGACACCAGCTACCTTCGGACCGGCATAACCTACAACCACTATTTCTTTAAGGATTTCTCCTCTTCTGCTCTTTGCTTTTACCTGATCTATAGAACCATCTTTCTTTACACGAAAGGATACGACTACACTCCCCGTATTACCTGCCTGACTGGCACTGGCCGGATATTTAACCTGGCGTCTGATAAAACGATACATTTCCGTCTCTCCTCCCTTATAGACAGCAGGAGAATCAGCTGACGTTACTGCCCCTTCAGCATTAGCAAAAGCTGTAAGCAGAACGAATGTAGCCATAAGGCAGGCATAGAGGCCCGTACGATAATAAATACTGTTACTCTTCTTTGTTACTTGTGACATCATTTCAAACCTTTTAATTAAACTTACTTTATTGATAAAATTATTTCCCATGCTTACTGCTACCCCGGTAGCAGACTGAAAAAGCAGATGTTGATATGCCTTGAGGTCAAAACCAAGACTGAGTACCTGTCTGTCAGCCATAAACTCATGCTCTGACCGAATAGCTTTTTGAAAAAACCAGATGGCCGGGTTGAACCAGAATATGATTGTCGCAAATTCCAATAAGAGCGAATCAACCGAGTGCCACTGGTCACGATGAAACTGTTCATGGGCTACCATCACTTTCAATTCTTCCTTTTCTACTTCTTCAGTCCCGATAAACAGAACATTAAAGAAGGTAAAGGGTGATAATTTCTGATTCACTTGAGCGACTAAAAAGCCCCAATTACGACTTGTGGTGGCATTTCGGTAAAGCCCCAGCAGCCTTGCGACACTGATCACAAAACGAATGAGGAAAAAGCCCGCACCCAGATAATAAATCAGCCACCATATATTAAAGCTGCTTCCGGAAACAGGTTTCGTCTGAATAACCGGTAGGTCGATGGCCATAGCTTCTGCCAGTCCGTCCCCCAGTGTTTCCTGAACTATAGGTATACTCTCAAAGCTCAGGAAGGGTAATACCGCTGAAAAGATGATGCAGGAAAGAGCGAGAAAGCGATTGGACTGATGATCTGTTCGCTGCCTGAACAGAAAGCGATAAGCCAGATACAGCAGCAATAATGAAACTCCGGATGTAATAAAGTAGTCTTCCATCAGCTCTTACTTTTCTTATCTACTTGCTTTTGCAATGATTGAATGAGATCCTGCATCTCCTCTACCGAGAGGTTTTCCTGGTTAGAAAACTGTGAGACCATTGTTTTAAAGGAGTCTGAGAAGTAAGTCTTCACAAACGACTTGATAAAACCATTGGTATAGTCTTCTTTAGCAATAAGGGGGTAATACTGATGCGTATTGGCTATTGGCGTTCTCCCCACTACCCCCTTATTCTCCAGTATTTTAAAGATGGTAGCGACCGTAGTGTAAGCAGGTTTAGGATCATCATAGTGCGTGATAATCTCTCTGATAATCCCCCTTTCAATGGACCAGAGGATGTTCATTGCTTTCTCTTCAGCTTTAGTTAGTACAAGACTCATAATGCGAACCTACTAATGTCTTAATAGAATTACTAATAGTTTAGTAGATATACTATGAGCTTAGTAGTTTTGTTTCGAAAGAATTGATTTTTTTTCAAAATTCGTTGAACCTGGTAGAAATGCCGCTTAGTCAAGAGATTGGGTGCCAGTTCTTTGTTCTCGCCCATTGCCCTAAAAGGTTATATAAATCTGTCATTTACTCCCTTCAGGTAAAAGGGCGAAAAAGGCTTAATTATCCGGTAGAAAGAAAACTTCTGATAGAAGGCTTAAGCCTTGATAAATTAGCTCTTCAACAAATTAGCAATACCCATGGTGGCATGGCGGGGTTCCTCTGCATAGCGCGGATCATGTACATAAGCCAGTTTACGCATTGAGATCAGCTCCAGGCTCAGGAAGTCAAACTCTTCTACTACTTTACCTGTCAGTTCATAAATACCTTTGCCTCTGAAAGGGTACTGTGCGGCTACCGGAGGGAAATGGGTGGTGTCAATAAAGTAGCCCTCATAGTCGAGCCAGGTGCCAAACTGCATTCTCTTCCCTCCCGAGGTATTTGTATTTTTAATATGGACGAGGTAGCCGATCATGCGCACGGCCTTATTCTTATACCTTTCCATTTCGCGCACCAGAATGCTGCCTTCAGGCACCTCTTTCAATAAGTCAAAGGGATTGCAAAGCGGAAAGCCCAGCAGGTCCTGCTGGTCAAAGGCATCTTCCAGGATATCATAACTTAGCTCAGGAAGCTTAAAGCGCTTTACTTCCGGGTCGAAAAGCATTCTTACAGGATTAGTCTTTTTATGATTACCCAGCTGAAAATGAGCTTCCCAGAGTAGTTCTTTTTTAGTTCGGCCCGTAAACCGAAAAGCTCCGATACGAACCAGCAGGCTCAATTGCTCCAGCGAGATAGCTACCCGCTTCAGAAAATTATCGAAGCTCATAAACACTCCGTTTTCCAGCCTTTCTATGAGCAAAGCTTCTGCCGTATTCTTTTCCAGCTCGCTGATAAAGCCCAGCCCCATAAAAATGGTCTTCCCGTAGATGGTACAGAGGTACTCGCTTTGGTTGACACAGGGAGCCTGGATATCCCCCCCATGCATGTAAGCCTCATGTGCATAGAGCTCTACCCGATAAAAACCACCGCCATTGTTCATGGTAGCCACCATATACTCCAGCGGGTAATAGGCCTTCAGAAAGAGACTCTGATAGCTCTCTACCGCATAAGAAGCAGAATGTCCCTTGGCAAAAGCATAACCGGCAAAGCTTTCAATCTGTCGCCATACATCTGCTGCCAGCGTATAAGAGTGCCCTTTTTTATGGCAGTTCTCAAAGTATTTGGCCCGTACCTTCTGAAACTCTTCCCGCGACCGGTACTTGCCGGACATCCCCCTGCGCAGCACATCCGCTTCTCCCAGCGTAAGGTCCGCAAAGTAGTGCGCCACTTTGATTACATCTTCCTGATACACCATCACGCCATAGGTTTCAGGCATAATATCCCGGAGAATATGATGGGCATCTTTTCTCCGCTCAGGCTCCCTGAAACGCAGAATGTACTGCCGCATCATCCCTGACTTCGCTACTCCCGGCCTGATTACCGAGCTGGCAGCCACAAGCCCAAGATATTCTTCTACCCTCAGCTTTTTCAGCAGCATACGCATAGCGGGAGACTCCACATAAAAGCAGCCAATGGCCCTACCCTCCCGCAGCATAGCCTTTACCCTGGGGTCTTCCTTAAAACGGGGAATATCATGGATATCTATCTCCTGATCCTCTTCATAGTTCCTTTCTATGATCTCCAGACTGTCTTTAATCTTGCCCAGCCCTCGCTGGCTCAGGATATCAAATTTATACAGACCGATATCCTCTGCTATGATCATATCGAAATGCGTGGTGGGAAAACCCTTGGGTGGCAGATCGGTGGCGGTATAATAGTGGATTGGCTTTTCTGAGATAAGAATACCTCCCGCATGAATGCTCAGGTGGCTGGGAAAGCCCTCAATGTATTTGCCATAGCGCAATACCAGTCGATGCACCTCATCCAGCTCATCATACCGGGCTTTTTGAATATGATCGATCTCATGAGGAGGAATGCCCATGACCTTGCCCAACTCACGTACCACTGCCCTGAACTGAAAAGTACTATATGTGGCCAGCAGCGCTACGTTATTACCGCCTTCCTTTTTAAACTCTTCAAAGATAAATTCTGTAATATCCTCCCTGTCTTTCCAGGAAAAGTCGATATCAAAATCAGGCGGATTTTGCCGATACAGGTTGATAAAGCGCTCAAAGTACAGGTCCAGTTCTATCGGGTCTACATCCGTGATACGTAGCAGATAAGCGACTACCGAGTTGGCTCCACTGCCCCGGCCTACATAGAAATAGCCCTTTTCACGTGCATACTGACAAAGCCTCCAGTTGATAAGAAAGTACGACATAAAGCCCTGCTGCCTGATTACATCCAGCTCTGTCTTAATACGGTCCATAATAGCCTTATCCGGATTTTTGTAGCGATACGGAAGGCCTTTATCACAAAGGCGTTCAAGCATCGCATAATCTTCTTCAGCAGAATCTGTATAGGCCAGTAGGTTCTTATTCAGTTTTTCTCCCTCAAAGTCAAAGTGGATGGAGCAATTATCCAGCAGTCGCAACGTATTCTCTGCCATATAAGGGTAGAGCATGTAAAGCTGCTGCAGCTCATCCACAGGGTATATAAAGTCACCGGGATCACCTTCTTCTGATTTGGGCAACATGCTTAGCAATGTGTTATTGCCAACAGCACGCAGCAGGCGATGCGCATTAAAATCACGCTTTAGCAATACCCTGTCACCTGTCCCCTTATCTATTTTACTTCGAAAAGTAGCTGTCTGCAAAATTACCAGCTTTTCTCTGTCCATCTTATGAGGCGGATAGATCAGCCGGGGCAAGTCAGAAGGTTTTACCCCGATAAACTCATGAGCTTTGAGGTTAAAACCGGTATACTTTTTAAAGGGGTATATCACATAGCTATGCTGAAAGCCTGGGGGCCTGTCAGGAAGCTTTTCTCCTGAATGGAGATAGGTGGAAAGGAAGTCGTTGAGCTCTCTAAAGCCTTCATTATTACGGGCTACTCCTACAAATAGCTGATCGGCTCCATTGCGAAAGTCAATGCCCAGAATTGGCTCAATACTGTACTTAGGAGCTAACCGTATAAAGTTGAGGGAAGCGGCTGTACTGTTGATATCAGTTAGAGCAAACCGATAAACACCTGCTTTCTGCATTTCCAGGAGCAGGTCCTTCGTGCTGATCGTACCGTACTTAAAGCTGTAATAGGTATGAGTATTGAGGTACATTGAGAGACTCAATTATTAGCTACTCATACCGATAGCATCAGACTACACAACCTTCTGCTACTTTCAGAGGAATCTCCATCAGGTAAGTCCAGTCTGCGGCTGGTCCTTTACGCTTAAGCAGCGAAATAGAGTCTACCCTAAAATAATTAGTATAAGACCTGTTCTTAAACTCGTGATAGGCATTTCGGAACTGTGCATCCGTAAGCCTTCTGCCAATGGTCAGGTGAGGGCTGAAGCTTCTGTTTACCTGCCCTACCATCAGCTCTTTGATATGGACATCAGCGGTGAGGTAGTTGTGCAGACTGGTCAGGGCATTTGCTCCTGAGTCTATATTGACATAGAGTGTATTGGTCTCATCAAAGAAGTCAAACCCATCAAATACTATATCGAAACTATCGAGCGAAGCAGCCTTCTTCTTAAGCCTATCAACGATTTCATGCTCCTGTGTCTTATGAAGTACCAGATTGAGCAATGAGATATGAGGCTTGGATTTCACCCCTCTGTAAGGCCCGTAATTGTTAGCTAATTCAAGCTTTATGTCTTCCACTTCCCAATTCACTCTGTTAGAAGGGTTAACTACCAACAAATACTCACTCAGATCATATTGAAATTTACTTTTCATAGCCCTTTCGTTTACTAACACTTAAATATACTAATAATTTTAGCAAACTAAAATTTATAGCAAAAATATTAGTATTCAGTAGTTAACTCCCTCCTCTATCGTAAGGCGGCAATGAAAGCGTAACTAAGGAAAGGGGTTCTATGGGGAAAGACTAGCAGGACCAGGCTAAAGCAGGAAGCTCAAAACCTCATACCCTAACCATATAATGGCAGCCAGGGCAAATATGGCGATGTTACAGCCCGATCCTTTTTGATGCTTCTTTATTTCAGGATACAGATCAGGCATGGCTCTATATTAAATTGTCAACCAGAATCAATATACGATTTTAAACCCGGGTCATGCCCCTCTCAGGATCAGCTGCCGCATAAAGCCCAGAAGTAATCGCTTCTCCTCCTCTACCGCCTCAAACAATTGCTTAAGTTCCCCATCAGTCTGGGCAGGAAGCCTCTCAATTACCAACAACAGGGTTTCCAGCTGAAAACAAGCACCCAGCGAGATCCTCAGGAAGGCTCTGTAATCATTATCATTGTCATAGCTGCTGCCTATCGCAATATTAGAAGGTATAGCTACAGCGGCCTGTTGTAGCTGACCCGCCAGCTTATACTTTATGAGCTCTCCGGATGCATCACTGAGTTCATAAGCCATGGCCACTATGTTCATTCCCTTCTGCCAAACCGGTAGCTTTTTAAAGTTTCTCATCTTTATCGGTTTATTGGTTTATTGGTTTATTGGTTTATTGGTTTATTGGTTTATTGGTTTATTGGTTTATTGGTTTATTGGTTTATTGGTTAGGGCGAAACGAAAACTGGTTGAGCTGGTTTAGTATTTCTGATCTGCACCAAACATGTAAACTCTAAACACTCAAACTTTAAACCTCAAACACCGCTACTGTCTTCTGTTGGCCAGCAGTGGTGGCGGTTCTCCATTAAACGGGTTAAAGCGACTGATTGTCTTTGCTTCAATACCATAAGCACGCATCACTTTCCGGTCGCCATACTTATCTCTTATCTTATCCATCGCATGGTAGAGGTTGATTACCTCTTCGGCATCTTCAAACAGGTTGATCTGATACCCACCTTCTACCAGATGACTGAACCTTACCCCTATCAACCGCACCAAAAGCCGCTTATTGTACAGCTTATTAAAGAGCTCCATTACCTTGGGGATCAGGATATGGTCTGCTGAGCTGTAGGGAATGCGCGACTGTAAAGTATAGGTATTAAAGTCGGAGTAGCGCACCTTTACCGTAACACAAGCACTTAGCTTAAGGCCTCTGCGCAGCTGAAAAGCCAAGTTTTCGGCCATTGCAAGCAGAATTCCCCTGAGCTTTGCCACATCGATGGTATCCCTATCGAAAGTACGCTCGGTAGAAATAGATTTGCGCTCGTTATAAGGCACTACCGGGGAATTGTCTATGGCATTGGCTTTCTTCCAAATAGAAACCCCATTCTTACCTAAGACCTTCTCCATCAGCTCAACCGGCATTTCCTGAATGGTCAGAATCTTCTTAACTCCCAGGCTGAAGAGTGTCTGCTGGGTTTTCTGCCCTACCATAGGAATCTTACTTACCGAGAGTGGTGCGAGAAAAGGCTTTTCGGTTCCATAATCTATTTTGAGCCGGTTATCGGGCTTGGCTACTCCGGTAGCCACTTTCGATACGGTCTTGTTCTTAGACAAACCAAAGGAAATAGGTAAGCCTGTTTCCCTTCTGATCCGTTCTCTCAACTCACAGGCCATTTGAAAGCTGTTATGAAAGCGCTCCATCCCGGACAAATCTGCATAGAACTCATCTATAGAGGTCTTCTCATAGATCGGTACCGTTTCTTTGATGATCTCAGTGACCATCTGTGAGTACTTGGAATAGGTACCGGAGTTTCCCCTGATCTGTATGGCCTCAGGGCACAGCTCTTTGGCTCGCTTCATAGGCATGGCAGAATGAATGCCATATTCCCGGGCTTCATAGCTGCAGGCGGCTACTACCCCCCGATCACTCACCCCACCAATCAATACAGGCTTTCCTTTTAGTCTGTCATCGTATAATCGCTCTACGGATACAAAAAATGTATCCAGGTCCATATGCATAATCGTGTTCTCGGCATTCATCTCAACAGCACAGTTTACATCTCTTCCCTAAGCCCTGCCGAAGGGTACATCTTTCAGTAACTCCCAGGCATCACCGCCTGCTACTTTTTTTAGTATTGAGAGTGAGCTCACCCTAAAATCATTAGTAGCAGACCAGTCAGCAAACTCATAATGGGTAGCTTCAAAACCCTGGATGCCATCACCCGATGTGGTTGTGGTAAACTCAGGTTTTGGTGCATTGGCCAGTAACTGATAAGGCTGCAATTCTCCCTGAAGCAAATCTCTTAAGCTAATCAACGGGTCCTGATCTTTTACATTGATACGAAAGGCTTCTGCTGCATCAAAAAAGCTGAACCCTGTATAGGTTACATGGAAGCAGTGGATCATAGAAGCGATCTTTTCAACTGACTGAAGTACTTTTTCGTCTGACGCCCCATCATGAACACTCAATATATTCACCAGGGGAATTTGTGCCACTACAGGTTTTTTCTGTACACCCTTCTGCTCTCCTGCAAACTCATACCGAATGTTTTCTGCCTGGTCAGTCAGCCATTGTGGCGCATTGATTAACACGGAGTATCCGCATGCATGGGAGGTGTTTAAAGGAGCTATCATATCGAGTCTGTTTTGAGTGGGTAATAAAATTACTAAAAAATTTAGTCAACTAAAATAATTAGTAATTTTATTTAGAAATGGTAGATAAACCTTCTCCTCAGAGTCTTGCTACGCAATGACTCTGAGGGGTTTTACGAACCGAATCTCGAATCTCGCTCAGAGTCACTCCTTCAGAGGACTCTGAGCATATCAGTACTTTAAAAAACATCAATATGAGCACTCACAGAATACACGAGCAAAAAGACACATTTTACTTCATAACATTTACTTGCTATAAATGGCTATCCCTTATAAAACATGCTGATGCCTATGACTACTTTGACACATGGTTTAGTAGAATACACGAAAGAGGTTGCCTTATTAATGCATACATAATTATGCCCAACCACCTGCATATTATCTGCTTTCCTAAAGAAGAGAGTAAAGGACTAAACCATATAATTGGTGAGGCAAAAAGGTTTTTAGCCTACGAGATTATTAGTAGGCTGACGTTGAAAAAGAAACTTGCCGTTCTTAAAAAGCTAAAGGCAGGTGTAAGACCTAAAGAAAAAGAAAATCAGAAAAAGCATCAGGTTTTTAGACTCTCATTTGATGCAAAACAAATTGACTATGACCGTATGGATGAAGTTCTTGACTATATACACCACAACCCTGTCAAGGGAAAGTGGAAATTAGTAAGTGATTTTACCGTCTACCCCTACTCTAGTGCAGCCTATTATAAAACAGATGCTGAAAAACCAGATTTTCTAACAGATTACAGAGATATCTAAGCTCCTCAGAGTCTTGCTGCGCAATGACTCTGAGGGATATTGATATACCTAATTCCGGTATCGCTCAGAGTCACTCCTTCAGAGGACTCTGAGCATATGATAAATGAATAAGTCCTTTTACGCCACTCCCGAAACTCGAACAACTGGAGAGAGACTTGAATAACACACATCATACCATTGGTCTGACCGCTTTGAGTGGTCGGACCAATACTCCTCTGAGCTACTCTTCTGGAAAACTTTGACCTAACCCAACCGCCTTTAGAAGAACCAGTCCCGTAGGGACAAAATACAGATAACTACCAGCCACAAATGCAGGAATGTGCCGTCAGGTACGGCATATAAAAGGAGATTGGGTCACTCGCGAAACGCGAGCGACTGGAGAGAGACTTGAATAACACACATCACACCATTGGTCTGACCACTTTGAGTGGTCGGACCAATACTCCTCTGAGCTACTCTTCTGGAAAACTTTGACCTAACCCAACCGCCTTTAGAAGAACCAGTCCCACGGGGACAAAACACAGGTAACTACCAGCCACAAATGCAGGACCGTGCCGTCAGGTACGGCATATAAAAAGATGGTCATGTCACTCGTGAAACACGAGCGACTGGAGAGGATCTTGGATAGCAAGCATCACACCATTGGTCTGACCACTTTGAGTGGTCGGACCAGCCCCTAACCTCTCCCTGATCTAATCCCAGTCACCTTTAGAAACACCGGTCCCGTAGGGACAAAATACAGGTAACTACCAGCCACAAATGCAGGACCGTGCCGTCAGGTACGGCATATAAAAAGATGGTAATGTCACTCGCGAAACGTGAGCGACTGGAGCGGTTGCTGTGAACGTACCCTAACCGTGTTTACAGGTACTTTTTAAGATTCTTTTTGAAGTACGCAGCACTGTCAGTAATACTTTGCATGGAGTTATGGGCAAAGTTGCCGCCCTGCTCTAAAAAGTAGAATTCCAGCCCCTCCTGCGAAGCTTCAGACAACACCGCATGATAGTCAATCGAACCATTACCCAGCTCGGTATAATCGCGGGTAACTTTATCCATGTCTTTGATATGCCACATCACAAAGCGATCTGGCTGCCTGGCAATGAGCTCAACGGAGCTGAGCTTAGAGGAATGAGCAGCCCAGTACATATCCAGCTGTAGTTTGACCAGGGCCGGATCAGTTTCTCTCATAATGATATCATAGCCCGTTTCCCCTCCATAATCCACAAACTCAAAACCATGGTTATGATAGGCAAAGCCCAGGCCTGATTTGGTCACCTGCTCCCCTATCTTGTTCAGTACCTCGGGCAGTCGCTTAAAGGTTTCGTGAGTTCTGGCTTCCGGAGCCATCCAGGGCCAGGTGATATAGCTTTGGTTAATGGCTTTTGCCCCTGCGATACATTGGTCTACATACCGCTCCAAATGCGAAGCAGGTTTATCCATATAGCCAAAAAGATCGTAGTGTCCAGTGGAAGTCGTGAGGTTATGGTCTTCCAGCACTTTTTTAAAGTCGGCTGCTTTGAAACCGTAATATTTACCCTGTTCAGGTTCCAGCCCATAGGTTTCCAGGTCCTGATAACCCAAAGCGGCTACTTTTTTAAGGCTGCTCACGGGATCTTCTGCCATAGCATCTCTGATAGTAAAAAGCTGAAGCCCCATCTTATACTTCTTCTTGCCGGCAGCCCAGCCCATATCTACGTGGGGCGCTACAACCGCAGATAGCATTGCATAACCTGACTTTTGCATAAAGCTTCTTCTATCCATCGCTTGTTCTCTTATTTCTGATCTGAGTTAAACCCGGGTTAAAAAATGATGCTGAATGTAATCAATTCCTTTTCCCATACCATGCCTGACTTACAGGTAAAGCTATTTATACTACCTGAGAAGACACAGGAGATAAATGCACACACTCAATCTACAGCGAGGTATTAAGCCTGTGGCATCGCAAAGGTACTCAGGGATACCTTCAATGCTTTGCCACGCAGTTCTATCTCTCCGAGTGGTCTCTTTCTGAAAGGCATATCAGCGGAGAAAAGCTTCAGCAGCGATTCGGAGGCAAGAATGGGTACGCCCAGTTCATTACATTTCGACTGAATACGTGCTGCAGTATTCAGTACATCACCGGAGTAAGTGATGTCTCGTTTGATAATACCGATCTCCCCGGCAATTACTTTACCTGTATGCAAGCCAGCCTTAAATTCAGGGATAAAGCCATACTTTTCTTCGTATTTGGCTCTGCGTTTTTCTATGCTGTTTTTGATGTCGAAGTAGCATTTCAGGCAATGGTAGTCATCCACTCCATCTTCTTTAAGCCAGGTGATCACCACCTCATCACCTACATACTGGTAAATCTGTCCTTTGTTATACAAGATCGCGTTGGTGATGTCGGCAAAATAATCTCTCAAAAAGTCGTGATACAGGCGGTTTCCCAGTTTCTCAGCGGTGGCTGTAGAAGATTTCAGGTCAAGAAACATAAAGATGCGCTCCTCTTCCCTGGCAGCATGGTACTTACCCCGGATAAGACTCCAGAGCACCCCATGCCCGAATTTATCGTTGATTTGCAACAGTAGCTGTGTAAACCCTACCACTACGGACCATGACAAAATATTTTTGATATGAACCGTATCGAATAAATAGTTCCGGTAGGCCTCTCCAAAAGCAGGATCATCGGCCAGAATACCAGTATTGAGAGGAACGAGGACGAGCCCCAGTAAGAAGGTAATAATGCTGACTACGGTAATGTAAACGATGATAATGAGCATAATACCAAACCAATAGGGTCTTTCGCGGCAGCGGTCTTCAAGAAAGAAAACAAGAAAGGTAGCACCAAGCGATATGGCGATTACGGTAGAGGCCAGATGGAAAAGTAAATTGGTTTGAAAAGTATAACCTTCCGCAGCCCCAAGTGAGTAAGTAGAAGTGAGCGTAAAGTGCTCTACCAGTGCGAAAATTACCGCCATAAAGAGCCATGCATAAGATATAGCCTTCAGCTTGGACAGCTTGATTCTCAGTTTCTCACTCATAACGGCAAAATTAGGCCTTATCTCTGCAGCATGATTGATCTTGGTCAGTTTCAGGGTTTCCATTATATATTGACCGAAACAACCCACGACAAGGAGACAAAATTTGACCTGAAATATGCATTAGAAAATCTATTCCGTAGACAAATCACTGTGAATCAGTGAAATGAATGAGCTTTTTAATTTAACCATAGCGATGCTATGCATAAATCAATAAAACTCCCTGATTCTGTGCGATTTATCTACTCATAGCGAAGTTCCAAAGCATAATCCAGGTTTAAGTTTCTGAATGCAGTTTTTTACGATTGCAAACCTGATAACGGAGAAAAACACAACAGGTTAAGGTTTTGAAGGCATTTTGTTAATAGAATCTTTACAGTTAAACGCAGCCTGTAAAAGATAAAACTGAAAGAAATAGAAAAGCCGGTCATCAGACCGGCTTCGAGATAATCAACCTTTATTTACTTATTAAACCCGGAATATGTATTAGAAAATCTATTACGTAGTTAACTCACTTTGAATCAGTGAAATGAATGAGCTTTTTAATTTAACCATAGCCCTGCTATGCTGAAATCAATAAAACTCCCTGATTCTTTGTGACTTACCTACTCATCACAAAGTTCTAACACATAATCCGGGTAAACTATAGTGCTTTTTTATTCACCTATGCGGTAATACTTGTGGCTGCCAACTTCGCTGAGATAATCCGCCTGATTGACCAGTTTATTCAGGATAGGATTTACCATTGGATCGCCTTCGCCAATCAGTTCATTGTTACTATTGAAAACCTTAACCTCATTGTTAAGCTCTTCCATTTCTTCAAAATAGATTTCTTCTTCCAGGTCCATTTCTTCATCTGTGAACATAAGGTCAATCTCAGCAAGCAGAGCAGCTTCTTCAGCAGAGATAATATCCACTTTCATTTCATTGGAATTGGCAGTACTTGTTTGAAACAGAGCGACAATAGCCAGTACAGAACCTAAGATGATACTGAGTGATTTTTTGGTGTTGATTTTTGAGTTATTCATGACCTTGTTGTTTTAAGTAAATATTTATCGTTGACCTGTCTGCTATTATCCAAGGGGCGTGCCAACATTTTTAAAACACTGAATAACAGATACTTGTGTCATTCTATTCAAAAGTGTCCGAAAATAAATGTAACGAAAACGTACACTTTCCGATCACTTTCGGCACAGGTTTGAACGGTTTTCGCGATGAGTTCTTTATTACTGTCAGAAAACGAAGCGTTGAAAACCTGATCTATACCCAGCTCCGAAATACTATTAATTTTAGTTAAACTAATTTTTTTAGCTAATTTTACTAAATGAACAGATCGGGACATGCTGATTTACCCCTGCACTATGGTACCGTACCTCCATGGCTCGCACAACGGATGGCCACGCTCGCCAGGGCCATTACAGAAGCTGTGGTAATGGAGTATGGGAAATCTGTGATGATTCAACGACTGAGTGACCCACTCTGGTTTCAGTCTTTAGGCGCTGTAATGGGCATGGACTGGCATTCATCAGGTATTACCACCTCAGTAGTTGGCGCATTAAAGCGAGCGATTAACCCCATTTCCAAAGAGCTCGGTATCTACGTTTGTGGTGGCAGAGGCAAGCATTCGCGCAACACTCCGGATGAGCTGATTAAGGTAGCGGAGAAAACCGGCCTGGATGGAGAAGCCCTGGTGCGATCGAGTAAGCTCAGTGCTAAAGTAGATAATACAGCTGTTCAGGATGGGTTTTCAATCTACCTCCACTCCTTCTTCGTGACTGATGCCGGAGAATGGGCCGTGGTGCAGCAGGGCATGAATGATGCTACCGGCTATGCCAGACGCTATCATTGGCACTCACAAGCTTTTCAGGACTATCTCAATGAACCGCACACCTCTGTGGTAGGACTCAACCAGGGAGCTATTCTTAACCTGACCGCTGAAGCTGCCTCTGATACCAAGGCCGGTATTATGAATTTAACAGAAGAGAAACCTTCTGCTATTATGAAAGAGGCTCAGCGCTTTGTGATGATGCCTGCCCATCATGATGTAAGGGCTGAAGATGTGGATTTAAAAAGACTTGGTAGCGTACTGGCACTGGCTCATAATACAGACATCACCAAATTTGAAGACTTACTGTTGCTTTGGGGAGTCGGACCCCGTACACTCCAATCCCTTACCCTGGTCAGCGAGGTGATTCATGGTACTCCCTCCCGCTTTACGGACCCGGCACGCTTTTCCTTTGCGCATGGTGGCAAAGATGGTCATCCCTTCCCTGTTCCTCTCAAGACTTATGACGATACGTTATCGATTTTGAGAACCGCACTGGACAAAGCAAAGATTGGCCATACAGACAAGAGCAAGGCGATTAAAAGCCTGACGACCATTGCCCAGCGCATGGAAGAGGACTTTCGGCCTAATGCCAACTTTGAGCAGGTGGTGGCTAAAGAAAGAGCCGAATCTTATAAATATGGCGGCATGACGGTAGCAGGCCCCGCTAAGAAGCCAAAAACCAGGCCCAAGGCCCAGCTTTCGTTGTTTTAAAAAGTAAGGTATTTTTCATTGGTAAGTCTTACGTGCCGTCCGACTTTAGTTAAAACCAACCTCCTCCCGCACCAAACCTTATACGAAAACAGTTCTGATGCGAAAGAGAGCCTTTAGGAAAATAATTCCGGGACAATTATGGTACCTCAGTCCTGGAGGGACGAAATATGGGTAATATCTCGGTAATAGGAAGCTCATCGTGCCGTCAGGTACGACATATATGAACTGCTCAGCCACGGAAGTGGTCTGTTACCCCTCAGCGGCTGGTCAGCAGCTGGCTTAAACCTGTTTTTCAGTGGCCAGTCTGACGTGCCATCCGACTTTAGGTTCATTTCGAAAACTTTCTAAATCAAATCTGCTTCAGTGCCTGGGCTAAATCAGCCTCCAGGTCTTCTACATGTTCCAACCCTACAGAAATGCGCATATCGCCAAGTGAAATACCCAGGGCATCAAACTGTTCAGGGCTTAGCTCTTTCAGATAACTAATGGCTGGTGCATAAATCAGGCTTTCATGCCCTCCCCAGCTGACCCCTATCTTAAAAAGTTTTAGCGCGTTCACGAAAGCCTTAATCTTTTCCAGATTATCCGTTTTCAGCTGAAAGCCCATCAGAGCCGTGTAACCGCTCATTTGCTGTTCAGCCAACTCCTTTTGATCGAAGTCGGGTAATCCCGGATAGCGGACCTTGGCAATCTTCGGCTGCTCACTCAGAAACTGAGCAATCCTTAAGCCACTTTGCTGATGCCGTTCCATACGGATAGGCAAGCTTCTGAGGCTCCTCAGCAGTAGCCAGGCTTCAAAAGGCGCGGCTTTGGCTCCCAGCCATTCATATTCGCGCAGGGAAATAGAATCGATCAGCTCAGCTTTGCCAATGAGGACCCCGGCCACCACATCGCTATGCCCTCCGATATATTTGGAGCAGGAATGCATTTCAAGGTCCACTCCCAAGGCCAAAGGTTTCTGAAAAATGGGGGTCGCCCAGGTATTATCGCAAATGGTCGTGATGCCTTTCGACTTTGCCAGGGTGGCCACTTTCGCCAGATCTTGCAGGGAAAAAACCGCTGAAGACGGACTCTCCAAATAGATCAGGCTGGTATTAGGCTGAATCGCTTCTTCAAACTCCGATACCTCTTTTCCCTCCACAAAGCTGATAGAGATATCGAACTTGGGCTGAAGGTAAGACATCAGGAAGTTATTGGCTGGCCCATACATGTTCTTGATGGATACCACATGATCTCCCGCTTTTACACAATGAAGGATGGCAGCTGATATAGCACCCATACCTGAAGGAAAAAGCTGGGCTTTTTCTCCACCAGCCAATGCGGCAAGCTTCTCCTCTACCATTTTCACGGTTGGATTCTTCCCTCTCGTATAAATAAAACTATTGAGGCGGTCATCAAAGGCACCATCAATGGCATCCCATTCTTTGAAGGTAAAGAGGGAGTTTTGAAAAATAGGCGGCACTACTGCTCCGGCATAGCCCATTTCTTCATCATGTGCCAGTATAGTTTCAGGTTTCTGACTCTTCTCCATTCGCTTGGTCGGTTATCTCATTTTTCTCTTTATAAAAACACCCCTTGCCTGTAATGGCCAATATTGGTGCGATGATCAGGTTAGCCAGGGTCATCAGTTGCCAGTGCCAGTACTCTGTGACGGGCACACCTAAAGTCACCGCCATAAAAACGCCTGTAGTGGTCCAGGGTATAATGTTTTCTATCATGGTACCATAATCTTCTATGGATCTTGACAGCACTTTTCTGGGAATACCATATTGATCGTATTTCTTGCCAAAAGCATCTCCTACAATAAAGCTCGTTGCGCTTTGATTGGAAGTAGTAACATTGGTAAAAGCCGTTGCAAACAGGGAGGAAATGATTACTGATGACCTGGTTTTAGCAAAGGCAAAAACCTTATTTACCAACCTTGGCATAGCATCAATCAAATCAATTGAGCCCACAAAAGTGAAAATCACAAAGAAGAGCATGATGGCAAAGTTCAATTGATATAGCCCTCCTCTGTTAAAGAGTGTTATTACGTTTTCGGGAACTGCGGTCATCCAGGTGGCCATGCTGGTATCGAAACCTGTATTGAGTGTGGTGATTACGTTTTCCATTGAGTACCCCTGAAAAATCAGGGCGAGCAAACAGGCCACCATGGCTGAGGTAAGCAAAGTGGGTAGCGTTGCCTTTTTGGTGATTGAGCCGTAGAGCACTACCAGCGGTGGTATAAACAGAAAGGCATTGAAATGAAACATGTCTTCAATGGCTGTTAGAGTAGAATTTACCTGCTGCGTATCAATCACACCTTCCCCCACTGGTTTCACAAAACCAATGATCAAAAAAGCTATTGTGGCAATCACTGCCGCTGGCAAGGTTGTGTTCATCATAGATCGGATATGATCATAGAGATCAACTTCTGCAGCCATTGCGGCCAGGTTGGTAGTGTCTGAGAGTGGCGAAATCTTATCTCCGAAATAGGCACCTCCCACTATCGCTCCTGCAGTAATGGCCAGATCAGCGTTGATGGCCCCTGCCATGCCGATAAGCACTACCCCTATTGTGCCTACAGAGCCCCACGAGGTGCCTGTGAGCGTAGAAAAAATGATGGGGATAAGAAAAGACAGCACATATAGATAATCTGGGTTGATCATCTTGATACCGTAGTAGATCAACATAGGAATCGTCCCGGAAATAATCCATGAACCGATAATAACGCCAATGGCAAAGAGTATGAGAATAGCCGGTAGCCCTCGGGCCAGCTTTTTCACAATGGCCTTGAGAATGTCATCCCAGGCAAAGCCCATAATGAGTAACTGCCCGATGGAAAACACCGAAGCAAGTAAAAACACTACTTCTAAGGGAAATGCAGCCTGATTGAGAAAGAGAGGCCGGGCAATAAGACCATAACCTATCAATAGGGATAAAAAAAGTATAGGCATCAAGGCATGGACAAACCTTACCTCAACTTTTCCGGGCTCTTTCATTAAAAAAATTGAAACGGAATATAGAGAATTCAGCTAAAACCTCAGACTTAAAATACATACGCATTCACTGGCATATTAACTCATGCCGGGTAAGGGTATAATATGAGACAATCACTTTTCTCGCACAGTTTGTCAATTAACGAAAGATACGTTTCATTCATCTAAAGATTGTATTCCAGAGCTCTCCAAATCAATACTTTCATGATGTCGGGAAAGAATAGTGTTTTGATACCCCGACAACTGATCGGGCTTGGAAGGAGGCTCGAAATGGTTATCAGTACAAGGGTGAATACAAAGTGTGTGTAATGTGTGGTCCCCTTTGATAACCCGTCCCCGCTCATTTGAGTGGGGACTATTTTTTGGAGCAACCTAAATAGCAGTTTTCATGTCTTATTGACAATGGAGTCTCAAATCTCACTCAACCTGGTAGCAGCCGGTATTCTATTCGGCATTCTTCAGATTGCCTTTCTGCTCTATTTCTTTCTGAGAAAAAAGCTCAGCCCTGCTTATCGCTTCATTACTCTCTTCTTAACAGTACTCTTACTTGCACAGGTAGAATCATTTCTGAATCACTCGGGCCTCATGGCACGTACTCCGCATCTGCTCAATACCATGCCCCCGCTGATCTTCCTTTTCGGTCCGCTTCTGTTTTTTCATACAAAAGGACTGCTTGGTGAAGCGATGGCCCCAAAGGTTAAAATAGCCCACCTATTGCCCTTTTTACTCTATTTTGGCTACTCCTTCTTCTTCTTTCTGCAGCCGGAAGCCTATAAATACAATGCCTTTGTCAGGAGTTTTCAGCCGGGTTTGGAGCTCTTACCTGTAGCGCCAACCTTTGATATGGATCCTTTGAACATTCAGGGGCTGGTGGTGGTAGAGCTGCTCTCACTTCACCTGATACTTTATAGTGTCTACAGCCTTCATTTAACAAAGATCAAAGCCGACCATCCATCGGTAACCTGGCTCAGGTTTGTCAACGCCACCCTGTTGATCGGGGGATTTACCCTGCTGCTCTCTCAGGGTGGAGTGGTGAATGGATATCGCTTTTTCACCGGGCTGCTACCTACATTTTCAGCGGACCTTTTCCCCACCTTAGCTACCTATGCCATCAGCTTTTATGTGCTTAAAAATGGAGTGGATGCAAAACCCGGCTCACCTAAGTATTATAAATCCAGCATGCCAAAGGAGATAAAGCACAGCCAGGTATCGAAGATCAGGAAATCAATTGAGGAGGATAAGGTCTTTCTGCGACCAGACTTCTCACTCCAGTTGCTGGCAGAAAGTTGTAAGCTCAGCACACATCACGTCTCACAGGTTCTTAATGAAGAGATGGGCTGTACCTTTTTCGAACTCACCAACAGGTACAGAATTGAGGAAGCAAAGACACTACTTGCGGAACGGGAAGATCATTTAAAAATGGAGCAACTGGCTTACGATCTTGGCTATAAATCAAAGTCAACTTTCTTCAATGCCTTTAAAAGAGAAACCAACACCACTCCCTCCAAATACCGTCAGTTAGCGTTGAAATAGGTTTTTCCCGATTGGTTTGGACTCAAAACCAGCAGTACCACCATCAACGCAGACACAGCATGAAGTAAAATGCTTCATGAAAAAACTCACATTAACATTGATGCTATGCCTGACAACACTCATAGCACACGGCCAAAGTAAGCTGAACACCATGACTCCCCATTTGTGGGAGGAAGACCTGGACTACCTGGATAATAAAATCCAGAAGCAGTTCAATTCATTTATTCCGGGGATAAAAGATGAATTCGCTAAGGAAGTGGCCACACTAAAGTCACAGTTGGGAAGCCTCAAAAACTATGAGGTAGCGGCTGAGATTATGCGCATCCTTTCTACCCTGAAAGACGGCCATACCGAACTGAACATTGGTCACAGAAAAGTGGGCTTTCACAGAGTTCCCCTCAGCCTGTACATTATGGAAGGGGAATTCTATGTGCTGGCTGCTCATGAAAAGTACAAACACCTTGTAGGCGGAAAGGTCACTGCCATAGGCGATACGCCCATTTCCGAAGCCTTTGACCGCCTGAAACAAAACATGTCTCGCGATAACGATATGGAGTACCTGCATGCCGGTCCGGGGTACATAATACTGACAGAACTACTTAATTACCTGAGCCTTACAAAAGAACACCTCAAGTCTGACTTCACCATACAGCAACTGGATGGTACAATAGTCAAAACCTGTTTTACCGGGCTGGAAGCCAATGCCTACAGCAAAGGTCCATGGACACGATACACGGAAATGAATGGGCTTGAAACACCCTTATATCAAAGCCAGAGAAGCGATTACTATTGGTATAAATATTTACCAGAAGAGAAGGTTATGTATTTCAATTTCACCCGGGTCAATAATCAAAAAGGAAAGCCATCCATCAAGAGTTTTACCAAAGAACTGTTTGCAGAGATCGACAGGGTCAAACCAGAAAAACTGGTGATAGACTTAAGGCTGAATAACGGAGGGAATTATCACCGCTCGAAACCTATTGTAGCCGCCATAAAAGCCCGGCCCTGGCTTAATCAAACCGGCAAAATACTGGCGATTACAGGAAGAAGAACCTTCTCCGCAGCCTCTACCATGTGTATCTTTTTGAAACAGGACACTCATGCTCAGATCATAGGCGAAGCAGGTAGAACACACCCCAACTGGGCAGATAACAACGAATACATGAATCTGCCCAACTCAGATTTTCTGATAGAGTACACCACCAAGATCAAGGTTCACTGGCCTGAGCACCCCGATTATGATCGCGTACCGGTGGACATCGAGATACTACCCACCTGGGAGGCTTACAGCAAAGGAATAGATCCTGTGATGGCATATATTCTGAAGCGTTGAGCGACCTGATAGTGGTAGTGAATCAGTCGTCTGACCAATCAAAATGGTGGGACAACTTAGTAATCCGCTCAGAGTCACTCAACAGAGGACTCTGAGCAGCAGGCCTCTCTTGCTAATCACCAGGGTCCTCTTCGAGAGACCCTGATGGTGGTAGCGGCTAAAAAATTCCTCTCCCCTAAACCGTCCGACCTCGATGCACTCAAACTTCTGCGCTATGGCCAAAATTCTGACTTCTGGAATAGCTGGTTATTACATCCCTTTGTAATCGGTACTGACGGGGCTATCTGCTCACTATGCTATATAGTCGTCTGACCACTCCAGGTAATCGAACGACTGAGCCCCGGCTGCACCTGCTTTGGATCCTTCCTGCGTCAGGGTTGGAAAGCAGTGGTCAATAGTCACAGCACCTGTCACAAGGTCTCCGACCCTATGACTCTTTATGGACCTTAAGGACTCTGTCCGGGTTTCTTTCCAACAAACCTGCTTATCACTCAGAGACAATGTCTCCGCAAGAACAGAGAGTACCAGCCTTGACAGACAGGCTCATCTTCGAAAGACTCTGATATTAGCAAAGGAAATTCCTCTCCCCTAAACCGTCCGACCTCGATGCGCTCAAACTTCTGCGCTATTGCCAGAATTCTGACTTCTGGAATAGCTGGTTATTACATCCCTTTGTAATCGGTACTGACGAGGCTATCTGCTCGCTATGCTATATAGTCGTCTGACCACTCCAAGTGGTCGAACGACTGCGTTCGAAATTAAGGTTTCTCCTCCTATTCCATCCTTAAGGCCTTTACAGGGTTGGTCCTGGCAGCTTTGAGCGTTTGCAGACTAATAGTTGCAACGGTAATAACCACAGTCACAGACAGCGCTATTAAAAAGACATCTGCACCGAGGGGCGCCCTGTAGGCAAACTCCTGCAACCATTGACTGATCAGGTACCAGGCCAGCGGCATGGCCAGTGTAAAAGCAATCAGGGTGATGACCATAAAGCGCTTATTGATCATATACACAATGGCAGACTCCCCGGCCCCCAGGGCCTTACGGATACCAATCTCCTTAAACTTGCGCTCTACCGTAAAAGCGGTAAGGCCATATAAGCCAAAGCATGAGATCAGGATACTGATCACGGCAAAGATCATCACAGCCTTCAGAATATTGTTTTCATTATCGTAGAAGGCAGCGAGGTCATCTTCCAGAAAAGAGTATGACAAGGGCTCGGAAGGCTCATATTGCACCCAGATATCTTGCAGGGCGGCTACCGCATTCGCCCTGGTCGCTTCGGTTACCTTGATAGAAAGGCTGTAGGGACGATTGGTACCCTGCATCACAATGGGCTGAACCTCGCTATGAAGCGATCTGAAATTAAAGTCTTCTATCACACCGATCACCGTGAAGAGCGGACCATCGCTACCGATGCGCATAGTCTTACCAATCGGCTCCTCCCAGCCGGTAAGCTTGAGCATGGTCTCGTTGATAATCACAGCCGTCCGATCCGTCACAATCTTCCGATCCAGGTTTCTACCCTCTAACAGATTCATATCATAGAAGTCGATGAATTTATCATCTACACGGAAGAGCCTGACATCTATTTCATTCTCCTCTAAGCCTCCTAAAAACACGGAGTAGCCAATATTGCTCATTACCGGAGTCTGCTGGCTGAGCGCAAAATCAGCCGTGTACTGATTGGCTTTCAATGCCTCCACAAAGGGAGCGCGGTCTTCGTAAATGGCATCGCTGAACTCAGTCATCAGCACATTTTCATTGTTATAGCCCAGGTCAGCGGACTGTATAAAGCGCGTCTGTCGGGAAATCATGGCGGTAGCGGCAATCATCACAATGGTGATGACAAACTGTAGCGTTATCAGGAGTTGTCTGGCCAGATGCCCTTGCTGGTTATTACCTCTGCCTTTCAGCACATTGATAGTTTTAAAGCCTGCAATCATCAAAGCAGGATAAATACCAGAAACAAGCGTAATCAACAGAACGAGTGCTACAATCGTCAACGACATCATTGCGTCAATATCTGTAAGTGCCAGCGTGCGGCTGGTAAACTCGTTGAAGGTAGGTAGCGCCAGGGCCACCAGCAGACCTCCGATTAAGGTAGCGAGCAGTACCATCACGAATGACTCCACGAGATGTTGCAAAATGAGCTGTTTTTTACGGGCACCTATCACCTTCCTTACCCCTACCTCTTTTGATCTGACCGTAGCTTTAGCTGTGCTGATATTCACATAGTTAAAAATGGCAATCAGCAATATGGCCAGGGCTACTGAGGCCAGCACATAGATAAAGCGCGTACCCGTCATAGCTTTAGAGAATCGGATGTCTGCTGACTTGAGATAGATATCACCAAAAGGCTGCAAATACATATCGTAGCGTTCTGCCCTGTCTGGCATGTGCTTTTGCTCAAAGGCCGGCAGTTTGGCTTCCAGGCCCTTTACATTGCTGGATGGGGCCAGCAACAGATAAGTAGAGATTCCCTGCGTTCCCCAGTTGTTCATCCATTCTCTGGCTAGTGGACCGACACCAGGAACCGTGGTACTCCATGAAGCCAGAGCGTTGAATTGGATATGCGAATTCTTAGGTGGGTCGGCCACAATGCCGGTAACAATATAATCGAGCCCTCCCATGGCCTTTACCACCTGATTAATCGGGTTTTCATTACCGAAAAGCGCGTAGGCTGTGCTCTCGGTTAAAACAAGCGAAGAGGGCCTTTCCAGAGCATTGGCAGCATTACCTTCCAGCAGCTTAAAGTCAAATACTTCAAAGAAATTGGCATCAGCATAAGATACACGTGGCACACGAATGCTCTTTTCCTGGTAAGTCAGGGCCACATTACCAGCTCCCTCATAGCGGACCGCTGCCAGCACATCGGGAAATTCTTCTACCATAGTAGGCCCGAACAGGCCAGAGCTTTCATCGCTTTTTGATATGCCTGATTCACTGTTTACATATTTGTTAAGCCGGTAAAGCTGGTCTGATTTGGTGTGGAAGTTATCAAAGGAAAGCTCGCTTTTGACGAACAGCGCAATAAGCAATGCGCTGGCAATGCCAAAGGCCAGGCTGAACGTATTGGCAAAGGAATAGAACTTGTGCCTCGTGATATTTCTGTAGGCAACCTTGAAATAATTTTTAAACATAGCTGTAGCGTTTTTGTGTGAGATTTTTCGCCTAAGCGAAATATTTCGCATAGAAAAAAGTGTGTCTTTCACAAAATAGAGTCGGGCAGTAAACAGGCCCTTGCGCTTGATGCGCCAATGAAAAAGCTCAACCAGGTCTCCGGAAACATCATCATAAATCGCTTCAGGCATGATCCATTTGAGGATAAGCATGGCAAAGCGAGGGGGTCTGTGACTTTTCATGAGGGCTGAGAGAGTTGAGGAATGAGACTGCGGAAGGTGTTTCGCAAAGCATCTACCTCCCTGAGTGACTTGAAGCCATAGGCGGTGACGGTAAAGAGTCGCTTGCTCTTCCCTCCCCGCGTATGGGTGGCGCCACCAATTTCTGAGGTGAGAAAGCCCTTATCTTCCAGCCGATAGAGCGTGGTATGCACCGCACTGATATTGACTTTCCGGTTGGCCTTCTCCTCTATCTCCAGCTTTACGCTGACGGCATAGGCCTTACCGGGGTTGGCGGCTACTACCAGCAGCACCAGCTCTTCAAACTCTCCCAGGTTGTGTCTTTTCATAATTCGGGTTTATTATCCTCTATTTTGTAAACATAATACTTCGAGGTTTAGGAATGGTTACAGGGAGAAGGAAAAAAGTTTGAGATTACGAATAATGGGTTCTACTCACCCCTGCTTTAGATCCTTCCTTCGTCAGGATGGGAAAGCAGGGGGTACAACTGCCCGATGCTTCCGCAACGCCCTTCTTCACCCCTCTTTCCTATTCTGAGCAGCGCGAAGAATCTATAGGCAACATTATTCAAATTTTCTGGTAGCCAACCTCATCTCCTGCTTTATATACTTCCTGCGTCAGGATTAGAAAGCAGAGGAGTCTGACAACTGGGTATCCTGTCGCAGGGTCTCCGACCCTGTGACTCTTTATGGCCCTTAAGGACTCTGTCCGACTTTTTGTGGCATGCTTACTCACCAACATGTCCGGAGTCTCCAAAGGAGTACGTAGTACCAACATTGATATGCAGGGTCCTCAGAGAGAGACCTGATGGTGATGAATGGATTAAAGAGGCCTCCCTAAATCCCTCCAGGGAGGGACTTTTGAGTTACGGTTTTTCCGTCCTCAGAGGCCTTAAATGGCACCAAGCTAAAGCCTTCCCCAGTAGGGAAGGTTTGGATGGAGCCTATCCTTCCTGCATCAAGTCCAGTCGTCTGACCACCACAAGTGGTCGGACGATTGAGCCCCAACTTCACCTGCATTAAATCCTTCCTTCGTCAGGATTGGCAAGCTGGGAATGCTGTTGCTCACTAATTCCACAACACCTTCTAGACTCCTCTTTTCTATTCTGAGTGAAATGAAGAATCTTTTTACCAGGGCCTTAAACCAAAGATGTCATCCCTTCGAGAGATGACATCTTTGGTAGGAACCTGCTTACTCCGTCCTCAGTGCCCGCACAGGATTGGCCTTGGATGCCCGAATCACATGGTAGCTGACCACAGCCAGCATAATGCCCAAAGCGAGCAAGGCACTGACAATAAACATCTCTGCCCCCATACCAATACGATATTCAAAACCTTCAAGCCAGCCCTGCATCAGGTACCAGGTAACGGGTACGGATAGCAATACTGCGATCAATAGCTGAACGGAAAAGCCCTTGAAAAGCAGATTGAAGATCACCTTGGGTGAAGCCCCCAATACCTTGCGGATACCGATCTCCTTGATTTTGGTATTTACTACCAGAATGGTAAGTCCTAAAAGTCCAAGACTGGCAATCAGTATGCTTAATACGGTGGCTATGGTCACAATTTTATTCACGCGAGCTTCATTCTGGTATTGATTCTGAAGCCTCTCTTCCATAAAGCTGAAGTTGAGCTCCTGTGTCGGGAAAAGCCGGGTCCATGCAGGCTCGAGCAGATCATCAACTGCTGTGAGGTTTGAGCCGGTATATCGGAATACAAGCTTGGGTATAATGCTGTCACCTGAATTATAGTCATCAATGCCAGAGAAAATAGGCAATGGATTCTGCACCATAATCAGTGGTTCAATACCTTCATGGAGTGAGCTGTAATTAAAATCTTCGGTCACTCCGATAATCGTGTGTTCCCCAAATTCAGTATCTGGCAGCTTGGCTCCTATCGGGTTTTCAAAACCAAAGTATTCGGCAGCTGCTTTGTTAATAATTACCCCCTGTAACTTGTCTGATTCCAGCGAGGCGTCAAAATCCCGGCCCTCAACCATTTTGATATCAAAAGCGCTCAGATAGTTAGCGTCTACAATCAGCAGATTGAAGCTCAGGTAATTACCATTGTCGGCATTGAAGCCAATCTGCGACCAGCCTGATGTACCAAACATGTGGGAGGCCATGGCAAAGTCAGTAAAGTCTGGGTTTCGGTTCAGCTCACCCATCAGGAGTCTTCCATTATCCATGGCTGTATTAATGCGCTGCACGGTACGGTCAGCCTCCGGGCTTGGATAGAGCGGTACGGTTACCATAGCATTATACTCATAACCAAGGTCCTGATTTTGTAGAAAATTCAATTGCTTACGCATAATCAGGGTACTGGAAATCAGAAACACGGTAAGTAAAAACTGAAATACTACCATGCCTTTTCGTGCCAACTGCTTGCCTCCGCCTGATTGTGAACCTCCTTTTAAAACACTGACTACCTTGAACCTTGCGAGAATCAGCGCAGGATAGGTTCCTGAGAACATTCCAATAACCAGGGAGAGCAAAAGGGCAAAACCTATCGCGGTAAAATCTACCGGTAAAACCAGGCTCGTCTGAGCCAATTCATTGAATATGGGCAGCATAAGAAAGGTAAAGAATACACCAAAAAGGGTCGCCAGAAACGCAATAAGTGTACTCTCGCTCAGGTATTGCCAGATAAGGCTATTGCCCCTGGCACCTACCACTTTTCGGATGCCAACCTCCTTAGACCTCTTAAAGGACTGACCGATGGACAGTGTAGTATAATTGATGCAGGCAATAACCATGACCAGCAGGCCTATTGCCCCCAGGATATAGACATACTGCGGATTGCCCACGGCTGAACGGCCCGGAGGTAGCTCTGTGTTCAGATGGATATCGGTTATTGGCTGCCACTCTACCAGGTAATGATCTTCTACAGGTACATCACCAAACACACCGGAGCCATTGACCGTATTTTTGACCATGGCGCGTGTCTTGGCGGTAAGGTCTTCTGGCTTAGTACCATCTCTCAACAGAATATAAGTCTCCGGAGAAATACTGAACCAGCCTCTCTGTGCTCCCGCCAGGCCGGCCAGTTCCTCATCATTGTGAGAAATAAGCATGTGGTAGGGAAGCGAAGTGTTTTGTGGAGCATCTTCAACAATTGCACTCACCACATAATCCGTAATACTACCGCCAAGTTCCATCGGTAGCGTTTTGCCAATCGGATCGGCATCACCAAAGTACTTTTGAGCATAGCTTTCTGATAAAACTACATGACTCAGCTGACTGAAAGGGTCTGTGGTATTTCCGGCAATCAGCTTAAAATCAAAGACATCAAAGAAATTGGAGGTCACCATTTCCGCCTGATCGGGGATGCGACCTTCTCCCCTGCCTACCAGTACAGAGAGCCCCTGAATCAGTACGAACTCTTCTACTTCCGGAATATCTCTGATAAGTGTAGGCCCCAGTGCCCTTGGTGTCGAGATATCGAAAAATACGCGTCCATCGTCATATACCTCTTTGACCCATGCGCGATAGATATTGTCTTTCTTTTCGTGGAAAGCATCGAAGGTTACTTCCTGCTTTACATAGAGTGCTATGAGCATAAAGCAGGCAATGCCCACAGCTATGCCCATTACATTCATGGCTGTATTAACCTTTTGTCGCCAGAGGATTCTGGCGGCAATCTTAAAGTTGTTTCTCGTCATTGTCGTGATATTTGAATTGAGCTTTGTTGTTCGTTTTATGTTGGACCTGCGGAAAAATCGTAGTACATCCCAGTAGTATTGAGTCTTAGCCCTGAACATACCTTTCTCGGCAAGCCTTACTTCGAAAAGCTCCTCCAGGTCACCTTCTATCTCTTCCAGGTATTCATCTTTGCAGTAGAATTCCAGAAAGCGTCTGGCAAACCGGGGCGTTGTGTTTCCCGGGTGTTTACTCATTCCTTAAAAATCTAATCGGATTAGCCCTGGAAAGCCTCAGGCTTTGATAGGCAACTGTTAAAAGTGCCACCAAAAGTGTGATAAGAGCAGCCACTATGGGTATATCAAGCTGGTTTCCAATAGAAAGACTGTAGGCAAATTCATTGAGCCAGTCGCTCAGCAGATAAAGTGCTGCGGGTATGGCTGCTAAGGCGGCAATCACTACAATCCACACAAAAGGTTTTGAGAACATGAGAAATATTTGCTTCATGGATGCACCCAGTACCTTGCGAACACTCACCTCTTTCATCCTTTGCTCTGCCATAAAGGTGGATAGTGAGAATAACCCAAAGCAAGCGAGTATAATCGCGATGGCTCCGTAAATGGATGCCGTCTTCGAAAGTCTGGCTTCCGGCTCATAGAAACGCTCCAGGCGATCATCCAGAAAGTAATAATTAAAGGGTGTTTGGCCTTCGGTTTCCTTCCATTGATCAGACACAAAGTCCAGGCCCTGGGTTACAGCATTGGCTTGTAGCTTGATAAAGAGTATATCTGTCCAGCCGAGGCGATTGGACATCACAAGGGGCAACATATTGGTACGCAAGTCTCTGTAATGAAAGTCTTTAACCACCCCGACTACGGTGCCTGGAGTCCAGCTATTGGTGGCATCGGCATTTCTGGCGGGCATTTCTATTCCCTTGCCTACTGCCTCCTGAGGGCTGGCCCAGCCTACACGCTTCATAAAAGTCTCATTGATGATGTAGCTATTGTCTACATCCGTGGTCAGCGCTTCAGAAAAGTTTCTACCCGCCAGGAATTCGATTCCCAGTGTTTCAGCAAAAGCAGCATCTACCGCCATAAAGCGCGATGCCTGTGGCTCGTCTCCTCCTTCGTAGCGAAAGGGCATGCCCCAGTCGCCACCGCCAATAGCTTGCCCGCTTAAGCCCACTGACCTCACATAGGGGCTTTGCTCCAGTCGGTCAGCAAAGGCATGTTTGTTTGGTAAAATGGAAGTATTGCTAAGCGAAACTACCATAAGCTGCTCCTTATCAAAACCCAGGTCTTTTTCGCTCATAAAATCCAGTTGACGGTTGACCATAGCGGTGGCAATGATCAGGGCAATGGAGATAAAGAACTGTAGCCCGGTAAGCACTTTTCTGAAAGCATTTCGCCCCCCGAATTTATTCCCCTTCTGACTCATCAGGTTTGTCGGCTTGATGGCGGACAAAACGGCAGCCGGATACAAACCTGACAAAGCACCGACCGTGGCTGTAACAGCCAATAGAATCAATACCAATTGATAGTCAGCAGTCAGGCTGAAAGTAAGCGTTTCATTTACCAGCTCTGAATAGGCCGGCATAAAGAGGTTGACACTGAGTACTGCTGCAACAAAGGCCAGCAGACAGAAATAAAAGCTTTCTGTAAGAAACTGTAAAGCAAGTTGTTGCCTCCTGGCGCCTATAGCTTTTCTTACCCCAACTTCTTTCAGCCTTTGTGTTGATCGGGCGGTCACCAGGTTTACATAATTGACCAGCGCAATGAGCAGTATAAAAAGGCCTATCAAGGCAAAGGTGGTTACGCGCTTGATCGTAGGTACCCGATCATTGACATTGCTGTAGAGGTAGATGTCTTTAACGGGTTCCAGCGCATAAGTGCGGCCATCAATTGAGACCCCGGTTTCGGGTGTATTTCTCTTAAAGAAATCAACTAGTTTTACTTCCAGTCCTGTTACATCTGCTTCTGGTTTGAGTTGGATGTAGGTGACATAATTCTGTATCACCCAATCGTAGCGAAAGTCATCCTGATGAGAATCAAAGGAGGCCACAAATTCAAAGCTGACATGTGTAGGCTCCTGTTCTGCGCTGAGCACTCCGGTGATTTTGTATTGCTCACCCTGGTTTACCTTAAACACCTCTCCTACAGGATTGGCCTCCCCGAAGTACTTTGAAGCCATGGCCTCAGAAATAACCATATTAAAAGGTTCATTAAGGGCTGTCTCCGGGTCTCCCCATTTAAAGTTATAGCTGAAGACACTCAGAATGGAAGGATCGGCCAGAATGCCTCCTGTTTCATAAAAGTGCTGCCCTTTGTACCTGAAAATGCTTGTAGAGAAACCACCAATACGCACATAATCTGCTATTTCTGGAAAGTCTTCTGCCATTTTAGGAGCCCAGGGACCGGCTGAAGAGGCACTTCTGTTTGCGTTTTCATCATCTACCAGCAAAAAGCGGTAAGTATCTTCCGTGTAGGCATGATGGCTATCGTAACCAAACTATCTGTTGAGATAGACCACTGTGAGAATCAGACAGAGAAAGCCTACGTAAAGCCCGGTGATGTTGAGAAAAGAGTAGGTCTTTTCGCGCCACATATTGCGATTAGCAATCAAAAAATAGTTTTTAAGCATAGCTGCGTTGTTTGAGTTGAACCTTGTTGTTTTCTTAATATTCGACCACCGGAAAAAGCGCAGTACGTCCCAGATAAAAAGTAAGCGTGCCTTCCCCGGTCCCAACCTGTCTAACCGGTCTTCAAAAAGCTCGTAGACATCTCCTTCAATCTCTTCGCGAAATTCATCGCGGCAGTAAGCTCTGAGAAAAGACTGCGCCCAGACAGGTGGCCTTGTTCTCATTTAATCAAGTCTTAAGGCTTCCATAGTACTCCTTTTGGCCGCGCCTATCGCATTGATAGCGAGCACTAACAGTATGAGTCCAAAGAGCATAGCTATGCCGGCTGTGAGCAGTAGAGGGCTAATAGTTACATGGTAAGCGAAGTCATCGAGCCATTGCTGCATCGTGTACACCACCACAGGTACTGCCAGTGCCAGGGCTATTATCAACCACACAGCGTATTGCTTTACGATAATCCGGAACAAGTGCCAGGTATCGGCTCCTAATACTTTCCTCACACCAAACTCTTTGATTCGGCCTGCTATACTGAGCGCTACCAGCCCCATAAGACCCAATATGGCGATCACCACAGCCCAGATAGCCGCATATTTAATGATGCTGGCCCAGCGCTGCTCTTTCGCATACTGTGCTTCCAAATCTTCTTCTAAAAAGCTATAGCTAAAGGGCACATCAGGAGCTAATTCATACCAGCTTTTTTCCAGAGCGCTAAGCACCTCCGTTGATTTGCCCGGCATGGTTTTGATCAGCAAATCTCCAAAACCCGAATAGGGCTTAATGCTTAAAATGACCGGACTGAGCTTTGCATTGAGCGACCGAAAGTTATAATCCTCTACCACACCTACAACCCTTGGAGATTTGAGTCCTGCATTATTCAGGTTTTCCAGGCGATCCCCTATCTTAAAGTCAGCCCCTATTTGCCGCATAAATTCCCGGTTGACTATAATAGCCTCAAGCGTATCAGAGGCAAGCTTACCGTCAAACTGTCGACCCTCTACAATGGGGATTTCCAGTAGAGAGAGATAATCGTGAGAAATGCGATACATAGAATATGGTACTTCTTCACCACCTTCCATCTCATAATAAGAGCTCAGTCCCCCTTTGGTAAAGGATGCACTCACCCCTGCAAAGCTCATTACATCAGGATTAGCCTCAAGCCGATCAGCCAGCTGATTTGTAGCCCCGGTGTTTCTGTTGATTCGGTTTTCAAGCACAATTACATCTGTACCGTCAAAGCCCAGGTCTTTGTTCTTAAGAAAATCTACCTGCTGATAAATAACCAAAGTACCCAACACCAGGACAATGGAGAGGGCAAACTGGAATGTAACCAGGGATTTGGTAAAGAGATTGGCTCCTCCAAGCTTGATTTTTCTGCGAAATACGTCCAAGGCCTTAAGACCTGATAATACCAGCGCAGGATAAATACCGGCAATAACACCTGCCAGGAAAGTAAGGCCGATCAGTACCAAAACATTTTGCAGGTTGATCATAGCCGCAAACTCCATTTGCTTATCGGCCAGCTGATTGAAAGTTGGCAACAGCAGATACACCAGACCAATGGCCAGCAGCGCTGAGATAAGGCTCAGGATAAGCGCCTCGGTCCAAAACTGGAAGACTAACTGCTTCTTCCTTGCTCCTACCACCTTTCTGACAGCGATTTCTTTGGCCCGTGAGGATGACCTGCCAATGGACAGGATCATAAAGTTGGCACAGCCAATCAGCAGAATAACACCACCAATCACGCCAAGTATATAGGAATACGTGGGGTCACTGGCCTTAGACAGGCCACTGATTTTCGAATCTAAATGGACATCACTCAATGGCTGTAATTTGTACTTGAAAGGGGCAAAACCATTGGCTTCCATATCTGCCACTTCGCGCGGCATATAGTTGGTCCATTGCATTGCCAGCTTACTTTCAAATGCCTGTTTGTCCAGGGCCGGGTTTAGCAAGAGATAGGTTTCATCCGTGTTCAGTCCCCAATAGTCCTTGTAATTAGCGTAGTATGGCACCTCGGTGTAAGGCAAGAGAATATCAAATTGAATGGTAGAATTAGAAGGCACATTTTCAGCTACTCCTGTAATCAGGTACTCTTTGAATGTCGCCCTTCTGCCCACCTTCATTTCCATAGATTGGCCTACCACATCTATAGAGTTAAAAAATCTTTTGGCTGCCCGTTCGGATAGTACTACACTTTGAGGGTTGTTCAACGCGGTTGATTCATCCCCTACCAGAAAAGGAAAATCAAACATGCTGAGCATAGCAGGGTCGGCAAAAAACATGGGCTCTTCCTGCATCTTATCATCAATTCTCAGAAAGAAGTCACCATGGCCAATGCGGGTAGCAGCCATAATTTCAGGTAGATCTTCTGCCAGTTTTTGGGCCAGAGGTAGCGGATGATACCCCGAAGTGCCTCCTACCATATTTTCAGATTCATAGCTGTCTTTTACCAGCCTGTAGACCTGCTCTTTCTTTGTATGAAAATCATCGAAAGTGAACTCTTCCTGAATAAAGAAATAGATCAGGGTGACGGCAGTAATTCCCAGGGTGAGGCTGAGAGTATTGATAAAACTTGCCATTCGCTGGCGTTTGAGCACACGCAGTGCTACAATAAGGTTATTCTTGACCATGGTTTGATTTGAGTTTAATCCTTTTACTTTTTTAATATTTGACCATCGGAAAAATCGAAGCACATCCCAGACAAAGAGCAATCTGGCGGTGTGCCTGCCTGAACCTTCCAGCCTGTGCTCGAAAAGCTCATGAGCGTCTCCGGCTATTTCTTCCAGAAACTCTTCACGACAATAAAAGGCCAGAAAGCGATCTGCCCAGCGAGGTGGTGTTATGCTTTTGCCTGGTTTCATTAATTACCAAATGATATATTGGGAATTCGGTTGTAAAGCTTCATTCGCAGTGATTGTGCATCGTCCAGGGCCTTTTTACCATAAGAGGTGAGCACAAAGTAGCGCTTGCGTCTGCCTCCTCTTTCGTTGGTGGCTCCTCCCATGCGCGACTTCACAAAGCCTTTTTCTTCGAGCCTTCTCAGTGCCGAATGAATGGCGCTGATGTTTGCACCCCGATTGGTTTCGTTCTTTATCTCGTCCATCACCGCTACGCCATAGGCTTCATCGTACAGTGCCCCTACCGTAAGCAAGACGAGCTCTTCAAATTCTCCGAGTTGTGTACCTTTCATTGATCAATTGCATTAGTTGTACAAAAGTAAAAGTAATATATATTTCATATTTGTACAACTAATCAAAATGATTTGCTGATAGACTGTAGTGAATTGTAAAAAATAGCGGATCGGTTGTGTGGGGTTTGGGAATGATACCGGGCATCAGCTGTAAGGCCAGAGCGAGACGCTCAGGCCAGGTGGGTCTATCTTCCGACTTTAAAAAGTAAGGTTCTTATTAACGAGGCGTTCGTGCACAACTGCTCCTCTCTTAGGGGAGCTGTCCTTACGGAGTCTCGGAATTTGAATGAAAACTTTCTGGACTGAGGGGTCTCAAAACTGCACCCGGCAAAACCAGAGCAACCGAGTAAGGCCAGAGCGGGACGCTCAGGCCAGGTGAGTCTATCTTCCGACTTTAAAAAGTAAGGTTCTTATTAACGAGGCGTTCGTGCACAACTGCTCCTCTCTTAGGGGAGCTGTCCTTACGGAGTCTCGGAATTTGAATGAAAACTTTCTGGACTGAGGGGTCTCAAAACTGCACCCGGCAAAACCAGAGCAACCGAGTAAGGCCAGAGCGGGACGCTCAGGCCAGAGCAAACTAAATCCCCCACTCTTCGGAACCATTTAGCATTCTCAATACTTTTACCACTATGATTACTGAAAAGCTCAAAGCACTCAATCTCAGCCTGCCTCCTATTGCCCCACCGGGAGGTTCTTATTTCTCAGTAAATGTGCGGGGCAGCATAGCCTATGTGGCGATTCAATTCCCTATTCTGGGTGATGAATACAAATACCTAGGTCGCTACGGCTGGGAGCACTCTACTGCCGATGGTTATGAGGCAGCTCAGCTAACAGCCCTCAACATTCTGGCACAGATAGACCACTATGTCGGCTTCGAAAAGATTGAAGGCCTTAACCACCTCGACATTTACTATCAATGTGCAGTAGGCTGGGATGAAGCCCCCAAAGTTGCCAATGGTGCCTCTGATCTCTTTGTGAAAGTGCTGGGTGACAGAGGCACGCATACCCGGGGTATCTATGGAGTGGATAACCTGGCGAGGAATTTCTCTATTGGCATTACCTCCTCCTTTACACTGAAGAGCTGAGTTTTTGCCAGGCCCTTTGGTCAAAGCTCATTCAGCCTTAGCGAACGTTGAGGCTATGGAATTAAAACGGGAAACTCATTGGTCTGACCAGTTTTGTGCTTGCGGGTGTAATGGTCTGACCAACAGTATAATGTTCTTAGCGAGACGCTAAGAACAGAGGTAGTCAAAGCGGACGCTTAGACCATAAAAGTATGGACAGTGTCCTTGGTGAACTATTGCGAAACACCCGACCCAAGAAAGACAGTGCACTGTTTTGCAAGAGTTAAGGACACTGTCACTCTACCTCCTACGCTTCAAAAGGCTTCAATCGGTCCAAAGTGGCCTCGCGGTAGCTGCCGCCAATGGGGATTTCAGTATCTCCTATTTCCAGATGTGTAGCGTTATAAGCTTTGATATTGGGACCAGAAACGATATAAGACCGATGACATCGGAAAAAGTCCTTACCGGGTAATATGCTTTCCAGGTAGCTCAGTTTCTGGTAGCTGATTATGGGCCGGCCTGAGGTGAAAATTCTCACATAGTTGCTTAGCCCTTCTATGTACAAAATGTCTTTGAAATACACCTGCACCATTTTCTTGTCAGCCTTGATGTACAGGTAATCCTCTTCGCCAGTCACTGATTCTTTCTGTACCAGCTCCGGCATGGCATCTAGCTTATTGATGGCCTTCATAAAGCGCTCCAGGGAGATGGGCTTTAGCAGATAGTCTACCACATTAAGTTCATAGCCTTCCAGCGCATATTCTCTGTAGGCTGTGGTAAGGATCACTTTCGGAGGGCTGGCAAGCGTACTCAGAAAACTCAGCCCATCCAGGTGAGGCATTTCAATATCCAGAAATATCAGATCGACTTCAGCCTTCCGCAGCCATTCATTGGCTTCCAGGGCATTCTTGCACTTGGCTACCAGCGTAAGTCCCTCCAGTTGATCGATGTAGCGCTCGAGAATTCCCTGTGCTACCGGCTCATCATCTACAATCAGGCATTTAAAAGTCATCTCCGGGTTGGCTTAGCTTTGTCAAATCAATCATCAATTCAATACGATACTTATCCGACCCGGGGCCGTGATTTAAGGTGTGTCCGTTTGGGTATAGCAGTTCCAGTCTTCTCTCTACATTCTTAATTCCCAGGCCTCCTTTTTGTGTATCCACCTTTTTCTGTGCAGCCAGGCTGTTTTCTACCACGAAGTAAAGCTTCTCTTTTTCTACCCTCAGGTCTATGTTCATCCAGGCACCTTCAGACTCTTTGTTGATACCATGCTTAAAAGCATTTTCCACAAAGGGAAGCATCAGCACGGGCGGTACCTTTACCTTATTTACCTCACCTTTGATACTCAGGTTACAGCTAAACCTATCCTCATAGCGTTGCTCTTCCAGCGCAATGTAGTTGCGGATATAGTCTATTTCCCTCCCCAACTGAATCAGTGGTTTATTCGTTTCATAGAGCATATAGCTCATAAGCTCTGAGAGTTTCAGCACCACTTCAGGTGTTTTATCTGACTTCTCCTGTGCCAGGCCATAAAGGTTGTTGAGCGTATTGAAAAAGAAGTGTGGGTTGACCTGGTTGCGCAGGTATTTCAGCTCCGTTTCCACCTTCTCCCTCGCCAGCTGTTGTATCTTCTTTTCAGAGCCTGCCCAGCGGATCACTACCGTCATACCTATCAAAAAAATCATGGGAGAAGTAATGATCATACCGGCTTGTGCAATACGATAGGCTTGCAAAAATACCCCCTGCTCCCAATCAGGAAAGATCAGGGGGTTGATCAGATAAAAGCTCAATACACGCTGAATGGTAGTAGCGATAATGATGGTAATAAGGGTATAGCCAATATACTTCTCGATTTTACGCTTGAGCAAAAAGCGGGGCAGCAGCATAAAATAGTTGAAATACACCAGTAAAAGGCGTGATGGCAGGTAGGATGCTTCCAGCGCGAAGGCCTCGTCAAAGTTGTTTTGATAACCTCCTTCTACAAAGGTGAAAATCGCCATATAAACGATCCAGAATACAATGTGCCACAGCAGGGTCTTGCGCTTCATTTAACTCAGTTGTTTCAAATATAGGTTTTTCAGAATTTCAGGGAGCTGAAATAAGGCTTCGGCTTCTCATGAAAGTATGCGCTTGATATAGGCAAGAGTCTGTTCTGCATCAAAATCAAATCGATTGGCATAAATCATACAGAGTCAGTGACAATATATTCACAGCCATTATTCAGCCCTGATGAAAGTAGTATCTCTGGCTTCGATTAAAAAAATTGATTATCATCCACAGTGACGTTCTATACCCTTGATGCGATTTCGGCAAGGCAATATCTGGCTAAAGCTCATAAAAGAGAGTTATGGAAAGCTCCCATAACAACACTCATCTTTATCGCTTATGTATATTTCTATCGGCATGAACAATGGCTGATCCATAAAAACCTCATACTACTGTGTTTTGGTATCGGGCTCACCTTCGTACTTATTATCCAAGTGATCATCAACCGTCTTAAAATCCGAAAGCTTGCTGGTTCCAGGTACTACATTCAAGACAATAGGCTCATACACGAGTTGCTAAATGGAGATCGCGTGTTGGTTGACCTTAATCTGATCGACCTGGAAAACTCAGATATAGACAGCGGCAGGTTTGTAACAAGGGTCAGAAAGATTACCCTGCCCACAACATTACCGAACAGAGAGGGCCTGATCGATGAATTGGCAACCATCATTGCCTCCTTAAACTCAAAAGCCCCCACTCAGAAAAGACCTTTATCAGCTTCTATATCCCGACTTTTGATCAACATAGTTTTCTTTGTCATACTGACCATTTTGACCCAGATTGGTGGTTTGATCTATATCCCGGTTCTGATTATTTCAAAAAAACTCAACCTGAACAAACGAAAAACCAGTCTGCTCTTTACCGGTAGCTACCTGATTTTCACCTTACTCATCATCCCTCTGATCACCCCGCTATTCGGTAGGTCCCCCCTTCCCATCAAGGGCAACCTTGAGCCTCAAAACTATCTGACTGTTCTGCTCAACCGACACTATGTAAAGAAGGATTTGAAAGCACAACTGGTGATGGCTGCCGGCACCATGAATGATCAGTTTCCGGGTACATCCGTCAGATACCTGGATGCTAATTTTCCATTTATCAGCGGTTTCCCACTTCTGCCACACCTAAGCCATAATGATGGTAAGAAAGTAGATTTAGGCTTCTTTTATACCAACAAGGAAACGGGGAATGCCAGTAACGCCAGTCCTTCCTTTATTGGTTATGGCGTATATGACTCACCAGGCGAAGGCGAAACCAATTACCCTAAAAGGTGTAAAACTGAAGGCTATTGGCAGTACGGTTTTCTGGAAAGGCTGGTACCTCAGTGGAAAGCCGATAGCTATACGGTGGATGTAGCAAGAACCAAAGCTTTGCTCAAAATACTACTGGCACAAAAGGAAACCTCCAAAATCTTTATTGAGCCTCATTTGAAAACGCGCTGGGGCCTGAGCCAATACGATAAGGTTCGTTTTCATGGTTGCCAGGCCGTGAGGCATGACGATCATATTCACCTGCAAATCCAATAGCGCTACAGCTTCTGATCATTTTTTCAATCCAAAATCAACTATTTTTGTGCAAGCTTTGTTAAGCTGATTCAAAGGAGCAGATTGATGGCAAAAAGAGTAGTTGTAGGGCTTTCAGGAGGTGTAGATTCAAGTGTTACCGCGTACTTGCTGCAAGAGCAGGGATATGAGGTAATTGGCATGTTTATGCGCAATTGGGTGGATGATTCTGTAATCATCAGCGAAGAATGCCCCTGGGTAGAGGATAGTAATGATGCTCTGGCAGTAGCGGAAATGTTGGGTATCCCTTTTCATGTAATTGACCTGAGCGAGCAATACAAGGAACGCATCGTGGACTATATGTTCAAAGAGTACGAGCAGGGGCGCACACCCAACCCCGATGTACTTTGCAATCGTGAGGTGAAGTTTGATATCTTCCTCAAAGCTGCCATGAAGCTTAAAGCTGATTTTGTGGCTACAGGACACTATTGCCAGAAAGAAACCATTGTGGTAGATGGCACAGAAACGCACAGGCTGCTGGCCGGAGCTGATAACAATAAGGATCAAAGCTACTTTCTCTGTCAGCTCAATCAGGAGCAGCTCTCAAAGGCCCTCTTCCCTATCGGGCACCTGCAAAAACCTGAGGTACGGGAAATAGCCAGAGCGCAAGGCCTCGCTACCGCTGAGAAAAAAGACTCACAAGGACTTTGCTTTATCGGTAAGGTAAGGCTGCCTGACTTTCTGCAAATGCAGCTCGCTCCCCAAAAGGGTCAAATCAGAGAGCTGGCTACAGATGCTCATAACTTCAATGATTTCCATGAAATGGAGGCTCATACATTTGACTCTAAAAGAGAGGAACTGGAGTTTCTGACCAAACCTTACAATTACAAACCTTCTGATGGCAGAAGAGTAGGCGAACACAACGGTGCCCACTACTTCACTATTGGCCAAAGAAAAGGCCTTGCTGTTGGGGGTACACCTGAGCCTCTTTTTGTGATTGAAAAGGACACAAAATCTAATACGATCTATACCGGTCAGGGCGAAAATCATCCCGGATTGTTGCGAAAAGGGCTCTTTGTGGCCAATGACAATGTGCACTGGGTACGCGAAGATCTGGCACTCAAGCCGGGAGAATCCAGAGTACAGATGGCTCGCATTCGTTATCGCCAGCCACTGGAGCAGGTGGAGCTGTTTATGGAAGATGATGGTTTATACCTGATTTTTGATGAGCATCAGCGAGGCATTGCTCCGGGTCAGTTTGTAGCCTGGTATGATGGTGAAGAGCTGATCGGTTCCGGGGAGATTGACTGAGTTTAAAGTTTACAAGTTTAAAGTTTAGCGCTATTGAGTTTCAGGTTTATGTGTTTGATGTTGTATCGAACGGTCAACCTAAACATCAAACTTTTAAACACCCCCAATAAACCTTTTGAACAAATAAGAGTCTTACTGACAAACCAATAAAAACATGAGAAAATCTGTAATGATATTGAGCATGCTGCTGATGGTTGGCTTAATGACGGCAGAAGCACAGCGTGGCGGAGGCGAAGGCAGAGGGCAAAGAGTTGATCCCAAAGAAAGAGCACAAGCGACAGCAGACAAGTGGCAGGAAGAATTCGGCCTGTCTGATGAGCAGCATACAAAAGTGTACGACCTGTTGATTGAAACCGGAGAGAAGCAAAGGGAGAAGATGCAGGAACTACGCAGTAGCGGCAGCATAGACCGTGAGGCAATGAGGGAGGCGCTGCAGGAAATGAGAGCTTCACAGGAAGAAAAGTTGAAAGAGATTTTCAACGATACCCAGTGGACAGCTTACGAAAAATGGAAGAAAGAAAACCCTCCACAGAGAAGAGGTAGAGGCGGACGAGGAGGCAATTAAGGTTGTTTGAGTTTTTACCCATTTTTGGGTTTGAGTAGAGTAGCCATCCCGATGACCATCGGGATGGTTTTTTTATGCCTTCTTAGTTCTGCTTTTTCCAGATTTCGTTGTCGAAGGTGGTTTTCCATTCTCCGTGCATCAGCACTTCCATTTTACCACGGAAGCTCTCATCATCTATTCTTTCCCAATGCTGCCTGTACCGGAGCTTCCCTCCTCCTTTACCGGCCACTTCATCGATAAAGGGAATTTTCTCTCCTTCGGCATAGTGAAGCAGAATGTCCCTGAAGATTTTCTTATCAGTCACCTCGACAGTACTGCGCCCTACCAGTAAATCACCAGGACCGTTATAGACGGAGCTAATTATGAATGTTTCGGCCACGCCATCCCATGAGATCATGGCTGTATTCTCAGTCTCCATTGGGCCACCATTGCGGGAGTTTCTGTTGCGCGATAGAACAAAGGTTCTGTTTTCTCCCCATTCAAAATCCATAAAGGCCACAATTTTCATTTCCTGATACTGCAGTTCCAGTTTCCAGGTACCTATCAGGTACTCCAGTTTTTCATTAGGGTTTTCTTTCTGGCCAAAGCACAGCTGAGCAAAACCTAAGCAAAGCATCAGGGTCAATACGGTTTTCAGTCTCATCATCATAAGGTTGGTTGTAGGATTTTACGAGATGGAAGACAGCAAAAAGGCTTCGTATGAAGCCTTTTATGCCAATTGATATTTTGTTGATCTGAATTGAGTTTCTCCCTATTTCAATTCAGATAAGAGTAATTCACTCATATCTCAGTGCATCTACCGGGTTTCTTCTGGCTACATTGAGTGTTTGTGTGACTATGGTCACCAGAGCCACAAGCACAATAGTGACTGCGGGGATCACAAACAGCACCCAGCTGACTCCTATGCGGTAGGCGTAGCTATCCAGCCAGGCGTCTACTCCCCAATAAGCTATGGGCAATGAGATAAACACTGAGATGATGATCAGCTTTAAGAAGTTGGTTGACAACAGTTTGATGATATTACCAACACTGGCTCCAAGCACCTTACGGATGCCGATTTCTTTGATGCGCTGCTGCATTTCATAAAGACCGAGGCCGAAGAGTCCCAGGATAGATATAAGGATCGAAAGCCCTGAGAAGATAGAGAACACCAGACCAAACTGCTGATCAGCCTGATATTGCTCATTGAACTGCTCGTCCAGGAAGTAATAGTCGAAATCACTGGCAGGATAAACCTGACGATACACCTTCTCAAGCTGTGAAAGCACTGCCTTATAACTTTCTCCTGAATTCGTACTGCCATTGATCTTTACAGAAGCAAACTCTGCTGATTCTCCGTCTTTATCAAATAAGAAGATAATAGGGCTGACATCGCTCTTAAGCGAGTTGTGGTTATAGTCATTGATCACTCCAATGATGGAATAGTGGTTATTGCCAAACCAAATCTTTTCGTTGAGTGCTTCTTCATTTGAAGCAAAACCGAAGAGCTTTCTGCTACTTTCATTGAGGACAAGCACGTGGTAGTTTCCAGGATCGTCCTGCGCTTCTACCTCTGTTGCTTTATTAAAGTTTCTTCCCGCCAGTAGCTCAATGTCAAATGTGGGAATAAACTGATCGTCTACCTGAAAGAAAGCAAAGTTGATCCCTTTCCCCACCTGAGTAGATACCGTTTGCAGGCCGGTAGTGGTATTCAGATCACCATCGCCCTGACCGAAAAGTGTGGCAGAATAAGAGACAGAAGCGACTTGAGATAAGCGAGCTACCTCGTTGCGAAAAGTGCTCCTTTGTTCAGCAAGATTATCTGAGCTGCCTGCCACCAGTGGGGATTTGACTACAATGGTTCTATCGATATTCATGCCCAGGTCCTGGTTGCGCATAAAATTCACCTGATTGTACACGGTAATGGTACCCACCAAAAGCAGCATGGTAGCAGTAAACTGAAAAATCACAAGGCCTTTGCGCAAGAGTAAACCTTTGCCTGAATCTTTGAGCCTGCCTGTCAACACTACCAACGGCTTATAATTGGAGAGCACCAGGGATGGATATAAACCAGAGGCCACTGTACCTAAAACAAACATAGCAGCCAGCTGAGCCATGAGGCCTGCATCGCTGAATAGATCAAAGGTGAGGGATAAGCCCGTAAGATTATTGAACAGAGGCAACACACCTTGCAGACCTGTAACTGTCAGGATCACAGCCAGCAAATTGATCAGAATGGCTTCTGTGAAAAACTGGAAGATCAGCGATTGCTTGCTGGAGCCAAGTACCTTACGTACCCCTACCTCCTTACCACGTTCCATGGCCCGGGCGGTAGAAAGGTTGATATAGTTTACCCAGGCAATGGCCAGCACGAAGGCTGCCACCATCAGTAGAATATTAACCATAGCCTCGCTGCCATTGGCCTCTGCTTCGAAAGTACGATCAGACTTAAGATGAATATCGGTCAGGGGATAGACTCTGAGTTCTTCGTTTCCGCGCTCATCCTCATGCTTGGCAAAATATGCCTCATTGAACCTATCCTCAAACTCTTCTCCTAAATCAGGCTGATTACTAAGGAGATACATAAACTCATTGTTACCATTCCACTCATCGTATTTCCAGCCCATATACTTTACTCCTGTCTGCCATGATACCAGAATATCGAAGCCCAGATGTGTGTTTTCAGGTACATCTTTAAAGACTCCATTTACCTTCATGGTCACCTCTCCTCCTCCGGGAATCATATTGACCATTTTGCCTACAGGGTTTTCCTCACCAAAGTATTTTTTAGCAGCAGTCTCACTAAGCAGTACCATGTTGGGCTCATTCAGTGCAGTCTCACGATCACCATCAATCATCTGCCAATCGAACACGGTTAACCAACCCGGATTAGCAAAGTACACGCGGTCTTCATTATAGGCTCGGTCGCCATTCTTAAAGAGCATGCGTCCTACGTGACGTGCCATCGCATAATCATCAATTTCCGGAAACTCTTCCTTGCCCATTAGCCCGGCACCGGGATAGCACTGTGCATCGGCTACCTGAAAGTTGCCATCTTGCAAAATGTCTACCGACACTCTGTAGATGTTGTCAGAGTTTGGGTGAAAGCTGTCATAGCTCATCTCGTACCGGGCATAGGTGAGGATAAGCAGGGCTACCGTCATACCTATGGTAAGACCAAAGATATTGATAGCGGTAAAGGCCTTTTTCTTTTTGAAATTTCTGAGTGCTACGAGGAAATGATTCTTAAGCATGGTTTTATGTATTAATCCGTCTCTCTATAGACAAGTGCTGTGCCATTAAAATAAACAACTGACTTTCAGTAACTTACACATAGTGACCTCTCTTTTGTAGCTGCTGTCGTGTCAGCCTGATACGGGTATCGTCTCACAATGATACAGTCGGGACCATAGACCATAGACCATAGACCATAGACCATAGACCATAGACCATAGACCATAGACCATAGACCATAGACCATAGACCATAGACCATAGACCATAGACCATAGACCATAGACCAAACTATTAAACATTAAACTGCAAAACGCTAAACAGTAAAACGCTAAACAGTAAACATTAAACACTCAACATCAAGCAAAAAGATATTAGACATGAGATGTTGGACTATCGACTATTGACTATCCAACATCCGTCCGACCTTCGCTTTGCTACGGTACTGACGGGGTTTACACTTTTTGTTCATCACTATTGACCATGCTACCAAACATTAAACCCGGATTATTCAATAGAATAATTGAAAGGGGGGCTTAGGTTTTTGATTTGGGCAAAAATTCCATCCATCCAAGACCTTCTTTTGCTAGCTAATGATATTTTCAATACGGTTTTATTAGCATGATTTACCTTCCATGCTCCTAATGCAAAGCAATAGGATTTGAGTGTTCTCAAGGTTGCCCTATTATGGTGATTGAGTGCAAAGTGCCTGAATAAGCTCATCAGATTGTACGCCACCATAATAAACCTAAAAGAAGCCTCAGTTGCCCAGAAGTCCTGCATGCAAAAGCTATCTAGGCCAAAGTCGTCTTTTAGCTCTTTGATTCTGTTTTCGCAATCGGCTCGGGTGTTATAGATATTCCATATTTGATCCAATGGCAGGTCCAGATTAGTAACATAACAACTGAAGCGATGGCCTGGTAAATCTTCAAACAGCTCCTTCCCACCAGATTTAGGACGGATATCAACTCGCTTTTTCACAATAATATACCTTCTACGTTTTCCCTTTTCGTGAGAGAAGAACATCTCGTTGAGTTGGATGCCTTTGGTCAGGTTAACCCACTCATCAAGCCCCCAAACTGCACTCTTAACGTTAGGGTACATCCTAACTGCCATAATGTATTTATGCTGTTCTTCTTCCAGATAACTAAGTAGCTCTTCGGTATAAAACCCACTGTCAGCACGTACCAAACCCACTTTCTTGCCCTTCAATGCCTGATCAAAAGTCTCTTGCATAAAGCTTTTGCAACTACTACTATCTGCTGTGTTACCGGGTCTGAGCCAGGCATTGGCCACCATTCTGGTTTGACCCACAAAGGCCATTAAGGGATGATGTGAGTTCCTTCCGCGTTTGTTAGGGTTGTATCCCTTGGCACTCCCTTCTTGTTCTCCATATCGGGTAATCACTGTGCTATCAAAATCTACCGTGATATTAGCAACTCCTATTTGATCGAAAAACCAGTGTTGAAGTGATGGAAATAGCTCAGTGTTTCGCTTCTGAGAAAACTTCCTGAAGAATCGGCTATAAGTGCTTTGACTAGGCATCTCATCCCACTGAAAAACAGAGTGCAATACCTTATCATACCGAAGCCAGTCACAATGAACATAACGGCTGGCCCCTGTCCAGATACTCAGCCAGAAAGACTCCACAATATGCTCAGGTGCGTAACCGCGATTAGAGCCAGGTTGAGGTAAATCCACACCTCTCAGATATTCACGAATACCTGTCTGATCTATAAATCTTTTCATCAGACTCATCCCTCCATAAGGAGTAACTTGCTTGTCTGAATATTCTATCGGTAGGTTAACCATTTGGGTTAAGTTGGCTCTAACACAAATTCCCATTTCTCTCTCTAAAAATGAAGGTTTGAACCCGATTTCTAAATCCTAATGAATAATCGGGGTTAAACCCTAAACCCTAAACCCTAAACAGAAAAAGGCCACACCCTAAGATGCAGCCTCTCTATGCTTCATACAATTCTTTAAGCTACTCGTAGCGCAGGGCGTCTACCGGATTTCGTCTGGCTACTTTGATCGTCTGGCCGATGATGGTGGTAAGGGCCACTGCCAGTAATACTACGGCCGGCAGCACAAACAGGTACCAGCTAATAGAGATGCGGTAGGCGTAAGAAGACAACCATGCATCCATGCCGAAGTAAGCCAGCGGTAGTGCCACAATTACAGAGATCAGAATAAGCTTCATAAAGTCCCTGGCCAGTAGTTTGATAATGGTTGGAGCACTGGCTCCCAGTACCTTGCGAATGCCTATTTCTTTGATACGCTGCTGAATTTCGTAGAGTGCCAACCCGAAGAGTCCCAGTATGGAAACGAAGATAGTGATGATGGCAAAGGTGGTAAAGACCGAGCCAAACTGCTGGTCTGCTCGGTATTGCTCATTGAATTTCTCGTCCAGGAAATAATAATCGAAATCGCTGGAAGGATATACCTCTCTGTACACTGACTCTATTTTATTTAAGGCCGACTTATAGCTCTCTCCGGGGTTGCTTCCGCCCTCTACTTTTATAGATGTATAGTTGGCATTTCTTCCGGTCTTGTCATACATAAAAATGGTAGGGTCAACCTTGGTTTTAAGAGAGTGATGGTTATAATCATTGAAAACCCCAACGATGGTAAAAGTGAGCCCAAAACTCTTGATTTTCTGATCAATGGCAGCCTCATTGCTTTCAAAACCAAATAGCTTTCGGCTGGTCTCGTTGATCATCAAATTCTGATAGGTAGAAGACTGTTCTTCAAAGGTAGACTCAAGTTTCTCATCAAAGGCTCTTCCGGCCAAGACCTCAAAGCCAAAATTCTTTACAAACTGATCGTCAACCCTGAAGAAGTAAAAGTTCACTCCATCTCCCATCTTATCGGCTGGTCTGTGCATACCCGTAGTCGAGTTCATATCGTTGGTACCCTGCCCGAAAATCGTCTCAGAAAATGATACACCACTGATCTGTGCCAGCCTCGAAAGCTCTGATTTAAAGGTCTTACGCTTCTCGTACTGCTGATCACCATCTATGGCTACCACCGGTGATTTGACCACAATGGTCTGCGCCATATCTATGCCCAGTTTTTGAGAGCGCATATGGTTTACCTGCTGATAAATAGCCACAGTACCCACAAGCAGCAACATGGTAATGAGGAACTGGAAAACCACGAGCCCTTTGCGGAGCATAAGTCCTCCCCGTGAGTCTTTCAATTTACCGGTAAGTACTGCCAGTGGACGGAAGTTGGAGAGCACCAAAGAAGGGTAAATACCAGAGGCCAATGTGCCCACCACAAACACGATCAATACCTGCGACACTAGTTCGGGGTCTTTCAGTATGTTAAAAGTCAGCCGTACACCAGCCAGGTCGTTGAATAGCGGTAAAACGAGCTGAATACCAGTGATCGTCAGCACAATCGCCAGCAGGTTAAGGAAAGCGGCTTCGGTAAGAAACTGCCAAACCAGGGCACCTTTACTTGAGCCCAGTACTTTTCGTACGCCTACTTCCTTACCCCGTTCCATCGCACGGGCTGTAGCAAGGTTGATATAGTTGACCCAGGCCACCACCAGCACAAACACGGCTACGACTAAAAGAATATTGACAATGCTCTGGCTTCCGTTTACCTCAGCTTCATAGGTTTTGTCTGATTTCAGGTGAATATCCGTAAGCGGTTGCAGCACCAACCGGTCTCCCCTTTCCTCTCTGGACTTGGTTCTGGCATAATAGGCCGTGTTGAAACGATCTTCAAAATCTTCGCCCAGTTGGGGCTGATTGGACAGCAAATACATAAACTCATTATTGCCATTCCAGTTATCGTAGGTAAAGCCCAGCCCCTGAACAGCTGTTTCATAAGAAATGAGTACATCGAATTTCAGGTGATTGTTATTGGCGAGATCCTTAAACACACCATTGACCATCATAGGTATTTCATCTCCACCAGGCACCACCGTAAGCATCTTGCCCATCGGATCCTCATCGCCAAAGTACTTTTCAGCCATGCTTTCGCTGATCACCAGCCTACCGGGTTCATCGAGGGCAGTTTCTCTGTCACCGGCTATCATTTGCCAGTCGAAGACCGTGAGCCATCCCGGATTGGCAATATAGGCCCTGTCTTCATTAAAGGCCAGCGACCCGTTTTTGAAAAGGAATCTACCGATGTGTCTTGCCATGGCGTACTCCTCTATCTCAGGAAACTCCTCTGTTGCCAGGAGACCAACCCCGGGATAACATTGAGCATCTGCTACCTGAAAAGCTTCTCCATTGTACATATCCACCGTGACACGGTAAATCTGGTCCGCATTTGGGTGTGAGCGATCATAGCTCATTTCGTATCGGGCATAGGTTACGATCAGCAAACAGACCGTCATACCCACCGTGAGCCCAAGTGTATTGATGAAAGTAAAGGCCTTTCGCTTACCGATATTCCGAAGAGCGACTAGAAGATGATTGCGAAGCATAATATTCTGAGTTTTAGACAGCTCATCTGGTACAAGTGCAATACCAAAAAACCAACACTCTTAAAACCAGTTAGTTACATACAACCCTCCTGTGTTTTATTGTGTCAGCCTGATACGGGATTGTATCAAAGTGATACATCCAGGACATGAATAGCAAATATTTTTAGCTCTCCGCGATGCATGCCTTTAGTTCATGAGTTTTTTATAAAAACAAGAAGGCCCTGATGACCTTCCTAAAAACGATTTAACTATTGTATAATAGAGGACAAAAACTCCGTTGTCATTTTTTGAGTTTGAAATATTACATACGCCTCCAAAGTCGCTGATAGACAAGGGGTTTTAAAGTTTATGATTACTGCTTCAAAAGCAATTATATGTTAAAGTCTCAATTGTTATTTGCTGCCTTGGCTCTTGGGTGCCTTTGCGCATGCTCTGATACTACCATAGATGAAAAAAACAAAACCTATATACCTGATCAGGTAGTACTAATCATCGATCAATGTCCAGACTACAGTAGTTATCGACACGAAGTCACAGGCGTTTGGAGTTCAACGGAAGCAGGCTATGAAATTATGTCAATCGATAGTAACCAGATAAAGCATACTTACAGCACATCAAAAGTTCCCACGAGAGACACCGTGGTTTTTCCAACCAAAAACGATTTTGTTGAAATAGAGCATATCTACAACTTATATGAACATCTCAGTTTTATCTTTCAAAAAGGGGATACTGCTTTATTTACCTATGAAAATGGTTTCCCCGAAGCTACCATTGTTAACAGGGAAATAAGCTACACCGAAGTGAACTATGAAAAAGTAAGGCGAGACTTCATACTCAAAGACGATGAGCCCTTCGATGGAAACAGCCAGTTTAATATCCACCCTTTAAGTTCTGTTAAAGGCTATTTAAAAATCCGAGACCCTTTAAAACAAAGAGAAATCATCTCTACCAAGATGAAAACTGGATACAGGCAAGCCAAAAGAGAATTATCTATGGAACAGTTGTTATTGGACTCTCTTCTGGAGTATGGTCATATCACAGAAGAACTACACGACTTTTATCAGACAAAAAGCCAGGTTGAATACGATTTTCTAACACATAAATTCAAAACTGAACTGGAAAAGGGTCAGGGTACAAGTGAACAGAACTTTAGTGACTGGAGTATCAAAAATATTGACGATAAAAACCTGTCTAAATATGGTTATTACTCACGAATACTTGAGTATGTAGAAAGAGAGGCTTATTATAAAGCCGCACCATGGGTGCATCAGGTCAGCCAGCGATTTCCCGACTACCGGGTAGTGTATGACACTATCAAATCAAGTAATTTCTTCTCCAAAGAAGACCTGGAGGTTTTGCTTACTAAGAACATGCATTTGATCATAGAGCATTTTCCAGAAAAAGATGTTAAAGTCTATTTCAAAAAATTTGTGGTGGATGTGAAAAACAAAGCTTTGTTAGAAAATACTCTTATTAAATATCAACACACTCTCTCCTCGGAACTCCTGAGTTCTGCCAATGTGCTGTCCGACTTAAACAGTAAGTCTGATTCTCTTTTTAGCCTTTCACTCCAAAATCAAAACGGTGAATTGATCGATTTTCAAGACCTGCTTTCTCAAAATGAGGGCAAACTTCTATACATCGATTTTTGGGCAAGCCATTGTGTTCCATGCCTTGTTTCAATGCCCTATTCGAAAGAGTTAGTTCAGCAGTACCAAGAAGAAGACATTACTTTCGTTTACATCTCTATAGACAAAAAGCCCGAGAACTGGAAAAGAGCCATAGCCAAAACCGATATAAGCAATCATATGGCCTCCTATATGGTAGACAATTCATCAGACAATACTTTAATGGCGACATTAAAGGTTTGGGAAATCCCCAGGTATCTTCTTTTCAACAAAAATGGTGAGCTGGTTCAATACAGGTCTTTTGGACCTAGTACTCCTGAAATAAGAGAGACATTTGACAGATACCTTAATAATTGACCAATCAAAACTACAGGACTTCGTTCTAAGCCTATTACTTTTCCTTCCATAAATTAAATTCAAGGAGCAATGGCACATTTCATAATTGCTTTCCGGGTCTTTAAATAAAGAAAATTCAGCATATTGGCGGCTGAAACGCAAAAGGTCTGAAAGTGCATAAAAACCGGATTCCTATCCTCTACATATTATCGCTCATCTTCGTGCTTATGGCATGTGCCGGGGACGGTGAAGATGACGGGGGCAATGTGGTACCTGGCAATGGCACTGAGGATTGCCAGAATGGTAACTGCACTGAATTCATACCTACCTACCCCATCTACGACCAGGATGCTACTTTCCCTAACTGGTTTGCTTCACCCTATAATCTACCTTATGCCATAGGCACCACCTACCAGGTACTTCAGGGCAATAGCTCAGGCCTGGGCCATAGTGATTTCTGGCAGTTTGGTTACGACTTTAAAATGTGCATCGGTACCCAGGTGCTGGCGGCCAGAGATGGTACTGTGGTTCATGCCAATGATGGTGCCGGTGATGGCGACCGCAATAACACGAACCTGATTACTATCCAGCATCATGATGGCACCGTGGCTCTCTACTCTCACCTGACCCGCAATGGTGTATTCGTCACAGCTGGTACTGAAGTGAAGCAGGGTGATGTGATAGGTCTCAGTGGCGACACTGGTAATACAGGGGATGTTCCTCATTTGCACTTCTCCGTCCACCCTTGTACCAATCTGCCGGGACTGGTTGGTGCCGGTAGCGATTGTTCATCTATTCCGGTCAACTTTCTCAATACAGCATCTAACCCCATGGGTTTGGGCTCTGGCAAATGTTATACCGCTAAATAGTGTCTGTCTAGAAAGTCCTCTGGCTGCGTTACGCTTGTTTCAAAAATGCTCATTTCCATCAGGAAACTGTGCTTTTTGAAACTTCACAAGCCTTGCCAGCAGACTTTCTGGCTCAGACTCACACTCCATGGACAGACTTTAATTCGTGTCTGTCCATAATATCCAAGAAAGTGGTTAAGCGAAATGAGAAACACCTATTGTCCCCCTTGCACTTGCGCTCGCGCAGCTTTCTCCGATGGCTTAAGCCTCTGGCTAAGGAATTAGCGAAGGGGCCGGATAAGGAGCCTGTATGGTGGCAGACAGGGATTGACCTTTAAAAACATTTCGCTTTGACCTTGACTTTATAGACAGACTCCAAATAAGCTGTCTGGCATATTTGACACAGATTGAAAACAATTTGAGGTCTGACTCGTGTTAATAATCGAATACTACCTGAAACGCGCAAAATGAAAGTATTTACTAACGCAACCTACGCCAGGGTTTTCTCGCTGGCTTTCGTCACAGTTCTGTTTCTTAATTGCTCAGGAGATGATGGTCCGGGTACTCCTACTCCCGATCCCGACCCTAATGAATCAGGTTTCGAAAACAGCTCCATTCCTTTTATCTCCATCAATACCAATGGTAATACTATTGTGAATGAGCCCAAGGTGATTGCCGATATGAATGTCTATGTCAATCAGACACTGCAATTGAGTACCCCCATTGGCATTGAGTTCAGGGGCTCTACCTCATTGCGCTTGTTCGAAAAGAAATCTTACGGCATAGAAACCCGGGATGCCGCTGATGAAGATATTGAGCTGGAGGTACTGGGTTTTCCCGAGGAAGAGGACTGGATTCTGAATGGCCCCTATAGCGATAAAACCCTGCTGAGAAATGTGCTTATCTACCAGATATCCAATGAAATGGGACGCTATGCCCCCAGAACAAGATTTGTAGAGTTACAGATAAACGGCAGCTACAGAGGTGTTTATGCCTTTATGGAAAAGATCAAAAGGGACGGAGACCGGGTAGATTTGGAAACGCTGACTACAGCGGATAGTAACCCTGACCTGATTACCGGTGGCTACATCCTAAAAATTGACAAGACTTCCGGGGATACGGACAATGACGACTGGCCGGGAGATCAGGACTATACTGAATTTCTGGGTTTCCGATCTGATTTTGATCCCAATGGTAACCGGATCAACATTCCCCCCTACGGCCCTAAGCAAGGACCAGAGACCTACTTTCTCTATGAATATCCAAAAAACACGAATATCACCAGCGCCCAAAAGAACTACATTCAGCAATATATATCAGACTTTGAATCAGCACTACTGGGGGACAACTTCAGCATAGGTCAGAGAACTTACCTGGATTATATGGACAGAGACAGTTTTGTTGATTTCTTTTTACTGAATGAATTAAGTGCCAACCCAGATGGATACAGATTGAGCACCTTTATGCATAAGGACCGGGGTGGCAAACTGGCGATGGGTCCTATCTGGGACTTTAATCTGGCCTTCGGTAATGATGGCCGCAGCCAGACGCAGTCATGGATCTATCGCTATAATGAGATAGCCCCCAGCGATTTATGGTTGGTACACTTCTGGTGGAACCGCCTGATGGAAGACCCTGAATTCAAAGATGCCATTAAAGCGCGCTGGAACTCATTGAAGCCCACTCTGTTGAACAGCAACCGCATTAATGCTATGATTGATACACACGTGCAGCTTTTGGACCAAAACGGAGCCCTGGGACGTAACTACGATAAGTGGAGAGTGATAGGTGTGCCACTCCCCTTCAATAGCTTTGTGGGTGCCTCTTACGAAGAGGAAATCCAGTATACAAAGAACTGGATCAATGATCGCATCGATTGGATGGATAGTCAGATTCAGGGCTTCTGATAATTCAATAGGGAATTAATATCGTTTAGTTAAGTCTTTTCTACCCTTTTTTTCCCTAAAGGGAGTCTCTAATGGATTAATATCACCCTTCAGGGCTCGGGGTGGAAATGAAGTATCAAGAACGAATCTCTTAACTAAACGGCATTGAACCCGGAATACGCGAGGCTTTCTATTAGATGATCCGGGCTTAACGACTCAGTCTTAGTATATGCACCCAGCTATCGCTGAACTGCGACTGCTTACGTAATTCCCGCATGGCACTAACTGCTTTTGCTTTTTCAGCAAAGTGCATTACGTAGACATAGTTATAGCCTCTCTTTTTGCTTTGGAAGATGCCACCCTCGGGGTATTCACCTTTCAGGCTATCGTAGAGTTTTTGTGCATTGTCGGTGCCTGGTAAGAATGCCCCTACCACCACGATATAATCTCCCTCAAAGGCCTCTTGTGGTTTAGGGGTTTGCGCTGTTTCAGGTGTTACTCTTGCTGCTTTCAGCCTGGCTACTTCTGCCTCCAAAGCTTCTTTTTCTCTTCTCGATTTTTCCAGTGCTCTCCGGCTTTCTTCCAGCTCTGCCCCTGCCCGTTCGCTGGCACTGCGTTCTGCATCCGATTTTCTCTGATCTGCTTCTGCCTGCATTCTGGCTAGTCCCTTCGCTTTGATTTCCTCCAACACCCTGTCAAAGGCCTCTTCTCCCTTTGTCTTTCTGGTTTTGCGTCCTCCGGTTTCCAATGAGCTGAGGTAACCTACGGCCGCAGACTGATCCTCCTCACTGATCAGCTTCTTGTCGTAGATTTCTTTTTCCTGTAGTCGGTCAATTAACTCCTTACCCGATTGGTACATATCTGTTTCCAGTTCCTTTTTGCTTTTAAATCGTAAATGCAATCCCAGCTCATTAAAGCCGTCTGACAGATAGGGGATATCGGAGTTTCCAAAGTCATATTGATATGTAAAAAGAAGGCCTGGTTTCAGCTCTACCCCTATACCAGCCGTACTTCCAAACCCCTCACGGTAACCCAGGTTCAATTGAAATTTGTCTTGGATTTCCAGCCTGCCGGTGATATCCATCGCCCCTCCAATCACATCATAATGCCTGTAGGTAACTTGTGGACTGAACCTGATATTTTTAGTGGGATCGATAGCGATATTATAGCTGACACTTCCCGAAAAGTCAGGCCTGTTGGCTCGGCTTAACTGGTCAAAATCTCCGTCAGACAGGCTTGAATGAATCAGATTGGGCACAGCTATATGTGCATCAAAATCTTTGAACCTGTAAGAAACTGAAGCCGCCACAAAAGCAGAGCTACCATTATTACCCAGGATATTCTGAATGAGCTCGTCAGTAAGACTCTCCACACTTACCCGGTCTTCATCTATGGAAAACAGTGCTAACCCGGCCTCCAGACCAAAGGACAGTTTATGCTCTTTCGTCAGTAACATGCGGGAAAGCCCGGCAGAAACGGTGGTTTGTCTAAGAATACCCAACTCATGACTGTTCACGTTCAACGCATAGCCCAGTTCATTCCACAGAGGGTTGCTGTAATTAAGGCCGAAAGTGACAGGAGCCCCATCCAAACCCGAAAGCTGCCCCCTGTAAAGCACGCTCAGCTGAGGATTACTCGCCATAACCGAGGCCGATGGATACACCAGGGCAGGTTGTACATGGTACTGATTGAACAAGGGGACTTGTTGCGCTAAAGCCCCGGCTTGTACAACGAAGAATACCGTGAAGATGAATAGTCTGCTAAAGGTTTTCATAAGGCTTTGCTTAGTTTGAAGTGAGGATCAGGAGCATACCACGAATGATAGACTGGCCCTCCATAATGTTGATTTCGTAATAGTAGTATCCGCTTGGCAGGCTTTTGCCCTGAAAAGTACCTGCCCAGTTGTTTTGGTAGTTCTGTGTGCTGAAAACCAGCTCTCCCCCCTGGCTGTACACTTTCACTTCGTTCACAGGATTATCCTGGATATCCTCCACTACCCATACATCATTCTGTCCGTCTCCATTGGGTGTAAAGAAGTTCTTAACGCGTGCATCAGGCCTGTCGATAGTAAAATCTCTCAAAGGCTCCAATACCACATTATTAATGGCAAACTCTATCGTACGTTCAAAGGTCAGGCCGCCCTGATCAGTAACCCGCAGGCGAACAGTATAAAGTGCCTTTTCCTCAAAGTTGAAAGGCTGTGTGCTGATGAGCTCATCTCCTGAGATGGAGAAAGCTACATTATCATCACTTCCTGCTCCGTCCACAAGACTGTAAGTAAAAGTCTCATTAGCGTCAACATCGGTAGTCGACAATGTAGCTACCAATACCCCCGCATCATCTGTCTCTTCGATGATGGTATTGTCTGGCTCAATGGCTGTGGGTGCTTCGTTTACATCGTTGATAGCGATGGAGAATGCTTTCTCTGCAACTCCCCCATTCCCGTCATCAGACTTTACTCTGATGCTGAAAGCTGACTGTGTTTCAAAGTCAAATTCAGTGGCTCCTCTAAGCTTATCAAGCGTGATAGCAAAGGCATCATTATCATCATCTCCCGTGCCTGATACCAGCGAATACGTATGTAAGTCTCTCGGGTCCATATCTTCGGTTGAAAGTTGTCCGATCTCATCTCCCAGGCTATTATTCTCGTCTATGCTTGTATTGGAAAGCGAAATACCACCTGGCAGACTGTTATAAGCAATGCTGATGTTCTCCCCAACAGTATTCAGGTTGCCCGCAAGATCTGCATAAGCTCCCGCATCTATAATGATCGTAATATTACCCATCTCTGTAGCTGCAAAAACAGCTTCATAGGTACTGGCATTTGACGCTGTCAGTGATGAGAGCGCTACATTCGTCAATACCAGGTCACTCGCATCAAAGCCTGTTACAGCTTCACTAAAATTGAATGTAAGTGTGAAAGGTGTGCTGTCATTCAGCTCCGAAGGCACACCGGTTGCCGTCAGTACTGGAGTAGTCAAATCTGCTGTGAAGCTATACTGACTTGCTGCGGTATTTCCATTTAAACCATCATCCTGAGCCACATTGGCTGGCACATCGACAGTTACCAGGCCGTCTGTTGCAGCAGTAATAACAGCAGTATAGGTGGTTCCACTGATGGCCGTAAAACTACCAGCGGTACCATTACCAACCGAGATATCTGCCAGTTCAAAACCTGTTACGACTTCCGAAAACCTGAAAGTTGCTGTGATGGGTCCATTGGCAGGATCGTTGTCATTACTGCTGATCGTTACCCCAGGAGTCGTAAGGTTAGCCACCACACTAAACTGATCAGCCGCTGAGTTTTCATTACCCGCCTGATCCACAACTCTGGCAGCAGGTAAATCGACCATAACGACACCATTAGTCAGTGGCTGCACCTGCACTCTCCATACCCTACCCGGCTGAACGGCTGTAAAGCTTGAAAAAAAAGCATTGGTTCCCTGCAGGTCTGTTAATTCAAAACCGGTAACACCTTCACTATAGCTGACCGTAAGCTCAAAAACGGAATTGACGATACCCGTGGCGGTACTGGTAAGAGTGGCCTCAGGGACAGTCAGGTCTGCCTCAATACTGAACTGAGTTGCGGCTGTATTACCATTGGTAGCAGCATCCTCTGCTACATCAGCATCGATGTCTATTGTGACCGTACCATCAGTAGTTGGGGTGATCTCCACTGTATAAACTGCGGAACTCGCAGCACTAAAGCCTCCTGCAGTTCCATTGCTAATGGTCAAATCATTGATATCAAAACCGGTAACCGCTTCTGAAAAAGTGAAGGTAGCCGTGTAAGCTCCATCAGTCGGATCAGCAACAGCACTGGTAATGGTCACCGTGGGTGCAGTCAGATCTGCCTCAATACTGAACTGAGTTGCGGCTGTATTACCATTGGTAGCAGCATCCTCTGCTATATCAGCATCGATATCTATTGTGACCGTGCCATCCGTAGTTGGGGTTATCTCTGCTGTGTAAACTGTAGAACTCGCAGCACTAAAGCTACCAACAGTTCCATTGATGATTGTCAAATCATTGATATCAAAGCCGGTAACCGCTTCTGAGAAAGTTACAGTGGCCAAGAAAGGTCCGTTTACCGGATCAGCCGCAGCACTGGTAATCGTCACTGTGGGGGCAGTCAGGTCTGCCTCAATACTGAACTGAGTCGCGGCCGTATTGCCATTGGTAGCAGCGTCCTCGGCTACATCAGCGTTGATATCTATCGTGACCGTACCATCCGTAGTTGGGGTGACCTCTGCTGTGTAAACGGTAGAATTTACAGCGATAAAGCCACTGGTAGTTCCGTTGGAAACCGTAATATCCCCTATCGCCAATCCAGTCACCGCTTCAGAAAAGGTAAAACTAGCTGTAAAGGCTCCGTCAATCGGATCAGCGGCAGCACTGGTAATGGTCACAGTAGGAGCACTTAGGTCTGCCTCAATACTGAACTGAGTAGCGGCAATATTGCCATTCGTAGCAGCATCTTCTGCCACATTATCATTGATGTCTATTGTAACCGTACCATCAGCGCTTGGGGTTATCTCTGCCGTGTAAACTGTGGCATTCAAAGCATTGAACCCTCCAACCGTACCGTTGCTAACAGTCAAATCATTTAGATCAAAGCCTGTCACTGCTTCTGAGAAAGTGAAGGTAGCCGTGAAAGCTCCATCAGTCGGATCAGCAGAAGCACTGGTAATAGTCACCCTGGGGTCAGTCAAATCAGCCTCAATAATGAACTGAGTTGCGGCTGTATTGCCATTGGTAGAGGCATCCTCTGCTACGTTAGCATCTATATCTATTGTGACTGTGCCATCGGTAGTTGGGGTGATCTCTGCTGTATAAACAGTGGAACTCACAGCACTAAAGCTACCGGCAGTTCCATTGCTGACGGTCAAATCATTGATATCAAAACCGGTAACACCTTCTGAGAAAGTGAAGGTAGCTATGAAAGCTTCGTCAGTCGGATCAGCAACAGCACTGGTAATGGTCACCGTGGGAGCAGTCAAATCAGCCTCAATACTGAACTGAGTTGCGGCTGTATTGCCATTGGTAGAGGCATCCTCCGCCACATCAGCATCTATGTCTATTGTGACCGTGCCATCCGTAGTTGGGGTGATCTCTACTGTGTAAACTGCAGAACTCAAGGCATTAAAACCGCCAATCGTACCGTTGCTAACAGTCAAATCATTTAGATCAAAGCCTGTCACTGCTTCTGAGAAAATAAAATTAGCGGTAAATGCACCATTGATGGGGTCACTTGCTGTGGTAGAGATCGTTACCGAAGGTGCCGTTAAATCTGCATTAATGCTGAATTGTGTCGCAGCAGTATTGTCATTGCCTGCTCCATCCTGTGCCACCACAGCGTTGACATCCACGGTTACTGCTCCATCTGTCGTTGGGGTGATCTCTGCTGTATAAACAGTAGAACTCAAAACATTAAACCCTCCAGCGGAACCATTGCTTACCGTAATATCTGCCGCATCAAAACCCGTAACGGCCTCGGAGAAAGTGAAAGTCGCAGTGAAAGAACCATTGGTGGGATCACTCGCTGTGGTAGAAATCGTTACCGAAGGAGCCGTTAAATCTGCGTCAATACTGAATTGTGTAGCTGCGGTATTGTCATTGCCTGCTGCATCCTGTGCCACCGCAGCGTTGACATCCACCGTCACTGCTCCATCTGTCGTTGGGGTGATCTCTGCTGTATAAACAGTAGAACTCAAAACATTAAACCCTCCAGCGGAACCATTGCTGACGATAATATCATTGACATCAAAGCCCGTAACTCCCTCGGAAAAGGTAAATGTAGCCGTGATGGCACCATTCGTAGGATTAGTAGCGGTACTACTGATCGTTACGGTTGGAGCAGTCAGGTCGGCTGTAATACTGAATTGGGTAGCTGCGGTATTGTCATTCCCTGCTGCATCCTGTGCTACATTAGCGGCCACATCTACCGTAACCGCACCATCAGTTGTTGGAGTAATCTCTGCGGTATAAACCGTTGAACTGACAGTATTGAATGCACCTGCGCTTCCATTACCGATAGTGATATCTCCTACTACAAAACCAGTGACTGCTTCTGAGAAAGTAAAAGTCGCAGTAAAAGTACCATTGGTGGGATCACTGGCTGTGGTAGAGATCGTTACCGAAGGTGCCGTTAAATCTGCATCAATGCTGAATTGTGTCGCAGCAGTATTATCATTACCTGCTCCATCCTGTGCCACCGCAGCGTTGACATCCACGGTTACTGCTCCGTCTGCCGTTGGGGTAATGTCGGCTGTATAAACAGTAGAACTCAAAACATTAAACCCTCCGGCTGAGCCATTGCTGACGATAATATCATTGACATCAAAGCCCGTAACTCCCTCGGAAAAGGTAAATGTAGCCGTGATGGCACCATTCGTAGGATTAGTAGCGGTACTACTGATCGTTACGGTTGGAGCAGTCAGGTCGGCTGTAATACTGAATTGGGTAGCTGCGGTATTGTCATTCCCTGCTGCATCCTGTGCCACCGCAGCGTTGACATCCACGGTTACTGCTCCATCTGTCGTTGGGGTGATCTCTGCGGTATAAACAGTAGAACTGACAGTATTGAATGCACCCGCGCTTCCATTACCGATAGTGATATCTCCTACCACAAAACCAGTGACTGCTTCTGAGAAAGTAAAAGTAGCGGTAAAAGCATCATTGGTAGGATCACTCGCTGTGGTAGAGATCGTTACCGAAGGGTCACTTAAATCTGCGTCAATACTGAACTGTGTAGCTGCGGTATTATCATTACCTGCTCCATCCTGTGCCACCGCAGCGTTGACATCCACGGTTACTGCTCCATCTGTCGTTGGAGTAATGTCGGCTGTATAAACCGTTGAACTGACAGTATTGAATGCACCCGCGCTTCCATTACCGACAGTGATATCTCCTACCACAAAACCAGTGACTGCTTCTGAGAAAGTAAAAGTCGAAGTAAAAGCACCATCAATGGGATCGGCTGCTGCACTCGTAATCGTTACGGATGGTGCCGTTAAGTCAGCGGTAATGCTGAATTGGGTAGCTGCGGTATTGTCATTCCCTGCTGCATCCTGTGCCACCGCAGCGTTGACATCCACGGTTACTGCTCCATCTGTCGTTGGGGTGATCTCTGCGGTATAAACTGTTGAACTGACAGCATTAAACGCTCCTGCTCCCCCATTACCGACAGTGATATCTCCTACCACAAAACCAGTGACTGCTTCGCTGAAAGTGAACGTGGCAGTAAAAGCACCATCAATGGGATCGGCAGCTGCACTGGTAATCGTGACAATTGGGTCAGTTAAGTCAGCGATAATGCTGAATTGTGTAGCTGCGGTATTATCATTACCGGCTCCATCCTGTGCTACATTGGAGGCCACATCTACCGTAACCGCACCATCAGTTGTTGGAGTGATTTCTGCTGTATAAACAGTAGAACTGACAGCATTAAACGCCCCTGCTCCCCCATTACCGACAGTGATATCTCCTACTACAAAACCAGTGACTGCTTCTGAGAAAGTGAACGTAGCAGTAAAAGTACCATCAATGGGATCGGCTGCTGCACTCGTAATCGTTACCGAAGGAGCCGTTAAATCTGCATCAATGCTAAACTGAGTCGCAGCGGTATTATCATTACCTGCTGCATCCTGTGCCACCGCAGCGTTGACATCCACGGTTACTGCTCCGTCTGTCGTTGGGGTGATCTCTGCGGTATAAACAGTAGAACTCAAAACATTAAACCCTCCAGCGGAACCATTGCTTACCGTAATATCTGCCGCATCAAAACCCGTAACGGCCTCGGAGAAAGTGAAAGTCGCAGTAAAAGAACCATTGGTGGGATCACTCGCTGTGGTAGAAATCGTTACCGAAGGAGCCGTTAAATCTGCATCAATACTGAACTGTGTAGCTGCGGTATTATCATTACCTGCTCCATCCTGTGCCACCGCAGCGTTGACATCCACGGTTACTGCTCCGTCTGTCGTTGGGGTGATCAGAGAGGTATAAACAGTAGAACTGACAGCATTAAACGCCCCCGCTACCCCATTACCGACATCAATATCTCCTACCACAAAACCAGTGACTGCTTCGCTAAAAGTGAACGTAGCAGTAAAAGTGCCATCAATGGGATCGGCTGCTGCACTCGTAATCGTTACGGATGGTGCCGTTAAGTCAGCGGTAATGCTGAATTGTATAGCTGCGGTATTATCATTACCCGCTCCATCCTGCACTACCCCTGCCCCTACATCCACCGTCACAGCTCCATCTGTCGTTGGGGTGATCTCTGCGGTATAAACAGTAGAACTGACAGTATTGAATGCACCCGCGCTTCCATTACCGACAGTGATATCTCCTACTACAAAACCTGTTACTGCTTCTGAGAAAGTAAAAGTCGCAGTAAAAGCACCATTGGTGGGATCACTCGCTGTGGTAGAGATCGTTACCGAAGGAGCCGTTAAATCTGCGTTAATACTGAAATGTGTAGCTGCGGTATTGTCATTCCCTGCTGCATCCTGTGCCACCGCAGCGTTGACATCCACGGTTACTGCTCCATCTGTCGTTGGGGTGATCTCTGCGGTATAAACAGTAGAACTGACAGCATTAAACGCTCCTGCTCCCCCATTACCGACATCAATATCTCCTACCATAAAACCAGTGACTGCTTCTGAGAAAGTAAAAGTCGCAGTAAAAGCACCATTGGTCGGATCAGAGGCTGTGGTGCTAATGGTTACTGTAGGGTCACTTAAATCTGCATCAATACTGAATTGGGTAGCTGCGGTATTGTCATTCCCTGCTGCATCCTGTGCCACCGCAGCGTTGACATCCACGGTTACTGCTCCGTCTGTCGTTGGGGTGATCTCTGCGGTATAAACTGTTGAACTGACAGTATTGAATGCACCCGCGCTTCCATTACCGACAATGATATCTCCTACTACAAAACCAGTTACTGCTTCTGAGAAAGTAAAGGTAGCCGTAAAAGCGCCATTAGTGGGGTCGCTTGCCGTGGTGCTAATGGTTACTGTAGGGTCACTTAAATCTGCGTCAATACTGAACTGTGTAGCTGCGGTATTGTCATTCCCTGCTGCATCCTGTGCCACCGCAGCGTTGACATCCACGGTTACTGCTCCATCTGTCGTTGGGGTAATGTCGGCTGTATAAACAGTAGAACTCAAAACATTAAACCCTCCAGCGGAACCATTGCTGACGATAATATCATTGACATCAAAGCCCGTAACTCCCTCGGAAAAGGTAAATGTAGCCGTGATGGCACCATTCGTAGGATTAGTAGCGGTACTACTGATCGTTACGGTTGGAGCAGTCAGGTCGGCTGTAATACTGAATTGGGTAGCTGCGGTATTATCATTACCTGCTCCATCCTGTGCCACCGCAGCGTTGACATCCACGGTTACTGCTCCATCTGTCGTTGGGGTGATCTCTGCGGTATAAACAGTAGAACTGACAGCATTAAACGCTCCTGCTCCCCCATTACCGATAGTGATATCTCCTACTACAAAACCAGTGACTGCTTCGCTGAAAGTAAAAGTCGCAGTAAAAGCACCATTGGTCGGATCACTGGCGGTAGTGCTAATGGTTACTGTAGGGTCACTTAAATCTGCGTCAATACTGAACTGTGTAGCTGCGGTATTGTCATTCCCTGCTGCATCCTGTGCCACCGCAGCGTTGACATCCACGGTTACTGCTCCGTTTGTCGTTGGGGTGATCTCTGCGGTATAAACAGTAGAACTGACAGCATTAAACGCTCCTGCTCCCCCATTACCGACATCAATATCTCCTACCACAAAACCAGTGACTGCTTCTGAGAAAGTAAAAGTCGAAGTAAAAGCACCATCAATGGGATCGGCTGCTGCACTCGTAATCGTTACGGATGGTGCCGTTAAGTCAGCGGTAATGCTGAATTGGGTAGCTGCGGTATTGTCATTCGCTGCTGCATCCTGTGCCACCGCAGCGTTGACATCCACGGTTACTGCTCCGTCTGTCGTTGGGGTGATCAGCGAGGTATAAACGCTAGTGCTGGTGGCTGAAACAGTGCCTGCTGAACCATTCCCTACCGCAATATCCGCAGCATCAAAACCTGTTATGGCTTCACTAAAAGTAAAAGTGACTGTGAAAGCACCATTGACAATAACGGAAGAAGGGCTGGAAATACTCACAGCCGGAGCAACGGCAGAAGAAACCACCGTGGTAAGGTTATCGACATCACTGAAAGTACCATCACTGATGGTGAGTGTAAAGTTGGTAGTTTCTGCATTGGTCCCCCGATTATCAGTCGGGTTAAAAATAAGCGCTCTTAATGCCGTTTGCAGGGAAGCAGCATCAGTACTGGCTAAAGTATAAGGCCCGCTACCGGTAAGCCCTGTGCCTGTCAGTACTCCCTTTGCATTATCATCTAACAGGATGGTCGCTGATACATTATCCCCACTGGGATGCTGAACAGTAATGGCTGAAAACGGACTGAGCGTAGCGTTATCATCGACAGCTTGACCAACCACTGCACCTGTAATAACCGGAGCTACCAAAGCGTATTGATTAATGTCGTCTCCATCGGTACCCACCACATACATCTTAGTCCCATCATTATTAAAGGCCATTGACCTTGGAAAAGCCTCTTCCCCAGCCACAGAAAATCGCTCTGCATTACCTGCATAAACAGCAGTGGACACGTCAAAGGCAGTTGACAATACATATTGATTGATATCATCACCAACAATACCCATGATAAACATGCTGAAACCATCGGGGCTAAAAGCCAGCGAGTATGCTACTAATTCTTGTCCGGTTACATCAAACCGTTCTCCGTTACCCGCAAACACACCTGTAGAAATATCATAAGCAGTCGCCAGATTATATTCATTCACAAAACCATTTCCGAGTACAAACAGCTTAGTGCCGTCACTATTAAAGGCCAATGATCTGGCACTGGAAGTCTGACTTGAAACAGACAAGGTCTCGCCTGTTCCGGAGTATATTGCTGTGGAAATGTCAAATGCAGATGAAAGTGCATACTCTCGTATCCTATTGGTACTTTCCCCTACCACGTACATTTTGTCTCCGGTGTCATTGAACAGCAAAGAAAATGGAGAACCTTCCTGACCTGCCACGGAAAATCGACTATCATATACCGCTGTGGATACTTCAAAGGCCGTAGTAAGATGATATTCATTAATGTCTTCTCCATCAAAGCCTAATACAAACATTTTGGTACCATCATTATTGAAAATAAGGGAGCTCGGTGAGCTCTCCTGAGCAGCTACAGAAAATCCATCTTCGGCACCTTCATAAACGGCACCTGATACATCAAAAGCTCCAGAAATGGTATTGACAAAATTGGTTTTAGTAAGGGTTCTGGAACAGCCATCAATGTCCGTTACTGTCAGGCTTACATTGAAAGTACCAACAGTATTATAGGTATGCGAGGGGTTTTGCAGATTAGAACTTCCTCCATCACCAAAATTCCAGGTCCAGGAAGTGATCGGTGCACCAAAAATGGTCCGGTCCTGAAAGGCAACCGTCAGAGGATTCTCCCCCGTCCTTTTAGTGGTAGTCCTAAAATCAACATCAGGGCCAATAACCTGTACATAACCAGCCCTTGTGAATGTATTGGTACAGCCGTTGGAATCGGTGGTCGTCAGACTTACGGTATAAACGCCAGGACTATCATAAACGTAGGTAGGGTTCTGGTCGGTTGAGATTCCACCATCGCCAAAATCCCAGGACCAGCCGGTAATGGTGGTACTTCCTGAGGCGGTGGAGGCATCTGTAAAGTCTACCGATAATGGCCCGCAGCCAAATAAGGGAGCTCCTGAAAAGTCTGCAGTAGGTATGGAAACAATTACCTCATCGGTAAAGGTATCGCTGGCCCCGGTAGTTGGGTTCGTCACAGTGAGGGTAACCGTGTATTCTCCGGTGGCCGTGTAGTTATGAATCGGGTTTTGCAATGTACTGGTATTAGCATCACCGAAATTCCATGACCAGGTGTCTGTCGCTATATTGACACGTGAGGAAGCATCTGTAAAAAATACCGTGTGGGGAATAGCACAGCCTGTGTCAGGGTTCAGAGAGAAATTTGATTTGATGGCCCCGACAGTCAAAGTAAAAGTGCCGGTGCTGGCAGCACTATTGGCATCTACAATGACTGAATAGGTGCCGGCTGCCAGGTCGGGTGCAGAAATGTCCGTTGTTTGACTACCCGTATCAATAATAGCACCCTCTGAATCAATGAGATAAGTGGTTGCCGCACCAAAAGTGGTAGAAAGGTCTATACCCACCCCCAATTCTTCTGTAGTGGTAAAGGTATGCAGCACGTCATTACCTGGCATATCCGGCCAGTTATTGCCACTGCTGGTATTATCACCATTACTCACAGCGCTATTACCGGCTGTAATGGTCCCCAAATCGGTAGTGGTGGGGGTGACTCGTTGCCAGAAGGTTTCTATCCTGGGTTGATAGCCGTTTACGCCTGTGCCCGCTCCTGTGAGAAAGCCGTGATCAAACCAGACACCCTCAGTTCCCTGGCGATAATCCAGCTCCGATATAAAGGCATCTCCCAGAAAGTAATTATCATCGCTTTCAATGACTCCCAAACAGGCTCCGAAAAGCAAACCTCCTACACAGAAGTTGGTGTTGTAGGTACTCCTGCTGGTCGTTGTACCAATCCCACTTACCTGGTCTCCCCTTTCATCTTCCCAGGCCTCCAGGCGCAGGTCCAGAAATTGAGGCACTTTGCCTGAGGGATAGGTGACGGAGTAGAATATATCGTTAAAGTCAGCAGTATTTCCAGGCGGAATAAAGTTTTCCATCAGTAAATCTCCCCCCACCCAGTCAGCATTGTCAAGGCTGGCATTGTCCCTTGCCCAGAGTTTGAAATTATACTCCTCTGTGGCAAAGGCAATTCCGAAAACAGCTTCATCTGTTGGGCCATTAGTCACATTAATTTCCCGTACCCGCACCCTGAGTTCAATAGGCCCGTCTGTATATATACTGGGTGCATTGGCAGTAATATTGAACACAGCGGCAATGGTATTGCCATTACCTGCGGCATCTGCAACCACATCCGCAGCTACGGCAACGGACATGCCACCATCTGCTATTAAACCGATAGTGGCCGTGTACACTGAAGCACTGGTGGCAACCAGATTGCTGACTGTACCATTAAATACCACTATATCGGCTAGTTCAAAGCCGGTAACACCTTCTGAGAAAGTAAAAGTAGCCGCAAAATCGCCCGTTACCGGGGATGTTGACGTGCTGCTGATGATTACAGTGGGAGCGATAAAGTCTGCTGTAGCCGTGAATTGTGGAGCCGGAACATTTCCCTCAGAAGACAGGTCCAGTACTGCGTTGGCAGGTACATCAATGGTCAAAGCGCCACTTGCGTTAGGAGTAATTGTAGCTGTGTAAACACTCGCACTGGTAGTCATCAGGCTGGAGGGCGTTCCGTTGGTGACGTTGATATCACTTAGCTCAAAATTCGTTACATCTTCGGTAAAGGTAAAAGTGGCAGTAAATGCACTATTGACTGCGCTGGCAGGCGCTGTTATACTCAATTCAGGAGCTGTACTGGAATACACGCTAATGATATTGGAAACCGTCTTGGTATTACTGTTAGTACCGTCAGAAACTGTGAGCGTCACCGTATAATCACCAGGGCTTACATATACAGCGGCCGGGTTTTGTAGCGTGGAGGTATTGCCATTGCCAAAATTCCAGAACCAGCTGATGACGCCACCGGTAGAAGCATCGGTGAACTGCACCGTTACAGGGCTTGTGCCACTGGTAATATCGGTAGTAAAGTCAGCGGTTTGTCCATAGGCTCCTGCGCTTGTGGCGATCAGCAAAAAGAAACCTGACAACCATCCTGAAAGATTACGACTAACTATAAACCTATAAGTTGACAAACATCTGTGAAGAGAGAATGCTTTGAGCAGCAATTGCTGATTCATATAAAATGTGTTTCAGTGTAACAGTATTCCATTAAGTCGATACAGAGGGTTCCGGTCCCTGTATCATTTCATCTCCAACATGGCCCAGCGAATGAGCGTGTTGGGTTTACCAGACAGCCCCAGCTTGCGTATAATGTTGCTTCGGTGTTTTTCTACCGTGCGAACAGAACATTCACGCTGGTCTGCGATTTGTTCAGAGGTATGCCCCTGCTTAATGGAGTTGAGGATTTCTTTTTCGGTCAGACTCAATTTGTCCTGACCCGGGTTGAGATTATTCTTTATATGGGTTTCAGCCATACCCAAAAGTAGCATAGGTGCTGACGGCAAAACATACGTAGTGCTGCGTAGATACGTACGTAGTCGTACGTATATTTGAAGGGTCTTCAGGAGCTGACCATCGCGCCTGAAATGAAGAGAATTTCTGTATGTGAATGCGGATTATCAGGTTTTCATCTTCTGTTTCTGAAAATAAGATTACTCCAAGCCTGCCTGGTATATTCTCTGCTTATTTGGAAAAGTACTGTTGCGCCTCTGTTCTGAATAGGAACGCTGATCAATCAAATGGCTAACGAGGAACTTCCAATACTACCCGCGTACCCTTATCAGAGGAATCAATGCTGAGCTTGCCATTGAGCATGGTGGCTCGTTCATTGAGTGTCTTCAGGCCAAGTGAAGCGCTGGAACCTGTTCCCTCCTCAATCGAAAAACCCCTTCCGTTATCCTGAATGGTCAGTATAAGCTTGCTCTTCATGCGCTCCACTGTCATTCGGGCGGAAACGGCTGCTGCGTGCTTCACAATATTGTTGAGTGCTTCTTGCACGATGCGATACAGGTTGAGCTCCTCATTTTCGTCCAGCAAGCCGTCAATGTTATCCACTTCAGTAGTGAAGAAGATTTCCGTATTCTCATCGAGTTTATGTATCAGCTCTTCCAGGGCAGCCGTAAGTCCAAGTTGCTTTAGCACCACCGGATGGAGGTCGCGGGTAATGGTGCGTACCTCTTCCAGAGTTTCGCTGGCCGTGCGCATCATATCTTCATTCCGCTGCGCTTTGGCCTGATTTTTCAACAGAATAAGCTGCTGCCCCACGCTATCATGCAACTCACGGGAGATTCGGCTCCTCTCCCCTTCCTGTACCTTTAACAATGAGCGCGAATACCCCTGTTCCAGAGCTTTGGCTCTGTTGGCCTGCCTGATAAAGTAATAGCTCACAGTGCCAATGAAGAGTATTACCAGCAGGATAAACCAAGTGGTACGATAGAAGATTTCCCGGGCATTGATTTCCAGAATGAGCGGGTCTCCTATAGCCTTACCCTCGACATTTACCAGATGGGCTTCCAGCGTATAATCACCGGCTGAAAGACTCATCAGCTCAATCACTCCTGTATTATACATGGTCTGCCAGGGACCTTCATTGAGTCTGTACCTGATATTGGTGTTAAGGTTATTGATAACATCGCTTGGTGCCACCTCTATTTTCAAGTACCTGTTTTCTGATGGTAGTGTAATTTTCTGTACCTCACTTAGCAGCATTCGGCCAGCCTCGGTTACATTCTGCTTCCTGGCTTTTGAAAAATAGGTAAGTGACGTAAGTCTGAGCTGACCGTTATTAGGCTCTTTCTTAATCTCATCCGGATGAAAGTAGCTGACACCCTCAAGCGTGCCTACCAAAAAACTACCATCAGAGGTTTTAAGAGCACTATAGCGGTTGGCCTCATTGTGTGTCAGGCCATCCTCTTCAAAATAGCTTTGGGTTTCACCCGTTGTCAAATCCAGTGATATAATACCGGAAAAGGTATTGAGCCATAGTGCACCATGATCATCAGTAAGTACTGAGGCAATTGGGTTCACAGCGGCACCTGTATATAACAAATGGGGAATTTCATCATTTGGGTCAAAGTGGTAAATATCACCTTCTGTGGTGGTTACCAGTATACCCAGGGAATCATGTTGCTCAAGCATCATCAGGTTCCCTTCGTAGTCTGGAAAATCTACAAAACCTTCTTTACCATTCTCATATCTGAAAAGACCATATTGTGTGGTCATATATACCCTGTTATTCCACAGTTCAATATCTCCTGAACTGAGGGAGTCATTCTTTGATAAAGCCTTATTTTGCCTATTTGCTTTGTCAAATGACATCAATGGGTACTCGTAAGAACCATAGAGGATGCTATCTCCGGCATCAACCATACTCCAGATAGGAAAGTGTCTGAAAAGCTCTAACTCGTGGCTATCAGGGTCTATCAGAATCACCCCTCCATTATAGTTGCTCCAAATGCCGTGCTCATCCTTGTAAATGCCCCTGACTTCGGAGGCTACAAAGGGTTTTCCGTCTATAAACAGTTCAAAAGGGCGCTCTGTCTGCTTTTCCACATCAATGATAAACCATCCCTTAGATTCTGTTGCTACCAGGTATTCATTGCCTTGCCAGTGGACAATGCTGCGCGTACTATTCTTCTCCCTGAGAAAATTAACTACGCTTGACTTACGAAAGGTAATGTGTAGCAACCTGCCATATTCACCTACAAACAGCTCTTTTTCAAGGTCTCTAGAGCCCATACTGATGATTCCCCCTGAACTCATGCTGTAAGATTTGGGAACAAAACTATTTGACTTCAGATGTCTGTTAAACACCACTTGCTCATTGGCAAAACCGATCGTCATTAGATTGCCCTGGCCATCTTCAACCACCTGAATATTGAAGCCCGGGCTATTTATCAGTTGATCATCAGCATAGCTGTTTTTAAAATCACTTCTGGTAAAGCCCTTCTTCAACGGATCGTATAAGAAGGTCTTCCAATCATTACGAATATCAAAAATCAGCTCATTGCCCTTTTCGTAGCTGCGTACAAAAGTTAAAGGCTCATAAGGAGAAGGCCTGGCCAGGTTCAGGTCTTCATAGTCAAAGTACCTGAGCCTCTCGCCAGTATTGCTGTAGGCATATATTCCTGCGCGTTCTTCAGAAATAAGAAAGTGGTCATCGAACCGCACGATCTCATTGATGTAGGAGTCTCCTGCAGCCTCGCGCTCCAGCGAAAAAAATCTTTGAAACTGCAGGGCGCTATCCAGTGAATAGAGATAGGTATTGACCCCATAGTCCAGTGCCATATAGGCGGTATTCCCATCCAGTGTCATATTGGAAATGTGGGTAAAGGTGTCCTCATCCGGTAGTTTGACTTCTTGTAGGGTAAAAGTCATGGGATTGAATAAGTAGAGATAGTCTCTGCCTTTAGTACCATACCTGATGTAGAAGAAACCGTCCTTCCGCTTTTCAATCAGGCAACTCACAAAAGATGTCTCAGGTACCGCGGGCAGCTTTACATCATGAAAGGAAAGACCATCAAAACGCTGAAGCTTGATTCCCTTGTTGAGAAAATCACTGGAACCGGTTTCAGATTCCAGTCCGCTGATCCAGAGCCAGCCTTCATCATCAAATTCGATAGATTGAATGAAGCCCACATCCAGGCCATCTCTGAACCGGAAGGTCTGTATGTCCAGAATATCCGTATTAGACCTGACTTGTGCCAGGGAAGAGTACTCTACCATCGTTATGATACCAAAGAAGATCATACAAAAGTGTATGCACGGCTTGCAAGCTCTGAGAAGGAAACACTCTCGACCAAATATGGAACTATTAATAATGCTGATATTCGTACCCCTGAACACGTTAAAACCTATTTGACAAATTCAACTCAAGCATCAGCCGGGTACCCTCACTACCTGATAAAATATTGAACCTTGCCTTAAGCATATCAGCTCTTTCAAAAAGCGTTTTAAGGCCCAATGACTTACTGGTCAGCCGTTTTTCATCTACAGAAAAGCCTTTTCCATTATCCTGCAAGGTGATAAGCACTTTGTTTTCAAACCGCTTTACCTGGAATCTTGCTGATGCAGCTTGTGCATGCCTGATCAGGTTATTCAGGGCTTCTTGTATAATCCGGTAAATATTCAATTCATCATCGTCACTGAAGAGCTCATCGATATTTTCTATCTCCATGTCAAAAAACACCTCAGAGGCCTCATCTAACTTTTCGAGCATTTCTTCAAGCGCAGCTGTAAGTCCCAGCCTACCTAAGACCACGGGATGCAGATCCTGAGTGATGGATCTTACCTCTTCCAGGGTGGCCCCCACTGTCTCCACCATTTCGTTGTTACCATTGGCTTTAGCCTGATTTTTAAGCAATATTAAATGCTGACCGACACTATCATGAAGCTCACTTGAAATACGTTTCCTTTCCTCTTCTACATTCTTAATAAGGCTTTGAGCGAAGCCCTCTTTTAGCCGGGCTTTTTTACGTGAAAACTGTCGTGACTTCCAGAGGTAGACTATAATACATATCACGATAAAGCTAATAGTAAGAAAAATAAACCTTTGATTTTTTAACTCATTCTCCTTTTCGAACAGACTGATCTGTGACTGCTGAGCATCAATGGTACGTTCCCTTTTTTCAATCTCCAGTGCCGATGTGAGCGAAAGTAGCTTTTGGTTTACCTGAGAGTCAAAAAGTGTGTCTTTTGCATTCATCAATTGCTGCTGAAAATGGAAAGCCCTCTCATGGTCTCCCCTTTCTTCATAAAGCTCTACCAGCGATTCATAGGCCCCCATTACATTGGGGTCCGTAGACCGTATCGCATTGAATGTGAGTGACTTCTCAATATAAGCAATGGCTTCATCTGACTGCCCCTGGATTTTTTTTAACAAACCCAAATCGAAGTAACCTGCCTGCTGTGTCGAAACCTTCCCTATATTCTCTGCTGTTTTGATTGATCGCACTAAATAGGCTTCAGCTTTGTCATATTCCTGATTCGCTTTATAGTAGGCAGAGAGGTTATTATAAGCACTGCCCAGAATAGTCGAGTCCCTGATGGCAATGGAAATATCAATTGCCTTAAGAATATAAGTCAGTTTCAAAGAATCCTCATAGGCATAGGCCAAAGAAAGATTATTAAAGCTTTTGGCAACCCCCAGCCTATTGCCGGATTTCTCATAGTTACTGGTGCTTTTCAGCCAATACTCCTTAGCCGGATCTAGCAGGTTTCGGTTGTAATGGAAACCGGCCAGGGCATTATAAACATCTGCAAGCTTTCCATATTCTGTACTGTTCTCATAAATTCTAAGCGCTCTGAAGAGGTAATCAGGCGTTTCTTTATTCTCTGACTTAATTTCAAAAGTGTACTTCCTGTAAATAGCATAGCATAAGTCAGCTACTGCCAGAGAGTCTGTTGCCTGCGAGAGCTCCACCTTCAGGCTATCTATGTGATCTGAGATATTGTCAATATCCTGACCCGAAGCCAGATTCTGGATTAGAAAAATCAGCGTAACTATTTGGCCCAGATAAAATCTCACAGCCTCAATTTAGCAAATGCTTATTATGGAGCACCCAGGTGGTAAGGCCATTCGGGCGCCCTCCCAGGTCAAGCTTCTGAATGATATTACTGCGATGCTTCTCGATGGTGCGCTCAGATACGAAGAGAGTATCGGCTATTTCCCTCGTAGACAGATTTTTAGCGATCAGCTTGAGAATTTTTCTTTCCGATGGTGTCAGGCCGTCCAACCGGTCCAGGGCCGTTTGTGCTGAGGTAACTTCTTTGATCTGGAATGCCTTGCTGAAATATTGCTCTCCCTTGCAAACGCTTTGGATACAGGATTCTACCTCATCCAGGGCATCTTCTTTAAGCAAATAACCAGATAGGTTAAGGCTCTTGGCCCGGGCAATAAACTCCGGTTCTTTATGGTATGAAAGAATGACAAATTTCGTGGGAATTCCTTTCTCCTTGCAGTATTTGGCTACGGAAAGACCGTCCATGTGCGGCATTTCTATATCCAGCATGGCCAGGTAAGGCTTGTGCTCAGTGATCAGCTTCAGGGCCGTACTTCCATCGGTAGCGGTACCAAGCACCTTAAAGCCCTTAGCCAGCAAGCTTGATTCCAGGCCTTTTAATAGAAGAGGGTGATCATCCGCCAGGATGAGCGTAGGTTCAAACATATTGTTCGGAATTCGCTCTGATCATCAGAACGGGTTTAACATGGGTGAGTACTCTGTATGCTAATAGCGCTATAAAAGTATGTGAATATAAGACATAGTACCGAAATGCATCAATACGTAATGCTACGTATGTTTTAGCTATCACCTGATTCTGTATGGCTCAAAATAACAAAGTGTGTCATAGATATCTGGTTCCTACCATGACTATATGATGGATAATACCCGAATTAAGGCCTTCGCCCATGGTGGGGGCCAGCGGAAATGCCACACCAATATTCCTCCTTTTTTGATAGCTAACTGACATAAGCCATAGGTTGCCTGTAACTGGTTTTGAAATAATCCTGCACCAGCCGACAACTTACCTGCAAATACAGTAGCCACTACTGAAAAACCGCAGATAAGGGCTTTCTTTTGCCTAAGCTCGTAGCGTAAAAAGCTCAAAATCATGCGAAAACTATTCTTCATTTCACTCACCATCACTTACTCATTACTGAGCCTGAGCGCACAGCAGCTCACTACCTATACGCGACCGAGCCAGCTGGCCAAGGTTTTTCAGCGCATAGGCACTACCGATATGGAAATCATCTACCACGCTCCCCTGGCAAAGGGCCGTGAGGTTTTTGGAGGTATAGTGCCTAATAATGATAAGCTGCACGACAAGCCTCACCCCTGGCGTGCGGGTGCCAATGAAAATACAGTGATCAAACTAGCTCATGATGTAACCATCAATGGCAGGCCGCTCAAAGCAGGTAGCTACGGGCTGCATATTTTTGTAAGTGAACGCACCTGGCAGGTTACTTTTTCAAGCGACTACCAGGCCTGGGGCAGCTTTACCTATACCGCAGAAAAGGATGCACTGAGAGTACCGGTTGCACCCCAAACGGTAGATTTTCAGGATTGGCTGAGCTACCGCTTTATCAACCCCAAAGATCATACAGTAACGGTGGAGCTCCATTGGGCAGATAAGCTGATTCAGTTTGATATCAGTACCAATGTACACGCCAACATTATTGCGGATGTGGCAAAGGCAGAAAAGAAGATTTGGGTTAACCTGCTCGATGCAGCCAAAAGCACATTGAGCCTCGATCCCAATGCCATTGATGAGGCCATGGCGCTTACCAATGAGTCGATTGCCATGACCGCCAACCTGGACAACCGTATGTTCAAAGTAGGCCTGCTTGAGAAGCAAGGCGCCAAAAAGGAGGCGAAAAGACTTAGGGCCCAGGCCATAGAAGAAGCCAGTGCTAATGAGCTCTTCAGCCTGGCGATGGCTTACAATAACAAAGGAGAAGACAAGGAAGCCTTGAAAATTCTGGCGATGAATATGGAGAGAAACCCTGAGCATTGGTTCGCTCACCTGGGCTATGCCAACTACTACCGTACTCATAAGGACAAAAGGGCCATTGCCTACCATGAAAAAGCGATAGAGCTTGCTCCTGAGCAAGGGAAAGGCTTTGCCAACTATCAGCTCGGTTACGCTAAGAGGGCTTTGGGACTGTAAGTGCTCAGTGTCCCCTTTGGGAGACCCTGAGCGGGGTTCGTGGATAGAAGAAAGGCAGCTGGTATTTTCACGGACAGAGTCCTAATGTCCATAGTACGTCACAGGTTCGGAGAACCTGCGACAGGGAAGAACCAAAGTCGGACCGTCAAGGTCAGACTTGGAGGTTGATGCATAGAAAACAAACCATGCCAAAGCCCAGGCCATAAACCTGGAAGAAAGCATTGCGGACAGAGTCCTGATACTCATAGTATGTCACAGGTTCTGAGAACCTACGAGAGGGAAGTTCTCTGCGCTCAGGGTCCCCTTTGGGAGACCCTGAGCGGGGTTCGTGGGTAGAAGAAAGGCAGCTGGTATTTTAACGGACAGAGTCCTAATGTCCATAGTACGTCACAGGTTCGGAGAACCTGCGACAGGGAAGAACCAAAGTCGGACCGTCAAGGTCAGACTTGGAGGTTTAAAAAGAGAAAACAGACAATGCCACGATCAAGACTCGGAAGTGGCACAACTGCTGTTTACTATTATTAACTAACTTCAAAACCAATGATCGCAGCGACTGAGAAAGAACAACAATTCAAAAGAGTGCCGCTATGGAATGCACTCTTCTGGCTGGTGCTCTGGCTCTTTTCAGTCTGGAATAACTATCAGTGGGCCAATAGTGCCGGTAGCTCCTTTAGCTGGGATATCGTATTCTCCTGGAGCTTTCCCTACTACATTGTCATGGTATTGCTGGGGCCGGTCGTTTATCTGCTTTACGCCAAATGGCATTCACGCACTTATACCCGCCAGTTGCTCAGTCACCTGCTTCCGGCCGTCATCCTTGGTTTTATTCACCAGCTGGCCCTGAATGTATTCTTTGCCATCTTCAGTCCCGCAGCGGCAACGGAGCCACCCCTTAGTACTGCTGAGCTTATTCAGACCCGCTACGATATTGGTTTTGTCTTCTCTATCAATGGTTTTCTCTTCTACTGGCTTTGCCTGGGGCTGATCTTTCTGGCAGACCTGTACCAGCGCCACCGCAAAAACGAAAGGGCCAATATGGAACTCCAAACGGCCCTGAGTAAGGCTAAGTTTGAGACATTGCAAAGCCAGCTTCAACCTCATTTTCTCTTTAATACTTTTAACAGTCTGGCCATGATGGCCCGCCAGGAAAAACATAAAGAGGTAGTAAATATGATTGCCAGGGTGAGCAACCTGCTGAGAGAAACCCTGAGCCTGGGAGATCAACATCAGGTAAGCCTTGAAAAAGAACTTTCCCTGGTTAACCTCTACCTCGATATTGAGCAGGTGCGCTTCAGAGACAGGCTGAGCATCAACCTGGAGATAGCAGAGAAAGCTAAGACCTGCAAAGTACCGGTGCTTTTTTTGCAGCCCATTGTAGAGAATGCTTTTCGGCACGGTATCAGCAAAACAGAAGGAGCTGCCAGCCTGATCATTCAGGCAAAATTACAGCCAGCGCAGTTGGTGATTACCGTCAGTAATTCCGGTCCCATACTGCCTGCAGACTGGATAGCGGAAGATCACCTCGGTATAGGGCTTAGTAATGTACTCGACCGGCTGGACCATTCTTTCGGACAAAACTATACGCTGGGCCTTACAAACCTTGATGACGGCTCTGGCGTTGTCACAACCATCACATTGCCCATTGACTAAGCTCAGAACTATAGTAATCGATGATGAAATTGATGCCTGCGAAGGGCTTCAGTTACTGCTTTCAGATCAGGAAGATATACAGGTCGTCAGCGTTTGTCGGAATGGTCGGGAAGCGGTGGCTGCCATTAATCGTTTAACACCAGACCTGATCTTTCTGGATATTCAGATGCCGGGGCTTAATGGCTTTGAGGTGCTGGAAAGACTGGAGTCTGCCAGGTTACCAGCGGTGATTTTTGTGACCGCCTATGACGAATTTGCCCTGAACGCCTTCGAGGTGCATGCGCTGGATTATTTACAAAAGCCCTTTACTGATGAGCGCTTTTTTCAGGCACTGGACTATGCAAGAGAGCGGATTGAATCAGGAATAACGCAAGACATTACACAGTTGGTGGCTCCATCAGAGCCCACTCCTGCCCCATCTGGTAAACTGAAGATCAAAGCATCGGGAAAAATTCACTTTCTGGCTTATGAAAGCCTGACCAGGCTGGAAGGCTTCGACTATTATATCAAGGTGCATCATGAACAGCAGGTGTACCTGGTGAGGGAAAGCCTGAAAGGGATCATCGGGCGTCTTCCTGAGCAGTTTGTGCGCATTCACAAATCCAACATCATCAATATCAACCACCTGCAGTCGCTGGAGCCTCTTTCAAGGGGAAATTATGAGGTAACACTGTCTACCGGAGATAAACTGTTGATGAGCAAGACCTATCGGGAACAGCTCAAAGCCTTATTCTGAAGCCGGCCCGACAACGGTCGGGATTATTGTCACAGAATCTACCTTAAGCCTTACCTGGAGCCATTTTCTTATTTTCTCATAGTCTTCTCCCGGATGGGCAGCTGAAAAAGAAATTCGTGCAAAACAAACTGTATCCATCTCTTCCTTTTGCAGGTTGCGAATATACCCATCCATGATGGTGAAGTCTTTCAGGTCCTCATATTGTACCCTGAGCTCCTCTGAAAGATCCATCACAGGATATTGGCTCGATTGAAGTTTATACAGTTCATCTTCCAGCAACTTGATGCGCTCATCCTTTGATTGAAGTACCTCTTCATTCTTTCGGTACAAGTCTTCTATCAGGCCCGACTTCATATTCTGGCTGATTCTTTCCAGGGTCATCAGGTCTTCCTCACTGTCTTTATAGGCCTGGGTGATCTTCAAAGTACAGTCAGACAAGCCGAAATTCACCAGGTGAGCCCGGGCTTGTTCAATGGCATCATCACTGATGAGCTTGCCAAAGAGTGTTACCTTGATGTCACTGCCCTTTTTATCGAACCTGAGTTTAGAATCAATGACCTGAGTCTGCTCAAACTGAAACTCACTTTCGATGAAGGCACGTGCATTTTGCTCAAAAACGGACTTCTTCACCAGGTTGTAGGCAAAGTAAACACTGGGCAATACGGTGACCAGCACGAAAAAAGTTACCCACCACTGTACCTTGCGGCCAAGCCTTGGATCTTCAAACTTCTTCTTTCTGTACTTAAGCAGCCGCACAATCAAGATAGTACTGACCGAAATAAATACGCTGTTAATAAAGAACAGAAACAGGGCTCCCCCAAAATAATACCAGTTGCCAATGGCCAGCCCATAACCTGCTGTACATAGCGGTGGCATCAGGGCCGTAGCAATGGCCACACCGGGAATAGCATTTGATTTCTCTTTTCTGGACCCGGCTATGATACCAGCAAGCCCTCCGGTGAAGGCAATCATGACATCCCAAATAGTAGGCTGGGTACGAGACAACAGCTCAGACTGGGCTTCCCCCAGGGGTGTGAGCAGAAAGTAGAGCGTAGAGGTGATAATACTGATCACCACAGCAATCAGCAGGTTTCTGGCTCCCTTTTTTATCAACGGAATATCAAACACGGCTACCCCCAGCCCTATTCCCATAATCGGCCCCATCAGCGGAGAAATAAGCATGGCTCCGATAATCACTGCTGTAGAATTGACATTGAGGCCAATGGAGGCAATGATGATGGCAAAAATCAGAATCCAAAGGTTAGTGCCTTTGAACTCTGAGCCTTTGGCGATATCAGCCTTTGTTACGCTTTCACGCTCCTTGTCTTCATGCAAGTCAAACCGGTCTTTAAAAAAGAGTTTCAAAGACTTGACAAGCCTGGTTAATGAACTATCCATATCTCAAATTAAAAAATCAAAATCATATAACCTCTGATTATTTAGTGCAGCAAAAAGTTTAGAGGGAAGCGGCAAATGAGTCTTTTTTTAGCATATTCATGACACATGAATGTGGCGATTTATATAGGCATTTTTATGGCGGGGTTTCTTACCCTGCTACTTAGCGTCAAAAAGATGCGTGAGATTCATGACTACATCCTGATTACCTGGTTGTTGTTTAGCGCAGGCAACTTGTTTTTCTTCTATCATGACTTCAATAATCCCGGTACACAGAACCTGACCCTTGAGCTCTTCGGAGGAACCCTCCCCTTTCTCACAGCGCCTCTGCTCTACTTTTATGTCTGTGCGCTGGTAGTACCCAGGAAGTTCCGGCTACTCAGGTATCTCTATCATTTTATCCCTTTTGTGCTTATGTACGGGGCCATGCTCTATCACGCTGAGGAATACCAGCTGGTGGTGGATAAGGGCTTTATACAAATGAGAGGTCCACTTCCCTTCTACCTGGGGTCTTATGGTTTGATACTTGCCTTTTTCAGCTTTCTGTATCCTATGTTGAGCCTTTATCTGCTATTCAGGCATCGCAACCGTATCAAAAGCGAGTTTTCTTTTATAGAAAAGATCAATATGAACTGGCTGCGGTATTGGATCATCCTTTCCATGGTCGGGTTTTGGTTCAGCTTTGCCATTATCTGGGCAGGCTCTTTTCAGTGGATCGACTTTCTTACCTCCTTTCAGGGGGTAGCCGGTGCCGTAGTACTCAATATCTCGGTAATCGGGTTTTATGGGGTAAAGCAGACCACCATCTTTACCAACCTTCAGCCACAGATACATTCTCCCTCGGCCCCACCAAAATCAGAACGATACGCCACTAGTAAACTGGCTACAGAGGAGGCTCAGGAAATGGTGACTAAAGTGAGGGTATATATGGAGCAGGAAAAGCCCTACCTGGACAGTCAATTAAGTCTGGACTCACTGGCATCGGCCCTTTCTATGACGAAGCATGATCTCTCTCAGGTGATCAATGACCAGTTCGGTGCAAACTTTTTCGGCTTTGTAAACGACTACCGGGTAGCGGCTTTCAAGCGGAACCTGACTGACAGGCAGTACGAACATTATACACTGCTGGGCATTGCGCTGGAAACCGGCTTCAATTCTAAATCATCTTTCAACAGCATTTTTAAAAAGGCAGAGGGCATGACGCCTTCGGAGTATAAGAAGAGCCTTAGCCCAGAAGAATAGTACTTCATATTCGTCCGACCACTTAAAGTGGTCAGACGAATGAAACAAAAGAAGCCCCTGAATCAACAGGAGCTTCAAGTCCATCAACCCAGGCAAATTGAGCCAGGGCCGTGGCGCTAGCACATACTAGCCTATAGCAACGGCCATCCAGGCAAGCGTTTCAGCATCGGGGTGATCACCATTTCCCTGAAGTGTACCTAAGTCTCCCAGCACGCTGGACTTGGCATGCGATTGATACACTTCACGCAAACTCACCTCAAAACCGGTATTCGATATATTCTGCAGACGCAGACCAGGAATGTCTGTGCCACCGAAAGTCTGAACCTGAGCAAATACCTGAGGAATTACCCCATCAGGAAATGCAGGATCGAATTTTACTGATTGCCAGTTGTAATCTTTAGTAGTAAAGTTTTCTACCGTTCCTGTTTGTGCATTGAAATTTGACATAATAATAATTGTTAAAGTGTGGCCTACTCTGTTTAAGGATTTTCAGCGTCCTCCCTCGCCTGCCTGAAACAGCAAGCTTTTGTGATTTTCGCAAATCGTTGGTTCAAAGTTGGGCACTCTTAATTCCCCAAAACAGCTTTGATTCCCTGATATTGAGTCCCCATAAAGCCCGGATAGGCTATCAGGGTTTACCCTGATTTCGTAGCGTGTTTACAAGGGATTTTAAGGCGACTTAAAAGTCTATATATCTGATAATCAATAGCTTGAACACTCAAGCAAGTGCACTAACTTTTTAGAACTATTTATTATATTGTTTTTTTTAATGTCATTGTTTGAATAATCTATTATTCATCCAAACCAACACTTAAATGAAAAAGCATTACCTCTTATTTAGTATGACATTTACATTAACACTATTTGCTACAGGAGTCTTTCTAAGCCCTGCTTCTGCTAAAACAGAGAAGTTTATTCCGGCCACAGACAGGAACTATTTCGCATTGTCGGCCCAATCGGAAGACTGTAACACCAAGACATATAAAATTTACCCTGAGGCAGCCAAGATGTGGAATACCAGCTGGTTAGATGTTTTCGCACAAGACACCTCAGGTGCTATCAGAACACTGACTACAGAAGACCTCAATTACTTGTATTCGCAATACAAAGATGCGCCCAACGAAGCACATGGGCTTCGTTTTTATTATGGGATTGCTGACGAGGGGCATGAAATACCCAATCTCATGATTGCTAATACCATTAGTTGCCAGTACAAGCCTGATGCGGATGGCATGATTCTTCTCGTGACTCCGGAGGGAAGCAGGAAAATCCCCCTGGATAGTGCAAAGGAATATGCTACAACCTGGAAGCTGAAAAGTGATGTAAATAACCGGACCAGCGTTTATGCCTATAACTATCGCTGGGATCAGATAAAAGAGTTGGTAGGCGAAAACCTTGATACAGACATGCACATTGTATATGGTCTTCGCACATTATCACCAGATGAAAATAAAACCGAATTCCAACTGCCGGAGGTAAATAAAGAAACAGGAGAAATACTATTCGGCAGCATCGTATATGTGAATGTGCTCTATACAGGTGAAAGAGACTTTGCCTTAACAGATGATGATGAGCAGTTTGACAATTTCGCCCGCCCCTGCCCCCGCTTCTGTGACCCGGATACCACCAATACGGTAGTTTACAGATAATTATCACAAAAACTGGATCTCGTAACTTATATAGCGATCAGCATCCCACTCCTTCCAGCTATTCTCGGCACGTTTGGCTGGAAGCGTCTTTCTCTGGAAGTAAAACTATGCTGTTTACTTGTTTGGTTCATCTTTATCAACGGGGCCGTTGCCTTTGTTTGGGAATTAATTTTTAATGCCAACATGCCTTTTTTTCACCTCTATATTCTGGTTGAAGGAGTTGTGTTAATGCGCGTTTTTGCTTCTTTCCTAAGCCCATTTATTTCTAAAAAGGCCATTTACGCCAGTGCAGCAGCCTTTATAGTAATATGGACTATCAATGTATTGCTCTATGATGGTTTCAAGGGTTACCCAACCTATATACTGGTCGTAAAGGGTGTAATATTGATCATTCTGGCGGTAAGCTGGTTCGTGAAAGTGCAGCGTGAAAAAAAGGTGCAGCACCCTGAAAAGCTCTTTGCCTTTTGGTTGAGTACAGGCGTGTTGCTCTTCTTTAGTGGAAACATGCTCCTATTCATTTTCTCCAACTTCATTTTCACTCAGGAAAGACACGTATTTATAGCCCTTTGGGGTACGCACGCTATACTGGTTATTCTCCTTTATCTCATCTATACCATTGCATTTATATGGGCACGCAAGAATCCGACATCATCCTGATCTTTATATCAAGTGCACTCATCACAGTGATACTTGCTGCTATGGTAGTAGTCTTCGTGGTGGTGTACCAGAAGAGAAATGTGGCACAAAGGCTTCAGTTACAAGAGCTGGAAAACACGCGCCAGCGGGAAATGCTGCAAGCGACCATTGAAGGTCAGGAACGGGAACGAAAACGCCTTGCCAAGGAACTCCATGACGGTATTGGCTCATTACTTTCCGGTCTGAAGCTCAACCTTAGTCATCAGCAACGAAGTCCTGACATCAGTCAAGACCAGGCGATGTTTCTGGCAGATGCCTGTGAAATGATTCAGGAGAGTATCACTGCCGTACGCAGCGTCAGCCATAACCTTTTGCCCATTACGCTGGAGTCTTTTGGCCTTGTTCAGGCTTTGCACGAATGTATAGAACCACTGCAAAAACCTCCCGCATTTTCTATCCACCTTGGTATCAAAGGTGAGCCCTTAAGGCTTTCTGCTGAAGCAGAACTGGGACTACTCAGGGTAGTACAGGAGTTACTACAAAACACCATCCGGCATGCACAGGCAACTCAGGTAGGTATTACCCTTGAGTTTAATTCTGCCCACATACAATTGCTTTATATAGACAATGGCATCGGCTTTTCTACAAAGGACCAACAGGCCGGCCTGGGCATTAAAAACATCTTTAGCCGCATAGAGGCGCTTGAGGGTGAAATCAACTTCAATCATCAACCAGCCAACGGCTTTTCAGTCAGCATTCAAATCCCTTTAACCTCATCAACATGAACTCAACGCTCCGCATAGCCCTTGCCGATGATCACAGACTGGTTCGCTCCGGAATGAAATCGATACTCAGCTCCTGCCCCGGCTTTGAAGTAGTACAGGAAGCCTCCAATGGTCAGGAATTGCTCGATGGACTGGAAAACTCCCGACCAGATGTGATTTTACTTGATCTTGAAATGCCTGTGCTCACTGGCAAAGAAGCACTTGAACTGATCAGAAAAGAGAACCAACAGATCAAAGTGCTGATTCTGACCATGCACCAGAGTAATGCCTTTATTGTGCAAATGATGGAGCTGGGTGCCAACGGCTATCTGCTCAAGGACTGTGACCCTGAAGAAGTGATAAACGCGATAGAAAAGGTGTATCACAATGACTACTACTTCTCAGAAAAAGTATCCCGTGCCATGCTGGGAGGCATTACGGACCCTGCCTTAAAGTCCGCAGCCATGCTGAAGTCTCACGGATTGAATGAACGGGAAGTAGAAGTGTTACGCCTGATCTGTGCAGAAAAAACTACGCCTGAGATTGGCGAGGCACTCTTTCTAAGTCCCAAAACCATTGAAGGCTATCGTAAATCACTCTTGGAAAAAACAGGAGTGCGCAATATGGCCGGGCTCGTCCTCTTTGCCGTCCGGCATGGTTTGGTAGAGGTTTAGGGTTTAGACTTTAGACTTTAGACTTTAGACTTTAGACTTTAGACTTTAGACTTTAGACTTTAGACTTTAGACTTTAGACTTTAGACTTTAGACTTTAGACTTTAGACTTTAGACTTTAGACTTTAGACTTTAGACTTTAGACTTTAGACTTTAGACTTTAGACTTTAGACTTTAGACTTTAGACTTTAGACTTTAGACTTTAGACTTTAGACTTTAGACTTTTAGAGCAGAACGTAAATAGTGGACTTGCAACTAAAAAGTAAACCGACATGTGTTAATACCATGCCTTCAAAAACATATCAAAAAACAGTACACGAAATATTTAGCACCAATGCGAAATATCTCGCTTATTAAATAACGATATACTCTAAGGCTCTCTCTCTATCAGACTCGTACACAAAGTACTTCTCATTTTTGCCCTGAACCTGCATTCATAAACCTATCTCAAGACGATACCCAGTTACCCAGTTACCCAGTTACCCAGTTACCCAGTTACCCAGTTACCCAGTTACCAAAATTAAGTCCGACTTTATCGAAACAGACGCTTGGACCTCATATAAAGGCCAGATTTGAGAGGTAAACAACAAAAACTCAGAAAATCATGTGGTCAAATTATGTACTCACTTCTCTCAGAACTTTGCTACGTAACAAGTTCTTTGTGGGGGTCAACCTACTCTCCATTGCAGTGGCTTTTTCTCTCTGCACCATTGCCTACTTCAATATTCAGTTCAATTCGCAATTCAATACTTTTTTCAAGGATGCACAGACCATTCACAAGATCAATGCTGCCAAGGTAACTGCTGACGGCCACCGACTGATGGGCATTACACCCCTCCCGCTCGCTGCTTCCCTCAATGCAGACACAGATGGACTGATTGCCACGAGCTATCACCGTAAAAGTCAGCTGGTGAAAATGGAGGATCAGCTTTTTCGGGAGTCTTTAGCCTTTGTAGATGAGCAATTCTTCGAGGTATTTGATTTCCCTTTGCTCGCAGGTGGAAAAGCTGGTTTCGGTCAGCAGACGGATATTTTTATCAACGAGCTTATCGCTGTCAAGCTGTTTGGTGATAGCACAGCGATTGGCAAAACGCTTGAGTTCGTAGGAAAGGATGGCCAAAAGACACCTTTTACTGTAGCCGGGGTAATCAAAAAACTACCGGAGAACACCTCCTTTCTACATAGTATCATCGCTCCTATGCATCATTATGTTCAGGGAAATGAGATTGATGAAACCGACTGGTCCCGTTGGGTAGATGCGACCTTTATCAAGTCTGATCTGGATGATGCCTCTCTCAATACCCTACTGAACCGCTACCTGCCTGTACAAAATGAAGTGAACGAAAGCACTGAGGTATCCGCCTATGCCAGTATTGGGCTACTGGAGTGGCCTGCTGTCGAAGGTAGCATGCTCAATGGTAGCTTTATGAGTAACCTACACCCTGCCTCTGTTATGGGCACGGTGAGTTCTGCCATTACAGTATTGCTCCTGGCCTGTTTCAACTTTATCAATACCAGTATCGCTATTTCACGGAACAGGCTTAAAGAGATTGGTATAAGAAAGGTGCTGGGTAGCAGAAAGTCCGACCTAAAAATTCAGTTTCTGGTAGAAAGCGTGCTCCAGATGTCCATTGCCATGGCACTTTCCGGTTTGGTTACCATGCTGCTGACAGACCCGTATAACGCCATGTTCAACTTCGATATCGTTGAATTTCATCGTATAGAACTACTGCCCTTTGCAGGCTTTGCCCTGGGGGTTTGGTTGCTCACCAGTCTACTGGCAGGTATGTACCCGGCCTTTTATATCAGCAAGTTCAAACCTGTGGAAATCTTTAAAAACAAGGTCAGGTTTTCAGGGAAAAACCTCTTTATCAAAGGCCTGCTCACCTTTCAGTTTATGATCTGTGTGTACAATGTCTTTTCGATGATTCTATTCACGCAAAATGCTCAGTATCAAGAGACACTGGACCGCGGCTATGCACTCAAAACTTCGATAAACATTCCCATTCAGGCTTCGCAATTTACGGCCCTCAAGGCAGAGCTTGAGCAGTTACCGGCTGTGGTCTCCGTTTCGGGTACAGAACAAGCCATCGGTTTTAGTGCGAAAGCTACCGCCATCAACCACCTGGGCAAGGATTATGATGTAGCAGCCCTGAATGTAGGCGAAGGTTACCTTGAGGCACTGGAAATAAGATTGGTACAGGGACAGCTCTTCGAGGTCAATCAGCCTGGAAACGAACGTTATGCCATCATCAATGAAATGCTGCTTGAAAGCCTGGAAGCAGATGTGCTTAATGAATGGCTCAACTACAATGGTGAACGCTACACGGTCATAGGTGTGGTGGAAGACTTCAACCTGAAGCCTATTATGCTGGATAATAAGATCGAGCCTACCGTGATCTTTTTTGCCCCGGAAGCGCACTATCGCTATGCCAATGTGCTGCTAAATGAAGAACCCATCATTGCTGATGATTTGCTGAAAGAGCACTGGGCCAGCCTCTACCCTGACGAGATTTACCTGGGCTTTTTGCAAGAAGATGTGATGCAGGCAGTACGACAAACCAATGACATTATGATGAACATCAATGGCGTGGTATCGATAATTACACTGCTGATATCGGCCCTGGGGCTCTATGCCATGGTTTATATGAACATTCAAAGCCGTATCAAAGAGTTTGGTGTGAGAAAGGTACTGGGCGCTTCTGTCAGTAACATTCTATATCTGCTCAATCGGCAGGTAGTCATTATGCTGGTAATTGCGAGCGTATTGGGTGTAATAGCCGGGCATTTTGTGATAGGTATGATCCTGGATATTGTTTATGCTTACCACAAAGAGATCGAACTGAATAACTATGTCTGGCCCATACTGATCATCTTCTTTATCGCTTTCTCAGCCATTGGCTTCAGGGTGTACAGCAGCGCCCGACAAAATCCTGTGGAGCAACTGCGGGTGGAGTAGTTTGCAGAGTCGGGAGTATTGGCGCATTAATATGCATCAGCAGGTCAGTGTTCTTGTGCCTTTAAAGGACAGGTGATTATCTCCTTCACTGAAGTTTCGGAGACTGAAAAGTTGATTGGGCTATTAGTTATCAGGGGAAACTGTTCGTTTATTTATGGACGGTGTCCTTTTGAATTATTAATTGAAATGATCCGGCTATGAGGACCTGGTGCTTTTATGGTTATGCAGGCTGAAGGACACCGTCCCTGAATAACTGATTAATTGCAATCACTAACTCCTATCAGTCTGAACTGAAAATGAGTTAAAGCGGACAGAGTCCTTGTACTCATAAGTAGTCACGGGTTCAGAGAACCCGCGACAGGTTGTCTCTTTTACAATGGTACTGTGATTAAAAACACCAAGCCAAGTCCCCTGCTTATAAGGAGGGGTGGCCAAAGGGAAACGTTGATATTGACTCCAAAAGCAGTGGTCGGGGTGGTTTATGCGCCCATAACTAACAAAATATCTATGGACGGTGTCCTTTCGCATTCTTAATTGAAATGCACCCGTTATGAGGGCTTGCTGATTTATAGTTGAGTTTAGTAAAGGACACTGTCCCTGAGGTAAATACCTGTTCCATCAACCAGGGCCCACCGGTCTGACCTGAAGGTACCGACCTTGGTAATTTATGGTGAAGGACACCGTCCCTCAGTAACTTATTTCCCCATCTCTCTTTTCTGAATCACCAATAACCTCCGTACCTTCAGCCTATGGAATTAGCCGGACCTGATCCACAGCTTTTAAAAGACCTGGTGACTATGCGAATGCCCTTTGGTAAGTACAAAGGAAGGCTGCTATGCGACCTTCCTGTGCACTACCTGGAATGGTTTGCCAGCCAGGGGTTTCCAAATGGCAAGCTGGGGATGCAGCTCTCTACCATTTATGAAATCAAAATCAATGGACTAGAGGGCTTACTAAAACCCCTGAAAAATCAGAGGTGAGTCTTTAAGAGTTCTTTCAGACCCTCGGCTGTCATATTCTTGCCAATAATCTTTCCATCACGCCCAAGCACCACATTCTGTGGCAAAGATGAGATGCTATAGTTCTCTGAGATACTGCCATCCTTATCCTGCACTTGCCGCCAGATACCAATACCGTCTTTGGCAATGGCTTCTTCCCAGGTCTTCTTCTTCCGGTCCTGCGAAATACTCACTATCTCCAGACCCTTGGACTGATACTCGCTATATAGTTTCACAAACTGAGGATTCTCTATGCGACAAGCCCTGCACCAGGCAGCCCAGAAGTCAATCAACACGACTTTACCCTGATACTGCTTTAGGTTGAAGTCTTTACCCTTGCTGTCTACTGTACTAATAGCTGGAGGTATTTTACCAATCGCCACAACCTTAGCACGGTACACTTGTCGTGCCAACGCCTTGGTTACCGGGCTTTCCGGGATGTTCGCCTGGAAAGCCTCCAGTCTTTCGCTGATAAAATCGAGCTCCTTGTTGAAATCTGAGTATTGAATGGCAAAGTAGCCAGCCGGGGTCTCTCCCATCTCGATAAGCAGTACCCTGAATTCTTTCAGAAAGTTCTGAATGGCTATCGTTGACCGGCTTTGAATTTCGGCCAGTGCTTCTCTGTCGCCCCCTGCCATGGCTTTGTCTGCGTCTTTCTTAAGCTGACCAAAGTGCTTGCCCTGCAACTCACCATTCTGCCTTTCAAAATCAATCATTTTCAGGCTTTCGGGTGACCCCAGTATTTCCACATTATCAGATTGGTAGTTTACCTGAATATCACCACTGCGGGAAATGGATAGGCGGGCGCTCTTTTCTCCATCAAATTCAACCATGTAGAGGTTGGGCTGCTCAAACTTGAAACTGAAGGTGTATGCACCTTTTTTCACATCCTGTAAATCTACCTGGGTGTAGCCCAACTGTTTTTCATCGAACGCTTTGAGCACTACCTGCTTCACCTCCCCAGAAACATTTCCGCTGATTTTCATCTTTTGACCAAAGACTTCGCTCGCATAAATCATAGCCATCAGGCTGAGTAAAATTCTTGTTTTCATTTTTGTCCTTTGTTTAAGTAATGGCCCAAACAAGCCAATCTAAACGTTTCAAAGGTTCGAAAACGCGAATCCAAACTGATTTCTGGGGAGAAAATGCGCAGGAGTTGATAGCACTTAACGAAATCTTGGGTAAGATATAAGAAAGTGTACAGCCTTGTCAGGCAGCTTATCAGCCTTACGGTTTTTCCTCGCAGCTAGTCTCTTTTCTTAAGGTTGAGCTTTAAATTATTCAGTTCATACTCAATCCTGGAAGCATTCAATGTTTCTAAAAAACAAGGCTCAGAGGTCAATGACACTAATTGCGGAAAACCAGAAACTTGTATTTCCGCATCAATAGCCGCAGAACGCTCAGGTATTCTCACTAAATCAATATCAGCAAACTTACTCGACTTGACTGATCTACTGATTTTAGTCTGTGAACTGACTAAAAACACCACAAGATTTGTGCTGTGTTTATTCTCATGAATAAACTGAATAGTCTTGTCAATGCACCCATTACAACCCTCAACTGGTAAAAAAATCAGGTACTCTATCTTAGTAGCACCTTCCAGTTGGTCAATCAACTCAGAGTAGCAGTCATTCTCTTTTCGAGAACAAGATTGAATCAGAATAAACCCGAGAATAAACAATAGGGCATATTCTTTAAAAACAATCATTTTGGCCCGGCTTCAGGGTTAAAAAAGGCATATCTCACTACGTTTTCATTCAAGAAACCATCTTCTGTTACTTCCGGTTGAGCTATATAAAGCCCTCTTTTCCCAACAAAAACCATTTTAAAAAAGTAGTATGGGGGAAATGATTGTTCACCAATTAGCTCCAATTTGTTATTAAGTACTTGTACTATCAGGTTTCTCTTCCTTAGTAGCTGCTCATCACCTGACCCTATTGCGTCTTCATTCGGCATATTCACAAAGCGATAATAAGTATCGCGAAATTCATCATAATGTAACCCCAGGTATATAGGGTTCTCATACTGGTGCATTTGCTCTGCAGATCTGTCATTGTGGTCTCCCTTAAATTCGTTGACTTCTCTTACCATTTCGGAATTAACTGGAGTGTACTCCACCTGATCGGGATCAATAAATGAGCTCAGCCCACTTTCCGCAGCCATAGAAACCAAAAATCTTTTCTCTTTCTCATTAAAAGCGATATTTGTTCTACCATAAAAAGCAGACCAATTCTTCTCGTATAGATCAGTATAGATATTCTTTAATTCTACTGATGAATCTGACATATCTAATACCATAAGGTTGTTACCTTGTTGAACAAAAGTAGAAGTACCCATCCTGAAAAAAGGAAATGACGAAGCGTAAATCTTATTGTTCAAGCTTATTATTCTTGTCTGAGTATCGGCATCTGGCGTGAATTCAGCATTTCTTCCAGAAAGTCTGTATACATTGAGTTTATATTGTTTCCAGGGTTTGGAAACCAAGGTTAGTTTATAGTCATATCTTGCCAGAAGTAGTAACGTATCAATATTATGAATATCGAAACCGGTCAGTCTTCCCACTCCTGTAGGACCGATCTTCTCAAAAGTTAAGACCTCAGGTTGAACGTTCTCGTTAATATCATATTTATAAATACTGTTTGTAAGTTCATTGAGAAAAAGCAAGTATTCCTTACTATTATATTGAAAATATCGAATTGTCTGGATATCGATTTTTGTTTTAGCATCCAGATTAATTATCACGTCATGCGTAGAGTCCCTCTCAAAATAATTCAAGTATTCTACTTTGGGGGAAACAACCGGGGCTTTAGTATTACTCTCTGAACAGGATAGGCATGCAAAAAAGGACAGCAAGCATCCCAAAAGGATGTTTTCTTTCATAAAATAAAAGTGAGATGGCCAACGGTATCGACCATCTTACATCTTAGTAAGAATTCTGTTTAATCTGGCGTGACAATTATTTCCAAACAATCATTGCCTGGAGTATCACAATCAATATCCACCCAAACCATCACTCTTACACCATCTGCATTATAAACATCATGAATTTGTTCTCGGTAAAACCTATCGAACTCATCATCCTGGTAATACATTCCGTGTGAGTTTGTTGGTGCCGAAAGAGCTCCTAAAACTGCGATTGAGCCAATGACAAAAAGGCTGCGAATTTTACTTTTCATTTTACAGAAATTTAATGAACAATAATTTACTTTGATAACTCTTAAGCAAGATAAATATTTTAACAAAATTTGTTTTTTTTATTACTATAGATATAAAAAATAAATTAGCCTGAGTAGGATTGATAAGAAAGTATACATAAAAACTTTTTTTTGATTTTGTAGGGTCAATTTTCATCTTATCTGTACCCTTATAGATCACTTGATAAGTGTCTTCGCTAATCTCCATATTTGAGTTAACCAAATGGAATCGTAAGTATCGGCCATTGAGTAAACATGACTGAGGGTGTCTACAAAGTCAATATCTTAGTAAAATCCGAAAAATTCCTGAAAATCAATCCCTCCCTACCCCTTCTCGTGAAGCTTCGCGAGCGCAAGCGAAAGGGGGAATATTGGTGTTTATAGTTTCGCCTGGCCAATTTATAGGGTATTGAGACAGGTTCTACTTAGCCGACCGCTTATACTCCGATGGAGTCTTACCGGTCTTTTGCTTAAAGATGGTATTGAAAGACGACTTTGAATTGAAGCCCACATCGTACATCACTTCCATGATGGTTTCTTTCGGGTCTCGCGGATTTGACAGAAGCTCTTTGGCATAGTCGATTCGATAAGAATTGATGAAATCCATAAAGTTCTGCTGAAAATGGCGGTTGATTACTTCGGATAGCTTTCTGGCCGGCATGGACAAGACTTCTGCCAGCTGTGCCAGTGTCAGGTCTGCATCCGTATAGGGTTTATGCTCCTTAAAGTATTCCTGAATCTGTCCGGCTTCCAGAGTAAAGTCACTCTCCTCCACCCTGGCCTCCGTCACCACGGGAGTTTGTTGAGAAACCCCCTGAAAGATCTGAGGCTGCCTGAGTCCCTTGTAGAACATACCATTGATAAGAATAAGCAGAGATATATTCACAATGGAAACTCCGGGGATGGGTTCCAGTTCGCTGTAAAAATGAGTATAGATATCGGTCAGTAAGATCACCGTGAAAATGATCATCGTCCACTGCAACCAGGAAAGATTGATCCGGTCAATGGTTGAGTGTGTGTTCTTTACCTGTACCCGATAGCTCAGAATATGGCGTACACTCAGGCTGACATAGGCGATAAGACTCACATACAAGAGAGACCCAAAACGACACAGACCCAGATCGGCCAATCCTCCCAAGAGTATTACAGCAAAAGGCACCACATGAAGCAAATGGCTTCTTTTGAGCTTGAAATCGTTGAAAGCCAGATGTAGCGTGTAGAAGTAAAGCAGCGGACCATAGGCAAAACCAAAGAGGCACAGATAAGATGTAAAGGGAGTGTAATTTTCAATCCAGCGCTCGCTCAGGATAAAGGCCATTTGCAAGGCCAGCATCAACAGAAATGCAGCCAAAAAGTAGTTGACCCTGCGCTTCTTATTCTTATCCGTGAGCAGAATTACAGCAAACAGCAGACTCTGCACACTGACAAAAAGCTGAACAATCTCATTGGGGTTAAACTGCATCTTAACAAACACCCGGTATCTAACCTGAAGGTGCGGCCAAATTAGTCAATGTACGATAAACAGGTAATCACTTACGTTAATTTTCTCATATGAGAGCATAAAAAACCCTGACGTTTCGGCCAGGGTGATTGTAGCACTGTGTTCATCTAATCCTACTTTTCTGATATCACTGGTGTTGCTTTTATATAAGCACCTTCTTCCAGGCAATCGAGCATAAATTTAGCGGTATGCCTGCGGCTAATGGTTAGGCGTGGTTTGGGTTTTCCTTTATCGCTTACCACCAATTCCTTGATTTTATTCCTGTTTACGAGTCCAACGGGCCTCACCGCAGTCCAGTCCAGTGAGCTGGCTCTGAGCATTTGCTCCTGAACCTCATGCTGGCTGTAGGCTTTACCCACATTAGAATAATCTACAAACCACCTGAACCAGCCGGGAATCTCTTTTCTACTGTCACATACCCCCCAGGCGCTCGTGAGTATCAGTCTTTTAACCTGCCCCTCAGACATTAGCTCTATGAGATCACCCAGCATCTTTTCCAGAAAGTCGACTGGTGTACGAAGCGGGGCCCAGGGAAAATCAGATGTCCTGGAGATATTCAGTGTACTAACCACGGCATCGCAGCCGCTGAGGGCCTTTCTGAGGTCTGACCTGTTAGCAGGAGTACCCGTAAAGAGTTTGAGACCAATACTGTCTACTTTCACTTTGGAGGCATCTCTGACCAGTGCATGTACCTCATATCCTATTTGCAAGGCTTCTGATAGTACATGACGGCCGGTTCTGCCTGTAGCGCCCAGCAAAAGTATTTTCATGGTAGCAATATTAAGCTTAATACTGCCACCAATATACCTATCCAGGTGATTTCAGACTTCTTCACTCGGAGGGCCTTTAGAAAGTTCTGGAGATATTGAATCCAAAATGGATGTCTCCCCCAAAGAAATCACCGTCCGTTTCAGTAATAAAGGCTCTTTCAGCCATAGATCGGGCGTTGGTAAAGTTCAGGTGGAAAACGTGTCCCCCAGTCTCTATTTCAATACCTATCCCTAAAGCATCTTTAAAATTATCATTCAACTCATCCGTCAACCGGTAAAAGTACTCCGCATTGAGCGAGACTCTGCTCGAAAGCTTGTACCTGCCTCCAAATCCAAGGGCCATGATATCGTTCTCCTGATTTTCCAGCACTTTGTTTCTATGGATATAAGTAGGTGTAAGCTGGAGTGAAAGTGTTTCATTCATTTTTCGCGCAATCAATACCTGATGTGTGTAAGACACCTTTGAGTTGAAATCATCCGTTTCAAAAGCCGGGTTTTCCAGCGTTCTGATAGCGACACTACTGAACCAGGTCATCGTTACCGGGTTTCCGCCTCCGCTCTTCTGTTTCAGTAGCTTATACTTCAAAAAACCATCATACACCTTTTGAAAGGAGTTTCTGCCAATGGCAGCGGTTAACCTGTCGCTGATGCCGTACTCCAGCGAAAAGCGGATGTTGGCACCATCCAGGCCAAAAAACTCGTCTATTCCCTGGTTGATGCGTCCAAAACGGTGGGCAATCACGAATTCAAGCTCGCTCTTTTTCCGTGTTTGTACCGTATGACCGTTGATCAGTCTTTGACCTTTGAATGTTGCTTCTACAAAACTCTCAGGTTCTTCCTGCTCGGCATCCAGTAAATCCAGCAGATCATCTTGTGCTGTAGCACTGAAAGCGCAAGCAAATGTCAGGCTCAGTAGGACCAGAATTTTTTTCATCTTGCTTATCCTTTTTTGTAAGGTTCGTATTCAAACTCAGCAGTTACTTCTACCTCTTCGGCAATGTTTCTTACTACTACTTTAGGGATTTTGATGTCATGGTCTTTCACCTTCACACCAAACTTCACTAAGCCGGTAAGCTTACCTCCTGTTACAGTAAGTGTAGCCGTGGTTTTCACCGGCTTCTTCACACCATGCACAGACAGTTCTCCATCAACATCAAGCTCATAAGTACCATCAGTCATAGACTTCAGCCCTGCCGGCACGTCAAAATTGCCTTTAAATGTAGACTTAGGATACTTGCCTGACTCCATGTAATTCTCATTGAAGTGCTCCTGCATCAGTTTCTTTTCAAACTCAAATGCTTTAATCAACAGGTCTACTGCAATCTGACCTTTGCTCAGGTCTACTACACTCAGTACTTTATAGTTATGAGCTTCTATATCTTCCAGCGGTGCTGTAGAGAAAAACTTGATATGTCCGGTGCGGGTAAGGTAACGGTCCTGAGCGTTTACAGAAAGAAAGCTCAGGCTTAAAGCGAGTACTAAAAATATTTTCATTGGTTTCATTTTTGATTCGTTTTGGGGTTTTAAAAATCAGGAAGGTTCAATTACAACAGAGCGACCGACAAGCACATCGAGCAACATGCCCTGGCACTCGCCCCTGATAACCAGGCTTGAGTTGAGCTGAATATCGTTGAGTTCATCACTTGAAAGCTGAGCTTCCATGGTGCACTTAATTGTACCAAAACCATCCGTTTTGAGAGTGATTACCGGCAAACTGCCTTCTGAGACATCTATTCCTTCTACCTCTCCTACAATCTCTACAATCTTGTTCTGATATTTGACATTGGCGGCTTCTTCGCTCTCATCAAACTCAGCATAGAATTCTACTGCATTTACTCTATAATCGGCATCAAGCCTGGACATAGAGGGGGCTGTTTTCAAAAAATTGGCCCAGACAAAATAACCGGCTATGCCTGCAATGACCACAGCGATTAGTAAAAGTCTTTTCTTATTCATAGTTGTATAGTTTAATTAGAGTCTGTCTATAAAGTCATCTGGCTGCCTTAAGCGCGTTCTTTTTGAACTTTGCCAGCCTTGCCAGATAACTTTCTGTTTCAGACTCGCTTTATAGTTGACAATAATCAGCTTCCAGCAGCACCATCGGCTACCCAACAAGCTATTTTTGCTATCTCTGCATCAGTGAGGCTTCGACCACTTGATTGTGGCGGCATTGTTCTGGCTCCGGTTCTGACTTCTATTCTCTCTGCTCTGCCTGTGATATTACTCGTCACCCTGAAATCAGGCTGCTGATTACCGGCATGGCAGCCAGAAACGGCACAATTGGTTTGTATAATCGTGTTTATCTCAGCAAAAGTCACATCTGACTTCACATTGACCTGCAGTGCTACCTCACAACCGCTGGCATCCTTTACCGTCACCTCATAATCTCCGGCACCAACAGCGCTGAAACTGGCTGAGCTGCCAAAAGAACCATCATCAAGTTTATATTCATAAGGAGTAGCTCCTCCTGTAGCAGTAACAGTAATCGTACCAGTGGCACTTTCGCAGCTGCTCTCCGTAGTCTCAATAGTTGCGTTAACACCATCGGCATTGAGTATCTCCACTGTGAGCTCCGCTGTACAACCTCCTGCTTCGGTAGCCACAATTACATAAGATCCGGCTGCCAGGTTTTGGAAAGTGCCATTGGTCGCAGCGGCCTGACCGTTAACAGTATAAGTAAAGCTTCCTCCGGCCCCGCTGGCATTCACCGTGATACTTCCATCAGCCTGACCACAGTTGGCATCTGTTTTAGTATCCAGTGAAAGCGTTACCCCATTGGCAATACAGTCATCAGGAATAGGCTCCTGCTCTGAAGTACAGCTCCAGATAATCACTATCAGCAAGAAGAGGGCCAGAACAGATTTTATAAGTTTCATAATGTCAAGATTAATATTTGAGTTACTGACCGTACCACGGTCTTTATAAAAAGGCTGCGTGCCTTTGACTATTCAAATGTAGAAAATGTCAAGGGGCATCTATCATTTTCATGGGATACCAAAGGTTTACAGCAAGGCAAATCAGGTTAACAATAGGTGAACATAGACATAAAAACAAGCTCACAGACTAAAATAGGGCTTATTTTAAGAGTATGTGAGTAGACAAGAAAGTATCAGGAAATAGACATGACAAAATCTGTCAAAGAATCTTCTTTTTTCAGATTTAATTTTTTTCTCAGCCGGTACCTGGCTGTTTTTACACTCTCAGGTGAGATGCCCATGATGGCCGCGGTCTCTTTCATGTTCAGATTGAGCTTGAGTAAGGCACACAATTTAAGCTCACTGTTACCAAGGTCTGGAAACTGCTGTTTCAGATTTCTGAAAAAGTCTTTGTGCACATTTTCAAAGTAGAGCTTAAAGTCTTCCCAATCTTTATCTACATCCAGCGCATTATCTACCGTGCGGCTAAGTTTGGTGAGCTTGGCTGCCGTCTCTCCATCTACCGAGGCTTTGATGGATTGAATAGACACCTTCAGCTCTTCCATCACCTCGTTTTTTCTGATAAAGTTGATGGTGTACGAGGTAAGCTCTTTGTTTTTGAATTCCAGCTCTTGCTTTAGCTCTGCCTGCCTCAACTGCGAATTGGACAGTTCGGCCTTGGACAGGGCCTGCTTGGACTCAAAAAGGTCTTTGTCCTTTCTTATTTTCAGTCGTTGTCGGTTGATTACCAGGTAAGCAGAAATGGCCAGCAGCAGAATTGAGATTACCAGAACGGCATTCAGCGTGTTGTTCAGCTCATCTTTCTCCTCCAGTAACTGCCGTTCCTGTTTGATGGCTTCCAGCTCCTTTTCCTTCACCGCGATCTCGCTGCGTCTTTCCAGCTCTGCAATCCTGTTGGCCATTTGTTCATTAAAGAGGCTGTCTTTCATGGTCATATAGAGATCTGAATAGCGCAGGGCCTCTTCCAGCTGCCCTCTTGAAAGAGATAGGTGTTTAAAGTCCTGGTAAATGTCTCTGAGCCAGCGCTTAGAACCAAACTCCTTTGCCTTTTGCTCTCCTTTGCTCAAGTACTTCTCAGCTTCAGCAAAATTCTTTTTATGCAGGTAGGCATTGCCTATATTTTCGTAATCACGGGCTATGCCTTCCTGGTCGTTGATGCGCTCACTGATTTCAAGTGAATTAAACAGATAAACCAGCCCCCTGTCAAAATCACCCTGCCTGATAAAGAGCTGGCCCAGCCGGTTATTCGATTCAGAAATGCCATAATCGAAGCCATTGCCCTGATGGATGCTCAGTGCCTTAATGAGGTAGTCATAAGCCTGGGTATATTTTTTCTGATAGGTAAGGGACTCCCCTACCTTGTTGTAGCTCGTGGCTATTCTGTCACTTCGGTTCAGGGGCTCAAAAAGTGATATTGCCTGCATAAAGTAATCCAGTGCCCTGTCATAATTGGTCTGGTCGCTATAGATCAGACCAATGTTCAGGTTACAATTGGCCTCTCCCAGCTTATCACCCAGTTCCTTGTAAAGGTTGAGCCCTTTAAGCAAGGCGATCAGGCCCAGTTCATAGTTGCCACGGGTCCAGTGAGCCACACCAATCACACGATGGGCAAAGGCTTCTCCCGGCTTAAAATCGAGCCGCTGTGCCAGGGTAAGTGCCTGATTTCCATACTCATCAGACTTCAGTGGGTCTACAATCCAATACTCATAGCCCAGCTGATTGAGCAGGTTTACCCTTACCGTATCTACAGACTTATAGTTATCAAGAATATACTTGAGGCTGTCTACATCATTTTGTGCAGTAAGTGGCAGGCACCAGCTTAGACAGAGGATATAGAACAAGCGCTTTACCAAACTATCCGGTGATGATGTCCCATGCTTCGGAGAAGAAAATCCAGGCCATCCAGCCGGAGGCGATCAACTTCAGCAGCGTACCTACGAGAAAGCCCAGAAATGAGCCAAAAGCAGACCTCAGGGCCTTCTTTGTGTCAGGACTGGCACTCATCTCTCCCAAAAAGGCGCCCACAAAGGGGCCAATAATAATACCCAGGGGAGGGAAAAAGATCAGTCCTGCCACGAGCCCTATGGTGCTGCCCCAGACCCCGCGTTTGGTACCACCAAACTTTTTGGTGCCATATACCGGCACCACATAATCAAGTGCGGTAACGGCAGCCATTACAAAACCCCAGAGCCATAATGTATTGGAATCCAGATCGATGCGTTCGGTCCAGTGGATGAGTAACAGGGCTAAAAAACTTATGGGTGGGCCTGGTATAATAGGCAGGAAACAACCAAGTAACCCTACTATAACACAAATCAACCCTAATATGATTAAGACAATATCCATGGACCTACCGGTTTTTGACCGGGTTTAAAGATGCTAAATTTCCTTTATTTGTAATAAGATGGACCTGAGAAAACAATTGTTAACGACCCACTCCAAAGAAAATACGACTCTTATCGTGAATTATATCGGTGCCGACCGTGAACGGTTCGATAAGCTGATGAAATTATTCCTCTATGATGAGTACCGCGTAATTCAAAGAGCAGCCTGGGCCGTGGGCGATGTCACCAGGATTCATCCTGAAGTCGCTATGCCTTACCTGCCGGAAATGGTAGAGAACCTGAAGAAGCCCGACATTCATGACGCTGCCAAGCGCAATACCCTCAGGTTCTTACAGGAAATAGAAATACCAGAACCGCTTTGGGGTGAGCTAGCGGAGCTGTGCTTTAACTTTCTAACCTCTATGGAGGAAGCAGTAGCCATTAAGGTATTCTCTATGACGGTGCTGCTCGGCATTGTGAAGCAAGTGCCTGAGCTCAAAGATGAGCTGAGGTATGCGATTGAAGATCAGCTACCCTATGGTAGTGCCGGTTTTAAAAATCGGGGCTTAAAGACACTAAATGCGCTGGAGAAGATTTAAATTGGGGTAGAAATACATTGGCAACAGATCCTATGAAAATCCAAAGGTTCACTCCTACCATCATACTACAGCCTTATATACATCAGTATTACCTGGCCGAAGGTGATTTTGGAGCGTCTACCCGCGATGTTTTCTTTGCCGATGGCTGCATTGAAATGGTCTTCAATATTGGTTTGGACTTCTATAAAGATGACCAGAAAGAAAACTGGGCCAAGCTGATCGGGCAAATTACCCAACCACTGAATGTAAGGGCAACTGGTAAGGGTAAAAGCTTTGGCATTTGGTTTACACCCCATGGTTTTTCGAGATTTTCAAATATCCCAGCCAATGAGTTTACTAATAAGACCATTCCTTTGGAGCTCGTGTTTGACCAGAACTTCATTGATTCGGTTGGAGATTATTTAACCAATAACAACATCCACGGTCTTTTGCATGCCTTAAACAGGTATTTTGAAAAATCAGCAATGACCTCATCTACAGGGTTAAAAGATCAGATTGCCGTTTATTCATCTGACAGGTTATTGAGCAATGGGGAAGAAACAGATTTAAATTTACTGGCAAATACCTGCAATGTATCTCCCCGGTATTTACAAAAGATATTCAAGGACAGAATAGGTATCGCCCCAAAGCAACTTCAAAGGATCTCACGCTTTCAAAAGGCACTACACCAAATCACAGAGTCTCCCAAGGTTCCTTTCACTGCTGTAACCTATGATGCAGGCTACTACGACCAATCACATTTTATCAGAGAATTCAGGGCCTTCACGGGCTTTAAACCCTCCGATTACCAGCTTCGCAACCACCCTATCAACCAGTATTTTCTAAAGGCATAAGGCAGTTCGCTTTTATACAATTTTGCTAAGGCAGGCCTCCCTAACTATGCAAAAAACATCATTATGAAAGATCTTGCCGTTGGATGCACTGCTTTGGCTCTGCTATGCCTCATGTCTGTAGTAGGTTATCAATACATCCAAAAGAATCAAAGCGACACCGAAGCTGAATATGAAAGCATACTGAACACCTTGAACGAGGAAACGCTTGCTTTTTTTTCGAGGGACTACGATCAATGGGCAGACCGGTGGGTACATGAGCCCTATGTAACCAAAAGCTATATGATTTTTACAGACAGCACCATCTCAGAAACACTGGGTTGGGCTGCTATCCGGAGCTTTGGTAAGGATTATATTCAAATGCATCCTGAGCCAGATCCCGTGCCTGATCTATTAGATGAAATTGAAATAAGACTCTATGATAAAGGAGCTTGGGTGAGTTTTGAACAATACGACTCTATCAGGGGGCTGAAGCGAGAAACGCGCCTGATGGAAAAACACGATGGCCAATGGAAGGTTGCCGGTATGCATACTACCATTTATGGCTTTCAGGATGATAAATAAGATACTTCCCTGGTATGTTAGCGATTAGCCACAAACAAAAGCCTCATAACTGATAACCAATCAACTAATAACCTGCTCGACAAATCTACAGCCGTCTGACCTTGCTCCTATGCCAAGGCTTCAGTACAAAATACGATATTGACGGAATCTGAGTCTATGACTAATAACTCACCAATTAGCCACTTCTACAAGCTCTAATAACCAATCACTAATCAACTAATTACCTGCCTGCGTGAAATTCATCCGTCCGACCTTATACCTACGCCAGGGCTTCGATACAAAATGCGGTGCTGACGGGTAACCAGTGACCAACCAAGATCTAATTAACCATTCCTACTACCCCTAATAACTAATTACCAATTAACTAATCAACCTGCTCGAAAAACCTAAAGCCGTCTGACATAAGACCCTAACCGAGAACCAGTAACCAGCCAAGGCTTAGTTAGCCTCTCCTCCATACTTAGGCTTCACTTTCTCTGGAAAGAGCTTCTTGAACTTCTTCACTTTGGGGATGGCGATATTGATGATATAACCGTTGCCAGGGTTCAGCTCATAATAGTCCTGATGGTACTTTTCAGCCACCCAGAGTTTATCATAGGCAGTGAGCTCTGTCACGATATCATTACTGTATTTGCCTGATTTGGTCAGTTTGGCCATGTGATCGGCCACAATTTTCTTCTGCTCATCATTGTGATAATACACAGCTGAGCGGTACTGCCTGCCCCTATCCGGTCCCTGGCGATTGAGCTGTGTGGGGTCGTGGGTAGCAAAAAAGATCTCCACCAGCTCTTTATAGGAGACCAGCTTAGGATCATAATAGATTTGTACAGCCTCTGCATGGTCTGTATCGCCATAGCTTACCTGGCGATAGGTCGGGCGCTCCTGCGCTCCACCAGTGTAGCCTGAAAAGACATCCTTTACGCCAATGGTTCTTTCAAAGACAGCTTCAGTACACCAGAAACAGCCTCCCGCAAAGGTGGCGATTTCAGTACCGGCAGGTCTTTTAGCATGGTCTACCTCATCAGTACCCTGACCTTGTGCTTGTGTACAGGCCAGCAATGCGAAGCTCAAAAGAGCGGTAAATACAGAATATCGCAGTTTCATAGTTTTAATCTTTGATAGCTGCAACGGTCTGTAGAGCAGAATGGTTTTCAGAGATTGTCAGACAAAATGCTTTTCAGATCGGCTGGAGAGTAATTAACTGATTTTAACGTTTTGTTGTCTCCTTTGCGATACACCAGAAAGTGTCCGTCAGACTCTTCTACATAGCTTTCGGTACCATCTTTGGCCAGGTAATGGGCCTGGGTGGCTTTGGCTTCTTCCATGTCCTTACAGGTCTTGCTCATATTAGAGCGCTGCACCTCATCAAACAGGGTTTTGAACTTATCGCCCATACCAAACTCCAGAATGGCCCCGGAGAGTACATACTGAATGTCACAGAGCGCATCCGCTACTTCTACCAGATCATTGGCTGCAATGGCTTCTTCCAGCTCCTTCAACTCTTCGGCAATCAGAGAAACCCTGAGTTCACAGCGGTTTTGTGCCGGAATTTGCGGGGTATCGAGGACAGGGTGCTTAAACGTTTTATGAAATTCTGCTACGCTGTTAAGTGGTTTGGGTTCTTGCATATCGGGAAATAAAAAAGGCCTGAAAATCAGGCCAATGTTAAGTAAATATTTTCGTCAACAGAACTAGTTAATGTCTTTTTTAAATACCGGTGGCTTCCCGCCTTCCGGAACAAAGATCATCGCTGCTGAATTGATGCAATACCGCAGGCCAGTAGGCTTTGGTCCATCGTTAAATACATGGCCTAAATGCGATCCGCTTTTACTGTCCACCACTTCCCATCTCACCATACCATAGCTGGTATCTTTAATGAGTTTTACCGCTCCCTCGGTAATCGGAGCATAAAAAGCAGGCCAGCCACTACCAGAGTTATACTTGGTTTCGGAGCTGAATACAGGTTGTAGTGATGCTGCGGAATAGTAAGTACCCTTTGCAAATAACTTGTCGTATTCACCCGTAAAAGCCCTCTCAGTGGCTTGCTTTCTCAATATTTCAAACTGCTCCTTGGTCAGGCGCTCCTTCCACTCTTGCTCAGTAAGCTCAATCTCGTACTTCTCCCCTTGCTTCTCTTTATCCTGTTCCTGTATGTCCTGGCTGCCTCGCACTGACAGTACACTGGTTACCAGTACTATCAACAAGCCTGCATAAAGCATGATTTTCGCTTTCATATCTCTCATTTTATTTTGTAACTATTAGTACGGCCTTATTGTTCCCTGAGATGCGCTAAGCTTTGGAGAATTGACTACCGAACGACCTTTTACCGGAAATTGAGCTTGGTGCACCTCCACCAGCATATTGGGTTTTCTGAAAATGAAGTCGAGGCAAGTTGCTCTTTTTCCAGGGTTTTAGTTTCGCTGAGCGCAGGTCTGACTTATAAAAAGACTCAAGATAGTTCTTCTCTTGTTCATCCACCAGAAATACACAGCTGGCTTCCGGTTTCAACATGGTCTTCAATGAGGCATACATATTTTTCTGATCTTCCTTAACACCACTTTCAATACCATTGAAGCTGAAAAAGCCGTCTACAGCATGCTCATCAAAAGGCATTACCCCGGCATCACACAATACATACTGTGTATTTGCCTCAAGCTTACCACTGATGCTCTTCAGTCTGTTAAGGTTATGATCCACATGGCTGTGTGATTGATAATTCAAACCAAAAACCAGGTTGTGCAGCTGATCTATATCAGCCGTAGCCGCTGTCACCAGGTGACTCCCTTTCTTATTCAGCTTAGTATAAAGGCTACGAAACTCATCAGCCCTCAGATTGGGCTCAGCAGGCAGGTCATCATTTGGTGCTGTAAAAACACCCTCAGCGGTAAGCCCAAGGCTATTGTGAAAATTGGTTATTTCAGCAGATGTAACTCTTACAAGAGGGTTTTCCACTCTGTTCTTTTCTACAATTGCCGTAGACTTTTTTAACAGCAGTACGCCATCAATCTCAGCATACATGTACACCCTGTTGGAAGAGACAAAGGCTTTTTTGAGAGGGAAGCCAAGTGGTACTCCACATTGAAAGAAGAGTTCTCCCTTTCCTATTCTCGTGTTAATTTTCGTCAATTCATCCTGCGACAAGGGCTCCAGGGCTTTGGAAGAAAACGGGCAAACTAAAACCTGATTCATGTATATACTACCATCTCATGCGATTTGACCCTACGAACATAAAAAAACACCCGCAAAACAGGTGTTTACATTCGTTTTTAAATAAAATCTCACTCAAACAGGGACGACCGTTTGTGATCAGTTCATTTTAATATCTCTTCAAAGCAGAGGACGAACAGGTTGTTATACCTCTGGTGAAGGGTCTACAAATATCTTTTTGTGGCTGGCCATCAATGAGCTGGAAAGTATAAGCTCTCCACTTACTTCCCTGACGTCTTTCACATATTTGCGAAGCTGTTTTGTTTTGCGCGAGCTCTCCGGGAATCGCTCTTCAGCATACTTTAATAATTTCTCTCCTATTTCTTTTGTCCTTTTCATGGGTCTTACTCGGTAGTTAGAATACTTATTTATTAATCGTGAATCAGGTGAAATTGTTTCACAATGTTTCTCTAACGATTAACAATTACGTGAACGGTTAACCACTAGTTTACGTGTATTAATTTACGTATTTTTTTATTTTAAACCATCAAGGCCATGCTCAAGAACTTTTTCAAAATAGCCCTGCGCAACCTCCTGAAAAACAAGCTCTACACTTTTATCAATGTTGGTGGGCTTGCCGTCAGTATCGCAGTTTGTACGCTTATTTTGCTCTTTGTACAGAGTGAAACCTCTTATGACGATTATCATCCGAATGGTAATAACCTCTATCGCCTGGCGCTTGACAGGATATACCCCGACCATGTATCGCACTATGCCATTACCCCTGCCAATATGGCCAAGCAGGCCAAAGAGGACTTCCCGGAAGTCACCGATTATGTGCGCTTGTGGAAATCTGTGAATGACGTAAATGTTCAGTATCAAGATCAGAATTTTCTGGAGTCAGACTTTATGGGAGCCGACCCTAATTTCTTCGACATTTTTGGTATCAAACTCATTCAGGGAGACCGTGACAAGGTGCTGACTATTCAAAATGTGGTAGTGCTTACCGAGAGTACAGCCACTAAGTACTTTGGTAAGGCAGACCCCATCGGTAAAATTCTGAAGGGTGGCTTTGGCGACCTGATTGTAACCGGAGTGAGTGAAGATGTACCAGAGCACACCCACTTTCATTACGACTTATTGATTAATACGGAATCGCTTCAGTTTCTGCAACAGCCTAACTTTCTCAACTTCTCGGTTTATAACTACATGCAACTGCAGGAGGGCACTGACCCCGTGGCATTTGAATCGCGCATGGAGGAGCTTGTGGAAATCTATGCTGCCGGGCAAATAGAACGTTCACAAGGCATCAGCTTTGCTGATTTTAAGGCTTCAGGAAATGGCTACCACTATTACCTGCAACCAGTGAAGGATATCCACCTTACCTCCCAGCTGGAAGGCGAGTTGGAACCCAACGGTAATATCACTTACATCTACATCTTCGTATCCATTTCCGTATTTGTACTGGCTCTGGCAGCTGTCAACTTTATCAACCTTGCCGCTGCCCGCTCTACAGAACGGTCACGTGAGGTGGGTATACGTAAAGTGCTCGGATCTTTCCAAAAACAGCTGATCTCTCAGTTTTTAGTAGAGTCTATGCTTATTTCCGTGCTCGGTACCCTCATAGGTATTGGCCTGGTGTACCTTACCATGCCCTACTTCAATGACCTGGCACAGAAACAGATTGAGTTTGACCTGCTAAGCAACCCTTTCTTTATTCCGGGCTTTGTCATCTTTGCTGTTTTTATTGGTGTGGCTGCCGGCATCTATCCTGCCTTTGTACTGTCATCTTTCAGTCCTGCCGTGGTGCTCAAAGGCAAGATTATTTCGGGGCAGCGAGGCACCTGGATCAGAAATGGCCTGGTGGTTTTTCAGTTCTGGATTTCTATTATGCTGATTTGCTGCACGCTGATTGTCAATGATCAGATGAAGTTCTTACAGAACAAAGAGCTGGGCTTTAACCGTGAGAATACGCTGGTGATTGATCAGGCCTTTGCATTACAAAACCTGAAGACTTTTAAGGATGAAGTGTTGAATGTACCGGGTGTACAGCAGGTGGCTTCTACCAGTGCCATGCCGGGTACGGGCTTTTACTTCGGCACCTCCTTTCGGGTAGCGGGTGGAGAAGAAAATGTAGCGCTGAACTGTGCCGTATTTGACGAAAACTTTATCAGTACCATGGGCATGAATGTGCTACAGGGCCGTGGTTTCGATTTACAGTTTCAGGACTCCCTGAGTCTGATCTTAAACGAGAAAGCCATAGCCGCCCTGGGTATTGAGGGCAACCCTATCGGCCAGCGCATCTCAAACATTAATGCTGCCATACCTCAAAACAACAGAGACTATATAGTGGTAGGTGTGATAGCCGATTATAACTATCGTTCGCTACATACAGAAATTACGCCACTGGCCATTTTCAGCGACCAGAGTGCTCAGGCTTTTGTCACTTCCATACCCGTAAAAGTACAGTCTGATAACCTGCAGCAGACCCTTAGCTCCATTCAACAGGTTTGGGACCAAATGGTACCGGGCTCGGCTTTCTCCTTTGAGTTTTTGGATGAAAACCTGGCCCAGCTCTACAATACAGAAGAGCGTTCGGGCTACCTCTTCCTGGTCTTTGCCACCATTGCCATTGTAATTGCCTGTGTGGGGCTCTTTGGCCTGGCTGCCTATATCGTGGGCAATCGGGTAAAGGAAATCGGAGTGCGCAAGGTACTGGGCGCTTCCTCTGCCAGCGTGGTATTTATGCTGCTGAAAGACTTCAACAAACTGATTCTGCTAGCTGTGGTCATAGCCGTACCGGTTACTGTGCTGATTATGCGCAGCTGGCTTGAGGGCTTTGCTTACTACCAGGGCATTCGCCCCACCGTGTTTGTTTTCGGTGGACTCTTGGCTCTGCTGGTGGCCTGGCTTACAGTAAGCTATCAGTCAGTCAAAGCAGCTGTGGCTAACCCGATTAAGGCTCTGCGCAGCGATTGAGGGTGCTAGCTGATACTTATGGCAGCTTTACTGTGATGGTAGTAATTTTAGGCCTGAGTGTTTTTACGAGCAGGTTATTGGTTTAATAGTTTATTGGTGGCACCTACGCTAAAGCTTCTTTGCCTGAATGGGGGGATTAGTCAATAGTCAATAGTCAATAGTCAATAGTCAATAGTCAATAGTCAATAGTCAATAGTCAATAGTCAATAGTCAATGGGCTACGCCATCGTGGTTAGCGGGTTCTTTTTTCTCTACATCTTTCTCTAAAATCTATGGTCTAACCTCTATTATCCAAAGTCTACAACCTTGATATAGACGAAATATCTCGCTTAATCTTGTAAAGAAATCAGGCCTGATCAGAACAGCATGCCTGCTTCAGGAGAGGCTTCAAGCTGGATGCGTTCGCGCTTTTCGATAAACTGATTGATGATGCGCTGTACATCAGGGGTGTCGGGGTATTCTTCAATGATATCTCTGACTGAGGCTGCTGTTTCAAATTGCTGGTCTTCTTCGTAGAAGCCAAAGCCTTTGTACTTACCATCTTCTATCAGCACTACCGACTTTTCGTTCTGGCTACGGCCTCCCCCCAGCAGGCAGTAGGTTTGCGAATCGGCTTTAATGGCTTCTATAGCCCCCAGCAGTCGCTGGTTAAACTCATCTCCTTCTTTTGTACCTTCCTTAAAGGAGTAGCCAAAGTACTGCATCATGGTGGCTGGCAGGCTGCAAAGCTCCGGGTGAAGCTCATGGGTTTTCACCAGGGTAATCAGGTAGTTGCGGGCCCTATCAAAAGAGGTAAAGCTGATCAGCGGAATATGCCCCTTGGATGATTTGCCTATAGACAGGCGTTGGTTACCCCTACCGTCTTCATAGTGATACAAGCCATACTTGGCAGTGGTAAATTTCTGTGCCTTATTAAAGGGTGGAAAGTGCTTTTTGATTTCTGAAGACTCCAGCAGAAAGGCGATCATTTCATCACCACAAATCTCATAACTAATATCATAGAGCTTGTCTTTGAGGCCCTGTTTGTAGACTACATCTGTGCTGGAAAAGTGATTGCGTACCCTCTTTTTAATATCGTTGGCTTTGCCGACATAAAGAATCTTGCCATGCTCATCGTGAAAGTAGTAAACCCCGGTACCATCAGGCAGGTTCTCAAAAGTTTCTTTGGGCAGGTAAGGTGGCAAGTCGGCTTCGCGTGAGTTCCTTTTCAGAAAGCGCTGAATCTGGTTATTCTCATCCTTTTCCACCAAAAGCGTCATCAGTTCTGCCGTGGCTTTGGCATCTCCCATGGCCCGGTGGCGGGCATGGTTGGCTATGCCTAGCTCATCACAGAGCCTGCCCAGGCTGTACGACTTAAAGCCGGGTATAATCTTGCGTGACAGGCGCACGGTGCATAGCTTTTTCAGGTTGAGATTGCCTCCCAGGTCCTGAAATTCCTTTTTGATAAAGGAGTAGTCAAAATTGACATTGTGGGCCACGAAAATGTTGCCTTCCAGCATCTGGAAAATCTCCTTGGCTACTTCATAAAAGCGGGGTGCATCCACCACCATTTCGTTGGAAATACCGGTAAGCGTGGTAATGCCTATGGGAATGCCCCGTTCAGGGTTAATAAGGGTCTGGTATTCGTCTACCACTCTTTTTCCGTCATGGATCAGAATGGCAATTTCTGTGATCTTGTGGTATGCGGCAGATCCTCCTGTGGTTTCGATATCAACGATAGCGTACACTACTTTAAAACTAGCGAAGTTTTTTGGGTTTCACTACTTTGCAAGGGCATGAATAAACTGCTGATTCGTAAGTCTACCGGGGAGCTGGTACCCTTCTCTATTGAGAAATTACAAAGGTCATTATTCCGTTCCGGGGCGAGCCCCGAATTGATAGCAGACATCACAGAAGAAATTGCAAATATCCATCCTGAAAGGCTCACCACAAAATTTGTGTATAAGCGTGCTTTTCAGCTATTACGACATGCCTCTTACCAGCTGGCCGCCCGCTACAAATTGAAAAAAGCCATTCTGGAGCTGGGCCCTACGGGCTTCCCTTTTGAAGAGTACATTGCTCACCTGTTTAACTTCCAGGGCTTTGACACAGAAACCGGAGTTGTTTTACCCGGCAAGCGCATCAAACATGAGGTAGATGTATGGGCCCGAAACCATGAGGTACAGTACATAGTGGAGTGTAAGCATCACCGTACACCCGGCTACAAATCAGATATTAAGGTGGTACTGTATGTACATTCCCGCTTCAATGATATTGTATCTCAGCTGCGTAAAAAGCAGCCTCACGAAATGCATTACAAGTGCTGGATTGTAACCAATACCCGCTTTACAGCTGATGCCGTGGATTACGCCAGTGGTGAAGGCATCAGCCTGATGGCCTGGGACTTTCCTGGTAAGGGCAGCTTACGCGAACGGATTGATATATCAGGCCTCTACCCAGTTACCTGTCTCTGCTCGCTCACCAAAGCGGAGAAAAAGCGCCTCCTGGATAAGAAAGTGGTGCTCTGCAAAGAGCTGCTCAAGCAGCCTGGCCACCTTACCTTCTTAAATAAGCGCAAGCAGGCTCGGGTGCTGGAAGAGTGCAGTTCGCTGGTGGTGGTTTAGTACTTTATATTCAGAGGAAATTGACACTACCCCATTATGAATTCTCAGCATCAATAAGACTCTTGCCCAGGGTAGCGTGGTATTTGATTCTTACAAGGAACTCTCTCACAGGTCGCCATATCTTCAATTTGTCTGAAAGCCTGAATACGCACCCGCTAATTCTACCTGAATCTGCTCTCACTCAAAGTGTAAAAGGCATGTGCGAAAGTGCTCACACCCATTCCATGACAAATATTACTGTGAACCTCCCGATGGAGGAAATTTTGAGGTTTCTGCTAAGTGCTCTTGATGAGAGTTTTCACCTTTATAAACGTAGTGCTTAAGATACTTTGGAAGCACCAGTAGGTTTCACTATTTTGCCCCTTTGACCCAATTACAGACACGGCCACATACATGATTGTTATGCAAAATTCCTGGATTTCTCTATTCCAAACAGTTGACAGGATAAAAACACCCGCAATAAATAAAACGAACATATTCACAAAAAATAAACAAGATATAAACAAAGTATAATCTGATTATACTTTGGCTATACTTTAAGCTACATGCTTTTTAATTCGTTAGAGTTTGCCATATTCTTTCCGGTTGTATTTTGCATCTATTGGTCGTTGCGCAAATGGAGATCAGCCCAAAATTTTTTCATTCTAATTTCCAGCTGTTTTTTTTATGGATTTTGGGATGCTCGTTTTCTGATTCTCATTCTGATTAGTTCCTTAACGGACTATATTCTAGGCCTCAAAATTTTTCAGTCTGAAGACCCTTTAAGAAGACGATTGTATTTATGGTTAAGTCTTGGAATCAATCTGGGCATGCTGGGCTACTTCAAGTATGCGAATTTTTTCATTGAGAGTTTTAATGATTCCTTCCAGTTATTCGGCAGTTCTTTCAGACTCAATACCCTATCTGTAATTCTGCCATTAGGTATTAGTTTTTATACGTTTCAAACGCTAAGCTATTCAATTGATATTTACAAAAAGAAGTTAGTCCCTATTACAGACATCACTGCCTTTTTTTCCTTTGTTACATTTTTTCCTCAATTAGTAGCAGGGCCTATTGAAAGAGCACGCCATTTTCTACCTCAATTACAAAAGAGCAGAAAATTCAACTATACTGTAGCACTTGACGGCTTGCTTCAATTAACATGGGGACTTGTTAAAAAAGTTCTTATAGCTGATAACCTGGCAGCAACCGTAAATGTAGTCTTCGATAGCCCTGAAAGTCATAGCGGAAGCACACTGCTTATTGGGTCTGTTTTTTTCTACGTTCAACTCTATTGCGATTTTTCTGGTTATTCTGACATGGCCATTGGAATGGCAAAGATTCTGGGGTTCAAATTATCTAAGAATTTCTCGTACCCAATCTTCTCCCGGTCATTCGCAGAATTTTGGAGGAGGTGGCATATTACTATGACCAACTGGTTCAGGGATTATTTGTATATCCCGTTGGTGTTGGGACGAAACACTTTGATGAATAAGATTATATTCACATATGTACTTTTTGTGGTCATAGGGCTATGGCATGGGGCGAGCTACAGCTTTCTGGTATTCGGCTTTGTTTGTGGTTTCTATTATATGTTTGATCATATTAAAGTGAAGAAATGGAAGCATGAAATTATCGGGGGGCAAAAGTTATTTCCAAGCGGGAAAGAGTTTCGACATTTAGTTTACTCCGGACTAAAAATCCTGTCTGGTTTAATATGCTTTAGAAGTAAATCTGTAAGAGGTATTTATGATTTTCACACCGGTGTTTTTTCACAAGACTTATTCTCCATTCCAGCTGTTGATTTTGAATTAATTATCTTAGTCAGTGGGTTTATCATAGTGGAATGGTTGGGGCGAAACTACAGTTATCCTCCTGAGGTCATTCATAAAAAACTCCACCCCTATTTCGTCTATTTAGTTATTATTGCGTTTTTTCTAGCAATTACACTATTTAATAACTCTGGCAATTTAGAATACATCTATTTTCAATTTTAATGAAAAAGTTCATACTAGAAGTAATAGCCTCGTTTGGAATTTTATCAGGGTTAATCACTTTGCTGTTGTTACAAGCTGATGGTAATCTGGATCGCTATTATTTAAAGTTCACCACTCCTCGACAAGCTTCTTTGATTTTGGGTTCGTCCAGAGCGGCAGAGGGGGTTGTACCAGAAATTTTAAATAAAAGATTGAGCTACCCCGATGTTTATAACTATGCATTTAATGGTGAATTCAGCCCTTATGGACCTTACTATCTGGAAAGTATCAAATCAAAGATTGACCCAAAAGAAAAAAAAGGACTGTTCATTATCTGTGTTAACCCAAAGCTGTTGATAAAAACACAGCAAAAAGGATTTAGAGAGTCAAATACGTTATTAGGGAAAGTTACGGAAGTAAGTAAAAAACCTAATTTCAGCTATTTTATGGATTACTACCCTGAGAGATGGGGTAATATTATCTACAAAAAATACATTTCAAACAATTCTATTTTTCTTCATGACGATGGATGGTTAGAGTTTCACGCAAAAGAGTCGGTCTCTTTCGAAAAAGTTTTGCTGAAGTGGAAAATGGTTGAACCTGAGAAGTGGAAAATTTCGGAAGAAAGAGTTGGGTACCTGCATGAAAGTATTGAGTTTCTCAAAAAGCAGGGCGAGGTTTTTATTGTTCGCATTCCCGCTAAGAAGGAGCTAATACAGTTTGAAAACAGGGTAATGCCCAAACTGGATGTAGTGATGGATTCTATTTCTAAAATTGAAGGAGTGAAGTATTTCAATTTTACTGAACTGAGTGATGACTATATGTATAGAGATGGAAATCACCTCCAATATCAATCAGCCTATGATTTCACGGAAGTTCTCGCGGATTCGATCATGATGCACCAAAAGCAATAAACTCAATGATCAGATGCAGTTAGTCATCAGTCTTATCAGAGGTAGAAACTGAATCACTATGGACTGAAAGAGCCATAGCTTTCAGGCAACTTCCCGGTGTAAAACTATGAGTGTTTATTCTTAAAAAGCATTTCAACAGATTTCAAGACTGAGCAGACCTGGTTTTTACTGGGAAACAGAACTCATAGTGGAGACAAGCGGAATCGCTAACAGACTTTTTAATAAGGAAAGTGCATGAGAAGTATACGTTCATCGATAGTTCTAATCCTGGCCCTTCTCTTATACGCCTGCGATACGCCTTCTTCAAACGAAGTGGTAGATGGAATTCTGGAAGTCCCTGAAAACCGGGAAAATCCCAATTCCAGGACTCTCAGATTGGTATATAAGGTGTTAAAGGCTAAAAAAGTTGATTCCTTAAAAGCACCGATCGTCTTTTTAGAGGGCGGACCCGGTGGGTCAGCCTTGGCTATGGAAGAATTCTGGGAGAATAACCCTCTTAGAAACGACAGGGATATTATACTGATGGATCAGCGTGGAACTGGCGCTTCCGAAGCAAATTGCATCGACATTGGAGATGCCATGTTTGCTGTTACCAGACAAGATCTTGATAGCGAGGGCATGATTCGGGCACTAGCCCCCATATTATCCCAGTGCAAAGAAACTATGAAACGCGATGGGGTTGACCTTGCCGGGTATAACAGTAAAGAAAATGCTGCTGATTTTGAGGATTTACGAAAAGCCCTGGGTTATGAAAAATGGAATCTTTTCGGGAGTTCTTACGGTTCGAGACTTGGGCTAACGATCATGCGTGATTTTCCAAACGGAGTGCGAAGTTCAGTGCTTGCGGGAATTCTTGCGCCAGAAGTAGATTTTTTTACCGGTTACTTCATGAATTTTGAAAATGCTCTTTTTAACGTTCTTGAGCGTTGTCAGAAAAATGAGGATTGTAATAGCCGATACCCTGATTTAAAAGAACGCATGTTAGAGGCTTTAAAAAAATTGCAATCTGACCCTTTACATCTTGATTTTGAAGGTAAACCGTTCGTGCTAGACCCCGGTGATGCTTTGTTTATACTTTTCATATCGCTTTACGGTCGCAGCTCCATGGGCTATATCCCCTTGTTTATTGAGGCGATAAAAGAACGGGAAACCAAAGTCCTTGCCAGTTACCTAAGCAGCATGAAATCTATCTATAACATTGGTAATCTGGCCATGAACCGTTCGGTTATGGCCTACGAAGAACTTCCGTTCTATGACGAACCGGCTATGGTCGAGTCTTTCAAGAAATCTGAAATAGCATCCGCTCTAAAATCATATGCTCATACCGATGTAGAATTGCTGAATAACTGGCATTCATTCAGAGCTTCAGAGATTGAAAACCAAGCTGTCGTTTCGGAAATTCCAACGCTGATGGTAAGCGCTGGTTTAGACCATGTTACTCCCGTCAGCAACGCTAAAGAGGCAATAAAGCATTTGAAAAACGGCTATGAATTAATTTTTCCGGATGAAGGTCACAGTAGCATGTATAACCCCTGCTTTTTCCAAATAGCCGAAGGTTTTCTTAACGATCCCGGCCAGAGGCCTGAAACAGCCTGTAGCACTGAAAAGCAAAAAATACCCTGGTTTTTTCGTTCTGTAGAGGAGAAATAGAAGTAGAAATATGACAAAGATTAAGGCAAATAAACGAACACCCATTGGCTGGAAAGTTTATATCGACAGAGCACGAATGTACATTGGGTATGCTCAATTCTTAATGATTCTGTTGTCCTACTGGAGGCCTACAAGGATACAACCATTGGTCAAATCATATTTGACAACTTGATTATCTCAATGCCAACCCTCTTCGTGCTATTCATTATTCTATCACTAATTATCGGGAGAATAGACACTGTATTGGGACTAAGAGAAGAAGAACTTAGAAACGCTTCAACTTCAAACCCAGTAATGAGAGAACTCTTGACGAAGATTGATGAATTGACTGAAGAAATTCGAGAATTGAAAAAAACCAAAACTCCATAACAAACTTCGCCTTGGTTGCTGCCCGCCTGGCACTGACAGGTTCTTCACAACAAACACCTGCTACTCATCATCATTACTGCACCACATGTGATTCAGCCAGTTCTTATATTGCCGGCACTTAATAGTATGAGACTGGCTAGGCCTATACTTGTTGGTCAAGAAGACCAACAAGGGCTGTGCTTGTAGCTCTACTTCACCATCCATAAGTAAACAATCTGACGTGCCGTCCGACTTTAGTTTTATTCTCAAACCTCAGGGGCCGGGTAGTTAAAAGGCTACAGGGCGGACAGGTTCTCATTGCCCCTTAACATAGCCCGGCTTAGCCTCAACTGATATCAGAAACATGCCCCCGCAAATTGGCAAACCATTGCATGGATATATACGATATTTCAAGCATCTACGGTCTTTTAATCCAAAATTGAATATGGTTAAACGGGACACAGCTGATGCGTTTTCTACCTGTTCTTTTTATGCTGTTTTTTGTACCTCAGCTACTCTTTGGGCAAAGTGAAAAGCTGAGACTTAACCTTGATGACTCTGGTGAAACATACATCAAAGCTGCTTTCAGGGGTCAATTCTGGACCCGGTACACGGCCATGAACCCAGGCTCTCATGTTGACAAGGATACCTTAGAAAACGGACTGGATTTTTCTATCAGACGCATACGCTTTGGATTGGCAGCGCAGTTATCGAAACGGGTCTATGTTTTCGTTATGATGGGTAACAACAATCTCAACGAAAGAACAGAAGCCGGTTTTGTGATAGACATGCTGGATTATTACGCAGAGTACAGAATTTCTGATGCGTTAGAGATTGGTATGGGCGAATCGGCCTGGGGAGGCCAGTCCAGGTGGAATATCAGGTCTACTCTTTCCTATATGGCCTTAGATGCTCCTTTATTTTCCCTGTCTACCGTAAATAAAAATGATGACCTGGGCAGAATGTTGGGCGTATGGGCCAAGGGGCAGATTGGTAAATTTGATTATGTAGTGGCCCTCAAAGAGCCCAGCGTATTTGGTGTTGAACCGCAAGAGGGCACCACAGATTATGCCACAGGTCGGGAGAACCTCAGGTATTCGGCTTATCTGAAATATGAATTCCTTGACGATGAAAGCAACAAGACGCCATTTAGTGGTGGTACAGGTACCTATTTGGGGCAAAAGCGGGTTTTCAATTTAGGAGTCGGCATGATGCATCAGAAAGACATGACTTCGGCTCTTGTAAATGGTACAGAACGTTTGTATAACTTCAATAGCTGGACACTCGAACTCTTTTACGATAACCCGATAAATACAACAACAGGAACAGCTCTCACCTCCTATCTGGGCTATTTCCACACCGATTTTGGTCCTGAATATATCCGTAATCTTGGAGCAAACAATTATACTGATGGAGGCACTTCTTTCAACGGTCCCGGTAATGCTTTCCCCATGATGGGAACAGGTGACACCTACTTTTTCCAATTGGGCTATTTGTTAAAACGAAAGGAGCGAGAACACTATACCACACAGCTACAGCCAAACATCGCCATTCAATATTCCAATTTTGAAAAACTAGGCGATCCGGTTGTGGTTTACGACTTAGGCATTAACTATTACCTGAAAGGTCATCACAATAAGTTTACCCTGGGATTGCAAAACCGCCCTGTATTTTTTGAAGATGCGGATGGTAGTATAAATGCACGGCAACGAAGGAGTATGTGGGTATTGCAGTATCAGATTTCCATCAACTAAATGGCTTGTACCTGCTTTGCTTTATTAAACCACGGCTGGCAACCAGTATGACGTGCCGTCCGACTTCGGGCTAGCTATATAGAACCTATTCCCGCCCGTGTTGGTATTCTTTACCAACACGTAATTCTGCCTTCTCATTCATAAGCAACCAGTCTGACGTTCCGTCTGACTTTGGGTTGGTTTTTCCTCATTGATTATTTCTATCCCGCATTGGTATTCTTTACCAAAACGTCATTCTCACTTCTTATCGGTCAGTGACCAGTCTGACGTACCGTCCGACTTTGGATTGGTTTTTACTTATTGATTATTTCCATCCCCCGTTGGTATTCTTTACCAATACGTCACTCTCCCTTCTTATCTCAGTAACCAGTCTGACGTGCCGTCCGACTTTGGATTGGTTTTTTCTGGTTGATTACGGATTATCGCAAAAAAAGGAGCCATGCCTTAATGCGATGGCTCCTTTTTTTGACTGATCCTGAAGAGCTTACTTTGCCAGGGTTACTATATAATTGCCTGCAGTACCGGCCGCGGTGCCGCCTGTTCCTGCATGAGTAAAGGAGAATTTAAAGACCGTTTCTGTGAGATCAATGATGGTTACCTCCTCCCCTGTATCCAGCAAAACGCTGGTGGCTAATTCACCTGTCCATTGCCAGGTGCCGGATGCTCTGAACAGGTCTCCGGCATTGGTTGTGGTATAAGTACCATCAGCAAAGGACAGTGCAAAACCCGGATAGTTGAGTGTGATGTCCTGCCCATCTAAAGTGACACTACCGCTGGTACCAAAGGTCCAGTTGCCTTCCAGCTTTTCGAAAGTGAGGTCTTGAATACTGGGGCCATTCGGGTCGTCCGGCCTACACGAGGCCAGACTAACGAACAGTAAAAGTGTGTAAAGTAAATATCTGTAATTGAATGGTTTCATTTTAATGCTATTTTCGGATGATTACTTTTTTACGAGCCACAGACTTACCATCCGTGAACTGCATGATGTACATACCATTGTTGTAGTCACTTACATTGATGGAGAGTTGCTTGTCACGGTACTCCTTAATTCCGTAGACCCGGGCACCCGCTGCATTGACGATGGTAATATCCAGCTTGGCGGCATTTACCTGCGAAAGGTCAATATTCAGTATCTCACGGGCCGGGTTCGGGTATAGTTTAATTTCAGACGAATCGATAAACGTATCATCCACACCAGTAACAATGGCTCCGATACCACTAACCGGCATGCTAACCTGTTGCCCTTCGTAAGCGAAGATCAGGTTGCCTGAGTAAGTGGCTTCCCTTGTGGGTGTGAAGTTCACATTGACCTGCTTGCTTTCGCCTGCTATCAGGATTACCGAGCCTGGAGTGACGGAGAAGTCAGCAGGGGCATTGGCGATCACCACCTCTACAGCGACCTCTCCGATATTGGTAATGGTAATTGGTGTACTTACTCTGATGCCCAGTTGGGTCTCAGCAAAATTGACCTCACCACTTAATTCAATTTTCGGCTCTCCCACGTTATCGATGCTGATGGTGAAGTCCTTCTCGAAACTTCCTCCTCTTCCATCGTCTGTTTTGACACGGATGCTATAACTGGCTTTTGTTTCGAAATCAAAGGCGGATGCCGCTTTTAAGCCGGCCCCATCAATGGTAAAAGAGGCATTGTCAGTATCACTGGCTCCGGTAACCAAGGCGTATGTGTGGCTATCCGTAGCGTCTGCATCAGTCGTGCTGAAGTCACCTATCAGGTCGCCTGACTCATTGTTTTCGTCAATACTGGTAGCAGACAAGTTGATGTCTGTTGGAGCATTGTTGAAGCTCAGCATGAGCTGATTAGCAGCTGTGTTGCCATTGCCTGCAGCATCAGTCGTTACAGCAGCCGCGATATCTACAGCGGCAGAAGCATTGGTGGAGCTTACTGAGAAGGTGTAAGTATCTCCGTCTACCGCAGTGAAGTCACTGGCTGCTCCGTCTGTAACAGTAACATCCTCCAGTGCAAAACCAGTTACCGTTTCGCTAAACTGAGCAGTAACAGTATAAACACCGGCTATGGCCGCCCCTGAGGACAAAACTACAGTTGGCGCTGTTTCATCATTGAGAATACTGAAGGCTGTAGCAGCCGTGTTCGCATTACCTGTACCGTCCGTGGCAGTAGCCGCTGCTACATTTACTGTTACCGTACCATCGGATGCAGGAGTAATATCTGCCGTCCATGTCTTACCGGCAACCAGGCTGGTAAAGTTACCCGCTGTTCCGTTTGATACCGCGATGTCCCCTACTACAAAACCTGTCACCATTTCGCTATACGCTACCGTGACGGTGAACACTCCGCTTGTAATAGAGGATGCCAAACTCGTAATACTGACTGATGGAGCAATTTCATCTACGTTGGTTACTGTGATGGTCACATCCTGATTGACAGTATTGATGCCATCGCTGGCAATCACATTGATCACATAGGTATTGTTGGCATCGCCATCAGCTGGATTTTCAAAGTCTGGTGAGGTTTTGAAAGTCACTACTCCTGCTGTGATATTGAAGAGTGCTTCATCATTACCCGTGCCCAGGCTGTAAGTCAGAGCATTGGCATCGGTAGCCGCTACTGTGTAGGCAGTACCCGTACCATTTTCGGCAAAGTCTACTGCCATGGCAGAAGTAAATACCGGATCGGTATCATCTACATTGGTTACTGTGATGGTCACATCCTGATTTACTGAGTTGATACCATCGCTTGCCACCACATTGATCACATAAGTGTTATTAGCATCCGCATCTGCCGGATTTTCAAAGTCTGGTGAGGTTTTGAAAGTCACTACTCCTACTGCGATATCGAAGAGTGCTTCATCATTACCCGTGCCCAGGCTGTAAGTCAGAGCATTGGCATCGGTAGCCGCTACTGTGTAGGCAGTACCCGTACCGTTTTCGGCAAAGTCTACTGCCGTGGCAGAAGTAAATACCGGATCGGTATCATCTACGTTGGTTACTGTGATGGTCACATCCTGATTTACTGAGTTGATACCATCGCTTGCCACCACATTGATCACATAAGTGTTATTAGCATCCGCATCTGCCGGATTTTCAAAGTCTGGTGAGGTTTTGAAAGTCACTACTCCTACTGCGATATCGAAGAGTGCTTCATCATTACCCGTGCCCAGGCTGTAAGTCAGAGCATTGGCATCGGTAGCCACTACTGTGTAGGCAGTACCCGTACCATTTTCGGCAAAGTCTACTGCCGTGGCAGAAGTAAATACCGGATCGGTATCATCTACGTTGGTTACTGTGATGGTCACATCCTGATTGACAGTATTGATGCCATCGCTGGCGATCACATTGATCACATAGGTATTGTTGGCATCGCCATCAGCTGGATTTTCAAAGTCTGGTGAGGTTTTGAAAGTCACTACTCCTGCTGTGATATCGAAGAGTGCTTCATCATTACCCGTGCCCAGGCTGTAAATCAGAGCATTGGCATCGGTAGCCGCTACTGTGTAGGCAGTACCCGTACCATTTTCGGCAAAGTCTACTGCCGTGGCAGAAGTAAATACCGGATCGGTATCATCTACGTTGGTTACTGTGATGGTCACATCCTGATTTACTGAGTTGATACCATCGCTTGCCACCACATTGATCACGTAAGTATTGTTGGCATCTCCATCTGCCGGATTTTCAAAGTCTGGTGAGGTTTTGAAAGTCACCACTCCTGCTGCTATATCAAATAGTGATTCGTCATTGCCTGTGCCTAAGCTGTAAGTCAATGTATTGGCATCGGTAGCCACTACCGTGTAGGCAGTACCTGTACCATTTTCGGCAAAGTCAACTGTAGTAGCTGAGGTGAATATCGGATCAGTATCGTCTACATTGGTCACCGTAATGGTTACATCCTGGTTCACTGAGTTGATACCGTCACTGGCAATCACATTGATCACGTAAGTGTTATTGACATCGCCATCCGCTGGGTTTTCAAAGTCTGGTGAGATTTTGAAAGTCACCACTCCAGCCGCTATATCAAATAGTGCTTCATCATTACCCGTACCTAAGCTGTAGGTCAATGTATTCGCATCGGTGGCCACTACCGTGTAGGCAGTACCCGTACCGTTTTCAGCAAAGTCTACTGTAGTAGCTGAGGTAAATATCGGATCAGTATCGTCTACATTAGTTACTGTGATGGTCACATCCTGATTGACTGAGTTTATACCATCACTGGCAATCACATTGATCACGTAAGTGTTATTAGCATCCGCATCTGCTGGGTTTTCAAAGTCTGGTGAGGTTTTGAAAGTTACCACTCCTGCTGCTATGTCGAACAGGGCTTCATCATTGCCCGTGCCTAAGCTGTAGGTCACTGTATTGGCATCGGTGGCCACTACCGTGTAGGCAGTACCCGTACCATTTTCGGCAAAGTCTACTGTAGTAGCTGAGGTAAATATCGGATCAGTATCGTCTACATTGGTCACCGTAATGGTTACATCCTGGTTCACCGAGTTGATACCGTCACTGGCAATCACATTGATCAAGTAAGTGTTATTGACATCGCCATCCGCTGGGTTTTCAAAGTCTGGTGAGGTTTTGAAAGTTACCACTCCTGCTGCTATATCAAATAGTGCTTCGTCATTGCCTGTGCCTAAGCTATAAGTCAATGTATTGGCGTCAGTAGCCACTACTGTGTAGGCTGTACCCGTACCGTTTTCGGCAAAGTCTACCGCAGTAGCTGAAGTGAATACCGGATCGGTATCGTCTACATTGGTGACAGTGATGGTCACTACCTGGTTGGCGATATTGATACCATCACTAGCGTTGATGCTTATCATATAAACATTATTTCCAGCATCATCACCGGGATGTAGAATGTCTGAAGGATTTTCAAAATCAGGGGCGGATTTAAAGGTTACTTCCCCAGAAGAACCGTCAATATCAAACAGAGCTTCGTCAAGACCAGTGCCCAGGCTGTAAGTCAATGTATTGGCGTCAGTAGCCACTACGGTGTAGGCCGTACCTGTACCATTTTCGGCAAAACTGACCGCTGCTCCTGAAGTGAACACTGGATCAGTGGCATCATTCACTGTGATGGTAAAGTTTTGTTCGACTGCGTCATTTGTACCATCGTTGACAGTCAGGCTCACATTGAAGGTCCCTTTCTGCCCCACGGCACTCCCCAAAAGTCGGTGGCCCCGGTCAATGTTAACCCTTCGCAAGCGTCTGCTCCACTCATTAAACACCAAATTCTCGTTATTGTCAATGGCAATCTTTTGTGGGCTCGAAAGCCTGGCTACATCGAAGGTACCGTCTACATAGGCATATTCTCCTCCCAACAGCGTGCTTACTACGCCTTCAGGGCTGATTTGTCTGATGCTATTGTTATCACCATCCGCTACATAAACCACACCCTCGCTATCCACTGTCAAGCTTGTGATATAGCCGAATTTAGCCTCTGTGCCGGTACCATCTGCAAATCCATCGTCAGACCCTGCCAGCGTAGTAACTACGGCAGAAGGAGTAACTTTACGGACCCTTCTGCTACTTGCTTCAGCTATATAGAAATTGCCTTGATCATCTACCGTAATGCCCTGTGGGCTATTAAAACTGGCATTGGTACCTGAGCCGTCATCAGAAGCAGCCGTACCCGATCCTGCAAATGTGGTTACTACTCCATCCAATGTCACCTTGCGAATCTTGCCGTTCCTGGCATCATTTACGAAAAGTGCATTCGTGGTAGCATCATAAGTGATACCAACAGGTGCGGAAAAACGTACTTCGGCACCGGTACCTTCTACATCTCCTGCTTCCCCGTTGCTCGGGCCTACAAAAGTACTTACCACCCCTTCAGGAGTCATTTTTCTAATACTGTTGTTACTGGTGATGTACAGATTCCCTTGTGGATCAATTGCCAGGTCATTCACTCCCAAAAAGGCGGCATTCGTACCAGTACCATCTTTATGTTCTGCAGTGCCGTTACCTGCAAGCGTGGTTACCAACTCATTCTGATCCACCTTCCTGACGGCATTTGCAACGGGATCCAATACATAGATGTTTCCTGATGCATCCGTTGCGATTCCTCCCGGATTTCCAAAACCAGCTTCTGTACCAACGCCATCTTTGGGTACTCCCGTGCCCGAACCGTCCGTTACTCCCGAACCTGCTATTGTAGAGACGGATGCTTCCTCACTCACAGACAAGCTCAGCCAATCTGGTTTCGTTGCTGCAGCAATGGTCAGGGCATCTCCTTCAGGGTCATTAACTTCTATGCTGTAACTATAGTTAGTATTATCATTTACACTCGCAATGGGTGTAGAAGTAAACGAAGGGGCTTCATTGACATTAGTCACTGTGATGGTCACATTCTGACTCACCACATTGATACCGTCAGAAGCAATTAGATTGATGACATAAGCATTGTCCGTATTGGCATCTGCGGGACTTTCAAAGTCGGGTGAGGTATTGAAAGTAACCGCCCCGGAGGTTCCATCTATGTTGAAGAGTGACTCATCATTATCCGTACCCAGGCTGTAGGTCAGGCCATTGGTATCGGTAGCAGTTACCGTGTAAGCAGTTCCTGTGCTGTTTTCAGCAAAACTGGCTGTACTGGCTGAGGTGATGACCGGATCAGTCACATCATTGATCGTGATAGTAAAGTTTTGCTCTACTGTTTCTCCATTGCCATCATCTGCTTTAAGGGTTACATCATGCGTACCGGTAAGACCAGTAGCATCTCCTGACAACTTAAGAGAAGGGAAAGTAATTTTTCGAATGAGCGTACTGGCATCCGTAAACAAGAGGTCTCCATTAGAATCAAATGTCAACCCGAAAGCAGCCCCAAACCTGGCAGTCGTAGGGTCTGTACCATCTCCATCAGTAGTTCCTTGTCGTCCGAATTCACCAGCAAAGGGAGTAATATCGCTATTGCTGGAGACCCTGTTGATGACTGTATACTCTTCAATGAAATAGACATTTCCATTGTCATCTACTTCAAGGCCAGATCCAACAAACAAATCGTCTCCTGTGTTTAAGGTACTGACCACTCCATCTTTTGAAATCTTCCGTATTTTGTTCATGCTCTCAAGCACAAAAATATTCCCTTCATTGTCTACGGAGATGTATTCAAGATTATCGCCAAACCGTGCATCTGCAAGGGAACCATCTCTCGAGCCGCCACTGTAAGCTTCACCGGCTAACGTGCTCACGACTCCTGCAGAGGTGATCTTTCTAATCGTATTGACTGAAGTTATGTAGAGGTTACCTGCCGCATCAATATCCATACCTCTAGGAATTGGAATTGCAGCCCCAGTACCTGTACCATCTGAACTATCTAAACTGCCCGAACCCGCAAATGTACTGACGACTCCTTCCGGAGTAATCTTCTTGATTTTATTGTTGCCGTGATCCGCAACATAGACATTCCCGGCTGCATCCACGGCAATACCGTTGGGGTTTTTGAATCTCGCCTCTGAACCAGTTCCATCCTTATCACCTGACTCACCGTCAACACCTGCAATAGTACTTACCGTACCGTCTACGCTTACTTTTCTGACAACGTGGTTAATAAGTTCTGTTGCATAAATGTTCCCCTCAGTATCTACAGCCATGTAACGAAGACCGGCAAAAGTACCGTTGGTCCCGTCAGTAACTGTATTTACGTTTAACTGACCTGCCACAGTAGAAACATTTCCACCTGGTGTACTGGTCAATTGCAACCAATCCGGTTTTTGGGTGGCCATGACGGTCAAAGCATCTCCATCAGGATCGGCAGTAACGACTCTATAATTATACGTGGCGTTGTCATCTACAGAGGTTACTCCAGTAGAAACAAAAGCTGGCGCTTCATTGACATTGGTCACCGTAATGGTCACATCCTGATTGGCTGCATTGCTGCCATCGGAAGCAATTAGATTGATGACATAAGCATTGTCCGTATTGGCATCTGTCGGACTCTCAAAATCAGGTGAAGACTTGAAGGTCACTGCTCCTGCTGAGATATCGAATAAAGTTTCGTCATTACCAGTACCCAGGCTGTAAGTCAAAGCATTCGCATCGGTGGCTGTAGCAGTGTAGACTGTACCTGTACCATTTTCAGCAAAACCGACTGTAGTGGCCGAGGTGAATACCGGGGCAGTAGCATCATTCACTGTAATGGTAAAGGTTTGCTCCACCACTCCGCCATGGCCATCATCGTTCTTTAAGGTAATATCATGTGTACCCTTTTGCCCCACTGCAGATCCGGATAAGACAGGTTGTACCTGAGCAGGCAAAAACTTAATTGTTTGGTTCCCCTGGTCCGCAATGTAGAGGTTACCCAGCTTATCAAACGTCAGGCCTTCAGGATTGCTCAGGGTATTGGTAGCAGGTGCTACAGTTGCCGATACTGTGGACACAAAACCATTTTCAATTTTACGAATACGACCGCTTGAAACGGAATTTTCGGTTACGTAGATAACTCCTTCTGCATCAATAGCAATGCCTTTAGGGCTATTGAAACTGGCAAAAGTACCAAAACCATCAGTGCTGCCCTGGGTACCGGTACCGGCCCATGTAGTGACTTCACCAGCTGGGGTAATTTTTCTTATCAAATGACTACCCCAATCTGCTACATAAACATTACCTGTAGCATCGAGTGCCAAACCTGTTGGACTACTAAATTCTGCTTCTGTACCCGAACCATTTTTAGTTCCATAATTTCCTGAACCAGCCAGAGCGGTCACCTGACCACCAGTAGAAACCTTATGAATGGTATTACCAAGGATGCTCGCTACATAAACAACACCCTGGGCATCTACGGCTATTCCATAGGGCTGACTGATACCAGAAGCGAGGGTAGTAACCACGCCCTCTTTGGTGATTTTCCTGATTAAATTATTAAAGGTATCTGCCACATAAACATTACCCGATGCATCTATAGCAATTCTGGCGGGCCCACTAAAACTGGCTGTTGTACCCGTACCATCATTACTGGCCTGATTCCCCGAACCGGCAAATGTGCTGACCTGGCCTCCCGTAGAAATTTTCCTGATCAAACTATTGCTTTGATCTGCCACGAAAATATTCCCGTCAGCATCCACAGCTACATCATTGGGGAATTTAAAGCGGGCATTGGTTACATAACCATTGATATTGCCAGATTCTGATGCTCCGGCAAAGGTATGAAGTGCGCCTGCGGGTAAAGTGGACAAGGTCAACCAGTCGGGCTTCACAGAAGCAGTCACATTCGGAGCGTCATCTTTATCGGAGACCTGCGGATAATACCGATAGTTGTCGTTGTCATTGACGCTGGTGCCCGGAGTGCTGGTAAACTCAGGGAGTTCATTACTAAAGTATTGAATGTCTACCCCATCGGTATTGGTACCACATAAATCGTTCGATGCGGTAAGTATGAGTGTATACCACATACCTGAGGTGCCCGTGAAGCTTGAGGTAAGGCTGGTTGGATCACCCAGGACACCATTTCCGTCACCTCCCTGAATTGTCCAGGTACCGGTTGATCCCAGAGAGACTGTGCCCTCCAAATTACCCACACCACGAATTTCCTTGTCGGGCCCGGCATTGGCTATCGGTTCATTATTCAAGGTGACCTGTACATCATCTGAGCTGGTTGCTCCCCCTTTAGAAAGGGTCCATCTCAGGGTATAAGTATTTCCACCAAATGCAGAAAATCGTGTATTTGGATCTGCTGCATTTTGAAGTGTCCCATTTTCTCCGCTGATGATGCTCCAAGCTCCGGTTTCACCATTGGCAGCATCGGGTGCATTGCTCGATAAATTCAGACTTGAGCCACAAACGTTCTGATCGACACCAGCATTGGCTGTAGAAGGGTCATTGTCATTGATGGTGTAGGTGTGAACATTCTGATTCCCCAGGTCAATGCCTACTGCATTGGATAGTGTGAGTATGATGGTTTCATTGGGCTCAATTTCAGTATCGTCTACAATGCCGCTAATGGTGATGTTTTTGGTAAGATCACCGGCAGCGAATGTAAGCGTACCAGCAGAAAGTGTATAATCCAATCCGTTTTGTGCTGTTCCGCTAATGCCGTAGTCTACGCTGGCCTCAGTAGTCAAAGCTTTGCTAAGACTCACCGGAATATCTGCTGTACTGGCAGATTCATTTCCATTGGAGGCTGAGGCATCAAATTCAACCACATCGCTTACAAAAATGCTGAACGACTGTGTCGCTGAGCCCCCATTTCCATCACTTACAGTCAACAACATATCGTGGGTGCCCACTTCTGCCCCAGCATTACCGGTTAAAGTTTGCGAGGCTGCAGCTATTTTTCGGATAAGGTTATTATTCTCATCCGGCACGTATACATTACCCTGGGCATCTACTCCGATTCCTGCCGGATTGTTAATGCCAGCTGCAGCAACAGTCCCATTTTCTGCTCCGATTGCCGCCTTTCCCGCAAGTGTAGTGACTACTCCCTGAGGTGTGATTTTTCTAATCTGATAATCATTCACAGACTTTTCCGTGACATAAACCACTCCAGTTTCAATCACGTCAATTGCTGAAAGTCCGGTAAACCTCGCATCAGTGGCTATACCATTTTGGTTGCCTGCATCAGCCGCACCAGCCAGTATTACTTCGTTGCCTGATTTTGTAAGTTTGATTACATAGGTTCCATTCACCGTCAGGTATAGATTTCCCTCTGTATCCACGGCAATGTCTGTGGGAGAACCATAAGTCCCTGAATAGGAAACAGCACTAACTACTCCTGAGGAGGTTACCTTCCAAATCTTCCTGTTTACATCAAGCACGTAGACATTTCCTGAACCGTCAACGGAGAGATAAAGGGGTAAAAATCCGTTAGCCAAAGTAGTAACAGCTCCTTCTGGAGTAATTTTTCTAACGCTATTATTTTCTAAATCGGCCACATAAACATTGCCGTCATTGTCAACTGCCAAATCTTTAGGGCGGTCAAAGCTGGCCATTGTGCCTGTACCGTCCTGACTACCAGCATTGCCCGTACCAGCAAATGTAGTCACTTGACCATCAGGTTCAATTTTGCGAATAATGTTATCAAAGTGTTCAATAGCATACACAACACCGGATTTGCTGGCATCCAAAACATAGACCTTCTTAAATGAGGCCGAGGTACCCTGACCATTAAGTATAGTACTGCTACCGGAGCCTGCCAAAGTGCTGGCTGTACCAGCAGCAGTACTGTTCAGAGTCAGCCAATCCGGCTTTGTCGTAGCTGCAAGTGTGAGTTCGTCATTGTCCGGGTCTGTTAAGGTGATTTCATATTCATAGGTCTTATCTCCCTTTAAATCAGTTATCGCTGTTGAGCTAAAAGAGGGATCATCATTCACATTGTCAATATTAATTGCCACACTGATCGTATTAGAGTCGGCTTTGCCGTCATTGGCTACAAAAGAAATGTCTCCTACACTCCTTCCACTTAAGTTGGGGGTTGGGGTGAATGTTGCAGCATCCATAGCCGTATTCAGGTCTGCGACAGACCCCTGAGCTGTAAAGGAGGTCGACTTGTTGCCACTCCCTCCGAAGGTAATGCCGCTTTCTCCCAGGCTTAGCGTACCCCCGGTGATCGTAAAAGTCAGCGTGTGTGAATCCTCCAGGTCTGCTTCTGCCAATTGAATGTCGTCTGGTATGGCTACATCAGTTGCGTCTTCAGTGACTGTGGGCGCTGTAGGAGCCGTAACTAAAGGAGCTACATTGGCAGTTTCTGAAGCAGCACTGAACACGAAATCATCGAAAGTAGCAAATATAAACGCATTGGATTTCATGACTACTTTATCCACATCTGCCAGAAAAGCGGCCATATCTACCTTACCCGGGCCGGTAACCCTTGCAGTATTAGACCCGGTAGACAAGCCATTTTTGAAACCTTCGATGCTGGTAAATTCTATATACCCAATGGCCACTGGATTGACATAAAAACTCTCGAACCGGACCTCTGATCCATCAATAGTTTCTATCGTGAGCGAGGTACCAGCACCTGAAGTTGCCGGTCTTAATCCCTTAGTAGCCCCATTTCCGTGATCAGATATGAAAAAGGTGCCATTTGTAATGGTAAATCTAAAATTACCCGAGGTGTAGGTCGCGCCAATGTCCGTATCATTAGCATCCGTGATCTCATTAAAGTCGATGGTTTGAGCAAGGGATACTTGTGAAACAAGCATCAGGAACAAAAGGGGCCTGATCCGATATGGCCATTTGGCCCTCATACGATCAGTTAGAGAATTGTAAAGTTTTTTCATGTTACACACTTTTTATTGATGATGGTGAGAACCCCGAGGGGCCCATCGCCAAAATGAAAGTATGTACCTGGCCCGGGAGACTAAAAAATCATTGACCAAGCCCGAAAGTTGGTGGGTGAAATGAGGAAAGCTGAGGATGAAATTTTACTGGAAATGTCAAATGATGAGTTTTAAATGTTGGATGTTGAAAGAGATGCTCACTTCATCAGTATCGCAGGTCAGACGGAAGAGGGAATTCACCCCTCAGTCCAATACACTTCCCTTCAATTTCCGCATTTATGCCAGGACAGCTCCCCTACAGGGGAGCATTTAATAGCACCAAGTTAAAATCTAATTTCAGAGGAGTAAAAAGACTTCTCGGCTCACCTTTTAGGGTTGAGGTGAGAATTGGTTTGGAGAAGACCCCGTCAGTATCGGAGCAAAGCGGAGGTCAGACGGACGAGACAACCTCAGCCAGGGCTTCGGTGATTGTATTGGGGAATGATGAATAGAACCGTCATAGCGAGTGCAGCCAAGCTATCTCCTAAATTGGTTCGCGCACTTGTAGTAAAGAGTTGCCTATTCAGAGATTGCCACGGTCACAGTCAGACTATCGTCTGTCAATTTCCTCGCAATGACGTTTATTATCGTCATAGCGAGCGCAACGAAGCTATCTATTGGAGGTGTTCGGGGGGTTAGGTGATTAGAGGATTGGGGATTAGTAATTAGTGGATTGGTCAATGGTCATTGGTTATCAGGGAATCAGGGATTGGGTATTGGGTATTGGGTATTGGGTATTGGGTATTGAGTAGGAAACGAAGTATGGGAACACCGGTTAGAAATCTCCCTCAGCAGAGTACGCTTACGCTGTAGCTTTTGAGCAAGGTCAGACGGAACAGGGCATTCATAAAGTATTTAGCTGCTATCTGGATGATTGATTAACCAGCATCAATGAATTAATCCGTCATATCTAAGGGAAGAGAATGCGCGAGATATATCGTAAGAAATAGCGAAATATCTCGCATAGCGCTAAGCATTGGTCAACCACCCCTAACCCCTCCTGTCCATGAGGGGAATGGTTCACGAACTCCTCAGGGAGATTGTCCAGGACCGTAGTCAGTGTCAGCCTTTTCATAATGACCGAGAACAACGTCATAGCGAGTGCAGCCAAGCTATCTCCTGGTCGTCTATTGGTATTCAGTATCCAAGAGATTGCCGCAGTCGGCTGCGCCTCTTTCGCAATGACGGAGAGAAATCCGGGTTCGGTTTTGCGATTCCTAGTTTCAATTCTAAACAGCGAACTTCAATTTGAAGCTGGTTCCCTCAACATTATCAAATTCATAATCCCCCTCCAGCTGATCGCTGAGCATGCGGGTAAGCCTCAAGCCAAGAGAAGCAGACTGTCCATTATTGAGCGCTTCATCGGGGATACCGGCACCATTGTCTGAAACTGTCATTTCATATTGTCCCTCATTTTGTTCCAGCTTGACCGAGAACATGGCACCCCCCATTTTCCCGGTATAGGCATATTTGAAGGCATTTGTGCTGAGTTCATTGATGATCAGGCCCAGTGGCACTGCGGTGTCTACATCAAATTGGATATTCTTAGCGTCAATAAGCAGTTCTACTCCTTCTGCTGCAGATCCAAAAGTCTTTTTGATTTCCCCTACCAGCTCACTGAGGTACTCTTCAAAAGGAATGTGCTTCAAATCTTCATTTTCATACAGCTTTTGGTGAATCAATGCCATGGAGCGCACCCTCCCCTGCCCTTCTTCCAAGAGTTCTTTTACGTCTACATCATCGGTTTTGTCTGATTGTAAATAGAGCAAACCTGCAATCACCTGCAGGTTGTTCTTAACCCTGTGATGAATTTCCTTCAACAGGCTTTCCCGCTCGTTAAGTGCTTTTCCTAACTGGTCGTTTTTAACAGCAATTTCTCTCGAAGCACGGGTTTTGAGCCGGTTGTTGCGGTAGATCAAGACTACCACCAGGACAAGCACGGCAGCTCCACCTATGGCTATGTTTCTGATCAGGGTTTGACGCGAAATTATGGCTGCATTCGTCTCCAGTTGAGATTCCTGCAGGGCAATCTGTTGATTCTTTTTATCAGTCTCATATTTCGTCTGCATCTCATTCAAACTCTCAGAAGTCTGAGCCTTGTATATAGAATCCTCAAGGTTTCTACTTCGCATTAAATTGTCAAAAGCAATGGAACTCATGCCCAGGGCATTTTGCGCTGTTGCCAAACCCCTGAGTACATGTGGGATCACTGTTGGGTCGTTTAACTGCTCATATAAAGTTATGGCCTTTTCGAATGGCCTTAGACTACTTCTGTACTGCTTTATCTCAATATACCCTGAACCCAGTCTGGAAAGGGCTCCGGCCAGTTGACGATTGTCTCCGCCCACCTTCTCAAGTTGCTCTATGGCCCTGGTAAGGTAGAAGATACCAGAATCGGGTTGGTCCAGATTGAAGTATGTATGTCCCAAAATATCCCATGAACTTGTAAGTATCCCTGTAAACCCATGACTCTCACTAAGTTCCATTGATTTCTTCAAATAGAAGATGGCTGAATCCGGCCTTTCGTCACGGTGTACAGTGGCAAGATTATAGTAAATAGAAGCTTCTTTCTCATATTCCTTCTTGTTTTCTACCAGTACTCTCGCCTTATGAAAATACTTCCTGGCTTCTGAAGGGTTTCTCAAATCACTGTTAAGGGTTCCTATGTTCATAATAGTGGAGATCCGAGCCCGTAATGGATAGTCTGGTATATCTTCCTGTGCCTTAGATGCCTCAATAAAAGCGGCCAGTGCCTTCTCAAATTGACCGGTTCGCGCGTAGGCTGCTCCCGCATTGCTATAGGCATAGGCCAAGCTCATCTTTGCGCCTTCGCGCTTAGATACTTCAATGGCCTGCTCAAAGTAGTAAATGGCGGAGTCGGTATTACCTGAAGAAAACTGTCTGATGGCGTAAACATTCATCAGGCTACGCTCTGCAAAATGATAAGACTTGCCTTCAATAAGGTCCTCCAATGTTGTGGCGTACCTGGTCACTGAATCGGTACTTATACGATTGAAATTATTCACCAATTTCAGTAGTACTGAAACGCGTTGCTTTTCAGTGATATCAGTGCTCAACAAATTTCTAAGGCTATCGATTCTGGCGTTTTGGGCCAGACCATTACTACAAATCGCAAATAGGAGAACTACAAAAAGAACAGTTCGCATATTGTGGTACAATTGAGTTCGAACAGGCATTACAATGGTCATTTATACAGCAAATTTCAATTCAAATCGGGTTCCTTCAGAGTTATCAAAGGCATACTCTCCTTCCAGCTGATCACTCAACATTCGCGTGAGCCTCAGGCCTAAAGAAGAAGACTGCGTGGCATTCAGGGCTTCATCAGGAATGCCAAGGCCATTGTCAGAAACCGTCATTTCGTATTGTCCTTCATGTTGTTTCAGTTTGACAGAGAACGAGGCTCCCCCCATTTTGTCGGTATAGGCATACTTAAAAGCATTGGTGCTAAGTTCATTGATGATGAGACCCAGTGGTACCGCGGTGTCTACATCAAACTGAATGCCTTTGGCTTCAATTTCCAAAGCCACAGCTTCTGCCCTGGCCCCAAAGGTTTTTTGAATTTCACCGACCAACTCACCTAAGTACTCTTCAAACGGAATGTGCTTGAGGTCTTCGTTTTCGTATAGTTTTTGATGAATCAGTGCCATAGAACGTACTCTGCCTTGCCCCTCTTCCAAAAGCTTTTTCACACTTACATCATCTGTCTTATCAGATTGCAAATACAACAGGCTGGCAATGACCTGTAGATTGTTCTTAACCCGATGGTGAATTTCTTTGAGCAAGCTTTCTCTTTCGCTCAAAGCCTTGCCCAACTGCACATTTTTTTCTGATATCTCCTGCGAGGCCTGGGTTTTCAGGCGGTTGTTCCTGTAAATGAGAATCACGACTAGTACAAGTACCGCGGCTCCACCTATGGCTATATTCCTCACCAGACTTTGACGAGAAATGATGGCAGCACTGGTTTCTAATTGAGATTCCTGAAGGGCGATTTGTTGATTCTTCTTATCGGTTTCGTACTCAATTTGTAGTTCGCTTATGGCCTCAGATTTTTCAATATTGAAGAGTGTATCATTCAATGTGAAATGTTGTCGTAGGTACACAATCGCCTCGCGATATCTACCTAAGCCTTCCAAAGCTTCTGCGATCTCCCCATGAGCCCGGGCTATCTCCCTTTTGTGCCCCAAAGAATCATAAATGGCCAAAGACTTTTGACCCATTGCCAGGCCCTGGCGATACTGTTTCATCTCATTATAGACATAGGCCAGGTTAAGTCGAGCAAGTGCCAAATCTGCCGGTATCTTGCCCTTTTCAGTCAGTACCAGGGCTTTCTTGTGATAGAATAATAGAGAATCCAGGTTTTTCCTTTCGTCCAAACCATAATAGGCCCCGATATTAGTAATTGCCACGGCAGCTTGTTCATCATTACCCGTTTCTTCTGCGAGGCTTAAAGCCTCTCCTGAATAGAAAAGGCTTGAATCAGGTTTTTCACTCTCCAGGTAGGCTGCCCCCAGCGTGTTCAATGTGCCTGCCACATCACTCGAATTATTCAAGGTTCGTTGTAAGGCCAGTGCTTTTCTGCCATATGTCACCGCCAAAGAATCATTGCCCAGCCGTATATATACCCCGGAAATATTGTTAAGCGTTTTTCCATATGATACTTTTTGCTCAGGATCGTTTTCAACAACCCTCAGGCGTAAAATGAAGCTTTCCAGAGCACCCTGGTAATCGCCATACATGAACTTAATCGCACCCAGATTCGAGAGATTTCTTGATGCTGCTTTTTCATCGTTATTGGCCATGGCAGCCTCGTAAGCCTTTTCAAAATAGTAAGTGGACGAATCCTGGACCCCTAGCCTATAGTAAAAAGCTCCCTTACTATTGTACACCTTGTTCATCGTGTAAAGCGAATTCACCTCCTTAGCTTCATACAATAACCGGTCAGAATAGTAGGTGAATGAATCAGGGTTATTCCGTGAATAATATGCGACTATCCTGTAAAGAGCATGAAATCGCAGAGAGTCGTCTTCTATTTGAGGCGCAGCCAGCTTGAGACTATCGAGTCGGGACATTTGGGCATTTGCCATAAATGCCATAAACCAAAGCAGGCTGCAATACAGTATATTTCTAGGGTTCATCAATGGTCTGTTGCGTTTTGGTTGTACTAAAAATATGTGGGTATCAATTGTCTTACCCGGGCAGTAAATTTAAAAGTTCGTCACGCTTATCCTTTACCACCGGCACCTCATTGCCCCCCACTTTGATGAAATTGCCGCCAATGCTCTCTATTCTATTCACATTGACGAGGTAAGAGCGGTGCGCCTGAAAAAAGTCTCCCTGAGGCAGTTTGGCCTCCATATTCTTCAAGGTTTCTTTCAAAACCCTCTTTGTACCTTGGCTAAAAATTTCCACATAATTACCGTCAGACTTGATGTAATCGATATCTGATACCACAATCTTCACGTATTGATATTCATCCTTGATAAAGAGGGCGTCTTTTATGGCCAGCGTCTTGTTATCATGACTGCTACTGGATGAAGAGCCAGAACTGTTTTCGTGACTGAATCGAGCAAGGGCTGTTTCTATGGCTGCATACAGGTTTTGGGCTTCCAGTGGTTTGAGCAGGTAGCCATAAGGCATGGTAGCGGTGGCCTCTTCAATGGTCTTTTTATCTCCCAAAGAGGTCAGGAAAATATAAGGGATGTTCAGTTCTTTTTTCAACTCACCTGCCAGCCAGATGCCGGTTTCCTCCCCTTTTAAAGTAATATCGAGTAAAGCAATGTCAGGTTTCAGTGCTTTGGCAATATCCAGGGCCTTCTTAGCACGAATGGCGGTTCCCACACATTCGTAGCCCATTTTCTCTACCATACTGATGATGGCATGAGCTGTAATTACTTCGTCTTCTACAACGAGTATTTTAACTTTTTCCATTCCGGTAATTCAAATCCAGGAGTAGGTAGCCTGATTAGCTTTTCAGGTAATACATACTTCCGATACACACTAGGGAATGAAAAAAGCACATTCACATTCTATTTCCAAACCGGAAAAAAGCTGATTTTTTTAAATGATAGCACTAAATAAAAAGACCGATGACACCTTCTCAGAGAAAGGTTTAAACACTGTGACTTCTTAATGGAATAGTCTTGTTTCTTTAAAGGAAATAGCTATTTGAAAAAAAATATGAATAACACCTTATTGTTGTGAATGGCTCATGTGAACCAGAAACAACTTTGTAAGAAGGAGACACTTCAGGCAATTATTTTAGCCTTACTTATCTCTGACCGCTTTAATAACAAAGCTCAGGATTACCACTAGTATACAGCCTACCATATTGTACCACAGAAAGCCCATAGTCAGAAACTTAGGCGCAATTTCCTTATAGTTAATGTAGTGCAGGCCGATGATCAATAGCTGACTGATCACCGCTGAAATGAATACCGCATTACTTTTTATAGACTTAAAGAAGAAGGCCACTATAAAAATCCCCAATACAATCGGGTAGAATAGTGAACCAATAAGGTTTACGGCTTGGATCAGGTTATCGAATAGTGATAAAGTTGAGGCCACAATAATGGCCAGAATACCCCAGGCCAGGGTAAAGAGTTTGGAGTATTTGAGGTAATGATTGTCATCACCGTCTTGCTTGACCCTGCGCTTATAGAAATCAATAGTCGTGGTACTGCCTAAAGCATTCAGCTCTGAAGAAGTAGAAGACATAGCGGCTGAGAAAATTACAGCAAACAACAACCCGACAATCCCCACGGGCATCGTCTTCATTACAAAGTTCATAAAGATGTAATCGGTATCTTTGGTCTCCGCTCCGGGTATCGCCTCTCCTACCAAGGTAATGGCTTTTTTCCTCAAAGTATCAGATTCGGCCTGAAGCTCGTTCACTACAATCTTTGCCTCATTAATGTACTCTTCGTTGCCTGCACGTACAGCCTCATTCAGGCCTTCTACGGCCTGCAGTTTTTCATCAAATACCTTGGTGTACTCCTCTTCATAAGCTCGGAAATCTTCTGCCCTGTCAGTCTCGTACACCTCATTTTTCAGTGTTTCATTGAAGAAAATCGGTGGCTCATTGTACTGGTAGTACACGAATACCATAGCACCAATAAAGAGGATGATAAACTGCATGGGCACCTTTAAGAGGCCATTCATCATCAAACCTAACCTACTCTCAGACAATGACTTACCAGAAAGGTACCGCTGTACCTGAGACTGGTCTGTGCCAAAATAGGACAGAAAGAGGAAAACCGCGCCCGTCATTCCTGACCAAAAACTATATCGATTCTTCAAATCAAACTCAAAATCTACCACATTGAGCTTGCCCATTTTTCCCGCCACGTTGAGGGCATCATTCATACCCACACCGGAGGGCAATGAGTTCAGTACCATAATACCGGCAAGGATCATCCCTCCCATCATCACGGCCATTTGCGTCTTCTGGGTTTGGGTTACTGCCTTGGTACCACCAGATACGGTGTAAATGATTACCAGTACCCCGATCACAATGTTGGTAGCGCGTAAGTCCCAGTCCAATAGCGAAGACAGAATGATGGAAGGCGCATAAATGGTAATACCTGCTGCCAGGCCTCTTTGTATCAGGAAGATAAAAGCGGCTAGCATTCTGGTCTTCATATCGAAGCGGGTTTCCAGGTACTCATAGGCAGTATACACCTTGAGCTTGTAGTAGATAGGCAGGAAGAACACCGAAATGATGATCATGGCCACTGGCAGGCCAAAGTAGAACTGAATAAAACCCATGCCCGAGGTATAGGCCTGGCCCGGTGTAGACAGAAAGGTAATGGCGCTGGCTTGTGTAGCCATAATGGAAAGGCCGATGGCCCACCACTTTACATCATCGCCACCACGCAGGTAGCTGTCAATATCTTTATCCTTTCTGGTCTTCCATACACCATAACCTACTATGGAGATTAACGTGCCGAATAGCACAATCCAATCGATAGCCTTCATGAATAATGCTGCGTGAAAAGGTAAAACAGGGTAACAAATACGCCCAGTACGCCTATGAGGAGCCAGTACATCTTAGACCAGGAATCAAAAAATGGAGGTTTGTCGTCAGCAGCCTCCGGGGATTTATCTGTCATTTCTTATTGTTTTCTACCGTATTGATTGGCGCATTTTTGGGTTTCTCCTGACCAATCGAGATCATGTTGGTGAAGATACGAAAAGCACCGGGTACACCAGCAGGCAGCTCTCTGAACCAGGAATAGCCGGTATAGATGAAATGACCTTCACCATATTCTGCTACCAGTAAACCTCCATTCTTTGGTGTTTCTCCGGGATCATTGCTTGAAAGAACAGGCGTGTATTGAGCATCCCATCGGTTGGGGAAATAGAGTCCCCGCTCCTGTACCCAGCCTTCAAAGTCTTTCTGGGTGATCTTGTTAGGGCCATTGATAATAGGGTTATCCGGTTCCAGAATGCGCACGTTGGCACCTTCTACCGTTACGCGGTCCCTGGAAATACTGAAAGGATAAGGACCTATCTGCGGTTGGTTGCGCATAGAGGTATTGTACTGGGCGATCACTGTGCCACCGCCTTCTACATATTCCATCAGGTTGGGCTGAATAATTCTCATACGATCAATCGTATTATAAGCCCTCACACCAATAATCACCGCATCAAAGGCTGCAAGTGTTTCTGTAGTGATGCTGTTCGGGTCAAGTATAGTCACCTGATAGCCCACCTGTTCCAGACTTTCAGGAATGGCATCTCCTGAGCCCATAATATAGCCTACGTACTGGTTGGTTCTGTTAATGTCTACGCGCACCACCTTTGTGTTACTTTTGGGGAAGATCGTCTGGATCGGAATGTGATCATAATCAATCACCTTCAATCCCCTATCGTACGTCTGGCCATTATAAGTCGCCTGTACGCCTACATAAGCTTCTTCAGACCTGGCAGGTGGCAGCACACTAAAAGTAGCCGACAGTTCCTGATTCTTTTCCTTTAGATCATAGTCTACGTAAGCTGGATTCGATCTCCAGCCACTGGGCAGATTAAGGCTTACACGGCCTTTCACATCAGTTCTGCCTGAGGTGACCACTACGGTTACATTCTTGGGCTCATTATCGGGAAATATCAGCACGCTCTCTTTGATCTCGGCCATGACGGGTGGCGTAATAACAAAGGGTCGGTAGATTTCTCCTTTTACGCGGTCACCACGCTTGAATATCACATCGCTTTCGTATTGAAAAGGCTTGCCATCAATTTCCAGCATATAAGTAGCATAGAGTGCGGCAGGATTCTCCGGCAAGCCAATCATTTGCTGCTCATCTACCCTGTACATCCCAAGGCTGGCCTCTTTCTCCAGCCAGTAAGGCTGTGAGGGGTTCATGTCGTTGCTGATGGTAACAGTATCATTTTGTATCAGGCGCTGGTTGTAAGGGAGGTCTCCTGCTACACTGGTTTGGAATCCAAGCTTTGGAATACCCACGGATAGTAGCTTGGCAGGGATATTAGACCGGTTGATCGCCTCTACATAAACGGGGACCTCCTCGCCAGCAACGGCACTGTAGTCTCTGGCAGCTACTTCCAGATAAAGCCCCATGGCTGATTTGATCACCTCATCTATCTCCTGAAGCTTTACTCCAGACCAATACTCATCTTCCAGGTTCATGATCAGCTCACGGGCCTCCATCAGCATAGGCACAATGGCTGAAGGATTCTGCATGTCATAGCTGTCATTCGCCTTTCTTAGTATCGCCCCGATTTTCTTACCTCCTTTTACTCTGTTCCAGGTTTGATCAATGCCTTCGAAGACATCCTTCTTGGGTTTCTCGCCTTTCCAGTACATCAGAAACTCCTTATTCTCTCCTCTGGAGCCCATTCTACCAAAGCCCTGAGATTTATGCTCACTGCTACTCAGCGCGGCAATTTCTCCGTACGACTTACCCAGCAGTGCATTATATTCGCCCAGGTCATAGGTATAAAAACCAGGTTCGCCTTCATGGCTTGACCTGAAATTGGCCCGACCGAAGTTGTAGGTGTTCCAGTAGAGTCCCTTGGGTTGCCAGGGCTTTACATATTTCAGCTGCTCCGGGTATACCTTAGGATCGTTGGCCAGGTAAAAGGCTTCCTGGGCCAGCAGTGCAGATGCGGTATGGTGTCCATGCATGCGGCCTCCCGGTACCCTGGTGGTATCAAAGCGGGTAATGATCACATCGGGCCTGAATCGCCTGATGTTCCAGACAACATCCGCCAGGGCATCGTCCCTATCCCAGGTGTTAAAGGTCTCGTCCGGGTCTTTTGAAAATCCAAAGTCGTTGGTACGGGTAAAGAACTGCTCACTTCCATCAGTTCTTCTGGCCGCCAGTAGCTCCTGTGTTCTGATAATACCCAGGTACTCACGTATCTCTGTGCCGATCAGGTTTTGACCTCCGTCTCCCCTGGTCATGGCCAGGTAACCGGCTCTCAGGTTCTTTTCTATGGACATGTAGCCAATCAGCCTGGTGTTCTCATCATCGGGGTGAGCGGCCATATAGAGCACTGAACCCAATACTTCCAGCTTATTCAAGGCGGCTTTGATTTCAGCGGAATTGAGCTTTTTGGGGGCCTGTGCCTGTAGTGAGAATGTAGAAAGGCAAATGATTAATCCAGTCGCAAGAATCTGCTTGAATCGGTTCATAGGTTTGTAAAGTGAGTGATCTCGGTTTATAACGGGGTCAAATATATGAAGTTGCCGCAATGATGCCGAAGGTAAGCCTGGTTATTGGTTGAATGGTTGTTGGGGGGTTAGTCAATAGTCGATAGTCAATGGTCGATAGTCAATGGTCAATAGGCAATAGGCAATAGGCAATAGGCAATAGGCAATAGGCAATAGGCAATAGTCAATAGTCAATAGTCAATAGTCAATAGTCAATAGTCAATAGTCGATATATTACGGGGTGAGCATATTCAGGTTTGTGCTCAGAGTCCTTTACGAGTGACTACTGAGTGAAGTCAATCTTCATTCCATCTTGCAGGTTTTCCGATTTATCCACCAATGAGACGGAAGCTGTGACTAATATGGGTACCAAGACGTCATCTTGATTAACCAACAATTCGTCCGACCACTCCAAGTGGTCAGACGAATCATCTGGTTTGTCATCCGAGCCACGCGAAACATACAGGGTCCGCTACGCGAGACCCTGATGGTGGGTAGATTGTGACAGCCGGACGATGCAAAAAGCCCCTTGCGGGGCTTTTGAAATGGTATTCTTAAGTGCAGGCAAATCAACCTACTTCTTTTTTAAGCTCAGATCTTCTTTATTCACCACAATGGGCTTACCCAGGCCTGTGTTGTTCAGTCGGTTCAGCTGGGTTTTACCATCACCTACCACCACATAGATCAGGTCATCAGGGTTCATGTACTTTTTGATCAGGCGCTGCGCTTCGGTCACGTCCATATTCTTAAGCACAGTTTCGTTACGCTTAATATAATCGGTTGGTAAATCGTAAGTAGAGATATTCTGAAGAATGCCCACCAGACCTCCAAGCGTTTCGAAAGACTGGGTGTTGCTGCGAAGAATTGAGTTTCGGGTTACATTCATATCTTCTTCCGAAAAGTCCGCACCGTAGTTATCCAAAATCTCTTTGAAAAGGTCTACCGACTCGCGGGTTACATTACTTCTTACACTGGAGGCAGCTGTAAATGGCGTGCTGTGAATGCCACGACCATAGCTTGAATAAGCGCCATAGGTATATCCTTTTTCCAGCCTGAGTTTCTTGAATAAAATAGAACCTGAACCTGAACCCAGACGATAATTGGCCATGGTAGCAGCGGCATAATCATCATTCTTCCCTTCCATGCTGATGTTGCCAATATTGATCACCGACTGCTTCGCACCAGGATAATCTACAAAGTAAATTCTCGAACCCTCATCAGCCGTTTTGATCTCGTAATCAGGAAAAGCAACGTCTTTGGTTTCCCAGGCTGAAAAAGCATCCAGTGAGGCGACAACCGTTGCTTGATCAAGTGCCCCTACAAAGTGAAAGGCGGCAACGGATGGGGAAAAGTTGTCATTGTAATACGCTTTCAGATCATCCAGCGTAATGCTGCTGACTGTCTCAGCGGTACCTGACACAGGATTGGCAAAAATATGATCCTCGCCATACAGTGCCTTGTTAAACACTTTTGAAGCAATGGCATTGGGGTTGGCGTTACTTTGCTGAATAGAGTTGAGTGCAGAGCTCTTGATTCTGTCAAACTCGGCCTCATCCCAACGGGGTTCAAAAAGTATTTCACGAACGAGGTCGAGTACCTCATCATAATTTTTGGCCAGGCAATTGCCGCTGATAGTCATATACTCCCTGGAGGTGAACATATTGATTCTGGCTCCCAATTGACCTATAGCTTCTTCCAGTTCTAATGGCGTTTTGCTGGCCGTGCCCTGCATCATCATGTTATCAAGTAAGGCAGAAGTCCCCACCTTTCCGGGCTTGTCAAGGAACATTCCACCTTTGATACGAATGCTGAACTGCGCCATGGGCAACTCATCCTGGTAGATATGCAGCACTTTCATACCGTTGTCCAGTTGGTCAGTATTGACAGGAGGCGCTTCAAAACTCAGTGTACCTGACAATTCAGGTTCTGTACTGCGATCAATGACAGAGGCGGTTTTCTCGAAGTCAACGTCTTTATCCAAACCCTCCAGGCTACCTTCAGCTCCCTGAACAATCACTTCTTCGTCAACTGTGGCTAGTTCAGAGCCTTCCAGCACCAAATCCTTCTGCCCTACAGGTACAAAGCTGGTAGCCAGGTAGTTTTTGCCTTTCAGATATTTATTGTAAACCCGCATAATATCTTCCCGGGTTACCTTTTGCGTGTTTTCCAGGTCAGTTACCACAAAGCCGGGATCTTCAGCAAAAGTGTTATAACTGGCCAACTGAGCTGCCTTGCTGAAAACACTGGAAATACCATTGTAGAAATTGGTTTCCTGACCGATTTTAATTCTGTTAAGGTCATCATCAGAAAAGCCCTCGGTTTCAAACTTTTTCAAGGCTTCCACAAAAGCGGTTTTCAGATCGTTCAGATTGGTACCATCAAAGGCACGCGCGCCCATGGTAAGGGTCCCAGCTATTTCATTGGACCTGTTAAAGGAATAAACCCTTGGGGCCAGTTTCTTTTCTTCCACAACTACCTTATAAAGTGGTGATTTCTTACCATTGGAGATCAATTGCGTGAGCATGTTCAAGGCCCACATATCAGGGTGGTATTGCTCTACGGTGGGCCAGATCATTTCCAGATCAGGCAAATTCGCGAACTTATCTTCGTAGTAGAGCAGCTTGGTTTCATTCAAAACGGCTGGTCTCGGGGCAATTGTCTCAATTTCAGCCCTTGGTTCTATCTCTCCAAAGTACTTTTCTACCAGTGTTTTAGCTTCTGCAAAGTCAATATCTCCTGCCACCACCAGGGTAGCATTATTGGGGCCATACCACTTCTCATAAAATTCTTTCACATCTGCAAGCGTTGCGTTCTGCAGGTCTTCCAGGCTACCGATTACATCCCAGCTATAAGGATGCCCTTCGGGATAAAGGTTGGCTAGTTGAATACCTCTTTTATATCCATAAGGGCGGTTATCTACCCCCTGTCTTTTTTCATTCTTTACGACCTGTTTTTCATTTTCCAGACCCCATTCAGACACAGTATTGATGAAAAAGCCCATTCTGTCAGATTCCATCCAGAGCACTTTTTCAAGCGCATCGCTGGGCACGGTTTCAAAGTAGATGGTATTGTCGGTAGAGGTACCTCCATTAAAGGTGCCGCCCAGCTCATTCATGGTTTTGATGAAATTACCGGCACCTACATTCTCTGAATTCTGAAACAGCATATGCTCAAAAAAATGGGCAAAGCCTGTCTTACCTGGTTTTTCCCTGTTAGAACCTACATGGTAAAGCACTGCCACCGCTACTTTGGGATCGGAATCATCCTGGTGCAATACTACCTCAAGACCATTCTCAAGCACATACTTTTCATAGTCTACTTTGAACGAGGTTGCTTCACCGGAATCGGCAGCATCACATGCCACTAGCAGCACGAAAATGGCCGACAGTATCAGGTATTTTAATTTCGTTGGTTTCATTATAGTCGTTTTGGATTTTGAGAGTTAACCCTCACTCTTGGTTTAATAACAAAAAAAGCCCCTTGCGGGGCTTTTGTAAAGTCTTTTGATGTTAATGGACATCGCCCATCAACTTCCTGATAGGTTTATTGAGTAAAAGCAATAGTAACGCTGCACCAAATGTGGTAAGCACAATGGTCATATACTGGTTTGGCATATCGGCCAATGCTTCTGCACTTCCTCCACTGGCTTCACCAGCAATAAGGCCAGCTAACAAGTTCCCGAGAGATACAGACAGGAACCAAACACCCATCATTTGACCCTGGTAGCCCTTAGGAGCCAGTTTGGTAGTAAGGCTCAGCCCTACAGGACTCAGGCTTAGCTCTCCCCAGGTGTGGAATAAGTAGGTAAAGATCAACCAGGTAGGAGCGGCCATATCGCCACTGGCAGCAATCTTAGCTGCAAAGTACATGATCAAGAATCCGATACCCACACCCATTAGTCCGAAGAAGAACTTAAGCGGTGAATTGGGTTCATACTGACGTCTCGCCAGCCAAATCCACATAGACCCGAAGAAGGGAGCAAAAAGAATGATGAAAGTAGAATTTACAGACTGAAACCAACCTGCCGGCATTTCCCAGCCAAACATGGTACGATCAGTAAAGCGCTCGGCAAAGAGGTTGAGCGTAGAACCCGCCTGTTCAAAACCAGACCAGAATACTGCTGAAAAGATAAATACGATACCAATGGCAATGACCTTGTTACGGTCGCTGCTATCCAGATTTCCGAAGAGGATGATATAGGCAAGATAGACAAAAGCCACAATGGCTATAACAATGCCCGATACACTGGCAATAGCTGATGCGTTGATGGGAATAATGCCAGCGAACATTAACACTACCAAAATGCCCAGTAAGCCAACCACAGCAGTTGTACCCTTTCTAAGGCTGTTTCTGGATTCTATTTCCTTATCCGTAGTAGCTACAGGGGTATTGCCCACATCAGATAGTGAGCCTGCCGTAAGTTTATATTGGATAAGCCCCAGTACCATACCAAAACCTGCCAGGCCAAAACCCAGATGCCAGTTGTACTCAGCTACGGAGCTGGTGAGCAGTGGTGCGGCAAAGGCACCAATGTTAATTCCCATATAAAAAATGGAGAAGCCTGCATCACGCTTGCTATCTCCCGGAGCGTAAAGCTGCCCTACTATGGAGCTGATATTAGGTTTGAGAAGGCCTGTACCAACAACGATCAAAATAAGGCCTAAAAAGAATGCATTGGTGTCCAGCGTGGTGAGTTCTGTGGCTTCGCCTCCCCCACCAAAAAGCTGAAGGATGCCTGGGATCCCCATGGTGAAGTGACCCAGCGCAATGATAATACCACCGTACCACACCGATTTTTTGAGTCCGAAGAGGCGATCGGCCAGCCAGCCACCGGGAAGCGCAAGCAGGTAGACCCCCATGGTGTAGAGCCCGTAGATGGCTCCTGACATTTTATCATCAAACCCGAGACCACCTTCGGCAACTGCGGTGGTCATAAATAAAATAAGGAGGGCCCGCATACCATAGTAGCTGAACCGCTCCCACATTTCTGTAAAGAATAAGGTAGCCAGCCCACGAGGGTGGCCCCAAATAGTTCCTTTATCCGACATAGATTAGTTTTTTCTGTTAAACACCAACGCTAAAGCTAACACCTCTCCAACGGTTTTACAAGTATGTAACGGCTTATGCAATCGTTTTAAATGTCCGTACTGAGATAATCATCAGACAGGCTCCTGATTTAAGTCATAAGTTCATCAGCTTTTATTTCCTTTTTTTGCAATGGTTAACTTACTTGCAGGCGATTTATGAAAACGTTTGCATAGGCAACAAAAAATCGACAAAATCAGATGTTAGAAACTGGCGTAAAGTCCAACAAAGCAGGCCTCGAAGCCGCTGGGATTAAGAAAGTAAAAGAAGCTCACTGGAACCTGAATCCGACCGAGCTTATCGAACAATCAATTAAAAACGGAGAAGGCCGACTGACAGACACAGGCGCTTTGATGTGCGATACTGGTAAGTTCACCGGTAGGTCTCCTAAAGACAGGTTCATTGTAAGAGATGAGCTTACTGAGGACAAAGTGTGGTGGGGAGACATCAACATTGGTATTTCTCCTGAGTCTTTTGACAGGCTACACATGAAAATGCTGGGCTACCTGGAAGAACGCAAAGTATATGTGCGTGACGCTTATGCCGGGGCAGACAAAACCCATAGACTTAAACTAAGGGTGATTAACACCATGGCATGGCATAACCTGTTTTGCTATAACATGTTTATCAGACCTGAGTCTTATAAACTGTCTGAGTTTGAACCAAACTTCACTATCATCTGCTGTCCGGAATTTGAAGCTGACCCTGAAACAGATGGTACCCGCCAGGAGAATTTTGCCATTGTGAATTTCAAGAAACGTATGATCCTTGTAGGAGGTACGCAGTATTCTGGCGAAATGAAAAAGGGGATCTTTTCAGTACTCAATTTCATGTTGCCGACTAACGATGGCGTGCTACCGATGCACTGCTCTGCCAACATGGGCATAAAAGAGAGAGATACCGCTATTTTCTTCGGACTTTCCGGTACTGGTAAAACTACGCTTTCTGCAGACCCGAATCGTTTGCTTATTGGTGATGATGAGCACGGCTGGACAGACAAAAACGTTTTTAACTTTGAAGGTGGCTGTTATGCCAAAGCCATTGACCTGACTGAGGAGAACGAACCGGATATTTTCCGCGCCATCAGGTACGGAGCTATTGTAGAAAACACACGTTTTGTACCCGGTACCTGTACTGTTGACTACGAAAACACGGAAGTAACAGAGAATACGAGAGTATCTTATCCTATCCACCATATCGATAATATTGCCGAACCATCTATCGGTGGAATTCCAAAAAACATCTTCTTCCTTACCTGCGATGCTTTTGGTGTGATGCCTCCGATTCAGCGACTGAATAAAGGACAGGCCATGTACCACTTTATTTCAGGCTATACCTCCAAGGTAGCCGGTACTGAAGCAGGTGTAACTGAGCCGTCTCCGGTATTCTCTGCCTGCTTTGGCGCACCATTTATGCCCCTCCACCCTACTGCCTACGCAGAAATGCTGGGTAAGAAAATGGAAGAGCATAAGGTAAATGTATGGCTGATCAACACAGGCTGGACAGGCGGACCTTATGGTGTAGGATCAAGAATTAAGCTGAAGTACACCAGGGCTATGATTTCTGCTGCGCTTAACGGTGTACTGGATAATGTAGGCTACAGAAAGCATTCCATCTTTGGTGCTGAAATGCCGCTGACATGCCCAGATGTACCTTCTGAGCTGCTGAGCCCAAGAGAGACCTGGAAGAATGACGCGAAGTTCTATGAAATGGCCAACGGCCTTGCCGCCCGTTTCAACAAGAATTTCACTCAATTTGAGGAGTATGCTAATGAAGAGATCATGGCAGGCGCCCCTAAAGAAAATCACGCTTTTTCTTAAGCAGGAAACCAACAAATACAAAAGCCCTTTTCATTAGCTGAAAAGGGCTTTTTTTATATATGGGATTTTCTTTACCTGTTCTCCACTGTTTCCAGGCGATTCAATGCCGTTTGGAGCTCACGCTTAAGCTTCATTTGTGTGTCCTTCGCCTTGTGTCTCAGCGAATCGTATTGCTCCTGCAGCTTGTCAAACTCTTCCCGGGTATCTTTTACCTGTGAGTGCCCTTGCTTAAAGCGCTGAAAGAAAAAACCAGCCATTGCGATGAGTGACAGAATAAGTCCCCAAACGAGTGAGTTGTAAAAAGTCTGCCCAAAGCTGATTCCCAAAAATGATATCTTCGAGTTTTCACCCAGACTTGATTCAAGCTTTGACTGAATTGCCTGTAAAGAGTCCTGGCTGGCTCTGAGTTCTTCTTCCACATCCATTTTACCCACCAGTGCTTCTTTCAGGCTGGCCTGAGTAGTTTGCAGGGTGTCGGAAAGTGCTGCCCAGAACATATTCAGATTTGACTGTCGTATGATTTTCTTATCCTGATAAACCCCTGATTTTCTAAGCATATCAGTATACCGCTGTTCGAGTGTCAGCGTGTCTGCAGGCTCCTGTGCAGAAACCTGATTAAAGGTAGCGAGTAAAAGTGTGCAAGAGAGAAGTAGCTTTATCATCCGGGTCATCATCTATCAGTATTTATTTGAAATTTTGGTATAATTTAACGTATTGTCATGAGTCGTAATATGTGTTGATTTACACTTCAAATAACTGGCTTTCTTTCACAAAATTGTGGTTGGCAATAGAGTTTAGTTTTGGCATTTTTAGCTACGCGTTCTGTTAAGCAAAACTCTTGAAGATTTCAGTAAAATCGAGACAGCAAATCACCCTTTGCATCATTGCTGCTTTCTGGCTGAAAGCACTCCTGCTCAACGTTGTTTTCGAGGTTGATCATAAGTCGGACATCAGTGGTGTTTGGGACCTCTTCAGCACGGCTACTTTGTATGGGGCCATCAATCTTGCGGTGATCTTCTCTTTATGGTACTGGTCCGGAGGCTCTGTCAGGCAACTGGGCTTGAAAAAGGAAGGCTTTGGCAAACATTTACTTCTCGGGATTTTATTTGGTCTGGGTATGCTATTGCAGCACTATTTACTCACAGGCCCCCTTATCCGCTCTTTTGTTCCTGCCGGTACCAATGAGGGAATTGACATGACGCTGCTATTTCAAAACACAGCTGATATCCCCTTCTGGATTCTGTTATCGGTTTTTAAGGGAGGTTTTGAAGAGGAGTTGTGGCGTAGCTTTGAGATCAACAGTTTTCAAAGAGTATTTGGTAAAGCAGGCCTGGTTTTAGGACTGGTAGCAGGAGCCATATTTTTTGGCCTGCAGCACGCCTACCAGGGTACCGATGCCGTGATCAGTACCGGCTTCGATGGCCTGCTCTATGGGCTCATCTACCTCAGGCGCAGATCAGTACTGGAAGCCATGGCTGCACATGCCACTTTCGACATCATCAGCGTGCTGGCAGGCTACTACCTCTATGCCTGATCGCCTATGCAAACGTTAACTCTTCTTTTTGCCGGAATCAGCTACGCTCATTCCCATAAAAATCACCATTTTAACCATTGTGTTCCATGCCCAATATCAACGCTATGAGCTTGAAGAGCTGCTCAAATCCCATCAGGATTTTGTCAAAGAAATTGTCTACCAGGCGATCTATGTGGCTCCCGGTCAACCAACACCCAGCCGGAAAATTCTGAACAGTACTGATATACGGAAATACCATGAGCACTGGGGCAAAAAGGGAGACTTCGGACTGCTGCTTGTTCATTACCCCAACGAACAGCCCGTAGGTGGTGCTTTTGTCCGATATTATCCAAAGGACAAAGCCGGCTATGGTTTTGTCTCGGAAAAAATACCTGAGCTCAACATAGCACTGCTGCCGGATCATCGTGAAAAAGGTGAGGGCACCAAATTGCTCACCGCACTGATTCGTAAATTAAAGACGCAAGGTCACCCCGGTATTTCACTTAGTGTAGACAGACAAAACCCGGCTATGAAGCTTTATGAAAAACTGGGCTTCAAAGTAGTAAAGGATGAAGGAAACCCCACCATGCTGTTACGCTTTGACGAGTAGACAAAACATACTCCCTACCCCTTCTCAAATTTTATAATAGCCATTCCAACCATTTTATAAAGCACCTGTGTCTAATCAACCAAACGACAACCTATGAAAAAGCTCATCTTCATATTCAGCCTGCTACTGGCTGGTTCAGTCATGGTTCAGGCCCAATCAAAACTGTCTTATTCCGTCTTGGTCAATCAGTCCGCTTCTACTGATGATGTAATCGATATATGCATCTTCAGAATTACCGGTGGTGAATGTATAGACCTGGAAAAGGTCTGGAAAACGAATGTTACGTTTAATGCCAACTATGAAGTAAGTCCAAGGCTAAGACTACAATCAGGTCTGGGCTATAATGTACTGAGCATGGACCAGCTAAATGAGGGACTGAGTACCGATAAGTATAAATTGAAATACCTGAGTATTCCCGTAAGGGCTCATTACCTTGTTAACCAGGGGAAAGTTCGCTTCTATGTAGGTGGTGGCCTGAGAACTGACATCAGGCTCAATGGCGATGTTCCCTACTCTGCAGAAGCTCACGTGGCAGATAACGGGCGTGGCATAGCGCTTAGCCTGGAAACACTCATTGGCATAGAGGTACCACTGTCATCACGCTTTAAAATCCATTTTGAGCCTACTTATGCCAGCGCGCTTACTTCTTATACAAAAGATGTAAACGTGGCCACTGGCAGCCCTAACATTCTAATCAGAACACCTTATGGCCTTATTGACGAGCGTCCCAGCCGCATCGGTGTCTCTTTTGGCTTTACCTTCAGGCTTTAGTATCATAAACAGGAAGGACTCAAAACGGTCCTTCCGGCACATTCTGTATAGGTTTGCACACCATGCTTACTTCCTGATATAGTGCAATACCGGCATAAAAATTGCTTCAATTGGCTTATCATTATGCTATCCCAGTAACCGGGTAAAAAACCATCTATGCGAAAGCTCTGCCTCACTCTGAGTCTCATCTTCACTTGTTCCGCTATTGTAAGTGCTCAATCGAGGCTGTCATATTCTGTACTGGTAAATGAATCATTCTCAACCAATAATTATAATCAGGTCTGTCTTAACCAATTTCAGGTACCTGGTCAACCTGGTGCCATTCTGCCATGCCTGAGTATGGATAAAGCATGGAAAACCAATGTAACGTTTAGTACGAATTATGAAATCAGTGACCGGTTCAGACTGCAAGGCGGACTTGGCTATAATGTGATGCACATGGACAAGCTTAACGGCTTACTCGGTACATCGAGATACCAGGTGGAGTTTCTGAGTATTCCATTGAAAGTTCATTACTACGTTCATCGGGGCAAGAAGATACATTTCTATGTAGGTACCGGAGTGAGAACCGATATCAGGCTTAACGGGCCCAAACCATACCAGGGACAAGAACCTGTAGCAGATAATAGCAGAAGCGTTGCCGCCAGCCTGGAAATGTTAGTGGGTGTTGAAGTACCCATAACTTCAAAAATCATGTTGAATTTTGAGCCCACACAATCCAAAGCCCTTGTGCGCTATACCAGGGAGATCGGTCTCAATCTCGGGTTTCCGGGCGGAACAGGAGGTTACCCTTACGCACTTATTGATCAATATCCAGGCCGATTTGGTGTCTCTGCAGGATTAACGTTTCGGTTTTAGCAAACCTGCCGTAAACCTTACTTAGTTTGTTAGTGTGGTTCATAAATCACTCCACCGCAACAGTCTCCTGAAGCTCCCGTCACTGAACTTAAGCAGTTATTTTCATTGCGTAGCCTTAGTACTCCCATCAGGGCGAACACAATGGCTTCCTTAAAGTCGATAATGCTTTCTTCAGGTATAACCACTTCAATAGCCTCACCCAGATACTGCTGAAGCACCTCTGTGAGATAGTGATTCTTTGCTCCCCCACCGGTAACCAGCATGCGTGTTCCCCCATTCGCATAAGGCTTCAGGCTTTCAGCTATTTGAAAAGCCATATGGTGAATGGCGGTACATAATTTATCTTCAATGCTTGCCCCGAAGCCGTCAATCAACGGAATTACCGCTTCACAAAACCACTCATAGCCCAGAGATTTGGGAAAAGGCTGCTGGTAAAAATTCAAGCCGTTCAGTAGATCGAGAAGCTGCTGATCAACCTTGCCGGTTCGGGCCAGCTGGCCACCATCATCATAAGCGAGATCAGTAGGTAGCAGGATATGTGAGAGCAACATATTGGCAGGCGCTATATCAAAGGCCTTGCGGCCTGTCTCAGACCTGAAAGAGGCATTGGAGATACCTCCCAGGTTCAGGCAGAAGTCGTATTCAGAAAAAAGGAGCTCATCCCCAATAGGGACGAGCGGAGCCCCGTGGCCTCCCAATGAAACATCGAGTGTACGAAAATCACAAATTACTCTTTGAGCAGTATGATTGGCCAGCTCCTGCCCCGCCCCAATTTGATAGGTCAGTCCTTTATCTATCTGATGAAAGACTGTATGTCCGTGGCTTGCCACAAAATCTACCTCAAGGCTATATTTATCTAAAAACGTTTTTACCAGCTTGCCAGTATGTCTACCGAATTCATTGTTGAGCAAAAGCAACTCTAAGGCTGAAAGGTCAACACTGGCCTTGAGCCGTTGCTGAAAATCAGCTGAATACTCTATGCTCTCCGCCTGTTCCAGGTAAAAATGCCATCGCCCTTCCCTCATTCGAAAGTGACAACAGGCAATATCAAGTCCATCGAGCGAAGTACCTGACATTAAACCAATTACACGATAGCTATTGTCTGACATAAATTCTATGAGCTCAATATGAAGATAACAGATGCGATTGTATGCGCCTTGAAAATTGGCATTTCATTTCATTTATGTAAAATGAATTTTACATAAATCTATTGACTCCAGCAAGGTATAAAGAATTACAATACAGCCTGATAATGTATTACAAGAGAAGAGAGGAATGTGAATCAGGAAAAATTGTCTCAAAAAATGCCCCAGGCTCTTTGACTATTCCTCTTAAAGAAATGCAATCAGGAACCAAAAAGTGCTCCGGCTATTGTTGCAGTCATCATGGTTGCCAGGGTAGCAGCCATCAGGGCACGTACCCCTAATTTGGACAAATCACCCTGTCTTTCCGGGGCCAAGCCTCCGATACCGCCAATCTGAATGGCAATGGAGCTGAAATTGGCAAAGCCGCAAAGCGCATAGGTGGATATAATGATAGACTTTTCGCTCAATACTCCGGACTCTTTCATTTTAGCCAGATCCAGGTAGGCAATAAATTCATTGATAACCGTCTTCTGACCAATCAGACTGCCCACCCTTAGGGTTTCAGACCAGTCTACCCCCATGATAAAAGCAAAGATTCTGAATACCTGTCCCAGGATATACTGAAGGTTGAAGCCTTCAAACACACCATTGGTACTGGCAATCACATACTCATTCAGGCCCGTCCAGCTACCTATACCATCCATCAGTATCCAGTTAATAGAATAGATGACTGCAATAAAGGCCAAAAGCATAGCACCGATATTCAGGGCCAGTTTAAGTCCATCTGAAGCACCACCAGCCAGGGCATCTATCACATTTACTCCTATCTGGTCCTTGTTCACCTTGAGGGAAGTATCAATCTTTTCAGGCTCCGCTTCAGGCAGAAAAATCTTCGCCATGAGAATAGCTGCCGGGGCATTCATAATGGAAGCACTAAGCAGGTAGGTAGCAAAAGTGGCTTGCTGTACGGGATCTCCCCCTCCCAGGAATGACACATAAGCTCCTAACACACTACCGGCTATCGTGGCCATACCTCCTGTCATCAGACAGAGCAGCTCAGACTTGGTCATCTTACCGATGAAAGGTTTTACCAGCAATGGAGCTTCCGTTTGCCCCAGAAAGATGTTACCGGCTGCTGACATGGATTCGGCCCCGGAAAGGCGCATGGTCTTGGCCATTACCCAGGCAAATACGTAAACCACTTTTTGCAAAATGCCCAGGTAGTACAAACCTGCCGTTACTGCCGAAAAGAAAATAACCGTGGGCAATGCCTGAAAGGCAAAAAGGAATCCCAGGCTATGCTTGACTCCATCGGCTGCATCACTGTTTCTAGCCAGGTCACCATATAGAAAACCTGCACCATCCAATGCAAAATTCAGGAAGGTAACAAAACCCTGACTTACGGCATCAAAGGCCTTTTGAATAAAAGGAACATAGGCAATCAGCACAGCAATAATCACCTGCATCAATATACCGACCCCAACGAGTCGCCAGTCTACCTTCTTTCGATTACCCGAAAGCAGATAAGCTATGCCTACCAATACAATTAATCCGATTATTGCTCTTAGGATGTCCATATACTTATAAATAAGACACAAAAATGCCTTTCCAACAATGATGGAAAGGCATTTAAAAAATTGATTTAACTTCTTCTGTTAATCTCGTCTCTGATCTTGGCAGCCTTTTCGTAGTCCTCATTATTGAGGGCCTCCTCCAAAAGCTCATTCAGTTTATCGAGGCTATAGTCCTGCATACGGTCTCCGGCTTCTTTTTCTACCGTTACCTGCTGCTCTTCAAGTTCTTCTGCTATTTCTTCTTCATCGGTCAAAATAATACCTGCCTCTGCCAGCACCTTCTCATAGGTATAAAAGGGTACCTCAAAGCGAATGCCTATGGCAATCGCATCAGATGGACGGGCATCTATTTCTACCTCCTTCTCACCATTGCCACAAACTATTTTTGCAAAGAAAACACCCTCTCTCAGGTCTGAAATGATCACTTCCCGGATATCAAAGTCAAACCCATGGGCAAACGACTTAAACAGGTCGTGTGTCATGGGTCTGTTGGGTGTGATTTTTTCTATTTCCAGTGCAATCGCCTGTGCCTCAAACATACCTATAATAATAGGCAGCCTGCGTTCGCCCTCGGTTTCACCCAAGACCAATGCAAAAGAACCAGAGGTTTGGGACTGACTTGAGGAAAGTCCCATGATTTCAATTTTTACTTTGTCCAATGGTAAAAAGTCTAAGCTAGTGCTTCTTTGAGGGCTTCGTTCAGTTTTGGCAGCACTTCAAAAGCGTCTCCTACGATACCGTAGTCAGCTGCTTTAAAGAATGGTGCTTCCTCGTCCTTGTTGATAACCACAATATACTTAGAAGAATTGACTCCTGCCAAATGCTGAATAGCACCGGAAATACCTACTGCCACATAGAGCGTGGGGCTCACTTTCACCCCGGTTTGTCCTACGTGTTCGTGGTGAGGTCTCCAGTCCATATCAGATACTGGCTTTGAGCAACCTGTAGCGGCTCCCAGCGTCTTAGCCATGTCTTCAATAATCCCCCAGTTTTCAGGGCCTTTTAAACCTCTGCCACCAGAAACTACTATATCTGCTTCAGGAAGCAGTACATCGCCTTCAGCCTTTTCAGTAGCCGTGATGGTAGCTCCGAAGAGGCTATCGTCCAGACTTACATTCAACGCCTCAACAGCAGCATCGCCTCCATCCTCTTTTACTTCGATAGCGTTCTTCTTGATCGCAATAATCTTCTTATCAGCCGTCAGGCTCTGGTTAGCGAAAGCCTTACCGGTGTAAATGCTTCTTTTGACTACAAAGCCATTTGAAGTATCGGGTAAGCTTACAACATTGGAGGCCAGTGAGCCACCTGTTTTTACAGCTACCCTACCTACCACAGCATCTGCTAACGATGACTTGGCTGTTACCAGAATTTCTGCACCTGAAGCCTCCATAGCAGCGGCAATTGCTTCAGCATAAGGCTGAATCAGACCTGCGTTTAATCTTTCGTCACTTACGTGAAGCACCTTGGCAGCACCATTGGCACCTGCTGAGGCAAGCTCAGCGCCATCTACAGTGCCCAATGCTACGGCAGTAGTATCACCGATAGCCGCACCGTAAGAAATCGCTTCGCGCGATGACTTTTTAATCTTTCCGTCTTCTGTTTCTATAAATACTAAAACTGACATGTTCTGTTCTTTTTTTGAAGGTGGGCTTACAATACTTTGGCTTCGTTTTTCAACAGAGAAACCAGCTCTCCTACATTGTCTGCAGAGATCATTTTTACAGCACCTTTGGCTGCCGGCAATTCATAAGCAGATACCTCCGTGCGGGTAGTATTATCAGCCGGCTCTACCACGTTCAATGGCTTGCTTCTGGCAGACATAATCCCTCTCATATTTGGGATTTTCCACTCAGCGATAGGCTCCTGGCAACCTGCTACAAAGGGCAGTGATACCTCAAGTTTTTCCTTACCGCCTTCAATCTCGCGTGAAATGGTGGCTTTGCTACCATCGATATCGAGTTGCATCACCGGTGAGAATGACGGAAGCCCTAAAAGCTCGCCTACCATGCCGTGAACCATACCCCCGTTAAAATCAATGGACTCGCGGCCCATAAGAATCAGATCATAATCACCTTCTTTAGCAGCGGCAGCAATCTGCTGTGCTACAAAAAAGGAATCTGATGGAAATGCGTTGACACGAATTGCTTCGTCAGCGCCAATTGCTAATGCTTTTCTGATAGTTGGCTCGGTCTCTGCCTCCCCTACGTTAAGTACTGTGACTTTTCCGCCATTCGCTTCCTTCAATTCTACCGCTCTCGCCAAGGCATAATCATCGTAAGGACCGATGATAAATTGCACGCCATTTTTATCGAACTGGGTATTATTATCTGTGAATGCTATGCGTGAAGTAGTATCTGGTACGTGTGTGATACAAACTAATATGTTCATGCTTAGATAATAGTTTACCTGATGTGTTAATTTTGCCCCGAAGATAGGTAATAAAGGCCTAAATAAAAATCACTCTAAGCCATGAATGAAGCGCGGTTGACACTCTTAAAAACCTATTTGAAAGAGGACCCCAATGATCCTTTTAATTACTACGCCATTGCCACCGAATATCTGCAGCAAGCCCCCGAAACTGCCAAAGAATACTTTGACCGGCTGTTGTCAGATTTCCCCGACTATTTAGCAACATATTTTCATGCTGCTCAGCTTTATGCCGACTATGAGGAATACGAAAAAGCAGAAGCGATTTATAAGAACGGAATTGCCCTGGCCCAACGACAAGAGAATGCAAAAACTTTAAGAGAACTGCAGACGGCTTATCAGAACATGCTGTTTGAGATGGATTAGATAAAATATGCTCCCCTCCTTAAAACACACCTTTCCATACTGTTTGCTCTTTTGCGTAGTAATAGCCTGCAGTACAGCTCCAAAAACTGAGGGTGTATGGACAGTGGCTTATATTATTGATGTCAATGGAGGAAAATCTCACTTAGGTCAAAAAACATTGTACGATTTTGAAGGAGACAGCCTGAATATAGTACATGTGGGTAACCAGCAAACCGGGGAAATTGAAGACATACGTATTGTAGAAAAATGCTTTTTACAGAAAAAACCCTGGAGATATACCTTTGTTTCTGAAGATAGCTCTGAATTTATTTTATCCCATGTAAGTGAAGACAGCATAGTTTTAAGCGCTTCTTACTACCCTGTACAACTTGTTTTGAAGCCTCTGCCAGAAAACCTAAACAAGCCGTACACCCAGGCAGATCTTATCAGTAAAGTTTTTAAATCAGAAGTCCCGGGAATCTCGCATCGAATTGACTTCATTGATAGCACCTACATGATCAATACGCTTGGTGACTATTCAGAAAAGATCAGATGGAGCCTGGTGAATTACAAAGGACATCAATTTCTAAATACCAATAGTTTTTACTTGTTACAGACTCTGAATTCTGAAACCAATGGTAAAATCATACTGACCAATCAGTACGTTGCCACCAATGCTAACACCTATGTGCAAATAAAGCCTAAGTATAAGAAGGAAGAGCTTTACGGAAACTGGTTAATAAATAATGGCGAACCATTAACATACACTCCAACTGGTAGGAAGAAAAAAATGGGCTTATCGATAGATGCCGAGAATATAATGACGCATAGAAAGATAATCGATCCCGGAACAAGCGGTTGGCAATTGAGTAATGATGGACAGTATATCTACCAAACCGATGGTGTCATCTTATACCGAATTATCGACCTGACAGACTCTACACTTGTACTAAAGGATATCAAGACTCTATCTTTTCTAGAAGAAATATCGGAAGAGACTCTGAAAATATTAAGTACCAACTTTGTCACAAAGTATATCAGAGGAAGCTTTGATTAACCTTTGGAGCTACAAATCTTGCTAAAGATTCTTTTTAAATAATTCAGCACTTTGGCAATATTCTCCATAGAAAGATCAACAAAATCGCCTAATTGGAGCCCTGGTGTCCTGAGAGGACAAAAGGTAAAGTCCAGATTATTTTTGAAGATCACATTCAGATTCAAATGACGATAAGCTCCTTCCTTGATTGTTTTTTGTAGTAAATCAACCTGCATCACTTACACTGCTGCGCCTTCAGCTGATTAGCAGCAGCATAGCCAAGTGAAATGGCTTTATCCAGGTCAGTGCAGGCTTCCGGCTTTTGGCGATTGTTGAGGTAAGCAATGGCTCTGAAGTAAAACACCTCTCCATCGGTGGTACCGATAGAATCCACCACATAAGAGTAGTCCTGAATAGACTTTTGAAAGTCCCGGGTCTGACTTAGTGCAAAAGCCCTTGATAGTCTTGATTGTTGATTCTTTCCGTTGATCTCTATGGCCTGGTCAAATACACCCAGGGCCTCCTGAAACTTTGCCTGGTTTGATAGAATAAGTCCCTTAGTCAGCAGTGCTCTTTCCATTCCGGGGTTGATCAGCAGTACGTTATCAAGAACCTGAAGCGCCTCTGGCAGATTACCGGCCTTCATAAGCGAGTCGCTGCGGCTCATCATACCCAGGATGCGCTGCACAAGCACGCCTTGATTACCAGTGTCTCCTGTCGGGGAACCCGTAAGGAAACTTTTACGGAATAGTGCCGGGGAGGCCTCATCGTAGTAGATAGCACTATCATAATCCACCATGGCACTATCTAACATGCCCAGATCTTCGTATAAAAGCCCTCGCTCGTAAAAGGCATCAGCCTTTTTATCGCCACCACTTTTGATTACGCGCTCAAAATCAATCTTCGCATAGGCCTTGTCTCCTTTGGTTTTGATGGCCATGCCCCTGTAGTAGTATACTTTGGTGTAGTAAGGGTTGAGTTTTACGCCTCCATTGTAATATTCAATTGCCTTGTCTACATCTCCCTGTCGCTGGTATTCATTACCCAGCTCCATCCAGGGGTACACAGCGTTGGTGTATTGAATAGAATTGGTCCATAGGCTTACTCTACCCTCCCATACATAAGATTGAGTACGGCTTTGATAAGCAATGAACAGCAATGCCAATACCACCACAGAATACACTGCATTCTTGATAATGGCCATCCTGGATAATTCATACAGCAAGAGCCCCAGACATATAAAAACCCCGATTATCGGCAGATACATATAGCGCTCAGCCCACATAGTAGGGCCAAAGGGCGTAAAGTTGATCACCAGACCAATGTTTACGGCAAAGAAAGCCAGGCCCAGCAGCCATTGCCTTCTGAATTGCTCTGAAGATTTTTTGTAAACCCACCAAAGTGCAAGCAGCAATAATGTAAGCCAGATGGGTGATAGCATATAGGTAAGTCCAAGCCCCTCTCCTTCTTCCAGCTTCATGGGATATCCATAATAAGTCATCAGCTTTGAAGGGGCTATCGATTTCCAGAAATAGAGCACAAGCGTGTAGGAAGACAAACCTACCTTCTCAAAAAAGCTATAGTAGTCGCTAAAACTACCAATGGAGTCAACCACCTTGCGGGAGTCTATACTGGCCAGACCAATCGCTATGGAGCCGATGAAAAAAGGAATCTTCTCCATAATCAATCTCCATGAAAAGCCTCTTTTATAATAGTAATCGAGCAAAAGCAGCACGATAGGCAATGTCACCGAAGCAGACTTCGTAAATAACGACAGCACAAAGAATAAAGCACAAAAGATCAGGTTCTTTGTCTTTCCCCGCTCCTTGGTCAGGTAACTGATATAGCTGATGCAGGAGAGGAAAAAGAAGCCGGAGTACATCAGCGTACTGCGCGTACTGATCCAGCCTACCACCTCAGTTTGTAGTGGATGAAAGGCAAATATGGCCGTAACAAAAACCACCAGAAGCCTTTTTTCGGGAAACAGCCTGGTCATGAGCCAGGAGAGCAGCACCACGTTGATCAGGTGGAGCAAAAGGTTAGTAAAATGATGCACAAAGGCATTTTCGCCAAAGAGGCTGTACTCAATACCAAAACTCAACGAAGCAAGCGGCTGATAGGAAGCTACATAATACGTAGTAAAGTAGTTCTGTAAGCTTTGCCAGGTCAGATTGGTTACATCAGCATTATTGAGTATCTGCTGGTCATCGTCCCATCCGGCAAGGTAATCCCCCTGGGTAACTGGCCAGTACACCACAAAGGCTACTAGCAAAATAAGTATTAGAGGAAGGTGCTTCCGGAGATAGGCCATGTGTCTTGGGAAAATCTGACTGCCAAATTAATTCAAAAAGAGAAACCAGCAACTCATGAGAATTACTTTCGCGCAAAAGGCAGTATTTGTCCCACAGTCACATAAAAACATAATAACAGAAAAGACTTCATTCAGTTACCGATAGCCTGGCTTTCAGGTCACTTACCATCTTTACATTAGTAACCTCAGTACCGGGAGCAATACAGGAGCTGTGAAACTCTTTGGCACCAGTAGCCAAAAGCTGAACTGTGTTATCAGGTCGCACGCCCCCACCGGGCATAATCACCAGGTTGTCACCTGCTAGTTTTACGAGGTGAGTAAGCACTTCCAACCCTGCCACGGCATTGCTGCTGAGCCCGGAGGTAAGCACCCGATCAACCCCCAGCACATTGAGCTGGGCAAGGGCCTCTTCATAGTCGCTCAACTCATCGAAAGCCCGGTGAAAGGTCACCTTCATGCCACCGGCTGCGGCAATCAGTATTTTCATAGCCTCCAGATCAATCTTCTCTTCTTTCGTCAGCGCACCTATCACCACCCCTTCGTAGCCCAGCACTTTACAGAGAAGGATGCTCTCTTTCATCTCTTCAACCTCTTCGCTGGTATAGACAAAATCACCAGCTCGTGACCTGACCAGAACGAAAACAGGGATACTCACCTTCTCCCGCGCTTCTTTCAGCGCAGCCTTATCAGGCGTAACTCCACCCACCGTTAGGTCATGGCAAAGCTCGATTCTATCAGCACCACCTGCTTGGGCATTGATAGCCGATTGTACCGAATTAGCACAGACTTCTAATAGCATGGCGTGAAGATAGGTTTTCGCCCCGGTAGAATAAAGCAGCAACCAAAAGTTTACCGAATGTCATTTGAGAGATTTTTTGAACGCTCCCCAATCCTCTTTTCAGCTTTGCTTCTATCTTTGTGCAATCGTTCGCGTCAGGTCTTACTGGCTGCCTGCGAAAACCTATAAAAGAAGAATTAATGGAGCAAATTGCAGTAATCGGATCAGGCACTATGGGCAATGGTATTGCCCACGTGTTTGCACAGAGTGGGTTTAAAGTAAACCTCGTAGACATTTCGGCCCCTGCCCTGGAAAAAGCCATGGCCACCATAGAAAAGAACCTTGACCGTATGTTGGCTAAGGAGAGAATAGATGAAGCTACTAAAACGGCTACTCTTGCCAATATCACCACGCATACAGCCATGCAGGAAGGTGTAGCTCAGGCCGACCTGGTGGTAGAGGCAGCTACTGAAAATGTAGACATTAAGCTAAAGATCTTCGAAGACCTGGAAAGCTTTACCAAACCTGCATGTATTCTGGCATCCAACACCTCCTCTATTCCAATCACAAAGATCGGGGCTGTTACGAAAAGACCTGATAAAGTCATTGGTATGCACTTTATGAATCCAGTACCGGTAATGAAGCTGGTAGAGGTGATTCGGGGTTATGCCACCTCAAATGAGACCATGGATACTATCATGGAAGCCTCTAAAAAGCTGGGTAAGGTACCCGTGGAGGTAAACGATTACCCCGGCTTTGTAGCCAACCGGATTCTGATGCCCATGATCAATGAGGCCATCATTACCCTGTTTGAAGGCGTAGCGGGAGTGGAAGAAATAGACACAGTAATGAAGCTCGGTATGGCCCACCCTATGGGACCATTGCAGCTGGCTGACTTTATTGGCCTGGATGTGTGTCTGTCCATTATGAATGTACTGTATGAAGGCTTTGGCAACCCAAAATACGCGCCTTGCCCACTATTGGTCAATATGGTAACCGCTGGCTATCTGGGGGTTAAGTCAGGCGAAGGCTTCTATTCCTGGGGCCACAAGACCAAAGAGCTGATCGTATCTGATCAGTTTAAGTAGTGAGACTTTAGATGATAGAGTTTAGACGCCAGACTATAGACTTTAGAGAAAAAGGATATAGAGGCTTCCATTCGTCCGACCACTTTGAGTGGTCAGACGATTGATGACCTCGTTACTTTAGAGTTTAGAGTTTAGAGTTTAGAGGAAAACGAATTGAAGAAGCATTCTGAATATTCAGGATGCTTTTTTTACGCCCACTTCCCGGTAGCCACGCTGGGGATAAGCGAGATATTTCGCCTATCAGGCCAGGCTTCAGAGCTCAGACTTTAAAACATAGACGGCAGACACTCTTCGGCTATTGACTATTGACCATTGACTATTGACCATGGTCTATTGACTATTGACTATTGACCATTGACTATTGACTGATAAATCACCGTTCGACCTCCGCTGTGCTATGGTACTGACGGAGTTATTCATTAATTCCCCGGTTCCCCAATAAACTAATCACCTGAAAAGGTCAGCCCATACTAACTACCAGCTTACCAAATTGCTTTCCGTCACGCATCGCATCAAAGGCATCAACGATCTCCTCAAAAGGTCTGACAGAATCAACAACAGGCTCTATGGCATGCTCAGCAACAAACTTGAGCATATCACCAAACTCAGTGTCATTGCCCATAGTCGAGCCCTGCAAGGTGATTTGATTCCAGAACATGCGAAACACATCCAGCTTGGCAGGCATACCATTAGTGGCCCCATAGAATACTATGCGACCTGCAGGCTTCATCATTTTTATAAAATCGTTCAGCTGATCCCCTCCCGCGCTATCAATCACACAGTCAAAGCCTCCACTTTCTTTCATAGCCGCTTTTTGCCAGCCCTCTTGCTTATAGCTGAAGCCAGCCTTCGCACCCATCGCCACGGCCCTGTCCAGCTTTTCCTGCTGCCCTGAAGTAACATAGACATTCGCCCCGGCTGCCAGCGCAAACTGAAAGGCAAATTGTGCCACACCACCACCCATACCGGAAATCAGCACATTTTGACCAGCCGATACATGGCCATGGTGAAACACAGCCCGAAAGGCCGTTAAGCCACCCAATGGAAGTGCAGCCGCAGCTTCCCATGATAAATGAGACGGCTTTTCAAACACCTGTTTGCCATCCACCACCATATATTCAGCAAAAGTACCGTTGGTAGGCATGCCCACAATGTGGTAGTCGCTGGCCTGAGCAGCCGGATTATCTCCCCAGTTCATATTCGGGTTGATCAGCACTTCCTTTCCGATAAAGTCTTTTGATATACCATCCGCCACGTCCTCTACCACTCCTGCCCCATCAGAACCCAGAATGGTATCATACGCGATGCCGGGGTATTTACCCTGCCTGATCCATTCATCTCGCCTGTTAAGCGCAGCGGCTTTGACTCTGACCAGTAACTGATGCTTCACGGGAGTCGGCCTGTCCACCTCTCTAAATTCAAGTCTGTTATCAGGGTTTTCTACCAAAAGAAGTGCTTTCATGGTAACAAAGGTAAGCCCTGGAGTATAAAGAGAAAAGAGAATGGAATTTACAGCAATTGTAATGGGCTGTCACCCTGTATTATCATCATGGCCCACCCATATTTTTGGTCATCAAAGAACAAAAAAGAACGAGGGCCTTAGCTATGTAAACACAGACACTTTCAGGAAAAGAAGCTGATAAACCAGTGAGGTTTTTTAAATAGCTACATTTATTCAAACACGATATCATGACAACTGACGACACAAAATCAAAAAAAGATCAGATAACCTCTCAAAGAGAGATTAACTCATCGGAATCTACAAACCTGGGCGCAGGCTCAAAATCCAGTATGTGGTTTTACCCCGGAGAAGAGCTGGCCGATGGTGAGATGCGCGTAACACTTATGGGAACCGGTTGGGGAAATGTAGTCGGTCCCTCCCAAAAAGGCCCCAGCATTTTTGTAGAGCTGGGTAATGCCAGAAAAGATGCTTTCGTGTTCGATGTAGGGCCTGGCTGCATTTTGAATTACAACGCTATGGGAATTCCCATGTCTCGCATGAACCATATTTTCATTTCCCATTTACACATGGATCACTGCTCAGACCTCCCCTTCATCTATGCATTTGGTCCCAACCTCGGAGACCGTTTCAAAAAACTGAATATCTACGGACCATCCGGGCCAACCGTGTACAAAGAAGATGAAAAAGAAGGGACTCAGTTAGGCATCAAAAATATGATCGGGGGGATGCAGCAATTTACCCAATGGCATACCACAAGCTTTGCCTCCATGACCTACGGGGCCGATGAAAGCTACAATCTGGAGGGCAATGTAACAGAGCTGGACTATCGCGCCTGCGGAGACACTGCCTATGAATCAGGAGGAGAAGACGGAGAAGACCATGTAATTATCAAGCACTTTCCAGCCGTTCATATCATTGATGGCGCCATAAGCTACCGATTGGAATGGACACCAAAGGGACATGATAAACCCATCGTACTCGTCTACTCGGGAGATACCTTGCCCAACGATTTTATGTTGGAATATGGAGCCGGAGCAGATTTACTAGTGCATGAAACGGCACCATCGATAGATGCCGTAATGAACGGGGCCAATGCCACAGAGGAAGAAGCCTATGCCATAGTGAGTAACTCGCATACACCGGCCAATAGCCTGGGCTCTATTATCCAGAAAACAAAACCAGGACTGGCTGTCACTACACATTCGCCCATGGACCCACGCTCTATAGAGGCCTTAATTATGGGGGTTCATCAGGGCTTTCAGGAATCTGCCGTCTCCGCAGGAGCAGCCGGCACCAACCCGCTCAATTATCAGGTTGGTGCAGATTTAATGGTATTTAATGTGTCAAAATCTACCGAAGACAATGAACTGGCCATTACAACACGAATGTCTTCTTTGATTGATCGCCCCTGGCCGGTTCGTGAAAAAGTAAATCTTAGCGAAGATATTATGGATGATTCGGAAGTGGATTATTATAAAAGTGGAGAAGCTTATGACGCTGATACAAACGAATCCAAGGGTCCTGTTTTTGCCGATGAAGATACTAACACCACAGCATCATGAGTCAATACGCAAGCAATGGCAATAGTAAAAGCCCGGTTCCTATTACCATCATAGCGGGTTTTTTAGGAGCAGGAAAAACATCACTGTTAACACATCTACTCCATTCAAGCCATGGAAAGCGGATGGCCGTTTTGGTAAACGACTTTGGAAAACTCAATGTCGATGCCGAACTCATTGTAAGGGTAGAAGGTGAAACCATAAGCCTCACCAATGGCTGTATTTGCTGCACCATTCGTGATGATTTATTAACGGAGGTACTCAACCTGCTCAGGCAAGAGGCTATTCCTGAACATATTATTATTGAAACCAGTGGTGTGTCAGACCCAACCTTAGTGGCACATACATTTCAAATGCAGGCCATACAGGGAATGGTAGAAGTTGAAAGCATTATTTCAGTAGTGGATGCAGACCAGGCACTATCTCTGGAAAACGAATTTCTGGAGCTGGCCATTCGACAAATTCAGGTGGGGGATTTACTCGTATTGAATAAAACTGACCTGGTTTCTCCTGAAAAGAAATCAGTGCTCAAAACCTTTATACAAAGTAAAGCCCCTAAAGCAAGAATTATCGAAAGCGTGATGGGACGTGTCCCTATTGATTTGATCTTAAATAATAGCCGTTTTGACCTGAATCAACTACCGAAAATAACCCAAGATCATAATCTTGAATTTGAAACATGGACCTACACGAGCAGCGAAATGTTTACGTTTATGGCCCTTCGAAAAGCACTGGAACAACTACCGGCCGGGATTTACAGGGCCAAAGGATTTGTACAACTGGAAGCAGCCCCTGAGGAACAAGGCGTTTTTCAAATGACGGGTAAACGTGCCTGGCTCAGAATGGGATCAGCCTGGGGAAGTGATCTCCCCTCCACCCGATTGGTATTTATTGGTAAAAAAGGAGGCATGGCCCCGGCAGTAGTCAATGACCATCTTGACCTTTGTCAGAAAAGCTATAGTCGTGAGGCTATGAACGCGCGAACAGAACCTGTAATTATTGAAGATATCAGTACTCTGAAAGTATTGTTTGGGTGAATCAGCACATGTTCGCAAAGGATTGAGTATTGAGCAAAACCAGGCCCTCAAGCGCTCAGGCTTCATCCATAGATATCAACGGCCAAGCCATATCAAAGCCCTCTCAATACATCATCGGGGAATTGGGTGCCCTCAGTATACGTTTTATCATTCATAACCTTGCCTTTGAAAACACTACCATTGCTTACACCCGCCAGGATGATATCACCGCTCTTAAAACCACCCAACTTTTTATAGAATGCCCAAATCACAGATTCATCAATAATCACATCCACATCATTTAAAGCTCCCTCTTCAAACTTGTTGAGATAATTGACCTGAGAGGCTCTGATTTCCTCTTCATTCCCTACCAGAATGAGTGTGAATTTTCTGTTGACCTCGGCATATATAAGACCGATATAAAGGCCAAAACGACAATTCTCTGAACTCTCGCCATCTACAATGATCACGATGTCAGTGTCTGAAATAGCGAAGGATCTATCCCAAAGGTAATCTTCTATTGCACCCTTTTTATCTCTTATATCACAGCCGGAAAGGCAAAAGAACGCGAAGAGCAACAGTCCATATCTAGCATAAGAAAAAACAGGGCTGGACACTAGACACTTGATATTCAATATGTATGCGCTTTAAAAAGGAGCCGAGCCTGTATCAGGTGGTAAATTAGGAGCACTTTCGCCCCCGCTGGCTTTACTCGTCATAGTAATGGCACCGCCACCACCGGCACTTTCAAAATCGGTACCCGCCCCGGCCGGGAAGGTATTGCCATAGCCACCACCAAAGCCCCCCATATCCAGGTCGGTAAACTTGGTGAACTTACCGATAAACTTAAGCGGCACATTTTCGAGAGATCCGTTTCTGTGCTTAGATATAATTACTTCCCCCACACCAGAGGTAGGCATACCATTTTCATCTTGTGTAATACCGTAATATTCAGGCCTGTAGAGGAACATTACCATATCAGCATCCTGCTCAATAGACCCTGATTCCCTCAAATCCGATAGCTGTGGACGCTTATCTCCACCACGGCTTTCCACCGCTCTACTCAGCTGTGAAAGTGCAATCACGGGTACACTGAGTTCCTTTGCCAGGTTTTTAAGTGCTCGCGAGATAGAAGCAATCTCCTGCTCACGGTTACCCTGGCCTCCTCCACCCTTGGAAGAATCGCCTGACATCAACTGGAGGTAATCAATTACCACCAGTTGGATGTCATGCTGTTGTTTCAACCGCCTGCATTTCGCCCTTAATTCTAAGATTGAAAGTGCGGGCGTGTCGTCTATAAAGATGGGGGCTTTAGTCAGTTTTGCCGTTTTATGAACGAGCTGTGCCCATTCATGCTCGGCCAGATTTCCTTTTTTAATTTTATCACTCTCCAGCTCTGCCTCTCCTGATATCATCCTGTTCACTAGCTGAACATTAGACATCTCCAAAGAAAACATAGCCACGGCATGTCCATGGTCAACAGCAGCATTCCGCAGTGCTGACACTACAAAGGCCGTTTTACCCATGGCAGGACGGGCAGCAATAATCACCAAATCCGATTTTTGCCAACCGGAAGTCACTCTGTCCAGATTGGTAAAGCCGGAAGGAATTCCGGTAAGGCCATCGGTATGCTCTTTACGCGACTGAATCTCTTCAATCGCCTGAGCCATGATGTCCTTCATTTTGGCGTATTCCTTACGGATATTGCTTTCTGACACCTCAAAAAGCGACTGCTCCATTTTATCGAGCAGCTGGAATACATCCGTAGTATCTTCATAAGCCTCTTTCTGAATTTCAGAAGAGATTCTGATCAGTTCTCTTTTAATAGACTGCTCAACAATAATTCTGGAGTGAAACTCAATGTTGGCAGCCGAACTCACCCTGTTGGTAAGCTGAGTTATATAGTAGGGTCCCCCTACCATTTCAATCTTACCCGTCTTACGCAGCTGGCTCGTTACAGTAAGAATATCAATGGGTTCAGACTCCTGGAAAAGGTCGTAGATCGCCTGATAAATCTCCTTGTGAGCCTCCTTATAAAAAGACTCAGGTTTCAGAATATCGATCACATTGGTAAGCGCATCCTTCTCCAGCATCAGGGCTCCCAATACAGCCTCCTCCAAATCAGTAGCCTGTGGCGGTAACTTACCCAGTTGACTGAGCTCATTGCCTGCCATATTTCTGGACTTGTAGCCAAGCCTCAGCGCTGCCGATTTTCCCTTCTCCATAACTACAAATGTATGAGGCTTAGGATGAAAAAACGGAGTCTCCTCCAACAATATTTTTCACGATAGTTGTACACAGATTTCTTTCGGTTTCCCACAATGTTTTTATAGTTATCAACAATCCCATTAGCCTACTCCAACAGGTACCCACCAAGCAGCCATTTTACCTTTTGTTTGTGGCTCGGTCTTTTTGTTTTAATTTTGACCGAGCAATCGATTTATTAATGACTGATTCCCCAAAACGCATTCACTTCATCGCCTCTGGTGGCAGCATCATGCATAGCCTTGCTATTGCCCTAAAACAAGCTGGAAACACCGTATCAGGCTCAGATGACCATTTTTACGAGCCCTCCAAATCAAAGCTGGCAGCCCATGGCCTGCTACCTGAAAACGAAGGATGGGACCCCAGTCGTATTAATTCAGACATAGACTTTGTAATTCTGGGAATGCATGCCAAGGCAGACAACCCCGAATTGCTGAAGGCGCAAGAGCTTGGTATTCAGGTATATTCTTTTCCCGAATACATCTATGAAGCCTCTAAAAATAAGCAGCGAATTGTCATAGCCGGCAGCCATGGCAAAACTACCATTACGGCCATGATTATGCACGTGCTGAAAAGCATTGGAAAAGACTTCGATTATATGGTGGGAGCTCAGCTCGCTGGCTTTGACAATATGGTCAGAATTTCCAAAGCACCTATCATTATTATTGAGGGTGATGAGTACACCACCTCCCCATTGGATTCGACACCAAAATTCCTTCACTATCAGCACCATATCGGGCTGATCAGTGGTATTGCCTGGGACCACTTTAATGTGTACCCTACCATAGACGATTACGTAAAGCAGTTTGAGCTTTTTGCCGATGCCTCTTCTAAAGCAGGTACGCTTATTTTCTGTGAAGAAGATAACCTCGCTTCCATGATTGCCCAAAAAGACAGAGCGGACGTAACCAACCTGCCCTATCGTGCTCACGACCATGTGGTAAGAGAGGGCAAAACCTCACTAAGACTACCTGACGGAGAGCTGCCACTGGAAGTATTTGGTAACCATAACATGCAGAACCTGAGTGGAGCACTTACCCTGCTGAAAAGACTAGGGGTTACGGAAGATCAGTTCTACCAGGCCATCTTCACGTTCCGTGGAGCTGCCAAGCGTATGGAAATTATCGGAGAAAGCGCAAACACCACCATTTACCTCGATTTTGCACATGCTCCATCCAAGCTAAAGGCCACCAATTCAGCCATAAAAGACCAGTTCCCCAACAGGACACTGGTTTCATGTGTTGAACTGCACACTTTCAGCAGCCTCAACAAAGACTTTATTGAGCAGTATGAAAACACTTTCAATCATACCGATGAGGCCGTGGTGTATATCAACCCGGCAGCAGCTGAAAGGAAGGGCCTTGAGAGCCTGACCGTGGATGATTTAAGATCTGCCTTTAAAAGGGATGACATCATTCTTTTCAACGATCAGCAGAAGCTTTACAATCACCTCAAAGCCCATAATTGGACCGATAAAAACCTGGCTTTTATGAGCTCAGGTAACTTTGGTGGTCTTGACTTTGAGGCACTGAAAACCCAAATCTTGTAAGAACTCCCAATTAACCAGGGGAAAACAAAATATTGATGAAATTAAATCTTAAAAACCCTCTGGCTTTCTTCGATTTGGAGACCACAGGCACCAGCATAGCCAACGACAGAATTGTGGAAATGGCTTTTCTGAAAGTGATGCCCAATGGCGAAACACACAAGCTGGTAGAACGCATTAACCCGGGCATGCCCATTCCCGAAGAATCAAGTATGATTCACGGCATTCGGGATGAAGATGTAAAAGACGCTCCCACCTTTAAAACCATAGCAAAAAAGCTGGTCAAATTTCTGGAAGGCACTGACCTGGGTGGATTCAACATTGTACGCTTCGATGTGCCCGTCTTGGTAGAAGAATTTCTACGCGCTGACGTAGATTTTGAAGTAGGTAACAGAAAGCTGATAGATGCCCAGAAGATCTTCTTCATGATGGAGAAGCGCACGCTCACAGCAGCCTATAAGTTTTACTGCGATAAAGACCTGGTAGGTGCTCACGGAGCAGAAGCTGACACAATCGCTACCTATGAGGTATTTCAGTCACAGCTGGAAAGATACAACGGACAGGAAGTATTGGACATGAGTGGCAACGTGGTCAGTACTATCCAAAACGACATGAACTCCATTCACAAGCTGGTAGCCTCCAATATGGTAGACCTGGCCGGACGCTTTGTGCTCAACGATAAAGGCGTGGAAGTATTCAACTTTGGTAAGCACAAAGGCAAGCCCGTATCACAGGTACTCAAAGCTGAAAGAGGCTATTATGACTGGATGATGCAGGGAGACTTTCCGCTCGATACCAAGCGCAGACTTACACAAATCAAGCTGAAGGATTTTCAGATGGGGTAAAGGAATGTTGAATGACAGATGTTAAATGTTGAATGCTCATCCAACATTTAACATTCACAATTCATCATTTATTCGCTGCCTCGTAGTATTCCAATGCCTTAGGCAAAGCAGCATTCAACCTTGAAATACGGGTTTCATGACTTGGGTGAGTAGAAAGAAACTCTGGCTGACCACCTCCGCCACTACCGGCAGCCATACGCTCCCAAAACTGAGGGGCTTCCCTGGGATCATAACCAGCAATGGCCATAAAGGTAAGACCAAGCTCATCCGCTTCAGATTCATGCAGTCTGCTGAATGGCAATACACCTAATATGGTTGTTCCCATCCCGAAAGCCTGATTGGCTATATTCTGGGTAGCTGCAGGCTTATTCTGCAACGCCACTGAGAGACCTACCGCACCAAAATTTTGCAACATGCCCTGGTTCATACGCTCCTGACCGTGCTTAGCAATGGCATGGGCTACTTCATGCCCCATTACCACAGCCACACCGGCATCATCGCGGCAAATAGGCATAATACCTGTATAAAAAGCCACCTTACCCCCGGGCATGGCCCAGGCATTTACTATGTCTTCATTAATCAGGTTAAACTCCCAGTTAAAGCCTTCGAGCTGAGCCCCGTAGCCATTGTCGTTCATATATTTTTCTACAGCCGTTTTAATTCTGTTGCCAACACGCTTTACCCGTGCTGCATCATCAGAGATGGATACAATATTGGCTGAATCCAGTACGGTCTGGTAACTCTGTGCACTCAGGGCGAGTACTTCACTGGTGCTGGTAAGGCCCGTCACCTGCTTGCGGCCGGTAAGTGGCACCGTGGTGCAGGAATGTAGTACTGGCAGCAGCACAATGGCAGCAAATAGAAGGGGCTGAAGAAATATACGTTTACTCATTTTAGGATCGTGTTTCGGAACAAATTTCATGAAATATAACGGCTTGTCAAATCACAGGGCATATTTAAAACCCGGATTATGTATTAGAACTTTGTGATGAGTAGATAAACCACACAGAATCAGGGAGTTTTATTGATTTATGCATAGCAGCGCTATGGACAAATTAAAAAACTCGTTCATTTCACTGATTCAAAGTTGTTTGGCTACGGAATAGATTTCCTAATGCATACTCCGGGTTAAGATTAAATATCATAATTTAGCTTCTGAACCCAGATGGTGCGATAGAAATCGTCATGAGGCTGTAAATCGCAAAGAGTCAGGAAGTTTGAATTAGATAGCATAGCACCGCTATGGTGAGAAGGCAAACGAAGCAAAGCAACTGACTCAAAGCGAGCCTGCCCGACCGCAGGCGGGTTACAGACGTAATAGAAAATCTATTGCATTATTTGGGTTAAAGTTAGTTGAGCACCGAATACTAAGACATATGAAGATTATTGCGCTAGGCAGGAATTATGCTGCTCATATTGCCGAATTGAATAATGAACGTCCGAGCGAGCCCGTTATTTTCCTGAAGCCCGATACGGCTATTCTTCGAAACAATGACCCTTTTTATTACCCCGAATTCAGCAACAATATCCACTATGAAGTGGAGTTATTATTAAAGATCAGTAAAAACGGAAAGTACATCGAAAAGAAGTTTGCCGATAAGTACTTTGACGAGATCGGGGTAGGCATAGATTTTACGGCCCGCGACCTGCAGCAGAAGTGCAAAGAAAAGGGACTTCCCTGGGAAGTAGCCAAGGGCTTTAACGGCTCTGCTCCCATTTCGACTACTTTCAAAAACAAGTCAGAATTCGCTGATCTCACCAACATCAACTTTAGTCTCAACCAAAATGACGCATTAAAGCAGAGCGGCAATACCAGCCTTATGCTTTTTGATTTCGGTGATATAATAGAATATGTCTCTAAGTTTTTCACACTGAAAAAAGGAGACATCATTTTCACCGGAACCCCTGCAGGGGTCGGCCCTGTTGCTATTGGTGATAAGCTCACCGCGTATATTGAAGATGAAAAAATGCTGGAAGTTGAAATTAAGTAAGTACACCCTCTCCCTTTTATTACTCTGCCTGTCGCTGACTACGGCTTTTGCCCAGTACGATGAGATAGAAGAAGATTATTATAGTTTCCCTATACAGCCCGACCGAACCAACTACCTCTCAGGGAGTATGGGAGAGTTAAGGGCCAGTCATTTTCATGCCGGGCTCGACATTAAGACCAATGGTCGCGAAGGGCTCAGTGTCTACGCTGCTGCCGATGGCTATGTGAGCCGCATCCGGGTAGCCACCGGTGGTTATGGCAACTGTATCTACATAGCCCACCCCAATGGTACTACCACCGTGTATGCACACTTGCAAAAGTTTGATCCGGTACTGGCCAAATATGTGCTTGAAAGACAATACGAAAACAAAAGCTTTCAAGTAAACCTGTTTCCGGGTAGAAATCAGTTTCCCTTTAAAAAAGGCGAAATCATTGGCCTTTCAGGCAATACAGGTTCTTCTGGCGGACCTCATCTGCATTTTGAAATACGCAACTCAAAGCAAGAGGTACTCGACCCGTTACGCTTTAAGTTTGATCAGATAAAGGATCAAATCGCCCCAATCGCCCAAAGAGTAGCCTTAAAAACGATGGACATTGACTCTCGTATAAATGGAAAATTCGGGCGCTTTGAATTCATTCTGCAAAGACGGGGAAATGAATACGTGCTGCCAGACACCATAGAGGCTTATGGCAATATCGGCATTGAGTTATGGGCCCATGATAAGCTGGACGGAGCTACCAACAGAAACGGTATCCCGATCACCGTATTGAAAGATAATGGTAACACCCTGTTTGAGCAGGACATAGAAAAGCTGAGCTTTTCGCTGCAGAAAAACATACTGATTCATACCAACTATCAGGCTGCGAAAGAAACCCGCAGAAGGTACAACAAGCTCTACATTGATGATGGCAACAAGCTGGGCTTCTATGAGTTGGAAGACGAACGCGGCTTTTTACAAGTTTCAGATACCAGCCGACACGCTTTAGAAATCAACCTGGCCGACTCTTATGGCAACCAGCGCAACATCTTCTTCAATGTGAAGGGAGCGTCCCCAACCTCTACCACCCAGATCAGAATCAACCCATACGATCACCCCTATGTGCAGGACAATACGCTCATGCTCTTCGATAAGAAAAACGATGAGAACAAAATTACACTCTCTACTCCTGATGGCTCACAGGAAGTAGAAGCTGCCTATACCGATGGCAGAACCAATGTGTTTCTGTGGGATTTGAAAAACTCACTGCCTCTGGAAGTAGCTTATGCAGATAAGAAAGAAGAACTCTATTTTGCTGACCTCGTGCCTGCCGCCAGCGAACACTCTTTTCTCAGTGACACCTACTCTCTCAAGTTTGGCAAACGCACCCTCTTCGACACAGTATATGTACAATCAAAGCACGCTGTAGACAAGGACACCGGCTGGGAGGTATTGGAAGTCAACAAGGATAATATTCCTCTCAAAGGCACTATTGAAGCTGAATTGCAGCCATTGCTCAGCTATGAATCACGGGAAGATTACCATGTCTACCAGGTAAACAATCCTAAGTACCCTGCCTTTATCGGGGGCGATTGGGATGGTGAAAAGATCAGGTTCGGAATCTCATCCTTTGGTAAGTTCACACTACTGAAAGACACCACTCCCCCAACGATTAAATACAAGCCGATAAAAGAAAATGTGATCAGTTTTATCATCAAAGATGACCTCTCCGGGGTCAAATCATACAAGGCAACTATCAACGGAAAATGGCTGCTGATGAACTATGAGAAAAAAAGAAACCTTATTTGGTCAGAGAGACTAAATAAATCGAAACCTTTGACAGGAGAATTTGCTTTAACAGTGACAGACAATGCCGGTAACGAGCAAATTTTCAATCTAAAACTATAATTAAAAATGTCATTACAAGTCGGAGACAAAGCACCAGCTTTTGAAGGAGTAGATCAGAACGGAGACCCAATCAAACTAACTGATTTTGCAGGTAAAAAACTCGTACTCTACTTCTACCCAAAGGATAATACCCCGGGCTGTACAGTACAGGCCTGTAACCTCAGAGACAACTACGATACACTACTCAAGGCAGGTTACGCGGTAGTAGGTATCAGCTCTGACACTGAAAAGAAACACCAGAATTTCATCAATAAATTTGACCTCCCCTTTCCACTGATTGCCGATGTTGACAAAAGCATTCATGATCAGTTTGGCACTTGGGTAGAAAAGCAAATGTATGGCAGAAAGTACATGGGTACGGCCCGTACTACTTTTGTAATTGATGAAAATGGCGTGATTGCAGAGATCATCGCAAAGGTGAAGACCAAAGAGCACACTGCTCAAATACTGAATTAACTTTTTTGAAACTATAATTTCCAATGAGCCAACCCAATATCGAAGAACTTGAGAAGGTAGCTTCACAAGTAAGAAGGGATATTCTCAGAATGGTGCATGCCGTTAATTCCGGCCACCCTGGGGCATCCCTTGGTTGTACAGAATTCCTTACAGCCCTTTACTTTCACGTATTAAACAAAAAGCAGCCATTTGACATGGACGGAAAAGGTGAAGACCTCTTTTTTCTGTCAAACGGACATATCTCACCAGTATGGTATAGCGTGTTGGCCAGAAGTGGCTACTTCGATGTATCGGAGTTGGCCACCTTCAGAAAGCTTAATTCAAGGCTCCAGGGCCACCCGGCTACGGAAGAAGGTTTACCCGGCATCAGGGTAGCTTCAGGCTCACTGGGTCAGGGCCTCTCCTTTGCCTGTGGCGCTGCTCAGGCTAAAAAGCTTAACAATGACGACAGCCTCGTCTATGTACTCATGGGTGACGGTGAACTTCAGGAAGGTCAGGTATGGGAAGCGGCTATGTACGCGCCTCATCACAATATTGACAACCTGATTGCCAGTGTAGATTTCAACGGACAGCAAATTGATGGCCCTACAGAAAAGGTGATGAGCCTTCTGGACCTGAAAGCCAAATGGCAGGCCTTCGGTTGGGAAGTGATCGAGAGCAATGGCAATGATATGAAAGAGATCATTGCAGCCCTGACGCTTGCCAAATCACTGACCGGCAAAGGCAAACCCGTGATGAATCTGATGAGAACTGATATGGGCTACGGTGTAGACTTTATGGTAGGCACTCACAAATGGCATGGCGTTGCCCCGAATGACGATCAATTGGCTGATGCACTGTCTCAGCTGGAAGAAACTTTAGGAGACTACTAAGCAGCAGATATCATGACGAAATTTACGTATACAGAAAAACAAGATACAAGATCAGGTTTCGGTGATGGCCTGCTTGAGCTCGGTAGAACCAACCCTGATGTGGTCGGCCTATGTGCAGACCTGATAGGCTCTCTGAAAATGGGTGCTTTCCAAAAGGAATTTCCAGAGCGCTTTTTCCAGGTAGGTATCGCAGAAGCCAATATGATTGGCCTGGCAGCCGGTATGACCATCGGAGGCAAAATTCCATTTACAGGAACCTTCGCCAACTTTTCTACAGGCCGTGTTTATGACCAGATCCGACAATCAGTCGCCTATTCTGAAAAGAATGTAAAGATTTGTGCCTCACACGCAGGCCTTACCCTGGGAGAAGATGGTGCCACGCACCAGATTCTGGAAGACATAGGCATGATGAAAATGCTGCCCAATATGACGGTAATCAACCCTTGTGATTATAACCAGACCAAAGCAGCTACCATTGCCATTGCCGAGCATCACGGGCCGGTGTATCTGAGATTTGGACGCCCGAAGGTACCAATTTTTACACCTGCGGATCAGAAATTTGAGATAGGCAAGGCATTGAAACTGATTGAAGGAAGTGATGTGAGCATCTTCGCCACGGGTCACCTTGTTTGGGAGGCCATTGAAGCTGAAGCTATTTTGGCAGAGGAGGGTATCAAAGCTGAGGTGATCAACATTCATACGATCAAACCACTGGATACTGAAGCTATTCTGGAATCAGTGGCTAAAACAGGCTGTGCGGTATCTGCAGAAGAGCACCAAATGAATGGCGGCCTTGGTGACAGCATCGCTCAGACCCTGGCACTGAACAACCCATCTCCCCTGGAAATGGTGGCTGTAAATGATTCTTTTGGAGAAAGTGGTACACCAGCCCAGCTGATGACAAAATATGGTATAGACGCCAAAAACATCGTTTTAGCTGCCAAAAAGGTGATAGCACGCAAGTAGTCTTAGCAAATAGCTTTAGTGAAAAGCCCTGGCGACCCGTCAGGGCTTTTTATTTTTAAACAATTTGGTCAAACGAAATCTTATATAATTCCACTGTTGCAAAATGGTGGTTCACCCTTTGACCTAAACATACTATGGCTACTCACCAGAAACACCGCATTCTGATAGTTGACGACTCCTTCAGAAACCTAAGCCTGATGCAACGACTGCTCAAAAGCTGGGGTTATTCAGACTGCTCCGTGAACAGCACAAAGCATACCCTTAACAGACTACTACACGACAATTTTGACCTGATTATTGTTGATAAAGTCTACGCCAGCATGCGAGAGGTAGATGTAGCTCATCAGATAAGGCAAATACAGCCTTGTACTCCCGTAATCTGCTCAGCTGATGAAAATGTGAATGATTTTCTTCCGAAGCCCGTAACTGCATTCAAACCTGTACAAAAACTGAAGAGCTTACTGGATAAATCCGTTGAGAACCGTGAAACCTATGGCATTATGATGATTTGAGCTTACTCAACCCTGATTAGAAAGATAGGCTTATTATGGTAATGAAACTCTTCTAATACCTCATACCCTACTGTAGGCAGATCTTCCGTGTAACAAAAAAAGTATCCGGGCTCAAAAGTATCGGTCTGCCTCAATACCTCTTCCCTGCCAGCCTCTATATAGTACACAATGGTGAGCGACATACGCACATCACCATAGCGATACAATACCGATCCCTCACTCTCTTCCACAATCTTTTTTCCAAGTGTTCTGTCCTCAGCCGCTCCGGTAGTTTCAGCCCTTGTAACAGGCACAATAAACGAAAAGGTCATTTTTGCCATCATCAACAGGCCAAACAGAATCAGATACGGCCTCACTCTTTTAGTCAGGTACAACCACCAGCAAAACCCTACAATAAGTAACAGAAACAGGCTTATCAGCATACGATTGTTTATAACTTCCAGCGCATCAATAAAAGGAAGAGCCGGCAATGCCAGTGTCGGGATTATCAAAAAGACAGGCATCAGTATCTTCCAGTATTTCGTGTGCCAGACCCGGACATCTCTTTGCGTGTATAAATAGCTGAACCCGATGATAATCAATGGGTACAAGGCGTACACATAGCGCGATTTAGCATCTACGGACACCCAGTAGACCAGGAAATTTGCCAGAAACAGCACAAACAGAAAGGCAATGAGCTTATGGCCCTTAATACGCCTGATCAGGTCTTTGCTTAAAAACAATGGCACCAGCAATGTGGCAGGCATTACGTTCTTCAGGTTTTCTACCGGGAACTCCAGGAGATGTTTCAGCAGTCCACCACCACCTGCACGGCCCGCGGACTCCCCTACCAGCGTTTGCCACCAGCCTGCAGGGTTTTCATAGAGCGAGTACATATAGAAATACCCTCCTACAATCAATACAAACAAGGTAATACCTGCTATATGCTCCAATGAGAAGAGCTTTCTGAAATTGCGCGTGTAAAGAAAATACACCAAAACAGAAATGCCCAAAAAAGGTATAGAAGACAGCCCCTTAGTGAGAATCCCCAATGCGGACAGTCCGTAAATGATCAAAAACAGCTGCCAGTATTTCCCCTTTTCTCCATAGTAATAGAGGCCAAAAAAGCTCATAAGCGTTATCCAGGAGTAAAAAAGGTCAATCTCACCCAGCGTACTGAAATAGAACAGGATATCTACCGAAGTAAGCACCCCAAAAGCGCTTAGCACAGCCACCCTGAAGCCCAGGTACCTTCGTGTAAACAGAAAGGTGCTGAGACCCATCCCGATGAAGGACATGACTGAAACAACCCTTGTAGCAAACTCTGAGTACTCACCAAACAGCTTGTAGGATAGAATAAGCGTCCAGTTATATACTGGTGGTTTTCTCAGGTAGAGGTCACCCGTTTGTGTCGGTACCCACCAGTTATCCCTGAAGATCATCTCCAGTGCAATCAAACCTCTGCGGGGCTCTTCAAGAAACAAAGGATAGATACCCAGATTGATAAACAAAGCAACCACCAGGAGAATAAAAACTCCGAGGATATACCGTGTTTCAAGCCTGGAAAAATCTCCTTCAGGTGTCATAGCGCAAATCTAGCATTTGATTCCATAAATCATCTCCAATTTGGTGCACAGCGCATCTCTTTTTTAAAGGCACTTCACCCGGGCAGCCTCCTCACCCTGATCACAAATTGTACTTTTCCAATTAAAACCAACTGCATTTTTCTATATACAAACGAGATAAAAGAGGAAATAAAAACCACTACAAATTCTACTCATTTGATAACAATCTCTGGCAGAAAACAGGACCCGGAAACTCAATAAGCCACAAAACAACTAAAAAAGGTGATTTTTATAACTTTTTTCAATAGCAAAAATTGCGAGTTTGGCAGCACATAAAGTGCCAGTCAAGATAAAACCACATCATTTTATCACATATCAAATTACAACATACAGTTTTCATCAATTGCATTTTACTAATTTAATACTCATCTTAGACCTATCGGGATCAATTGGTCCCGGTGACTTACACCTCAAATACCAAATAGATGAAATTAACCAAGACTAAGCCCAGTCAGGCTCAGACGATGAGCCTATTGTCCCAGGGAACCAAATTCACAGGTAACCTCGAAGCCAGCTCCGCACTTCGCATTGATGGCGAACTTGAAGGGGACGTGATTTCAACAGATAAAATCGTTACAGGCATTAATTCTGTCGTCACCGGCTCCATCGAAGCAGATGAAGTAATCATAGGTGGTACGATCTACGGAAGTGTCAATGCCAAAAAGATTCTCACACTTCAGGCCACAGGAAAAGTGGAAGGCGACATACGCGCCCTGGAGATTCTCATAGAGAAAGGTGGCTTTTTCAAAGGAGCCTGCGAAATGGCAGAGATGCTGCCTACCATACAGCTGAATACCAAACAAGCTTAACCCCCTGCCGTATGAGAACGCGGATTGTCCTTATCATACTTTGCCTGAGCCTCGTTGGGTTGACACTACCAGCCCAATCCGTAGGCATAGGCACTGATCAGTTCAGGCCTGACGCTTCTGCTATTCTTGAGCTTCGGTCAGATACCAGGGGGCTTTTAATCCCCAGACTCACCAGTGATCAGCGTAATAGAATCGACCTGCCTTCAACGGGGTTGTTGGTTTACCAAACCGATGTGGCACCAGGGTTTTTCTATTACAACGGCACACAATGGGTGGCCATATTATCACTAAACAATCTTCCGGTAGATGACGATCAGGTGATCAGTTTCGACCCGGTAAACTTTATGCTCACCCTCGAGAATGGAGGTTCTGTAGATCTCTCTATTCTCAAAAATGGCCGCAGTTTAGAGTCAACTGTGGATAATGGAGACGGGACCATTACATTTGTTTACAATGATGGGACCTCCTTTGTCACTTCCGACCTGAGAGGTCCGAAAGGTGATAGTGGTCCGGCCGGTAAGGACGCAAATACCATCCTTACCGGCAGCTCCTCTCCTGCTGCCACCCTGGGAAATGACGGGGATCTCTACCTCGACACAAATCTGCAACAACTCTACGGCCCCAAGTCGGGCACCGGCTGGGGAAACGGCACCTCCCTGATGGGTCAAACCGGTACTAACGGTACCAATGGAAAAGATGGAATTAACGGCCTGGATGGTCGAACAATACACAACGGAACAACCGACCCTACTGCTACAACCGGCAATAACGGAGACCTGTACATCAACACAACAACATTCGACTTCTTTGGGCCAAAGGCTACCGGCAACTGGGGCGCCCCCATTTCGCTGGTAGGCCCAAAAGGAGTTGACGGAAAGAATGGAAAAGATGGAATTGATGGAAAGGACGGAGCTGATGGCAGTGACGGACAGGATGGAAAAACGATACTAAGTGGAAACACAAATCCCACAGCCTCCACAGGCAATGACGGAGATATTTACCTGAACACGACCTTGTTCAACTTTTTTGGACCCAAAACCAGAGGAAGCTGGGGGACGCCCGTTTCCCTGGTAGGGCCCAAAGGTGCTGATGGCAAGGACGGATCAAACGGAAAAGACGGTGCAGATGGAGTAGATGGTCTGAATGGTACAAATGGAATAGATGGAACAGGACTCCTTCACGCTACCACTTTTCCGGCAACGAGTCTGGGAAGTGAAGGAGACTTTTTCATCAACACCACCACTGCAGAGCTATACGGGCCCAAAACAGCAACGGGTTGGGGTACAGCCATGTCACTCATTGGCCCGGCAGGAGCAAGCGGTAAGGATGGCAAAGACGGCACTGACGGCAAGGATGGTGCCGATGGTGTGAACGGTACTGATGGAGCCAACGGAATAGATGGGACGAATGGCACTAATGGTGTGGATGGAAGAACCATTCTCAATGGTAGCAGTGCCCCTGCCGCAACCATAGGTAGTAACGGAGATCTTTACCTGGATACCTCCTCCTCTACCCTTTATGGGCCAAAAGCGACCGGAACCTGGGGTGCAGGCATTGCACTGGTAGGTGCGGCAGGTAGTAATGGTAAGGATGGCGCTGATGGAAAAGACGGTATTGATGGGACTAACGGAGCAGACGGTACCAATGGTGCTGACGGACGCACAATCCTTAGTGGCAATACCAATCCCTCACTGAGTACCGGCTCAGATGGTGACTTCTTTCTCAATACCGGTACACAAATGCTTTTTGGTCCTAAAACAGCAGGCGCATGGAACAGCGGAGTTAGCCTGGTAGGTGTCGGCATTCAATCCACCGCTGATAATCCGGACGGCTCCATTACCTTCAACTTTACAGACGGCACCTCCTTTACCTCACAACCCGATGGTGATTTCAGCAGCTCCAATGAACTGATATCTCAACTCAAACTGTCTGGGAAAACGCTTCAGATCACAGAAAATGGCATGACGCAGGCGATCGACCTGAGTGCTATCAGCAGCACCACACAAATAACCGATAGCGATGACAACACTACCATCACCGTAGATCAGAACGACAATAACGACAACATCATTCGCTTTATAGCAGGTGGAACAGAGGCCCTGAGGCTGAATAATAAAACCCTTGAGTTTGTCAATAACCAGGGCTCAGTGGCCATTGGCGAGAATACCGCCATGAACAATTCAGGCGCGGGCAATGTAGCGATTGGCACAGAGGCTGCCTTTCAAAATACCAGCGGTCGTTTTAACCTGGCGCTGGGTTATCGCGCATTGAGGCAAAATACAACTGGCGAAGGCAACATTGCCATAGGCTACAATGCCGGCTTTAATGAAACAGGCAGCAACAAGCTTTACATCGATAATTCAAACACAAATGCACCGCTGATCTGGGGCGATTTTGCCAATGATGTAACCAATATCAATGGGAAATTAGGAATTGGCGTAGCCTCCCCTTCCTCTATTACCAACGAGCTTGAAGTAAACGGCAGTGCTGTGATGATCAGCCTGACAGAAACCTCAGATAAGCGCTTCAAAAAGAATATCACCACGCTGAGTGGAAGCCTTGGCAAGCTACAACAACTGAGAGGCGTTTCTTTTGACTGGAGGACCGAAGAGTTTCCTCAAAAAAGATTTAAGTCGGGTAATCAAATCGGCTTTATCGCACAGGAAGTGCAGCAGCTATTTCCACAGCTGGTATCACAAACTTCTGACGGTTATTACGCGGTTTCATACTCAGGCATGACGCCCCTGCTGGTAGAAGCCCTGAAAGAGCAACAGGTACAGATCAGTGAGCTTCAAAAAATGATTAACGACCTGAAAGACGAGCTTACCGCTATAAAACAGAAAGTAAAGTAGAGCCGTCATGAAAAGACAAGTTGCTGTACTCATACTATTCACCTGCCTAGCCTGTCTTCCTGGTAAAACCCAGGCACAGGGCAGCCTAATGGTAGATGAAGGCACCGTGCTCAGTATTTCTGACGGCAGTACACTTACGCTGCAAAATGCCGGCCTCACAGTCCATGGCGTTATGGCCGCAGAGCATAGCCAGCTTTACCTCCTGGCAGATAGCAAGGGCATTACAGTTGGAGGAAATTCTTTTACGCTCTCAGACCTCTCCATTGAAGGAGGCGATCATAAAGTACTGCTGGCCACATCCATTGAAGTAAAAAATGAACTCAGACTGGTCAAAGGCATGCTCGACCTGGGGTCTTCGGACCTGATACTGGGTGAAGAGAACGGAAGAGTCTCGGGGGAAAATAACCTCAACAGGATTACTGCTTCAGAAGGTGGCGAACTCGTTAAAACAATCGAGCTGGATAGTCCGCAAGGTGCCAATCCGGGCAACCTGGGCATTGAAATTACCAGCAGGCAGTCACTGGGCAGGACAGAAATCCGCAGAGGGCACATGGCTTCCTCCCTGCCCACCGGCATGAGTGTGGCCAGGTACTTTCGTATAGTCCCGGAAGCAACTGTGAATGAAGACATTGACTTCCGTTTTTACTTTCTCGATGCTGAAAGAAGCGAACCAGCCGAAACGCATCAGCTTTGGAAAAAAAGCCGAAACCGCTGGCAGGCTATCAAAACGGAAGCGGCTTCTGCCCCCGCAGACCCTGCCTCCAACTGGATAAGCGGCAGTGATTTTGAACTGGCAGAACGCTACATAGTTGGCCCGGAGCAGCAATTGGAGGAGACACTGGGCAGTATTCCCTCGGCTTTTACGCCCAATGCAGATGGCAAAAATGACTACTTCGAGATTCCCTGGATTCAAAATCATCCTGATGCACAGGTTTCGATCTTCAACCGCTGGGGAGAGCTGGTTTTAAGGCAAACAGCCTATCACCGATCTCCCTGGAATGGCGAGCATAAAGGTAAGTTGTTGCCCTCCTCTACTTTCTACTACACCATTCGCTTCGCAGCAGGCAAAGCGCCTCTCAAAGGAAAAATCTCCATTGTAAGATGAAGCAGTACTATTGTAAATACTCTTTGATACTACTGGCTATAGGCATGTCTGCCAGCCTCAGGGCACAACAGCTGGCCCAGTTCAGCCAGTACCTTGACAACTATTACCTGATCAATTCTGCGGCTACAAATGTTCAGAACAATCTTCAGCTGGACTTCGGCTTCAGACACTACTGGACAGACTTTCAGGGCAGCCCCAAAACAATTTACCTGACTGCTTATGCTCCACTCTCCAGGCCGGATGTATCGCAACACATGCAATCGGCCATGCGCCTGACTGATAACCTGGACACCGCCAGTTTGAGAACCACGCTTGCTCCCAAATCGAATCATGTGGTGGGTATGATCGTAACGCAGGACGATATCGGGCTCTTCAGAAAAACGACAAATCACATCACCTACAGCTTTCACATGCAGCTGACCCGGCAGCTACAGATTGCTGTATCCCCCAAGATTGGATGGGTCCATCTTTCACTGAATGACGACCTGAGGGTGCTGGAAGAAAACGATCAGCCCTTTCAGCAGTTTGTAGATAACTACCAGCGGCAGGGCATGATGGACCTGGGCTTTGGTCTGTGGCTGTACTCCGATCGGCTGTTCTTTGGCTATTCACTGGAGCAGCTTACCCGAAACAGGGGCTTTAGCTCACAGGAGGTAGATGGTTTTGAATTTGAACCCCATCATTTTCTCATGGCCGGGCACAGATTCAGACTTAACCCACGGGTCAGCCTTATCCCACACATGCTGGTACGCTATGTGAGAGGTAATACCAGCATTGACTATAGCCTCAGGGCAGAATACGGGCAACGGTTCTGGACCGGGCTCTCCTACCGCAGGCAAAATGCCCTGGTCATGATGTTTGGTGTAGTACTTTCAGATCAGCTCTCTTTCGGCTACTCCTTTGATCATAGCACCAATATCAGCACGCTCAACCGCATCAATGCCCATGAGTTCAGCCTGAGCATGAATCTTCTTCAAAACCTGCATAAGTAAACCCGCCATGAAAAAACGTTACTTCTTTCTGCTTCTCGGACTTATCTCTGTTTTCGCCCTTCAGGCACAAAACAAAAGGCTGACTTCTACACCTCCACTCAGCATTAACAAGATCAATACACCTGACCTGGAAGAGGCGGTGCCCTTTATCACACTTGACGGAAAACGCATCTATTTCACCCGAACGAACGATCAATCCTCCTCTGTGCTGAAAAATAAGGTGCTACACGAAATCTGGTATGCCAACTTCAGCGAAGGGGGCCAGCTGGAGGTACAAAAAGTACCAAAGCCACTGAATGCAGGCCTTAACTCCGCAGTTATAGGCTTTAACTATGACGGCTCCACCCTCTACCTTTTCGGCACTTACAATAAGCTATTTCAAGAGCAGAAAGGCATTTCATTTTCAAGCCTGGTCAACGAACAATGGTCCAGACCCCTGAAGCTGAGAATTCCCGACCTGGATATTGAAGGAGGTTTCTATGGCCTCTACATGCATCCTTCAGAAAAAGTATTGCTCATATCCAAGGGCACACAGGGCAATGAGGACTTGTATGTGGCTCTTCGCGAAACAGGAGATCAATGGTCTGCCCCGATAAGCCTGGGAGCGGTCATCAACACCCCTGACTTTGAGATTTCTCCCTTTATCACAGAAGACCAGCAACATCTGTTTTTCAGCCGTGGAAGCAAGGCGGGCGATACTGATATTTTCCATGCCCGAAGGCTTGACCAAAGCTGGACAAACTGGTCCGTTCCGGAAAGGCTCCTGGCCCCCATCAATTCGGAAGGTTTTGATGCCTACTTTTCTATGCTGCCAGACAGCACCATTGTGTTTTCCAGTAACCGGGCGGGCTCCAGTGATATCTACCTGGCCAAATTAGTGGTCACAGACACTGTCATCCCCCAGCCTATGCCGGTAACACGGCTTGAAACAGAAAACAGGCCCACCACCAGCCTGCTGCAAAGCATCCGGCTGGAAGCCACAGTCAAAAACTATGTATTCTTCGGCTTCAATCAATCCTCTATCCAAAAGGATCAGCAGCCGGCACTTGACCAGGTGATAGCACATTTGAAAAAGAACCCTGACTTAATTGTGGAGATCAGCGGACACACAGATCATATTGATACAGAGCCTTTTAATGAGCAGCTTTCTAATCGCAGAGCACTGACGGTAGCCAACTACCTTATTGCCAAGGGAATTGATCAGGACAGATTAAGACCGGTCGGTTACGGAGAACTGCTACCCATCGCCAACAATGAACACCCCTATGGCCGTAGCCTCAACCGCAGAGTCGAAATTAAATGGTTGAACATCGTCAGTAGTGTATCAGTAAAACAGGAATCAGCTGTTACGGAGACTCAGGAATAGCTTACAGACCTGGACTGTTTCGGAATGTTAAATGATGAATTTTGAATGGTGAATGATCAGATACCATCCAACATTTATCATTCAAAATTCATCATTTCTTCTGCCATTCAGTATGAAAATGTCCCTCTCTGTCCGTACGCTCATAGGTATGCGAGCCAAAGTAGTCTCTTTGTGCCTGGATAAGGTTCAGGGGTAGTTTCTCCGATCTGAAAGCGTTAAAGTAATTGGCACTGGCGCTAAGCCCTGCCACAGAAATACCCGCATTGAGGGCCACATCTACCACCTTATTTACTGAAGACCAGAGGCCATTCACTTCCTCCACAATCTGGCCGTGAAATAGCAGATGCGTAAGTTCCGCATCATTGCCATAAGCATCGGTAATAGTTTCCAGCAGTTTGGCCCTGATGATACAGCCACCACGCCAAATGCTGGCAATATTCTCCAGGTTCAGGCCGTATTCGTACTTCACAGAGGCCTCTGCCAGTTGCTTCATACCCTGCGCAAAAGTGATGATAAAGCCAAAGTACACGGCATCTTCCAGCTCTTCAATGGTGATCATAGTAGGGTCCCACTGAGATTTGGGGTACAGTTCGGCAGCCCTGGCCCGCTCTTCTTTAAAGCTCGAAATAGCCCGCATGCTTACTGAGGCATCAATAGCCGGAATAGGTGTACCCAGGTCCATAGCATTTTGTGAAATCCACTTACCGGTTCCCTTCTGCTTGGCCTTATCTGAAATCACATCAATCAGGTCCTTACCCGTCAGCTCATCACGCTTCAGGAAGATGTCAGAGGTGATCTCCATCAAAAAAGATTGAAGTCTGCCCTGGTTCCATTCGCCAAACTTTTCAGAAATGCCCAGGTTAGTCATGCCCAGCCCGTACTTCATCATATCGTAAGCCTCGGCAATCAGCTGCATCAAGGCATACTCTATACCATTATGCACCATTTTAACATAATGGCCGCTTGAGCCGTTACCTACATGCGCCACGCAGGCATCGTCTCCCACCTTGGCAGATACCGCCTCGAATATAGGCCTCACATGCTCATAATGAGTAGCATTACCCCCTACCATGATGCTTGGTCCCAGGCGGGCACCTTCTGCTCCACCCGACACCCCTGTGCCAAAAAAGTGAATGCCTTTCTCAGCCAGCTCGTTAAACCTTCTGTCCGTATCAGGAAAAAATGAGTTACCTCCGTCAATGATGATATCACCCTCATCCAGATGGGGCAACAAATCAGCAATCACATTATCAACAATTTTACCCGCAGGCACCAACAACATAATCTTTCGCGGACTACTCAGTCTGGCAGCGAATTCGGCAACTTCAGTGGTGCCGCTTACTGATTTACCCGCACCTTCTTCTTTCAGCCTGGCCAGCATTTCATCACTGGTATCCAGTCCGTAAGCAGAGAAGCCATGGTCAGCTACATTCAAAATGAAGTTTCTGCCCATTACCCCCAGGCCTACCAGCCCAAAGTCGTATTGTTGATCTGACATATTTTTCCTTTATGGATGAACCTTATTTGGTCGAGAAACATTCCTTTGAGAAATGTTCTTTTTATTTTGAAGCTGGTAAGCTTCTTTAATAGTTTCGCCACAAAGAAAGCAACCTGCCGGAATCAATAAAAACTAAATGAAGAAAACTGACAATCAGGTACTCGTTATTTTCGGTGCTTCCGGTGACCTTACCAGGCGCAAGCTGATCCCTGCGGTATTTAACCTTTATACCAGCGGGCTGCTGCCCGAATGCTACGCTGTGCTGGGTGTGAGCCGCTCTGAATTCTCTGATGAGGAATACCGTACCAAGGTAGTTTTTGAAAATGAGCACCTGCTGAACAAGGAAAGTGCTACAGAAGAGCACCTCAAGGGCTTTGCCGACCTGATCTTTTATCAGTCTATAGATACAAAAGACACTGCCACCTACGGACAATTACGAGACAGATTGACGCAGGTAGATGAAAACAAAGCCACCTGCAACAACTACATTTTCTACCTCTCCACCCCTCCCAGCCTTTATGCAACCATTTCGGAAGGGCTGGCCAGTGCCGACCTGAATACAGAAGAAGCGGGCTGGAGAAAGATGATCATTGAAAAACCCTTTGGCTATGACCTGGAATCCGCCAAGGAGCTCAATGACAAGCTGCTTACCTCCTTTACAGAAGACCAGATTTATCGCATAGACCATTACCTCGGCAAGGAAACGGTACAGAACATTTTCGTTACCCGCTTTGCCAACACCATCTTTGAACCGCTCTGGAACAGAAACTACATCAACCGGGTGGAAATTACGGCTGCTGAAAGTGTAGGAGTGGAAAAACGCGGTGGCTATTACGATGGCTCCGGTGCCCTGCGCGACATGGTACAAAACCACCTCATGCAGCTGCTCGCTTTTGTAGCGATGGAGCCCCCCGTAAAAGCTGATGCCGAATCTATCCGCAACGAAAAGCTGAAAGTCTTTCAATCATTAAGGCCCCTGGATGAAGAGAGCATTCGCAAGAATGTTATTCGGGGGCAATACATCGACTCCACCATCAGAGGTGAGGAAGTAGCAGGTTACAGAAAGGAGACTGGCGTTGACCCGGACTCTAAAACGGAAACCTATGTGGCCATGAAGTTCTTTATCGACAACTGGCGCTGGAAAGATGTACCCTTTTATATCCGTACCGGAAAAAAGCTTCCTACCAGGGTTACCGAGTTGGTGATCCATTTTCAGCCCAATCACCACCACCTTTTCGCCAATGATTCGGCCCTGGCCAATGCGCAAAATATGCTGGTGCTGAGGATTCAGCCAGACGAAGGAATTCTATTGAAATTTGATATGAAAATTCCTGGCGCAGGCTTTAATACAGAGCAGGTGAATATGGATTTTATGTACAACCAGCTGAACGATGTATATGTGCCTGAGGCTTACGAAAGGCTCATTCTGGACTGTATGCAAGGCGATGCGACCCTCTACTCTCGTGGAGACGCGTTGGAAGCCGCCTGGGAGTTTGTGGACCCTATACTGAAAGCCTGGGAAAATGATGCTTCTATACCAGTTTACGGATACCCTGCCGGTACCTGGGGGCCCGAACATGCAGATGATCTGATAGAGGGCAAAAATATGATCTGGCGCTACCCCTGCAAAAACCTTACAGATGACGGCATATATTGCGAGCTTTAAACCGATAGTCGACCTTGGAAACTAACATATCAAAAACACCACAGGCAGTAGCTGAAGCTTTTGCCACTCATTTTATCACCCTGGCCAAAGCCAATAAGACATTAAACGTAGCCCTCTCAGGCGGCTCTACGCCAAAGATACTTTTTGATCTGCTGGCTGAATCGCATGCCGCAGCAATCGACTGGTCCGGCATCCATTTATATTGGGGAGACGAACGCTGTGTACCTCCAACCGATAGCGACAGCAATTATAAAATGACGGTGGATCATTTACTATCTAAGATTGATTTTCCAGAACAGAACGTACACCGGGTTTTGGGTGAAAATGACCCGGTTGGCGAAGCGGTCAACTATGGCAATCAAATTACTGCAAACCTGCCTGATGCTAATGGTCTCCCTCAGTTTGACCTGATTGTTTTGGGCATGGGCGGTGACGGCCATACTGCTTCCATTTTCCCTCATGAAATTGAGTTGCTTAATTCAGAAAATATCTGTGAAGTAGCTACTCATCCGGAAAGTGGACAGAAGCGCATCACGCTCACCGGCAAGGTGATTAACAATGCCAAAGAGATTTGCTTTCTGGTGACCGGAGCTGGTAAAACCCTGAAGATTGACGAAATCTTCCACCAAACGGGTGACTGTAAAAGCTACCCGGCTTCTTATATCCAACCAAAGGATGGTAAGCTTAGCTGGTTTATGGATGAAGCTGCTGCTGAGAAGCTTTAACACTGTCTCCACAAGTTTTCAAATAATGTGGCCTAAGGCAGTCTGCTCACATAATTCCCTTGCATTAACAACTAATTAATCACTAGATTTAGCTGAGTCTTTATCCAATCAATCAGCTTAAATATGAAACCTTCTTTTAAATCGGTGATAATCCTTATTGCCGCATTTCTAATCTGTCCATACATTGTAAATGCCCAGGGTACGCGCCTGTTACGGCAGCCCAGCATGAGTTCATCACATATTGCCTTTACCTATGGCAGTGATATCTGGGTGAGCGACCTTAACGGACAGAATGTTAAACGCATTACCAGTACACCCGCTGTGGAAAGTGATCCGCACTTCTCACCCGATGGCAACTGGATTGCCTTTACCTCCAACAGGGGCGGCAGCAATTCCGTCTACATTGTTTCCAAGAATGGTGGTACCCCTAACCGACTGACCTGGCACCCCTCCGGTGCATCAGCCCGAGGCTGGTCTCCTGATGGTAAAAAGGTGCTCTATGCCTCTACCCGAGGAACCGCGCCCTCCCCTTTCAACCAGCTGTGGACGGTACCGGTAGCCGGTGGGCCCTCTACCCGAATCAGTGCCCAATGGGGTTTTGATGGCTCTTACTCGCCTAACGGACGCCAGATGGTAGTGGATAAAATGAGCCGCTGGGATATAGAATGGCGCGCCTACCGGGGCGGACAAAACACCCCTCTGATTATTCTCAATCTCAGCAACCAAAGCGAAACGCTTATTCCCAACAATAAAACCACGGATATTCAGCCGGTATGGGTGGGTCAGACCATCTACTTCCTTTCTGACCGCGACTGGAACATGAACGTATGGTCCTATTCCGTCAGGTCCAAAGAGCTAAAGCAAATCACAAAATTTGAAGGTACCGATGTAAAATGGCTGAGTGCCGGCAATGGCCAGCTGATCATTGAGCAAAACGGATACCTCCACACCCTTGATCCTGCTACAGGCAGCACCACACAGCTCGATATCAACGTAGTGGGTGACTTTCCATGGGCCGAAACCAAATGGGAAAATGTCAGCAACCGGGCTGGCTCGGCTTCCCTCTCTCCTACAGGCAAGCGTGCGTTGATGGCCTCAAGAGGTGAGATTTTCACCATCCCCACCGAAAACGGTGACCCCAGAAACCTTACGCAAAGCTCTGCTGCTGCTGACCGTGCCCCTATCTGGTCTCCTAAGGGAGATGAGATTGCCTGGTTTTCAGATGCAGGTGGTAATGGCTATGCCCTTTACCTCGCTAATCAGGACGGCATGTCAACACCAAGAATCATCAGCATTGGCGAATCTAAAATGGCCTGGGAGCCTACCTGGTCACCTGATGGTTCGCATATTGCTTTTGCCGATGATGATACCCGCGTAAGAGTCGTTGAGTTGGCCACCGGTAATATCAGCACCATAGACAATGCCGGGAATAACCTGGAAAGAGGCAGAATGGGCCTGACCTGGGCACCTGACTCCAAGAAACTCGCTTACACTAAATCAGGCTCAAATAACTTCCGCAGAATCATGGTCTGGTCCAAAGAGGATAATTCAGTCAATGCACTGACCGACCCCTTTGCCGACTCCTTTGCGCCATCCTGGGACCGTGATAAAAAGCACCTCTACTTTCTGGCCAGTACTAATGTGGCACTGGGTTCAGGCTGGGCCAATACCAGTTCTATTACCGCCAACCCAAGCTATGCGGCCTATGTAATCGTACTGCAGGAAGGTGTAGACTCCCCTTTTATTCCAAAAAGTGACGAAGAAAAAGTAGCGAAGAAAGATGAAGACCAGGGAGAAGAGAAAGGAAAGCAGGACAAGGACAAAGAAAAGAAGAAAGACAAAGGCGAAGACAAAGACGGGAAAGAAAAGGCCAAAGATGAGGACATGAAAATTGACCTTGCAGGCATCGATCGCAGAACCATTGCCCTCCCCTTGCCTACAGCCAATTACTTTAGCACAGCCAGCGGCCCGGCAGGCTCCTTTTTTATCGCTGAGCGTAAAGCCGGTAACCCGGGAATTACACTTCAAAAATTTTCACTGAGTAAGAGAAAAGCCACAGAGTTTCTGACGGGAGTCCGTCAGTTTTCCGTGTCAAGTGACGGTAAGAAAATGCTGGTACAAGCCGGCCCAAGGTGGCAGGTAGCCAATACCGGAGGCCCCAGTGGCAAAGGAGGAAAAGGCTTTTCTGTGAACCTCAGAATGAAACTCGACCGCATGGCTGAGTGGAAGCAGATGTTTGAAGAAGCCTGGCGCTATGAAAGAGACTATTTCTACGATCCGGGAATTCATGGCCGCGACTGGCAAGTGGTGTACAACCGCTATGCCCCACTCGTACCCTTTGTAAAGCACCGCAGCGACCTGAACTACATTCTGGATCAAATGAATGGAGAGCTCTCAGTAGGCCACAGCTTTGTTTTCGGTGGAGATTTCCCTGCCACAGACCGCTCAAGTGTGGGACTCTTAGGAGCTGACCTGGTGATTAATAAAAACAGGTGGCAAATCCAACGCATTTATACCACTGAAAGCTGGAACCCACGCCTTACCAGCCCGCTGGACCGACCCGGTATGAAGGTAAAAGAAGGTAACTACCTCGTAGGTATCAATGGCAAAGAACTGTCGGCTACTGATAACCCCTTTGAAGCCCTGGACGGTACGGCCGGTCAGCAAACCGTACTCCACTTCAATGATAAGGCTGAATTTGAGGGCTCCTGGACAGAAGTAGCCGAGCCCATTCGCAGCGAGAATGCCCTGCGCCAGCGTGCCTGGGTAGAAGATAACCGCAGAATGGTAGATAAGCTCTCCAACGGACGCCTGGGCTACATCTGGGTACCCAATACAGGCGGACCCGGTTTTGTCTCTTTCAACCGCTACTTCTTTGCACAACAGGATAAAGAAGGTGCGGTGATTGATGAGCGCTTCAATGGTGGCGGTTTGCTGGATGATTACATGGTAGACCTGATGACCCGCTCGCTCAGAGCCGGACTGACCAATGAGGTACCCAACGGAAAAGCCATGAGATTGCCTGCCGGTATCTTAGGGCCCAAAGTACTCTTGATCAATGAAAGAGCCGGTTCCGGTGGAGACTTCTTCCCCTGGGTATTCCGTCAGCAAAAGGCAGGACTACTTATTGGCGCCACTACCTGGGGTGGCCTGGTGAAATCATCGGTTCACTACGGCCTCGTAGATGGTGGTGCCCTTACCGCTCCTGACAATGCCGTATTCGACCCTATCAACAATGTATATGTGGCTGAAAATGAAGGTGTAGCCCCGGACATTGCCGTGCGACAGGATACCAAATCACTGACTGATGGTAAAGACCCGCAGCTGGAAAGAGCCGTACAGGAGGTACTGAAACTTCTCAATGGCCAGACACCTGTTCAGATAACGCCTCCCCCATTCAATACCCCTGCTAAGAAGAAGAATTAGTGTATCGGGACAAATTGTAGATTGAAAAGCCTGCTCCGGGATACTCGGGGTGGGCTTTTTGTTTTCAGCACAAACACAAAATGCCCTAGCAATTGTCTCCCCCATGGGGAGATGTCTGAAAGACAGAGGGGCCCGGATAGACCATAGACTTTAGGTTTTTAGACCAAAGAGTCTTACCTCTTATCTCTTACTTCCTACCTCATATTTTCTTACCAGAACAAAAATTTGTCGTTTAACATAAAATTATTTTCCTTTAACATAAATATACTCTATGAAAAGGAACAAAGTCATCGAATCAGCAAGAGTTCTTAACAGGATAGTAAAGTGGTTATGCTGTATATTTTTTGCTCTGTTCACCGGCATCATCATTCATTGGCACAGCTCACCGGAAACCTACCGTGCACTGGAAGTCACCGATGCTTTTAAAGCCGGTTATGGTATCAATGATCTTCAATGGAAATCAGGAAAATCTGAGCCAGACGAGAATGCCCTTTACCTGAGCACGCTCTCCGCACCCATGGTTTACTGGCTATACCTTAGGACACTAATTTTCTTCTTCATCACGCTACGAATTATTCGTGAAACAGATCATATACTCCGATCTATTGCCTCCCTAAAGACTTTCTACGACCAGAATCAACATCATTTCAGAAAAATCGCCCGCTCGGCATTCATCGCATTTCCCCTGAGTTGTTTCAATTTTAGCTATCTCTACGGCAATTTTCAGCTGGATCTGAAACTGGTTTTCGCTCCACTCCTGTTGTCAATCGGATCGCTTGTGCTGGCAGAGATTTTCAGCGAGGGCAAAGAACTTTCCGAGGACCAAAGAATGATTGTATGAGCATCGTAGTCAACCTGGATGTAATGCTGGCCAAACGAAAAATGAAGCTCACGCAGCTATCGGAAGAAGTGGGCATTTCTCTCACCAATCTCTCACTACTCAAAACCGGCAAGGCCCGTGGCGTGAGGTTCAATACACTGGATGCTATATGCAAAAGCCTCGACTGCCAGCCAGGTGACATTCTGGAATACAAACCCGATAAACCATAAAAACAGTACCATGATCAACCAGCTTATCTCTGCCCTGCTTCAGCTTGTAGGCTTCTCACTCATCCCTTTGATCGTCTTTGTTATCAAAAGGAAGACCTTTAGAGGATTCTTTCATTGGGTGGGTCTGAAGAAATCAGATAAGCGCGCAAACATGCTTGCCCTGCTAATTATGCTGATTTCTGCCATACCGCTGATCTCCCTCAGTTGGTTCAATGAAGATTTCAGGCAAATAATGACCGATCCGGCCAGTGTTACAGGTCAATTCAGAGCACAAGGTTTCAGCGCCAGTACAATCATCAGTTTACTCATAGTAGCAGTTTTAAAAACCTCGTTCACGGAAGAACTTTTTTTCAGAGGCTTTGTGGCAAAAAGACTTATTGCTGTAACTAATTTCAGGCTGGGCAATACAATTCAGGCTCTCATTTTCGGTATCATTCACGCACTCATTTTTTTGAGTATTACCGACAATGCCCTGTTTCTTGCAGTGATCTTCATTTTCCCCGCGCTTACCAGCTATTTTAAAGTGTACCTCAATGAAAAAATGGCTGATGGTAGTATTATACCTGGCTGGATTGCTCATGCAACAGCCAACATTCTGGCCTACAGTACTATTGGATTTATTCTCTAAAGCACAAAAAAAGAACTGTCGGATCTCTCACCCTCCGACAGTTCACATTACCAAACTAAACTACTATATGTGTACTAACGCTTATGAAAATTCTAAACCTGTTTTTGAAAAACGATACCATAACAAAGACCAGAGAGAATCACCCAATATCCTGGTCGGACTCTATACAGCTACCAGTTTAACACTCTACTTTATGGCACTCCTGCCTTAATTTTTTCAAAATACTGGTAACAACAAAGGTGATTCCCTCAGCCTCAGCCTTATTGGTAATCAAACCAATAATGAGGCCGCCAATGATCAGCGTTTTGCTACTGCTAACGAATGCCTGAGAATCAATATGGAAGAAACCTGGCTGGGTCATTAATAAGCAAACAGTATCATTTACAGAACAGCTATCGCGATCAGTGACGCCTCTAATACTATGTTGATGAATACCGGAACCTTGCAACCCTGTTCGTTTGAAACTGATACAGCACTAACAGCCCCGTATGCTTTAATAGCTTCGGTATGTTAAGTACCAAACCTCACTTCAAAAATGAAGCAGCAATAAACGGGTACCGAAAGTGCCATCAACAACCCCAAACAGAGCGACTGGTTTATTTCCGGAAGAACTCCCTATGATAAAGCTCTCATCCGCTGGGGCCAATGGTCTCAACAGATTTGCAGAAATAAGACCTGGCTATGTCAGAGTAATTTCAAGATCGCTTTTTAATGTAAAAGCGATGATTTCAAAGGTCACCAGAAGAAGACATATATCTGTCTTGCACACTTTTGGTTAATCAATATTCATCAATGGTAAATCGAATTTCAATAACAGTAGAGGGCTTATCCCTTTACCCGGCACCTTCTCTCTTCATGGCCAGCAACTCTTGCTTTTTGCTGCTTTCAGGCCTTTCGTTTCACTCACCTCTGCGATGCTATTGTAGGTTACGCAAACCTCAGAAGTGACGATCATTTATTTTTATTTATATTATATATCATAATCATAAGCGAAAGTTATGAACTACACCCTGCATCAACTCAAAGTATTCTACGAAATAGCTGAAAATCAGAGCATTACACGCGCATCGGAAGCACTTTTTCTCTCACAACCGGCAGTGTCTATTCAGTTAAAAAAGTTTCAGGATCAGTTCGATATACCCCTGACAGAGGTCATTGGTCGTCAACTCTACGTTACTGACTTTGGAAAAGAGATTGCCCAGGCGGCAAAAAACATACTGGATCAGGCCGAAGAAATCCGCTATAAAACTCTTGCTTATCAGGGTGAGCTAGTGGGGCAGCTTAAGATTGCCGTTGTTTCTACTGCCAAATATGTGATGCCCTACTTCCTCTATGGTTTTCTGAGAAAGCACACCGGGGTCGACCTAGTGATGGACGTAACCAATAAGGCCACAGTACTGGCAAACCTTGATAAAAACACGGTTGACTTTACCCTGATGTCTACCATGCCGGAATCAAATCAGATTGAACGCATGGCACTTATGAAAAATAAGCTGGTACTCGTGGTAAGTCCGAAACTCATGGAGGTTGACGAGATCACCTCTAAAAATGTACTGGAGCAACTCCCCCTTATTTTCCGCGAGCCGGGCTCCTCCACACGAAATGCCATGGAAGATTTTCTATCTAAAAACGATATTTATGCCAAAAAGAAAATAGAGCTGACCTCCAATGAAGCAGTAAAACAGGCGACTATTGCCGGTTTAGGTTCCTCAATCATGCCTCTGATCGGTATCAGAAACGAGCTTGAAAAGGGAGACCTGCGCATTATACGCCTGCCGGGCTTGCCCATTGTAAGTACCTGGTACCTTGCCTGGCTTAAGAATAAAAAGTTTTCTCCGGCAGCTCAGGCCTACCTGGAATATATTGAGCAGGAAAAGGATAGAATCATCCAACAGGAATTTATAGTACCGGATGAAATGTAGGTTTTGATTTATGCCTCAATCAAGTTCAGAGTTAACCACAGGCAGCGCGTCAGCATCCTGCCAGTTCATATTGACAATGGGCATTGAATAGATCACCGGCATATTGGTTGGGTAGAGCTCTCGAAGCCGCTCTTGCACAGTGTTGAAAAGCAGCCCCCGGGTTCGACCTATCAACATCGTTTGCTCAGACTGCCCTATAGTTCCACTCTCCTCCCTCTCTTTTACAGACACCCCCTGAAAAGTTACTGCTGAAAGCACAAGATTTTCTTTTACCAGCAAGTCAGCAATATCATCTGACTGCTGCCTGTCATTACAAATAATGTGTAGCAATACCATAGTTATCTATTTGGAGAAGAGGTATGAAAGTGCCAATAAAAGGAGCATTCTTATCTAAAACCAGAAAAACTTTGTGGATGGAAGAAAAGACTTTGCTTAAAATCTGCCTTAAACACTCAGAGAAATAAACACCTTTTTCAGGCTCCTGCTATCTCTCTTCCCTGTAAATCCTGGTTTAAATCAGTACTTTGAGCTGTACCTAGCTCACTATAATCGTTAACTAAAAAAAGTCCAGAATGAGGAAAGAAGAAGATTACTTCGACATGAAACTTCGGTTGGAAGAGGAGTGTAAGGTTTTTAAAACGTTATACATCAAAAACCGACTTCAGTCAATTAGACCTTACTGGCATCTCAGTTGGAAGTCCATAGAGGATGATAAAAAAATCAATGAAACCCTAGAAAAACCTAACCCTGAAGAATACAAAATCTATACTACAGTTCCTTTAAAAGAGCTTATGCTCAGCATTGAGCCACACTTGAATGTGATAATTTCAGAAGAGACACTGTTCCATTCCCAAAATCGCTATCCCATAGCTAAATTAATTTTTTCTGACCGGAAGACCTGTAAAATCTTGAAGCGATGGGAAGAAGAGAAACCTCTACTACCACCTCAAATAGATTTTATAGGAACTAGCATGACTCTAGTCAATGGAACACATCGATTAAATGCCGCTTTTTGTCTGGGAGCAGAAAGAATACCTGTCATGATCTATAACAGACACAGAGAACACAAACTAATTCCTACCAAGTATTTGGCCTTATTTGGAAAGCTGTTACCTGAAGCCTAATACACCCAAAAGCGATAAAAGCATCGATCAAAATACTCCTTATTACACTTTGTTTATAAGCCTTCCAAAAACTCAAGCGCCCGCTGCTCGCTGTAGGCAAACTCCTCACCAGAAACCATAAACCCTACATGGCCTCCTCTTTTGGGCATCTCCAGGTGGATATTGTCCTTCGCATTTGCCAATGCATGCGGGTAACAGTCTCCCTGAAGCAGCGGATCATTGAGGGCGTTCAGAATTAGCACCGGCTGATCTACCTTCTCTACAAAAGGAAAGGGATTGCAATAATCATAAAAGTGCTGGGCATCTCTCAAACCATGCAAAGGCCCGGAATAAGCATCATCAAACTGCTTGATCTTGTTCATTTCATCCAGCCCCGAGATGTCGATATCAGGAAAGACCTCAGCCTTTCTGCGCACTTTTTCCTTGAGCCTGTCCAGAAATTTCTTCTCGTATATCCTGTTAGACCTTTTGGCGAGTGCCAATACGCTATCCAGGAGCGAACAGGGCGTACTGATGGCCGCTGCTCCGTGTATATTTTCAGCCAGCGGGTGTTCTTCATGCTCCCCCATAAAGCGCAGCGTTTGACCGCCCCCCATGCTGATGCCTGCCAGACTGATGCGTTGGTAATCCGCTACACGATTGATATGCTCAATCACAGTGCGCAGATCATAGGAAGCTCCATGATGGTACATAATGCGCTGCCGGTTCATCTCACCGCTGCAGGTGCGGTTGTTCCATGCCACAATGTCCCAGCCGTGTTGGTTGAACAGTTTGGCCAGTCCTAACACGTAGTGTCTGTCAGAGTTGCCCTCCAGGCCATGTGAAATAAGCAGCAGCTTATCATTCCCCGTTTTGACCCAGTCAATATCCAGAAAGTCATCGTCCGGAGTTTCTATGCGCTCTCTTTCGTAAACTACTCCCTCTATTTTACGTTTTAAGCTGGGGATTACGGTTTCGAAATGACCATTTATCAAGTAAAACGGAGGGCCTTTATAAGAAGAGGGTACGATAGGCATAAGCTGACACCGCTTTTTCACGGTTTATTTAAGCTTCCAAAACAATATGAGTAATAATTGTTTTCAAAGTCGCGGGATGGAAATATTTTCGCAACTGATGCCCAAGGTCTGGAAATACTCTTTGCTTATTCTGCTTGGATGCTGCTTGTCAGTATCAAATGCCTTTGGCCAGATAGTCCGGGTAACTGACCAGAACAGCGAGCTTCCTATTCACCTGGTGACTATACAGTCAGACGATGAGGACAAAGCGGCCATTACCGATAAGGAGGGTGAAGCCAATCTCTCCCATATCAGACGGACTGCTACCCTTATTTTCCGCCACCCCAGCTACCGCACGGTTACACTTTCCTTTCAGGAGTTAATCGCAGCGGGCTATAAGGTAGCCATGCGGGAGCGGGTACGACAGATGGGTGATGTAGTCGTTTCGGCAAGCCGCTGGGAGCAAAATGCTGACGAAATCCCTCATACCATTACCGAAATCAGCCCTGAAAGCATTGCCCTGGCTAACCCTGCCACCACAGCAGATGCCCTTAGTTCCAGCGGACAGGTTTTCGTTCAAAAAAGTCAGCTCGGTGGTGGAAGCCCCATTATCCGTGGATTTTCTGCTAACTCAGTACTCATTGTAGTAGACGGTGTGCGTATGAACAACGCCATCTACCGCAGTGGCAACCTGCAAAGTGTAATCTCCATTGACCCCAATACCCTGCAGGAAGCTGAAGTAGTTTTCGGGCCCGGTTCGGTAATATATGGCAGTGATGCTTTAGGCGGTGTTATGGACTTCCATACCCGGACCCCTAAGTTTACTGCAACTGAAAGCTTTTCCGGCTCCATCCTTACCCGTTATGCTTCTGCAGCCAATGAGCTTACCGGCAATACTCAGTTTACCTACTCCACTTCCGATTTCACTTCCTATACCAGCATAAGCTATAGCCAGTTTGGCGATTTGAGGACAGGGAATAACCGTACCGATGATTTTCCTGATTTTGGTAAGCGCCTGGAGTACATTGAGCGCAGAAATGGCATGGACGTAATCGTGCCTAATGATAATGTAAACAGACAGATAGGCTCGGGCTATGACCAAACCAACTTTCTGCAGAAGTTTCGCTTCAAGATTGGCCCCTTTGCCGACCTCAGCTATAACGCACATGTAAGCACCAGCTCTGACATTCCACGTTATGACCGCCTTATTCAGCGCAGTAATGGAGCACTAACCAATGCAGAATGGTATTACGGCCCTCAGAAATGGCAGCTACACCAGATTCAGCCCCGTTTTTACTACCCTACCAGGTTTTTTGATCAGGTGAAAATTAATACCGCCTACCAGATGATAGAAGAAAGCCGCAACACCCGCAGATACACCAGCGACCTACTCACGACACGGCTTGAAAAAGTCGGGGCACTATCGGTAAACGTAGATTTTGAAAAGCTAATCACTGATACCAATGAGATCTATTACGGTATTGAGTTGGTGGGAAATGATGTGCAATCAACTGCCTCCACCATGAACCTTGCTACGGACGAAGTCACAGCCGCCAGCACCCGTTACCCGGATGGCGGCAGCAGGTGGTATTCATTGGCAGCCTACCTCAGTGCCAAGCAAGAGCTGACCCGGGGACTGTTTATGAATAGCGGGATCCGCTACAACTATGTAAGTCTCAAATCAGAATTCGAGGACCGTACTTTCTTTGACTTCCCTTTTGATGAAATAAAACTGAACAACGGAGCCCTTAGCGGCAGCCTGGGCCTTGTCTATCTGCCCAACACCAATTGGAAGCTCAATACACTGTTCTCAACCGGTTTTCGGTCTCCCAACATAGATGATATTGGCAAAGTATTCGATTCGGAGCCTGGCACTGTAGTAGTACCCAATCCGGACCTTAAACCAGAAACCTCTTACAATGTCGAGTATGGTATTCAGCGAAAGCTGGGTAAAGGCTTTCATATTGAGTTTGTCAACTACTTCTCATTTTTGCGCAATGCCCTGGTAAGACGAAACTTCAGCTTCAATGGTCAGTCTCAGATTATTTTTGATAGTACCCTGAGCCAGGTACAGGCCGAAGTAAATGCTGGTGAAGCTTTTATCTGGGGACTCAGCTTTAACACGCGTATCAACCTGGGCCAGGGCATAAGCCTGGGGAGCAGCCTGACTTATACCGATGGAGAAGATACCATCGAAAACTTGCCACTGCGCCATGTCGCCCCCCTATTCGGGCAAACCTCAATCACTCTGAAGCAAGAAAAGCTCACGGCCCAATTCCTGATCAGGTACAGCGGAGGAATCAGCTTCGAAGACCTGGCGCCTTCTGAGCAAAACAAAACTCATTTGTACACCACAGATGGTGCCCTGCCCTGGACCACCTATAACCTCAATACCTCTTACCAACTCACGGAGCGATATAGTGTCGGACTGAATATTGAGAACATCCTGGACACCCACTACCGCCCCTATTCCTCAGGTATCAGTGCTGCTGGTTTTAATGCCATGCTCTCGCTTAGGGCCAACTTTTGACGGGCTTAATGTTTTGTTAACGCTGGGGTTATTATTAAGACAAAGACCTGAAGTATCTTTCAAACGAAGAATCAAATCTCTTCATATTTAACGGGTGTTGAAAAAGAGTCTGTAAAGCGCAGACTTTTTTCTTTTTCAAACGTTCTGCCTTACTCATCAACTTGTCTTGGTTGCTAAGTTTCTGTGTACCAGTACCAAGCAGATTCTCCATCGATTTTATTCAGATTTCATGGCCAAAGCCCTTTCGAAACCGCTAAATTGCTGCCCGAAAATTTGAATCAGTTATGCACGTTGCTATTGCAGGAAACATCGGATCAGGCAAAACTACCCTGGCCAAAAATTTGGGTAAGCACTACCACTGGGATGTACAACTCGAATCAGTCGAAGACAACCCCTACCTGGCTGATTTCTACTCAGACATGCATCGATGGTCTTTCCACCTGCAGGTGTATTTTCTCAACAGTCGTTTCAGGCAAGTAGCCAAAATCCGTGCTTCACAAGGTGGCACTATTCAGGATCGCACCATTTATGAGGATGCCTACATTTTTGCCGCAAACCTGCGCAAATCCAGGTTTATCACTGAGCGCGACTACCAAAACTACCTGGAGCTTTTCAAATCTATGATAGATCACGTGGCCCCACCCGACTTATTAATCTACCTGAAGGCTGATATACCCAAGCTGGTAGGTAACATTCAGAAGCGCGGAAGAGACTATGAAGAGCTCATCAGAATAGAGTATCTCAAAAATCTGAACGAGCATTATGAGGAGTGGATTGGCGGTTATGACCTGGGAAAACTATTAGTAATTGATGTCAATAATCTCGATTTCGTGAAGAACATAGAGGACTATGCATATATCCTTGAAAAAGTAGATTTTGAAGTGAATGGTCTGTTTAGTTAAACATTTCTCACAAGAGTTTTCTTTCTGAATAAATTCCCCTATATTGAGAACAGTTTAATGAACGACACTCTACTTTTTAATCAAAACTTGACTCGTCCCGGTTTTATATCGGGACATTTTTTTTGCCCATAGTCAAGATTCCGGGGCTACTCTACTCTCTAATCAGCCTGATTCGGCCCTTTTTAATATTTTCAGCCCTTTCTCAAGATTTCCCAGGTATGATCAGCCAGGAGTTTTACCTCGGCTATAAAGCTGGAAAAGGACTTACTTCTACCCCATTCTTCCGGGGCGATCAAAGACAGCAGGTCAGTACCGTCTTCGCGTTCGTATAGGTAATAGACTTTTCCTATTAAAGGTTCAAAGCTCATTTTAGCTCTGTAGATACGTTCAGATACTTCTACCCTCTTCTTGATGGCATTGGCCTGCTCAGCCAGAAGCTTCATTTGTTCGTAGATCTGCTGCACCTGCATTTCTGTCTGCTCATGCATTGCTGCTACTGCTCTGCCCTTGATCTTGCCCTTATCTTCAGGCTTAATCATGGCACCACCCACTGTATGTGGAAAATGAATCAGGCCAGGGTTTTCGGTAACCATATCGGCCATCCGATCCATATCCACTTGCTCTATATCTATTTTCTTACCTGTGCTATTCAAATCTGCCGACATAACTTAAATTTAATACCGATTGTTCAAAAGCCCCCTTTACCTCTTCTCAGCGTTTACCACATCCGTAGAGTCCGTGGATAAGCTCGTGCTATCGCTTTTATTCCCCTTCTCTTCATCAGACGGAAGAATAGATTCCTTCAGGTATTTTTTAGAGCCGGGCAGGGAGGTTCTTGTAAAAATATCATACGTCACAGCGCATACACCAAGAACAAAGAGTACGCCTACTATCACAAAAATCTTCTTAGAACGTTTCATTGAATCAATTAAACAGGAATTAGTACTTATTAGAAATCAAGTTCAAGCGACAAAGTTCACCATTTCCTTTAGTATTTTTCGATCCCTTGGCAGAAAATCAGGACATAGCGCTTAGAAAGATCATTCATGTAGATATGGATGCCTTCTATGCCTCAGTAGAGCAGCACGACAACCCTGAGTTTCGGGGCAAGCCTCTTGCGGTAGGCGGAAGCCGCGAGCGAGGTGTAGTGGCTGCGGCCAGCTATGAAGCCAGAAAATATGGCGTAAGATCAGCCATGCCATCCAAAACTGCCTATCAGAAATGCCCTCACATCATTTTTGTTAAACCGCGCTTTGAGCGTTACAAAGAAGTTTCCGGTATCATCAGGGAAGTTTTTCATGAATATACGGACCTGGTAGAGCCCCTCTCCCTGGACGAGGCCTTTCTGGATGTAACCCAAAACAAAAAGGGCATGCTCTCGGCCACCCGCATTGCCAAAAAAATCAGAGAGGAAATCAAAGAACGCACCGGGCTCACAGCCTCTGCCGGAATTTCTGTCAATAAATTTTTAGCCAAAATTGCCAGTGACTATAACAAGCCCAATGGTATGACGCTGATCGGTCCGGAAAAAGTAATTGCTTTTCTGGAGCAACTCGCGATTGAGAAATTCTTTGGAGTAGGCAAGGTGACTGCTGAAAAAATGAAGAATGAGGGCATCTACACGGGCCTGGACCTGAAAACCTGGAGTAAAGAGCGCCTCAAGCTTAAGTTTGGCAAGGCCGGTGGCTTTTACTATGAAATAGTGCGGGGCATAGACAACCGGCCAGTGAACCCCAATCGCATTCGAAAATCATTGGGCGCTGAAAACACCTTTGACTATGACCTCACCGAGCTGGTAGATATGAAACTGGCCCTTGAGCCCATTATTGCCACCGTATTAAGGCGGCTTGAAAAAGCCGAATCTTTTGGCAAAACACTTACGCTCAAGGTGAAATTCAAAGACTTTACGCAAATCACCAGAAGCACTACCCTGGATACTCCCCTTACCACCTACGATCAAATCACCGATCACAGCTTTGAGTTATTGGAAAATATTGACTGGGAAAGCTTTCCCGATGGTGTAAGACTACTAGGTGTTACCTGCTCTAATTTCGGGGGTGAAGAACCTGAGAAAGAAGGCCCGGGCCTGCAATTGACCCTCAATTTCTGAGTGATATCGGCTGTTTTTCAAAAAAGGAAAACTTTTATGTGCCCGGCTGATGACTTCTTTCCTTAAAAAAGAACTCATATTTGACAAAGACTTTGACAGATATGAAACAACGCCTCTCGTTCCTTGCTATGCTTCTGCTGATCATACTGGCTGCATGTTCAGATTTAGTACCGCCAGAAGAAGAGGTAACCGAGGAAATACCAGAAGAACCAACGGAGCTAAAAGGCACGGTTTACATTCTTGCGAGAGAAAGAGCCAACCAGCAGGAGATGTTTCGCAGCACCAATACCAAAACGGGTGAAAAAATCGAATTCCACCTGGAAACCTTTAATCTCAACTCCTCTTTTTACGATCCGCGTACGGAAGGTTTTGGTTTTGTAAACGCTGATAAAAAATTCAGGCTGATTAACCCGATAAATGGCGAGGAAATCAGATCATTTGATCTGGAGCATCATTTTGGGGCTACGGTTATGGACTATGAGGCTAATGAAATGATAGGCATATGGGGTTTTGCACAAAACGACCTGCACATTGCTCGCTACAACCTGGAAAACGGTGATTTGATTTCTGATCACCCTCTTGAACTCAATACCTATCATGCATGCGTTCAGTATTACAGTCAGGTAAAAAAAGAATACTACATTATATTCCCTACAGGTATCATAGCGGTTGACCCCAAAACAGGTAAAACTATAAGAGAAATACCCATTGACTTAGGGTGGGACCAGGTGAACTATGACGATAAAACGAGTACATTCAGCAGGGTTCATTACCCGGATACGGGCGATCCGTTTTTAGAACATATCAATGCTGAAGACGGTAGCACCATCTCCAGAACAAGCGTAACGGCACTATCTCCACGCAGCTGTTTTTTCAATTTCGATTACCTCAGCCCTGACTTTATTATGGTGAGTCACCCTAGTGAAGTCCTGTATGTAAATAGTGAAACGGCCGAGGTTAAGGAAACCTTTACTGTCAATAATGATGTGCTGCCCTTTATGGTTTGGCGGACACAATAAATGCCTAATCTGAGCTAATTGATTGTTTTTTGAATAGAGAAGTAATCGATTTGTTTTAACTTCGCGATTCAATTAAACCCCACATGAGTAAACTAATCATCGGTAGCCACGCAGAATTCGCCCAGCATATAGGCAAAGAGCTGGGGGTTTCAGACTTTTTAAAGATCGAGCAGGATAGAATCAACTCCTTTGCTGAGGCAACTATCGACCATCAGTGGATTCATACAGATCCGGAAAGAGCTAAATCAGAAGGCGCCTTTGGCAACACCATTGCCCATGGCTACCTGACGCTTTCATTACTCCCCCACCTGTGGGAGCAAATAGCCGATATTCGTAACATCAAAATGATGATTAACTACGGCATAGAAAAGCTTAAATTCAACCAGCCTGTCATTGTAGATCACGAAGTTCGTTTGCGGGTGAAGCTTACGTCCCTGGCTGATTTAAGAGGGATTACCAAATGCCAGCTGAACGTTAAACTGGAGATCAAAGATAACCCGAAGCCAGCTTTTACCGGTGAGCTGATCTTCCTCTATCACTTCAAAGCTTAGGCTCCTTTTTACGCACATACACGGTCTTTTCAAGTTCGCAGACTACCTCTCCTGCTGAATTAACAATATTCAGAGGAAATACAAAGTCCTGCTTGCCCAGTGCATCTACTTGGGCTCTGATGTTTGCTATTTGCTCATGACTAAGCTCGTAAACACAGCGCACCGTGCCCTTACCCGGCTGCTTAAACCGAATGGTGCTGGCCTTGTCCCATACAATATAGCCGCGCCCCAGTATCTGCATTAGCATCAACATATAAAAGGGATCTCCCATAGAGGCCAGGGAGCCGCCAAAGTGAGTACCTACAAAATTCCGGTTCCACCAGCGCAGCTTCATTTCGAGCTCTACCCGCATAAAATCTTCACTGATGGATTTCATGCGAATGCCCGCCCCCAGATATGGCGGATAATAGCTGATAAGTTTTAGCTTTTGTACGGGTGAAAGTTTGAACATGGAAAGGTTAATTACTTACTTTTGGGCTTCAATCTAATTAATAAGATCAATGACAGCAGAAATACATACCTCAAAAGGTTTAATGAAAGTGGAGTTTTACGAAAAAGACGCTCCGAACACGGTAAAAAACTTTGTTGACCTTTCGAAAAAAGGATTTTATGACGGACTCACATTTCACAGGGTTATACCTGACTTTGTAATTCAGGGAGGCTGCCCTGATGGTACGGGTGCGGGAGGTCCTGGTTACAAAATTGACTGTGAGTTGGATGGTGATAACCAGTTTCACGACAGAGGTGTGCTTTCTATGGCACATGCCGGTAGAAACACGGGCGGATCACAGTTCTTCGTCTGCCATAGCCGCAATAACACAGCTCACCTCGACAGAAACCATACTTGCTTCGGTAAAGTGACCGAAGGTGTCGATATCGTTGACGATATCCGCCAGGGCGATACCATTGAGAAAATCGTAATCGTAGACTAAGACGGTTTGTCAAAAGTCATAATGGAAGAAGCCGGGCACTTGCTCCGGCTTTTTGTGTTCTAATCAGCTCTATCTCTGTTCTTAGCGTCCCGCTGAGAACCTGTCATTTGATCAGTAAACAACTCCGAACCAGGTAGCCGAAAAGTTTTGCTGATGAGCCTAGGAGCCGGGATTCAGTCTTAGCGAGACGCTAAGACCAGGTAAAAGGGTGAAATTGAAGGTCGAGTATACGATTATGACACTTATTCTTAGAGTTCGTTAAAAACCTTGCCTTCTCCCTTTCCGAACCAAAATTCTGTTCTTAGCGTCCCGCTGAGAACATTACCATACTCTAATCTATATTCTTGATAAAATCTGTAACCAGGTAGCTAAGGGCTTTCCCTACCAACCCTTTTTGTTCGGGTGTTTGGGGAGCTGCCTCCGGCAGGTGCAAGTAGGCTGGCTTCAGTCACCCCTGCTATTCTTAGCATCCGCTAACAATTAAGTACCGTGAATTTGATACCATCATTTCATCCTTAAACTTGTAACCAGATGTATGTTTTTAGCGTCTCGCTAAGAACAGGTCCAGGGAATCGAAAATTGCGTATGTGAGATACATGCTCATAGCGTCCGTTAAGAACCTTGCCATCTCCCTTTCCTAACCAAAATTCTGTTCTTAGCGTCCCGCTGAGAACCAGGCAACTCCAATCTTCAGTTCAATACTGCCCCTTAGTCGAGATAATAGATATCAAGCAACCCCGGCTGATCCATGTAATAATCTCGTGCACTACTATAGAGCCAGTGTTCCGGGTTTTCCACAAAACCGGCTTTCACAGGGTTCTCATGAATGTATTCCATTTTCTGATCGATCAGATAACTGGTATCCAGCTCTATAGGATGATTGTGCTGCATCCATAATTGCCAGTCCTTATTATTACTCTTGTTATTTCCAGCCTCAATCATCGTTTTCAGTATCCAGGACTTACGACTTTCTCCAATATTTTTGGTGATGGCCTTTCTGAGTTCTCTTGAGGTAAATGACTTCAAATCTCTGATGATACCTTCCAATGGAAACTCCTCGCAACTGCGAAGAATCAAGTGAATATGATTGGTCATAATACACCACGCCCCTACTTCCAGTTTTTTATGTTTTTGACAATGTTTGATACTGTCAATAACGATATCACGATAGGCTTCCCTCGTAAAAATGTCTATCCATTGAATCACCGTAAATGTGACAAAGTAGAATCGATCCTGATCCCTGATTTTATACTTACGTCCCATAAATCAAAATAATGATTTTAACCAAAACCTAAATGATACCAGTTAAAAAACGAAACTAGAATTTGATATTAATAGAGGTCTTAAGGTCTTAGCGGGACGCTAAGACCAGGTACCTAGGGCTGGTTTTCGTTAAGGTGAAATGATCTCTGTTCTTAGTGTCCCATACATGCTCTTAACGTCCGCTGAGAACCAGATGCTCACTTACTAACTGTTCTTAGCGTCTCGCTAAGAACCTCACCATTTCCTTAACCAATATTTTTGATAAAGTCTGTAACCAGGTAGCTAAGGGCCTTCCCCACTATGCCTTCCTGTTCCGTTGAGATAGGAGCCGCCTCCGGCAGATGCAGGTAGGCTGGTTTCAGCGATTTTGCACATTTTCGCACGAAATGCCGGGCCTGCTCTACGGAAAATCCACTCGGTGATACTGCACTCGAAGGCATCATACGAATGGCATCCATATCCAGTTCAATACCACAAGGAATGTGCTCGTCATAAACGTACTCAATGGCCGCCATCAGGTGCTTATCCAGATAGGTAATGTTCTCCATTATCTGGTACTTCACATTTCTGCTACTGTCCATGGTCAGTAACATGTTCTCGGGATTGTAAGACTCGTGAAGCCCGAAGGCAAAGTACTTATGCAAATAGCCCCGCTCCTTTGCATAGGAGAATCCATTACCACTGTGTCTGCCCTCCAGGGCCCTGAAATCAGCATGTGCATCCATATTGATTGCATGAATACCACGTTTGCGCCCAAGTGCCAGGGCCGTTCCCATAATCAGGGGATAGGCATTATTATGTCCGCCCCCTATAACAACCGGGATAAGGCCCGCAGCTACAATTGCCTCTGCAACGGGTGCCACCAGGTCGTCCAGCTCAGCACAAAGCATGTGCAGCTTTTGGTAGTAATAGTCGGCTTCAGGATCAAGCTCATCCGCCCTTCGCTGAAGATCAGTAGTATCGATCTGGCCCAGCAACAACACCTGACTGCCCTCAAAAAAACGATTGGATTGTAGGTTTAAGAAGTTTTTCAGAAATGGTTCCCAGGCAAAATCCCCATGTGCCTTTTCCATATTGGCCATTCCACCTACGCTCTCTGGTATACCTAAAAGCACATAGCGTGCTCCCCGTTCATAATATCCACTCAGAGCTTTCAGCGTTTCGTTTTTTCTCAGAGTCTTAACCCGCTCTCCTACCTTCGTTTCTCCCTTACGTACAGCCACATACTTTTTTAGGTCGATTTGATGAAAAAACTTAAGCATTTAGGGTTTTTGATATTGGATTTCAAAATAGACAAAAAGAGTTTACCATAATCAAAGAGCCGCTTTTTTAAAGATTTAATAATTGATATATTCACCGCAACCACCTTAACCATATACTTCTACTGCATGAGTTACATACCCGATCCGGTTAAAATTTTCGTTGTTGAGGACGATCCTCTATACATGAAATTAGTTAACTATGTCGCTGAGCTTAACCCGGATCATGTTGTCAGAACCTTTACCTCCGGTAGAGAGTGTCTGGAACACCTGCACGAAAACCCGACCGTGGTTACGCTTGATTACTCACTGCCCGATATGTCGGGTGAAGAGGTGCTCACCAAAATCAAGCAATACAATCCGGAAATCAATGTAATCATTGTTTCCTCACAGGAAAACATCAACACGGCAGTTCAGCTGCTCAAGGTGGGAGCCTACGACTACATCACCAAAGATGATGAAACCCGTGAGCGACTGCTCAATGCCATTAATAACGCCAAGAAGAACGTAAACCTGAAAAGGCAGATTACCGAGCTTCGGGAAGAGATAGGCCAGAAATACGACTTTCAGAAAAGCATTATCGGTGAAAGTGCCGCCATACAGAAGGTTTTTAAGCTGATGTCTAAGGCAATCAAAACCAACATTACGGTTTCCATCACCGGAGAAACGGGCACGGGTAAGGAGGTAGTGGCCAAAGCGGTACATTATAACTCTCCTAAAAAGCAGCGCCCCTTCGTGGCAGTGAATATAGCCGCTATACCAGACAGCCTGATAGAAAGTGAACTCTTTGGCCATGAAAAAGGTGCTTTCACAGGTGCTCAGGCCAGGAGAAAAGGAAAATTTGAAGAAGCAGACGGAGGTACTATATTCCTGGATGAGATAGGCGAAATGGACCTGAACCTGCAAGCCAAACTGCTCCGCGTACTTCAGGAACGCGAGCTAACCAGGGTAGGTGGCAATGAAATTGTAAAGTTTGATGTGCGTGTGATTGTGGCCACCCACAGAAACCTGGCTGAAGAAGTGAAAGCGGGAAATTTCCGCGAAGACCTCTTCTACAGGCTCTTGGGTATCCCGATTGAACTACCAGCCCTCAGAGAACGCGACAAGGACATTTTACTGATAGCCAAGTCTTTGCTGGGCACTTTTGCCAAAGAAAACAACCTGGGTAAAATCAGCCTTTCCAAAGAAGCACAAACCAAGCTTATGAGCTACTCTTTCCCGGGCAATGTCAGGGAATTAAAGTCTATCATTGAGCTGGCAGCCGTGATGTGTGAAGAAAATGTCATAGATGTAGAGGACATTTCTTTCAACACTTTACAAAAAGAGGGTGAGTTTCTGTTTCAGGAAATGACCCTCAAAGAGTATACCTTCAAGATCATCAGACATTTCCTTGAAAAATACGATGACAATGTCATCAAAGTGGCCCAAAAGCTTGATATCGGTAAATCCAGTATTTACCGATACCTTAAGGAAATGGAGGAAGATTAATAGCTCATGGAGTTCATGAGTAGTTCTTCCACTTTCCAATAAAGCGTTTTGGGTTGTAGTGGTTTGTTCAGGTAGTTAATATCCCTTAGTCCTGCCATTTCCTCTGCCAGAGAGGATCTTTCTCTACTCGAGACCAGCAGATAAGGTATCTCACTATACACGGGTTTCTCCTGCATATAAGCTACCATCTCAAGACCTGTCATTTGCGGCATTTCAATATCCGAAATTATCAAGTCCACCTTATTTCCGTCATCCAGCCAATGGATGGCCTCTTTACCATTGGTTACCGAGGCAACCTGGTAGTAGGCTCCAAGTAAGTATTCCATTAATCTTCTTGCGCCCAGCTCGTCTTCTACAATAAGAATTCGCCTTTTCATAATTCGTTGACATCATTGCCGAATCCATGCCAAGACAATAATTTTTGATGCAAGCACACCGAAAACGGTTGCAAACGACCCGTTTGAGTATTTATAGTGCAAAACATTGCCTTTTTCTTCCCAATGCAAGACGCACATTCCCACACTTGGACAGCCAAAAGCCAAATCTTACCTCTTATAAGAATTTCAAAATGCCCTATCTTCGATTTCTTTATTTTCGGAAAATGATAAACATGAAGCGATTACTGTTACTGACAGCCATATCAATATTAGTACTACCCAACCTGCTTGCTCAGCAAAAGCTCCCCCTCTCCGACCTTACCGTGGAGAAGATCATGAGGGACCCTGCCAGTTGGATTGGTACCGCACCCAACAATATTTCCTGGTCACGCGATGGGGAAACCATATTCTTTACCTGGAACCCGGATGGTGATCAGTTTTCATCAGTACATAAAATAAGTATTGAGGGTGGTACAGCTACGGCTGATGACGACCGCTATGAAGGCTATCCTCAAAATCCTGTTTACAGCAAAGACCGCAACACCTTGCTCTTTGAAAGAAAGGGAGACATCTACCTGATGGATGCCAAAAGTCAAAAAGAAACCCGGATCACAGCCATACAGGGGCGGGAGACCAATCCGGCCTTTCACACGGACGAGGCCATTATCACGTTTACCCGCGAGAATAACCTTTTCTCTATTGATACCCGCACAGGTCTTATTTCTCAGCTTACGAATATTGTGATAGAGGAAGATGAAGAAGAGACGAGTACCCGCAACCGCACTATCCAGGGAAACCGTGAACAAGACCGCTGGCTGCGTAATGATCAGGTAGTCACCTCGGAAATCATCAGAGACCGCAAGAACCGACCAAGAGGCCGCTCAGCTCAGGCCAGAAGGTTTATGAACAATATGGAAGATAAGATAGAGGAGATTGAGCTACCTAATGTGAGTAACCTTCAACTATCTGCTGATGGCAACTATGTAAGCTTCAGAATTTTCAGACGTGCTGAAACGCCATCAAAGCGCACCATTGTACCCAATTACGTCAGCTCTTCAGGCTATACCACCGAGATTAATGCCAGGCCCAAAGTAGGTGGCGAACGCTCTTTCAGCGAAATCGGCATCTACAACATCAAGGCCGACAGTTTTTATATTGTAAATACAGAACAGCTACCGGGTATCACGGACCTGCCGGATTATGTAAAGGAATACCAGGACCGCAGCTTTGAGAAAAAGGCACGCGTAGTCTCAGCCACAGGAGCTTTCTGGTCGCCTACAGAAAACTATGTGGTCCTTCACTTTGGTGCTGTAGATAACAAAGACCGATGGATCATGAGGTTACTCCCTGAAACGGGAGATCTGATTCCCATAGACAGACAAAGAGACGAAGCCTGGATAGCCGGGCCGGGCATTGGGCAGGAATATTCTTCTGGTACCATGGGTTTTATGCCTGATGGCGAAACCATCTACTATCAATCTGAGAAAACCGGTTATTCTCATCTGTACACACATAACCTTACCAATGGAGTAACAAAGCAGCTCACCAAAGGCAAGTTTGAAGTCTATAGCCCCAGGCTATCCAAAGATGGTAAAAAGTGGTACTTCACCGCCAACAAGAAGCACCCCGGTGTTCGCCATTTCTACGCAATGCCGGCCAGGGGCGGTAAGATGACACAGCTTACCTCTATGGATGGCAACAATGAGGTAACGCTTTCACCAGATGAGAAAAACCTGGCCATACGCTACTCCTACTCCAACAGGCCCTGGGAGCTTTATGTACAGCCCAATAAAGCCGGAGCTGAGGCAAAACAGCTGACGAACAGTACTAAAACGGAGTTTGAAAGATATGACTGGCACGAGCCTGAGCTTGTCACCTTCAAAGCGGAGGATGGCGCTGACGTACCTGCAAGAATCTACAAGCCAGAAACCCCTAATGGGGCGGCTGTTATTTTTGTACATGGAGCAGGCTACCTGCAGAATGCACACTCATGGTGGAGCAGCTACTTCAGGGAGTATATGTTTAATAATATGCTTATGGCCAAAGGCTATACCGTGCTGGATATAGACTACAGGGCCAGTGCCGGTTATGGTCGCGACTGGAGAACAGGAATTTATCGCCACATGGGTGGAAAAGACCTTTCTGATAATATTGACGGAGCTAAGTACCTGGTAGAAGCCCATAATATAGACCCGAAGCGCATTGGCATGTATGGAGGCTCCTACGGAGGTTTTATCACACTTTTTGCCATGTTTAAACATCCGGATGTAATCGCTGCCGGTGCTGCACTCCGGTCCGTAACAGACTGGGCTCACTACAATCACGGTTATACCTCCAACATTCTGAATACCCCTGTAGAAGACCCAAAAGCTTTTAAACAAAGCTCTCCTATTTACTTTGCAGAAGGCTTACAGGGAGACCTGCTCATCGCCCACGGTATGATAGACGACAATGTACACTTTCAGGATGTAGTGAGACTGGCCCAGCGCCTGATTGAGCTGGGAAAAGACAACTGGGAAATGGCCCTCTACCCTATGGAGCGACACGGGTTTACCACGCCTTCCAGCTGGACAGATGAGTATAAGCGGATTCTGAAATTATTTGAAAACACGATAGGAAAGCAATAAGCCGCTGTCCAAACCAACCTTAAACAACTGAATATGAAAAGATTTATTAGCGCATTGCTGGTCATTGGCCTTTTTGCGTGTCAAAGCACCCCCGAGCAGACGGTACGCAACATAGAAAGGGGACTTGTCACCGAACAGGCCATGGTGGTTTCTGCACATCCCCTGGCTTCTGAAGTAGGTAAGCAGATTCTGCAAAAAGGAGGCAATGCTGTAGATGCCGCTATCGCAGTACAGTTTGCGCTGGCTGTGGTTTATCCCGGTGCGGGTAATATTGGTGGTGGTGGCTTTATGGTAGCCCGCATGGCCGATGGTGAAGTGGCAACGCTTGACTACAGAGAAAAAGCACCCCTGGCGGGTGGCAGGGATATGTACCTGGATGATGAGGGTAACGTGATTAAAGGCCTTAGTACACGAGGTCACCTGGCTGCTGGTGTACCTGGAGCGGTAGCGGGCTTTGAAGCTGCTCACAAAAAGTTTGGTAAGCTACCCTGGGCCGAACTGGTACAACCCGCGATAGACATTGCAGCCAATGGCTGGCAACTCACCGTAAAAGAAGCGGGCAAGCTGAATGGTAATCGTAACAATTTCATCAAATACAATACAGTCGCCCCTGACTTCTTTCTCGCTGCAGAAGGTACTGAGTGGAAAGAAGGCGACACAGTGAGTAACCCTGATCAGGCAAAAACGCTGGAACGCATCAGAGATAATGGCCGGGATGGCTTTTACAAGGGTGAGACCGCTAAGCTTATCGTAGAAGAAATGAAGCGTGGTGGTGGATTGATTTCACTGCAAGACCTGGAGCAATATGAAGCAGTATGGCGTAAGCCCGTACAAACCAGCTACAGAGGCTACGAAGTTACTTCCATGCCTCCCCCGTCCAGTGGTGGTATTGCCCTGGCGCAGCTGTTACAATCCGTAGAGCCTTATGATATGAAGAGCTGGGGCTTTCATAGCGAAAAAGCCATTCACCTGATTGTAGAAGCAGAGCGCAGAGCCTATGCCGACCGTGCGGCTCACCTGGGTGATCCTGATTTTTATAATGTACCCAGCGATGGTATGTTACAAAAGAGCTATCAGGCAGACCGTATGCAGGATTTTAATCCGAATCAGGCAAGTCTGAGTGCTGATGTTAGTGCCGGTGCACCAGCTCCCGGAGAAAGTGAAGAAACTACCCACCTCTCCGTAGTGGATGGAGATGGCAATGCAGTATCAGTAACTACTACCCTCAATGGCGGTATGGGTTCCAAGGTATTTGTGGCCAAGGCTGGCTTTCTGCTCAACAATGAAATGGATGACTTTAGTGTGAAGCCCGGCACCCCCAATATGTATGGACTTGTAGGTGGCGAAGCTAACTCTATTCAGCCGGGTAAGCGTATGCTCAGCTCTATGACGCCCTCTATTGTGTCGAAAGACGGAAAGCTCTTTATGGTAGTAGGTACACCCGGTGGGTCAACCATCATCACCTCCGTATTCCAGACCATCATCAACGTGATTGATTTTGAGATGGGCATGCAGGAAGCGGTATCGGCACCCAGGTTTCATCATCAGTGGCTGCCGGATATTGTCGCTTTTGAAAGAGCAGGAGCAGACAGTACGCTTATCAGCAACCTGGAGGCTATGGGCCATAAATTCACCTCCAGAGGCGGTATTGGTCGTGTAGATGCTGTTTTAGTGATGCCCGATGGCAGACTGGAAGGTGGAGCTGACCCCAGAGGAGACGATACAGCTAGTGGTTTCTAGGGGCATGTTTTAGTACATTCAACCGTAAAAGGCTTCATTCAGAACTGAGTGGAGCCTTTTATCATTTTAGTCCTTTCCTTACATCTCCCCTGCTTAACTTCCATCATTCAAAAACTCAATCGTCATGAAAAAACTTCTTAGTCTCCTTCTTCTTTTTTCAGCATTCAACCTATCCTGTCAAAGATTCGATAAAGCGAAGCTGGATACTTACCTGGAGACCCTGGAAACTCATGAAAAAGCCATGTTAAGCGTGGTTTTATTGAAAGATGGAGAGCCCGTGTATCAAAAGTCCATAGGTTTTGCGGAGGCTGAGAGTAAGCAAAAAGCAAATCAAAATACCCAATACCGTATCGGGTCCATCACCAAGGTATTCACCTCTACCATGATTTTTCAATTGATAGATGAGGGAAAGCTCAGCCTGGACACAAAACTCTCTGACTACTACCCAAAGGTGAAAAATGCAGATAAGATCACCATTTCTATGCTGCTGAGTCACAGAAGTGGCATTCATAACTTCACCAACGACCCGGAATTCCTGCAATACATGACACAACCTAAAAGCAAAGCAGCCATGGTGAGTCTTATTGAGGGGCTGGGTAGCGATTTTGCACCCGATAGCCGTGCTGACTATTCCAATAGTGCTTTTGTACTGCTGGGCTTTATCATTGAAGATATTACCAAAGATAGCTACGCTAAACAGCTACAAAAACGGATAGTTGCTAAATTGAACTTGAGTAGAACTGAATATGGTGGTCCGATCAGTTCAGTCAAGAATCAGGCACAATCTTATAGGCACAATGCCGGTGGTTGGTCAGTAGCCACAGTAACGGATATGAGCATTCCTCATGGAGCGGGAGCCATCATCTCTACGCCCACGGAAGTAAGGAAGTTTCTCACGAGCCTTTTCACAGGGAAACTTATATCAGAAAATTCCCTGGCTAAAATGAAAGAGATCAATCAGGGCTATGGAAGAGGCATATTCAGGTTTCCCGTTCATGGCAAAATCGCGTATGGTCATACCGGGGGCATTGATGCTTTCGTCTGCAACTCCGGTTACTTTGAAGCAGATGGACTCGCTATTGCCATAACATCCAATGGTATGGATTACACCATGAAGGATATCATGATAGGTGTACTCAGCATTTACTACGGCAGGTCCTTTGATATTCCAGACTTTGATAAATAAGGCTTTAGAGCTCTCAGAACAGGATATGACCAACTATGAGGGAGTATTTGCCTCGGCTGGTTTGCCTTTGAAGATTACCATCAAGGTAAGCGAGGGAAAACTCACCGCTCAGGCCACCGGCCAGGGAGCCTTTGACCATACTCCACCTCCGAGTTTCGCTTCGATCCGTCAGGCATTGTGATGGTATTCGCCAAAGATGATGACAAAGTAAATCATACCACATTTACATTGAAGCAAGGCGGAGGCAGCTTTAAGTTTACAAGGGAATAAGCCTAGAACTTTGAGCAGTAACTCCATCGAATGTGCAGCTCGGACGGCTGAGGTAATTCCATCAGGTTATTGTTTAATAGTTATTAGTGTTTGGTTGATCGAGATTCTGCGTACTCCATCAGCACCGCAGGCCGGACGGCTGAGTTAATTCCATCAGTTTATTGGTTAATAGTTATTAGTTCCCCCTCTGGGCCATGCGGGTCAGACACATAAGGCCCTTCTTAAGCTGAGTTTAAGGTTTACTGGTTTAATGATTGATTGGTCAAGGAGTAGGCCTAACCCGCTAATCATCGAAGATCGGAAAGAGAAAGCGATGTCTTTGAGTATCTACCTGTCGCAGGTTCTCCGAACCTGTGACACTATATGAAAATAAGGACTCTGTCCGCCCGCCCTACCTGGCCAGAATAACTTGCATGAATATCACCTCACTCAGCGGTCTCTGCGCAGCAGAACCCTGAGGTCCGATTTCCTTCTCATTGTTGGGTTTCAAAGCGGGTTATCGGTAATAAACCGGTTGACCACTTCAGCAAGCTCCTCTCCTTTTTCTTCCTGCAGAAAATGTCCTGCTCCTTTAATGATCGTATGGGCCTGGCCATTGGCACCGGGAATCATACTTTGAAAAATGCCCTCCAGCCCTGACATGATGGGGTCCTTATCGCTGAAAGCAGTCAGAAATGGTTTATCAAGCTGCTGCAAAACACCCCAGGCATCGCGGTTGGGCTGGGCAGCCGGATCATCAGGGGTAACAGGCACCAATGCCGGAAACTGCCTTGCTCCGGCCTTAAAGGACTCATCTGGAAATGGTGCATTATAAGCAGCTAATATTTCATCAGACAAAGTTGCCACGGTAGCCATATCAATCACTTTTCCGATGTTGAACTTCGGGCTGTGCTGGCTAAACTCTTTCCATTGGTTAAAAGACTCATTGGCAGGTGTATCTCCGGTAGGTAAAAAAGTGTTGGCGGTAACCACCCGGGCAAACCGCCCCAGTCCTGGCAGAAAAGCGTAATACCTGTTAAGTCCAGTTGCTGAATAAAAGCCGAGAGCCAGTCCAGGTGTGATTTGTAGGTGTAAGCGGCTCTTTCTGTGGGTTTATCTGATTTACCAAAGCCCACCAGGTCAGGCGCTATACAACGATGACCTGCTCCGTTGATCCCGGGAATCATTTTCCGGTATAAAAACGACCAGGAGGGCTCCCCATGAAGCATCAGCACTGTTTCACCTGTACTGCCAGGCTCATCGAGGTAGTGCATTCTTAAGCCCTCCACTTCTACATAGTGTGGAGCGAAAGGATAATCGGGCAGGTTGTTAAATTGTTCTTCGGGAGTTCTTACAAAGGGAATGGCCATCATCTGTGCTTTTAGGTACCTCCATAAATCTAACAAATCCCTATCTTTCCTGAACTATGCCACAAGACAATCCACAGGTATTTGAAAAGACACTGAAAGTTAGCGAAGCCGACCTGGACGCCATGAATCATGTAAATAATGTGCGTTACCTGCAATGGGTGCAGGATGTGGCTGAGGCACATTGGCAAAACGTAGCAGACCCGGAATGGCTGGATAAATATGCCTGGGTAGTCATCAATCACTTTATAGAGTATAAAAAACCTGCGCTGCTAGATTATAATATCCTTATCTGCACACATGTACATGACAATACCGGCCCCAAGAGCCAGCGGCTGGTACGTATCTTCAATGCAGATACTCAGGAGTTGCTCTGCCAGGCCAGTACCTGGTGGTGCCTGCTGGATGGCACCAGTAAACGTCCTATGCGGGTAACCGAAGAAATTATAGAAGCATTTAGTTGAACCGAACTATCAAGGTCATGAGGATTGGTAAATTATCTCCTATTATGACCAGACTTAGCAAGCCTTACCCATGACTTTTCTGATTCAGTATCATATTTTACAGATTAGTAAGGGCTTATCTGGCTGAAATGGAAATCCGCTTACAGTAACATTAAATTCTGAACTTCCAAACTATACTACTATGCCTATGAACAAAGCACGGCCCGTGTTGGCCGCTCTCGATATACCCCGTCTGGTGGACTTCTATGAAGAAACACTTGGTTTTAAGGCCAGTTGGAAGGATGAAGGATATGGTATCGTACACCGCGATGCCATTACGATTCACTTCTGGCGCTGTGATGATAAGGTATTCCCCGAAAACACCAGCTGCTATGTGGATGTAACTGAGATTGACAGCTTATATGAAGAATACAAAAAGGTGGATGTCATTCATCCTAATGGAAAGCTGGTAGATCAACCCTGGGGCATGCGGGAATTCGTTATCCTGGATATGGATGGTAATATGATTCGTTTTGGACAGGAACCAGATAAGTAAAAGGTTGTTATCAGTCGGTAACCGGCACAACAAGTCTGATACCACATCTCAGACCATCCGTATTGGGTAAGTGTTCAATGTTTGTTGTTCGTGGTTGAGCACCGCAACTTAGGTCAGACAGGATGTCGGACCGGCCAGATCGATAGCAAGGGGCTGATTGGACAGAGTCCATGATACCACTGGTAGTTACAGGTTCGGAGAACCCGCGACAGGTAGGAGAATTGTCGTCAATTCAAAATAAGAACATGTGAGAAAAACCAGGTCGGACAGCTTGCTATATAGTAAAGCCCACAGGCCTGAAAAGAAACCTTATGGTCACTTCTTCTATCAAACCACAATAAAGGTAAGGTCAGTACCGGTCAGGAAAGCCCAGAGTCTACTCTCAGACCTAACGCGAATCTCGTCAATGTGAAACAAGTACCGGTGAGATAAACCAAGATTGGGCCAGAGCGAGACGCTCAGGCCAGGTGCAGTATGATATCCAATCCCATCCTTTTAAGGAGGGTGCCAAAGAAAATATCGACATTGAGCACAATAGCAGTGGCCGGGATAGTTTTTATCTAGGTACAAGGCTGGTGGCACTTCAAGAATCAATAGCCAAACGCAAGCGACTGGATTATTCATGATACTAAAAACAAAGAGGGGCCCGCTCTCCAGCTGGCCCCTCAACTCAAAACTCAAAACAACAATTTATCTTCTGAAAGAAACCGAACTGCAATAGTCCACAAAACGGCTTCTTGGATCTGTATCTTCTACGGTGTAGCTCATTACGATTTCGCCATAATCTATACTACCAATTCCTTCGACCAGGTAGTACCCGTTTCTCTGTCTGGGTATCACCAGCTTGTTTCCGTTTACCTCTCCGAACACCTCCATGTTGGCACCATAGAAATTTCGGATATATACGATGTTACTGTAAGGATCATTGTCCTTGTAAATGGTAACGTCATAGTAAGTATAGGCGTCCAGTGTTTCACTGTATTCTTCTGTATCAAAGCGACCGGTAAACTGGTCTCTTGGATCGTAAATCTCCTCGATAATTGTGTAGTCACAACTCGATATTAGTATGAGAAAAGATATTCCGAGTAATGCTTTTTTCATAATGACCTCCTTTGGTTGTTGATGACTAGTCTGTTCCCAAAAGTGTGCCAGAAATGAATTTAGTTAGAAAGAATGAAGCAATAATTAAGAAGGAAATCAATCCTTATTCACTGAATATCAATGACTTATTTATTTCAAGAAATATTTTCTCATTGCCCCTTTTTGCTTCGATTTTAAGAGGCTCTTCACCGGCCAGCAGGTTTCTAAGAAAAAACAATGCTTCGCATTTTTCCATTTCGGCCAGTATTTTTCCGTTTAATGAGATCAGCTCATCTCCTATTTTCAGCTTCTTGCTTTCCATTAACTTTCCATAGACGGATGACACCCTGAAGACACCCTTATGAGGAGCGGTACCAAACAGAAAACTCTTGCCTGTCGCTGCAGTATATTTGTCTTCTTTTTCAGAGACGTAAAATCGTTTCCGTGGAAAATCTAAGGTGACTATCCGTCCTTTTAAATACTCGGCCCCCACCTTAGCCTTATTGCTGTGCCCCATCATAAATGACGGTTCGGCTACCTTCTCTCTACCAATGATCAATTCAGGCACCTGCATGAAATAACCGGTAGTATCTTCTGCTCCGAAAACTCCTTCGCTCATGATACCCCGGCCTTCCACTACCCGGATTCTTTCATCTACATTACCCGTTTTAAGTGCTACTGAGTAACTGCGGTATGTCAGGTCAAAAAATCCTGCAAAACCTGTATCAAATAGCACCATGCCAAAATCTCCGCGATTCACCTTAACGGGAATATACGGGCTCTTATTAAAACCTCGCTTTTCCATTTTGACCTTCCAGGCATCATTCACATCATCCAATTCCCGAATCCTATTGGTGATGGTCACTTTTTGATTATCATAATCAAATTGCCAGACGGCACCACTCATAAAGTTAGCTCCGATAATACCGTCAAAATCAAGGCAGTCAATCACCTGAGTGTTAGCATCGTAATCCAATACCATGGCCTTGAAGTTGCTGAACTTGAGCCCTCCTACCTCTATATCCCTTTTTATGGTACCGATCTGTGCTACTCCCTTTCTTGTATTGCTGGACCCGACAGGTGTGGTATAGGAAGTCTTAAAACCAATCTTTTCTGCCAGCTCAGGCGAAAGCACAAAGGGTGCTCCGGTATCTATCAAAAAATTGTATACCTCCCCGTCAATCATCACATCCGTGAACATGAGCTTTTGCTCAATACGAATATCGATGGTTCTTACAAATGGGTCGGCTTTGGTGGCAGCTGTGTCACCGCTAAACCAAAGGGCTGAGACTGCCAGAAAGATGAGTGAGAGGTGTTTCATAATATGCTATCTACACTATAGACCATTTTCAGACAAACTTGTTTTCATGAGCTGTCAATCGGAGTGAGCTAAATAACACTTTTAAGCGCTGGGTGATGATTTCTGACAAGAATAGTAAGAATTTGGTGACCTTTGCTGATAATAAGGAACCAATAGAAAATGATAGAAATATCAAAAAAACCATCTCCGTGAAGAACTCTATCAGAATACATGTATTAACCACATTAGCGGTACTTTTCTTACCTACAATTGGTTTCGCCCAAAGCCAGGATACTATCAGTACCGAATCGGCATTTCGTTTTGAGCTCATTACTCCCGGCTTCAGCTATGAGTTTCCCGCAGGATCTCAATCCACGATCAGGGTAAAGGCAAGTGCCTATTCCCTGGCCAGAAGCATTGTAGTATTTTCTGAAAGTAGATCAGGTCTGGGCTGGCACTTCTTTCCTCTGGTAGATTTGCAATACAGGCTCTACACCAACCTGCCAAAACGTTCGGTCAATGGTAAAGCCATCGCTGAAAACTCGGGTAATTACATAGCGCTTAAAACCATCATCATCTTCCCAGAAGAGTTTGATCAAGGTAGTGATATCGGAAACAGTACCTGGGTAGGACCTGTTTACGGCCTTCAACGTAAGTTCAGTTCAAGGTTGAGCGTAGACCTGGCGGCAGGACTTGGCTATCAGATACAATCAAGAGACCCGGATCGATTGTTTCCCATAGCCACAATCAATATGGCCTATACGATCAAATCAAAACGTTGATTTGACGTCTATTTCTTCCAGTTTTTTAGTGTTTTCATTTGGTCCTCGTACCGAACACCATCATTGATCCACCCTGCAGCTTCCTCACCTTTGAGGTAGTGGCCAAACCATTTGAGAATACGCATCTGGTAGTCAGAACGGTTTTTATCTTGTCGGAGCCCATGTCCCTCATTGGCATATACCAGCAGTACAAACTGCTTCCCGGCTCTTCTGGCAGCATTATAGTATTCAATCCCCTGTCTCCAATCTACATTTTTGTCATTATCGCCTACCTCAAAGAGCAGCGGGGTGTTGAGATTTTGCACATTGAAAACAGAGGAGTTTCTGATATATCCCTCTACGTCCTCATAAGGAGGCACCACCATGCGTTCCTGACTCACCTCAAAGTGTGCACTCTCAGGTGCTCCACCAAAAGCCCAGGCGATCATGCCATACATACTGGTCAGATTGGTCAGCCCTGCCCCTGCTACACTGGCCGCAAAAATATCGGTCTGGGTGACGGCATAGCCTGCCTGGTAGCCACCCCAGGAGTGACCTATCAGACCTACCTTCTTCTCATCGACCATACCCATATCTACTACCTTCTTCACGGCCGCCTCCATCGTGCGCACAGATGAAATACCAGGGTCACCGGCATCAAATACAATATCCGGTCTTAGCACAAAGTAGCCTTCCTGGGTAAATACGCCTGTGCTGTAATAATTGCGCTGAGAGGGCGCCCCATAAGTATGCAAACCATCAGACAGAAGCTCATAGATATAGGTGATCATGGGGTATTTCTTACCCGGCTCATAATCCGCTGGATAGTGCAGCGTACCCTGCAACTCTTTACCATTGTGGTTTTTATAAGTAATCAGCTCTGATTTGCCCCATAGGTAGTCTTTCTGGAAGGGGTTGGTTTCTGAAAGCTGATGGATGTCGGAAAAATAATCTGTGGCTGTAAAGTAATCCGGGGAATCGCTGAAGGCTTCTGAGCTGAAAGCATAGTAATCCGTTTCTTTGGCTTTGGTAAGTCGCCCTACCCTGGCATCTTGCCAGACATGCGTTTTCAGGGACTCACCCGGTACTACCGTACCGAAGCCTGATTTCTTTGATTTTATGCCAAAGAGGCTCACATGCATCGTGGCCTCTTCATCGATAGGCTTACCATAAGCTTCCGAGTCGACATAGGTAATCCTGTGACGTATTCCTTCAGCCTTACCATCGGTGATCTTACGCATTTTCGAGCCATCGGCCCATAGTTGGATGATATCATACTTGCTATGAATAAAGAAAGACTTACCTGATTCTGCCCAGCCAATAAACCCAAAGGGATATTTTTCAGGAGATGGGTGATCATCATCTACATTCACAAAAACTACATCGGATTCATCACCATAACTCTTCATAACACTAGTCTGCAGATCAAGTACCCAGACTTTCTCATCTCTGATAAAAGGCAGGTAGCGACCATCCGGACTGGCGGTGAATGGAGATCGCACACTTTCTACCACCTTTTTCTTAGCACCTGTTTTAATATCAACCGTATAGAGGTCGAAACTTCCGCGGCCAAACATTTGATCCTGAGTATAAGGAGTCGAATTATAACTTACCAGTGATCTGTCGTTGTGATTTAAGATTGTAAGTTCTAACTGATCATCTGTTAACTGCACATAGCGGTTATCATCCAGATGCCATACCCCTATGTACTGATCCTCCCTTTGTCCTCGTGCTCGTTGCTCTTGTTCAGGAATCACCTGTACATCTTTACTATGCCAGATCTGTAGGTCCGGAGCCTCATCAGTCAGGTCCTCAGCTTCACCCTTCTCTGTTTTAGTGGTATCGGGCTCAGGAATGCTGATCCAGTCCTTTGTGGCAAAGAAGACGGACTTCCCATCCTCTGACCAGGTCAGCGGACGATTGATAACCCTCTGGTTCTTTGAAAAAGTGGCAAACTGCGCTTGATCAAAAACATAGGACGCTCTCTTTTTACCTGCCAGGCCCTTCCAGGCCAGTACATGCTGCGTACTGTCTTCGTAGCTTTTGTCTTTGAAAGACCTGAATACGGCCAGGTCGTCACTTTCACCTCTCCAGTTTAACCCCGTATAAACAGCCTCCTTGCTATCCAGTACAGTCAGCGTACCCGTAGCACTGTTGAACAGGTGAATACCATTGCCTGCCTTGCCATCGGCATCTATGAGCATGGCCAGCAGGCTGCCCTCCTCCTGCCAGGAAAATTCTGCTACATTACCAAAGTTGACTTCTACCCCGGTATTCAGGTCTCTGATAATCAAATCACCGCCTTTGCTTTTCTTACCCTTGGCCGGGTAATGCTTCATGGCCAGAAACCGACTGTCGTCACTGAAAGAAAAACCGGTAACATCCTCAACCATAAGACTGTCTCCCCTGTTCAGGTCCATCAACCTGAATTTATTTCTAAGCGGTTTCTTACTCTTTTTGCGTTCGGCTGCGCTTGGAGTAATAAAGTAGCCAAACCATCGACTATCTGCGGAAAACTTCCCTCTCTGACCCTGAGGTAGTATTTTTACAGTGTCAGCGACCAGATTGTGAAAGCGCAGTTCATTTTTGCCGTTGTTTCTCCAGATATCATAGAAAAACCATTCGCCATTTGGAGAAAAACCCCTGCTATAACCAAGATTCTCCCACTTCCCATAATCCTCTATCTCCAAGGTTCGGGGAGCCCCCTCCTGAGCGAGAAGTCCGGCAGTAAAAGTGAGCAATAAACAAACTGAGAATAACCTTCTTAAATTGAGGCGGTTGAGCATAAAAAAAGACATGAATTCCGGATTTGATTGACAGATTAAATCTACCATCTATTTACCGGAAATCATGTCTTTATTGCGGAAGACTTAATAACCTGAGTTCGATTATTATTTAGAGTTCAGACCACCTATAAACAGTTAGTTTCAACCAAAAGGCAAGTAGCCATAGCGGGCTACGGCAAGAGCTTTTTAGGTAGAAAATGGCAGTTTAGAGGTGGGGTCATTTAAAAGCTATTCCATAAATTCGAATATCCTGCGTTATCTTTATTCGATATAGCTCGCTATATCAGCATAAAGATGCCTTGACTATTCAAAATTTATGAAATTCTGAACCTTCAAAGAATTAGCGAACTCAGGTTTATAGTCTTTCTTGTGAGTTGTCAGGCGATATTGGTGTACACTGCCTGCACGTCTTCATCTTCATCCAGCTTATCGAGCATTTTGTCCATTTCTTCAATTTGCTCATCAGTAAACTCAACCGGAGTAGTAGGATAACGCTTGAGACTCGCATTTTTCACGTCAATCTTCATGCCCTCCAGTGCTGTTTGCAAAGCTCCGAATGCCTTGTAGTCACCGGTAACATATACGGTTGTGGTTTCATCCTCCTCGTTGTGGTCTTCCTCAATCTCTTCAAGGCCGGCATCAATCAGTTCGAGTTCCATTTCTTCCAGATCCATGCCCTCGGTTTTTTCAAACTCGAATACTGCTTTGCGACTGAACATAAACTCAAGCGAGCCGGTGGGCACCAGGGAGCCCTCTGCCTTGTTGAAATAAGACTTTACATTAGCCACGGTACGGTTTTGATTGTCGGTAGCACATTCTACAAAAACCAAAACGCCATGCGGCCCTTTACCTTCGTAGTTCACCTCTATGAAGGCATCCACATCTTTGCTCACGGCACGCTTAATGGCTCCGTCAATGTTATCCTTAGGCATATTCTGTGCCTTGGCATTCTGAATGGCCGTACGCAGTGCTGCGTTCATATCGGGGTCGATCCCCCCTTCTTTGGCCGCCATGGTGATGGCCTTACCTAGTTTTGGAAAAACACGGGACATCATGCCCCAGCGCTTCATTTTTCTACCTTTACGAAATTCAAATGCTCTTCCCATATTCCGGTTTTCGTTTGGCCAAGTCTTCTCAGCAGCCCTTTCTATTCTATTGACCAAAAATAAGAAGACTTGACAATTTGCCGTAACCGGAATCACTTCTTTTTTGTGATTGATCAGGAATGAACCATCAGCTTATAGCCTACTCCCCTGATATTGATGATCTGCACCCTGGGATCCTGCTTCAAATATTTACGCAGCCTTGATATAAATACATCCAGGCTGCGAGAATTGATAAACGAATCATCTTGCCAGACCTTGAGTAACAGCGTCTTTTTGTTGAGTGTCTCGTCCTGATTCTGGCAAAACAGCTTCAATAAATCTGACTCTCTGTAGGTGAGCTTTTTCCTGGTGCCTGAGAAGAAAAGTTCAAATTTTCGGCTGTCAAACTCGTAATCACCCAGTTGAAAAGTATCATTCACCTTTGGTTTCGGTTTCTCCAGAAGCCTGTTTTCATTGAGCATCACTTTGATCCTGATCAACAGCTCTTCAATGCTAAATGGTTTACGGATATAATCATTTCCTCCGGACTCAAAGCCCTTGACTACGTCTTTGGTTTGCACCTTGGCTGTGAGAAAGAGTATTGGGGTGCTTTTATCAGTTTCTCTGATAGACTTTGCTACGGTATAACCATCTGCTTTGGGCATCATAACGTCCAGAATCACCATGTCTGGTTCCATAACAAAGAAAGTCCTGAGTCCCTCCTCTCCATTGCGGGCATGCGTTACGCGATAACCTGCCGATTGTAAGTTGTCGCTCACCACCATGGCCAGTGACAATTCATCTTCTACTAATAGGATTTTCTTATTACTCACCGCTCCCTGCTGTCTTGAGTGATACCTTAAAGGAAGAACCCTTTGGTGAAGAATGCAAAAGCTCAATGCTTCCTTTTAAACGACTCAGGATGGTTTTCACATAATACAACCCTACACCTAAACCTTTGATATCCTGAACATCCCGGGAACGATAAAACTTCTCGAAAACCCTGGATTGCTCACTTTCAGGTATTCCACAGCCATTGTCGTTTACCACAATGCTTAACTCTCCTTCGTATCGTGTAGGAATTATCGTGATACTGACCTGGCCACTCGTATACTTAATGCCATTATCAATCAGGTTGTGGAGCACATTGGTTAAATGCTGCCTGTCTGAGCTTATCCAGGGGTCTTCGAGGGTCTGGTATTGAATGTCTACCCCCTGGTTGATGTCGCTGTGATAATTGACCAGATCATCAAGCACTTCATTGACATTAATACGTTCCACTTTGAGTTTAGCTTCTTGTTGTTCGTGTAATGAGCTGTACAGTACATTGTGTACTATATCGGAAACCCTGGATAACTCCATCTTAGAGATGTTGAGGTACCTGGCGGTTTTCTCCTCGCTTTCCCGTACATCCTTGTTCTCCAGCGTTTCCAGTGAAATCTTCAATGTGGCAATGGGCGTCAGCAGCTCATGTGTCATGCTATCGATAAAATCATCTTTGAGACCGGAAAGCCTGCGCTGACGACTGATGGTTCTGAACAGCGCAATAAAAGCAATCGCAATGAGTAAAATCACGGTGAAAGAGGCCACAAGTACCATGTCCATCCTTGCCAGTACATGCGCTGTAGGGCGATCAAAGATCAGAATCAGGTCCTCATTTGACCTGTCATAGGCTTTCAGACCTTCGGTATGGAGTACTGCACCTAAGTCCTCTGGTGTGGTGAGTGAATCCAAAAGTTCGAACCGATAATCCAAAGGTATGTTCAAGGCCATAAAACTCTGATCAAGAGTATCTCTTAGCATTTTCAAATCAAGCTTAACCGTATCAAAATAGAGTTCTCTCCGCCTGTCTACTTCTTTGGTAAGCCCAAAATAGACCCTTTGATTTCGCCCGGTCCTCATGAACAGTTCGGTGACTTTATCTCTTATATCTTTGATGGTATCTGATTTTTCATCATTGCTATAAGCATAGCTTAGCACTATCTTATCTGTTTTGAGGTCCTTTACCTCGAAGGCTGTTCTAGTAGAATCCTCAGTATTCCATTCCAGCTTTATCAGTGTAGTGTCTGTGATGTCTCTGACATGGAGTCTGTAGACTTCATCCAGTCTGTGTTCCTGTACCTCAGGTAGGGCCAGTTGAAGAGAAGCATTGATGTCCTTTGTAAATTCCTGCTTCTCTCCCTGGTAGGTGGTATAAAGAAAATACAGCTGTAAACTGAGCATACACAGCAAAGAGACGGCTGTTATGATTGACAGATATTTCGTTTTTGAGTTCATGGTGATAAATATAGACGGCAGCTCAGGCAGCGACTAATCTCTTAACATAGATTTACACTTCTTACTAATAGGTTTACAAACGACTCGTTCGTGACTGCGCTAAGAGCTATTCGGTCCCGTAAAGTCGGGTCCGTTAACAAACATTTACATTTCTTAAGGATTTCGTTAACTATATCACTGAAATGGTGTGGCTACTTTCATCAAAAAAACACAAATGAGAGTATTCAACACACTTATTGCCATATGTATTTTTTTAAGCCCACTGCTGGCAAACGGACAGGAAACCGGCATAGGAGAATCAGTCCCTAACCTTACATTTGAACTGGTCAAAAGCGATAAAAAGCAGATCAGCATGGAAAGCCTTAAGGGTAAAGTAGTGCTGCTTGACTTTTGGGCTACCTGGTGTGGCCCCTGCATCAGCGGCATGCCTCACCTCGACTCGCTGCAAAAGGCTTTTCCCGATCAGTTGCAGGTACTGGCGGTCACCATGCAAAAACCCGAAAGGATAGAGAGGTTTGCTGAAAAAAGGCCTTACTCTTTTCTCTATGCTATAGATGCTCCGGGTAAATCACAACAGGTTTTCCCTTACAGGAAAATCCCTCATTCGGTATTGATAGATAAACAAGGCAAGGTAGTAGCGATTACCCGCCCTCAAAACCTGACAAAAGAAGTAATTGAAAAGGTAATTAGTAATACGCCTATTGATCTGCCCATTAAAAAGGACAACACAACCTTCAATTATACTGATGACTATTTTGAGGCTGACAAGTCCACCATCGAATCCTTCGTAATACAGCCGGGTAATCCTGCAGTACCGGCTTTTACCAAAAGGTCAAGTAGAGGTGTATTTTATAACAGACGAATCAGCATGCATGGCATCACGGTCCCAGGCATGTATCGTGCGGCTTACCAAACCAGTGAATTCCGTATGCTTTACGAAGTGGACAAATCATTGTTTGATCACAAAAAGATTGAAAACCAATTTAACCTCGACATCATCGTATCACCCGACAGTACGGAGTACCTCTACAAAATTCTCCAAAGAAAACTAAATGAAACACTGGACATTAAGGCCCGACCAGCCAAAAAGGAGCAGGAAGTAGCGGTACTTTACAAGCTTGATGATGTAGATTTCCCCCCGGAGCCATCCAGTAAAAAGACAGCCTACTCTGCGCGTGGTGATAGTTTCTCCGGTGCGGGCGTATCTCTGGACGATTTCAGAGAGTACCTCGAAAACCATGGGGTTTTGGGAATGGCAGTAGTAAATGAAACAGGCATTGAGGGTATTTATAACATCAATTTCTCCTATTACAGCGAGGACCAGAAAACATTTTTTAAAGCCTTGAAAGACCTGGGGCTTGGTATAAAAAAGGAAAGCAGGAACATAGACATGCTGGCTATTTACAGAGAAAGCAGAGATTGAACCCGCGATTGACAAGACCGGCCCTGCCTGATGGCAATGGTGCTGAAACGGTCCTTTGAATTATTTGAAATAAGCGGTGGAAAGGAGGTTCTGGGATATACACCCGGAACCTTCTGTCTTTACAAAGTCCTTATTTCATAATATGGGTACAATTAAAGTTGATAATCAGGTCGATTTTCACTGACTTGCAGCTGTACCTAATTGCCTCGCTTTGTTCAGACTGGATTGGCTGACACTCTTTGCCGCTTTTGGTTCCTTTCAGGGAATCCTCTTCGCCATTATTCTCTGGTTTCGGAAGAAGAATGCTGTATCCAACCGTATTTTCTCCCTACTCCTACTGGCTACCTCTTTACGCATAGCCAAAAACATTGTGGTGCATACCAGAGAGCTTGACCCTGGCCTGGAAATGAGCATAGAGATCTGGCGCTTCCTCGTCAACCTGGGGCTCACACATCAGTTTGCCATCGGCCCCTTAATGGTGCTGTACTTTATGTCCAGAACGCAGCAGGCCTTTACAGTTCCCAAAAGGTATTTATGGCATTTTGCTCCCTACCTTCTCCTGCTGGTATCCAGCCCATTTCAGCCCTGGCCTTTCTGGCGCGATTTTGCGCTACACGCCTCCTATCTGTCCATTTTATTCTACTACCTGCAGGCGGTATGGATCTATAGAAATCACATAAAAGCACAAAACACCACTGTTGCAAAACCCACAAACAGGTGGTTAAGGGACTTTCTGATTATTACCGGAGTGTTGTTGCTGGTGTACTCTCCCGCTCTTTTTAAATACTCAGGCTATATAGGCGGAGCTGTGCTTTATGCCATCGGCCTTTATGCGGTCAGTGCCATTATGCTTCAGGAAAACAGGTTTACCTCCTACTTCCAAACCAAATACCCGGGCTCTTCTATTACAGAAGAGAAACTGACAGTGCTGAGAAAAAAGCTGGATCAAAAGCTCAATATAGATCAGTGCTTTCTCGATCCGGAGTTATCTCTGTCCAGACTGGCCGCAGACCTTGATGTATCTACCAATGCCCTTTCTCAGGTTATCAATTCCTTCTACCAGCAGAGCTTCACCGACCTGATTAACCAGCATAGAGTTGAGCAGGCCAAAGCGGTTTTGGCTGACCCAGAAAAGCGATTGGAAAAAGTAGCTACCATTGCCTTTGACAGTGGTTTTAACAGCCTCTCCCGCTTTAATACAGTCTTTAAAAAAGAGGTGGGCATGACGCCATCGGCCTACAGAAAACAAGCCCTGAGCTAAACTTATGGTCATATTATGATTTGGTGAGCATAGATTTCCTTTCCGGGCTTTCTTGAAAACAAAAACTCATGAAAAAACTCAACTTGTGTACAGCACTACTGGTGCTAAGCATCAACCTTACGTTTGCGCAGGAAGCCATTGAAAAAGAAGTGAACGAAACGCTGTGGAAACCCTTTGTTGAAAGCTGGTCTGGTTTTGATGCCGAAGCCTTTAACAATCTGCACACCGATGATGTACTCAGAGCCAGTCGAAATGGCCTTACTTTGGGCAAGGCATACAAAGATCGCAACGCTCAGTCATTTGCAGCGAGCATCGAAAGAAAGGACCAGCGGAAGATCCACTTCTGGTTTGAGCAGCGGGTGTATTCAGGAAACACCGGATATGAGGTAGGCTACTATAAGGTAGTGAACAGCCGACCGGGAGAGGAAGAAAGAGCCTATTATGCGCGATTTCATGTAGTACTTAAAAAACAAAACGGTCGATGGAAAATAGCACAAGACTGGGACACAGGCTCAGTAAACGGGGTGCGGATAAGTAAAGAGGACTGGGAGAAAGGAACGGCTCTGGCCTTTTGAAGACCTAGTCCTTTTCTTTCTTACGGGGATTAGGGTCCGTGTAAGTCTGATCTACCATTGGGCCCGTTTTCATCCCTCCCAGTAAATGCAGGTGAAGGTGAAAGACAGATTGTCCGGCATCTTCGTTGGTGTTGACAGACAAGCGGTAGCCTGTTTCTGCGATACCGTACTTCTTTGCCAAATCTCTGGCAACAATGAACATTCTACCCACAATGAGCGCATCATCATCTGTCATTTCATTGATGGTGGTGATGCGCTTTTTAGGCACGATGAGGTAATGGACGGGAGTTTGTCTACGCAACGGTACAAAGGCAATGATCTCATCATCCTTATATACCACTTCAGCTGGTAGCTCCTCATCCCAGATCTTTTCGAAAGGAGATTTTACAGACAGTTTGGCGTTCTTTTTTTTGGTGTAGGCTGTAGATTGACCAAAGGCCGTTACAACCAAAAGGGAAAAGAACAGTGAGAGGAGGACCTTTTTCATAATACAGATTCGTGCTAAGTTAAGCATACTTTAGTCAAACCAAGCCTTGTTCTTTTTGCGCTGCACTGCCTCCTGAAAACATCACAGAACGCTGCTACGCTCAGTTTTCTTTCGTTGCCCATCACAAAAATAACTGCCACTTTTTCAACACAGTACACTTTACTTAACACCAGTATGCGAAAGATAACGAAAGCCTCAGGATTAGGTTAGTGAAAAAATGAGTGCCCGGCAGGGATGCTGCCAGGCACTATCACCTAAACACCGAGTGCTCTACTCATATATCACACCCAGTACATGACCGGACTTCTTCCGGTCTTACTATCTATTACTCATGTAATAAGAATTCTTATTTATAAAGTTGATAGAATCAATCTGCTTTTCGGCTACTGTAAAAGGACAAAACGTAGACGCTACTTCGAAAACCACTCTTTGATCCCTAAAACACAGTGAAGCTGATGACAGACAACTGAACTACAACAACCCGAAGCTCAAATAAGACCCCTGCCCTTGACTGACTGCTTAACCGTTCACAGATAATAGCCCCACAATGGCAGATCATATTCAGAAGTGCTGAAACCCGGCACTTATTCTCTACTTATCATACCTACTAACTCAGTCGATATATAACTATTTCAACATTCATCTTTCCGATTAAAATCAATCGATGATGAAAATCACAGAGAAGAATTATTTTCATTAATTGTAGCTGCAAATCATAAAAGGCCTTTATCCATCCAAAATAACAGATAATAAGGCATAGATGATACTATCGTCAAATACCTGCATACCTTACACCACTAATATTCACCAACTGATAAATATGATTTTTCTTTTAAGAGTCTTTTGCCTATAATCGAAAACCTTTCACCATTAGCCCTTTTACTTTCATGACCTGGTCAGGAGTGTAAAAGAGTTAACCATCTTACTGTCGCATACACCAACATCAATTGCTGTGTTGTTTAAAAAATGATGTTATGTGTGATATTCTTATTGTCGAAGACAATGATAATCTGAGAGATTCTATCCAGGAAGTTCTCGAACTTTATGATTATTCAGTTGTCGCAAAACCCAACGGCCTTGAAGCCTGGGATTTTATCAAAACCTCTGCCCCTACTTTAATTATTACAGATTTTTCAATGCCTCTGCTGGATGGAAAGCAGCTCATTGATTTGGTTCAAAAGGAAATACCATCCCCACCCCCTATCATATTAATGTCGGCATACTACCGGGTAGACTGGCCATCTCTGGGAGCTATGACCTTTATAGAAAAGCCATTTCACCTGAAAACACTGATAAAGCATGTAGAAAAGGTTTTCGAAAATCAGCTGCACCTGCATCAGCTTACTATCTGATAGTAACTATCAGGTTTTCAAGTATTTCGTTTATAAAAAAATCCCGACCAAGGCCGGGACTTCAACAAACTATCTAAACGAAATAAATATGAACTGATAATAAATGGTATTGAACCCCAGGGCAAGCCCTGGACCCTTGTTTCCGATGTAAGCATCGGGGAATTAGACCACACACTTCTCGTCTGCCGAAGCAGTCGCGAAGGCAGATTAAATGATCGTACTCAGCCCTGCTTCTATATTACTCTGCGAACCAGACTCTTCTCCATCCAGGATACGGTTCACAATAAAGTCTCCTACCCTATCGGTGCCATATCCCTGATCTTTGGCCAGGTCTTCCGTAACCAGGCCATTTCTAAGAGAAGCATTTACCGCCTGTCTCACTTCTATCGCTTCGTCAATTAAACCTATATGATCCAGCAGCATGGCTACTGATAAAATGGTAGCCAGGGGATTGGCCACATTCTTACCCGCAGCCTGTGGGTAAGAACCATGGATTGGCTCAAACATACCGGTTTTGTCTCCGATAGACGCTGAAGGTAAAAGCCCCAGGGAACCGCCAATCACACTGGCCTCATCGGAAATAATATCACCAAACATATTCTCCGTGAGAATCACATCAAACTGCTTAGGATTCTGGATCATCTGCATGGCCGCATTATCTACAAACATAGCCTCAAGCGTTACTTCAGGATAGTCCTCCGCTATAGCTGTTACTCTTTCTCTCCATAGCCTGGAGGTTTCCAGCACATTGGCTTTATCTATCAGCGTTACTTTTTTATTCCTGTTCACTGCGGATTTAAAGGCCAGGTGCGCTATTCTGTCAATCTCATAGTTGGAGTAGGTACAATGATCATAGGCACCATCTTCCGTTCTGCCCTTCTCACCAAAGTAGATGCCCCCGGTGAGCTCTCTGTACACCACAAAGTCGGCTCCTTTTACGCGCTCTACCTTGAGTGGTGACATGTGTAAAAGGCTGTCATAAGCAGTAACCGGCCTGATATTGGCAAAAAGCCCCAGGCTCTTCCTCAGCTTGAGCAAGCCCTGCTCAGGCCTTACTTTCGCTGTAGGGTCATTGTCGTATTTCGGATCGCCAATGGCTCCGAACAAGAAGGCATCTGACTGCTCACAAATAGCCAGCGTTTCATCAGGAAGCGGAGTTCCCGTTTTATCGATGGCAACGGCTCCCACATCTCCATAGGCAAACTCAAAAGTATGACCAAAGCGCTCAGCGATGGCCTCCATCACTTTTCTGCCTTCTGCCACTACCTCAGGGCCTATTCCGTCACCGGGCAGCATTCCAATTTTCTTCTTCACTCCCATTATATTGTTATTGCAGAGGTTTCATAAGCCTCTATTTCGTCTTTTATACTTACCAGATAGTCAATGTCGTCATAGCCATTGAGCATACACTCCTTTTTATAAGCATTTACCTCAAAGGAAGCTTCTTTTCCATTGAAGCTAATGGTTTGGCTGGGTAGGTCCACCGCTACCTCAGTAGCCGGGTCTGCCTTTACAGCCGCAATCAGTTCTGCCAGGTACTCATCTGAAACCTGTACCGGAAGCAGTCCATTACCCAGGGCATTACCCTTAAAAATATCGGCAAAAAAGCTGGATACTACTACTCTGAAGCCATAATCGAATAAGGCCCAGGCGGCATGCTCTCTGGATGAACCACAACCAAAATTTCTGCCCGCCACCAGTACCTGACCGGAGTAAGTAGTGTCATTCAGTACAAAGTCAGTCTTTGGTGAGTCGTCACTGTTGTATCTCCAGTCGCGAAACAGGTTATCGCCAAAACCTTCTCTTGAGGTAGCTTTTAAGAACCTCGCAGGTATAATCTGATCGGTGTCCACGTCCTCATTGGGAAGCGGTACGGCCGTTGAAACTATTTTGCTAAACTTCTCCATTTCAATTCAGGTGTTTAGTAATATCCACAATCTTTCCTTCCACCGCTGTAATAGCAGCCACCAAGGGGCTGGCCAGCAGTGTTCTGGCACCGGGGCCCTGCCTGCCTTCAAAATTTCTGTTGGAGGTAGAAACGCAGTATTCACCGGCTGGCACTTTATCTTCATTCATTCCTAAGCATGCGGAACAACCCGGTTCTCTCAACACAAAACCGGCTTCCATCAGTACTTTATCCAGTCCCTCCGCAATGGCTTGCTTCTCTACCTGCTTTGAGCCCGGTACGATCATAGCATTTACGCCCGCTGCTTTTTGCTTGCCCTTTACATAGTCTGCTACAATGCGCAGGTCTTCAATTCTGGAGTTGGTACAGCTACCTATAAACACCCAGTTGACTGCTTTGCCCAGCAGAGACTCTCCCGGATTAAAGCCCATGTAATTCAGTGATTTATGGAAACTGTCCTGGCTTCCTTCTCCCAGCTTAGCAGGTACATTACCATTGATTTTAATGCCCATACCTGGGTTGGTACCGTAAGTAATCATAGGCGCAATATCTGCAGCATCATAGGTATATTCCTTATCAAAGGTTGCTCCTTCGTCCGTCTTGAGTGTTTTCCAGTAAGCGACAGCCTTTTCAAAATCTTGATCCTGAGGTGCAAACTCACGACCTTCTATATACTCAAAGGTGGTCTGGTCAGGAGCGATCATGCCTCCCCTGGCTCCCATTTCAATACTCATATTACAAATGGTCATGCGCGCCTCCATGGACAGGGACTCAATGGCCGATCCGGCATACTCTACAAAGTACCCCGTACCGCCTGCAGCGGTGAGCTGAGCAATGATATACAGAATAATATCCTTAGCCAGTACACCTTTGGGTAGTTTGCCATTCACGGTAATCCGCATGGTTTTGGGCCGGGTTTGCAGCAAACACTGGCTGGCCATTACCTGCGCCACCTGGCTGGTACCTATACCAAAAGCAATGGCACCAAAGGCACCATGGGTAGAAGTATGGCTATCTCCACAAACCATAGTACGGCCCGGCAGGGTAACCCCCAATTCAGGTCCTATTACGTGCACAATTCCCTGAAAAGGGTGCCCCAAGCCATAAAGCTCTACATTAAATTTTTTACAATTTTCAATAAGCGTATCTACCTGATGCTTCGATAGCGCATCTTTAATAGGTAAGTGCTGATTTTCGGTAGGCACATTATGGTCTGGCGTGGCTACCATCTGCTCTTTTCTGAAGAGAGGCAGCTCGCGGTTTTCCAGCTCTGCAAAGGCCTGCGGACTGGTAACTTCGTGGATCAGGTGCCTGTCGATGTACAATACATCAATATTACCCTCCAGCTGTTTTACCACATGGGCATCCCAGACTTTGTCAAATAAGGTTTTTGCCATCTCAAACTGCCACTTTTACGATTGACTCTACCAGCTGGTGAAGATCCTCATCTTTCACTTCTTTCTTTTCGTCCGCTACCTTTAAAAAGCCTGCATAGAAAACATCGAGCTCATCTCTTGTCAATTCATGTCCAATATTTTTCATGCGGTAGGCTAAGGCGGCCCGACCACTTCTTGCAGTCAGTACAATAGAAGAATGGTCGACACCGACATCTTTCGGGTCGATTATTTCGTATGTCTCTCTCTTTTTGATCACGCCATCCTGGTGAATGCCTGAAGAATGTGCAAAGGCATTAGCACCTACAATGGCCTTATTCGGCTGCACCGGTACACGCATGGTATCTGATACATATCGGCTCAGTTCATTGAGCTGACGTGTATCTACATCTGTGTATTTAAGCAGATCAGGATGCTGTCGCAACACCATCACTACTTCTTCCAAAGCCGTATTTCCGGCTCTTTCCCCTATTCCGTTGATGGTACACTCAATCTGTGTGGCTCCATTGACCACACCGGCAATTGAATTGGCGGTAGCCATACCCAAATCGTTGTGGCAGTGCGTAGATAGTCTCACATTGTGCACGCCTTTTACATTTTCTTTGAGGTATTTGATTTTCGCCCCGTATTCTTCCGGCAGACAGTAACCTGTCGTGTCAGGAATATTGAGCACGGTAGCTCCTGCTTTTACAGCCTGCTCACATACATGCGCCAAAAAGGCATTGTCCGTACGGCCGGCATCTTCAGCATAAAACTCTACATCCTCCACAAAGCTCTTGGCCAGCTTTACAGCCGCCACAGCCCTTTCCACAATTTTTTCCTGAGTTGTCTGAAGCTTGTATTTAATATGAGATTCGGAAGTTCCGATTCCCGTATGAATTCTTGGTCTTTTAGCACCTACCAGCGAATCAGCTGCGGTGATAATGTCTTTTTCAACAGCTCGGCTGAGCCCGCATACAGTCGCCTCTTTCACCACAGCAGCGATAGCCGCCACTGACTCAAAATCACCGGGACTTGATATGGGAAAACCCGCCTCAATCACATCCACTCCCAGCGCTTCCAGTCGCCTGGCTACATCCACTTTTTCTTTGGTATTCAGCTTACAACCCGGCACCTGCTCTCCGTCCCGGAGTGTGGTGTCAAAGATTTGTATTTTTTGTCGATCCATTGTTTATTTGGTCTCTATTCGATTACAGTATTCTCTTTTCTCTTAATCAAATGAATATAAAATGCCTTCTCTACCCGACAATAAGAGAAGGCCGGACTTCTACTATTTCAATTTGAAGCTCCTTTTTATGTAAAAGACTGACATTCAGTTTTTTAAACAGATTGCAAATACAATGGCAAACCAGAAAAGAGACCCACTTTTTGACCTCATAAAGTCGCTTACCAAAACGGAAAAGCGACACTTCAGACTCTTTGTCAACAGAAGCGGAAACACCGATGATGTGAAATTCATTAAGCTCTTTGATGCCATGGAATCAATGAAGCATTACGATGATCAGGCCATTCTGAAGAAAGTCCCGAGCATAAAAAAAATTCAATTTTCCAATCAAAAAGCAAACCTCTATAAGCAGATTTTATCGAGCCTGAGGCACTACCATATCGGGCAGAATCTGGATATTCAATTACGTGAAAACCTGGACCATGCCAAGGTGCTTTACAACAAGGGGTTTTACAAGCAGGCACTTAAGCTGCTGGACAGAACAAAAAACCTGGCGCGGGATAACAAGCATTTCACGATCAGCCTGGAAGTAATAGAATTTGAAAAGCTCATAGAATCGCAGTACATCACCCGCAGTATTGAAAACCGGGCCGAAGTGCTAACAAGAGAGGCCGATGAGACCACTAAGATCATCACATCCTCTCATCAGCTTTCTAACCTGGCACTCAATCTTTACGGTCTCTTTCTTAAAAAGGGCTATGCGCGTGACGAAGCTGACTTTCATGAAGTGAGCAACTACTTCAAAAAGAATCTGCCAGAGGTAAGGCTTGAAAATCTAAGCTTTTACGAGCAGCTGTACTATCACCAATGCCATGTCTGGTACAATAAAATTGTGCAGAATTTCCCCAATACTTATAAGCACGCACAGGCCTGGGTAGACCTGTTTAAGGCCCATCCTGAAATGGCTAAAAAACAGTCTGTACAGTTCATCAAAGGCTATCAGAACCTGCTGGGAGCGCTCTTTCAGCTACAATATTACAGCCGCCTTTGCGAGGCTATTGAGGAAGTTGAAGCTCTGGCCGGAAATAAGAGTATTGTCGGAGACCTGAACACGGAGATACTGGTTTTTAAGTTCCTCTACATCTCTAAGGTGAACAAGCACTTTATGGAGGGCAGCTATGATAAAGGAGTTGAGCTTATTCCTGAAATACTGGATAAGCTTAAGCTTTATGAGGGCAAAATAGACCCCGAACGAGTGCTGATGTTTTACTATAAAATTGCCTCATTATACTTTGGCAATGCCAATTATCGCAAAGCCATTTTCTACCTCAACCAGATCGTGTATTTCAAGGATATAAACCTGCGGGAAGACATCCACTGCTTTGCCCGGATACTGAACCTGATAGCACACTTTGAGGAAGGCCAGGACTTTCAGCTGGAATACCAGATCAAGTCTACCTTTCAGTTTATCGGCAAAATGAATGACCAGCAGGCGGTGCAAAAAGAGATTTTCCAATTCCTGCGCAGGTCAGGGAAAATCAAACCCAATGAGCTCAAAAAAGAGTTTCAGGAGCTGCACGACCGGCTTACCCCACTCAATGAAGACCTGTTTGAACGCAGGCCTTTCCTATACCTGGACATACTCTCCTGGCTAAAAAGTAAGATTGAAAACAAGCCCGTTCAGGAAGTCACCAAAGAGAAGTTCAAGGGGTTGAAGTAGTGGTAAAGCCCCCCTTAAAGTCTGTGACTTCTGATTATTAGTTGTGGTCACCATATTTATAACGATCAAATATTATTCATATATTGACAAATATTGAATAAATCACTCATTTGTAACGAAGAAAGATATGTCCAAGCTCTCAAATTCGCTCAACCTGCCCTTGACAGATGAACTTAAAGATTTCGTTAATGAAAGCTCTGGCAATGGTACACTCTATAGCACCCCCAGTGAATTTGTGAGAGACCTGATTCGCAAAGAGAAACGCAGCCGGGAAGCTATTGCTCTCAGAGCGAGTATTATAGAGGGGTATCAGGATGCTATTCAAGGCAGAACCCTTGACTTTTCAGGTGATTTGAAAGCCGACTTAAAACGATTTAAAGAGGTCAAAAAGTGACTCAAATAAGGCTTACTTACCGAGCTCTTGAAGATATAGACAACATTTACCAATATTCTCGTGCGAAGTGGGGAGAAACTGTTGCTGCTCAATATCTTGGTCGCATGCAGGAATCTCTAAAGCTCCTGGAAGAATACCCTCAACTCCTCAAGGTTAACGATAACATTTCAAATCGCTTCAAAGTTTACCCGGCAGGAAAACACTTTCTGGTATGCGATATGATAGACAAGGACATTTATGTGCTCACGGTGCAGCATATGAGTTCTGATTTAATCAACACTCTGCAGGAACTGGTACCTACCCTCGAAGAAGAGGCGAATGCGCTCTACCAAAGGCTCAAGAGAAGTCGCTAGGCTCTAATTATTACTCGTAATCACAGTGGTCACCACCATCGTGGTGGCGATGGAGATCATAATGGCGGTTTGAATCTCACGAATGCTTTTATTGATCGCCTGGCTGATTTTAATGTCCTCAGTTACTTCCTTGATCTTTCTTTTTACCTCTTTGTAATCAGATTGATCCCGGAAAGCTTCTTTGGTAAGATCCGAGACATCAATAAGGCTTAGGAGCATCACATCCCTTGGCTCTGACTGTGCTCCATTCAGAATCACATTATTCAGACGCTCGCGCACTTTGTTTTCCGGATTACTATTGCTGGTAGGATATTTATTATTGGGAATGATCCAGAGTATTTTATGTTCCTCTTTTCGCAGTACTCCCCTTTCGATCAGTCGCTGCAAGGTGGCCTGCTTCATTTCTCCGGCTTTTCTGGCCAATACATCCAGCCAGTGCTTTACTTTTTTCGTCTTATCGCTCTCCGCAATCAATGCTATGGCCTGATTCAAGGCTGCTTCTGGCTCCTGGCTGCGATTCTTCAGGTGCAGGTAATCACCATCAATATCAATTTTCTCACGCAGTGCCAGCTCCAGCAATATTGAGCCTGCAAAACCGTAATGCAGATGGGTAGAGTCTATTACAAAAGCCCCCTTATCGTCATCCAGTGCGATAAGTAAATACTCTTCAACTAAATTTAATTCCATGACCGATTTTTTAACTGAAAACAGGTCTCGAATTACCACCTGATCCGCTTACCCAAAGGTCGTACTTTTTTAGTTCTGGTTCAATTAGTCGAGTGAAACAAGAGAACTATTCTAACTCAGCCCTGCCTTTGACCAATAAATCTTCCGGAACTCTTCAACTCAATTGGAAATTGCCTTAGCTTCATTAATAAAAATGAGAAACCCTAGATGAGTTTTCTAAAAGCAGAATGGCGAAAACTGGCCCTGGCCAATTATCGCGTTGACCCGGCTACACTCAAGCCTTTCGTACCTTATGGTACTGAGTTGGACCTGTGGCAAGACACCTGTTATGTAAGTCTGGTGGGCTTTATGTTCTTAAATACCAGAATGCTGGGCCTTAAAATACCGTTTCATATCAATTTTGAAGAGGTAAACCTGCGCTTCTATGTAAAAAGAAAAGAGCATGGCGAATGGAAAAGAGGAGTTGTTTTTATCAAAGAGATCGTACCAAAACCCGCACTGACTTTTGTTGCCAACACCGTGTATGGCGAAAACTACGAAACAATGCCCATGAAGCATTCCTGGGAAAACTCCGGGAATCTCCTAAAAGTCAATTACAGCTGGCAAAAAAACTCCCGGTGGCAACATTTTGCCATAACAGCAGAGGCTGAGAGCAAAGAGCTGATTCAGGGTAGTGAAACAGAGTTCATAACGGAGCACTACTGGGGTTACGCGCATGTAAATAGTGCTAAAAGCAATGAATATGAGGTAACTCATCCCAAGTGGCGGGCCTATCCGGTAAAGGAATATAAAATAGAAGTAGACTTTGGAGCCGTGTATGGAAATGAATTCGGTTTTTTAAATAAAGAGACCCCGGTTTCAGTCATGCTGGCAGAGGGCTCTGAAATTACAGTAGAGAGCAAGAAAGTGATCAGATAGAGCTGTTTCAGGTTATATTATAATACCTCTGACTTCATTCGAGACCAGTTCGATACTCTAAAGGAAATAAAAATAGTACGCATGATTGAGCTAAGACAAGCCACACCTGAGGACATAGATGTGCTTTTTGAAATGATCATGGAGATTGCGGCCTATCACGAGCAAGAACCATTTGTGAAGACCGGCAAGGCTGAACTATTGAGGGCCGGCTTTGGAGAAAGCCCATTATTCGGAGCAATGATAGCAGAATATGAGGGTGCTACCGCAGGTTATGTATCATACACGATCAATTACTCCATCTGGCTGGGAGTACGCTATATTAACATTGATGATGTATTTGTAAAAGCTGCCTTCCGTGGCAAAAAGATTGGCGAGGCGCTGATGCAGGAAATGAAAAGACATGGAAAAGAAAAAGGCATTCAACGCATCAAATGGGAAGTAGAAAAGGAAAATGTGGCAGCCATCAGGTTTTATGAAAGGCTCGGAGCCAAGGTGAGCATTAAAGGCGTTTGCACCTGGGAATTATCTTAGATCTCTATCTGCTTTTTAGTAAAGTTTAACATCTCCCCTCACCAATTTTAACACCTCTGTTCATTTGCCTCAGGAGCGTCTTTGATAGGTTGCGCACACAACTCAAAAACATTTGCAACCAATACTTAGCTTTTATCCTGACAGCTCTGATTTGTTTGTCCTGTCAGCAAGAATCCTTCCTTACCGGTTACGATACACAAACACTTTTTGCACAGCCGGTTCAATCAGAGATTGATGCCATCAAAGCTGAATGGACCTCGAGAAACCTCTCCGTGATAAACTATACAGAAGTACAAAGTCAGGAGATTCTGGACAGCAGAGCTACCCTCAAAACCATCTCTTACAGTGTAGGTGGTTACCAGGAGTATGCCATCCTGATTGTGCCAAAATCAGACACCATCATGCCCGTACGAATGTTCCTAAACGGCTATTCCATTGCTACAAGGGTCAATTCACTAAGCTTTGGCTTTAACGAAAACGCTTTTGAGCAGCCCTTTATATTAGCCATTCCGGCCCTGCGCGGACAATCTCTCAACCTGACAATTAACGGCACTACCTATATCACTCCTCAATCAGGAGGACCACATTGCGATGCTTTTGATGGTGCTACTAATGGCACCATTGCGTTACTTAATGTCATTGAAGCACATGAACCGTTGGCGGATACCGGCCGGGTGGCTGCACAAGGTGGTAGCCGTGGTGGTACCGTAGCCATGCTTATGGGCATTCGCGATGGCAGAGTGAAGCGCGTAGTAAGTGTAGCCGGCCCTGCGAATATGCTGGAGCTGACTGCCTTCAATGAAAATGATCCTACTTATCAGTGTCAGTTTCTTTCCGCATTGGTAAATCAGGAAGTCACCCTGGCAGAGGCCCGGAAGCTTATCATAGCAAGCTCCCCCATTTTCTTTGCTGAGGACCTACCTCTTACCCAGGCGTACTTTGCGGCTGACGACCGGAGTGTACCAGCCGCACAGGGAGAAGCGCTGCAACAAAGGCTGATTGGCCAAAACCTCAGCAATCAGTTGGAGCTCTTTATCTATGAAAACCGAAGTCACCAAACCATCTCAGTAGATAACTCCGAGCTGAATGAGCGCATAAGCACATTTTTGAACCAGCTCTGAATTTATTTTTCAAAAACAAATACTACAATATTGTTTTAATATCTCATTTGACCTATAATTGCAATACTACATTTTAGTATTAGCTATGGGAAAATTTCAGATTGGTGAGTTTGAGGAAGTCGTATTGCTCACAGTGGGCATACTGGATGGCAATGCCTATGGCGTGACCATTCGCAAAGAGATTGAGGACAGGCTGGGCAGAACGGTCAGCGTAGGTGCTTTGCAAATAACACTGCGCAGAATGGAGGAAAAGGGCTACCTGAAATCGCAGCACGGAGAAAAGACAGAAAAGCGTGGAGGCCGACCCAAGCTCTTTTTCACCATTACGCCTTATGGCAAAAAAGCGATTGAGTATACCCGCGAAACACGTAATGCTTTGTGGAATGCTTTGCCAGGTACTGTACTAAAACTCGAACCAGGTGAATAAGAACAAACCTCCCCTCTTCGCACTCACTCTACTGAAATGGTTTTGTAAGCCCGAATATCATACTGATGTTGAGGGTGATCTGATTGAATCTTTTGAAGAAAACGTAGCCACAAAGGGTAGCAAAAAAGCCCGTTGGTTGCTCTACAGAGACTTAATCCAGCTTTTCAGGCCAGGCATTGTCAGGTCGTTTTACGCTGCTAAAATAAGCTCGTCCGGTCTATGGAAAAGCAATATCAAATCAGCCTTTCGAAGCCTCATCAAAAAGAAAGCTTACAGCCTCATCAACATTATGGGGCTGTCCTTAGGAATTGCCTGTACGCTTTTGGTATTGCTTTATGTCCAATACGAATTTTCGTATGACAAATTCATTCCCGCGGCAGACCATATCTACAAGCTGGTAGAGGAGCGTAAGACTCCTGAAGGCACAACCCCTATCCGCACTGTTCCTTATAGCTTTGCCCGCACCATTCCTGCAGATTTTCCCGAAGTAGACGAGGCCACTGCTTTTTCCGGTCCGTACAGTGGTCAGCAGGTCTATGTAAAAGATGCTGAAGGAAAGCGCCTGCATTTTCTGGAAGATAATGTACTGCTGGCCGACAATCACTTCCTCACAGTGCTAAACCTTAAGCTGCTGGACGGAGATGCTACCACAGCCCTAAAAGAGCCCAATAGTGTCGTCTTGACTGAATCAACGGCCAAGCGATTCTTTGGCGATGCCAATCCGGTGGGTCAGTTTATTTCAGCCATGGGCAGAAACTCTGTGGTCACCGGTGTTTGTGAGGACATACCCGGAAATTCACATTTAAAGTTTAGCTACCTGGTGTCCTCAAGCACAGTCTCCTGGTTTAGTCAGGATGATTTCACGCTCAAATACACACACTGCTACCTGAAACTTCATGAAAATGCTGAAGCGAGGCAATTGGAAGCAAAATTCCCTACGATGGTTGAAACCCACATGGCTGCGGAAATTGCGCGTATCAACCAAACCTCCTGGGAAGAATATCAGCAAGCGGGAAATGGTTTTGCCTACTTGCTGAAACCCCTGACCTCCATCCACCTTGACCCTGAAAATCCGGGAGGCATGAAAGCAGGCGGCAGCATGAGAACCATCAGCACTCTAATCGCCATAGCCATCCTTATTTTTATCATTGCCTGTGTCAACTTTATCAACCTGTCCACAGCCCGGTCTGCTGAGCGCGCCAGAGAAGTGGGTGTGCGCAAAGTCATGGGCTCACACCGTTCTCAGCTCATTGTTCAGTTTTTGACCGAATCCATCGCTTTGAGCCTTTTCAGCTTATTGCTCGCTATAGGTCTGGTCATACTCGCCCTGCCCTACTTCAATACTTTGGCAGAAAGAGAGCTTTCCCTGAGTATTGACCTTCCATTGGTTATATCACTGATTGTTCTTGGCTGCTTTGTCGGTGTACTGGCAGGTATTTATCCCGCTTTTGCACTGTCCTCTTTCAAACCTGTTTCGGTCTTAAAAGGGAGTTTTTCATCTCAGATTAAAGGAAAATGGCTGAGGAATGGCTTGGTGGTTTTTCAGTTCTGGATCGCCATCATTCTCATCATCTGTACCTTTACCATCAGGCAGCAGGTAGACTATATATCGGACAAAGATCTTGGCTTTGACAAGGAGCAACTAATGATAATAGAAGGGACTTTTGACCGCAAAGGAAATTTTGCACAGCCCTTCCTGAATGAAATCAGGAACCTGGTACAGGTAAAAGAAGCAGCGGGCACACTCTGGCTTCATGGCTTTCGGGGTACACGTAGCGAGACGTACATGGTTGAAGGCTCTGATCATCAAGTGAATGTTGAAAGGGTAACCATGGGTGATGACCTGGACAAAGTGCTTGACCTGAAAATGGTCGATGGTGAATTCTTTTCAGAAAATACGATTGACTCCAGCATGATGCTGATCAATGAGACAGCTGCCAAACAACTGGGCCTGGTTGAGCCTGTAGGCAAAAGGGTGGCCATGGTCACGCATGATCAGGGGCTTACTCAAAAGACATACTACACGGTCAAGGGTGTGATTAAAGACTTCAATTACGAGTCGTTGCACAGTGACATTGCCCCGCTTATAGTGCTTAGCAATGAGCTTTACGCCTCACGCATGATTGTAATCGCTACCAGGCTCAATGCCGGTATGACCAGAGAAGGCATCACGGCTATTGAAAAAAAGTGGAAAGAAATGGTCCCGGGACTCCCTTTTCGCTTCAGGTTTTTAGATGATGTGCTTGACAAAAGCTACCAGGCTGAGCAGCGTAGCAGCCAGGTATTCTCTCTCTTTTCCGGGCTCAGCATTTTTATTTCGGTGATCGGTCTTTTTGCACTTTCGGCTTATACCGTCAGCATGCGAGCCAAAGAGATCGGTATCCGTAAGGTAATCGGAGCGAGTGTAAGCTCCATTTTGAAATTACTCTCTTCAGGTTTTTCCAAAATGGTTCTGTTGGCCTCCCTCCTTGCCTTTCCTGTGGCATGGTATGCAATGGAAACCTGGCTGAATGACTTTGCCTACAGAGTCACGCTTAGTCCATGGGTATTTGTTTTATCGGGAGTATCGATTCTTATTATCACTTGGGCAACAGTAGGCTATCAATCTCTCAAGGCGGCCAGAATTAGTCCCATAAAACAGATTCAAAGTGAGTAGCCCTTGAGGATCAAGGCTCATCATAGAAGTTAAAATGCTCTTAGTCAGTAAGTTTTGATTATATTGAAATAAGCAGAAATAGACTTCTGCTTATTTTTTCAACCTTAATTAAAAACTTATGAAAAAACTAGTTGCAGAATTTATCGGCACCATGTGGCTTGTATTAGGTGGTTGCGGCAGTGCGGTTCTCGCAGCCGGCTACCCTGAATTAGGCATCGGATTCGTTGGTGTCGCCATTGCCTTTGGTCTTACGGTGGTTACGATGGCTTATGCCATTGGTCACATCTCTGGTTGTCACCTCAACCCGGCTGTATCTATCGGTTTATGGGTGGGCGGGCGATTCGATAAAAAAGAACTTATCCCTTATATTCTGTCACAGGTACTAGGTGGCGTTGCAGGCGCTTTTATCCTCTATACGATTGTCAGTGGCAAATCCGGTTTCGAAATTGGAGGCTTCGCGGCTAACGGCTACGGGGAACACTCACCTGATGGCTTCAATATGATGTCTGCCCTGGTAACCGAGGTAGTAATGACCTTTATGTTCCTGATTATTATCCTTGGTGCTACACATTCCAAGGCTCCAAAAGGTTTTGCAGGTCTGGCGATTGGATTAGGGTTAACGCTGATTCACCTGATCAGTATCCCTGTAACCAATACTTCTGTGAACCCTGCCCGAAGTACCAGTCAGGCCATTTTTGCTGGTGATTGGGCCCTTGGTCAACTCTGGTTATTTTGGGTAGCCCCTATTATAGGTGCTATTCTGGCGGGAATTGTTTACAAAATAATGTCGCCCGAGAAAGAATCGTAAGCAAGATAAACTGCCCTGAGGCCATCAGTTTCAGGGCAGCTTCTCTATGCTCATCATATTATAAGAATGCACTTCAGGTAGGCCACAGTCAATACAGATCAATTACCTTTGTGGAAACCTGTTGCTATGCAAAGCTTTGACGACCTGAATTTATCGAACCAACTGCAGAATGCCCTGGCAGATCTATCATTCGATAAACCCACCCCTATTCAGTCCGAAGCCTATTCGGTGATTCTTTCAGGTAAAGACCTGGTAGGGATCGCCCAAACCGGTACGGGAAAAACATTCGCTTATCTCCTTCCCTTGTTGCGGGATTTGAAGTTTTCAAAGCAAGTGAACCCAAGAATTCTGGTTTTGGTACCCACGCGCGAGCTGGTCTTGCAAGTAGTAGAGCAGGCTCAACTGCTTACCGAGTATATGTCCGTACGTGTCGTGGGGGTCTATGGTGGTACCAATATCAATACACAGGGTCAGGAAGTAGCGCAGGGTGTGGACATATTGGTTGCAACACCCGGCAGGCTCTATGACCTGAGTCTCAATCGCCTGCTACAGCTTAAGTCTATCAATAAAGTAGTGATAGATGAAGTGGATGTGATGCTCGACCAGGGCTTTCGTTTTCAGCTGCAAAACATCTTTGAGCTACTGCCCGAACGCAGACAGAACATTATGTTTTCGGCTACCATGACCGAAGAAGTAGATGAGCTGATTACCGATTACTTTACCAATGCCGAAAGAATTTCTATTGCGCTGAGTGGTACCCGACTGGGCAATATCGCACAACTCGCCTACCCTGCACAGAACTTTCATACCAAGGCTAACCTGCTGAGTTTTTTACTTATGGATAAGCAGGTCTATCAAAAGGTACTCGTCTTTGTGGCCAGCAAGAAAATTGCGGATCGCCTTCACGAAACATTACTTCCCGTTCACGGCTCTGAGCTCGGTATTATCCACTCTAACAAAAGCCAGAACTTCAGGATCAGGGCCATTGAAGACTTCGACAGCGGCAGGCACCGTATCCTGCTGGCGACAGATGTAATCGGTCGGGGTCTGGATTTTGACCAGATCAGTCATGTCATCAACTTTGATGTGCCGAATTACCCTGAAAACTATATGCACCGCATTGGCAGAACAGGCCGGGCAGAGCAAGATGGAAGCGCCATTCTTTTCTTTAGCCCCAAAGAGCGGGAAGAAAAAGCAGCCATTGAAGCGTTGATGGATTACGAAATACCACTTGAAGACTTTCCTCCACAGGTAGAAGTGTCCACCACGCTTATCCCGGAAGAGCGACCCAAAAACAAGGAGATCAACAGTGCGCACAAGAGATCGAAAGCACATACACCCGGTCCGGCCTTCCATGAGAAAAAAGAAAAGAACAAAAAGGAAAACCTGGGAGGCTCTTACCGCAGGGAGATGGCCAAGAAGTATAAAAAGCCCAGAACCAAGGGAGGGAAAAGAAAGAAGTAAGCTATGAGAGAATATGCTTGCTAAGTCTCTGCTTTTATCAATGGCATGGCCAGTTCAGCTAAGGCAACAGGACGCACTATTCTCAACATCCGGGCTTTGTGAACATGCAAAAGGTTACGAATTTTCCCTACCTTATTCATTCAGGTTTTAACCGAGTGTCAAAAACAGGATCGACCCTAATCTTTCATTAAATGGACTCCTTCATTACTGTGGCAGTTTTTGCTCTTCCTCAGGAAGCTTATGTTATCCGTGGTAAGTTACAAGCCATGGATATTGAGGTTATGCTCAAAGATGAACTGACAATTCAGGTAGATAACTTCTTATCAAATGCTCTGGGTGGCGTAAAGCTTCAGGTCAGGGAATCTGATGTGGAACAGGCAAGATCTGTTTTGCTGGAAGCTGGCCTTCTCAAGGACACAGCCATAACCAATGAAACGACAAAACCGTGGTTTGAAAGACAGACGGATAAAATTCCACTGATCAGAAGGTGGCCTACCTCACTGAGAGCCATTTCTATTATCGGACTGACCTTATTACTCACAGGTGTATTACTGATTGCTCTTCAGCCTCCACCAACTCAGGAACAACTGGCAGCGAGGGATGCTTATGAGAAAGAACAGGCGCGACAAAAGCTGGACTGGGTATATTTGCCCAGAGCAGACAGCCTGATAAATGCTAACCCCGTTCTGGCTGTGGCTTACATTCAGGAAGTATTTAAAGAGTTTCCCGAAAATCCGGAGTTGTTTGAAAGTCTGGGCTACGCTTATTATCAGATAGACTCTCTGGAGCAGGCGATTCGGCAATTTGAGCTTTCATTGAAGTACTCAAGCCGCGATGATGGAAGAGTGCTGGCTAACATAGGAGCCTGTAAAATAGAGTCAGGTGATGTTGAGGGCAGTCTCGGGTATCTCGACAGAGCAGCAAAGCTTCATTGGGAATACAAATATGATTTGGGCTATGCCTATGAGTTGCTGAAGGATCAGGTCAATGCCGAAAAATACTATGTCGAATATTTGGAAAAACTGGAAAAACTGAATCCCCTGATAATAGGAAATGCAAATTTTCAGAAGCTTAAAACCAAGGTGGCTCGGATGAAAAAAGAGCGTATGTCAAATTAAACTCCATGAGCACTCAAAACAATAGCCGTGAGGAAAACTGATCTCCCAATAGAATGCCCGGACTGTCATTCGGATAATGTGGCCAAAAGCCGAAAACCTGCCAATATAGTGGGCTACCTGCTATTACTTATAGGTCTGCCCTTACCTATCTTTAAAAAAGAGTACCACTGCTTCGAATGTGGACTAGATTTCAAAGCTGCCAAAACCAAATCCTGAATAAACATTGACAGGCCGGTACATATTCATTCAGGCATATCTAAAAATATCTCAAGTATACGGCTGAGTAAAAGCACATACACCCGGTCCGGCCTTCCATGAGAAAAAGGAGAAGAACAAAAAGGAAAACCTGGGAGGCTCTTACCGCAGGGAGATGGCCAAGAAGTATAAAAAGCCCAGAACCAAGGGAGGGAAAAGGAGAAAGTAATTACTTCAATCAGATCGATGACAACTTTATCACTTTTGGTACCGACATTCTTTTTTAACTATTGAGAAAGCTTTTTGCGATTCAAAGTCAGCAACTCGGTATAAACTGCTTAAGTTTCACAAATAATCGACTGTTAATCCGCCTGACAAATGCCTGCCAAAAAACACTTTCCACTTACCTTCATACTCATGCTACTAACTTCCTGTTGGTTTATAAAAGACTATGAAGAAGGAACTTACCTCTCTCCTGACAAGAACCTGGAACTATCAGCCTATGTTAACAGAACTGATGAGACACTTGACAATTACGCAGTTGTAGAGTTGACGGTATTCAATCGGAAGAATGCTAAAACCACAAAGCTCACTACCGGCATAGGCGATGCAATGAAGTGGGCAATCGATTGGTATGCCAATGACACCATTGTGGCCCAAAGCAGTGATATCGGCACGAGTGCATGGCACTTTTCAAATGATGAATTTATTGAAATTGAAGTGAGCCGGGAAATGCATACTTTTGCCGAAGCACTAAGAGAAAAGAAGTATTACTAGTCAGACCTGGCGGGTTTGCATACCAAAATGGACTCACGATAATTACTGATTATTGGCTAAATTTGAAACTCACCAACAGTTTCCACATGCGATCTCTCTTTTCGCTCTTATTCTTAACAAGTCTCTGTTTCCCCGGCCTTGCTCAAAGCGGCCATGAAATCAAAATCAACCTGAATGGTTATGAAGAAGATGTACTCTACCTCGCCTACCATCTGGGCAATAAGCAATACGTAAAAGACACTGCCCGCAGAGAAGCTGACAACTCCTTTGTTTTTCAGGGTAACGCACCGCTGGATGCTGGCAATTATATGCTGGTGCTCACTCCGGATAACACAACCTTTGAGTTTCTGATCGGTGAAGGAGAACAACACTTTGGTATCAACCTGGACACTGACAAGATGATGGAGACAGTGGAATTGACGGGCTCATCCAAAGAAAACCAGCTCTTTTTCGGCTATCTGAAATACCTTACTGACAGGCGCCAGGAGGCAAAGGCTATTCAGGGTGAATCATCAGCATCAAGCACTGGCTCTGATGATCAGGAGCAACAGCAAAAAATGAATGCCCTGAATGAGAAGGTCATTGCCTATCAAAAAAAGCTAGTCACTGAAAACCCTGAAACACTCGCAGCCGGCATTGTCAAAGCCTCTATGGATATAGACTATCCCGATGTTGAAGGAACAGAAAGCGAAAAGCAGGTCCAACTTTGGCGTTATGCCCAGAAGCACTTTTTTGATAACGTTGACCTTGCGGACGAAAGGCTTCTACGCACCCCTCTGCTTCACGGTAAGGTAGATTACTATATCAACAAGCTACAAATTCAGCACCCTGATACAATCAGTCTGGCAATTGACCAGCTGCTTGCCCAAATGAAGCCAGCGGCAGAAACCTATCAGCACTATGTCATCCACTTTTTAAACGAATATGCCCGGTCGAAAACAGTAGGTATGGATGCCGTCTATGTACACATGGTAGAGCAGTACTATACCAATGGCAAAGCTCCCTGGGTAGCCTCTGACCAGCTGGAAAAAATTCTGGACAATGCAGCCAGGCTCAAACCGTTGCTTATCGGAAAAACAGCTCCAAATATTGACCTGATGAGTCGTAATGGTGAAGCCTTCAACCTACACGATGTGGAGGCCGAATACACCGTCCTCTACTTCTGGCGCTATGATTGCGATCACTGCAAAGAGAGTACACCCGATCTGGCCAAATTCTATCAGGAGTTTAAAGACAAAGGCGTGAGAATGTTAGCCGTATGCACCAAAGGAGCCAATGAACTTGACGGTTGCTGGGCCTATGCAGATGAAAACGAGCTGGATGGCTGGTTGCTGGCAAGCGGTGCTCCTGGCCAAAGCCTGGAAAAAGGCCCCTTTCATGTGCGGTCTACTCCCCTGATCTATGTGCTGGATAAAAACAAAGTCATCAAAAGTAAGCGACTGGGGGCTTCACAACTGGCAGAGGTGATGACAGGATTGATGAATCGCTAAGGTTTGACCAGGGATAATGAAGAAAACTAACCCAAAGCTACCACTGACCGATCAGGAGAGAATGAGCCTGAGAAAAAACAAAGTCAAAATCAGTCAGCTCCTGGACTATGCGGCTGATGAGTTGGAAGTGATACTAGGCGCTACACCCGAACGAGCCCGGGAGCTCTATGCCCTGGCTGAGTTTCAGACCATCCCCTCTATCGGGATCAAATTTGCAGAAGACCTGGTATTCCTGGGCTACTACTCCATCGATGAGCTAAAAGGTAAGGATGGCGCAAAACTCACTGATGCTTACGAACTGAAGAAAGGCTTTTGGATTGACTCCTGTGTAGAGGATCAATTCAGGCTGGCGGTGCACTATGCCAACACCGGGGATGCCAGCAGAACCTGGTGGAGCTTTACTGAGGAACGAAAGGAATTCAGAGCAAAAAATGGTTACCCTGCTGACAGGCCTAAGACTTGTTGGTATGATGTGTTTAAAGCCGACAAAAGAGGTAATTAAAGAATGCTAACCGTTCCAGCGAGGATAGTCCTCGTGCCTTTTGTCGTCTTCTTCAGTCTGTGGTTTCACATCTTGGAAACAAGTCGAATTGAAGGCTATATCAGGTACTTCCTTTAAGAATACTTCCGTAGATTCCGAATGAACCTCAGTGTAATCCACTGTATAAACTTCCCCAAGCTTCAGATATTTTTCAGCACGCTCTTTTTGATACTCATAGCCCATGTCGGTATGCATCAACCTGATTTTATGCTCTTCTAATGCGTATATATTCATCTCGGCTAAAGATAGAGAACGGTACCAAAGTGGGCAACAGCTGGTTGGCGGAAAATGCATAAACCCCTAAATTGACAAGATGAGTGAACCTTTGGATGCCTGTGCCTTATGCGAAAGAAAACACCCACTCACCTTTCACCACCTGATCCCAAAAAAGGTGCATAAAAAATCGATCATGCTCCGGAAGTTTAGCAAGGAAGAGATGCAAACCATGGGGCTGGATCTCTGCTCCGATTGCCACCGTACCATTCACCGGCATATTGGTCATATCGATCTTGGTAAATTCTATCATACGAAAGAAACCCTGTTAGGACACCCGGAGATCGCGAAATTTGTAAAGTGGGCGGCAAAACAGGATAGGAAAGTGAAGTAGATAGGATATTACAAAGCTTTTGATCAACTTCCAGTAGTAGAATACTATACAATTAAAAAACCACTGACCGACCTCTGACAAATTTGATATTATGAATTTCAAATACTGGACTATTATCCTGCTGGGAGTGTTAATTGTCAACAGTTCTTTTGGACAAAGAAAATACATAAACTCAGACTATAACATAGATAATGGTCCTATGAGCCTGGTGGTAACACCAATCTATAATAGTTATGTCGAGCACACTGACTCAGTCATAGTGAAAGCCTTTGGAGGAATATCCCCAAATATCAGCCTGCGATCTCCCAATGTTATTCGGCAGTCAATTGGCGCTTCGAGTCAAGTATCAGAGTTGCTCAACAAAATCGTACTGAAAGAATACAGAAAAAAAGAACTGAAGGCTTTCCCAAACCTGAATACTATACTTTCCCAAAATGAACTCCAATTATTAAGAAGTGAATTAGGCAACCCTGATCTCCTTTTAATCCCTATAGCTTTCAACATTAAGGTTGTAGATAACGCAGTAATGGGAGGGCATACCTTCGGCTTCTCAAATTTCAGGCTCTACGATTTAGCATCTGGCGAATTCGTGTTTCATTGTCCCAATAATCTAAATGTAAACATTGGTGGAGATAATGGAGCCAAAAGCCTTAGCGCAGTACTTATAAGTATGACCAGTAGCTATTTCAAAGATGAACTCTTAGATAAATAGTCATTTGTCCCCTATACAGCCGTTGCAGCCAGGTCAAATGAGGAAAGCACTTACAATATTCCTCTTTAATAAAGTGTAATAATTGCTTCAGGCAATTACTATTGACTGTTCTCGTTTGCCTTGTGGAAATGTTTAAGCACACCTGTTGATTATACCTTTTCTTTTACTCAACTTCATCAGATCAAAGTGAAAAAGCAAAGCCTGTTTACCCTTCTTTTTCTGGTCAGTATAACCTTAAGTGCCACATCACAGAACATTTACAGAACCGCTTGCTCTGGTAATCTGCCCAGGCTTGACAGCCTGCTTAACCATACTGCCATCCACACTGCGGACGAGCGTGGCAGATCTTTACTCCATTGGGCGGTCGCCTGTAAAAAGCCTGATATAGTGGATTTTTTGGTAGATAAGGGTATCAGGCTCAATCAGGAGGATGGAGATGGGGTCACCCCATTACAAATGACCATTCGGTTCAATAGCCCTCCCCTTTTTGAAAAGCTTGTGGCCTTGCAACAAAATGAAGACTGGAAACAACAATATGGAGCAACGCTGTTGGAAACAGCTATTCTCAGGAAAAACCCGGACTTTGTAAAAAGATTGCTGGAAGCTGGGGTATCCCCGAATATCAAAAATAAGCGAGGAAGTACACCACTGGAAATAGCGCTGAGAACCGGTGAAAAGGAAATCGCTGACTGGCTTATCGCTCAGGGAGGTGATCCAAAACTGGTTCGGAGCTTCCAGCCAAAAGGGACCTATCTGGGACAGCAGTCACCCGGTATAAAACCAAAGCTGTTTGCTCCCAACTTCATCTCCACTGAAGAATCAGAGTTTGGCTCAGTTTTCAATGCCGCAGGTACTGAGTTCTATTATGGAGTAGATGTGAATGGGAAACCGGAAATCCGATACTCGCAACTGGTTGATAATGAATGGAGCCAACCCGTGGTAATTCTGCCTCAGGAAAAGTACGGCTACAATGACCCTTTCCTCTCCCCCGATGAGCAACGACTATACTTTATATCCAGAAGGCCACTGAGTGGACAGGGAGAGCAAAAGGACCATGACATCTGGTATGTGGAAAGAACCAAAGCCGGCTGGTCCGAGCCTGTCAATGCCGGACCTCAAATCAACTCTGCAGGAAATGAGTACTATATCTCTTTTACGAAAGACGGTACCATGTACTTTGCCTCCAATGTAAATGCGCCAGAAGAAAGACGGCAGTCCGATCAGGATATCTACTATGCCGAATTCATCAATGGAGCATTTCAAAAACCCGTACGGCTCAGTAGTTCCGTCAACACCCCTGCTTATGAAGCCGATGCCTTTGTAAGCCCCGATGGAGACTACCTGATCTTCGGCAGTACGCGGGCCGAAGGCCTGGGGCGAGGTGATTTATATATCAGCTTTAAAAACCCTGATGGTAGCTGGACCAAAGCGGTCAACATGGGTGATAAAATCAACACCAGACACCATGAGCTTTGCCCTTATGTCTCGGCAGACGGTAAGTACCTCTTCTTTACCAGCAATCAGGATATCTACTGGGTGGATGCCAGGGTGATAGAGGAATTCAGGCAGTGATCTTTAGTCAAACAACCTAAGTCGTTTCGTCATGTCACCTCAGCACCGTTTGTAACGCAGTCGCCTGAGAAAAGCATTTGCAATGACTCTTAATAAAAACTAAATTATATGGTATGAAAGTGACTCCGCCTGATCAAAGGTGTCATCTGCGGCTGCAGGATCGAAGAAATCGATTACCCCTTAACCAGGTAGGTCCGTTACCCGGACAAGGTCATAGACCAGCTGGCCCGGGGCAGAAAGATGGAGAAGGTATTGCGGAAGGGGCCTAAACTGGCGTCAGAAACGCCTGACTCAAACATCCGCATTGCAAATGCAGATGAGATGAGGCTTAGATTGGCCAGGAAAACTATACCCGAATGCCTGCATTAACTTAAAAGTGATCTTTTTGTCAAATCACACTATTATTGATGGAAGAAGAACAATCAAAATTACCCTCAAGACTCTATTCATTGAATGATGGAAGTAAGCATATGAACAAAGGGGAATTAATAGAGTTAGTTCGGCAAATCATCGCAATTGATAATAAGACCGAAAAAGAAATTGATGTACTAACTGATCAACTTGTGAGCAATGTGCCTCATCCAGAAGTTACTGACCTCATTTACTATGCCGATTTGACCCCGGAAGAAATAGTCGAAAGAGCATTGAGCTACAAGCCTATCAGGCTTTAAGGCAAACTCCCTCACCCTCTACAAAACAATCATACTCAGCAGCGTTTGTAACGCTGTTGCCTGAAACAGGCATTTGCAGTGTCTCTCTGTTAAGAGTTAAAAAAGGTAAGTTGGATGAGGTAATTGAATAACCGACTGATTTTTAATAAACAAAAGCTACAAGAGCTCTTGGATGAGAGTAAATTCCATTTTGACACTTCGTTTATTCTCTGAAGCATTTTTAAAGACTTACTGGCTTAGCACCTACCCCTACTAAAAACAGATGAAATCCGTGCTATATTCGATCAAATACCGTCATTATAGTTTACCTGATTGGCCTAACTTCCAATATTCAGATAAGCTCTCTTTTATCCGAACTCTTTCTTTGAGCCTAAGAAATATGGACAGGAGTTGATGTTTATCGCTGCTTTAATCAGAGTTATGAAGTACCGATTCCTTCCATACATATTTTCCATTACACTGCTAAGCGCCTGCGACTCCAGAGAATCAGCCCTAAAAATCGATACTCAAAACGACTGGATAGAAAAAACAGGAAAGTCTGAGAATGTTACCATTGAGAAGAGTAATGACCTGAACGGAGTCGTTGACCTGATGGGCAATGGTGGTTTGATGCTCGCGAAAAAGGACAGCGAAAGGCCATTTCAAAAAACAAATGAATTTAAAGACACTGGCATCTGGTCATCCACCTGGCAAGGGTTATCAGGGAACAGCATTAGCTCCATCGAATCGGAGGTGATCACTTACGGTAACGACATAGACATGAAATCTGACTGGGTCAAATTCTCGGGCAACCCCGTAGTCTCTGGTGAAAACACATTGCTCCCCCTCAATAAAGAGAATATAACTGACCAAACGATTCTTCTTCCGGCTCCGGGAGGCGTACCACAAGACCAATCCATACTGAAGGGCACTGGCCAGTGGGAAGGAAAATGGCTTTTGTTTTTCAATCATACACCCGATAAGTGGCCCAACGACTATTACTGGAGCTTTGCTGTAGCCGATAGCTTAAGTCCCTTAAAAAGAGGCCAAAACCCATTTTACATCGATAGCACTGCCTTCCCTCTCTACGGACCTATTGACGGACAGGCGCCCAATGATTGGCTGGAAGTGGACGGCACCTTCTATGCCCCTGATGAAACTCACGATGGAGAATCACATATGTGGCAAAGTGAAGATATCACTACCTGGAAAGATCTCGGCCCCATCACCGGCATACTCGGGGCAGACCCGGGGATGGTGTATGACGGAAAAGACTTTTTCCTCTTTAATGAAAACGGTGATTACCTCACCTATAATCAGCTGGATAAAAGCCTGACGAATGTCGTGCTTGGGGATACCATCTTGCATGTAGGAGATCATACCGGAGATCCGGATATCGGCTTTTTCAATAACCAGTGGCACATGTTTTTTGATGACGGAGCACATCTGCACTATAATATCGGATATGCCGTAACAAGCGCTGAAAGCTTTCCTTATGGCTGGAAACTCGAAAATGACATTTATGGCCCATACAATCCCGATCAGGGCCAGACCTGGGACAATGACAATAAAGCAGGGAATGACTTTGGTACGGGAGACGCAGATATTGCCATTGAAAACAATACCCTCTACTTATTTACAGAGAGACCGATCGGTGCCGCCTATAGGGACTTGATCGAAATCTACCAGAACTCTGGTCAAAGTGTTCAGGTCAAGATAGAAATAGATCAAACCGCAGATGGTGTTACAGACAGCTCTTCAGATTGGCTGGAATTAGAGACGGGCACCAACACGGTTGCACTAAGCGAGCGGCTAAATGGAGAAAGGTATAGACTCTTAGTAAAGCTTAGCAGCAATAATAGTGGGACAAGTCCTCTCGTCAGATATTTGAAGGTTGAATAATATGAAACAGGCTACGATCATTTTTATCGGGGCAATCATGATGATTGTGTCCTGCAAAGCCCATAAAAAAGAGCCTGTTGTGGATCTCGAAAAGATCTATGCCTGGTGCATTGTGCCTTTTGACAGTCTCAAACGATCGCCCGAGGAAAGGATTGAGATGCTCAAAAGACTGGGCATCAAAAAATATGCTTATGACTGGCGACAGGAACACCTGGCCTCAATGGCCAAAGAGTTTAGGTTAGCCCAAGCAAATAACATAGAGATCAATGCAGTATGGCTTTGGATAGATGATAACTGGGACGCAGTTGGCAAACTCAATGACGCTAATGAAAGGCTCTTCCAGATCATTGACGAAATAGCTTATGAAGGACAGGTATGGGTGAGTTTTAATGCCAACTTTTTTGAAAATCTGTCTGATGAAGAAGCTGTGGAAAAAGGTGCTGATATGATTTCCTTCCTCAGCAAAAAAGCCAATGCACTAGGGTGCAAGCTTGCCTTATACAATCACGGAGACTGGTTCGGGGAACCGGAAAATCAAATAAAGATCATCAAAGCTCTGCCTGATGAAGACTTAGGCATCATCTTCAATTTTCATCATGCACATAAGCAAATAGACCGTTTTCCTGAAATGGTAGATATGATGTTGCCCTACCTCTGGAGTGTAAACCTGAACGGCCTGAGAAAAGAAGGCCCCAAAATACTCCCGATAGGAGAAGGTGATTACGAGAAGGAAATGATTCAGCTCTTAATTAAAAAAGGCTACACCGGTGATTTCGGCATCCTGGGCCATGTTGAAAATGCTGATGTGGAGATGATTCTCAAGGCAAATTTAGAGGGGCTGAGAAAGTAGTCATTCCACCCGTAAAGTCCATTCTGAGTTTCTGGGGAATCTTTTGAGAGGGCATTAAGCTCACAGTGCAATCAGGTACAAGTCACTTCTAAAATCTCTATCACCAACATTTTGGAACATTAAAAGCGTCTGAGATTTTGCTTGATTCTTTCGACTTTTGAGTCCTCTGTATCGAAGTTGAATCATTTTGTTGGTGGAAGAACACCAACAAAGGCTAGGAAATACTGTATATTATTTTTGCCAGACCAGTTAATGATAAGAACCATAGTTTAAGGCGCTTTTTCTGATACATTTACTGAGAGAAACTCGAAAAATAGCAGTTAAACTATTATGCAAGATATAATTTTGGATTCTTTAAAAATTGATTCAGTAAAAATAGCATTGGATACCACTGGAACCTATTTCTTTACAGAAGCCAGAGAAACAGACCCCAACTATGGGGTATGGATACCCTTTTTATCTGCGTTAACTGGAGGAGTTTTAGTCCTTGCAGGTCAGTACCTTGACAGAAGGTTCAAAGGTCGTAACGAGCTAACGAACAATTTAAGAGAGATATATGCCCATTGCCGAAAATTAGAGGCTGATATGAAGAACAACTATCGCGAATTAGCCATGTTCAAATTACATGCTGAATACTGGTGGTATTGTCATAATACACAGATAGGAAAAGATTACAAAGAAAAGTATTACCAAGACCACTTACAGAGTCAGACAAGTGCTAGAGAAGTGGAAAGAAGAATTGGAGAAACCAAAGCGGTGTTTATAGGATACATCCGAAAATTCCAAGTTTTACAGCCAATAGGAACTGATATTGAGGTACTTCTGGAAAAAATATCTGACCTAACACATAAAAAGGCAGTGACCTACGACTTTTCACTTTCATACGAAAAAGTAAGAAACGAATTGGTTGAAAAAGATGAAAAAGAACTTAGAAATATTTACTACAAAAACTTAGAACTATTCGTTGAAGTAAATAATCAACTGTTTACCCTCGTAAATCAACCCTAAACAAACAATCATTCTCCAGTTTTCTATATTCGTAACCTTTTCACCAATCATAAGCTCACAGAATCAGAGCTATACCTTGGTCAGATCAGTTTATCCTAAAATACAAGACTGATCATACCAATGGTCCAAAGTGCTCTCCCGCAAATCTCCAAACACCTTATACCTCTTCCCTATTTCATGAGACAACCTATTCCGATTAACTGGCTCTACAGCAAAATTGGACAGAGGTAATTCTTTACCCAAAGCTTGGTCACCTTTTACACAAAACGAGTGGTGACCTGAATCGACTGCAAAAAGTTTGACTAATATTAAAGTAGAAATAAACACAAATAAAACATGGAGCTAACTCAGGAAACTATAATAGGAATATTAACAGGTAGTGTTGCGACAATTACTATAAAGGGTATCATAGATTACTTCAATAAGAAAGTTGAATTTCGAAGGGAATTAAAAAAAAACCTTTATGGAAAAAAACTCGAAGCTGCAGAGCATGGAATCAAGGCGATGTTCCAGAGCTATCAATCAGCAGTAATTATTGCAAATGCCATCGATAGTTTGTTGACTGAGGAAATAGAAGGCGATCTATTTGAAAATATTTGGCAAAGCTACTTCAACCTAATGGATGAAGGTGAAACAAGGCTTCTAAATTCCTCGGCCTCTCTATATTTCAAAATGCATAATAACGCACTCTGGAGTAACAAGGATCAAAAAGAGTTTTTAAAGCTCCTCTCCAATGTAAAAATTTATGGAGAGCATTTTAAATCCTACAAAGTCGAATTAGAAAAAATAAATAGTAAAAAAGAACTAAAAAGAGTTGAGCTAGAGATTGAAGATAAATTTAGAGGTGCAATAAGGAATGAATTTGAGGACCTTTCAAAGGTACTTAAAAAATATGCCACAGCCCAGTTCAATACAATTGAAGAGATAAAAAGTGAATTTACAAAAGACAAATGAGTAACTCTTCCTATAACCTCTAGTCAGCATTAGTTATTGGCGTTCTGTCATCCTTTTACCAACCACTCCCTAAACTCCCCATACCCCTTCCCTATTTTCTCAGCGACTTTCTCTCGTTTCATCAGGTCAGTCACGAAGCCGGGCATATGTAATTCCTGTCCTAACGCCTTGGACATGGTAGGTGCAAACTTAATCGGGTGGGCTGTTTCCAGAAACACACCTCTCTGGCCGGGTTTACAATGTTGCTTGAGCGCAGCATAGCCAATTGCACCATGCGGATCGAGTAGATATTTGCTTTCTCGTCTGCAATCAGCGATAGTCTGAAGTATCTGGTCATCTGATAGGGTAAAACCGCTGACATCAGCTGTAATGGCTTCGTGAGAGCTATTGTAAAGTTCCTGCATACGTGGAAAATTGCTAGGCTTGCTTACATCCATAGCATTGGCATAAGTGGCTACTGTAGATCTTGGCTCATAAGCTCCCGTTTGCAAGTAGCGTGGCACTATGTCATTCGCATTGGAGCAGGCCAGAAAACTACCTAAGGGAAAGCCCATCCGCTTGGCCAGCATGGCCGCAGTGATATTACCATAGTTTCCACTGGGTACAGCTATTAGTAAATCCTCAGAAGCCAGTTGCGTAAGCATCCAGGCATAATAGATAGACTGTGGCATCCAGCGGGCAATGTTGATGGAGTTGGCCGAGGTAAGGCTCAGTTTTTTGTTTAACTCCTTATCCAGAAAAGCCTGCTTTACCAGGGCCTGACAGTCATCAAAGTCTCCATCCACCTCCAGCGCAGAGATATTGCCTCCCAAAGTGGTCAACTGTTTTTCCTGCAGGTCGCTCACCTTACCAGATGGGTACAGGATCACTACCCTCACTCCTTCCACGCCATAAAAGCCATTGGCTACTGCCCCACCGGTATCACCGGAAGTCGCTACCAGAATGGTTACTTCCTCATCCTGACCCTGTGAGAAATATCCCAGGCAACGTGCGAGAAATCTCGCCCCCACATCTTTGAAAGCATAGGTAGGTCCATGATAGAGTTCCAGTGCATGAATGTTATCGGCCACTTGCACCAATGGAATCTCAAATGAGAGCACATCCTCCAAAATCTGCAGTAAATCAGCCTCTGGAATATCAGAAACAAAGGGCTTCATCATCTCAAAGCCCAATTCAGGTAAAGTCAGGCTGCTGAAGTCGCTCAGTACTTCGGCACTCAGGGTCGGGATAGACTCCGGAAAGTACAAACCATTGTCGGGTGGCAAGCTGTTGATAACCGCCTCTTTAAAACCGACTGTTGGTGACTTTCTGTTGGTACTGAAAAATTTCATTTTTCAAATGTTGAATTTTGAATGATAAATGTTGAGCTGGGGCCATCCAACATTCATCATTTAACATTAATCATTTCTACCCCCCTATGGTTAATCCCCGACTCATGAAATTTAATAGCGATTCCAGCTTCTGTATAAATGGCTTCAACCGCTGCTTTTAGAGCTTTAGTTTCTGTCTCCGTTCTGAAAAGACCAAACATGGCTGGTCCGCTGCCGGAGATATTGAAGCCCACAGAACCATATTGATAAGCCAGTTCGCTCACCTGATCGTAATGCGGAATCAGCTGCTTGCGGTACGGCTGTGCAAAGCCATCATGCATCGCATTTCTGATCAGATCGTAATCACTCCGCATCAGGCCGGTGATCAGCCCTGCCATATTCGCGGACTGCCTGATACCGGTAGTCATATCAATGGATTTAGGTAGTATTTCGCGAGCTTCGGCTGTTTTAATGGGAACATCCGGAAATACGATAAGCACCTTCAGATCATTCGGGTAGTCCACAGAGAATGCATCGAAGGGATCACAGCCTTTTACGGCTACAAAACCTCCCAGCATGCAGGGAGCAATATTATCCGCATGGCGATTCTTTGAGGCAACCACTTCTCCATCCAGGGCAAAAGGCACCAGCTCTTCTTTGGTCAGCCCGGCTTCCAACAGCGCATTGGCAGCAAATACAGCCCCTGCGGCACTTGATGCTGAAGAACCGAGACCGCTGCCCGGGGTAAAATTCTTTTCGATACGGATGTCGAAACCTCCCTCATAACCCAGGTGATCGCAAAAGGATTTCAAACCTACGGTAGCCACGTTTTTTTCCGGTGCTAAGGGTAGCTCAGCGCCAACCGCCTCAATCACATACTGATCATCGGCTCGGGTAGCCAGAGTGATGGTATCCCCCATGCCATCAAGGGCAAAGCCGAGGATATCAAAACCGGGACCAACATTCGATACAGATGCGGGTGAGAATATAGTGACTGATTGGGTTCTATGGCTCATATGACTACTCTAACAGGTTATTGGTTGATTGGTAATTCGTGATTGGTTGGATTGGATTATGCATAACCGTTGATTATCAGATCATAATATTTCATGTGAGCAAGGTTAACCTTGACGTTGAAATAGCAATTTCCTCCATCAAAAACCACCACAATGTCATTTCTCCATTCATTATGATGTACACCACAGAAGAAGTTTATCCAGACTTCTTTTTCTCCATTCTTATTAATCACAGGAACGTACTGTCTCTTCTTACCTTTGAGGCTTATGGTGCTCATGCTACCTGTACCATTGTGATTCTCTCTAACCATCTTCTTTAAAATGAGCTCTATTTCAGCTAATTCAGACTCCGAAAGGGTTGTTTTTGTAGATTTCTTAAATGGTATAAAAATATCTTCTTTATACTCAAAGACGACATAGTCATCTCCCTTAAGCATAACAATTCGATCACCTTTTTGAACAGGACGAGAAACGACACAGCTGGACGCAAAAATTGCTAAAACCAATACGCTAATCACATACCCAGATACTCTCATTTCGGTCAACTTTCAGTTACCACATCTTCTGCCTGAATCGTCTATTCGGTACTGACAGGGTTAGATTATGTCTTCCGGCTTCGGTCTTCCTACTTCCTACTTCCTACTTCCTACTTCCTACTTCCTACTTCCTACTTCCAAACGACTACCTACACCTCAAAGGCCAATAACTACTCTACCATTAACCAAAACCTTATCTGTTAACTAACCTCAACACATCTGCAAAAATACCAGAAGCGGTGACATCAGCACCAGCTCCCGCCCCCTTTACCACCAGCGGCTGCTCCTTATAGCGATCGGTATAAAACAGCACAATGTTATCCATCCCTTCCAAAAAGTAGAAAGGATGATTTTTCTGCACTTTCTGTAAACCAACTTTAGCTTCTCCCTCCCTGAAGCTGGCTACCACTCTTAACTGAGCATCTTCGGCTTTGGCATCTTCGTAAATTGCTTTGAAATGAGTTTCATTCTCGTCCAGCAAACTATAGAACTCTTCTAAGTCTTTCGCCTTGTTACAAGCCTGAGGCAAAAACGAAACCTGGTTGATCTGATTCATTTCGAACTTTCTGCCGCTTTCGCGAATGAGGATCAACAACTTACGCATTACATCTTCACCTGATAGGTCCAGTCTTGGATCTGGCTCGGTCAATCCCAGCTGCTTAGCAGCTTTTACAATACTTGAAAAAGGCTTAGTGCCATCGTAATTATTGAAGAGGTAGTTGAGCGTACCACTGAGCACCGCCTCAATGGCATACACCTTATCACCTGATTTAAAGAGATCATTCAAAGTAGATATCACAGGCAAACCAGCGGCTACATTGGTCTCGAAGAGAAACTGGCTACCGTACTTTCGGGTAGCCCACTTCAGCGCCAGATATTTGTCCATTTCCCTGGTAGCAGCAATCTTATTCGGGGTAATTACTGAGATGCTCGACTCCAGTAATTGCTGATATACTTCAGAGATATTTTTGGATGCTGTTATATCAATGAAGACACTATTCCTCAGGTTCATAGACTGCATAGCCTCAACAAACTCTTGAGTATTGGAAGCCTCAGCCTGTTCAAGCAAATCTGGCCACTGATCAAGGTTAATTCCCTGCTCTTCAAAATGCGCTTTGCGCGAATTTGCAATACCTACCACCTGGATATTGAGACGAAACTCCTTCGCCAGCATGGGCTGTTGCTTACGTACCTGGCTGAGGAAGGCATTGCCCACATTCCCTACTCCTACTACAAACAAATTAATCTTTTTCAGCTCAGACAGAAAGAAGCTTTCATGAAGCGTATTCAGCGCCTTCTTCAAATCTGATGTATGAATGACAGCTGAAATATTACGTTCGGAGGATCCTTGCGCAATGGCTTTGACACTGATGCCATTCGTACCCAGGGTATTGAACATGCGGCCGCTCACGCCTACCTGATCGCGCATATTAGAGCCGACCAGTGCCAAAATACTCAAGTCACTTTCTACCGATACGGGATCAAGTTTTCTAAGCTCCAGCTCCGTTTCAAATTCATGGCTTACGGCAGTTGCAGCAGCAGAGGCATCCTCACTGGCTATGCCTACACAAATAGAATGCTCAGAAGAAGCCTGAGTAATCAAAATCACATTGACCTTAGCCTCTGACAGGGCCTTAAAAAGCCTGAACGAGAAGCTGGGAATGCCTACCATGCTGTTACCCTTAAGCGTGAGCAAGGCTATCTGTTTAATGCTTGAGATACCTCGAATCAGATGACTCTCCTGATCCCACTCTTTGGTCACTTTGGTAGTAGGTCCATGAGGATCAAAAGTATTTTTTACCCAGATAGGAATACCAGAATCCAGTGCTGGCTGAATGCTTGGTGGATAAAGCACTTTTGCTCCAAAATGGGACAGCTCCAACGCTTCTTCATAGGACACATGTTCCAATAAATGGGCTTGCTTGACCAAACGGGGGTCTGCGGTCATTAAACCATTCACATCAGTCCAGATTTCCAGCGCATCAGCGTTGAGCATATTGGCCAGCAAAGAGGCCGTAAAATCAGAACCTCCGCGACCCAGGGTCGAGGTTTCCTTATCCTCTGTAGATGCCACAAATCCCGGGAACAGACTCACCCTGGGCATGGCTTCTTTTACAGCCTCCAACCTCTTTCTACTTGCAGACCATAACAGGTTGGCATTGCCAAAATTCTTATCCGTGATCAGGTATTCCCTTGAATCATAAAGCCGGATATCAACGCCCCCTGTTTTGAGATAATGGTAGATGATATGGGAAGACAATCGCTCACCGCAGCTCTGAATATAGTCAGAGGTTCTGGGAGTTAGTTCCTTGAGTAGAAAAATGCCTTTGCACATCTCTCCCAGCTGGGTAAAAAGCTTATCGATAAAGCCATTGTCTTCGGTACCGGTAAGCTCTGCATAAATACCTGCATGAAGTACTTTGAGCTTCGCCAATGACTCTTCATAGGCCCGGTCTCTTCGGACCGCCTGATCCGCAAGGGCTATCAGTTGATTCGTAACACCACCTACTGCAGACACTACCACCACAATCCGATCTTCAGTGGCCGTAGTACGAATAATCTCGCCCGTTTGCTTGATGGCTTCTACGCTTCCTACTGAGGTACCTCCGAACTTTAATACTCGCATTGTCTGGTTATCGGTTAATAGTGATTGGTTATTGGTTCTGCTCCCCGTCAGTACCGCAGGTCGGACGGATAAGGCTGGATTGGGTAATTGGGTAATTGGGTAATTGGGTAATTGGGTAATTGGGTACGAAACGTCATTATTCAAACGGAGTTTTTAGCTTTCGATAAACCAACCATTAACTAATCACTGTTAACTACTAACCAGCCCAACGGGCTAAATGATATACCCGAACAAATCAGGTTTCTCATTCAGATACTCCGCTGCAAAATTCTTCTCTTCCATTCGCCTCATAAAAGGAGCTGCATCTTCCTTACGTTGATGCTCTATCCCAATGAGCGCAGGCCCTTTTTCGCGAGAGGTTTTCTTGGTGTATTCAAAGTGGACAATGTCGTCATCCGGCCCTAGCACCTCAACCAAAAACTCCTTTAAGGCACCGGCCCTTTGAGGGAAGCGCACGATAAAATAATGCTTAAGTCCTTCGTACAAAAGTGCCCTTTCTCTGATCTCCTCAGTGCGGGAAATATCGTTGTTACTACCTGATAAAACACAGACTACATTTTTTCCTTTGATCTCCTCTTTGAACTGCTCCAAAGCCGCGAGACTCAGCGCTCCCGCAGGTTCAACCACAATAGCATCCCGATTGTACAATGTCAACATCGTTGAGCAGATCAACCCTTCCGGTACCGTCACTACCTTGTCCAGGTTTTGCCGACAGATTTGAAAAGTCTGTTTACCTACGGACTGCACAGCGGCACCATCTACAAACTTATCAATGTTTTCCAGCCTGACATTTTCACCCTTTTCTAAGGACTTCAGCATAGCCGGAGCTCCGGCAGGTTCCACACCAATGATCTTGGTATTGGGAGAAAGCGTTTTGAATACGGTAGAGACTCCAGATGCCAGTCCACCACCGCCAATCGGCATAAAAAGGTAGTCAACCTGAGTTTTAGACGAGTCTAAAATTTCCAACCCTACAGTACCTTGTCCCTCTATAACTTCTTTATCATCAAATGGATGAATAAACTTACTTCCTTCTTTAGTTGAATATTCTTTTGCCAAATGATAGGCATCATCGAAAGTATCGCCCAACAGGACTACATCCACAAATTCCTTCCCGAAAAAGCGAACCTGCTCTACTTTTTGCTTCGGTGTAGGCGCTGGCATAAAGATGGTAGCCTTTACTTTCAGCAACTGACACGAGTAAGCAACACCCTGCGCATGGTTGCCCGCGCTGGCACAAACCACACCTCTCTCCTGCTCTTCTTCTGTTAGTCCGCTGATCTTATTATAAGCTCCACGAATTTTGTAAGAACGCACGACCTGTAAATCCTCCCGCTTGAAGAGAATATTCGCTTTGTACTTTTCCGAGAAGTTTAGATTAGCCATCAGTGGCGTTTCAGTTACTACATCGCGTAGTCTTAACCTTGCTTTACTGATATCTTCCAGTGCCGGTATATAGCTGGTTTTGGTTTGCATTTTCTATCCTTTAAACCTCGCTCAGTGGTCTCCGCAGAGACCCTGGGTATATCTGTATATAGTTCATCAGGGTCCTCTGCGAGAGACCCTGATGGTGGGGAACAACTAGGAGATTGCTTCTTCTGCCATGCCTATCCAAGGCAGACTCTTTATCGATGACAAATGAATTGAAATGGCTTTTTATTGGCCTCATCCCAGCCTTCTCATCAAAGAGAAGGAGCTGATTGTATTCCAATTCATTGTCATCTTGATTTCTCCTCTGTCTCACAATGACTTTAGAAATTGCTCCCCTCATAGGGGAGCTGTCCGCATGCTTGCGCTGAAGCTTCAGCGTAGGAGCAAGGACTGAGGGGTTATCCTCTCCTCATAGGGGAGGTGCCCGCAGGGTGGAGGGGTTATCCTCTCCTTAAAGGGGAGGTGCCCACAGGGCGGAGGGGTCTACACCAACTCCGCCTCAGCCTTCTCTACTGCCGGAGCATTCTCAGGGCGGAGGCTTCTTACCGCCTTGCCTGCTCTCCACATCTCAGAGTTATGAAGCTCATCAAGCTCTACCTGAAGCTTCTCTCTGTAGTCTGCCTGTGAGTTAGAGTTGATAGAATTCTCTGCCTCGATACCGTCAGTTACGGACTTATAAAGCGCTTCAAATACAGGCTTGGTAGCCGCATGGAATTTGTCTTTCCAGTCCAATGCACCACGTTGTGCAGTAGTAGAGCAGTTGGCATACATCCAGTCCATACCATTATCTGCGATAAGCGGATACAGTGACTGCGTAGCCTCTTCTACGGTTTCGTTAAAGGCTTCTGAAGGCGAGTGTCCATTGGCTCTCAATACTTCGTACTGTGCCTGGAAAAGCCCCTGAATGGCCCCCATAAGGGTTCCTCTCTCTCCCGTCAGGTCAGAGGTAACTTCTTTGTAGAAAGTGGTCTCAAACAGATAGCCTGATCCCACGCCAATACCTAAGGCAATGATGCGGTCTCTGCAAGTACCTGTCGCATCCTGGTGGATGGCAAAAGATGAATTCAACCCTTTACCTGCTACAAACAGGCTTCTGAGTGAAGTACCTGAGCCCTTCGGTGCTACCAGGGCCACATCTACATCAGCAGGCGGAATAATACCGGTTTTCTCAGCATAGGCTACTCCAAATCCATGAGAGAAGTACAACATTTTACCAGGAGTAAGATGCTTCTTCACCGTAGGCCACAGCTGAATCTGTGCTGCATCAGAAAGCAGGTAGCAAATGATGGTACCTCTTTCCAGCGCCTCCTCGATAGGGAAAAGCGTTACACCCGGCTCCCAGCCATCGGCAATAGCCTTGTCCCAGGTCTTGGATTCTTTTCTCTGGCCAACGATCACGTTAATGCCGTTGTCCTTTAAGTTAAGTGACTGACCCGGACCTTGTACGCCATAGCCAATTACTGCAATTGTCTCGTTTGAAAGCACGTTTTGTGCCTTTGCTAATGGAAATTCATCTCGGGTAACTACGTTTTCTTCTACCCCTCCGAAATTAATCAGTGCCATTGTTCTTCTTTTAAAAGTTGGTTATTCGTTTTCTTAAATCTTCTAATTCTTCCATCGGTTTGATCACCGATATTCTGCCGGATCTGACAAATTCTATCACACCATAGGGTCTGAGAAAATCGAGCAGTTCCTGCGTTTCGGCCTTATGACCGGTCTTTTCTATTATCATAAATTCCTGCTCCATCGATAGGATGCGGGCATTGTTATCTCTGATGAGTTTCTCTACCAGGTTACCATCGGACACTGATTTGGTAGAAACTTTGTAGAGTGCGATTTCCTGAAAAACGGTCTCCTCATCTATGTGATAAACCGCTTTAATTACCTCCACCTGCTTTTCTATTTGCAGCACCAGTTTCTGAACCTGTTCCTCCGTGGTTTTCACCACGATAGTGAAGCGGTAAATACCGGGAGACTCTGACTCTGAAGTATTTAGACTCTCAATATTCAAATGCCTCCGGGTAAACATGGAGGTGATACGATTGAGCAGGCCAATGCTGTTTTCTGTAAAAGCCGATATGGTGAATGCCTGTTGTTCCATATTATGAAAGTCTTATATCAGAAACTGAAGCACCTGTAGGTACCATCGGGAATACGTTGTCTTCTTTGCCTACATGCACCTCCAGCAGATAACTACCGTCATGCGCCATCATGGTTTCTATGGCTCCGGCTAAGTCCGATCTCTCAGAAATTGAGTTGCCCTGAATACCATAACCCTTTGCTATTGCTACAAAATCCGGGTTTTCCAGTTCAGTGCTGGAGTATCGCTTGTCGAAGAAGAGCTGCTGCCATTGCCGCACCATCCCGAGGAATGAGTTATTGAGAATGACAATTTTCACAGCTGCTTTGGTCTGGAAAATAGTACCCAGCTCCTGGATAGTCATTTGGAAACCACCATCGCCAATTACTGCGATTACGTCACGTTCAGGAGCGCCTAACTTAGCTCCTAAGGCTGCAGGCAGACAAAACCCCATGGTTCCCAACCCACCAGAGGTGATGTTACTCTTACTCTGATTAAACTGTGTGTAGCGACAGGCCATCATTTGGTGCTGCCCCACATCTGTCACCAGAATAGCGTCTCCCTTTGTGGTTTTATTGATCTCTTCAATGACCTCTCCCATTTTCAGGTGGCCTTCTGAAGGGCTGATTTCATCAGTGATGACAACTTTCTGCTCCTCAGCATCATGCTCTCTGAAAAGCTCAAGCCACTTAGCATGGCTGTTCATTCGTACCTGTTGGGTCAACTCGATCAAGGATTCTTTGCAATCGCCTAAAACGGGTATATCTACTTTTACATTTTTATTGATCTCAGCAGGGTCAATATCCAGATGGATCACTTTGGCCTGCTTTGCATAAGTAGCGAGGTTTCCGGTTACCCGGTCGTCAAAACGCATGCCGATGGCAATCAATACATCGCATTCATTGGTGAGCTTATTCGGGCCATAATTGCCATGCATTCCCAGCATTCCCACATTCAATCGATGGTCAGTAGGTAGTGCAGAAAGGCCTAAAAGCGTCCAGGCTGAAGGTATTCCCGTCTTCTCGATAAAAGCTTTAAACTCTCCTTCCGCTTTTCCCAGGATCACTCCCTGGCCAAAAAGGATCATGGGTCTCTGGGCCTCATTGATCAGGTCAGCCGCTTTCTTAACCTGCTCAGGATTAAGTTTAGGAACAGGTTTATAGCTTCTTATTTCTTCGCATTTCTCGTATTGAAAATCCAGTTCCGCAAACTGAGCATCCTTGGTGATATCGATCAATACGGGGCCAGGGCGACCGGAACGCGCGATGTAAAAGGCTTTCGCCAGGGCCAGAGGAAGCTCCTCGGCCTTCGTCACCTGGAAATTCCATTTGGTAACCGGCATAGAGATACTGATGATATCCGTCTCCTGAAAGGCGTCAGAGCCCAATAGCCCTGAGCCCACCTGCCCGGTTATGCAGACCAGAGGCGTGGAATCAATCATGGCATCAGCAATGCCAGTGATCAGGTTGGTGGCACCAGGGCCGGAAGTAGCCATTACTACCCCTACTCTACCCGTAGCCCGAGCATAACCCTGGGCGGCATGAATACAGCCCTGTTCGTGTCGATTGAGCACATGGTGGATACGGTCCTGATAATGATACAGGGCATCGTACACAGGCATAATGGCACCACCAGGGTAGCCAAATATAAATTCAGTCTGTTCTTCCACGAGAGCGCGTAAAACGGCATCTGCTCCGGTAGTTTTCACTGTTTCTTTTACTGGTTTCGTCAATACTGCTTCCATAGGTATTGTCTTTAGAGGTCGGTAACACAGCCCTGAGAGGCTGAACCAACGGTTTTAGCATATTTGTACAGCGCACCCCGGTTCACCTTTAATGCAGGTGCTTGCCAGGTGGCTTTTCTTGCTGCCAGTTCCTCTTCCGGAATGTCCAGCGTTATTTTATTCTCGATGGCATCGATAGTAATCGGGTCACCATTCTTAACCAATGCAATGGCTCCTCCGGCCTGTGCTTCAGGGGTTACGTGCCCTACCACAAAGCCATGGCTACCACCTGAAAACCTGCCATCCGTAATCATAGCCACCGACTTACCCAAACCGGCTCCCATGATGGCAGAGGTAGGTTTGAGCATTTCGGGCATACCCGGAGCACCCTTAGGGCCTTCAAAGCGGATGACCACCACATGGCCAGGCTTCACTGTACCATTACCAATGCCTTCGATGGCAGAAAATTCATTTTCAAAGACCACTGCGGTCCCGACAAACTTCTCTCCCTCTTTGCCTGTGATTTTAGCCACAGCGCCTTCTTCGGCCAGGTTGCCAAAAAGCATCTGCAAATGCCCTGTTTCCTTAATGGGCTCAGTCAGATCCCGGATAATGTTCTTTTGGTTGTTGAGATCAGGTACCTTTTCGAGATTTTCTGCAATGGTATAGCCTGTTACCGTCATGCAGTCACCATTGAGCATGCCTTTATCGAGCATAAACTTCATGACTGCCGGAATCCCCCCAGCTTCATGCAGATCTTCCATCAGATATTTTCCACTTGGCTTCAAATCGGCCAGAAAGGGAGTTTCGTCTGTAATTCTCTGAAAATCAGCCAGGGTCAGATCGATATCTACACTGTGAGCAATGGCAATCAAATGCATCACAGCATTGGTTGAACCACCTAAAACCGTGATCAATCTGATGGCATTCTCGAAAGAAGCTTTGGTCAGGATATCTCTCGGTTTCAAGTCGAGCTCTAAAAGCTTTTTGATAGCAGCCCCTACTTCGGCACATTCTGTTTCCTTTTCAGGACTAATTGCGGGGTTGGAAGAGCTATAAGGCAATGACATACCCAATGCCTCAATGGCAGATGACATGGTATTGGCCGTGTACATCCCACCACAAGCCCCTGCTCCGGGGCATGAGTTCTTGATGATTCCTTTGTAGTCTTCATCAGAGATGGTACCGGCAAACTTCTCTCCCAGCGCCTCAAATGACGAAACGATATTCAGTTTCTTGTCTTTATAGCAACCTGAGGCAATAGTACCTCCGTAAAGCATCAGCGATGGACGATTGAGTCTGCCCATGGCTATCAGTGCTCCGGGCATATTTTTGTCGCAGCCGACTACTGTCACAAGGCCATCATAATAGTGTGCACCCGCTACTGCTTCAATCGAGTCAGCAATGATTTCCCGTGAAACCAGCGAGTAGCGCATACCTTCTGTACCATTGGAGATACCGTCACTCACCCCTATGGTATGATAGATCAATCCCACGAGATCTTCTTTCCAGATGCTGGCCTTGGCTTTTTCTGCCAGACCGTTGAGGTGCATATTGCAGGTATTGCCTTCATAGCCGGTACTGACCACCCCTACCTGGGCCTTGTTCATGTCCTCTTCCGTAAGGCCTACTCCATAGAGCATGGCCTGGGAAGCAGGCTGAGTTTCGTCCTGCGTGAGTCTTTTGCTGTATTTATTTAATTCTGTTTCAAGCACTTGCGAGTGATTTTCCTGAGGGTTGTCTAACTAGTTTTTGGTATGCCTGAGCAATTTGATATCCGATAGTATCTTCCCATGCCAGCTTAAAAGGGTTGCCATCAAGCAGCGCAATTCCTGCCACCTCAGCTGCCGTGCCGGTGAAGAATGCACCATCCGCTCCTTTTACTTTTTCAGGCGGGAAATAGGCCACACGTACCTCGTAGCCCAGGTCTTTAGCAATATCGATTACGGTACTTCGGGTAATGCCTGGCAGGATGTTACCCAACGGTGGCGTGTATAACACACCATCTTGCTCATAGAAAAAGTTGGCGCCACTGCCTTCTGCCACACTGCCGTTTTCATCTAAAAGCAAGGCTTCATCAAAACCCTTGCTCTTGGCCTCAGTGGTAGCCAGAATGGAGTTGGTGTAGTGCCCGGTAACCTTTGCCTCTACTGGTACGGCTCGCGGGTTAGGTCTTTCATAAGAAGAGACCATCACGTTCAGGAGTGTATCTCCCAGGTACTTACCCCACTCCCAGGCACAGAGAAAGAGATGAACCTCCTCTACCTTGTAAAGCATCATATTGTCTCCCAGGAAGATCAATGGTCGGATATACGCATCCGTCAGATTATTCTTCTCCAGCAATTCGTAGGTTAATTCAGTCAGCTGTGCTACAGTGTAATCGCAGCGAATGTGCATTTTTCTGGCAGAATCCAGCAAGCGCTCATAGTGCGCTTCAGCCTTGAACACTGCGGCCTCACCATCTACATCATAAGCTCGAATGCCTTCAAAGACACCACTGCCATAATGCATGGATTGGCTGTAGAGACTGACCTTTGCATCTCCGGCTTTGAGCCATTGACCGTCCAGGTAAATTGATGTGTTTTCTGAATAATACATTTTTCTATGATTTAAACTTATCGTGATTCTTTGGTGACTTACTATTCATTTTCGTTGCTTTTACAGTTTTCATTTTTGCCTTTTTATTTTTTAAAATCTTAGTTATCAAATACTTACACATTATTCAGATACAGTTTTCAGTCGGTTTTGCAATCGTTTCCAGACCCCTCTGTCCTACGGACATCTCCCCTAAGAGGGGAGAATTTGTTGCAGCTTAGCCATGGCAAAGGTGGGTCTGTCCTGCGGACATCCTGCCTATTGGCAGGCAGGCTCCCAACCCACATACCCCTTTGTCCTGCGGACATTTCCCCTCAAAGGGGAAAAGAAAAGCCCTGCTCACTTTGGGTGAGCAGGGCTTCTGTTTTTTCATCAACAACAGCGTCTTACTCACCCCATCCGGGTGGTGATAATGACTACTGTAATAATGACTGTATTCTGTTTCATTTTACCCCTCTGTCCTTTGGACATCTCCCCTAAAGGGGAGAATTTGTTTCTGTTTTAATTCCTTTCTCTCGTTACTCTACTTCCAACAACTCCCGTACTCCGGGCACCCTCCTCAGTGTAGCATCGCCCACTCTCAAGGCCACTTACCCCTTTGTCCTTCGGACATTTCCCCAACACCTCCCGTCCTCCGGACACCCTCCTCAAGGAGGGAAGCCTCACGCACAGGCCACAAAAAAAGCCTTCTCGTTTCCGGGAAGGCTTTCAAATGTCTTTTTGACTATACCGTTCCCGCCTTCATGGATCGACCACGATGGTAATGACTTGGGTTACGATAATAGTGCTGTTGTTCATAGCTGTTTCAAAGCAAAGCATATTTTTTGGATCAAAAAAATCCAGAGGCCAAATTATTGCATAACTTTTACCAATCAGCCAATAGATACTTTCTTAACAAGGCTGAGTAACGCAATAAAAACAGCTTGCTATCCTATGAAAGCACTACTTTGTAAAACCCATGGAAACCCTGAAGAACTAGCATTAGAAGACGTTTCTATTCCTAAGCCTGGTCCGGGGCAACTCATCATTCAGGTGAAAGCCTGCGGAGTTAATTTCCCAGATAGTCTGATCATTCAAAATAAGTATCAGTTTAAGCCTGAGCTCCCCTTTGCCCCTGGCGGTGAGGTGTCAGGTATTGTCTCTGCTGTGGGTGAAGGAGTCAAACATGTAAAAGCAGGAGATGCGGTTTTTGCGCTTACCGGTTGGGGAGGATTTGCAGAAGCCGTAGTGGCTGATGGCTTCAAAACGATGCCGATTCCTCCGGGAATGGACTTTGTAACTGCCGCTACCACCATGTACACCTGCGGTACTTCACTGCATGCACTGAAGCAAAGAGCACAGCTTCAGGAAGGTGAGACTTTGCTGGTGCTGGGGGCTGCTGGAGGGGTAGGGCTGGCTGCTGTGCAAATCGGTAAGCTAATGCGCGCACATGTGATAGCCGCAGCCTCAAGCGATGAAAAGCTCGCGAGATGTAAGGCCCAGGGTGCAGATGAAACGATCAATTATAATACAGAAGACCTGCGGGAGCGCATCAAAGCGCTGACCCAAGGGAAGGGAGTTGATGTAGTGTATGACCCCGTGGGTGATGCCTTTTCAGAACCAGCAGTTCGTTCGCTGGCATGGCAGGGCAGGTACTTAGTGGTAGGCTTTGCAGCTGGTGCTCCGGCCAGTATTCGGCTTAACCTCCCCCTACTCAAAGGAGCCTCCATTATCGGGGTGTTTTGGGGAGCCTTTGCTCAGAAACAGCCAAAAGACAGCATGGCCAACTTTCAGCAAATACTGCAATGGATTGCCAAAGGAGCATTGAAGCAGCATATTTACAAGCAATATCCGCTCGCTGAAGGCGGCCAGGCGATACGTGACCTGATGGATAGAAAGGTGATTGGGAAGAATGTGGTTGTGGTTGATGGGTAATTGGGTGATTGGTGATTGGTGATTGGGTGATTGGGTGATTGGTGATTGGTGATTGGTGATTGGGAGGTAACGACTTCATGTATCTGGGGTTCGTAGTTTTGTTTAATTGACTCAGGGTAAGGCTTTAAGCTCACCTGGAGTCTGAAATACGAAATCGGGGGAAGTGCCGTTTTGTGGTTGAACAAACAAAACCACCAATGAAGTTTTTAACAACGCTCTGTACCCTGATCTTTCTGGGACAGCTTGTCTCAGCCCAAGATACACACGTTTACAAATCGATACGGCAAGCACTGAAAAACAAGGAAACTGCTGAAATACTAGACCTTAGCAGTAAACATCTTCTCACCTTAGATCCACGCATAGGTGAGCTGAAAAACCTCAAGTTCATTAATATTTCCTTCAACAAAATCAGTGAGCTTCCACCGGAATTTGCTCAGCTTACTCAGCTCAGACACTTTGTAGCGGAGTACAATGAGTTCACCCGGATTCCCGAAGAAATCAAAGATTTCAAAGACCTGCAGGTGCTTTATATGGCCACTAACCAGATCACGGAAGTACCCGAATGGGTCTATGATTTCGATCAGCTTACCAACCTACTGCTGAGTGAGAACAAGCTTACAGAAATACCTGTTGGGTTGGATAGGTTGCAACAGCTTGAAATACTGACACTGCAGGAGAATGCGCTAATAGCATTTCCTCCGGGTATTACCCGTATTACTTCTTTGAAGGAGCTCTATCTACATGAGAACAGCATTGCTGAAGTACCAGGAAATATCGGAAACCTCAATAAACTGACCGTACTTGATCTTACGGAAAATAAGATTGAAGTCATTCCTATGAGTCTATCCACCTGTAAGGATTTGAGAGAACTCAAGTTTGCAGAAAACCCCATCAGTAGTATACCGCAAGGCATATTCACCCTACGTAAGCTCAAGTCATTAACTTTTACTGAAGACGGACTTATGAAAAGTGACAGAAGGCTCTTTAAGCAGTTTGCCCGTAAGTATAAACTTCAGACATATGCAGGTATTCATGGAGGTCTTGGCTACTGTGATAGCATAGACTATTACCGGAACGAAAAGAAGAAAAGGAATTCAACTGCTGATACTTCCGAGTAATTCGGAGAAGCTATCAAGGTATTTGAAGTCAGCACCGGTGTCTGGCTTCAGATACCTTCCCTGCCCCAGGTTCAGGGTCTGATCAGCTGATAGTTCTCTTGCTGCCAGGCAATCGTACCTCCGGTAAGGTGATATACTTCATGAAATTTCATTTCAATCAGCATATCGTAAGCAGCCTGACTTCGCTGACCTACAGCGCAATAGACAGCAATAGGCTTTTTGCGGTCGAGTTTTTCCAAGGCTTCTCTGAAGCCCGGATTACGGAAATCAATATTAACGGCTTCAGGAATATAGCCGGAAGCCACCTCTCCCGGTGTTCTTACATCAATGAGTTGCAGCTTAGGATTATCTTCTATCATTTGCCTAAACCCAACGGGATTTAAAGCTGCGGCCTTATACTCCTGCACACAGCTAAGTGTACACAACAGCATAAGGCCGAAAAGTAAGCGAGATGAATATTTCATCCTTTCAGCAGGTTACCTTCGTCATCCCACTGAGCAATTTCAGTACGCTTGCTCTGATCTACACACTGTGCCAACCACTCAGGCTCATAGGCCAAGCCATGCTTATCAAGCTCATCCTGCGGCACACCATCCCAAACATTAGGAGTGTTGCCCTTATAACCGAGTGCGTCAACGCCCATTTTAGTAGTGTAATAACCCGATAGCACAATATTACGCATCAGGGTAAAGAACTTCTCTCCGGCCATCAGCTCGGGGGCTGTTTTTCCCGGGTAGGCAATCGTATCACAAATTGCCTTCTGTTGAGCGTCCGTAAGCTTCTTAAACTCCAGGTTATGCAGTCTGTTTGCATGGTTATCGAGCCAGGCCAGGCCTCCTCGCATAGGCAGCTGATAATGTGGCATATCTTTTACCAAAAACTCGATAAAGGCAGGTACCTCAGCATCATTCGCTCCTCCCAGGTCTCCCATAGGCGGCAAAATGATATCACACATTACGGCAATGGTTTCCAGTTCATGCTCATTCAGAAAAACCTGAGCGAGTACTTTTCTGTCATGTGCCTTTTCTGCCTCGGTACGGCCATAGCCCGGTAAATCTGTTATTTCAGGTGCGCCCTCGCCTGCCGCAGCAGCTCCTTTGGCAGCTGCATCACCAATTTCCGGTGAACAACCTGTTACTAATAAGCCTCCGGCTACTGAACCTACTAACAAAGACTTTAATGAATCTCTCCTATCCATGGCTTATATGTTTCTTTTTTTGATTTGATCTACTAAATAATCAGACGCTCTCCAGGCCAGTGCCAGGATGGTCCAGGTTGGGTTTTTGTCCGCTTGAGACACAAATGGTCCGGCATCCATCACGAACACATTCTTACAGTCGTGCAGCTGATTGTACTTGTTGGTAACCGAGTCCCTGGCATCATCTCCCATTCGGGTGGTACCTACCTCATGAATGATCTCTCCGGGCTGGGTCAGTCCGTAGTTTCTATCTGCTCCAGGCTTATCTCCCAGCAAAATTCCACCGGTGGCCTCCAAAATCTCTTCGAAGGTATCCTGCATGTGTTTGGCTTGCAACACTTCATGCTTTGTCCACTTGTAGTTGAATTTAAGCACGGGAATACCCCACTGATCTACTACATCGTTATCAATTTCGCAATAGTTGTCTTTTTGAGGAATACTCTCTCCCCTACCGGAAATTCCCATGACAGAGCCATAGTATTTTCTGATATCGGTACGAAGCGAATCTCCATAACCGCCCAGATCACCACCAATGATTTTATTAAGACTATTGGGGTTAAAACCAAAGCCATAACTCGGCATGCCCATTCCCCCCCATACTTCTATGTGATATCCTCTTGGGAAATCTAATTTCTTGTCATTCAACCACCAGGGAGTATACACGTGCATACCACCTACCCCGTCCTCATTATAGATTTTGCGGTCCATCAGCTTAGGAATGAATACTGAGCGGCTTGCACCTGTGGAATCGTGCAGATACTTACCTACAAGTCCGCTGCTGTTACCCAGGCCATCCTGGTGCACCGCACTTTTAGAGTTAAGCATAATACGGGCGGTCGAGCAGGCTGAAGCAGCCAGTATTACTACTTTGGCTTTCAGGTGATAGGCTTTTCTATCTGCCTTGTTGATATAGGTGACTCCCGTGGCTTTTCCTTCTCTGTCGGTAGTTACTTCGCTCACCATTGCTTCGGTGAATAACTGAACCTTACCCCCGTTTTTCTGGGCAGGGAAGATAAGACAGGTACCGGCTGAAAAATCTGCATAAGCAGAGCAGGCCCGGTTACACTGACCGCAGTAAAAACAAGACCCACGCTGATTGTTGATACGCTTAGTCAGAATGGAAAGACGTGATGGAATAACAGGGATACCTGCTTTCCTGGCAGCCTTTACATAATAAAGCTCATGCAGCCTGGGTTTTGGCGGTGGTAAAAAGAAACCATCCGGTTCATTGGGGATGTTCTCCTTGGTACCGAAAACACCAATGAGCTTATCCACCTTATCATAATATGGCTTTACATCGTCATAACCGATGGGCCAGTTATCTCCCAAGCCATCGAAGCTTTTTCTTTTAAAATCAAGCGGTCCGAAACGCAGGGAAATTCTTCCCCAGTGATTGGTACGCCCTCCCAGCATTCTTGAGCGAAACCAGGAAAAGTTGGTACCCTCTGCTTTAGTAAAGGGCTCTCCTTCCAGATTCCAGCCGCCATAAGCTGCGTCAAAATCGCCAAAAGATCTCCGGTCAGAGCTGGCGCCTCTTCTGGGCGATTCCCATGGTCCGCGCAGCTGATTTCTGTATTTGTCCTGAGCGGGGTCGAAAAAGGGACCTGCTTCAAGTACTGCTACATCGAAACCTGCTTCCGAAAGTATTTTGGTGGCCATTCCGCCACCTGCACCGGAGCCCACAATGGCTACGTCAAAGGTCTTTGCTGATTCTATTATCTGCATTGGATATGCTGGTTAAAAAAGGTTTGCGTTTCTGATAATTCCAGGGGTCATATAGTTTAGCACAGAGTGGCTGAAACGATTCTATCAAACGATTGAAAAGCAATCGATCTGTTACTTTGTTCTAAAGTCAAAAGATAAAAAAATATGCTAACACTCGGGCAAAAAGTTAGAAGAAGCGCAACAAACTATCGCTGGATGGACCGACTGTTCATGCAGACGCAAAATCAGATGACCATCAAAGGGTTTGACGCATAACGACCGAAGTCTTGTCCAATTCTTCAACTCTTTCCTTGCTGACCCCATCTCAGATGGCAAAAACGTAGATAAGGTGTAGACAGGGTCAACATTTGGACGCATCCTTTTACCCGGGTGATCCAGTACAGGGTACATTTACGTAGGTACTTTCAAATCAACCAGAAGAACCCCACCTCAATGAAACTCAGACTTGTTAAAACCACTGACCGTTTTTATTCGCATACGCTTATCTCATTAGCCCTTTTACTAGGAATGAGCTTTGTCCAGGGTCCTGGTTTAGAAACGAAGGAGTCTGACCCCAAAGAAGATAGACATGAGGTAAGCTGGGATGTAAATACCCATAAGATCAAATCTCATTCCGTATTGGCACTCGCCCTGACCAATACCCTCGGTACGGGCAAGACTCAACTACTGACGGGCTGCTATAGCTCAGGCAATATCTCTTTGTACGAACAGAGTGATAAAGGGCTTAAAGAACTCAGATCAATAGCCAAAATCAGGGGTAGCATCACGGACATTGAGCTGATGTCGATGGGTGGGTCGCTAAACAAGGCTGTAGTGGCACATGAAGAAAAAGGAACCCTGCGCATTTATGACCTTAAGCAGGATGTGCCTCCCACGGTGCTTTTCCACGGCCCCCATGGTATCAACAGAATAGAGATTGCCGATTTGGACGGTGATGGCTTAGGCGATATCATACCGATCAGCTACACGGGTGAAACGAATGTGTGGTTTCAAAATGACCGTCATAACGGCTTTATCAAAAGACATTTACCTGATTATAAACAAAACGTAAGCGCTGTGAGCGTAGTAGATTTTGACAAGGATGGAGATCAGGACATTCTGTTTGCCAGCGATCATGACAAGACGATCAGTCTCTTCTCAAATGATGGTCTTGGTAACTTCGTTGAACTTGCCATAGAGGATGGTATTGAGGGTGTGCTCGACATGGCCATTGTTGATATGAACCTTGATGGTACGCTGGACATAGCCTATGTTTCTCATGAAGAAAAAACAGTTCAGCTACTCCTGAACAAGGAGGAAGGCTTTGAGCGCAAAAATGTTTCTACGAAACTCCACTCTCTTAATAATATCAAGGTGATAGACTTGGGCAATGATGGCAGACCGGACCTTGTTGTTTCTTCTTTTGACGACAACGCCATCAGGCTGATTGAAAATGCTGAAAGCGGACTCAGAGAACATCAGCTTCAGGCAAGTATTCTCTCCCCTACTGATATCGCAGTGAAAGCCGACAGAGAATCGGGAAAAACAATGATATATGTGAGTAGCATGGCCAAAAACAAGGTCTATGCCATTGATGTGGAAATCACGGAATAGAAAAAGTCAGTTTAGTTTTATTAGTAAGTAGTGTGCGATAAGGGAGGTGTCTGAAAAGACAGCTCTTTTTTTTATCTACTTTTTAATCCGAATAATGCAATAGACTTTCTATTCCAGCCATAACTCACTTTGAATCAGTCGCTGAGCTTCGTTTGGCCTCTCACCATAGCGGTGCTATGCCATCAATGCCAAACTTCCTGATTCTTTGTGATTTATGCCTTCATCACGATTTCTATTGCATCATCCGGGTTTAAGGAGACCTACTCAGCGTTTATAAAGCTCCTCTCCATTGCCTTGAAAGTGGTAAACCCCGGCTCCTGTTGTCAACCGGCCGAATCCTCGAAATTATTTTCTGAATTTAGAAAGATCCACTACAAAAATCTGATTCTCAATTTCAGGATGAAATATGATCATTTTATTATCGGGTGTCAGTGTGAAACTCCGGAACCAATCAGGTGGTAACAGCTTTACCAGTAACTTTCCTTGTCGGCTAAATACCAACAAGGCTCTATCCGTCTTTGGTATACTTTTCACGTTACCCTGTGCTGTCATGGCTGTTCTCTCATAAATCACCTCCTGATAGTCGGAAACGATAAAATCGTCACTCATTTTCACTCGTCTCTGGTAGCCAACCATATCAAGGCCATTCGCTATACTTCTTCCTCTTTTATCAGGGACCAACTTCGAAATCTGCTCATTTTCTGGTGTCAATTCCATATCTATGGTTGATCCATCTGCCAGATCAAAAACTCTGATCAGTGGCAGCTTTGAATAAGCCTTCACTAAAAAATTTCCGTCTTGAGAATAGTCAGTACTTCCCTGATATAAGTGGTGATAGGCAGTGCTCGGTATGTCCGGATAAAGATTCGGGTAATCTCCAAAGTCTCCAATATTCCTGTTTTCTCCACTACCCGCATCAAGCCCAATGGTGATAAATTCCCTGGGACTTAACATTCTGCTAGCGGCCAATTGCCGCTCATTGAGTAGAAAGCCCTTATTGAGTATACCTAACTCGCCCGGAATCTTAACCTCCTTTTCGAGAGGAAACTTAAGTTTATCATCCAACACCTTGATATCATAAATGCGGACGTACTTTCTGCCTTGTACGATCATTTGCCCCTTCCTGAGCCCAAAGCCTGACCTGTTGAAGGCGATGAACTCACCAGGTCCTCCCCCTTTGCTACCGACACCGCCCATGTATTTACCATCCTTCAGACGATAAGCTTTAATTACGGGCGTTTCCTTATCATACAACACAAAGAAACATTCTCCATCAGAGTCCATGGCATGTACTTGCCATATCTCACCCTGAATATCTATGGGAACCAGAAGTTCTTCCAGCTTAAATTCCTTGTTGAATCCATGTATGTCAACTTTCCCCGCTGATTTAGAGGTCTGGGCCAAGCTTGAAAAAACTAAAAGGAAAGAGATGGAGGAGAGATAAACGAAGCGCATATGGTTGAGGATTGATAATTGTAAAACTTACTAACCGGCAGTTTTATTGCTATTCAATCATTGATCTACTCTTCTACTCAGCGTTTATAAAGCTCCTTTTCATAGCCTTGAAGGTAGTGGCCATGGCTGCCTCATCCCCTAATTCATTTAAAGCCTTATTAAATGGCTCAGCCCTGACCGGGCTATCATAAACAATCTTCTTCAAAGCACGCAAAAAGCCTTGCAAGTCAATTACACCAGAGTCGCCTGGTAATTCTCGTTCCCAATCCAACTGCTCATCAGCCGTACGACCCTCCTTTGCATCATTCAGGTCTACTGTGACAATATCGGCAGGATTCAGCTGTTCAATATCTTCAACAGTCTCTCCCGCACAGAACCAATGGAAGGCATCCAATTGCAGGCCTACGTTGGGCATGTCTATTTCTGCCAAGAGTTCCTGCAGTTCTTTCATGGTGCGGATAAAGGAGAATTTGTCCCGGACCATCAAAGTCTTCGGACCTACGTACTCCAGCCCCAGCCTGATACCGAAAGGCTCTATTACTTTGGCTGCTTCCCTGAGTCTCTTCACATGCAGGGCAAAATTCTCCCTATAGCTACGGGTATCATGGGTAGGCATAATCCAGGTATTCATTCTGGTGGCTCCTACTGACTGCAGGGTTTTGGCGTTGGCGGCCAGCTCAGCCATCCCTTTTTTGAATTCCTCTTCTGTGTTTCTGAACTGTACGGGCAGATTGGTAGCATCCCAGCCCATTTTTCTTCGCTTCATTTTGGCGATGACACCAGCCAGCCTTGATTCAGAGTAGCCTTTTAAATCACCGATTTGGGGGCTAATGGCTTCAAAACCATATTTAATGGCTAAATCCAACACTTGTTCAAATGGTAAGCTTATGCCAATAGCACCGGGATTAACACTCATTTTGTACCTGGCTCTGGCCTCTGAAAAAGTGGTATAAGACAGGGCTGGCACTCCCATGGCGACACCGGCCATAGCCGTGTTTTTCAAAAATTTTCTTCTTTTCATGGCTTCCATATTATTGACCTTTAGCTGTTTTACCCAGCTTGTTAAACATCTCAGCAAACCGGCTGATCACACTAAGAGTAGACTCATCAGTGTCATATACCGAATACCAGCCCTGGTGCTCATGAGGTGGATCACCGATGAGATCATCCCCTGCCTTCCAGAATGCACCGGGAGTCTTCGGTCGGCCCTCTCCTGCCCAGGACCAGAAATTGCTACCTGCTACACCTTCTTTATTTTGAGCAAGACGATAGAGCTCTTCAAAAATGAGCCTAAAGTAGGTATCCCTGTACTTTATAGTGGTTTCGGGGTTATGACTCTCCTTATCGCGCGCCATACCAAACTCTTCCAGCACTACAGGCTTACCCATGGTCTTGGCCATTGCTGTATGATCCTTAATGTAGTCTGTGGCCTTGTTTACGGCCTTTTGAAATGTTTCTGAGGGATTGGCTGGATTGTACCAGGTCCAGTTTTGTACCCATATATGCATGGTAAGGTAATCGATGTAATCACTCCGCTGATCCTTTCTAAAACTGGCGCCCGCGAAAACATTGTCTGCATCACCTTCTCCCCCCAGGCTTACCAGGTGATTCGGGTCAAGTTCTTTGATCAGCTTAGCAGTCTTTTCAATCCACCTTCTGAAGGTTCTTCCGTTAACAAAACTCCTGGGTTCATTGGCGAGTTGCCAGGCCATAATCGTAGGGTCTTCTTTATAAAGTTGCCCTGTGATCGTATTCGTACGACCGATCAGAAAACGCAGGTGATTCTCAAAAAGCTGCTGCGCCTCTTTGTTACGGTAAAAGCTACTGGTAAATCGTTGGTATCGCATCCAGCTGCCGCCTTCTTGAGGTGGATGGTAGGGTATTGCTTCTGTGTTTGCCCAGGCAATGTATTGACTGATACCTCCGGACCAGGCCCAGAAATTGGTCAGGCAAATCACCGCATACATGTCGCGCTTCTTCATTTCGGCCAGCAGAAAATCAAGTCCTTCCAGCACCTTGTCATTGTATTCTCCGGGGGCAATTTGTTGCGATGGTTTCACCCGCCACGGCTCGGTATCTGGCCCTTCAGTGGAGCCCATAATCCTGAGGTTATTCACTCCCAGCTTTTTCAACCGGTCCAGTTCGCGGGTAAGCCGTTCACGATCGCCATCTTCCCCATCTACCGCCAGGTTCATACCATACCAGAAGTTGGTACCCAGAAAATAGTAAGGCAGGTCATCAACCATGAATTGAAGTCCCTTGACTTTGACAAAACCACTCCCCTGACCATGCATTGATTTAAGCATAGCGATACACAGATATATTAGCAGAAACAGTCTTCTGGTCATGCCTTAACAACATAGGACTAAATTGGCAGGTTCGCTTCCAATTATTCAACAATAATTTGTCAATATCAGCAAGGATACTCTCAATCCCTCATTTCGTTTGTGGTACTGTAGTGGTTCCTACAAAACCCCATCTGATATTCAGGCTTTAGTGCATAGTAATGGCCAGGTAACTGATGGTTAAAACTGATTCCGGTCATGAACTCAGGTCAAATCGTGTGCATATCGGGATAAATAACCTTGAAAATCCATCACAATAACTAAGGTTCTCAATTTTTTTCACATTGCTGGATTTTTATTTGACCGTCATTAGCATACAGTATTTTGTTAGTGGATTCCAGCAATTCATTACTTACCACAAAAGCAATCTAACACACTGATTAACAAACCTTTAATCTAGATAAAACATATTGAAATTGAAGATAAAATCTTATATCTTAGACTTAGTGATGCGATAAAAATCTCTTCACAAGCCTAAACCTCAACCAAATACTCATAGTGATGACAACTGATATTGGCCTTATGCCGATTACCCATGTAGTCCATTATATAAGGACACTCCAATCTGAAGTTTCACTGGCCTTCAAAGCCACGGACTTTGGATATTTATCACAGGAAATCATCAACCTTCCGGGAATATCCACCAGGCTGTGGCTCTTAGTTCTAATCCCTCTTAGCATTTATCTTCTGATCAAAAGGCTCAGATACCTTAGTAAACTCAGGTCAGAGCATAATAACATATTTGAGGCACAGCTCGGTGGAATTCCATTTATGACCGACAAGCCTGATGCAGAGATCGAAAGTGAGAAAGAAAACACCCCTGTTGACAACAGGAAAAGCTTGTTTCATCCCCATTTAACCTCTGCCCTCGACAAGCGCTTAGAAACACTCTGAAAGTAGGAGATTTCCTCCATTTATGCACCAACATTTATCATAGAAACTATTCCACTTGGCAGAGGTGCAAAGCTATTTTCTATAGCATTGCCTAACAGGTGGATACAGTCGGTTCAACCTTTAGTTTCTAACCTGTCCACTTTCAATAAACCCCAGGAAAGTGTATTTTTAGTAAAGAGAAATGTCAATTTCAGATTCCATTCTGACATAATACTTTACAATGAACAGAAATACACACCGGGAGATCACTCCACTTGCCCCAGAGGATAGCTTTTTAGTCTTTGAGCGCGTAAAAAACCAGTTTGATTTCCCCATCCATTTTCACCCTGAGTTTGAGCTAAATTTCATCTACAATGGTAAGGGTTGTCGCAGAATCATTGGTGACAGCATGGAAGAGATAGGTGATATTGAACTGGTGTTGGTAGGCCCTAACCTGGAGCATGGCTGGGAAACTTACAACTGCAAAAGCTCCGAGGTACACGAGGTGACCATACAATTCCACAACGACCTGTTTGACGAAAGGCTGCTCTCCCGCAGAATCTTCAAACCGATTAAAGACCTGTTTAACCGGTCTAATCACGGCATACTTTTCTCGGAGAAAGCAGCCCGTGAGCTACAACCCAGGATCATGGCATTGTCGAAGATTGATAGCATAGACTACTTTCTTGAACTGATATCTTTACTACAGGACCTTGCCAATTCGCGTAACCAAAGGCTCTTATCCACCTATGGATCTCACAACAGTAAGTTTGAGAACAGCCAGCAGATTGAGAAGGTCTACACTTTTATTCAGCAGAACTTTCATCGCAAGGTTACGCTTTCAGAAGTTTCTGATTTGGTAAACATGAGCACCGTCTCTTTTAACCGCTTTATTAAAAAGCGCACCGGTAAGACCTTTATCGAGTACATCAATGATACCCGCATAAGCTATGCCGCTCGCTGGCTTATCGAAACTGACCTGAGCATCGGTGAGATTGGCTTCAAATGCGGATTCAATAACATTGCGAATTTCAACCGGGTTTTTAAGAAATCGAAAGACTGCACACCCAGCGAGTTCAGGACTGAATTCCAGGGAATCAAAAGGGTGCTCTAATACCCAAAGTGATTATATCGTACTATGATTTGACAAAATTTGCAAACCAAAGACTCGTCCATTCAGCTAATTTCATTGTTTATCTTTTCTCTTTTGCTGGAAGTGCTAACCAAAGCGACTTTCAAGACCTCATTTAAAATAAAAAACCTACCATGAAACGCCTGTATATTTTCATTCTTCTCTTCACACTTATCCTTGGCACAACAGAGGCACAACTGAGCCGCATTACGGTTTCAGGGAATCAGTTTGTCGACACTGAAGGCAAAGAGATTGTTTTCAGAGGCTATAGCAGCAGTGACCCGGACAAACTCAAAAGTCAGGGCGACTGGAACAAGTCCTACTTTGAAGAGATGAAAAGATGGGGTGCCAACCTGGTTCGCTTTCCTATCCACCCCACTGCCTGGAACAAACGTGGCAAAGAGGGCTATATGAAACTGCTGGATGATGGGATCAAATGGGCCGGTGAACTGGGGATTTATGTAATCATAGACTGGCACAGCATTGGTAACCTGCGGACCGAAATGTACCAGGCCGATATGTATAACACCACTCAGAAAGAAACCTTTGACTTTTGGAGAACAATTGGCAATAGGTATGGCAAAAATCCAATCGTTGCTTTTTATGAACTATACAACGAGCCGACTACCTACAATGGTCAACTCGGCACTGCTACCTGGGCGCAGTGGAAGGAGCTGAATACAGAAATGATTGGCATTGTACGGGCCAACGGAGGCGAAGGCATACCTTTAGTCGCAGGCTTTAACTGGGCTTATGATCTGACTCCTGTTAAGGACGACCCGATGGAGACTGAAGGCATTGCCTATGTAAGCCACCCCTATCCACAAAAAAGAAGTAAGCCCTGGGAAGACCAATGGACCAAAGACTGGGGGTTTGTAAAAGAGAAATACCCCTTGATTCTGACTGAAATAGGTTTTTGTGGCCCGGAAGACCCCGGGGCTCATATACCGGTGATCAGCGATGAATCTTACGGTGATGCCATCACGAATTACAGCGATGAGCGCAATATTTCGTACGTGGTTTGGGTGTTTGACCAACAATGGGCCCCCAGACTTTTTGAGGATGATAAATACACACCCTCACGACATGGCCGCTACTTTAAGAAGAAACTGAAGAGTTATAAGTATTGAGCTTGAGGATAAATGACATTGGAAAAGCCTTGCTGAGAAATCGGTAAGGCTTTTTTAGTAATCCCAGCACTATTCGCGAAACACAGGTCATAAAGGAAAGCAAGTGGTCGGACCAGTCTTGTGTTTCCTGAGACACTGGTCTGACCACTCCGTTACCTTGACCTCTCCCGGAACACAACACTTCTGTCGCAGGGACTCCGGCCCTGTGACTCATATGGGCTCAAGGACTCTGTCCGCATTATCAAAACCGGAAGGCTCCAAGCGACACACTTCAGGTAGTTGGTATCCAGGGTCCTCTGCGAGAGACTCTGATGATGGTGGGGAAAAGTAGCCAGGACACAGAATCGTTCGAAGCGAGACGCTTCGAACAGTGAGGGACAGTCCCATAGGGACCATACATTGGTAAAACTGCATCGCAGCCAAACACGTGCCGTCAGGTACGGAATATAAAGGAGATCCGGGCCACTCGCAGAACGCAAGCGGCTGGCAAGGGTTGTAAAAAATAACCCCTTCAGATTTCCAGGCCTGAAGGGGTTCGATTACTATGAAATGATTGTAATTATCTTGCTTCGAACCTCACATTATCAATAGCAAAGTTGAGAAGTATATCTGCCCCTTCGAAGGCCATACCAAACTCCTGATCGACACCACTGAAATCAGGCTGCCCAAGTAAAGAACATGGGATAGTTATGGTTGTCCAGCCATTTGTTTCAAAGGCCTCGCCTGTGTCATTCCATGGAGCCCAATTGTAAAAGGCATCTACCCCACTGGAATTATTAAACCTGATTCGGAACATACCATCATTGATGGGCTCCAGTACATTAATATCAAACTTTAGATCGTAGTCATCAATGTTAGTACCAACGGTAGAAGCTCCATTCAGCGAACTACTGTTTCTCCAGAATAGATCTTGCCAGCCGGTGCCTCCGGTCTGGAAGTTGGCCCGGCCATAGGCCTCACCATCAAGGGTCAAGGCAGCATCATTCTCTGCACCTACATTTCCCCACCAGGGATCTTTGCCATTCCAGTTAAAGAAAACAAGGTTTTCATCATCTACCGGATCAGGTCCACCATTACCAGGTGTGTCAAACCTTACATTATCAATGGCAAAATTCAGCAGCACATCAGCTCCCTCGAAAGCCATACCAAATTCGCCATTTACGAGGCTGAAATCGGGCTGCCCTAATACTGTCAGCGGAATTTCAACGGTGATCCATCCATCTGTTGTGAATGCCTCACCTGAATCTTCCCAGGGCGACCAGTCATAAAATGCATCTACTCCATTAGTGTTGTTAAAGCGAATTCGAAACCTACCTGCCGTCAGCGGCTCAATTACATTGATATCAAACTTGAGAGAATAGTCACTAAGGTTTGAACCGACCGTAGCGGCTCCGTTGAAGGTAGAGGCATCGTTTCTCCAGAAGAGGTCTTGCCATCCGGTACCACCCGTCTGGAAATTCGCCCTTCCGTAGCTCCCTCCGTCAAGACTAAGTGAGGCATTGTTTTCTACACCTACATTTCCCCACCAGGGGTTTTTACCATCCCAGTCAAAGAAAACAAGCTCAGGATCACCTACCGGATGCAGACCGGCAGAGCCTCCTGTATCAATACCCAAGGCTCCCGCCAAGCCACCAGGCACCAGCACCCGGTTAATTTCATGAATCACCCCATTGGTAGCCCCAATGTTGCTATTCACGATGGTGGAAGGAATAGCATCTGCCAAAGATGGTCTGAGCCTGGCATCATCGCCACTGAGATCAACTGTGAAGTCGTCACCATTAACGGTTGTGATTGTTCCTCCATCTGTGAAGCTACTCGTCATTAAGGAACCTGCATAGAGGTGATACTCCAACAGGGCTTTCAGCGCATCCAGGTCATCCTGTGTGGTGAAATCGTCCAGACTGTTATAATTATCGATAGTGGCGAATAAGGCCACAAAGGCGTCATCATTAGGAATAAATGCAGTGAGCTCATCCGAACTAAGGTCAACACTTAAGCTTACCTTGGCAGCGGCTGCCGCAAATGCAGCGAAGCCCCGATCGGATGTTCTTTCTACCAAATTGAGAGTTGCTGATAATACGGATTGAAAAACAGCTTCTGGCAATAAAACCTTGTCAACTCCGTGCACAATACCATTTACTCCCTGCACATCTGTGAGGATGATATTGGCATCGGTATAAGATGCATCACTGATTACCGTTCCGCTGATTGAAAAAGACTCGCCTTGCAGTGTAGCAGGCTCAATACCATCTACATCACCCGATGGGATATTCTCGTCCGCTACCACATGATACATCAATACATCTCTTAAAACCTGAGCGGGTATATCATCTAAACCTGACCAGCCAAAAGCTCCGTTGACCTGCGCCATAAACTGCTCAAAGGCAGCATCGCTGGGTGCAAACAGTGTAAATGGCCCGGCTGCACTGAGTGCAGTCGTCAGCTCTGCTTTGGTAATGGCCGCAGAGAGCGTGGAATACTCAGGATTCGCATCAACATGATCTACCACCGTAGGCGGCAACAATACACCATCTACTACATGCACGACACCATTGGTGCCTCCCAGGTCCTTCATACTGCTCACAATGGTACCGACTCCATTAATGGTAACAGCACCATCGACCACATTGGTATGCAGGTTCAGGTTGAGGTCATCCGGTCCGGTGGACATAGTTGAGGTGTAGCCCGTGGCCATGCTGGCTACAAAATCTGCTGAGGTAGTACTTCGAACGTGATTCAGCAAGATTGCCTCTAATTGCGCATCAGTCATGGCCGCCAGGTCAATACCACTAAAGGCAGCATTATTTGGAGCAAACACGGTATAGGTGTTACCCAAAGACAGAACTGAGTCGAGATTCAATCGCTCCAGTGCACCACCAAGGGTAGATAAGCTGGGGTTATCAGCAATGAGCTCCGCTACTGTTTTAGGACTGATAGAGGCCTTTGGAAAGAGCTCTTCGTCCTTTTCGCAGGAAGTAACAAGCACTATCGCCAGGACCGTGAACATGAGTCCGTTTATATATTTGAATATCTTCATTTTCTTATTTTTCATTACTCATTCAGAAATGATTCAGTGTGGTTATGGCCTACAAAAAGCCGAAATCGTCCACATAAAAAATGTATTGCGGCAGCCCTGTATTAGAGGACTCCTGAAAATCCATTCTGAAGATTTCGTCCGGCTCTCCGCCATTAGGATAAAAATCAGAAAGCGGTATCACAAACTTGGTCCACTGACCAGGCACCAGTGTGAGCGTAACCTGCGTAGCAAAATCATTCAAGGCCAGGTTTACTGACACGATATCTCCGGCACCATAAATCTGTACTGTGATGGCCTGGTAGTCAGAAAAGGCGATATCCGCATCCTCTGGTAAAAAGGTCAAGCCAGACCAGGCCTCTCTCACACTCTTAATGGCGAACTGGCCCAGAGCTTGCTCCTCTGACAGCAGGTCATGGGTACCTCCCCACTCACTGGTTTGCCAGTCTTCATTCAGGCCATCGATATAAACCGAATAGTTAAAGCCATAAGACTCTGACTGCGCTATCGCACCTCTTGAGGTTTCTACAAAAATGAAGGCCTGTGTTACACCTGCCGGTACTTTCGCAGTCACCTGTGTCTGCGAAACAGAAACGATTTCAGCTTCATTTTCCACAAGGTTACCCATCTCTTCAGAGCCTGAAACAAAAGTAACTGTAGATACATCACTAAAATCTCCCCCTATCAGGTTGACCACCTTCACTCCTCCCAAAGTCTCCTCTGTAAACTCCTCAATGGTGAGCAGCGAGAAATCGTATTCCAATACCCCTCCCTGAGTTTCAAGCCTCATAACATTGGCCTGATCTACATAAGGAGCATCTTCGGGCACTCTTACAAATGCTATTTCATTGGTGAGTAATGCAGGATTAAAACCGGCCTGAACACCATTGAAATGAATAGTTTTGAGAGAAGAGAGGTTCTTTCCTCTTATGATATATGTTCCGCCCAGTACACCCTGAGTCACAGCCACATCTTCCCTAGCCTCACTTACACTGGTTACTTCCGGTGGAGCCATGCTCGGTTCAGGAGCATCACTCTTGAAGTCATTCTCACATGCAGTCAATACAGCGATTGCCAAAACAACCATGAGAAGCCTGCTTATTCTGAATTTGATATTCTTAATATTTTCCATGCTTTTCATCGTTGTTTATCCTCCAAAATCATAAGCTACCGGATCGTCCAGGAGAGCAGGATTGTTCTGAGTCTCGTTGGTCGGATAAGGGAAGAGTAAATCCTCCATTGTAGCAGTGTAAGTCTCCGAATTAACGGTAGGAGGATCGGTATCATCGTTGAAAGTTCCTCTCTCTGTATTAGCGAGATAGTCGAGTGCAAATGCAGGACCCTGGCGAACAATGTCATACCAGAACTCAAATTCAAAAGCCAGTTCTACCCTCCGCTCGTTGAAAATATCTTCGGCAGTAGGATTAGCCTTCTCTGGCATACCCGCCCTTCTTCTCACCTTGTTGAAAGACTTAATGCCTTCTGTCATTGAACCTCCACCCATCAAAGCGGCTTCGGCATGAATAAGCAACAGCTCTCCATAACGCAGGATGTAGGTATTGTTTGGATAGCTCTGCATAGCACCACCGCCATTGTTGGCTGGCGTACCCACCACATACTTCTTAATACCCACATTGGTACCCTGGTGGTCTACATTTTCAGATACCAGAAAGCCTCCGTTCAAATCCGGGTAGAAAGCTCCCGGAGCCATGATGGTAGCATAAAAGCGCTGATCCTGAGCCGGATCCTCATAAGCTTCCTGCAGGTCCAGTGAGGGACCTATAGCTGACCAGCCGTCTGAGAAACCCGTAATACCTGCCTGCGCAAACAGAGACTGCAAGCCGTTTCCTTCTGCATACTGCCCCGTAGTAGTCCACTGCAAGGCAAAGATTGACTCAGGGTTGTTATCATTTTCCGTTTTAAATAGGTCCAGATAGCTACCATTAGGGTCACCATCTTCAGCATCTCCCCCAAAAAGCCTGAACTCGCCAGAAGCAATCACCTCATTGGCCATTTGATAGGCCATCATATAATCACGCTGGTAGAGATATACCTTGGCCAACATGGCTTTTGCCGAACCACTGGATACTTTTGCGTTCTCATCGTAATTATTGCCCCTGACTTTCTGGTAGCAATTAGTCACCGCATATTCCAGGTCTCTTCTGATGAACTCATAAACATCCTCTACCCTGTTACGAGGTACAATTGGCTCCAGTACATACTTGCTGTTATCGGCAATAATCGGGATCGGCCCAAAAATTCTTACCAGATAGAAGTAAGCTGTTGCTCTGATAAAGCGGGCTTCACCTACAGCATTGGCTACCACGGCATCACTGACATCCGGGCCGGCTGCCGTAGGCAGCGTATTGATAACAGAGTTTGACTGAGCGATTACCGCATAAAGCGATTCCCAGGCCTGAGTAAGCGTACCATGATCACCGTTTATGGCGAAATTGGTAAAATCAGCATTCCTGGGATCCCAGGTTCTTCCGTTACCAGAGCTGAGCTCACCGATACACCAGGCCACATTGGTAATAAAATTGTACCATGGCCTTACGTAGAGTGCATTGGTGGCAGCATTCACCTGAGCTTCTGTCTTATAGAAATCAGCCACGTTGAAAGAGTCTTCCGGTGGTCTGTCTAAAAAGTCATCATTACAGGCAAAGACAACCAGAACCAGAGACAGCATTAATAAATAAATCTTATATGGATTTTTCATTTTCATTCGATTTTTAGAATTCCACATTAATACCAATGGTGTAGATGCGAGGAGTGGGATAACGACCGTTATCAATCCCCATAAGCGTTGTGTTCTGATTTAATGAGCCTATTTCAGGATCATAACCAGAATAACCGGTAATCGTCAACAGGTTTTGTATAGCTCCATATACCTTTAGGGAGCTGATATTCATACCACTCAGCGCTCTTGATGGCAAATTGTAGCCAAGCGTGAGGTTCTGGATTCTCAAATAAGACCCATCCTCTATATACCTGTCCGAGATATTGGTATTAGGCGTATCGTTTCGGGCAAGCCTCGGGGCACTGCTGTTAGGATTCTGTACTGACCAGTAGTCTAAAACAGATGGTGACTGATTTGTGAAAGTTCTGTTTCCGGCAGTCAAAGAGCGACCAATAGCATTGAAGACATCGTTTCCGTATGATCCCTGCATAAAGATGGAGAGATCGAAGTTGCGGTAGCTGAATGAGTTCTGGAAACCGAAAGTGAAATCAGGATGTGGGTTGCCTATAACGGTTCTGTCATCAGCATCAATCACACCATCTTCATTCACATCTCTGTATTTTACATCTCCTAACCAGGTGGTAGAAAACAGTGCATCCTCAAAAGGTCTTCCAAATTGCTCCGGTGCTCCATTGATATCATCCAGAGTCCTGAAAAGCCCCTCTACCTGATAGCCGTAAAACAGTCCGATTGGCTGCCCGGGCTGGGTGAGCGTGATATTTTGGTTAGACCCATCCAGATTAACACTTCCATTCAGTGTCAAATCACCCAGCAGTTCCCTTACTTCATTTTTGTAATGAGAAACCGTAAGAGCAGAATTCCAGCTGACCTCATCCCCTATCCTGTCAGAGTATTCCAGTGCCAGGTCTATGCCCTTATTGGACATTTCACCGATATTAATCCAGGGGGCTGTAATAGCTCCCGGTGCACCTCCGCCCGTAATAAAGTCGGTGGCAGCAAACTGGAACAAGAAGTCCTTGGAGACTTTGTTATACACCTCGATGGTAGCATTCAGCTTCGAATTGAGAGTCGTGAAATTCAGGCCCAGATTGACCTGTGTAGATGATTCCCATTTCAAATCCGGATTGGCAAAATTGGCAAACTCAAAACCAGTACCAAGTCCGGTATTTACCGTGTTTAACCTGGAGCCATAAGCAAAAGCAGGAATTCCCTGGTTACCAATCTCTCCATAACCCCCATAAATTTTAACGTCTTCAAAGGGTATGGATTCTGTCCAGAAGTCCTCTTGCGACAACCTCCACGAAGCGGATAATGATGGGAAATACCCCCATTTATTACCTTCAGCGAAGTTGGAAGAGCCATCGGCCCTCAATGATGCGGTGACACTATACTTATTATCCAGCGTATAGATGGCACGGGTAAAATAGGATGACAAAGCATTGCTACCCTGATACTGGTCGTTGAAATCGTTTGCGTCTCCGGTACCTAAAATGGGCACATCGTTACTTACAAAACCACCGTCTTGAGCGATAATGCCCTGCCAGCGTGACTCCTGTGCCTCCTGTCCGATTAGCACTGTCAAATCGTGTTTGTCATTGAAAGTATTTTGGTAGGTCAGCAGGTTTTTCATGATCCAAAAATCATTGTTTTCCCTACGGACTGTCAGTTGGTTGATTCCTCTGCTGATAGCACCATAGCTGAAAGTGGGCTGGAACTGATCACTCAGGTTATTACCAAAATCGCCCCCAAACTCAGTCCTGAATGTGATATTATCCGTGATATCTATTTCTCCGTAGATATTACCGAGGAGTCGATTCCTCTTAAGCTTGTTGGAAATACTCAGCGCTTCAGCAATGGGGTTTCTGATTCCAAAAGCAATCTCATCGGCCGTAACCGGACCTGCAAAGGAACCATCTGGGTTATATACTGCCGTAGCGGGGTTATTGAGCAGCGACAGTGAGATAATACCATTAGAGGAGTTATTGAGTGTAAGCTGCTCATTGGTTCTACTGGCCGTAAGACTGATTCCTGCCCTGATTTGATCGGTGATCTGGGCGTTTACGTTTGCCCTGAGAGAAAAGCGATCAAAGCCAGAACCTATTACAATGCCCTCCTGATCGAGGAAGCCCGCAGAGAGGAAGTAATTGACAGATTCGCTTCCACCTGAAAATGCCAGCTGATGATTCTGCATCATGGCATCGGCAAAAATCTCCTGCTGCCAGTTGGTACCGGAACCGAGCAGGTCAGTATTCAAAAATTCGATTTGCTCTCTTAAACCATAAATCTCACCTATCGTATTCTGCAGCTCGGCATAACCGGGAAGATCCAATACGGGAATCATGTTGGTGGGCCTCTGCACAGCCAGATAAGCGTTATAGGTAAGCTTACCTTGCTGGCTCCTTCCTTTTTTGGTGGTGATCAACACCACCCCGTTAGATCCCCTGGAACCATAAATAGCGGTGGCAGACGCATCTTTTAATACCACTACTGATTCAATGTCACCCGGATTGAGTGCGGCCAGCGGACTTACATCAGTAGCACCCGAGCCCTCACCCGGAGAGTTATCAGCAATGGACCTGCCACTGGTACCGATGTTTCGCGAATCACCCGAAACAGGTATACCATCTATAATATATAGCGGCTCACTGGAGCCCTGCAGGGAATTGACACCTCTGATACGTACTGATACGGCACTACCCGGCTGACCGGAATTTTGCGTAATGGACACACCAGCAGCACGTCCTTGTATCAGTTGTTCTATACCCGTTTGTGGAATATTCTTCAGGCTTTCTGCATCGATCTGTGCCACCGATCCACTGATGGACTCTTTTACCTGAGTACCATAACCAATCACTACTACCTCAGAGAGCTGCGTTGCGCTCTCTTCCAACACTACATTCAGCGTGGTATTATTCCCAACGGCTACTTCTTTAGTCGTATAGCCCACAAAGCTAAAAACCAGGGTAGCTCCTTCCTGAACGGTCAGTTTGAATTTACCATCCGCGTCAGTAACCATACCATTTCTGGTACCTTTTTCCATCACGGTGGCGCCTGGAATCGATTGCCCTGTGGCATCCGAAACAGTTCCGGTGACCTGGTTCTGGGCCAGGGCCGAATGACACAGGAAGCAGAGCAACATAAGCATGCCTATGCATTTCCTGCCTCCGCCTACATAATCTATAAAGTTGAGTTTTATCATATGAAAAAGTATTTATTGGGTAAGGATCGATTTTTGAATTTTCTGCACATAGAATGATCGATTATAGATATCAAAGGTATAGTAAAGCCCCTCACTTGGTTAATGCTATTTTGTCAATTACCGATAAGATATATAACCTTATGTTTTGCGGTAACCAATCTCCTATCAGGTCATTACAAGCTATTTAAGTAGGTTTTATGTACCAACAGGTAATTTATAGCATCATTGTATTTCTGGTCAGCCAGGCGTAATACAGGTCGGTTATGATTAAGAAAGTACCAGTAGTATTTATAATCAGTTTCTGATTCTTGTAGAAATATGTTTATGCTTTGATAAAATACTATCATAAATCAGAAGCCTAATTTTATAGCTTTGGAGGGTATAAAAGAGGCTTATGTAGCGGCTCCCTTTCAGAACATTTATTATAAATGAAAATTCGTACGGTTTACTTTTTAATATTCGCTGTAGGCATTTGTTCGTGTACTTCACTTTACCACGCTGATTACACCAAACCGCACCTTGTTGACAGCAAGCCAACCCGCCCAACCAAAAAGCTTCACCAAAAACTTCACTTTATGGCAGACACTGGTTTTGCCATAGGGCACCAGGACGCCACCAGCTATGGCATAGGCTGGAAACAGGCGGGCAAGTCGAAGCTCATGCGCAGCGATGTATACGATATTGTGGAAGATTACCCTGCCGTGTATGGCTTTGATATCGGGGGGATTGAAAACGGCTCAGCTATGAACCTCGACAGCGTGCCCTTTGATATGATGAGAGACCTGATGATTCAGGCATATAAAAATGGAGGCATCATTACCGTTAGCTGGCATGCTGATAACCCGGTAACCAATGACGACTCATGGGACCAGACCCCGGCTGTAGCCGATATACTGGCTAGTGGACCTGTATCTGAGAAATTCGACCTGTGGCTGGACAGGGTTGCAATATTTCTGAAAAGCATAAGACACAAAGGAAAGCGGATTCCCATTATTTTCAGACCTTATCATGAAATGAATGGCTCCTGGTTTTGGTGGGGCGACCCGCATGCGAGCAGCGTGGACTATGTAAAGCTTTGGCAATACACGGTGACCAAGCTAAGAGATGAGCACAAGCTTCACAACCTGCTCTACACCTACTCTCCTAACAAGCTCAATCCCGATGACTACTATATGAAGTTTTACCCCGGAGATGACTATGTAGACATACTGGGCATTGATATTTATGACTTCAATGATTCCACAGGCTATGTTACTTCCATAGTCAACGACCTGGCCCTGGTGAAGCAATTGGCTGCGAACAGAAATAAGCTCTATGCCTTTACAGAGACAGGATTTGAAAAAATACCAGATGCTCTTTGGTTTACCAACCGACTCTACCCGGCTATTAAAGATTCGGGCATTGCCTGGGTGCTCTTCTGGAGAAACTATAAAACCAGTCATCATTACATGCCTTATAAAGGCCATACTGCAGAAGAAGACTTCCGAAGGTTTAAGGCATTACCGAAGACCCTGTTCTTAAAAGATATTGACCATAAAAAGCAACGGAAATAGCATGCTTCAATCACTCGATATATCCATTATACTCTTTTACCTGCTGATCACCATCGTGATTGGACTGGTGATGCGAAAGCGCTCTCAGAAAAGCACGGGTGACTATCTGCTGGGCGGCAAGAGCATTCCCTGGTATATGCTGGGGCTCTCCAATGCCTCTGGTATGTTTGACATATCCGGCACCATCTGGCTGGTAACGCTCATGTTTGCCTATGGGATCAAAAGTGTGTGGATTCCCTGGCTATGGCCGGTTTTCAACCAGGTATTTCTGATGGTTTATGTTTCCAAGTGGCTTAGACGATCAGATGTAACCACAGGGGCCGAATGGATCGGCACACGCTTTGGTACCGGCAAGGGAGGTAAGCGCTCTCATACCATTATCGTGGTTTTTGCCTTACTAAGCTGCCTGGGCTTTCTGGCCTACGGCTTTATAGGGTTAGGCAAGTTTGTAGAAATCTTCATTCCCTGGGATACCGTGAGTGCATACATTCCTTTTGCCCTTTCCCCTGAATATGTACCTCACTTCTATGGTATTATCTTCACCCTGTTTGCAGTGTTCTACTCATTGCTGGGCGGTATGTCAGGTATTGTCTGGGCCGATGTAGTCCAGTTTACCATTATGACCATAGCAGCCCTGGTGATCGGCTATTTAGGCTTTGTAGCCGTAGGCGAAAACACATTGCTGGTACCAGATGGTTGGATGACCCCTTCTTTCGGCTGGGAACTGGACCTGGACTGGAGCGCCATCATTCCCGCTGTTAATGATAAGATTGCCTCTGATGGCTACGGGCTCTTTACCATTTTCTTTATGATGATGCTCTTCAAAGGGATATTGGTGAGTATGGCAGGCCCACCCCCTAACTATGACTTACAGAAGATACTATCAACCAAATCTCCTGCTGAAGCCTCTAAAATGAGCGGCTTTGTCTCTGTAGTACTTATGCCCATTCGCTACCTGATGATTGCAGGCTTTGCGGCTCTGGCCCTGATCTTTTACGAAAAACTGGACCTGGTTACCGTAGCCGGTGATATTGACTTCGAACTGATTCTTCCCTCAGCTATCAAAGAATTTGTACCTGTCGGCCTCCTGGGTCTACTTCTGGCGGGTTTGCTGGCAGCCTTTATGTCCACCTTTGCAGGCACTCTCAATGCTGCTCAGGCCTACCTCATCAACGATATCTATTTGCCTTATAAAGGTGACAACGTTAATCAAAAACAGGTTAAAGTGGCCAACTACGGTTCAGGCATTGTAGTAGTAGGCATAAGCATTATCCTCGGCTTCTTTATTCAGGATGTCAACTCCATACTGCAATGGCTGGTTTCTGCACTTTATGGAAGCTACGTGGTAGCCAATGTATTGAAATGGCACTGGTGGCGCTTTAATGGAGAAGGCTTCTTTTGGGGCATGGTAGCAGGTATGATTCCGGCCCTCATTTTGCCGCTGGTGTTTACTACCACGCTGGACCTCTATTATTTCCCCGTACTATTACTCACCTCCATTATCGGTTGTGTAGTGGGCACCTATTCGGCTCCCCCTACGGATGAAGCGGTATTAAAGTCATTCTATACCAAAGTGCGGCCCTGGGGCTTTTGGGGACCTGTTCATGCGAAACTACTGGCTGAAGATCCGGGCTTCCGGAAAAACAAAGAATTCAAGCGAGACATGTTCAATGTGTTTGTGGGCATCACAGCACAAACATCGCTCGTCATTTTACCCATGTACCTGGTTTTCAGACAAAACACCCCCCTGTACATTACGCTGGCTATCCTGATAGTCTCAGCCTTTTTACTTAAGAAATTCTGGTGGAATAAACTGACAGCCACTCAAGACTAAAGACATCATACTATGATTATAGAGGAAGATAACATACAAATGATACGGCAACGTTATGAAGAATTGATCGGCAGACCTAATACGCCCATCCAGAAATCTAACGGCATCTATAACCGATATACGAACCCCGTTGTAACCGCGGACCACACCCCACCCCACTGGCGCTTCGATTTGAATCCGGAGACCAACCCGATGGGACTGGAACGTATAGGCATCAATGGTACCTTTAATGCCGGTGCTATTAAGTGGAAGGGCAAGTACGTACTCTGCCTGCGCGTAGAAGGCAACGACCGAAAGTCTTTTCTGGCTATGGCAGAAAGCCCTAATGGCGTGGATAACTTCACTTTCTGGGATAAACCCTGCGTAATTCCTGAAGTTCCGGGCAACCCTGACACCAATGTTTACGACATGCGACTGACCCGGCATGAGGATGGCTGGATTTATGGCGTTTTCTGTACCGAAAGAAAAGACCCTAATGCCCCCGAAGGAGACACGAGTTCGGCCTCAGCAAATGCCGGTATTGTCAGGACTAAAGACCTTATTAACTGGGAGCGCCTGCCCGACCTGATATCTCTTTCCTCTCAACAACGCAATGTGGTATTGCACCCTGAATTCGTCAATGGCAAATACGCGGTATACACACGGCCTCAGGATGGTTTTATCGATGTGGGTTCTGGCGGAGGAATCGGGCTTGGCTATATCACCGATATGCAAAACCCGGTGGTGGAAGACGAACGAGTCATCAACAATAAGGTGTATCATACGGTATATGAGCTTAAAAACGGCCTCGGGCCTGCTCCTATCAAAACCGAGAAAGGCTGGCTTCACCTGGCACATGGTGTAAGAAATACAGCCGCAGGCCTGCGCTACACCCTCTACATGTTTATGACCGACCTAAATGATATTTCAAAAATCATTCATCATCCGGCCGGACACTTTATGGCACCTATCAATGGCGAAAGGGTTGGAGACGTTTCTAACGTACTCTTTTCCAATGGCTGGATTGAGGACCCTGACGGGCGTGTGTTCATCTACTATGCTTCTTCTGACACCCGTATGCATGTGGCAGAATCAAGTATTGAGAAACTGGTTGACTATGTAGTTAACTCCCCGGTAGATAAATATACCTCTGCCAGCTCGGTACAAACTATTATCGATCTTATAGACAAAAACAAAGGGTTTTATTAATGAACCGTCAGTTCGACCTGCTACAATATGAAATGAGCGAAGAGCTCATCAACATCCTTGATTATTGGCGTAAAAACACACCGGATCATACTTATGGTGGTTTTTACGGTCGAATCACGCACCAGAATAAAGTAGTGGAGCGAGCGTCCAAAGGCATCATTCTAAATACCAGAATCTTGTGGTCCTTTTCTGCAGCTGCCAATCACCTGAACACACAGGGACATAAGAGCCTGGAAGACCGGGCTTTTAACTATATCAAAGACCATTTCTTAGATAAGGAATACGGAGGTGTCTTTTGGGAGCTCGACTACCTGGGCCAGCCAATAAATAAAAGAAAGCAGGTATATGCCCAGGCATTCGCTATTTATGCATTGGCGGAGTACTACACTCTGACAAAAAGTACGGAGGCCCGAAGCATGGCCATAGGGCTCTTTGAGCTGATAGAAAAACATTCAAAAGACACTGAAAAGGGCGGATACACGGAGGCCTTCGCCCATAACTGGAGCCCGCTGGAAGACATGAGGCTGAGCCACAAAGACATGAACGCTTCCAAGACCATGAACACGCACCTGCATATATTGGAAGCCTACACTACGCTTTTAAAAGTGTATGACCACACCACGCTCAGAGCTTCGTTAAAGCAACTGGTTGAGCTGTTTCTGAACCGGTTTTTAAATGAGAGGTATCACTACGATCTGTTTTTCGATGATGACTGGCAGTTATTGAGCCAAACCATATCTTACGGGCATGACATAGAAACTGCCTGGCTCGTGATGGAGGCAGCCAACGCGCTGGATGATAAAGGGTTAATACAACAGTCGCAAACGGTCGCCTTAAAAGTGATCGACACCTTCCTGAATGAGGCGCTTGATGGCGAAGGTGCTGTAGTCAACGAGTTGGATTTAAATACCGGACAAAAGGACACAGACCGACACTGGTGGCCCCAGGTTGAAGCCATTACAGGCCTCGCCTTTGCCCACCGAATGACTGGAAAGCTCAGATACACCGAGCATGCTACCCGAATCTGGCACTTTGTCAAACAGCACCTGATCGACCAGAAGAATGGAGAATGGTACTTCCGGGTAGACGCATACGGTAAAGTTTATACAGAAGAAGACAAAGTAAGTATGTGGAAAGCTCCCTACCACAGTGCAAGAGCCTGCATCATGTTAAATAGTATCTAATGAACAGATTCGCAATCAAATACTTATCCATCATACTTCTGATCCTGTTGACCGCATGTTCTAAAGAAGATGATCAGCCATCGGAGCTTTCAGAGCTCAGTATAGCAGCCAACTCAGCTACGGTAAACGAAGGCGAGTCAGCAAGTTTTACCCTTACACTCACTACTCCTCTCTCCTCTCCTGCATTGGTGAGTCTGCAAATTGAAGGAGCTGCGACCAATGGCACAGATTATCAGAGCATCAGTAGTGCCATTACTATTCCTGCCAATCAACTCACTGCGAGTCTGACCATCGCAACACTGGAAGACGACATAGAAGAAGATACCGAAATAGTAAGGCTGACCCTGACTGATACTGACCATAGCGGCATCAGCATTTTACAAAACCAGGCGAGTATTTCCATTGTTGATGTGGTTCAGGAATTTCAGCTCTCCCCTGCCGATACCAGGTCCTATATGGTTAACCCCTCGGCTACAGAAGAAACCGTTGCCTTATTCTATAACCTTAAGAGGTCGTCCGAAACCAGGTTTATTGTAGGTCAGCAAGATGCCTTTCATCTCTTCTTTAATGACAATGGGGGTGAATCTGACATGAAAAAGACGACCGGAAGAGACCCGGGCTTACTAGGCTCCGACTTTATGTTCATTACCAGCGACCGCAATAATGAAACACCCAACAACTGGTTTTACCAGCAAGAGCAACTGATAAAGGAAGATGTAGAGCAGGCCTATAACCGGGGAATGATCAACGCCTTCACCTGGCACTTTAACGAGCCTTATGATGGAGAGCACTTCTATACTGCCGAAATGACCTCCTTTCAGAAAGCCAATGCCTTCAAGAGCATTATGCCCGGAGCCAGCAACCACGAGTACTTCAAACAAAAACTTGACAAAGTAGCCAGTGTGGCAAAATCGCTGGTAGGTAATGATGGCAAACCCGTACCCATCATTTTCAGGCCTTTTCACGAGTTTGACGGTCACTGGTTCTGGTGGGGTGCAGATTATACATCTCCCCAGGAATTCATCACGATCTGGCGTTTTATGGTAGAATACCTCAGAGATACGAAAGGAGTAAACAATATGCTTTTTGCCTTTTCGCCCGACAATAGCTACACCACCCAAAGCGGCTACCTGAGTCGCTACCCTGGTGATGACTACGTGGATATACTGGGCATGGACAATTACGGAGACTTTGACAATGAAGGGGCTGCTGGCGTAGCAATAGCCAATCAGAAACTGCAAGTTGTTTCTGACCTGGCCAAAGAGCGGGTAAAAATAGCCGCACTGGCAGAAACCGGATACTTTGTAACACCCGGTCAAAACAGCCCCATTACCAATTTCTATTCTGAAAACCTCTACAATGCCATGACTGATAATGATATTCAAATCGGATATATGATGTTCTGGAACAACACCCGTGACACTTATTGTATTCCTCCTCCAGGTCAGCCTGATACCAATGACTTTATCAAATTTGCCAATAAAACCCGCTCAATACTGCAGGACGACCTGATGGATATGTACACCTTACCGGGGGCCGGTTAATTTTGTGCCTTTGCTGTACCAAAAACCCAAAACCATGACTACCCTTATCAACTCCAAAAACCTCATCAGGCCTCTTTTGATCTTGGCCATGATGCTACCGGCCCTACTATCAGCCCAGGTAAAGGTGATTTTTGATACGGACTTTGGTGGTGACGCAGACGACCTGGGTGCCCTGGCCATGCTACACCACTTTATAGACAGAAAGGAGTGCCAACTTTTAGCCATTATGAGCTGGCAACTGGAAGAAAACGCAGTAGCCGGTATAGATGCTGTGAACCGGTACTACAAGCACCCGAATATTCCCATTGGCAGCCGTAAGGGCACCATGCACTTTACCGACTGGAACCATAGCAAACCAATCGCTGATCATTTTAGCTCTACCCTGAGGGCGCAAGACGTGCCTGATGCGACCAGTCTCTACCGAAGCATTCTTGCTAAGGCAGATGATGATGAAATCGTAATTATCACAGTTGGCCCACTGAAAAACATTCAGGATTTACTACTGTCAAAACCAGATTCGATTTCTGAGCTTTCAGGTTCAGCCCTGGTCCATCAGAAAGTGAAAGAGTTTGTAATTATGGGTGGGCAATTCCCCAGTGGGAAAAGCGAATGGAATTTCAACGGTAATATGCCGGGTGTTACCGAATATGTACTGGACAAGATCAAAGTGCCTGTAACCTTCTCAGGCTATGAGATAGGACTGGGTATCAAAACGGGTGAGGTTTTTAACAGCATTGACCAAAACAGTCCGCTGTATATTGGCTACAAGCATTTCAGTAAAAATGCGTCATGGATCAACCAGAACTACAAGGGAAAGATCCTGGGCAATGCCACCTATGACCAGACAGCCGTACTCTACGCGGTACGTGGCGGTATTGGTACGCTTTGGGACCGAATTGAAGGTGGCTACTGCCAACCCGATAAAACCGGAGGTAACCAATGGATTGCTGGTCCTAAAACTCACCACTCTTACCTCAGGCTTAAAGCCTCCAATGAGGAAATGGCTAAGCTGATTGAGACTTTGATGTTAGGGAGATTTTAGCTTAAGCCGCTACAAAAGCGGCAGGCTTAGCAACTAAATATGAAACCCTTTATGGGGCTACTAAAAGTGTGTCGGGTTGAATAGTCAATCAAATTGACTCCATCCATTCAACGGTTGACTCCAATCCGGTTTATTTTTCGGTATAAATACTCAATATTTAATCTGTAAGCTCATCTACCTCAACTATTATGGACTTTTTAAGAGCATTTTTAGCCGTTGTAATTGTAATCAGTACCTCTTGTACTTCACAAGAAGAGGCTACTGAGAGTTTTGTTGTTGAAAACCTGACAAAAGGAGCTTACGCGGTCGGGTTTAAAAGCAGCTGGGTACTGGATACCACCAGAGATTATCAACTGGTTTTAAACGACACCGCCATCGTTTCTACTCAAAAACGGCCTTTACTCCTCAATATCTGGTATCCAGCCACCAAAGGAGGAAAGGAGTTAATGAAATATGAGGATTACTTTGACATCGAGAGTAGCTCTACAGACTTCAGTGCTTTTTCCAAAGCGCTGAAAGATTACAACCTGAATGTACTCGCTGATGAACTCTTTGGTCAGGAAATTGAAGCACTCGACTCCATAAACCTTCAGGCCTTTAACTTTTTACTTAAGCAACCAACTACAGCTTTCAGGAATATGCCCTTTCCTGAAAATCAGCAGCTTCCTGTTGTGATCTATCATTCAGGTGCCGGCTCTTCTTATGAGGACAACTCGGTATTATGCGAATTTCTGGCAAGTCACGGGTATGTTGTAGTAGGATCAGCATTTCAAAATGCCGATGGAGGCACACTCAGTGTTGATTCAGGAGAAGGTTCATTTGATGACATTGATTTCCTGATCAGAGAAGTGGGAAAACTCGGATTTGCTGACACCAAAGAAACAGCACTTATTGGTCATAGCCTGGGTGCTCAGGCACTTCTGAAGTATCAGTCTGCCGGCCTTTCCAAAGCAAAGTCCATAGTACTGCTTGATGCTACTTTTGAGTATCACAGCATCAATAACGACCTCTTCTGGTCGGGGGTAATCCGCCAATCAAAGGAGAATAAGCATCAGTTTACAAACCGGATTTTGGCTGTTTCGGAATATGAGGCTTTTTATCAGCTCTACGAGACTTTTGAAATGGCCGACCGGTATTATTTGTCGATGGACCATTTGACGCACAATGAGTTTATATCACAGGGAGTCATAAGAAAGCGACTCATTGATGAATTTAAGCTTGATACTTTGGATCAGTTTAATTCATACCCATCCGTTTCTGAGAGGTATGCCTTTGTCTGTAATACTATACTCAATTTCTTATCAGAGCGTAACCTGAAAGAGATCCGGCCGGGTTCTTCCGGAAGGAGTTTTGAGATTAGCTTAAAAGATGATCATGCCCTCTGGCAACCTGAAAGCTCAAGCCCACCTACTCCTCGTCAACACTTTGCATTGTACAAATCAGTGGGTATAGACAGCGCACTGGCCGTTCTCAAACAATATGAGTCTCTGGCCGACTCAAATCCTCTGTACCAGCCTAATTATGGCTTCGGATTGGTATTTGACCTATTGAGTCTTAACAAAGTTCAGGAGGCCCGCAAAGTCAACGCCTATTTCAATGTTTTCGAGGAAGACGGCATACAAGAAGTGTTCAACGGCTACAAACGTATTGGGGAAAGATACGGAGTAGGTTTAATCATCAATTACTTTGAAGACAAACGGAAACTGCTCGATTGACAGCCAGTTGACCAGGCCAACCGCTATTTCTCCTTCTCCATCACTTCAGGCCCAATTCGCTTTTTATCCACGTGTTTGATACCCTGCTCCAACCAAAGGGGAGCTTCAGCCCCTTTCAAATGATGGTCGAAATACTGCTTCATACGGATCTGAAAGTCTTTCTGGTTTTCTTCTTTTCTTAAGTGATGAGGCTCACCCGGATAAGAGAGTAAGATTACCTCCTTGCCCAGTCTTTTGGCCGAGGTATAAAACTCCAATCCCTGGTTCCAATCCACAGCACCATCACTGGTACCATGCAAAATCAGAAAAGGCGTGCTGATATTCTGTGCATGATGTATGGGCGACTGGCTGCGATACAGCTCCATGTTCTCCCAGGGGCTCACCCCCATACGGCCCTGTGACCACTCCAGAATGGCACCATTCAGGTTACCAGATCGCTTATAGAGCACATTGTACATACTGATCAGGTTGGTCAATGGAGCACCCGTTACTACCGCAGCAAACATATCCGTCTGCGTTACGATAAACGAAGACTCATAACCTCCCCAGCTATGCCCTTGCAAGCCTATGCGATCTGGGTCAGCATAGCCCAGCTTGATCACCTCCTTTGCTGCGCTGGTAACATCATCCAGGGCTGAAGAGCCCGGTAAACCTTCGTCATAAATGATATCCGGCATCAGCACCAGGTAGCCATTGCTCGCATAGGTAGACATGTGAGGTCTGTCGTCATACCCGGGCATAGAATACTGATGATGTCTTTGAGACATTTTCTCATAGAAGTAGATGATCATAGGGTATTTCTTACCCTCTTCATAGTCAGCAGGCAGCGCCATTGTAGCCTGCAGCTTATGTCCTCTTTCATCAGTGTAGTCAACTAATACCCTTCTACCCCACTTGTAGTCTTCCTGTTGCGGATTGGCATTCGTTACTTTTTCAGGTCGCTTAAAGTTCAGGTCAGACACCCAGTAATCCGGAAAGTCTACAAAGGTTTGCTCCGTATAAATGACCTTATCGGCCTCTTTAGCCTTAATCAATCTACCCAGCATTTTATCTTCAAATCGCAAGGCTTTCGGCTTTTTACCCAACTTCACCTGGTAGTAGCCAGATTTCTTGGTCCATTCGCCATAGGCAGACAGCAGCAATGGCTCTGACATATCAAAGCCTTCTGCTTCACGGTCCAGTTGAATCATTCTGAAGCGGATATTTTCTTTATTGCCAACGCCCTGAGTGATGTTTTTGGTCTCATCTGAGTTGAGAGAGATGGCCCAGAGGTCATACTTGTTATTCATCAGCAGCCAGTTGCCGTCTTGCGACCAGCCGGCAGCGCCATAGGTTGGTTTCTCAACAGAGACATCGAACTCCTCATTCCTGAAGCTTACTCCTGTTTTGGCAGTCATGTTGGTGGTATTACCACTCTGAAAATTATAGGCCATCACTTCACCGTTGCGTGCATACAGTGCCCATTGCCCGTTAGGTGACATCCCCATATTCCAGTAGACTTTCTCAGCAATCAGCTTCTTTGCCCCTGTGCTTGTGTTGATGCTGTACAAATCAGCATAGTTACCCGGAATGGTCACATCATTTCGGTATTTGATATTCTCCCGCCCTACAGCCCAGGAGCTTTTTGTACTGAAGCTTACTGTAGGCATATCATCACTGGCCAGCTGGATAAAACGCTTATTACCGAGGTTTAGCACTGAAGCAATGGTCGACCTGCGATCTCTATTGGCCGTAATCATCTGGCGCGATTGCACATTCTCATCTTTCCAGTGCCATACATCCACATTGGCTTTTACTTCATCTTTTTTCTTCACCTCCTGCTGCTGTGCTCTGATACCCAGAAAAAGCTGATTTCCGTTTTCGCTCCAGGTCAGCCTGCCATACTCACTGATCACCATGTTTTCAGGAAAAACAGCCGCATCACCCGGAGAAAATGAATTTACCGTACCGGTAGAAGACATGCCCGAAGTGAGTTCAGCGGTCCAGTAAAGAGTATTATCACGCTCAATATTTCCTTCTTCTTTTTCACCGAATACCGCAGCTAATCTGTCTCCTGCTTTATTCCAGGTCATTTGTGCATAAGTATAACCACCTGTATGCAAGGGCCAGGTACGGTGATTATTAAGGTCGATTACATAAATACCATTGCCATTGTCTCCATCAGCATCTACCAGGTAAGCGAAGAGTGTACCGGCCTTATTAAATGCATAGCTGGCCACATTACCTATGTTCAGGGTTTGACTGCCCATTAAGTCTTTCAAAATCAGGTCACTCCCCTTGTGCTCAGCTTTAGGGTCGCCCGCATGTTTATGTATAGCGATATAATTTGAAGCTTCAGAGAAGCTGAAAGAGCGGGCGCTCTTAATGTCCTGAGCTGAGTTCGACCCCAGGTTTACCAGTTGCAGATCACTCAGCACTCGTTTTTTGGAAGACCTAAGTTTTTTTGCGGCCTCTTTTGAAGGGTCGGTCAGGTAAGCTATCCATTTGCTATCGGCTGAGAAAGCTACCTGCTTTCCATTCATGACAGTGCGGATGGTATCTCCGTCAATTTTGCGAACATGAAGTGTCGCATCACCTTCATTAGGACTGTAAGCATAGGTCATCCAGGTACCATCAGGAGAAATAGCGGTATTATTGATTCTCTTCCATTGGGCGTAATCGTCAAGAGTCAGCGGCTTTTTGTCCTGGCTTAGAGCAAATTGACTAAATACCAGCAGTCCGAGGATGACGGCTGCAAAGCGATTTTTAATAGATGCGTGCATAGCTTAAGTGGTCTGAAGAATTTGGTTAAAGGCTGTATTCAATGAGCTGTAATATAATACATCCTGACATCAGGCAGACCGGCTATTTTATGCATGGTTTTCAGCTCTTTTTGATCGGGCTCTCATATATTAATTTTACATTAGAGACATTGACACAGGCAATAGCCATCTACTGGTTTGAAAGATACTATCACCGTTTTTTATTGTCGATTTGACCAGCCTCTCCCGGACGCAAAATGGCAGGCATACCTTTCGGGACTTCCGCCAAAAATGGCAGAAGCCATTGGCAGGTATATGCGCTGGCAAGACAGGCATTCCTCCCTCTTCGGTAAACTTCTGCTAAAAAAGGGACTGGCACACTTTGGAGAACAACCGAACCTGCTACACAACATAGAAGTGACCAAGTACGGAAGGCCCCACCTTCCCATTGATATTGACTTTAATATCTCTCACTCGGGCAGCTACGTAGTCTGTGCCTTCTCCCAAAGCACCACTATTGGCATTGATGTAGAGTATATCAAAGAGGATATTGACATTACTGACTTTACCAGTGTGCTAACCACAGCCGAGTACGCCCTGCTGGAGAAATCCGACAAACAGCCTCAGGATTTTTTTGATTACTGGTGCCGAAAAGAAAGCATTATCAAAGTGGATGGCAGAGGCTTTTCAGCTCCCGTACTCAGCATTGCCCTGCAGCAAGATCAAGCCCGACTCGAAGGACAAACCTACTACCTGAAGGAAATTCAGCTTTCAGCAGAATATAAAGCTTATGTAGCCCAGGCAAAGCCTATTCATGCTGTAAGGCTCGTGGAGTGTGGGTTTTGAGGTGCTTGCCCCCACTTAATTCAACCTTTATTGTTGGGCAGATGCTCTTGATGCCAAACTCAAAGTCATTGCAAATGATAACCAACCGAAAACGGAAGCTAAATCGCAGCAACAAATAGCCAAAGACAACTATTTCGCGAACACAAAAAGTGAAAAGAGTGTAGTCTACTGAATTAGTAGAACATAGATTCTAAAGTGCTTTTGCTCTCCCTTAATCTCACAGCTCTAAGTAGTCTCGAATCAAGTCAAAGTCACGATCCAGCTCAAAATGAGGATGGAGCTCTGAATAAGCAACTTGCTTGAGTTTACCAACCTCGTTTTCGTTTGGGTACGCAGCAAGACAGACGCAAAAACAGCTATCTACAAGTCTTTTGGCATTTATATGACCAAAGAGCAAAAATTGGCATAAACCAATCCGTTTATAATAAACAGGTCCATCACCATAGATTGCATGAGCAGAGTCAGTAGTTTGCTTAAACCCATGGTCCTTCAACATTTTTAAAACGCTGTTGATTTTGTATTCCTTGGAATAAACGGCCTCAGTCATCCTTAATCTATGTACCTCTTCATCTGTCAGTTCTTTCGTCAGGCATCTTGATGCCATGAAGTTTTTTTTGACTGGATGCACAGTCAAATACCATTCTAGCAAATCATGCCTAGTCACGCTTTCTGGTAATTCGGACAAGCTTATAGTCTCTAAAAAATCCCAAAAGGCGTCTCTGATTTCAAGAAAGGACACCTTTCTAATACTGTCCTCTTCGCGCAAAAAGTAATAATTCTTCTTATTAATCTTTGCTTGGCCATACCCCCAATCATTCAGCATTTTATAAAGCCTTAGCTGCCCACCTGGGCAAAAATCCACTTTAATATCACCGCGATTTGTTTCCTTAAAACTTAAGATATCCAGAATATTATAAGCCATAGTCACTAACTTAATATTTCAATAGTTAAATGAAGTAATTTAAAAGTATAAAATAGTAAGTTAATGACCTTTCATGATTTCACGGCACAAGAAATCACAGCTCTTGTAAAAGTTTTAGACAACACCATTGATACACGAGATGACCAAAGCGACCTCCAAGAGGAAGCAACACTTCTTAAGGAGACGATACAGCAACGATTCTTCAGACTCAAACCCACACAAAGGAATAGATTGATTGGGTACATCAATGAATACTTTATTTTCAAGAATGATGACCTTAAAGGCATAAGCGATTGTGAACTTTTGTTTAGAGATGAAAAGTTAAATAACCGACTGTTAAAAATGGACCTTTTTATAGCACTCATTAACAAGCTCAAAGTGCGCTCAGAAAAGCCCAAAAAACTCTTTAAAGATAAATTGGACAAACTTGATAGTATACTACTTGCGAAAAGAGTGTATTACTCTAAACAATCCAATGGTCATGTCTATAAAGCGGGTTTTCTTCTTGGAAATGGAAAAGGCCTAAAACTTGATTTAGGCAATGACTCACCTATTACTCGATTAAATATCACTGGCGTTGCAGCACGCAACTTTGAAGCGTCTTGCTCCCCGCTCGAGCTCTTTAATCATCAATGACTATGGACTCACTAACGACCTCACAGAAGCTCAAAAGTCTTTTAAAAGGATATTAGAGGCTACTCAAACTAAAATTACCAAATCGGCATAATTTATATTCGTGCTTAACCAAAAGCTCAAATTTCAATGAAACCTGAATCAATAGAGAGTAAGCAGAACAAATTTCTTAAGCAGGCACTCTCGTTAGGAACTGCGATATCCATTTTCTTGGTATTTATACTTCTTCTTACCCTAGTAAGACACGGACATCTACATTGGTTAGGAGACATTGACAAGTCCCTCTTGGGCATTGTTGGTGATTTTATTGGGGGTATTGTAGGTACAATTTTCACAGTGATCGCTACATTCTTAATTTGGCTAACATACAATTCCCAAAAAGCTGAATTGGTAGCAACAAGAGGATTGGTAGAAAAGCAACTTGAAGCCACCTATCATCCGCATTTTGCTATTAAGAAAAATAGTCAACTATACTCCGCCCTCTCTGATATTCAATTCGCTGACAGTAATTATGGTGACTTTGGCTCTTTCAATCTCGAACTTGTCAATATCGGCAATGAAGCTGCTAAGGAAGTCTTACTTGCATGGGAGTACTTCGATGAAAATCAAAGAATTACAAAAACAATCGACCTGTTGAGCAAACTGAATACTGTTGAAGCGAATCAACAATTAGAAAACCTTGAATATCTTCAATCCTATAGAGACAATCGTGATAGTAGATCAAATTATTATGGTCCAATGCTCACCAGTTATGACTTCATTTTACCTATTACTTTGAAGGATGTCGAAAGTGATCATGTAAATATTTCGTTGCCTTATAAGATGGCCGTAATATTTCATGAGTTGAATACGTTTTTACAAAAGTCACTTGGACACGAGTACCGAATAAAAAATTTTGGTTATGTGCATCTATCCTACAAAAACTCTCTTAACAACGACCTACATCAAGAATTTAAATTGATATGTAATTATGATTCGGAATATGTCCAGGGTGAACACAGGGAGAGACTTACAATTGTAGCATTTGAGCCGTAGACGCCATTTGTGAACTCATCTAAAAAATACTCTGAAGGGCATAAAAAAAGACAGTCACTTTCGTAACTGTCTGATTTTAAGAGCCTCTTGCCGGGGTCGAACCAGCGACCTACTGATTACAAGTCAGTTGCTCTACCAGCTGAGCTAAAGAGGCCTATTGATATTTTTTGTAATGCTTTTCGTTTAAAGCGATGCAAATATAAAAGGGCTATTTCACTTTACAAACACCTGACGAACGATTTTTTGCCTTTTTTTTCAAAGTACTAAAATCACATGCTTCTGACCATTTTCAGCTGTTTTTTCAGATGCTGAATTTCTTCTTCTGCCTTGCTGATTTTCTCATCAAATTCCGCTTTGAGCTTATCTGCAGTTTTAGAGTTGGCAAAGAAAGCCAGGTTGTTGTTCCACAGCGCAATATTGTCTTCCAACTCGTTGATCTGCTTACGAAGTGTAAACTCCTTTTTATTAAGTCTGCGGTCAGCATCAGGTCCTTTGCGCAAAGTATTCAGCTCTGCTTTCATTACCAGAGCCTCACGTTCAGTCTCATCTACATCCAGTGATGCCACGAAAGCATCAATGGCTTTTTTAAACTTCGCTTCAATGCTCTTGATTGAGTTTCTCGGCACAAAACCGATCGCTCCCCAGCGCACCATCAGATCATCCAGATCACCTGCTTCTCCCGTACCCTTTTCAGTACGTTCGTTGATCTCTTTGATCATGTCTTCTTTGTGCTTCAGGTTCTCTACATACTGCTCTTCAGCCTTATTCTGGCTGCTACGCCTGTTATTAAAGAAGGCATCACAGGCTTCCTTGAATTTGGCATACACGCTGTTTCTAAACTTCTCTGGCACAGGGCCTATCTCCTTCCACTGACGCTGTAAGGCTTTCAGTGCTTCAGAGGTCTTGTCCCAATCGGTATTATCTTTCAGCGCTTCCGCTTTGGCTACCAGCTCTTCCTTTTTATTCAGGTTTTCCTGGCGCATGCCCTCCAGCTTCTTAAAGAAGTTGTTTTTATTACCAAAGAAGCCTTTAAACGAGGACCAAAAGGCCTTATTTACTTCCTTGGCGTGCTCACGCGGCAATCCACCCAGCGCATCCCATTTCTTCTGAATAGCCAAAATCTCTTTGGTTTTGGCGTTCCAGTCATTGATTCTGTCTGAATCAAAGGACAGGTAAGGTTTGAGTTCTTCTGCAAGTGCCCTCTTCTTGTCAAGGTTCACCATCAGCTCACCCTTCAAGTCATCCAGGTAAGACTTACGCTTTTTATAGATAGCATCAGAAGCAGCTTTGAAGCGCTGCCACAATGCTTCCTGCACCTCTCGCGGCACGGGGCCTATCTTTTTGTATTCTTCATGCAGCTCGTTCAGTTGAACGATCGCATCCTTGATATTTTCGAGTTTGTCCAGGGCTTCTGCCTTTTCGCAAACCTCCTGCTTCTTCACCAGGTTCTTCTTTCTGTCAAGCTCCTTGAGCTCAAACAAAATGTGGCGATTGTTGTAGAAGCGATCTAAAAGGGCATTGTAATTGGCCCACAGCGTGCGGTTATGCTGATTAGGAACAGGACCGATAGTTTTCCACTCTTCCTGCAGAGCCTTTATAGGGGCAAGATTGGTAGTGGCATTTTCTCCATCTATCAGATCTCTCAGTTTATCAAGCACCTCAAGCTTGTGCTGATAATTCGTTTCTTTTCTGGATTCTCTTTCTTTGTAGTAGCTGTTTTTCCTGTCTCTCAGTAACCGAACCGAAGCATCAAACTTGTTGAACACTTCGTCATGACGGAACTCAAAATCATCTTCCTCTCCCCCATCAGCCAGGAAACGCTCTTTGGCGTCTAGTCGACTGGCACGTTCTACGGCCTTAAACAGGGGCAGTACCTGATTGAGGATAGCATCGGCACGTTTAAAATTATCCTGCTTGGAAAGCTCTTCCACCACATCGGCCAGCTGCTCACGGGTATGGTTTGAGTAATCGATGATTTCCTCTTCCTCCTCTTGCGGAGCTTCAGTGCTTTCCTCTGTGGTATTATCAGCTGATGCTGCACTTGCAGCATCACCTTCAGCAGTCACTGGCGCTGTAGCCGTTTCTTCTGATGTAGCCTTGGTTTCTTCTGTGGTCTTTGCCTCAACTGTAGCATCAGCGGGCTGTTCTGCTGCCTGAGCCTCTTCAGGAGTTTCTGCATCCCCTTCTGTGGCAGGTACCGCTTCTGTACTCTCTGGAGCGGGCGCCTCGACTTCTTCCTGAACCGGAACTGCTTCAGCCTCTACGGTAGCCACCTCTTCTACCTGGGTAGACTCTGTGGGTGCTTCTTCTGGCTCAGAAACCTCAGTTTGCTCTTCAGCTTCTACAACCGGAACCGCTTCAACAGGTGCTGTTTCTGGCTCAGAAGCTTTTGTCTCCTCCTCAGCCTTCTCTTCTTCAACCGCAACTACTGGTGCTTCCGCTTCCGTTGTAGTCTCTTCAGAAGTCGGTGCTGCCTCAGCAGCGGTTTCTTCAGTTTCTACCGCACTTTCTTCAACAGCAGGTATCTCTTCAACCACATCGCTAGGGCTCGCTCCAGAGGCTTCTGTTTCTGCAGTGTTCGATTCTTCTTGTGGGGAATCCTGCTGAGTCCCGGCTTGCTCAGCATTCAGATTATTATCAGGCTTTATATCTTGTGATTCCTGATCTCCTGTGGGCACTTTATTTTCTTCACTCATGGCTCTTACTATCGGCTTTTAACCGCTCCGTTACATAACAAAACTACTAAAACTATCAATTCAAACGAGGATCGATCGGGTAATTTGAAAACACCTTATACTTGCCTCCCATATCTTTCAAAATAGACTGCCAAAGCGCTTCTTCTTCCATATCAAACACCTGCCCGGCTGTGGCTGTAGGTTTTACAAACCACGACTGCCTGTCAAGTTCCTCCCTCAACTGCCCCTCAGACCAACCTGAGTAGCCCAGAAAAAACTTCACCTGCTCTTCGTCAGCATCCCCACTTCTTACCAACGCCTTCACCTGCTCAAAGTTACCACTCCAGAAAAGCCCTTTGCCGATTTCAACAGAATCCTCAATAGGCTGTGACAGGCGATGGATGAAATGAAGGGTGTTTTGCTCTACAGGTCCACCCACATTAAGGGTACCTCTGAAAGGAACATCTTCCTCCAATACATCCTCCAACAAAATGTCTGTGCTCTTGTTCAGAACGAGCCCAAAGGTGCCTTCATGGTTGTTTTCACACACCAATATCACACTTCGCTCAAAGTTGGGGTCTGGCAAAAAGGGTTCAGAAATCAAGAAGTCTCCACCCTTCGGATCGGGGATATCTTTGTCGTATTTAAACATGTTTGACCTTATGATAGAAAAGTATAGAGAGTAATTCACAATGCCTAATATTAATCTCAATAAGCGGCATGAATTTCAGCTTCATATTACTTTGAACGGTGCATTTTAGAAAACTGATCTATTATCTTCGCATTGAACAAGCCACAGCGTCAGATGAGCAACATTGCGGATTTAAGAAGAGAATACAGCCAGTCAGTATTAGATACAAATACAGCACACCCATCCCCTTATACGCAATTCAGAAAATGGTTTGAAGAAGCACAAAAAAGTGAGGTATTGGAACCCAATGCTATGGTACTTAGCACCGTTGATGAAAACCACCAACCCTTTCAGCGAACTGTGCTTATGAAGGCCTTGGATGATCAGGGTATCGTGTTCTACACAAATTACAAGAGCCGTAAAGCAAAGCAGATTGCAGAAAACAGTCGGGTTTCTGTCCTTTTCCCCTGGTACTCTCTGGAGCGCCAGGTGACCATACTGGGTAAAGCCGAGAAAATATCGGCAAAAGAATCGATGGCCTATTTTGCCTCCCGCCCTTTTGGCAGCCAGTTAGGGGCCTGGGTCTCACAACAGAGTAAAGTCATAAGCTCACGAAGTATTCTTGAAATGAAGCTGGCCGAGATGAAACAGAAATTCAAAGATGGTAAAGTACCCTTGCCTGACTTCTGGGGCGGCTATCGTATAGTACCCGAAAGCTTTGAGTTCTGGCAGGGCCGCAAAAGCCGCCTGCACGACCGGCTGCTTTATACTACGGGTGAAGCAGAAGAATGGAAAATAGAAAGAATGGCGCCCTGAGCTCTAAAAACAGCAAGCGTGGCTAAGTAACAGTTGAGTGTAACACGAAGCCGCTTTTAAAAGAATAAAGAGTTCAATTAAACCAATATTATGCTTTCAAAACTAAGTTTTGCATCACTCATGATGCTATGCCTCACAATGAATGTCTCTGGTCAGAGAGTATTTCAAACCGGTACAATCATCACACTTAACGGAGACTCGACAAGTGCTCAGATAAGTGCAAGCAACTGGGTGACTAACCCTGAGTTCATCAGGTACAAAACCTCAGAAGACGGAGAAATGACCACAGTGCGACCAGGCGATATCAGGGGATTCATAATACCGACCAAGGGTACTTTTGTATCTGCTACTCTGGAAATAGACCAGAGCAGTGATAAAATTGATAGGCTAAGCGGCTCAGATCAACCCAAATGGGAATCTATGGCTGTTTTTCTAAAGCAGATTGTGAGAGGTACGATCAACCTTTATAGCTACCGGTCTACCAATGTCAACCGTTTGATTGTACAGAAACCCGGAGGTGAATACCAACAGCTAGTGTACAAGCTATACCTCAGCTCATCAAGAAACCTGCTTTATAACAGAGCATTTCGCAAACAACTATGGGAAAACTTCAATTGTGGCATTACCAAAGACCAGTTGAGAGAAGTGGAATATAGTGCTAAAAGTCTGACTAAATTTTTCCTGAAATATGCAGAGTGCACTGGCGGAAAAGCTCTTGAACTGAAAACGAGTAGGGAAAAAGGAAGCTTTAAATTCTATGGTGCCGCAGGGGCAGGTAGCATTAATGGGGATTATAAGGAATTTTCAATAGACCAGACTGCCTTTGAAAGTAGCGTCTCATTTCGCGTGGATTTGGGGGTTGAATATCGCTTCCCTTCTCAAAACCCCATTGCGCTTTTTCTTAACATCGGCAGTGAGAGTTTTAGTACCACAGGAGTGTGGCCAGATCAGGTTTTTTTGAATGAAAGACGTACGGCTCAGGTAATCGCAGACCAACCCTGGACAGTAGATGTTTCTTATGGCACAGTAGGCTTTGGAGTGAGAAAGTACTACTATTTCAACCGCGACTCAGGGCTTAAATTAAGCCTCCTGTGCATTCCACAATTCACCTTATGGTCAAATTCTCAGGTTGAAAAGCTGGATATTCCCGATGCGCGCAACACCCCGGGAATTCTTACAATGGAAGAGAATACACACTTTGGGTTAGGGGCTGGCTATGTTTTCAAGCGTTTTACGGCAGATCTGACCTACTTTATAAGACGCCAGCACCTCAGAGATATACAGGATATAAGTGTCGGCTATAGCAGTCTGTACCTGAGCCTTGGCATATTATTAAACTGATCAACAGCACTGTAACACATTGCCGGGCTGATTAAACTCAGGCGGGCAATGTGTTAGCTATGATCATTCCTATTCCCGCTTTCTAAAAGAGAAGTTTCATTGATTTCCCTTCTCTTTCAGCTTCTGCTCAGCCTCATAGTTGTTTATATAAGTTCTGATTGTTTCAATAGAGGGAGCATTCCATGCTTTTCGCTGAACTGTACTGACCGCTGTGGTATCTATCTTATCAGGGTTAATCCCCATCTTTTTTGTTTGCTGCAAAAACACCAGGGCCTGTGTACCGAACCACTGTGGCTCACCAGCCTTCAACAGATACCGGTCTTTTGTGGCAGCCGCCAGCCAGGGACTCATTCTGTGCCTTTCATCAAATTCCAGAGCTTTTAAGGCCAGGTCGTGGGCCATTTCATAATCTTCTACCTCGTAGCCATGGTGCATGATAAAAGCTGCTTTATAGTAGTCGTGTGCCGACCTGACCTGACCTTTTGCCAGGAGTTTTTTAACACGCCCCCTCCTTTCGGCATCTTTTACTTTTAAGGCATCCCAGTCTATCTTACCTCCGGACAATCTCGCAGCCTGGTCTTCACCAAACATGTTTGCCAGCTCTTCATTGTTCACCTTAAAATAAGCTTTCATCGGCTTTCTCAGCTGACTTTTCCAGTTCTTATCTTCTCTCAAAAGCTTCAGATCCTTGTCAAAAAGCATATGAGCAATATCATCATAGCCTAAATTCAGGCTGTGCTTCAGGTATTTAAACCCACTCTCTTTATCACCAGCCAAGCTGAAATAGCATGCCACATCGTAATAGGAACCGCTTTCGTCAGTTGATTCGCCTGACTGTATCCCCTTCAGTTTTAGTTCAGCAGCATTCTTATAATTCCCCTCATAATTGGCCACATTGGCTTTAAAGAAGTACTTGGTACTATCTCCGGAAAGGGTATATACCTGCCCTCCTGGAGTAGTCACCTTGACAGAGTGCTGAGCATGTAGCCCTGAATTCAGTACCAGAAAGAAGATAAGTGTTGTTAACCTTGTCATTTGAGCTTTCATGCGTCTTTCAGTTTTGTCTGAATGAATAGTTAAAAACATCCCCCATCGATAGCTTGGACTTCAGCAGGTCTCTGTACTTTTCAGCCTCTTTATTACCCAGCAGCTTCTTATTCACCATGACCATCTCATTGGTGATAACAAGATTCACACTCGCCTCTTTAGAGTCGATAAGCTTATCTTTCAGCATCAGTTTAATGGCCTCTTGCTGCAAGTAGATCCTCACCTCTTTGTTTTCAGCTATATCGCGAATATTGGTCAGGTCAGAGCCCCCTATGTCATTACCACTGGTTGAGAAAGAAAATGAAGTAGGTGCGCCTGGGGTGGCCGAAGTGCTGGAAGAAGACGATGAGCTGTTACTGGAAATTGTCTTAGTATTTGAATTGCTACTACTCACACTTGAGCTATGCTGTTCCAGCGTGGTAGGTACTTCTTTTTCTGTTTTAGCAGACTGCCCCTTGGCACAACTCACCAAAAAAAAGAATGTGATTACAATAGTGGATTTGAGATATATGTTCATGCCTTTGTTTTTTGTTCAGTTCAAATGTAAGCAGCACCTGTCGGTACTTTTGTTAATACTTTGTTAATGCACTGTTAATGGCTTTCCTATCCAGTGGAAATTGATAGATTTGAAACTGAAGCATCATGAAAAAAGTCAGTCTTCCGGCCATATTCTCCATACTGGCCATTTTCATATTGGCCATTACGCAGTTCTTTATCATCCGGTATGCCTATCAGCTGAAGTATGGTGAGCTGGAATTCACCTACAAAAATGTATATGAATATGCCAAGCCCTTCTTCGAGGTTCAATGGGAGTCGGCAGATGAAATTACTCAGACCTACCTCGATAATCGGTCTCTTACAGAGAATGGCAAAATCAGCAAAACCTATTTAGCAGAGCTCCAGACCGGATTTATCAATAGTGAGTTTATTGAATCGAAGATTAAAGAGTACTTTCGGGAAAGAGGTTTGCTGGATGAAGTCGCGTTCTCACTCATCATGAAAAACACCCGTCTCAGCATCGACAATAAAGGTTATGAGCCAGTGGACGAGATGCAGGAACTCACGATACTTGGTGATGTCACAACTTCCAAAAAAGGTAATCTGGTGTACCGGCATATTGCCAACTCAGAGTACATCACCGTTGATTTTGATCTGTTCATTTACTTCCCCAATCGTGCCTCATTGCTCATCAGTGAAATGAAATGGGTGATCATTCTCTCGATCGTTACTTTTCTGCTGATCTCCTTTGTTGCGGTATCCAACCTACGTAACTGGCAGAAGCAAAAGCAGCTCTCTGAAATTAAAGATGACTTGATTGATCATATTTCACATGAATTAAGAACTCCCATTACCAGTATCAATATCGCCAGCGACAGCATTAGCAATAATGGCTCAACGCTGGGCCTTTCACGAGTAATTGAGATATCAGGGATGATCAAAAGACAAGGGTCGCGATTGCAACAAATGATCGATAACCTGCTTAATACAGCCTTCCTCGACCAAAACCAGGGTCTGAGCAAGAAAGCCATTGTGGTTGACGGCTTTTTGAAGGATTACCTGAGAGATGCCGAGGTGCTATCATCAAACCCTGACCTGCGCTTTAACCTCTCCTTCCAGGCAAATAACACTCAGGTAATGCTTGATCCTTTTCTCTTTGAATCAATGCTCAATAACCTGATAGACAATGCTATCAAATACAATCAAAACGCCCCTATTATCACCATTGAGTCCACAGCAACAGATAGCCGGTACATCCTAACCATAGCTGATAATGGTGTAGGAATAGCGCCCACACACCTGGAAAGCGTGTTTGAGAAGTTCCAGCGCTATAACAAGTCGAGCAAAGGTCTGGGCCTCGGGCTCTATCACGTACACAAGATTATCAGGCTTCACGAAGGTACCATTGAAGCGCAGAGCCAGCCTTACCACGGCACTACATTCATCATTAGTTTTCCTGTTTATGCCTGACTCCCTACCTCCCATATTACTTGTAGAAGATGATCAGGACCTGGGCAGTATTCTTGCCGAATATCTTCGGGTCAAGGGCTATACGGTAGAGCTGGTGCATGATGGAGAAACTGCCCTGAAGATCATAGATCGCTCCTGGCTGATCATTATTCTGGACATAGCACTCCCCGGGATCTCCGGGTTTGATGTAGCTGAAAAAGTGAGGAAGTCCGGCATCACCACTCCCTTCATATTCCTCACCGCAAAGGGCCAGAAGAAAGACCGTATTCACGGATTGAAACTGGGAGCAGATGACTATATCACCAAACCCTTTGAGGTAGAAGAGTTGCTGCTTAGGGTCCGCAATATCCTGAAACGCAGTGCTAACAGCGTCCCTGAGACTCAACAAATTAATGGCATTAAACTGGATATGGACAATCTTGCTCTCCAGGTAGATGCCAGTAGCTTCAATCTTACTGAGAAAGAGGCGCTTTTACTTGCTCTCTTTCTCAAACATCAGAATCAGCTCCTGAAAAGAGATTTTATGCTCAATGAGATATGGGGAGATGACGATTACTTTAACGGACGTAGCATGGACGTATTCATTTCCCGCATCAGGAAATACATTTCCTCAAGGCCAGACCTCTCCCTGGTAAATGTCAGAGGTGTCGGCTTTAAGCTGATGGTAGACTGATTAAATAAGATCGAAAGCGCTCTTTACCCCTATGGTTCGCTCAATATTGAAACCCTCTCCATATTTAGCTCCTATCAAGTGACCATAATGGACGGCCCGGGCTTCTATCATATTGATAAACTCAGGGGAAGAGATATAGGTATTTTCCTCGCTGCTGTTCGGGTCAAAAAATTGCGACTTAAAGGCTCTGATCGACTCCATTTTCTGCTCCCATACATCGCTGACATCTACTATAAAATCGGGCTCAGAAGGGATACTCTGGATATAATGATAAACCATTTTGGGTCGCCAGTGCGATTGTTTTTCACCATCCAGCTCAGTTTCAATCATCTTCAAACCAGCCAGAAAGCAGGCTTCTTTAGAAAGCTGTGAGGCCCTGCCATGATCAGGGTGCCTGTCATCGAAGGCATTGGCCAATACAATCTCAGGCCTGTATTTTCTGATCATCCTGACCACAGCCAGTTGGTGCTCCTCATCATTCTTAAAGAAACCGTCCCGAAAGCCCAGATTTTCACGGGCACTTAAACCCAGTATCTCACCCGATGCTTTCGCCTCAGCATCCCTGATCTCCGGGGTACCCCGGGTTCCCAGCTCTCCCCGTGTAAAGTCGATAATACCAGCCTTTTTGCCATCAGCCATGGCCTTTAAGAGTGTTCCCGAGCTGGCCAGCTCAACATCGTCAGGGTGTGCCGCCAGGGCAAGAATATCCAGTTTCATGAAGAATGCTTTATATGAAAAAACCGCAGCGGGTCGGCTGCGGTTTTAGTTTTTTAATAAATTCCGTTATTCGGCTACCACTTCCATTTCTTTAGCCGCCAGGAAGCGCTCTGCATCCAATGCTCCCATACAACCGGTACCTGCAGCCGTTACAGCTTGTCGGTACACCCTGTCGGCAGCATCACCTGTAGCAAAAACGCCCTCTACATTGGTATGAGAAGTGCCGGGCTTTACATTCAGATAGCCTGTCTCATCCATATCCAACCATCCTTTGAAGATGTCAGTATTCGGTTTATGTCCAATCGCCACAAAGAAACCCTTGACATCAATTTCAGTCTTCTCTCCTGTTTTGTTGTTCACCACGCGGGCGCCTGTCACACCAGAGTCGTCTCCCAGGATTTCTTCGGTTTCAGTATTCCAGAGCACTTCTATGTTGGGTGTATTGAGTACACGCTGCTGCATGATCTTAGAAGCCCTCATCTCATCTCTTCTCACAATCATATATACCTTAGGGCATAGGTTGGCAAGATAGGTAGCCTCTTCTGCGGCAGTGTCTCCTGCCCCTACTACAGCTACACTCTGGCCTTTGTAAAAGAAGCCATCACATACTGCACAGGCAGATACACCTTTATTGGCGTAAGTTTCTTCTGAAGGAAGCCCCAGGTACTTAGCAGAAGCACCTGTAGAGATAATGACAGACTCAGCGGTGATCTCATGATTATCATCTACCCATACTTTAAGCGGGTAGCTTGAGAAATCAACTTTTGTGGCCAGTCCGTATCTCAGATCAGTACCAAACCTTTCAGCCTGCTGCTGAAAATCCACCATCATTTGCGGACCGTTGATTCCCTCAGGGTATCCCGGGTAATTCTCTACGTCATTGGTAGTAGTCAGCTGACCACCTGGCTGGCCTCCTGTATAGAGTACTGGCTTCAATCCTGCCCTGGCAGCATAAATCGCTGCGGTATAACCTGCCGGTCCTGAACCGATGATCAATACCTTTATATCTTCCTTTGTCATATCTCCAATTTCTAAGTCTTCAAAGCTAAGGGTTTAACAGCTTTTGGTCAATATTAAGTTCCCTTTAACCACAATTATGCAATAGCCTGCTATTGCGTAATCTGATGATTTTAAAATCAAAGAGTTAGCCTAAAATTATAAGAGGTTAATCGATGATTTTAAAATATCAGGGTTAACCCTGACAAAACGCTGTGTACCAGCGATTTCGTCAATTATTCATTTTTTCAATGAATAATCAGGTGTTAAAATGAATACCAGAAGGGCTTGATCAACCCTACTCAATACTCAATAAAAACGAGGTGAAAATGGTTCAATCTGGAGGGTGTTTTGACCAGAGCTCAAAGAATGACATCCATTGGCAAAAAAAGAGATTTTCAAGGACAGCATCCTTCAGTGCACCTAATTAGAACGATGTACCCAATCAAAACCATAAGTGCATTTAATGATTGGCTAAGGATACCGTCCATAGGATTCTATAAAATGAAAAAGGCCCCCAAATGGAGGCCTTGAATATTATTGCTAAGAAAATTTTAACCTAAATACGGTTTTAAAGCTTTGCTTCTTGATGTGTGACGCAGTCTTCTGATTGCCTTCTCTTTGATCTGTCTTACACGCTCACGAGTCAGGTTGAATTTCTCCCCAATCTCTTCAAGCGTCATAGAGTGTTCTCCATTCAGTCCGAAGTACAATGTAATTACGTCAGCTTCTCTCTGAGTGAGCGTAGAAAGCGCGCGTTGCACCTCTCTTCTCAATGAGTCATTCATCAGGCCGGTATCCGGCTTCTCCTCAGAGTCATTTTCCAATACGTCAAGCAGGCTGTTCTCCTCCCCCTGTACAAAGGGAGCATCCATTGATACGTGCCTTCCGGAGATCTTCATAGTATCCACTACCTCATTGGTAGTGACTTCAAGCACTTCTGCTAATTCATCCGGTGAAGGTTCACGCTCAAACTTTTGCTCAAGCTCAGAAAATGTTTTCGAGATTTTGTTCAAAGAACCTACTCTGTTCAATGGAAGACGTACAATCCTTGACTGCTCGGCCAAAGCCTGCAGAATAGACTGACGAATCCACCATACCGCGTAGGAGATGAACTTAAAACCTCTCGTTTCATCAAAACGCTGTGCAGCTTTAATTAACCCTAGATTGCCCTCGTTAATCAAGTCACCCAAAGACAATCCCTGATTCTGGTATTGCTTTGCTACAGAAACCACAAAACGAAGGTTGGCCTTTGTCAGCTTTTCAAGCGCTAACTGGTCTCCCTCACGAATTCTCTTAGCCAAGTCCACCTCTTCATCAGGGGTCAAAAGATCTACTTTACCGATCTCCTGAAGGTACTTGTCCAGAGATTGCGACTCTCTGTTGGTGATTTGCTTACTAATCTTAAGCTGTCTCATTCAATTATTTTGGGTTTAACTATTAGTCCACAAATTAGAACACTTAGTAAAGTAAGAAAAGTTCCTACTTTTCCAAGTGTTCATGCTTTGGTTTTTTAATCCTTCTTTTTCTCAGGTCTTGGCAGTAACACCTTTCTTGAGAGTCTGAATTTACCCGTCTTTTTGTCGATGCCTATCAACTTCACGGAAACTTCTTCGCCTACTTCCATCACACCATCCATCTTCTCTAAACGTTCCCATTTGATTTCAGATATATGAAGCAGACCATCTTTTCCTGGCATAAACTCAATAAATGCACCGAAAGGCATGATGGATTTCACTTTACCTTCGTAAACAGCACCTTCTTCAGGTACGGCTACAATGCCTTTAATGCGACCTAAGGCTGCCATCATAGACTCTTTGTCTGAAGCAAAAACAGTAACAACACCGTTGTTAGCTTCTTCTTCGATGATAACAGTAGCACCAGTCTCTTTCTGAATTTCCTGAACTACTTTACCTCCAGGTCCGATTACGGCACCAATCTGATCTTTTTCAATGATCACTTTCTCACTACGTGGAACGTGCGCTTTGAAATCTTCTCTTGGCTCAGAAATAGCTTTCTTCATTTCACCAAGGATATGAAGTCTACCTTCTTTTGCCTGATTCAGTGCTTTTTCAAGCACCTCGTAAGAAAGGCCATCCACTTTGATGTCCATTTGACATGCAGTGATACCCTTTTCAGTACCTGTTACTTTAAAGTCCATATCTCCCAGGTGATCCTCATCTCCAAGAATATCTGAAAGTATGGCATACTTTCCTGATTCAGCATCAGAAATCATGCCCATGGCAATACCAGAAACAGGGGCCTTAATTTTCACACCTGTATCCATCAGCGCCATTGTACCGGCACAAACAGTAGCCATAGATGATGAACCATTTGATTCAAGTATATCAGAAACAAGTCTGATTGTATATGGATTGTTTTCAGGATCTGGTAAAACTTTTTTCAGAGCACGCATGGCAAGGTTACCATGACCTACCTCTCTTCTACCCGGACCTCTGTTAGGCCTGGTTTCTCCGGTAGAAAAACCGGGGAAGTTGTAGTGAAGGAAAAACTTGTTGTAACCAGACTCAGTGGCTCCATCAATCATTTGCTCATCGAGTTTGGTACCTAAAGTACAAGAAGTGAGTGATTGCGTTTCCCCACGTGTAAATACTGAAGAACCGTGGGCAGATGGCAGATAATCCGTTTCACACCAGATAGGTCTAATTTCATTGAAATCACGTCCGTCCAGTCTTTTCGAACTGTCAAGCACCATATTTCTGGCAGCGCTCTTATGAATTTTCTTGAAGTATTGCTTAATCAGGAAACCATCGTATTCATGATCTTCAGGAAGCGCTTCCGTCCACTCATCTCTGATTGCCCTTACATCTTCGCTTCTTACTGATTTGTCGGCTGTACGCTTAGCGGTTGCGGCATAAAGCTTATCATAAAGCTCAGCATGCATTTTTTCGTACAGTGCTTCGTCTTTCTTTTCGTGATCGTAGGTACGTTTCTCAGTCTTACCTGCTTCTTCACCCATTTCAATCTGAGCAGCACACTGAAGTTTGATAGCATCATGAGCTACTTTCATAGCCTCAAGCATATCCGCTTCAGATACTTCGTTCATTTCGCCTTCAACCATCATAATGTTGTCCTTATCGGCAGCAACGATGATTTCCAGCTCAGACTCCTGTGTAATAGTCTTGGAAGGGTTCACTTTGAATTCACCCTCGTGTTTCACCACTCTTACTTCAGAGATTGGGCCTGCAAAAGGAATGTCAGAAACTGACAGTGCTGCAGAGGCAGCCAAAGCGGCTAGTGAATCCGGCATTACGTTTTCGTCATGCGAGATCATTGAGATCATCACCTGAGTATCTCCGTGAAAATCTGAAGGGAATAAAGGTCTTAGTGCCCTGTCTACCAGACGGCAGATCAACACTTCGTGATCAGACAGCCTGCCTTCTCTTTTAAGGAAACCTCCTGGGATTTTACCAGCACTGGCAAATTTTTCCTGATAGTCTACTGAGAGTGGAAGGAAATCCACATCTTCTCTTGCATCCTGAGAAGCAACAACCGTGGCTAATAGCATGGTGTTACCTTGTCGAACTACAACCGCTCCGTCAGCTTGTTTCGCGAGTTTTCCGGTTTCGATTGTGATCGTGTTGCCATCTTGCATGTCGATGGTCTTTGTAATTACATTCATCTTTTACTTTTTTCTTAAACAGCGAATGCTCAAAAGCGGAACCTGTCTGAAAGCCTTTTGGCGGCCTCTAACAAATTCTGATCGTTCTTTTCAGCATATAAAATTTCTAAAATCAAGCGGACAGGCAACAATAACCTGCAGCTTGAATGGGGAAAAGAGAAGGGAATCCTTTTCAGAACTCCCTTCTTATTAATTATTTACGTAATCCCAGTTCGGCAATGATTGCTCTGTATCTCTCGATATCCTTTCTGTAAAGGTAGTCGAGCAGGCTTCTTCTCTTACCTACGAGTTTCAAAAGACCTAACCTTGAAGAGTGATCCTTCTTATTAGTCTTTAAATGTTCTGTCAGGTGGCTGATGCGGTAGGTAAAAAGCGAAATCTGAGATTCAGGTGATCCTGTATCTTTCTTTGACTTTAACCGACCATGATTCTCAAACAGCTCCTCTTTCTTGTCACTTGATAAATACATGCTTAGCTAAATTTAAATTTTATGTATAAAAACAGCCGCAAAGGTAGCCCTTTGCGCATCAATTACCAAATCAGACTGTTTTTAATTCCTTCTTCTTTTTGAAGGCAGTTTTGACCTTCAGCCACCAAACATGGTATACATCTGGCTCAAATAAACGGGCATCATTCCGGGCCTGCCTCAGGAAAAACAAGCCAAATGGTAATAGTATGGCGTTCGAAATCCATACCGCAACGGCAGGATCAAAAACACCTTCCTTACCCCACTTATCACCGGTTGTGTTCAGAATGTAGTAGATAAGGAAGAAAACCACCGAAACGATTACAGGCAACCCCAGCCCACCCTTCTTAATAATAGCACCGATGGGCGCTCCTATTAAAAACATAATCAGACAGGCAAGGGAACGCGCCACCTGCTGGTTCTTGGTAACTAAAAACTTGCGCTGATCCCGCTTTAGCGACTCAAGGCTCGTTGCCCTGTTTTTAAGCAGGTTCCTCATGGTGCGTGAGTTATTGATCCCATGGCTCAGCGCACTGATTGCTTTTGTGTTATTGGCCGTTTTGGTAGTATCATTGAAGGTGGCGAAGAATTTAGCGAGGTTCTCCTCTTTGGTATACACCCTTAGCTTCCTTTCTACTTTGGCATCCGCATTAAAACCGGCAAGCTTTGCTCCCTGGATAGTAGACTTGGAAGATATTTGTGCTGAACGGGCCTCTTTTCTTCTCTCAGAGGTAGTCAGGGTATTCTCCTCACTGGTAGGCTTATCAGCATTCAGGGTAGACAGCGAATCCACCTTATCTGACTCAACAGATACCGGCCTTCTTGCTGCTCTTATGGAGTCATAGCGAGCCCTGTTCTCACTTAGCTCTTTGGGAATAACATTCTTTCTGACAAAGTGATACCTGAAAGTATTGCTCACATCGTTGAACATACGCTCCTGCCCCACGTAGTAGTCACGTTGCATAGAATCCACCCCGACTATCAGGTCGTTACGCGTCTGCACCAACCTTGAACGCCTGAAAAGACTCTCGTCTGTATCGTTCATATCAAAGGAAGACAGATCAAAAACTATCTTATTCTGATCAAACTCATCCCGCTTGAACTGCCCTCCATCTACCCGGTCCTGGTACCTTTCTTTATAAGCTTCTTCATATCGAATTCCGTTGAAGAGCTCCAGAGCAAGGTAGCGTTGATTCATAAAGGAATACATCAGGCCGGAATCTGCCAGAATCACATTCCTGTTACCTGTGCCGTTATTTCCTACATGATCGTAGATGATAATATCTTTGAGTTGCTCATCCCCTACTTTCTCATTCACTTTAATGCTATAGCCGGGAATCCCATCATAAAACACGCCTTCCTTAATATCCAGTGCCGGTTTTTTGGTACGCATATCCCAAAGCAGGCTGTAGGTTTTCAGGTTAATCTTCGGTACCAGCTGGGTATTGGAGTAATAGGTGAAGCCGGTAAGCATTAACACAAAAATGAAAATGGGCAGCAGCGAACGAACCAGTGAGATTCCTGAGCTTTTTACAGCAGTAAGCTCTGAGTGCTCACCCAGGTTACCAAAAGTCATAATAGCACTTAGCAGTACCGCGAGCGGAAAGGCATCAGGAGAACTGGAGACAGAAAAATAAAAGATAAGCTCGCCAAAAACAGCAAGACTCAACCCCTTACCCATGATCTGATCAAAATACTTGAGCAGGGTAACGAGCAGTAGTATAAAGTCTACAACAACAAGGGTGAGTAAAAACGGTCCGATAAAGGAACCAAAAACCAGCTTATCAATCTTCTTCATGCCATCCTGAATGCCGATGTACTAAACAAACATCATGCCTTTAACCCGGAATATGCATTAGAAAATCTATTCCGTAGAAAACTCACTGTGAGTCAGTAAGATGAATGAGTTTTTTTTGATTCAACCATAGCGATGCTGTGCATAAATCAATAAAACACCCTGACTCTGTGTGATTTATCTACTCATCACAATGTTCCAACGCATTATCCGGGTTTAACCAGATTGACAAAGAAAATATAATTACGAATAGAAAAGGAATCAGCCGCCAATTAATTCTTTAAGGCTGTATACAATATTCTCCCAAAGGTCTTGCTGCTCTTCAGGGTCATCCAGATCCGAATAGTCAGTGATTTGAAGAAATACGGATTGCGTGAGCTCATTTACGTTCAGCTTCAACTCTATGTAAGCCGGATCTTCTTCATCTTCCGGGGTTTCGGGAACAAACTCGAACTTCACATGGTGATTGGTGCGCTGGCCAGCCTTTCTGGCTTTGTGATCTTCACCGTCCCAATGGAAGCTGAAAATCTTGTCTTCGTTGATATTTACATCATCTGCAAACCACTGCGCCAGACCACTGGCAGTACTTAAATATGGGAAAAGTATCTTGCTCGATGCTCTCACCTCAAACTCTGTAACGAACTTCTTCTTTCCCATAGTTAAAAAAATTGTTGATCTGATAATTTAGAATATATTTATGAGACGGACAAACGGTTGCATTGGCTTAATTTGAGGATTTCAGGGCGATTTCAAGTTTGGCTATCAGAATACAACATTAAAACTCGGACAACTCCCTCTTTCATAAGCCTTTGAATATTTAACTCAAAAAATAAGGATGTATTGCTGGCTCAACAAGCGCTTGTTAAAGCTTACAATAAACAGATAGACAGGGCCTTCAAACCTGATTTTTTACATGTGATTTTTTCCTGATTAAAAACTTCGCCAGTCAGTTGCTTTTTAATAATCTGAATCGCTACATTTGCACTCCCAAATGGCGAGGTAGCTCAGTTGGTTAGAGCGCAGGATTCATAACCCTGAGGTCACGGGTTCAACTCCCGTCTTCGCTACTAAAACCCAGTTTTCTTTTGAAATCTGGGTTTTCTATTTTTAACCATGTCCTTTTATGCAATCAATCGGTAGAGTTCGGGATTGATGGTTTTGAATGTGATACATTCTTTGATAATTTACGTGACCTTACCCCCAGGAGGGTGGCAAAACCGATAATAGTGCGAAATACAAAGTGGTTGGATTTGGCACGCGTTGGCCCTGCGCGTAAAAACCAGCTTTGGATTTGGTATTATCGGAAAGGGTTTTTGGTCCTTTTTGGCCTCAAAAAGCGACAAAAGAGATTTTTAGAAATAGAGCTGCTGAAACTGAACGTTAAAGGAAATCTCTATAAAAGAATCCTAAATGTAAGACTCTCAAAAAACACAGGCTAACTCCTCCTAAATCTACATGTTTTATTCACCTGTATCTCAATCATTTTATAAAGGACAAACGAATGACCTTATTCAGCGCTTAGCCAGACACAACGCAGGCAGGGAAGCATACACATCCAAACAGAGACCATGGCATATAGTTTGGTATTGCATAAAACCTACGAGGACCCAAGCCATTGCACTCGAAAGAAAACTCAAAAACCTATCAGTGGAAAGGCTTAGGCTATTTGTAAACAGACACCCTATCGAAGAAAAAATCACGGGCCTTGACGTATTTGATCCATGGGATCAATAGTCAAGATGCTGACCAAACGTCAGCATTCAACTCCCGTCTTCGCTACAGACAACGGCAGGTTCCGTGAATCTGCCTTTTTTATTTCCATAGGGTAGGGTTCAAACCCCAACCTATGGAAATAAAAAAACCCTGACGTTTCCGCCAGGGTTCTCACCATATCTTGCTGTGAGTGTTTATTTTACTTTGTCAATTACTGCTTTGAAAGCTTCTGGATGATTCATTGCTAAATCGGCCAGCACTTTTCTGTTCAACTCAATTCCTGACTTACCCAGCTTACCCATAAACTGTGAGTAAGACATACCGTGTTGTCTTGCTCCAGCATTGATACGCTGAATCCAAAGTTTTCTAAACTCTCTCTTTTTTGCTTTTCTGTCTCTGTAAGAAAATTGCAGACCTTTTTCGATCTGGTTCTTAGCTACAGTCCAGACATTCTTTTTTCTTCCCCAATAGCCTTTGGCCATTTTGAGGATTCTCTTTCTTTTTGCTCTTGACGCTACTGCGTTTACTGATCTTGGCATAATTACTAATTTTTTTGACTTTTGGCGGTTGGACTAAACCAACTCTTTGGGGCCGTAAGCCGGGTGAATAAATTTAACCTTCTAATCGAAATTAGATGTTGAGCATTGCTTTAACGTTCTTCTCATCAGACTTGTGTACCAGGCCCATTTGAGTCAGATTACGCTTTTGCTTTGTCTCTTTTTTGGTCAGGATATGACTTTTGAAAGCGTGCTTTCTCTTGATCTTACCTGTTCCAGTCAATTTGAAACGTTTTTTCGCTCCAGATTTAGTTTTTACTTTAGGCATTTTATATAAAGTTTAACAAAATATGGTCTTACTTCTTCACCACCTTAGGCGCAAGGAACAAGAACATTCTCTTTCCTTCCAACTTTGGTAGCTGCTCTACTTTAGCATACTCTTCCAGTGCCTGTGCAAATTTTAACAGAAGAATCTCTCCCCTGTCTTTATACACAATCGCTCTTCCACGGAACTGCACATAAGCTTTCACTTTAGCGCCATCCTCAAGGAAGTTCTGAGCGTGCTTCAGTTTAAAATTAAAATCATGATCGTCCGTGTTAGGGCCAAACCTGATTTCTTTAATTACTGTTTTAGAAGCTTTGGCTTTAATTTCCTTTTGCTTCTTCTTCTGATCGTACTTGAACTTCGAGTAATCGATCACTTTACATACAGGTGGGTCCGCTTTCGGAGAAATCTCTACTAGATCAAGTCCCTGGTCCTGTGCAATTTTAATTCCTTCAGATACAGAATATATACCTACTGTTACATTTTCACCCACTAACCGGATTTGCCGGGCGGTGATTTTACCATTGACTTTGTAAGGCTCCTCCACCCGTCCTCTGGGGGGGTACCTTCTTCTCATTTTAGCGATTGTGACCTCCTTGTCTTGTTAAAAATGTGTGCAAATATCGGGATATTTTTTCAATAATCCATTTATAAGAAATTCCCGAAGCGAAATTTACTATTTAGCTCCGAGAGATTTATTCTTTTCGTCATTAAAATAGCGAATAAAATCATCAATAGAGAAAGAACCTACATCTCCTTCTCCATGTCGTCTTACTGCTACCTGCCTTGAATCCTGTTCCTTCTCTCCTACTATCAGCATGATAGGAATCTTCTTTACTTCTGCATCACGGATTTTACGACCGATCTTTTCATCCCGGTGATCGATAAACCCTGTAATATCTTCAGACTCAAGTACCTTATACAACTCCTGTGCATAGTCGGCATACTTCTCTGAAATAGGCAGTATTGCTACCTGATCAGGTGTAAGCCAAAGCGGGAAATCCCCGGCACAGTGCTCGATCAGTACCGCCACAAAACGCTCCAAGGAACCAAAAGGGGCTCTATGGATCATGACGGGTCGGTGCTTCTGGTTATCCGAACCGGTGTATTCCAGCTCAAATCTTTCTGGTAAGTTATAATCTACCTGAATGGTTCCAAGTTGCCACTTTCTTCCGAGGGCATCTTTGACCATAAAGTCCAGCTTAGGACCATAGAAAGCAGCCTCACCGAGTTCTGTTACGGTAGGAAGCCCTTTTTCCGCTGCGGCCTCTATGATCGCACTTTCAGCCTTTTCCCAGGCCTCATCGCTACCGATGTACTTTTCTTTGTCTTCAGGGTCCCTGAGCGAGATTTGAGCCGTGAATTCTTCAAAGCCTAAAGACTCAAATACGTAGAGTACCAAGTCGATCACCTTGGTAAATTCTTCCTTCACCTGTCCTGGCATACAGAAAATATGAGCATCATCCTGTGTAAAACCGCGGACCCTGGTAAGGCCGTGAAGCTCACCACTCTGCTCGTAGCGATACACTGTACCGAACTCTGCCAGACGTACGGGCAGCTCTTTGTAAGACCTTGGCTTAGAACTGAATATTTCGCAGTGATGCGGGCAATTCATTGGCTTGAGTAAAAATTCCTCGCCTTCGTGTGGCGTTTTAATGCCCTGGAAAGAGTCTTCACCGTACTTCTCGTAGTGGCCTGACGTGACGTACAGGTTTTTATGGCCAATATGTGGTGTCACTACCGGGTCGTACCCTGCTCTTACCTGTGCCTTACGCATAAAGGTTTCCAGTCGCTCGCGTAGCTTTGCTCCCTTAGGCAACCAAAGAGGCAGTCCCATACCTACCTTCTCAGAGAAGGTAAAAAGCTCCAGCTCTTTACCCAGCTTTCTGTGATCACGTTTTTTAGCTTCTTCCAGCATGTGCATGTGAGCGGTAAGCTCCTTCTGCTTAGGGAAGGTAATGCCGTAAATACGTGTCAGCTGTTTATTATTCTCATCCCCTCTCCAGTAAGCACCTGCTACGTTCAGCAGTTTTATGGCTTTGATAAAACCGGTATGAGGAATATGCGGCCCACGACATAGATCGGTGAATTCACCTTGTTGGTAGAAGGTAATGCTACCATCCTCCAGTCCATCGATAAGGTCCAGTTTATATTCGTCTTCTTTTTCTTTAAAATAGGCTATGGCATCTGCCTTTGATACTTCAGACCTGTTATAGGTGTTTTTCTGGCGTGCCAGCTCAAGCATCTTCTGCTCAATCTTTTCCAGGTGTGCTGCATCAAACTCCTGATCGCCAAAGTCAACATCGTAATAATAACCCGCTTCAATTGAGGGGCCAATACCGAACTTGGTACCTGGATACAGTATTTCCAGTGCCTCTGCCATCAAGTGAGCAGAAGAATGCCAGAAGGTAGCTTTACCATCTGCGTCATTCCAGGTGAGCAGCTTGAGAGAAGCATCTGCGGTGATGGCACGTGTTGCGTCCCATACTTCACCATTGACCTCAGCGGCCAATACATTTCTCGCCAGCCCTTCGCTGATGCTCATCGCCACATCCATGGCCGAGCTGCCCTGAGCAAATTCTTTTACTGTACCGTCAGGGAGTGTGATTTTAATTATTTCGTTACTCATTTTTCTATAAGTCAAATGCTACAAACCATTTGACAGGTTTAGTGATAAATATGAGCCGCAAATATGCAACATTATTTAGGAGATCGCCCTAGCGGATGAGTGGTTTTGCGCTTTTTTTTAAGCATTTACAAAAGTGACTATACAAGGCCTGGTTCCCTTCAAAGAGATCAATACCTGAGGCGCCTTATATCAGATGAGTAGCCTTAAGAATAGTAGTGGCTACAATGAAAGGTTAAAACTGAACTTGATGCTTGATTTTCTGTCAGGATTAATGCCGTTGTAGTTGAGCCTGCGGATATAATCTACTCTGAAAAGTTTGAAGATATTCTCCACACCCAACCCTACTTCGGTATAGGGCCTGGAAGAATCCAATGTACGGAACAGAGCCTGAACACTTCCGTCCCCAATAAGCGGAGCACCCTGTTCATCCCTATTCACCTGGGCATCCAATGTACTTTGGCTTACATCCCCTACCAGCACATTTCCGGTAGCCACCAGCCTCCACTTGAGCTTTTTCATAAGAGGAATTCTATTGAGTATAAAGCCTTCGAAGAAATGCTGGTATCTGAGTGAGGCATAAGACTGACTTACAAACTCAAAGAAATCAAGCCCGTTGAAAGCTATGCCGGTGTAAACAGGCTGCTCGTTACCAATGTGTGCCGTAAGTAAAGGATATGGTACATCATTAAAAACATGCCCCGCATTGATCTGATAAAAGGAGACTCCCCAAAAGCCCATTTTAAGCCTTTGCGAAACTCCAAAATCAAGCTTATGGTAATCGAAATCACCACCAAGCGTACCCTTCAGCCCTCGTGTATACGCCAGGGCAAAGGTTGGCCAGCGTAATGTACCGAGACTGATACGGCTGTTATCATTGATCAGAAAGCTCTCGTCCCGGGCATACTTAAGCCTGAGGCTTACCTCAGTAGTGGCAAAGTCAGTACCAAGTGGCGAGGCAACGTCACCCGGGTTAGTACGGTACCTGAAATTAAACTCAGGGTCGAAATCTTGTTTTCTCACACGCACACCAAAAGAGAAGGCTTTCGAAGCCTGATGGGCAAAGTCAAACTGATAGCGCTCGTACCTGAAAGGCCTCACCAGGTCACCCAGTTGTGTCAATGCCAGAAAGGCACTACCATCATCCAGGTTGGTCAATCCGTTTACCTGAATACCGAGCTGATCCAGGTCATTGCGGTAGTTAAATGAAATCGTGGTCCACTTCTTACGGTTGACTATCAGCTGCGCACCCAGCCCATACTTAAACTTTTTGTCCCTGAAACCATAGGCCGTATAGCCATTGAACTGCCATTTACGGCTGAAGTTCTCGTTGGTTCTACCCCCTACTCTTAGTCTCAGCCCTTCTATATTATTGGCTGCCCCCAGAAAAGGCCAGGGACCCAAATCAAGCTTTCCAACCTCCACATAGCCCCGGGCAATAGTTTTTAAAATGGTAGTCCAGGTTTTTACCACGGGGATATCGTTCAGTGAATCTATCATGGCGAACACGTTCTTCTCGGTGGCAGACAACGTATCGTGCCTGTTTTCCTCCCAGAAAACATCATTTTGCACTCGGGCATCTTCTGCCAGCTCAATGGTTCGTTCGAAGAATCTGATTGGCTTGGGTTCTGTAATCTCAAGATTCTTATTAGAGGTATAAAACTTAGCCAGGAAACCGGCAGATTTCTTCGATAGCTCCGAAACATCAATCAAAACCCTGGACTTAACCGGCAACCATGCTCCGGCAGTTGTGCGTTCGAGCTCTTGCTGAATTCTTACTTTTTCGATAAAATTCAGGTTAGCCCCCTTCTGCATAGCGGCATCTATTCGCTTTATGCCAAAACCATCTTTAGCCACCCATATCGTACCCACAAAGGCAAGCTCCTGATTGTTTTTCGGTTGAAAGTCGAGAATGTAGCAATATTCTCCATCCACATCAGCGCTGTCTCTCAGCTCATAGTCATAAATCACCCTCCAGCCGTCACCGATGGGAGAAGCAAATTCCTTCTCCACAATGGTCATTCTGTTCTGATAGAAATTGTACTCCTGAAAAGACGAACCGATGATTTGAGAGATCAATGAGCCATCTTCAATACCGACTCCCCTGATCTTGGTCTTTTCAATCTGCTCCTTTTGTAGCCTGGGGTTAGAGCGAAAGTAGAATTTGGAAAGCGACTCTGAGATAAAGACCGGCAGAATGGGTTTACCATCTTCTCCTGCTATCACACTGACACTGTCCAGCACGGAAGAGATTTTCTGCATGTATTTCTTCTTCCGCAAGTCCTCGGTGATATTATCTATGTCAATCTCAATCTTATTGTAGCTCTCATACTCGTAGGCATCAAGCTTTCGCTTATCATTGAACTTCTTATTGTCTATTACCTCACGCATGATCGGGAAGGCGGGGTTCTCCTGCTTGCCGGAGGTAACTACAAAGGTGCCCAGAGAATTGGCTTCAGGCAGCAATTGAAAGTTGATGGTCTGGGTAATGCCTTTGACGTAAAGCTTCTTTTTACGCTCATAGCCGATATATGAAACGATAATGGTGTCAGAGTCGGCCTGGCCCTTTATTTCAAAGAAACCATCGAAGTCAGTGGGAGAGCCAATGGATGTACCCTGAAGCACCACATTAGCAAAAGGAATCGGATCACCTGATTCTGCATCGGTTACCTTTCCTCTAATGATGGTTTGTTGTGAGAAGACCTGCAGACTGGTGAGAATGCCTACAAGCAACATTGTAATACGTTTCAAATGACCGTGTTTAGTTTTTAAACAGTTGTTTAACGAGAGCATCTACTAAAAAGTGAACCTTTGACTCAATTTTTAACAATTTATCAGCGCTTACGTTCACTTTGGCTTAAATAATTTTTGATGTGGATATCCGACCTTTTGACAATCCGCTGATACCACTCCAGTTTTAATTCTCTTTTTTCTTCTTCTGACAATTGCCAATCGACTTCTGACGCTTTCAGCCTGGCCACTAATTCGTTCAGAATCAGTGCCGCACTTACGGAGATGTTAAAAGACTCGGTGAAGCCATACATGGGTATGTGAATCAGTTCATCCACCTCTGATTTCGCGTAATCACTGAGCCCTCTTAGCTCCGTACCAAAGACCAATGCTGTCTTCTGACTAATGTCTAACTCATGCACAGATGCAGAACTGTGGTCAGGGGTTGTACCGACTATGCGATATCCTTTCTTTTTTAAGTCTTTGATACAACGGGCGGGGCTGTCTTCAGAACGAACATACTTTTCTAAGTTGACCCATTTTGACGCACCTCTGACAATATTCGGGTTCACTTCGTAGTCATGCAGCTTCTGAGCAATGTAAAGATCCTGGATTCCAAAACAGTCACAGGTTCTGATCACAGCACTGATGTTATGCGCATGGTACAGGTCTTCGAGCATGACCGTGATATGTCGGGTGCGCTGATTGAGCACATCATCGATCAATTGCACTTTATGGTCAGTGACGTATTCTTCCAGTAAAGTGATTAATTCCTGTTGCAATAGCTGAGAGCCAGATTTTGAAATGGCAAATGTAGGGAAAAGTGAAATGCTAAGTATTGAAAAATTGGGGTTTGGGGTGGGAAGCTGGAAGTCAGAAGACGGGAGACCGAAGTCAGAGGACGGGAGACGAGGGATCGAGGTAAGAAGCACTTGCAGCGGGACGCTACGAGTAGATTGGGTGACAGGTAGACAGAAGACCGGAGTAGGTAGAGGATCACCTTCGTCAAGACTTCGGTGATCGAGGTTTGAATTTGATAACTGATAACTACAATGGCACTCTGGCGTATATGGCTATGATGATATTTGAGAAAGTTGGGTTTTCTATTTTGCTGATGATTATAGCAATCAGCCCGTTAAAAGCACAGGAAGAGCGTATTGAAGTATTTTTACCGGGGCTCATATCTACAGACCTTATTGAATACTATACTGCCTTCACTCCTGATGGTAATACCCTTTACTTTGTAAGGAGAAACGCCACATGGGGAGACTTCAACGATAAAACACCTGGCCATATCTACTGCAGTGAACGCAAAGCAGGCAAATGGCAAGCACCTGAGCTGGCCAGTTTTTCAGGGGTATATCCTGACGGTGCTCCTTTTATCTCTAAGAATGGAGATTACTTCTTCTTCACTTCCAAGCGACCTCAAGAGAATAAAACAACTATTGACACTGACATCTGGATTATGAGGAAAACTGCATCAGGCTGGTCTGCTCCGGCTGCTCTTGGCGGAGACATCAATTCAGATAAAACAGAGTTCAGCCCCGTGCTTACCAATAGCGGCAACCTGTATTTCGCCTCTATGCGCGATGGTGGCTTGGGCCAGGGAGATATCTACGTTTGTGAATTCAGAGACGGAGCCTGTAGTAATGTTCAAAACCTTGGCAAGCAAATTAATTCTGCTGGTGGAGAATGGAATGTATTTGTAGATGCAGCGGAGACTTACATGATTTTTGAGGCTTCAGGACGCATTCCGGGCAAAGACAATGGAGATTTCTACATCTCATTCAAGGAAAATAAGGTATGGAAAAAGGCCATTTATATGGATGTACTCAATACGGAAGGCAGCGACCTGGCAGCCAGACTCTCACCTGATGGTAAAACACTCTATTTTGCCCAATCCGAAGGAGGCGAAGTAGATATTAAATCTGTGAGCATTGAGGTGATTGAACAATACCGAAATAAGTAACCTTCATTCTTTAAGACTGATATGTACCAGGCAAAGGTTAATTCGTTGCTGTGCTATCGTTCAGCAGCCTCTCGGCTACCCCTAACAGAAATTCAGGTGGATACTCTATAAAGTCAATGTGCCTCTTGACCTTACCTTCCTCATCGAAATGAAGTGAAATAACGAAACGCATGTGTTCCATGTCATCATAGAGCTTGCCGCTGTAATAAAACGGAGTAAAGTAGCCGCGCCCTGTGGCAGTGCTGTCGGTTGTAGTCAGGTCTTCCAAAACCAATACCTCAGGATAATCGGGGTGTTTTTCGAGCAAGGGATCTGGCCAGTTGTAAAAACCAATAAACTCCTCCTTGTTGTAGGTGTATCTGAAAATAACGTCTTCAAAAACCATATCCTCCGCATACAAATCCTGAAATGCCTGCCAGTCCGTACGGGCTTTGTAAATGTCAAAAAACACAAGTGCTCTCTCCCTGGTGGAATTGGTTTCTTCAGATGAGTTTGTGCAAGCTGCCAAAAGCAGAAAAAATAGCAGGTACCGTTTCATTGTTTGGTTTTTAACAGAAAGTGCCTCAAGTTATCTATTGATTCAGAAATAACTCTTGATTTGTATCAATAAATGCTGATGCCGATTATCAAATGTCAGCGGAGTATGGTAGTCAAATTTGCTATTTTTCAGTTCAACCGAAATTATGCAATGGCTCACCACTGCATAATCTGACGATTTGAAAATCAGCTATCTATATAGAAAATATCAAAACCTAAATGGTGGTTTTCAAATGTCAGGGTTGACGTTGACAAGGTGCTGATTATCAGCATTTTCGTCAACTACCCTTTTTTATAATTATATAATTCAGGTTCAACCTTATTCTATAAGTATGCGATTCAACCGAATAGCCATTGCCTCCCTCCTTATCTTTTCTCTTTTGCTTTCCTGTAAAAATCAATCTGAGCAGAATTCATCTGTCACGGCCTATGTAGGTGCCACGCTACTCGATGGTACCGGGGCCGCTTCCATACGGGATGCCGTGCTGCTCGTGAAAGATGGCAGAGTACTGGAAGTGGGCAGTCAGGGGACTGTGGACATTCCCAAAGGAGCACAGCGAGTGGACGTAGCTCAAAAGTACATCATGCCGGGCATGATCAACAGTCATGGACATATCGGAGGTACAGAGGGTCTGGAAGGCGGCAGGTATTCGAAAGAGAATGTTCTGCGAGACCTGGCGCTGAATGCCCGATATGGTGTAACCACCATAGTAAGCCTTGGAGGTGATGGTGAGGCTTCAGTAGCCATAAGAAATGCACAGGAAACCAGCGAACTCAACCATAGCCGGGTTTTCGTGGCAGGCACCATTGTAACAGGAGACAGCCCGGAAGCCGTGAGGCAAGTAGTACAGGAGAATGCCAAAAGCAAGGTTGATTTTATAAAAATCCGCGTGGATGACAACCTGGGCTCTTCTGTAAAAATGCCTGTCGATATTTACAGTGCCGTTATTGATGAAGCTCACAAAAACAATATTCCAGTGGCATCTCATCTGTATTATCTGGAGGATGCCATGGGCCTGCTGAAAGCTGGCACGGACTACATAGCCCATAGTATAAGAGATAAAGAGGTGGACCAGGGCTTAATTGACCTTATTAAAGAAAAAGATATTTACTACTGCCCTACCTTAATGCGAGAGGTTTCAGTCTTTGCCTATGCAGATACTCCTGATTTTCTGGCAGATCCCTTTCTGCTGAACGAGGTGGACCCGGCTGTAATTACAGCACTAAAAGCACCTGAAAGACAAAATAGAATCAAAGACAACCCTCGCACGAAAGTCTATGAAGAAGCCCTGGTGATGGCCATGAGCAACCTCAAAAGACTATCAGACAATGGCGTAAAAATAGTAATGGGCACAGATGCAGGACCTCCTGCTCGTTTTCAGGGCTACTTCGAGCACAAAGAGCTGGAGTTGATGGTGGCTGCCGGACTAACGCCTATGCAGGTAATAGTATCCGCTACTGGTGATGCCGCAAAATACATGGGGCTGAAAGACATAGGAACACTGGAAAAGGGTAAGTGGGCGGATTTTATTCTGATGGAGAAAGATCCATTGGAGAGCATCAGCAATACGCAGAGTCTGGAGAGTGTGTGGATTGCAGGGAACAGAGTGCCGGTGAGGTGATGTTCACGTTTAGCAAGGCCCAGGCTGGAGAGGTACGAGTTAAGCGGTAAGGGGATTTAATTCGCTATGGTTTCATTGGTTGAGAGACCACCTTCCTGAAGGCAGCAATGGTTAATAACCACCTCCGCTAAAACTTCGGTGGTTAATAAAAGAAAAAGCCATTGGTCAGATGACTAACGGCTTTTGGAAGATGAACAAACAAAATTATTAATTTCTTATCGTTAAACCTGTTTCACCAGATTTGTAGTAATAACAGCTAATTATCAAAAGACCCTTACCTACTCCCTGAAGAATTCTATCACGGCAGTAAAAGAAAGCCCCTCAGCCTTAAGAGACTGAGGGGCTTTATTATAACTCAATGATAATATCAGAAGAGATCAATCGTATCTCCTACTCCGTAGCCATCATCATCTTCTCCGCCCTTACCCCTATTTTCATCTGGTTTAGGAGGGTTAGCAGGCTTTGGCGTGGCTGGTCTTACGGGAGGTTTACGAATGTTAGCCGCCTTTTCAGGGTCCGCAGGTTTGGCAGACTCTCTCACCACGGGTCTAACAGGAGGCTTTGGTGCTTCCGGCTGTGGTGCCGGTGCAATCGTCTGTCCCGCAGCTGCCTCAATAGGAGTGGCTGGTGGTGCATTCTCATCTTCGGTCTTTTCTACCCTGGCATCATCGCTATTGAGCAATACTACCTTCTTGACTGAATGAGCCGAAAGCTTATTACCGGTAGCTTTCCAGCCTTTGACATCAATAAGCATATCCATGTCATAGGTGATCTTCTTCCGCTCACGAGAACCTTTTTCGGTGTAGTGCACTTCAATCTGTGGCTGCGCCACTGTGGTGACCATAATGAGTTTAGAGCCCTTTTCTTCGCTGATAAAACCAAAGCGTTTGTCCATCGTAGAGGTTTCAATCTGGAAGCGCTTGACGTAATGTGTCTTACCACCACCATCATAGTGCACTGCAGAAATCACTCCATCGGGTTCCAGCTTGGTAATCAGCATGATCTTGTCTGGTTCGTAGCGATTGGTCAGCTCGAAAGAGGTCAACTGGTACTCCCCTGTTTTATAGATCACCAGAATCTTATCTTCGCTCTGGAAGTTCCCCAGCAAGACTCCCCGGTCATCACGGTTAAGCCTTCCTACTGAGTCGTCATACCAGATATCCAGCCCACCCAGGGTAGACTTTCCTTCCATTTTCAGCTGTACTTTGCGCACAGGATACTTGGTAACAATATTACCGCCTGCTCCCCTGCCCTTAATTTCTATATCGGCAAAGTTGAAGTCGAATACTTTCACCCTGGCCTTGGCACCTGAAGAAAGGTAAACTGTAACGAGTTCTGCCTCACCATTGGGATTAGCCGTAAAGTAGAGCACTTTCGAACCTCTTTCTCCCTTGGTAAGATCATACTCCCGATCGCGCGTAATGCCGAGCACCTGGAAACGCTTCACCATACTTCGACCTGATTTTCCATCGAGATAAAGCAGGTTATAAACCATGCGTTCGTCATTCTTTTTCCAGACCCCGGCATAAAGAATATCCTTGCCGACAAAGATCTTATCAGCTATGCGGACGACCTGAAACTTGCCATCTTTTCGAAAAACGATGATGTCATCTATGTCCGAACATTCGGTCACAAATTCATCTTTCTTCATGCCGTAACCGATAAAGCCTTCCTGACGGTTGACATAAAGCTTGGCGTTATTGGCGGCTACAATAGCAGCTTTGATATTTTCAAAAGATTTGATCTCCGTCTTTCTCTCTCTGCCCTTGCCATACTTATCAAGTAATCTCTGGAAATAACCGATAGCATATTCCACGAGGTTGGCCAGGTTGTATTCTACCTGCTCCAGCTCTTCCTGCAGCTTACGCATGGCTTCATCTGCCTTAAAAGCATCGAAGCGGGAAATACGCTTGATTTTAATCTCAGTAAGGCGGACGATATCTTCTTCGGTGATCTCCCGATAGAATTCTTTCTTGAAGGGATCCAGTCCCTTATCAATTGTCTGAATTACGGCTTCCCAGGTCTCGCATTCTTCTATGTCGCGGTAGATGCGATTTTCAATGAAGATTTTTTCAAGCGAGGAGAAGAGTATTTTCTCCAGTAGTTCGCCTTTTCTGATTTCCAGTTCTCTTTTAAGCAACTCAACCGTCTGCGCTGTATTAATACGCAGAATCTCATTGACACTCATAAAATGAGGCTTGTCGTCAATGATCACGCAGGCATTGGGTGAAATACTTACCTCACAATCAGTAAAGGCATAGAGGGCGTCAATTGTGATGTTCGGTGACTGACCACTGGCCAGTTCTATCATGATTTCTACCTCTTCAGCGGTATTATCGACCACCTTCTTAATCTTGATCTTACCTTTATCATTGGCTTTGATAATAGAGTCGATCAGCCCCGTGGTGGTGGTACCAAAGGGAATGTCTTTGATGGCGATAGACTTCTTGTCTACTTCTTCAATTTTAGCCCGCACCTTGATCTTACCCCCTCTCAGGCCCTCATTGTACTCCGAGAAATCGGCAGAGCCCCCCGTAGGGAAATCAGGATAAACCTTAGCCTTCTTGCCCTGCAGTACTTTGATAGAAGCCTGGATAAGCTCCACGAAGTTGTGGGGCATAATCTTGGTCGAAAGGCCTACCGCAATACCATCTACTCCCTGAGCAAGCAGCAAGGGGAACTTTACCGGCAGTGTTACGGGCTCTCTCTTTCTGCCATCGTAGCTGAGCTGCCAATCGGTAGTCTGCGGGTTAAAGACGACCTCCAGTCCAAACTTAGACAGCCGTGCCTCAATATAACGTGCGGCAGCAGCCCTGTCTCCTGTACGGATGTCTCCCCAGTTGCCCTGGGTTTCAATCAGCAGGTCCTTCTGGCCGATATTGACTATGGCATCTCCGATAGAAGCATCACCATGCGGGTGGTACTGCATGGTCTGCCCGATCACATTGGCCACTTTATTGAAGCGCCCGTCATCCATCTCCTTCATGGAGTGTAGGATTCTGCGCTGCACCGGCTTAAAACCATCCTCAATAGCAGGCACCGCCCGTTCCAGGATTACATAAGATGCATATTCCAAAAACCAGTTTTGGTACATCCCCGATACAGGAATCACATCCTGGATGGTACCGTCCTGTTCTTCGTTGTTTTCTTCTTCGTTTATCTCTTCGTTCATAAACTGTATTCGTATTGTAACCGCAGAGATCGCAAAGGATCGCTGAGATTTGTATTGCTGTATATTTTCTAACCGCAGAGAGCACTAAGCACCGCTGAGGCTTGTGTTACTGCATTTTCTAACCGCAGAGAGCGCTAAGCATCGCTGAGGCTTGTATTGCTGTATATTTTCTAACCGCAGAGAGCGCTAAGCATCGCTGAGGTTTGTGTTACTGCATTTTCTAACCGCAGAGAGCGCTAAGCATCGCTGAGGTTTGTGTTACTGCATTTTCTAACCGCAGAGAGCGCTAAGCATCGCTGAGGTTTGTATTGCTGTATATTTTCTAACCGCAGAGAGCGCTAAGCATCGCTGAGGCTTGTGTTACTGCATTTTCTAACCGCAGAGAGCGCTAAGCATCGCTGAGGTTTGTATTGCTGTATATTTTCTAACCGCAGAGAGCGCTAAGCATCGCTGAGGCCTGTATTGCTGTATATTTTCTAACCGCAGAGAGCGCTAAGCATCGCTGAGGTTTGTATTGCTGTATATTTTCTAACCGCAGAGAGCGCTAAGCATCGCTGAGGCTTGTATTGCTGTATATTTTCTAACCGCAGAGAGCGCTAAGCACCGCTGAGGCTTGTGTTACTGCATTTTCTAACCGCAGAGAGCGCTAAGCATCGCTGAGGCTTGTGTTACTGCATTTTCTAACCCCAGAGATCGCAAAGAATCGCTGAGGCTTGTATTGCTGTATATTTTCTAACCGCAGAGAGCGCTAAGCATCGCTGAGGCTTGTATTGCTGTATATTTTCTAACCGCAGAGAGCGCTAAGCATCGCTGAGGTTTGTATTACTGTATATTTTCTAACCGCAGAGAGCGCTAAGCATCGCTGAGGCTTGTATTGCTGTATATTTTCTAGCCGCAGAGAGCGCTAAGCACCGCTGAGGCTTGTATTGCTGTATATTTTCTAACCGCAGAGAGCGCTAAGCATCGCTGAGGCTTGTGTTACTGCATTTTCTAACCGCAGAGAGCACTAAGCACCGCTGAGGTTTGTATTGCTGTATATTTTCTAACCGCAGAGAGTGCTAAGCACCGCTGAGGCTTGTATTGCTGTATATTTTCTAACCGCAGAGAGCGCTAAGCATCGCTGAGGTTTGTATTGCTGTATATTTTCTAACCGCAGAGACCGCTAAGCATCGCTGAGGTTTGTATTGCTGTATATTTTCTAACCGCAGAGAGCGCTAAGCATCGCTGAGGTTTGTATTGCTGTATATTTTCTAACCGCAGAGAGCGCTAAGCATCGCTGAGGTTTGTATTGCTGTATATTTTCTAACCGCAGAGACCGCTAAGCATCGCTGAGGCTTGTATTGCTGTATATTTTCTAACCGCAGAGAACGCTAAGCACCGCTGAGGCTTGTATTACTGTATATTTTCTAACCGCAGAGAGCGCAAAGCTCCGCTGAGGCTTGTATTGCTGTATATTTTCTAACCGCAGAGAGCGCAAAGCTCCGCTGAGGCTTGTATTGCTGTATATTTTCTAACCGCAGAGAGCGCTAAGCATCGCTGAGGCTTGTATTGCTGTATATTTTCTAACCGTAGAAGTTGCTGAGGTTAGAGGTTATTTACGACTCTTTTTATTCCATTCTTTAACAAGACTGAGTTAAAGTTGATCAGCAGACCCAAGCGGCAATCCGACAACTTTAAATATGTCAGTATCTGTGCCATGTGAATATCAGTAAGCTCCTTCACTGACTTCAACTCCACGATTACTTTGTCCTCTACTATTAAGTCTAGTCTATAACCACAATCCAACTCAACTTCTTCATAAATTACGGGTAAGGCTTTTTCTCTTTCCACTTTGAGCCCCAACTGAATGAGTTCATAGAATAAGCAGGCCTGATATGCGGATTCCAGAAGTCCGGGCCCGAGTTCCTTATGAACTTTTATGGCTGCCCCGATAATCTCTTTAGAAATATCATTCTCCCTCATTAGCCTCTGCGTCTCTCTGCGTTCTTGGCGGTTATATCAGACAACTTCTTCCACCAAGTCCTTTTCTACCTTCAATCTGTCAATGATGAAGGTTTGACGGCTTGGGGTATTTTTACCCATATAAAAAGTCAATAGCTCTTTGATACTGGTATCCTTTCTTAAAATGATCGGCTCCAGCCTCATATCAGGCCCGATAAACTCTTTGAATTCTTCCGGTGAGATTTCGCCCAGTCCTTTGAAGCGGGTAATCTCCGGCTTGGAGCCCAGCTTATTTATGGCTGCCTGGCGCTCTTCATCGCTGTAGCAGTAGATGGTCTCTTTCTTATTCCTTACCCTGAAAAGAGGTGTTTCCAGAATGTACACATGGCCCCTTCGTACAAGGTCAGGAAAAAACTGCAGAAAGTAGGTCAACAGTAGCAGCCGAATGTGCATGCCATCTACATCAGCATCCGTGGCTACCACGATTTTATCATAGCGTAAACCTTCCAGGCCATCTTCAATATTCAGGGCATGCTGCAGCAGGTTGAACTCTTCATTTTCGTAAACTACCTTTTTGGTATATCCGAAACAGTTGAGCGGTTTCCCCCTTAAGCTGAATACAGCCTGACTCTGTACATTCCTTGATTTTGTAATGGAACCACTGGCAGAATCTCCCTCTGTGATGAAAAGTGTAGAGGCTTTTTTAAGGTCTTCATCTCCCTTCTTATCATCAAGGTGGATACGACAATCTCTCAGTTTTTTGTTGTGGAGATTCGCTTTCTTGGCCCTGTCATTGGCCAGCTTCTTGATTCCCGCTATTTCTTTGCGCTCTCGCTCAGATTGTACAATTCGCTTTAACAAGGCCTCAGCTACATCAGAATGTTTGTGGAGGTAATCATCTAGCGATTTTTTAAGAAAATCATTCACAAAAGTTCTCATGGTAGGTCCGTCTCCGGCTACGTTTTGAGAACCCAGCTTAGTCTTGGTCTGTGATTCGAAAACTGGCTCTTGTACTCTCACAGCAATTGCTCCCACTACGGAGGCCCTAACATCAGTAGCATCAAAGTCCTTCTTGTAAAACTCTCTGACAGTTTTGACAAGTGCCTCCCGAAAGGCTGCCTGGTGAGTCCCTCCCTGTGTGGTGTACTGACCGTTGACGAAAGAATAGTACTCTTCACCATACTGGTTCGTGTGTGACAGCGCCACTTCAATATCCTCACCCTTCAGGTGAATAATAGGATAGCGCAGGTTGTCCTCGTCAGTCTTACGCGAGAGCAGGTCATGCAGGCCTTTTTCTGAGTGATACTTCTGGCCATTGAAATTAATGGTAAGCCCTGCATTCAGGAAGCAATAATTCCAGATCAGGTCATCGAGGTACTGCGGAATAAAGTGGTAGTTTTTAAAGACGGTTTCGTCTGGCCGAAACACAATTTGCGTACCGTTACGGCCACTGGAAGTCTTTTCTGCTTCATCATTAGTAAGCTCTCCCCTCTCAAACTCAGCCATTTTGGCTTTGCCATCACGATAAGACTGGACCCGAAAATAGGTAGAAAGGGCATTGACGGCTTTGGTACCAACTCCATTCAGCCCTACGGACTTTTGGAAAGCACCGCTATCGTATTTACCGCCTGTATTAATTTTGGAAACGCAGTCGATGACCTTACCGAGAGGGATACCCCTGCCGTAATCTCTTACTTCAACCTTGTGTTCGGATACTTTGATATCGATGGTCTTACCGAAGCCCATCATGTGTTCATCGATACTATTATCGACAACTTCTTTTACCAGTACGTAGATACCGTCATCCTGGGCCGACCCGTCACCCAATTTACCGATATACATTCCGGGTCTTAATCTAATATGCTCTTTCCAATCGAGCGACCGAATACTATCTTCGGTGTAGTTCGCTGTCTGTTTCGCCATTCAACTTTTCCAACTAAAATTTCAAGAAGAAATACCACGCGCGTTCGAATGATATGGCACGGAAGTTAGAATATAAAAACTAAAAAAGCACTATTGATTTTAACACAGTAGTTGCAGGCACTGAGAGTACTATAAAAACTAGTGGTTTTCCCACTGTTCAAGACATGAACGAGACCGAAAATCGTGGTGTAGGGTTCCGCAATTAAAGAGTTTGTATCAGCTACGCTTTTTTGATAGCAGCTTAACCAGGTAGAAAAACCAGGCAACCAGTAAAATCGGCCCCAGGTAAATAAAGTAACCGAGCCCGGCTACCATAAACTCATCTGACATATTCATATACCCGAGAAAGATGAGGGTAAGGGTGAGAAAGACGTTGAGTACTCCGGCAAAGCCTTTTGTCCAGCCGATGATATCCAGCTTAAGTGCGCGGTTGCGAATGCCTGCTCCGTCTTCGGTGGTCTTAATCTTCTTGAGCACATTGATAAACCCAACACAGACAATGTTTACCAGAAGGAAAGCCCCTATTGCGCTAAAAAAGAAGGTATTTCTATCTACAATACCAATGGAATTACCGTCCGCATCAATGCGGTAAGTAACGGAACTGGTCATATATGCATAGGACCATAGGAGAGCTCCCAGGAAAACCAACCATGAAACACCTCTGAAGAAACCGGTAAAATTGTTCATGCACTCAATGTCTTTGAAGTCGCGAAGTTAGACAATAATGCTTTTGTTACAGACAATTGTTTGACCCGAATTATACATTAGAAAATCTATTCTGTAGAAAGCTCACTGCGAATGGGTGAATTGAAGGAGCTTTTTGGTTTAACCATGGCCATGCTATGCATAAATCAATAAAACTCCCTGATTTCTCGCCTGAACGGAACGAGCAGATCTGTGATTTATCTACTCATCACGAAGTTCTAATACATAGTCCGGGTTTGATCAAAACTCACTTAGTAAATCCAAACACAAAAAAACTGAGATTATTTACGCTCAAAGGGCATAATAACGTTTTGACAATGCAACGGTAGCCACTAATTTTACATCATTAAAGGGCAACCAGGTCACTCAACACAAGGTCAAAATGAGCGTAAACCCTATAGTTATTGCTATACCGGTCTATTTCCTGCTGATAGGAATTGAAATCATTTATCAACGGGTAAAAGCTGTAAAAACATATCGGCTTAAAGATGCTATGACTAACATCAATTGTGGTGTTATATCGCAGATCAGCGGAGCCTTTTTGATGGCTGTACTCTTTGGCGCATATACGCATGCCCAGCAAAACTGGACCCCTTTTTATATTCCGGTAGTTTGGTGGGCTTTTCCCCTGGCCTTTGTCTTCTTTGACTTTATGTACTACTGGGCACACAGGCTGAGTCATCAGATCAATTTATTCTGGGGCGGGCACAGCGTCCATCACCAGAGTGAGGAATACAACCTTTCGGTGGCGCTGAGGCAAAGCTCAACACAGATACTCTGGACATTCCTGTTCTATCTGCCACTGGCCATGGCAGGGATTGATCCCATTGTTTTTATCTCCATGCAGGGCATCAACCTGGTGTATCAGTTTTGGATCCACACGGAATCGATTCAGAAAATGCCAAAATGGTTTGAAGCGGTTTTCAATACTCCCTCCCACCACAGAGTACATCATGCGAGAAACCCCAAGTACATTGATAAAAACCACGCGGGTACCCTCATTATCTGGGATAAACTCTTCGGCACCTTTGCAGCCGAAGAAGAGACTCCCGATTATGGCATAACCAAACCCTTTAAAAGCTGGAACCCACTTTGGGCAAACTTTGCCCACTACACAGATATCTATCAGGACTTTAAACGGGTATCAGGCTTTAAAAACAAGCTGGGTGTACTCGTGAAAAAACCAGGGTGGTTGCCAGAAGAACTGGGCGGCTATCGGGCACCTAAGGAGGTAGAAAGTAACTATCGCAAATTCGATAACAGAACCCCAACCAAGCTCAACATTTATGTGGTGGTACATTTTCTATTGGCTATGATCGGTACCCTGCTCTTTCTCTATTACCTCAATGATATGGAAGAGCCGGCTAAGATTACAGCTGCTTTATTAATCATTTTGTCCGTGGCTACCTTTGGGCTCTTGTTTGAAAACCGCAAATGGATCAAGGCACTGGAGTACCTGCGGTTAGTCACTACTGCGCTGGTGTTGATCTACGTACTGGCCGGGTTTACCCCCAATGCCACACTTCTGCTTATCACAGCCACCTGCCTTTTGCTGGCTATCGGGTGGTTTGCCAGCATCAATAAACAAATGAAGCAGGTGCAACCTATCTCATAGTAACCCTGCGATAGCTTTTAAACCCGAACGAGCAGGTTTTCGATCAGACGTTTGACGCTTAGCATTTAATGCTACTATATTAGTATGCATAACGAGTATCTATGAGTCTGGACCCCACTGTCATTGCTATTCCTGTTTATTTCCTTTTGATTGGAATAGAGTTGATTGTACACAGGATACAAGCCACAAAGTCTTACCGCCTGAACGATGCCGTCACGAATATCAACTGCGGGGTTACCTCACAGGTATCAGGTGCCTTTCTTAAAGTACTGACCATTGGGCTTTACACACTGATTTACGAGCAGTTGCGATTGTTCACCATTACTGATACCTGGTGGACCTGGATCATGGCCTTTATCGCCTACGATTTCTTTTACTACTGGGCGCATCGCATGAGTCATGAGGTAAATCTTTTCTGGGGAGGACATAGCGTGCATCACCAGAGTGAGGAGTATAACCTTTCGGTAGCGCTGAGGCAAAGCTCCACACAAACCATCTGGACTTTCTTCTTCTATTTCCCCATGGCTCTGGCTGGTATCAATCCTTATGTGCTCATCTCTGTTTCGGGCTTTAACCTGCTCTATCAGTTCTGGATACATACAGAATCGATCGACCGGCTGCCCAGGTGGTTTGAGGCGGTTATGAATACACCTTCACACCATAGAGTACATCATGCACGCAACCCTAAATACATTGATAAAAACCACGCAGGTACGCTCATCGTATGGGATAAACTGTTTGGTACTTTTATGCAGGAAGAAGAGAGGCCTACCTATGGCATTACCAAGAATCTTAACAGCTGGAATCCCGTCTGGGCCAACCTGGCCCACTATGCTGACATTTGGCACGATTTCAAGCGAATCCCCAGATGGGGAGATAAACTGCGTTTTGTTTTCAAGAAGCCGGGCTGGTTGCCAGAAGATATGGGCGGCTACAGACAGCCATTTGATATTGATCCACAGACCTACCAGAAGTATGATGCACATGCTACCAAAGGACTCAATATTTATGTTTTGATTCATTATGTTCTGCTTCTGGGCGGAACGGCCATGTTCCTCTTTAACCTGGAAGGGATGAATAGCTTTGACAAGGCGCTACTGGCTTCGGTAATAACCATCTCTGTGGTGAGCTTCGGGGGACTTTTTGAAAGTCGTTCCTGGGCCTTTGGCCTGGAGATTTTCCGACTAATTGCGATACCTGCCAGCCTGATCTACTACCTGAGCAGCTTCAACCCTGACCAGACCCTGATGATAGGCAGCATTGTGTTTTTGATACCTTCTGTTCTTTGGTTAGTTAAGGTGCGGCCCGTACCTTTGCCTGCGAAAGCCAGCTCATGAAAAATCACTTTAAATCTGCCCTCCTTATCTGCCTGTTTATTTTCTCGGTAAGTATAAGCAGTTGTACAAAAAAGATAGATGTTGGAAATTTTGACATAGAAGCCTGGCAAGCCGACAGCAAAGGTTGCACTGGCGTAAGGGCCGGTATGACCGAAGCGATTATGGAGGTAAAACCAAAGCTGCTTGAGCTCTATCAAAAATCCATCATTGAGGTATTGGGGCAGCCTGAGGAACAGGAGCTATACGAAAGGAGTCAAACCTACTACGTTTACTACATAGATCCGGCTGGAGACTGCGAAAACGGCACGGAAAACCCCAGGAAACTTATGGTCAGATTTACCGCTTTAGGAATAGCTAACGAGGTGAATATTAGATGATTACACAACTAACCACTTAGTACAAAAGTAGTAGACAACGGATTTGAGTGGTATAAAGTTTTCCTAAAACGATTTTTTTTGGAATAAAATTTTCCAATTGACATTTTTTTCAATAGATTGAAGTGTCAAATCAGATGAACAAACTGAGAAGACGTATTGGCTTGTGCAATCGAATTACTATCGAAAACAAGGTCAGTAAAGTATTAAAATTAGCTTAGGTTAGTTTTAGTTTTATAGGTAGTTTAGGTGAAGGTTAGCCACTCCTCAGGCTAACCTTCCGCTTTTAATCGCACCTCGTGATTAAAAATCTCTACCTCCCCTGCTTTGTACAGGCCTCCCAGAATTTTCTTGAAGTTTTTCTTACTCATACCCAGCTGCTCTTTGATCTCTTCAGGGCTACTCTTATCTCCCAAAGCCAGTACGCCTCCGGCTTCTTTGATCTTGTCCAATACCACACTACTCATGTCTTTCACCACGGTGTAACCCTGCCGCTGCAAAGCCACATCAATCTTACCGTCTTCTCGTAGTTTTTTAACAAATGCAGACATGGAATCACCAATCTGAATTTTCTGAAAAATCTCGTTCTCGTAGATCAGGCCCTGGTACTTACCATCGATAATAACTTTGAAACCAAGATCAGTATGTTGCCAGATGATGATCTCTACCTCCTGCCCTTCTTCCAGGCCTTCATGGCCTTCTTCTAAAAACTCAGCTATTTTGGTGGTACCTACCATACGATTGGTTCTGAAATCCATCAGTACCTTCACCGGGTAGCGTTTGCCTTCTTCCAGCTTTGTTTGCTGTTCCCTGAAAGGCACCATCAGGTCTTTCTCAAGGCCTATGTCCATAAAGGCTCCTACCTGGGTGACATGCACCACTTCAAGCGAAACCAAATCGCCTACTTTGGCCAGTGGCTTTCCCGTTACCGCTACTGGACGGTCCTTTGAATCGTTGTAGACGAAGACTTCAATTTCGTCCCCAATATCACAGCCGAATGGAATATATTTCTCAGGAAGCAGTACCTCATTCTCCCCGTCAGTCAGGTACATACCGAAGTCTACTTCTCTGGCTATTTTTAATTTTTGGGTTTTACCGATCTCAATCATTGCGTGGCCTCTGCTATTTTGTATCTTTTCTCTTCAAAAGTTTTGCAAATGTAGGATTCTACCATGGGCTTTCCTTAACATGAATAAATGTTTTAAGTATTTACTTCCTCTCTGTGCGCTACTGCTCTCAATCACTACAGCTGAGGCTCAAAAAAGCAGGTACTACCTGGCATCAGAATCCTTTGATCCGGGGCCCCGCAATGAAAACGCCTTCAGGCTCGTGTTCTATAACGTGGAGAACCTCTTCGATTACTTTGATGACTCTACTACCATAGATGAGGAGTTTTTGCCAAGAGGCGGCCGCTATTGGGGTAAAGCGCGCTATCAGGCCAAGCAAAACATGATCGCCAAGACCTTAATTGCCACGGGTGGCTGGGAGGCGCCTGCGCTGATAGGGCTGTGTGAAATAGAGAATCGCTATGTGCTTGAATCACTGACCCGCTTCACCCAGCTCAAGGCTATCGGTTATGAAATTGTACACAAGGACTCACGCGACCGCAGGGGTATAGACGTGGCGGCACTTTACCGACCGGATAAATTCAGATTGATAGACTACGAGCACTATACGCTGAATTTTCCTTTTGACCCTGATAGCCGCACGCGCGACATTCTGCATGTGATTGGAGAAATGCCCAACAAAGACACGTTGCACTACTTTGTCAATCACTGGCCCTCGAAATTCGGAGGGGCTTTTGAAACGGAACCCAAGCGCATATTTGCTGCCGAGTTTTTAAGGCAGAAAGTAGATTCTCTGCTGGCGATTAACCCCGATGCCCGCATTGTGCTCACCGGAGATTTTAATGATGAACCAGAGGAAGAAAGCATGACGGAAGGCCTGCGCACCACCGAGAGCCCGGAGGCATTACAAAAGACTGATTTGTTCAACCTTATGTTTGACATACGCTATGTGACCGGTACACATAGCTTCCAAAACAAATGGTCCATTATAGATCAGTTTATAGTAACAGGCAATATGTTTGAGCGTGATGCCCGTACACGGGTTAATACCAGCTCAGCGCAGATTTTCGATATGTCGTGGCTTATTATGGAGGGAGCCACCGGGGCCAAGCGACCATTCCGTACCTACCAGGGGCCAAAATATGTAGGCGGCTATAGCGACCACCTGCCCATCTTGCTGGACCTGAAACTCTACAAGTAAGGAGTGTTATTGACTACTCCAATTCTTCCGTCACAGATTCCGCATCGAGTTTAAGTACATATTTTTCCAGCATTTTATAAAGCTCATTGGGGTTGAAAGGCTTTGTGATAAAGTCATTCATACCAGCTTCTCTCGCCTTATTACGGGCCGTAATAGATGTGGAAGAGGTAATGGCAATGACAGGCAAATGCTTATTTACCTCATTACTTGCTTTTCTTATATGCCGGGTAGTTTCAAAGCCGTCCATTACCGGCATTTCCAAATCCATGAGCACTAAATCATACCTATCCTGTTCCATAAGCTGTAGGCCCTCTACCCCATTACTGGCCACATCTACCTCCACATGCCAGCTTTTCAAAAACTGAGTAGCCACTAATACATTCACCGCATTGTCTTCCATCAGCAATACCCTTGCTCCCCTCATGCTTGTAAAAGAAGGTCGTTTACCCACTGCCCTGTTAGCGTAGGTGGCTGCTGAAGAAGCTTCCAGCGGTAAAGTAAAATAGAAGCGCGTACCCTTACCTTCGATGCTCTCTACCTTCAGGTTTGAGCCCATCGCCTCCACCAGTTGTTTGGCAATGGCCAGGCCCAGCCCTGTTCCACCGAACTTACGGTTTACGCCTTCATCGGCCTGGGTAAAGCTTTCAAAAATCGTATCGAGTTTATCGGCATTTATGCCTATCCCCGTGTCGATCACACTGAATTGGATAGCACCGGCATCGATGACCTCTACGTCCAGGGTGACCGAACCGGTATCGGTGAACTTAATGGCATTTGACAGCAGGTTATTCAACACTTGTGAAAAACGAGTGGGGTCTCCTGTAACAATCGAAGGCATGGCCGAATCATACTTTGCCTTGAGCCTCACCTGCTTCTCCTCAGCGCGAAACAGAAAGGAATCCAGGATACGATCCAGTGTCTCCTTCAAATTGAATTGTATGGATTCAATCTCAGCCTTACCTTCTTCAAGCTTGCTGTAATCGAGAATATCATTGATGAGGGCCAGCAGGTTTTCAGCTGAAAACTTAAGCGATGACAGGTTTTTCTTTTTGTCACCTTGCTCAGGGTAATCGATGAGTAAATGGGTCAGGCCAATGATCGCGTTAAGAGGTGTTCGGATTTCATGACTCATCACTGAGAGAAAGTTTGCTTTGGCTTTGGTGGCCTCTGTCGCATTGTTTCGCTCTATTTCCACCTCACGGTTTTTTGTCTCAACCTCCTGGTTGGTTTTTTTAAGCAGTGCATAGGCTCTGGACCGGCTAAGGGAATTTAGCCAAAGCATCCCCAGCAGTGACAGGACTATCAGCACGCCTACCACCAAATAGTACGTAAGCTCCTTTTGCTGCTTATTCTCAGCATTCAGCAGCAGTATTTCACTGTCCTTTTTCTCCGATTCATAGGCTCCTTCGATACTGGCAATCTGCCTTGCCTTTTCCTGGCTGAAGATGCTGTCTTCGAGCATTTTAAACTGGCGAAAATGATCCAGCGCGGCCTGCGGTTGGTTGTTTAGCTCGTACCAGTCTGCCATATGAGTGAGTATCTGTGCCTTTATCTGCATGGCTCCTACCAGTTCCGCCTGCCTGAGTGCGTCTTGATAGCTCAGAATGGCCTTTGGGTCATAACTGTTTGCATTTTGGTAAGCCATACCTAGCAAGAGCCCTGTATTGGCCAGCCCTGTTGCATTGCCAAACTCTTTATAAATCTCTTTGGCCATCTGCAGGTATTCTATGGCCTTTTGCGGGGCCGTGTCCTTATAAAACTCACCGAGTCCTACATAGCTATAGGTAAGCCCATCCCGATCTCCCTTGCGTTCCAGAATCTCTACAGATTGCTCATAGAAGTATAGAGCACTGTCAGACCTTTGCAGGTCAGTAAAGAGGTTTGCCACATGGATCATGGAATAGGCCATCCCGATTGAATCGCCCAGTTCTTTTTCCATCCGAAAAGAGCGCAGGTGATATGCAAGAGATTTGCGTGTACTATCAAGGTTTTGGAAGACCATACCACAATTACTCAGTGCTCTGGCAATACCTGGTTTATGATCAATGGATTCGTAAATGCGAAGGGCTTCGAGAAAGTAAAAGAGAGAGCTATCGTATTTACCCTGTATATCGAAAGAAATGGCCAGGTTGTTAATAGCATCGGCTTCTCCTCTCTCAAACCTGATGCTTCTGGCATTGCTGATAGCTTCCCGGGAATACTGCCGTGAACTGTCTGCATCAATGAAGGCATATTCAAAGCCCAGCGCTGCTAAGGCTTTTACCCTGGCGGTATCTTCAGCATCATTAATGACGGACTTGAGCTCAGTGATACGATCGTTTTGGGCAAAAATAAAACCGGTGGATACCACAAGGCTCAGGACCAAAAAATACAGTCTTCTATGCATAGTATTATCTACAGATTGAGGTACAACGCCTGATTTGATAAAGAATTAACCCTAACAAATAACCAGGCATTTGACTGAAAGGTAATGATAGAGGGGTTTAAAAACCAATGGAGGATGGTTTATTCGTTTTTCGGTATGTGAACGCCTTGATCAGGACTTTGGAGCTTGATCTCCTGCGCCAAGGCTTCGGTGCTTGATCCCCTATGCCAAGGCTTCGGTGATTGAAAAGGAAATAGTATCTTAAGGCTGTGAGAAGAGAAAAGAAACCTTTATGGCGCTGGATTGGTGAAGCCATCCTTTTTTTCCTGAGCATTCTGGCGGCCTTTTATGTCGATAATTACAGAGATCACAAAGCGCAAGAGGCTTTGTACCTAAAGCATCTGCAGGACTTCCGGTATGACCTGAGTTATAACATCGGAAGTATGGCTTTTGAACTGGAGCAAAAAGACGATGCAGAGGAGCAGTCGGGCTACCTGACTGCTGACATTGTGCTTTACGATTCTCTACAAGCCCTTATAAAGAAGGCCAACCCAAACACAACGAGCGAAGCGGTTGCTCTCATTTCATCACATGCCAGTCAAAGGCTTTCCAAATGGATTTTTGAATCTCCTCATTTTGAGAAGCTTAGCCTTGACTACTATTACTTTATCAGAAACCCTGATCTGAAAAAAAAGATCACGACTCATAAAAACGATAACCTGCACCGGCAAGAATCAAAAGACTATTTCAATGAGAATATTAAAGAGCTTCAGCTTCTGACTGACAACCTCAACTTTCAAAACCCGAATGACAGAAATAACAGGAGCATTTTATTCACTAATCAAGTGCTTAATAAAGTGAGTCGTATGACTGAGAGCTACAGGCTGATTAAGAACCTGACTGAGCTAAATAAGACCAGGGATAGCCTGATTTTAAGAGAGGTAGATAAGGAACTGGAAATGTGGCATCTCCGCTAAAGCTTTGATCTAGTTCTTGATCACTATAAATTCTACACGCCTGTTCTGAGAGCGGCCTTCTTCATTTACGTTTCTGGCTATGGGTTTTTCACCTCCCAGACCCACGGTTTCAATACGGCTCGCTGTAATGCCCTTATCTACCAGATACTGTTTTACCGCATCTACCCTGCTTTGTGAGAGTTCTTTGAGCCTGACGGGATTTCCCTGGTTGTCGGTATGACCTTCCAGGCGAATGGCAATATCGGGGTTTGCCTTCATCAGGGTCACCAGTTCGGCCAGGTTAGTTTGTGCCTGTAATGTATCGGCAAAAGCTGCCTGCCCCCTGGCAAAGAGAATCTTCTCGATTTGAATTTTGGTACCTACCGTATTAGGGGTGAGCTGAAAGCCTTCCACTTTGTTGCCTTCAGCATCTACCACAATGGCGGTGGATTCGGCTACAAACTCCTCGTTATAGTTGAGGTAACCTTCGGCAGTGATACTCACAGCAATTCTGGTTCCCTCCTCGAAACTCATGATCCATTTTTTATCCTCAGACTCAACCTCACGGGTATTGACCTCAGTGATCTCTTCTCCAAAGATCAGCTTCACTTGCGCATCAACAGGGCTGCCCGTTTCTTTATCAAGCACCTGCATGGTCATTACCACCATTATTTTATCCGAAACCGGTGTGGTTTCGAGCTCCTTTTTGGGTTCTGGAATTACTTCTTCCACCTCAGGTGCAGGATCAGTAATAATTTCCTGAATTGCCTTCTCAGTCTGCGAGAGTGGGTATTGAAAAATATCACCAAAGCCCTCGCTGTTTTGGGTAGTCGAGAAAAAGGCCATATCACCGGTAGCTGGAATGGAATAGCCCAGCTCTACGCCTTTGGTATTGATATCACTCCCCAGGTTTACCGGAGCACTCCAGTTGGTCCATGATTCATCGAGTCGCTTCGCAACAAAGATATCACGGCTTCCCTGCCCTCCGTGGCCATTAGAAGAGAAGTATAAAGTAGTTTTATCAGCACTTAAGAAGGGAGCCCACTCTTCTGAAAAAGTATTGATCGTTGCTCCAAGGTTTCTGGGTTGAATCCAGCTATCACCTTGCTTAAAGGTTACATACAAATCTTCATTTCCCTCTGTCTGAAAGGACTTCAGAGACATTACCAGGACTTTCTCATCTGGTGAGATGCTTGCACTGATGTATTCAGAATTATTGGCGAAATATGTGATTTTGAGCTTTTCAGGTTTAGTCCACTCTCCGTTTTTCAGCGTGGATTTCGAAATACCATTGCGAATGGTACCTCCTGCAGGTCCGGCAGGATCGTGATAATTAAGGAGATAGATGGTATTCCCGTCTGCTGAGAAACCAGCCACGCCATTGAGCCCCGGATGGTTGATGGTGCTACCTGCATTTTTCGCGGCAGACCAGGTACCGTCACTTTTTAAGTCGCTGTACCAGATATCGCCTTTGTCAATTTTACCACCTGTATTCTGAGGATGACCTGAACGTGTAAAATAGAGTCTTTTTCCATCCGGACTGAGTCTTGGATTTTGCTCGTCATAGGCCGAGTTGATACTATCTACTTTGATATGTTGCTGACCCTGGGCCTGAGCCAGAAAGGTGGTAAAAAGCAATACTGATACGAAAATGTATTTCAGGCAAAAAGGCATAGTTCAACTTCGCTATTCATCTTTTGGTCTAACGAAACAAACCGGATAAAGTATTGTCCAGTTCAGATTCATTTGCCTGCAAATATAGAGATTGCGAATTGTGAAAAGTTGTAAAGTCTATGGATTAACCATTTTTCACATTTCAGTGGTCGGTTTGTGCTTTGACCACAATTATGCAATAGTCTACTATTGCATAATCTGACGATCTGAAAACCGGCTACTTCTATAGAGAATACCAAAACCTAAATGGTGATTTTCAGATATCAGGGCTAACATCCGGGTTTGGATGTGTTTCATTCAGCCTGTCCAGCCTTACTCTGAGGGTAATGGCTTTACCAAATACAGCAAGTCCTGAGTTAATGACCACAAGCGCCAGGGTGCCCAGCCAGAACCACTCCGCAAAGTCGACCTGGTCATGTTTCAGCATCAGGGCTTCTCCCATAAGACTCAGACCTAAACCTACCAGTGCCAATCCGGAGGCAGCGCATAACAGCCAATTTCTTTTCAATTGCTTCATTACGGTTTCTTTAGAAATGAAACCTGAAAGCAAAGGGAAGGTTCAGGAGCTGAAATCAGGACAACACCAAAGATGAAAATACATTCATCTTTGGTCTCACTGCTGTCCCTTTTCATTTCAACCACACTACTAGTTGAAACCTACCCCCGGACGTCTCCCGGAGGCACCTAAACAATCGTCTCTTTAATATTTTACGATGCCCTCTTTTCAAGTTCAGAAAAGAGGCCATATTGTTGTGCCTCAGGTGAATCCGTCTGTTTTGCGTAAGTCACCCGCATACTTGTCCAGCGAGTACCTAACCTGCCGTTTCTATGCAGGTAGAAATCTCTCATAGCCGATGCCGGGATATGGTTGAGCCCAATATTCACCCCGGTCAGATTTTGTTGAATCACCTCGTCAAGACTCATGAGCAGTTCATTTTTAAAGTTTACAGGCAAGCCGAGCATACACATCGGTTTTAGAACCCTTACTACCGGCTTTAGCTGCCCGTGGAAGTATTTATTGATCCACAATATGAGCCAGGGAATGGAGGCCACTTTTTTGAACTGGTAGTCCAGCACAACATTAATAGGTATCTCTACCCTGCGATGAAACACCAGAATGTTTGAGGGTTTATATACAAGCAAGTCACCATCAAACTTCAGCTCTTGTAATAAATTCTTATACTTTGCTTTCATGACTTTTTCTATAATTATCAAAGCAGAGGGCGGTTTTCTAACCTAAACTCAGGCCTGTCGATAATGGAAGACCGCCTCTCTCGCTCTGATGATTTCACATACTCAGTAAGCATTATCTTTTGATCAGTATTTTATGAGTTTCTACCTTTTCCGGCCACCGGGCTTCCAGCAGATACATTCCTTCCTTTAGCCCGGAGATGTCCATCTCCATATTGTTATTGGCTCCAAGCCCCCTGCTTAAAACAGTCATTCCCTGTCCGTTGCGTATGAGCAGCGTACCCCTCTCTTTGCTACCCGCTACTTTAACTTTGAGGTATTGGCTTGCCGGATTCGGGTACACCATCAAGTCGTTCACTTCTTTCCGCTCCACGGTGACTCTTCTCACTTCAGAAAGCTCTTCATAGCCATTGAAATCCACCTGCCTGAGCCGGTAATAGTTAGTTCCGTTCAACGGGTCGTTATCCACTACCTCGTAATCTCTGACGACTTGTGAGTTGCCATTGCCTGATTGAAAGAGCAGGTCCTCGAAGTCAAAACCATTGGTGGATCTTTGTATGGCGAAAAAAGCATTGTTGGTTTCGTCAGCCGTACTCCATGAGATCCTCACCGAATCTGCCTCAGCCTGGGCATCAAACTGAAGCAGTTTTACCGGCAAGGGACTTTCTTCAAAGCTGACGGAGCCCAGGGTAATAAAGCCATCGGTATCAAGCGTGCTGATGTTTGTGAAAGTCAGCTGGTCACCGCTGATGCTACTGGCAGATGCCACTACCGTCCATTCATCGTCCAGCTCATTGGTAGCACGATACATGAGCCGGTAGTTTGAGGCATCGCCCAGGGGAAAGGAAGTCAGACCCATTTCCGTAAAATCGAAAGTCAGGTCAACCGTCATCTTTGAGGCGTCTGTTTCTGTTATATCCAGGTACCAGTCACGCTGAGAACGAACCTCCACTATGGGATCGCCCATTTGCGTGGTCAGGTCGGTATTGATGTCTGTATTGCTGGTAGCGTTATGGCCTATGAGCATGTAATCGCCTGCCGCAAAAGTGGCCGACTGACCACTGCTTACCGAAAGCTGTAGCCCGGCAGAAGTGGCTGTGGTGTTAGAGCCGTCAGACTCGGTGCCGATACCGGCAACATCCAGGTCGTAATTTGGCTGACAGGTCACTATGCCATCACATACGCCTCCATTACCCAGGTCATCACCGGTATACTTGTCTCCTCCGGTAAGGCTATGGTTCCATTTGGCCGACAGGTAAGAGTGTACAATGTTCAGCTCAGCTGTATTCAATGCCTTGCTAAAGACCATTACTTCGGCCAGCTGACCTGATAGGTAGTTCCCCACTCCTACCCAGCGACCAATTTCAAAGGCGGTGGTAGTGGCTGAAAAATCAGCACTATAGTCAGGGCTGGGGTCGGTGGCCTTGGTACCCTCAAAATAGACAGAGTGTCGCTGACTACTTGCTACAGAAGCCTCATGCAAGCCTGAAATAAGCGTCCATTGCTGTCCGGTAATGACTGGACCGAGGCTGGCAGTACCACCTCCTGTGGCGGCATCAAAGCTATAATATTTGTTCTGGTTACCTCCTTCATCCCTTCTGCGCGAAATGCTGATGTGTGAATTATCATCCGTGTCATCTCCTATGCTGATCCAGTAGTCATTGTCGCTGAGACCGGTTCCCTGATTGAGGTCTCCAAACCTACCCAGGGCAATCACAGTAGCATCTGTGCTGAGGCTGGCATCCAGGTTTCCGGCCAGGAAGTCGTCATTGCCGTCAAAATCGAGAACACCATTGCCATTAAGTGGATTTCCGTCAGTATCGTAGGTAGGGATATTGCTAAAGCTGCTTTGTGTAGCGTCATTTTCTTTGCCTGACTTATCAAGCCAGCGTACCACAGTTTCTCCATCGGATGAGGTGATTTCGGTAGCATCCAGCCAGAGCTCCAGGTCAGAGCTATTACTGACATCTGCAATGCCTCCGGGTCCGGTGGCTGAGATTTCGGCATTCTGAATGCCTACCGGGCTATTGGTTTTATCTACAGTGCCTAAGGTGTAATAACCGTCTCCCTTGCTCCCTATATCAACATTGGTGAACAAGATCAGATCGGCATCGGGGTCATAGACTGGCACCGCGCTGAGCAAATCCCAACTTCCACTCTGACCACTCCTGTATAAAATCTTATAATTAGAGGAGTTGCCTGCCGGGTCTCCCCCTACTCCTGCATCAGGTAGACTAAAGGTAAGATGAGTGGTAACATCACTGTCACTATCTGTAAGGTCGAAATACCAAACCCTTTCCAGGCGGGCTTCCAGCACTTCAGTTATGTCTGTATCAGCAACATCAGCGGTATTGATACCTCCTTCGGCTAAAGCATGTCCTGCCATCATATAATCACCGTCATCAAAGGCACTGATGGTCATAGTGAGACCACCTGCGGAAGCCTCATCATTGGTTTCACTGGTGGAGTGCTGGCCTATGCCGATGATGTCCAGGTCATAATCTCCACTGGCATTGTCATCGCCCGTATAAAAGTCTGTGTAGGTACTACCCCCTCCGATGGCTGTAGAGTGATCATACTTACCTGCCAGGTAGGAATAGACGATGTTCAGCTCTGCTGTATTCAGTAGTCGGTCAAAAATGGCCACCTCCGCCACATCTCCATCCAGTTTAAATTCACTACCCGTTGAACTACGGAAATCACCTATTTCGAATTCACCATCAGAATTAAGAGCTGAGGGAAAATCGGTAGTAAAGCTAAGCTCTGAACCATCTACAAAGGTCTGGTGGTACTTTGTCAGTGCATTGGTGGTATTGAGCAGGTGCGCAAAGGCGAGCCAGGTATTGCCGGTAGCGGTGGTACTGGCATAGTGCACGGTACCTCCATCGAAGGTATAGTGCAGGTTTTGATTAAGGCCCATACCATCTTCATCTTTTCGCCTGGCAATGCTGGTGTTAGCACCAGCAGAATTTGCTGAGCCCATTGAGAAGACGTAGTCATTGTCATCTTCACTCTGGTTTGTCTGATCATATCGTGCAAAAGCTATCACCGTACCGGGAGCATCAAAATTCCCCAGGTCACCCCTCAGGTCAGAATTGATACCGTCAAATCTTATCACGGGATTTCCGTTGACCACATCTTTGACAAACTGAGGCTTTCCCTGATTAGAGGCCACATTATGGCCCTTTCCTGAAAGGTCCGTCAGGGAACTCACCTTGCTTCCACTGACCAGTGTAGAAATCTGATTTGCATCAAGCCAGAAAACCAGGTTGGAGGTGCCATCTGTTGAGCCTACTCCGCCCGGCCCTGTTTGTCCGAGTGCGGTAAATACCTGCACCCAGACGAACAGCACGGTTATCACTTTCATAGTGCTCAGGCTATTTGTGGAAATGAAGCGAGTAGCCTGATGATGCGGACGGAAGTTTCAGAGGATGACGCCTCGTCTCCATCGTGGCTGACATAAGGTGATGAATACACAGCCTGCCCTGCTCTGCTAATGGGGATTATCCTGGCTTCGGGCTTGTTTGCTGGTTTAGGATTGGTTTTGCCGTGAATCGGCTTTCTGGTGGAGCGAAGTGTTCTGATAAGAGACCTTCGCGTACTTGTTTTCAATAACAAGTGTTTCATTGTTCTCATGGTAGTGTGTTTAGGATTTTGTGAAAGCGACCGGTTTTTGGCCGATCGTATGAATCAAATGTAGCCGGACGAAAGAGGGCTGGAAATTATCTGAGAGTGGATAGGCACCGGTATGCGGTGAATGGGCACGGTTGGTGAGTTAAGGGAGACGGAAGTCGGAAGTCAGGAGACGGGAGTTGACTTGTGGGGGTGACTAGAGGTACGAGGTAGGAAGCCGGAAGTCGGAAGTCAGGAGACGGGAGTTGACTTGTGGGAGTGGCTAGAGGTAAGAGGTAGGAAGCCGGAAGACGGGAGACAGGAGTCGGGAGTTGATTTGTAGGGGTGGACCGCCTACGCCAGAGCTTCGGTGGTTGAAACAAGAAGATAAGGGAGTAAAATGATGAATTTTGAATGATGAATGATGAAGGCGAGATTGACTTTTATGGGAGGAACGCCTACGCCAGAGCTTCGGTGGTTGAAACAAGAAGATAAGGGAGTAAAATGATGAATTTTGAATGATGAATGATGAATGATGAAGGCGGGGTTGACTTTTAGGGGAGGAACGCCTACGCCAAGGCCGCGGTGGTTGAGGTAGGGTGTACGAGGTATGGATTTGTGGGAGTGGCCAGAAGTAAGAGGTAGGCAGTAAGAAGAACCAGGAGACGGAAGACGGGAGTTGACTAGTCTCTCATCCCCAGTTCCATGACCTATACTTGATTAGTTTCTCCTGATGGTCCGCTTCTATATACTTTACCAGCCAACATCAGCTTCTAATGCAAAAAAGATAGGAATTTCAGCGTTGCGAAAAAACCGGCCATACTGATTTCCCGAAGTACATAAATCACTTTACAGCACCTCAAATATTCACCCTTGCAAAGTGCCACTTCACTCCTGAAATATCAGGCTTCGCCAACACTGACTGGATATTGGATTTCAACAGCATTTTATTAGATGTCAATACCAAAAAATTCACCAACACTTGCATTTCGTAACGGCTACCCACAAAAGCCCAAGGTATGTCCTGAGTGGACTTACCGGGCTCATCCTATCCGGTTTATTCTGGATATCAGACTATTATAAACCCGTGCACAGCATAGACAGAATTCCTTTTTTCGCTTCTCAACTCAGCCTGGACTGGGATGTGATTAATTATCCTGCGGGTACTACCTCAGGAGAGTCTTATGTGATTACCAATACCGGTTCCGGTCCTGATGTCCGAGTCAATATCGATTTTACCGGTGACCTCTCGCAGCTTACCACCTATCCGGAAACCATGGGCGTAAACACCCCGGATGAAACCAGTGGCTTTTCAAGTGCCGGTGGACTGGGTGGTGGCGGTAACTCTCTGGTCATTGCCATGGACCCTCCCACCGGCTCTTCCAGTATTACAATGAACATTGACTTCAATTTCCTGCAGGAAAATGTGGAGTTTTCCATTTACGATATTGATAATTTTTACTCTGGCGACCTGAATACGAGTAGAAGAGACAGTGTAAGAGTTATTGGCTATGCGGGTACGTTGGCCGTGAGCCCTGCCATTTCTCTGGTTAACGCTGCCAGTGCCACTTTTAGCATTACCCAGGACGGTGACCATGGTGTTGGTGTAGGTAAGACTATTCCCCCTACCTCATCCAGTAACAACGACACCAAAGGTACAATGGACGTGGTGTTCAACGAACCAATCGACCGGATAGAGATAGAGTACCTGGAAGCAAACAGCACCGGCAGCAACCCCGGCTTCAGGTGGATCACAGTTTCCGATATATTCTTCGATCTGCCTGCTGCTGCCGCAAACACCTGTACCAGCGCACTAACCACTCTGGACTGGGGTACCGCCAGCTATACTGCAGGAAGTCTTAATGAGTCGGTAACGGTGACTAACCCGGGATCCGGTCCGGATATCACTTTCAACTTTGCCTTGACTGACGATACAGGGCACCTCGCAAATACCACTCCCTCCATAGATGCCTCGTTTGCCAGTAGTGCCGGTGGTGTGGGTGGTGGTGGTAGCACGCTTCGCATCGATGCGGATGCTCCTCTTTCAACCAGTTCTCTTGTTACAACCACCATCACTACTTCCAGTGTCCTTAGTAATGTGAGATTTTCTATTTACGACCTCGACAGTGCTTACACAGGCTCGGCTACCAATGCCGGAATAGACAGCATCAGGGTGCTGGGCTATCATGGCAACACACCCGTTGTGCCCACCCTGCTCAACCCGAATAATGACGCCACCTTTACTGCTGCCTATGTGGACGTATTCGGAGCTGCTAAGGGGGTACCATTCAACCCTTCGGGCACCGGCCCTAGCTCCAATAACAGTGACGGCACCCTGGATGTGTACTTTGAACTACCCGTAAATAAAATCGTAATTGAATACCATGAGGCCAATACGGCAGGTGGCGCTAACCCTGCTGAAAGGTCCATTGCCATCTCAGATATTCAGTTTTGTGCCCCCGTCAATGAGCCCGTCACCTGTGCTATTTCTCTGAGCTCGCTCGATTGGAATAGCGAGAGCTATACGGCCGAAGCACTTACCGGAGAATCATTTACAGTGACCAACAGCAATGATGGTGGAGCTGACATGAGCCTGGAATTTACCGTTACGGGTGACACGGACCACTTTGAAAGCGGTTTTCCCACAGACAACAGTACTGCCAGCAACGGAGGTGGTGAAGGGAGCGGTGACCAATCATTGGAACTTAGGCTAAATCCGCCAGCCTTGGCCACCAGTTCCATGGTCACCACCTCCATTGCTCTTGGCAACGTGGCTACAGATGTACGATTCAGCATCTATGATATTGATAACTCTACGAGCAACGGTGTGCAGGACAGCGTATTGATTACCGGATATAATGGTAATGATGCGGTGGTGCCTGTGCTGATACCCGTGAGCAGCACACCTACTTTTACCGTAACCACCCAGGATGAATACGCTGTGGCAGTGGCAACAGACCCATCCACGGATGACCCCAGCAATAACGAAACCAAGGGATCGGTAGATGTGTATTTTACAAGCCCTGTGAATAGAATTGAGGTAATTTACCTGGAAGCCAATACAGGTGCCAGCGATTTTGGTGAGCGAAGCATCAGTATCTCAGATATCCTGTTCTGTTCTACCAGTGCCGATGTGATTACCTGCCTCTATCCCCTGGAATTTCTTGACTGGGGGGATGTGACCTATACGTCTGGTGCCACCAGTGCTGAGTTTACGGTAGACAACCCCGCCTCAGGAGGGGACGTAGACTTTTCGTTTGAGTTTACCGGTCAGACTTCTGCCTTTAAAGACAATACCCCCCTGGTAAACTCTGATATGAACTCAGCAGGTGGAATAGCCAATGGCGATGAATCACTCTATATGCTGGTAGACCCTAATAGCGGTACAAGCAGCGTGGTATTGACCATAGATATCAGCCAGACCCTGGCCGATGTGCGATTCTCCATTTTTGATGTAGACAATGGCGTATTCGGAACAGGTGGTGTTAATTCCCGGCAGGATAGCGTACGCATTATCGGCTATAATGGCAATACTGAAATCGCCCCAAGCCTGGCTACCGTAGACAGCTCCCCTACCTACACTGTTTCCTCTTCAGGGAATACGGGTATTGCCACGGCTCTTGATTTTCCGCCTACCGAGGCCAGCAGTAACGATACCAAGGGAACACTGGATGTGTTTTTTACCAATAATGTGAATAAGATAGAGATAGAATACCTGGAGGGAAACGTGGACGGTGTGAACCCGGTACAGCGCGCTATTTATTTGTCTGATATTTACTTTTGTCCGCTACAAGGTGTACTACCCGTGACTTTTGTATCCTTTGACCTTACTGTAAAGGAGAGCACTGTACAGCTCGACTGGAGTACCTCTGAGGAAATCAATAACAGCTTTTTCACGGTTCAGCGCTCAACAGACGGCCTGAGCTGGAACAATATTGCCTTTATACCTGGGGCCGGTAACTCACAAGGCCTGGTTCAATACAGGCATATTGATCAAAATGCACCGGGTGGCGATTCATACTATCGTATAAAACAAACAGACTTTAACGGTAGCTTCACTTATACAGAGCTTTTGAGGGCCAGTGTGGAAAAAAGCCAGGCCGACCTGCGGCTTAGCCCCAATCCCGGCAATGACATTTTGAAGCTTAGCATTAAGGGTGATTTGAAAAATTACCAGCATTACGAAATCACTAACCTACAAGGGCAAAGTCAGATCTCTGGTGTTATAGATGCACCTGAAATCTTCATCAGCACAGCAAGGCTACCTTCTGGTATCTACCTGATAAAGGTAAATACCAGAAGGGGGCAAATTTCCAAAAAACTCATTATCAAGCACTGATCAGAGGCTATGCGTTTTACAGCAGGAAAGGTTAATGAACAAGCACGCATATACCGGAACAGGTACGGAAGTCACCTAGATCTGAGGCACGAGGCAGGCGTCTCCGGTAATCCACATTTTCAAAAGCGAGGTCTTTTTGCGGCTTACCACGATCTTCTCCTTGGCATCGGGCGTTATTCTGACAGAGACCTGCCCTTTAAGATGAGGACAAAGACTGTGGATAGCATCCACATTGACAAAAAACCTTCGGTTGAGCCTGAAAAACATAAACGGATCGATGTTATCTTCAAGCGTCTTCAGCTTATCGTCAATCAAAAAGCGCTTTCCGTTTTTTTGTACCAAATAGGTCCACTTGTCATAGGCACAGAAGTAAGCCACATTTTCGATGGCCACCGGTACAAGCAGTTCTCCCGATTTTACCAGAAATCGAGACTTGAACTGTTTTTTTCTTTCAAAGGTGAGGTTGTCTTTATTGGAATGAACAACTCTGAGAAACTGAGGTTCACCCGACTGATGTTTGGGAATCATAGTGTGTACGTTTAGGTTTAGTAGTGGTTCAAACCCGGTTTATGAGTGAGCATCGGATTTGAGTTGAAAATTTCCCGAACTTTAGCAGATCTTAATGTGAGGATTAGCTGATTTTTACCTGATGATCGTATGAAATACGCAGAGAACGAGATAAAACTGGGTGAATTGACCATAGACCCGTTGACCCTTGAGGTAAAACTGGGAGAGGTTTCTATAGAGCTTGAACCTAAATGGGTAAAGGTACTGATCGCTCTGGCAGTGGAATCCAACCAGGTTCTGACAAGAAAACAAATCATAGAACAGGTATGGTCAGACTACCTGGTGGGTGAAGACTCTTTGAACAGGGCTATTTCCAAACTCCGAAAATCTCTTGAGCCTGTTCAGGGTCTGGAAATAAAAACCGTCAGAGGTGTGGGCTATCAGCTGGTATTTGAGCAGCCCCTTGTCAAACCGGAAAACAGAACCGGGAACGTAGGTAGTAAAATCGCCTGGGGCGCAGGTGCCATAGGTCTGCTTGTCCTCATCAGTGTGCTTTTGATTACCGGTAATAAAGATGAAGCACCAACCACTACAGCCTCCCCTTATCAGTCACATATCACCTCTGACCTGGGTATTGAATATGGGCCTGACATTTCGCCCAACAACAAGTTTATGGCCTACACCTGGAATGGTGGTAAGGGTGGCCAGTGGAATATCTATGTGAAGCAAATAGGGCTGGAAGGCAGCACGCGACTGACCGATACTCCGGGGTCGGAACAGAGTGCTTCGTGGTCCAATGCCGGAGATAAGATTGCCTTCTTCAGCTTTGCCGGCAACGGCTGGTCGCTTATTGTAAAAACATTTCTGGGCACAGAAGAACGGGTGCTACTGGAGGTACCCAGTGTTTGGAAAACTGCCAGTGCCATCACCTGGTCAAAGGATGACAAAAGCCTCGTTTTTTCGGCCAGAAGGCGGGGAGATAAAAAATACACACTCAGCCGCATTGCGCTGGACGACCTGTCTGTGACCTCACTCAAAGTTGATGAGGAATGGGACTATACCATGCCCCACTTTTCACCTGACCATAAACTGATAGCTACCGTAGCGCACAGAGGCCTAAGGCAATACCTGAAAGATGCTTCTGACAGTGTAACCAGTAAATTGCAGGTGCTGGATGCCACCACCGGAGAACTGATTTTTGAAAGAAGCTCACGCGAAGAAATCTCCAGCATCGGCTGGAAATCCAACTCTTCCCTCATCTTCACAATGGATGGCAGCACACAAACAAAGGTTTACCAGGTGAACCTTGACAGCGATCAACGGGGGTTAATCGATTTTGATAAGTTCCTCCCTATTCTCGTCATTCCCGATGTAGTCAGAAGTTTTACTTATCATTCGCCTTCAGGCGACATGTACCTGGAAAGGTGGCGGGCAGATGTAAACATCTGGAAAACAAAGTACAGCCAGGGTAAAATCATTGAGAGCAGCCGGGCTATTGGCTCTACATTGTTTGACTTCAACCCCAAACTCACACCCGATGAGTCTAAGCTGGCTTATGTATCTGATAAGTCCAACATCTCTCAAATCTGGTTGTATGACCTGGAATCGGGCACATCCAGGCAAGTCACCAATCAAAAGGACTTCATCAGTTTCAACTCCATTGACTGGTCTTCAGATGGTAGTAAGATGGTGCTGTCACTTAAACAGGATAAGCAGAAGAGCTATGCCAGCATTATTGACACTTATGGCAATGAGCTCCGTAAAATAGAAAAAGCCAACGGTGTGTATCGCCCAATTTGGTCGGCAGATAACCAATCGATATATGCCATAATATATGATACCGACAACTCTTCGGCCATATGGCAATATGGGATAGAAAGCGGGCAGTGGAAAAAGTTCTTCGACACCCCTGCTGCCTATCTCAGAATAGTAGACGATTACCTGTACTATATAAAGCAAAACGAGCGCGGTTTATGGAGAACAAGCCTGGACGCTCCTGAAAAGGGAGAGCTTGTCAGTAGAAGACTCCCCAAGGCCAGGGCTGACTACTGGGACGTGCACGGAGACACTTTGAAGCTGATCAACCTGGACTTTGAAAAGAGCTTTTTGGAAATCATCCACATTCCTTCAAAAAAACTGCTGTCTTCATCCGAAATCAAGAATTATATCCCCTATGGTCAGCCCGGAGCAAGTTTCACCAGTAGTAATGAGGTATATTTCTCTTCGATTGACAACTATGACGCTGATATCACAAGAATAAAGTTACCTGAAGGTTCAGATTGACTGAAAGTATAACAGCGTTAAGAATGCCAGACCTGACATGAAAAAACTCACACTTGGAAAGTGGATTATAGATACTGAAACCAATACGATCAGCGTAGAGAGTAGCCCTGTGCAACTGGAGCCCCTCACGATGAAAATGCTGGTTTTTATGACTGAGAGACAAGGGCAAGTAGTGACCCGGCAAGTGCTTATGGACCACTTGTGGCAAGACACCGTGGTAAGCAATGACTCCCTGAACCGGATTGCCTCACAGCTGAGAAAGGTGTTTCAGGACGATGAAGAAATAAGGATCGAAACGATCAGGAGCATAGGTTACCGCCTGAGCCTTGGTAAGACAAAAAAAACCTTTACAGGCAACTCAGGTAAGGGAAACATTGGCAAACTCATGATTATCGGAGTTATGGTCTTAGTGCTGGCCATGGTGATCATATTTCTGACGGGTAAGACCGCTCATGACGGTCCGCCTAAAGGGCCTGAACTGGAAGAATACACCCAACTGCCGGGTTTTTTACTTAACCCTACTATGTCGCCAGATGACGAGGTAATGGCCTTTAGCTGGAATGGTGGAGAGGGTACTACCTTTAATATCTACCTCAAAAGGCCCGGTAGCGCTACACCTGTTAAGTTTTCAGACGGAAGCTTTGACCTGTCACCAGAATGGTCGCCCGAAGGGGATTTCATTACCTACAATTCTTATGATTTTATGAAGAGTCGTTCCACACTGGTTATCAAGTCCATAGTGGGTGACAATGTGAGAACCCTCAATGATATCGGTGGTTTGAATGGTTCTTCTCCCATCGATTGGGCAAAAGACAACTCATCCATCGCCATAGCTGCTATACCCTTAGGGAAACGCAGGTCTGTGATTCACCTGGTTGACCTCAAGGACCTGACAAGAACACCGATTACCACAGTAACGGGAGATACCACCAGCCATATGATACCCAGGTTTTCACCGGATAGTCAAAGTATTCTCTTTCTGAAAATGAATGCCCAGGTAAATGACCTGTCTCCTACCCTGCACAACAGAAATGACCTGATACTGCTGGACCTGCAAACTATGGAGCAAAAATTACTCATCGAAGACCTCAATACTCCCTCAGGGCTCGAATGGATAGATGAAGATAATATTATGTACATCAACCGTGAGAATGGCAGAAGCCAACTAATGAATTACTCTCTGAAGGATGGGAAAACCACGGAAGTATTTTCAAGCGCCAATGTGGCCATGAAAGGCTTCAGTCTGTTCAACGGTCAGCGCAAGGCCATTGTGGAAGCACAACGCTCTGATTTTAACATCGACAAGGTAATTCTGGGTGACACCGCTATTGCTTCCAAGACTGCACTGATCAATTTCACCAGCAGCGACCTTTCTCCTGTCCTCAATTCGAAGGGCGAGATGGCGTTTATTTCTGATTACTCCGGTATTGAGCAGCTCTGGTTGCTGGAAAAAGGAGAGCGTATACCAAAACAGATCTCTTACTTTAAAGAGAGCCTTACATTGAGTCATCCCAGCTGGTCTGCTGATGACAGTCACCTCATCTTTTCCACAAAGCGTACGGGTTATGGCATCAGAATTGACAAAATAAGGGCCAATGGCTCCGGGCATGAGATATTGGTGGAAGGTAAAGCCAACTACGACAACCCTTCCTGGTCAAAAGATGGCGAGTCTATTTACTTTTATTCTGACAGCCTGAAAACACCTCAGCTCTTTAAAATGAACCTGGAGACGCAAGAACGAGAACAAATCACTTTCAATGAAGGGCTCTTTGGGCGGGAAACGGACCGTGGCTTTTTCTTTGTTAAGTTCAATACAGCCGGTATCTGGAAGCTCAACGAGCAGGGGACAGAAGAACGCGTGGTGGAGAACCTGAGTTTCTTCGGTTTATCTGACTGGCTGGTAAAGGGTGACACCCTGGTGTATTTACGCACCAGGAACAATGCCCCGGCCCTGGTATTTTATGACATGAAGCAAAAGAAAAACATTCGCGAGGTTGCCCTGCCTGATCTGAAAATGCCGGTTCCCTCTCTTGGGGTGGCTATGAATCTTGCGGAAAATGAGCTGTACTTCACTACTTCCAAGGAGCTGACTTCTTCTCTGAATACACTGGAGTGGTGAAGGGAATAATCGAACTCAGGTTTATAGCTTTGAAGGCTGCCTAAAAGAAGATTTCCCGGGCCAGGCGGTAGGTATTAGCATGCGCCTCTACTATGTGTGCAATCTTTTCAGAATAGCCTCCGCCCATACTGGCCATCACCGGTATTTGGTTGATTTTACATTGCTCAAGCACCATCCGGTCTCGGGTTTTGCAGCCATCGATGGTCATACCCAATCTGCCCAGTTTGTCGGTAGCCAAAACATCTACTCCTGACTGAAAGAAGATAAAATCAGGCTGAACCTGATTCAGCAAACCTTTCAGGTGCTTGTCAAGTAATGGCAAATAGGTGGCATCATCCGTACCATCCGGCAAGCCCACATCCAGATCAGACGCTTCTTTGTGCATAGGATAATTGGAAGCACCATGCATGCTGAAGGTAAATACGCGTGGCTCATGTCTGAAAATCTCGGCTGTACCATTGCCCTGGTGTACATCCAGATCTACTACCAGTATTTGCTTTGCCAGGCCTTCGTCCAGCAGATAATTGGCCGCAATGGCGATATCGTTCAGCAGGCAAAAGCCCTCTCCCCGATCAGTAAAGGCATGATGCGTTCCTCCGGCTATGTTCATGGCTACACCATACTTCAGTGCATAAACGGCCGCATCCAGGGTACCCTGCATGATGATGATTTCCCGTTCGATCAACTCCTTTGACCAGGGGAAACCGGTTCTGCGTTCCTCCAGTCGCTCCAGCTTGCCATGCAATAGTTTGTCCCAATAGGCCGCATCATGGGTACGCAGCACCAGGTCGGTAGAAAGAGAGCCCGGGGCAAAAAAGCTATCCTCTGCTACGGTACCTTCATAAATCAGCTGTTCGGGTAGCAGGTTATACTTCTCCATGGGGAAGCGGTGATTCTGCGGCAAAGGGTGCGCATATATTTCTGTCCAGGCGATTTTGAGCATCTTATACGAAAGCCCAAATCTAGCAAAGTTGTTTGCTTATTTATTGAGTTCTTCACTTACAACAGTCCCCAGTCTGGGCAATTGCCGAAGGATGGACATTTTGGATCGGTCTGAGGTATTGATCTGGTAGCAGATAGAGAATTTATCCTTTTTGTAATAGCGCATATTGGTAACATAACCTGGCATAAAGCCACTGTGCCCATAAACCGTACCCTCCGGGGTCTGCTCAATGTGTACGCCTAACCCCCATTCTCCACCAAGTCTGCCCGCATCTACTCCTTTAAAATATTCTTCCAGCAAAGCGGGATTGAACATCTTGCCCTCATAGATTTTCTTACCCAGAACGGCCAGGTCACGGGTAGTAATCACCAGGCCGCCACCGGCCCACTCAAATTGCAGGTTGTAGCGGCTTTTACCATTTTCATCCAGCGCATTACCGGGAAAGAAAGGATCGTTGGCTGCATTGTAGCCCTGGGCCAGGTCCTTATACTTGCGTTTATTCTGGGGTACCACTGCTTTTAAACCCGCCTTGTCGAGGACTCGCTTTTGTACCTCCTCATAAAGCCTATTGCCTGTCACTTGCTCTATCAGCATGCACAGCACGATATAGTTGGTATCTGAATAGGCAAACTCGGCACCTGCCTCAAAGAGCGGTTCATTGTCAAATACATAAGCCAATAGTTCCTCTGGCTTCCATACTTTATCAGCATCTTTCAGCACTTCGGCCTGAAAATCTTCACTGAATACATAGCGCGGAATGCCTGTCTGGTGTCTCATGAGATTTCTTACCGTCAGCTGCTTTGCATTGGGCAGTCGTTCGAACCAGTCATAGTCTGACATTTGGCTGAAAATCGGCTCGTCCAACTTCAGCTTTCCTTCATCAATGAGCTGCATGGCCACTACTGAGTAGAAGACCTTGCCGGTGCTTCCTCCCAGCATTTTCGTTTTGGGGCTCATCTTCACTTTCTTTTCCACGTCCGCCCATCCCCTCACCAGTGTGCGTTCCTCTCCATTGGGCAACACCACAGAGAATGATACCCCGGGTGCCTCACCTGCTTCAAAGAATTCGTCTAGTTTTTTTTCCACCGCAGCGATTACGACATCGGTATCCTGCGCATAGGTAAAGGTGGATATCAGCAGGCAAAGTATAATGAGCAAAGGCTTTTTCATGGATAGTACTTTATACAAAGAAAAAAAGCCCTGGTGAGGGCTTTGTTGTTAGTCGTTGCTTTTTGTCAGTTTCTGTATGTGAAGTTTACTATTTAACCAAATTTGAAACATTTCCAGAGATCAATCCCCCTTACCCCCTTCTCCGCTGAAGCTTCGCGAGCGCAAGCGAAAGGGGGGATAATTGGTGTTTCAAATTTTGTCAAAAACAATTCTTAGGTATTAAAGACAGAAGCTACTTAGTCTTCGTCATCTTCCGTCTGGAAGCTGTAGAGGGTTTCGTCCAGATCAAGATTATCTTCATTGAAGTCGGTAATAAACTTTGCGATTACCTCGTCAGTAACCTTGTCTATATTCAAGCCTATGTCGAGGCCAATGCCAAAGTCCTGATTGGCATCCATATCCACATGCTCCTGTACTTTTACGGCTTCCTCATCCTCCAGTTCCTCCATTACTTCTGCCATAAAGAGACCAATCTCTTCTTCCAAATCACCCAGTGGCTCAAAGTCGCCATTCTCATCTTCCTGATAAGCAATTTTATGGTATTCAGGGAAACGCTGCGCGGCACGGTGCTCTGCGAGCTCATAGATTTCACTGCTGTGATGGAGCCTAAGCGTATACAAAGCGGCATCGTAAACAGTCTCTTTCCCTTCATACATGCCGATGAAATGGAAATTCATAAACTCATCAGAATTGTCCTCTGAATCAATCACCACAAAAGGCTTATCAGTCTCTGCCATTTGCTGTTTTACTTTCTGGATTTCTTCCGGGTCAAATCCTTGATTATTACTCATGTTGGTACTTTTATAAAAAAATTCAAAATATCTAACTCCCCAGCGTCAGAATGGTTTTAAGATAAAGCATTGACTACACAATTCAAACCACTGTACGTACCTCGTTTTTTACCTGAGCTACCCGCTCATCGAAGTGATGTGGATGGTAATCGACATTGGGAAACTGAATGGCCTTGAGGTAATTCAAAACTTCTTCAGAATGGTCAACCGACTGGCTGTTGTTTAAGCCCACATATTTCAAAGTACTCCACATCAGTGTTTTCAAGTGGGTTTTATGATCATTGAGCATGCAATACTCCACTACAATGGTGTTCTTATCAAACCACACTATGCGGGTGACAATTTTCACCCACTCTCCCATATTGGCCGGCTTGAGGTAAGCAATGTGGTGATTATATACCACCCATACGGCATTAAAGGACTTCATGAAATCCAGAAACTCCATACCATAGAGCTTGGGTACCTGGTCTTCCCTGGCATTAAAAAAGTAGTCGAAATATTTCGCATTGTTCAGGTGCCTCAGGGGGTCACAATCCTGAAAGCGAATGATTACCCGGGACTCGGTCTCTTTGGGGTAATCGCGCATGGGGTCTACTACAAACATCAGAGGTATCGTTCTTTTATGACTTGGGTATGATGTGCCAGGTGGCCTGCAATAATGCTGCAAAGGCCTCTCACAGTAATAGGGCTGCCACTGGCGTTACCCTCGTTGTCCATTACTTCAACCGAAAGTGAACCGAACAGGGCCATCGTAGCAGCACGAATGGCTTCAAATTCAGTCACCAGACTTTCATAGCTGCGCTCATCTGTTCTGGCTCCGGCCATGTATTCATTCTGATCCATGCCCGGCAATGGTGTCTTATCGCCCCGGGCTATACAGAGCGCTCTGTAAGCAAAAATGCGCTCGGTATCGCAGCAGTGATGCAGTACCTCTGCCAGCGTCCATTTATCGGGTCCGTAGCGGTAATCTGCCTTATCTGCAATGGAACGCAGCCAGGTTGGTACCTCATCTGTCTGCTGCTGCAGGTATGCCAAAACATCACCTTCGGGCACTTTTGAGACATAGGTGCCATAAAAGGGATTGTACTCTCCTTCTTTTGCTTTTTCGATCATGGTTGAAATTATCAAAATTTACCAAAAGGTTGGTACTATCCTTTGGTATTAGGTGGATCCTTTTTTAAGGCGGTATTGAATGAAAGGAATTCTTTGCGCTTTCTCATCAGGATTAATAATTCCACTTGACAAGCTGCTATGTTAACGAGTTATCCTGAAAGTACGCCTTCCCGAATAAACTAAAAACGTACTTTCAGTGAGTAGTTAGTGCCCGTCCACAGAGTACCAATCTGAGCTAGAAAGTTCACTGGTAAGGCTTGTGAAGTTTCAAAAAGCACAGCTTCCTGCTGGAAGTGAGCATTTTTGAAACAAGCGTAACGCAGCCAGAGGACTTTATAGACAGATTCTAGTTAATCCTCGATCCAGCTGGCATACATGACATAGTGCCCCGGAGTGCGATCCACCATTTCTTTGAGTTGGGCGCCTACAGGTTTAATTTTCTTAGCGGGCGTACCTGCGTAGAGCATCCCCGCCTCTACTATGGTATTAGCCAATACTACCGCTCCGGCAGCTACTACAGCCCCCTCTTTGATCACAGCATTGTCCATCACAATCGCACCCATACCTATGAGCACGCTGTCCTCTATAGTACAGCCATGAATAATGGCATTGTGGCCAATGGATACATTTTTACCCAGCACCGTTTTGGAAAGCCCCAGTGTACCATGAACCACGGCACCATCCTGAATATTGGTGTTATCCCCTACCTCTATAGAGCATACATCTCCCCTGACCACTCCATTGAACCAAACGCTGCAATTGCCTCCAAAAGTAACATCCCCAATCACCGTAGCATTTTCTGCTATAAAATTATTCTCTCCAAAAACCGGCTTCTTACCCTTAACTGACTTGATTAATGCCATAATTAAAAATTATATGTATATACATGAAACTTTTATTTATCTCGTGAAGTTTAGCTAATGATTCCAAACAATCGAGTAGCCGACTAGTTACAACATTGTTCTTTAAACAAGCAACTAATATTCAATAAGACTGAAATGAAAATATTTAAATCAACCCTTTCAATGATCGCCCTGGCCACACTGGTATTTGCCTGTGGACCTAAAGGATCAACCGTAGAAACTTCAGAAGCTAAAGCAGTGGCTTCTGCCGAGAGCGCCACTACGCTCACACTGAATACTGAAGCAAGTAAAATCACCTGGGTGGGCGCTAAGCCAGCCGGTCAGCACAATGGTACTATCGATATAGCTTCTGGCGAAATCAGTATCAAAGGTGACGAGCTGGTTGCTGGTAACTTTACCATCAATATCAAATCTCTGAAAAACCTTGACATGGCTGGTTCTAACAGTGCCGGTAAGCTGGAAGGTCACCTGATGTCAGATGATTTCTTTGATCAGGCAAACTTTCCTGAAGCTAGCTTTGAGGTAACCGGAGTTACTGGTTTTGACGCTGCCAACCTGGACGCTGATAAGGACGAGTTCCAAACGGACTTTGCTCCTGCCAAACTGAGTGACATCCTGGTAGACAACCCTACTCACTTTATTTCAGGCAACCTGACCATGAGGGGTACTACTAAAAACATCACCTTCCCTGCCGCTGTAACCCTCGGTGATGGTACTGTAAAAGCAGTGGCAAAATTCAATATTAACAGAACTGACTGGGGCCTGAAATTCAATGATGAGGCTGACGCTGTAGATAAGGCCAAAGACAAGTTTATTTACAATACAGTACAGGTGGGTTTTGAAATTGAAGCGGGTAGCGGAGCTGCGCTTTAAAGAAAAGACATAGAGATTATAGAAAGGAGCTTCGGCTCCTTTTTTTATGTCTTAAACCCTTTTTCTGTTCACTTTTTTGGACAGTCAAGGGATCAATACTACCCCTCTTTTAATATCGATCTTTCAATTACCTTTGTGCCTTCATCAGGCTATGCTGAGACAGCAAACGAAACATATACTAAGTGCGAAAAACCGCTTTGTAGCACAGGCGCTCCACTGGGCCAATCAGTTTTCGCATGTTGCCTACTACCATCACAGTGACATATCCTATCCGCACAGCGGGTTTCGGCAAATACTGGCCATTGGCTGTGAACAAGAGCTGAAACCAGTCAGCAGAGACCGCTTTGAGGCGCTCAGGGCTTTTCATGCAAACGACTGGCTGTTTGGCTACCTGGGCTATGATCTGAAAAACGACACTGAGGCACTGGAGAGCTGCAATCCGGATATTCTGGAATTTCCCGAAATCGCCTTTTTCAAAGCACAGCACATCTTGTTTTTTGACGGAGACAGTGTGACTATCGACTCAGAGGAAGAGGGTGTTTTCGAAAGCATTCTCGATACCCCCTTGCCTCACGAAACCAGCGATTTTGGCCCCGTACGGGCAAGCCTGAGCCAAAGGGAGTATATTGACATTACCCAAAAGCTGCGCTGGCATATTGAAGAGGGCGACTGCTACGAGATTAACTTCTGCCAGGAGTTTCATGGAGACATCAAAGAAGCGCACCCGGTTGAACTCTTTCTTGAGCTGTCTGACATCTCTCCCAAGCCCTTTGCCTGTTTTCAAAAGTGGCATGATCAGTACATTCTCTGTGCTTCTCCTGAGCGGTTTTTGAAGAAGACCGGTTCGGAACTTATTTCACAACCCATTAAAGGTACACGCCCAAGGGGCTCCACCCGGGAAGAAGACAGACAACTCGCCCATGAGCTGCAGCATGATGAAAAAGAGCTGGCCGAGAACATGATGATTGTAGACCTGGTGAGAAACGACCTGGCCAGAAGCTCAGAAACCGGCTCAGTACAAGTGGATGAGCTCTTCGGTATTTATCAGTTTGAGCAGGTATTTCAGATGATCTCCACGGTACGCTCAGCACTAAGTACCGACTGTCACTTTACAGACGCGATTAAAAACGCCTTTCCCATGGGCAGCATGACAGGCGCCCCCAAAGTAAAGGTAATGGAGCTCATAGAGCAGTACGAAAACACAAAACGCGGAGCATTCTCCGGAGCAGCTGGCTATATCAGCCCTGATGGCGACTTCGATTTCAATGTGATGATCCGCAGTCTGTTTCTGGACCTGCAAAAGCAACTGTACTCCTTTCAGGTGGGCAGCGCCATTACCTATGATGCCGTACCGGAAAATGAATATGACGAGTGTCTGGTAAAGGCAAAGGCGATTATGAAGCTGTTGGAACAGTAAAGCTGAAACGAGCCAACTCCCTGTGGCAGCCCGTTAGCCTCAATCTCTCCCTTTCACCAAATTTCCACCTGTTTTTTTGCTCACTATGTCTATTTTAACAGGACTTCTTATTGAGGAAGGCTACAACTGAACAAACTTTAAAAGGAATATGGGACTTTGGGACAAAATCAGGGGAGAGTTTATAGACATCATCGAATGGCTGGACGACTCTAACGATACCATTGTATATCGATTTGACCGACACGACAATGAAATAAAATCAGGAGCCAAACTGACCGTCAGAGAAGGACAGGTCGCTGTCTTTATCAATGAAGGACAAATGGCAGATATCTTCTCTCCCGGCATGTATGAGTTGACCACGCAGAACCTCCCGATTCTCTCCACAATAAAGGGTTGGAAGCACGGTTTTGACAGTCCCTTTAAAGCAGAGGTATATTTTGTAAGCACCCGTAATTTCACTGATCAGAAATGGGGAACGAAAAACCCTATCACTCTCTCAGACAACCGTTTTGGCATGCTTGAGGTACGGGCCTTTGGTTCCTATGTGATTAAGGTAACCGAACCGGGTGTATTCATCAAAGAGATTGTGGGTACAGATGGCAGGTTTACTACCGATGAAATCAGCCAGCAGCTGCAAGCCATGGTGATTACACGTTTTACTGATGCCCTTGGCGAGTCGGGCCTGCCTGTAGAGTCCTTTGCGGCCAATACCAATGAGCTCTCCAAGTTCATTCACGAAGCCATTAACCCTGAATTTGGCGACTATGGACTCACTCTTACCAAATTTCTGGTAGAGAACATCTCCATGCCGGAGGAAATTAAGAAAGAGATTTTTGAGCTAAGCCGACTTAACACCATTGACCTTGACAAGCTGACAAAAATGAAGGCTGCCAAAGCCATGGAAAAGGCTGCCGAAAACCCCAGCGGTACCGCAGGCGCTGGCATGGGCATGGGTATGGGCTTTGCTATGGCCAACCAAATGGGACAGACCATGGGACAGTCACAACAAAAAGCCGAACCGACACCCGCTGCCAGCACACCGCCCCCTATACCCCAGGCAGCCTCATTTTATGCAGCCATCAACGGACAACAGGCGGGGCCCTTTGACATGAACAGTCTTCGTACCATGGCCGGCCGGAACGAAATCAGCCGGGACACACTGGTATGGCAACAGGGAATGGCAGGCTGGACAGCTGCCGGCCAGGTAACTGAGCTGAGCGCTCTTTTTGACAATACACCGCCACCCCTACCGCTTTAAACCATGTCTTCTACCACTACCGAACAAAGTACCGACACCTTTGGCTGTACCAATTGTGGCGCAGACCTGAGATATGCAGCCGGATCAAGCCACCTGGCCTGCGACTACTGTGGTACCAAAAATGAAATACCACAACAAGACCTGTCAATCGATGAGCTGGATTTTGAGGCCTATCTGGATAAGGAAACTGCCGGAGCTGATTCGCTGACCGTTCAGGCAATAGACTGCACTAATTGCGGTGCCACCACCACCCTGGAAAGTACTATAGCTTCTACTGCCTGCCCTTACTGCAGCACTCCCCTGATCACAAAAGATGCACATGCTGAGACACTGATCAAACCAGGCTCACTGCTCCCCTTTAAGCTTACCAAAGCTCAGGGACTTGCCTCTTTTAAGCGATGGGTGAAAAAACTCTGGTTTAAGCCCTCGGCCCTTACCAAACAAGCCCTGTCGTTTGACCACTTTAAAGGAGTTTACCTACCCTACTTCACTTATGATGCCGATACGCATACCTTTTATACCGGCCAGCGGGGAGAGCATTACTATGTAACCGAAACCTACACCACGGTAGAAGATGGAAAAACTGTCACCAAAACCAGACAGGTACAAAAGACACGTTGGTATAGCGTAAGTGGCCATATAGACCGTGCCTTTGACGACATTCTGGTTTGTGCCTCGGAATCAGTTCCTGAAAAGCAAATAGATAAGCTGGAACCCTGGGGGTTACAAGACCTGATTCCCTTTGATGAAAAATACTTAAGTGGTTATATCACTGAGAAATATCAGCTGGATCTGAAAATGGGCTTTGTAAAAGCCAAACACATCATGGAGCCGCATATCACAGAGCTGATTTACCGCGATATCGGAGGAGATGTTCAGCGCATCCATTCCAAACAAACCAAACACAGGCAAATTACCTTTAAGCACCTTTTACTGCCAGCGTATATATCCGCATACAGGTTTAAGGGCAAGCTGTATCGTTTTGTGATCAATGCGCGAACGGGTGAAGTGCAGGGCGAACGCCCCTGGAGCTATGGTAAAATTGCGTTGGCCATACTGGGCGGCATCGCTGTTGTTGCGCTTATCGTTTGGCTGACTCAGGGGCAATAGTCTCAGCACACACCCCAACACATCATAAAGGAAGTTCTGACTTTTCATGGAGCCACAAAATCTTTATACCTTTTGGATTATGAAGAAACTAGCGCTACTACTGCTACTCACCATTCAGGTCAATTCCCTACAAGCTCAACTCCCGGCACATCTCAATGATAGAATGACTTATCCCGTTTTTGATTTTAACCCCTGGGTCGGAGTTATCAAGTCAAAAGTAAAAGCATTGAAATATGACCGGGACCTGGAATATAAGGTGGTAATTGATGTTACAGATGGGGTAAAAGATTCTACCCAAATCATAAGACCACTGCTGGAAGCTGCCCGTACCTACAACCTGAACATAGCCAATGGGGTGCCTAAACGCAAAATGACTATGGCGGTGGTAGTGCATGGCGGAGCCATTAACGCCATACTGAATGAAGAGGCTTATCAGGAAAAGTATGGCGTACCCAACCCCAATATTGAGGCCATCAGAGCGCTGAAGAAAGAAGGTGTGGACATTTACGTATGCGCCCAGATTCTCTCTTTCAGGCAGGTACCGGAAGATGCCGTGTTTAAGAGCGTAGACCTGGCCATATCGGCCCGAACAGCCCTGATCACCCTGGACCAAAAAGGCTATAGCTACATCAATGTAAATCAGGACTGATTCTGTACTGCCAATTTCTGCCTTTAGATGAAAGACCTCAACGAACTCACATCAGATATTTACGGTACACTGCTACTGGCCAGTATGGGAGGTAAAGATGATGAACTGAGACAAGCAGTAAGAGAAGCCGGAACCAAAGAAGAGCATATCGATTTGGTTTTAAAAACGACAGAAAAGATCATTGAAGAGCGAAACAAGCACCAGCAGGAGCTAATGAACATCCTGACCCGGGATGGTCTTTCTGAAGATGAATCCCAACACAGAGCCCTTGACTATTTACAGTCACATGGCGTAAATGAACAACTCCTTAATCATGTAATTGCCTACAACACCTTTGTTTTGGTAAAAGCGGGTACCGAAGAGCTTGTAGAAGCAGCCAGAGAGGATGGCTATTCAGAACGACAAATAAAAAAGGTGATGAGAAAAGAAATGGGACTAGACCGGCAACTGGCTGATCAAATGTATGATGCCGCTACTTTATCCTTTGCAGAAGCCACGAAAAAGCCACCAATATCACCACCAGAAAAGCCGTTCATTAAAGAGCAAAAGCCTGCCCGCCTTGTACTTTTGAGTGGCATTGCCCTGATCATCGTGTCCTACCTGGACTATCAATTGGGATGGCAACCTGACTATATAGGTTACTCTGCTTTCATTCTGGGAGTGATTTTTTTGATCACAGGAATCAGAAGATTCATAGATTAGTCTCACTTTTACCAAATAACGGACAACCTCAAAATCAAGCGCCTTGAAAAAATGTTTGCTCACATTAAGCCTCTTTTGCTCAATGACCTTCGGAGCAGCTCTGCTCAACTCCTGCAACACTTGTAATGTGGGGCCGGTTGATCTGACCGTTTCGCAAATCACTACTGTAGCGAAGGTAATCTCAGAGATTAGCCCCGGAGATGAGCTGGATTATTACCACACCATTCCGATAGATGGCAGTAGCATAAGCGCTTATGATAGTTTGAGTGTTTTTATCTATTTATATGAGTATATCGGCCAGGTATCCACTGGCTTCTCTTTTGTTAATCAAGCCCTTGCCTGCGACCCTGCCATCTATACTGACAATCTCGAAAGCCTTTCGATCACCTCTGATACAGACTATGACCCGGCTCACCCGGCAGGCGCTGACTTGAAGGACATATTCGCTTTCAATCACGAAGCCTATAGCGACACAAAGTCGTATGATACCTTTATACAAAGGAGCTCGGAACTGTATAATTCAAAGCTCTTTTTGCTTTTCAACAGGCCTCCTGCCACTACGGACAGCCATAACCTGAGTATTTCTCTGAAAGTAAAAGATGGCGAGACCTTTTATGGAGAGATCAGAGGCCTCGTAATAAGTCCCTGATCATTCATCTGCGTTTATCCCGGAATATGAATTTCTTTTTATGCTCGCCTACAGAGAAGTATTACTTGTCCTTAAGCTGCTGAATATATCGCTTAACAAAGCCTGAACCTGTGGTATCGGCTCCAGAAGCCAAGCCCCTCTCAAGTACCTTCAATGCTTCATTGTACTGCCCCAAGCTATCGTAAGCAGTCGCCATATAATAGTACCCTGTTATGTCAGGGCGCTCGGCTAAGCGTGCTTCCCAAATTACGATCGCATCCTGGTAGGCACTATCGCTCATGACCTTACGATGAAGTGCGTACCACTCTCCTACCGATACATTGTAATTAACAGTATCATCTTTAAAGGCCCGATACTCAGCCAGTGCTGCCTCAGCACCTTCGGCTTTCAGCTTATCATAAAGAGCATCTGACAGGAAGGTTTTCGGTTCTTCCACCTTGAGAAAGTCAAGGTCAAAAAACAGTGTCGCGTTAGGTGGTACTACGTCCCCGGCACCTGCCTCACCATAGCCGAGCTCAGGTGGAATAATAGCAAGCAAACGGTCGCCCTCTTTGGCATACATCACCACCTCATCAAAACCTTTGATCAGAGAGGTTTTTTTAGCGTCAAATTCAAATTGCTGCTCACCATCCGCATAGGTAGACCAGATGGTATCCTTGCCAACGATCAGGTTGATATGTGTGGTCACATGACTTCCTGTGTCCACTTCTAATCCTTCACCACGCCTGAGGTAAACATACCTTACACCACTTTCCAGTTGTATAGTATCCTCCACTGTTTCCCCGCTGCTGCCGGTTCCACCACAGGCTGCCAGGCCTAAAAAACTGATTGCCAACAGACCTAAAACCAGATTTTGCTTGATTGCTCGCATATTCTCTTGAATTTGGTTCAAGATAGAGAAAAAGCACAAACCTCTGCCGTCAACTTTAATGACTCATACACAAACCTCATTGGAACAATCTCTACAAACTATATAGCACTGTCAGAATAAGCACCCTTTATTCCCACAGGAGGGTGGCGAAACCGAAAACAGTGCGAAATACAAGTCGGTTGGATTTGGTACGCGCTGGCCTTGTGCGGCAAAAACCGAGCTTGGATTTGGTGTTTTCGGAAAGGGTTTTTCTTTCTTTTTGGCCGCAAAAAGAAAAAGAGTCACTGAGATTAAAATGGCTCAGGAGTAATCGTAGAGGTATTCGGAGAGAACAGAATTGTATAGCAATTTCTAAAAAACCCTAGACTAATTTTTTTCTGCAAAAGCTTTGATCGCCAAAAGTGGAGTCTGGTTTCAGTTTCTTCTCACCCCAAGGAGATTCAAGCTTGAGCTTTCAATACTCCAACTGACCACCAAAATTCACCCACATTACCCACAACTAACCCCTCCATGAAATCGCCTTTCATAATTTAGATGCTCAGGGTCCTCTTCGAGAAACCACTGAGCGCGGTTAGTTTTTTAAAGCGATCCCCCTTACTAAACCCTGACAATCTGTCAGATTTAGAGCAGAAAGCCCTATATTTGCAGCCTGAAAATTGGCTCATCAAGAAGGCATGGAGAAATTGATTCAAGATATAGATCTGCTAGACAGAAACAGTGAAGAAGCACAGGAGGTAAAAACTTCTAAAGAGGAGAATACCGGTAAACAAAAGAAACTTTATATAGAAAGCTATGGTTGCCAGATGAATTTTGCCGATAGTGAAATTGTCACCTCTATTATGAAAGAGAATGGCTACGACACTACCTCAGACTTTGCCAATGCAGATGTAGTATTCCTCAATACCTGCTCCATTCGCGAAAAAGCCGAACAAACCGTGCGCAACAGGCTCAATCACTTCAATGCCATTAAAAAGAACAAGCCCGACATGACCATCGGGGTGCTGGGCTGTATGGCAGAGCGACTGAAAGAACAGCTGCTGGAAGAAGAAAAGGTAGTGGATGTAGTAGTGGGCCCTGATGCCTACCGCGACCTGCCCAAGCTGGTAGAAAAAGCCGAGGACGGATTAAAGGCCGTGAACACCTTTCTTTCCAGGGAAGAAACCTATGCAGATATCTCTCCCGTGCGCCTGAACTCCAATGGCGTTACTGCCTTTGTGTCCATTATGCGGGGTTGTGACAATATGTGCTCTTTCTGCGTGGTGCCTTTCACCAGGGGGCGTGAGCGCAGTCGTGACCCGCACTCCATTGTGCAGGAAGCTACCGATCTTTTCAACCAGGGTTATAAAGAGGTGACACTGTTGGGCCAAAACGTGGATAGCTACAAATGGTCTGAAGATGAAAACAACAAGGCATGGCTGGAAAAGAAAGAGAAAAAAGGAGAAGAAGTAGCGGTTGTCAATTTTGCCAACCTACTGGAAATGGTTGCAAAGGTTTCTCCTGAGCTACGTGTACGTTTCTCTACCTCTCATCCAAAAGACATTACGGATGAGGTGCTGCATACCATGAAGCGCTACGAAAACATCTGTAAATACATTCACCTGCCGGCACAGAGTGGTAACTCCAGGGTGCTGGATTTGATGAACAGAACCTACACCCGCGAGTGGTACATCAACCGTGTGGATGCCATACGTGAGATTCTGGGTGAGGAATGTGGCATTTCATCCGATATGATCGCGGGCTTCTGCACCGAAACAGAAGAAGAACACAAGGAGACACTTACCCTGATGGACTATGTCAAATATGACTTCTCTTATATGTTCTTTTACAGCGAAAGGCCCGGCACACTGGCGGCCAAGAAATTCGAAGACGATATTCCATTAGATATCAAAAAGAAGCGGTTGCAGGAGATCATTGCCAAACAACAGGGCATTGCCCTGGAACGCAATAAGCTGGACGTAGGCAAAGTACATAAGGTACTGATAGAAGGTACCTCTAAACGTTCGGAAGACTTCCTGCAAGGAAGAAACACCGCTAACAAGGTGATCATCTTCCCTAAGGAGCAATATGAAAAAGGCCAGTACGTAAACGTATTGGTAGATGACTGCAGCACGGCTACCCTATTCGGGAAGGCGACAGTCTAAACTCAGAAAAAACAACGTGAATAATAACGAGATACTCAGTATAAAACAGCGCTTCGGCATTATAGGCAATAGCCCTAAGCTGAATCATGCCATTCAGGTGGCCTACCAGGTAGCCCCTACCGATATGTCGGTGCTTATTACCGGTGAGAGTGGTAGTGGTAAAGAATCCTTCTCCAAAATCATTCACCAGCTAAGTGCCCGGAAACATGGTAAGTTTATAGCCATCAACTGTGGTGCCATACCGGAGGGTACAATTGACTCAGAACTGTTTGGTCATGAAAAGGGCTCATTTACAGGAGCCTATGAAGCGCGTAAGGGCTATTTTGAAGTAACAGATGGCGGCACCATTTTTCTGGATGAGATCGGTGAAATGCCGCTCTTTACCCAGGCCCGGCTTCTGAGAGTTCTGGAAAATGGTGAATTCATCAAGGTGGGTGCTTCCAAGGTGCTAAAAACCAACGTGCGCGTAGTAGCCGCCACCAATGTAGACCTGCACAAAGCAGTAGAAAAAGGTAAGTTCAGAGAAGACCTCTATTATCGCCTGAGCACAGTACCTATCTCTGTGCCTCCCCTGCGCGAGCGCGGAAACGACATAGATTTGCTGTTTAGAAAATTCGCCACAGACTTTGCAGAGAAATACAGAGTAGAGTCCATAAAGCTTGATGAAGGCGCTAAAAACAAGCTTTTGAGGTTCCGTTTTCCGGGAAATATTCGCCAGTTGAAGAACATTGTGGAACAAATTTCGGCCCTGGAGCTAAATCGTAACATCACAGAGGAAACTTTGGTAAAGTATTTGCCTCAACATTCTTCGAGTCTGCCAGCCTTGTATCGGGGAGAAAATGGTAGCAGCGAGAGCCTTAATGAAAGGGACCTGCTCTACAAAGTGCTTTTTGATATGAAAAAGGATATGACCGAGCTTAAAAAACTCGTTCATGATATGATACAAAGCGGAGAAGTAGATACCGGAGCGATTCAGGACCATCCGAACCTCTTCAGAAATCTGGATAAGGAATTACCAGCCCATACTGAAGAGCTTGTTTCCGAGCCTGTTGCCCCTGTATACTATGATACCCAGCCGGTAGAGACACATGACTATGAGCTTGAAAAAGTAGAAGACATCACCCATGAAATGGAGGATGAATCTCTTTCCATAGAAAAAAAGGAAAAAGAGCTCATAGTGAAGGCCTTGAAAAAGAACAATAACAAGAGAAAGTATGCGGCAAAAGACCTGGGGATTTCAGAGCGAACACTCTACCGAAAAATCAAGCAATATGAGATTGAATAAGACTGTTTGGATCATATTACTGACCAGCACGCTGCTTACGGCCTGTGGTGCCTACAGCTTCAATGGTGCGTCCATCGATTACAATAAGACCCAAACCATGTCGGTGGCCAACTTCTTTAACGATACGGCCGGGGGACCTCCCAACATGGGGCAAACCTTTACAGAAGAGCTAAGAGAGTACTTTCAAAGAAACACCAAGCTGGAGCTGGTACCTTCTAAAGGTGACCTTCAGTTTGAAGGAGCCATCTCCAGCTATACCGTAAGGCCCCAGGCAGTCAGCTCGTCTGGCAACAGAAATCAAAATGACCAGTCGGGACTTATGCGGCTGAGTATCAATGTAGAAGTAGCCTTTACTGATACTACCGATGAAGAGAAAGGCTTTAAAAGGGGCTTTTCCTTTTATGCCGATTATGACCCGCAAAGAAGCACCCTGAATGCCGTGGAAAACGACCTGGTGGATGAGATCTTCGAGCAGATAATTTTCGACATTTTTCAGGCCTCGGTTGCCCAGTGGTAATTTTCATTCTATTTTTAGCCACCGAACAAATGCATTGTGGATAGGGACAGGTTCAATACGCTTCTTGCTGATATGGATAAGATATCCGATCAGGATATAAAATCCCTGAATCAACTCCGCAAACAATACCCCTACTTTCAGAATCAGTATGTGATGATTGCCAAGGCTTTGAAAAAGCGCAATCACCCAAAAACTGATGCCTTTATTAAGAAAGCAGCCATCTACTCAGCTGACAGAGCTCTGCTCAAAGCCATTATTATGAATGAGCATGACTTCGCTTCCGAAGTGGCGGAAGTTGCAGCGCCTCCCATCCCGGTGGAGAAAGTGCCGACCCCACCAAAGATTGAAACCCCGGTAAAAGTCGAGGTCAAGGCTCAGGAAGTAGCTAATAAAGAAGCTTCAGAGAAACCTGCGAAAACGAAAGAAGAGCAGATAGTAAAAGCTGAGCCTCCAAAAGAAGAAAAGAAAGTCGTTCAGGTTAAGCCCCAGGCCAGCCAGGCGCCAGAGCCTAAGCCGGAAACTGAAAAGCCTGCGGCTGAACCCAGGGAAGTAAAGCAAGAAGTCAAGAGCACTCCCAGGCCTGAGGCAAGGGTAAATCCCCCAAAAGCTCCTGAGTCCGGAAAGACCACTCCCCCGCCTGTTCCGGAAAAAGCGAAAGAAACTACTGCTTCCGTAGAAGCCTCTGAGCCAATCCTGAAAAAGCCTGAGGACAACCAGCAACTGATAGATGAGCTGGAAAGAGACCTTAAGGAGATCAGGAAGAAGAAGCAACTGATTGCTAAAATGCTGGAGCAACAGGATGCAAAGCAGAACCAGAAGAAGAGTGCTCCTGCTAAAAAAAAAGTACCGACACAAAGAAAAAGTCAAAGCGAGCTAATTGAGAAGTTCATCCAGAATGAGCCTCAGATGGGTAAACAGAAGCTGGTTCATGATGAAACCGAGCAGCAACACAAAGACCTGGCGGCCCGTTTTACGCAAGAACAAGATGACTTTTATACCGAAACCATGGCCAAGCTTATGGTGACGCAGAAAAAATACCGAAAGGCAATACAGGTTTATGAAAAACTAGGGTTGAAGTTTCCCGAAAAAAGGGCTTACTTTGCATCCCAAATTGAACAAGTAAAGAGTAGAAGTAATGTTTAAACTATTTATCATACTGGCAATCATCGTAGCAATACTGCTCGTACTGATTGTATTGGTGCAGAATTCGAAGGGTGGCGGTTTGTCAAGCCAGTTTGGTGGTTCAGGTGCACAGCAAGTGATTGGTGTTAAGAAAACAACCGATCTGTTGGAAAAAGTAACCTGGGGTTTTGCGATTGCCTTATTGGCATTAAGTCTCGCATCCAGTGTTATGATAGACAATAGCGCAGGCGACTTTAACAGTGACCCTAATCTGGATGCAGCCCAGCAAGCAGCTCCTCAAATGACTATTCCTACAGCTCCTGTAGAGGGGACTGAAGGGCTTGTGCCGGTAGACACAACACAACAAGACTAAAATAGACCAATTCATATACAAAAGGCTGTCAATCGACAGCCTTTTTTGTTTGGGTTAGGTTTCGTTCAGGTCTCCCCTGTTCAGTTGGTCAGTCGCATGCTCAAACCCAGCTGAAAAACGCTATTACGAGCAGACTCATCTATGATATCGGTAAAACCCAGGTTGTATCTCAGGTCCAGCTCAAAACGCTCCGTAAGCCGGTACCCTACTCCCATTGCAATACCAACATCGGTCGAAGTCAGATCGTCAGTCAGGTCTTCTTTAGAAATATCGGTCTTGAGCTGAGCCAGTGTAAGCAAACCGAACTGTGGTCCGACCTGAATACTCAGCTTATCGAATAGCTGAAAACCTGTGATGAGCCTAAAGTTGACATAATGATAATTTGCTGTCAGTTCGAGGTTGATAGGGTCGAAATTGGCATCCAGTGATTCTATTTCGTCTTTGGCCCCTTGCAGAGAGTACGCTGCTTCGGGCCTGAGCCAGAATTTCTCTGTGAGCCTGAGGTTGTAAAAGACACCGGCATGAAACCCCAGCCGCTGCTTCGCATTTGCATCAATGTCCACTATATCAGCCAGGTTGGGTCCCAGCCGTAATCCAAAACCAGAGCTTTGTGCCCTGGTGGCAAAACAACAAGCCATTAATGCGAGTATGAGGTAAACTTTTTTCATATAAGAAGAGGTAGTTTACCCGATAGATGTTTCTCCGGCATTCAAGGTGACAAATTCGGAGTGTTATTTTAAGGCCGATCGGTTCCCCTCAAAATATTTTATTCAAAGACCTACTCCATCTCTCTTACTGTCTGCAGCACCAGCCTTTTGGCAATAGGCACCACCGTCTCTTTGACGGGATAGGGTCTGTGAGCCTGCAACAGGAAAGTAGCCGGGTTTGGCAGAGTTTTATAAGTCTTTATCAGCCCGAGTTTAATCCCTTCAAAAGTCTCGCCCAGCCCGCGCCTCATCGATTTGATCAATTTCAGATAGATACTTCTGAACCCCTCTCCTGACATCATAAACTTTGAGATTTTATACTGGTAGATGTCTGTTTTCTTACCCGGTGCCATTTCCAGCATCACATAGCCCTCATCTCTGTAAAGAGGTACTATGCCCACCGGTTCTATGTGCAGGTCAGACTCTACCGTATCATAAAGTTCCTTGCCCAGGCCCAGGGTCGCTTTCATTTCCGGCAGTGCATACTCTACAATCTCCTCCAGGGCCTCCATCAGTTCTGAGTCGTGGGTCATAGACTCATAAGAAAGCTTGAGCTGCTCCAGATCAATCTTGGTGATCTCTTTCGGGAACCCGGTCTTTAATAAGGTCTTCCTGTTCTTAAAAGAGCGGACATCCTGATAGTGCGCAATAAGGTCTGACAGAAACGGATAGAGCCTGGCCTCGTCAAAGTTATTTTGTACATGCTGCAGGTATGCCAGCAAGACATACTTTTTGTATTCAAAATCAATGAGTCCGTTCGTGATCCAGTCTTTATCCAGTCTTTCCATAATGTGTTTTCGGTGTTTGCTAAAGAATATAACGAATTCCAGTGGCATTTGATATTCAGCCTGATTGTCAGCCTCTACCGGGATATACCTCCCCGGCTGATGAAAGATTGGCAGCAATACTGACTTGCCTCACTTGTTAACTGCTGTCATGTCATGAAAAACCTGACAAAAATGCACGATTCAGGCTTGGCACACTTCGTGCTGAATAGCTCGCAGAGAATTTGTATTCACAATTAACTTTTAATAGAAAATGTCAAAAGTAAACATTACTCCACTTGCAGACAGAGTGCTTGTAGAGGCGGCACCTGCTGAAGAGAAGACTGCTTCTGGTCTTTACATCCCTGATACTGCCAAAGAAAAGCCTCAAAAAGGTATAGTAGTAGCTGCTGGTGCAGGTAAAAAAGATGAGCCGCTTACCGTAAAAGAAGGCGACACTGTACTCTACGGAAAGTACGCTGGTACTGAAATCACTGTAGAAGGCAAAGACTACCTCATTATGAGAGAGTCTGACATTTTTGCAATTGTTTAATCCCCAATCAGAACTAAAAAACTAAAAGAAAATGGCTAAAGATTTATTCTTTAACACAGATGCCAGAGATCGCTTAAAAACAGGCGTTGATACTTTGGCAGACGCAGTAAAAGTGACCCTCGGTCCTAAAGGAAGAAACGTAATCATCGATAAGAAATTCGGTGCTCCTACAGTAACCAAAGATGGTGTATCTGTAGCAAAAGAAATTGAGCTTGCTGAAGGTATCGAAAACATGGGTGCTCAGCTGGTAAAGGAAGTTGCTTCTAAAACTGCTGACAGCGCTGGTGATGGTACTACTACAGCTACCGTACTGGCTCAGGCCATCTTCGGTGCTGGCATCAAAAACGTAGCTGCCGGAGCTAACCCAATGGACCTGAAGAGAGGTATCGACAAAGCAGTTTCTGCTGTTGTTGCTGACCTGCACGCTCAGTCTAAACCTATCCAGAACAACAACGAAATCAAGCAAGTAGGTACTATCTCTGCCAACAACGATGAAGAGATCGGTGCTATGATTGCTGATGCCATGGATAAAGTAGGCAAAGACGGTGTAATCACGGTTGAAGAAGCCAGAGGTACTGAAACTGAAGTGAAGACTGTAGAAGGTATGCAGTTTGACAGAGGTTACCTCTCTCCTTATTTCGTGACCAACACGGAGAAAATGGAAGCTGAGCTGGAAAACCCTTACATCCTGATCTACGACAAGAAGATTTCTTCTATGAAAGAATTACTTCCTGTATTGGAGCCGGTGGCACAAAGCGGTAAGCCGCTTGTGATCATCGCTGAAGATGTTGACGGTGAAGCCCTCGCTACTTTGGTAGTAAACAAAATCAGAGGTTCTCTCAAAATTGCTGCTGTAAAAGCTCCCGGCTTTGGCGACAGAAGAAAAGCAATGTTGGAAGACATCGCCATCCTGACAGGTGGTACAGTAATTTCTGAAGAAAGAGGTTACAAACTGGAAAATGCTACAATCGAGTACCTTGGTACTGCAGAGAAAGTAAACATCGACAAGGACAATACTACTATTGTTGACGGTGCCGGTACGGAAGAGGCGATCGAAGCCAGAGTAGGCCAGATCACTCAGCAAATTGAAAACACTACTTCTGACTACGACAAAGAAAAGCTGCAAGAGCGTTTGGCTAAGCTTTCTGGTGGTGTAGCGATCCTGTACATAGGTGCTGCTACTGAAGTAGAAATGAAAGAGAAGAAAGACAGAGTTGACGATGCATTACATGCAACCAGAGCGGCTGTACAAGAAGGTGTAGTTGCCGGTGGTGGTGTTGCTTTAATCAGAGCTGCTGCTGCGCTGGATAAAGTAGAGGCCAGAAACGATGACGAAGAGACTGGTGTGAATATCATCAGAACTGCTGTTGAGTCTCCATTGAGAACGATTGTTGCCAATGCTGGCGGTGAAGGTTCTGTAGTGGTGAACGAAGTGAAGAATGGTAAAGCCGATTACGGTTACAATGCCCGTGAGAACAAGTACGAAGCTTTGATCTCTGCTGGTGTAATTGACCCGACTAAGGTGACCCGTCTGGCACTTGAAAATGCTGCTTCTATCGCTGCATTGCTCCTCACTACTGAGTGTGTAGTAGCTGATCAGCCAGAAGAAGCAGGTCCTGCCATGCCTCCAATGGGCGGTGGCGGAATGCCCGGCATGATGTAATCAGCGGAGCTGATTAGTCGATGGTCGATAGTCAGTAGACTGTAGACAACAGACTTTAGATAATAGATTGAAAAGCCTGTCCCGGAATATTCGGGATGGGCTTTTGTTTGTCAGCACTCGCTATGCACCTTAGAAAGTGTCTCCCCTATGGGGAGATGTCTGAAAGACAGAGGGGCTGATTAGTCGATGGTCAATAGCTTTTAGTCCATAGTGGCTTAAGTGTAGACCTTAAACTTTAGATAATAGATTGAAAAGCCTGTCCCGGAATATTCGGGATGGGCTTTTGTTTGTCAGCACTCGCTATGCACCTTAGAAAGTGTCTCCCCTATGGGGAGATGTCTGAAAGACAGAGGGGCTGATTAGTCGATGGTCAATAGCTGTTAGTCCATAGTGGCTTAAGTGTAGACCTTAGACTTTAGATTATAGCTTTGAAAGCCTGTTCCGAGATATTTGGGATGGGCTTTTGTTTGAATAGAAGTGCGTTCGTATGGAAAACCTTATCCGTTAAATAAAATCAAGCACTGGCCGTTAGAAAAGCTACGAACCTGTATCCATGAAAACATTACTAGCCTTCACTCTCCTATTACTTACTTTCAGCCTTCAGGGACAGAATTCTGATAATGAGATTCTTGAATTGACTAAACAGATAGCCGATCATGGACGTATGGAAGATCGTTTTGTTGGTATGATTGCTACCAAATCGCCACAGTTTGAACGCTTCGAAAGGCTAAAAAAAATTGCTAACCAAGAGGAATTGCTAAAGCTGTTAAAACATAAAAGCCCAGTTGTAAAGGGCTATGCCGCCTGGGCATTAGCAGATAAACATTACAGCGGTCTTACAGATATCTTTAGCCAATTCATCAAAACAGGGCAGACAGTGCAGTCGCAAAGCGGATGCTTAATTGGTGATGACCCAGTAGCTGTAGCATTATATCAAAGAGTAAACTCCCAATCATGGGGAGGAAAACTTTCAATGGAAGACAGCATAAAAAACCGCAACCAGCTAACGCAGTTATATAGCATCATTCTCAAAAGAGACACGGTTGACTTTATGCTGTCTCATGCATTTTATAGGAATAGAGCCAACCCCGACAACTATGATATTATTAAAAAGTGGGCCTTGGAAAGACAAGAGCCAGAAGCACTTGTTGCCCTGGCCGAATACAAAAAAGAGGAAGACATTAGCGACCTGAAGGCCATGGGTACCTTGTCATTTGAGGCAATTGCCCATTTTACCCACCCGGATTTCAAAGAATTTCTAACCTCCACAGAACCCGAATATTTCAACTACGATTACTTCCTGGCCGTTTCGGCATATAAGGATCAATTTGCCCTGTCAACACTTGAAACGCTCTATAAAAATCACCGCTCTCCGAAGCACACTGATAAGGCATGGGACTTTGGCAGGGCGATCATGGATAATTACATTCCCCAGTATCGCGAATTAGTTCTTCGGTTTACCGAAGACCATGGAATCATCCAGAGCACATTTGCTATCCGGTTCATGGAAGAAATCCCTCAGCTAGCCGCAGAATCCTTTCTCCAGAGCCTCTCGAATAATAACCACATTGTAGTTACCGCCACGCTTTCAGATGACTTTGGTACTTCTGAGAAAGTATTAGGACAGATTCTTAACCATGTAAAAAAAGAAACAGGAGCTGATCTTACAGAGCTTTGTGCCACACAAATCCGACATAGCGATTTTACAAAACTGGAGGTCTACACCGACTTTGCCAGATCCAATGGTTTAAAAGGTGTCATTCCTGAAATTCTTGACAAGCTCAGTAAAAAGAACAGTGCTTTTGATACCTTCCACCTCACACAGACCCTCCTCTCGTTCAAGGATAGAAAAGCTAATCAAGAACTCTCTCAACTCCTTTCGGAATCAAGAAAAAACTGGGACCGAGGAAACTGGTCCGGAGCTTTCAATGAACTGTTTGAAGAGTATGACTTTTCGGTTAATTGAATAATTCATCTCTGGGTAACAGACTTTAGATTATAGATTTGAAAGCCTGTTCCGAGATAGTAGCGTCAATTCTTTGTTTTACCGACATAATAACTCTCGACTCAATTACTTATATATTTCCCTTTGAACTGAGGATTTTTTTCATCATACTTTCGCAAGTTCCAAGTAACTTTTATGATAAGAAAAAAATTCAACAAGCATCTCACCATTATTTCACGGAGACTAAAGCAAGCTTCGGAGATTAAAAAGATGCGAAGCTATAATAGTCCAACACTCAATCAGTTTCTGAATGCTTTTGAGAAAACAAAAAGGAATGACTTTTCGAGTTTAGATAAGGAGAGTTTCGCCAGGTGTGAGCAATACCGAAATAAACTGTTGAAAGATGAGAGCCCCATTTCACGGGAAATATTTAATAGTAGTACACCATCCATCGTAAGAACCAATGCAAAAGCATCATCGACCATAAAATGGTGTCAGCTTTTGTATAGTCTGACGAGACTTTCTGATGCGCGAAATGTACTTGAAATAGGTACTAACCTTGGGGTTTCTGGCACATATATATTGGAAGCATTAAAACCCGTTAAAAATAGTCTCTTCATTACCATGGAAGGACTCCCCAGGTCCTGCGAAATCTCCTCGGAGCAGTTTAGTTCAATCACCGATAGCAATCGTTTCGAAGTAATACAAGGCTTATATGACAGTAGTTTTCCAGAATTAATGGCCAGGGAAGTCATTTTCGATCTTGCGTTTATTGACGGGTATCATCAAAAAGAACCAACCTTGCAGTACTTCCAGGGATTGAAAACAAAGAGCAATAGGCCGGTGATATTCATTTTTGATGATATCAACTGGAGCAAGGGCATGAAAGAGGTCTGGTCTTTGATTAAAAGTGACAAAGATGTGAGCTTCTCAATTGACATGTGGAGGTGGGGAGTGGTTATCATAGATGATAAAGAAAAATGTAAAAACATCGAATCCAGTATTCATCTGGCCTTCTGATTAAATCGTCTATGGTAGACTCACTGATCTACCTGCCAAACAGACAAAACCATTGACTTCCAATCAAAACACGGGTCTATCGACTGATTTTAATACGGGTGATTAGATGATTGAAGACCTCTGCAAGGTTATTGAACATAGGACTTCCTCTCCATGCTGGTGTTCTTCACCAGCATGACTGGTCGTTGGTCCAAACTGAATACAATAATGTGATGAAGTCTGTCCTTTCTGCATTCGCCCGCTGGCGAACATAAGCGTTCTTATCAGGACACCAACACAGGTCGTCATACTTAAAAATCACCACCCAAGCTCGCAAATCATGGTTTCCTGACTGGCATTCTATTTGAATTAGTGCATACGTACTTTTTAAAACTGACTAGCCATGCTGAGAAATATGTTCACAATTGCCTGGAGAAACGCCATCCGACATAAGCAATTCTCATTGCTGAATATTCTGGGTTTATCCATTGGCATAACCGCTTCACTTCTTATCGGACTCTATGTTTTGGATGAAATGTTTTATGACAACTTTCATGAAAAAGGAGATCGGATATATCGTGTCAACCAACCGATGATCTGGGGTGACTGGAATGAGCAGTTTGGTTCAACCGGTCCCAACTTAGCTGTGGCATTAAGGTCTGATGTACCCGAATTCGAAGAGGTAACAAGACTTCATTCTCCCGGAAGACAATTAATATCCTATCAACCTGATGGAGGCAAAATTGTCTCATTCAGAGAACGTGGATTGTTCATTGCAGAACAGAATTTCTTCAACATCTTCTCCTTCCCCATTTTAAAAGGAAGCCGGGATCAGGCGCTATTGAATCCATTAAGCGTGGTGATCACAGAAGAAATGGCACTAAAATATTTTGGTAATGAAGAGCCCATTGGTAAAACATTGAAAATCGATGCAGAGCGAGGGGAATCGAAATCCTTTATCGTCACAGCAGTTATAGCAAACCTGCCAGCCAACTCACATATCCAGTTCGATATGCTCACCTCTATGAGTAGCTATTCAAATATCAAAAGGCGAGAATATCAGTGGATGTGGACGACATTTGGCACCTATGGGCTCGTACGTTCAGATGCCAATATCGAGGCCTTAGAAGCAAAGATTCAGGCAATACCACCTAAATGGGCTGGTGAACGTGCCCTTGGAAAAACCTTCGATGAATTTGTTGAGGGCAAAGAATGGACCTTGTACATGGAACCAATCAGAGATGTTTATATGAACTCCTCTGCCAGCGGTAACAGATTTGGTCCATCCGGTGACAGTGTCTACGTTCAAATATTTGGGTCTGTGGGCTTGCTTATCTTACTACTCTCAAGCATCAATTTCATGAATTTGTCAACCGCTCGTTCGGCAAATCGTGCTAAAGAAGTCGGTATTCGTAAGACGCTAGGCTCTCCCAAAAAGGCGCTTGTCAGACAGTTTATCTTTGAGTCAGTAATGTTTGTGCTCGTGAGTACTATCATCGCCATAGTGGCTACTGAAGTATCACTCAGTGCTTTTAATACCCTGGCAAATACGAGTCTTTCCCTTAACGACCAATTAATCAACCCATCATTCATAGCGCTTTTAGGTGGGTTCATTCTACTCCTGGGTATAGCCACCGGAAGTTATCCTGCTTTTTACCTCTCTTCCTTCAACCCTACTGAAGTGTTAAAAGGAAAATTAAGTACAGGTTTTAAAGGAAAATCTGTAAGGAACGGGCTCGTGGTCTTTCAATTTACCATCACTATTGCCTTGATTATATGTTCCATGTTTGTGCATAAGCAATTGGATTATGCAGCTAAGGAAAACCTGGGTTTTGATAAGGATAACATATTGCAAATCCACAACATAGAGCTGCTTAATGATAACAATAAAGAAACTTTTCAGACTTTATTGAAGTCGAATACTGCCTTTGAAGAAATAGGCCTTTCAGACGCTGTTCCTCCCAACATCTGGGGAGAAGACAATTATAAACCGGCTGATGATCTGGAAAGTAAAGGCATAAACCTCAACAGGCTAAGGGCTACTGAGGAGTATTTGAACTTGTTGAATTTAGATTTTTCTACCGGACGTAGTTTTGATAAATCTCTGGAGACAGACAAATACAAAATCATTCTGAATGAGACCGCTGTAAGAGATTTAGGGTGGGGCATTAAGGAAAATTATACTGAAGATTCACCCATTGGAAAACAGCTTACTTTCGTAGATAATAATGAAGACATTTCTTTCGAGGTAATTGGTGTTGTAAAAGATTTCAATTTTAACTCTATAAAGTATGAAATTGGCCCATTGTTGATTGTGCATGATGACAATGACAGAATGTGGGAAAGTGGACGAGATTTTATTTCCATGAGATTAAATAAAGACTTTGTTCAAACCGCATCAGATCTGGCGGTTCTTTTGGAGGATGTTGAAAGCAAATTATCAGATGTCAATCCGGGGGTACCTTTCCAGTACTCACTGATGGATCAAAACTTTGAAGCCCAATTCAGAACCGAACAACAAATGGGCCAGGTACTGAATGTGTTTACCGCCATGGCGCTGTCCATTGCTTGTCTCGGTTTGTTTGGTTTAGCTGCCTTCTCAGCTGAACAAAGAAAGAAAGAGCTGGGAGTGAGAAAAGTACTGGGTGCTTCGGTCTATCGACTGATGTATGTATTCACAGCAGAATTCACCTTGCTGGTTTTAATAGCGCTCCTGATTGCCAGTCCACTTGCCTACCTTTTTGTAAAAGACTGGTTGACTAATTTTGCTTACAAAACCCCAATCGCACCAGCAGTATTTGTAGGGGCTGCCATTGGATCGCTTGCCCTGGCCTGGTTAACCATAGGCTTCCAATCTTTAAGAGCAGCAAACAGGAATCCTGTTGAGGTGCTGAGGGATTCGTGACAGTCGATAGTCAGGCAGTCCATAGTCGATGGCCTTGAGATTTTAGACTTCAGACGCTGGATATTAGATAAGAAGCCTGCTTTAGCGAGTTGGCTTTTTGTTTTGTGCTGATTAGCTGAAAGCTTTAGAAAGTGTCTCCGCCATGAGGAGCCTGCCTGCCCTTGGCAGGATGTCCAACGGACAGAGGGGCCAAATAGTCCATAGTCGATGGCTCGCAGACGATGGTTTTTGTGGATGCAGACATGAGACACCAGACATTAGATAATAGATTTTAGATTTTAGATGGGAAGTCTGTCTTATCTCGAAGTTTCGGGAGGAACAGGCTTTTTTCTGTATTAATCCATAAAGGTTTTAGAAAGCGTCTCCCCTATGAGGAGCCTGCCTGCCCTTGGCAGGATGTCCAACGGGCAGAGGGGCTCAGATAGCCCACAGGATGGCTTTCGAAGATTCATATTAAAAAGCTGACGGACTCACCCGGCAGCAGGAATCACAAAATCCTGCAATATCTCTTCTTCAAAGGAACGCTCGCCATTGTAGTTTTGTCCGGTAAGCACTACCACCATATTCAGGTCCTGAATTACATAAATCAGCTGGTTGCCATAGCCATGCGCATAGGGAATCACTTTTTCCTGACCATTGATGGTAAAGGTTTTGTTCCACCACTGATAGCCGTAGCCATAGCCCCCCTGAAAACGGGTATAAGATTCGAATGAAGCGGCTACCCAGCGGCCTGAGATCACCTGTTCGCCCTCCCAGACACCGTAATTCAACATCAGCTGACCAAACTTGGCCATATCCCGGGGGCGTAAACTAATGCCAAAACCTGTATTGGAAATCTCGTTTGGGCCCTCCTGCCACTCGTAATTACTAATCTGAAGCCGATCCAGTAGCTGCTCCTTTGCAAAGGCAGAGGCCGTCTTTCCTGTCAGCTGCTTGATTACTCCGGAAAGCAGCATGGTACAACCACTGTTGTAAGCAAAGCGTGAGCCCGGGTTAGTAGCAACAGGTTTGTCCAATACATATTTCACCCAGTCCCGGCTGCCTACAATTTCCACCGCAGGGTTTTCAGAAGAAGTATAGGGAATGCCAAGTTCATCCCACTCAAAGCCTGCACGCATCTGCAGGGTCTGTCTCAGTGTGATGTCTTCCTTTCTTTCATCAGGGTTTGACAGCGTACTCAAAGGATATTCAGGGTAGTAGTCCAGAATTGGTACATCCAGATCGGCAATCCGGCTATCATCGAAGAGTATGCCAATCGCCATGGCTGTAATACTTTTGGTGACCGAGTAGTTGAGGTGGGGTGTATCGGCATCCATACCCCGGAAGTACTGCTCATAGGCCAGCTTACCATCTTTGATAATCACCACACTACTCACCTTCCCAAGTTCGTTGTCACCAATTTTAGAGGTGAGATTGTCGAGCATAGCCGCATCCAGCCCCACTGTTACCGGTGCAACAGTCTCCCAATACAGGGCACTTTCAGGGTTATCATCATTGCTGCTACATGATAAGACTGCAATTGTAAGAAGACACAGAAGGAGCTGAGAAAGGTACCGATAGTACATTGCTATGGGTTACGTGGAGATTATGAAAAGGCTATCCTTCGGTCAGAGAACAGGTGGGTAATATGTCTAATACAACGGCAGACCATTGAAATGGAACTTAGAGGCATTCATTTTCTATGAATTACCTGGCTAACGACTCTCTATAATTCTGATTTCTCTTTTGACAGCCCCTTTTGCTCTGGTATATTGTGCTACTATGAGCACGTTTATCCAAACATTGAGTATCGGGTTTTGTCTCACTTTCTGCCTAAGCGTCCAAACTGCTAACAACAAGCACCTTGGAAAATGGGCCGGAGATGATGGTGTTCAGTCCGGCTTCCTCATTCTGGATGAAGAGGGTTATGCCACCCTAAAAGCAGATGGGCAGGTAATGGGCGGAAAATCTGCGGTTGTGGGAGGTATTGAAGCCTATATGCTCTACACTATCGATTACCAGTCTGCCCCCATCGAGATAGACTTCATTATTCACAGGCTTGCCGATGATTCCGAAATGGGGCGACTGAAGGGTATTATGGAGTTTACAGATGAAAACACCTTAAAGCTGGCCATGGGTTTTTCCGGTGATCGCCCTGAAGACTTTGAGGGAGATGATACCCTGGTTTTTACAAGAGAACAGTAGTTTGGGTAATGGGTATTGGGTATTGGTGTTTTCAACCCACCCGCTCAAAAGATTTGATAATACCCTGTTACCATTTTGAGCTAGGCTGCATCCTTAAGAAAACACAGCCCGATGCGTTCAAAAATAGCACTCCCCATTTTATTGCTAAGCCTGCTTTTCCCTTTGATACATCTTCAGGGCCAGACAGATAGCAACAAGGTTGAAAGGATAAAAATCAGCAAGGTTGAGAACACATCAGAATCAGATAGTATTCCCTGGGCCAAGCATAAAATCAACATCACGCCTTTCTCTCTGTTCGGTAGATATCATCCCGGTGTGGAGCTTGGCTACGAAAGGCTACATGGCAAAAGGTTTTCCACCGAATATCATTTCATGATACCGACCAGCCGGGACAACAATTATGCGCGTGAATCACGGGGTTATGTACTGGGCGTTGAGTTGAAATACTATCATATCAATACAAAGAAGAATCGCTGGTATTACGGGCTTTCCATGGAAGCTATGGAGAAGACACATACCGCTGAGCTGTTTTACACAATGCCCGTTCATGATGAATACGCTGTGCGCGAACGAGCAGACTACTTCACGAATATAGTAGACGTAGACAAAACCTTCTTTACTATGACGTTGCGTGTAGGCATGCAGCACTATGTCACGCCCAATCTGGTGTTAGAAGGATATGCGGGAATTGGCAGACGGTACCGGGATGTCAAACACCTGAATCCCCCGATTACTGATGGCTTTCACAGCGAACGGGACTACCTGGGCCTCGACATTGAGTATTCTTCCAACAGAGAAGATATAGAACGCGTGGTGAAGTTCGACCTGAATGTGAGACTGGCCTGGACTTTTTAAGAAAGACTCAAACCCGTCCGTGAACAAAGGCTTACCCGGCTGCAACCTTTCTCAGACATTTCCCCTCCTATGACCTTAAAAAGGTCATGGTCAAGCTCAAACTCACTACTAAATACTGTATTGCCCTCTATTGTATCACCATGCTCTATGCCTCTTTGCATGAGCTGGTCCATCACTTTGCCGGCTACCTGATTTGTGGTGCATGGGGCTATAAAAGCTTCAATTCTTTCGAAACAGCTTGTGAGGGAGAGGCCATCAGCTATCTGGCTACTTATGCGGGGCCGGTCTTCACCTTTATCATGATGTATGTGGGCATGTATTTGCTCAGGGTCAACAAATCACACTTCCATAGCCAGCTGGGCTTTGCAATGATCTTCGCTCAAATGCCCCTGCAAAGAATGCTGGGCCCCATCATGGGCTTTAATGATGAGCTGTATGCTACCGGCAGGCTTTTTGGCTACACTACGCTCAACACCTGGATTGTGATCATATTGGTGTGGGCCATTTGTATGCCTCCGCTGATTCAGGCCTATAAGTCCATTCAGAATAAGCGAAAACTACTCTGGTTTCTGCTTTATGCCCTCTTACTTCCCTATATACTCTTTGGCCCTATGTTCTTTGTGCTGGAGTACCTGATGCTTCAAAAGGGAGTATTGGATCAGGCAGTTATCGGCATTGGACTACTTTTCATCATCAATGAGGTAGTCACTATTCTGCTCTACCTCAAAACCAAAAAGTACCTGGACCCGGCACGATAAGGCATCAGGAAAGCCAGGCCCGCAGACAATAAGCCGGGCTTTCCTTACATATCCGCCCGGATGCTTGTAAATTGCAGTGCATGGACTTTGAATACACCCGAAGAGAGCCGAAACCAGAGCAGCCGAATAATCCCCTGCACGGGGTCAAGCTCGCTGAGATACTGGAACACCTGATTTTTCAATATGGCTTCGAGGAGCTGGGAAACCGCATCAACATCGGTTGTTTCACCAATAACCCCTCCTATAAGTCCAGCCTCAAATTTTTAAGAAGGACTCCCTGGGCACGGGAGAAGGTTGAAAAGCTGTACCTTGAGTCTATTGCCGAATAATCAGACAAACACAGCAAATGGGTAATCAGAAGAAAGGCAGGCGTAGTATTTCCTTTATTAAGTCGGGTAAAGACAAAACCAAAACCCTTGAAAAGTCCAGAATTCATCCAAGGAGTCAACACCGTGGCCGATACGATTTTAAAGTGCTGACTAAGGCACACCCTGTATTATCAGAATATCTGGGCACCAATATTCACGGCAATGAGTCCATAGACTTTGCCAAGCCGGAAGCCGTCAAAGCATTGAATACAGCCCTGCTGCTACACCATTATCAGCTGGAGTACTGGGATATTCCTGAAGGATACCTCTGCCCGCCCATACCCGGCCGGGCCGATTATATTCACCATATCGCGGATGTACTTTGTGCCAGTAACTTTGGTAGGATCCCTACCGGGGCTGATATCAAATGTATTGATATTGGTACAGGAGCCAACTGCATTTATCCTATCATCGGGCAGCATGAATATGGCTGGTCATTTATCGGTACTGATATTGACAGTAGCTCCATAGATTCTGCTCAAAAGATCATAGACAAAAACCCGGGCTTAAAAGGTAAGGTGGACCTGAGGCTACAGGAGGACCCCAAAGACATCTTTTACGGTGTATTGCGAAAAGATGAGCGGGTTGACGTTTCCGTCTGCAATCCTCCATTTCATGCTTCAGCAGAAGCCGCAGAGGAAGCTTCGCTGCGAAAAGTCAATAACCTTAACCGCAAAAAAGTAGATAAGCCTACCCTCAACTTCGGAGGCAAAGGCTCTGAGCTTTGGACAGATGGCGGAGAAAGACGGTTTATCCGGGACATGGTGCGTGAAAGTAAAAAGTTCAGCGACTCCTGCTTTTGGTTCAGCACCCTGGTATCAAAAGAAGTCAATCTGAAAGGAGCCCGGGAAGCACTGAATGCAGTGAAGGCCCTCGATATCAAAGTAATTCCCATGGGGCAAGGCAACAAGTCAAGCAGGATTATCGCCTGGACCTTTCTGACTCCTGAAAAGCAAAAGGAATGGAAGGAAAGCCGGTGGAAGGAGCCGGAAAGCTCCGAAGACTCATAAAACCAAGTCAGAAAAAATTCATAGCTTTTCATAAGTAACCGACCGAATTGATGAAAAGCCTTACCTACTCTCTCCTACTGGTATTCAGTACCCTAAGCTTAAGCGCACAGGATCGTACTCCCAAAACGGATTTCACTAAAATGTACCTGCCTGTCTGGCTGGAAGCCCGCGAGCATTGCCTGGCAGTAGCCAAAGCTATGCCTGAAGAGCATTATGGCTATAAACCCACAGAGGTGAGTAAAACCTTTGCCGAGCAGATGGTTCATATCGCCTACACCATTCCCCTGCTTACCAGGCGCTATGTGCAGGGCATGGATGTAAAGCCCAACCGGCCTGATGCCTCTCAAATGACCAAGGCAGAGATTATAAAACTGATTGAAGAAGGCTTTGACTATACCACGGAAGTGATTTATAACATCGAGCAGGCCCAACTGGATAAGAGCACCGTAATGTACCACAGTGGTAATACCGTCAGCCGGGCCTTTGCCCTTTTTTACGTGCAGGATCATATGGCCAACCACCGGGCCAAATCAAACCTTTACGTACGCATGAGTGGCGTGGAACCACCGGAGTATACCTGGTAAGGGAATAAGCGTATGACAACACTCAATCTCTTCTGATCAGGCGCTCTGCTTTCTCCAATACCACATCGCGCCCGGCTACAAATTCCTGTGCACTCGGTGTAATGTGATAATCGGGTATGACGCCCCTGCCATAGAAGGCATGCCCCACATTAGCCGTAGTGTACATCCACATGGGCAGATTAATGCTGATGCCAGAGTGTGGCAAGGTCAGTGTTTTTGAATTACCACTGGTGTTGCCATCATAGCCACCACCGGTCTCCTCTCCCAGAAAAGTCGCCCAATGATGGTGATGTAGTACCGTGGCTACATCAGCACAGGTAGAAAAACTCCAGCCATCATTGAGCACATATACCTTGCCCCCAAAGCGATTGGCCTTTGGCTGCCATACAGACAAGCCTTTGTGTGAAGTCATCAGGTTTCGACCTCCGCTTCGGCTTACCGAGCCATAGCCGGTATAGTCATCAGTGACCTCAATTCTTTCAAAATACCTGAAAGCCTGGTCAGCAAAATAGCTGACAAGTAGTGCGCCATAGTTATCATCACCTCCTCCGTTTCCTCTCAGATCCAGTACAAGGTTGCTTACCCCCTTCTCTTTTAAATCTCTAAAGCTATTTTCCAGAAACTCATCATAGTCCAGCCCGGCATTATTGAGGTAGTAGCTTACGAAAGTGCCGATTTTCATGTAGCTGTAATCGCCTCTGTGTTCCAGCTTCAGTTCAGCTCTCTCAGGAGCAGGCCTGTCAAGTGATTTCAGCTGATCCCACTTTTCACCAGAAACAGTCACTCTCCTCAGCTGCCCATTCAAAGCTCTGATGGTAAGGGCATAACGGTCGGCATCAGGTGATATATACAGCTGATAGTAGTACCGAAAGTAACGCTCGGTAAGCCTGTATTTGCTACTATTGATAAAGCCGTCTGAAGAATGATGATCAAAAATTCTGCGATTGATTTCCTTGACAGACAGACCGTTAATCGTCAGTATTTCTTCCCCCTTTTCAAGTGCTCCATCATTGGTCAGAAAGTCATCTATATAGAGCTTGTCCCCGAGATAAACGACTGAAAGAGGCAAAAACAAATGAGTCTTCTTGAAACGATCATTGGCCGTAGCCGGCATAGAGCTGCGTGTATGACCACAGCGAACTTTGTTAAGTAAGAAGGTGACCTCCTTATAAAAATCAGATACTTCCTGCTCATCTCCCACCCTGGATTTGACCAGCTCAAAATAGTAGTCCAGCGAATCGGCCGGGGTATACCTGTTGAGCCCGGCATGAAAGCGCTTGAGGTTGGTTTGCAGTACTGCTATCTCTTCAAGGGCCTGTATTTCGTTGAGGTTTTGTGCTGTAAGCCGGGACATCAAAGCCACAGTGAGAAAAAGTAAAAAAAGTGATCTCAGCATGTAATCGCTTACGAAGCAATACGTTCAATAGATACACTACCCCGACAGACAACCACCTTCTGCACCTTAAGAAAATTTAAAGCTCACATAATTTGCATGTTGTAACATAGTAATGTATTTTAAACTAAGCAATTAGTTTAAACCTAAGACCCTTCCTTGTCCCTCTTGATTGGCCATCTCCTCGGGTGGTCTTTCTTTTTTGGCAATGCTTGTTAAATCATTTCATGCCCTTCTGAGACAAAGCATACTCAAGGTTTGCAACCGCAGTTGGGTTTTCAGGACTTACATATTCAGCTTTTTTCACACTCCCCTCTTCCAGGTAGAGGATTACCGGATACATGGAAGAAAGTTTTCCTTGGCCAAAGAGATTGGCACTGTCGAGATAAACATTCGGGCCATCCAGTATTTTCGAACTAAACCTTACTCTCAGTGCTTTAGTACTTGAATAATTTGTAAAGACTATTAATAGTCTTTGTAACTGCCCATTCCTATTAAGCACAAATTGCTCCAAGGTCGAAATACAGCCTTGGCAACCAGCATTAGGAATAATCAAGACTATATCAATTTCGTGCAGGTCTACTTGAACATTCGCAGCCTGATAAGCCTCGTTAAATTGTAAAGAAATACCATCATTTTTGCAAGAAGTTAAGAACACTGCGCATATAAAGCATATTACAAAATTGGTATTACAAAATTTCATAAACATCAATAGTCAAATAATCTTCATCTTTCTTACTTCCTGATATTACATTAATTCCCTCTTTTGTAAATACCATCCTATCACTCCCTTCAAACACCTTTACCTCTCCCAAAACATTAAAGTCTTTGTCCATAACAACGATATTCTGCTCTGGCTTGAAATAATTATTATCCAGATTTTTTTGACTAACTGGACCATTAGCGAAGCGATAATACAATTCTCGGAAACGGTCATAGTAAATTGGGCCATATTGAGCGTAACTGGATGACAATTTTAGCGCCTCCAATGGATCCGAAGGGATACGAGATAAAGGCTTGAGCTTAGCCCCATCAACATTACTACTAGAAAAGTCCACCTCTTTTTCGAATGATTCATGATCTGTAACTATCACCTTATGCTCAAGGGCGAACCCGTACATAAATACCCCATCATGTGAATTATGGGTATTAAAAACATCGCAAAATGAAAGAGGCCAAGCCTTATGCTTCGGCTTATCGGTATACCTTGGCAGGTACTCCGGCCCACGTTCAGTTTTATTGGATTCAACGTTGTAGACCACTACAGCTGGTGGTAAAGGATTGCCTTTACTATCATTACATCTACCACTATTATTTAGTATCAGGTTACCACGCCAGTAATAGAATGGCTTTGTTATACCTGACTGCGGAAACTGAGTTCTTGGTATATCTGATTCTAAAGAATAAGAACCATAACGCTCCCCTAGAGCATTAAAAAGATAAACCCTTTGATCGTCAAAAGCATGAATAAATATCGAATCAGCATTCAAATAACGATAGGCCCGAACTCCACTACCTGCACCATTAGGACCAGACTTTTCTAATTTCAGTTTCTTGGATAATTCATGTCTGTCGTAATCATAAAAATATATACTATAGTTAATTGGATTAAAGAAAGTTAAATACCTCTTACCTCCCTCACTTATCATTTGATAAAAAGGATTATACGGACCTGTTGTAGAATCGAGTCTAATTTTGAAACTATCAACCAATTTCATCTTCAAGCCAGCCCTCAAAGCCCCGGGAGCTCCAGGTTCAGAATTACAGCCTCCACCAAAAAACAAAAATGTCAAGAGACAAAAAAGGTAACAGATATTTTTCAAGTTCATCTGGTATCAATTAGTCAAAGAACCTGTGAAATACAGGCTCCTTGTTTCAAAATCACTTTGCTTTTAGTCCTCTCCGGCTATAGTTTCCTTCAGAATTTCGCAGTTCTTCGGCAGATTATTACCAGGATCAGCGTTCTTATCACAGACCCAATCGGTTATCTCTCCATTTTCTACCACGCTTCGACACCACCCGACATTATTGGGGTCAACTTGTAATGTACACTTAGCCTCCGCTGTAAAGGCTGTTACCATAATGAAAAGCATCGCTGCAGATAGAAGAGCAGCTTTCACTTTGAATATATTTTTCATTTTGTTGTTTTTAAATTTGCCTACTAGTATAAGGGCTCTCGGCATTTCCCTGATATACTCAAAATACCTATAGAGTTTAATAAATAAGAATTCCCTTTTGTATATCATTATCTAAAAAAATACATTATACACAATGAATCAAGCTCATTTATAATTATTTAACGTAAAAAAGTATTTTTATTTACAAATGATGACCACACGAAAAAAGCAGTAACTAAACCAGATATCCTAAAATTTAATTCTGTTCTACAGATCAAGTGAGCAGAAAGAAGGTCAGGAATTATTTCCATCGGATTGGCCATCTCCTCGGATGGTCTTTCTTTTTTGTGGCTTACTTTATCTGCACAAACCTGCTTTTCGACTTGCCTGCAGGCCACTATGTCGATGACAGGCAATGCCACCACCTCCCACCCGTATACTCAGGCATGAAAAGGTCAGTCGCTTATCTCCTCACACTTTTTGCCATTTTAGCCACCGTTAGCTGTGCACCTGAGTCGGATGAGCCATTAAAGATCAATGGCTTTCAGCTTAGCTCTCAAAACCCCGGTACTCTGGCAAAATGGTACACCAAAAACCTGGGCTTTGTCAGCAGTGAACTTGATGGTTCTCATATCTTGTCTGATAAGCTCAACCAAATTGATATCTCCGCAGGCAACTCCAACGAAGCCCCGCCTCAGGGGCAGCGAACAGCTGGCTTTTTTAAAATTGGTTTTAAGACGAACGACCTTGACGGCCTTTATACAAGGCTCAGAGAAAATGGCAGTGAATTCCGCGGAGAAATCTTTTATGATAGCAACCTGAAAACCAGATCACTGGTATCGCTTGACAGTGATGGTAACAGGGTACAGTTTTTTGAAGACGCAAAAGTAAGTGGCCTTACCTCCTATTTCTTCTCTGTAATGGCGATGGATTTTGAAAAAACCAAGGCCTGGTGCGAATCAGAGTTTGGCTTTGTAGAAACCTACAACCTTGATTTACCTGATCGGGGCATTTCAATCAGGTTACTGGAAAAAGATGGTGTATTGCTCGAATTGATCAGCGATAAGCGCCTGGTAAGTGCCAACACGGAAATTCCCGGCATCCGCAGTGTACTGTTCAACCGCTCAAAGTCAAGGGTATCAGAAGGCAAGCTTATCTACAAAACAGAGCCGGCAGTTGAAACACATGGCTAATTTTAGCCTGATCCATCTATTAAAAGGGCATTTCTCCCCTTTCGCGTAAACAATCTTTTATCTTGTACACTTTACAGATTAAAAGGTTGAATGGAATTTCTTGAAATCCCCCTCTTCGATGATGACTTTTTTAAAATGCTGGTTCGGTTTGCTCTGAACTTTGCCTTTATAAGCATTATCATCAGGCAATTATATTACCGCTATACGCAGCGGACGGAGTATGTATTTACCTACTATATGGTAAGCATTATTGTCTTTTTTCTGTGCTTCACGCTTAAGAAACTCGAACTCGATCTGGGTATGGCACTTGGCCTCTTTGCCATCTTTGGTATTATTCGCTATCGCACGCTCACGGTAGACATCAAGGAAATGACCTACCTTTTTGTCGTTATCGGGGTTTCGGTCATCAATGCGCTGGCGAATAAAAAGATGAGCTATACGGAGATACTAACCGTGAACATTGCCGTGGTGGGCGCCATTTACGTGATAGAGCGCTATGTGCTATCCAAGGCGCATGTAGAGCAACGGAATATTACCTACGGTACGCTTGAGAATATAAAGCCGGAGAACTACGATGCACTGATAGACGATCTGAAGAGCCGTACCGGCCTGGATATTACAAAGGTATCGGTCACCAAGGTAGACTACGCCAACCAGGTTTCTACACTTGTCATTTACTACAAAGTGGTAGGACGGTCATGAGAGTACGTTTTTCATTTATTCTTCTGATTCTGGGCTGCTTTAGCGCTTCACTCCATGCCCAGCAAAGTGATTTCGAAGTATGGTTAAAGGCCGGGGCCAAATATAAGATCAGTGACCGCTGGAGCCTGGACCTGGAAGAGCAGATTCGTTTTGATGATGATGCCAATGCCCTGAAAAACTACCATACCGAACTGGGTATCAAATTTGAGCTCAACAAACTGCTGGACCTGCTGCTGGCCACACGGTATATCACCCGCAATGACAACCGGGGCAACCGACAGGGCTTTGAGGACCACTTCCGTTACCAGATTGGTCTGGGTGCCAAACATGACATCGATCGCTTTGAACTCAAACATAGGCTACTCTACCAGCATAGGAATGAGGTAGGCCTTTCAGAGGCTGAAGGTGACGTATCCCGGAGGTATTTCCGCTGGAGATCCGGGTTCACTTATAAAATCAAAGACTGGAAATATGACCCTCAGTTCAATGCAGAATACTTTCTGGGCATGAACAGAGATGAGGCTGGTATTGAAAACTCCATCCGGTTCACGATCGGCACTGAGCGCAAATACAAAAACGTTGGTGAGTTTGGTATCTTCTATCGCTATGAGACTACGGTGGGCACCCCCATTGATGAAATCACGCATGTGCTCGCGCTCAAGTACACCTATACGATTAAGTGATTATTGGCATGTCCAATATGGCAGCAATTCAATAGCATGGGTAACCAGATTATCAATATCAGTTTTGACCGGAAAAAAGTCCCTCTTATTGATTTCGAGATTTTACCACTGGAGAGTATTCTGCAAAGAACAGGCCTGGCACATGACCCCAGAAGTCCGCATAAAGTAAACTTCTACCTGTTGATCCTGATCACGTCAGGTGTAGGGAAACACACCATAGACTTTGAGGAATACGAGCTTGTACCCCGTTCCGTACTGACGATTAGAAAAGATCAGATTCAATGCTTTCATGACGGCAGTCATCAAGGCCACCTGCTTCTGTTTACGGAGGAATATCTGCTCAGCTACCTGGATACCATTGGTACTGACAAAATCTCTGAACTCTTCAATGAACTACTCTTTGGCCAGCATACAGTGCTGAATGAGTCACCATTTGAGGAAGCCCTCACGGTTGTAAAGCAAATTGATCAGGAGTTTAATCAGCCGCTGGACGAACACACTCCCGGGATTATTCGAAACTTGCTGCAGGTGCTGACCAGTAAAATCCACCGTATAAGAAGCAACACTCTCAGCCTGGTACCTGAGCATAAGTACACTCATCAACTACTGGCTTTTCAGAAGCTTGTCGAAACAGATGGTCAGAAATCCCGATCGGTGCAATACTATGCTGAGCTGCTGAATGTAACTGCTAAAACGCTCAATAATATCACGCAGCGTATGCTCGGCAAGTCGGCTAAACAGTTTGTTGACGATATTATTACTTTGAAAATCAAAAGGTTACTCATCAACACAAACGACAGTATCAAAGAGATTGCTTATCAGTCGGGCTTCGAAGAACCTTCCAATCTTTTTAAATTTTTCAAGCGACAAACGCTACAGACACCGGAAGTCTTCAGACAAGCACATATGCAAAAACCCTAGGCATACTTTCCGATTTCTACAGTCTTAAGGCTCATTTCTACCTTTTACCGGTTTACCTGATTTTGCTCCTTTGTAAGAGCATAAGTCAGACATAAAAAACCCTATCATCATGAGTCAAAAAACAGAAAATGCCAAAGGCCTTTACAATGAAGGCATCAATCAGGGCCATGCAAAAGAAGCACTGGATAAATACATCGGAGACCGATATACACAGCACTCGACAGGCGTAGCTGACGGCAAAGAGGGCTTCTTAGCGTTCTTCCTTCCCTTTCTGGAACGGAACCCTGTGCGAGACATCAAACTCGTAAGAACCATTGAGGATGGACAACATGTATTTGTACACGCCCACCAGAGCCTTAACAATGGTCAGTTTTACTATGTAACCGCGGATATTTTTGATACGGATGAAAACGACAAAATCATAGAGCACTGGGACACTATACAGGAAGAGGTGAGGGAAACGGCTTCCGGACGATCTATGGTTGATGGCCCTACGGAAGTTGAGGACCTGGATAAAACGGAAGAAAACCGTGCATTGATTACAGCTTTTGCCAATAATATCCTCTTAGGTGGCCAGTTTGATAAAATCACAGACTATATATCTACCGAGCAGTATGATCAGCACAATCCCATGGTAGAAGATGGTCTGACAGGCTTTGGTAAGTTCGTAGAGGAATCAGCAGCCCGTGGCATGGCCATGCAGTACCTGAAAGTGTACAAGATCCTGGTTCAGGGCAACTTCTCCGTATTGCTTAGCCATGCCCTGCTCGGAGATGAAGAATGGTGCTTTATTGACATCTTCAGAATAAAGGAAGCCAAAATAGTAGAGCACTGGGATGTGATGGAGAAGATAGCTCCTGAAGCAAACTGGAAGAACTCCGGTAAGTTTTAAATCAGTCCCTACTTCTACAAACAGTTATTGGAGCCGATAGCTATTTGTATTCCCTACATTGCCTTAAGCGGGGTATTTTAACAATAGTACCAAATTATTTGGTGCTGCTCCTAACCTTCATAAGGTTATCAGAACTTATTATATTGACAGCCGATACTACTACAGCTGTGTCATTTGATAATTTGAAAAAGTCAGTCTTCTTTAAAATATGTCTTGTCATTTGTTTCACATTGACATTATACAATTGTGACCAGCATAGTGGTTTTGACTACCCGGAAAAAGCACCCGAAGACTTCAATTTCATAGCTATATGGCGCTTCGAAGGGAAGGTCATTGACAGTTCACAGGGAGTTTTTCAGCAAGCACTTTCTTTTGACAGTGATACTACCATATCATTTAATTTTACTGGAAGTCAGAAAGAAAAAATCTTTCAAAACTTAAAGGGTATCGATGTTTTTGGCTACCCCGAAGATTTTGAACCACCAACATCAACGTTTGTGTTACCCGCCTCCAATTTCTATCTGGAAGTTGAAATAAACGGAGTCAGGAGGAAAATTAATTGGGAAGAAAATATCTACTCTTCAACAGAAAAAGCGATAAGACTCAGAGGTTTCTTTGAACTCTTGGATAAGTTATTAGAAGCCCATCCGAAAATTCAAGAGCTACCTGAAGATGACAGGCTATTTTTATAACTCGAAAATTTGCTCTGGCACCTTTTACAAAGCTCTATCTGATTTGATCAGTATTTGACAATTTCCAGCTTATACCCCACTCCATGAACATTCGTGAGCTTTATTGACTCATCAGACTTCAGCTTCTTTCTGAGCTTGGAGATATAGGTATCCAGGCTTCTGCCTACAATCACCCCATTATCCTCCCATACCTTCTTAGTCAGTTCATCGCGCCTGATGATTTGATTGGGGCTGGCCACAAAGATTTCAAGTAGTTCACATTCCTTTCTCGAAAGGCTGATTTCACTGGCTTCTTTTGTCAGCTTGTTCTGCTCCGGATAGAACTGAAAGCTTCCCACCATCATAAAGTCTGTACTTTCTTCTTCCCGATGTTCATCACCAGCCTCTCTCTTAGGCTCAGTAAGTTTACTCCTGCCAAATAAAAGGCCTATGAGCACAAGAGTGCCGAAAGCCGCTGTGTAGACAAAGGTTTCATTATTCAAAAGCGATTTACCACCAGTAAAATGAACCTGAATGGTATAGCAGTTGACGGGCAGAAACCGGCCCGAACAGGGGATAATGGTAGTTTGCTCATCAGTGGTCATCTTATAACTGTAAGCTACTTCCTCATCGGCACACTGCATTACCTCAACTATATAATGCTCGGGCAGAGCGGCCTTTTGAAACGCCTCCTTGACAACTGACACCAATGTATTCGGCATAAATGAAAGTTCAGTGCCCAATGAGAGTTGATACTGCGACTCACCAAGTTCGACTACCGGAGGAATAACGGAAGCCGAATCACCATAAGAAAGCAGCAACTGGTTACCTACCTCCCTTAAAGAGATTTTTACCAGCTCGGGAAATTCACCTTTTCGTTCTTCCTGACCAGTAGCCAGCCATGTAGAAAAAGTAACACCTGCTACCAGCATCAATGAATAAATCGCTCTTACCATCATAAACCCTACAAATAACAGTTAACTGCATGACTTTTGACAGTCCTTCACACTTCTTTTACATTCTTTTGACATTCTGCCACTGGCGGTGATTTAGGTTTGCTCACCAAATCAAATCAACGCTTATGAAAAATATGATTCTATTATGCGCCCTGTTAATCAGCTTCCCTACTCTGATGCAGGCCCGGCAAGTATTTAGAGTAAACCCTGACAGAAGTGCATTGACCTGGAGTGGGTCGAGCCTATTTGGTTTTGGTGGCCATGAAGGTACCGTAAAGCTAAAAGAAGGACGGCTTCTGAAAGCTGGAGATAAAATCACCGGAGGTGTATTCGTTATAGATATGACCAGCATTGCCAACACCGATGGGGAATACAACCAAAACCTGGTAGAGCACCTGAAGAACGAAGATTTCTTTAATGTAAAAAAGTATCCTACTGCTAAGTTAGTCATGACCAAGGTGAAATATCATGACCCGAACAACACACCTAACAGTAACAAAACCTATCTGAGAATTGATGCCAACCTGACCATAAAAGGGATCACCCAGTCAATACAGTATGAGGCAGAAATCAATGATCAACACACGCACATAGCAGCCAGGCTCAAAATAGACAGGACGCGCTGGAAGGTGGACTTTGGATCGAAAGGCTTAGGTGCTAACCTGAAAAACGAGATCATTTCTGATGCCATTGAATTCAAGATTACACTACCTCTCAAGTAATAGACCATAACTTATACCTACTCACACTATAAAAAATTCATAAATGATTAAGCACAGACTTCTCATCATAGTACTCCTGTTTATTTCTCTCCCGGGCCTTGCCCAGGAACAGGAACCTGAAGCAATCACAGTGGCCAATGACACCTGGGGCCAGGAGTTTTTCAAATTCCCGCTGCGCTTTGCCAGCAATATCGATTTCGAGGGCATGGAAGATGCCCGTTTTCCAAAGGGCTGGGGAGATGTAAACAGTCCTGAATTCTGGTCATACGCCTTTGCCTGGAAAATAAATGCTGACAAGCCACTTACTGAGACAGATATGGAAATCAACCTGCAATACTATTTTGATGGGCTCTTAACCATTGATCTGGCCAGAACGGACCTGACTATTCTTCAGAAAACCAGCGCCATCTTTATTCAAAAAGAGACTTCGTCTGAAGACATGTTCTACACCGGAAAAATTAAAACCTATGAAACCCGCTTTACCAAAAAGCCTATGACTTTGCATGTTCAGGCAGAGCAGCATTATTGTGAACAAACAGAGGAGACAATCATTCTATTCAGGTTTTCGCCCAAAGGTTTTGAGCATACGATCTGGAGTAAACTAGCCGAAGTAACACTGCGTCATGATATGTGCGATGAATAAGCTCTGTATCAGACTCCTCCACCAAAGACAGACTCATTGATCAATATAGATTCAGGAGATCACCAATGCCTGCCAGGCAAGTTTAGTGCAAAGCTCAACTCTGGCAGGCCTGAGGTGGTACCATCAGCATAAGACACCTTTACACCTGACAGCTCAAGTATATCTTTCTTGCCACATCAGTTCACCTCTGCTTCTTTCCCAGGAAGGAGGACCTTGTCTCGTTCATCACGTATTTCAGTTCAGGAAGCTCCAAAGAGATACTGTCACCAATATATATTTGTGCTCCTGACAGCAGTAGTGTATCGCCATTAATTTTCTTCCGATCTTTGGGGAAAGCCGTGAATCTTAACACTTTCGTTTTTAAACGCGTCCCACCCGTAAATTCTTCCCATGACCCTTTTCTGATATTCGTACTTTCATAAGACTGTTGGTCATAGAATACGAAGTTGAATAACGCTGATCTTAAACTTGTTGATTCAAGATTAAACACTACTGGTTGCGTTAGCTCGCTCTCATACTCAAACACAACTTCAAGCCAATAATTCTTATATACATTATTCAGATCCAGATCAAACCAGAATCTCAGGTTACTAAGATTATTGTGGGACATCCAAAGAGAAGAATCTGATTGACTAAGAACTATATCCCCAATTTGGTAATCAGCTGCCACCATGTAGTAATCCTTTTGATGTGGAGGACACCCGGTCAGTAACAAAACAGCGATAAGCGTAAGATACCTTTTGAATTTTACATGCATGATATAATAACAAGATCTATTATTCCTTTAGTATGGGCCAAAACCCCGAACACGCTAAACCTTTATCTTATAGTCTTGGTGGTGTGTAAGTACACTGGTGCCAAACAAAAAAGCCCTGACGTTTCCACCAGGGCTCTTTAAATATCGTCAAGGTAATTTCTTAGATAGAAATACCCATAAAGCTCATAAAGGCAATGCCCATCAGCCCGGTGATAAACATGGTAATACCCAGACCTTTGAGGCCATCAGGTACATTAGAGTATCTCAGCTTCTCGCGAATGGCTGCCAAGGCGATAATCGCCAGGAAGAAACCAAAACCGGAGCTAAAACCAAATACGGTAGCCTCACCCAAAGTGTAGTCTCTCTGCGCCATAAACAGGGAAGAACCCAGGATGGCACAGTTTACCGCAATCAGCGGCAGGAAGATACCCAGTGAACCATAGAGTGATGGAGAGAATTTCTCGATAGTCATTTCTACCAACTGTACCATGGCCGCAATAATGGCGATAAACATGATAAAGCGTAAGAAAGAAAGGTCCATAGTAGCCATATCACCACCTAACCATGCCAGTGCTCCTTCTTTGAGAATAAATTCATTGAGCAACCAGTTCATAGGTACAGTCATACCCAATACGAATACAACGGCCAGTCCCAGACCAAATGCTGTTGATACCTTCTTAGATACCGCCAGGAAAGAACACATGCCCAGGAAGTAGGCGAACACCATGTTCTCTATGAAAATTGACTTAATGCCTAAGTTTATTAAATCCATGATTTTCTGTGTTTTAGTGTTCTACGTAACCTGTTTTAGATCGCTGTACCCAGATGATAAACCCAAGTACGATAAAGGCGCCTACCGGAGTCACCATCAGGCCGTTAGTGGTAAAGTCGATGCCCATTTCATCAAACAGTGCATAGCCAAATACTTTACCTGAACCCAAAACCTCTCTGAAGAAAGCCACGGCCAGGATAATCCAGGAATAACCCAGACCTGAACCCAGACCATCCAATACAGAATCGTAAGGTTTGTTGCCCAGAGCAAATGCTTCAAGGCGTCCCATTACAATACAGTTGGTAATGATCAGACCAATAAATACAGACAGCTCTTTGTACATATCATAAGCATAGGCTTTTAACACCTCACTCACCAGGGTTACCAGGGTAGCGACAATGGCCAGCTGCACAATGATTCGAATACGACCCGGAATCATGTTTCTCAGCAATGAGATTACCAGGTTTGAAAAGATCATTACGAAGATTACCGATACCGCCATAATGAAGGTAGGCTTCATTTGGGTGGTTACAGCCAGGGCAGAACAGATACCTAATACCTGTACAGTAATAGGGTTATCATCATTCAATGGATCGGTGACGAACTTCTTTCTCCTTTTCGACAGTAAAGACTCTGATTTCTTTACTACCGGTGCTTCTAAAGTTTCAGTACTCATTTATACTTGTTCTTTAAGTTTATTGGTTCATTGAAAGTGCGTTACCACCTTTCACATTTTTCTCAAAATAGTTCTTATAACTGGCCAGGTAAGCTTCCAGCATATTGTTTACACCTACCGCAGTAAGTGTAGCACCTGCCAAACCATCTACTTTAGTTGGACCCAGTTTAGACTCAGGGTTTTTCTCGCCCTTAATCATCACCACTGATACCAACTCGCCACTGGCGTTTACAAAGGTTTTGTCAATGTAGCGCTCCTGTACTTCAGTTTCTGTAATACGGGCACCCAGTCCGGGAGTCTCTCCCCGGTGGGCCATGCTGATTCCTCTTACCGTAGTAAAATCTTCAGATACTGCCACAAAAGCCCAGATAGCATCCCACAGACCTGCACCAAACGTGGGCAGGATGTAAGCAGTCTCTCCATTGGCACTATACTTAAATACCGGATACTGACGCTCGTCAGCAGGCTTTTTATAGTTCTTCTCTATGTTCACCTCTTCTGCTACTACACCGTCAATCAGGTTACCCTGATAGTCAGCTACTGAAGATTGAATTACTTCTCCGTATCGAGCAATTACTTCATCACCAGTCATTTCTCCAATTTTACCCTTCTCCGATGGAATGGCACCCAAAATCTGTTTTTTGGTATCCAAATCAACGGCAATCTGCTGCTTTTCTTTCAACCCTTGATTGGCTCCAGCAAGTAGGCCTCCCAACACAAATGTGAGGACAAGGGCAAATATGATAATGTATAAATTAGACTGTTGCACGAGATAACCTCCTTTTCTTGTTTGCTTCTACTACATAGTAATCGATAAGCGGAGCAAATACATTCATAAATAACACCGCCAGCATTATGCCCTCCGGATAAGCCGGGTTCACTACTCTGATCAGCACTGTGATCATACCTATCAAAATTCCGTAAATCCATTTGCCGGTCTCTGTCTGGGCCGCTGACACGGGGTCAGTCGCCATAAACACAGCTCCGAAAGCCAGTCCTCCGATGACGAGATGATACTCGGCCGGTAAGGCCATGAATGCATTGGCATCTGCAAGGTTGAAAATAGCTCCCATGGCAAAGGCTCCCGCGAAGACACTTACGATGATTTTCCAGCTACCTACACCGGTAGCAATCAGAATAACCGCCCCTACAAGGGCCATTAATGTTGAAGTCTCTCCTATCGAGCCGGGTATGTATCCGAGGAACATATTATTCAAACTAAAGAACTCCCCCAGGGCCGCTACTACATCACTTCCTCCTGAAGTAACTGTGTTTTGAGCAATGGCCAGTGCTGTAGCACCAGAATACCCGTCTACTGCAGTTTCTCCTGCCAGTTGGGTCCAAACCTCACCAGAGATTTGCGAAGGATATGCGAAGTAAAGGAAGGCACGGGCGGTCATGGCTACGTTGAGCACATTCATACCAGTACCACCGAAAATCTCCTTACCTACTACCACACCAAAGATGGTAGCCAGGGCCACTTGCCATAATGGAATGGTTGGCGGAACAATCAAGGGAATAAGCATACCCGTTACCAGGAAGCCTTCGTTGATCGGGTGTTTTCTTACAACAGCAAAAACGGCTTCAATAATACCTCCGGATGCATAAGAGACCAATACAATTGGCAATACCCATCGGGCTCCAAAAAGCAAATTATGCATTGAGAAAAAGCTCGCTTCCTCTCCTACTGCCAGATGATGCTGATAACCCACATTGAAGATACCCCACACCAGGCAGGGAATCATGGCGATGACCACTGTCATCATCATACGCTTCAAATCTATAGCATCACGAATCTGTACACCTGTCTTTTTAGCGGTACTGGCTGGTGAGAACAAAAAAGTCTCGTTGGCCTCCCACAGGTAGTATAGCTTCTCCAGCTTACCGCCCTTTTCAAACATGGGGCGCTGTTTTTCTAATAGTTTATGTAAAAACTTCATGCCAACTTATCCGTTTTGCATTAATTCCAAACCTTCTCTTACTATCTCCTGGATATCGTGCTTTGACACATCGATGTATTCACAAAGAGCCAGATCTTCTTCTATCACTTCGTAAATACCAAGGGCTTCCATATTGTCAAAATCTTCTGACATAATGGCCTTGATCAGGTAGGTAGGATATATATCCATAGGTACCACTTGCTCGAAAGTACCTGTCTGTACAAAAGCACGCTCTTCACCATTGGTATTGGTGTCCAGTACATACTCTTTGTTCTTTCCATTCAGGAATGAAAACAGACCCCATGCTCTGTGAAAACTCAGTACGTTCTTCTTAGGCATGATCCAACCGAGGAAATCGGCATGATCACCCTCAGGAAGTACACTCAGCAGGTTATCGTAAAAACCGACATATCCATCTTCTTCTACCTGGCTACCCGTTAGCGGATTACCCGAGATGTAGCGAACATGGTCATTACTCAACTTACCAGCTACCAGCTTGTTAATAGCGGCTCCTGTGTAGGTTTTGTAATACTGAGGTGCGCTCACTTCAGAACCAGCCAGTGCCACGAGCCTTGAAGCATCGTATTTGCCTGTATTGAAGAGTTTACCAATCTGTACCACACCATAAGGAGACACCGTCCAGACCACATCTCCTTTATTAACAGGATCAATATGGTGAATCTGTACACCTACGTTACCGGCAGGGTGCGGACCTGATACCTTATTATGTTGCGCATTATCTGCTCCGCCAAAGGTGGCAGACACTTCCGCATCAGAGTTGTGATTGACATGAACATCACCCTCAGTAAACTTCTTAAGGATACTGATACCTGTCTGGAAAGCCTCAGCTTCACCGTTGAGGGTAAAGGCCTGGTCGGCTGCCAGCGGGTGGGTATCAAACGTGGAAATGAAGATCGCTTTTGGCGAATCATTCTCATTGGCCACTACTCCATAAGGGCGTTGGATGATATTAGGCCAGACTCCGCCTTTCAGCATGTGAGCCTGTGCATCTTCTCTGGACATAGCAGTGAGATCAGAAACGTTGAAACTTTCGAACGTTTCGTACTCGACCTCTTTGTCGGCAAGAATTTTAATCTCGAGGATTTTTCGTTTGGCTCCTCTTTTTACTTCGACTATCTCACCGCTAACCGGAGAACAGTACATCACATCTTCCTGCATTTTGTCGTACAAAACAGGAGTTCCTGCTTTCACGTTGTCACCCTCAGCTACTAAAAGCTTGGGTCTTTTCATGCCAATAAAGTCGGTGGGTTTGAGTGCAAACGTTTCCGATAGAGGGGAATCTGCGATCGTCTTTTCTGCCTTTCCTGCGAGGTTAATATCAAAGCCTTTTTTAAGCTTTAGAATCTTAGACATACTCTTTTTATTGCGAATCAATAAGGTTGATCAAAATCGAGGCAAAATTAATACAATTTGCCTCAATCAAAAGCAATTTCGCGGCTTTCGGGTGGTGAATTTAGTCCTAATTAAAATAACCAGGAAATACTTCAGGTATAATTATACAATCACGGCTTCCGCAAAGGAATTCCTGATGTATGTCGCGACATTTTCCATAAGCCACATGGGCGTGGAAGTAGCCCCGCAAATACCTATGGAGTCTGTCTCTTTAAACCATGACAAATCCACTTCACCTTCATTCTCAACGAAATAACTTCGTTCATTTTGGCGCTTACATACGCCATATAAAGCTTTGCCATTGGAGCTTTTCTTTCCGCTGACAAATACAATCACATCTTGCTCTTCAGAAAATACCTTTAACTGAGGTTCTCTGTTAGATACCTGCCGACAAATACTGTCGTTGGCATTGAAGTCGAGCTCTTCCAATTCCCCCTTGGCTTCTTTGATTCTTTCCTGAATCATTTCGCGAATGCGATAGAAGCCTGAAGTACTCTTGGTCGTCTGGCTAAAGAGGGTCACAGGTCTGGTGAAGTCAATTTTCTCCAGGTCTGAATCCTCCATGACAATAATAGCCTCGTTGTTGGTTTGTCCGGTAAGACCAATCACCTCTGCATGACCGGTTTTTCCGTAAATCACAATCTGACCGTTACTCCTTGTCATTTTATCATGAGCCAGCTTCACACGGTTTTGCAGCTTCAACACTACAGGGCAAGAGGCGTCTACCAACTCAATATTATTGCGTAGCGCCAGCTCGTAGGTTTCAGGTGGCTCACCATGTGCTCTGATTAACACTTTGGAGTCACGAATGTTTTCAAGTTGTTCACGATCTATAATCTGGAGGCCTTTGGCATTGAGGCGCTTTACCTCCATACTGTTGTGCACGATATCTCCCAGGCAGTAAAGTTTGCCATCTTCCATCTCGTCTTCCGCCATCTGAATAGCGAATTCAACCCCGAAGCAATACCCTGAATTTTTATCTATCGTGACTTCCATAATTTCTCCTGTTCTTATTCAGCCATTCTTTCCGCTGCCAAAGCTAATACTTTTTGCACTTGATCTTCAAATTCAAGATCCGAGGTATCTATTACAATGGCCTCGGGTACCTGAATCAGGGGGCTCTCCTTTCGAGTGCTGTCCTGCTTATCGCGCTCCCTGAAGTTACGGGCGATCTCGTCAAGCGAAACCTGCTCGCCTTTCTCCTCCAGTTCCTTTAGCCTGCGCTTTGCCCTGGCCTCATCGCTGGCCTTCATAAATACCTTCAGCTCTGCATCAGGAAATACCACGGAGGCAATGTCTCTGCCATCCATCACCAAGCCTTTATTTTTGCCCATCTCCTGCTGCTGTGCCACCATGGCCACCCGTACTTCTTTGATAGCAGAAACCGGACTTACCATTTCAGATACATACATTTTTCTGATCTCTTCCTCAACATTCTGTTTATTCAAAAAGGTTTCGCTTTTTCCCAGTTCTTTATTGGGTCTGAAATCAATGCTGACCTGGCTCAGTGCATCGGCCACTGACGCCTCACTTTGAAGGTCCACTTGGTTTCTCAGAAAGTAAAGCGTGACGGCCCTATACATAGCCCCCGTATCTATGAATTTATAATCCAGCGCTTTGGCTACTTCTTTGGCAGTACTGCTTTTGCCACAGCCTGAAAAACCATCGATGGCGATATTGATTTTCTTCATCGGCTGCAAAGGTAGTAGTTGATGGCTTAGGCAGCAGGAACTAATTGTCTTTTCTGAAAGATCAACTACTCACCTATGCAATTCCTTGATTAGTTTTGCTTACCTATTGTCTACCATAGACACCAAACTATAGGAGAAAGACATACAATGAACAAACGAAGCTTAATTTTCAGTCTGGCACTCGCCATTACTATATGCCATAACCTCATTTCTCAAACGGCCAGTATCAACGTAGAGGGTACGAGAGTCTTTATGATACCGCCTGATGGATTTATGAGAGGAGAAAACTTCATTGGCTTTCAAAAAGGCGAAGAGGCACTCATACAGGTCATGGATTTGGCGGGTGGCAGTTTCGCTTCCAACGCGCGCAGTTTTAGTCTCGAAGGTTTTAAAGCAAAAGGCCTGACGCCTCTCGAATTCAAGGAATTAACGGTCGATGGTTACAAGGCCCGGTTTGCTGTTTTAAAAAGAGACAGCGAGGTAACCTCGCTGAATTTAGTCTTTGGAGATGATAGTTTTTCTGTAATGCTGATAGGTTTTATTCAGGGAACGAATGAGAGTCTTGAAAAAAACATAAAAGCAGCCATGCTTTCAGCCACCTACAAAAAAGATTTAGAGGTTGACCCTTTTGCCAGTACATTCTTCAGTATTGATGATTCTAATTCAGAGCTCAAGTTTGCTCAAAGTAATGCCAGTATGTTTATGTACACAATCGGAGGAGCTACCGACAATATTCAGGAGCAGCCTTTTCTCATGATCATTCCAGTTCCCTTTGATCAAAGTTCAAAGCCTAAGGAAAGTGCACAATCAATGATTGCCTCATTGAAGGAAAAGGGATATTCAGATGTAAAAACCATTAGCAGTTCTTCAGAGAAAATCAATGGCTATGTGGCGTATGAAACTTTATCTTCCGGTAACATGGCCGGCAAACCTGTAAATCTATTCATTACAGTCATTACTAAAGGTGAAAACCAGTTGATAATACAAGCTATGCACCCTGGAACGGACTTTGACCCGAAACCATTCAGAAACCTGATCAATACTGTAAAAATGAGATAATGCCGAGGTATTGGCAGTTTAGACAAAAGAATAGTCTTGACATCTCTTTTGATTCTTCCCTATCTTTTCGGCAGCTTTCTGGTCAGTTTTAACCTAACACCCTCAACTAATGAAGAAACGCGCATCTTTATTTTCAGCAAAGACCTTTGCCATCATTCTGTCTGTTCTCATCCTTCAGGCTTGTGTCTCTGGCTCAGAGTCCTCCACAACTGATAGTGATACTGCCGCAACAAACCCCGACTTTCAGATATCACTCGCTCAATGGTCACTACACAAAAGACACTTTGGCCACTTCTTTGGCAGTACTGCTTTTACCACAGCCTGAAAAACCATCGATGGCGATATTGATTTTTTTTCATCGGCTGCAAAGGTAAGTGTTGACATGACAGACACCAGATTATAGATGGGAGATTTTTGGAAGTTCTGTATCCTTCCGGGTTTGACTTATCAATCAAAAACAAATACATTTTGCGTTGTGACAGATAACCCGGCCAGATTGAAACTTATCAAGCGAAGTTCACTAACTGCTCTTGGCTTATTGCTTACAGCTTATATTACGTGGAGACTGAACCACATGGGAGTTATAGATGCTGATTCGTGGCAACATATTGAAGCAAACAGATCGGCTTCTGAGAGCCAGATTGAAAAGAGACAGTTTCAACACATTATCCTCTTTCAGCAAGCCGGAATAGTACTTTCGCTCCTGTTTGTACCGTTGGCGATGGTTTTTCATAGAAACAGATTTACACTCAAAAGACATAAACACAACTGGACCAGAGCTTTCAAGCCTCCCATTGATGAACTAAAACGTGACTTAACCGAGCGATTATTACTAAAATACCCCCATCTCACCACTTATGACCTGAGCTTGTCCAAATTGCTGGTTCAAGGCCATAGTTCGAAAGAAATTGCCCTTAGTTTAAACATATCTCCGGCCAGTGTAAACACAGCCAGGTATCGCCTGAGAAAAAAACTTAACCTGAACAGCGAGGTAGATTTGGTGAAGTTTTTACTTCAGATTAAAGCTTAGGTACCTCTGTCTAGTATTTGTCTATAGCCCAAAATTTGTTATCAAACCCTGCTTTGACTCCTTTTGCTAAGAAAAGCAGTCAGAACCTGCGCCAGTATAAACGAATAAAAGATCAAAGATGAGAGCTCTCAAAATCATAGTGTTACTGTGTGTTTTTCAAACAACTGCACTTTACTCACGGCAAAAGCAAGCTACGCTGGATTCAGTGCTGGGTGTTCTCTCATCAGATGAAATGTTTCATGGACAAGTGCTGATCGCTGAAAAGGGTCAAATACGCTTTAATAAAGCTTATGGCATACATGAGGGAGAGCCTGTGTCGCAAAGCACTGCATTCAACATCGAATCTGTCACTAAAGGCATCACTGCTACCTGCATGCTGATGCTTGTAGACAGAAAGATGCTGAAACTGGATGATCACCTGAGTACTTACTTTCCGGAACTCCCCTACCCTGACGTAACACTGCGCCATCTGTTAACCATGATCAGCGGGCTACCCAGGTTTTTTGAAACGGCCCTGGCCTACGGGGATACCACAAGGGTGATGAACAATTCTGAGATTCTTACACTCATTGCTAAACATAAACCTGCCAGTCAACCACCCGGTCTCAGGTTCCAATACAATAACACCAACTACCTGCTGCTTGCATCGGTCATAGAAAAGGTTAGTGGACAGTCCTACGCTGATTTTGTAAGTAAGAATGTATTCACCCCACTTAATATGCGCGACAGCTATGTAGAAAGCAATGAAAACATTACCCTGCCGGCTAACGCAGATAATTTTTACCAACCATACGGTGAAGGCAATATCTATTCTTCCGCTCGGGATCTATTTCTTTTTGATCAGGCGCTCACATCGGGGAAACTTGTTTCCGATGACTTGACTTCGCTATTATTCAAACCTAATGAACTGATTGGTGGCGAAATCAGTAACTATGGTTTTGGCTGGAGAATTCAGGAAGATGGCGAGGAAACTAAAGTCCAAATATTGGGAGATGGCAAGGGGTCGCGGAGTATCTGGGAAAGGCATCAGGAGCTTGATCAGGTTTTTATATATATCCATGTGAATTCTACTAACTATCAGGAGCCGGTGTATAAAGCCATTCAGGATATATGGGCGGGACTTCCTTATGAGGTGCCTGAAAAACGCACTGTTTACCCCATTGATACCAGGTTGTATAAAAGCTACGTGGGCAGCTACCTGTCACCTGCCTTTGGCTTACTGCATATCACCGAAGCAAATGGCAAACTTTACCTGAGACCAGACCCGGTACCGGGAAAAGAAGAGCTGATCCCTTCATCAGACGCTACTTTTTTCTTTGCCAATCAACCTATAGAATGGGAGTTTTTTAAAAATGATAAGGGAGAAGTAATTGGTCTGGGTTTTAAAGGTGATAGGGCCAGTATAAGCCCGAAGCAGCAATGACAAATAACCTACACTGGGATAATAAACAGGAGGTTTCCAGAGTGGCATACTCACATTCCCACTTATGACGGTGAAAGCAAAAGACATCATATCGCAACCATCAATAACATCCCTTTTGCTTCTTCACCAACTTTTAAGCAATTTCCCATGAGTTTTAACCTAACATCCTCAACTCATGAAGAAACGCGCCTCTTTGTTGACTGCCAAGTCATGCATGCTTTTAGCCTCCATTCTATTCCTGTTTGCCTGCAGTGCCGATTCCAAATCATCTGCTAAAGATGAAGCCACCGCTACAGCAACCCCCGACTTCCAAATCTCCCTGGCCCAGTGGTCATTGCACCGCAAATACTTTGGTGACCTGGAAGCCAGAGGTGGCTGGTTGTGGTTTGGGAAAACCCTGAGAGAAAACCCGGATGCCCTGATACAGGAAGGCGAAGACCCGATGGACTTCCCTGCCCTGGCAGCAAGCTATGGGGTTAACTCTATAGAGCTGGTCAATACCTTTTATTATGGTAAAGCCAATGATATGGCATACTGGAAAACCTTTAAACAGAAATGTGAGGAGGCAGGCGTCAGCGTAGGCTTAATTATGTGTGATGCCCTGGGCGACCTGGGAGATGCAGATGATACAGCACGTGCGCAGGCGGTAGCAAACCACCATGCCTGGGTAGATATCGCTAAATATCTGGGCGCCCACACCATACGCGTGAATGCAGCGGGCAAAGGAACTGCTGAGGAAGTAGCTACCAATGCGGTGGACGGACTTTCCAGGCTGGGTGAGTATGGTGCTGCTAAGGGCATCAATGTAGTGGTAGAAAATCACGGAGGCTTCTCCTCCAATGGTGCCTGGCTGGCTGATGTGATGAAGCGTGTGGGTATGGACAATGTGGGAACCCTCCCCGACTTTGGTAATTTCTGTATAGAAAACGGGCCTGATGGCTGTGTGAACGAATATGATCGTTACAAAGGAATAGAAGAACTGATGCCTTACGCCAAAGCCGTGAGTGCCAAAACCCACATGTTTGACGAGGATGGTAATGAAGTGAATTCCGACTTTTCACGTATTATGAGAATCGTGAAAGATTCAGGCTTTACCGGTCATATCGGCATTGAATATGAGGGCAAGCAACTTTCAGAAGAAGAGGGTATCAAAGCCACTAAAGCACTGCTTGAAAAAGTATTTGCTGAAGTGGATTAGATGATTGGTTGGTCAGCAGCAACAGATACCTGTCAGTTTGCGGTAAAACCGCCTGGCATTAATTCACGTAAATCATCCTGTATTTAAACCCATATTTACATTCATTAAACTGAAGACAATGATGGAATTTCTTTTAGGCACGCTTCTGATTACTTCTTTAGTATTATGGTTTTGGGCCATCACTGACATTGCCGGGTCCCGGTTTTCGAAAGGAAACCAGAAAACGGCATGGCTCATAGGAGTACTCATCTTCCCTGTTATCGGATCTATTCTATACTTTCAATTGAAAAAGCGCTTTGTGGTAAATCGCAGGGTCTTCAGGCCTGATTTCAATTGATCCATCGACCTGGTAAAGTTTAAAAATCACTACTTCAGACACTTTTTGTTCCTGATCGTGACTACCCATCTCCTTTCTCACTGATCGGGATCAAACCACTTATACTCCCCACAACTGAGGAGACCTCAAGTAAATGCCCTGCTAAAAGCCGGTCATTTCCGGTAACAGAGGACCTTGATTAGTAGCACTGGCAAGAGCTTCTCATTTTTTACTGGCAACAGTATTGGCAAAGCCGTAATTTCAAATCTCAAACCCAAGAGCAATGAAAGTAAGCGGCCATATTATAGATATTCGTAACAAGAGAATCTTTAAGGGTGAAATCACCACAGCAGGTAATCGCATTGCTGAAATACGTGAAACTGGTGAGGTGACCAATCAATATATACTCCCGGGCTTTGTAGATGCGCATGTACATGTAGAAAGCTCGATGGTAGTCCCCTCAGAGTTTGCCCGTATGGCAGTGGTACATGGCACCGTATCTACTGTATCGGACCCACATGAAATCGGAAACGTACTGGGCGTAAAGGGCGTTGAGTACATGATTGACAACGGTAATCAGGTTAATTTCAAATTTAACTTTGGTGCCCCCTCATGCGTACCGGCCACTACTTTTGAAACAGCCGGTGCGGAGATCACTCCAGCCGAGGTGGAATACCTGCTTCGAAAGCCAGAGGTAAAATACCTGGCCGAAATGATGAACTGGCCGGGAGTACTATACAATGACCCCGTGGTTTACGAAAAGCTCGACATTGCAAAAAAGCTGGGTAAACCTATAGACGGCCATGCTCCGGGGCTCAGAGGCGAGCAGGCTGAAAGCTATATCAAGGCAGGCATTTCTACCGACCATGAGTGCTTTACCAAAGAGGAGGCACTGGACAAACTGAAGCACGGTATGAAAATCGCCATCAGAGAAGGTTCTGCCGCCAAGAATTTTGAAGCCCTTATACCGCTACTGGCCGACTACCCCGAAATGATCATGTTCTGCTCCGATGACAAGCACCCCGATAACCTGGTGGAAGGACATATCAATCAGCTGGTGCAAAGAGCGCTGGCCAAAGGTCATGACCTTTTCCATATACTTCAGGCAGCCTGCATCAATCCCGTGGAGCATTATGGCCTGGATGTAGGTACCTTGCGCGAAGGCGATTTTGCAGACTTCATTCTCATCGATAACCCTGAAGACTTTAACATCAAAGCCACCTTTATTAATGGCGAACAGGTTTCTGACGGCAGCCAAAGCCTGATTCCACGAGTAACTAACAAGATCATCAATAATTTTGACTGTGCGCCCGTCACAGCCGATCAGCTTAAAATCAAGGCTACCGCTGAGCAACTGCATGTAATAGAGGCCCTGGATGGCCAACTGATTACCAATTGTCTTACCGAGGCGGTTACCACCGATCAGGCCGGATACGCCATTTCCAACACGGATAGAGATGTATTGAAAATGGTCGTAATCAACCGCTATGCTCCTGCTCCGCCTGCCATAGCCTTTATCAAAAGCTTCGGTCTGCAGGAAGGTGCCATTGCTTCTTGTGTTGGCCATGACTCTCACAATATCATTGCCGTGGGTGTGGACGATGCTTCCATTGCCCGCGCCATCAATATGATTATTGAAGCGCATGGCGGTGTAAGTGCTGTGTCCCCTGAAGGAGAGCAGTTGGTAGCACTTCCTGTAGCGGGTATTATGTCAGCAGATGATGGTTATGTGGTAGCAGCCGCTTATTCGAAAATCGATGCACTGTCAAAGCGAATGGGCAGCCAACTGGTATCTCCCTTTATGTCACTTTCTTTTATGGCATTACTGGTAATTCCTGCACTCAAGCTCAGCGACTTAGGGCTCTTTGACGGGGAGAAGTTCGAGTTTAAACCGCTGTTTGTCGATTAATAGCGGCAAGGTTTGGCAATCGTCTGAAAGTTGACTAGTTTTTTAGGTCTTATCCTGTTAATTGAGGCCATGAGGGGTTAGCACTTGCTGTTTTTGGAGTGTATTCTATTTCAAAAACCAGCCACAGAGGCTGTAAAGGGCTAAATGTAACGATTGGCATGATAAGTGCATCAACTAACTAAACTGCTAACATGAGAACTAACACCATTTCCGTACTGCTATTGCTATGCGCATGTTTCAGCGCAATGGCACAAAGCAGCTCCTTAGAAACCAAGCTTGTTCTGGCCCAGGACGATATGAGGCTTAAGAACTATCGCTCAGCCACCCATTCACTCCACTGGCTTTTGACCAATGCGCCCGATCATAGCAAATCCATTTATATCATGGCTTATAAGGCCTATGAAAAAGCGGCCCTTGCCAGTGCAGACAACACTGAAAAAGCAGTATTGCTGGATTCTATGATGCTCTCCTATCGTTTGAAAGAAAAGCAATTCGGGTTGACTGACCTGGAGAAAAACAACCTGGCCTTTCGCTACTATAAGTATTTCAGAAAAGATGCTTCAAAGTACCCTGAAGCCATAAGTGCCTATCAGGAGATTTATAAGTCGCCCGAAAGCGTTATCAACAACAACCTGGTTTCTTATATGTCCCTTGTACGTGCCTATCAGACTAAATCAAGTCCTTTTGATGTAAAAGAGCTGATGGGTATTCACACTCAGGTATCCAAAGTGATTGGTATGAAAAGAGCTGCCGGTGAAAGCGAGGCCAAGCTCACCAAATACACTGATGCGGTAGATCAGATTTTTCTGCAAACCGTAAAGCCTGTGCTCAACTGCGATGCCATTGGAGATTTATCATCTGAAATGAGTGCCGATAATATGGATTTCACCAAAATCATATTTAGCTGGGCTTTTGAGTTCAGCTGTACAGACAGAGACTATTTTATGACAGCTGCCAGGCTGATGGCCAATGACCCTGACTATGCGACCCCGGGTATTATCAAAATCGTAGCTCAAAGAGAAGCCGCTGATGGTAATTATGATTCTGCCATTTACTGGTATGGAAAATCTCTGCCGCTCTGGGAAGATGATGTAAAAAGAGCCAGCACTCACATGGATATGGCCAAGGTATTTGTGCTGCAAGATAAAAAAGCCAATGCCCGTACTGCCGCCTTCAAGGCTGCTGAACTTGACGCGGGTGAGGCTTCAAGCGCTTATTCCTTCGTTGCCAATTTGTACATGGGCAGCTTTGAGGACTGCGCTGAAGAGTACGATGAAGTAAGAGACAGGGCCGTATTTATGGCTGCTTATGATATGTTTGAAAAAGCAGGAGATAAACTAGGCATGAAAAACGCTCTTGCCCAAATGCCAACAGCCTCTCAGGCGTTCAGCAAGGATTTGTACGAAGGCGATCCTGTTGATGTAGGCTGCTGGATCAACGTAAAGACGAAGCTAAGAACCAGAAAAAGCAACTAAGCTCAAGAGCCAACTCAGGCCGCTAAAACACCCCTTATCCACTTCCTTTAAGGAAAAGATGATAAGAGGTGTTTTTTTATGCCCCACCCACAATCAAATGATATGAGTCTTTAAGCAACCTCATTTTCTCATTAGCGTTAATTGGCACTATTACTGCAACTGGTATCCGAAAGAAGTGAACTGAGAAATAGTTGCAAGCGTTTGCGGTCTGGATTAAATCTTAATCATTTGATAAAGCCCGTTTAAATACCTAATTTCTAAATTCGCTTATTTCGCGACTTTAACGTTTTTGAGATGAACAAACTAATTACAATTCTTTTATGCCTGGTAGTAGCTACCACAAGCTATGCGCAGGACCTTAAGCTTCCTGACGACCCTGAACTTGCTTCTGAAGCAAGACGCAGATTTGCTCTGGCAGTAGACAACATGGCTATCAAAGAATATCGTCAGGCTGCCAACTCAATTCACTGGCTACTGAACAACGCCCCCGGCATGTATGACGGCCTCTATGTAAACGGATACAACGTATATGAAGAGCTTTCAGAAAAAGAATCGGGCAATGAAAAAGAGGCATTACTGGATTCTATGATCATCTGCTATAAGCTTAAAGACAAGTTTTTTGAACTCAATATCAGGGAACAGAATAACCTGGCATACAGATATTACAAATACTGGAAGAGTGATAAAAGTAAGATGAAGGAAGGGCTGGCAGCTTACGAAAGGGTTTATAAAAATGAGCACGCAGACATCATAAATAACAACCTGGTGTCTTACATGGATATGATCCGAAGGGCCAAAGCCTACGGTAATGACATTACTGCTGAAAAAGCAATCGATGTTTATTTCCAGATCAATGAGGTGGTTGACTTTAAAGATAATGCCAATGCCGACCATGCCAAGTTTGATCGCTACAGAGAAGCACTGACCGGCCTCTTAATACAGACGGTGGGTGAAGATAAGCTGAACTGTGAGTTTATCAACGAAAATCTGGCGCCCGGCCTGGACCAGAAGGAAGACCTGAAGCTGGCGAAAAAAGTATTTGGATTGCTTCTTAGCCGCGAGTGTGGAGATAGCCCCTATTTTATGAAAGCTGCGGAAATTATCCAGCGAGAAGAGCCTACCGAAGGCCTGGCCAAAGTAATGGCTCAGCGCTATGTAGCAGCTAAGGATTACACCAAAGCGCTGGAGTTTTATAACAGCGCCATGGAAATATCTACAGACGATGAGAAGAAGGCGCAGCTTCTGATGGATATGTCTAAAATATATGCGCAGCAGGGTGACAAGGCGAAAGCAAGAACTGCAGCCCTGGATGCTGCCAAGCTGGACAGCGAACTGGCAAAGAATGCTTATAGCTTCGTAGCAGGCATGTATATGGGTAGCTTCGATGATTGTGCGAAACAGCAAAGCCAGATTGATGACAGGGCTATCTTTATGGCAGCTTATGACCTTTATCAGCGTGCGGGTGACTCTGCTGGTATGAATAATGCCAAAGCTCAGTTCCCTACTGTTTCAGATGTATTTACTGCGAATAAAAAAGAAGGTGATGCGATCAGAGTGGGTTGCTGGATTCAAGTGAATACCACCATCAGAACACGCCCCAGCGACAATTGAGAAATGAATGTGCGATTCCTCCTGATGAGGTTTGCGCTATAAAATTTAAGTCCCCTGTTTTTAGGGGACTTTTTTATGACCCTAACCCAATATCAACCGTAAACTCAACTGAGTACAAACCGAATAGTTATGGCAACTGAAGCAGAGAAGATTCTTAAAGATTTCGCAAATAAAATTGAAGAGCTGATTGATAAGGCCAAAGATTCGAGCGGTGATATGCGCGAAGATCTGGACGAGGCCTTAGAGGCTCTGAGGAACAAACGGGATAAGTTTGAGGAAAAAATGAAAGACATGAAAACCAAAAACGAGCCTAAGTTTCAGGAAGCAAAAGTGCACCTAAGATCCGCGATGGAAGAAATGAACCAGGCTTTCCACAAAATGTTTCGCAAAGGCCCCGATGCTGAAGTGGTAGATGATAGTGATACGGATGCAAGCTGACAGCAGGTAACACAAGAGAGTTCATAATTTTTAGACCAGGTTGAATTCACTTCAAAAAGGAAGTAATTCACACACGCAGGCAGTATTAAGTTTTTATAAGTCTCTGATTTTGCCCAAATTCCCCCATGGCACTCAGTAAGACCGAAAAACTCTCACACTACGGGGTTCTGATTATTGCACTCACCGCTGTTGCGGTGTCTGTCTGGCAGGGCCGCCTTTCTCAACGACAGTTGGAAATTGCTCTGGAGCACAACAAGCTTACTGTCAGACCTTACCTGGAATTTATCAAAAACATAGATGGTGTTAACGACCTTATGGAAATCCACGTAGGCAATGAGGGCTACGGCCCGGCCGTAGTGGAAAGCATCGAAATAAGCTATAAAGGCCAACAATACGATGCCTGGAACCCGGTGTTGTCCGCAGCCAATGAGAACAATAACATCCGGCAGATTTACAACTACAGCCAGGGTTCTGTAGTGGCTCCCGGCACTGACAGAACCATCCTCAGGCTCAAATCAGAGAACGAAACCAAGGGTATCTCTGTCTTGATCAGATATCGATCTATTTATCAGGAGCTTGACTCTACCTCTATTGACTTTTAGCATCAACCATATATAAGCATTCTCAGCCATGTCAATGACTAAAACCGAAAGACTCTCGCACTATGCCATTATGATAGTCGCTGTTTCTGCCCTGGTAGTATCCGTTTGGCAGGTAAGAATTTCACAGGAGCACAATAAGCTAAGTGTCAAACCTTACCTGGATTTCTTCTCCAGCTGGGATGATGGCGCCTGGAGGGTAGTCATGTCCAACGAAGGCGTAGGTCCGGCAGTGATTACCCGGGTTGATTATACTTATAAGGGAGTCACTTACAATCAGCTGGACGAAATGCTAAAAGCAGCTAACCTGATGGATAAGCGCATGAACTCAACAAATTTCGGTAAAAACTCACCCTTTGCCGTAGAAAAGACAGTAGTCTTTCTTCAACTCAACAGACAGGATAGTAGCCTGAAAAAGCCACTGGGCATCAGCGTAAGTGTCAAATATCAGTCGATATACGAGGAGCCTTTTGAACTGAACATGAGTTTTTAGTGGTTTAGTCCTGCCTGAGTATGTCTGCCGGATTTTCTCCTGAAACCCGCCAGGACTGAACCACTGTAATAGACCAGCTAAGCAGTAAAAAAGCTCCGAAAGAGGCCAGAAATAACAACGGATTTACTGCTATTCTGTACTTAAAACTTTCCAGCCATCCTTGCATGGCATAGTATGCCACCGGACTGGCAATTAAAAAAGCTAAAGCCACCAATAGCGTATACTCCTTGTTAAGCATAACAATGAGGCTTTTCAGAGAAGCCCCGAGCACCTTCCTGATACTAACCTCTTTTCTGCGCTGCTCCACCATATAAACGGTGAGTGCCAAAAGGCCCAGAAGTGAAATGAATACAGCCAGGAAAGAAAACATCTGAAACAGCATGAACTGCCCCTCTTCTTTCTTGTAAAAGGAGGCCATCTCGTTATCAAAAAAACTGTATTCAAATGGTCTGTCAAAGAAAGATTGATAGATGGCTCCAGCCTCATTGAGTACTCGCCCGCGCTGGCCACCTTCCATCCTCAAAAATAATTGATTGGTTCCCCAACCCCCCAGTGGCTTGATCAAGGTAGGTTGTATCGCTTCTTTGAGAGAGTTTGAGTGAAAATCAGTGACAATAGCTATTACTTTATTTCCCACCTTATCATTCCAGCCGTAAAGTTTTTTCCCTTCTGCTCCTTGTTCCCAGCCCATCTTTTTTGCCAGAGAATAATTGATCATCACCTGGCCCGGCTCAAATTTCCCCTTGTCAAACTGCGAAGATGTCCAGATAAAATTCATTTCCAGGGTTTCTGAAAAATCCTTGTCTGCGAAAACCACTTGTTCTGCAACAGACTTCGCTCCTTCACCATCCTCATTAGGGGCATCCATTATGCCGGTGATCATTCCCCTGCCTAGCTTGAAGCTATTAAGGCTGGTAGATTTAACTCCGCTGATAGTTGCCAGTTCGTTCTTAAATGTGGCGAAGAGATGAGTAGAATCCTGGTAGAGGGGTATCCTTACCAGAAGCTCGGGGTTATACCCCAGTTCTTTTTCTTTCAGGTAATTCATCTGGTTCATCATTACCACCAGAGCAATAATGAGCGTGGCTGAAGATGCAAACTGAAAAAGTACGAGGCATTTCCGCAACCAACCTTTTCCTGATACACCGCCAGTATTATTACTGATCAGGGAAAGCGCCTTATAGCGAGAAATAAGAAAAGCCGGGTAAACACCAGCCGCCAGGCCCAGAGATATACCTGAAACCAACCCCCAAAGTAAAAAGTCCTTACTCAAGAAGTTAAGCGCAATGTCCTTATCCAATAGCTCATTAAAAGTAGGCAACGCTCTTTCAGCCAGGGCAAAAGCCAATACAAATGAGATCGTAGTTAAAATTACAGACTCGAGCAATTGGTAATACATCAATTGCCTTCTGCTGGCTCCTATTACCTTTCTCAAACCTACTTCCTTCATTTTATTGATTGACTGGGCCGTGACAAGGTTTACATAATTGATAAGCGCCAGGAATAAGATGACTATACCAATGCCTGAGAACAGCAGGACGTAACTCATGCTGTTTTTCGAAAAGAAATCCTGTTCATACCGGGCATGTAACCTTTGATCAGTTAAGGGTAGCAGGTCAAATGAGTTATCGTTGAGAAGCATTCTGTAGTTGGGCTTATCTTTTGACTCATTAATCAGCCTTGCGAGGTTCTCTATGTCAGCTCCCCGCTCCGTTTTGATGTAAGTAATACAGGTTTTTACGCCATAGTTTCGCTCAAAGTCATTTTTAAAATAATCCGGTTTATAAAGCACCAGATTAAACTGTATGGTACTGTTCTTAGAGAGTTTATCCGTAACTCCCACAATTGTGAATGTTTCTTTTTTGTTAACCTTAATCTCTTTTCCAACAGCATCCTGCTCACCAAAAAATTTCTCCTTTAGCCTCTTACTGATCACGGCCTGATAGGCCCCAAACTCTGCCTTGGAAAGCGTTCTACTTTGCAAGGGAAAATCGAAGAATTCGAAGAAATTATTATCCACATAAAAGACGCCTTCCGTGTTCAGTTTATCATCTTCATGCTGGATTAAAGAAACGGCTCCAACTGATCCCATGCGACTATAGGACGTTATCTGTGGGATATCTGGGCCGATCAGTTCTACGTAGTCACTGGCCACTGAGCTCCTGTATCCATGACGCTGATGATCATTGGTCAAGCGATATGTGCTCTCCTGATCGGTATGAAATTTATCAAAGCTCAGTTCGTCCTTTACATAAAGGGCTATGAGCAAGACGGTCATAAGGCCTGTCGTCAATCCGAAAATATTAACTACCGAATAGAGCCTTTCCTTTCTCAGTTTTCTGAATATGGTCTTGAGATGGTTTCTGAACATATCTTCTCCTTTTATTCGTTTCTTAAGGTTTCAACCGGGTTAAGCCTTCCGGCTTTTATGGATTGGAAAAAGATGGTAACCGCGACAATCAGCCCGGTGAATACTGCGGTAAGTATAAAAATCCCTGCATCCAGTTTTATCCGGTCGGCATAGGCAGACAACCAGTTTTGCATAGAAATCACAGACAATGGTAGCGCCAGCAGAAAGGCTACCAGTAGCAGTTTGGCAAAACCTGTCCCGAACAGTCTTATGATATCGGCTACTGAAGCACCCAGCACTTTCCTGATACCGAATTCATGAATCCGCTGATCGATGGTAAATATGGCCAGGCCTAGTAAGCCAAGACATGAGATAAGAACGGCCACTACTGAGAAAATGAGCACTGCACGGAACCCTTCCTTTTCTACCCTTAACATATTATTGTAATTGGCCTCCAACAGGTGGTATTTGAGTTCTTCTTGTGAAAATTGAGACCATAGCTCCTCAATTTCATCCAGGGCTCCCAGGCCTGAGTTTACCTTAATCACCAACGGATAGTGATAGGTATAACGTGAGGTGCTGGTCTTGGGCATAAGGATGACAGGCCCTACTTGCTGCCTTAAATCGCTAAAAACAAAGTCCTTGACCACTCCCACAATCAAGCCTCTCTCCATGAGTATCTGACCAACTGCATTGTCATAGCCTATCAACCCGGCTGCTACCTCATTGATCACCATAGGGTAGTACCGGGGATTTTCATCTTCTCCTGAACCTTCTTCAGGCTCAACAGTGGTGGGCAGTTGATCGAATGCGCCACCTCCTGTAAACTCCATCGACATGGTTTCGAAAAAGGTATTATCTACCGTGAAGATTGAGAAATTCACTTCCGTACTATCATTGATTTTCAACGGATTCGGGCGTTCCAGTGAGCTGGCACCCGGTAGTCGGCTTGAATAAGCTGCCGCATCGACCGAGTTCAGTTTGGCCAACTCGTTTTTGAATGTATTTTTTGATTGCTCAAGCAAATGACTGTTATCAATCACCAAAACATCACCCCCTTTATATCCAATGTCACGGGTTGTCAAATGGTCTATTTGCAAAAACATGGTAATCACTGCAGCGATCAGACCGATGGAACAAATGAACTGGAATACGGTACTTCCCTTTCTCAAAGCACTGGCATTAAGCAAGCTGAAGCTACGTCTGGAAACGCCATTCTTGAGAATGACGGCAAGCTGGCCACCGGATAGATATACTGCAGGGTAAATTCCTGCGAAAAAGGTAAGTGATAATATGAATGCCCCCAGGCCAACCATCCACTCCTGCGAATGCAATACGGAGTATTCCACTACCAAGCCAATAGAAGCCGGCTTTAGGGTGACAATACCCTCTACCACCGCCAATGAAATAACAGCAGAGAGCAGTACAATCATAAATGATTCAAGCATAAACTGAAAAATCAGCGTCTTTTTGGAAGCGCCCATAATACGTTTCACCCCCACCTCTTTAAGGCGTAATGAAGCGCGCGCAGTGGAGATATTGATAAAATTAAAGACAGAAATAATCAGAGCAGCCAGCGCAATCACGAACAAGGTTTCGAGCTGAGCCTTATTCAAAGGGGGCATCATGTTGTATTGCGTATCTGAGTCAAGTCTCAAATCTGAAAGCGATTCTGCATAAAACCCGCAATAGAGTGGTTGCTGCTTCCATTCGGCAGGGGTCAATCCCGAGGATGGAATGGTTTTAGGGTAAACATATTTATGGCTGAGTGCCAGTAGCCTTTGATCCAGCGCAGCGGCAGTAGTACCCGGGGCTGCCACCACATAGTTATAGACACTAGAGTTTTGCCAGCCTCCCAGCGGAAGGTCTGCATTTACAGGCCTCTGCTCAGACACCAGCAGGTCAAAATGCAGTTGGGTCTTAAACTTCGGTGTCTCGCTTACCCCTTTTATGATGACAGACACCTGATAAATACTATCGCCTTTATACCTCTGAATATTAAGCAAACGTCCCATCACGTCTGTAGTACCAAAAAAATCAATAGCCTTCTCTCTACTGATCACAGCCGACCTGGACTCATCCAAAACGGTTTCCCGGTCGCCATAGAGCAGTTCAAAATCAAATACTTTGAAGAAGGTAGAGTCTACCGTTAATACAGCTCCTGTTTTCTGTTCGTTTTGCCAGCTGATATTTGCTCTTGGCGTTCTCTTAAAGCTGGTAAACTCACTTACCTCGGGAATTTCATTAAGCACATAGGGCAAATTAGGCGAACCCATGGCCATTTTATAGCCTATCATGGTATGGCTCACCTGAAAGATGTTATCCCGATTTTTGAAGTCTCTTTCGTAACTCTTTTCCTGATAAATAAAGAGTGATACCAGGAAGAAAACGCACAGCCCCAGTGTGAGGCCTATGATGTTCAGGCCATGCAAACGCTCTGTTTTCTTAAAACTTCTCAGGGCAAATTTGAAGGAATGCAGCATCATGATTCTCTGGTTTTATTCGTTCCTCAGTGTATCCACTGGGTTGAGTCTACCGGCCTTAATGGATTGAAACAGTACTGTAGCGATGGCAATCAATGCCGCGGTAAGCCCGGTAAACAGTACAATGGAGTAAGAAAGGTTGATTCTGCTCGCAAAACCATTGAGCCATAGATTGAGCGCATACATAGCAATGGGCATAGCCATCAGAAAAGCGAGTAGTACCAGCTTAAGAAAGTCCCAGCTAAACAGCCTGATAATGTCCTGCACCGTGGCTCCCAGCACTTTGCGAATACCAAACTCTTTGAGGCGCTGATCTACGGTAAATACTGCCAGACCAAACAAGCCGATACAGGAAACCAGCACTGCGAAAACTGAGAAAATCAACACTGCACTAAAGGCGGCATTCTCTGCGGCTATCAACCTTTCATAATTGGCCGACATAGGAAAGCTCTTCATAGGCCTGTCAGTAAGGCTTGCCCAAAGTGCCTCTACCGCTCCACGCCTTTCTGCAGTGTAGCCGTTGAGCTCTATAAACAACGGATTATAAAAGAATGAGCTGATATTTATCGGAGCCATTTGCATAATGATCATGGCTTCCGTGGCAGTATTCAAGTCGCTGAACATAAAGTCTTCCACAACCCCTACCACCAGCATATCATTAAAGACTGTGCCAACAGGATTTTCAAGTTCAAGGGTGCTGACCGCCTTCTGGTTCAATACAACAGGTAAGTATCCCTCCTTTTTCTTTTTGCGGGCATTACCCTGAACCAGTGGTTGACTGTTTTCTTTCAAATCGAAGGATTCTCCTGCTAATATTTCCAGGTCCATCGTCTTGAAAAATGAGCTTTCCACCTCCATGTAAGTCACCATGTATGTGCTACCATCTTTGCCCGTCAACTCAGTGGGCACTTGCTTTTGATTGCGCTCAGCGGGCACGGCATTGGCATAACTACTGGATGTAACAGACGGTATCTTCAGCAGCTCTTTTCTGAAAACATCCACATTTTTATCCAGGTCATGGATATTATCGATTACCATAACATCACCTGCTTCATAGCCCAGGTCGCGATCTCTCAGATGATCAATTTGCAGGAACATGGTGATAACAGCCCCGATAAGCCCTATGGAGCAAATAAACTGAAGCACAATCGCTCCTCTGCGCATGAGTGTCGCATTAAAGAGGCTAAAGCTTCCCTTTGACAGCCCACCTTTGAGAATAGTAATGGCATTGCCACTGGAAAGGTAAAGAGCCGGGTATACTCCTGACAGCAAACTTAAGCAGACGATAAAGCTGATAACCAGCAATACCCACTCACCAGACTGTAGTACCGAATACTCGATAAAGCCGTTGAAGATAGCAGGTTGCCAGATGATAAAGGCCTCTACACTTGCCAGTGCCAAAACAGAGGATAAGGCAATGACTACAAAAGATTCCAGCATAAACTGAGCAATCAGCCACTGGCGGGCTGAGCCCATAATTCTTTTCACGGCTACTTCTTTCATACGCAGTGAAGCCCGGGCGGTAGAGAGGTTGATGAAATTGATGACCGAGATCAGCAAGGAAGCTAAACCGATAATGATCAGGGTATTGGTTCGGCTCTTATCAGCCTTGGGCATCAATGAAGATTGCGTTTGAGAGTCATACCTCAGCTCTTCCAGAGATTCTGCAAAGAAACCTATATAATCATCCGTGGAGAGCCATGCTTCATAGCTGTGACCTCCTCTCTCCTTACCATATTTCGGGTATAGCACACGCTTATTCAGGGCCACCAGCTGCTCATCAAGGTGTGCTTTCTCAACTCCCTCATCCAGCACCGCATACACATAATAACCTATAGCCCCCCAATCATCAGGTGTCATCGCTTCAGACCCTTTTTGCGAAAGCAGTATATCGAAATCAAGCTGTGTTTTGAATTCAGGTGACTTGCTGACCGCTTTGATGATGGCCGTTTCATAATTGAAAAGGTAAGTACCCACTTTAAGTTCTTTACCCAGCACATCGGTTGTACCAAACATCTCTATGGCCACCTGCTCGTTAATCACTACCTGATTGGGCTCATTCAGCACTGTATTGACATCTCCTGAAAGCAGTTCAAATTCAAAAACTTTAAAGAAGTCAGGATCAGCTTTGATCACACGTCTTTCCTGATAATCCTCACCCTGGGTAAAGATTTTGTTCTTCTCGTTATTCCAGAAAGTAGTGTGCAGTGCTACTCCTGAAATATCAGAAAGTACATGAGACAGGTTGGAAGAAGTGCGCGAAGTCTTGCCCAAACTGAAAAAGCTGGTACCGATCTGATAAGTACGTTCTCTCTTGCTAAAGTCGTGCTCGTAACTTTGCTCCTGATACACAAACAATGCGGTGAGAAAAAACACCGACAGCCCCAGAGTCAGCCCGATCACATTGAGGCCATTGGTCAATCTTGATTTTCGAAAGCTGCGGAAGGCGAATACAAAGAGTTGTTTAAGCATAGGGTCAGGATTATTCGTTTCTAAGGGTATGAGCAGGGTTGGCCCTCGACACTCTGAGGGTATATACAAGGGTGATGATAATATTCAGGGCGACAAAGCCCAGAATAGCCATGACAAACAGAGTTGGCTTTAGCGTTACGTGATATTTGAAGTTGGCGAGCCAATCTTGCATAGCATATACAGCCACAGGCGTAGCAATAGCAAAGGCAATGATCGTGAGCCAGGTATGCTCTTTGTTAAGCATCAGTAGCAGTTCTTTTATGGAAGCGCCCAGCACTTTACGAATACTCACTTCTTTTTGGCGTTGCCTGGTAGTATAAGAGGCCATGGCGACAAGCCCCAACAATGAGAGTAGTAAAGCAAGCCCCGAAAAGGCATTGAATAAGCTGACCTGATCGGCTTCCTGGCGGTAGAACTTATCGATCTCATGATCTACATATTTATACTCAAAAGGTCTGTTAAGCAAGGTCTCGTATTTTTCCTTGAGGTCCGCAAGCGTCTCCTGATACCCCTCAGACTCAAAACGGATCAGGAGATTTTCATCGCTCGAGATGTTGTTCAGCTCCACCACAGCATGTGTGATTCTTTGTTTGTAAGAGCCCGAATGGAAGTTAGCCACAACAGCTACCACTCTTCTTTTTTCTCCTAAATAAGTGTATAAGTCACGCCCCAGTGCCTCTCCTTCCCAACCCAGCTCCTCCACTACAGACTGGCTGATAATGGTATGAGTGGTGTCAAGATCGGTCAGTTCAAATCCAGGTTCTATTTCGAGTATCTCAAGTCCCAAAGTAGGAATCACATCTTTATCTCCATGAATCAGGGTATTTTCCACATAAGCCGGACGTTCTCTATTATCACGATCTACGAGTCCTGCAAACTTGGAGCTGAAAGAATAGTCGCCAATCATCCAGTTGGTGACCGTAGCCGAAGATACTCCCGCCATGGTCAGCACCTCGTTTTTAAAAATTTGAGAGCTCCCTTTTAAATCATCAAAGAGCGGTACATACACCAGCAACTCTTTCTGAAAACCAATATCCTTGTTTTTCAGAAAGTGCATTTGGGAATGCATAATGACCGTGACCAGCACCATAATACCCGCTACGATAAACTGAAAACCAACAAGTATTTTTCTCAGCCGCCCACGACCTCCAGGTCCATTGAGCTGGTTTTGCAGCAAGGCCAATGAACCTTGGCGGTTGATAGCCAAAGCCGGGTAAAGTCCACTCAGAAGTCCCAGAATCAACCCAAAAAGTGGTACAAACACTAAAAACTCCATGCTGAGGTAGTTCAGCCGCAGGTTCATATCAAACTGACTGTTGAGCCATGGAATCAGGCGTTCTGCCAGGGCAAAGGCCATTACAAGAGATATGGTGGTAATCACGATTGACTCTAACAATTGATATCCAATCAGGTGCCTTTTCTGCGCACCAATCACTTTTCTGAGACCAATTTCTCTCGTTCTGCGCATCGCCCGTGCAATGACCATATTGATATAGTTGATCACTGCCAGCAACAGAATGATGAAACCTATGCCGCTGAATAAATAAACCATGCGCATATCCGAACTCTCAAGCGCATCGCGGTCCAGCTTGCCATTCAAATGTTGATCCGTTATCGGCATCAATTCAAAAGCCATATTTTTAAAAAACAAGCTATAACCTTCTCTGGCTTTGGAAGTATTGATTTGCGCTAGTGTTCCATTGATGTTCACATTTTCAGCAAGTTTCAGGTAGGTTGTAACGCTCGTCAAATATCCTTCGTTGATTGTATTATTAAACTGCTCCTTTGGTGCTCTTGCGAGAATTTCAAACCGGATGGTACTATTATGAGGGGGATCTTCACAAACTCCGGTGACATACAGCCGGGTTTGTTTGTTCAATTCCAATTCCTTTCCCACAGGATTAGTATCTCCAAAAAGCTTTTTGGCAAAACTCTGAGTAATCACGGCACTCATCGGCTTATCTAATACTACGCTACTATTTCCCTCTATCAGCTTGAAACTAAAGAGTCTGAAGAAATCCTGGTCGGTGTAGAAAAACCCATGCGTATATACTCCACTTTCACCGTTTTGAATCAGGTTCTTCGATTCAGGTTGTTTCAATCTGCTAAAGCCCTCAATTCCGGGGATCTCATCCATCAATATTTCAGCATAATCGGGAGGGGCCGCCCCGCTTCTTACACCGGATTCGGTGTCCAACTGAATCAACCTATAGAGGCTGCTCTTCTCACTATGGAACTGATCATAGCTCAGCTCCTCTCTCACAAACAACGTTATCAAAATAAAGGCTGTAAGACCCGTCATCAGGCCCATTAGGTTGACCAATGAATGGAAGCGATCCTTTTTAAAGTTTCTAATTATGATAGTCAGGTAGTTTTTCAGCATAGTCGGGGGAGGCTGTTACGGTGATTGAGTTACTTTACTCGCTTCGCAGTGTGTCGACAGGATTCAGTTTCCCGGTTTTAAGTGATTGAAAAAGAATAGTTAAGAAGGCAATGGCAATGGCCAGCACACCTGCAAGCACAAATACTCCGGCAGAAAGAGAAACACGTTCGGCATAGCCTTGCAGCCAGGCGTCTACCGCCCAAATAGCAATGGGTACCGAAATAAGAAAGGCAATGCTAATCAGCTTCAGAAAATCAAAGCTGAAGAGCCTTACCACATCGGCTACCGTAGCACCAAGTACCTTTCTTACACCAAATTCATGCTGGCGCTGATCGGCAATAAAGGCTGCCAGGCCAAAAAGCCCCAGGCAGGAAATAAGAATGGCTAAGACGGTAAAACCTAACACGGTATTGGCTGACTGCTCTTCTTTATAAAGCAGCTCATCAAAGTTTTGTTCAAGCATTTTGGTTTCCAGTGGCATGGTGCTGAAACGGTTCCAGGCAGCCTGAATGGCCTCAAAAGGCACTTCATTCATATTGAGCTTTATGATGGCCCTGTTGCCCTTTGACTCTGAATACTGAAAAACAGCCGGGCCGATTTCATTGCGAAAGGAAGCAAACTGAAAATCTTCCATCACCCCGATAATGCGGTAGTAGTTGCCTACCAACTCACCTACCGGATCGGTCAATCCCAGGGTCTCCACGGCAGCGCGATTGACGATTACATTAGAATCAGACTTCACCAGTTCAGGCCGGAACCATTCTCCCTCCTGAAGGTTGAGATCAAGCGTTTCTTTATAAAAGTCATCTACGGTAAAGGCCTGAAAGGAAACAGACTCATTGGCATCGAGCATAACAGAATGAATGCTGTTGGAGCCATCTCCCGGTACTCTGCCACCCAAAGAGACTGACTTGATACCCGGAATATTGAGCAGCTCATTTCTGAAAGCCTGCTTGGATGCTCCCAGGTCCTGCGCATTGGTTACCACCATCACATTGTCTTCAGAAAAGCCCAGGTCCTTATTTTTCATATACATGAGCTGATTGTAAATAAACAGAGTGGCGATGATCATACCCGTAGAGAGTGTAAACTGTGTCACTACCAGCCCGTTTCGCAATGCCTTAGATACATTTACATTCAGCACCTGGGCCAGCTTCATGCCTTTGAGCAAAGGAATCACCCTGGCCGAAGAAAGATAAAAGGCCGGATATAAACCCGATAAAACACCCAGCAACAGTATCCCGACAAACATAAGCACCAGCGTCATGGGAAAAGAAAAGAGTGACACACCAATGATGTCACCAAAGTAATTATTGACCAGTGAGATGATGAGCTCTGACAGTCCCGCTGCAATCAAAGCAGAAATAAAAGTAACCAGCACCGACTCAGATAAGAACTGAAATACAAGGCTCTTTTTACGCGAACCCAGCACCTTTCTCACCCCTATTTCCTTGGTACGGCCTGAGGAGCGCGCTGTGGTAAGGTTCATAAAATTGATAGAGGCTATGATAAGGATAAAAACGGCTATGATAGAGAGTGTTACCAACATTTGGGAATCCCCACCTGCACCCATTTCAAACTTCAGCTGTGAATGGAGATAGACATCACTTATGGGCTTCACCATAAACTGAATCCTGTTGCTATGAGCCAAATAGTCTTCAAAGCTCATATCTTCAGAGGGCTTGAAGGCAGTGGGGAACACGTTTCTTTCCACAATACCATCCAGCTTAGCATTGAGGCTTTTTGCAGTGCTACCGGGGCTGGTTCTGATATAGGTGTATCCGCCAATACCCGACCAACTTTCCTGCGGTTTTTCCTGCTCCGAAAAGTGAAGCATTAAGTCGAAATCAAGATGCGATCTTTTGACCGGATTCTTCGCAACTGCACTAATCAGCACATCTCCGGTATTTTTTACTTTCAGGCTCTCTCCCACCACATCAGTTCGGCCGAAAAGGTTTTGTGCCAGCTCGGCAGAAATCACAGCACTGCCCGGCCCTGTAAAAGGCTTATCCGCATCGCCCAGCAGTAGCTCATAATTGAAAAGCTCAAAAAATCGATTGTCTGAAGTAAGTACCCGACCGGCTTTTACGGCCCTGTCATCTATAAGCAAAGAGACATAATTACTAGAGCGTACCCTCGCAAAGGCTTCAACTTCAGGGACTTCGTCCAGACTGAACTGTAGATTCGATGTTGACCATGCTACCCGTCCCATGCTCATAAAATGCTCTTCTACACGATAAGTATCTTCAAAGCGGTTGTGCCCGCTTTCATAGGAAGTTTCCTGAAACACATACAGGCTTATCACAATAAATGAGGCTATTCCCAGGCTAAGCCCGGCAATATTGAGCAGGGACATTTTGCCCTTTCTCATAATGTTTCGGTAAGCGATCTTGAAAAAATGCCTTATCATGTTATTCGTTTTTTAGGGTATCGACAGGGTTGCGTAAAACTGTTTTGAGAGACTGATACACAACGGTAACCGCTGCAATCAGTACAGTGCCCAAAAGGGCCAGCACAAATGGTTTATAATCGATTTGTGTGCGATAGACAAAGTTGGAAAGCCACTGCTGCGCAAACGAGTAAGCTACCAGGCCGGCAATAACGAATGAAATAAGGATCAGCCTGAAGTAGCTCTGATATAAAAGTCTCAGCAGTGAGCCAATGGAAGCTCCTAAAACCTTACGAATGCTGATTTCACGCGTACGCTGCTCATTGGTATAGGCAGCCAGCCCGAAGAGCCCCAGGCAGGCAATGAATATGGCCATGCCCGTAAAAGCATTGAACACTTTGCTCAGCCGCTGCTCTGACTTAAAAAGACGGTCGAAATCGCTATCGAGGAAGCTATATACCAGCGGCACATTAGGCTCGAATTCCTTCCAGGCAGCCTCTACAGTACTGATGGCTTCTTTCAAATTACCTGGTGCCAGGCGAATGGTGATATAATCCTTGAAGTCATAACCACTCAGGTATTCGATGGCCAGCGCCCCGATCTTCCGGTCAAAAGACTGCAGGTTGAAATCTTCCACCACGCCTATGACCTGTACCCGATGCTCATCATTTCGTCCTTTGTTGATGGTGATGTAGGTACCTATCGGATCTTCCAGCCCCAGCTCCTTTACTGCTGACTCGTTGAGCAGGAGGCCGCTTGAATCTGAAGCTATGGCCTTGTTAAAATCCCTGCCCAGTTTGATGGCGATATCCATGGTAGCTAGGAAAGAATCATCGGCCTGAAACCAGTTAATTCCCATATTTCCTTCGCGCCCCTCTACGTTAAAGTCTCTGCGCATGTACTGGGGCAGGCCGGGAATTCCCGTGCTGAATCCCGCCTCAATGATATGGCTGTTGGGCCGGAGAAAAGTTTTGAATTCCTCTCTTCTATCATCAATCTCGCGGTCATTCTGAATGACCAATACATTTTCTTTCTCAAAACCGAGGTCTTTTTGCTGAATGAAATCCACCTGCTGATTGATAATGAGCGTAGCTATGATCAGCCCTATGGAAATGACAAACTGAGAAACCACCAACCCATTGCGAATGCCTTTTTCTCCCTTGCCCTTGGGCGATTTGCCTTTGAGCACATTGACGGGTTGAAAACCTGTAAGGTAGATAGCGGGATACAAACCAGCCAGCAGACCGATGAAGGCCGTCACGCCCAGTACAGTGAGCAGCACGAGGGGTTCCCGTAAAAATGCAGTGCTGATTTCCCAGTCAAAGCCCGTTCTGATCACATTCGTAAAGAACTCTACCAGCCCAAGCGCAATCAGCAAGGAGATAAAGGTCATGACCAGCGACTCTGTCAGGAATTTAGCAATAAGCTGACTACGTTCTGAGCCCAGTACCTTCCTCACCCCTATTTCTTTGGCTCTGAGGGTAGACTTGGCCGTAGTAAGATTTACAAAATTGACACAGGCCAGCAAAATGATAAACACCGCCACGATGATCATGGAACGTACATAGGTAAGGCTGCCGTTGGGGGCCATTTCGCGCAGCAGGGCCGATTTCAGGTGAATGTCTTTTACAGGCTGCAGCGTGTATTCTATATCCATGCCTGATTCACGCAGCTGCTCCAGTGACATGCCTGCATCCTGTACCGCATAGTTGGCTACGATATATTCCAATTGTTCTTCTACTCTTTGAATCGTTTCAGGCGTATTATCCCTGAGCTTTACATAAGAATAAAAAGCCAGCCAGCCCCATATATCTTCACCCGGCCCGTTTTCGCTGAACTTAGAAAGCAACATATCAAACTGAAGGTGGCTTTGCTCCGGCTGGTCTTCGATCACTCCGGTTACCTGCCATTTGGTACCACCATCGCCTCCGCCTCCCAGCTGCCTGCCTACTACATTCCCTGCCTCAAAAGCTTCCTGACCAAAATAACGGATGGCGGTTTTTCTCGGCATTACCACACTTCTTGGCTGGCTCAGCATCGTTTGCGGGTCACCCGCCAGCACACCATTGTCCAGCACTTTGATAAAGTCTTTATCCACCATCCACACATTCGTTTCACGGTATGGACGATCAAAGTCATGGTCGGGTCTCATGGTGAAATCCGACAACTTGCTGAGCCTTACGAAGGCTTCTACATCGGGAGAGAGCTCAGCCAGTGCAGGTGCTAGTGGAGGTGGGCTGGTCGCAAATTTCTCATCCGCTTCTACCTGCTTCCAACGGGTATTGAGTCTGTAAACCCGATCGGCATCCTTGTAGAAAGTATCATAGCTCATTTCTTCCTGCACATAGAAGGTAATGATCAGACAGGCGGCCATACCAAGAGCAAGGCCTGCAATATTGATCACAGCCGACATGCGATGCTTTTTCAGGCTTCGGAAAGTGGTTTTGAGGTTATTGAGCAGCAGGTTATTCATTTCTCAGCGAGTGGACAGGGTTGATACAGAATGGTTTCTTAACATACTTTCGTTATAATTCGGTGATAATCCACCGATACTTCATCAGTGGATTAGCTTGATCTCTTTTCAGATCACATCAGTCCCCTTAGTTCCGCACCCTACTCGTCTCTTAGTGAATTAACCGGGTTGGCGGTAGCCGCACGCATAGAGCGGTACCCCGTGGTCATCATAGCGATGAACACAGATGCCCCGATACTGATCAGGAAGATGGCCGGCCCAATAGGGATACGATACTCATACTGCTGCAACCAGCTATTCATACCCAAATAGCCCAGTATTGCGGCAAAAGGGAAGGCAATCAATACCAGGAAGAGAAACTCCTGTGAGAACTTTCTCATCACATTGGCTACACTGGCGCCCAACACTTTTCTGATACCAATCTCTTTGGCTTTCTGGTTGGCCATAAAGGCAACCAATCCGTACAAGCCAAGACAGCCGATGAAGATGGCGATGCCCGCAAAAACAGTCAGCAGCTGCGACATCTTCTTCTCACCCTCGTAATACATCTTTACTTCTTCATCCAGAAAGCTGTAGTTAAACTCATACTCTTCATTTACCTGGTACCAGATCTTCTCCAGGCTTTCTATTACATCATCGGCATTGGCAGCTACTACTCTCAGGCCCAGTGTACGATAGTCGCTGGTAGAGTTGAACATGGTTACCGGCTCAATTTTCTCGTCCAGTCTGCCAGTATGATAGTCTTTCACCACACCTACGATCGGTGCCTTTCTGCCCCATACGTTCGCCATCATGCCCAACGCATCGATGGGGTTTTCAATGCCCACCTTATTTAAAAATTCTTCATTTACGACATATTGATGAGTAGTATCACTTTTACTCAACCAATCACCTGCCAACAGCTCAATACCATAGGTTTCAGCATATTTATGATCCGCCATTTTGATGTGGGTATCCAGCTCAATTCTGCTGGTATCAGAAGTGTATAAGTATCCGTTGGTAGATGAAACCGAACCTGAAAAAGGAGGACGATAGCTAAAGGTATAATCCTGGACCCCAGGCAGATTATCAATTTTTGATGCCCAGAGTTTCTGTGCTCCCTCGCTTCTGTCTCGCAGGTTTACATTTACGATCCACTCCTGGTCATAACCCATATCGGCAGACAGGAAGAAATTCATCTGGCGGCTGGCTACTACCGTACCAAAGATCAAGAACTGGCACAGGAAGAACTGCAGAAATACGAGAAATCGTCTGAAGAACATATTTCCTTTCCCCTTGCTCATGGCCCCTTTCAATGCATTGATGGGCTGTGCCCTGGAGAGCGCCAGTGCCGGGTACAGGCCTGCCAATACAGAGACTGAGACCAGGGTAGCCAATAAGTATGATAAGAGTGTGAAATCTGTAATGGGATTGAAGGGAATTTCAATGCCTACAAAGTCATTGATTACCATGGGCAGCAATCTTTCTGTAAGGCCCATAGAGAGCAAGACAGAAATAAGTGTGATAACGAAGGTTTCACCGATAAATCTCAGCACCAGCTGCTTTCTGCTGCTGCCCAGTACCTTGCGCATGCCTACCTCTTTGGCACGTTTTACAGCCATGGCGGTGGACATATTGATAAAGTTAAAGCAGGCAGTTACAATCAGCAGCAAGCCCACAATGGCATAGGTAAAGAGAATCACCTTGGGTACTTCCCTGCCGCTGAAGGTGCCAAAACGATCATCGAAATGATACTCGGCCAGAGATGACAGTACAAAACTGCGCTCCTCACGGGTTTCCTTGTTCCAATACTTTTCTATAAAATCCGGAAACTGTGCTTCTATCTGATCCTGAGTCACATTATTCTCGACCTGAATAAAGGCTACATTACTACTGGAAATACTACCCCAGTTATTGAAATCATCAGGCCTCTGGCTCTTTTTAGTTTCCATGGAAATGAACAAACCAAAAGGGAAATCAGAGTTATTCGGAGCATCCTCCATGACAGCAATCACCTGTAAGTCTATTTCTTTATTCAGACGTATTGTCTGGCCAACGGCTGACTCGTTCGGAAAATACTTTTCAGCCAGGGTCTCGTTCAGAGCTACCATATTGGGCTGATTAAGCCCTTCATCAATGGAGCCCTCCAGGAGCTTCCAATCAAAAATGTCGAAGAAATTGGGCTCGATAAAAACGAGCTCAGGATTCTCTTCATAGTACTTCACCTGACCGTTGGCTTCTTTGACCGAAATAAGCCCGTAACCGTCATGTGACACCAATGTGACATCTTTTACACCCACAATATCTTCTTTCACGGATGGAGGCATGACCAATGGCACACCACCCTGAGAATATTCACGACCGTCTATTACATCTATGTGACCAATACGATAGATGCTGTCGACATTGCTGTGGTACTTATTAAAGCTTAGCTCCTGCTTTACAATGAGGAACATGACGAGGCTGCAGGTAATACCCAGCGTAAGCCCACTGATATTGATCAGCGTAAAGGACTTATTTCTGGCAAAATTTCTGAAGAGTACTTTGAAGTAGCTTTTAAGCATGATAAAAGTTATTGAATTGAGTTTTTCTCCGAACCTCCATCCAAAATAGATGCCAAGCTCACAACTCACTAACAGTCAATTATTTAAAAACAAAAAACGATTTCCAACTCGTAGAAATCGTTTGTTTTTATAACAGTAAACTGTTTGTTTTTGATACAGTTTATTAAAGGCTCCGGAAATTGACTCTCAGGCAAGAGAGTTCACGGTTAAACACGAAGGTAATGTGACACTTTTAAATCGGCAGTACTATGGTCGCTAAGCAGTAATCACCCAACTACCCAATACCCAATACCCAATACCCAATACCCAATACCCAATACCCAATACCCAATTTACTAATTCACCAATTCACCAATCCACCAATCCACCAATGACCAATCAACCAATGACCAATCCACCAATCAACCAATCAACCAATGACCAATCCACCAACCTACTCGCTCCTCAAGACCTCAGCCGGGTTAAAGCGCGACACCTTATAGCTCTGAACACCCACCGTGAGCAGGCACACTACCAGGGTAGCCACCACGGCCATCAGATATACCACCACGCCAATGTCAATACGATAGACAAATTCAGTGAGCCAGTCGCTCATAAAGTAATAAGTAACCGGAGCGGCCAGCACAAAGCTAATCACCAGCAGCCATACGAACTCTTTGGAGAGCAGTACCATCAGTTGGATTACCCTGGCTCCCAGTACTTTCCTCACACCAAACTCTTTGAGTCGCTGCTGTGCGGAGAAGGTGGTGAGACCAATAAGACCGAGCACTGATATGCCGATGGCAATGATGGCAAAGGCATTGAAAATCACCCCCAATCGACCTTCCTTCCTGTATTGGGCATCGTAGAACGCATCGTAAAACTGATAGCTGAAGGGCCTGTCTGATACAAAAGCATCCCATTTTGCATGAATGGCGTCCATGGTCTCGTTGATATTGGCCTCGCTTAGACGAATATTGGCGTAATCAGATGGGTTCTTCAGGTACGTGAGTATGGCGGGTTTCACCTCGATTTTGAGCGACTCATCGTGAAAATCACGGATCACTCCAATCACACGCTTCTTTTCACCCCAGATAGTTAGTTCCTTGCCCAATGGCTCTTCCCAGCGGAGTTTTTTTGCCGTGGTTTCGTTGATCAGAATCATATCAGCAGTCGGGCTTTCCAGCTCATGAAATGCCTTACCGGCCACTATAGTCATACCCATGGCGTCTACGAAGGATGCATCCACGTTGAATACACTGGGCACGAACGTGTCATTCGGATCGCTGTCTTCAAAGCCTTCCAGATTCTTGAAAGGAATAAACACAATGTCGTTCCAGTCGAACTTGGATTCGCTCATGGATACCGCGTTCACTCCGGGGATACGCTGCAGCTCAGACTTGAACAAGTCTCCTCTCCCATCGAGCTCACCGTAAGTATCAATGTACAAAATGTGCTCTTTGTCATAGCCCAGGGGCTTGTTCTGAAGATAGTCGAGCTGCGACTGAATAATAAATGTACAGATGATCAGCGCCTGGGTGGTGAAAAACTGAAAGAGTACGAGCCCTCTTCTCATACCCGACTTTCCTTTGGGTGTCTCACTCCCCCTCAGTCCATTGATGGGTGAGAATTTGCTTAGCTTGAAAGCCGGATAATACCCTGCAATAAAAGCCACGGTAATGGTGAGCCCCAGTACCAGCATAACAAAGTCTACACTCCAGTAGCTAAGCCCCAGCTCAGTACCTACCACGCGGTTGAAATAAGGCAGCAAGCGCTCAGCGAGCGCGAAAGCCAGCGACACAGACAGAAAGGTGAAGAGAGCCGCCTCCACCATCTGCTGCCAGATGATTTCTTTGCGCCTGGCGCCCACTACTTTTCTAAGGCCAATTTCCTTTACTTTCCTGACAGCACGTGCCGTCACCAGATTGATGTAATTAAAGCAGGCTATAAACAGTATCAATGCGCCAATGGAAGAGAAGACATAGATATAAAGAATATCACCAACGGGTTGTAAACTACTGCTGAACCCAGACCTAAGGTGAATATCACCATAAGGGAAAAGAAAGGCATTCGTCCCTAATTTGCCTTGCTCATTTTTTCTTTGCAAGTGCTCCGGAAAATCCGTTATCGCCAGGGCATCCATTTTTTGCTTCACCTCTGCGGGATCGGTACCTTCTGCCAGTAGCAGGTAGTTACTGGCCGACATGCTCCATTGATATTCTTCAGGTGTTCTTTCCGTGCGTCTTTTAAAATCGTTGAAGTTAGACAACACTAACCTGAAACGGATATGTGAATTTGTAGGAGGGTCACTCAGCACTCCGGTGATTTCGAAATCCCCGTAGCCATCTACTTCCATGATCTGCCCTACGGGGTTAGTATTACCGAAATACTGCCCGGCCATAGACTCGGTGATCAGTGCCTTCCCCGGTTCTCCCAGTTTATCCGTGCCCTGCATCAATTTGAAATCGAAAATTTTAAGAAAGCTGCCATCGGTCTGGATACCTCCCGACTCGTAAAAGCTTTGCTCTCCGATTTTTAGCAAAGCCTTGTCATCCCTCAGGTTGTTCACCTGTGTGAGTAACTCAATTTCCGGAATACGATCGCGCATCAGGGCTGCCCCCTTGGTACTGAACCTTTCCCAACGGGCAGTACCATACTCGTTACTGGCATTCATTCCGATCACATGGATGTCATCAACCTTGGTGTGAAATTTATCATAGCTGAGCTCATGCCGCACATACACAAAAAGGAGTATAAAGGCGGCTATGCCCATCGTAAGGCCGGTGACATTGAGCACCGTAAAAAGTTTTTCTTTCCTGAGCCTTCTCAGGGCAAGTTTCAGATAGTTCCTTAGCATCTTATTCGTCTCTTAGTAATTGTACCGGGTTTTGCCTTGCGGCTTTAATGGATTGTATTGATATCGCCAGTATCACCACGGCCAGCGTAATGAGCACTCCCGTACCAAAGTGGATAGCGGAAATATTGATTCTGTTAGGGAAATCATCCAGCCAGTTGCGCACAAAAAAGTAGCTAACCGGGGCGGCTACCACAAAGGCAATGGCCACCAGACCCAGGTATCCCTGGCTCAGTACACGCAGCACCTGGTAGAGGGTGGCACCCAATACTTTCCTCACGCCAATCTCTTTGGCCTTACGGGCTGCTGTATAAGTACTGAGACCTATCAGCCCTAAAGCCGCTATCAGGATGGCCAGCCCTGAAAACACGCTAAACAGCTTGCTCAGGCGCGACTCCTTGTTATAGAAGTTGGCGATACGCTCGTCCAGAAACCTGAACTCAAAAGGTTTATCGGGGTTAATTTCTGTCCAGGCTTGTCGCAGCCCGGCCAGCGTCTGACCCGGGTCTGAAGCATCAATCTTCACCGACATTTCATAAAAACCACGCGATGGCTGAAGTATTACCAGCTCCTTGTCTCTCTTAGCATTAAAGGTAAAGTCCTTTACCACCCCAACGATGGTACGCTCGGTCCATTCAAAGCGATCACTAATCGTTTTTACCTTAGCACCTATCGGGTTTTCCAGTTCCAGCTCCTTCGCCAGCGTCTCATTAATGATCAGTGCTGTTAAAAAATCAGGTTCACTGTCTTGAATAAAATCTCGTCCTTCCACCAGCTCCATCCCCATGGTACTCACATAGTTGGGGGTAACCCACATAGCGCTGACATATACATTTTCCTCCTCGTTTACATCAGGCTGTATCGGAAAGTAGCCTCCGGTAGACGCAAACGGACCTCCAATAACCTGAGCTACTCCGGGCACCTTGCTGAATTCGGTCTTCAGAATATCGTATTTCTTCTTTATGACCTGACCGCTGCCTACCCTCACAATAGCATCTTTATCAAGGCCACCTTTGAACTCCATAAAGTGATCGAACTGCTTTTTCATGATTACCGTGCTGATAATGAGCATCAGCGTAATAGCAAACTGAATGGTAACCAGCGCCTTTCTAAAATAAGACTTACCACTGGTAAGGGCTGATGATTTGAGCGACCTGGCAGGCTGCAAAACAGAAATAATCAATGCAGGATAGAGGCCGGCCAGAATACCAATGAGGGGAATGAGTCCTACAAAGAATACGAGTAGCCAGGGGTTGCTCCAGTAGTCCAGTGTCATACTCTTGTTCGTCAATTCATTTACCCGGGGCAGGAAATACTCCACCAGGCCAGCGGCTATCAACACAGCCATGAATACGTAAATCATAGTCTCGCCAAAGAACTGCTGCCGGATTTGTCTCCTGTCAGCTCCCAGTACCTTGCGCAGCCCTATCTCTGATGCGCGCACCGTCATTTTAGCAGTGGTAAGATTTACATAATTGATGCAGGCCAGCAGCAGAATGAGTACCCCGATCACCGAAAATGTAATCACGGTCTTACGGTCTCCCGATACATTTTGTGCCGTAAAGGAAGAAGCTGCATCCAGGTAGAGACTTTCAAAGGGATCCATGATCGTATTATAAAGCAGGTCTCTCTCCTTAAACTCTGCCTTTGTACGGGCCTTAAAACCTTCAAAATCATCAAAATCTTCTTTGAAAAGCACATAGTATACGCCATCGCTGGATTTCCAGGAGTTAACATCGAAATTGGGTTCGGAAGGGGTTTTGAAGGAGGTAATAAATTCAAACTTAAAACGGGAGTTTCCCGGATACTCATCCAGTACTCCTGTGACCTTATAGTCAACCGAATCGCCCACAAACCGGAGTGTTTCGCCTACCGGATTTTGATCAGGAAAGTATTTGGCCGCCATCTCCTGAGAAAGTACCAGCTGGTAGGCATTCTCCAGGGCATCAGCCGGGTTGCCCAGTGCCAGATCGTAATCAAAGACCTCAAACAGTGAATTATCGGCATAAAAGAAGTTGTCTTCATAAATCAGCTCTTGCTTGTAATTGATCGCTTTCTTTTCATAGCCCAGACGTACTACATTTTCAACAGCCGGGAATTTATCCAGCAGTACCTGTGCCAGCCCATTGGGTGGTTGTACGGTTATTTTAGGATTCTCTACCTCTGTGAGTATGCGGTGAATTCTGTCTCCTTTTTCATGAAAACCGTCAAAGGTAAGCTCGTCCCTCACAAACAGGGCGATAAGAATAAAACAGGCGATCCCTGTGGCCAGGCCTATCACGTTGATAAAGAGATAGCCCCATTGCTTTTTGGCACCTCTGAATAATACTTTGATGTAATTCTTTAACATAACTTATTCACTTCTAAGGGCCACGGTGGGGTTCAATAATGCTGTCTTAATGGTTCTGAGAACCACAATAATCAGGGTAATGGATACGCCTGCAATACCGACTACCGCAAAGGGAAGCCATTGAATATCGATATGATATGCGAAGGAGTTCAACCACTCTGAAGTGATATAAAAACCGAGTGGAATGGTAACCAGAAAAGCAGCTGATACCAGCCAGGTGAGCTCTTTGGAAAAGAGGGCCACAATCTGGCTGACAGAAGCACCCAATACTTTGCGAATACCAATCTCTTTGATGCGCTGATCGAGCTTGTAGCTGATCAGGCCCATCAGGCCAAGCATAGCGACAAAAACCGCCAGGCCTGTAAAAATCGTTACGATTTGTCCCAGCGTCTTTTCCCTGCTAAAAAGCTGATCAAACTGCTGATCGAAGAAGTAATAGTCGAGTGGTTCGTTAGAAAATTTAGCATAAGCAGCCTCAATAGAAGCAACCGTCTCCCCTACCTGATCGCCCACAATGCGCACATTCAGCTGTGAGGGATAGGTACGATAGTAAAAGGCTGTAGGGCCAATAGCCGTACTCATATCCTCATAGTGGTAATCTTCCACCACACCTACAATGCGCACATCATCACCGTTGACACCGGCATTGAATCTTCTGCCCAGTACCTCTCCCCCCAGCTGTTTGGCAAAGGTTTCGTTCACGATCATCACCGTTCGGTCCTTATCAAGCTGAGCATCAAAATCTCTTCCCTCAAGCATACGGAAGCCCATGGTGGAGATAAACCGATCGTCTGTATACTTATACTGAATGCGTCTGTAATCATCCTCTTTGTTCAGCTCCACTAAACTGCCCAGCGGCAGCTGATTGACCATGCTGTAAAAGCTATAGGAGGCATTGGCCACAGCAGGATTTTTGAGTATTTCATTTCTGAAAGCCTCGGCTGACTCGCCATTGGCACCGAGCTGCGACTTGGCATTATCAATGACCAGGATGTTTTCTTTATTAAAGCCCAGGTCTTTTTCGAGGCTATAGTTAAGCTGCTGGTAGATAAATACAGAAAAGACTGTGAGGGTCAGTGACACCACATACTGGAAGAGCACGAGGGAATTTCTAAACCATTTGCTCTGTCCGGCAGCTTTATAATCGCCCTTGAGTACAGCAGAAGGCTTAAAGGAAGTGAGGTAAAAGGCCGGGTAGATTCCTGCCACCAAGCCGGTGACCACGGCTACCCCCAGAATGAACGCCACCAGCTGCGGAAAGTCATATACGTTGATCGCAAAGTTGCTGAAGCCTGCACTGCGCAAAAGTGCCAGGGCGGCTTCTGCCAGCCCCAGCCCTATGATTACCGAGGCTAAGGTGAGTAATACCGATTCTGTAAGGAAACGCGAAATCAGGTTAGCTCTGACGGAGCCAAGCACCTTTCTCACCCCTACCTCCTTGGCTTTTTTAGAAGCCTGAGCCGTAGCCAGATTCACATAGTTGATGGCTGCCAGCACAATGATAAAGGCCGCAATACCGATGAAGATATAGAGGTAATTGATCTTACCCGGAGGCTCAGACTCAAACTGAATGTCAGACCCCAGGTGTACATCTGCAATATTCAGTACCCATGGGAATATTGCTTTATCATTTTCCAGAAACTCTTCGAAGGTTTGCCCACCGCCTCTTGCTTCAAAATAGAGTTTGGCAAAAGCTTCATCCGACCGACTTTGAATTACCTCGGTATCCACCTCAGCTTCATACTTAAAGTAGCTGTAACCTGTGGTAAAGCTATAGCTCTCTTTGACCTGGGATTCAAACTCCTGCGGAAGCCTGGCCAGCACCCGCCATTTCAGATGTGTATTAGCAGGCAAGTCGGCTATCACACCGGTTACCTGGTAGCGGTTGCTGGAGATTTGTGTGGAAAGTTCTACTTCCTGCCCAATGGGATTCTCATTGCCAAACACCTTTTGCGCCATAGAGGCTGTGAGCAAAAGCGCGTTGGGCTCATCAAATGCCGTTTCCGGGTTGCCATATATGAAGTTCTGATCGAAAATCTGCAAGTACTCCTCAGTACCATAGTACACATCCTTTTCGATAAAGCTGGCGATACCTTTTTTGAGGGTTCCCGATGGGTTCGGCATCACGTTCGTAACCGCCTCTACCCCGGGCACCTCGCCTTTGAGCAGGTTCAGGTGGGCAATGGAAGACAAGGCGAAATTCTTCGCACTCAGCCGATAGATGCGTTCATGATCTTTATAATGCTTGTCATAGGTGAACTCCTGAAAGACGTAAATGGCGATAAGTGCCGCAGAAGCGAAACCAATGGCCAGGCCCGTAATATTGATGGTGGTATAACCCTTATTACGTTTGAGGTTTCTGAAGATAGACTTGATGTGATTTTTAAGCATAAAAATGTCGTTTATTCGCTTCTGAGAGAGTCTACAGGATTTGCTTTGGCTGCTCGAAATGAGCGAATACCAGTGGTAAAACCACCAATCATAAAGGTGAAAGTGATGGCCACAATGAACATCCACACCTCAATGGAAATAGTGTACTTAAAGTCTTGCAACCACTGTGTCATAACATAGTAGCCAGCCGGTGCTGCAATGAGAAATGATACTGCGATAAGCATCAGCAGCTCTTTGGAAAAAATAGAAAGAATCTGGGCTACAGAAGCGCCAAGCACCTTTCTTACACCTATTTCTTTGGTTTTCTGGTTGGCCATAAAGGCCACCAAGCCATACAAACCAAGGCAGCCGATAAAAATCGCGATCCCTGAAAATATCTGGAAAAGCACCAGCAAATCAGCTTCCTGTGAATAATCTTCAGCCACCCGGTCTTCAAAAACCGTATGTTCAAAAGTATAGTCAGGAAAGACCGCACCCCACTCTTTTTCGAGCGTTGCAATCGTACTCGCAAAGCTCTCTTCGCCTCCTCTTACCTTAATAGCGCCCTCAAAATTGAAGGTCGGGTAGCCTAGTAAAAAGAGTGGTGTAATTTCTGTCTTGAGCGAGTGAGCGTGAAAATCTTTCACCACACCTACAATGGTTTTTTCTCCGTTAAAGCCGGTTCTCACCTTCACCCCTACTACTTCCTGCGGATCGTCAAAGCCAATCATGCGCATGACCGTTTCAGTAATCACGGTATTCTTAAAAAGTGTGTCACCGGCCATCAGCTTTCTGCCTGCCAGCAATTCAATACCGAAAAGTTCGAGGTACTGATCGTCTACAATTTTAAACTGGGCATCAAAATCAGTATCATTGGCCAAAGGCTCATAGTTAAAGTCAGAGCCCAGGTTATTGGTAGAAAGCGGGGCGCCCAGATGAAAGCTAATGGCTTCAATATTGGGTATGGATGCCAGGCGGTCTTTCAGGATACGACCATTTTTGAAACCGGGCTCAGGCATGGGAAAGCTCACAATGGCCTCTTTGGAAAAGCCCATATCTGCGGTATAGAAGTGACGCATTTGTGCTACCACTACCAGCGTGCAAATGATCAGAAATTGTGAGATAAGAAACTGCGCTACGACCAGTCCTCTGCGCAAATTAAACTTACCGGAAATCTGGCTCGATCGGCTGCGCTTCATCGCTGCCACTGGGTTTAATGATGACAGGATAAAAGAAGGATAAAGCCCCGCCAGGGCGGTTACTCCAATTATGATCGCTACCAGGTAAACCACCATGGTGGTATCATTCAGCAAATTCAGCGTAAGTTCATAACCCAGCAAGCCCTGAAGTCTGTTGAGCACCAGCTCGGCAAAGCCCAGCGAAATGATAACGGACACCATGGTAATGAGAAAGGTCTCACTCATAAACTGGTAAATCAATTGACGTTTGCTACCGCCCAATACCTTCCTGACACCTACTTCTTTGGCCCTTTTTACTGCCTGGGCAGTGGCCAGGTTGATAAAGTTAATGCAGGCAGTCAGAATAAGAATCAAAGCTGTAATGGTACAGCCCCAGAGCAATTGCCTGCCCAGGGCTTGTCCTCCATGGATCACATAAGCCTCATTGAAATGCACATCAGCCAGGGCTTGAAGATGGTAGGACTCGGCCCCGACATCATCAGGCTGGTACTTGGTTACAATGTCTTTGAGTCTCTCCTCTACCTGCGTTTCCGTTACCTGTTCATTTTTCAGAAAATACACATTAGTATTGGAACTGACGCTACCCCAACTTGTCTCATTGAAAATAGGAAAGAGCGGCTTGCAGGACATAAAGGTGGCCAGTGCCTGATAAGGTAAATCCGTGTTTTGTGGATTGTCCTTCATTACTCCTGTCACCTGAAGTTCTACCTTCTCGTCCAGCTTAAGCACTTTGCCCAGTGCCATAGAAACATTGGTACCTGTGTAACCATACAATCGCTCCACCAGCGACTCTGACAGGATGATCTTGTCCAGGTCTTCCAATGCCGTGGCTTTGTTGCCCACAATCATGGTGACATCAAAAAGATCGAAAAAAGAAGATTTGGTAAAGGCAACCCCTCCTCTTTCCACAAACTTGAGTCGGTCTCCCAGCTCGTTTTTTACGGTGAACTGTACCTCATTTGAGTATTGAATGACCGTGGCTTTTCCCAGATCAGGGTTATCCTGTGTAAACGCTCCATAAAAAGGAACAGGTACACCAATGTCACGATCCAGCCGGTTGGCCGAAGCCTCATGTCTTACCACTCTGTAGAGCTGATCACGATTAGTAAGGTGGCTGTCAAAACTCTTGTGAAAGTCGACAAACTTAAACAGCACCAGCGCAGAGCTAATGCCCAGCGCCAGACCAAAAATATTGATAAAGGTGTAAGTCTTATTTCTGGCGAGATTACGAAATGCGGTTATAAAAAAGTTCTTGAGCATAATTCTGTTATTCTGACCTTAATGAATCTACCGGATTGGCCGTAGCGGCCTTCAACGAGCGGAAACCCGTGGTAATACCGCTGACAACCAGCGTAAAGCTTACTGCAATGACAAATACCCAGATATTGATGTCGATGCTATACTCAAAGTCCTGCAGCCAGCTACTCATGCCATAATACCCGAAGGGTACAGCGAGCAAAAAGGAGATGGCAATCAGCATAAGTAGCTCACGTGAGAAGAGACTGAGAATTTGCCCTACTGAGGCTCCAAGCACTTTTCTTACTCCAATCTCTTTGGTCTTTTGATTGGCCATAAACGAGATGAGTCCATAAAGCCCCAGGCAACCGATAATGATGGCAATGCCGGAGAAAATCTTAAACAGATCGAGCATACTGGCCTCTTCTGCGTAATCTTCCCGCAGCGATTCTGAATACACATCATGATCAAAAATAAAGTCAGGAAACTGAACCGACCATACCTTCTCTAAAGCAGCCAGCACATCTTCAGTCTGTGCCTCATCACCTTCAAAGCGGATAGAACCCTGATAATAATAGTCGGGTGCATTGATCATAATCAGCGGGGTCATACTCTCGCGCAGTGTATTGGAGTGGAAGTCATTGAATACTCCTACAATTCTTTTGGGTCCGCCAAAGCCTGTTTCAATGGTTTCCCCTATGGCTTCTTCCGGATCATTGATGCCCATGATGTTCATCACTGTTTCGGAAACCAGGGCCTTCTGGAAAGTAGTGTCCGCAGCCGTCAGGTTTCTACCGGCCAGCAGTTGAATATCATAGAGCGGTACAAAGGTCTCATCAATAATCTTGGCCGACATATCATAATCCTTCTCACTTTTGAGCGGAGCATAGTTGAAAGAAGAGCCAATATTGGAGGTGCTTCTGGGGCTGCTGAAAGCGAATGAGACATGCGAAATACGGGCATTGCGGGAAAGCTCAGACCTGAGTAAGCTCACCTTCATAGGGTCAGGGTCCGGCAGGTCAAAGTTGATGATGGAGGTACGCCTGAAGCCGAGATCGGCATTATGAAAGTAGTCCATTTGAGAAATCACCACCAGCGTACAAATCACCAGTACCTGGGAAATCAGGAATTGTACAACCACCAGGCCTCTTCGCAAATACACCTTACCTGCCATAGCCGACTGGCCTTTGCCTTTAAGGGCCATGGCCGGCTTGAGTGAAGACAGGATAAGTGCGGGATATGTACCGGCCAACAGGGTTACACCCAGGGTAACAAGACCAATCAATGCCAACAGCTGTGCATCATTCAACAAATCAAGAGAAAGCTCATAGCCGATTACTTCAGGCATGGTGTTCAATGACAGCTCTGCAATTCCGAGAGCCAAAATGACTGAGATTAACGTCACAAAGAATGTCTCACCCATAAACTGAAGGGCCAGCTGCTGCTTTTGCCCGCCCAGTACTTTTCTGATGCCCACTTCTTTAGACCGTTTCACCGCCTGGGCTGTAGCCAGGTTGATAAAATTGACACAGGCTGTTAGAATCAGAAAAATAGCTACCAGAACAGGAATCAATAGAAAATCTTCTGCCACAACCCTGTCATTATAAGCACCATATTCAGGCTGAAAATGGATATCACTGTACTTTTGCAGGTAGAAGTTAGTGGTTGTGGCGCTTTCACCCAGATACTTATCGCCAAAGGCCGGAAGCACCTCACTGATCTGTTCAGCGCTTACGTTTTCAGGCTTCAGCAAATACAGGTGAGCATTTGAGCTGGTAGAATTCCAGCCATCCCGGTCAAAGAAATCGAAAAATCCATCCAGGGCATCGTACTCAATCATCAGGTCAAAAGGTAGCATGGTGTTAAGAGGCTGGTCGGCCATTACCGCAGTAACTGTGACTAATAGCTCGTTCTCAAGTATCAGCTCTTTCCCTATTACATCCCCCAGCCTTGACTCGTCTACCCCGAAAAGTTTCATCGCCTCTGATTTTGACAGTACGGCCGTCTTCGGGTTCTCCAGCGGGTTGGTCTTATTCCCCACCAGCAGCTCAAAGTCAAAGATTTTAAAAACATCATCATCTGCAAAGGTGACTCCGCCATCTAACTGAAAGTGCTGCAATTGCCCGTCTTTCTTCTTGATGCTTACCTGCCCGTCACCGGAGTAGAACGTTCTGGCCGGCAGCCCAAACTCGGGGTAATCATTCTTAAAAGCTTCTCTGAAGGGATTAGGAACGCCAGGCTTCTTTTCAGTATTGTTGCTGTTCACCTCCTCTTTTACAAATCGATAGATCTGATCAAAATTGCTGTGATGCTCATCAAAGCTCTTTTCAAAAATCACAATCTTAAAGAGTACCAGGGCGGCTCCTATCCCCAGGGATAAACCCAGAATATTAATGAGCGTATAGGCCCTGTTACGAAGCAGGTTTCTGAAAGCGGTGATGATGTAGTTCTTAAGCATTGTTGGTTATTTTATTCTGATCGGAGAGATTTGGCCGGATTGACGGTAGCGGAGCGCCAGGCTCTGTAACCTGTAGATATTATGACCAGTAGCACCGTGGCCAGCAAGCCTGTAGCAAACACACCTGCCCCCATGTTTACCCGGTTTTCAAAGTTCTGAAGCCAGCCATTCATGATGTACCACACAATGGGCGTGGCCATGGCAAAGCCAATTAAAGTGAGGGAGAAAAACTGTCGGGAAAAAAGCAAAATTATATTAGCCACGCTTGCTCCCAGCACCTTTCGTACCCCCACTTCTTTAACTTTTCTGCCGGCAACATAGGAGATGAGCCCGATCATGCCGATACAGCCAATGAATATGGCCACGACCGCAGCAATCTGAAAGAGCGTAGAAGCCTTCTGTTCTTCCTGGTAAAAGTTAACAATCTTTTCATCCAGGAATTTTGGACTAAAGTCATTCTCGGTAAAAATCTCACCGTATACATCTTCCAGGCTGGTCAGCATAGACTTGATATCTCCTGTATTGAACCGCACCGCACCGTTGGCATAGCCTGCTCCATACACCATTACCACGGGGCTGACTGAGCTATGTAAAGACTGGGTGTTGTAATTACTCACTATACCTTTTACAAAGCCTTTTCTTCCCCAAAAGGTCATGGGCTGGCCGAGTATTTCACTGTAATTCTCAAGCCCCAGGTCTTTCACCAGTTCTTCGTTTACCACAAAATTATATAGGCTGTCTCTTTCTATAATATTCTCTCCCTGCAGCAGCTCTATGCCGTAGGTTTCCAGAAAATCTTTGTCAACAAACTTAATCTGGGTACCTCCTCTTTCAATCAGTTCTCCGTTGAGCGTAAGCTCATAAGGCCCCACCCACAGGCTGTTTGAAATCGCCCCTGTGCTGGCCATGGTCACGTTTTCAATTCCAGGTATCTGGCTGGCCCTCTCTTTAAAGAGTTTATGGTTATCAGTATCTCCACCCGGTATCCTGAACTCCAGCACCGACTCTTTGTCAATACCCAGGGGTGCATTGTAGAAATAATCCATCTGCCTTACCACCACAATGGTACAGATGATCAGGGCCTGAGAAATCATCAGCTGGCCGGTAATCAGTACTTTACGCAATGATAACCTACCCGGCTGACTGGCTGTGATACGATTCTTGAGCGCAGCTATCGGCTTATAAGAGGCCAGTATAATGGCAGGGTAAAGCCCTGAAAAGATAACGGCAAAAAGGAATGCCCCAGTTAGAAAAAGAGCAGCAGTGCCATCGCTGAAGATATTGAAATCAAGGTCTATCTGGAGATAGGATTTAAGATTAATCAAGGCTAGTTCCGTAGCTCCGAATGAGATAAGCAGGGCCAGAAAAGTGATCAGAAAAGTCTCGCCCATAAACTGAAGCAAAAGCTGCTTTCTGCTGCTACCCAGCACTTTACGAATACCCACCTCTTTAGACCTGCGCACAGCCAGGGCAGTATTCAGATTAACGAAGTTGATACAAGCTGCTACCAGCAAAAGAGCCCCGATAATACCTATCGCCCAGAGCTTGGTTTTGCTCATGGTTTTACCACCATAATTGCTCAGGTCCTCATCGTAGTGCATTTCGGTGAGCGGCTGTAGCAAACGTGTAAGTTCACGTCCTGAATAGGTCTCATCAAAACCATCAAGTCGCGCCTCCATAGTCTCTTCAGTGATATTCGTTGGCAGTTTCACAAAAGCATTCACACTGGAATAGTTACCTCCCCACCCATCTTCTGAAAGATTGTCTTTGTACTGATCATTGGTTTCAATAGAGATCAGAAAATCTATGGGCAGATCAGTCGTTTTGGGATAGTCCTCAATCACTCCTGTCACCCGCAGGTCTGCCTTATCATCATGACCAATAAGCTCACCCACCACATCAATTCTGCCAAACAGTTTTTGTGCCTTAGTTCTGGTCATCACCACAGAATTCACCTCATCCAGTGCTGTTTCGGGGTTTCCTGACAACCACTGATGTGAAAAAACCTTATGATAAGATGGGTTGACGAGTGCTATATGCGTGCTTGACTCCTGAAAGCGTGTTCTTTCTCCATTCTCAGTCACGTAAAAAGACTTGGGTGGAATATTGCCATGAATGAACGTGACAGGTACCTCCGGATAAGCAGTAGCAAAGGTGTTCACAAAGGGAAACTGCATGCTCGCGCTGCGCCCCTTGCCTTCTTCTGTTACATACTCAGAAGTAACCCGATAAATCCTTTCCGAATCGGCAAAGTGCTTATTGAAGCTAAGCTCATAGCGAATGACCAGGAATAACACCAGCGAGCAGGTGATGCCCAGGGTAAGCCCTAATACATTAATAGCTGTATTTGCCTTGTTTCTGGCAATATTACGCAATGCACTGATAAGATAATTCCTGATCATGGTTCTATGCTTTTAATCGTCTCTTAATGATTGAATGGGATTGGCGGTAGCCGCTCTGAAGGCTCTGAAACCAACTGTACCGGCTGCAATGAGCAGCGTAGCCACAATGGCCACCAGAAATACAGGTATCCCTATGGTAATGCTGTAGGCATAATTGTCAAGGTAAAACACCTTCATGAGGTAGTAGCCAAAGGGACCGGCCAGCAGAAAGGCTACACCTAACAGGATAAGCACTTCCCGTGAGAAAATATTCATGATACCCCCTACTGTGGCACCCAGCACCTTACGAATACCTATCTCTTTTACTTTCTGATTGGCCATAAAGGATACCAGTCCGTAGAGGCCCAGGCAGCCAATGAAAATGGCAAGGCCTGCAAAAACCTGCAGCAGACTGGAGATTTGTCTGTCTGACTCATACTCGGCCGCTATGCGCTCATCAATAAACTGGTAAGTAAATACGTCTGCCGTGAAAACCTCGCTCCAGATTTTCTCTATCTGAGCAATGGCTTCCTTGTAACCCTCGTCTATTCTGAGCTTTACCCCCCCTTCAAAGTATTGATTTGGTCCGGTCATCATATAGACCGGCTCTATGCCCGACCTGAGGGGCTGATTGTGAAAATCTTCCACTACGCCCATGACCATATAATTACCGCCCCAGCGGGTTTCAAAGCGCTGACCTACTGCTTGTTCCGGACTGGTGTAGCCCAGCATTTCGCTGAATTTGCGGTTGATCACCGTTTGGTCCTGTGGTGCCTCTGACCTGTAAAACTCTCCCGCCACCAGCTGCAGATCAAACAGATTGGCATAATTGTAATCCACATTTTTTCTGTTCGCATCAAAAGTCTCCTCGCTGTTAGCCGGGTCCTTGATGTCGTCAACATTATTGGTAGTGGCACCTCCGGGAGATGCAATGTAAAAGCTGGTCTCTCCTACTCCTGAGATAGCCGACATGCGGCTCTTCAGTAAATCAGTTTTCTCTTTGCTGGGATCAGGCACGCTAAAGGTCAGAATGGCTTCCGTATCAAAGCCCAGGTCTTTCTTTTGCATAAAGTCCATCTGAAAAATTATCACCAGTGTACCGATGATCAGTAGCTGAGAAATCACGAACTGGGTAACTACCAGCAGGCGTCTCACAGAAAGGCTCTTACCGCTTGTTTTCGTAGTCAGGCTGCTACTCTTAATGGCGTGTACCGGATTATAGTTGGCCAGTACCATGGCCGGATAAAAGCCAGCCAGCAAGGTTACAGAGACAATGAGGCCGATCAGAAATACAATGATATCCGGCTCTGCCAGCAGGTTCAGGCCAATATCATATCCCAAGATGGGCTCCAGCTTAATCAAGGCTCCTTCGCTCAGACCAAGCGATAAGATGACGGAAACAAAAGTGATCAGGAATACTTCTCCCAAAAACTGAATCACCAAATGAGATTTGTTGCTACCCAGTACCTTTCTGATACCGATTTCCTTAGCCCGTTTCACTGATTGGGCGGTGGCGAGGTTCACAAAGTTGATGGCCGCAGTAAGTATCAGAATCATGGCTATGATCTGCAGTCCGTTAATAGTGCTTTGGCTGATCATACCTCCTGAGCCTGTTTCTTCATCCAGGTGAATAGCCGTCAGTGGCTCCAGTGAGAGGTAAATATTATCATCCTGCACGCCCAGGTTAGACAAGTAGTCTTTTGAGGCTTTTCTCAGAAGCACCTCTGCCTGTTCCTCCGTTTGACCAGTCGGAAGTTTGATCCACAGGCGTGTATCTCCGTTAATAGTGCCCCATCGTTTTAGCTCTCCGGCATAAGGATAGATTCGGGCTCCCTCGTAGAACATGGCATAATCCAAACCGAAATCTGTATTCTCAGGAGGATCCTGATACACCACTTCGATTTTCATAGTGAGCTTATTCTCAAATGAGACCGTTTTGCCGATGATTGACTGATATGCAGCTCCTTTCAGACCAAAAAGTTTATCGGCTGCTGAGGCAGAAAGCGCCACGGTGTTGGGCTCTTCCAGCAAACCGGCTTCATTTCCCGCCAGTATCTCATGATCAAACATTTCAAAGAAACCGGGCTCCACAAAGGCCATTCCTTCTTCTTCTCTGAATTTTTGCTTAACTCCCTGGTCATTTTCCACGGTAAAAATCCCCGGTCCGTACCAGTGAATTCCTGAAATCCTCCAGTCGGGAAAATCAGTACGCATGGCTTCACGCAGCGGGTGCATCACAGATTTGCCTCTTTGCATGTCGCCATCGGCATTCTGAATAAAGTTGATGCGGTAAACGCTCTCTGCATTGCTGTGATAGGTATCGAAACTCTGTTCGAAAGTGACGATGCGATAGATCACTATCGTACCGGATATACCCAGCACCAGGCCGAGTATATTGATCAGGGCAAATGCACGGTTTCTGCGCAAATTCCTGATGGCTGTTTTGAAATAATTTTTGAGCATGGCTAATACTGTTTGGTTCTTTCTTAGCCAAAAGGGGTGCCAAACTTTTATTTTATTGATGCACAGACACTTACATTAAAATTGAATCAATTTCACTACAGTTATCGTTTGTTTTCAATACATTTAAGTGTTTGTTTTTGATACAGTTTCAATATGCCCAAAACCGAAGCTAAAATACTCGTTGTAGATGATGACATCGATGTTCTCAACACCGCGCGGATGTACCTCAAGCAGCAGTTCACACTGGTGCAAATTGAGAACAATCCGGAGAACATAGCCCTGCACTTTGACCGTGAAAGCTATGATGTCGTGTTGCTCGACATGAATTTTCAGAAAGGTGAAAATGATGGAGCGGCCGGACTCAAATGGCTCAATACCGTATTGGAAATAGACCCTAATGCCATCGTCATCCTTATTACGGCCTATGGTGAGCTGGACCTGGCAGTAAAAGCCGTGAAAGCAGGTGCTACAGACTTTATTGCCAAGCCCTGGAAGAACGAGAAGCTGTATGGTACCATTACCTCAGCCCTGCAGCTAAGGCAGAGCAAGCTGGAGATTGACAGGCTTAAAAACACCCAGAAGACCCTGGCCAGTGATATAGACCAGAAGTTTGAGAACTTTATAGGTGAGTCGCTGCCCATTAAAAAGGTATTCAGCATGATAGAAAAGGTAGCCCCTACCGATGCCAATGTGCTGATACTGGGAGAAAACGGAACAGGTAAGGAACTGGCTGCCCGTGCCCTGCACCGTAATTCGGAACGAAAACGGGAGGTATTTATCAATGTAGATCTCGGTTCTATCAGCGAGACACTTTTTGAAAGTGAACTCTTCGGGCACGTACGAGGTGCTTTTACCGATGCCAAGGAAGACAAACCCGGCCGCTTTGAGCTTGCCTCTGGTGGTACGCTGTTTCTCGATGAAATTGGCAACCTGTCGCTCCCACTACAGGCCAAACTGCTCACCGCGTTGCAGCAACGGACCGTCAGACGCGTGGGCTCAGGCAAGGAAATACCGGTGGATATCCGGCTGGTTTGCGCCACCAATATGCCGCTGTATGACATGGTGCAGGAAGGTACTTTCCGTCAGGATCTGCTCTACAGAATCAATACGGTAGAAGTAAAAATGCCGGCTCTGGCCGAACGCAAAGACGATATGGACCTGCTGGTGAAGTACTTTATGGATATGTACGGCAAGAAGTACAAGAAGCCGAAAATGCGCATAGACCAGAATACTATCGCCAAACTTAAACGCTACCACTGGCCGGGAAATATTCGGGAACTGCAGCATGCCATAGAGCGCGCCATGATTCTGGCCGATGGCAATAAGCTTACCCCTGATGACTTTTTGCTGCAGACCTCAAAGTCAGTATCCAGTGCTGAAGATGATATTCTGGACATTTCAGAAATGGAAAAGCGCCTGATCCTCAAGGCCCTGGACAAACACAACGGCAATGTGACCCGCGCTGCCAAAGACCTGGGGCTGGACCGACTGGCGCTGTATCGTAGATTGCAGAAGTATGGGCTTTAGGAATGACGAATTTTGAATGTTAGATGATGAATGATGAAAACGGAGCAGGCTGAAATACCCACTGTCATCCAACCTTCAAAACCTTACATTCATCATTTACCCTAACCTCCAGATTCGCTAATAATCCATAACTTCCTGCTGGTAATCAGCAGCTATCATCTTACATGCCTTCCCAAATCCCCAACCGCATCCTCCCTACCATCATCTTCTCGCAGTTTGCGGGTACCTCGCTATGGTTTGCGGGCAATGCCATCATTGGGGGGCTACAGGCAGACTGGGGTTTACCTACTGGCGCCATTGCTTCGGTCACCTCTGCCGTGATGTTAGGTTTTATCATAGGCACCTTTGTTTTTGCGCTCTTTTCCATTGCCGACAGGTTCAAGCCCTCACACGTCTTCTTTCTATGCGCCATATTAGGAGCCTTGGCCAATGTGGGTATCATACTCTTATCGCCTTCTTATCTGCTCTTGCTGGTTTGCAGGTTTCTAACAGGTTTTTTCCTCGCGGGCATCTATCCGGTAGGAATGAAAATAGCCTCTGATTGGTTTTCAGGTAAGCTGGGCAAAGCACTGGGCTACCTGGTGGGAGCATTGGTCGTGGGCACTGCCTTTCCACACCTGCTCAACTACTATGGCAGCACGCTCTCCTGGAAATTTGTTCTGGCAGGCACCTCCACCCTGGCCGTATTGGGAGGTTTTTCCATGCTCACTTTGGTAGGCGAAGGTCCACACCGTAAAAAGGGAGCCTCCTTCAAACCCTCCAGAATCATCGAAGTATTTCAAAAAAAGGATTTCAGATCAGCTGCCTTTGGCTATTTCGGCCACATGTGGGAGCTCTACACCTTCTGGGCTTTTCTGCCCCTGATCATTCTCTTCTACAACCAGAGTCACGGCACCGATTTGAGCGTAAGCCTATGGACCTTTATCATCATTGCCGGAGGGGCACTCTCATGCATTCTGGGGGGTATTTATTCTGTACGCTTTGGCAGTGGAAAGGTCGCTTTTGGCTTTCTGTCGGTATCAGGATTGATGTGTTTACTCTCTCCTCTTTTCTTTATGCTCCCCGCTCCCTTTTTCCTCGGCTTACTGATTGTCTGGGGACTGGCAGTGATTGGGGACTCAGCGCAGTTTTCATCACTCAACGCCCAAACAGCACCAAAAGAGCTGGTAGGCACAGCCCTGACGATTGTAGTAAGCATCGGCTTTCTGCTGACCATTCCCAGCATCCAACTACTGGGTTGGCTGGCCGATAGAATCGATACACGCTGGCTGCTACTGACACTGGCGATCGGGCCGGTTTTCGGACTGCTCAATACAAAAAAACTATTAGGCCGATGAATACTGAGCCTCAGGAAAGCAAAGCACTGGCCGAACACTTCTTTCGGCAGGAGTATGCCAAGATGGTAGCCGTAATCACCCACTACTTCGGTCTGGATAAAGTGAATATGGCTGAAGATATCGTGCAGGATACGCTGGTCGAAGCCATCAGCAACTGGGAGTTCAAGGGCATCCCCCAAAACCCTGAAGCCTGGCTGTATACTGTCGCGAAAAACAAGGCGCTCAACCTGCTGAAAAGAGAGCAGTATCAGCAAGCCTATGCCAAGCAACTTAAGACAATAGATCAGTCTTCTGTTGAATCAATATTCTCAGAAGAACAAATAGCCGATGATCAGCTCAGGATGATGTTTGCCTGCTGCCACCCGGCTATCTCTCAGGAGTCGCAGGTAAGCCTGATGCTCAAAACCCTCTGTGGGCTGAGCATTGGCGAGATTGCCAGTGCCTTTCTCACCTCTAACGAAACGATCAATAAGCGCCTGGTTCGGGCCCGAAAGACGCTCAAGGAAAAGGAAATACGCTTTGACCTGCCTGACAGCACTGACCTTGACGGTCGTCTGGAGACCGTTCTGAAAACTATCTTCCTGCTCTTTAATGAAGGCTACAGCGCTTCACAGGGCGACCGGCTCATCAAATATGAGCTTTGTCTGGAAGCTATTCGCCTGGCGGAACTGATCAGCAACCACAGAGAGTTTGTGAAATATTCAGGACCAAATGCTCTCCTCTCTCTTATGCTGTTAAATGCCTCCCGCTTTGAGGCCAGGGTAGACCAGCAAGGCAATTTTGTACGCATGGTGCATCAGGACCGCAACCTCTGGAACCAACAATTGATCAGTCGCGGGCTCTGGCACCTACAAAAGATCAATGAATCAGCCGAAATCGGGCTTTATCATATTCTCGCGGCCATTTCCGCTTATCACTGCACGGCTCCCAGCTATGATGCCACTGACTGGCCCGCCATACTCAATATGTACGATGCCCTGTCCAGCTTTGATAAATCTCCATTAGTCCAGCTCAACCGGGCCATTGCCCTGGCACAGGTGGAAGGCCCCGAAGCAGCTATTAAAGTATTACTGGTACTGGAAAAGGAGGTTCCACCCTCCTATTACCTCTTTCACTCTACCCTGGCTGACCTCTATATTGAAACCGGTGATTTCCCGCAAGCCATCTCCCGCCTGGAGAAAGCCCTTACACATGCAGAAGTCAATTCAGAAATTGAAATCATCCGAAAACGGATCGCTACTTGCGAAGAGAAACTGAGGCCATCTGAATAAACCACTCCGCACTAACGTGAAGGAGGGTGGCTGACCGAAAACTAGCGCGAAATACAAGGCGGTTGGATTTGGTACACGTAAGCCTTGCGCGTAAAAACCGAGCTTGGATTTGGAGTTATCGGAAGGGCTTTCCTGCCTGCGAGTACCTCAGTACGGCCGACACGGTTCGTTAGTTTTTGGCCCGTCAAAAAGTAACAAAACAAGGTTTAGCAACCAGACATAAGCAGGTTTACACCTAAATAGAAATAAAGGGTAAAATCCTTTCTGCAGCTTCATTAAGCTCAGGGAAATCGCCTTCAAGAATAATCCATCCGTCAAAGCTAAACCTTATATGAAACAAGAATTATATGCTCAGGGTCCTCTTCGAGAGACCACTGAGCGAGATTAGTTTATAAAAGCGATTTCTCTGTCATTAAGCTACATCCTTCAATAAAGTTGAAAAAAAATCAGCACCTTGTCCCTATTCCATTTTGCCAATTGTAATAAGGCCAAACATCAAACTTTACCATTATGAGAGAATTCATGGCATTTATTTACACCGAGGGAGATCACATGGCAGAAATGTCGCCCGAAGAGCAGCAGCAACATGTAGAACGCGTTGGCGGCTATATCCAGGGCCTGATGCAGAGCGGTAAGATGAAAAGCGCGCAGCCTCTGGAGCTGACGGGCATTACGATCACCGGCAATAAAGACAGCATCACTGATGCACCCTTCAACGAAACCAAGGAAATTATCGGTGGCTATTATCACCTGGTAGGTGAAAGCCTTGAAGAGGTAGCAGACCTTATCAAAGCGGACCCACGCTTCCTCGATGGCCCCTGGAAGATTGAGCTGAGGCCGATTCGAGTGGTCGAAGGTATAAACTAAAGCTCCAGCATTGACATCCCTTTGAGGGATGTCAATGCTGATCCTGCGCTACACTCATCATTAACTTCCTTTTCGTCTTTGCGAAGGAGCTGGCAGACGACAGTCTGGCTGCGACTGCGGCAATCTCCTTGTCACCACCTCTGTATTTCACCTACCCCGACACTTCCAGGAGAATTCCTTAATTTCAGAGCCTGACCTTAAAACCAGACAATGAAATCCCTCTCCTTCTTTTTAACCTTACTCCTCTCCTGCTCTTTTAACCTATCTGCTCAAAAACTCCCTCTGATGGACGATGCGCTGATTCAGGCATTTGACACGGAACTATCCGGAGAATCTGCTAAGCGCAACCTGGAATTCCTGTCGAGACTGCACCGTATGCGGGGCTCCGAAGACTACAAGGAGGCTACAGACTTTATCATGGAGCAGATCACGGCCTATGGTCTGGAGGGTATTGAGATGATTCGTATCCCTGCGGATGGTAAGGCCTTTTACGGCACACAGCGCTCCAGACCGGCCTGGAATGTGGACTTTGCTGAGCTCTGGGAGCTGGAAAAGGTCAATGGCAAAGTCTATCGTAAAGACCGGATAGCCAACTGGGAAGCCATACCCATGACACTTGCTCAGGACAGCGAAAGCGGTGCGGCCACAGCCCTGCTCGCAGATATCGGCAAAGGTACGAGCGAAGCCGATTATGCCGGCATTGATGTAAAAGGCAAGTTGGTACTGACCAGCTCTCAGCCAGGAGCCGTAGCACCGCTGGCTGTAAAGAAATACGGAGCAGCAGGTATTCTAAGCTATGCCCCAAACCAGGTAACGGCCTGGTGGAAAGAAGATGAAAACCTCATCCGCTGGGGACACCTGGAAACCTTTACCGATATCAAAACCTTTGCCTTTATGGTTTCCCTTAAGCAGGCCCGCACCTTTCAGCAGCGCCTGGCCAGCGGAGAAGAGATTCTGCTGGATGCAAAAGTAGAGGCTCGCAAAGAGGAAGGCTATTACGACATTCTCACAGCCGTCATCAAAGGCTCGGATGCAGCGCTGAGCAAAGAAGAGATTGTATTCACCTGCCACCTCGACCACCCGCGACCGGGTGCCAATGACAATGCCAGCGGCTGCGTAGCCATTATGGAGGTAGCCCGGGCCATGGCCAAAATGATCCGCGAAGGACAGATTGAAAGACCGAAACGTACCATCCGTTTTGTATGGTCACCGGAAATTGAGGGAACTACCGCCCTGCTCAATTACCGACCGGAAATGCAGAAAACCACTATCGCCAATATTCACATGGATATGGTAGGTGGTAACCCCAATACCAAAGCCATCTTCCACGTATCGCGCAGCCCGAAGAGCCTGCCGAACATCATCAACAGCATTGGTGAGGCCTTTGGTGCCTATGTCAACGAGGCATCTTACCAATATGCCACCGGAGCCAGGCCTGAGTACCCCATCGTAAGCGAAGAGGGAGGAAAAGAAGAGCTTAACGCCACACTGGGTCAGTTCCACATGGGCAGTGACTTTCAGGTATTTGCAGAAGGCTCTTTCAAAATTCCGTCCATCTACCTGCATGACTGGCCCGATCGCTACATCCATACCAACTATGACGTACCCGGCAACATCGATCCTACCAAACTCAAAAGGTCAGCTTTTATTGGCGCAGGTAGTGCCTATACCATTGCTAATCTCACAAGAGACCATACCGATACGGTTTTCGAACTGATAAAAGCAGCTTCCTTAAAACGCACTAGTGCTATGCTGGAGAGAATTGTCATGCTGGATAAGGAGGAAGACCGGGAAAATGTAAAGTACCACCACTGGCAGTACGAAATGGGCGTAATCACTGACATGGATCGCTATGGACTCACCTCTAAAACCTTGCAAAAAGAAGCGCTCACCTTTCTTAAGGACATGGTGAAAATCTGGGGGGCCGGAAAAGCCTATAATGGCAGCACTGCCAGGGTCTATACACGTTCAGAGAGCCCTAAGGGCCCTATGTCAGTGTTTGGTTATAACTACTTCAACGATAAGTATGGCGCAGAAAAAGCCGCGAAAATCAAAGTATTCAGCTACTCCGGTATCTGGGGAAGCGGTGGTGCCTATGCTTATGAAATCCTCAACCTGGTTGACGGCAGCCGTAGCGTTACGGATATCCGCAATGCGGTTTCAGCCGAGTTCGGCCCTATCCCCACGATGTATGTAAAAGAATACCTGGAAGCCCTGGCGAGTATTGGGGTGATTGAGTAAGCAACCATGAGTGACTCATTAAAAGCCCCACCTTCTGTGATAACCACTGCTACTTAAATGTAATAATGCCAAAGATAGGCCTGAATCTTTTCCCTATTGGGCGGTGCCCTACAAAAAGGAATTCACTTTTGGAGATTTGTACACTGCCTCTTCTTTCTAGCACCAATCTGTTTCTACCAGTGTACAAAGCTTCTCGACTGAAATTACCATCACGGTCTATTTCAACAAGCATTACAGTATTGCCATCTTCCCAGACTTTCCACCCATATATAGCAGGTTTACCCTCACCACTGAAGTTCAGATTCCTGATTTTGTCATTAAATAAGAGATACAACTTATCTCCCACCACACTGAGATGATAGCCCAAATAGGCTGAGCTTGTAGCAGTTTGCTGCTTGGCTATTTTACTTGCCCATTGCACAGTACCATCCGGTTCGAGGTTTGCCACAATGATATTATTATTATAGTGAGTGATAGAGCTTTTTGTTCTGCCTGTATTAGGTACCTGATATGAACTTTCAAAAGACGAATCCTGTCCGCCAACCAACAAAATCCCACCATCTTCTCTTTGAATCATATGGTCCAGCACATAATACTCTAACTCTACATTCTTACCCTTTTCAGCCTGACGGTCTGCTTTCCGGCTTTCTCGATTTGAGAAATTTTTGGTAATAAAATCGAGGGGAAACTCATTAAAAGATTGTTCTTTAATGACCGAAGTAACCCCATCTATTTTAAGGAAATAGCTTCCTTTTGTTCCTATTTCACTGTCTTCTGTGTAAAAGCCAGCACAAATAATATCCTGTTGCTGATTTATAGTTATCTCTACTTCGTTCAGAAAGTGTTGATTCGTTTTTAATGAATACTCCTTCTCTTCAACTCCCTGATTGCGGTATCCCAAAATCAGATAGTGGTATTCAGGCTCTCCATTTTTTTTGGTCAGTATTCTCTTAACACCTGGGTCACGGTAATATTTCTTCCCCAAAAGATAAACATCACCATTGTTGCCTACTTCATAATCCTTTGTGACAAACAGTTCTTCATTATAAGGGAGTTTGACCTGCTTGTGCCAGATTTCATTCAGGCTGATGTCAAGTACGTGAAATCCATATTCCTCTGGTTGTCTTTTTTTTATTGGTATATCATAATAGACCAGTATTTTAGAACTGTCGCTTGACATTTTCAGGTGGAAAGCCCCCGCTTTGGTATCTTTTTTTGAACCAAAAGGAAATTCGGCCAGTTTTTTAAGATCTCCATTAGACTCAAAGGTTTCCTTGTCGAGCGTTTCAGCAAAAAAGTAATGTATCCTGGTCTTTTTATTCTTAAAAGAGGTAAAGAGATAAATCTTATCATTGAAATATTGGACGGACCTCAAGATTACATCTTTACCTTCATTTTTCAGGGGGTGCTCCTTGCTATGGACTAGCTGTAAGTCTTTACTGAACTTGCGAAAAGTGACACTTCCTCCTTCTATGGTTTCGCTTAAACCCCAAAAGTTCCTGTAGGAATAAATGTAACTGTCATCTCTTGCTAAATAGGTACCAAAGAAAAGTCTATCCTTTTTTTTCTCTAACTCCGGTGCCCATTTAATATCCACTTTATCAGATATTCCTTGCCCTAGTGCACATTGAAAGGTAGCCATAAAGAGTCCTAAGACTAATATGTGTTTTTTCATACTAATTTTCTTAACTCTCAGAATAAATATACCAGCCTGACATTCACTGTTAATGTAAAAGCATTGATTTTATCAGCATTTGGATTATCAACTTGTCTTTCATTATGCAAGCCCATTCCCATACTTATATCATACAGTATTTTTTCTTTCAATTCGGATTGAAAGCCTCCTTGCCATAATATTTGGTTCTGAAGAAAAGTTCTTCCTCCCTGATCAAATCTGCGTTGTCTCCATAAAATACCATAATATTGCTCGTATGGTGCCTCCTTGTCTTTATAAATTTTCGGGTAAATCAAGAAACTATGACCCGAGTCAATTGGATCATTAACCTCCCACCTCTCTACAAAGGGTGCTCCCATTTTTGTATTGAACCGGGGGAGCAAGGAGGCATACCCTACTTCAACAGAAAACTCCCTGTTTATTAGTCTTTCGTACCCTAAACCCAGTTCTCCTATGACAAAGGCAGTGCCATCAAATTTTAAAAGATTGCGCCTGCCTTTCAGATCATCATCAAAGAATTTAGAGTTGTCCTCACTTTGTCCATGTAGGGCGGTACATAAAGCTGATAAGGCGAATAGGGCTAGTAAGTTGCCGCGTTTGTAAAGCATAAAATTGTGAAAAGTCAGTTAATTTACTTTGGTCCAATACATGAAGTCCCAACTCATAGTCTTGAAAAACAAGGAGCGGTGAGCATTATTGAGTCAATTTATTATGAAATAACATTTTGCAGCGGAAAGAGACATCTATCCCTACTATTTACTCCTATTGGGAATAACGAAACCGTACCCCTCAATCTCCGCAGCCGTCATCTCGATCACATTCACATCCAGTTCAATAGGCGTTAGCGGTTGATTAGTCGAGTCAGTTTCCACCTTTACAATCTTATCCACCAGGTCCATGCCTTTGAATACATGACCATAGATCATATAGTCTCCATCGAGCCGGGCCAGGCCGTTTTCATTCTGTACGATATAGAATTGACAGACAGCCGAAAGCTTCCCCGGATTACCATCCCTACCCGCTCCAAAAGCACCATAAACGTGCCTGATGGTATCTCTGAACTCAGGCTCCAGCAGGTGTACTGAATAGGCAAAGCCCTCAGGAGTATCCGGGCAACCACCCTGAGCGACAAACTTATCGATGACCCGATTGAAGGTATAATCATCATAATACCCTTCCTCAGCCAGTTCAATAAAGGCCGCTTTGTGCTTCGGGGTTTCATCATAGAGCCAGATCAGCATTTCACCAAAGGAGGTATTGATCTGACCAACCTGATAGGTTTTCTCAGCACAACAAGCAGAAAAAAGTAACAGAGCAACAAGTGGAAAAAATCTCTTCATGCTTAAACTTATTAAAAAGCAACATGCCATCATAATACCACCGGACAGTCATCTTTGGACTTACATATTTGGTACCCGGGTCCGATAAATTTTCGTAATTTGGAAAGGGCGTTTTACGCTCCCAAAACTAATAAATAGTATATGGCCTTAAACAAATTTCCCGGTACCCAGGTATCTGCTGAGCTGCTCAATCCTGAGCATGCCAGGGTTTGCGAAATCTTCTATGAAGCACCTCCTGCCGATACCAATACCATCATGGGATCTGTCAATGCCGGCACCTCCTACTCCGGCTCCCTCTTTGAGGTAGGTCAGGAAGGCATGATCGGGGCTTTTTATGGGATTCTCAGTGCTCAGCAGGGCTTTGTAGGTCGCCACCCGTATCAGAAGATTCATAAATATCTACATCGCATTGTGGGAGAAAACGAAAGTGCTGTACTCGATTCACCTGAGGCCGACTCACCCGTTCAGTTCTCACTGATTCAGAAGCCGGCTCTTAACGGGGGTTGTGTAGATTATGACGGCATTGTGTTCATAGACGTGTTTAAAGACCACCTGCGGCCTTATGAGGTAAACGCCAACTATGCTATGATTTACGTGGTCCCTCCTATGGGTGACCTTTACGCAACTCCCAATGACTTTTTAAGTGCCATTGAAGCTACTGCTGAGAATATCATAAGGGCGGTAATGAACTACAACCAGAACTATACAGGAGCCAACAGCCCCAATGGACTGGAACTCAAAGCCATCAATACCATCAGGGTATGTCTGTTTAGCGGAGGCTATTTCAATACCTTTCACGTCTCACATAACCAGATTGCCAGCTACATTTTTCACGGACTTGTGAGCGGACTACACAGCCGCAATACCAGCATCAGGCTTATACAATTTGAGAATAACTACTACGAGGCTACCGAAAATGAAATGAAGGTAGAGAAGCAGGATTTTAGCTCTATCGTAGAACTCCTATAAGCATAAGAAGCATTCTATCTGAGGGTTTGGTAGCTCAGTTTTTTATTCGCACCTTCTGAGGTCCACGACCGAATCTAATACATGCATCACCAAATCATCTCCGGATGGAGAAAGTCATTTCTTTGTCTGATTCTACTGGGAGCAGCACTCTCTACTGCCAATGCTTTCCAAGCTGCAAAAACCATAAAGCTGTCTCAGGTTTATAAAGATGTCATTTCATCAAATAAGGAAAGCCTCATCTACGATCAGGTACAAATTGTAGACGACATTACAGCATACGCCAGCGACCCGGAGGCCACAGATTTTCTGGTAAGTCTTGAGTCGATTCTACAAAGAGATGTCCCGGCTGATAGCCTGGGAATTATCAGCAGCGTCAAAGAGATAGCAATAAGCGGTGTAGAGAGTGAGCAAATTGCCTTTCAATTCTTAAACCTCGATAAATTCACTGTTTTGGCTGGCACCTTTGACCAGTTCACTTTTCACCAGATGCGGGTGGATACGGTAACCCTCCAATTACTCAAAGTGAATTCAGGCTTCCTGATAAGAGATTCGCACTTTGACGAGTATCGGGAAATACAAAATGATCATGGCAAATGTGAAATCTACAACACGGAGTTTGACGGACACTATCGACTTTATGATATCCGGATAAACAGCCTGTTCTGGGTCTATGATTCAAAGTTCAGAGAAGGAGCCAATTTTGATGTGGAATTCAATGGTACATATAATGACTTCTATATGGAAGGCACCACTTTTGAGCCTGTTGATTCTGCCATTCCGGTTGTATTGGCAGGAGATTCTGAAGACTCCGTTATTTTCAGAACACAGGCACGTTTCAATCTCTTTGGCAACCTCCACCAGTTTTATCTCATCAATAACAAATTCCATGCTGATACTAAAGAACAATTCATTTTCGTAGAAGGCGAATTTGAATACATGGCGATAGATGAAAATCTCATCGAATCGCAGTTTTATCCCGAAGTAACGGTTACACGACAGCTGATGTTTTTGAACAATAAAGTAACCGGCAACATCATTTTTACCGAGCTCATATTACAAGGTAAAAACAACAATATGCACTGGCGCGACCTGGGAGGCTTTAAACTGGCCTCAGCTTCGGTACTGGCCACCATGCTCACCAGTCCGCTGGATGGCCATGAGATACCCGAACACCAGAAGGAACTACTGATAAAACAGACAGCAGATGTAGCTTTTGAAACTTATAAGGGACTCTCTGATAAAGATTTTGAAAATAAAAACATGTTTCAGGGCTTTATTTCCAGCTACTACAGGCTCTATAAAGTATTTAAAGACAATGGTCAGATTCAGGATGCTAATCAGACTTATGTGGAAATGAAGGACGTACAACTCAGGCAACTGAGGTATAAATACAAAACCTATGGCGGCCTGGAAAACTGGATTCAATGGCGACTCAATGCGTTGCTGAGGTTTTACACCGACTACGGCACCAATCCTTCACGCGCCATCCGGATCTCAATCTTTGTAGTACTGATTTTCTCTATCTTCTACTTTTTCTTCCCCAGCGAGTGGGACACCAAAAGTAAAAAGCAGCTTATCAACGATTACAAGACCCTGGTAGAGAAGAACAAGCATGGTTACTTAAAACCTTTCTTCAAATTGAGCTGGGGTTTTTCCAAAAGTCTGTTGAACGCCATGACGCTGAGCCTCAATGCCTTTGTAACGCTGGGCTTTGGCACCATTCCCACGAGTGGACTTGCCCGCTACATTTGTATCGTTCAGGGTTTTATTGGTTGGTTCCTGCTTAGCATTTTCACAGCCAGTTTAATCAACCAGGTGCTTTTCTAACCGAAATACGGATACTAGTTCAAGGGATTGATCTTGATTTTGAGCGTTTTGGCCAGCTCATACACCTTCTGCTTTTCCTTATCCGAGATAAAGAGAATCGAGTTACCCTTCATACCCGCACGGCCCGTTCTACCGCTACGGTGGGTGTAATACTCTGTTTGTTGCGGTAGCTGATAGTGCAGCACAAAGCTCAGCCCTTTTACATCAATGCCCCGGGCAGAAATATCCGTAGTGATCAGCAGGTCTATCTTCTCACTCTTAAACTTACGCATCACCTTATCGCGGTCGCGCTGGCCCATATCTCCTTCTATTCCTTCTACTATCAGGTTGCGGGCCTGTAGCTGCTTGGTAAGGAGTCGTACTGCCTGCTTCGTCTGGCAGAAGATCATACCACGCTCACCACCATTGTAAGACAGAAAATGCATCAGCTCCTGCACTTTATCCTTCGACTGACAGATCAGGTACTCATGGCTGATATTGGCATTGACTCCGGCACTTCTGCCTACCTCAATCCTCTGCGCATCACTGCTGAGAAACTTGCGAATGATCTCGCGAATACCCTCTGGCATAGTGGCCGAAAAGAGCCAGATATGTTTTTCTGCGGGCACATAATCCAGAATAGAATGGATATCCTGCTTAAAGCCCATGCTCAGCATTTCATCCGCCTCATCCAGAATCACCGTTTTTACACGACTCAGGTCTACAATACTCTTGTTGATCAGGTCCATTAAACGACCCGGAGTGGCCACAATCACATGTGTAGGTCGCTGCAGCCGTTTAATCTGCAGGCTCATATCAGCCCCGCCATATACCGCCTCCACAAAGATTTTGTCTGTGTACTTAGTGAACTTAAAGAGCTGCTTGGCTATCTGCTGGCAAAGCTCACGCGTAGGTGCTATTACCAGTCCCTGCACCTCATTCTTACTCGCATTTACCTTTTGCAGCATCGGCAGCCCAAAGGCGGCAGTCTTACCCGTGCCTGTCTGGGCTTGCCCTACAAAATCAGTTCCTTCCCCCAGCAGTACAGGAATGGCCTGCCGCTGAATCTCAGTAGGTGTAAGAATATTCAGCTCGGTGAGCCCTTTGATTAGTTGTTTTGATATGCCCAGTTCGGAAAATGATGCCACAGTCTTATTAATTTTTGAAAAGGCAAAGGTAGAACGAATAGTTGGGACTCAATCATTGCAATAGTCTTTCAACCTCACTTTCTTGCAGGCGAATAGAAAGCTATGAAGATCAGGATAGGGATAATTACAGTTTCGGACAGGGCCAGCAAGGGTATCTATGAGGATATTTCAGGTCATGCCATCATCGATACGCTCAACGATTACCTGACCTCCGAATGGGAACCGGTGTACCAGGTGATCCCCGATGAACAATACCTGATTGAAAGCACCATCAAGCAAATGGCCGATAAGGAAAAATGCTGCCTGATCGTAACCACTGGTGGAACCGGACCTGCGGTAAGGGATGTAACACCAGAAGCTACAGAAGCTGTTTGTGATAAAATGATGCCCGGTTTTGGTGAGCTGATGCGTCAGGTAAGTCTGCAGTATGTGCCCACCGCCATTCTCTCCCGACAAACAGCCGGTATCAGAGGTAAAACCCTGATCGTCAACCTGCCTGGTAAACCCAAATCTATTCGCGAATGCCTGGATGCCGTATTCCCCGCCATCCCCTACTGCATCGATCTGATTGAGGGGCCGTATTTGGAGGCCAATGAAGAAGTGGTAAAGGTTTTTCGTCCCAAAAGTAAGTGATTCAAACTTTGGTATTTACCCGTCAGCATCGCAGATCAGACGATTGAGGGTTAAAAGCAGGTTATTGGTGACATCTAACGCTAAGGCTCCGATGCCTGAATTAGTAATTGGTTATTTGTGGGGATACCGTCCTTAGCTATGAGTAGAATAGATTTTTCAGAATCTATCCTTTATAAGCATATTCCATAAAGATCGCAAAAGCACGGTATCCACTAATAGCATACCTAAGGCAAGACCACCAAAAATGTATAAAATGAATTACTTAACTGCTAAACTGTTGCTGTACTTTGCAACCATAACACTCTAGGTAATTAGAATGAAAGAATGCTATCATATCATTTGGAATACTTTTGGAATATACCCTGTATGGGACGAAAGGGGTGATTGGGAAGATTTAGGAAGGGTTTATCGTTTATTAATAGACAATGCTATAGATTTAAAATTTGAGAGAGATCTGCCCGATTCATATCAAAATGAGAAACGTTTCAATCTACACATTGAATTTGACAAGGAGCAAAAAGAATTCTTGACTACCCAAATCAAAGACTTGACCAAGGAAAATGGAGATCGTGTTTGTGGTCAATTAGACGTTCTATATTTGAGTATTGAAAATTCCCATATTGAATTAGTTGTGATTGAAGAAGAACACATACTGAAAAAGAAAATAGCCCGACTTAAAAGTCGATCGGCAACACTATTAAGTTTCAAATACCCATCAATATTCAAGGGTAAGAATACCTGGAGCAAAGGTGTCTGGATTACCCAAATTAAAAACGATCCAAACAAAGCAGTTGAAATAATAAAAGCTGCTTCAGCTCAAGCGGTTGATTAGTTGGGATGTTTTTTCCCAGGGACACAGTCCTTCGCTGCTTTACCATAAAACCCTTCTCTGCCTATGGCTACCTGTTTTTTTAAAAACATCTCTTAAGGACGGTGTCCATCAAAAACTCGTTGTCCAACAAAACACCAATGAGTTAATTGGCATTTAGTAAGAATTGAACCACCAGGTTTTTAATTCCCTCGAATTCGAGGGAATTAAAAATGAAGTTGGTATGAACCGTTTTTACCTCTCGCCAAAAAAAAAGTGGATAGAAGAAACTGAAGCCATCGATATAGTAGCAAAAGCTGGTCGTTATGGTGTGTTAAACCCAACCAAATAACCTCATTAGGAAATATCATCACTCCTTTGGAAATTAAACCATTTCCAACCGTAACTGATCAATATGAGACTTTTTGGCCTCACCCTTCTCTCCTTCCTTTTTCTCTTCTCCTGTAGCAAAGACTATGATGTGATCATCAGCAATGGCACCGTCTACGATGGTTCAGGCCAGCAAGCACTGCAAGTAGATATTGGCATTACTAATGACACCATCGCCTTTATGGGGGACCTGGGTGAAGCATCGGCTCGCACAAAAATTGATGCTACGGGCATGGCGGTGGCTCCTGGCTTTATCAATATGCTTAGCTGGGCGAATAACTCCCTGATCAGAGATGGCCGCGGACAAAGTGATATCCGTCAGGGCGTTACCCTGGAAGTATTTGGAGAAGGTACCTCCATGGGCCCCATCAGCACAGAGCGGCAGGAAGAAATGCGAGCTGAAGGTGAAGAGGTCGCTGGACCACCTTGGGCGGCTACTTTGACTTTATGGAGAAGAAGGGTATCTCTCCCAACATCGCTTCCTTTTTGGGTGCTACGACCCTCCGCATCAACACTGTTGGCTATGAAGACCGGCCTGCTACGGGAGATGAGCTTGAAGCTATGCGGCAGATGACCAAAGAGGCTATGGAAGAAGGCGCCATGGGTATCGGTTCTTCTCTGATTTACGCTCCTGCTTTCTATGCCGATACCGAAGAGTTGATAGAGATCAGCCGGGTAGCCGGACAATACGGAGGCATGTATATTTCCCACATGCGCAGCGAGGGCAACCGCTTTTTGGAAAGCATTGATGAGCTGATGCGGATCTCCTCTGAAGGAAACCTACCCGCAGAAATCTACCACCTCAAAGCCAGTGGAGAGGAAAACTGGTATAAGCTGGACCTGGCCATCGCCAAGATAGACAGTGCCCGAACGGCTGGCCTGCCCATAAGCACCAATATGTACACGTACACCGCAGGTTCTACCGGCCTCAATGCTTCCATGCCACCATGGGTGCAGGAAGGTGGTTTTGACGCCTGGGCCGAACGCTTGCAAGATCCGGAGATCAGGGAAAAATTGCAGATGGAAATGACCACGCCTACCAACGATTGGGAAAACCTGCTGTTCGCAGCGGGCTCTGCGGATAAATGCCTGTTGGTCGGCTTTAAAAATGATTCTCTCAAATACCTCACCGGAAAAACCCTGGCCGATGTGGCCATCCTACGAGATAAAAGCCCGGAAGAAACGGCTATGGATCTGGTTTGGCAAGACGGCAGCCGCGTACAAGCAGTGTACTTTCTGATGTCAGAAGAGAATGTGCAAAAGCAAATCAGGATTCCCTATATGAGCTTTGGCTCTGATGCGGGAGCACTCACCGCTGAAGGGGAAACCCTGAAATCAAGCACTCACCCCAGAACCTACGGTAACTTTGCCCGACTGCTGGGTAAGTATGTGAGAGAGGAACAGATCATACCGCTGGAAGAGGCCATTTACAAGCTTACTTCCCTCCCGGCAAGCAGATTGAAGCTTAAAAAGCGGGGGAGTTTACAGACGGGGTATTTTGCAGATGTTGTGGTATTCGATCCGGAAACCATCAGTGATCATGCCACATTTGATGAGCCTCATCAGTACAGCACAGGCATGGTACATGTGTTCGTCAATGGTAAGCAGGTACTGAAAGAAGGCGAACACACGGGAGCGCTGCCCGGCAGGGCTGTTCGGGGGCCGGGATACAAGGAATGATGAGTAATGGATGTTGAATTTTAAATGGTAAATGATGAATGGTGAACCTTTCATCTCACATTCAAAACTCAACATTCATCATTAAACATTTCTCCATCATTCAACATCTCTTGTTACAAATTGATAAATTGGCGAGTCTTGATGAATAAAGAGTAGATCGTTTAATTATTAACTCCCTGTGAAAGTCTTAAGAATCTTTGCCCTTGCCCTGCTGTGCTCCATTATGGTGTTCTCGGCCCTGGAAGTGTATGACAAGGAACAGAAGAAACGACACCTGAGAGAAGACCTCATAGAGCTTTCTGATATAAAGTACGGCATGTTCAATGTAGATCAGTGGACCGCCATTCTTGCCGACCTGGTAGCAAAAAAGGTACAGGACTTTGATCTGACTAAAGGTGATAAAGACGACCTTAATCACAGGGTTTCTGCCTTTCTCTATACCACCATCAGTGATTTTGAAGACCGATTTTATAAGCAGAACCGCGGTATCGGTGGCTTTTTCAAAAAAGGCGTGGCCTCCATTACCGACATCTTTGGAGAGATGAAAGATGACATTCCCATCTTTGCGGAAGACATTGTCGCCTTTCTGGATGACCCGGAAAACAAGGAGAAAATCCGGGAATATATGCTCAAAGAGTTGAGCGGCTATGCGGATGATACCTTTTCAGAAATGGACTACTCGGTCAGAGACGATATACTGGCAATACACGGCTACCCCAGCGGTAAAGAGGCCATAGCGGGTATGAAGCAGGAGATCGAAGAAGTAGATCAAAGTATCTCCGGTAACAGAGCCTTATTGTTTGGAGTCATCTTCGGTACAGGGCTCTTGGTAATGCTACTCAAGACGCCTACTGTAGCAGAGTTTAGTATACTTACTGCCATGAGCCTGGTACTACTCCTTTCAGGCCTCTCTCTACCTATGATTGATATTGATGCCCGCATCTCGGAAATGAACTTTACGCTACTGGGCGAGCATATCAACTTCAACGATCAGGTTTTATATTTCAAGAGTAAGAGCATTCTTGAAATCGTATCTGTCATGCTCTCTCAAGGCAAGCTGGACGTATTGATGGTAGGATTACTGGTTCTACTCTTCAGTGTACTTTTCCCCCTATCCAAGCTTATCTGCTCCTGCATCTACCTCTATGGCGCAAAGCTCAGGGATAGTAAATTCATACGGTTTATGGTTTTCCGAACGGGCAAATGGTCCATGGCTGATGTAATGGTGATTGCCATTTTCATGGCCTATATAGGTTTTTCGGGTATTCTCACAGAACAGCTGAGCCACCTGGGAGGACTGGCCAAATCGGTAGAGATTCTTACCACTAACAAGACGCAACTTCAGATAGGCTTCTTTCTGTTTACCGCCTTTGCCGTAATGAGCCTGCTGATTTCGCATCGGATGCAGTACAGTCTTAAATTCACTCAGGAGCAACAACTACCCTCACAAGCTGAGTCAGTTTCTATCTCAGAAGATCAGCCCTGAAAATAGTCAGGCAACACATTCAATAATTGCTTAATATTCGGAAGCAAAAGGACATTCGCATGTTTGAAGAGGAAGATGATGAGGAAATGAGAGACCCCAGGTCTCTGCCCATTTACAAAAAGGGGGAGGAAATATACGATTTAACGCGTCAAGTGGCCGATCTGATACCAGATGATAATGAGATGCTGGAAAGCACCAAAGGCTTTATGCTGGAAGATGCCAGCATGATCTGCGCTAAAATAGCAGGTGCTGAAGGAGGAGATATCTATGACATTCGCATGGAGTGTGCGGCCATCATCCGCAAATCGGCCCGGGACCTCTCTTTGCACGTACACAGCCTGCGCACTTTTGGCTTTAAAGAGGTACACTACTACCAGCTCATCAGAGATGCGATAGAAGAATTCAGATTGCTCTTTATCGATTGGGTTGACTCTTTCGATACCAGTAATTACTATATAGATCGCTGGGGACTTTTTAACCCGCCTGGTGTAGGCCCTTTTGACAAAGACCCTGATGAAGACATCCCCTTCGACCCCTCAGACTATTTTGAGTTGGGAGACGATGATGACGATGATGACGACTAGTTGGTGATTGGTTGACCATTGTTAGTTTCAATACATTGATAATCCAAGAACTAATCAGTTACACTTATTAGAGTACGTCTATAAAGTCGACTTTTCAGCGAAATCAGAAATATTTCTAAGACTCAATCCCCCTGCTCCCCCTCTCCAAGAGGGAAAATTGGTGTTTCTAATTTCGCCCAAAAGATCCAACCGGATATCTTAGATAGACTTTAGATAAGTTTCAGCTGATGCGGGCTGGTCTTCGGAATCCGGGCGATCAGCTTTCTGGCTTCCAGGTCAAGCTTTACCGTGGTGATATACCACATCGGTTTTCCATCGAATTTAGCATCAATCAGTATCCCTTTAGAAATATCAGCCATATCAGTAAACTAAATGGGTTGCTCTGAACCAATTACTTTCAGTACGACCTCCCTTACCTGATCATATTTGGCTTTCGATATGTTGACTCCCTGTTTTCCCTGGGGATGCAGGGTCATGATTTTCTCTTCTGACATTTTCTCTTTGTTTAATCTTTGATACACTTGCAGTTAAAAAGTCTTTCTTTCGAATTGGACCAGGTAGGCTCAACATTTATAGAATCTTTGATGCTATAGTCACCATAAACATGAATACCTAAATAGGCTGGTTTGAGCTCTCCGCCTTCCTCCCCAAAAGTATTGGTAGAATCAGTGGCCGTCCAGTAAAGCCCCATCCTGCCGTTAGCAATCAGTTGGCCTTCATTAAACATTCCGCCATAGAGCAGTGTGCTGTCTTTGGCATTCTTATGCACAAATACTCCTCCTCGTGGATTAGCACTGCCCTCATAAGCACTCATCCGTTCCATCCACTCCTCCAGTCTGGGTAAATGGAAACCATCAGGACAGGCAGTTTTGGCCAAATCCCATGTATAATAAGTTCCATAATTCAGGTTCTCGGTCTGTCTGGCATTCCTATCAGGCATATAGCGAAGGTTCTCCTTAAGCCAGGTTTGATTTCCCACTTCCATTAGCTGATACAGTTGTCCATCACGCGGGTCAGTAAAACTATCCTGCTGACATGCTGAAAGTGTTATGAAAACCACCAGGAAGAATCGGCTGTCAATCATGTGTGTTTTGTGACCTGTAAGTAGCCGGAGTCATAGACTCAAACTTTTGAAAGGCCTTATGAAAGGTGACCTTATTATTGAAGCCGGACTCAAGTGCTATCGCTTCGATTTTGTAGTGATTAAATGCCGGGTCCAGCAGCATTTGCTTGGCATGATTTACCCTGAACCTGTTAATCAGATCGCTGAAGCTTTCTTTCATGAGTTCAGAGAGTGTCTGCGAAATCTTGTGTGGCTTCTCTTCTATCTCTTCTGCCAGCTTTCTTAATGTCAGGTTTTTCATTAAAAATACTTTTTCATCTTTCAGACTCACCAATACTTTATCTGCGATCAGCTCCATATCATCTTTTGCCAAGGCAGAATGGAGATATTTGCGGGCAATTTGTGTCAGAAACTGAGGGTCGCGGTATAGCGTATAGCCGATGAGAAATACCATGGTAGAAACCAGCAGATAATAGTAGATAAATTGTCTCCAGCCACTGGCGTAGCCTACCAGCCACGACAAAAAAACCGCTGTGAGAAAGTAGATCGTGCAAATGGCGATCGCGTAGATGCGTTTCTTACCAGCCAGGCTGGAAAAGTGCCTGTAAACCAGGTAAATGATAGCAGCACCATAGGTCAGGATGACCCAGCTTCTGACGTAATTATAGGGCATGATACGATCAAAGAAGTGCGCACTGGCATAGGCAATCCGCTCATTACCTGACATAAGAAAAATATCCGATAGCGAAATGACCACGATAATCAGGGGGGCTAAATGCAGCAAATGGATCGGCTTAAAACTGAAATCAGGTTTTAAAAAATACTGGAAATGAAACCACAATACCGGTCCGTAAAGAAAGCCTATAGGTATATGGTAGTAACCATACCATTCCGGATGAATAAAAACCATTTCACTGGAACTAAACAGGAAGTCCAGTATCTCCAAACCGAATAATAACCCAAAAAGCGATAGTAGTGTATAGCTTAAGCCTGCCTTTTTGAAGAACAGCCCCCCCGAAATAAAAAAGGTAATGATGGCATAAAAAAGAAGTAATAATCTCAGATCGGTCATTCCAGGTAGCCTGCTTACTCTCTCACTAATTTAAAAAGGACTTTCAATTTTTGATACCATTCCGGTTTATTCCCGTCAGGGTAAGTTTCATCATACATCGTCAGTTCCAGCTCCTCTCCTTTCAGGTTGTAATGGTAGTACTGTATACCTCCCTCAAAGCCCGGCACTTTGGCTATGTCTGCTGTAGTCACTACCGTGCTGTCAGTGTACGCATAAGTGCCTGAGTTAAAGACCAGGGTTTGGAAACCATAAATCATCTCTTCTTTGGTGGGCTGCGCCAGTTTTTCAAAAGGCTTTCTTGCGTTGATCCAAGGGTTATACAGCAGGTGATAATTGCTTTGGGAAAAAGTCACTCTGCCCCCATGTACCTTTTCCACCTTGATAGTGGTATCAGCCTGGATGTAATGAATCTCCTTCATACGCCATGAACCCATCAAAGGGTTTTCAGCAGTGATTTTACGATCAATCCAGTCCACCACCCGTTTAGCCCTTAGCAACTCGGCCATGGAACGCATGGTCTGGGAACCTGCCAGAATTCTGGATTTATAGTCTACCCCATTCTCCAGCATCCAGAGCGCGAGGTCTTGCCTACCGTAAAACAGTGCCCACATCAGCGCATTGCCCTGGTTTACCTGATCGATTACCTCCAGGTCGGCTCCTGCTTTGAAGAGCCTTTGTGCAATGCCCAGATCACCGTTAATGGCAGCGCCCATCATGGCTGTGAGTTGGTAGGTCTCTCCGGTGGTATTCGGGTCAGCACCTCTCTTCAGTAGCAGCTCTACACATTTGGTATGCCCGAAGCGAGCAGCAAAAGCCAGCGGCACCATGCCTACCCTGTTCATTTGGTTTGGGTCGGCTCCTTTATCCAGCAGCAATTTCACCATATCACTGTTTCCCTGCTGAGCCGCCAGTTGTAGCATGGGTGTACCCAAACCATCCTTCGTATCTGCCAGACCAGCATCTTTGAGGAGTTTAACAGTGGCTTTCAGGTCATTTGACTGTACAGCTTTGTATAGCTTTGATTCCGCTTTAGACAAGGGCTGATTCACTTCGGTATGTCGGAATACTTCCATCACCGAGTCAGCATGCCAGAGCCTTAGTCCCACATCTGCAGGCATGCCGTGCTTACTTTTTATGCTCAGGTCGGCTCCCTGCGAGATCAGCCATTTCATGGTAGTTACATTACCATAGTAGGTGGCCCAGTTCATGGCAGGATCCTGGTTTATATCCAGTTTATTGATCTCTGCTCCTGCCTCTACCAAAAGCTGTGGTATGGTGATGTCATTGCGCGAAGAAGCATACATCAAAGGAGTACCCTGCAAGCCCGCCTGTTCCTGCTGGTTTGGGTTTGCCTTTTTGGACAGGAGTAGCTTGACTATTCCGGGTTGATTGGAATTCACTGCCGTAATGAGTGGTGTGGCTCCTCCTTCAAAATGCATGTTCACATCTACCCCCTTTTCGATCAGGTGTGTGGTTACTTTAACAGCACCCCGATTGAGGCTATGCTGGAAGAGTTCAATTTCTTCAAATGCAGATTTATCCAGCCGCTGAAATGCCGTCAGGTTATCAGCCTCCAGAATAGTTTTGAGGGCATCTTCCTGGGCGCTGAGCGAGTAGCTTAAAAACAGGTTTAGGATTAATGAAAAAATGGTGAGTTTACGGACCATGCTTTTTTCTTGTTAAGAAAACTCAGTCCGGCCTGAAACCCCTTAAAAACGCGCTGTAGTAGTAATAATCAATCGGTATTTACCCGATTTACCGGTATAAAGGTCGTTTTGTAGCAACACTGTAACACATTGCTGCTGATACTGGGTTCCTACAGAGACCCCGATTCCGGTTCGCTATCTATCCACTCTCCTTTTTCACTCTGAGGTACGAAGAGTCTCTCACCGCTGACATCAGTCAACTCCTGTCCGGCTTTTAGATCCTTCGATTACTCAGGATATGAAAAGCTGGTTCCAAGTCAGCGTCTATTTACTCAGAGTCTCCTGAGGATGACTCTGACCGAGGGGTAAGCAGTCCCGTAGGGACGCTATATTGGTAAAGACACATCAATAAATTGGCACCGTGCCGTTAGGTACGGGATATAAAGCGGCCCTTAGACATCTCACAGCGCTCAAGCAGCTGTTTTGAAAAAGAGCAGAGGTCTCTACTGGTCTGACCTGAAAGGGTCCGACCTGGGCTTAGTGCTGTAAAGTCAAAAGCCTGATTGATTCACTGCTACCCTTACCCCTCTTTTTTCTACTCTGAGGGAGATTTCTGAAGGTTCCGGGCTTAAAAGTTGAGTGGTTCGAGACCTTGCAGCATAGTCGGGATCAGTTCAGAAACAGTAGGATGAATATGCACGGCCCGGCTGATCACTGTATAAGGGTTCTTCGCATACATGATATCCAGCAGTGAATGGATGATTTCATCTCCATCAATACCATAGATGGTTGCTCCCAGAATTTCCTCTGTATCAGCATCTACCATCACTTTCATAAAGCCGGTAGTTTCTCCCCGCTCCTTGGCCCGGGCAATGCGTTTCATTTCGCGAAAGCCCTTCAATATCCGTTTTCCCGATGCCAGCGCTTCGGTCTCCGACATACCTATTCTGGCCAGTGGTGGGTCCGTATAGAGTCCATAGCAGCTAATACGGTCACTGACCTTGCGCGGATCATTGTCCAGTAAGTTGGCCGCTACAATCTCAAAATCATTATAGGCCGTGTGTGTAAAGGCACCCCGGCCATTGCAGTCGCCCAAGGCCCAGATGCCGTCCACATTCGTTCTGAGCTGATCATCTACCTGAATAAAACCGCGCTCATTCATGGTGACACCGGCATTCTCCAACCCCAGATCGTGGGTGTTGGGGCTACGCCCCATGGCAAATAGTAAATGTGTACCCTTTACCTGTGGATCGCCTTCCTCACAGACTACGTCCACCACAATTTCATCCCCATCCATACTACCACTGATGCACTCTGCTTCCAGCCTGAACTCAATGCCTTCTGATTCCAGCTTTTCTATTAGTGCTGCGGATACATCCTTATCTTCCCGACTCACAATGCGGTTATGCTTCTCTACAATGGTGACCCTGCTGCCGAAGCGTCTGAACATTTGCCCGAACTCCAGCCCTATGTAGCTGCCACCGATCACGATCAGATGTTCCGGTACAAAGTCCACCTCCATCATATCGGTTTTGGTCCAGTAAGGTACCGGACCACCAATGGCATGATCAGGTACAAAGGCCCGCCCTCCCACATTGATAAAAATTTTGGGCGCTTCCAGCAGCTCTTCTCCTACCCTTACGGTGGTTGGGCTTTCAAAGCGGCCATGGCCTTCGTAGACCGTTACATTCTCCAACCCCTTCAGCCAGTTTTCAACACCGGTAGTAGAGGCATTGACGATGGCATCTTTTCTGGCCTTGACCTTCTTCATATCCACGGTAATGCCACCGGCAATTTCTACACCCCAGTTAGCGGCCTCTCGGGCAATGTGGGCCGTGCGCGCACTGGCTACCAATGCTTTGGTAGGAGTACAACCCGTATTCACGCAGGTTCCGCCAAAAAGCTTGCGCTCAATAATAGCGGTTTTCATACCGCTGGCAGCAAGTCGCGCAGCGAGAGAAGGGCCTGCCTGGCCGGTTCCGATAACAATGGCGTCAAAAGAGGTGGTCATTTTTCAGAGTTTAGGGTTGAGATAGTTTTCGTTTGTTCTAAAATAGTGAATCCGCATAAGACTCAGTGGTAAGGTGACAGACCTACGGGTAGTAAATGTAGTACGGATGGTACGAAGCGGGAGGCTACGAACTGGGTTTTCCGGAGCCCCGTATCCTATCCTCAGAGTCTCCTGCGGATGACTCTGAGTGGGCCTAGATACTTTGTAAAAAAGGCTGACACAAGGCGGAATGCTTCGTGTATAGAAAGAAACAGTCCCTTAGGGACGCTATATTGGTAAATACGGATCAACAAAATTGGCTCCGTGCCGTCAGGTAGGGGATATAAAGCAGCCCCAGGACATCTCACCGTCCTCAAGCAACTGCTTTGAAAGAGAGCAGTGTCTTCTACCGGTCTGACCTGAAAGGGTCCGACCTGGGCTTAGTACTGTAGAACCAAAAACCTGATTGATTCCCCTCTACCCTTACGCCCCCCTTTTTCACTCTGAGGAACGAAGAGTCTCTAACAATCATCGGCAAATTCATACTCGGTTTTTAGATACTTCTATTGCTCAGGATAAGAAAAGCCTGTTACAGGCAGGGTCAATACACCGCGACTGAAATGGATTGTTTATGATTCAGGGTCCCTGCGGAGACCCTGATCGCGGCTCGTGGCTGGCACGAAGCGAGACGCTTCGCGCAGAGAAAAAACAGTCCCGTAGGGACAGCATGCGGGTAACTACGGAATAACAGGACTGCCACGTGCCGTTAAGTACGGGATATAAAACACGCATTCAGCACGAAGCGGACGCTTCGAGCAGGGTTTAATAAAAAAGAGCAGTGGCTTCTACCGGTCTGACCTGTAAGGGTCCGACCTGGGAACAGTCCACCATTGACCATTGACCATTGACCATTGACTAGTAAACGAAACTACCGCTCCAGATTTTTGCTCCAGATCTCGAAGAGCCTTTCCTGGGCAGGCGACATTTCTTCCATCTTTTTTACAATGGTCCCTTCTATGGTGATACCCACTTTGGCAAAGTACTCTACCAAAGGAAGCTCCTTGTTATCCAGCACATAGTCATCAAAGAACTGCCTGATCTCAGGGTAGGTCATCGCGGTCAGGTCATCAAAGAAAGTAGCTTCTGATACAGGTTTGCCCTTACCGTATTCTACGATCAAGTCGAGTAGCAGTTCACGCAAACCCATTTTACCATCGGATAGCTCAAGCAGTCGGATATCGAGCAGATTGCCTATCAATGAGCCTTTGAAGTAGATATTACCATATTGCTTTGAGCCCTCTGCATTGAATGACTCTTCAGCCAGCTTCTTCAGGCTCCAGTCAGAATTAAACACCTGCTGATTCACAAGCATCTTTTGCCTTACACTCCCCATCAAGTATTCTTCAAGGGTCAGTTCCCCTGCCCTGTATAGGAGAATGTTGGACGCCCACTCGGTTACGCCTTCATAGAGCCAGAGATGTACGGAAGGAGTTGGTTTCACAAAGTTGAATTCTTCTACTATTTCACTATGGATATTGAGCGGTGTTACAATGTGGAAAAACTCATGAGAAGCAATGTCTGTCACCTTTTGTACCTGCTCTGGTGTATTAAAATCGTTTTCTATCAGGGTGTACTCTGAGCTGTAAGAGTGCTCCCAGGCACCGGTAGCACCTCTGGTATCAGTAGCAAAGTGGTAGAGAAAGGTGTAACGATCTACGGGCAGATCAATCAGAAAATCTTTGGTTGCCTGCAGCATACTGCTCATGCTTTCCAGCAATCGGTCTGAAGAGATTTTATCATTTTGAGAGTAGGTATAAATCTCCACCTGAGTATCAGCAATTTGCGTGCTGGCCTTCGTAAGTTTTCCCAGCAGAATAGGTGAGTCGACCGCATGATCATAATCCGTAGCCTTGTAAAGGCCCTTATCAGCAGAGAGTGCTGTACCAACCTCCCAGCCGCTTCTCCCCTTCAGTGTCAGGCTTAGCGGGCTCTTTTGCAAGCCGTGAAAATAGCCCAGAATGGTATGAGCATTGATGAGCGCATGATCTTCTTCCAGTGATGAGCCGGCCATAGGGTAAATCGGGTACTCCGGCAGGTTCGTGTCAAAGGTCTCCGCGACTCTATAGCTAAGCTTATGCACCTTCTTTGGGTTACTGATTTTGTACTGGTTGACTGAAAGTTGTTCTACAGCAATGGCCTTTCCTTTTTTATCAAAAGCAGCAAAGTCGCTGACCAAGCGACCGATATTCATGGTTTGATAGGTACCAGGTGCTGTGGACGCAAACTGGAAGATATTGGCCGCCTTGAGCTTACCGGGATACAGTGTGATATTGAAGGTATCCGTGCTCTGCGTCATATCGATGGTATAGCGCATTTCAGGCAGCTTCTGCGCTGCAAGGGTAGTAACCGTAAAAACCAGTACGGCAATCAGAGAAAGCTTTTTCATATTCTATTCATACCTTTTGAACTCTTGTAATATCAACTCAGAGAGGAACTTAGTTTGCCATATCTCTATCAAATCCGTATTTCTATGAAAATTAGAATACTTCTAGCATCAATCCCCCTGCCCCCTTCTCCAAGGGGGAAACCAGTAGTTATCGTTTTGTTTAAACTTTGATTAAATGCTGTTGACAGACTCTTCTTTTAGTCAACATCAATGCCTGAACTAAAACAAGGACCGAAATTAACAATTAATGATTTCTTTCCGATAAAGAGGTTTGGCGAGACTTGGGATTTTCCCACACACGGGAAGAACGATAGTAATTGATATCCATCGCTTCAAAGCGAGCATCAAATTTGGCAAGACGGGTTTTGTACTCATCCCAGCTTCTGTCGCTGCCCGACCAGCCTATCTCAGAATAGCCTGCCAGCCGGGGAAAGATCATGTATTCAATTTCGTCCATATTAGTTACCGTTTCAGACCACAGCGGACTTTCTACGCCCAGAATGGATTCTTTATCCACTCCCCTCGCAAAGAGTTCAGGGTCCCAGTTATACCCATCATCTACTTCGATATAAGCAGCCCAGTGAAGCCCCCACTGCGTGGTGGAATCATACTGCATATCGAGATAAGCTCTCTTCGCTGGCGACATAATCACTTTGCTCCCTTTTTTCACCGCCATACGGGCAAAGTCCGGGCTGTTCCAAAGCTGTACTACCGATTGCTCGTCAAGGTTGGCCTGCGCTACCTCGTCCCAGCCTATCATGGATTTGCCATGAGCATAAACGATTTCCTTTACCCGGTTTACGAATGGAATATAATCTTCCAGTTTGGTGACATGACTTTCATCTCCACCTATATGAATGTACTGGCCTGGCGTCATGGCTGCCAGCTCGCGAATCACATCGTTGATAAACGTGTAAGTGATTTCCTTATGTGTACAGAAGGTGCTGAAGCCCACCTTCGTTCCTGTATAGAGTTCAGTAGCATTACCATCACAATTGAGCTCTGCGTAAGATGAAAGCGCAGCATTGGTATGGCCCGGCATGTCAATTTCCGGAATGATCATAATATGCCTTTTGGCGGCATAGCTTACTATTTCTTTGTAGTCTTCCTGGGTATAAAAGCCACCAGGTCCTCCACCCACCTCTGTAGAGCCACCATGTGTAGTGAGGTTTGGCCAGCTTTTGATCTCTATGCGCCAGCCCTGGTCATCTGTCAGGTGCAGGTGCAGGGCATTCATTTTGAAAAAGGCCAGATAGTCTATGTACTGCTTTACATCAGCGACACTGAAAAAATGCCTGGCTACGTCAAGCATGGCCCCACGGTAAGAGAATTGCGGTATATCGGTAACGGTACCGGAGGCAATCTCCCAAGGCCCGGCAACCATAGTTTTGGATTCAATAGTGGGCGGCAACAACTGTCTGATCGTCTGGATTCCTCTTATTAAACCTGCCTCTGTATGAGCGCTTAGCTCCACCAGCTTCTCGGTTACATTGAGCTCATAACCTTCTTCACCCAGGTCCGAGCCTTCGATCATGGATAAAAGCACTCCTCTGGAGGGTTTGTCTTCCTGCTGGTTAATTTCGAGCGTAAAACCCGTTGCAGGCCTCAGCATAGCTGACAGAAACTCTCCCGCAGCCAGGGTCTGATCGCTCACATAAATACTGGTAGACTCCTTAATGGCAAATGAGCTACCCGTGGCCACCACAGAAGTTGGTTTTGGGATGAGTGCCTCAGCATTCAGATCTTTTGGAGTAGGTTGATTGCAGGAGTAAAAAGTAACCAGGCAAATTGACAGCAACATCAATAGCCTCGGCAAACCGGGGACAGCTTTCATAGTAGTTTTGGGTTGCGCTAAATTAAGAATACTTATTGGAAATTGATAGGTACCTGAACCCTGCGCAATGTCAGATAAAAGACGAAGCACATTTTATGTTTAACCCAAAAAAGGAAATGCCGATCATAGCGGTTCTTCTGACCGTCATGATCGGCATTATGCCTGATTAGTACTTCCTGCTCTACTCCCAGCGCAATGTATCAGCCGGGTTGGCCACAGCCGCTTTGATCACCTGATAGCTTACAGTAATTATGGTAAGCACCAACACCATAAGCACAGGTAGCACGAAAAGCGAGAGGCCTATCTCCATGCGGTTGGCGAAATTGGCCAGCCACTGCTCAGCCATAAAATACCCCAGGGGTATGGCCAGCAATGAGGCGATAAGAATCAAGAGGAAGTAGTCCTTTGTAAGTAGCACCGAAATACTTTTGAAAGAGGCTCCTAATACTCTGCGAATGCTCACTTCTTTGGCCCGCTGACCAATGTTGTAGATAGAGAGACCGAAGAGCCCGAGGATGGTGATGATAATGGCTAATACGGAAAAGAAGGTAAAGATCTGGCCGAACATTCTATCGGAGCGATACTGCCTGTCAAAGTACTCGTCCAGGAAAAAATAATCGAAGTGACTGGTGGCAAAGCTATTGCCGAATACGGTCTGGAGTTCACTGATGGTTTTATCAATGTCAGCAGCATTTACCTTAACAGAATAGTATTTGGCACGATTGCGTTTGGTGTAGATGTGTGACTCTCTTGTTGTTTTTAAAGATTGCTGGCTGATGTTGTCAATAACCCCTACCAGCGTAACAGGCCTGGTATCATGGTAAATGGTCTTACCCACCCAATCGTTGAGGTCTGCCTGTGCTCCGAATAAGTCTCTGGCGGCAGACAGGTTGAGCACTACAGCGGCAGTATCTACAAAGTCAGGGGTAAATCCTCTGCCATGAATCACCTCAATATCATAGAGATCAGAAAAGTACTCATCCACCGCGATATCTTTGGCATAAACAGCCTGATCACCCTGATTAGGGCCCAGGGCAATCCAACGCATGCGTGTAATTTCATAGCCCGGAATTTCAGAGGTAGCACTCCCCCCGGCTACACCACTTAGCTGCCTGGCTCCGTTCACAAAGGCGGTCTCACTCATTGCTCTGTTGTCTGTTTCTGTAAAGGGTTTTCTGATAATCAGCGTTTGATCGATGTTCATGCCCAGCGACTGGTTCTGCATAAACTTAAGCTGACCGTAAACCGTGAAAGTACCAATGATCAATACCAGTGCGATGGAAAACTGAAATACGGTGAGTACCCTGCGCAGCAGAAGCCCGGATTTACTACTCTTGCTCTTACCCTTGAGCACGCTGGTTACCTTAAGCTTCGAAAACAGCAGGGCAGGGTAAAACCCGAAGAGCAAGGCCCCCAGGGTAAAAAGGCCTACGAACTGTAAGGTAACGACCAGGGCGTCTCCGGTAAAGAAGGCAAGCGGAATACCCAACAGTGATTCAAAGAAACCCAGAGTGACTTGCAACAGTGTGAGGGAAAGCACTATAGAGAGAAAATTGATCACTACAGACTCCGTAATAAACTGATTGATCAGCTGGCTACGATAGCTTCCCAGTACTTTGCGGACCCCCACTTCTTTGGCCCTGTCTATCAGCTTAGAGGTGCTAAGGTTAATATAGTTTACCCAGGCGATAAGCATGATAAAGAAGCCGATAATGGTCATGAAGAATACGGTTCTTTCATTGCCATTAGCCTCCAACTCGAATACCTGATCAGATTTCAGATGGATGTCTTTCACGGGCTGCAGCTTGAACACAATCTGCTCCTCAGCATACCAGGTTTCTCTATCCTTGAGCAGTTCATTGAGTTTTTGTTCTGCCACGGCAATATCAGCTCCCGCATTGATACGGGCATAGGTGTAAAAATTACCCCAGCCGAAATCATCATCCAGGTTCCATTCGGCAGGCAGTGACTTAAAGGAACAGAGCACATCAAATTTGAAATGAGTGTTATCCGGCAGGTCTTCAAAGACTCCCGTCACCTTCATATCTGCTCCACGATTTTTAAAGCGAAGCATTTTTCCCACGGCAGATTCATTGGCAAAGAACTTATCGGCTACAGAACGGGAAATAATCACCTCGTTGGGGTTGGCCAGCGAAGGCTGTGTGCTTTCAGCGGTCCAATCGAAGCCAAGAATACCCAGGGCACCGTGATCTGCAAAGAAAGCCCTGGTAATATTGAAGGTTCGGGCTGTTCCTTGCTTGGGGAAATAACTCAATGCGAATGATTGGAAAATCTTTTCAGAGCCTATAAAGCGGCTGGTTTGGGCAAACTCGGGAATATCCGTTTTTGCCAATGGTCCGATACCCGGAAAGATAGAAGCTACATCCGAGTCTCCGTTCAGGGTGCGCTCTGAATGGCGATAAATACGGTAAACATTGTCTACATCGCTATGGTAGTTATCGTAGCTCTTTTCGAATGAAACATACTTAAAAATGAGCAGGCAGGCTACCATCGATAAGGACAACCCCAATACATTGACCAGGGAAAATACCTTGTTTCGTTTGAGCTGTCTGAAAGCGAGTAAGATGTTGTTTTTGACCATGAGTTTTCTGGTTTGGGCTCATAACCTCTTTTGGCTATACCTGTTACTATACTACAACTATGCCTAAACCATAAAACACTGGTTTTAAGATAGTTAAATAAAAATCACTCATTCCTACTGCTGCCCTACCGTGTCACTTTGATACGGCAGCGAATCAAAGTGAGACAGTTACTCGCACCGCAGCGATTCCACCGGATTATCCGTGGCCGATTTGAGAGAAAGCAATCCCGTTGTCAATAGTGTAATGGCCAGCAAGGCGACCACCGGTACCACAAACACATAGGCTTTGATACCAGTGGCAAATGAGTAGCTATCGAGCCAGCTATGGGTAGCATAAAATGCAATGGGCACAGCCAGGGCTATCGCTATCAACGTGAGGTAAACAAACCTCCTTGAAATCAACAAAACCACACTGCCTATGGAGGCTCCCAGCACTTTGCGAATGCCAATCTCTTTTCTACGCTGCAATACCGCATACGAGGTAAGACCGAAAAGCCCCAGGATGGAAATCCAGATGCCCAGCAGGGTAAAGAAATTGAATACCTTTCCGAAAATTCGGTCTTCGGTAAACTGGCGCTCAAAGTACTCATCCAAAAAGAAGTACGTGAAGGTACTACCGGGAAAATGGCTGGTGTATTGTGACTCAATATCGCTTAGTGCTGCCTCATAGTCATTACCTGCCACCCTTACACACAGAAAGTTATTTGCATTGGGTACATAGCGATACATGATAGGATCGTAGCCGCTTTTAAAAGACTTCTGCAGAAAATCCTCTACCACTCCTATCACATTGTACTCTTGCCCTCCATCAGTGATTTTCTTATTCAGTGCGTCTTCGGGATCAGGGAAACCAAATTGCTCAGCGGCTGCCCTGCTCAGTAAGAGGCTCTCCCATTCGTTGGCCAGGTCTTTATTGAAGGTTCTTCCGGCCAGCACTTCAAGAGACAGGTTGCCTACATAGGTATCGTCAATACCGAGAAAAGGAATAGAGGTAATTTCATTCTCGGGACTTGTGGTGAGTCTAACTCCATTGTTTACCCATTTGATCTCGTTACCGGGTATCATGGTGGTATTGGATACTTGCGAAATATGGGATTGTAGACGCAGCTCATTCTTAAAAGTGGTGAGCCTGTCACCCTCACCCTGCCCCAGAGACGGACCTGACACGACTATCATCTGATCGGAGTCAAACCCCCAATCAGAATTGAGCATATAATCTATCTGGCTGCGTACTGCCAGGCTACCTACCAGCAAGAAGCACAGAATGGCAAACTGAAGAATCACCAGACCCTTTCTCACCATTCCATCGGAGCCTGTACCGGCCCGCTGCCCTTTGAGTACACGAATGGTCTTGAAGCGGGATAGGATCCAGGCAGGATAAAAACCCGAAAGGAGTGTGCCTGCCGTGAGCAGGACCAAAATGAGCGCAATAAAGGGCTGGTTGACCACAATCATTTCGCTGAGCGGACGGTCAAGTGCCTGTTCAAAAAACGGAATAGAAATCTGCATGAACGTAAAACCCAGCACGATGCCAATCAGGTTGACGATAAAGGACTCAATAAGAAACTGCTTGATCAGGCTGGTTCTGCTGGCTCCGTTTACCTTTCTCACTCCTATCTCTTTGGTGCGTTCCAGCGACTTGGAAGTAGAAAGATTGATATAATTGAAATAGGCCAGGATCAGGATAAAAAGGGCAACACCGGTCAAAATCTGTACGATTCTCGCGTTACCTGTGGGCCCTACTTCAAACCTGAGCTTAGACTCCAGGTAAATACTTTCAATTGGCTGCAGGTAAAGTCTTGGCTCCACGCCATCCGCTATCAGCTCAGCATAACGTCCCTTGGTCCATTCAGGAAACTTGGCCTCCAGTGCCTTAAAATCTGTACCGGGAGCCAGCTTGAGGTAGGTGGGAAAAGCATTCCAGCCAAATGAAGTAGCAGCATCACCATCTGTGGCATTTTCCAGGCTTTTGAAAGAGAGCAGGATGTCAAAATCAAAGTGGGTATTGCGCGGCAGATCCTTGAATACGCCAGACACCTGGTAGACCTGATCATTATAGGCATTATTCACCTTGATCGTTTTGCCTATCACATCGGTACCACCAAAATAACTCAAGGCCTTTGTTTCAGAAATAGCCATGCCATTAGCCTCTTTCAATACCTGATCGGCACTGCCTGTGATGAGGTCAAAATCAAAGAACTGAAAGAAGGACTCATCTGCATAAAAGAGCTTTTTCTCATTAAAAACCTCTTCTCCCACGGTGAACAAGTTGGACATAAACCCTGCGGACCAGAGCTTGGAAAAGGCTTCCACTTCAGGGAAATCTTCTTCGAGAGCCGGACCTGCACCAGCAGTCAAGCCAGCACTTTTGTCGTGCTTATCTGTATAAACCCGCTCAAACTGCACCCTGTAGAGCCGATCCGCATCATTATGAAAATTATCGAAGCTCTGCTCAAAGCTTACAAACTGAAAAATTAGCAGGAAGGCCCCCAAGCCCACCGCCAAACCTGTGATGTTGATAAAGGAGAATACCTTACCCTTGGAGAGGTTTCTCAGTGCGGTTTTAAAGTAGTTTCTAAGCATTGTTTTTGAGTTTAATAGTCCTTTAAAACTCCCAAAAGAGTCTAAACCGAATTTCTTTTAATATCAATCCCCCTGTCCCCCTTCTCTAAGGGGGAAAAAGTAATTGTAACTTTTACTACGCCAACTCTTTTATTGTCATCACATAAACCAACTACTCTGACCTGAGAGTATCTACCGGGTTGGCCCTGGCTGCACGGGCAGTTTGGTAACCTACCGTAAGGAAGGTGATGAACAAAAGCGTAATACCCGCCACAGGAAGTACCCAAACAGGCATATCGATGCGAAAAGCATAGTTATTCAACCAACTGTCCATGATAAACCAGACTAATGGTGATCCCAGGAAAAAGGCGATGATGACCAGCCCGAAAAAGTCTCTGGAAATGAGCCTTACAATATTGAATACCGAAGCCCCCAGTACCTTTCGCACCCCTATTTCTTTTGAGCGCTGCAGGGCTATAAAGGAAGACAACCCCAAAAGACCCAGACCGGCTATGGCCATTGCCAATACCGAGAAGGCTCCGAAAAGAGAACCAAACTGCTGATCTTCTTTATAGGCCTCATCAAACTTCTGATCCATGAAATTGTAGGCAAAGGGCACTTCCGGAAATACAGCGGCCCATTTAGCTTCCACATCTTTTACTGTTGCATTCAGCTCCTCAGAAGACAGCTTGATTATAATGTTGGTGGTAAAACCGTCATAGCCCAGAAAGTAGGCCGTGGGTTCTATCTCATCTTTCAATGACCTGCGGTTGTAATTGGCTACCACCCCAATGATATTATGAATGCGGTCGCTGCTTTCATTCCCAAATCGCAGGCGCTTATTCAGGGCTGCCTCCGGGCCATCAGCGAAGCCCATTTTATCAAGCAAAGCTTCATTGATAATTACATTGGGGGCTTCAGCGACACCGTTGTTCGTGTAATTTCGCCCGGCAACCATTTTTACTCCCAGGGTTGGGAAAAAGCGCTCATCGATCGTGGTTATATAGATCGTGGAATTATCAATCAGGGTCTCTCCAACTATGCTGATGCCTCCACCAGCCGAAGCAATATTACTTCTGCCCCCGCCCGGTATAGATGAGGAAGTAGCCAGCTCCTGAATGGTAGGATTTCTGGTAAGCTCGGCCCTCAGTCGCTTGTATTTCCTATCGTACAAACTACTGTCTTCCGGGTCATGAGCCGGTACTTTTATGGATAAGACCTGATCGATACTTACTCCCAGGTCCTGATTTTTCATATACTCAATCTGCATGTACACAATGGTGGTACCTGCCATGAGAATAAGTGAAGAGACAAACTGAAATACCACCAGGCTTTTACGCAGTAAGAGTCCGCTGCGTGAGTTTCTCAACTTACCTTTCAACACCGTGACGGGCCTGAAAGAGGAAAGTACCAGGGAAGGATAAAAGCCGGATAATAGGGTGCCGCTTAGGGTAATAATTACCAGCAGACTTAAGAGGGAGCTATTGGTCCAGATAAAACTGATAAGGTCTTTGCCCAGCAGGTTGTTATAGAAAGGACCTATGACCTGCACGGCTGTTGTTGCCAGAATGGCAGCGAAGAGGTTTATAAAAAGGGACTCCGTCATAAACTGAGCAATCAGCTGCCATTTGGCTGCTCCTACCACTTTGCGAAGCCCTACTTCCCTGGCACGGTCCATGGCCTTGGCTGTAGACAGGTTGATATAGTTTACCCAGGCGATGACCAGAATAAACACTGCAATGATTATCAGAAAATTGATGGTTTTGCTGTTACCACTAGGTTCAGGCTCATAGGTAAATCCGCTGTCCAGGTGAATGTCTGCCATGGGCTGCATGGTAAACTGCAGGGTGAGCCCCTCCCGCAGGTATTTACCGGGAAAAGCCATCAGCTTCTCCCGTACAGCCAGCGGGTCCGCTCCTTCATGAAGCTTTACATAGGTGTAAAAATTATAGCCTCGCCAGCCATCCTCATCTGCCCTGTCTTTTATGGTGGCGAATGATATCAACACTTCAAACTTATAGTGCGTGTTGCCCGGGACATCGTCTAAAATAGCCGTGACTTTATAGCTACCTCGGTGAATGCCCAGTACCTCTACGGTCTGACCTACAGGGTTTTCTGTACCAAAAAGGCGCATGGCTCCTTTTTTAGTGAGGATCATTGAATTGGGATTTTTGAAGGGATCTTCTTCTCCGTAAATGATTGGGTAAGAGAAAATATCGAGGAAGTGTTCATCGGCTGCTACTACCCCACTTTCATTGATGAGCTCATCACCTTTTTTGAAGACCAGGTCTTCGTAAAGCTTCATGGTGGTAGTGTACTGCTCCACCTGGGGTAGCTCGTCTTTCATCGCCTTGCCCAGCGGGCTGAAAGACATCGCGTCTCTGGCACCCGTTACGCCATTGACCACATTATCCGTAACCATGCGATAAATCCTGTCGGCACCGGCATGGTATTGGTCGTAACTCTTTTCAAAGCTTACATAAGCGTAGATCAACAGAAATGCCGTCAGGCCAATAAAGAGTCCGAAGATATTGATCAGCGTAAAAGCCCGGTTTTTGACGAGGCTTCGAAAGGCGGTTTTCAGATAGCTTCTGAACATACTATTCGTATCTAAGTGAATCGATAGGGTTTCTGCGTGCTGACTTAAGAGTTTGAACACTGATAGTAGCAACGGCCACTACAAACACCAGCATTAGTGGTATGGCAAAGAGCCAGACCCCAAGATCGATGGCATAGGCGTAGCCTTCCAGCCAGCTTTTGGCACCCAGGTACACCAGGGGCAGCGCCACCAGGTTAGCGAGGAGAATCAGCAGTAAAAAGTCTTTGGACAACAAGCCTATGATATCTTTGACACTCGCCCCCAGTACCTTCCTCACCCCTATTTCCTTGCTGCGTTGTACAGAATTATATGCTGCCAGGCCAAAAAGCCCGAGGCTGGCAATGATGATTACCAAAAGGGAGAAAAGGTTGAATACCCGGCCAAAGCGCTGATCATTACTATACTGTTCATTGTAGCGATCATCTAAAAAGAAGTATTCAAAAGGACTGTTAGGATAAAAGGTCTTGTACTGCTGTTTTACAAAACTCAGGCTGGCAGTCATGTCATTTCCTGTCAGTTTGATATTGATTTTGTCTACGGTACTGTAGAAGGGATAAAAGACAATAGGTTCAATTTCTTTTATCAGGGCCTCCTGATGAAAATCATCCAGGACCCCTACGATAGTCCAAAGCTTACCCCTGATGTCCATTTTCTGATTAATGGCTACTTCAGGGCTTTCAAATCCAAGCAGATCAGAGGCAGTTTTGTTAATCATGATACGATCGACCAGTCTCGCCTGGTAATGGTAATCGCGAAGTTCAAAACTCCGCCCGGCCAGGACTTCAATTTTGAATTGATCTACAAAACCATGATCTACATTCATGCGGTTGAGCATAAACCTATCTTCAGAGCCTGCCCTGCGCGCATTATAAAAACGATTCAGACGATCTCCGGGGACCTTTCTGGACATGGAAGCCGAAAGAACTTGCGGGTTCTGCAACAGGCTGTTCTTAAAATCCTGTACCCTGCTGATAAAGGTTGAATCAAAACCGCTCACAGCCAGCCCCTCAATCACCAGCATTTGCTCTATGTCCATGCCCAAATCCTGCTCCTGCATAAAATTAATCTGCCTGTAGACTGTGTAGGTGCCTGCAATCAGCAGAGATGAAATAGCAAACTGAAATACCACCAGCCCCTTTCTGAGCGAGCTGCCCGAACCGGAGTTTTTAAAGTTTCCTTTGAGAATACTGATAGGCTTAAACCCAGACAGGACAATTGCCGGGTATATACCAGAAAGGAAAGTACCCAACAGCAAAAGGGCTACAAAGAGCAAAGCCATTGGCACGCCCATTACCCTACTGGTAGCAAGGGTATACAGAGACAAGTTTTGCTCTACCAGTTGGTTAAAACTGCCCTGCAGCAATTGAATAAAGGTAAAAGCCAAAATAGCAGCCAGCAGGTTCATAAACAGGGCTTCTGTAAAAAACTGCAAAACTAACTGTTTTCTTTCGGCACCAATCACTTTTCTGAGTCCCACCTCCCTGGCCCTTTCAATGGAGCGTGAGGTAGTCAGATTGATATAGTTAATCCATGCCATCAGCAGGATAAAAACCGCTATTGCAATCAGGGCATAAACCGTTGTTCCATCGTTGGTGAAAATGTACTCATACTGAAAGCCTCTGTTGAGATGCATGTCATTGACACTCTGTAAATAAAACTCCTCAGAAGTGCCTGTTGCTTGTTGGCTTTTCAGATGCCTTTCTGTAAAGTCTGCAAATTTGGCTTGCAGTGCCTCCACGTCTGTATCTGGTGCCAGCTGTAAGAAATGGAAGTAATCGGTGCTACCCCAGTCGAAGTCGGCACCATTATCGAAACTGATAAGGGTGCTGTAAGACAGTAACATATCTGCCTGAATAGATGAATTAGCCGGAGGATCTTTTAAAACCCCGGTTACCATAGACAATGAGTTATTGCTGAATACTTGCACCATTTCGCCAACAAACTGACTGAAGTCATTGCCCTGGTATTTAAAAACTTTGCGGGCAACGCTTTCGGTAATCACGATAGAGCCAACCTCATTGAGGGCCGTGTTGCGGTCACCGGCCAACATCTCGAATGAAAACAGGCGTAGAAAAGACGGGTCGGCCCAAAGCGGATTACTCGTGGGGGTAATCTCCCCATCTCGTGTGAGCGTGATTCCAAAATCGCTCATGGTCCGGCAGTTCTCTATAATCTCAGGGAAATCGGCCTTCATCTGAGGCCCTACGGCAGAATAGGTAATCTGGGCTTCCTGGATCACTTTATCGCCATCATACTTCTTGTTAATCACCCGATAGAGGTTATCACTGTTTTCATGAAATTGATCAAAGCTCATTTCAAAAAAACTATACTGGAAGATGAAGATGGCAGCCGTAAGGCCGCTGGCCAGCCCAAAGATGTTGATGAAGGAAAACACTTTGTTCTTCTTCAGCGATCTGAGGCTTGTCTTAAAGTAGTTTCTAAACATATTACTCGTATCTGAGTGAGTCTATTGGGTTTCTGCGTGCTGACTTAAAGGTTTGAAAACTGATGGTAGCAATGGCCACGATAAACACCAGCGATAGCGGGATGGCAAAAAGCCACAGCCCCGGGGTAATGGCATAGGCATAGCCTGCCAGCCAGCTTTTGGCCCCCAGGTACACCAAGGGTAGCGCCACGAGATTGGCCAGGAGAATCAGCAGTAAAAAGTCTTTGGACAACAGGCCTATGATATCTTTGACACTCGCCCCCAATACTTTCCTCACTCCTATTTCCTTGCTACGCTGCAAAGAGTTGTAGGCTGCCAGGCCAAAAAGTCCGAGGCTGGCAATGATAATGACCAGGATAGAAAACAGGTTGAAAACTCTGCCAAAAAGCCGGTCGTTTTTATACTGCCGATTGAAGCGCTCGTCCAGAAAACTATATTCGAACGAGTGGTTAGGATAAAAACTATCGTATTGATCCTTAATGAAACTCAGCGTAGCAGGAATATCATTACCGGTAAGCTTCAGGTTCAGGTTATCAATAGGGCTGTAGTAGGGCCTGAATAAGATTGGTTCGATTTTGTTTCTGAGTGCTTCCTGATGAAAATCCTTCAGTACGCCTATGATCGTCCATGTACTTCCATAGAGGTTCATTTTTTGATTAATGGCAGCCTCCGGGTTCTCAAAGCCCAGCATTTTACTGGCCGTTTCATTGAGCATCAGCCTGTCAATCAGACTACCATCAGTATGATGATCCCGGTACTCAAAAGACCGCCCGGCCAAAACCTCAATCTTAAACTGATCAACAAAACCATAGTCTGCATTCATCTGATTGAGCATAAAAGTCTCATCAGAACCCATTACACTTGCGTTGAAAATACGTCCCAACCTGTCGCCCGGCACATTTCGTGACATGGAAGCGGAAAGAATCTGAGGGTTCTGCAACAAGCTGTTTTTAAAGTCTCTTACCTTACCGATGTAGGTGGAATCAAAGTTGACCAGTTCGGGACCGTTCACAATCAGCATCTGTTCAATGTCCATTCCCAGGTCCTGGCTTTGCATAAAGCTGATTTGCTTATACACCGTAAAAGTACCGGCTATAAGCAGAGAAGAGATGGCAAACTGGAATACCACCAGGCTTTTTCGCAACCAGTTCCCCGAGTTAGAGGTCTTGAAGTTGCCTTTGAGAATGCTGATCGGTCTGAAACCGGATAAAACCACTGCCGGGTATAAGCCCGAAGCAAAGGTGCCGACCAATAGTAGTGCGAAGAACAGCAGGGCCACAGGAATACCCATCACCTGGCTGGTAGCGAAAGTGAATAGCGACAGATCTTGTTCTACAAGCTGATTGTAGCTACCCTGTAACAGTTGAATAAAGGTAAAAGCCAGAATAGAGGCCAGCACGTTCATAATCAGCGCTTCTGCAAAAAACTGGAAGACGAGCTGTTTTCTTTCGGCTCCAATTACTTTTCTGAGACCTACCTCTTTGGCTCTTTCCAGCGAACGGGAGGTAGTAAGGTTGACATAATTGATCCAGGCCATCAACAGGATGAAGAGGGCCACAGCTATCAGCATATACACGGTAGTCCCGTCATTGGTTACGATGTACTCATACTGCAGGTCGCGGTTCAGGTGCATATCATTGATGGATTGGAGATAGAACTCTTCGAAAGTACCGGTCACTTCTTCTCCCTTAAAGTGTCTTGCGCTAAAGTCCTCCAGTTTCGCTTGTAAAGCGTCAACATCAGCCTCGGGACTCAGCTGAATCCAGTGGAAGAAATCAGAGCTGTTCCAGCTAAAATCGGCTTGCTCGTAAAAGGCCATCAGGGTAACATAAGCCTGGAGCATTTCTACCTGAATAGAGGAATTTACCGGGGCATTTTCCATGATTCCCGTTATTTTGGAAAGCGTAGCATCTGTACCGATTTGTACCATTTCGCCAAGGAACTGACCAAAGTCATCGCCTTGATAACCAAACAAACGCCTGGCTACATCTTCCGTAATCACAACAGAGCGAAATTCTTTGAGGGCCGTTGCCGGATCGCCTGCCAGTAATTTGAATGAAAACATATTGAAAAAAGAGGCATCGGCAAACAGAGACTCACCAACCACGGTTACTTCTCCATTTCTGCGAATGATACTTCTGCTGTCGTTCATGGTACGACAGTTTTCTATTACCTCGGGAAACTCCGTTTTCATCTGAGGCCCTACCGCTGAGTAGGTGATCTGTCCTTCCTGGATCAGCCTGTCTCCTTCATATCGCTTGTTGATCACGCGATAGAGCTCGTCATTGTTTTCGTGAAAGCGATCGAAGCCCAGCTCAAAAAAGCTGTACTGAAAAATAAATATAGCAGCCGTGAGCCCGCTGGCGAGCCCAAAGATATTGATAAGGGAAAAAACCCTGTTCTTCCTGAGTGATCTGATGGTTGTTTTAAAGTAGTTTTTGAGCATTGTTTTTGAGTTTTATTCCTGACGAAGGATTTCTGCCGGATTGCGTCTGGCAGTTTTATTGATTTGAGTAAGGGCCGTGATGGCCGTAATGACCAGGCACACCAGTAGCGCCAGGGCGAATACCCACCAGCTTACTGAAGTGCGATATACAAATTCATCGAGCCAGCCAGACATGCCCCAATAAGAGAGCGGAACGGCTACGGCCAACGCTATGAGCAACAGCTTAAGATAGTCCGCAGACAGCAGCATAATCAGCGACCTGATATTGGCCCCCAGTACCTTGCGCACACTCATTTCTTTCAGGCGCTTTTGCAGGGCAAAATGTACCAGGGCAAAGAGCCCGATAAAGGCGATAAACACGGCTATGGAAGAGGCAATGAAAAAGAGTTTGCTTCTGCGGGCATCCTCTACATAGTAGCGATCCAGCTTATCATCCAGAAAATTGTAACCAAAAGGGCTCTGGTCAAACTGCTTCATTACTCCCTGGAGTCGATCCATCGTCTGGCTCATGTTTTCAGCCCTGAGCCTTACAGTAAAATAGTCTATGTTTTGAAGCACGTTGTCTTTATAGGCAAAGGCCATTGGTGGAATTTTTTCTCTCAAAGACTGAAAGTGAAAGTCACCAACAATACCTACCACCTGAAAGTTGACCGTGGCATTAAGCCCCAGCACCTGTGCCTGACGTTTAACCCCCACAAGATCCAGTGACTGGCCTATGGCTGTTTCTATACCCAACTGCCGGGCAAGTGTTTCATTGATCAGTAGCTTCAGCGAGTCACCAGAGTCTCCCCTGAAATTGCGCCCTGCCACCAGGTCTATTTCAAATACGTCCAGAAAGTACTCGTCTACGCCCATAAACGGGATACCGCTGTAGTTCTTCTCCTCACTATCGGCCAGTGTGATGTCATAGTAGCTTTTCCACTCTCCGGGAATACGGCTGGTGATAGAAGCACTGATCACATCCGGGTCATTCTGAAAGCCGGCTAATATCAGTTCCTGATTCACCCGTGCATCATTACTGCTGATGTCAATCACGCCAAGGGCCTCCTTATTATAGCCAAGGTCTTTATTACTGATAAAGTCTATTTGATTGTACACTACCAGGGTAGCTACAATCATGGATAGGGAGGTGATGAATTGAAAGAGCACCACGCCTTTGAAAAAAGTCTGCTTTTTACCTCTGAGCGTTTGATTTTTCAGAGCCATCACCGTGCTGGCTCTTAGAATAGTGAGTGCCGGATACAAGCCTGCCACCAGACCCAGCAAAAACACGATTGCCACCAACCCTATGATAAACTCCGGGAAATAGATAAAGTGAAGCAGGTTGCTACCAAAGAGCAGCGTTACCAGCGGGCTGGAAAACTGTAGCAGCGTAATAGCCAAAGCCAGAGAGATAAAACATATCAATACTGACTCGCTCATAAACTGCAGCATCAGCTGCCTGCCATTGGCGCCTACTACCCTTCTCAACCCAATCTCTTTGATTCTGTCGGTAGCCTTGATGGTAGACAGATTGATATAATTGGTGAAGGCTACTGCCAGGATAAGTACACCGATAAAAAAGAAGATATAGATATAGGTAAGGTCGCCTTCGCGGTTGTTCAGATCGCCCTCCACCTGCTGTGAGTTGAAGTGAATATCTTCCAACGACTGCAGGCTAAAGGTGCTGATATCAGTGAAGGTTTCGGGTCTGCTTCGGGCCACCAGCTCGGTGACACCTTCTGATACTTTATCAGGCAACACTTCATTGCCCAGCTTCAGGTAAGTAACCATGCTCTGGGACGTCCAGTTGTTGTCGTAGAACTCCAGAAAGTCATCAAAAAACATATCAGGGGTAGCAAATGAAAAGAGCATCTCAAAATCGAGGTGCGAGTTCTCCGGCATATCTTCCATGATACCCGTCACCACCAGGGTGAAATCCCTTGAGTTGATATGAGTCGCTAAGGTTTTACCAATCGGGTCGGCCTTTCCAAAAAGCTTTTGGGCCTGCCCCTGGGTCATCACCACGCTGAGGGCGTCTTTAAAAACATTTTCCGGTGTGCCGGAGAGTAGCTTATAATCAAAAAAGGAGAAGAAATTTTCATCTACCGCCACAAAGTCATCTTCAAACTCTTTGTCTCCATACTTGATGTTGATGCCGCCAAGCTGCATCACCCGCAGGCTTTCCTCTACCCCGGCTAACTGACCCTTGCTGCCTACTGCCACACCGCCTGAAATATGCCCCATGGTGCGGTCATCCTGGTTTTGAGATTCGACCGTTTCCAATACACGATAGATGCGATCTGCACCTGAATGGAACTGGTCAAAGCTTAGCTCACTTACCAGGTAAGTGGAGATGATGAGTACGGAGGCAAGCCCCACCGAGAGGCCAAGTATATTTACGAGTGAGAAAACGCGTTTCCTCATCAGGGTTCTGAAAGCTATTTTGATGTAGTTTTTAAGCATGACCGTTGTTGTTTATTCGTAGCGCAGTGATTTGATAGGGTTGATAATGGCTACCTTCCAGATTTGGGCACCGATGATGCCAAAAGCCAGCAGGGCCACAAAGAGAAAGGGAACCACAAAGAGCCACCAGGTAAGACCGACCTGAAAGGCATATTGGGTAAGCCAGTCGCCTAAAAAGTAGTAGGCAGCTGGTATAGCGATGACCCCGGCAATGAGAATAAGCCAGGCAAAGTCTTTGGACAACACCCCGAATAACTGACCGATGGAGGCGCCTAATACCTTGCGAATGCCTACCTCCTTAGAGCGCTGTACAATTACGTAAGAAGCGACACCTAGCAGCCCCAGACAGCCGATAAACAGCGCCAGGGATGAAAATACAGTGAAGAGCTGGCTGACTCTTTGCTCATTGGCGAAGGTGGACTCGAAACGCGAATCGGCCAGGCTGTATGAGAAAGGCTTGTCTGTAAACTCTGCCCAAACCGAAGAAGTGATAGCACGGGCTGACCCCCAGTCTGTGGCGGTGAAACGCACCGAAACATTCTGGTTGTCGAATTCATAAGAGAGGAAGAACGGATCGTCCTTCGTCTTCATAGAGAAGGTTTGAAAATCTTTCATTACCCCGATAATGGTAGCAATGCTCCGATCTCCCGCACTGCGTAGGCGCTGCCCCAATGCCTCCTCCGGTGTCCAGCCCCATGTCTTAATCACCGATTCATTCACGATGATATTGGCTGACTCATCACCGTAGTCAACCGAAAAATTGCGGCCTGCTATCAGCTGAAGGCCATAGGTATCCATATAGTACTCATCTACGGTAGCAAACCTGAGTCGCAACGTCAGGTCGCTGCTGCCATCTGCAAGGTTCAGCCCTGTGGTACCGTACTCATCGCTGCCTATGGGCACAAAACCTGCTACCGTAGCGGCACTTACCAGCGGGCTGGCTGCCAGCCTTTCTCTGAAAGTCTTCACCTGCTCGCCCAGCACATGGGTATCTTCAATGATCATGATCTGATCTTTCTCATAGCCCAGATCGCGGGTCTTCATAAAGTTCAGCTGCTGATAGATACCCCATACACCGATAATGAGCAAGAGTGAAATGGCAAACTGAAATACAATAAGCAGGTTGCGAAAGAATCCGACCCTGCCGCTACGCTGATGAATGCCTTTGATAGAAGCACTGGGGTTGATAGACGCGAGTGTCCAGGCAGGATAAATACCGGAGAGAACACCCAGCCCTACAGCGCCCAGAATCAACCAGCCAATGGTGGCCAGCAGGTCGGAAAGTGGCCTGATCAGCCCTACTCCGAAAAAAGCATTGATCACCGGAGCCAGTAGCTGGATAATGGTAACAGCAAATACCAGGGAAAAAAGCACAATCATGACCGATTCGAGCAGAAACTGAAAGATCACCTGCCCCTTGAGGGAGCCCAGCACCTTTCTGACTCCTACCTCTTTATGCCTTTTTAGCCCCGATACGGTACTGAGGTTCATAAAGTTGATGGCTGCCATAAGCAGCACCAGCAAAGAAACCGCAGTAAAAATGTCTACATACTCCCGCTCTCCGTTTACCTGTATCTCCAGCTCCCGGTGCGACCCCAAATGAATATTAGCAATGGGCTCATACTGGAAGTTAAGGTAGGTTCCTTCGGCTGAGAAGAAATCGCTATAGCTTTTACCTAAAAACTCCTTGATATCATTGTTCAGATAGTCTTCGGACTTACTATCGAGCTGTGCCAGGAAAGCCGCCTTATCTGTATCTGCCCTGAGCCTGAAGTAATGGTAGAATGAGTTACTGAACCAGAAATTATCTTCTGCCTCCGGAGCAGTTTTCATAGATACCAACAAATTGAAGCCGAAGTGGGTATTGTCTGGAACATCTTCACAAATACCGGAAACCTGTAGTGTAAGGTCCTCGCCCAGTTTGAGCGTATTACCAACAATGGACTGCGCTTTCCAGTCAGCACCGAAGTAACGCTCGGCCGTAGAAGCCGTAATTACCACCATATTGGGCCTGTTCAGCACCTCTTCGGGGTTGCCCACAATCAATGGAATGGTAAAGAAGTTGAAAAAGTTTTCATCGGCCATGACACGGGTCATAGACTTTTCCTTAAACTCCTTCTCTCCTACTTTCACAAAGTAATCTCTCCTGAAACCATAGTAAAGACGTGTAGCATCTTCTACTTGCGGAAAATCAGCGCTGATCTGTTTGGTACCGGGGGCACCCATATAGGCGAGACTCAAATCACCATCACCAAAGTTGACATCAATGCCTACCCTGATGATATTCTCATGACCTGCATGATAAGTATCATAGCTCTTTTCGAACCGTACATATTCCGTTATAGCAATAAATGCTGCCAGCCCAAGCGAAAGACCCACCACATTGATAAGGGTGAACGCCCGATTACGACTGATACTCCTGAAAATGGTCTTGAGATAATTTCTGAGCATCTTATTCGGTTCTGAGTAGTATAGTTGGGTTAATGCGAGAAGTTCTGAGGCTATGGAAGCTTACCGTCAAAATCACAATCATAAAGCAAAGCACGCCTGCCAGGGCAAACAGGTCAAAGCCAATGCTGGTATGATAGGCAAAGCTCTCTACCCATTGGTTGACGAAATAATACCACAGCGGCAGGGCAATGAGCATGGAGATCAATACCAACCAGATATTCTGCTTGTTCAGCAGGAACACGATGGAAGGAAAATCTGCCCCAAGTACTTTTCTGATCCCGATCTCTTTGGTACGGTTCATAGCATTGATGGCTGTGAGCCCGAACAGCCCCGAACAGGCGATTAACACAGCCAGAATAGCTGAGATATCAACGATACGGGCCCACCGCTTGGAGTCTTTGTAATTGCTGGCCAGGTATTCATCCAGAAACCTCAGATCCATGTTCTGGTCAGTTACTACCGCATTCCAGGCACGCTCCATCGCAGCCAGGCCTTCTTCTAGGTTCTGTCCGCTGAGCTTGGCATACATCACTGAGATAAAGCGGGGCTCTGACAAGCCGAATTCTATCGGGCCAATTTCCTGATTGAGTGACTCGAAGTGGAAGTCTTTGACTACTCCGATGATATTTTCCAGATTACCTTTCATTAAGGAGTCTTGCTTCATCAGGTTATAATAAGTTTCGTTTACAATCGTCTTTTGCTGCTCCAACTCCCGGTTTCTGGTAGGGTCGAAAAGTCTGCCGCTGACCAGCTCAATGCCCATGGTCTCAAAAAAGTCGTAATCGGTATGTACCCTCATGGTGGTATAATCCACTCCATTGGAGGTAAAGCGTCCCATGCTACGGCCAGAACCGAAAATACCTCCGGCTCCTACCGAACTTACAATGGAAGGCTCTTTGTCCAGCTCCTGCTTCAGCTTGTCGGTTACCCCCCAGGCACCATTCAGGTACACCACCTGATCCTTATCAAAGCCTAAATCCATGTTGCTGATATATTTAAACTGCTTATGCATACCCAGCCCAAGCCCCATAAAGAAGATACAAAGCGTAAACTGGAACACGACCATGCCGCGAATGAGCACCGGCTTGATTTTATGAGTAGTCTGTGATTTAATACCCTGAACGATTTTGAGCCCCGACATCAACTGAGCGGGGTAAGCACCTGAAATCAGGCTTAAAAACAGGGTGATTGCCAGACCTATGCCCACAGCGCTCAACTGATCGGTAATGGTCAGCTCGTAAGCCTTGTCTGTCAGTTCGCTGAACATCGGTAGCGTAAGCTGCATGAGCGAAAAGCCTCCGATCACCGCAGCAATACCCATCAGAAACGATTCGGTATAAAACTGGCGGATAAGCTCTTTTCTGGAAGAGCCCATGACCTTTCTCAAAGCCACCTCTGACGAGCGGGCGCCCGACAGCGAAATACTAATGGCAGTGTAGTTGATACAGGCGATGATGATCATGATCACGGCCACACTCAACAATATATATGAGTAAAGCTTGCTGGAACTTTTACCGAAGCGCACAGTTGGGTCCAGGTATAAATCCTCTACCTTTTTCAGGCCATAGGTCATCACGGGATTCTCCGCAGAAAGTCCTAAACGGGTGCGTTGTTGTTCTATTCTGTCTGAAAAACGCTCTTTGTAAATTCCCTCAATCTTTTTGGAAACACCGGCAGGATCTGCATCTTCTTTGAGTAAAATAAAGGCAGATACAGCCGCATAGCCCCAGCTATCGCGGGCATTTTTATAGGGATAAGAGTGCTCATATCGAAAAACAATATTGAGTTTCAGCGTAGAGTTCTCAGGTTTTTTGATCACCCCGGCAATGGTTCTGACAGGCCCATCTGCACCGCCAAACTGCATGGTTTCACCAAAAACATCCGTTTTGCCAAAGTACTTCATGGCCACCTCATCGGTAATGACAATATCATCCAGGTCTTCCAGGGCAGTTTCAGGTGCACCATGTATAAATTCGAAGCTGAACGCACTGAAAAAGTCCTGATCGGCATACAAAACAGACTCAGAAAGCTGCTTGCCATCTTTGACGATGCTTGTACCATTGCGCTCTGTTCTTATCAGCTTTTCTATTTCGGGAATGCGCTCTTCCACCAGGTCGACAAAAGGAATGGTTTGCGAAACGCTCTTGCGTACCAGGGGATTGGGCTTTACATCCAGGAGGCCAGGCTCTACCTGAAGGTCATCAGCATGAAAGCTGATATCATGTAGTAAATAGAGACGGTCTCCGTTTGCATGAAATTTGTCATAGCCAAACTCATCTCTCACATACAAAGAGACCAAAAGGCAAAAGGCCATGGCTACAGACAGACCAAGCAGGTTGATCACTCCATACAGCTTACGTTTAGAAAAAACTCTCCAGGCTATTTTAAGATGGTTATAAAGCATGTTTTTCTTTTGTGTTTTTTTCTTGGATGAGACAGATCTCATTCATCTCTCAAGAGTTTAATTGGGTTAATGTGAGCTGTTTTCACACTGTGATAAGAGCTTGTGAGCAGTACAATCAGCAGACAGATCGCTCCTGAAATCAGGAAAATATCTGCATTGACTGAAATTTTGTAGGCAAAGGTGTCGAGCCAGGCATTCATCACGTAATAGCTGACAGGGAAAGCAATAAGGATAGCCGCTGATATGAGCCAAAGCGTCTTCTTATTCAAAATCGTGAGGATTGCTCCGAGATTGGCTCCCAATACCTTTCTGATACCAATCTCCTTGGTACGGTTAGAGGCCTCAATGCCACTGAGGCCAAAGAGGCCAATACAGGCAATGAGTATTCCCGAAATCGCAGAGGCATTGATAATGTTGTTCCACCTGCGCTGTTTCTTATATTGATCAGCCAGTATGGCATCCATAAAGCTATAATCGAGCGTAAGGGTTGAGGCCACTTCTGACCATGACGCTTTAATATGATCTATTACCTCCTCTGTATGATTCAGATCGAAGTTTACAAAAAGCTCGGTATGGGTACCATCCTTGCTTGCCTTGAGGTAAATAGGTTCAATTTCTCTGAGCAGTTCATCGAAGTGAAAATCTTTCATCACCCCTACTACCTTCATACCATAAACGCTACCATCATAGGTGGAATCCTTTTTGAGAATGTTATAATAGAGCTCGTTGATGAGGCAGTTCTTCTGATTAAGGTCTCCACCAAATTCATTGCTCAAATCACGACCACTCACCAGCTCTATTTCCATGGTTTGGATGAACTCTGTATCTGTAAACACGGTCCTTGGTTGGTACATGATATCATCCTGAATAAACGAGCTGCTGTATTGCTGCTCGCTGAATATTCCGGTAGCACCGGTCACCCCATTTATATATGGTGAACTGGTAAGGGCTGCTCTGAGCTTTGAGGTAAGGCCATTTGTGCCTTTCATCACCAACACACTTTCCGACTCATAGCCGAGATCTTTTTCACTGATGTACCGGAACTGCTGATGCATCGTGGCACTCATAGAAATGAAGAACACACACATCACAAACTGAAAAACAACCAGAGGCTTAATAAACCGCGGATTGATCTGACTAGTGCTGCGTCCATTCAGCGATTTCATGATCTCAAAACGCGTAATAAAAAGAGCAGGGTAAATACTCGCAATCAAGCTCACAACCAAAACTGAGCCCAGCGAGAACAGCGTAAGCATTATCAGTTCGGACTGTTGCATCACGATATTCACTCCGGTCATTTCATTGAACCATGGTAACAACATTTGTGCACCTGTAAAACTGAACAAACCAGCGAGTGTCGTTAGCAACAAGACCTCTATATAAAACTGAGATTTCAACTGCTTGCGCGATGCACCAATAGTTTTTCTAATGCCCACTTCAGTGGCTCTGGAAGCCGCAGCAGCCACGCTAATGCTCACATAGTTAATACAAGCAATGATCAGGATAATAAGCGCCACCCCCAATAGCATTAGAGTGTATACCGGCAAAGAAGAGGCATCGATCGGTGCTGCTTTGTTAAAATAAATATCTCTTAAGTTCACCAGGCTATATTCATTGACAGGACTGTCTTCGGACAATTTCCTGGATTCCCTTTCTCTTTTGATTCTCCTGGCATACTTCTCCTGGTAAAACTCATTCATTTTGACCTGAACTTCGTCCAGATTTGCCTCGGGGCTCAACTCCAGGAATAGTGGCGTATGGGTATAGTTCCAATTCTCTTTATGCTTCTGATAGTAATAGTTTTGCTCATAGCGCATCAGCATATCGAAAGTGAGCGAAGAGCCAGCAGGCACTTCGAATACAGCACCCACCTCAAAGACTTTGTTACTCTTCTCATCAATGTTCAATACCTGCCCTATAGGATCATCACTACCAAAATACTTCTGCGCCATGACCATACTGATGGCCACTTTATCGGGCCTGTCCAGGGCGGTTGCATGGTCTCCCCTTAGCACCGGAAATGAGAATAGTTGGAGAAAGACCGGGTCAACATATTTCACCTTTTCTGAAAACTCCTGGTTGTCGACCTGGACATTGACACTGCCAAAGCCATAGCGGCTGTATCTTGTGATTTCCGGAATACGTTCGCTGAGTTCAGGCCCCAGCAACGCAGGGTGATATGCACTCTTTTCTACATCAGCACTCACCTCCAGATCAGACCAATGACTTTCTACACTGGCATTGTCTACCAAATAATTCACGGTATTTACTGAGTAGATATTACCGGCATTGACATGGAAGCCATCGCGACCAAATTCAAAGCGGGCATACAGAAAAACCAGCATGCAAAAAGTAAAGGCCATAGACAGCCCCAGTACATTGATAAATGAATGCAGTCTTCTTTTTGAGAAATTCCTAAGTGCGATTTTGAGGTTGTTGCGAAACATATTATTCTTCTCTTAGAGATTTAACAGGATTCATATAAACAATGCGCAGCATCACCACCAGCATAGCTACCATGGCTACAGCATAAAGCGAAAGTACCGGCAAGGCAAAATCAAACAGATTGAGTGAAATACGGCTGTGGTACCCCTCCAGCCAGTGGCTGATCAGGTAATACACCGCAGGAATAGCCACCATACCTCCCAGCAGAAAGCTCAGGTTACCATTGGCAGACAGTAACTTGATCAGGTTGATAAAACCAGCCCCCAGGACCTTACGGATGCTCATTTCTTTCATGCGCCTTACGGCACTGAACCAGGTCATGCTTACCAAGCCCATGGCCGCCAGTGAAATGGCTACTACGGAAAAGATAGAGAGCAGCGCACCGAGTCTTTCATCAGCCTGATACTGCCGGGCAAAATACTCGTCCAGAAAGAAGGAGTGGTAGATATTACCGGGAAAAACTTCTTCGAAAACAGCTGCTACAGCTGCCTGCAGTGCCGGTAGGTCAGTCGTATTATAGTGTATGGAATAGTAGCCGCGGCTTTCCGTGTCGAGCCCCAATAGCAAAGGCTGCTTGGGCATGGCGGGCGAAAGCTGGTGATAGTCCTTAATCACACCAATAATGTGACGGACAAATTCATTCTCCGGTGAGGTTAATGGCTTGCCGAGTGCATCTTCCGGTGAGCTAAACCCGAGAGCAGCTAGAGCGGACTCGTTGATAATGGCAGCACGGTCATCGCTCACAATGGCCTTGTCAAAATCACGCCCGACAATGAGCTCAAGCTCATAGAGCGAAAGAAAACCATGATCTACCGTATGCTCAGGTACATATACCTTAGGTGCATCCGGCTGATCGGTTCTGTTGATCTGGTAAGCATAAATATTACCGCCCGGAATAGCGTAAGAGCTGGCTACCTGCTCTACTCCCGCTACATTGCTCCATTCATTTTTCAGCACATCAGGGTTGGCAGAAAAAGCATCATAGTCAAAGTTACGCGGACCCTTCACTACCAAAACGCCCTCGACCCGGGTACCCAAATCAATGGACCTGAGCAGATTCAGCTGCTGATAGATAACCGTCACCGCAATAAGCAGGCTAATGGAAACCGCAAACTGCACTGCGGTAAGCACCATGCGGGTATGTTTCAATGAGCCGCCTATGGTGCTCAGCTTATTCTTCATAGCCAGCAGCACATTTACCCTGCTCAGGGCAAAGGCGGGATAGGCTCCGGAAAGCAGGCTGCCAACAAGCAAGCCACCCAATACCCAATAGATAAGGTCTGCACCCGGCTGAAAACTATCAGCAATGTCTGCATATATCCTGAGCTGTGGCAAGAGCAACTGGTAAATACTCATTCCTATGATAAAGGCCAGCAGGTTTACCTGAAACGCCTCAGCAAACTGTTGTTGGATCAAGTGAATGCGTCTGGCACCCAGTACTTTTTTGATACCGGCTTCTTTGGTTCTGTCCAGGCCGCGGGCAATACTGAGGTTGATAAAATTGAGCCAACCCATGGCCAGTATGACCAGGCCAATCAGCAAAAAACCATAAACCTTCGACTTGTTGGAGCCAAAGGCATTGGTAGTTGCTTCAAAGTCAGAGCCCAGTCTGATATCATCAACAGGCTGTAGCGAAATCGTCTCGTCCAGAGTGACACCAGCCCGCTGCGGCCGGTGATCATTTACCACCTGGGCTACTTGTGCGGCAAACTGTATAGGATCAACTTCGGACCCCAGCTTGATGTAAGTCTTCATCCTGTCCCAGTTCCAGGAGTCCTGATGATCGGTGCGGTTATGTCTGGCCCCGATAGTTTCAAAAGACTTGATCAGATCAAAATCCAGGTGAGAGTTACCCTCCCATTTCTTGAAAACACCCGTAATCAAGTAGTCGCGACCATCATCTTCCTTAAAGGTTTTACCTACCGGATTGACATCACCATATACCTGCGCGGCAAATTCATGAGACAGCATCGCCATAAAAGGCTGATCCAGTGAGACCTTATCTCCTTCCAGCAGGTCCAGCGAAAAAATGTCGAAAAAGTCAGAAGCCGCAAAGAGTGTTTTCAGATCATCGCGAAGCAGCGTCTGCTCCCCTATCTCAAACTCAGTAAGAATACCACCTCTTGAGTTGTACATTATCTTGCTGATCGCCTCTATCCCGGCATAGTTTTCCTTAATCACCTGAGCCATTGCGGGATAGGTATCCGGACGCTTGCTGGTGAACTCACCATCCGTATGGCGGGTCATGATCAGCCGGTAGACGCGGTCGCTGTCTTTGTGAAAGTTATCGAAACTGGTTTCGTAGTGTACATAGAATAAGATGAGCAGGAAGGCTCCCATGGCCACCCCGAGGCCCAGCACATTGAACACAGACAAGAACTTGTGTCTGGCGAGATTTCTATAAAAAAGTTTGAAACTGTGCTGCAACATTGCTCCATAAAAGTCTATAACCGTGCCGGAAACATAAACCACTGTAAAACAATACATTACAAAGCCTATCGACCACTCAAAACACTCATTTGTCTCATATTGACACAAACACTTGTCTCATAATGACACGATTGCTACATTTGGCACAATTCACGCTCTAACTCTTACTAAACAATGTCGAAAATCGATGGCAAAATCCTGGTATTAGATGATGACCAGGGGGTTCTCTATACTGCCAAAATGATTCTCAAACAGCACTTTGAGCTGGTAATCACCGAAAAGGACCCGGCCAAGCTGGACTTTTTACTCAACCAGCATAAATACGATGTGATTGTACTGGACATGAACTTCTCCTACGGCCTCACCAGCGGCCAGGAAGGTATCAAGCTACTTCGTAAAATCCGGACCAAAGATCCTCATGCACACGTGCTGATGAATACCGCCTATGGCGATATTGACATTGCCGTGGAAGCAATGAAAGAGGGAGCTGTAGACTTTCTGGTAAAACCCTGGCAAAAAGAGAAATTGCTGGCTACGGTTCAGTCCATTTTTGAGCTGAGCCAAACCAAGCGGCAGGTAGAAGAGCTGAAGACAAGCCAGAAAATTCTGGTGAAAGACTCTCAGCGCGAATACGATGACATTGTGAGTGTAAGCGAGGCCATGAAACCCGTATTTCATGCCATTGAAAAAGTAGCTTCTACAGACGCTAATGTGCTTATTCTGGGTGAAAATGGTACGGGTAAGGAGCTGATCGCCCGGGCAATTCATAACCAGTCTCCCCGACAAGCAGAAAACTTTATTAAGGTAGACCTGGGGGCAGTACACGAAAATCTTTTCGACTCCGAGTTATTCGGTCATAAAAAGGGCGCTTTTACCGATGCCAAGGAAGACCGTCCCGGTCGCTTTGAGATTGCCTCAGGTGGCAGTCTTTTTCTGGATGAGATTGGGAACCTCTCCCTCCCGCTACAGGCTAAGCTGCTGACTGCTCTGCAATTCAAGCAAATTACACGGGTAGGCTCCAACAAGGTGATTCCTTTAGATATCAGGCTCGTTTGTGCCACCAATATGCCGCTGTATGACATGGTGGCTGAAAACGAATTCAGGCAGGATTTACTTTATCGTATCAATACGGTAGAGATCAAGCTACCGCCTTTGCGTGAACGCCCCGAAGACATTGAGCCTCTTGCCCGACATTTCCTTGCCATGTATGCCAAGAAGTATCAGAAGGACAAAATGCGCCTGAATGAAACCACACTGAATAAGCTGAAATCTTATCGCTGGCCGGGCAATATCCGTGAGCTACAGCATTCGATGGAGCGGGCTGTTATCATGGCCAACTCGCACCTGCTGGCCCCTGAAGATTTTCTGTTGAGGGATGAGCCTACTGAGAATGTAATCGCCACGAATACGCTCAATCTGGAGGAGATGGAAAAGGCAGCCATTCAGAATGCTATTCGCAAAGCCGGTGGTAACCTGACCCAGGCAGCCAAAGAGCTTGGGTTCGGTCGCAGTACCCTCTACCGCAAAATGACCAAATACCAGCTCTAATGGAGTATAAGTACTTTCGCTGGAATGTCGTAGTCCGCATTGCCATCATACTGGCGCTTGGCTACTCGGCAGTGTATGTACTAACGCAAACCCACTTTTGGCTCGTCTCCTTCTGGCTGGCACTGGCCCTGATCATTACCCTTGTCAATCTGGTGAAATATGTAGAACGCTCCAGGCGCGAGCTCGCCTACTTTCTGCTGGCCATCAAGCAGGGAGACTTTACCAATACCTACCACTACAAAAAGGAAAGCGACCTTAACTATGCCTTTCACGAGATCAATACTGTGATGAAAGACCTGCGGAATGAAAAGGCCTCTAACCTGCTCTATCTGCAAACGGTAGTGGAACACGTTCGCGTGGCCGTCCTTTGCTTTGATGCCGAGTACAAGGTACAGCTGGTGAACAAAGCTGCCAGAGAGCTTTTTCAGCGTCCACACCTTACCTCCGTAAATTCCCTGGCCATTGTTTCCCCTCAGGTGGTAGACAAAATCCAGTCCATGGAGTCGGGCGAACGTGAACTGATCAAAGTGCAAATTGGCGGACATTTGAACAACCTTTCTGTACTGGTCACCACCTTTAAGCTACAGGGAGAAACCTTTAAGCTGGTATCATTCCAGGATATTAAAAGTGAGCTGGAAGAAAAGGAGCTGGACTCATGGCAAAAGCTCATCCGTGTGCTGACTCATGAGATTAAGAACTCGGTGATTCCCATCTCTACCCTCTCTGATGTAATCTTGCAGATGATTAAGGATGGCGATGAAACACCGGACCTGAGCAAGCTGGATGAAGAATCGGTAGAGGACCTGATTGGGGGACTTGAAACCATCGAGACGCGCAGCAAGGGCCTCGCCAATTTTGTAAAGACCTACGATCAGTTGACCAAGCTGCCACAACCGGAGTTTCAGACCGTGAGGGTGACCAAAATGATTGAGCGCGTACAGAACCTCTTCAAGCCCGACCTGGAGCACCGCAACATCCGCATGCACCTTTTCAGTCCGGAGAGCCTTGAGGTTCAGGCCGACCCTGACCTGATAGACCAGATACTGATCAACCTGGTGAAAAATGCCATGGAAGCACTGCAAGGTCAGCCGGATGGACTGATCCGCATTACGGCAGCCAATGATGAGCACGGGGTCACACTCCAGATTCGTGATAATGGTCCGGGCATTCCTGACGAGATTCTCGAAAACATCTTTGTACCCTTTTACACTACCAAGGAAAGTGGTTCGGGTATCGGACTCTCCCTCTCCCGCCAGATCATGCGTCTGCATCGCGGTAATATCACCGTACAATCTCAGGAAGGTGAAGGCACCAGCTTTGTGTTGAAATTCTAGCTTTAATTCCTACCATTCAGCAATCCGTTAGTCCATTTAACCCGGTTCATGCAATAGAAATCGTAATGAAGGCGTAAATCGCAAAGAATCAGGAAATTTGACTTTAATAGCATAGCAGCGCTATGGTGAAAAGACAAATGAAGCAGGGCAACTGATTCAAAGTGAGTTACGGCTGTAATAGAAAATCTATTGCATGATCCGGGTTGAGACCCTAAAAACAGTTGGCAGGACAAATATTTCGCAAATTTCGCTGTGTCGCTTAGTCCTGGATGAAGCGTTAAGCGCCAATAAGTGCGATCTTTGTGGCACAAAAACTGCAACATACCTGATCTGGATTGAGTCTTTTAGACAGAATCCACGTTAGGGAACCTAAACTACAAGAGGATATGAATAGAATTAAAATGGTTTTGTCAGGGATGCTTATCTCCACAATCTTACTGGCAGCAGACCCATATAAATACACGGTAGATATTACCAATGTAAAGGATGACAAGGTCTATGTAGAGCTTGACCCTCCAAAGATCAGAAAGAAAGAGATCGTCTTTTACCTGCCCAAGATTGTGCCGGGCACTTACTCCATAGCCGATTATGGTCGTATGGTGTCTGATCTGAAAGCTTATGACAAAAGAGGTCGTGAGATGGAGATTGAAAGAATTGACGAGAACTCCTGGAAGATCAAGAACGCTAAAAAGCTGGCCAAGATTGGCTACTGGGTGGAGGACACCTTCGATAGTGAGCTGGATGGGCCTAATATCTTTCAGCCTGCCGGTACCAACATTGAGGATGATAAAAACTTCGTCATCAACCCCAGCGGATACTTCGGCTACTTCGAGGGAATGAAACAGAAAGAGTTTGAGCTCAACTTTATCCGCCCCAAGGGTTTTTATGGTGCTACGGGCATGAAGCCCCTTTCTGAGGGAGGAGTGCTCTCCGGTAAAATTTCTCTGGAAGCGACAAAGCCCTCAACCGAAAGCAGTGCGGTTGATCGTTTTTCTGCCGAGGACTATGACAAGCTGATCGATGCTCCCCTCATGTACAGCAAGGCCGATACGGCCATTGTAAGAGTGGGCAATACTGATGTACTGGTAGCCAGCTACTCCCCTAATAAGGTGGTAACTGCGGAAGAAATTGCCGCTACCATGGAAGAGGTACTGGCTGCTCAGCTCAAGTATTTGGGTGGTAAATTACCGGTAGATAAATATGCTTTCATCTTCTATTTTACGGATAAGCCCGTGACCTCTTATGGCGCCCTGGAGCACTCTTACAGCTCATTATACTTTATGCCTGAGGCTCCTATCGCCCAAATGAATCAGCAGTTGAGAGACTTTGCGGCACACGAGTTCTTCCACATCGTCACCCCTCTCAATGTACACTCAGAGGAGATAGACAACTTTGACTTCAATGATCCTAAAATGTCGCAGCACCTGTGGATGTATGAAGGCATGACAGAGTACTTCGCAGGCAATGTGCAGGTAAAGCATGGGTTGATTACACCACAACAGTACCTGAATGTACTCCGTGGTAAAATCCTGCAGGCCAACCGGTACAATGACACGCTGCCCTTTACCGTGATGAGCAAGGGCACACTGGACGAACATGCCAGCCAATATGGCAATGTTTACCAGAAAGGTGCGCTGATTGGTATGGCACTGGACATCAAGCTACGCAAGCTTTCGAGTGGCTCTTACGGCACGCAAAACCTGATGGCTGAGCTCTCTGAACGCTACGGAAAGAGCAATGCTTTTAAGGATGACGAGCTTTTCGGTGTAATCACTGAAATGACCTATCCTGAGATTGGTGAGTTTTTCCAGAATCATGTAGCCGGTAATCAGCCACTACCCTATGCTGAGCTTTTCAAAGAGGTGGGCGTGAATTTCGAAGAGTCGGGTACTATCAGAACTTACTCACTGGGTATTGGCCAAACGAATATCACCATCGCTCAGCATGAAGGCAAGCAGATGCTGGCCATAGCCAATGCACAGTCGTTGGACGAAATGGGTAAAGCACTGGGACTTCAGAATGGTGACATCATCTACAAGATGAATGGAAAAGAAATGCCAGACCTGACCAAGATTCAGGGCTTTATTGGAGAGCAGGTACAAAACCTCCCCAACCTGGAAAACTTCACCTATGTGGTACTCAGAGAAGTGGATGGTGCCAAACGCGAGATTGAACTCAGTGCTCCTAATAAACAAATTGAAGTACCTGCCCCTTTCGCTATTTCGTTTGACCCTGAAGCTACTGAAGCACAGCTGGCACTTAGAAAAGTATGGCTGGAGCCTTCTAAGTAAGAAAATTCAGTAATTGCTGAAAGAATAGGCACGCTTTGAAAAAGCGCGCCACGTAAAAAAGCGCGCCACGTATGATGAGCCACGTAACGAAGAATACACGTGGCGCGCTTCTGTGAAGCGTGCCTTTCTCTTTATACAATTTGTATTTCCCAGCCTACCCCCATACATTCTGTCATGTCAGAAAAATACAAGGTTAGAAATCCACAAGCCCTTTACTTCATTACCTGCACCGTAGTAGACTGGATAGACCTCTTTACCCGCCCCGACTATAAAGACATCCTCATCAGTTCGTGGAAGCATTGCCAGAAAGAAAAGGGACTGAACATACATGCCTATGTTATCATGACCAATCACTTCCATGCCATCATGAGTTCAGACAAGGTACCCCTCAATGACATTGTCCGTGACATGAAGAAGTTTACCAGTAAAGAGTTGATTAAACCCGGATTATTCAATAGAATAATTGAAAGGGGGGCTTAGGTTTTTGATTTGGGCAAAAATTCCATCCATCCAAGACCTTCTTTTGCTAGCTAATGATATTTTCAATACGGTTTTATTAGCATGATTTACCTTCCATGCTCCTAATGCAAAGCAATAGGATTTGAGTGTTCTCAAGGTTGCCCTATTATGGTGATTGAGTGCAAAGTGCCTGAATAAGCTCATCAGATTGTACGCCACCATAATAAACCTAAAAGAAGCCTCAGTTGCCCAGAAGTCCTGCATGCAAAAGCTATCTAGGCCAAAGTCGTCTTTTAGCTCTTTGATTCTGTTTTCGCAATCGGCTCGGGTGTTATAGATATTCCATATTTGATCCAATGGCAGGTCCAGATTAGTAACATAACAACTGAAGCGATGGCCTGGTAAATCTTCAAACAGCTCCTTCCCACCAGATTTAGGACGGATATCAACTCGCTTTTTCACAATAATATACCTTCTACGTTTTCCCTTTTCGTGAGAGAAGAACATCTCGTTGAGTTGGATGCCTTTGGTCAGGTTAACCCACTCATCAAGCCCCCAAACTGCACTCTTAACGTTAGGGTACATCCTAACTGCCATAATGTATTTATGCTGTTCTTCTTCCAGATAACTAAGTAGCTCTTCGGTATAAAACCCACTGTCAGCACGTACCAAACCCACTTTCTTGCCCTTCAATGCCTGATCAAAAGTCTCTTGCATAAAGCTTTTGCAACTACTACTATCTGCTGTGTTACCGGGTCTGAGCCAGGCATTGGCCACCATTCTGGTTTGACCCACAAAGGCCATTAAGGGATGATGTGAGTTCCTTCCGCGTTTGTTAGGGTTGTATCCCTTGGCACTCCCTTCTTGTTCTCCATATCGGGTAATCACTGTGCTATCAAAATCTACCGTGATATTAGCAACTCCTATTTGATCGAAAAACCAGTGTTGAAGTGATGGAAATAGCTCAGTGTTTCGCTTCTGAGAAAACTTCCTGAAGAATCGGCTATAAGTGCTTTGACTAGGCATCTCATCCCACTGAAAAACAGAGTGCAATACCTTATCATACCGAAGCCAGTCACAATGAACATAACGGCTGGCCCCTGTCCAGATACTCAGCCAGAAAGACTCCACAATATGCTCAGGTGCGTAACCGCGATTAGAGCCAGGTTGAGGTAAATCCACACCTCTCAGATATTCACGAATACCTGTCTGATCTATAAATCTTTTCATCAGACTCATCCCTCCATAAGGAGTAACTTGCTTGTCTGAATATTCTATCGGTAGGTTAACCATTTGGGTTAAGTTGGCTCTAACACAAATTCCCATTTCTCTCTCTAAAAATGAAGGTTTGAACCCGATTTCTAAATCCTAATGAATAATCGGGGTTAAAGCGATAGGCTATGTCAATGAGAGCAGACGCAGCTGGATGCTGAAGATGTTTCAATCAGCAGCGGCCCGTATCAAACGCGGAGTCAATTACAAGGTGTGGAAAGATAACTTTCATCCCATTGAACTGGACTCTCAGGACATGGCTGTCAGGAAAATGGAGTACATCCACAACAATCCGGTAAAGGAGCTGATTGTGCTGGAGCCACATCACTACTACTACAGCAGTGCCAGCTTCTACAATGATGAGGACAATGGACTCATTGAAATAGAGCCTTTGTACTGAAAAAGCAGGTATTATCAAGGCACGCAAGACAATACTTAGTAAAAGGCAGGGCACGCTTTAAAAAAGCGCGCCACGCAACGAAGAATATACGTGGCGCGCTTCTGCGAAGCGTGCCTTTGCTACTTTGACAAGTAGCCTTACTTCAACCGCTCCCACCTTTGCTTTAAGGCTTCCAGGGTCTCTTCAAGCTTTTTAACAGCAGCTTCAGACTGGCTGGTAGGCGCCATATCTGATGACTGCAAAAGATTGAGCATAAACAGAAATTTCTGTTGCAGCCCTACGATCGTTTCACTTTCGGCAGGGGTATGCCGGATGCTCCCATACATGGTATCAGGGTTGCCCACACGGCCATTACCCACCAAAGCCCTGCGAGCCCCGGACGTACCGGCCGATGCATTAATCTTGGTTTTTATAGCCTCTAGCTCATGGTAAGCATTATAGCAGGTCATACTCAGGTCCGTTTGACTTTGCAAGGCCTCTGCTGAAGTACTGACCCGGGGATCCATTTTCACCTCAAACGGCTTGGCCTGTACCCCACCATCTACCTTAATCCTGACCACATAGGTACCCGGGTGGACATAAGGCCCCTGCGGACCGCTGGGTGTGCGTTTATATACTGCCGCAATGGCAAACTGTCTGCGTGTACCACCAGGTGGCTCATGCCGTAGGTCCCAGGTAAAACGGTGATGACCTTCAGTATTTCCTACGCGTTGCTCCGGCCTGATCCAGTAGGTCGGGTGTGCCAGAGAAGTAGTATCTACCTCCTCAGGCTGATCAGTGCTTGAATAAGTACGGATGATATTGTTATCCGTATCCAGTATTTCCAGCGTCACTTTGCGGGCCTCCTTGTCCAGGTAGTAATCCAGAATGGCACCCTCTGGTGGATTCTCCCCTGTTGGTTCCTCTGGTGGAAGTGGTGTATCGAGAAACATATTATCGCGAACCCGAATGGCTGTGGCAGGCCTGAACAGGTTGAACCCGGACTTCTTATCCTTCAGCTGTCTTAGGGGAGCAATGTTATCCAGAATCCAGATAGAGCGACCGTGTGTCCCCACCACCAGGTCGTTATCTTTGATGACAAGGTCCCGAATGGAGGTGGCCGGCATATTGTTTCTCAACGACTGCCAGTGATCCCCGTCATCAATAGAAAAGTACACCTCACGCTCGGTACCCGCATAGAGCAGGCCGGGCTGTTTCGGGTCCGCTCTCACAACATTGACGGGTCCGTTAGGATTCAGTCCTTTGGTAATCAGGTCCCAGGTTTTACCTCCATCTCTGGTTCTGTAGATATAAGGTTTCATATCATCCCGCCTGATGGCATTGATGGCAATATAGGCACCTCTTGCATTAAAGGGATTGGCATCAATCTGCGATACCTTTTCCCATGATTTCATTGTGGGAGGCGTTACTTCCGTCCAGGCCTTACCTCCATTGATGGTGAGATGAACCCTGCCATCATCGGTACCCGCCCAAATCGTATTCACATCGAGAGAAGAAGGCCCCACGGCATAAATCACGCCTCTTCTGGCCATGGTTTCCATTTCAGGGGTTTTAAAGTCACCGACACTGGGCGGGACTTCCGGCTGCTCATAGGTCAGGTCGGGACTGATAACCTGCCAGTCCTGCCCACCGTTAGTCGTTTTCCAGAGTACATTGGTGGCAAAGAGCAGCATGTTGTCATCAGCAGGATGAAACATGAGCGGCATGGTTCTTACGAAGCGGTACTTACCAGAGCGCAGAGCTTCCGGTGCCACATTCTGAGACTGGCCGGTCTTCTTATTGAATTTCATCACCCTACCACCATAGATGATATCCGAATCTTTCGGGTCAGGCGCCACATAGGCATACTCATCCGAGCTAACTCCCAGAAACTCCCTGAAAGTGATCTGCCCACCATTGCCTCTGCTGGCCATACCGATAGCGCCACTCTCCTGCTGGCCGCCATATACCCAGTAGGGAAACTGATTGTCCGTAGTGACATGATAGAGCTGTGAAGTGGGCTGATTGTACCAGGAGCTCCAGGTTCTGCCACCATTTACCGTGACTACCGCTCCCTGATCGGCCACAAAAAGCATGATCTCCGGGTTGTTCGGGTTGATCCAGATCCGATGATAATCGTCCCCTCCCGGGGCTCCTTTGAGCGACATCCAGGTTTTACCACCATCACCCGAGGTGTAAGAAGCGACATTACCCACGTACAAGCGGTCGGGATTTTGTGGATGCACTTTGATCTCAGCAAAGTCTCCTCCTCTGCCCCAAAGCCTCCGTTGGGTATTCACAAGTTTCCAGCTCTCGCCAGCATCCTCACTTTTATAAATGCCTCCACCCTGACGGGCATCTACGGTAGCAAATATGATTCTTGAATCGCTCGGGGCGATACCGATACCAATCCGGCCCAAACCCTGCTCTGCTCCGGGCAGGCCTTTGGTGAGTTTCTTCCAGGTTTCTCCTCCATCCGTTGACTTGTAGAGGCCACTATTCGTGCCTGAGAACCTGGCATTCTCCCAAGGGCCTTCCTGATGCTCCCACATATCGGCAAAAATCACCTTAGGATTATTGGGGTCAAACTCTACCTGTATGGCTCCGGTGTTGTGATTGATATAAAGTACTTTTTTCCAGCTCTTTCCTCCATCCGTAGTTTTGAAAACGCCTCGTTCTTCATTGGCTCCATAGGGATGCCCCAGCCCGGCCACAAACACGATATCAGGATTAGTCGGGTGAATTACCAGGCGACCGACCTGCTGTACATCTTCCAGCCCAATATGCGTCCAGTTTTTACCGCCATCGGTGGTTTTAAAAATACCATCGCCTACGCCCAGATCAGGTCTGTGCAGGCCTTCACCACTGCCTACGTATATGATATCGGGGTTGGTAGCAGCCACGGCTATATCTCCCACCGAGCCGGTAGGTGCACTGTCAAAAATAGGATTCCAGGTACGGCCGAAGTCATCGGTTTTCCAGACCCCGCCATTGTTTGCGCCCATATAAAACACATTGGGTTGCGAGGGTACGCCCACGCCTCCTACAGTACGGCTGGCCCTGAATGGTCCAATCATACGATATTTAAGGTCCTGATAGGCAGATTGTGGAACTTGTTGGGCTGAGAGAGACAGCCCTGTTAGCAAGACAAGACAAAGAGATAGTATTCGGTTGAACATGGTAGCGGTTAATAGTTTCCTCAGTTTACCCATAATGCCAGATAAAACCAACGGCAATTGTTTGAGGAGCAGGCTTCCGGCCCTATCTTCGCCACAAACAGCAGCCTACCATGAACCATCTTAAATTTCTCAGACTTCTGGCCCTGCTTGAGGGTATCAGCTATCTCTTACTGATGGGTATTTGCGTGCCGCTGAAATACATCTGGGATATTCCTGAGCCGACCCACCCTATCGGTCTGGCACATGGTGTTTTATTCGTAGCCTACTGCATCTGGGTGCTCATTGTCACCCTGGAAAAGAAATGGTCCTTTGGCACTATGATGCTCGCTGGAGTGGCCTCTCTCTTACCCTTTGGCACTTTTATAGCAGATAAGAAGATTTTTCTGAAAGAGGTTGAGGCTTGATATGGAAGACACAAACAGCTACAATAAGTTTAGTGAACGATTTACAAGAAGGAAATCAGAGGAACTGGCCGCAATGATAGGAGATCATAACTTTGAGGAGGAGGCTAGAATTGCAGCAGCACTGGAGCTTGAAAAAAGAGGAGAAGGCACACCAGAGGAGATACTTGAAAAAGCAAAATTAACAAACGGATTAAGGGCTACTGAGCAGAGGGCGAATGACAAATACAGGACTTTTAGTGCGCGGTTTGTAGCAGCCATTATTGATAGCCTTGTACTTATACCTATTTCTGTAGTCCTGATATTCAGTATGGACACTTACGGATACCTATACACCCTTTTGGATGGAGTGTCGGTCTACGCCTATTACATACTCATGCATGGGTATCGTGGACAAACGCTAGGCAAAATGGTTATGGAAATTAAAGTGGTCAACCACCGCGATGAATCCGACATCACCTACAAGCAGGCACTTATGCGAGACATTGTACCACTGGGCCTTACACTCGCAATACACCTGATGAATTGGAGCCTTGTGTCCATGGACATGGCTAATTACACATTTGAATGGCTGATGGTAATGACCTTCGTGGGCTCCCTGCCTCTAATATGGACCATTATTGAGATCTTATCCATGTTGACTAACAAAAAATCAAGAGCCATACATGATTTCATTGCCAGGACTGTAGTAGTCAAAACTAAATACGGGAATTAAGGAATAGGCTACCTTAGCCCTTTTCTGTATTGATTTATACCTGACCATGTAGTTGATAGATCACAACCTCCTTGCTCACCTTTGCGTGATAAAGAGAACAATCTCTTATCAACAACAAGTACTTAATGCCTATCAGAGTTGTTCGTATCCTAACCATTTGCCTGTTCTCTTGTCTGGTGGGCGTATTTGTCGCATACAAGTCTGGCTATTTTGCTCCTGAGAAGTCTTCTGACAAAACAGAGCATTTACTTACTCAACCTCTTGCGGAGGAAACAATTCAACCCGACTCAAAAATCGAGTTGGATATGTCTGACTCTGCCTTTATCATAGCGAGTTCTACAAAATCTGCCGTGGCAATTGATTATTCCCTGATAGACGTATTAAAAAAATTGCCCTCTGATAATGAACAAGTTGACTCTGTGCCACAGGACAATGATTATGAGCAAAGCCCGGATGATGTGCTTATGTCTTCCAGTAAGGTAATTACCACTACAGACAAAAGTGACTTGGCGCAGGAGTTAAAAACAGCTTTTGAAAAAGACTGGAGGCGGGTATTCGAATCCATAGCGACAACCAATGACTCTCTGAATTTTAAAAGGGCTCCTCGCTTTAACCCACCACCTGCAAGCACATTTGATCGTATGAATCTCCACAACCAGCTTCAGGCTAAACCAAAGAATATAGATTCCGATTTTATACAGAATAACCTCGCATCTTCTTCCAAATCCATTGTGATAGCAGATGAGGCTCATTTGGCCCAAGACCTGCGTTTATTTTTTAAAGACAAGGGCTGGCGTGAGGCTTTTGGTTTGAGCGAAAACCTGAATGAAGATGACCTGATTGCTCAGGATTCTGTTTCCCTCAAAATGATAAGAAAAATCGATAGTCTCTCCTTCGAGAGATCAATGCTGATGGTTTCTTCAAAATCAATGGTTTCGGTGAACCAGGCCGATCTGGCAGATAGCCTGATGACCATCATGAAGAAAGTACTGAGGTTAAGACTTGACAGTCTTAGACAAAAAGACTGATAAAGACAGATGGATGCAATCAAACTTCTTCAGGACACGGCATTGAGCTTTCTTTTTATGTCACTGGTCTTTTTGCCCATGGAGAAAGTTTTCCCGGCCAAACCCGGCCAGCATATTTTCCGTCCCCGCTGGTTTATGGACCTCTGCTTTTTTCTGGGGCAGTACCTCTTCTGGGGTGGGCTTGTACTCTGGCTACTCAGTGATTTTGGTTATTGGCTCAGAGAATTGGTCCCCATAGAGATCACCTCATTCTTTGGTAGCATGCCTTTTTGGCTACAAATGATCTGGGTAATTGTGCTAAGTGATTTCCTGATCTACTGGGGACATCGCCTTCAGCACAGTGTGGGGTTCTTATGGCGCTTTCACAAGGTACATCACAGTGCTGAGCATCTCGATTGGCTGGCGGCCCATCGTGAGCACCCTTTGGACTCCATTTATACTGTAGGGCTCATCAATATTCCCGCTTTTGCGCTGGGCTTTCCACTGGAGGCATTGGCAGGTTTTATAGCTTTCAGAGGTATTTGGGCCATTTATATCCACTCCAATGTAAGGCTCCCCTTGGGTCCGATACGCAAACTCATTGGAGCCCCGGAGCTACATCACTGGCACCATGACAAGGACCGGAAAGCAGGAAATTACGCCAATATTTCTCCCCTGATGGACATTCTCTTTGGCACCTATACCTGTCCCGACCACGAGCCCGAAGCCTTTGGCATTGACGAAAAAACTCCCAAAACGTATTTTGGACAGTTAATGGAGCCCATGCTGCCCGGTTTTATTTCCCGTAGAATCTGGAAGTGAGGTGCAACGGCTACAGCCTTCCTTCATCCGCCTGACACACAAAGCAATAGAGGCAAGGCTGAATATTCATTTCGAAAGCTTTAAACAGTTCACATCCAAATGGGTTTATCTAGTCGTATTTACCAGCTAAAGGATTAATACAACTATGACCATAAGACTGTTTATTTGCTCTCTCTCACTTTTTTTTACCAGTCAAGCCATTGCTTTTCAGGGGCAGGGCGAGCTTTCGGGCTCTGTAAAAGATGCCAAAACCGGGGAAACCATTCCTGGGGCGACCGTACAAATTCTGGAAACTACACTGGGCGCTATTACCAATGGTGATGGCTTTTACACCATCAAGAATATTCCGGCCAAAACCTATAGTGTACAAGCCTCCTTCGTGGGGTATGAAACAGTCATTAAGTACAACATCGTCATCAAATCAGGGGGTATTCCTGATTTGAATTTTGAACTGAAGGAAGCCGTATCCGAGTTGGGCGAAGTGGTGGTCACGGCCAACCCTTTTGAAAAGATTGAAGAAACGCCTCTTTCTATACAGAGGCTATCAGCCGAAGAAATTGCCACCTACCCCGGAGGCAATAACGACATCGCCAAAGTAGTACAGTCACTGCCCGGAGTAGCAGGCTCTGTTGGAGGCTTTCGTAATGATGTGATCATTCGTGGTGGTGCACCTAATGAAAATGTCTATTACCTCGATGGTATAGAAATCCCGAATATCAATCACTTTTCTACCCAGGGCAGTGCCGGTGGCCCCGTAGGTTTGCTGAACGTGAGCTTCTTTGAAGGCGTTACGCTGGCTACCTCGGCTTTTGGCGCTCAATACGACAATGTGCTCTCCGGTGTGCTGCAGTTTGACCAGCGAAATGGCAATAACCGTGAGCTCAAGAAGAATATCAGAATCGGGAGTAGTGAAACAGCCCTGACCTTTGAAGGCCCCCTGTTTAAGAAAGACAAAGAAGCCAGCAATACCTCCTTTATTGTCTCTGCCAGGCGTTCTTACCTTCAGCTGATCTTTGAGCTGATAGGTCTGCCTATCCTACCGGACTATTGGGATTACCAGTATAAAATCACGCACAAGATTGATGACTACAACGAGCTGATCATTACCGGTCTGGGGTCTGTAGATGATTTTAGGGTAAACGCGCTGGATGAGTTTGACCCCGAACAACAGGCTACTCAGGATCAGGTACCCATCATTAAGCAGAAGAGTAATACCATTGGTGCCAGCTGGAAAAGCAGGTTTAAAGATGGCAGTGGTTTTACCAGGCTCACGCTGAGCAACAACATTCTCAGCAATGACTTCAGACGTTTTACCGACAACCTGAACCAAACGGGCCTGTTCTTTCAGAATGAGTCTGTTGAAATGGAAACCAAGTTGCGCTTTAACTATACCAAGTTTCTCAGCAACTGGACCATCAGTGCCGGTACCAGCCTTCAAAACGTAGATTACAGTAATGCTACGCTGGATAATGTCAACAACTTTCAGTTTGACAACGCCATCAATTTCTTTCGCTATGGTATGTTTGGCCAGGCCAACCGCACTTTCAAAGATGACCGCATCAGCCTTTCCCTGGGGCTGCGCTTTGACGGCAATACCTTTATGGATGACGGCAACAACATCTTCCGGACGCTGAGCCCGCGTATTTCCGGCTCCTACACCTTTGATGAGGCCAGAAAGTGGTCTTTAAATGCCTCACTGGGCAGGTATTATAAAATTCCTCCCTACACCATTCTGGGCTTTACCGACAATAACGGAGCATTTGCCAATCAGGACGCTAAGTATATCCGAAGCGATCATGCTGTACTGGGTCTGGAGTACCTGGTCACACCCTCTGCCCGCTTTACGCTCGAAGGTTTTTACAAGAAGTATGGCGATTATCCAGTTTCCATTACAGATGGCGTCTCACTCGCCAACCTGGGTGCAGACTTCAGCGTGCTGGGCAACGAGCCCATTGCCAGCGTAGGTCTGGGCCGCACTTACGGAATGGAATTCCTCTATCAGAAGAAATTCACCAATAACTATTACGCGATACTTGCTTACACCTTTTACTACAGCGAATACACTGCCTTTGACCCGGAGGTTTTCCTGCCCAGCTCATGGGATAGTCGCAACCTGCTGACCTGTACCGGAGGCTATAAGTGGGGTAAAAACTGGGAATTGAGTTTGAGAACCCGCTACCTCGGCACTACTCCTTTCGCTCCGGTAGACGAAGCAGCCACCCTTGCGAACTACCCTTCTATTGTCACCGACTACAGCCGCATCGGTCAGCAACGCCTTGATGCCTTCAGCCAGACAGATGTGCGAATCGACAAGAAATGGAACTTTGAAAAATGGACGCTGGATATCTTCCTGGAGATTCAGAACTTCTTCAGCCAGCAGATTCCTGATGTACCACAGTTTGGCCTGGCCAGAGATGCACAGGGTATGGAGCTTGCTCCGCGTATGCTGATGCAAATCACCCAGTTGGAAAGCTCAAGCGTACTCCCAAGCATTGGTGTGGTAATTGACTTTTGATGGAATCACTAAGGTCGGACAGCGTGTCAAGACCGGCTTAAATCATTGCCTAAGATCAAAAATCGATCATGAAACAAGCCATCTCCCGTTTTCTCAAAGCTGCCCTGGTACTGACTCTATTCCTATTCACAGTCAGCATTGTATACGTAGGAAAATCACCCGATGAGCTGGATGCGGATTCTATGTTGCTAGCCATGCTGCTATTGGCTTTCTCTGGTATTGCCTCACTGATCATCACCGTTATTCTGGTGAAGATGAGGCGATCTTAATGCAGAGCGCCTGGAAGGACGGTTAACATCACATTACTCCTTTAATCATAAAAGAACCCTGGATACAGGCTGTTTTCACTATTATCAGTTGTGAACAGTCAAACCCTGAGAAATACCATCCTGGCTTTTCAATGCCTACTCCTATCTGCTTCTTGTAGCCCAGAAGAACCGGAATATCCATTGCAGGGACATTGGGTTCAGGTGGAGGGCTTACTGGAAGATGGCTATCTTGATATAATTGATATCACCGACTCTACTACTCTACATTATTGGGACAAGTTTGACCCGCCTAAAGAGGTGACTCTTGTGTATCAGGACACCATTTATTTACCCAGGTATCATCTGCGATACAGTCCATTCTGGAAACTTGATAAAGACTTATTGACCATTTATGATGAAGGCGATCGTGTGGATTCAATTGTCTATTCCCGGATCAGGGACAACCGCCTTTGGCAAGAAGAATACTTTAATCCTCTTCGGGTTTCCATAGAGCTGGAAGACTGGTCCGCTGACTATGATTTAAGCAGAGCCGAAGCAACAGAAGGCAGAGCAAATGCAGACATCTTTATTGGCCCTGCGAAGGACCTGGAGTTGCCCACCGATACTTACATTGTGGTCAATGGCGTATTTATAGGCCTTGACGGAGTAGAGCAATGGATTGGTACCGAAAGAGATATGATGGATTACGAAAAACGAAAACGCCTGAAAATCCTTTTCCATGTGGATAAAGGAGTTGGTCTGTCAAAAATGGAAGAAGTCATGAAGGCACTTGAAAGCCAGAAAGAGCCATATAATGTGTACTTGGCAGGTCTTAGCGAAGAGATACAAGACCTGGTCTACAGAAAAATTGACTGATAATAATCCGCTACTCCGACCATTATTCTTCTCTTTTCATTCTCATTATTCCAATATAGCTTAATGCAAACACCTGTCGGAAGTGTTTTGGAATTACTAACTTCCCTGAATGAATACGCGTAGCATTATCTCCTGGGTTTTTATATTGATTGCCCTGGTACTTGGCGTGATTTTTTTCTTGGAAATCCGTTTCCCAACAGGACTGGAGACTTACTTTAAGAAAAGCTATTACGGACAGTTTGGGGCCCTGGCCATCAGTGTTGAGCTCCTAATTGCAGGTTTTTATCTGAACCGAAAACACCCTAAGACCAATTTTACTCTGGCGCTGTTTGGTTTTACCGCCTTGCTTGATCCGCTTTTTAATTTTATCGGGCTCTTTGCCAGCAACGTGCCGATCTACGGTACGATCATTTTTTCAGGTTGCGCGATAGTTGCTCTTTGGATATCCTTGTCGAATGCCTTCAAACTCAAAAAGATGTCCTTGATGGCAGTTTTTATCAGCTTTGTTCTCGGAGCTTTGGTTGAGCTATTTTTTAACTACTTATAATATCCCGTCCTGCCTTAGACACTTTTATTGCGAATTTCTTACAGCTTCCGGGCTTCTCCGCTGAATCGATAAATCTTCCGTTCGCTTAAAAAAATACAGGCTGATATATCAACCATGCTTAGCTTCAACAAACATTTTTTTATGAAGCGTCTGTTTTATTCCATTACCCTCCTCTTTCTTATTTCAATCACCGCATGTCAGTCACAAGAGGTCAGTCATGACTTGCTCATTAAAAATGTCAGCGTCATTGATGTGGAAACAGGAGAAACCCTGACCAACCGAACCGTGGGCATAGACGGGGATAAAATAAGCGAGATTTACAGCAGGTCCGTAGCGGCTGGTTCGGGCATAGAAGTAATTGATGGGAAGGGCAAATTTCTCATTCCCGGCCTTTGGGATATGCACACCCACTACTTCTGGAACTATACCTTTTCTAACCCTCTCCTAATTGCCAATGGCATTACCGGGGTACGTGAAATGTGGGGCAACACGGATGTGATCAGTACCGTGCGCCAACAGATAACAGCAGGAGAAATCATGGCACCGGATATCTACGCGGCAGGTGCTATTATCGATGGGGTCCCTCCCATCTGGCCGGGCTCAGCAGGAGTGGCCAATACAGAAGAAGCCATTGCCGAAGTAGACAAGCAAATAACTTCAGGCGTAGACTTTCTGAAGGTGTACAGCCGCCTGACCAAGGAAGCCTATATGGCCATAGCCAATCGTAGTAAAGAGAAAGGAACGCCCTTTGCCGGTCATATTCCCAGCTCAGTCAGTATCTGGGAAGCCATGGAGGCAGGTCAGTACAGCAGCGAGCACATGTACGGCATTCTGGAGGCCAGTAACTCCGATCAGGCCACCCTGGCGGCTCAACCCAGCCAGTTCAGCAAAAAAAGCATGGAATTGATGACGGACAATTTTGACGAGGCCATCTTCGACTCGCTGGCAGCGGTAATGGCCGAAAGCGATATGTGGCTCTCACCCACGCTGACGGTATTACGCAGCATTGCCTACCTTACCGACAGCAGCTTTACCAATGATGAAAGACTGGCTTACCTGCCTGTGTTTATGACCAGTTCGTGGAATCCTGCCAATGATTTTCGTTTTAAGTCACGCACTCCTGAATTCTATGAGGCCTCCAAAACCAAGTACAAACTACAGCTCTCACTGATGGGAAAACTCGCCAATAAAGGCGTAAAAATCATAGCCGGCACAGACTACCCAAACCCCTACTGCTTTCCCGGCTTCAGCCTGCATGATGAGCTAGCACTGATGGTAGAGGGCGGTATGAGTAATCTGCAGGCGGTACAGGCAGCTACGATCAACCCGGCCATCTTCCAGAAGAAAGAAGCTACCTTTGGCACCATTGCCCCAGGAAAAACTGCCAGCCTGGTACTGCTGAATGCCAACCCTTTGGAGGACATCAACAATACCAGAAGCATCAGTTCGGTAATACTCAGAGGTAAAGTCTACAACAGAGCCGAGCTTGATGAGATGCTGGAAAAAGCGAAGAAAGCTGCCGGGAGAGGGAATTGAGAATAATGAACTGGAAAAGCCTTGTAGTTATATACAGGCCTCTGTCTTTCCCCATAACATAACAATTGAGTTGTTAAACACGAGCCATACGCAATAAACAAGAGTATGTTGTTTTACGTTAATGGTAATATTGAGAATATCAGAATTAAAAACATCAAACTATGAAAATCACAAGGCTCCTGAATCTCCTACTTTTACTTTGCCTTCTGAGTTGTACCTCCGAACCAGTGCAATTAGGAAATGAATCTGCTGATCTGGTATCTCCCACAATTCAGGAGTTACAGAATGATGGTCAAACCTATCATAACATGAGCCTGGAACTGACTGGCTCTTATATATCTGCCTTTGAAATGAGCGTGCTATTTCTGGATGATACGAGTAATGATGATGAAGCTATTTGGGTAGATTTCTCAGACGACTTAACAGATATTGCTCCCGATGATCTGATGGACAAAATCCAGGGTAAAAAGCTAAGAGTCCAGGGAACCTTCAATGCGCTGGATGGTGGACATCTGGGTCAATACTTTGGCACGATTATTCTGGACTATATAGAAACCATTGATTAGCCAACATAACTCTCGTTCTCGTTCAGGTCAAAACATGTATGTTTGAAAAGAATATTTGTATTGTTCAAACCCTATTTATCAACCTCTGAACTGGAAAAAGCTCCATACCGATATCCAAGCCTTTGCTACTGCTCATAACCTCGAGTTGGAAGAGTTGAACACCACATTCCCAAAAGGTAAGCTGACCACTTACAGAATGATGGAGGACTCCAAAATCTTCTGTGAAATAAAGCACAGCAAACCGCTGGCTGACTACGGCAGCAAAATCAGAATTTACACTAAAACTGAGCGGCAAATCTCAATTATTTCTAAAGTCGGCTGGTTGGGCAAACAAAGCCTGAGGATTGATGGAGAGGTTTCTGATGAAGTGAATAGGCTCATGCAAAAGCTTGCTAAGCTCACCGGCTCCTTTACCTGGACCACAGAAGTTATCAACCCCGAATGGCCCGAAGCATTGCGTGGCGAGCAATGTCTGAAATTTGAATGCAAGCAAGTTGATTTGGCAGCGGCTGAACTAGCCAGTATCAGAGCACTTCACTTGCTGCTATCAGGTGAAACCAACCCACCCATGTAATGCACATTAAGTCTCAGCAATACACAATTATCAAAGATCAACCATCACGCCTCACTCTCTTACGCCTTTATAACCCATAGGCCTAAGCAGGACATTTAAACCCGAATTATTCATTAGAAAAATGAATAATTGACGAAAATGCTGATAACCAGCATTTTGTCAGGATTAATCCTGACATTTTAACCCGGATTATTCAATAGAATAATTGAAAGGGGGGCTTAGGTTTTTGATTTGGGCAAAAATTCCATCCATCCAAGACCTTCTTTTGCTAGCTAATGATATTTTCAATACGGTTTTATTAGCATGATTTACCTTCCATGCTCCTAATGCAAAGCAATAGGATTTGAGTGTTCTCAAGGTTGCCCTATTATGGTGATTGAGTGCAAAGTGCCTGAATAAGCTCATCAGATTGTACGCCACCATAATAAACCTAAAAGAAGCCTCAGTTGCCCAGAAGTCCTGCATGCAAAAGCTATCTAGGCCAAAGTCGTCTTTTAGCTCTTTGATTCTGTTTTCGCAATCGGCTCGGGTGTTATAGATATTCCATATTTGATCCAATGGCAGGTCCAGATTAGTAACATAACAACTGAAGCGATGGCCTGGTAAATCTTCAAACAGCTCCTTCCCACCAGATTTAGGACGGATATCAACTCGCTTTTTCACAATAATATACCTTCTACGTTTTCCCTTTTCGTGAGAGAAGAACATCTCGTTGAGTTGGATGCCTTTGGTCAGGTTAACCCACTCATCAAGCCCCCAAACTGCACTCTTAACGTTAGGGTACATCCTAACTGCCATAATGTATTTATGCTGTTCTTCTTCCAGATAACTAAGTAGCTCTTCGGTATAAAACCCACTGTCAGCACGTACCAAACCCACTTTCTTGCCCTTCAATGCCTGATCAAAAGTCTCTTGCATAAAGCTTTTGCAACTACTACTATCTGCTGTGTTACCGGGTCTGAGCCAGGCATTGGCCACCATTCTGGTTTGACCCACAAAGGCCATTAAGGGATGATGTGAGTTCCTTCCGCGTTTGTTAGGGTTGTATCCCTTGGCACTCCCTTCTTGTTCTCCATATCGGGTAATCACTGTGCTATCAAAATCTACCGTGATATTAGCAACTCCTATTTGATCGAAAAACCAGTGTTGAAGTGATGGAAATAGCTCAGTGTTTCGCTTCTGAGAAAACTTCCTGAAGAATCGGCTATAAGTGCTTTGACTAGGCATCTCATCCCACTGAAAAACAGAGTGCAATACCTTATCATACCGAAGCCAGTCACAATGAACATAACGGCTGGCCCCTGTCCAGATACTCAGCCAGAAAGACTCCACAATATGCTCAGGTGCGTAACCGCGATTAGAGCCAGGTTGAGGTAAATCCACACCTCTCAGATATTCACGAATACCTGTCTGATCTATAAATCTTTTCATCAGACTCATCCCTCCATAAGGAGTAACTTGCTTGTCTGAATATTCTATCGGTAGGTTAACCATTTGGGTTAAGTTGGCTCTAACACAAATTCCCATTTCTCTCTCTAAAAATGAAGGTTTGAACCCGATTTCTAAATCCTAATGAATAATCGGGGTTTAAAATCACCATTTGGGTTCTCATGATTCGTGGCTAACTGGTTGATTTTCAAATCGTCAGATTATGCAATAGTACGCTATTGCATAATTGCGGTTAAAATGTTCGAACCCTACCTAACAGGGTAAACCTCGACAATAAGTGCTTAATTGTAGCAGACATCAAAAAAGGCTGAAGGAATGAGCACTAAAAACCAAACCGAAAAATACATAGCTTTTCTGCGCGGTATTAATGTAGGTGGCCATAAAAAGGTGCCCATGGCGGAGCTTCGTGAAACCCTGGGAACAATAGGCTGCGAAAATGTAATAACGCTGCTCAATTCAGGCAATGTGATCTTCGACATAACTCAGGACGCGGAGCCCAACCTTGAAAAAACAATCTCTAACCATCTGGAGCAAACCTTTGGTTTTCCCATTCCGGTACTGATCAGAACCGCCAAATACATACAGGAGCTTTTTGAAACCGATCCTTTCCATGGTATTGAAGTACATAAAGACATCCGGCTCTATGTTTCCTTTCTCAAGGAAGAAAAGAAGCTTGATCTCTCCCTCCCCTGGTCCAGTGAAGATGACTCTTTCAGGATTCTTTCTGACGATAACCGATCTATTATCAGCATTCTCGACCTTTCGATCTCAGGCACACCACAAGCCATGGGCTTTTTAGAAAAGCAGTATGGTAAAGACATTACTACCCGCAACTGGAAGACGATTAACCGGGTTATCGCGAAGCTCTAACTTTTGTTAAAACCATCTTTTAATTATTGATTAGAAATCATGCTGCGGAAGAACCTAAAGACAATTATCACTCTGTTTTCCAGCCTGATAATTGCCATTGTCGCAATTTCCATCGATGGTCAAAGTAGGGGTGGTTTTATTGAGATACTACAAACTTGCATTTTCTCAATCTGTTTGGTCATCTCTTTTAACAGCGGTTTCTCGCTCTACTTCGAGTATACTACAGACAGAGAACTGAGAAAGCAGCCCTCAGGAGAAACAAGTAATGAGTTCAAAAACCATTCGGGTAAAATAGAGATCATTGAGAACCAATTGGTGTTCTACTACAGCCCTGACGATAAGAATACTGTTGACCTTAAAACCGTTAAAGTCATAGGGGAAATGACTACCGAAGCTGACCCTGTTATGATAGATTGGTACCTTGTCCTGGTCGATACGAGCAATGAGGAGCACTATCTACCTGCTTATGCTACAGGTTTTGATTCCGCTCTGAGTCAACTATCAGAATACTTTCAGTCAGACATGACGCCCAAACTCGCTTCGAGTATTCACTTCAAAAGCAATATCTTGTACCCGACCCTGCTAGCAGGCCAAGATTTACTGGAGTTTGATGGCTTGAGTTCTAAAAACTTCTGGACCAATTTGAAAATAAAGGCGGGAATCCAACCTGTGACATCTCGCCTCAAGAAAGAAATCAAGGACTTTCAGGCAGTAGATTAGAAATCAGAATATCTCTTTTTATTTGCAACGTCCGAATATTTTGGTTTAAAGTTCTTATACAAGAAATGAGGTAAGGACTCACTGCCCCTTCCCAAACTTCTTCTGAATCACCCTTTGTCTCCAATTCTCTCCAAACAGGTCAAGACTATTAATGGAATAAGCACCCAGAATGACGATCCAGGATAAAAGCATCCATCCAAAAGCTCCCCAGTCTGAATCCTGAAAACCTGTAATAAGAGGAAAGATAAGGCTGAAAACTGCCACAGCTATAAGCTTATAGAGCCCTTTTAAACTCTGGACATACTCTTCTTCTTTCCTTGCCTGCTCTACTTCTTTCTTTTTATCCTGACCTGCCAGATCAACTTCAAAAACAGCTGCCAGGGATTTTAATGACTCAAGCCCCGCATTGTCTCCATTTTCAATACGCTGAATGGTTCTGACACTGAGCCCACTCATTTCGGCAAGCTGTTCCTGCGACCAGTGGCGCTCCACTCTCAACTTCTTAATATCCCTCGAACTCATAGTACCCTCCTCCATATCATATTGCTTCATGTGAATGATGTAACAAAAGTACTTAATCAGGAGAGGTTATCGGGGACAATTCACTTACAGCAAGCCGACACGAGGCCGACAGCAACCTGACAGTCAGGGCTACGCGGTTCAAAAGCCAGCCTAAAGGGCCACTTTCATGACGGAAATGACAGTTCTTATCGAAAACCGAAGTATATTGAATATACAATCAGTCATGATTACGTTTACCTGAATGAGTGTATCAGGTCATCTGATTGGCACCAGTTTTTCACCCTCTAAATATGATAACATGAGCGACCTTATTTTAATATTCGAAGGAACTGATTCAGAATCACAGATACTGAAACATCAGCTGGAAGCGGTGGGCATTCAGTCCCTCCTAAAAAGTGAAATCAAATCAGCGGCTATCGCAGGTTTCGGGTCTTTTGGCTCCTCCAAAGTGTTCATAAGTCCAAACGATGAGGAGAAAGCCTCTGAAATCGTCAAAACCTTTCAGGCCTGAGTAAGCCCCTACATCAATCCATGCTCAGTGGTCTCTGCCTCGCAGGCCCCTGAGCAAAGCCCCCCTGGTGGACAATGATCCAACAATTCGGCTACCGACAAGCGTTTTGAACCGCGATTGCGCTGGAAGGATTAGTCACCTTAGACAGTTTATCCGATTGGTTTTGGTTACTTTGACACGAATTCAGGCTGGTCGTATTTCCCGGCAAGCCCAACTCATCAGTCAAAACAGCCAGCCCCATGAAGCGTTACAGTTATCTTTTATCCATTTATCTTCTCCTTTTTTGTTGTTTCCAGACTTCGGTAGCGCAGACCTACCGGGTACTCATTTCAAATGACGATGGCATAGAGTCACCTCTGCTTAAAGTTCTGAGTGAAGCGCTTGCAGCACTCCCCGATGTTGAAGTAGTCATAGCCGCGCCCAGTGAAAACCAGTCGGGCAGCAGTCAATCCACCGATGGCAGAACACTGGAAGTGGAGAAAATCATCAAAAATGACCAGTTCTTTGGCTATGCCGTCAGTGGCCGGCCTGCAGACGCGGTCAGATTCGGACTTAGCATTTTGGGAAAAGATAAGCCTTTCGACCTTGTTGTATCCGGCATTAACCGGGGTGCCAATGTGGGCAAGCTCTCCCATTTATCAGGCACAGTCGGAGCGGCCATGGAGGCTCTGTATCACGATATCCCGGCCATTGCCGTATCTCAGGAAGTAAGGGGCGTAAACACGGAAGTCTCAGCCCTCTTTGTTGCACAAATGGTGGAGAGATACCGAAGCTCTGGCGCTCCCAAAGGTGTAGTCATGTCCGTAAATATTCCTGCCGGAGAATTGAAGGGGGTAGCCGCAAAACCCATGGGCGATGCCTACCTGGATATGAGTAATTATGTGCTCAAAAGTGAGTCAGGTGACAAAATGGTCTATCAGCAAAAACTCGGGCTGTCAAAATCAGAAAATAAGGAAACAGATACCTATGCCTATCAGCAAGGCTATATTACCATCACTCCTCTGAGATTTGACTGGACGGCCCATGATATGCTCGATAACATCAACGCATGGGACCTGAAATTGACGAAGAACTGACGATTTATTTACCCGTACGCAGTATGAGATCAACTTACATTATCACCTTTCTCGTGCTTAGCTGCATAGCCTGCAGTCCACAGCCCATGCGAAATTCTGCAAAGCTTTTAACCGGAGACTGCAACATCGAACACACTACGGTAGAGCAGGCATTTCCACGAGGTAGCTCACCCTGGAGCCGAACCCTCACACTACCTGCCAGGGGTAAATTTGTAGAAGAGAGCCACTATGTTACCACGGAGGATAAGTTTGGAAATAAAGCCTGGCCCTCAGCAAAAAAAGAGCTGATCAAAGCTCATTTAGAACGGTCCTTTAAGCTTTATAAAACCTACGCCCCACAAGCAGAGATGGACAAGCTCTATGGCCAAACCTGGCAAAAAGAGTGGACACCGGAAGAAGGAGGCCACTTTGGGCAAGGTTCGGTTGGTATATCGCAGTTAAAAGAGTTATCCGTTGATATGGAAATGTGGTTTCTTACCATGATGTGGGCCAGCGGAAAAAGACCGGAAAAAGGAACACTCTTTTTACTCTCTGCCAATGGAAGAAGCGTGGTAGTACAGGCGGGATATGAAACAGGGCCAGCCAGCGAAAAGTACATCGGAGGGGTCACCCGGGAGGTGCATCACTGGCTCAACACCTCATCAGACGATGAGATTACCATCGTAAAGCTCAAAAACCAGAAAATGGCGTTGGGTCCGGTCGATTGTAACTAAAAGCTACCTCGTAATACTCCATTGACGGCTGTTTTGTAACCATACCGCGAAATTGGCAGAAAGCTCGTGGTCTCAATACCTGAAAACCACTATCTTAAGAGCAATTAGCCTTAACAATGAAACACTTTTTTACAACCGCGTTACTGGCTGCCCTGGTTTTGTCCTGCGGCACCACACAAAAATCCGAATCTGACACCAAGCTAAAAGCTGAAACAGAAGACTGGACCATACTTTTTGATGGCAGCAGTCTTGACGGCTGGAGAGCTTACAACGGAGATGCCCTTCCTCCAGGCTGGGCGGTTAAGGACAAAACGCTTACGTTCAGCACCGAGCAGATTTTAGAAGAGGATTACGAATACAAGGGTAGCCGGGACATCATTTACGGAGCCGAAGAGTTCGATAATTTTGAACTCTATGTAGAATGGAAAATTCCCAGTGGTGGCAATAGCGGTATTTTTTACCATATAAAAGAAGGCTATGGTGGACCACCGGAAGTGGCCCCTGAATATCAGTTGATAGACGATGCTGATTATGCATCCATTCATGACCTGACGGCTTACAATACCAGCTTTGGAGCCGAGGAACCTGCTAAGTTGCAAGACTGGCAGCAGACCGCTGCAGACTATGCCATGCATACTGCCGACCCCGCTCAGAAAGTACTGAACCCTGCCGGTGAATGGAATACAGCCAGAATCGTTTTTACAACTGAAAAAGTAGAGCATTGGCTCAATGGTAAAAAGGTGGTTTCTTTTGTACCCTGGTCAGATGATTGGTATAAGAGAAGAAACTCCGGTAAGTGGAAAAACGCACCGGACTATGGCAAATTTAAAACAGGCTTTATAGGATTTCAGGACCATGGCAGCGACCTGTGGTTCAGGGAAATTAAAATCAGGAGACTCTAAATCAGACCAAGATGAACAGAAGAAACTTTTTAAAAGATACAGCCGTGCTCACCTCAGCATCTTTGTTACCAACATCGGTCTGGTCGCTGGCTAAAAATGACAGGCTCAGAACCGCTCATATTGGTGTGGGCAATATGGGAGGTGAAGACCTCCGGGACATCTCTTCGCACGAGTTGGTAGATGTAGTTGCCCTTTGCGATGTAGACTCCAACCTGCTGGCCAAAGCACAAAAGCTGCACCCTGCTGCCAAAACCTTTTCTGACTACAGAAAAATGCTGGAAGAACTGGGAGATAGCATTGATGCAGTCATAGTTTCCACGCCTGACCACACCCACGCCCCGGCCTCAATGAAGGCCATGGAAATGGGTAAGGCTGTCTACTGCCAAAAGCCACTGACCCACCATGTGACCGAGGCCAGGGCCATGAGAAAACTGGCCGCTGAGAAAAACCTGGTTACCCAAATGGGTATTCAGGTGCATTCATTTTACGACTATAAGCTGGCCACGCTTTTGATTCAGTCTGGTATCATCGGAAAAGTAAAAACCGTAAGGGCCTGGTCACCTAAAAACTGGGGCTATGACGGGCCTGAGCCGGTAGGTAGCGATCCGGTACCTGATTCACTGGACTGGAACCTATGGCTGGGCACCTCAGCAGAAAGGCCCTATAAGGAAAAAGTGTATCACCCCGGAAACTGGAGAAAGCTGATGGACTACGGCTGCGGTACCCTGGGCGATATGGGTGTACACATCTTTGACACACCCTATAATGCCCTGGCGCTGGATGTGCCTAAGACGATCAAGAACAAATGCCGTAAGCCCAACGGCTTTGGCTTTCCTGAAAACAACATTGTTACTTACCAATTTCCGGGAACCCAATACACCACCGAGAAATTCAAGTGGGTATGGTATGATGGTGAGGGTGCCCCTAAAAAGCATAAAGACCTGAAGCTGCCCAACAAGGAAGGTTTACCGGATCAGGGAGCCATGTTTATTGGTGAAAAAGGACGACTGCTCCTCCCCCATTTTATGCAGCTACCCAAGCTTATTGTAAAAGGAAAATATCAGAACATTGATGCGGAGATTGCAGAGGTTCAAAAGTCGGCAAAGCTGGGTGAACCTATCCGAAACTATGCCAGTGAAGGGCCAAAGCACTACCATCAGTTTGTAGATGCCTGCCTGGGTAAGGACGAATGTTCTGCGCCATTCTCTTATGCAGCCAGGCTTACCGAGACTATTTTGCTGGGAGTAATTGCCGGGCGCTTCCCCAACAAAACCCTGCACTGGGATAACGAAAAGGCGCGATTTGCAGAGGAAGAAGCCAATCAATACCTGGATGCTCCGTACAGAGATTTTTGATATAATGCCTAAGCCTGACATCACATCATTGACTGGGAAACAAACCGCGCTCAGTGGTCTCTCGCAGAGGACCCTGAGCATAAAAACCTTTTATTTTTTGAGGTTTAGTCTCAGACAGATCTTTTGCACGAGATCACACGCTAAAGGACTTCTGTAATGCCAAGGATTGATTATTTTGTACTGTAATATCAAACCTTAAGTTCTTCAAAATGAATTCAGTAGGCATGCCGGGTGGCCCGGAGATTTTAGTCATTCTTTTCATTCTACTTATTCCGGGGATACTCTGGATCTGGGCATTGATAGATATTATCAGAAGTGAATTTGCCGATAGCACCAACAAGATCATCTGGGTGCTGGTCATCATATTTCTACCCGTGATAGGCGCACTGCTGTACCTGTTGATCGGCAGAGGGCAAAAGCTGAAAGCTTAGAGCTTTAAACTCATCAAAATGAACTCTACAGGCTTCGGAAGTACCGCACAGCTTTTAATGGTTCTTTTCATAGTACTAACTCTGGGCACCCTCTGGGTTTGGGCATTAGTGGATAGCATCAGAAGTGAATTTGCCAATAGCACCAACAAAATCATCTGGGTACTCGTCATCATGTTTCTACCCTTGCTAGGCGCACTGCTCTACCTCTTTATTGGCAGAGAGCAAAAGCTGAAAGCTTAGGTCCCCAGTCATCGGACTCCCCATTCTAACCAACCATCCGCCAGCGGACACTGCCGTTCTGTGGAGAACATCCTTTATCAGGCTCATTCTCAAAAACAGGCTCTGCAATGACTCCAAGTCTCCTTTTCACTTTGGCACCCCTTTTGGAAACAGGCGTCACAACTATTATTTAATTTTGACGCGATGTTTAAGAATATGTTGAAAATGGCCTGGAGGTCGGCACTTCGGCAAAAGCAGTTCTCACTACTCAATGTACTGGGGCTTTCCATTGGCATTACCACCTGTCTGCTGATCGGGCTCTATGTACAGGACGAGCTGAGTTACGATAACTTTCACGAGAAGGCCGACAGAATCTATCGCGTTGAACAGCCCATGATCTGGGGCGACTGGAATGACCGAATGGCTGCACTCGGCCCTAATGTGGGCTTAGCACTGCGTACTGAAGCTCCAGAGTTCGAGCAGATCACCCGACTTCAGGCATTGGGCTTCTATATCGTTAATCATAAAAAGGCTGATGGTAGCGTGGTTTCTTTCAAAGAACATCATTTGTACATAGCTGAAGAAAACTTCTTTGACGTCTTTTCTTTTAACCTGCTTCAGGGTAACCCGGATGATATACTCAAAGGACCATCCAAGATGGTGATCACAGAGTCTGTGGCTAAAAAGTACTTTGGTGACGAAGATCCTATTGGGAAGACCATGGAGGCCAAATTCAGCATTTACAGCGATCTGTTTACCATTAGCGGTGTGGTAGAAGATTTGCCTTCCAACTCACATATTCAATTCGATTTCCTCACCTCTATCGACAGTTATGCTCACATCAAAAGCCAGGAATGGAAATGGATATGGACCAGCTTTGCCACCTATGGCCTGGTGAGTCCCGGCACTGATATTGACGCACTTACCGAAAAAATTCAGAGCATCCCTCCCAAATATGCAGCGCGCACTACAGAGACGATCTTCAATCAGTCATTCGATGATTTTACCGGTGAGAATGGCTGGCCCCTCTACCTGACGCCTTTGACGGATGTCTATCTAAACAAGTATGAAGCAGGCAACCCCGTAGGAGCAGTAGGAAATATCCAGCAGATTCAGATTTTCACAGCCATAGGCATTCTCACCCTACTGCTTTCCTGTATCAACTTTATGAACCTCTCCACCGCCAGGTCTGCGAACCGCAGCAAAGAGGTGGGGGTAAGAAAAGTATTGGGATCAGGGCGCAAAAAACTGGTGGGTCAGTTCATTTTTGAATCAGTCTTATTTACCGCTACAAGTACCATCATTGCCATTGTACTCGCTGAAATTTCCCTTGGGGCTTTTAACGACCTGGCCGCTAAACAGCTCTCGCTGGACAATCAGCTGCAAAACCCTGCTTTTGTCGGTATGCTCGCAGGTTTTGTGCTGGTAGTAGGTTTGCTCTCAGGAAGCTACCCTGCCTTCTACCTTTCTTCCTTTAAGCCCATTGCCTCTTTGAAGGGTAAGGTGGCCAGCGGTTTCAAAGGAAAGGCTATTCGCAACGGGCTGGTGGTTTTTCAATTCACTATTTCGATAGCACTGGTCATATCAGCCTTTTTTGTACAGAAGCAACTCTCTTACACTTCCAGTCTGGACCTGGGGTATGATAAGAACAATCTCTTTCAACTACACAACCTTGAACAGTTCTCGGGAGACGTCCAGACCATTAAAAACACGCTGTCGGGCAACCCCGCATTTTCAACCATCGGCCATTCGAATGCCCTGCCACCAAATGTTTTTGCAGGAGACCGTTACAAGGCCACAGGTACAGAAGATGTGGTTCAGCTTAGCAATGTAAAAGTAGACGAAGATTACCTGCATACACTCAACCCTGAATTACTTCTGGGCAGGTTTTTCGATAAAAATATTGAAAGCGATAAGTATGGGATCATACTTAACGTATCAGCCGTAAAAGCGCTGGGCTGGGGCACTCCTGACACCTATGCTACCGATTCACCCATTGGTAAATCTATGAGTATCGCTTCGGGCGATGAGTATGCAATGACTTTACTTGGCGTAGTGGAAGACTTTAATTTCAATAGCCTCAAAAACGCCATTAGCCCCCTGGTTATCCTTCACCTGGACAATGACAAGGTATGGGATTATGGAGGAGGAGTCTCTTTTTTCTCTATGCGACTCAACCCTGAAGTCATCCACTCTGGTGATGCTTTGAAAGATATGATTGCCGGGATTGAAAACCAGATACTGGCCCTGGACCCTACTTTCCCTTTTGAATACAGCTTCATGGATGAAGCTTTCGATAACAGCTTCAGAAGTGAGCAACGCATGGGCAAAGTGCTGAATGTGTTCACAGTCATGGCCATAGCCATTGCCTGTCTCGGTCTTTTCGGACTGGCGGCATTTTCTGCGGAGCAGCGTAAAAAGGAGCTTGGTGTCAGAAAGGTTCTGGGAGCCAGGGCGATGAATCTGATGATGCTCTTTTCCAGGGAGTTCACCCGGCTGGTGATTGTTTCATTACTGGTAGCCGCACCACTCTCCTACTTTATTGTAGACTCATGGCTGGCCGAATTTGCCTACAAAACACCCATCAATATCAGCGTGTTTGTTATTGCCGGAGTGGCAGCACTGGCCATTGCCTGGAGTACTATCAGCTTTCAGTCGCTAAAGGCAGCTTACCGCAATCCTATCGATTCATTGAGGGATGAGTAGAGGGTGTAGATGTGTAAAGAGTGTTGAGGTGTTGAGGTGTTGATGTGCTGATGTGTTGATGTGTTGAAAATTCGACTCTACCGGCCTGACATGACAGTCTTTGAATCAGAGCCTGGATAATAATCTGTAAATCAAACGTTTTGGGTATGGTCTTATACCAATTCAATTGTGAGATGACGTAAACAGAACTCAAATTATTGCCCTTTGATTAAGGCGAGAAATCCTGGCATAGTCCCGAAGTTTCGGGGGCTTTATTTCTCAACGCAGAGCAAGAGGTAAGAAATGAGTTATATAAGTCATATTATAGTTGATTTGGTATTATCTACACACAAGCGGCCATGCTGTTGAAATACCGTTCGCTCGACTGTGTAGTATCTGTCGCTTCACCCTTCTCGTCTGCCAAAGCAGATGCGAAGGCAGATTAAAATAACTCATGCTCAAAACACTCAAAAAGTTAATCAGGCGCCTTCTTTGGTTTCTATTAATCGTACTCACCACTGGCCTGCTTATTCCCCAACGCATTCAAATGCCCTTAAGCGGAGCCGGCAACTCAGATTTCAATCATCAATCCTTCTGGTACTACCCCTGGGGTAGATCGGGAACGCACAAGGGGGTGGATATCTTCGCTAAAAAGGGTACTCCCATCAAATCGGCAACCTCAGGACTGGTTGTCTTTTCAGGGCAAAATGAAATGGGTGGCAATATAGCAGTGGTATTGGGGCCTAAATGGCGTTTTCACTACTACGCGCATATGAGAGAAGTAACCGCTTCCCGCTTTGACTGGGTTACCAAAAGTGATAACATTGGTACTGTAGGCGATTCCGGTAATGCAAAGGGCAAGCCCCCACACCTGCACTATACCATCTCTACCTTTCTTCCTCACTTCTGGCTTTGGGATGGCAGCCCACAGGGCTGGAAGAAGATGTTCTTTATAAATCCTATTCCCTATATCAGGGGTTAGAAGTCAGGACTTCTGACCCTCGGTATAGTTCGAACCTTACCGGCTCGATGTACACAAAGTATCAGGGTTAACCGGTCAGACTTTGACAGTATCGACCAAAGTAATAGTCTCATAGGGACTAGATCCGGGTAAACTCATAGCAGTGAATAAGTCCAGTGCCGTCAGGTACGCCATATAAAAACCGCTAACCTTGGGTAATCAGACTTAAAAAAAGCTATAATAACCTCGAACCTGAGATGCTGACTCCAACAACTCTCCTCCTTTGTCAAAGGAGGAGTCCGCTTGACAAAACTTAGAATTTGAGTACCAGTTTTATGCGGGAGGTGGTTTGAGCCATAATACTAAAAAGCCGGTACTCGGTTAGACCAGCATATTCAGTCTCACAAAATAGGCCTGATGGTTAAATCACTGCCTGGTTGAAGCGTCCGCTTCGACTTATTATTTCGCAAGGGTGCTAACGCTGGATATTCCAACGTCTTATCAATGGAACCTGTGTCAATTATAAAAACTGAGCAACCTTCTTAGTTCTTCACCTTTCCACTCAATACACTTACCTTGGAGGTAAACGGGTTACCTGACACCCTTCTGAGCACGACCACCTGGCCAGTATGCCAAAGCGCATCTGCCATAGGGCCGTTCAGTTCATTCCAGAAAGGCCACTCATTAGAGTTACCATCCGCATACTGAAATATCATTTTAAAGTCTTTGAATTCTTTGTCTTTAGCCGCCTTCAGGTTGATACTGGCCGTTTTGATAAACTCCAGAATGGCACTGCGTTTTTCTTCAAAACTGAGGCTTGATACATCTATAGGAAATACCGTAGGCTCCTTTTTAGTGGCATTCATCACGATGGTTGTCAGATTGTAGATATGATCCACCGTTTCTTCAAGCGTTCTTCCTTCTGGAGATGCCTTAGACGTTAAATCTTCAGGCCTCAGATCAGCCGTTGCCCAGTAAAACCTGAAGCCCAGTCCATCGGCCATGCGCCCCGCCACCGTGCCTGCTGTAAATTTTTCGGGATAATCGGGAATCTCGTAATAGTAGTCGCTTTTGTTTTGGGCGGTCATCTGGAAAACCAATGATGAAATCAGGAATGAAAAAAATAGCTTACGCATGATAAAATGGGTTTTAGTCCTCAGGCTTTCGAAGTTCAAAATTCTGACAATCTTACATCAAATTGGTAAGCAGAACAAAGTATGCCTGTTCAAATTCATTCACCTCTATTCAAATTTACTCTATCAGATTCCTTTAAGACATTCTTAACCCTAAATAAGCCCATACACCCAGATATTCCATATTGGGGAAACACCGTGAATGGGCTTACAATGAATTTACTTTCTGGTCCACCTGGAAGTAACCATAGCCGCGACTGAAGTTGTTACACCAGATTGCGTAAACGTCATTGTTTCTTCCTGAGAAATTATCAGCTCACCATTGCCATTGATTTCGTAAGAAGCCGTTTGTGCTTGTCCTGCGGTCTGAGCAGGCAGCCCATTTGACTCCAAACTAAAAAAAGCCCCAATCAGAGTTAACTCATCCTCAGTGCTTGTATAAGTACCGGACCCGGCTACATTAGAAAAGTCACTGGTGACCGTTTGCGAGGCACCACCATTAATTGAGACAGTCGAACTTACGGAGTAGCTCCCGGAGGTGGTAAAAGAAGTTTCTGTAAAGGTTAAATCATAATTAAAATCGGAACCTGTGGCAGTACTGGTTGTGGTTATATTCGTACCATTAAAGGAAGACGTACTCTCCACATCAGCCTCAAGCAATACGGCCGTCCAGGTCCCTACGAGACTCGTAGAGGGAGACTCATCGCTCCCTGATTCACAAGCACTTACAAAGAAAAAAAGGATTAACGCAAAGAATAATTTAGTTTGATTTGACATCTCTATTTTAGTTTGAATTGACACTCCCTCAAAACTAGATATTATTTCAGGTTTAAAAAATCATATCTTCAGTGAGATTGAAGAATCGGCTGCTCAAATAAAGACGGGCCTAGCAGTTCTACTGCCTGAGGAGCAGCAGACTTGGGTTTGCCAACAGATAAGAAACACTTTTATGATGTCCTGACTTAAGAGAGCAAGTCGCGACCGTAGTTATTCCACAGGACTCCATACCACAGTACGGCCAAACATAGTGAAACCGATATACCCTCGCACCTCAAGCTTGTTTTTCCTTAGCTTCATCACGCAATCGTAGGTTTTACCATTATCTGGATCGTAGATGCTGCCGTCTACCCATTTCCCCTTTTCGAAAGTAAAACCCGAGATCAGGTTAAGTCCCATAATGGGCTTTTTTCTTAACTCCTCATCAGGGTTTTCATCATCCAGAATAGGGTTACCATTCTCGTCCACTGTCTTGTGAATCCACACAATTTTACCCCAGTATTCCTCCCCTTTTTTATAAATCTCAATCTTAGCACGTTTGTCTTGGGTCCACCACAAACCAAGTATTTCGTCTCCTTCTTTTACAGCACCAGCTGACGGAGTGCCTAGCAAAAAAGCAAGTGAACAGAGGCTTAAAAACAAATATTTCATGAGCTTACAAAAGTAGTTTGCGGATTAGTAACTTCAACCGATTTTCAGTTGAATTGTTGTGAATGTTGGAGTATCAATTTTTAGACCAGACTTTACTGCTACTGCCAGAAAAAGCCATCTATTGGAAAGACAAGCGCATGCTCATTCTCGCAGATGTACACCTGGGCAAAGCCGGCCATTTCAGAAAATCGGGCATTCCCATCTCTGACCTCGTACACTCAAAAGACATTTACACCATCGAAAAACTGATCAATGAATTTCAGCCTGTAGAAGTAGTATTTCTGGGCGACCTCTTTCATAGCGATCATAACCAGGGCTGGGAGATCTTTCGCAGGTGGATCAGATCAAAGGCACCGCTACAATTCAAGCTGATTCTGGGCAACCATGATGTGCTGGAAGCCCCGGCTTATCACATAAAAAATCTGGAAGTAACCGAGGTATTGGAATGCGCTCCATTTAGCCTGACGCACATCCCTGAGGAAACGGACCTATACAACCTCGCGGGGCACATTCACCCGGCTGTAAAGCTGCGTGGTAAGGGTCGGCAAAGCCTCAGACTCCCCTGCTTCTATTTCGGCCCTGAAAACGGAATTCTGCCAGCATTTGGCAATTTTACAGGCACGGCCCGCATCAATATCAAAAAAGAGGATAACCTCTTCGTGATTGCCGACCATAAAGTGGTGAAGGTCAGCTAAGGCTGATAAACCACAAAAGAGAAAACCCAAACCCCAATACTTTAGTCTTCAAAACCGGTCTGACCCGAAGGTGCCGACCTTGATGTCGACTGATCTCCTGATTCATCCTACCTCAATAACTACTAAATCAGTATATCCTCATCCGTCTGACCTTCGCTTTGCTACGGTACTGACGGGGCCCCCTACTCACAAACTCAAAACATAAATACTTCAACACTTTCACTGTATCACTCCCCCACCGTCAACCAAACATCTTTAAACTACAGAACATGTAAACCTCAAACACCTAAACACCCACGGAGATTAAATAATATTAAACCGCTCCCTCAGTTCTCTATATGAATAAATTACTATTTTTGAGCGAACCGGACTGCATTGGCGAAGGAAGAGAAGAAATACAAGCGCAAAAAGAAGAAAGTAGGCTCCTACCAATACGGTAGCGTAGTCTTTAGCATATTTCTGGCACTGGTGGTAATAGGGCTGCTGGGCATGCTTATGCTCTTTGTCAATGGCCTCTCTACAGCCGTTAAAGACAACTTCGAAATCTCAATTTTCCTGAATAAAAACGTCACCAAAAACCAACGCAGCAGAATAGAGAATGAGCTTACCGCAAGCCCCTATCTCCTTCAAAAAGAAGGGCAATCAAACGTCAGGTTTAAGCCTAAAGAAGATGCCGCGGAAGAGTTCATCAAGGATACAGGAGAAGACTTTGCAGAATTTCTCGGAGATAACCCATTCAGAGATGCCTTGATCATCAATATCAATGCTGACTATCAGGAAAATACAAAGCTCGATAGTATCAGCAATCATATCGAAGCCATCAGTGGTGTATTTGAAGTCGCCTACAGCCCCAGTATTCTCGATAAGATCGAAAAGAACGGAACAAGGCTCAGCCTTTACCTATTGATATTGGCCGTGGTGCTATTGATTATCGTAGTACTCCTGATTAACAACACCATCAAGCTGGCGCTCTTTTCTCAGCGGTTTCTGATAAGAAGCATGCAGCTGGTAGGAGCTACTTCCGGCTTTATAAGAAAACCCTTCCTGAGCCGTTCTTTCCTGCATGGTGCACTTGCAGGCGTTATTGCCTCCGCTGTACTTTTCGCGGCACTTCAGTTTTTTTACGATCAGATTGAAGGTTTGGAGGAACTACAGCAAGAGATTTATATTTTTGCATTACTGGGAGCATTGGTAATACTTGGCAGCTTAATTGCCCTGTTCAGCACCCGCAGAGCCATGAACAAATACCTGAAACTGTCTCTGGACGAACTTTATTGATATGTCTGAAAAGAAAAAAGATTTTGCCTTTGGCAAGGAAAACTATAAATGGATGATCATCGGCCTGGTGGTACTCCTCCTCGGTTTTATCATTATGTCGCTTGACAAAACCCAGCATGGGCAAGGTATTCTGGGGCTCACAATCGGTCCTATTGTGATTGTAGCAGGCTTTGTACTTCAATTTGTGGCTATTTTCAAAAAGCCGAAAAGCTAGACTATGAGTACAATCGAAGCCATCATCCTGGGCATTGTTCAGGGGTTGACGGAATTTCTGCCGGTGAGTAGCAGCGGCCATTTAGAAATAACCAAAGTCATTTTAGGCGATAACAGTGTACCAGAGGAAAGTCTGATGATGACAGTAGTCCTTCACGCTGCCACGGCCTTCTCTACCATTGTGATTTTTCGCAAAGAAATACTCGAAATCATTCTCGGCCTTTTTCAATTCAAAAATAACGATCAGTTTAAATACTCTCTTAAGATTGTACTCTCCATGCTGCCTGCAGCGGCAGTAGGTGTACTCTTTGAAGATCAGATCGACCAGCTTTTCGGAGGCCAGATCATGCTCGTAGGCTTTATGCTATTGCTTACAGGCGCTCTGCTCTTTTTAGCAGACAAAGCAAAAAGCACACTGAAGCCTGTTAATTTTAAGAATGCCTTCATTATTGGTATTGCCCAGGCCATCGCCATACTACCGGGTATCTCACGTTCCGGAGCTACCATTTCCACCTCTGTTTTACTCGGTATCGACAGAGAAAGAGCCGCCAGGTTTTCCTTCCTGATGGTAGTACCCCTGATCCTGGGTAAAATGGCCAAAGATATTTTGAGTGGGGATTTAGCGGCTGTACAGACTGAGACCAGCCTGCTGATTGCCGGGTTTGTCGCTGCCTTTATTGCCGGACTGTTCGCCTGCAAATGGATGATTGCCCTGGTAAAAAGAAGCCAGCTCAAATACTTTTCATTCTACTGCTTCTTAGTCGGTTTGGGCGCAATTGTGTACTCCTTCATTTAATGCCCCAAGCCTTAGATATAGACAATAGCCTTACCAAGGCAGAGAACTTTCAGAAGGGCCAGGTGCTGCTCATAGACAAGCCTCTGGAATGGACCTCATTTGACGTAGTGAAGAAAATCAGGGGTCTGATCAGGATTAAAAAGATCGGCCATGCCGGTACACTCGACCCCCTGGCTACCGGCTTGCTCATACTCTGCACGGGAAAACGCACCAAGTCCATAGAGCAGTTTATGGCCGATGAAAAAGAGTACACCGGTAGCTTTACCCTGGGCCAGGTCACTGACTCTTATGACCTTGAGTCGGAGCCCTCCACACCGGTAGATATCAGCCACCTTACCGAAGAGCAGATCAGAGAAGCTACAGCTCCGTTCACAGGGCAAATCGAACAGGTACCTCCCATGCACTCAGCCATTAAGGTAGATGGCAAGCGGGTTTATAAGCTTGCACGTCAGGGAAAAAGCATTGAGCTGAAATCAAGAAGCGTAACCATTTCGGAATTTGAAATCGTAAAGGTAGATTTGCCTAAAGTAGAGTTCAGGGTAGTATGCTCCAAAGGCACCTATATCAGAAGCCTTGCGAATGATTTTGGCAAGGCACTGGGAGTGGGGGCACATTTATCAGCTCTGAGGAGAACCAGAATTGGCGATCAACATGTGCAGGACGCATGGCAGCTCACAGACTTTATCGATCACGTTAAAGCACTGGAGAAAGACCTGCCCTCACCTCAAAATTAAAATGTGAAAGGATGAAGATCCACCTCGGTACGGAACCAATCAAAGATATCAGGAACGCAGTAGTAACCAGCGGTACTTTCGATGGCGTACATGTGGGGCATCAGAAAATCCTGAACCGGCTGAGAGAGGTAGCCAATCAAAAAGAGGGAGAAACGGTAATGATTACCTACTGGCCGCACCCGAGAATGGTGCTTAAGCCATTAGACAATACGTTGAAGCTGCTTTCTACCTTTCCTGAAAAAGCCAACCTGCTGGAGGCTTACGGGGTAGATCACCTGGTGAAGATTCCCTTTACGCGGGAGTTTTCGCAAATGACACCCGAAGAATACATTCGCATAGTATTGCACGAACGCATTCAAACCAGCCACATTATTACAGGCTATGACCACCGTTTTGGTAAAAACCGTGAAGGTGGCCTGGAAGATTTGGTGAACTATGCTGATAAATACCACTATACAGTGGAAGAGATTCCAAGGCAGGACATTGAAGAGATTGGTGTCAGTTCCACAAAGATCAGAAAGGCCCTGGAGGCAGGCGATGTAAACCTGGCGAATCAGTACCTCGGTCGCCCCTACACAGTGTCCGGCCTTGTGGTTAAAGGTCAGCAGTTAGGTCGCACCCTCGGCTTCCCTACTGCCAATATCAGTGTAAAAGAGAATTATAAGCTCATTCCGGCAGATGGTATCTATGCTGTGAAAGTTTGCAATAAATACCGAAAAAGAGACGGTATGCTCAACATTGGCCATCGCCCCACCGTTGGAGGAGAACATAAGACCATTGAAGTGCATATCTTTGATTTTGATGATGATATCTACAACTCTGAAATCAGTCTTGAATTTATCGATCGTGTCAGAGAAGAGATCAGGTTTGACTCTGTAGACCAACTCAAGTTGCAGCTCAAAAAAGATGAGAAATCTGTAAGAGCCATATTAAGTGATTCTAAATAGTTATCGCAATGATCAACAAAGTAGTAGCCGGCCCTGACGAAGCCGTAAAAGACATACAAGATAATGCTGTTTTAATGCTTGGAGGCTTCGGTTTATGCGGCATACCTGAGCAATCGATTGCAGCCTTGCTAAGAAAAGGAGTCAAGGGACTTACCTGTATTTCCAACAATGCCGGAGTCGATGACTTTGGCATAGGGCTGATGTTGCAGACCCGGCAGGTTAAAAAGATGATCTCCTCCTATGTTGGTGAAAATGCAGAGTTTGAACGACAGCTCCTGTCCGGTGAGCTGGAAGTTGACCTCATTCCCCAGGGTACCCTGGCCGAACGCATCAGAGCTGGCGGTGCCGGCATTCCGGCCTTCTTTACCCCTGCCGGCTATGGTACTGAGGTAGCTGAGGGCAAAGAGGTGAGAGAGTTCAATGGCAAAATGCATCTGTTGGAATCATGGCTGAAAGCAGATTTTGCTTTAGTAAAGGCATGGAAAGGAGATACCAGCGGTAACCTTATATTCAAAGGTACCGCCCGTAACTTTAACCCTATGATGGCCATGGCTGGTAAAATCACCATTGCCGAAGTGGAAGAGCTGGTAGAGCCGGGAGAACTGGACCCCAATGCCATTCATACACCCGGTATCTATGTGCAACGCATATACCAGGGAGCATCCTACGAAAAACGAATTGAACAGCGCACCACAAAAATCAAGTAACATGGGCTTAGATAAAATCGGCATTGCCAAAAGAATAGCGCAAGAGGTAAAAGATGGTACCTATATCAACCTGGGCATCGGCATCCCCACCCTCGTGGCCAACTTTATACCGGAAGACATCAATGTGGTATTGCAATCGGAAAACGGCTTACTGGGCATTGGCCCCTTCCCTGAAGAAGAAGCCGTGGATGCCGACCTGATCAATGCAGGTAAGCAAACGGTGACTACCACGGCAGGCTCATCCCTCTTCAGCTCATCAGAAAGCTTCGAAATGATCCGCGGTGGTCATGTAGACCTCACCATACTGGGCGCCATGGAAGTTTCTGAAAATGGTGATATCGCCAACTGGAAGATTCCCGGTAAAATGGTGAAAGGTATGGGAGGCGCCATGGACCTGGTAGCCTCCGCTGATAACATCATTGTAGCCATGCAGCATTGCAGCCGTGGCGGACAGTCCAAGTTGCTCAAAAACTGCTCTTTGCCCATCACGGGACTGAGCTGTGTTAAAAAGGTCGTTACTGATATGGCCGTGCTTGACGTATTGCCTGAAGGTAGCTTCAAGCTGCTGGAAAGAGCCCCGGGTGTATCTGTAGAAGATATTCAGGCCGCAACTGAAGGGAAACTTATCGTTGAAGGTGAAATTCCGGAGATGCAAGTTGGGTGATTGGTGATTGGTGATTGGTGATTGGTGATTGGTGATTGGTGACGAAACGTGATTCCAACGACCAGATTGACCGTTATATCTAAAGATTTAAAACGAGGCTTTATAACCTCTATACTTATTAAGACAGGCTGAGAGAACTCAAAACAGTGAACCCTTAAATTATTCATCAATGTGTAACCAGTATTGCCTTCTGTTGTGACGCGACTCTGAAATCTCCCAACTTCGGTCTTCCGACTTCCATCTTCCTACTTCCAGCTTCCAGCTTCAGACTTCCGTCTCCCTACTTCCTCCCCGCCTACGCGGCAATTGCCCCATCCCCACAGAAAATTCCCTACCCCCTACGAACCAATAGCCCTGAACTATCTTATATTTGCCAAAATTTTGAGAAATGAGAGAGTCAGAAATCAAATTCAGAGTAGTACTTGACGAGAAAAGCATTCCTGAAAAAATCTACTGGGATGCTACCGATAAAGAGGCTAAAGGAGAAGAGGAGACCAAGTCTATGAGTCTCAACATCTGGGATCACGTGAATAAGAACACCATGCGCATAGACCTCTGGAGCAAAGAAATGCCGGTTGACGAGATGAAACGATTCTATGTTGATTGTTTAGGAGGATTGGCTCAAAGCATGCTCAATTCCACAGGTGATGAGTACATGGCGACTGCCATGAACAGGCTCTGCGATAAATTTGTAAAGCACCTGGAAGAAGAAGCTAAAAAAGGAGCTTAATCTCTATAAGAGAAAAGCATATAAAAAGTTGCTAAACTTGAGAAGACCTGAACGAAGGTCTTCTTTTTTTATGCATTGAATTGAACAAGCCAGAATAATTCTGGTTATCTTAACAATAATCTCAGCCTTATTTTTTTCCAATCACCTGTTGTCCACCCTATGTCCGGTTCTCAGGTGAGAGTTGCGAAAATTCATAGGTAGCTTTACCGAAGTTTCAGAATTAAGCCAAAAAGGGGGCTCAAAACAGCCTGTTTTTTCACAAAAATCAGGAGTCAGAAAATAGTATGCATGACGAACATTTTTTCTGAAAAACGCTTTAATTACTTTTAAAACATTGTATTTTTGAAAATACACGTAGATTTAGAATACCTAATTAATTAATAAGCCAAACTTTATTTGTTTCAAAACGCAATAAAATGATGAAGAAAAAAATCTTTATGGGGTTGATTATGATCGGCCTGTTTGTGCAATCGATAGCATTGCATGGACAGTCGACCACGACAATCTCGGGAAAGGTGGTAGATGGAGCCACAGGAGAAACGCTGCCTGGTGTGAACATAAGGGTGAAAGACAAAGTAGTCGGAACCATTACAACATCACAGGGAGATTTCAGTCTCACCGTTAATCAAGCGCCTCCGGTGACATTGATTTTTTCATTTGTAGGATATAAGCCCCAGGAACTGGATGTGAACCAGGCCAATCTCTCAGGCATAGAAATCCGCATGGAAGAGCAAATACTTTTCGGACAAGAGGTGGTCGTATCGGCCTCTCGTGTTGAGGAAAGCATAATGCAATCTCCGGTATCTATCGAGAAACTCGATATTCTCGATATTCAAAACACAGCTGCAGCTTCAGCTTATGAAGGATTGGCTAACCTAAAAGGAGTTGACTTCAGTACGCAGAGTTTAACCTTTAAGTCGGTGAATACGCGCGGTTTCGGAGCCAACGGTAATACTCGCTTTGTTCAGCTTATTGACGGAATCGACAACCAGGCACCTGGTTTGAACTTCGCTGTAGGTAACATTGTAGGTATCAACGACCTCGACCTTGAGTCTGCAGAACTGATCCCCGGTGCTTCCTCTGCCCTGTACGGGCCAAACGCCATTAACGGTATCCTGCTGCTGACCTCAAAAAATCCTTTTGATTATCAGGGGTTCAGCGTTTATGCCAAAACCGGTGTAAACACTGTGGAAACGAACATCTCAGGTAGCCTGGAAGATAATGCTGAATTATATCAGGACTATGGATTCCGCTGGGCCAAGTCTTTCAACAACCGCTTCGCTTTTAAAGTAACCGGATCTTACCTGACGGCTAACGACTTTGTAGGTACGGATACAAGAGATCAGGGCTTAGTAACCAGTGGTGTGGTAGAAAGAGGCGCCACGGTCCGTGGAGGCAACCGTTTTTATGATGGTGTAAATACCTATGGTGATTTTCAAATCACTACCGGACAGATTGCAGATATAGCTATTGCCGGAGGAGACCAGACCCTCCCTGCCATCAGAACACTGATTCCTGACGGCCTTGACGGACTTTTTACTCCTGACGGATTTACTGAAGCTTCTTTTGTCGATAACACGACTGAAAGTATCAAATTGGGTGGTGCGCTGCACTACAGAATCAATGATGACCTTGAGCTTTTAGGTCAGTTCAACTGGGGCTCTGGTAGTACAGTTTATACGGCCAACGACCGTTTTGTACTTGACAATTTCACCATTGCTACAGCAAAAGTAGAGCTCAAAGGCTCAGACTTTTATTTGAGAGCATATACTACTCAGGAAAACTCAGGAGACAGTTATGCCGCTAATACGGTAGCCTCACTGATCAACCAGTCTACCTACCTTGCCCCCTATTTAGGAGCATTTGCAGGTGCCAGACTGGCCGGCTCAAACGTTACAGACTCTCACGCATTCGCTCGTAACGCAGCAAGAGCAGCACAGCCTCAACCAGGTTCTGCAGAGTTCAATACACTGTTCAACCAGTTTAGAAATATCTCAATTGCTGATGGTGGCGCTAAATTCCTTGATAAGTCAAAAATGTGGCACATGGAAGGTAGCAAGGACTACACTGGCAAAATTGATTTTGCCGACATCGTAGTAGGTGCAAACTTCAGAAGATACTCTTTGAACTCAGAAGGAACGCTCTTTGCACTGGAAAACAACGGTGATGAAGTTAGTTTCAATGAGTGGGGTGCTTATGTACAGGCATCTAAAAGTGTAGCCAATGACAATCTTAAGTTTCAGGGCTCACTCAGATATGATAAAAACGAATTCTTTGAAGGTCAGCTTTCACCAAGAATTTCAGCCGTAGGAACCATAGCCGGCAACCACAACATAAGAGGTTCATTCCAGAGAGGTTTCCGTATCCCTACTACTCAGGATCAGTTCATTGATCTGGATGTAGTTACAAGAAGGCTGATCGGTAGTAACGATTTGCTGGTGAACAGATACAACTTTACTCCTGATAATGCATACACTACTAACAGTGTGGCTTTGGCACAGGCGACTGGTAACCCTAATGATCTGCAGCTTGAAAGCAGAGTCTCTAACGAGTTCAAAACGGAAAAAGTAAATACTTTCGAAATAGGTTATAAAGGCCTCTTTATGGATGGCAGACTGCTCGTAGATGCGTATTACTACCGCAGTAATTACACTGATTTTATTGCGGAAATTGATTTCACTCAGGCACTTCCTGATGGAAACCCTTCTGGTACTAAGGTAAATGATAGCCCTGCTGTCAGAGATCAGATTGTAAACGGTACGGTAAGAACACAAAGGTTTGGTTTTGACATCAATGCTACCGGTAAAGTAGAGTCTCAGGGATGGGCCGTACAGGTAGACTACTCTCTGCCAGGTAACTTCAAAATTGGTGGTAATGTAGCATTCAATGAACTGATTTCTCAGGATGAATTGATCGCCCAGGGTTTCCGTGCCAGCTACAATACGCCTAAGTATCGTTACAACCTGAATTTCTCTAACAGAAAAGTAACAGACAAAATAGGATTCAATATTACCTACAGATGGCAGCAGGCCTTCCTATGGGAGTCTTCATTCGGTGATGGCATCATTCCTGAATTCGGAACGCTTAACGCACAGGTAAGCTATAGAATCCCTGAGTGGAAGTCGAGCATAAAAGTAGGCGCCAGTAACCTGCTGAATGAGAAGTACACTACTTCATTCGGTAACCCGACTGTTGGTGGTGTGTACTACATCCAAATCACCTTTGACGAATTCTTCAAATAATAAAGCAAATGACAATGAAAAACATAAAGACCTACGTTCTGGCTCTTCTCGCATTCGCGGTCGTCATATCGGCTTGTGATGAAGACAAAGACTTACTAGACCAAAGATTAGCGGACAATCCGCTACCTGACGCCCCAAGCGGTGATTCCGGCACACTTGATCTGAGCAGATTTGTCAGTGTGGGTAACTCACTCACAGCCGGTTTCATGGACGGAGCCCTCTATACCAACGGACAAGACCACTCCTTCCCAAACCTATTAAGCCAGCAGTTTCAGATTTCGGGAATCGGTGGAGGAGCCTTTGTTCAGCCAGATATCAATTCGCAAAACGGTTTTTCCGGTCTGGGCCCTAATGGTCCTCTCGGAAGACTTGAATTAAGCCTGAGCCAGCTTAGACCAGTACCAACTGTCGGTGAAGTACCAACTGCCTATGGAGGTGATAAGTCTGCTCTCAGAAACTTTGGCGTTCCAGGAATGAGACTGGTGGATATATCTGATGCTTCTCTTGCCGTCAGAAACCCATTGTATGGCCGATTTGCCAGTAACCCTGGTACATCAACCGTTTTAGGAGATGCTACCGCTGTTTCTCCAACATTCTTCTCTTTTTGGTTAGGGTCGAACGATGTACTTGGCTATGCAGCCAGTGGCGGAGTAGATGAATCAACCATTACAACTCAGGCGGACTTTGCTGCCTCTCTCCAAGGTGCTTTAACTACCCTGATAGGTACTGGAGCCAATGGTGTGATAATGACGATTCCTCCCATTGTTGTGGCACCTTACTTCAGAGCTGTGCCTTACAATGCCATCCCTATGACGGATCAGGCAACTGTCGATCAACTCAATGGAGCCTTTGCAGGACTAAATGCTGCCCTGGCAGGACTTGCTCAGTTTAACCTTATTTCCGCTGAGGAAGCTGCTGCACGTTCGGTAAGCTACAGCCTTGGTGCTAACCCGATATTAATGCACGATGATGACCTGGCAGACTTGAGCCCCATGTTCGATGTACTGTTGGGCGCAGGAGCAATCTCTGCAGCACAAAGAGCCGCTTTGCAGCCATTTGTACAGTCAAGGCCTGCCACACCTAACGATCTGCCGACACTCCCCTCAGCTACGGCACTCGGTACCGCTGTAGGTGGAAACCCCGCAGCCGTTATAGGTGTGAGCGTACCTGCCCCGGATAATTTGATTCTCTCAGCCACAGAAGTAGTAAGGGTTGTAACAGCACGAGCTACTTATAACGGTGTAATTGACGCTGTAGTAGGTGCTATTAATGGCCAGGCTGGTGCCAATACCATCAGCATCGTAGACGTACAGCCTGTATTTGCTGATTTATTCGGACTGGATGCTGCTACGGCCACCGCGCTTGCCCTCTCTCCTGCTGCTGTTGCTGCAGCTGATGGTGTGTTGGGTATTGAGATAAACGGTGTGACTCTGAGACCTGATTTTGGACCTAATGGTGTAGTGTCAACAGACGGTATTCACCCTAACCCCAGAGGATATGCCATTATAGCGAATACAATTATCGCCAACCTTAACAGCGTATATGGAGCGACTATTCCTCCCGTCAATGTGCTGAACTTAAGAGGAGTAATTACCACCAACTAGCATTCAACCTTAGAATACATATTAAAGGCCACTCAATTGAGTGGCTTTTTTTATGGCTTCCAGTTAGACAAATGATTAAACCCGGATTATGCGTTGGAACTTTGTTATGAGTAGATAAGTCACACGGAATCAGGGAGTTTTATTGATTTAGGCATAGCACCGCTATGGTTAAATCAAAAAGCTCATTCATTTCACTGATTCACAGTGAGTTATCTACGAAATAGACTTTCTAATGCATATTCCGGGTTAAACCTGGTTTATGCATTAGGAATCGTAGTGAAGGTTTAAAGCACAATAAGTCAGGTATTTATGTTGATGAGGCATAGCAGTGCCTCCGCTAAAGCTACGGCAACACGCGGATCGCTATGGTAATTCAACAAACTTATGATAAATACCTGATTTGAAGTGATTGAAGCATGGAATAGATTTCCTAGTGAATAATTCAGGTTAAAGCCGAGTATTTAAGGGACTATGACAGAATATGTGTAGAAGCTTATTAACCACTGGTCAAAGGGTCATTTGTGAGAGAGGTAAATCTGAGTGACTTTTATGAACAGGCATAAAAAAAAGTACCCCAGAAACTTCTTTTCTGGGGCACACCTCAACCAAATAGATAAATAACCATCAACTTCACAAACCAACAAGAGTTTACTCAATCGTAAACCTGTACTCCTTTAATTACAATAGGCTTGCCAAATAACCAATTTATCATAAATCACTATTAATCAATAAGTTATGCCTGTGCCAAAAAACAGAACCTGCCTCATTTTGACCCAATGCAGGAATTTGATTCCCAAATTGAGACTATCCTAATACTCACGGTCTCTCGTTTAAATACTCACCATTTCTCGCTATTTTTGCCCGACTTAACAAGATAGATATGCCAGGATTTGAACTGTTTGGGGCTGAGGAGAGAAAAGAAGTACAAGACGTGCTCGACTCAGGAGTATTGATGCGCTATGGTTTTGACGGAATGCGCAATGGCCACTGGAAAGCCAAAGAGCTGGAAAAAGCCATCACTGATACTTTTGAAGTCAAACATGCACAACTAACCTCCAGTGGCACAACTGCTCTGAGCACAGCCATGGCTGTAATGGGTGTTGGCGCAGGTGACGAGGTAATTATGCCTACTTTCACTTTTGTAGCAAGCTTTGAAGCCATTATTGCAGCCGGAGCCACCCCGGTACTGGTAGACATAGATGAAACGCTGTGCCTGGACCCTAAAGCGGTAGAAGCAGCCATCACCCCCAATACCAAAATGGTAATGCCCGTACATATGTGTGGCTCCATGGCCCAGATGGATGAGCTACAGGCAATATGCGAAAAACATAATCTGCTACTTCTTGAAGATGCCTGCCAGGCAATTGGTGGCACCTTTCAGGGCAAAAAACTAGGTACTATCGGCCATGCCGGTACTTTCTCTTTCGACTTTGTAAAAACCATTACCTGTGGTGAAGGTGGTGTGGTACTTACCAATGACGAGACACTTTACACCAATGCCGATCACTATAGCGATCATGGTCATGACCACATAGGAAGTGATCGCGGTGCCGAAGACCACCCCTTTCTCGGCTATAACTATCGCATTTCAGAACTACATGCAGCGGTGGGCCTTGGACAAATCAGAAAACTCGATCAGATTCTTGCTACCCAAAGAGAGCACAACGCGATTATCAAAGCTGCGCTGGAGCCTATAGAAGGTCTTACCTTCAGAAGAATTCCCGATCCGGCTGGTGATAATGCGTCTTTCCTTTCATTCTTCTTACCAACGGAGGAACTGGCAAGAAAAGCACACAAAGCACTGCTGTCTAATGGCCTGGGTGGTAATTTCTATTGGTTTGACAACAACTGGCACTATATCAAAAAGTGGTCACACCTTAAAAATGCCACCTCACTGTTTCCACTCAACCCATCGCTGGCAAGCGCCCTCCAAAACTATAACTATGAGCAATTCAGCCAGTCAGATACAGTAATGGGTCGTACGATTTCATCGTTAATTAACCTGAGCTGGACAAAAGAGCAGGCGCATGAAAGAGCAGAAAAGATGGCGGCAACTATCAAAAGCATATTATCATGAAGGTAGTGGCCTTGATCCCTGCCCGCTATGGAGCCACCCGCTTTCCCGGTAAGCTTATGTCAAAACTGGGGGCTAAGTCTGTTATCCTACGGACCTATGAGGCCGTAGTGAATACAGGCTTGTTTAGCGATGTTTTTGTAGTAACGGACAGTGATGTGATCTACCAAGAAATCACCTCCAATGGCGGAAAGGCCACTATGAGCCAGAAAGAGCATGAATGCGGTAGCGACAGAATTGCCGAAGCGGCAGAGCACATTGAAGCCGACATCATTGTGAACGTGCAGGGTGATGAGCCTTTTACTAAAAAAGAACCCCTGGAAAAGCTCCTGAGCGTTTTCTCTGGCGATGATGCTGAGCATATCGACCTGGCCTCACTCATGCAGGTGCTTACCAAAGTAAACCAGATAGAGGATCCTAATTATGTGAAGGTAGTGGTGGACAAAGATGACTATGCCATGTTTTTCTCCCGCTCACCCATCCCCTATCCGAGAAATATGGCCGCCAACCCCAAATACTACGAACACATAGGGGTATATGCTTTCAGAAAGCAGGCATTACTGGACTTCTACCATACGCCCATGACCATACTGGAAGACACTGAGAAAATTGAGTGTCTGCGCTACCTTGAGATAGGTAAAAAGATTAAAATGGTAGAAACTGAATACATGGGTATCGAGATAGATACACCTGAAGATTTAGAACACGCAAAAGCATTTATCGAAGACTGATGACGCAATTCAAGAATTTCCCGATGGTTAAAATGGTCGTGTTTGGCCGTGGTAGTTTCAACCAGACTGCTGAGATACTCGCTCCTCAAAGAAAAGGAGACGCTCCTTTTGTATTTGTAGTAGACGACATCTTTAAAAACAGGCCCGACCTGATCTCCCGTATTCCACTGGAAGGTAAAGACAAAGTGATTTTTGCCAGCGCAGAAGACGAGCCAAAGACCAAACAGGTTGATAGCATTGCTCATGAGCTAAAAGACGAATTCGGCTCCGTATCAGGCATTATCGGTCTCGGTGGTGGTAGCATGCTCGATTTAGCAAAAGCTGTCGCCCTTATGATGACCAACCCGGGGTCTTCTGCTGACTATCAGGGCTGGGACCTGGTGAAAGTACCGGGAGCTTACCATGTAGGAATTCCAACACTATCCGGTACAGGTGCTGAAGTCTCCAGAACTACTGTACTCACCGGTCCTACCAGAAAGCTCGGAATGAACTCTGACTACACACCTTTCGATCAGATTGTACTGGATCCGGAGCTTATCAGAAACGCCCCTAAAAACCAGCGCTTCTATACAGGTATGGACTGCTATATCCACTGTGTGGAGTCACTCACAGGCACCTACCTGAATGCTTTCTCAAAATCTTATGGCGAAAAAGCACTGGAGCTTTGCGAAGAAGTCTTTTTAGAGAAAAACACCTGGGACGATGACTCTGATGACAAACTGATGATGGCCTCTTTCCATGGCGGTATGTCCATTGCCTATTCACAGGTGGGAGTCGCTCATGCGGTTTCTTACGGTCTTTCTTTTCTACTGGGCACCAAACACGGCATTGGTAACTGCATTGTATTCGATCATCTTGAAGAATTTTACCCGGAAGGCGTAAAAAAATTCAAAGCAATGGTAGACAAGCACGAAATCCATATTCCTACGGGAATATGCGCAGAGTTAAGTGACGACCAGTTTGAGAAAATGATTGATGTGGCCCTCTTCCTGGAGCCGCTTTGGGAAAATGCCCTGGGCTCAAATTGGAAGGACACCATTACCCGTAAGAAGCTAAGGGAGATGTACGAGAGGATGTAATCATGGCCGACAATAATGAACTCCTTTCACGAGAGGAGCTTATAACACTTTGGCAGAGTATGGCTCAGAGCTTCAATACTGAGCTTGAAATTACTGTAGATAATGGAGCTGCCCTGGCTATGCGTTTTGATTTTAAGAGCAAATTTGGCCTGACAGAAATCAGTATAAGAGACGCTGCCGGAAGCAGCACGGGAGGCTATGGAATGCATACTTCTATTATTACAGAGTGCCAGAAACCGTTAAGTAGAAATCTTAAAATCAACCTCCCACCACTATTCAGCGGCATTCTTAAGAAATTCAGAAAAGACGTCTCTCTGCTTTATCTTCATGACACGAAATATTGGATTAAATCTGACTCTAAGCAGCTAAGAGAAGCCATAACCCCGGAAAGAGTAGAGCATCTGGATAGTTTTAACTCACTCTACCTCAATACCTACGACAAAACGGTACACCTGAAGACTACAGATTTCCTTGGCAAGCAAGACGAAATTCAGGCTTTTTCCAGACTGCATATTGCACTTGTTGGGTTAATACTTGAGAATTAAGTTTGGCAATAAAGGCAGGCTCACTAAAGCGCATCCAGAATGCAAATAATCCCCTGGGCAACCCAGACGCTTATATAGGCCAGGCGTGTGCGAATCATCTTCAGCCCCTGGTAAATCAACCAGGCAGTAGAAATAAAAAACAGCACCACAAATGGCCAGAGAATCAGCGTAAAGGGCAGTGAAACATGCATATCAATGGCGACCACGGTAAAGAGTACTCCCGATAAACTAAAATAGATTTTGTGATATCCCTTAATACGAGCAGAATCGAATGGCTCATAAGCCGCCATGAGGCAGAATAAGGCCAGGGCATAGGAAGCATAATTCTGAATGCCAAAAGAGCCCACAAGCGTAGCTAAGCTGGATACAGAGAGAAGTAACCCAGACAATTTGGTGAAGGAATTTCGGGCTTTAAAAGACCAGAAAATTCCCAAAGCACCTGAGATCAGGATGAGTGTGGTTGAGAGCATTGGCTTACGAAGATACAAAAAAATAACGGTCAGGTCCAAAAAAACGTATGTCACCCTAAGCTATTGTGACAGTACGTACTCAGTGCGTCTACATCAAAAAAATAAACCCCGGAATGAGTTTTCCGGGGTTTATTTAGTCATATACAAATGCCCTAGCCACTAAATCAGCTTTCCACTAATTCTTTTTCACAGGTCGTTTCCATCTGATGGGTGCTGCTGGTTCAGGTTTCAACTCAATACCCTCAGTTTTCATCAGTTTCAGGGCCTCAGCCACTGCTCTTTCCAGCTGCGGATCTTTACCCGCAATTACATCTTTTGGGTATTGTTCTACCGCTATATCCGGAGCTACGCCATCACCTTCAACAGCCCAGTTTCCGTCTGTATCGTAGAAGCCTCCACGCGGGGCCACCATACGACCATTGTCAATGAACCTTGGTGTATCCCAGGTACCTACCAGGCCACCCCAGGTGAGCGTACCAATCAAAGGGCCAATCTCCATTTTATGAAACATATAAGGTAACAGATCGCCACCTGAACCGGCCCTTTCATTTATAATCATCACTTTCGGGCCCCAAAGCCCTGCTCCGGGAGTGGTAAAAGGTCTGTTCCCTTCTACCCTGCTATTAAAATAGCCGTGGAGCTGCCGTGCCAGTACATCTACAATATAATCGGCCGCTGAGCCACCTCCATTGTTCCGTTCATCTATTACCGCGCCTTTTTTATCTTGCTGGGCAAAGAAGTACCTGTTAAAATAGGTATAACCGCCATTTCCCGTATTGGGAACGTAGACATAAGCCAGCTGACCATTCGAAAGCTCATCCACCTTTCTTCGGTTGTCTTCTACCCAGGCAAATTGTCTCAGGCCACGCTCATTGGTTACTGTTTGTACGGTCACCAGCCTCGCGCCATCCTTTTTAGCTTTATCGTTCACCAGAAGCTTCACCTGGCGATTGGCCGTCCCCACAAAGTAGCTGAAAATATTACGGTCAGCAGATACTTCCTCCCCGTCTACTTCCAGAATATAATCTCCCTCATTAACGTTAATTCCCGGACCGGAGAGAGGTGATCTTAATCCGGGGTTCCAGCTTTCTCCATTGTAAATACGATCGATGCGATAGCCATTTCTCTGCTTACTGATATCTGCTCCGAGCAGGCCAATACGGTCGCTGGTAAGCGAGGGAAAATCGCCACCAGAGACATAGGAATGCCCCACGGCTATTTCACCACTCATAATGTCTACCACATAATTCAGGTCTGAGCGATGTCTTACATGGTCTATCCAGGGCGAGTACCACTTCCAAACGTCATCCCAGGGTGCACCATGCGTATTGTCTACATAGAGGAAATCACGCATATAACGCCATCCCTCCTTGAAAATCTGCTTGTATTCAGCCCTTGGGTCCACTTTCACCCTCACACCGGAGGTATTGATACGACCCTGATTTGGCTTTTTAGCACCACCTGTGGTAGACACAATTCCCCAGGTATTTCCATTGCGATAGAGGAGGTTTTTCCTATCGGCTGAGGTGGTTGCAAAAGAGACCGATGACATATATTCAATGGCCTTGCGGTCTTTCAGGCTATAGCGGTGTAATTTCACGCCCTGGTTAGGTACCAGCTCTGAGTAAAACACATGCCCTTTGGGGCCCTGAATCAGTCCCGCATAATTTCTTACCGGTACTGGTACCGACAGAATTCTTTGCTGGATACCATCCATGTCAATCTTCACCTCATTACCTTTTTCTTCTTTCTTCTTTTCTTCACCGTCAGTAGCCTCTTCGTCACTTAGCGGCAGAAAGGGTGAAGGATCGTCCTTACTCAGCACAATCATATAAAGCGCCCTGGTGACAGGTGTGTTATAGGAACTCATGTCCAGCCAGCCGGTACCCAAGCCGTAATTAGTGCTCGCCAGGAAATACAGGTATTTGCCGCTCTCATCCCATACAGGAGAGATCGCATCTGACATACCATCTGTCAGCTGAAGCGTTTGTCCCGATGCTACATTATGCACCTTCACTACCTTAAACTGGCTATCGAGCAACCTCACATAGGTAATCCACTTGCTGTCAGGCGACCATACCGGGTTCATGCTTCTGTTAGGGTGAGCATAGCGTTCTGTATCTACTTTTTTGGCATTACCGGAGGCTATGTCTACATACCAGAGGTTGTAGTCTGTATCTGTATAAGCAATATACTTTCCGTCTGGTGACCAGGTAGGCACAAAATAGAAAGTCTGATTAGGCAGTGTAATCGAGCGTGGTTCCTCCAGGCCCTCCTGGTCTCCGATCATCAGGGTATATTCTCCTGAGCGGTCTGAAAACCAGGCTACTTTTGAGCCGTCAGGTGACCAGACCGGAGAACGGTCAGCGGCACCATCATTGCGCGAAAGGTTTCTCCAGTCCCCTTCCTTTTTAGGCACAGAGATAATCTCACCTCTGTATTCAAAAACAGCTCGTTGACCTGAAGGTGACAAGTTTGCATTTAAAAGCTGATTCGACCTTGCTGTAACCCAGCGTGGACGACCCCAGTTCATATCTCCCGCCACTTCAATATTCAGCTGCCTGCTCTGGCCGGTGGCAGGGTTCATTGTATGCAGGTAGCTCCCCTGCTCATATACAATCATCCCTCCCCCTGCATCCAGATTTTTTACATCAAAATCGCTGTGGAAAGTAAGCTGCTTATCCTTACCCGTCTTAGGGTCATAGGACCAGACATTGCTGGCAAAATCACGCTCCGAGAGGTAATACACAATGCCATTAAGCCATACCGGGCTTGTGTGCCTTTCATTATCCGTTCTGGGCGTCATTTTCAGATCATAGTTTTTCATATCCATGATCCAGATGGGCTTGGCCTGCCCGCCTCTGTAATTCCTCCACTCAGGGTCCCAGAAAGAGATTTGCTGGTAGGCAATGTGCTTACCATCTGCCGATACCTGACCGTCTACCCCTCTGGGCACAGGCAGTGCCTCAGGCATACCGGCATCAAGTCCCACCTTAAAAAACTTTGACTCTTGCGTGGGCCTTCCTTCCCGGCCGGAAGAGAAAAGCACTTTGCCATCAGGTGTCCAGCCGGTTACATTGTCTCCGCCAGGATGCCAGGTCAGTCTTTTAGGCTCACCTCCTGTTGAAGGAATGACATACACATCAGCATTGCCATCATATTGACCTGTAAAAGCGATCATTTTACCATCCTTTGAGAAGTGTGGGCTTGTCTCACCTCCTGCATTACTGGTAAGTCTGTTAGCCTTACCTCCGTTTCTGTCTACGATCCACAGGTCATTGGCATAAACAAAAACGATGGATTGGTCAGATATAGTGGGCTGCCTGAGTAAGCGCGTACCCTGCGCTGACAGGCCTGTACCAAAGACCGCCAGGCCCAGCAGACATAAGAAATACTTCAATTGGTTGAGATGCTTCATGGTCAGATAGTTTAGTTCTGAGGGAATATAAAAAATTCACCCATCGAATAAGAACAGTTTTACACCTGCCGGATGAGGGGATGATGAATGCATCTTTTCTTTTGACATATGACCGAACTTCTCGAAATTCAGGCAATATGCAGGAGATAAAAAAAGTGTGTGTCTATTGTGCTTCGAGCGACAAGATTGACCCGAAATATTTTGAAGCCACAGAGATCATTGCTAAAACGCTTGTCGAAAACAACACCACCGTTGTCTATGGTGGTGGAGCTGTAGGCCTTATGGGTAAACTGGCGGATACTGTGCTTGCAGAAAAGGGCCATATCATAGGCATCATGCCCCACTTTATGAAGGAGGTTGAGTACCATCATAAAGATGTAAATGAGTTCATATTTACGGCTGATATGCACGAAAGGAAAAAGCAGTTTATGATAGGTGTGGATGCACTTATCACCCTGCCGGGAGGCTGCGGTACCTTTGAAGAGTTTATGGAGGCCATTACTTTAAAGCGTTTGGGCGTGTTTACCAAACCTATAGTTTTGCTCAACCTTGATGGCTATTACGACCAGCTACTGGCCATGATGGACAACGCTGTAGAAAGTGGCTTTTTGTCAGAAAAACACCTTGAAATGTGGAAAGTATTTGAAGACCCCAAAGATGTACTGAAAGCTATTCAGGAATCTACTCCCTGGTCTAAAGACGCCATCAAATTTGCACAGGTATAAATCAGTAAAATCTTGGGATTTTACACATACACATTTCTGCCACTTAAACCCGTATTATAGCTTATCACATTCATACCGGTAGGGTTTAAGTCTTTTCGCTTGTTTTTAAAGGCAAAAAGGGAAAAATTTCGTGATTAGTGTGACGTGTAGAATGGGCAGGTTTCTGTGTTTATTTCTTTTTCTGGGGCTTACATTTTTTCCTTTAAATGGGGCAGACGTATCTATTCAGGATGACCAAACTTATAAGGTCTATGCTGAACAAGAGCAGACCCTTGATGTCAATAAACTCTTTGTCTATGAAGATGAAACCAACGAAAAGGAGTTTGACTATATCCAGTCCATTCCTGACAACTTCTATACACCATACACCCGCTTCGAGTCATTAGACAACGACAAGACCTATTGGATTAAATTCAGAATACAGAACACCACCAACAACGATTTCTCTTTTATACTCTTTAGCGGTACCAATGCCAAAGAGACGATCTATTTCATCAGAGAGGGTCGTGTGAGTGAACGTAAGGCGGGCTATCTGGTGCCGGCCAGTCAAAGAGAGATTCCACTCGGTTATAAATCGAAATCAAGACTGGATATTGCCTCACAGGAAGCTGTGGTGGTTTATATAAGAACACAAAGCCTGGATAAGTTTGAGCCCCGCTTCAACATAAAGCTGGTTTCTGAAGAGACATGGAATCAAAAGGCACAGTCGAGGCAACTGTTTGAGGGTGTATTTACCGGCTTACTCCTGATTCTCTCATTCCTTGGCCTTATTTTCTTTGCCTATACCGGAGCCCGTGAATTTCTCTATTACGGCCTCTATACCCTGAGCAACTGTATCTATTTCCTGAATTACTACGGATACCTTGACCTCTATGTATTCCCCAATAACCCGGAGTACCTGATGCCGATATGGGTGCTGGTTACGCTTACAGCCGTATTCTATTTTGCCTTCGCCCGCTCCTTCATCGATACCAAAGAGGCATTCCCCAGGTGGCACAAAGTATTTGGAATTGCTATGAAAGTCATGGTAGCTATCTATGTAATCAATGTGATTTTCCTGCTGACCACAGGAGATGCAAAAACGGCCATCATACTACACAACTCGTTTAACATTCTCATTTGCCTGATGACACTTGTGTTCATTGTGAGCATTAGTTCTAAAAAAATGATGGTAGTGAGGTACTTCTCGCTGGGTACAGCTTTTTTGCTGGTCACGGTGCTGATTACATCTTACCAGTACCTTGAAAATTTTGATTCAGACATACCCTATGTCGCACAAATTGGTATTCTGATAGAAGTACTCCTCTTTTCCCTGGGTATCGGTCATAAGATCAAACGTGACTTTCATAATCACAACATCACCCAGGAATCGCTGATTATACAGCTTACTGAAAATGAAAGGCTGCAACTGTCGATCAACCAGGAACTGGAAGAAAAAGTAGCTGAGCGCACTCACCTGATAAACGACCAGAAGAAGCAACTGCAAAAAGCCTGGAAAGAAGCGGAAATGGCCACCAAGGCCAAAACAGAATTTCTTTCGGTGATGAGCCATGAGATTCGCACACCACTCAATGCCATCATAAGTCTCAGCCACCTGATGGAGATTGAAAACGAGAGTGAGGAAACCCAGGAGTACATAGATGCACTCAAATTCTCTGCGGAAAGCCTGCACTCTCTTATCAACGATATTCTCGATTACAATAAGATCGAAGCGGGCAAGATTGACCTGGAGTCTACTGAGTTCTCACTGATAGACCTGCTGAAGAACATCTGCGAAAGCTTTAAATACAAGGCTTCCAGTAAAGAGGTAAGGTTGATACTTCAGGTAGGTGATCACACACCTGACAGAATCATGGGCGACCCTACCCGCCTGACCCAAATCTTTAATAACCTGATAGGCAATGCCCTTAAGTTTACACATGAAGGCAATGTGACCATAGCCGCAAGCCTCAAGGGCATTAAAGACGATGCGGCCGTAGTAAGCTTTGTTGTATCCGATACCGGTATCGGCATCCCTAAAGAGAAACTGGATGAAATTTTCGAAGATTACGAGCAGGCCAGCCGCGAAACCACCAGAAAATACGGAGGTACCGGTTTGGGGCTGGCTATTACCAAAAAGCTGATTGAACTGCACCAGAGCAATATCAATGTGCATAGCGTGGAAGATGAAGGAACTCAATTCAACTTTGATATTGAGTTTAAGATTAATGATTCGATGCAGATTTTTGATGATGCTAACGAATTGGACGACACCAAAAACCTGAATAATGCCCGGATTCTGGTAGTAGATGACAGCGACATGAACCGCCTTGTGCTCAAGCGCTTCTTTTCTATGTGGAATGCAGATTGTCTGGAAGCGCGCAATGGCTATGAGGCGGTAGAACTGGCCAATGAAACAGCATTTAACCTGATACTGATGGACCTGGAAATGGATGGTATCGATGGCTTCGAAACTACCTGCCAGATCAGAAAAGACTCCAAACTGAATAAGGAAAGCCGAATTGTCGCCATGACGGCACAACGGGCGTCAGACCTTCATCAAAAAATTGAAGAGTCAGCCATGCAAGACCTCATCTCTAAGCCCTTTGAGCCGCAGGACCTTTATCACAAAATCAAACAATACCTGCTACTGGATGGCGAGAGAGCCTAAGTCAGTTGAACTGGGTTCTCTTTAAAAAAATCGGGAGTTAAGTCTTTTTGTGAAATCAGAAACACCATTTTCCCCTCTTTGAGAAGGGGGACAAGGGGGATTGACCCATAGAAATATTTCTGATTTCACTGAAAAGTTGAATTTATGAACAAATGCTAACCGATCTCTTCAGTCACATGAAGAAATTCGCTGAGCATCATGGCAGTAGCCCCCCACACCACGTGCCCCTCCACATCGAAGTAAGGTGAATGAATGGTGTAGTTGCCGAAAGTCATTTGCTCCACTCCCCTTTTAGACTCATCCCTCAGCTGTGACAAGCTCACCTCTAAAACGCTCTCTACCTCCACGGCATCCGGTACAAATACCGGGCGTTCATTTACATAGCCCACCGATGGGTACACCTTAAAGTTACTGGCTATGATAAAAAGGTCAGACAATGAACCAATCACTTCCACCTTTTCAGACCTTACACCTATTTCCTCCTCAGTTTCTCTAAGAGCCGTTGTACGCAAATCAACATCTTCCTGCTCAAACTTACCGCCCGGAAAGCTTACCTGTCCGCTATGGGCTCCCGCATAGGTAGGCCGCTTCATCAGTGGCAGGTATATATCTCCATTATGTGGGTATAGCAGTATCATCACCCCTCCCGGCTTGGAAGGGTTACTCAGATTTTCTTTAAACCGGCTTTCATCCACCGGATAAGGTGCCATTTTCACCTGTGCCTCACGCCCGGGTAATGGTTTTTCCAGACGATGGCTGAGCTTATGAACAAACTCCTCAAATTTTTTCTGCATCAACTAATATCTCCAACTGGTAAGGTCAGCCCCCTTCGGTGCCGACTCTTTAATTCTCTTCATAATCTTAGGCACATACATGCTGTTATACCTCAATCTGCTGATAGCATTCGGCAAATCAGGATCACCATTCCAGCAATGCTCTGCGCGGTCTCCATAAGCAACATCCCCCGAGTAATAAGGGTTCTTTGTATTCTCTAAAAAATCCTCCGCCAGATAAACCGCATTATTGAGGTAGTAGTTATCCATGTCGCCACAGTAAATATTCAGCTTACCCTTGAGCTTAGGGCCCAGCTCTGCCCAGTCCCGCTCCATGATATAGCGCAGGTCATAGTTTTCCTTAAAGTGTGTCGCAACGCTTTGGTCAATCTTTCCCGAGTATTTATCCCAGATGGGCTTTGGGTAGCCATCATCTCCAACAGGCGCATATACAGCCTGCCATACATCCCACTGATCACCAGAGCGCCCCTTATCTCCCAGGGCAAGCTCCCGCATATTCATATCCCTCAGCGATGCCGTTACATTCCCCAGGTAATCACGTTTAGCCGCTCTCAGTGACTTTCTGTACTTACCGTCAAGGTAGTAGGCATTCCCATCCTCATATAGGTTCACGAGGCTGTAAGCCCTGAAATCGATAGGATCAGGACAAGCGGCAAAGCAGCCATTATATTCATCAGGGTAAAATACCTGAGCAGCCAGGGCTTCCCAGCCACCGGTAGAACCCCCATAAAGAAAACGGGCCCAGCCCTCACCAATTCCCCTGAACTGCTCTTCTATATAAGGGATGAGCTCATAAGTAATGGCATCACCGTAGGGGCCAATATTGGCCGAATTCACTGCATAAGAGTCGTCATAAAAAGGATTGGCGTGCTGAATCTCAATAATGAGCATCCTGGGAAAGTTGTCTGAGGTCCATTGCTTATAAAAATCATAAGCCTCTTGCTGCTGAATGACGTTATACCCCTCCAGGTCAAACCTTGAAGAGTAAACCGGCTTCATATCCGGGTCAGGAGGTGTGGTACGGAAACCTCCGAAGTCATCGGGGAAATGCCCGTGAAAAACCATCAAAGGGTATTTAGCCTCAGGGTGCTCATCAAAGCCCTCAGGTAAAAGAATGTGCGCTCCCAGGTAAATATCCCTGCCCCAGAATTTGCTAAGCATCTCACTCTTCATCTTAATGTGCTTGATGTACTTTGTATCCTCCGGCTCTTCTATGGGCGGGTTAATCTCAGTTATATCCAAATTGATCGTCTGGGATTTAGCCGGGTCAATGGTCACCTTGATCGGCTTACTGTAAATATTGCCTGGCGCCCGCCTCCAGTTCTGCCCGGCACCTCTGTTCATAGGCAACTTCACTGTATGGCCATCAGCACGGTTAAAAGTTTCGTATTTATGTAGCAGCACCTGCACAAAGTACTCCCCGGCAGGTATTTCAGCAAAAGACTCCAGCGGATAGCCAAAAGCCCGCTGATCCATTACCTGACTGGTTCCCGCAGACCAACCCTCTGCATTCTGGCCAAAGAGCATTTGTGTACTGGGGCTATCACTTACCTGAGATTTAGGTTCAGACCGATCATTGTCCGAAATAAACAGCATCAGGCGACCATCGAAATCATTGGTATGCAAAGACGAATCAATGCTTATTTCAAACTTTATACCGCCACCACTACCTGGCTGGCAAGAAACCGTTAACAGAAAAATCAGGGGAAGGAAAACACCTTTTAAAAATTGCGCGTTCATAGAGCTAAGATTGAGTCAATTAATATAGCTATTTTGGCCTTAAGGAAATATCAAAATATGTTGCGAACCACATTCATTACCTGCCTGTTGCTGACAGGTTTTCTCAGCACCTCACTGGCACAGGAGCAATTAAAAATCGCCAAACTCAAGTACAATGGCGGTGGCGACTGGTACGCCAATAAAACCTCACTGCCCAACCTTGCCCGGTTTTGCAACGAAAACATCAAGACCAATATTGATGAGCAGGATGCAGTGGTAGAAATAGGCAGCCCGGAGCTGTTTGACTATAGCTGGGTGTATATGACAGGGCACGGCAATGTGGTTTTCTCCAGCCAGGAAGCGCAAAACCTCAGGAACTACCTGGTATCAGGTGGCTTTATCCATATTGACGATAATTACGGCCTTGATCAGTATGTAAGGCTGGAAATGAAAAAGGTATTTCCTGAACTGGAATTCATTGAATTACCGCACGATCACGAGATTTACAACCAGAAATACAAGTTCCCTGAGGGTCTTCCTAAAATTCATGAGCATGATAAGAAGCCGCCACAAGGTTTTGGCCTGATTTATGAAGGGAAGTTAGTGTGCTATTACAGCTACGAGTCTGACCTGGGCAACGGCTGGGAAGACCAGCGAATTCACAATGACCCACAGTCCGTCAGACTGAAAGCACTGAGAATGGGAGCCAATATTATCTCCTACGCTTTTACTCAGCTGTAAGCCTGTAGCATAATAAAAAACTAACCTGTTAGTTGGAAAACTAGACGGATAGTTTTATTATTGATACTATTAATACAGTGCACAAAATAACTAATAGAAAATGAGGGAATTAACAAAGGCGGAAGAACAGGTAATGCAGATTTTATGGGACGTAAAAAAGGGTTTCGTAAAAGATGTCTTAGCAAAAATGCCAGAGCCAAAACCGGCCTACAATACGGTTTCTACGATTATCAGGATTCTGGAGAAAAAAGGGTTTGTGGGATATAATGCTTATGGCAAAACTCATGAGTACTTCCCTATTATCGACAAGACTACTTACAGTAACTTTTATCTGAAAAACTTTATCGGTGGTTACTTCGGTGGTTCATTTCAAAAACTCGTTTCATTTTTTGCCAAAGAAAACGAAATGGAGATTAAAGACTTTGAGTCTTTGATGAAGCACGTTGAGAGTGATTTGAAAGAAGAAGACGATGAAAAATAAATAGATGTCGCAGCACCCAACCATAGAGTTACTGGAAACATTCAATCAGGCATTGCTCTACTTGCTTGAGTCCGCCACTTGCCTGGCCGTGTTTTATCTGCTTTACCATTTCGTATTGCGGAAAGAACGTAGTTTTCAGTACAATCGGTTTTACTTGCTGGCAGTCATCATTTTTTCGGTAAGCTTTCCATTATTGGAAATCGACTATAACCCTGACACTACGCCTACCGTGCTGAACTCTATTCATCAGGTAGGCAATGAAGCCACCGATGAACCTATCATTGAAGCAGAGAAAGCCTTCTCATATACCATTACCGCGCAGTCAGAGCGACCCTTTATGTTGTGGTGGGAGGTTGTAATCACGCTTTACTTTATTGGTTTTCTGAGCCTGGCGCTACGCCTGTTTGTTCAGATCAGATCGTTTAAGGATTTTGTGTGGTTCAAGAGGCACAGAACGCGATATCGCGAAAACTATTATATGGTAAAGACTGATGGCTCTTTACCTACCTTCGCTTTTTTCAACTATCTCATCTGGGATAACACCCAGAAGCTTAATAAGCAGGAAGAAAAACAAATACTTGAGCACGAAAAGGTACACATCAACCAAAAGCACTCCTATGATGTGTTGTTTATGGAAGTGCTGAAAATTGTGTTCTGGTTCAACCCATTTATTTACCTCTTTAAGAATCTGCTGGAAGAGATTCACGAGTACGAAGCGGATAACGCAGTAGCAAAAGCAAATGGCAAAAATGCCTACTCTCAGCTACTGGTTAAGCTGGTTTTCTCTAAAATGGGCCTCGAAATCGGCAGCCACTTCAACAAGAACAAGACGCTGAAGCGTGTGAACATGATTAAGGCTCAGAAAAAAATCAACGTACTCAAGCTGTTGATTCCTGTTCCCGTAGCCGCTTTGATGTTCTTCATCTTCTCGTGCGAGGCAGTGCCGACTGGTAAAACCGTGGAGGTAGCTGAGGTAGCCTATGATTATAACAACTTTAGTGAGCAAGACACTAAGCCCGTACCCACTGAAGGGTTAGAAGCCTGGAAAAGCTATCTGCAGGAAAGCATCTCCTACCCTTCTGCTGCCAGAAAGGCAAGAGTAGAAGGCGATGTAGTGGTTTCCTTTGTAGTAGGCAAAAGCGGCCAGATAGGCGATATCAGGTTTGTAGAGAAACTGGGCAATGGCTGTGATGAGGCGGTGTTGCAGGCCATAATGGAATCTGAACAATGGAAACCCGGAATGAAAGATGGTAAACTCATCAATACCAGGGTTAAAGTACCTATCAGTTTCCGAATGTCTTAAGTCTCCTCTGAGTATCACCTATTGAAGGTATCCTCTGACCTACCAATTTAAACCTTCCTACAACTCTCTTACAAGTATTTAAGTACCTACTGCCCAGCAGTAGGCTACCTGGTTTTATACTTCTTACAAACAGATATGGAACTTAGGCACCAGCCTTTGGTCACAGCTATTTACTGGTGGCGCGAGCTTAGGTAAAGTAAGGGATTAATATTTCCGTTGGAATATTTCTGAAAGCACAAATGCCTTCTGAGCACTATCCTGATCCTCAAAGAGCTCTGCATAGTCTGTTTTTTCTACCTCCTCTTCTTCAAACTCTTCAAAACGCTTGAACTCGGTGGTCAGTACACTATGCGGCTTCTGTGGCTGTAATACAGGTTTGGCTTTTGCCTTTTCCTGATAAACAGGTGCAGGTTTGGGCTTAGGAGCTGATGTCCGGGCAACCGGAGGTGGAAGTGGTGGCGGTTCAGGCGCATTTCCTGTGAATTCTTCCAGTAATTCCTCAAAGGACTTCCCCTTTGGCGTAGGCCGCGGTGAGCGTGTAGCCGGTTCCTCTGTCCGGGGCATATTCTCTCTTCTTTTCTTTTTGGCCTTACTGAACAGGTTCAGTATGAAAATCACCACTAAAAAGATGATATAGACGAGGTTACCAATATCGAATTCCATTGTTAGCAAATCTAAGAATTAATTCTAATTTTGCTAGCTACTCCTACTTTTTCGCAGGTGCCCATATATGCAATTAACCAAACTCGAAATCAAGGGATTCAAGAGCTTCGGTGATCGTGTAGCGATCAACTTCGATGAGGGTATTACTGGCATTGTAGGACCCAATGGCTGCGGAAAATCAAATATTGTTGATTCTATAAGGTGGGTATTGGGTGAGCAAAAGACCCGAATGCTGCGTTCGGAGAAAATGGAAAACATCATTTTCAACGGAACAAAAAACCGAAGACCTACCCAGCTCGCTGAGGTTTCTCTCTCTTTTAAAAACACCAAGAACCTCCTGCCTACAGAATATACCGAGGTAACCATTACCAGAAGATACTACCGTACCGGAGAGAGCGAATACCTGCTGAACAACGTGAGCTGCAGGCTCAAAGACATTACCAACCTTTTTATGGATACCGGTATAGCCTCAAACAGCTATGCCATCATTGAATTGAAAATGGTCGATGACCTGCTCAATGACAAAGAAAACTCGAGAAGAGACCTGTTTGAGGAAGCAGCCGGTATCAGTAAGTTTAAGAAAAGGAAGAAGGAGACCCTCAAAAAGCTTAAAGACACAGATGACGATCTCGACCGCGTAGAAGATCTTCTGTTTGAAATAGAAAAGAACCTCAAGTCGCTGGAGAAGCAGGCCCGGCAGGCGGAGCGGTACTACAAGATCAAAGAGGAGTACAAAGTATTAAGCGTTGACCTGGCCAGGAAAGCAGTCGAAGCACAGACTGATATCTACAAGTCTGTAGAAAAACAGATTCAGGAACAAAACGATAAGAAGCTGGAGATAGGTCAGATGATGAGCTCCCAGGAAGCTACTATCGAAAAAGGTAAAACAGACCTTATCAGCAAGGAAAAGCTACTGGCCTCCCGCCAGCGTACCCTCAATGAGCACGTAAACAAGATTCGTCAGTTTGAAAGCGACCGTAAGATCAAAAACGAGCGGCTGACCTACCTGGAAGATAAAAGTGATAACCTGCGCGAGCGCCTGGAAGCGGACAAACGCAGCAATGAACGCGCTGCTTTCAGCCTGGAAAGCCTGCGGAACGAAAAGGAGACGGCTGGTAAATACTTTCGCGAGATAGAGGTAGAAGTAGGGCAACTGAGGGAAGCTTATGAAGAGCAAAAGCAAATCGCCAACAGCTCTCAGCAAGCCTTCGATGCTCAGCGAAAATCATTTGCCGAATACAGAGAAAGACTCTTTACCCTGAATAAGGAGATTGAGATCAAAGAAATTCAGCTGCAAACACTCAATGAAGAGCTGGAAAAAACTACTTCTGATACCTCTGAGCAATCCGCCAACTTACAATCGTTCGATACTAAGCTACAGGAGATTGAAGAAGACCTGATCGAAAAGAAAGGTGCGCTTACAGCAAAGAGAGAAGAGGAAGAGCGTCACCGTGATGCTATTCAGAAAACGGAAGAGACGATAGATGTAGTGCGTGATGAGCTGACACAGCTTAGCAGAAAGCTCGATTCGCGCAGCAATGAGTACAACCTCACCAAGAGTCTGGTAGAAAACCTGGAGGGCTTTCCTGAAGCCATCAAGTTTCTGAAGAAAAAGGCCAACTGGAACAAGAACGCCCCTCTCCTTTCAGATATACTGACCTGCGAAGACAAATATCGCGTCACCATAGAGAATTACCTGGAGCCCTATATGAACTACTACATAGTAGACACAGAGCGCCAGGCCTTTGAAGCCGTGAATATTCTGAGCGATGCAGCCAAGGGCAAAGCCAACTTCTTTATTCTCGATGCATTTGATCACTATGAAGGAGGCTCGGTAAAGCTGTTTGAAAATGCAGTACCTGCTACGGAGATTGTAGAATACGAGCCCAAGTACAAACGGCTGATTGGCCATATTCTGGAAAACGTGTACATCGTATCCGGTGGTCCCGGAGACATTCCTATGGACGCAGAAGCCGTATTCATTACCGAGAGTGGCAAGTACACCAAGCGCCAGTTCAGCATTTCCGGTGGTTCGGTTGGGCTATTTGAAGGAAAACGGATTGGCAGGGCCAAAAACCTGGAAAAGCTCCAGAAAGAAATCAAGGACCTGGAAACCAAAATTGCCGGTATCAAAGAACGACTGGACCAGAAGCAGAAGGAACTCGCCAGGCTCAAATCAGCGACACACAGGTCTGAGCTGGAGCAACTGCAAAAAGACTTCAACCAGGTAAATGAAGAGTATATTTCTGTAAAGACCAGAAAAGAACAACTCTCACAAATGCTTACCAGCAATACCACCAGGCGTGAAGATATCACCGGCAGTATCGAAAAGATCAGCCAATCGCTGGAACAGCTAAAACCTGAGGTAGAGGAAGTGAGGGGAAGCTTCTCATCCATGGAAGCAGAGATTGAGACACTGGAACTTACGGCCAAAGAGCAAAACCATTTACTCCAGGAAAAGTCGCAGGTGTACAATGACATGAATATTCAGTTTCATCAGCGACAGAATAAAGTCAGCTCCATTGAACAGGAAATTGAATACAAGCAGACCGCTTTTGATGGCAGCAAAGAGCGCATAGCCAAAAATCACGAAGAGCTTGAAAAAAACGAGGCCGAAATCAAAAAGCTCATCTCAAATACAGAAGACAACGAGGGAGAACTCGTGGGTATGTATGATGAGAAGGAAGCCATTGAAAAAGGTGTAAACGAGGCTGAAAAAGACTACTATGCCCAGCGCGGAGACATAGACGTAGCCGACAAGACCCTAAGGGAGCTTCAGCGCAAGCGTGAGCAGGTGGATGAGCTACTGATGGTGCTCCAAAACAGGCTTAACGAAACCAAACTGGAATTGAGCTCTGTCAAAGAAAGGCTCTCTGTAGAGTTTAGTATCGACCTTGATCAGCTGCTGAAAGAGGAGGTAGAAGAAGATTCGGGCATTCCTGTAGAAGAGCTACAAGCCAAGGTTTTTAAGATGCGGGACAGACTCGAGAAAATGGGCCCCATCAACCCCATGGCCATGGAAGCATATGCCGAAATTAAGGAACGCTCAGATTTCATTACCGAACAAAGAGATGACCTGCTGAAGGCTAAAGGCTCCCTGATGGAAACCATTCAGGAGATTGACGATGTAGCCAGAGAAACCTTTCTCGATGCCTTTGGCAAGATCAAAGCAAACTTTATCAAAGTATTCAGGTCTTTGTTTACTGAAGAAGATGACTGTGACCTGAAGCTGGTGGACCCTGATAACCCATTGGAATCTGCCATTGAGATTATGGCCAAACCAAAGGGCAAGCGTCCTCTGACGATCAACCAACTTTCAGGAGGAGAAAAGACACTTACAGCCACCTCGCTCCTCTTCTCCATTTACCTGCTCAAGCCGGCACCCTTCTGTATTTTCGATGAGGTAGATGCCCCCCTGGATGATGCCAACATTGACAAGTTCAACCAGATCATTCAGAAATTCTCAGGCGAATCTCAGTTCATCATTGTTACCCATAACAAACGGACCATGTCTGCTACTGATGTCATCTACGGCATCACCATGAAAGAGCAGGGTGTCTCTTCCGTTATCCCGGTAGACTTCAGAGATTTAGCCGATTGATTTCATTCAGGTTTGCCCTCCCTTCATCAGAAACTGTACTCCCGTACACAGGTTTATGAGAGTATTGCTTACATTAGAACAAACGTCCTGAACATGTCTCGTATTTGCCATACATTACTCATTTCAGCCCTATTTCTTTTTACGCTTATGACTCCTCATTCTGATACTACTGCCCAGGAAGCTTCCAAAACCTACCTGGCCCTGGGCGATTCCTATACCATCGGTGAAAGTGTATCCGAATCTGAAAGATGGCCGGTACAACTCGCAGCCAGAGCGGTAGGGGCCGGCATAGCCATGGCCACGCCCAAAATCATTGCCCGCACCGGCTGGCGTACCGATGAGCTGATAGCCGCCATAGAAAAAGACGAGGAACTGGCAGAGAGCTATGACCTTGTATCGCTGCTCATAGGAGTAAATAATCAGTATCAGGGCAAGTCAGTAGAAAGCTTTGCTCCTGAGTTCGAACAGCTCTTACAAACAGCTATAAAGCTGGCAGGCGATAACTATCGTAATGTTATTGTGCTATCCATTCCTGATTATGGTAAAACACCCTTTGGGGCGGCAAAAGAAAAGGAAGTGTTCGAGGCCATTAACACCTACAACAAGGTAAGCCGCGAAATCTGTAAGAAATACAAAGTAAGATACTTCAACATCACTCCCATCTCACGCAAGGCCAAGGGCAATCCTGAGCTGACAGCAGAAGACAAGCTTCATCCATCGGGAAAAATGTACACAGAATGGGTAGGGCTTATTGAAAATCACGTAATCAAACGTCTGAAAAAATGAAACTAAAAAGCCTTATCGCCAGTCTGCTGATTGTGCTGGCCAGCCAGAGCTATGCGCAGACCACTACCACGGGTCCCGAAAAAGGCCACCTCATCATAGCCGGTGGAGCCCTTAGGGACGCTAAAGTCTTTGATAAGTTCATAGACCTTTCAGGAGGCGCTGACGCCCTGATTGTGGTAATACCCACTGCGGGCGGCTATGAGGTAACTGACCAGCGTAAGAAGCAAATCACTGCTCAGTGGAAAAGAAGAGGAGCCAATAATGTGAAGGTGCTTCATACCACCGACCCAAAGGAAGCTGATAAAGAAGCCTTTGCCAAAATCATTGATGATGCCGGTGGAGTCTGGTTTCCCGGGGGCAGGCAATGGCGACTGGCCGACTCATACCTCAACACAAAAGTTCATGATAAACTCAATGCCCTACTGGCACGAGACGGTGTGATTGGCGGCAGCTCGGCAGGTGCCACCATTCAGGGCTCATACCTGGCAAGGGGAGATACCAAAACCAACACCATAATGGTAGGCGACCATGAAGAAGGCCTGGGCTTTGTAAAAAACATTGCTATTGACCAGCACACACTGGCCCGTAACCGACACTACGATATGTTTGAAATTCTCGATGTGTACCCTGATTTACTCGGTATGGCCATTGATGAAAATACCGCAGTACTGGTTACTGGCAACTCTTTTGAAGTACTGGGCCAACACTATGTGCTTATTTATGATGGCACTTATTGGAACCAGAAAACCAATAGCTACCAAAAAGGAGATAAGGTTTTTCACCTGATGAGAGCCGGTGGCAAATACGATATGAGCACGCGAAAAGTCATCCCCAGGGAAAGAAATTAGGGCTTAGTCAACTCGCTTACCGTTTTTGATGACCAGATAGACCTCTCCCAGGTTTCGGATGTCTTTCATAGGGTTTTGATTCACAATCAGCAGGTTGGCCTTTTTACCGGTTTCTACACTGCCTGAAATGTCACCCAGCCCTAAAACAGTAGCGGTATTGAGTGTGGTCATTTGAATCACCTCATTCACCGGTATACCCACATCCCTTACCATGGCTTCCATTTCTTCGATCAGCGGTAAAGTATTATCACCACCAACAGGTATCGCCCTGTCAGTTCCTACCACCAGAGCCACCCCAGCCTTATAGGCTATTTGGGTTGCCTTTACGCCATTTGTGTACAATGCCTGAGGGTACCTGCCCCAGTTCACCGTTAAGCTCGGGTCCAGCACAGTTCCTTCTTTAGCCATCAGCGCAGTCAGCAGCTGCAACTTGGGGCTTGAGTCTGTCAGTGCCGTATCAATGCCTGGCCGCCCACCTGGTACAGGTTTTATCAGTTGTTCAAGCGCCAGTAGCATACCGTGAGACAGTACTTCTACACCAGCTTCCACCAACTCCGAAGGAACTCCCGGCAAAATGGATGCATGAGCCCAAACTCCCAACCCCTGCCTTTTGGCTTCCATAGTAATGTCTCCCACCTGTTTTCGGGATAAGTTCGCATAGAGCTTGAGACCGGTCGCTCCCGTACCTTTTGCCTCCGCTATCACCTGCTTGAGGTCTGTATTTAAACCAATAGCTCTCATCCAGGGAGCCTCACCACTGCTATAACCAACGCTGGCTTGAACCACCCTGCGGTCCCTATCGAAGAATCGTTTGCCAGCGAATAACGCGGCAAAGTAAATGTCTGGTGCAGAGATTTCATCCACTTCTGCTTGTCTTGCCAAATAGGAAAGCAGCCTGGCATCTCCGGACATATCTCTCACACCGGTCACCCCGTTTTTCAATAGCCAGGTAAGTCTTTCCCGCACTACTTCCGGTCGGTCTCTCTGGCTTGGATCAGATGCCAGATGGGTATGCGCATCAAACAGCCCCGGTAAGAGATACTTACCTGTCAAATCCAGCCTTTCCACTTCAGAAAATTCGATGTCATCACCATAGTCGAAAACAGAGTAGATGGTATCTCCCACAACAAGCAGGCTCTTCCCCACCTGAAGAGCACTACCTGTTCCATCAATCAGTGTGAAATTATCGAGTAACAAGGGTCTTTGAGCCAGTACCACAGCGGGTACAAGTGTCAATAACAAAAGGGAGATTTTTCTTCGCATGAGTCTGAATATCTTACCACCTGAGATGTGGTACAGACAAACAAGGTTACACCTGATAGTTGGTCATCCAGTCCCATGTGGATCTGGCCAGATATATCAGTATACCATCATAAATCATACTATTTTCGTCACTCCTGATACGGTAAACAGCTGAAAATCACAGGCTGTTGATAACCTCTCGGCTAGTTCTTCTTGCTAAAAAGCCGATTTACCCTCCTGTAATAAATCTTTTTTTAATTTTTTTTAACAGCCAGGAAAGACGCTATATACTTAACTAAACAGCTCAAAACCGGACGATTCAGCGGTTTGAGCGCCTTAGTACTCCGATAAACCTATGTGGATACATACTCTACTCATTCAGTGGGCTAAGTGCTTCACAGTCAAACAACTAAACAATTAGTGATATAATGAGATTTGCTCAAAAACAGGCTCTGAACTGCCCTGATAGCGTACAGAGCTACAAAAAACATTCCAAACGCCCCTCTGAGCCTATATTGGCATAAGAGCACTCACTGACCAAAAAAACCCTGTAAGGTTTTTTCCGTGTTGGGATTGTTAACACAACACACAACAACAACAAATTTGGCCAATTGCTTATGAGTTCATTTTCACACAACTATCTAAAAACTAAATATGAGGAAGTTTTTACTGACGTGTGGCTTATTTGCAATGGTAATAGTAAGCGCACATGCTCAAGACCGCATTCTGACGGGTAGGGTGACTTCGGCCGATGATGGCCTACCTCTCCCCTCACTCGCAGTGGCCTTGAAAGGCACAACAACCGGATCCGTAACAGACGCTGATGGAAATTATCGCATCAGCATTCCCGCCACAGGCGGTACCCTGATTTTCAGGTTTCTCGGGTACACTACCCAGGAAATTCCTGTTTTGAATCAGACGATTATTAATGTGATCATGCAGCCCGATGCCATCGATCTGGAAACAGTGGTGGTGACAGGCTATAATGAGTATGATCCTACCAAGTATGCCGGTTCTGCCGTGCAGCTCAAGTCAGACAAGATCGAGAACATTCCTTTGGCAAGTTTCGATCAGATGCTTCAAGGTCAGGCTTCCGGACTGCTCGTTCAGTCAGGTAGTGGACAACCGGGATCTGCCGCAGCGGTAACCATACGGGGTGTTAACAGTATCAGCTCAGGCACTACGCCACTCTATGTGGTAGACGGTGTACCTGTAGCCGCTACCCAGTTCGCCTCCATGAACCCTAACGACTTCGAAACGGTGAGTGTATTGAAAGATGCTTCTGCTACTTCTCTTTACGGTTCCAGGGGAGCCAACGGTGTGATTGTGATCACAACCAAGAAAGGAAAAGCCGGTAAGACGCAATTCACTTACAATTACCAGCTGGGTTATACCCAGGAGCTCACCAGAGATGACTTTCTCCCCGTAATGAACGGACGTCAAAAAGTTGATTTTGAGCTACTTAACGGTGGTAGCACCATCGCATCACTTACAGAAACAGAACTTGAAGCCCTTAGAAACATAGATACTGACTGGGCCAACATTCTTTTCAGAAGTGCCAAGCTCGAATCGCACGAGATCACAGCATCAGGAGGTAACGAAAACACTACCTACTATGTGTCGGCCAATATCTTCTCTCAGGAAGGACAGGTAATCACCACCGGGCTCGACCGATATAGCCTCAGGGCCAATATCCTGAACCAGTCGGGTGATTTCGATTTCGGTTTAAACCTCGGCCTTACGTACTCTAACCAGAGTTTTACCCGTGAAGGTGATGCATTTATTGGCTCTCCACTGAATGCTATCTATTGGGCCAACCCTTATGAAACTCCTTTTGATGCTGATGGAAACTATTCAGCGATCAGAACCGGCCAGCCTAACCCGCTGCAGGAGATTCTGGAAAACACACGTGAGAGAGAAGATGTACGATTGGTAGCCAATGTCGATTTGGGTTATCAGCTTCCGGTTGACGGGCTAAGCATCCGTACAAAATGGGGCGTTGACTTCAGAGACAGGCAAACACAAACCTTCATCGATCCCCTCACCAACCCTGGTTTACAGTCTACCGGTGGTCAGGGTAGCCTTACCAATACCAATGAGAGAAGAGCCTCCTTTGTAGGTACCACTTCCCTGCACTATGAGCGCAACTGGGGTGATGATCATAAGTTGAATGTAGGCCTCTATCAGGAGATGGTTTACTCACAAACCACCAACTTTAACTATACAGGTTTTGGTATTGTGGGCAGACTCGAAAACGAAGCGTCCATTACAGGGGGTACCAATACAAATGGTTTTATACCCACTGTAGGTGGTGGTAACATCGAAAATACCATAGCATCCTTCTTCGCCCTGGCAGATTACGGTTTGAAAGACAAATATTTCTTCACAGCCTCTGTCAGACGAGATGGTTCCTCCAGATTCGGACCTAACAACCGTTTTGCCACATTCTGGTCAGTTGGCGGGTCATGGTTACTCTCCAATGAGTCCTTCCTGGACCTCTCCTTCCTGAACACCCTTAAGCTGAGATCTTCTTTCGGTACTACGGGTAACCAGGCCATTGGCGATTTCGGCTTTGTAGCCCAGGTAAACACCTTTACCGGCAACCCTTATGACGGTCTGCCCGGTAAAACACTGGCCAATGTACCCAACCCGGATTTGAAATGGGAGACCAAACAGTCTTTCAATGTGGGACTCGATTTTGAAACAGCCAACCGCAGAATCAGCGGTGCTATCGACTTCTACATCGATGATACCAAAGACCTGCTCATGCAGCAGCAGCTTTCCAGAACCACAGGTTTCAACTCTCAGATCAGAAACGTAGGTCAGATCAGAAACAGCGGTATTGAGCTTTCACTGAATGGTACTGTACTGCAGGCCTCTAACTTCACATGGAATGCTTCAGCCAATGTCACTTTCAATGATAATGAGGTAGTAAGGCTGGTAGATGGTGAGGATATTACCACAGCTACCACCATATTAAGAGAAGGCCAACCCATCAATAGCAACTATGTAGTGCCTTATGTAGGGGTAGATCCTGCTACAGGCGATGCGCTCTACCGCGACCTCAATGGCAATGTAACCAATGTGTACACACCTAATGATCGCAGGGTATTCAAGCCAAGAAATGCACCCTGGTTTGGTGGTTTCACCAACAACTTCAGCTACAAAAATGTGACCCTGTCACTCTTCTTTAACTGGGTGGCTGGTAACGAAGTGTATAACAATGAGCGTGTGAACATTGAGAATCCTACCTTCTTTGTAGACGGTATGGCTGCCTCTCTGCTCAACGCATGGCAAGCCCCGGGTCAGATTACGGATGTACCCAGAATCAGGACCGTTAACGGACTCACTACTAATCCATTCCAGAGTAATACCAGCCGATATCTTGAAGATGGTTCTTACCTGAGATTGAGAAACGTACAGCTCTCTTACAATGTACCGGCTGGCTTCCTCAGCAAGATCAGCTTTAGCAGTGCAAGAATATACGTTCAGGGTCAGAACCTGCTCACGTTCACCAACTTCTCAGGAGCAGATCCTGAAGTGAACAATGGCCTGTTCCTCGGTGCGGTGTACCCTGCCCTGAGAACCTATACCATCGGACTGAATATTGGATTCTAAAAGAAAAAACGATGAAGCAAAAAACTATATATATCGCTTTTCTCCTGCTTTTCACCTTTGCCTGTGAAGACTTTGTGGACGTAGAACCCACACATCAGGAGGCCATCAGCAACGGACTGGTGGACATGGACGACTACGAAGCGGCTACCATCGGTATTCATTCGGCACTGCGTGCCAATGCTTACTACGGCCGTACCTTTGGTGTACTGCTGGATATGATGGCAGAAGACATCTTTGAAACCCCGGAATCGCTGGGTAATCAAAGAGCACAAACCGACTGGCTCTACAATTCGGATGATGGCGAAGTAGCCGGTTTCTGGCTCAGAGCCTATCAGGTAATACTTCGTGCCAATACCGTTTTGGTGGGCATAGATGGTATTGAAGGTGACGATGGTCGCAGAGACCGACTCAAAGCACAGGCCCTTGGCTTAAGGGCACTCGCGCACTTCGATTTATTGCGTGCCTTCGGAGAGTCCTATGAGCGTAACTCTCAGGCCAGAGGTATACCCATCAAGCTCGATTTAAGTACTGAAACCCTCGGCAGAAGTACTGTTGAGCAAGTCTATGATCAGATCTTCAATGACATAAACGATGCCATTACCTTGTTCGGGACAGCAGATGCAGCCGTTACGGAAAGAACTTTCTTCAGTGAGCTGGCCGTAAATGCGCTAATGGCAAGAGTAGCCCTCTATGCCGGCATGAACGACCTGGCCATTCAGGCAGCTACTACCGTGATAAACGATGGCTCTACCGGACTGATTTCAGGTGCCGATTTCACAGGAGCCTGGCTCAATGCCCGTAGCGATGCTGGCTCTGTAGCCGCTCAGGAGGTGATTTGGGAAGTAGCCTATACCTTCGGTCAGGACTCAAGAGTAGGTAGCTCTCTTTACTTTGTTCCCAACAACAGAGTCGCTTTCAGGCCCTCCAGCCTTTGGACAGATCTCTTTCCCACTCCGGCTGATGACATTCGTTTTACCTCCTACGTAAGAGAAGATTCCCGCAGAGGAGACGTACTGATCCCCAGCAAGTATGAGCCCAACCAGGGTTTTAACAACTTCAAGGTTTTCAGAATGGGCGAAATGTACCTGATCAGAGCGGAAGCCCGTGCCAGCAACGGAGACGACACCAACGCCATGGCAGACCTGAACACCCTCAGAGCAGCCCGTATTACGGGTTATGTAGATGAGAACCTGGCAGGCAATGCACTGGAAAATGCCATCGAGATTGAGCGCAGAAAAGAGCTCTTTGTAGAAGGTCACCGCTGGTTCGATATCCGCAGAAAAGGTCAGGGTATTACCCGTGGACCGGATTTCTCGGCCCCCGCGGTAACGCAGTCTCTACCCGCTGGCGATTTCAGGTTTGTATGGCCTATTCCGATAGGTGAGCTCGATGCCAACCCGAACATCAAAGACGATCAGAACCCGGGCTATTAGTTCAACCTCCCGGGGTTTACAAGAGCCCCGGGCCTAAAACGATCATTATGAAAAAATATATAAGCCTATTCGTATTGTTCACATTGCTGTTAGCTGCCTGCGAAGAGCAGAACTTCCTTGTGAGCGATACCTTCATAAAATTTAACCAGCCCAGCTCAGCAGCTTCTGAAGCAGATGCCGCTGCGGGCAACAGCACAGTGCTGATTCCCATCTCTGTATCCACCGAAAACAGAAGCTCTCCCCTCACAGTAGAGATCAGTGTATCGGGCGATGCCGTTTCAGGTACGCACTACAATATGCTCTCCCCTACTACATTGACTATACCAGCCAATGCGTACAGTGTGAACATAGAGCTGGATATACTCAACAATGACCTTACGGATGGGTCGCATGACCTCATCCTTGAGATTGTCAATAATTCAGAAAATCTGGATATCGGGTTTCCGGGACCAGACGCACTGAATGCCTCACATACGCTCACTATTGGTGATGACGATTGTGAATTTGACATCTCAATATTTGAAGGTACTTACGATGTCAATGAAGACAACGGAGCCTTCACATACACTGCCGAAGTAAGTATTACCGGAGCCAACACTATCAGCGTAACCAATTTCTGGGGTAGTGGACTTACGGCCGAAGTAACGCTTGACGCTTCTGATCCCAGCGACCTCAAAGCATACATTCTCCCCCAGGATGGAGGAGCAGAGTTATGCTGCGGGGCCAATAGCTGGGTCACCTCACGGGGAGATCCTAACGCCCTGGCACCTGTAGATGTGTCACTGCCCGATGGATCATTTACTACCTGTGACGGAGGTTTTGTAGTAGACTATTATGTCTACATACCAGGAGCCGGCACATTTAACGGACGACAGCCAATTAACGCTGTATATACCAGGCAATAGCCAAATTATGTTGTGTTAGGGCCCCTTCGCAAGGAGGGGCCCTTTAGTTTATAACAACCTTATTCTTGTCTGTGTCCCCACAGACATAGCCATATTCATAACAAACCCCTGTTCGTGTCTGTGTCCCCACAGACATGCTCATATTCACAAGTCTTTAAGCAAGAACTGGCTAACCTCCTGAATTCCTGGCTTCAAAAACCAGGGTGAATTCCAGACTGACCGCATCTCCGGTACGCAGGGTACCTGCCAGGGCCACAGGAGGCTCAATATCAAAATCGATCAGCTTAAAAGCCCCCCTTGTTCATGGCTGTGTCCCCACAGACATGCTCATATTCACAAGTCTTTAAGCAAAAGCTGGCTAACCTCCTGAATTCCGGGCTTCAAAAACCAGGATGAATTCCAGACTGACCGCATCACCGATACGCAGGGCACCTGCCAGGGCCACAGGAGGCTCAATATCAAAGTCTTTGTTCTTGTCTGTGTCCCCACAGACATGCCCATTTCACAAGTCTTTAAGCAAGGGCTGGCTAACCTCCCGCATTCAATACTTCAAAAACCAGGGTGAATTCCAGACTCACCGCATCTCCGGTACGCAGGGTACCTGCCAGGGCCACAGGAGGCTCAATATCAAAGTCTGTCAGCTTAAAAGCCCCCCTTATTCATGGCTGTGTCCCCACAGACATGCCCATTTCACAAGTCTTTAAGCAAAAGCCGACTAACCTCCTGAATTCCTGGCTTCAAAAACCAGGGTAAATTCCAGACTGACCGCATCACCGATACGCAGGGCACCTGCCAGGGCCACAGGAGGCTCAATATCAAAGTCTATCAGCTTAAAAGATACCCCCTGTTCGTGTCTGTGTCCCCACAGACATGCCCATTTCACAAGTCTTTAAGCAAGAACTGGCTAACCTCCTGTATTCCGGGCTTCAAAAACCAGGATGAATTCCAGGCTCACCGCATCTCCGGTACGCAGGGTACCTGCCAGGGCCACAGGAGGCTCAATATCAAAGTCTGTCAGCTTAAAAGCCCCCCTTGTTCATGGCTGTGTCCCCACAGACATGCCCATATTCACAAGTCTTTAAGCAAAAGCCGGCTAACCTCCTGTATTCCGGGCTTCAAAAACCAGGGTGAATTCCAGGCTCACCGCATCTCCGGTACGCAGGGTACCTGCCAGGGCCACAGGAGGCTCAATATCAAAGTCTGTCAGCTTAAAAGCCCCCCTGTTCGTGTCTGTGTCCCCACAGACATGCCCATATTCACAAGTCTTTAAGCAAGAACTGGCTAACCTCCTGTATTCCGGGCTTCAAAAACCAGGGTGAATTCCAGGCTGACGGCATCGCCAGTACGAAGCGTACCCGCAAGTGCGACAGGTGGCTCAATATCAAAATCAGTCAGCTTAAAAGATACCTCACCGCTAATATGAAGCTTAGCCCCCTTTAACTCAGTGTCCACCTGAAACTCCAGCTTTCGGGTAACTCCGGCCGCTGTAAAGTCACCCAGAGCCACCTCGCTACCATCCTCACTTCTACGATAATCCGTCAGCACAAAACTGATCAATGGATGATTCTCAGTATCCAGAGCTCTTCGGGTATTCCTATCCATAATCCCCCTCCCACTTTCCAGATCTTCGCCCTTAAACTGCACCTTAAAATCGCTTACAGCACTGAGCTGTTCATCTTCAATCGTAAAAACGCCTGCCCCCTCAGCTGAAGCAGTTACCATTTCCCAGTTGTGCATGGTAGAGGTACCCAGGATAAAGAGTTCCTGCTCTGCACCCAGCACATATTTTTGCTGGGCCAGCAGGCCAAAGCCAGAGAAGGACAACACTGTCAGGCTTAGGAGAAGCATTCGGGATAATCTGTTCAAATTAGATTTCATGGCTGTTGATTTTATTGAGTTAGTCAATAGTCTCGCTACTAACGGTCTTCGGGTAATGAAAAAGGCAGTTGCACTTCAATCTTAATATCATCTTTACAGGTAATAGCTCCGCCAAAATCAGTAGGAGGTTCCAGGCCAAAATCACTGAATTTCGCATCTGCTTCCGCTACAATCCACACCACATCGTCCTGAATGCGCGAGGTAAAGTCAAACAGAATGTCTACGTTTTTACCGGCAATACTCACATTGCCTTTCATTTTACGCGGCCCATCCCCCATTTGAGAGAACCCATAGGCAAAGAATGTCACCACAGGATGATCTCCCACCTGCAGAGTTTTGTGGGCCTTTTTTGTCATCCGCTTGTTATTCTTATTGGCGATAGTTTTGCCGTCAATATCCACAATCACACGGGATACATTCGTCAACTTTCCATTCTCTACCATCAGCTGCGCATCACCTGTAAGGCTGCCTGAAAGCAATTCCCAGTCGGCCGTATTGGAGGTACCTTTTAAGGATAACTGACCAGCCTCTTCTACAATTTCATACTTTTCCTGCCCCTGAAGGCCAGACACTGTGGCAATAAGGAAAAGTCCGGTTAATAAGATTTGTATTTTTTTCATAGCTCCTGTTTTTAGTCGATCTAAGCTACTGATAGTTAAGCAAATAGCCCCTGACTCCTGTCAAGCAATCTGATGACCCAAATCAGCAGAAATCATGACCTCAATCAGTTAATTTTCAACAGCAGGCCAGTCTTTGGTTAACGGTACTGATTTCTGTTTCTGAGGTCATTGTATAAAACCAACAAAGAAATCTTTCGCCTTATGCTTACCCCCACATATATTTATTTACTAACTCGTAACACTGATCACTACACAAATGAAACTCTCCAAAACGCTCACTTTTCTCATCATCCTCTTTTCTCTCTCCCAACTCAGGGCACAGGAAACAATTGAAGAAATTATTGCCGATGAATACATCCCGGCTTATTGCTCCTGCCTGGAAGAGAACAAAGACGCCTCTGCAAAACAGCTTCTGACAACTGTATCACTCAAATGTGGACTTCAGTTTGCCATGAAAAATTTTAAAAAACTACAGGAAGTCATCGAGGAGAAATTTCCAGACATGACCAAAGATGAGCAATACGAAGCCGGAAAGCTGCTGGGAGGAGAGATAAAAATAAGGGCCGCAGTCCGTATTGTAAAAGAATGTGAAGCACACCGAAAAGCACTGATTGCATACAAAAAGGAACTCTCCGAGAACACCGACAAACCTGACATAAAAGAAGAAATAACCAGGCTGAATCAACAATTGGCATCAGGTTCAAAGAGGCTAAAAGCGGAAACCTACCTGACGATAGGTGCATTACTTGAAAAGGCCGGGGATGACAAAGGGGCCATTGAAGCTTACGCAAAGTCTGATAAAGCCAACCCTTCAGCCATTGCAAGAGGGTTCAAAGTACTGCTGGAAATGAAAGCCAACTAAGCAAAGAGCTAAAGTAAAAGCCCATAACATTCCCGGTTTAGCCCGGTTGGTCATGCACCTAAAACGTATTATGCCGGATAGAAATCAATAACACAAAGCCATCGGTTGCAGGTCAGGTCATTTGAGCTGTTCCTGATCATCTACCTTTTAACGGCCCGATTGCATCGCTTGTCTACTTAAGTTGATCGGGTTTCGGTATAATGCACTATACTCATAGCACAGTCAATTGACCATGTTCAGCAGCGCTTCAAAAAAGAGAAAGGAAATCCTTGAGCAATACGCAGAGGTGAAGCAGGGCCATTTTGATTTCAAAAGTATTGGCCAATACTGGCAGTTGTACAAAGCGGCCAAGACGCCCCTACCCGTTTCTGACCGCACCTATGCAGACCTGGACATGGATGAGGTGTTTATGTTCATTGACAGAACCGTTTCAAAACCCGGCCAACAGTACCTCTATGCCAGCATCAGGTCCATTTCGGAGCATAGGTATGAGATTCACCAGCAGGAAGAGTTCATAGACCAGCTTGGCAGAGATGAAAACCTAAAAAATGAAACTGTGCTGGCCCTATCAGAGCTTAGCAACCCCGAAGCCCATTACCTAACCCCGCTCTTTTCCAGCGACTATATTCAGAAGCCCAAATGGTTTTGGGTGGTCAACCTGATGGCTATCCTCAGCTGCCTGACAGTCCTCTTCGTAGTTCTGGTACCAAAATTCTGGTTCGTGCTCTTCCTAATTCTGGGAGTCAATTTTGGTATCCATTACTGGAACAAGCAAAACCTCTATGAATATGGTGCTTCTATTCCACAGCTACTTAGGTTGCTCAGTACTACAAAGAAACTCAGAAACCTGACAGGCAAAGAAGATAACAGCCTGAACCTGGCTATTAAAAAGCTGGGTAGCCTCAGCAAAAGCCTCTTTATATTCAAGATTGAAAAGAGCCTTCAGTCTGATGTGGGCCAGGTTGCTGAATTCTTTGTAGAGCTCATCCGCTCCTTTTTTCTCATCGAACCCCTATTGCTTTTCAGATCGCTTAAAAAGCTGGAGGAGCAAAAGGAACAGATTCACAGGCTTTTTGAGTTTGCGGGGAGCATCGATACTTCCCTCTCTATTTTGTCAATGAGAGATCAGACAGCCGTGCACTGCAGACCTGAGATAGGCGGTGAAAAGAGCATAATAGCAGACGCTGTCTACCACCCACTGTTGATCCAGGCCGTACCTAATTCCCTATCCGTTCAGGACAAATCGGTACTGCTTACAGGTTCCAATATGTCTGGTAAGACCACCTTCATCCGTACCATTGGTGTCAATGCCATTCTTGGCCAAACTATCAATACCTGTTTTGCCAAAGCCTTCGGCATGCCCCTGCTCCACGTTCATTCAGCCATTCGCATTGCCGATGACCTGATGAACGACAAAAGCTACTTTTTCGAAGAGGTATTGACTATAAAGGAAATGGTAGACACCAGCACCTCAAAGGTAGCCAACCTGTTTTTACTCGATGAGCTTTTTAAAGGCACCAATACCCTCGAACGAATTTCGGCAGGCAAGGCGATACTCAGCCACCTTAATGGCTCAGGCAATATCGTTTTTATTGCCAGCCATGATCTGGAGCTGGCCGATTACCTTCAGAACGACTTTGATCTTTACCACTTTTCTGAAACAGTGGAAGACGAGAAAATTCATTTCGACTATTTGCTCAAACCCGGCCACCTTGTCAATACCAATGCGCTGAAAATTCTGTCCCTCAATGGCTTTCCTAAGGCCATTATGGATGAAGCAAATAAATTGGCAGAACAAATGAAGAAGAAATAGCCGCATTCGAGTTATATTTGAGTAAGCCACTGTGAATCAATTAATTTCACGTACCTTTGCGCGCTCATTTTAATACAAGACATTGAACACCTTCTCAGAGCTGGGCCTTTCCCAGGATATTCTCAAATCACTTCCAGAACTCGGCATAGAAACCCCTTCTGAAATTCAACAAAAAGCCATTCCGATGCTGGTCAATCAAAACATTGACTTCATTGGCCTGGCACAGACAGGAACGGGTAAAACTGCAGCTTTCGGGCTTCCCTTGCTTGAGTCTATGGACCTGAGCCTTAACCATACACAGGCGCTCGTACTGGCTCCTACCCGCGAGCTTGGGCAGCAAATTGCAGAACAGCTCAAAGCATTCTCTAAATACAAGAAGGGACTGGAGACCTTGGCCGTATATGGTGGCGCTCCCATTCAGGGACAAATCAGAGAGCTGAAGCGCACCAAGCAGGTGATCATTGCCACCCCTGGCCGTTTGATGGACCTGATGAAAAGGAAAGCCATTGATCTTTCTAACATCACACACATGGTGCTGGATGAGGCCGATGAAATGCTCAACATGGGCTTTAAAGAAGACATTGACGAGATTCTGAAGTTTACCCCAAAGGAAAAAGCCACCTGGCTCTTTTCCGCTACCATGTCCAAAGACATCAGGCGCATTGTAGAAAACTACATGACCAACCCCGAAGAGGTTCAGGTAGGTCGCAAAGACGAGGTAAACAAAAATATCAAGCATGAGTATGTTTTCCTCAAAGTGAGCGATAAGCAAGAAGCTTTACGCAGGTTTATCGACCTGGAACCCGACATGCGCGGCATTATCTTCTGCAGAACCAAAATGGACACACAGGAGCTTTCTGCCGACCTGAGAAAGCTTGGCTACGGTATTGATGCCATTCATGGCGATCTTACCCAGAATGCCAGGGACAAGGTAATGGGGCTCTTTAAAACTCATGCCATCAACCTGCTGGCTGCCACGGATGTTGCCGCCCGGGGTATTGATGTAAAGGACATTACGCATGTTATACACTACTCACTGCCAGATGATTCTGAATACTACACACACCGTAGCGGCAGAACTGCCAGGGCCGGTCAGCGTGGTATTTCACTCTCTCTTGTAAGCAGAAAAGACCTTTCAAAGGTAAAATCTCTGAGTAAATACCTGAAGATCGAATTCGAAAAAATCCAGGTACCGTTACAATCAGATATCAAGGAAGCACGTGTTTCGCAGTGGGCTGCAAAGCTTGGTGCTACTGAGGCAGATGACAAGGTGCCCGCTGAGCTTTTAGAGCGTGTACAGGCAGAGTTTGAATCGCTCACCAAAGAAGAACTGATACATAAGCTGCTCTCTATGGAAATGGCAAAAATAGGTGCAGGAGGAGCAGATCGCGATCTCAATGAAACCAACAGAGATCGTAAAGAGCGTGGAGAACGAGGAGACCGTAACAACTCAAGATCTGATCGCTCTGAAAGAAGAAGTCGTGAAAGAGGTGAGCGTGGCGACCGCAGAGATCGTAGGGAGAGACCGGAAAGAGGCGACAGAAGAGAAAGAAAAGAAAGATCAGATCGCTCTTACAGCCAGCCTGATGGAGACACCGTTCGCTTTATGATGAACATTGGTAAGAAGGAGCATGTGAATAAATCGAACCTGCTGCGCTTTATCTGTGATGAATCAGGTTTGACGAAATCACAGATTGGTGACATTCAGGTGCAGGATAGGCGTTCGTACTTTGAGGTAACCTCCTCTGCTGCAGGCAACCTGCCCTCCAAATTCAAAGACATAGATATCAACGGCCGATTGCTGAAGGTGGTTAAGGGGTAAAACCACATCATCAGCGCTATTTACCCATCAAGCAAAGAGCTCTTTGGCAGATACGAATTCCTTTGAATATCGGTCTGTTAATTTTACTTTGTGGCATGACTTTGAATCTTCGATCATACCTGAGTATTCTGTTCGTTTTTCTCACCTTCGATGCTGCTGCACAGCAATCTTTGCAGGACAGAGTTGACAGTAAATATGAGGAGTATATGTGTAATTGCCTGCAGGGCTACCAGGACGTAAGTGATCAAAAACTTCAGGATATAGCCAGAGTCAATTGCCCCAGGTCATTCGCTTCAGATACCCTTGTTGCGATTTTAGGCCGAGCGGTACAGGCAAATGAAATTGAGTTTCCCGGAGGAAAGGCCGAATACAACGAACTGGAACAATCCCTCCTGGCCAAAGCAAGAGACAACACAATTATCTCTCTATTGGATAATTGTTCAATGTATAAAAAAGCACTTATCGCATTAAGAGAATCTACTGCCACAGATTTTAATCAGGCCTTTCCTATTACCAAAAAGTATAATGCTAAAACGATAAGTGAAAGTCTGGCTGATCAGTCCCCAAGGGATAGGTCTACTTCTCTAATCGGTGTAGGTGCAGTTTATGAGCAGCAGGGTGACTATGCCAGGGCTATGTCTTTTTATCAGGAGGCTTATGCCGTCAGTCCCCGTTATAGAATCAAAGGCTTCATGCACCTGCTCAAAGACAAAGTGGACACTGCACCTAAACCTTCAGCCTCTTCCTCTTCACGTGACCTGACTGAGGTTCAAAAAGAGGTTGACAAAGCTTTTACGCAGCATCATTGCAACTGCCTGAGCGAATTTCAGAACGGCCCCATAGATGAGTTATTGGAGGCTTATAACCTTAAGTGCTATGAGCGATTTCTTCTTAAAGATTTCAGAAAAATGACCGCAGGTATCTCTGATCCTGAAGCTCCATCAAAAACGACCAATGACATTCAAAAAGAAATCGCTATTCGGATGTTGAGTAACACAGCCGTTGCACTTGTTAACAACTGTGAGGCGTACAGAAAGATCGTGAACCACACCAAAGAACTGGATCAGGAAAAAATTGAATTTGTGCAAAAGTCATTCAGTCATGACCCATCGGTTCTCAAACAAGAGGTCTCAAGTGCTGCGGCCACAGATCAGGCTGCTGCATTTAAATTCATGGGGATTTATGAAGAAAAGCAAAAGAACTATAAAACGGCCATGAAGCTCTATAAACTCTCCTATGAAGCCGATTCTAAATCCAGGCTTCTCGCTTACATGAGGTTACTTGAAATGAAAATAGCATCTGGCAAGTAAGCCTAGAACACTTCACGTGCTGTTCTGTAGTAGTTGTCCTCAGCAGCCGGTTTAAAAGTTGAATCTACCAAATCGAAAAAGCCAACGATATTTCCCGTTTGGTTGCTTACCGGAGAAAGGCTGTTCGAAGACAGTTGAAATTGTATATGCCCTAAAACCTCTTTCCCTTCATCACAATTAAGATAAACCCGGGAGCCCCGTCTGAAATACTTCATATCACTTTAGTTAAACAAATACAAGAATAGATAAGCTTTTTACATCCAGATTAATCCTTCTTAAAACCTATCACAGATAATACTCTGTTTTCAACACAAAAGCTGCGCCAGCCTTATCCTAAAATAGACAATTGGTCTAAACACCTCTCAACACGCTCTAATCCGTGTTTTCATAGGGGTAACTGAATTTCTATCTATTTCTACCTGAGTAGCCGAGTTTCAAATTGGGAATCTTGTTTCATTCAAGATGAGTCCTTTTTAATCTGGATCATGCTACGAATTCATTAATTTCAGACAGATTTTAAGACCACTACGGACTTTATGAAACATAGACTTTTTTATGCTCTGGCCCTTGTACCAGTCTTACTAATCAATGCCTGCTCCTCAAATCAGTCAGAACAAATTACGAAGGCAGATTACAAAAGAGCACAGAGCTACCTGTTTGAAAATATCAACAATACCGAGGCCCTCAACCTCGACATCAACCCTTACTGGTTCAGAGACAATACCGGATTTTGGTACCTGGAGCATGAAAAAGATGCGAAAATATTCAAAAGGATCAGGTTCAGCGATTATGAAATTACGGACCTTTTTGACCATGAGTTAATAGCCAATCAGCTTTCCGATTTACTCGATAGAAATGTCGACCCTTACGACCTTCCCTTTGACGTACTCTGGCAGCGGGTAGACAATAACTTCAGGGCACAAATTGACGGCAAAGACTACCTGATTAATGTAGATACTGAAGAAGTAAAACCTGACCCAGACAGCCCCTACCCTACCATACCCACAGAAAGGGCCTCTCCCGATGGCAAATGGATTGCCTTTACGCGCAATTACAACCTCTATATCAGGTCAACCGCAAATGGTAGAGAATATCAGCTCAGCACCCAGGGTAAAAAAGACTATGAGTTTGGCACCTACTACGGTTGGTTCGACAAAATGGAGGGTGAGCAAGGCGAAAGACCAAAACGTTTTGGGGTCAGTTGGTCGCCTGATTCCAAATGGATTCAGACCAGCCTGGTAGACTTCAGAGATGCCGAAAAAATGTACCTGCTCGACTACAGCAAAGATGAGCTTTTCAAACCCCGGCTCCTCTCCTACTACCGTGGCTCACCGGGAGACTCTACCATGGTAAAAGTGACGCCTGTTTTTTATAATGTGGGTACGCGCCAGGAATACTTCCCTGAAATACCAACGGGCACGCACGTGAATGCAGCCTCTTTTCGCTGGCATAAAGAGCCTGAGAAGGTTTTGGTAGACTATGCCGAAAGAGGCTATCAAAAGCAAAGAGTACTTGAGCTTGATCTGGCTCGAAAAAACATACGCTCACTCATTGAAGAAACCAGCGATACAAACATCGACAACTTTACTTACACCTACCTGCGTAGTGAGAACAAATTGCTCTTTCTCTCAGAACGTAGCGGCTGGCGACAGCTCTACCTTCACAACCTCGAAACCAGTGAAACCAGCAGTCTTACCAACGGTAATTACTATATAGATCAGATTCTCAACTATGATCGCTATGAGCATTTAGTGTACTTTATGGCCTCCGGTAAAGAACCAGACAGAAACCCCTATTTCAGTCACCTCTATAGCGTTAATATAGAAACCGGTGAGCTCAAGCTACTGACCCCGGAAGACGCTCATCACCAGATTCAGTTTTCGCAGGATAAAAGCCACTTTTTCGATAACTACTCCACCTTTAACCAGCCAACCCGCTCCATACTCAGAAGGGCTGCTGATGGTGCCCTTGTAAAAGAAGTGAGCACAGCCAACATCTCAGCACTGACTGACAGAGGCTGGCTTGCTCCGCAGGCTTTTATATCTACCGGTCGTGATGGGCAAACTGCGATTTATGGTGCTATGTGGAAACCTTCGAATTTTGATGCAAATAAAAAGTACCCTGTAATCGACCATAGCTATACAGGGCCGCATACGCAGATGTTCCCCCGGAACTTCAGAACGGTACTGGCAAGGAACAATCAGGCACTCGCTGAACTCGGGTTTATCGTGGTGATGATAGATGGTATGGGTACCGCAGGGCGTTCCAAGGCCTTTCACAATTACTCTTATAAAAACATGGGCAAAAACCTGACAGAGCATGTTTCTGCCATTAAAGAGCTGGGAGATCTCTACCCCTGGTTTGATGCAGAACGTGTAGGTATTTTCGGGCACTCGGCTGGTGGTTTCGATGCCGGCCATGCAATGCTGGAGTTTCCTGATTTTTATAAGGTAGGCGTAGCCAGCAGCGCTGACCATGACTTTAGAATGGAAAAAGCCTGGTGGCCTGAAATGTATATGGGCTGGCCGGTTGACTCTGCCTACCATGCCGTTTCTAATATCACCATGGCACCCAACCTGAAAGGTAAGCTCCTGCTGGTGCATGGTGGGCTGGATGACAATGTAAACCCCTCTGCCACTTTTAAACTGGCTGAAGCATTGGTCAAAGCCGACAAAGAATTTGATCTGCTGATTTTACCCAGCCAACGGCACGGCTACCAGGCCGAATACAGAAAGTACTTTGTAAAAAAACGCTGGAACTACTTCGTAGAACACCTGGCCGGCAAAACACCTATCTGGGAAATCGATTAGCATGATTAGCTAGCTGGTATCTGTCCATTAAGCCTGATAAAGTTGTCGGGCGAAATGAGAAACGCCAACTTCCCCCTTGGAGAAGCGGGTTAAGGGGGATTGACCTATGACAATGTTTCTTATTTCGCCTGAGATTTGACTTTGTAGACAAAATCTAACCACAGTGCTTCGAACTTGAATTATGGATTATATATAGCAATATCGGATTTGACACTCTTAACCGAGAGGTTATTCAGAGCACTTTCAGCATTAGGCCGGATACATCAGATTACCTATCGAAACCGCCTGGCTTTCTTTGAAACATCTGATGGCCTGTTACCTCCCCTATCTAAAACAGCTTCAAAACTGCGCGGAAGTGGGTTAAGAACGGATGTAACAACTTTTTTCTAACTTCCTTCAAACTTTTTTTTCACAAGCACCATCCTAAGTTCGGAAAGTGGAAACACAATGAAGGAAATCACCCTTATGCCTCAAACCGATTTTTTGATAGCTGCTGCTAAAGATGGTGATCCCATAGCGCTGAACCAGCTGGTAAAGCTCTGGTACAAAAGGATCTACAACTTCAGCTACAAGTATTTCAGCGATCATGATCAGGCCATGGAGGTTACGCAAAAGACCTTTATTTCCATGAACAAAAACCTGAAATCGTTGAAAGATGAGAGCAGCTTTAAATCATGGTTATACCGGATAGCCGCCAATTACTGCCATGAGGAAGTAAGGCGACAAAAACGTAAGTGGGTGTTTCCATTTATGAAAGTTCAGTCGAAAGATGATCAGGACTTTATCCAGAATACAGCAGCCACCTGGCGCGAATCAGACCCCGACAGGGAATATGCTCAGACAGAACTCAAGGACCTACTGAAAAAGGCCTTGAAGGTGTTACCGGAAGAGCAGCGTATGGTGGTGATTATGAAAGAATACGAAGGTCTCAAAATAAGAGAGATTGCCGAGGTAATGAGTATTTCAGAGAATACGGTTAAGTCCAGGCTCTATTACGCACTCGGAAGTTTAAAGAAGCAGTTGGAACAGTGGAATATCAATAAAGAAACAATTCATTATGAGCTATAAACCCACAAACGAAGACTTGACAGCCTACCTCTACGGAGAGCTGGATGAGTCGAAAAAAGCTCAGCTTGATCAATATTTCAAAGAGCGGCCCGAAGCCCGCACCGAGCTTGAAGGCATGGAAGAAACCCGGCTGCTTATGAGCCAGTGGGAAGATGAAGAGGTACCAGCACTGCCGGGCTTCATTCAACCCCACGAAAACAGCGAGTGGCTCTACTGGAGAAAGTACGTGGCCATAGCGGCTACGATACTTCTGATCATCACCCTCGGCTGGGTTTCTAAGTTCAATATGAGCTATGATGAAAATGGTTTCCAGGCCGGCTTTACGGCTCCTGCTGAAGGGATCGGGATGGAAGAAGTAGCTGAGCTCATGGCGAAAGAACGAGAAAACATTCTGGCGGAGGTGGGCATGGACCTGCAAGGCATGCAAGTGAATATTGACGATAATCGAAATTTCATTGAAACAAGTATGGACAAGTTCAATGACCTGCCTGAAGATCAGATCAATAGCCTGCTGAATGAGCAAAGACAGCAGATTCTGGCAGAAATGAACCAGCTAAGCAATAAGCTTACAGAAGACTACAGAGAAGTTTTCAGACAATTGGTAGTAAGCTTTTCAAACAATTTTGAAACCCAACGCATCGAAGATTTAAGAAATGTGGAAGCCGCCTTTAACGACCTGGAAGATGCCATTACATCTAAGCAGGAAGTATTTGAAGAAGCGCTGTACAACTTATCGGTCGAAGTAGATGCACTGGCTCCAAACAACAACAACAACGATTAAAATGAAGGTCAAAAACTCAAAATATTGGATACTGCTGCTGGCACTGTTGGTCTCGTCACCCCTCGCTGCACAGCTCAACACCGAAGGCTTTAGCCCGGTAAAGAGAGATACGGAGGTTACCCGCATCACTTTCGAAAACTACTTGAAAAAATGGAACGGTGAGGTACTGCTCAACCGGTTCAGAGAAACCACCGCAGACTACAAAAATGGCGAAGGCATTACCATCAATGTGGTAGCAGAAAATGCACATATCTACATGAGTGTGCAAGGCGGTAGCTTCGAAAATGCAGATGGCGAAATCATGGATACCTTTTTCAGTGATGACATGGTCAACCTGCAAAAAGAACGGCTAAAAAGCGCTGTAGAGGATTTTGTAGTAGAATTCAAAAACTATCTGCCCAAGCTAAAAGACAGCGAAACCATCAAATTCATCTTTGATGTAAAAGACCAGAAACGCAAGAAAAACGGACAGGAAGTACCTCCATCTAAACTTGCCCATAAAAGAACTTATCACATGGAAGCCTCTATTCCTTTTAAAGACTTCCAGGCATTTAAAAGCGGCAGTATGAATGAAGCCGACTTTCTAAAAGCCATTACCATCAAATGAATCTAAATTTTAAAATATCTGAATAATGAAAAACAGAACAACACTTAGTCTTATGGCACTACTCATGCTCATGACGATCCACCTTGGATTTGCCCAGAATGCTGATCAGGTAGTCTATGCTGAAGCAAGCAGCCTTTATGGCTCAGCCAGCCGCAACCAGGATATCTCAAAACTCCCCAAAATGGACCGCGATATCTATATTCTGCAGAACATTGTAGACGACCTCTTCAGTGGTAACAGGAGCAGCTTCAGATCCAGAAGATCCAAAGGGATTTATATCCCAAACAATGGCGTGATCTTTAATATTTCCGGCAATGGCGCCTTTGGTATTTCTGGCTATCAGAGTTGGGACAATCTGGTGACTATAGTGGATGGTGAGAGCAACACGGTTCTTTCAAAAAACTATACGGATGAAGAGCTGGACAAACTCAACGCAGAAAAAGAGAATAAGCTGAAAGAGCTTTCGAAAACATTTCTGGCCAATTATGGTAGCCTTTTAGGTGAGCTAAAGGAAAGTGAAAAAATCCAGGTTTCTGTAAACTACTCACTTCACGTAAAATCATCTTCACGCAAAATCGATGGCCAGATTGCCTTTGTAAGCAGCTCAAAAGACGAAAACAAGAGAAGGCTGGTAAGTATGGTTTCCGTGAAAGATGTGAAAGCCTATGAAGCCGGCAAACTCACCCAGGATCAGATGATGTCCAGAATTGACAGTAAATCTACCAGTATTGACGATGCCGATATGATGGACGCCAAAATACTGGCTGGTATCTTCGAAGACCTGTTCAAAACTACTTACGATGGCTACCTTACCAGAAGTGGTCGTACCACTTGGACGTATTTTGAAGGCTTTGGCGTGATGTACGACATGAACCTCTCATCCAGAAGTAACGGGTTCTCATTGCGTACTACCGCTGAAGGTGAGATTGTGTATGGAAATAATCAGTCAGTCAAATCAGAAGATTTCTATAAAGACATCCAATCCAAGTACGATGAGTTTGAATCAGCCATTAAGAGTAACATTATTAAATATGGCCGTACCCTGAGAAACCTGAAGCCTAATGAGGTAGTGATTGTAAATCTGGGACTAAGCGCTAACAAAAAGGCAAACTTACCTAAGAGTCTTCAATTTATGATTCCTAAAAGTGTCATCGATGCCTTTGCCAAAGGACAAAAATCTCTGGATCAGGCAAAAAGCGAGATTACCGTTAAGAAGCTGACAGCCAGCTTAAGTGGTCATGGTCATACTGACGGGTTCTTCTATAACAGTCACGATCTGCCGACTGGTCACATAGAAACAGCCACAGAGCCTGTAATCGTTACAACAGGATATCCTACGAAAACAAAAGCAAATTAATTCTGATTGTTAATACCCTTTGCAGGTATTGAAGCAAACAAAAGCCCGGCTGGTCACCGGGCTTTTATTTTTTAAACCATTCTCCTACTTTCGTCTCCCGAACGCGTAATACTTAACATGAAAACAATACTCAAGTACGTAGCCATTGTGCTTTTGGTGGTCCTGGTAATCATTCAATTCATTAACAGACCTGAGAAAATCAGCGAGCCGGTCACTGAAAACGACATCTTGCTTACTCTGAATACCAGTCGTAATATGAGTGTTTTGCTAAAATCCGCCTGCTACGACTGCCACTCCAACCAGCCACGCTACCCCTGGTACTCAGAAATAGCCCCATTCTCTTGGTGGATAGGTGAGCACATAGAACACGGCCGCGATGAACTCAACTTCTCAGACTGGGCTACTTTTTCAAAACGCAAGAGAGATCATAAGCTGGAGGAAATAGTGGAAGAAGTGGAAAAAGGCCATATGCCACTGCCAAAATATACCTGGATGCACAGCGATGCTCGTCTCTCGGAAGAGCAGATAACCCGTCTCAAACTATGGGTAGGCGCAGAACGAGCCAGAATTGCCCTTGAAGATTGAAAATTTCAAAATCAGAATATCAAGTCGCTGTTCCGCGGCTTTTTTCATGCCCACACTATATAACTAAGAATTAAGTTTTGATTTTTCATTTCTTATTCTACATTTGTAGAAACAACATGACAAAAGTAGAATGACCCTACCAAAATCAGAAGAGCAGTTAATGCAGATCCTTTGGCAAAAGGAGAAAGCCTTTATGAAAGATATCACTGAGGCCTATCCGGACCCCAAACCTAAAGCCACTACCATCGCCACATTACTCAAGCGCCTGCTCACAAAGGAGGCCATCGGTTTCACGCAATTTGGCAATGTGAGAGAGTACTACCCCATCTGGAAGAAGGAAGACTACTTTTCCAGTCACTTCAATGGTATGGTCAAGAACTTCTTTGATGACTCTATACCGCAATTCGCCTCATTCTTTACCTCTAACAAGCACATGACTGAGGAGCAGCTACTGGAGCTCAAGCGTGTAGTAGAAGATCAGATTAAAGCCCGAAAGAAATGATGACCTATCTGCTCAAATTCATTCTGTGCTCCGGACTGCTCTATACATTCTACCACCTGGTATTGCGCAATGACAAGCTCTTTCATTTCAATCGGTTCTTTCTGTTAAGCATCATAATATTGGCTGCCGTCATCCCCGTGGTTACCGTCAAAACCAAAACAGTTGAGTTTATACCGGGACAAACAGTTTCCGGATCAACCACTGCTCTGGCTGATCAAGAGCCGGTTCTGAATTCTGCCGTTAACGGCATCCAACTTCCGGGCCTGAATGAAGTGGTTATCGGGGTCTTTTTTGTTGTCACAGCCTTTCTGCTCCTTCGACTCGTCCTGAATCTATGGTCAATTAACCGCTTTAAAAAGGGTGGGGAAACCACAAATCAAAATGGTGTGAAACTGGTGCTACGATCAGACGTAAGCCAATCCTTCAGTTTTATGGGCTACATGTTTACCAACAAGGAACAATATGAGCAGGGACTGCTTCCCAAGGAAGTGATTGCTCATGAAAAGGCGCATATCAACCAGAGGCATAGCTTTGATGTCCTCATAATAGAGCTTATGATCTGTTTGTGCTGGTTCAATCCGGTGGTCTTCCTTATCAAACGGGCCATTCAATTGAATCATGAGTTTCTGGCCGATGAAGCCGCTATTTCGGAAACCGGTGCCCTGGTCCAATACCAAAATATCATTATCCATTTCGCCAGTCAACAAATAATACTCAACCCCAGGCTGGTCAGTCACTTATCATTCGGAGAAACCAAAAAACGTATTATTATCATGACAAAAACTCAGAATAAAAGACTTAACCTGGCCAGGCAGATCACCGCTATGCTGGTCGTTATTACGCTCTTTGTCTCACTTGGCGAGGCTAAAGTTATCGCTCAGGAACCTGCTGGGAAAATCATAACGACTTCTGTTCCCTTTTTAATAATAAAGGATGGCGTACCAAAGCAGAGGCCTGTGAAAGCTCAGGATACGAAGCAGAACGATGAGCGACTTCCTGCTCCACCAATCTTCGTACGCGATATGCTCCAGGCTAAGTCCAAAGTGAGGTATACGGATACCAATGGCAAAATTGTCATTGCCATTTTTGAAGAGCTTCCATCTTCGGTACAGAAGGAAATCACCGAGTTAAAGGTTGCTACAGAAATACACCTGCCACCTACCCTCGCTGCTCCTATCACCCAAGATATGCTTAATGATTTCAAAGACGCTCAGCGATATGGAGTATGGATTGACGGTAGCAGAGTCGATAACACAGTGCTCGACAATCACAAAGTCGAAGATTTTCATCATTACTTTAAATCACGGTTAAGTAAAAGGGCTAAGAACTATGGGCAGTACACGTATCACCTGACCCTGGTAACTCAAAAAGCCTTTGAGAAAGTGCCAGCCAATATTAACGGACGCTGGATATCCTATACAACTCTTATGGCCAAAGCCAGAAAACTGGTTAAGCCGGACAAAGACCAGAATTAGCACAGCCTGGTTCAGCACAGTTCACAATCCGCACAAAAGGCCTTCTTTCAGAGGGTCTTTTGTATTCCAGCGGATTTTTAGCAGCTTCGGGCTCAGTGAAGCAAATCTTCGGTTATATCAAAACCTTTTACCGGGAAGAGTTCAAATGGACTTACGGACTATTCGTTTTGCTCTTCACCTTATTGCTACTCTACCTGAACTACTTCCATCCAGACACCAAAAGGCTCCATAACACCTTACGCTGGAAAGATACAGCCCTGCTCTACTATCTCAGCTTGTATGCCGGTGTTTTTGCCATAGCAGCCCTGGCTCAGCGATTCTTTTACCGCAAGGCCCAATGGTCCTTTCTGAAAGACTATCGTTTCTGGCTTATCGCAGGCTTTGGTATTCTCGTCTGGTCCACCCGCAACAGCCTGATCTACTACTACACCTATTACATCGGCAATGAGCTACCCCAGGTAACCGCCAGAGATCAAACCATTTTCCGCGACCTCTTCGCCCTTCTCAAATTCTCCCTGGGCTTTGTTCCGCTCTTTTTGTTCTGGTGGTTTAAAGACCGTGTAGAACAACCTCTCTATGGCATGCACAAAGGTAAGCTGGACCTTCGCCCCTACCTGATTATGCTGGCCATCATGATACCCATCATCGCCATTGCCAGTCAGGACTCCGGCTTTCTGCGCAAGTATCCACGCTCACAGATCATGCGGGCCATTGAGCTCTTTAACCCTGACCATGCCGGCTATATTCTCAGCTATGAAACCCTCTATATCCTCGACTTTTATGTAATCGAGCTCTTTTTCCGGGGCTTTATGATCCTCGCCTTTGTTAAAATAGCCGGGCCTAAAGTCATTCTCCCCACAGCCGTTTTCTACTGCGTACTCCACTTCGGTAAGCCCTTTGGTGAGGCTCTCAGTTCACTCTTTGGCGGCACCCTTTTGGGCATTATCACCTACTACTCGCGCTCCATCTGGGGCGGCATCATTGTGCATATGGGTATTGCAGCGGTGATGGAGGTTTGTGCCTACCTGACACTGGCTTACCTGAGCTAAAGAGCCAGTCAAGCTCTGCTGGTCTAAAAATCATCAGTTCTAAGGAACTCCCACTCCTCAGTTCACATGCTGGATAAGCTCTGGTAAACATAGAATTTTGACATATAAAAACTAAAAATGTCAAAACCCTACAAATACGACATAGCCATATCCTTTGCCGAGGAGGATGGAAAGTTGGCAGAGGAGTTACATGAGGCTTTGGAGTCCTATGCTTTCAAGTACAAGACTTACTTCTACAAAAAGAAACAAGGAGAGCAAGTAGGTAAAAAACTTCATAAGATCATTCAGGAGGTTTATGGAGGACAGTCAAAATACGCCATCGTACTGGTATCTAAATTCTATCACACAAAAGAATGGACTCAGCGCGAATGGGAAGTGATAGAAGATGAGCGCGAAAAGCGAAAAGGCTTATACAGAATACTCATATCCCTGGACGGTACAATCCTCAATGCAATGGACAGAAAGGAATTACATATTCCCAGTGATAAATCTGCCGAAAGAATTGCAATGACCATTCATGAGGTGATTGATCGGGATCGTCCCTCTTTAACCCTTTGGAAAGTAGCCCTAATAGCGATTCTCGGCCTTGCCTTCATTGTGTTGGTATCGGGTTGGGTAACAGTCAGTTCCTCCCCTCCTTTTCTACATCTTCCAGCAGCGAAGGAACAACCTGTAATCATCGATTCTACCGACATAAAGAAAGAAAAACGAACAACTCCAACTATACCTAAAACCACAGATCTCACGCTTACACGATCAGAGAAATATCAGGGTATGAACGTCTATGTCAACAAAAAGAAGGTAGCTGTTTTCAGCGAGTACATGCTCATTCTGCCCGATTTAACAGCTGGCGATGAGGTCAGCATTGGTACAGATGGTAGCAGAGAATTTATCCTAACAATCAATAAGACCCATTTAGAAAATGAAAGCTTTGAACACTTTATTGAATAGACATTGGACAGTACTCGTCCTAATCAGTCTTGCTCTTTTCACTCATTTCTACGCAAGTGCACAATCAAAAAAAACATGGTGTAGTGATCTGTACGTAGGTGACATCCGCGTGCCTCAGCAGCAGCATCTCTTCTCTTTCAGAAACCTGATCAGAACAAATATTGCGGCCATTCTCAGCGATGTGGGAGAATGTTCAATTATCGAACGGAATAACGGCCTGGAAAGCCTTTTGGAAAGAGAAAGTCAGTTCTTTAGCGAGCGCACTTTCAAACAAATTACTGATTACACCGATCAATTTAAGCATGAAATGAGGTGGGTAGTTCTTGGCGAGCTTTCGCCAACTAATGAACGAAACCAGTACTCACTGGAAATAAGGATAATTCGCGTAGCATCGAGAGTTTCGCCAAGACGATTTGTCTATGTATTCAGAATTGATGAGGACTATGATCAGCGGGTATTTGACAGAGAATTCAGGTCAAAGTTTCTGGAAGAAATGGACCAAATGTTCACTTTCAGAGGCTATTTGAACAGTGAGAGCAATATTACCAGACGTAATTTCAGAATCACACCAGAACCAGAAATCCACTCATTAAAACTGGACCTTGAAACGGGTGCTTTTGAATTCAAAATCCCAAAACACAAGTTTGAATATGATTCACTGAGTATAGAAATATTGGGTAAGAACATCTATGGCACCCTTAAACCGACTCCCGCCATAAATCATGCTACTGCTACCAATACGGTCAGAATTGGCCGCATTGACGTGGGTAAAACCACAGGACAGGTTATAGATATGATATGGGAAAGCCCTCCCGGTAAATGTGATGACTTTAGCATAAGGAAAGTCACGCTGTTTTCTGCTAACACTTTTACCATTGAAGACAGCATATATATTAACAAAACGGGTAAAGGATTCAGGCTCAATCTTCCGTCAGGGCTTCCCAACGATACGAACGTTCAGGTAGATATTTTCAGCCTTAACTACAAAGATTATGAGAGCCCCGGAAGGTTTTCTTTAAATAACATTCCTGATAAGCTCTCGGCAGGCGCTTACGATCCATCTCTCATAAGAAAATTCATCCCCGGCCTTCACGAGTGGAACCATAAACCAAGGTTTCTCAGTCCTTTGATTGTATTAGCACAGGCCGGGACTCTCTGGACCTATTTGGGCGCCACCAATAAAGCCAATCAACAAAGAAGAGATGCCAGCCTCTCCACCAGCTTCCTTACCAGGCAACAGTTGCTCAGTTCAGCTTCTGGTAACGAAGATTTAGCCACAGCTTCTCTTATAGCAGCCATAGCCACCTACGCCTTCCACTGGTTTCACGCTCTGTTTCTAAAGCCGTGCAGAAACCCAACAAAAACTTCTCAAAGCGCCCTGTCTGCTACCATATCAAGTGGATCACCCACTTTGAGCTTGGTTATCCCCATTGGCTAACCCTTGAAAATTCTATCCAAACTAAACACGTTTCTTATGAAACTTAAAAACAGATTACTCCTTTATCTGATACCTCTTATACTGTTCATTTTTTTCTCAGAATGTACGCCCGATGAACCCGTAATTGAAAGAGGGAGCTTCTCAGGGTCTGTATTATCAAAGAACCTCAGGGTTCGGGGAGCCCTGGTTAAATTGAAACGTACAGGGGCATCCAATACTATTTCACAGGAAACCGCCAGCAATGGTACTTTCAATTTTACCGACCTCGTTTTTGGCGTATATAGCATTGAGATAGAGCTGGAAGGGCATCTCCCCTACAGTAAAACATCAGAAATTACAATAGACGAGAATACACGGGATATTGAAAATTATAACGCGTCCCTTATTCCCTTTGGTACCCTCTCAGGCAGCGTCATCAATGAGCTTGACAACCAACCCATATCTTCAGCCTCTGTAGAGCTTTCCGGTGACCGAAGGGAATCTGTACAAACCAGTGAATCAGGAGATTTTGTGTTCAATGATATGATTGCCGGTAGCTATCAGCTTATGGTAAGTGTCAGCGGTTTTGCCGTACATGAAGAAGACATTAACATTAATGATGGAGAAAGTGCATCTCTTCAAATCAAACTTAAACCCTTTCCCTCCATTTCCGGTACAGTGCTGAATCGGCAGGATGACAGTCCGGTATTTGAAGCAAAAGTATCTTTAGGAGGCACTGCCACATCCGATGTCTTAACGGATAGTCAGGGCAAGTTTATTTTCCCAAATCTGTCGGCTGGTGACTATACTATAAACCTGGATAAGCAAGGGTTTCAGGCAATAGAAGGTGTAATCAGCCTACAGGATGGTACATCTATCAACAAAGTGTACAAAATGTTGCCTGAAGAAGTTACAACTTCAGTTTCCGGAAAGGTCGTCAATATTGAAAATCAGGGGTCAATTCCCGGAGTAAAGCTCTCGTTGTCCGGCCCTGTGTCACAAGATATTTTCACAGATGAAAATGGAAATTACAGCTTTTCTGAGCTTACAGCCGGGTCTTATTCCATCAACACCAACAAAGATGGTTTTGTCCAGAAGCAAGAAGACTTTGAGCTGGCAACTGGTGATGAAAAAAGTCTCATTATTTCTCTAACTCCCTCCAGCACACAGCTTGAGGTAAGTCCGTCAACACTCGATTTCCTGGAAGATAAAACGACCCTTCCCCTGGAAATAACCAACACCGGGGATGGGCTTTTGAGCTGGGAGCTTATAGAAGATATACCCTGGATGACGGTGTCAGATTTAAGCGGAACGGTAACCGGATCGGAAAGAAAGACGATTACCATAACCGTCAATCGCGCAGCGCTCAACCAGGGTAGCTACGAGAATGTATTCACCATCTCATCCAATGGCGGCAACGCGATTGTGACAGTACGACTGCAGGTCAAAACCTTGCTTTGTGTCGACCCTACAGATTTAAGTTTTGGAACAAGTACAGAGGCCAAAAGCGTATTTGTGGAAAACTGCGGAACCGGTACGATCGATTATAACGTGGTTCCTGACAGTGACTGGATAAAGGTTTCTACCACTTCAGGCACCGTTACCAATGAAAAGGATCCTATATCAGTGACTGTAGACCATACCAACCTCAACCCCGGTAATTATACAGGGCAGGTTATTTTTAATTCCAACTCCGGGTCTACCGAGGTAGTAATCACTATGACAGTGCCCAACCTCAACGAGCCACAACTTACCGTGTCAGATGATGCCTTAGACTTTGGTACCAGTGTAGCTGAAAAGGTAATAACCGTGACCAATACCGGCAAGCAAGCCCTCAATTGGAACCTGGCAAAAGAGCAAAACTGGATGGTGTTGAGTAACGACAACGGAACTTTAAGCGAAGGAGAATCAGAGAACGTAAAAGTCCAGGTGTTCAGAAGCGGCCTTGCCCCCAATGAATACGTAGGGAATTTGGAATTTACCTCAAATGGAGGACAGAAAAACGTCCCGGTGAAAATGACCGTGGCCGCTACGCCTATTCTGCAACAGTCTACTCAGTTTATGGATTTCGGCTATGAAACCAAACAACTCAGTTTTGACATTGCTAACGTAGGAAACGCCACACTCCAGTGGCAGATTGAAACAGATGTTAACTGGATCACTGTGGTACCCACGAGCGGAACTGATGCCGCAAATATAACCGTATTTGTTAATAGAGATAACGTTAGTGACGGTAGCTATAGCGGTAACATTACCATCAACAGCAATGGTGGTGTGGGGTATATAGCCGTTTCCATGATCAAGGCTCCACCTCCACCAAACATGGTTTTGGAATCGGTAGAACTGAAAACAGACGCCAATGAATCGGGCACACCTAACCCAGGCGAGAGTGTAACCTATACCGTGAAACTCAGAAATGACAATGGTGCCAGCGAAGGGAAAGATATCAAAGTAGAATTTTCCAGTCCCGGCCCATATGTAAACAGCTTTTCCCCCTCGGAAGTGAATTTCGGTGACGTACCAATAAACGAAACTGTAGAAAGAGATGTGACCATCAACTTCTCCACCCTGGCAGAGGTGGGTCAGACAGTAGATATTAACCTTACCATCAAGGATGTTAACGGGCAGAGTTGGTCTGAAAGTTTTAGTGTGGATATGAAATCCTTTTTCGTGGTACCACAAGGGCTTCTGGCTTACTATCGTTTTGATGAAGGAGATTTCAGGGATGAAACCGGAGTACACAATGGTCTGGGTCTGGGACCTGAGCATACCTCTGATACACCCACCGGAGAAGGCCTTTCTATTGAGTTCAAAGCAGAAGAAGAGGATTTTTTTCAGACCGCTAAAAACATAGTGGAAGACCAGACAGCAGGCTCCTATAACATATGGCTTAAAACCTCTGGAAACAATATGTTCTTGTTCACATCATCGCTTAGAGAAAGTGAGTACCGGAATGTCATCTACATACAGGAAGACAATAAGATCTGGGCTAACAGTTGGTATAGTTATTATGGAACTGAGTTTACCACCCCTATGACCAACTTGTTGCTTGATGGCACCTGGCATATGCTTACAGTTACCATCAAGGCCTATCAGCACAGAATCTATGTAGACGGTACTCTGATAGAGGAAGTAAGTTCAGACCGAGAGCTATATTATACCAAAAATTCAGAAGGCTTTGCATTTGGCAAACGCTCTGGTGAAGACGACCTTTATTTCAACGGTAAAATGGACAATATCCGAGTCTACAACAGGGTACTGACCGAAGACGAGGTAGCACTTCTTTACGAAAAGAAGCAATAAGCACATAGGACTCCAGTGTGATTGAGAAAGGGACCAGTTCGCAGCGAACTGGTCCCTTTCTCATTACTTCTAAGGATAAAAACCAACACATCCCCCGATTGATAGCTGGCCGTTATTACCCCAACTTGTATACAGTTTTTAACCAAAATAAGTTTATGATGAAAAAAGTCACAATAAACATTGAGATGGATTCAAAAGAGAATCCCGGGACCGAAAAAGACCACTTGCTGACAAGAGATGGAGATGGTAGTGCCGGTACCAATACGGAAGACGAAAACGGGGATATTAAGCCTCCTGGAGAAAACATTCCAGATAAAACAAAAGCCCTCTGATTATAAAAATCACTTTTGTTAGTAAACAGGAAAAACCTAAATTCTTCTACGAAAAGAAAAATTCCTGTTTTGAAAAACTTCACTTATTCATTTGGAAAATCTAACTACTCACCTTTGTGGACATTTATCTTATACATACTTTTCTTTCACGCTGATTTACAGGCACAAACCTATGCGCAAAAACAGGATTCAATTGCACAGATATTCATAGACAGTCTATCTCTGGTAAGAGATAATGCACAAAGGATACATCTATTTAATGAAATATCCTGGACACTCAAGTCCAGTTCACCCGAAAAAGCCATCAGTTTTGCTAGGTCAGCTGTTACTCTGGCCAAAAAAACAGGAGACCAGAAGCAGCTTGCCACGGCCTATAATCGTCTAGGCATAGTCGAAGGTAAACGCAGCGAGTTTAGAAAAGCCATAATCTATTATGATAGCGCACTTGTAATCGAAGAAGCCACCTCCAATCAAAGTGGCATAGCAAGGGCCTCAAATCAATTAGCAGCGGCTTACCGATCCATAGGTTCTCCCTACGAGGCAATTACTTACTCAAAACGAGCCGTAAAATCATTGGAGGTGTTAGACAAACAAAAAAACCTGGCCACCGCTCTCGTGGTAATGGCAAATACCTACAAGGATTTGGCAAAATATGATTCGAGTCTCATTTACCTCAACAGGTCGCTGGACATCAGAACCGAAATAAAGGATACCGTTGGAATAGCCCAATCACTGCTGGGCTTAGGTAGCTTATATGATGTAATGAATAATCATCCTAAATCACTTGAATTCAATAAAAAAAGCTTCCGGCTTTATGAATCACTGAAGCGGAGAGCTCAAATGGCAAAAGCACTTACCAATATTGGTAATGCGCACCTGGGCATGGACCAATCAGATTCGGCAGAAACAAGCTACCTGATGAGCCTGCAATTAAAATTGCAATTAGGAGATAGCATTGGTATCGCACCAGGTTATAATAACCTGGGAAAGGTATATGAGTTACGGGGGGAATACGTGAAAGCTCAAAAGTTTATAACTAAAGCTGTCGGGATATACAGAAAATATGAAGACCCCAGACTTTTGGAATCTTATTTTAACCTTGGAAACCTCGCAAGATTTCAAAGTAAAAATACTCTGGCACTTACCTACTATTTTGAGGCATTGAAAATGACCGATAGTCTTCAGAGCATTAAGCGCCATCCCCATATACTGAAAGCAATTTCTGAGGTATATACTAAAACCAATCAGTTTGAAGAGGCCATTAAATATGAAAACCGATACAGTGAAGTTCAGCAGGAGATAACGGCAGATCAGATTAGATTGGGTAATCTTGAGCTTGCTATTCAGGAAGAAAGGAGTAAGTCCCGATTTCTACAATCGGAACAGGATCGACAGAAACTCGCACTGGACAAACAAAGGATCATAATCGCGTCACTGGCAGGAGCCATAGTTCTACTGGCCTTATTATTTTTTACCATACTTAGAATTTCCAGGCTCAGAGCCAAGAATGAACTGATCAAAAAGAACGAAGATTTACAACAGCAAAGAATCAAAGAGTTGATCAGAGAAAAAGAATTAGAAGCCATTAACGCTATGGTAGAGGGCCAGGAAAGTGAAAGACTCAGAATAGCAAGAGACCTCCATGACAGATTGGGTGGTACACTTTCTATTGTAAAAATGCACTTCAAGTCCGTGGAAGAAAGTATTGAAGACTTAAAAGAAAAGAACGTTAAGCAGTATAAAGAGGCAAACAATCTGCTAGATGAAGCCTGTGATGAAGTACGCAAAATTGCACATGACATGGCTTCAGGAGTGTTAATGAAATTTGGTCTCATACCTGCTTTAAATGCACTCAAAGAAACGGTGGAAACAGCCGGTCAATTAAAGTTAAACCTTATTGATATAGGGCTGGAGGAAAGACTCAGTTATCACTATGAAATTAACATATATAGGGTCATCCAGGAGCTTCTGACCAATACACTTAAACACGCAAAAGCCAAAGAAATGTCCGTTCAGCTCTTTAGAAAAGAAGAGAGCCTCAGTATTGTTGTTGAAGACGATGGAAGAGGGTTTGACCCGGATGATAAAACGGTGGCAGAAGGTATAGGGCTTAAAAATATTGAGAGCCGGGTGTATAAGTTTGATGGTGAAATGACCATCGATTCAGGTAAAGGAGCCGGTACTACGATTACCATTGATTTACCCCTAAATGAAGACAAGCTATGATAAAGATAATTTTGGCAGATGACCATCAGATAGTACTTGATGGATTAAAGATGCTACTCCATGAGGAACATAATATTCAGTTGGTTGGAGAAGCAATTAACGGCAGAGAAGTAATAAGTACCCTGGAAGCCCAACAGGTAGACATTGCTGTTTTGGATGTAGAAATGCCCTTGATGAATGGTATTGAAACTTCAGAAGTTATCAGGGAGCGATTTCCTGACACCAAGATTCTCATTCTGACCATGTATAATGATCAGGCCTTTATCAGGAAACTGATAGAAATCGGTGCGAGTGGTTATATCCTGAAAAATAAAGGAAAGGAAGAACTGGTAGAGGCTATTAAGGATATATCAGAAGGTAAAACCTATTTTGGAAGGGAAGTAACCAATACTCTTATTTCCGGGATACAAACTGTGGTAAGGAATAAGCCTGAAAAGGAAATCCCACTAACTAAAAGAGAGATAGATGTGGTAAAACTTATCGCTGATGGAAAAAGTACGCCACAGATAGCCGAAGAACTTTTCATAGCCCACAGCACCGTTGAAACACATCGTAGAAACCTCATTGATAAAACCGGAGTACCTAACTCTAAAGCGCTGATTAAGTGGGCCATCAAGAATGGCTATTCGGAATAATCCTCAAAACTGTGGAAGGCCTGATCCTAAGTTCTGCTGTTAAGAACTCATATTATAGTAGTGAACTTGATACTTCATTAAAAATGTAGAATTATGAGACGCGCTTTAGTAGTCGGAATCAATGACTATTCCTGGTCACCACTTAAAGGATGTATTAACGATGCCAACGTAATCGGAGATGCCTTAAAGGAACATTACGATGGTAAACCCAATTTTCATGTAAAACGACTTACTTCTGATAGGTATAAGGTAACTAAACCTCAACTTTTCAGGAGTATCAAAGACCTGTTAGCCCGACCGGCTGACATTGTTATCCTATTCTTTTCCGGCCATGGTGCAAACGGTGACCTTGGGGGATACCTGGTAACGCAGGATGGAGAGAAATACAGTCTGGGAGTTTCACTGAATGAAATAGTTGAACTCGCCAATATGGCTACACAAATCAATGAAATTATTATTATTCTGGACACCTGCTACAGTGGTATTACAGGCAATATTAACCCCATGAATAAGAATATTGCATCAATACGGGAGGGTGTTTCTATATTGGCTTCAAGCACCCAGAACGAATCGTCAGTAGAAAAAAACGGACAAGGATTATTCACATCCATTATCCTGGAAGCCATCAACGGAGGGGGCGCGGATGTAATGGGACAAGTAACCGTAGCAGGTCTTTACAACTATGCAGATAAAGTTCTGGGTCCGTGGCAGCAACGTCCCGTATTTAAGTCTCACGTAACGGAACTGTCTGTTCTTAAATCAGGTACACCCCAGATTTCGTTCCCTCAGCTCAGGCTTTTGGCCAAGCACTTTCCTGAATCCGATTTTGAATTTCAGCTCGATCCTGGTTTCGAACCTGAATTAAATCCTAAAGATGAAGGAAAAGAAAAAACCTTCGCTATTCTACAGAAGTTCCGGGACTGTAATATGCTCAAACCTATTGGTGAGAAACACCTCTACCATGCTGCAAAAAACAGTAAGTCCTGTGGGTTAACACATCTGGGAAAACTTTACTGGCGAATGATTACTACTAATCAGGTCTAACCTTGACAGACGACTACTCTTCAAAACATAATCATAGAAAGGTTATATTGACTTTATTTTTACCAAACAATTCATCTTATTGAAAAATAATTTGAAAATTAATGCACAAATACTCCTACAATGAGTATAAGATGTTTATCGATTCTGCCGAAAAAATGACCGATCGGAGAGAATCCCTAAACAAAAACAGTCGGTATCTCTGCACAATTATTATTGGCGCAATAGCGATCATCTGGAAGTGGGCCCTGGCTGACCCTGGACTGTTTCTTGTTGGAGGAGCTTTGGTCACGCTTCTTTGTGTAATCTCAGGTGTGTTTTGTGCTCTTTGGAGAGAGGAAATAGTAAAATATAAGAAAATCAATGCTGCCAAATTTGATGTAATCGAGAAAATGGCTCCGCAGGTGGATTTTGAAGCAAAAAGCCCTCTTGCCAGGATAGTGTCATACGAACCGTTTCGCAAAGAGTGGGATATACTCACTAAAGGGCAATATGTAAAAGAATCCTATTTACTGCCTGGTCTGGGAAGTTTTCTAGCTACCAACATGGAAATCTATGTAGTCATGGCATTTATTTTTATGTTTTGCCTGATCGGTAACTTCTCTCTGATATGTATTTTATCGAAATCCCCTTGCCTTCTCACAGAAATTGAAAAACTGTTGCATATTTGAGCATGCGGAAAGTATTATTCATGGCCACTCCTTATAAGCTGGATCCTAACCATGAGCAAAAGAAGATCATAGTACGCGAGCTTCTCAAATCAACACCAATTGAACTCTTAATTGCCAATGACAACCCAGAAGGCCGAAGCATGACGGTAGAGAAAACCATTGAATGGATGCAAACCTCCAACTTTTTTTTGGTTGACCTTAGTTATGAAAGACCTAGTTGCTATTATGAATTAGGCTACATTCAATCCATGGACAAAGCCACACTGATTATTGCCAAGTCAGGCGAGAAAATTCACATGTCTCTCAACAGAAACCAAATCAGGTTTTACGACAATTTAGAAGACTACAAAAGAATCGTTAGAGCATGGCTTTCAACGCTTTGAGACCCATTAAATATCAATGCGTATAAAGCTTCTTCAAAAATTCAACAGATTATTTACTGCCTGGCATTAAAAATCTCTTCTACTTCAGAAGCTGAAAGTGGTCTGGAATAGAAGCGGATATTATCCAGCTTACCACTATAGTCAGCAATGCTGTATGCGCTTGACTCACTATAGTCTTTACCTATTCTGGAGAGTTCAGCATCGAGCTTATTTGATATTTGATAGGCATCTTGCAAAAAAGCGACACCGTCTACATAGAGTTTGGCAATGCCTGAGGCTCCATCATAGGTGATGGTGAGCATGTGCCATTTCTCATCTAAGAATACAGAGCTTACATTAGTATCGAAGACCCCTGTTTCGCTGCAACAGTTTCTGTTTCTTTTAATACTGTGCCATATATTCCCTGACCTGATCCCCAATACAAACTCATTCTCAGCATCGCTCTCTTTCCATGGAATAGCAAATAAAGCACCTCCGGATGTTGATTTCATCCACAAAGAAACCGTGGCATGAATTGATGTCAGGTTCGTATTCATAATGGGGTTTCCATTTAGCTGAACGTAATCATCAGCACCATCAAAAGATAAAGAAAAACCATTCCCTGTCGGGGTATCACTGGAAGTTGTTACCCCGATAGATATCCCTTGATAATTATCCAATTCATCTTTTACATTTCCTTCGTCAAATGTATAGTAGGCTCTTAGCCCAGAGGTTACCACCATTTCACCACTTCCACTATTGTCACTCTTCACCTCCATAACTATCAAAATAGAACCACTGCCACCATTAGATTCAAAGTCCACTGTTCCGCTGTGAATACCATCCGGCAAGCCGCTACGGTCAACCCTTATGGAAAAATTCTGTGAATCATTCGGAGGTAACGAGCCATCGGTTATTGTAGCCGAAATCCAGCTTTGGCTCACAGTAAGCTCCCAGTTCAAAGTATTATCACCTTCGTTTGAGACCCCTATAGTTCTTTCCTCTATAGTAGAACCGAAGTTCAAAGTGCCTTCAGATAAAAGCCTGAGTACGGCAGCACTGGCATCCAGCTTCTCCGCCACTATCTCTACAGTCCTGCTTCCTTTGCCGGGAATATTGATGGCTACTGAACCTGTGTTAACTCCCAAACCCATATTGCGCCTGTCTATGTCAATCTTGATCAGTTCGGCATTAAGCCCTGAAATTATGCCCTGCTCCTTTTCAGGTATGATCCAATTCGCAGGCGCCTGAATTTCATAGTTCAGGGTTTCTGTTGTCTCATTAGTTATTCTGATTACCTCACTAGTAAGAGAGGTGCCAAAATTTATCTGACTGGGATCTACCGTAATGGGTGCCAGTGGTGTCAAAGCAATATCACCATTTTGGGTATTGGCGGCCACGGTCGTAATCGTTTTTGTATCAGACTCAAAACCCGATTTAACAAATTGTAAAGTGTACTCCCGCTCCAGAAGGTTGTCGAAAGTATAAATACCATCAGTTCCAGTGTTTCTTGACTCATTCCCTGGGGTTATGGTCACCCTTACTCCCTCCAGCGGTTCGTTGTCAAGTGAATTGGTTACAATACCCACGACATCTCCCCTGGTAGACATAATGGTCATATCTGCATTGTTCCGATCTTCATTGACAGCCCTGATAACGTACTCATCTTCTGTATAATCGGTATTCACCTGCCCGGCATTGGCTTTGATGGTATAAGTCTGCCCCTGTACCAGGCCATTCAGTATGTAACTACCATCTTGATTAGTAGTAGTACTCCCTATGTCAGAGGGCTCCACTGTGATAGCTATTCCCGCAATGCCTTCGTTTGTGCCAGCCTTGAAAACAGTACCGGTAACGGTGTGTTTTTCGAACTCTGATTCTCCAGGAGTTTCACAGCTTAAAGTGAATAGAATAATAGACATCATCGCAAACATGACGTATGAAACAAGGCGTTTGTAAGACATAATATGAGTGGTTAGATAATCCTCAATACTAAGCCTATACTTTCTACCATACATCAGCAAGGCTTAGGATACCATTATCCCCAAAACCGATGATTTCTGTCTCATTTCAGACACCTCACCAAAACAGAAAAGCCCCGGTCTCCCGAGGCTTTTCTGTATTTCTTACTCCGAAGTTTTAACGCAGGTGAGTCATCCACCAAAGGTGTTCAATTCAAAATCCAACACTCATCATTTTTATCCACCGAAGCTCTTGCACAGGTGGATTATCCATCATTCCTTATTTCCCACCCGTCTTCTCCACACTAATCTTCTGCCCTTCCTTAGGCTTTTGAGTCTCCTCATTTACCAGATCATAGCGCAGGGTTCTGTTCTTCAGTGTAGCAGGCAGACCGTAAGCCATCCATTCCGGCATAGGCTCACCTTTCAGGTAATGGTCGAAGAACTGTCCCATGCGAATAGAAAGGTCCTTTCTGTTCTTGCGTTTCCGCAGGTTATGCGCCTCACCGTTGTACACCACCATCCAGGCTGGCTTCTGCAGTCTGCGCAGTGACATATAGAACTCAATACCCTGGTACCAGGGCACCGCACCATCCGCATCATTGTGCATAAGGAATAGAGGTGTTTCGATATCCGGCACCTTAAAGAGCGGTGAGTTTTCTATGTAGAGGTCCGGGCGTTCCCATAAGGTAGCCCCTATTCTGGTTTGTGTCTTTTCATACTGGAACATACGGCTCATGCCGCTACCCCAGCGAACACCGCCATAGGCAGAAGTCATATTGGACACGGGGGCTCCTGCTCCGGCAGCCGTATATAAATTGGTGCGGGTAACCATATAAGCTACCTGATAACCTCCCCAGCTTTGGCCCTGGATCGCCATCTTCTTCTCATCGACAAAACCCTTGGCCATAGCTGCCTTAGTGGCCGGTACCACATGATCCATCGCACTCTTTCCGGGGTAACCTATCTCATACTTGATATCCGGCACTAAAACCAGGTAATCGTTACTGACATAGTACGGTATGTTCACCGTACTCGCACTTGGTGCAGGGCTTCCGTGACTGTGGAAAGAATCAGACCTACGCTCGTAGAAATACACAATCATCGGGTACTTCTTGTTCGGGTCAAAGTTCTCAGGCTTATACAGTATCGCCTGCATTTTCTCCTGATCAAAGCCAGACTCAAATTCCAGCAGCTCTGCCGTACCGCGATTATAAGCATCTTCCTGGGCTCCGACATCCGTGAGCTTTTTCAGACCGTTCATGTTGACGCTATTGGCAGCATATACCTCTCTGAACTCTCTCCAGGTAGATTTACGTACCAATACCCTGTCAGCATTTTTTGCCTTTATCAGGCCATTGATGCTCATATCTTCCATCACGATGACCTGAGGAGTTGATCCGTTTTCGAAATCTACCTTAGCATAACCGGAAGCCTTGGTCCAGTCGTGAAAAGCTGAAACGACTACAGGAGCACTGGTATCAATGGTCCAGGCATCTCTGTCAAGGCGGGTATAACGGTAGCGCGTTCTGTTCTTACGCCCCTCTCCTTTCGTCACCATTTCCGGAGCCTTATTACCTGCCGGATCAAATTTCCAGATATCGTAGCGATCATAGATATAGAAGGCTTCATCATTATCTGTCCAACCGGCACTACCATAAGAGCCTGCCAGTGATGGTGAATCGTGCAGCTCATTAGCGAACTTGACAGACATTCCCTTCGTCAGGTTTTTCATGGTTTTGGTAGCCACATTCATAGAGTACCAGTAACCATCTTCAGGATTAAAAAGCGTAATATATTTACCAGCCGGAGAAAGTGAGCCAAAGCCTTTGTTTTGCTCAATCAGTAGTTCAGAATTACCCGTTCTCACATCAATTTTGTACACATCTCTTGCCAGCTGTGTATCCCAGGTAAACTGGGTTCTGTTCGACTTATCATCTACTGAGAGGTAATAATCAAGGTCAGTTCTGTAATTGATATTCACGGATTCCAGATCCATATTCGCCAGCTGAACCAGTCGCTTATTACTCAGGTCAATCATAGCTGCATAAGAGCGGTTCTTTTCTCTACCCGCCTGCAGCTTTTGCATAGGCTGAATGTAAGGGTCATTGTAACTCCAAACATCCACATCCGGCTTATCATCCTTCAGTAGTGTGGTATCCGACTCATAATCATACTCTACCGGTCTTGGAGCAGTAGCCAGGTACAGGCGCTTCCCGGATTCAGAGAATCTGATATTACCGTTATCACTGATCATCCAGTAGTCAGGCACTCCTCTGGTAGTCGTATCTGCCACAATGCTTGCCTTTGCATCACCAGCTTTCCAGTACATCAGGCTATAATACTTCTGATCGTCACCCTTATCATTAGCCGTTGCCAAAAAGGCTAATTGCTCGCCTGAGTCATCAGGCGTCATTTTCTTGTAGTCCGTCATCCCCTCATTCAGTGCGGTGAGGGTCCCACTCGCAGTTTCGTAGGCATAAACTCCGGCAGGATTAGTGGTGTCAGCTTCATCTTGCTCAAAAAACAGGTAGTTACCTTTATCAGACATCTCATAGTCCATCACACCTTCGAAAGATTTACTCTCTCCGGTACTCATATTATAAAGTACCAGCTCAGTCCCTTTCGACTTTGACTTTGGTTTCTTGGCAGACTTCGCTTTTGGCTCTGGCTCCGGTTCTTCCTTTTTCTTCCCTTTACCCTTCTTCTTTTTCTTCTTAGCCTTCTTCCCCTCTACAACTACTTCTTCAGGCTCCTCTTCTTTTTCCTCTTCCTTAGCCTCCTTTTTCTTCTTGGCTCCTTTCAGCGGCTTTTCAAGAATCCAGGCCATCCAGGTATCAGAATCGTCAGGTAGCTGGTAGCTCTTAACGCGAGCTACTTTATTGATGTCCCCATTGCTCAGGTTAATCACGTAAAGTGAGTCTTTGGGCATTTTAGAAGCGGCTGTTTTTTTCAGTTTCAGTGCTCGCTCCTCTGCATAAGGTAGTTTCACCTCAGCCGCCACAAACTGGCTGTTGGCAGAGAAATTATATTTGGTAACGCGATCAATGGTAATCACCTGATCGTTGTTCAGGTTTCTGATTTCTAACACGGCATCACCCACCTGAGGAGTAATACGATAGGCAGCCCAGTTGCCATCATTACTAATGGATACACTCTGAATGCCTTTCCAGTCATCATAAACATCGTGAGTAAGTGGCTTCCTCTGTGCACTGGCCTGAAAGACCATCAACAGAAGCAGCATTGCGGTAACAAAATATCGGGTTCGCATAAGCATTTGATTAATTATAGGATTAGGTAGCCTCACAAATATAAAAGTATGGAGCGGTATAAAAAGACTTCTTATATTGATGGAATTCTACACTGATAAACTCCATTTACAAATGATCAAGAAACTACTTTTCTGCCTTATAGCACTGGTATTGGCCGGTCCGTTGATGGCACAGGACACCATCTCGAAGAAGACTGAAGGTATGACCAAAAAGGAAGGCTACTTCAACTACTACTGGGATGAAAAATCCGGCAAAGTCTGGCTGGAAATAGATAAGCTCGATCAGGAATTTCTCTATGTAAACTCATTGACAGCAGGGATTGGTTCTAACGACATTGGTCTGGATCGCGGTCAACTCGGGGGCACCCAGATAGTGGAGTTCAGAAGAGTAGGCAAAAAAGTACTGATGGTACAGCCTAACTACAACTACAGAGCTATTAGCAATAACCCGAACGAAGTAGAAGCGGTAAAGCAGGCCTTTGCAGAATCAGTACTCTTTGGATTTACGGTAGGTGCCGAAGAGAATGGCAAAGTACTGGTGGATATGACCAGCTTTCTGATCAGAGATGCCCATGGTGTTTCAGGCAGACTCAGCAGAGGTCGTGAAGGGAACTTCCGTATGGATGGAAGCCGCTCGGCCATTTATCCCCCTATGCTCAAAAATTTCCCTAAAAACTCTGAGTTTGAGGCTACCATTACTTTTACGGGTAGTGCCACCGGAAGATATTTACGCAGCGTTACGCCCAACTCAAGTGCCGTGACCGTGCGCATGCACCATTCATTTATTGAGCTACCCGATAATAACTATGAGCCCAGAAAGTTCGATCCACGCTCAGGGTTTATCAGCCGCAGCTATATGGATTATGCTACACCCATCCAGGAAGACATTCGCAAAAGGGTAATCATCCGTCACCGACTGGAGAAAAAGAACCCTAAGGCCAAAAGAAGCGAGGCAGTAGAGCCTATTGTCTATTATGTAGACAGAGGTGCACCGGAGCCGATCAAATCGGCCCTGATTGAAGGTGCCAAATGGTGGAACCAGGCTTTTGAAGCTGCAGGCTATCGCAATGCCTTCCAGGTAAAAGAAATGCCTGCCGATGCCGATCCGCTGGATGTACGCTACAACATCATTCAGTGGGTACACCGCTCTACCCGGGGCTGGTCTTACGGCTCTTCGGTAACTGACCCCAGAACAGGAGAAATTATCAAAGGACATGTAAGCCTTGGCTCATTGAGGGTAAGACAGGATTTCCTGATTGCTCAGGGCCTTTTGACCCCTTATGAAAACGGTACTACCCCTGACCCGAGACTGCTGGAGCTGGCACTCGCCCGATTGAGACAATTATCGGCTCATGAAGTAGGCCATACCATTGGTCTCGTACATAGCTATGCCTCCAGTGCCGATGGCCGCGAATCTGTAATGGACTACCCTCATCCACAAATTGATCTGAAAAACGGACAAATCGATATCTCTAACGCCTACGATGTGGGTATTGGTGAGTGGGACAAGGCCGCGATAACTTATGGCTACCAGGACTTCCCTGAAAACGTAAACGAAGCGCAGGAGCTTAAAAAGCTTATTGATCAGTATATCACGAAAGGGTTACACTTTATTACCGATAGTGATTCAAGGCCAGCAGGTGGTGCACATCCCTTCTCCCACCTTTGGGACAGTGGTAAAAGTCCTGTTGATGAACTCAATCGACTGATGGAGGTGCGTAAAGCAGCCCTGGCCAACTTCTCTGAGAAAAACATTCCGATGGGAGCACCATTGGCAACGCTGGAAGAGGCCTTGGTACCTATGTATATGATCCATCGTTACCAGTTGGAAGCAGCTGCCAAGGTAGTGGGTGGTTCTTACTACAATTACAAACTGCGTGGTGATGCACAGCCACTTCCCCGCACTGTACCCAGAGCAGAACAAGACGCTGCACTGGAAGCACTGATGAACATCCTCAAGCCTGAGAACCTGGAAATTCCGGAGCATATCCGCAAGCTGATTCCACCAAGACCTCCGGGCTATGGCAGGTCACGCGAAACCTTTAAGGTGCGTACCGGTGTCATGTTTGACCCTGTAGCTCCTGCTGAAAGTGTAACCGGTGCCGTAATGAGCTTTCTTTTTCATCCACAACGAGCTACGAGGCTTGCACAGCAGCAAGCTATGGATGCTGATCAGCTGGGGCTTATGGATGTGATCAGGTCTGTAAACAAGCTGGCCATGAGCCCTGGCTATGAGGGCTATCAGGCAGAGCTTCAACGCGTGGTCCTTGACCAATTCGCCAACGCGCTGATGGATTTGGGTAAAAACAGCAGTGCCTCTGCCACTACCAGAAGTATGGCTCTGATGGGACTCCAGGAACTGATCCAGGGCTCTTCAAGAGAAATGACTTCAGATGTAGACCGCGCTTTCTTCTCTAACCTCGGTTTGAGAATTACACGCTACATTCAAAACCCCGGTGAAGAAACCTCAGTAAGAGCCTTAACGCCTCCTGATGGTTCACCGATTGGCTCAGCTCCCATGATCTACTGTGACTTTGGTAAGCATTAAGAGTTCATCTTAGGAGTACTACCCATTCTCATCAATATCTGCTAAGAAAAAACTAAAAGGTCTGCCTTAAAAGCAAATAAGAATCGTCATCACGAGCGCAGTGAAGTGATCTCAACCTTCACTCAAGAGTCATTTTTAGAGATTGCTTCACTGCGTTACCGATGACAGATGAATTGGAATACCATTGCTCCTTCTCCATTCGGAGAAGGCGGGGATGAGGCTCAATAAAAAGACTATTCAAATTCATCTGTCATTGAGGCTTATGTGTTTTACAGAGTAAAAAAATTAGAACTCGCAATGACGAATAACTTTTAAAACAGCCCCTCTCCGCCCCATGCTTCATCAAATCGACCATTTACTGTACGGTGTCCCGGACCTGGAAGAAGGCATCGCCTATATACACGAGCTGACGGGCGTAAAAGCTGTGATTGGTGGAAGTCACCCTGGACTGGGCACACACAATGCGCTGATGGGATTGGGCAACAATATCTACTTCGAAATCATTGCCCCTGACCCTCAGCAAGAAGTAGAGCGCACCTGGATGGATCTCGATCAGCTTGAAAAACCAAAGCTCTTTCGCTGGGCAGCCACTACCCGGGATGTCCCGGCAGTCCGGGACAAAGGTCTGGCCGGTGGCATCGATATTGGTTCCATAAAATCGGGCAGCCGCTACAAGCCTGATGGTAGCCTGCTGAAGTGGACTCTGAGCGACCCCAACGTAAACATGGGAAACGGTTTGATTCCCTTCTTTATCGACTGGGGAGAAAAGGGCAATCCCACCCCGGAGCTACCAACGGATTGTACACTCAAATCCTTCTCTGCCACACATCCATACCCTGACAAAATCACCCCATCGCTACTTGCGCTGGGTCTGGAGCTTGAAGTACGACAAGGTGCGGATCCAATGCTAAGTGCTGAAATCATAACTCCCAATGGAGTTATAGTGCTTACCTGACTAAGTTTTTATCGACTATATGGTGCGATATTTGGTTGATAGGTTAGAATATGAGACAATTCCAAAGTCCTGTTGATATGATAAGTCAAAGCTTTTGCTACTTTTAGCAAGTGGTATCGTCTCCTAACTATCATACCAATTCAATTGTAATATGACATCAATAGAACTCAAATTACTACTGTTTGATCAAGGCGAGAAAAGAGGGCGTAGCAGTGCCTCCGCAAAAGCTATGGCAACTCGCGGATCGCTACGGCTGAATTTATCAACGCGGAGCAAGCAGTAAGAAATGAGTTATATCAGGCAGATTATAGTTGATTTGGTATTAAAACACTAAAAACTCTATGACTAAAAGAAATATCGCAGCCCTTGTCCTCATTCTGGTTTCACTTGGATTACTTTACCCCGGGCTGACTAACGACATTCTCACCCTGAACATCGGTGCTAAAATCCCGCTACTGGGAGACTTTGAATTATACAACGAGTCACAAAGCATACTCAAGACCATTCGCACACTTCATGAGAATGACAGCACCCTGGTAGCGGCTCTGATTCTGCTCTTTAGTGTGGTAGTACCTGTATTAAAAGCCCTGTCACTTATGGCAGTGCTGCTGATCAAAAACATGCGCAACAGTGGGGCACTCTACAAATTCGTAGGGCTGATCGGTAAATGGTCTATGGCCGATGTGTTTGTAGTGGGGGTGTTTCTTGCCTTCCTGGCAACAAAAAACAACGAGGCAATCAACGCAGAACTGGAAGTTGGCTTCTACTATTTTACCGCTTACTGCATTATCTCCATCATTGGTATTCAGGTACTGGATATCAATGCTGTAAAGAATGCCAATGACGAAGCCGATGATGAAGAGTCAGCCCAAAACGTCTGATCACAGAAAAAATGTGAGGCTTACTCATTAAGCTCCATCACCAGTATATCACGGCTGAGCTGCTTCACGGTAAACGCTTTTAAAAAATCACCCTCGGCAGAGAAGATACGGATTGTACCTTTCTCAACATTATAAGCATAGGTGCCCTCCTTCATTTGATGTGCATCTGCCGGGTGTAGGAACATATAGCTGCAAACGCCATCATCCATAAATTCATAAGCATCTCTGAACCTACTTGGAGCAAATTCTCGTGAATCAGAGGGTCTGAAAATTCTTACGCTGGAATTCGCATCTCCCTGCTCTTCCATAGAGTGCGTCCAGGCTTGCAGCAAAAATTCAGGAGCTGCACCCGCATCAGTCAGTGCCTCCTCACAGGAACACATCACTGCTGCCAAAAGGCTGATACTCAAGATAATTCTCTTCATGTTAAACTCCTTTAACCTTCAGTTTCTCCAATTTAAATCTTTTGACACATTTCACGGCCCAAAGGTTTGTACCGCTCCTCATTTCACTCGTAAAATTATTCGATTTTTCAGCATTCGAAATTTGTATATTGTTTCAGTACATAAATTTTAGCCATGCGATCCCTGACCTCTTACCTCCTCTCCATAAGTCTTATCATACTTATCAGCTGCGCTCCTCCGGAAAACTACGATCTCCTGATTCAGAATGGAGAAGTCTTCAATGCAGAAACCGGGGAGTTTACCGTAATGGACCTGGCCATTAACGGAGACGAAATTGTGAAGATGGGCAAAAACCTTTCCGCTACAGGTACCAAAACCATTGATGCCTCCGGGCTGGTTGTTTCTCCCGGCTTTATAGATATGCATGCGCACATTTCGGCCATCATGCGCATTCCCACGGCAGAAAGCGCCCTGCGGCAGGGAGTCACTACCGCGCTGGGTGGTCCTGATGGTGGAGGTCCCTCTCCTATGGGTAAATACCTGGACACATTGAAGAATTTCGATCTGGGCATCAACACCGCCTATCTGGTAGGCCATAATACCATCAGGCGCAGGGTCATGAAAACAGAGAACCGAGAGCCCACAGCCGAGGAGTTGGAGGCCATGAAGGCTCGTGTTCGGGAAGCCATGGAGGCGGGCGCCTTCGGTATTTCCACAGGCCTCAAATATGTACCCGGATCTTTCTCTAAGCTTGACGAGGTAATTGAACTGTCCAAAGTAGCCGCAGAAGGTGGCGGCATCTATACTTCTCACCTGAGGGAAGAAGGTCTGGGGCTGATAGAAGCTGTTCAGGAAGCCATCGTTATTGGCCGCGAGGCTGATATTCCGATTGTGCTCACCCATCACAAAGCCATTGGCAAACCCATGTGGGGTGCCAGTGTAAAGACACTTGCCATGATTGATTCGGCCCGAAATATCGGGCTGGACATTATGGCGGATCAGTACCCTTACACCGCCAGTTCTACGGGTATAGCCGTGCTCATTCCTACCTGGGCCAGGGCAGGTGGTTCAGCAGCTTTTAAGAAAAGAGTGAATGATCCTGCTACACGGAAAAAGATCATCGAAGAAATCATGTTCAACATAGAGTTCGACCGTGGTGGTGCCGACCTGAATGTAGTACAGTTTGCCTTTGTTAACTGGCAGCCAGACCTGAACGGCAAGACCTTAAAAGACTGGGCCATAGAAAGAGGCCTGGAACCTACTTTCCGTAACGGGGCTGAGCTCGTAGTAGAAGCCCAGCTAAAAGGAGGTGCCACCTGCATCTTCCATGCCATTGGAGAAGAAGATGTAAAACGTATCATGCAGCACCCACAGGTGATGGTAGCCTCTGACGGACGCCTGGCAGAAATTGGTGTAGGCCACCCTCACCCAAGAGCTTACGGCACCTTCCCCAGAGTATTGGGCCATTATGTAAGAGATGAGGGCGTGCTGGATTTGGCCACAGCCCTGCAAAAAATGACGTCCATCCCTGCCGATCGTTTGGGGCTCACAGATCGGGGTTATCTGAAAGAAGGCTATAAAGCAGACATCACGGTTTTCGATAAGAATACGGTAGACGAAAAAGGCACCTTTGAAGCACCACACCAATATCCCGTTGGTATAGAATATGTGATTATTAATGGCGGTGTCACCATTGACAAAGGCGAGCTTACCAGCCAGAGATCAGGCAGGGTCGTTCGTAAAACAAGTTGATTCGCAGCCTCTTACAAGCAGCCATTATATTGTGAGCAATAACTTTAAGACGAACCAATTTTTTTTTGGTTAATCACCTTTCGCAAAAAAGCCGTCCTGGTGGATAACAGTGCGCTTCTGATAATTGTTGTTTACACGTAATATGTCCACTTTAGCAAGTGGTCCGGTAGAAATCTATACCCATTTTAAAAATTCTCTGAAATATGGATGCCATTATTGAAGTACTGAGTATCATTCCCTGGTGGGGATGGATTTTGATAGCCCTTACCCTGGTTGCGATCAAAGACATATCCCAAAAGAAGCATACCATCAAGCACAACTTCCCCGTGGTAGGGCACCTGCGTTACATGCTCGAAAAAATCGGCCCGGAAATGCGCCAGTATATCGTGGCAAACAATCGCGAGGAGCTTCCTTTCAACCGGAGCCAGCGCTCCTGGGTATATGCCTCGTCCAAAAAACAGAATAACTATCAAGGCTTCGGTACCGACCAGGATCAGTACGCCCCCGGTCATATCTTTATCAACCCGGCTATGTTTCCTTACGCAGTAAAGGAAGGGCACCCCAATAAATCGCAACCAGACTTTCTGCCCTGTGCTAAGGTAATGGGTGAATACAATGGCAGAAAGCGGCCTTACCGACCCAAGTCTATCGTTAACATTTCAGCAATGAGCTATGGCTCACTATCGGCCAAGGCCGTAGAATCACTCAACAGAGGTGCTTTGAAAGCAGAATGCTATCACAATACGGGAGAAGGGTCTCTCTCCCTACACCATCAGCACGGAGCCGATGTTATGTTTCACTTTGGCACCGCCTACTTTGGCGTACGAAGCGAAGAAGGTGGTCTGGACATGGACAAACTGGTAAACCTGACCCAAAAACATGAATGTATTCGCGCCATTGAGATCAAGCTTTCCCAGGGAGCAAAACCCGGCAAAGGTGGTGTGCTACCGGCATCGAAAATCACCAAAGAAATTGCCGAGATAAGAGGCATCCCGCTCAATAAAGATGTAGTCTCTCCTGCTTACCATTCAGCCTTCAGTAACATCCCCGAAATGCTGGACAAAATCGAGGAGATTGCAGAAAAGACAGGCCTGCCCGTAGGATTTAAATCGGCCATTGGTAAGCTGGAAATGTGGGAAGAGCTGACCGACCTGATGCTGAGCAAAAACATTGGCCCTGACTTTATCACCATTGATGGTGGAGAAGGTGGCACAGGAGCTGCACCACCTGCCTTTGCCAATCATGTCTCCCTCCCTTTCGTATTCGGTTTCACACAGGTTTACCAGATTTTTGCCCGCAAAGGCCTCACCAATCGCGTGGTATTTATTGGCTCAGGTAAGCTGGGCTTCCCCGCTAATTCACTCATGGCTTTGGCCCTGGGTGTGGACCTGATTCATGTAGCCAGAGAGGCCATGCTTTCAGTCGGCTGTATTCAGGCACAGGTATGCCACACCAACGGTTGCCCTGCCGGCATTGCCACCCAAAGCAAGTGGCTGCAAGCAGGCATTGACCCGATCAGGAAAGGAGAACGCTTCAATAACTACATACGCACCTTACGCAAGGAAATACTTGAAATCACCCATGCCAGCGGCTATGAGCACCCCTGCCAGATGACCATGAGCGATGTAAGCATCAGCATGGGAGACAATAACTATACTGCAGATTTGGAGCACATCTATAATTATGAGAAAATACCTGTACCCTTTGAAAGCATGGAAGCACTGATGGATCAGATACCTGTTACTTAAGGGGTATTGAATGAAATGATTGATTATTTGTAAATTGTTTGTCATAACAATCTTACAAATGGTCAAAAAAGCCCTATGGAGCTTGATGCTCCTCACCCTCTCCGTCTGTGTACTTGCCCAGTCAAAACAAGATGTAAATACAGCCGACTCTCTGGTTACCGCCTTTGTGGCTCAGACCCGGATACCCGGCCTGAGCATATCCATTTCTCAAAAGGGAAAGCTGGTTTTCTCCAAAGGCTATGGCTACGCAGATGTAGAACGGACGCAGAAAGTCAAACCCGGAAAAACCAAGTTCAGAATCGGCAGTGTTTCCAAGACACTCACTGCCAGTGGCCTGGCCAAGCTTTATGAAGAAAGCAAGGTTAATCTGGACCTTCCCATAGAGCAGTATGTGCTCTCATGGCCCGATAAAGGTGACAAAATCACATTGAGAATGCTGGCCGGACATCTTGCGGGAATCAGACACTACAGAGGTAACGAGTTCTATAGCAGCACCAAATATGAAACTGTAACAGGAGGTCTCGACATCTTTATCAATGATGACCTCATCAATGAACCGGGCACAGAGTACTCATACTCTTCCTATGGCTGGAACCTCATCTCTGTAGCCATGGAAAATGCTTCAGGTACAAAAGACTTTCTCACACTCATGCAAGAGGATGTTTTTGATGCATTAAAAATGAAAAATACCGAGGCAGATCACGCTGACCGCGAAATCAAAAACCGCAGTGACTTCTTTTTAATGCAAAACAATGGCCCTGAAGAAGCGCCCTATGTGGACAACAGCTATAAATGGGCCGGTGGCGGTTTTGTAGGTACTACGGAAGACCTTTGCCGTTTTGGACAAGCACACATGAAAGCAGGAGTCTTCAAGCAGGCTACCCTGGACGAATGGATGAGAAGCCAGAAAACGAAAGATGGTAAAGAAACTAATTATGGAATTGGCTGGAGAACCTTCAAAAGGCCAAGTGGCAATACCTTCGTTGGGCATAGTGGGGGCTCCGTAGGTGGTGTCACCTACTTTCTGATGCATCTGCCCACGGAAACCGTGCTGGCAATCACAGGAAATATGAGTCCTTTGAACTATGGAGGAATGCAATTTGAGCTTATGGAGATGTTTATTGATTGAAAAATTGATTATTAACTAATTATCGATAACAGAAAAGCCTGTCGATGCTTAAGCGAACCCGTTGGGTTCGCTTTTTTGGTAATACCAGGTAAGAAACTGCTATTCGGGTTTCATTTTTAAAATATCGGGAATCATATTAGCATTAACTCTTGCCAATGAAGCAGATCAAGGTATTACTCACGCTCGCCCCTCCTGACCGGCACATTAGCTCAGCTATCGGGCCAGGAAGCACCGGAACAGGAAGAAAGCATATATGTCAGGGCGCTGAATCAGTATGCTCGCTGGATCAATAAATTCGAACCCGAAACAGACACCCTCTACTTCGAGGAATTGAAGGGCATTACGACCCTCTTTCCCAATGAAGTCAACGGACTTTCCATAAAAATCCTGACAGGCCGTAATCAGGCACAAGTGTACCAGCAGCACGATAATGCACTGATTCAACGAAAAATGACACCCGCTAAAGTCGTAAGAAACCAGATCGAAGTCGGTATCATTCCCTATGAGGGCCGATTGGAGGAAAACAGGGGGATCATACTTTCCCTGAGAAAATGGCATGCAGTGATTTTTGAATACAACCCCAACACAGAGTCCTTTGAGTATCTCAGGTTTGAAAACAGATAGCAGCTACTGATTTGCCCTGCTCCTCCTTGCCCTATTTCCCACTACTAATGGTTTATTAACTAATAATTCTTTTTTATAACTAATAATTAAGTTACATTCACACAAACCTTAGTTACTATGAAAAAGACCTTGCTAAGCCTGGGGGTAATTCTGGCTCTTGCCATTGCCTGCCAGGTAAACGAAACTGACACCAGTCCTGACTTAGCGGAAGAGACCAGCTCTTCTGCCGCCCTGGAAGATATTTTCCTTGTCGTGGAAGAACCAGCAACATTTCCTGGTGGCACCGAAGCCTGGAAAGCTTTTGTTGAAGAAAACCTGATCGTACCTGAAGGCGACCCGCAGGGCCGTGTATTTGCCACCGTTGTAGTAGACAAGCAAGGAGTTCTGCACGATATACAACTGATCAGAGGTATCGGCAACGGTGCAGATGAGGCCGTTGTGGAACTTCTCAAAAAGTCACCCGATTGGCTGGCTGGAAAGCAACGGGGAAAAGTAGTAAACAGCAGATTAGCATTAACCATTCAGTTTGGAGAAGCCGAGGCTAACCTGATGCCTAAAGAACCCACAAAACCTATCAACTACGCAGAATTTGATGAGGTATTTACAGTAGTGGAAGAACAACCAGCCTTCCCCGGAGGTACTGAAGCCTGGACACAATTCATCAGTGACAACTTGAAAAGTCCTGATAGTAATGTAAAAGGCCGTGTTTTTGCCTCCTTTGTGGTAGACAGAGAAGGAGCCATTCATAATATTCAGCTGATCCGTGGTATTGGTCGTGGAGCTGACGAAGCAGTGGTGGAACTACTGAAAAACTCTCCGAACTGGATTGCTGGCAAGCAGCGCGGCCGGAAAGTAAACAGCCAGATGCAGGCAGTCATTACCTTTAAGTAATCACCTCAAAACAATATATCCATCATGAAAAAACTATTAGCCATTCTATTCCTTGCAGCCATGTTCTCCTGTCAGGAGGCTCTGGAGCCAGATGTTATCATAGAAGAAGTAGCTAGTTCAGCAATCAATGAAACGGAGGCACCCGAAACCGAAATAGAAGTTATTATCGAGTGTTTCGAAGAGGTACTAATTGAAGAATTAGAATTACCTACGGATCAGGAAATCGAGGACGAGATACTGGTCGACCTTGACGTGGAGGTGGAGGAAATTGAAATCATTGAAGTAGTAGAGGAAATTCGTCAAAACTAATTCATTGCGACTATAAAGGGTGAAAGCGACATAGCGATCGCCCTTTTTTATTATACCAAAATGATAACCAGAGTATTCCTGACCGCAATATGCTTCCTCCTTGTGAGTTGTGACGATCCGTTACAAAACCTGGAGGCGCAGCTCACCGCGGACAAGGAAGCTGTCGAAACAGCTCAGGGATTCACCTGCATATTCCAGGTTCCCCCGGAACCGAAGTTTCCAGGAGGTATGAATGGGTGGAAGAACCACCTCAAGCAATCTCTGAAATACCCAAATGGAGTCTGCATAAATGGGAAGGTGATTATTAGCTTCGTAGTTCTCGCCTCAGGTAAGCTTGCAGATTTCAGCATAACCAGGGGAATAAACACTGCCGCTGATGAGGCTGCATTAGAGGTGCTGAGAAAATCTCCTGACTGGATACCTGTTACCCTAAATGGTAAAGCCGTTGATTCGCATATGGCCGTGATGATAAGATTTGGGCTAAACGATTAGGAAATGCTTTATAATAAACTGCTCACCCTTTTCATTATCCTGACATTCAGTAACTCTGTGTCTGGACAAAAGCCACTTGCCAAAGTCGACTCTCTTGACATTAAAAAGACCGATGTCATACTTCCTCACTATCTGAATGAATCTCCCACCTATCCCGGTGGTATGAAAGCCTGGGTAACTCACATAAGAAAACATATCAAACCACCGAGCCCTCCCTGCGAACCCGGCAAAGTATGGGTTCAATTCAAAGTGCTGAAATCAGGTAAAACAGATTCTATACAGGTGAAAAGAGGGCTTTGTGAGCTTGCAGATAATAATGCTATCGAAGCTGTAAAGGCTTCCGGTTTATGGAACCCAGCATACTTAAACGGAAAGCCTATAGACTCATGGACGATAATACAACTGATTTTCCATTATAAATAGAAGCTAAAACAGCTTCCTACTCTTCTTCTCTCCTTGCTCCATCTCTTTGGCTATCTCCTCTGAGAGGTACAAAAACTCATCAGCAATATCATCAGCCTTGTCATTGTTGATCAGGGTTCTGAGCCGGTTTACCCCCAGGTTGAGCTTTCCCTTCCAGGCATCCTTTACCTGATCATCCGTAGCGGCCTTATAGCAGGAAAGGGCCAGGTTAACAAAGGCAAGCAGCTCATCAGCCTCTTTCGGCAGGTTAAAGGTATTGATGAGCATGCTCTTCTTAGCAGTCAGCGCCTTGATGGTTTCCTTTCTCTTGCGCTTGTGCGCACCACTTTCTCCGAAAATATTGGACAAGAACTGGGGCTTGACAGGATCAGCCAGCTTCATATCTACCTCAGAAAGGTCGTCAATAAGCTGTTTAAGCTTGTTTTTAGAAAAATTGAGGTTTTTCGGGCTAAACAAAAGAGTAGTTAGTTTTGTATACAAAGTTAAGATAGGAAATTAGAATCCACATTTCAGAATCGACCAGATAAGCGGTGAATCTGACACCTGAACCATTCGCCAGAACAAGCGTCCGTTGACATACATAATTTTCTTATGCATAAGAAAATTATGTATCATTGCATATGTCTTCAAGTAAGCTGTTAAAAGGAAGTCTCGCGACCATCGTCATGCGTCTGCTGGAGGAGCAGGAAAAGATGTATGGTTACGAGATCACCCAAAAAGTAAAAGAGCTGACGGCCGGTGAGTTCAAAATTACCGAAGGTGCGCTCTACCCAACCCTTCACAAACTGGAAGCCGAGGGTTACCTGAGTACCGAAACTAAAATGGTAGACAACCGGGTGCGCAAATACTACGCGCTGACCAGAGAGGGCAATGCCGCTGCCAAATCCAGGGTAGCCGAGCTCGAAGAGTTTATTATACACCTGCAAAAAGTGTTGAATCCAAAACCAGATTTAGGATGATAACAAAAGAACATCAGCAACAGATTAATGATTTTCTGAAAGAGGTAAAAGTAGACCAGCAGGAAATCCACGATGAATTTTATGACCACATCGCCACCTCCTATGAGCACCAGCTTACCCTCTCCCCCAGCCTGGAGCTCAAATGGTACCTTTATGAGGTACTGCTGCCCGAATTTGGTGGTAAAAGCGGTATAGCCAAAACCATCAACTCGAAAAAAAGAGAGGTCAACAACTTCTATCGCCACAGGCTCTTTAAGCACATAAAAAGCTTTCTGAGCTGGCCCACCATCCTGATTGTAGCATCGATCTACCTCATACTCTTTAAATCGCTGGAGCTATTTGAGGCAAAAAGAGTGATTACCACTGCGTTCATCATTGGTACAGGTCTTCCGCTTATTATCGTTCTGTATGGCCAGGCCAGGTTCTTTGTTGACTGCAGGCTAAAAAAACGTCCTTATTCAGGCTCGATCAAAAACCTCATTCTTTTTACCCATTCCCTGCTACTGGCCTCTATACCTAACCTGTACAATGTGTTTTTTGATAATATAGAAGGCTATGCACAGGCCCCTCTGTTCACGGTAGGCATCACCCTCTTTCTCACGATCTATCTGGTGATTGCTTTTAGCTACCTGAAAATGATTAAAGAAGATTTTGACTTTAAACTGGCATTCTCATGAAACTGGCCTATTATCAACTGGAGCATATCAACAAATACATCAGCGCACAAAACATCTGCTATACCGACATCAGGCATGAACTGACTGACCATATAGCCACGGCCATTGAGTACAAAATGGCCGAAGAAAACACATCTTTTGCCAATGCCTTCAGCCAAACCATAGAAGAAGTAAACTGCAGTGCCATACAGAGAAATAAACTAATCAATGAGACGCTTGCACTGTGGAAAACGGTATGTAGCAACGCGCTTGATCTGCTTAAGGGCTATCGTGGACTCATGCTTTCAATCGTTGCCTTGCTGACCAGTTTCGCCTTTTTTTCAGACACAAATCTCCAAAACCTTGATAACTGGTTTAGCACTGGTATCAATGTATTAGTTATGGTTCCGGTAGTGGCCTGTCTGTTTGACAAAAGGCTGAAACCCTATCGGCAAAGCTACTTTATGAGTTCAGTTGTAGGGCTTTATCTGTTCACTCAAATACTGGTAAGTATAAAAACGTTCCTTTTTGACCGACTCTTCGAACCCACTGCTCTGATACAAACCATCTACTTTTCTATAGTAATTTTCGCTATTCTGCTGGGTTTCCAACTGATCAACAATGCGTATAGGAAAGTAAAGAGGTACGCTTTAAGCTAATTATTCGCTCTTCATAAAACCCAACTAACAGATTTAACACAAAAGTTCTGCATGTCACTAACGAAAGACCAGTTGAAAGAAATCAAAGAGTTTATTCACTCCAGGGGTTTCACCACCATTGAAGTAGAGATGGAAATACTCGATCATGTAGCCTGTGCAGTAGAAACGAAACTGAAAGAACAGCCTCAGCTCACAACAAGCAAGGCCTTAGCAGCCGTTCATGCCTCCTTTGGGGTTTTGGGCTTTAGTGTTTTCGAAGATGATCTTCAAAAAAGCCTTTCCAGAAAGGTCAAAACAGTGTTTTTAAAACAAGCTGCTACACAACTCACCTCGCTCAACTTACTCAAAGTACTGGCCCTTGCCACATGTATTTTCACGCTACTCACCTGTTGGCGGAATATACTTGACCCTACACTATTTAAAATGGCAGCATTTACCACAATAGCACTGTTTTCAGCCATTCCTCACCTCTACCATCGCAAAATCTTTAGTCGCTGGAGAAAAAAATCAATGATCATGGGTCGTTTGCTCTGGCCCTTTACCTACGCTGCCTTTAGTATAACCTACCTGGTACAATTATTACCAATGCAGCACATTGTCAATGACATGGAGCTTTTCAACGCCATTAATCTCAGCCTGAGCTTTATAGTATCTCTGGCAATATTTTCAACCATACAAATGATTCAGGAAATGTTCTCCTGGACACAGGAGCGTTGGCTAAGATACCAAACCTAAAAGTTAAACTGGTCCTTCTTGTCCTTTTTGGCAGGACACTCACAGGGCTCCGGGCTTTCCTCAAAGGTCATTTTCCAGCACTCTCCTAATATCGAGCTGTAGATCACCTCAATCTCCATGCGCTCCAGCTGATCCACAAACTTATAGGTATCTGGCATCCAGGGGAGCCTTATAAGGTGCTTATCATAACCTGGCTCCAGCACCGTCTGGTTGATACCATGCACGCTGTAATTGTTATAGTTGAACTTGTGCTCAGGGCCAATAGTCTCGACAAACAGTTGGTTAAGGGTATCAAGCGGCTCACCATCTACCCGCAATATCAGTGATTCAATTTTGGCAGGGCCAATCCCTTTATTCATAGCCGTAATAGAAAAACCTTCGGAGTTATAGTTTTGCCCCAAAAGTACATAAGGCCAGACCGAGGCTTCCTGCTGCGTACGCATGATCCTGACTTCGTAAAAGGAAACCACCAAGGCACAGACACTGATCAAAATAGCCGTAAACGCTACAATGCGGTCTGCATTAAACTTTCTTTTGGATGAGCTCATGTGGATTAAAAAATATACATTGAAACATACAAACAGAGGTTTTGTTTCAAGGCCTCACTTCTTGTCAAAGTGAAAAGCAGGTAATCAAATGCAAAGCCCTCTGAAAGTCATACTGTCTCATTTCAATGCCCCTGCATTAGGGAAGGCATGGCACCACTACTTTCAATTTGAAGACGATGTTGAGATTGTAGAAGGAGACATCTTCGAGCTTAACTGTGATGCTATCGTAAGCCCGGGAAATTCATTTGGCTTTATGGATGGCGGACTGGATTTAGCGATTTCGAAAAAAATGGGATGGGGCATTCAAACCGAACTCAGAAAAAGAATCAGCAAATTACCTATGAAAGAACTGCTTGTGGGCCAGGCGGAAACAGTAAAGACAGAAGAATCGAACCAATACGTAATTTGTGCCCCTACCATGCGAATACCGTCCGGTGAATCCATCCCTGAATCTGTAAACGCCTACCTTGCTACCAAGGCCATTCTTTTGGAGTGCTTACAAAATGAAAACATCCACTCTGTGGCCATACCCGGACTTTGCACAGGTACTGGAAAAATGTCCCCCTCCATAGCCGCAAACCAGATGTTTATGGCCTATTCAGAGGTAATCAAGCACATGGTGCCTGAATTCCCCACCTTTATGGATGCACGGAAGTACCAGAACAAAATGAAGAGGTCATCGTTCTAAGTATCACAAAATGAGAATGCTCCTACTACTGTGTTTCATGCTCTGTTCCATTCAGCATTATGCACAAACTAACAACCAAGAACAGGGTGAGTTCAAAAAGCTCGAATGCGGTCTTTATCAAAATAAGGCCGGGGATATAGGCTTCAAAACCAAAGCCCTGACTGACGATCAGGGAAATCACCGCACCATTTATCAGCAGCATGCTTACCTCATAGATGAAAGCGAACAAGGGCAGCAACAGCCGGTAGCGTTGAGAGAGGTGGTAGATACCAGTAGCTTTGAAATTCTGAACCCTTTTTACTGTAAGGATAAAAATTACGTCTATGCAATACACTATACTTCGGGAGGGGCTGTTTTTAACGCCACAAAGCTCATTACCCCTGAGTCATTTCATGCTTTTCGTAACAGTACTTATGGCACTGATGGTAAAAACGTTTACTACAGAATCAAAATCATGAAAATGGCAGACCATGCATCATTCAACAGCATGACCGGCAGTGAAAACGGAGCTTACGATAAGAAAAACTATTATCTCAATGGTGAAATATTATCCCCGGAAGATGCCCGGAATATGGGCTTCGATAAAAAGAAAAATCAGAAATGAAGAACTACTTACTCCTATTGGCCACCCTCCTATGCCAGCTGACAATGGCACAACAGCCTAATTATACTCCCAAAACCTATCTGTCAGATGGTGAGCCGGACATACTTGCTAAGGAATTGAGCATTGAAAACGGACAATCCACCCGTTTTTTTTCTGCTTCTGTTGAAATACTGGACGTTGATGACGACAGAACCACACATGTAAAAACAAAAGCCAATCTCCTCTTATGTCAGGTCGGTGATTTCTCTACTTCAACCAAAGAAGGCAAGTACGATACGTACGCCTTTCTGGAGTCGGGTCCCAGGCCTTTTAAAATCTGGGAGCAAAGTTTTGTAGACGATGAATTAGATGGAACCTGGAAAGTCTTCAATGTGGAAGGCACACTCGTAAGTGTTTCAACTTATGAGCAGAACAAACTGGTGATGTCCAGAAACTATCAGACCGATGGAAAAACCACCTCAAATGAGATAACCTATGCAGGCAACAAGGTCGTAGAGAAAGAATACGGTGCTAATGGCAGATTAACCCAGGAGCGTCCTTATGAAAATGGTAAGCTGAACGGTACCGGTTTTCGATATTACCCTGATGGTACCGTCATGGAAAAAGTAGAGTTCACCGATGGAGAATTCAACGGTATCTACGCTTATTACCACCCAAATGGACAAGCCTGGGTAGAAATCACCTACAAAAAAGGAATGCCCTGGGAAGCACTTGGTAACTACCTGGCTTCTGGTGCGAAAAGGGATGGAGGTACCTTAAAAAAAGGAACCGGTACGCTTATCTATTATCATGAAAACGGCAAGGTGAACGAAGTACACGAGTACAAGGACGGACGTAGAGTAAAGTGACCGATACAACCTTCAAACTGTATTTGAAGCTTTTGCCCTGCTTCTTCCTACTTATCCTTACTGGCGGCTGTTTAAGTCCACGTAAGGATATGCCACCAACCATTCACTCAACGTATGTAAACGATGACTTTGAACTATACATCGATCTGCCACCTCAGTATTCCGCAGACAGTAGCTATTCCCTGGCATTCTACATGGATGCCAACCTGAGGCTGGGCGATCAGCTAAGGAAACAAATAAGACTGAAGGAAAATGCCCAAAATCTCAGCAAAGTAATCTTTGTGGGAATTGGACATACCGGTAATTTCCATTATCAAAGACGCAGGGACTTTATTCCTCCCAATATGGAAAATGGCAAGGTTGTTCAGAGTAAGGCAGTAAACTTTGGTCACGCAGACGATTTCTACAAATTCCTGACCCTTGAGTTGATTCCACATATCAGTGAACAGTACCCTGACAATGGTAATTACAGTTACATTGGACACTCTTTCAGCGGATTATTTGCATTCTATAGCATGATGCAACCCCAACAGGTATTCAGGAATTATATCGCCCTGAGCCCCTCACTCTGGGTCAATTTTGATAATATCTTCGAGATTGAAAGTGCTTTCGGCCATAATACGTCCACATTAAACACATACCTGTATCATGCTTGTGGTACTCGCGAATGGACCAATAAGGTGCTTTCAAGCTCTCGCAAAATGAAGGAAGTACTGAACAAGAGAACCTATACAGGTCTGACCTACGAGTACGTTGAACATCCTGGAAAAGGGCACAATGGAGTAGTGTCTGTTTCGCTTGAGTATGTTTTTAAAAACATTGAATTCTAAAATGGTCTGGATGAGTCCCGGCTTCTTTCACTTTGCAAATTCACATTCGCCCTTCCTCGGCTCTGCTTAGCACAGCATTCAAAAGCACATTGGCTCCGTTCTCCAGGTCAGTCGGGTGAGTGAATTCCTTTACGTTATGGCTGATACCCTCCACGCTGGGCACAAAGATCATAGCTGAGGGGCACACAGCCGCCATCATCTGTGCATCATGACCGGCACCGCTGGGCATTTGCCTAACCGACAGATTCATAGCGCTGGCGCCATCAGCTACCAGCTGCACCATTCCCTGATCAAACTGTACCGGGGCAAAGCGTACCATCTCTTCCCGTTCCAGTGCAAGGTCTGCTGACTGCACTACTGACCTGATCTTCTCATCAATAGCTGCCTGTCCCTGCTTCAGTGCCTCATAGTCCACACTGCGCAAGTCCAGTGTAAAGCTGGCTTGCTCCGGTACGATGTTGATGGCGTTGGGTTCAAAGCTTACCGTACCCACAGTAGTCAGCACCTTGCTTTCCGCTTTTCTGGAATAGTCACCAATAAAGTGCATCACTTCACTGGCAGCATAGCCCGCATCTTTTCTGTAACGGATGGGTGTTGTGCCCGCATGATTCGCCTGGCCTTTGATAGTATAACGCGTCCAGTAGATGCCCTGCACCATTTCTACCGCACCAATATCCGTTTTCTCAAGCTCCAGAGTCGGCCCCTGCTCTATGTGCAGCTCCAGAAAGCTGTCCAGTTCCAGACTACCACAGAGCATATCGCCCCTATAACCAATGGCTTCGAGCCTTCCCCCTACCGTATCATCAGGGTCGTCATAAGCCTGGCTTTTCAGAATTTCTTCCAGCAGTTCAGGATGAGCAAAAACGTGACTACCCATCATATCCGGGGCAAAACGCACGCCTTCCTCATTGGTGAAGTTGATCAGCGCAATCGGCTTTTCGGTGGTGATGTTTTGATCGTTGAGAGACTGAATTACCTCCAGCCCGGCCAGTACCCCCAGGGCGCCATCATAGCGACCTCCCTGGTACACCGTATCCAGGTGTGAGCCTATTGCCACAGGTGGTACATCTTGCAAGCCTTTGCGGATACCGATCATATTGCCAATCTGATCGACCAGCACCTCAAGCCCCGCATCCAGCATCTGTTGCTTCAGCAGGTCTCTGGCTACTTTATCTTCATCAGACAGCGCAATCCGCTCCACACCTATCTCCTGCGCCTTGCCTATTTGAGCATAGCGTTTCAGGTTATCGAGAAGTCTCTCTCTGTTTACTTGCATAATATGCCGATTGAAGTTTCACGCTTAATTGTTCAGCTCAACAGTAAACCTGAAACCTAAACATCAAACCCTAAACATTAAACCATCAGCTGATCACCGACCCCGGCTCAACTCCTTCATTGGGCTGCAGCAACCTCAGGTTACCGGCCTTATCTTCCGCCATCAGAATCATGCCGTGCGACTCAACGCCCATCATCTTACGCGGTGCCAGGTTGGCGATAATCGTCACTTGCTTACCCACCATTTCCTCAGGCGAATAGTGCTTGGCGATACCGCTCAGGATGGTACGCTTGTCCACACCCGTATCTACCAAAAACTGTAGTAGCTTGTTCGACTTTTCTACCTTCTTGGCCTCCAGAATGGTACCTACACGAAGGTCCATTTTCATAAAGTCGTCAAATACAATTCCCTCTTTCAATGGTGCTGCAGGTTGTTCCTCCATTTCGTTCTTCTTTTTTGTATCGGCCAGTTTTTGAACCTGAGCCGCTATCGTTTTGTCTTCTATTTTCTCAAATAACAATTGTGCTTTCTCAAGAGCCTGCCCTTCGGCCAAAAGCTCATCCTGACCCGCAGAAATCCAGTCCAGCTTTTCCATATTCAGAAAGCCTCTGAGCTTCTCGGTGGTAAACGGAATAAAGGGTTCCGCTACTATGGTAAGGTTAGCCGCTATCTGTAGAGCAATGTTCAGAATAGTACCTACGCGTTCCGGATCGGTTTTAATCACCTTCCAGGGCTCAGTTTCAGCCAGGTACTTATTACCCATACGGGCCAGCTCCATCATTTCAGCCAGACCTTCTCTGAAGCGGTATTTCTCGATGGATTTTCCTACACGGGCAGGTATGCTGCCCATATCATCAATCACCTGCTGGTCGATATCAAACAGCTCACCCCTTACCGGCACCTTACCCTCGAAATACTTATGCGTAAGCACTACGGCCCTGTTCACAAAATTACCGAGAATGGCCACAAGCTCGTTGTTATTACGGGCCTGAAAATCTTTCCAGGTAAAGTCATTGTCTTTGCTTTCCGGAGCATTGGAGCAAAGTGCATAGCGCAGCACATCCTGTTTTCCGGGCAGCTCTTCCAGGTATTCATGCAGCCACACCGCCCAGTTGCGTGAGGTTGATATCTTATCCCCTTCCAGGTTCAGAAACTCGTTGGCAGGTACATTGTCTGGCAATACATAGTCTCCCATAGACTTGAGTATGGCCGGGAAAATAATGCAGTGGAAAACGATATTGTCCTTACCGATAAAGTGTACCAGCTTAGTATCATCTGATTTCCAGTAAGGCTCCCAGTCAATGCCTTTCTCAGCGGCCCATTCGCGAGTGGCCGACACATAACCGATGGGTGCGTCAAACCAAACGTAGAGCACTTTACCATCAGCCCCTTCTATCGGTACTTTGATCCCCCAGTCGAGGTCACGGGTCATGGCACGGGCTTGCAAACCTCCATCAATCCAGGATTTACATTGCCCCCAGACATTGGGTTTCCAGTCATCTTTATGGCCTTCCACAATCCATTCCTTCAGCCAGCCCTCATAGTTTTGCAACGGCAGGTACCAGTGTTTAGTATCCTTCTTCACAGGAACGTTACCACTCAGGGTAGACTTAGGGTTGATAAGATCGGTAGGGTTCAGCGAGGAACCGCAGTTCTCACACTGATCTCCATAAGCAGCCTCATAGCTACAGCGCGGGCAAGTCCCTGTGATGTAGCGATCGGCCAGAAACTGCTGCTGCTCTTCGTCAAAGTATTGTTCACTCACGCGCTCCTCAAAAAGTCCTTCCTGATACAGCTTTTTAAAGAACATCTGAGCCGTTTCATGCTGTACCTCATTGGAGGTACGTGAGTAGATGTCAAAAGAAACACCCAGCTGTGCCATGGAATCTTTGATCAGGCCATGGTACTTATCTACAATGGCCTGGGGGGTCGTTCCCTCCTTTCGGGCCCGCATGGTAATGGCCATTCCGTGCTCATCAGAAGCACAGATAAAGGCGACATCTTCTCCCTTTGACCGGAGGTAACGTGCGTAGATATCAGCAGGCACATATACGCCCGCCAGGTGACCAATATGCAAAGGGCCATTGGCATAGGGCAATGCCGCAGTAACCGTATGTCTCTTGAACTCTTTTTGACTCATAGGTCGCAAAGATAGTTTTTATACCAAATCAAGCGTAGTAACCCAGATACAAATTAGTGCTCCGTGAAGTACCTTACAGGCAGAGAGCTATCGCTCCGGGACTATTCCTGCAAAGTGCACCCAACTGATGCTCATTTTTTATAGATTCAGACCATGAACCCGGAAAACGTGCATAAGGAAATTATTGAGGGAGCCATCCGTCACTTCAATGAAAACACGGATAAGGTGTTGCATTGTCTCAATCAGCTCACCGAAGAAGAGGTCTGGCAGCGGCCCAACGATGCCTCCAATAGTGTAGGCAATCAGCTACTCCATTTATGTGGTAACATTACCCAATATGCAGTTTCCTCACTGGACCAGAGAGAAGATTCAAGAGACAGAGACAGTGAGTTTTCCACTACCGAAGGTCTTGCCAAAAATGAGCTAAAGGAAAAACTGCTCCATACCGTGCAAATGGCCATAGCTACCTTGGAAAAGCTACCCGAAGCAGAGCTGATGAGAGTCAGGTCGGTGCAAGGCTTTGACTATACCGGTATTGCCGTGATTATGCATGTGGTGGAGCACTACTCATACCATACCGGACAAATCGCCTTCTGGACGAAGCTATTGAAAAATAAGAGCCTTGGTTTTTATGACGGGATTGACCTTAATGTGAAGAACAAAGGGTAAGAGACAGGAATTATGAGGCAACTTCCTAAACCCTGATCAGACTGACCCTAACCCTAAAACACATAAACCCTAAACATCTAACAGCCTGTCTTCCGACTTTCTGCTCCCCGAATTCAAACTTCCGTCTTCCTGCTTCCTACTTCCTACTTCCTACTTCCTACTTCCTACTTCCTACTTCAACCAACGAAGCTTCAGCGAAGTTGATCCCTCGGCCAACGTAGCTTCAGCGAAGTTGGCTACCTCAACGCCCTGCTCCCGGCATAAATCACCACACCGCCACTGGCAAACATAATCAGGCTATACACCGCAGCGGTAATAGCATACTCGGTACTTCCCAGCAGCACCACAGCAATGGTAATCGCCAAAGTACCATTCTGAATGCCCGATTCGATTGAAATGGATCGGGCCATTTTCTTATTAATATTCAACATCCTGGCTGATAGGTAGCCCACGAGCATAGTCACCACATTCAGCGCCAGAGCCACCAGGCCAGCCTCTTGCAGGTATGCTACGATGTTATCTTTCTCCTTAATCACCAGCCCTACAATTACCAGTATCAGCACAATACCCGAGGCGATACGCACAGGCTTCTCCATTTTCATTGCAAAGCCCTCTTTGTAGCGCCTGATGAGCATACCAATGGTGACCGGAATAATCACAATGGCCAATATCTGGGTAATGGTATTCATTACGTCCAGCTTAATCACGGTACCCGCATCCAGAAAATTCGTCAGCGAAAGGTTTACGATAAAAGGAATCGTGATTAAAGTAATAAAGCTACTCAGGGCGGTAAGACTCACGGAAAGAGCAGTATCCGCCTTAGCCAGGTGAGCAATAAGGTTAGAAGTAGGCCCTCCGGGACAAGCCGCCAGTATCATCAGCCCTACGGCAATTTCCGGCCTTGTAGGAAAAACCATAGTTACCCCAAAAGCAATGAGCGGCAGCAGCACCAGCTGATTCAACAGGCCCACAACCACAGCTTTCGGGTAAAGAAACACCCTCTTGAAATCAGCCGCTACCAGGGAAAGGCCCATGCCCAGCATAATGATGATAAGGGAAATTGCTAGTACGAGAGTTGAAGCCTGGTCCATATTTCTGAGTTTTGAGTCAGACAAATATAAGGAAAGGCCCGAGCTACCCACCCCTCCCCCATTTCAATGGCCGAAGCCTTGGCGTAGGCCATCAATGCCGAAGCCTTGGCGTAGGCCATCAATGCCGAAGCCTTGGCGTAGGTGATCTCTTCCCGCTGACAACTCTTAGCTCACTACTTCTGAGTCCCAACTTCCATCTTCCGTCTTCCCCCCAAGACCCTCGCAAAGGGACGCTACGAGTAGATTGAGGATGATAGACTTTAGACTTTTGACTTTAGAGAGTACGCGAGATATTTCGACTATCAGTTACAATCATCGGTCAGACCAGTATAGCAAGTAGCACAAGACTGGTCCGACCGTTGGAGTTCAACCTGAACCTTCAAGCTCCCGCCTTCCAACTTCTGATCCTGTACTTGCCTCATCCGTCTGAGGTACTGACGGGGTACGCCTGACTTCCGATTTCCGACTTCCAGCTCCCAACTTCGGTCTTCCGACTTCCAGCTTCCACCTTCCTACTCCCCTCTTCAGTCAATGTAGCTTCAGCAAAGTTGACCTTACCAATAATCCCTTATCTTGTGCCCCGCCTCAGTCAAATGCACAAATAATGTGGCCCCTGACCTCAGGAGCTGCGCTAACAACCGAATTATACTATGCCCGAAAAGAAAGCCCTGATCCAGCGGTTTAAGGAAATCGCTATGGAAGTAACCATGATTGTAGTTGGTATTTTACTGGCCATGGCCATAGATGACTGGAATGATGACCGACATGACGATGAAGATCTGAAAAGCTACCTGAGCAGTATTGCTGAGAACATTAAAAGCGACATTCGAAAGGCAGAGTTTATCAATAAGACCCTTATCAAAGAAATCTCGCAGGGTAATTACATCATTGACAGGGTGACACGAAAAACTTATCTGGAAATTACAGATATAAATATTGCCGCTGAAGTACTCACTTCTCTTATGGAGCCAGACTATCTCAATGCAGATCAGAGTGGCTACGAATCCCTTAAGAGTTCGGGCTTTCTCTCCAAACTTCAGGGTAAACAACTTCAGGGCCTGCTGTACCGATACTATAACCTGATTAAGGAAATCTCAATACATGAAAACAATCAGAACATGAGGTTTCAGCGTGCCGAAGATGAATTTATCAAGGTTGGTTTTCAGAATCTACCGCTCTTTTTTAACACAGACTATGTCACCACAAACAAAGGCTTACTCAATGACCTTCAACCCTTCTATGAAGAAGTCATAAACCACCCGGTCTCGCAGCAATTATACCAACTCGGAACTAATCAGGAAACTCTGCGGAATGAGAATCTCATCGTACTCGGTAGTGAAATCATCAGAATGATTGACTTGCATCAACTGGACTACGATCAGAAATCCCGCCATAATCTGGAAGCGTATTTTGATATAATAGACTCTACAGGGTATCCAAGAATTATAGAGCAAGGCATGTACAATAAGAAGTTTTTTATAGGGGGTACTTCTGATGCTAATAACAACCTGCTTTGGGAATATATGGGTGTAAATGAGTACAAGATAGAGTACCCTCGGAACATGGCCTGGGGCTTCCACTACTTTGTCCACAGACACAACCACACTCAACTGAAAATAGGAAAGGACTATTCAGGATACAAAACGCTCGAACTTGAGCTCAAAGGGATCAAAGGAGGAGAATTGGTGGAAATCGTTATAAAAGATGTAGATGACCCTGAAGATGACAGTGCCACGAAAGTCCCGCTTACCCTTACCGATGACTGGAAAACCTACCAGATTCCCCTGTCGGAGTTTAAAACTGCTGACCTGAAAAACCTACATGTTGTGGCTGGATTTAAGCTTGAAGGAGGTGCCAAATCAATAAGGGTCAGAAAAATTGAATACACCCGATGAAGATTCATCACCGAAACTACCAACACACCGTATAAAGCTATACTCATGGATATTGAAGCATACAGAACCTACTGCCTTTCCAAAAAAGGCGCAACCGAATCTATTCCCTTTTCTAAACTACCGGATATTCTCGCCTTCAAGGTAATGGGTAAAATGTTCAGCGCTACGGACATAAGTATTTTTGAGAGCATCAGTATCAAATGCGTTCCTGAAACCATCGAAGAACTAAGAGCGCAATATCCTGCCATGATCAACCCCAGCTACTTTAGCAAAAAACACTGGAGCCAGGTGCTTATGGACGGCTCAGTCCCTGACAAACTCCTGCAGGAATGGCTCGATATATCTTATGACCTGGTAGTAGCCAACCTGCCTAAAAAGGTCAGGTTGGAGTTGGCATCATCAGAGGAAACCTGACCTAAGGCTAATACACCCACAGCCTCAGGGCAAACCAGCCAAAACTGATACAATACACCGCCAGAAACGCACTGCCAAACAGGATCAAAGCATAAGTAACTTTAACAATCCGCTTTTTCAGGGCATTCCGGTTTTTATACAGATAAAAGCCCTTGAGAATTACAGTCAAAGGGAAGAGCGAGGTAAGTAGAAAAATAAGGACAGAAGCTCCCCCTACCTGGCCCAGGTTTACCAACTGATCAAGCGAAGAATTGGACAGAAAAACATAGAAAGACAAAATAAGTAACCAATACGGCAAAGCCCCCAACACAGCCCGCAGCAGCACTGTAGCAGAAGACTTTCTGAGCAAAGTGGTAATAAGCCTGAGGATAGCCATCAAGGTGGCGACCAACCCTACAATTAAGGATAAACCCAGTGCAATGCGCAGGAGTAAGAAGGAGGTACTGTTGACCGGCACCAACAAATCATCATTAAAATAAAGTGCCTGCTCACCTTCATTATCAGCCAGGTATAATGAGGGCCGCACCTCACCAGCCTGGATAAAGGCACGTCCTCCGGCAGGGCTATACCGTATCGTACTGCCCAAAAACATGGTGAGCGCAAGAGAGTCTTTCTCCCAACTTACCTTGGCCGTTCTGAATGGGTAGTTCACAATATCGAAAATGCCATTTCTGGAATTCACCACCCTGTACTCTCCTTCCCAGTCCCTAAAATCAATCTTACTCGCTTCCTCATTGTAGACTTCTTCTACAGGTGCTTTTACCAACTCATCTACTATAGCATCGATAATAGCCCGATTGCCCACTCCCAGGTTATTGCTTACCATAATTCCGAGGTCATACTCCCGGCTATAAACATAATCAGACACGAAGCCATTGATGCCTCCATTGTGGCCCAGAAAGTTCAATTCTTTGCTCCCGGCAGACTTACTATAAATCCCGAGCCCATAGCCCTGACTGATTCCATTGGCCCTTTCAAACCAACCATGCAACTGCTCCATCTCTTGAATCGTACTACTACTCAAAAGACCAATACTATCCTGCAAAGCGGGGTTCAGCAGATACATGAGAAACCGCGACATCTCATTGGCATTACTCAGCAAAGCACCCGCTGACTCTCCTACAAGCTTTACTTCCTTCGCCTCTGCTATACCATCACTACCGCGGGCATAACCCGTAACAAATTGTTCACTGGGCAAACCCCGACCCTCTTCGCTGATAAATTGCGTGTCGTGCATCCCCAGTGGTACCAGCACTTTCTCTTGAACATACTGCTGATAAGGCGTATTGCTTACTTTTTCGATCAGGTAGCCCAGAATTACATAACCGGGGTTAGAATAAGAATGTACCATGCCGGGTTTCCAGCGGCTCTGCATAGAAGGCTCGAATGATTTGACCTCTTCCAATGCTGTCATTCCCCGCTTGCGATCATGGGCAAACCCGGAGAAATGCATATCGTCAAAACCGGCCTTATGCTCTAGTAAATGCACGAGGCGTATAGGGTGTGTATCTTCCCAGGGGTTTTCAAAGTCAATCTCAGGAGCCAGCTCTTTGAGTTGATCTTCTAACCCCAGCTTACCTTCATCTACCAGTTTCATAATGGCCATTGCCGTGAAAGTCTTGGAAATTGAACCAATCCGGAGGAGGTGCTCCTCATTCACGACCAACTCAGTCGTCAGGTCGGCATACCCCATCCCCGAATTCCAAAGCACCCTGTCGTGGTTTACCACCGACACAAACAGCCCGGGAATGCCCTTATCATCCATGATTTTAGTCACGGCCTTCTCAATCTTCTCCTGAGGAAAACCCTGCCCTAACCCTTTATTTATCAGGCCAATAGCCAAACAGCATAAAAACACAAACTTCAGTTTCATCATCATTATTTAGTAGTTAAACAAAATACATAGTATTACTATGTTTATATATAAAAAAAGGTCAAGCCTTTTTCTTTCTTTTCAGTCGCAACAGCAAGGTTGTAATTACATACAAGAGCCCGGCAGCAACCAGCATAAGCGGAATAAACCAGTTGCCCAGTACCTCTCTCGTGCCCTGCATACTTGACATCCCCATGGCTCTGAAACCATCATCGTCAAAGAATAAACCCACCTCGGCCGGGTTATTCAGTTTGGCGAAGATTAAGAACACAAAGGCAAACTGAAATAAGTACAGTAAAGACAGGAACACGTATGAGATGCCGTTTGATACGTTGAGTACCAGGGCTTTAAATACATGTACCGGATTAAAGGTTTTAGTAGCCTGATACAGCTTCTTTTCAGCTACCAGGGGTTTCAGAACCTCTTCAGGCACCCCAAGTTTGGCAATTACATCCAGCAGCTGGTCTATCTCCTGATTGTCGCCTCTGCGTTGCATCCCTTCATAGATGTGGCTGTTAAACTCCATCAACACATCCTGACGGTCATCTTTTAACAGGCCTGCGGTTACCCTTTTAACACGACCTATGTAGTCATCATAAACTCGTTGTGAGGCCGATTCCTCAAATTTTATTGGCTTCATTTCGATATTTTTTGAATTGAGTTTTCGAGATTCCCCCAAAAGGTTCTCATTTCTTCCAGCGTACTCTCCCCCACTTTGGTCAACACGTAGTACTTTCTGGGAATACCTGACTCCTGCTCCACCCATTTGGATGATACCAGCTCCTCCTTCTTAAGGCGATTCATCAAAGGATAGAGCGTGCCCTCCGCTATTTCAATAGAAGTAAACTTTTTCACCTCCTCTATCAGTTCGTAACCATACAGCTCTCTACCCTTCAATACATTGAGGATGATAAAGGCGAGTGTACCCTTCTTTACCTGTGACCTCCACTTCTGTACAAAATCAGTATTCATATAACAAAGCTATAACAAATACATAGTAATACAATGTACTTAGCTATAAATAGTTGAATTAATTTCTAAAAGCCTGAAAATCAGGCTTGACATTATTGCACAAAACCGTACAAACGGACGTTCATTATCGCGCACATACCTGTTTTTATTAGGTATAAAACAGCCCATACACGACCAGAGGACATATGGCACGGCTATTGGAAAGCATTTACCCGTTTGCTCAATACTTCCCGTTATGCTCAAGAACTTCCTGCTGATCTCCTATCGTAACATCCGAAGGAATAAAGGTGCCTCTCTGCTGAATATCTTCTCTCTGGCAATGGGCATGGCTACCTGTCTCTTCATCTTCAACTACGCGTATTATGAGCTGAGTTTCGAGAGCTTTCACAAACGATCAGGAGAGATTTATCGTGTAGAAACCAACACCTATGAGCTCAGCGATATCAAAACCCGCAATGCCTACAGCACCTTTATCGTAGGAAAGGAGCTGGTTACCCGGTTTGACGAGATCACTGCTTCCACCAGGCTGGTGCCCTACTCAGAAAACGGATCGGCCTTTTTCGGGCTTCCCCGTAGAAGTAGCACGGATAAAAAGGTCTTTATCCCCCTGGCCTATTTTGCGGAGCCCTCCATACTCGATCTGTTCTCTGTCAATATTTTAGCAGGCAATCCACTCAGCTGCCTGATTGAACCCAATTCGCTTGTGCTATCTACCAGCATGATCAGGAAAATATTTGGAGAGGAAGGCGATTACAATCAGTTTATCGGTACAAAACTCAAACCCACCAACCTGGATATTGCCACACCCGACTTTACCATCACAGCCATTTTTGAGGACCTTCCAGCCAATACACACCTCAGCTTTGATGCCCTCGCTTCCATGAGTTCTTCAGAAGAAAACCTTTCCCTCTCCAGAGGTGAAAACACCTATAACTATGTATTGATGCCCCGGGGTTCAGTTAAGAAAATCAATACACAACTGGCCGATCAGGGAGTAGCCGCCTCATCGGATGGCACCCTGGAAAAGCAGCTCTCACTCAAACCAATCCGCGACATCCATCTCGCTTCCAAAATCTCCAACGAACCCGGCACCAATGCCAATAAGCTTTTCCTCACCTTTCTATCCGTTATCGGGCTGATCATTTTGACCCTGGCCTGCACGAACTTTGTCAATAATGCCATTATCAACAGCATTGATCGGGCGCGTGAGATCGGCATCCGTAAGCTGGCGGGCATTCTGCCCCATCAGCTGCTATCTACCCTGCTGGCAGAATCCTTCCTGATCAACGCCTTTGCCGGTTTCATCGGGCTGATCATCTTCACGGTAGGACTTAAATCCCTGCTCACCTTCACTGACATTACCTATCCCATTACCCTGTCACTCTCTACTGTACTGGTAAGCTTCTTTTTTCTTATAGCGCTCATTATCATCAGTACGCTGCTCTCAGGCATCTATCCCGCTACACTACTCATTTCCCTGAAACCCGTGGAAGCCCTCAAAGGCAAGGCACAGGTGGTCAACTCAAAACAATCTACGCGAGGTTCCAAGGTAATGCGCGTACTCCTGATTTTTCAGCTTTGTATGAGCATCATCTTTATCTCTGCCGTGTATGTGGTGCAGGAACAGCTGGCCTTTATGCGCAAAAACGACCGGCAACCCTTTGAGCTCAAGGTGACCGCTAAATTCGGGGGACTGGCTGGTGTAAATGACATCTATGCCCGGCAAAGCGCCCGCTTTCTCAACCAGATTGACCAGAACTCCAGCACTGATGTATTGAGTGTAAGCAACCTCTACAACGGTCAGATCAACTATATCCGGGAGATCAAGGCCCTGTATCAAAGCGGGGTAGATACAGTAGGTATTGATGAACCATTCCTGCTCCACCTGATTGATCACAGTTATTGGAAGGATATGCCCGACCTCTTTCTGAGCGGAGAGAACTTCAGCAGTAACTTTGGCATAGACTACAACGGTATCATTATCAACGAATCGGCCCTGAGGGCCATGAAATTCAATACCCCTGAGGAAGCCATAGGCAAGTCCTTATCAAGGTATAATGGCTATCAGTTTGTAAAAGGCGTAGTGAAAAACGACAAGCCCAACGACCGACCCAAAGTATATGTTACGGGTTATCGCTATCCCACCTATTTCAACCTTTCACTGAGAACACTCGGTAGCTCTGCCGAAAGTATCAATGGCACTATTTTCACCACCCAGGGACAATGGGAAGGTCAGTTCCCCTGGCTTTACTTTATAGATCGCAAATTTGAGAACCAGTCTGCCATGGAGCAAAACCTGCTCAAGATGTTCTTCATATTTACCTTTCTGGCCGTATCCATTGCCTGTCTCGGCATTTTTGGTCTCTCCTCTTTCACTGCCATCAAGCGTACCAAAGAGATTGGTATCCGCAAAATTCTGGGTGCCCGGGTGGCCCACATTCTGATGATTCTGGTATATGACTTTTTACAGCTTATGTTTTATGGCAGCGTGGTGGCCATACCCATCGTTATTTTCGGGGCCAGGGAGTGGCTTACCAACTATGCCGTGAGAATCTACCTCAATCCGCTCTTTGTCGCGGTGCCCATACTCATCATGTCCGTGATCGCTATTACCATCATCATCAAACAGTGCTGGCGCACCAGTGTACTCAACCCTATCCAGGCCCTGGAGCAGCAGTAGTTTTTGAGTCTATAGACATTAGATTTTAGACATTAGACAACTAAAGTCAGACAGCATGTCGGACTGGTGGACCGGTAGGCTCAAGATAATAGATATCAGACTTTAGATTGCAGACAAAAAAATACTAGGCCCAAATACCATAGCTAAAGTCAGACAGCATGTCGGACTGTTACAATCAAGACCTGAGATTTTAGATTCTAGATTTTAGACAAGGTGTGCATTGCCTGGTCCGACCAATGGAGATGGAGGTTAAACGATATCCCGAAGGGGTAGAATCAAGGCCTTAAGATGTTAAACATCGGATAACCAAAGTCAGACAGCATGTCGGACTGATTATTTAAAAAACAAAGTATATTCAGGCATGCCTTCCCTACACAACCCCAATTGGTTCAAGCATGCAGTGAACCATGGCCTTATGGGCCTGTTGGTCCTGCAGATCATAATACTCCCTGAATTTATATTCAGCATTGATATTCCTGGTGAGCTCACTCAGGTTTGTGTTTTTCTCACAGTGACCATCGTCAATTATTTTAATTTCAGGAGCTTCAGACTCAATTATGATCCAGCCAGAGATTTCGGCAATATCATTAAGCTGGTGCTGGTCTGTACCATAGTGATTTACACGGGCTCCAACTTTGAAATACTGCTGATCGACCTCTTCAACCCTGAGGGACTACCCTTCTGGGGCAACTTGTTCTTTCTTTTTCTGGGCGTATTTATCGCTGCCGTTTTTGGTGTTTTTGTTTCCGCTGTGCTTTATGCGATCAACCCCGGAGCCAGTGAAGTAGAGGAACAATAAAATGAGCAAACCACCTGTTATAAACTTCCACCGCACCAGACCCAACAGACATACTCTATGAGACCGATAAAAAAGCTCGCCCTCCTCAGCCTGTGGATCCTCACAGCCTGTAGTCCCTGTAAAAACGATGACTGTCCGGGAGACGCCTCATTCTTCTTTCAAGTCACAGATCAGGATGGAGCAAACTTCCTTCGCATACCGGGACAAAAGTATAATGCAGATTCTATATCCGTCTTGTTGATGAGTGATAACACCTACGCACCGGCAATCGTGAGTAAAAACAGCAACTCTCTGGAAGTACTGCTGACAGCTAATACATCTGAAATCGTGATTAGCTATGGTAATACCGAACAAGACACACTGCTTCTGTTCAACCCCGCCCTTTCAACGCTGGATGGCTGCTGTGATACTTTTTTACAAGACTATAGCCTGTCAGGCACGGCCCTCTCTTGTGAGAACTGTGGTCCCAATACACATACCATAGTCAAGTAATCCTGATCCTCCCCTTTTCAATCACCGAAGTTTTAACGAAGGAGATCAATCACCGAAGTTTTAACAAGGAATAACATCTGCCAGCACATAATAAATTATAACAAAAATCAATAAGCGAAATTTATCGCCTACTAAGCGAAATATTTCACCCAATCGAGACAACTATGCCATCATACTCAATACTGAACACCCATTACCCACTACCCACTCACTCACCAACCTTAAACATTAAACATTCATCATTAAACATTCAACATCAAACATTCATCATTCAACATTCAACATTCAACATTCAACATTTCCCCATCAAACATTTACCATTCCTTTACTCAACATTCAAAAGAATTTCCCCCATTTTTAAACCATGCAATCAGACAATCTCTATCTGCGCTTTGTCAGAAATGTACTGCCCTCCCCTTTTTCTATAGCAGTAATCCTTACGCTGCTCACCTTTCTGCTCGCACTCACGTTTACCAGCCGACCCGAAAATGCAGGCTCTGCTTACCCCCTTGTGATACTCGAATACTGGGAAACCGGCTTTTGGGAGCTGTTGACCTTTACCATGCAAATGGCGCTGATTCTCGTATTGGGCCATACCCTGGCACTTACACCACTCTTCAATGGCATCATTTCCGCATTCACCAAATACTGTAACACCACCGCCTCGGCAGCCCTCTGGATCAGCCTTCTGACCATAACCGTCAGCTTTGCCAACTGGGGCCTGTGCCTGGTATTCGGGGCGATTTTTGCGCGCAAAGTCGCAGAAAAAGCCAAAGCCAATGGCTGGCAGCTCAACTACCCTTTAATCGGTGCAGCAGGCTATAGCGGCATGATGTGCTGGCATGGTGGCTTTTCCGGTTCTGCTCCACTCACTGTGGCTGGTTCCGACCACTTTCTCTCAGACCAAATCGGCCAGGTAGGCATAGACCAAACCCTATTCTCCGGCATGAATATGACGGTAGCACTGTTACTGCTAATCATCATACCAGCCGTCTTCTATTTCCTGGGCAAACGCAGCACCAGCACCGAGCTCAATATCCATTTTCAAGACATTGAACACTCTACATCCAGCCTTCAACATTCACCTTCAGGTGCCGAAAGAATAGATCACTCAAAAATAGCCGCTGTGCTTCTGGGTGGAATTATTTGTTTTATAGCACTAAGAAAAATCTGGGTAGCTCCGTCCGGTACCGGCTTAAGCGTAATCAACCTGAACTATATCAATTTCTTTCTCTTCGGGCTGGCCGTTTTACTTCATGGTTCATTCGTCCGTTTTCTCAGGGCCATTCAGGAAGCCATTGGCGGTGCTGCAGGCATCATTATTCAGTTCCCTCTCTATGCCGGTATTATGGGTATTATGAAGTACTCCGGGCTGGCAGCAGGCGTCTCTTATGCCTTTGTAGAAATTGCCAACGAAACCACATTGCCCATTTTCACCTTTCTCAGTGCCGGGCTGGTAAACATTTTCGTACCCAGCGGTGGCGGACAGTGGGCAGTGCAAGGCCCTATTGCCGTAGAAGCTGCCCAGGTACTCAATGTACCCATACCCAAAATAGTGATGGCCCTTTCTTATGGTGATCAGCTCACTAATATGCTGCAACCCTTCTGGGCCCTACCACTTTTGGGCATTACCAAACTCAAGGCCAAAGATATACTGCCCTATAGCTTATTGATTATGGGCGTTGGGATGATTATATTCATATCTGTGTTGCTCATTTTCTAAAAATTATCAACCACACGTTAGCGCATATGATTGATCAGCTTGGTGTATAAGGCTCAAAAAAACATTTACGACCCTATCCGTAAAGGAGGGCGGCTCAACCGAAAACAGTGCGAAATACAAGGCGGTTGGATTTGGCACGCGTGGGCCTTGTGCGGCAAAAACCGAGCTTGGATTTGGTGTTTTCGGAAAGGGTTTTTCTTTCTTTTTGGCCGCAAAAAGGAAAACTAGTCTAGGTTTCCCGTTGCAGGTTCTCAGAACCTGTGACTCCTATGAACCCAAGGACTCCGTCCGTGTTTCTTTCTCGAACAGTCAGTCTGATATACTAAGCTAACACTGGTTTTACAAGGAGGCTCGCTACCACTTATACCTTCCACTTTGTGTCGTAGAAAGGCTTTTACTAGATTGAAATCAAGCCTTACCCTTATGAAATATCATCTCTTAGTCCTGTTGTTGGTTCTGTCATCTTTCAGTCATGCCCAGGAATTCCGCCAGACCCAAACAGACAGCTATACCCGTTATGAGTTGCTGTCTCCCGAGAGCCGGAGCTTCCGTATTATCTACGATGTGAGTGCTACCGCTGCAGGTTCTACTAAATACTTCAACACCCTCAGAGCCGGTAGTGACCATATTGTAGATGCCGTTTGGGACCTGATGACCGGCAAAGAACTTGTCTGGAAAATAGTAGATGGTAAAGAGGCCAAAGCCAATGGCCTTTCCTATGCAGCGGAAAACGGAGAATACCTGATGGTAGACCTGGCAAGAGCTGTACCCAATGGAGGTCAGGCCCGCCTGCGGATAGACAAAACTTATCAGGACACCGCCAGCTATTATCAGGAGAACGGCAACATTGTTTTCGACCGATCATTGGGCATTAAGAGAAACGCAATCGTACTACCCGAGGGCTATGAGCTGGTCAATGCCAACTATCCCGTGCAGGTTATGCAAGAGCCTGACGGACGCATTAAGGTTAGCTTTATGAATGACGGACCTCAGGGAGTTCCCTTCAAGGTAGCGGCCAGACCTGCTGCAAATCTGAAGTTTGCTGCGGCTACTGATAAAACCCCATGGCCAGAGCATCAGTCCAGCCCTTCCGGCAGAGACAAGTCAAAAGCCCGTGTCAATTATACGGTGTCCGAGCGAACCTTCCAGAACAGAGACATTGTGTACTTTCTGCAACAGCCGGAAACCAACTCCTTTTTCCTCTACCATGACTACACTGAAGAAAGAGTCGGTATGGATAAGTATGTGAATATAGTTCGGGCTGGCAGCAAGGCATCCGGTCCTTCCGCATTTCTGCTGGACACCGGAGAGAAACTCAAAGTAGAAACACTGAAAGGCCAGGCAATTGCTGCTAAAGGCATTGAAGTCAACGGACTTACTGATGATACTGAAGCCGTTGTGATCTGGTATGACGCCATCAAAGAAGGCGAGAGCAAGCGCCTGAGAATCTCAGAAACCTACACAGACCCTAACCGCTACCTGCTCATAGATGATCAGTTGATCTGGGACCGCAGCTTTGGCCGCAACCGCAATACAGTCATACTGCCTGAAGGCTGGATGCTCATAGCCAGCTCCATACCCGGCAAAATCGACCTGACCGAAGATGGTAAGGTGCGCATTCGCTTTATCAATGGCCGACCCGACAATATTGATGTCTTTATCAAAGCCACTAGGCGATGAGTTTCCGACTCTGTCAGTGCTACATTAAAGCCAATTCAACATTACACTCTTCCAGCCTCTTATTTCTTACCTCGATCACCGAAGCTTTAGCGAAGGAGATCGGTCACCGAGGCCTTGGCGTAGGTTGACCTCTTCAGCCAACGAAGCTTTAGCAGAGTTGGCCAATTGGCCGACTTCAGACTTTCTGCCTCATCCGTCTGACCTTCGCTTTGCTCGGTACTGACGGGGTATGGCACTGCTTCTTACCCCCTACTTCCGTCTCCCTACTTCCTACTTCCTACTTCCTACTTCCTACTTCCTACTTCCTACTTCCTACTTCAGTCACCGAAGCCTTAGCGAAGGTCGACCCTCTTCAGTCACCGAAGCTTTAGCGAAGGTCGACCCTCTTCAATCAACGAAGCCTTGGAGGCTGTGTCGTAATAAGTGGTTATATTGAAATAAAGCCAGAGATTATGTCCTACCGCTACGGTAATAGAGATCAAATCACTTTTTTACCTGATTCTATTGAGGATTATGTTAACGCGGAAGACCCTGTTAGAGTCTATGATGCCTTTATTGATGCCTTAGATTTAAAGAAACTGGGAGTTAAGCTGAATGATCGGGGAGTAGGCAATTCGGCCTATGATCCTGTTACGATGTTAAAGATTCTGGTTTATGGTTACTCCTATGGTTGGCGCAGTTCAAGAAAACTGGAAAGAGCCCTACATCATAACATGTCTTTCATCTGGTTGTCAGGGGGCTTGAAGCCTGACCATAAGACGATCTCTAATTTTCGAAAGGCTCATCTGAGCACCTTAAAAAGTGTGTTAACCCAATGCGCCAGAATGTGCGTAAAACTGGGTTTAATAGAAGGTAATACACTATTTGTGGATGGCACTAAGCTACGGGCCAATGCTGGTAAAAGTGAAACCAGAAATATTGAGGTCTGGAAGAAATACCAGAAAGCCGTTGAACACAATATTGAGGAGCTCATTGCAGAATCTCAAAAACTTGATGAGCAGGAAACAGAAAGCCTTGTTGCCATCAACAAAGAGCTTAGGAATAAAGAAAAGCTCAAGACTAAAATAGCTGAGCTGATTAAAGAGGTAGATAGCCGTGACTCCCCGCAGGAAGGTCAAAACAAGATTAATGGAACTGATCCAGATTGTCGTTTAATGAAAGGACGTCAAGGAACTCATGCTGGCTATAATGCTCAGATAGTAACCGATGACAGCAATGGTTTGATCGTCAGTGGAGATGTGACAGCTTCGAATAATGACCTCAACCAGTTAGAGAAGCAAATAAAGCAAGCGGATGAAACACTCCAACACCCTAGTAAAAATGTCTGTGCAGATGCTGGCTATTCAAGTCTGGATGATCTTGTTCCATTGGTCAAGGCAGGTAAAACAGTAGTTGTTCCTAATAAGAAGCAGGCCCAAAAACCTCCTAAGGATACCCCCTTTGGTCCAGAGGCTTTTAGTTATGATGAGGACGCTAATACTCATAAGTGTCCAGCCGGACAAGTATCAAAACCTGGCTACTACAGCAAAAGCATGAACAAATTTGTATATAAAATGCATGCTTCAGACTGTTTGTCGTGTCGGTTTTTTGGGGTCTGTACTAAAAGCAAATCAGGAAGAAGAATTTGTAAACCATTCAATCAGAAAACAAAGGAAAAACTTGAGGCTATTTATGAAAGTGAAAGTGGTCAACAGATATATACAAGAAGAAAGGCTCGTGTTGAGCATCCCTTTGGCCATATAAAGCATAACCTTGGGGTTAGTGCTTTCTTACTTAGAGGGATTGATGGGGTAAAAGCGGAGCTTAGCTTACTTAGCACGGCCTTCAATTTAACCAGAATGATCACCATCATAGGAGGTGTCAAGCCACTAATCGATAAAATCAAGGCATAGGCTCAAAATCAAGTTACCAATAAGCCAAAATAACCTCTAGCTTCACAAATAGCTCAATTAGGTCTACAAATCAAAAGTGAGGACATAGGAAGGTAAATCAGCTAATCGTTAAAAACGACAGCTTGCTTAACCATATCAACAAGAATAAATCCAATCTATAATGAATTACGACACAGCCTCCTTGGCGTAGGTGATAAACTATCACTATCTTTACTATCTACTGATAACCTTTAATAAGCAACCCATTGTCGCGTTACAGCCTGCCCGGAGATAGAAAGAGATCACCCATTAGTGCCATTAGCAGGGTAATCATCGAGTTGGCGGTGATTGTCATCGGTATTTATCTCGCTTTTCAGCTCGAAAACTGGAATGAAAAGAAAAAGGAAATCGCCCTTGAAAAGAAATACCTGGAACAACTGCTGGAAGAAACCAGGATCAATCAGGATGAGCTAAAGGCAGATCAGGACGCCCGCAAGACCCAGCTGGCACTGATGAAAAAACTGCTGGCCACTGCCAACCGCCCTGTCGCTGCTGACACACTCAGAGATGGCATTGATCAGTTACTGATGATCCGCCTATACTCTCCCACAGATGCCGTGTACCAGGACCTCACCTCTTCCGGCAACCTGGGTCTGATCAAATCAGAGACCATCAAACGGATACTACTCAACTACCGCAGATCCCTCGCCCGCGTACCCCTTACTGAGCAAAGTGACCTGAGATTTATCCAGGAGCAGCTTGAACCCTATCTGCTTGAAAAACAAGTACTATCCCTGCTGGAACCCCACGAAAACCTTGATGAAATCGATATCTCCGAAAAGCAGGTTGACCAGATTGTCAGGGTGTTATTGAGAGACAGGCGTTTCCTCGATCTTGTCTACCTCAGGGCACACAAAATCCGGGATGTGATTTACTTCGAAAACCCCATGGAATGGCTGCTGAGACAAATGGCCGAGGAAATAGAAAAAGAACTCGCCAACTTCGAAAACTGATCACCGGCTCCCCCCACAATCCGCACTGTCTGAAGTTTTTTTTAGCCCGAAAATTAATATCTTTGCGGCCTCAGGATGGACAGTTGTCATCTCATTAAAATATCCACTCAGAAAGTGCAGAAAAGTCGTATTCAGGCTCATTTTGCTCACCTGCCCCTTATATTAAACACATTGCTTTTATGAACATGTATGAAGATTACATCAAAGAGATCGAAGAACGCAAAGATCTGGGCCTTCACCCCAAACCCATTGATGGTGCCGAATTGCTCAACGAAATTATTGAGCAAATCAGGGATGTGAACAACCCAAACCGAAAAGATTCTCTTCACTTCTTCATTTACAACACTTTACCGGGTACCACACCCGCTGCCGGTGCCAAAGCCAGGTTTCTCAAAGAGATCATTCTTGGAGAAGCCACAGTGGAAGAAATCAGCCCCGACTTTGCATTGGAGCTTCTGTCACACATGAAAGGCGGCCCTTCCATAGCAGTATTGCTGGATGTAGCCCTGGGCAATGAAGGCGCTTACAATAAGAAAGCGGCAGAAGTACTCAAAACGCAGGTTTTCCTTTATGAAGCTGACACTGCCCGACTGGAAAAAGCACATAAAGAGGGTAATGCACTCGCTACTGAGCTTCTGGAAAGCTACGCCCGGGCAGAGTTCTTTACCAAACTGCCGGAAGTTGAAGAAGAGATTGAAATCGTGACCTTCATTGCCGGTACAGGAGATATCTCTACCGATTTACTCTCACCCGGAGCAGACGCTCACTCCAGGTCGGACCGTGAGCTGCATGGCCAGTGCATCTTTGAGCACAACAAAGACATGCAGCAGGAGCTGATTGCCTTAAAAGAAAAGCACCCGAATAAACGTGTGATGCTGATCGCTGAAAAAGGTACCATGGGTGTAGGTTCATCCAGAATGTCTGGAGTGAACAACGTGGCCCTATGGACCGGTATTCAGGCCAGCCCTTATGTTCCTTTTATCAACATTGCCCCCATCATTGCCGGTACCAATGGCATTGCCCCTATCTTCCTCACCACTGTGGGGGTAACAGGAGGCATCGGCATAGACCTGAAAAACTGGATACAGAAAAAAGATGCGGATGGTAATACTATTCGCAATGCAGATGGGGAGCCGGTACTGGAGCAAACCTACTCTGTGGAAACCGGCACCGTGCTGACCATCAACACCAAAGAGAAAAAACTCTACAATGGTGACCAGGAGCTGATGGATATCTCAACGGCCTTAACACCACAAAAAGTAGAATTCATCAAAGCTGGCGGTTCTTATGCCGTGGTTTTCGGTAAAAAACTGCAAACCTTCGCTGCCAAAGCCCTGGGCATTGACGCCCCTACCGTATTTGCCCCCTCCAAAGAGATTTCTCATGCAGGACAAGGCCTTACGGCTGTTGAGAAAATCTTTAATAAAAATGCTGTAGGTACTACGCCCGGTATCACGTTACATGCCGGTTCTAATGCTCGTGTAGAAGTCAACATTGTAGGCTCTCAGGATACTACCGGTCTCATGACCTCCCAGGAACTGGAAATGATGGCGGCTACGGTGATTTCTCCTATCGTAGACGGTGCATACCAGTCTGGCTGCCATACTGCCTCTGTTTGGGATAAGAAAGCCCAGGCTAATATCCCTAAGCTGATGAAGTTTATGAATGACTTCGGCTTGATCACCGCCCGTGACCCGAAAGGCGAATACCACGCCATGACCGATGTAATTCACAAAGTACTGAACGACATCACCATTGACGACTGGGCCATCATTATCGGGGGTGACTCTCACACCAGAATGTCTAAAGGCGTTGCCTTTGGTGCCGACTCCGGTACCGTAGCATTAGCACTGGCCACAGGTGAAGCTTCCATGCCTATTCCCGAATCAGTGAAAGTAACTTTCAAGGGCAATATGAGAAGCTATATGGACTTCCGCGATGTAGTGCATGCCACACAGCAGCAAATGCTTAAGCAGTTTGGTGGAGAGAATGTATTCCAGGGCAGAGTGATCGAAGTACACATTGGTACGCTTACCGCTGACCAGGCCTTTACCTTTACCGACTGGACGGCTGAGATGAAAGCCAAAGCTTCTATCTGTATCTCGGAGGACGAGACGCTGATCGAATCCCTTGAAATCGCCAAGTCCCGTATCCAGATCATGATAGAGAAAGGTATGGACAATGCCAACCAGGTACTGCAAGGCCTGATTGACAGAGCCAACAAGCGCATAGATGAAATCAGGTCAGGTGATAAACCAGCACTGACTCCTGACTCCAATGCCCGATACTATGCTGAAGTGGTAGTGGACCTGGATGTTGTAGCTGAGCCTATGATTGCCGACCCGGATGTAAACAATGATGATGTAAGTAAGCGCTATACACACGATACCATCAGACCGCTCTCTTACTATGGTGGTGAAAAGCAGGTAGACCTCGGCTTTGTAGGCTCATGTATGGTACATAAAGGCGACATGCAGATTCTGGCACAAATGCTGAAGAACGTAGAAGCCCAACAAGGCAAAGTAGACTTCCAGGCACCGCTGGTGGTGGCCCCTCCTACTTACAATATTGTAGATGAGCTCAAGGCAGAAGGTGATTGGGAAGTATTGCAGAAATACTCAGGATTTGAGTTTGACGACAGCAACCCTAAGGCTTCTGCCCGTACCAATTACGAAAACATGCTGTATCTGGAGCGCCCCGGCTGTAACCTCTGTATGGGTAACCAGGAAAAAGCCGCTCCCGGTGACACCGTAATGGCCACCTCTACCCGTCTCTTCCAGGGCCGTGTGGTAAAGGATTCTACAGAGAAGAAAGGCGAATCATTGCTCTCCTCCACTCCGGTAGTAGTGCTCTCTACCATACTGGGCCGTACCCCTACCATGGAAGAATATGAAGCAGCAGTAGACGGCATTGTGCTGACCAAGTTCTCACCTCCAAATAAAGAGTTGAGCACACTGGCAGCAGTGTAATTATCTCTGTTATACGTCATGCGGGAAAAACTGACCTTAACTTCTACTTAAGGTTCATTTTATGCGGTATCGAAAGCCACTCTGAAGGGTAAAGTCTGTAGAGTGGCTTTTTTGCTTTGCGCTAGTGCTCTATGTTGCATACTTGTTTATCAGGCGACTTAAGTACTACATATAGAGCAGGACTGCTCCACCAGTACGAATCAAGAGTGTAAATGCACTTAATCATAACGTTAAGTCCATTTCGTCTAGAACCAGACACCCACTGTGTTTGTACAATACCCTTAAATAATTCGTATTTGTTGAAATCTAAAATGGACTTTTTCACAGGACCGGAAAAGCCATTTTCAGCACCCTTATCCACAAAAGAGTATCTTATCTAAGAGAATAAATTGACAATAATCAAATTATTAGTTAAATTATATTAATAAAATATTATATATAAATTTTTAATAAGATAATATATTTTAATTAAGGCAATGATATGGCTTCAACAAACAACAACAGCCCCGATCAACATAAATACGACCATGTAGTTGTCGTAGTTTTAGAAAATCACGGTTATGATGAAATAATCGGACCACCTGATTCTGAGGTAGCTAACAATGCTCCATATATAAACGGAACCCTTGCCCAGGACGGTGTGGTTATCGCTAATGCATACGGTGAACAGCACCCTAGCCAGCCTAATTACCATTGGTTGTTTTCCGGAAGTAATCAAGGCATATATTACGATAAACACTATTGGACGATTCTAGACAAACCTCCCGGACCGTTTTTTGAGACTCCCAATTTATACACAGCATTGGAAAAAAAATTAACCACAAAATCAAACCCAAACCCAACTGGTTTTTTTGCAGGATTTGTGGAATCCCTTCCTGAAGCAACTTCTGAAGATTACAGTGCTTATTATGACACTGTAGGAGTCTACGCCAATAGACATGTACCATGGCTTGCCTATAAAAATATTAATGGTGGTAAACCAGGTGCTCCGATGATCACTAAAAGTTTTAATAAGGAGTTCCCTCCAAAAAACAAACAAGGAGAACCAGATTATAACGCACTTCCTTTGCTTTCATTTGTGATCCCTAATTTGGTTCATGATATGCACGGATACATTAATCGAAAGGGTGAGTATAGAAATGTCAGTGATCCACATAATTCCATGATAGCCATCAAGGCCGGTGATAATTGGTTACAAACTAACCTGGATGGATATGCACAATGGGCTAAGAATCATAATAGTCTTTTGATCATCACCTTTGACGAAGATTCGTCAGCTGATTGGCCTTTACCGTCAACATTGGGTGGCGATGGCCTGTTTGAAAACCCATATGGAATGACTTCACCTACGCTCGGGTTTAACCCCCATGATGTATACCGGACGCACATCAGTGGACCTAACAAAATTGCCATGATTTTTTATGGCGCCAATCTCAGTTGCAGTGGCTATTTTGATGTACCCGGTAAAGGTGTAAACAACATTAACTTATTGCGAACTATTGAGAGTTTTTACAAGCTTCCAAAAAGCGGTTCACAAACCTCACTGGCCTTAACGACTGGTTTGACAGATGGACCCATAGAGGGCATTTTTACTTTCGACAATTAAAGGTACAAGGCCTTATTGCCCAACCCAGTTAGCTTGGCTAATTGCTCTCCACCATCCTGGGACGCACCCCAACCATGGCAGAATACGAAGCAGCAGTAGACGGCATAGTACTGACTAAGTTCTCACCTCCGAATAAGGAGTTGAGCACGATCGCTGCTTCTTAAATTTAACGTCATACCGGAAAAATTGACCTTAAATTGAATACAAGGTCCATTTTATCCGGTATCTCAAGGAAAGCCATTCTGAAGGGTAAAGCCTGAAGGGTGGCTTTTTTATATACACATAAAGACGGCTATATCTTTACATGCCGCTAATTCGTTATATTAGAGTTATGACGATTGAACAAAAGAAGATATCTCTTATCAATTGGATCACCAATATTGCTGATGAATCCATACTGGACCAGGTAGCTGAGCTTCAAATGTCATCCCTTAATGAACTTCCGGATGCTATTGTACAATTATTGGAAACCGCTGACAAAGAGCCTGAAGAAACGCTTACAAAACATACCAGTGTAAGAGATGTCCTGAAATGAAAGAGGTTCGTTGGACCAAAACGGCTGTTATCACACTCCGGGAAACCTCAGATTACATACAATTACATTGGGATGACAAGGTCAATCAAGCTTTTCTCGATCAGTTGGAATTCAGAATATCACAGCTTCAGGCTTATCCCGAATTAGGCACTGCCATTGAAGGAACTGAGTACAGAAAGTTAACCATTCACAAGACGGTGTCATTATTCTACACCAACCTACCCAATTTCATTAAGCTTTTGGTGATTTGGGATAATAGGTCAAACCCAGATCAATTATTGAAAAAGTTAAGTGAATCAAATCTGCCCTAAGTTTCAATGTCTAATGTCCTACTGGGCCGTACCCCTACCATGGAAGAATACGAAAACGCAGTAGACGGCATTGTACTGACTAAGTTCTCATCTCCGAATAAGGAGTTGAGTACGATCGCTGCTTCTTAAATTTAACGTCATACCGGAAAAATTGACCTTAAATTGAATACAAGGTCCATTTTATCCGGTATCTCAAGGAAAGCCATTCTGAAGGTTAAAGCCTGGGGGATGGCTTTTTTGTTTCAGGCCGTTTACAGACTGTCATACCCTATGCTAAAGGTCGTCCAAGGGGCTGGTTATTCTGTCCATCCCTTTATCTGTCAAATGTGTGTATATCCGGGTAGTGGTAATGCTCTTATGCCCGAGCAGCTTTTGGATGTAGCGGATATCTACTCCCTTTTCGAGTAAATGAGTGGCAAAACTATGCCTTAAGGTATGAACTGTAGCCGGTTTTGTTACTTTTGTCCTGGCCAGGGCCTTTTTAAACACCCGCTGCACGCTGGATGCAGAATACTGTTTTCCTCCGGGCCCTTCAAAAAGATATACCTTTGGTTGATACTTTTTCAAGTAAATCCTAAGCGCTGCTAATAGTTTTTCTGAAAGCATCACTTCTCTGTCCTTCTTGCCCTTACCTTGTCGTATCCTCACTTTCATTCTCTGACTATCAATGTCAGTTCGTTTTAGACTCAAAGCTTCCCCCACTCGCAATCCGGCACTGTATATTAAGGACAGTATTGCTTTGTGCTTTACATTGTTAAGTGAATTGAGAACAGCCTTAACCTCTTCAGGAGACATGACACAAGGAAGCTTAAACTCTTTTCTCAGTCCTTCTATAAAAGAGAAGTAGACCTTTCTGTTGTAAACTGACTCATAGAATAACACCAGCGCTCCGGCAAGTTGTTTCTGAGAAGAGATAGACAGCTTTTTCTTTTGAACTAATTCAAAGAAATAGTGATCAATTTGCCCTTGCTCCAGGTTGGCTACCTCTATTCCATGTTTGTCAATAAAGGCCTGTACCTTGCTAAGGTAAGTCCTCACAGTATTATCACTATACCGTCTTAAAACAAGTACTTTTTCAAAAGCGGGTATTGGATTTAGTGACACATCAGTTATAATGAAAATAGTAAAAAATGTTGTGATAACCTTAAATTCATTACTTATAATGGATGAATTAATTGATATCCGTATATTGAACTGTTGGTGGCAATTAAAAAACGAAACATGAAAAACCTGTCATATTTCATTTGGTTCTTAACCTTACTCATGGTTGCTTGTGGACAGACTGAACAAAATGCATCTATCGTTACGAAATCCGCATTTTCTATTAAAGCGAATGCTGAACAGTCAAAAGAAGGGAATATCGATAATCCACTTATCGGAGTTTGGACAAACTGTGCGACAAGTTTTAACGGAACGACAATGCAGGCTAATGTTTGTAAGACAATTGAATTCCATAAGGATATGACTGGAATAATCATTCTGCCATCAAAAGAAGAACGAAAATTTGACTGGAAGCGAACTGACAACCTTCTAGAAGTTAACTTGAGCGAACCCGAAAAGGAAACTCATAGCACGCTATCGGAAAGTCCATTTGAAATTCAATTGACTGAAGATAGTTTGAGCTTTGACTTGGACCTGACATCAAAAAATTCAAATACCATTTATCACCTTGGACGACAGAAAAAATAAAAAAAAACTGCCACCAATCGAGTAGACGGCCGTGAGCTATAAGCTCACGGTGCGCCTCTCACATGCTTGTGCCGGAGCTTCAGCATAGGCGCCACCACTGTACGTACGGTTCTCGTATACAGCGGTTCGTAAAGCATAATGTAGCGCTCTTTACACCGCTACACCTTTCCGTTACTTTTAAGATAAGGCTACACAAAGGCTCCTTATCGAATTTTCACTTCACAATACGTTCAGCCCTTCCCCATATTATGAGACCTCTGCCTTTCTATGACAGCTCGTTTTCCAATAGGTACTATGGCTTCTGCTGACTTCTCAGTCTCCAACTCGTGAAGTCCGAGATCTCCCCGGGTAAGAGCATATTCCTTCCCCCAATATCCACTGGATCTACTACACAAGTACTTGATGGTCTCCCACCCTTTGGACGTCAGTATGATGTGACACCTCATCCGACCTGTACAGCCTCTCTATCCAGTTCCTGTTCGTTGGAACCAGGGTTTGCAGTTCGGAACGATGCTGTACCAATGCGTCAGCACTCGCTTCCCTGCCTGCGGCAGGCAGGCTTCACTCCATGCCTCACGACAGACGAGCTTGCGAATTGCTAGTGCTTCGGGTTACGAATCCGCACACAAGGGTCTTTCACCCTCTGGAATAGTTTGGTATCTTCAATACCAGATGCCCATGCCGGGCACACACAAAGTGTATAGTGCATAGCACCCTTCGGGATGCTACGCCACCATACACGAACCGTTATGTGGAATTACTGCAAACTTGCATGAGATTACTTTTCATTCTTCTTTTGGCTCCAACTCTTTCTTTCGGACAGAACGAACGAATAAACTATATCCGTCAACAGTTTCAAGAGATCAATTCCAACATTGATTCATACAGGAGGGCTGCCACTCCTGACATTGATGTTTACAAGGATCTAAATCCTGATAACTATTCTTACGAGTCAACTGAAATCTATCGATTGGCTATTGTAAATATGGTGAGATATTATCGGGGCAACATTTTGGTGAAGGCAGAACTAACATTTGATGGAGATAGACAAAATCTCAAGAGCGAATACTACTTTGATCAGAACGGGCTTCTTTTTGCATTCCAACAAAGAACCGATTTTGACAAACCTAAGTGGTCAGACTCATTTGATGAACAACAAAAGAACGTTGTAGAAAACCGCTACTATTTCGACTCCAACAAACTAATTCGATGGATAGACGAAACGGGAACAACGAACGAACTGCGAACTGAAAAGCTGGAGAAACTGGAGCGAAAAGTGCTTTCTGACGCTGAACTATATCGTAAATACAAAGCCACATAACATGCGATATAGCGAATGGCCAAACTGCCTATCTGATATTTCAGTGTAACTCGCCCGTTTCACTGCCCATTCTGTCAACTTTTGTGCTTCTAGTGACTTTATTCTTTCTGGGTTTAACTTTCAGAACGCGGTGCATTGTGGATACTGTTGTGGGGATTGGGCCGTTTCACTACTTTAGAGGTGTTGACAAAGGGTATGGCCACTCATCATAGCTAGTCGTTGTAGGGCATGCCTGCACTTCGAAAATATGAAACAAGCAATTTTTATTTTCTCCATCCTGCTGATTTCCAGTTGTGGTAATAACTCAGGACATAACGAGCTTATTGAACTTGGTGAACAGGCCGAACTCAACGGTAATTTTCAAGAAGCGACTGACAATTATAAACAGGCAATTAAGATCGACCCAAGCAAACCCAAACCTTATAGTCTTCTGGCGGGATCAATAGCGCAAAATTGTGCTGATTGTGGCTCTGATACCGTTCTAACTCTGCTCAACAAAGCTTACGAACTTGACAGCACAGATGAACTGACAATCTTCAATCTCGCATATGTGAACGGGCGAATCCTAAACAACTACGGAAAATCCATTGATTACTATTCCAAACTCATTGAACTCACTACCGATTTGGACACCATTGCCATGATAAAGGCTAACAGAGCAAATATGTTTATGAGATCGGGTGATACGTCAAGTTACTGTTCAGATCTCAAGGCGGCCCTGGAACAAATACAACACGAACAACTGCGAAACAACTATTTGATCAACTGTCATGAGTACATTGAAACTGATGTGAGTTTGAAATTGCTTCTTGATAGTAACAACAGAGTAGATACCATAATCCAAAAATGACGCCCTACAACAAATGCTATGAATGAATGAGCTTTCATCTGTCAGGATATTTTTGTGGGGATTGGAAAGTCCACCACAAGTTTTAAATTTAAATCAAGGCATGGCTATGTGCAAGACGAGAGGTTAATGCTTTCTAATCCCCACTCATCATAGCTAGTCGTTAGCTGCAAAACCACTCAACATGATCAATTTCAAATCAGTAATTATTCTTTTCTCCTTTCTACAGATTTTGTCAAATCAGAAACTGACCGCTCAATCGGACAATTCTGAATTAAGCAAAATAGAAATTTCTGTTACGATTGACTCTATAAGTAGTAAACTCAATAGCAACTACATATTTCCGAAGGTCGCAGAAGAAATGTCACAATTGCTTAATACAAAACTGAAAGAAGGAAAGTACTATTCGTTGACCGATCCTCATGAACTTACTCGTCAGCTTACCACTGACCTTCAGTCAGTTAGTAAAGACCAACACTTGACGGTTGTTTACAACCCATCGGTAGTCGCACGTGAGTTGGCCTTGACAGATGAAGACAGGGCAAATGCAGAAGCAGAATGGGCCACAGAGTTGGTAAAACACTTGAAGCGAGATAATTACGGATTCAGAGAAGTCAAAATTTTGGAAGGTAATGTAGGCTATATCGATTTAAGAGAATTCGCGGATCCCAAATATGGTGGTGAAACACTGACGGCTGCAATGCACTTTCTAAGTAATACAAATTCAATCATAGTTGATCTACGTCAAAATGATGGCGGTTCACCTTGGATGGTTGAACTACTGGCAAGTTACTTCTTTTCATCAGAGCCGGTTCATTTGGCTGATCACTTCAACCGACCAAGAAATGAACTAACACAATCCTGGACATTGCCCTACGTGCCAGGAACCCGTAGGCCTGAAGTAGATTTATACATACTAACGAGTAGCGAGACTTTTTCCGCAGCCGAAGCTTTTAGCTATCAACTAAAGCATTTAAAACGTGCAACAATCATTGGAGAAACAACAGCAGGAGGAGCACACCTTACTGGATCAGTAATCACCACTGACAAGTTCTATGTAAGAATACCACAAGGCAGAACGACAAGTCCAGTGACAAATACTAACTGGGAAGGAACTGGTGTAAAGCCACATATTGAAGTCAGCTCAGAACAAGCGTTGAAAGTCGCACTTGACAAGGCACTGGAAAGCTTAAATGACAATGAATAATGCGTATAGCAAAAACTAATACAGCCATGCCGTCAGTTGATTGGACTGGAAAGCTGGTTGCGGTCTGTTATCCTGCGTCCTTCTGGACGCATGTGCCGCTATTAAAGTCACGGTGTTTAGTTGGTCGTTATCCACAACAAGTCGCATCATGAGCAAACTGTTTTGCATCTTCTTTCTTCTAACGACTGCAACACTGTCGGCTCAAGAACTCACTTTAACAAAAATTCCAACAGACTTAAAAGAGTCTGGATTGACCCCATTCTTTGAACCAGATGAAATTTTAAGAATTTGGAGCAGTTATGAGGGGGGAACCTCGTTTGACGAACTCTTTGAATTCGTTAGAATTGGCGAGAGCTGGACAATAACGCAATACACGTATCTTCATGATGAATTTAGGAACTTTAAGAGCGAACAGAAAATAAGGAAGAAGATCGTTATAACAGACAAACTTCTTGATGGTGTAACTGAGTTTGTGAACGTAAAACTCCTATATGCGAACGTTAACGATGAACGAAATCAAATGTGCCCTTGCTCAATTTTCCAAGTCGAATACCGTTTAGGAGACCAATCAAACATCTTTCTTCTCGATTACGAGGAACAACATAATATCAATCCAACAAAAATTGCTTTAAAGAAAGCCCTGAAGCCACATTTATCGTGGTAAAGTGGATGACAGGCGCTAGCACGAATACGCCAACTGCCACTTTGCAGACATCAGTGCGAAGCTCACCATGAATCAGCCGGTGGGAAAGTGCGGTGCTTTCTACTTGGAGCATCCCGCAGGATTTTTTCTTTCTCTTCGCAGTGCATTCTAATACTTTGGAAGCATTGGCAGGTTCATTAGTTTTATCGGCAATTACCAAGCTCGGGGCACACTCCTGCTAGCCAGGCGTTCTGAATAATTTGAAAAACCCTAAAAAACCAGAAATTCAATCAAAGAAAAAGTGAGCATATTCTCTTATCATTTAGTCGAATTGCCATTCATTGATGCAGTAAAGGGAATATTCTCAAGTCCAATTTTCCAAGACGCTGAAGGACTTGTCCATTCCGAATATATGACTGCAATGACTTTAGGCTCTCCTATGCTTTCCACTTCAAGGGTTTTAATTGGTCAAGTAGCCGTCTTTATGCAATGGGAAAATGAAACAGCACTTGAAAACTACTTGACAGAAGACCTTTTTGGTAAAGTTCTTGGAAAAGGTTGGCATGTGCGTTTGTCTTTTATTAGAGAATGGGGAAAATTTAGTGGATTCAAAATACCACATGATAAAGACGAATTAGAAAGCCCAAGTTCTCCTGTTGTTGCCGTTACAATAGCAAGAATGAAACCTTTGGCAGTTCCTAGATTTATACATTGGGGCAGGCCAGTTGAAAAGCTTGTTAGAGACCATCCAGGAACAACTCTATCTTTAGCCTCAGTTAAATTTCCTAACACAGTTTCAACTTTTTCAATTTGGAAATCCGAAAAAGAAATGACCGATATGGTGCATGGTCATAGTGAAGTGGAAAAACCGAAAAGACACTCAAAAGCAATGAAAGAAAGGGAAAGAAAAGACTTTCATTTTGAGTTTACCACTCTTCGATTTAAACCTTTAGCTGAGTTCGGAAAATGGAAAGGTCAATCGAATTTTGTTCCAAGTAATTAAATCCTGATTGCGGAAATGGGAATAGCCAGAAAAAATCAAAGCGTTCAGGATTGGATTACTCAACAATGGGTCATACTGTTTGGACAAAGAATTGAAAATCAAAAGTATAAATGGCTTTTAGGACCATTTGGCGGAACTAAAGGAATCGGGCTAAAATTCGTTGAGCAGTTAGCTAAAGATGAGAGTTTAGCAATTGATAGCCAAAGAAAAAACAAAGGATTACTTGATTCAATTCTGAATCTAGGACTATCAGAAATTGAACTAAAGCGGCTATCTCCAGACGTAATTGACTTTTATGAAAACACATCAAACTATAACCTGCTCCTAAAAGCAAAATGGAACCCATTTTTCAAAATTTTCGGAACTTTAATAAAAAGTGTCTTCAGTAAGAGAATTGAACAACTGAATGTTCCCATTGAAAACTTAGAAGATGCATCAGGACTAACAAACGAAATAATAAAACTAGTCGATACAAAGACAAATAAAGCTAAAAGGACAATTTGGCTTAGGGCTTTCAAATCGACAAGTCAAGTTGTTTACTCAGGAGTTTATGAGGCATGCTCTTTACCAAACAAACAGATTTGCATCAAGGCTATTTTTCCTTTACCAAATGGAAATGCAACGGTGATATTAGCTCCTAGTGTTGGTAAAAATGGAGAACTCATTTTAGATTCTTCAGGACAGCGAATCGGAGATAGTGGATTTTACTTTTTGCTTATGGATTCAAAAGGTCAATTATGGACTAAATTTATCAAGTCCTTCAAAGACAAATTGGTCGTAAGACGCATAAATGATAGAATTACAGCGACACAGACTTTGACTTTATGGAATTTGAAAGTTCTTGAATTTAAATATGAAATAACAAAAACTATACACAACAAGGTGTATAGTGCATAGCCCCCTTCCGAATGCTACAACACCATATACAGAACGTTGTAGTTCATTAAATAAGTTGAAGCCAAAGGCAATTAAGGATCCCTATGTTGGAGAAATGGGGTCGACTTATAACAAGTCTGATAACTGTTTTTATTTGGACCAGGATATTGAGCTTGAAAAGGTTTACACACCAGTTACTTTGCATTTGAAAACCTCAAAAGAGAAGTCAAATAAAAGTCAACAACTAGCATATGAATCTATAAAGTCGGATTTTTCAAGTATTTGGAACTCGTTGATAAAGTACATGATGGAAACTGAACAGTTTATTACTCATGATCAATTGAAAAAGAAATGAGGTGGGAGATGGGTTTGATCAACCTAAAAGATGGTTTCTCAAGAATAATTATTGAACTAAAAAATAATAATCCATTTCACCATTCTGTAGCAGTTTAAACCCGGTTTATGCCATAGAAATCGTAATGAAGGCGTAAATCGCAAAGAATCAGGAAGTTTGGCTTTGATGGCATCCCGATAGCTGTCGGGACCGCTATAGTGACAAGACAAACGAAGCTAAGTATCTGATTCAAAGTAAATTATAGCTGTAATAGAAAATCTATTGCATCATCCGGGTTAAAGGAGAAAACGAAACTACGACAAATGCTATGAATGAATGGGGTTTCATCTGTCAGGATATTTTCGTAGGGATTGGAAAGTCCGCCACAATTAATAATTTTAAATCGCGGCATGGCTATGTGCGAGACGAGAGATTTAGTGCTTTTTAATCCCCGGTCATCATAGCTGGACGTTAGCAGCATTCTCAGTAATATGACAAGGCAACAAAATGAATAAATTACCAAAAATTATCTGTAGTTCTGTTATCCGCTCTTCAAAACAAGGCAATAGCCACGGAGGGATTTATATTGTAGATTTAGAAAATGAAAATTTCAAACAAGTGGTAGATTGGAATGACCAAACTATTGATTGGAATGGTCGAGGAGCTGATCGTGGACTTCGAGGAATTGCTTTTTATGAAGATAAAATAATATGTGCAGCTTCAGATGAGGTGTTTTTCTTTAATAAGGATTTCAAAATAGTAAAATCGATTAGAAATAGATATCTGAAGGATTGTCACGAAATTTACATATATGAAAACAAACTATATCTAACGTCAACTGGATATGATTCTATTCTTGTATTTAATCTTAAAACAGAGTCATTTGATAAAGGATTTACATACAGAAAGAAAAAATTAAAAAAAGACAAATTCTACAAGCTTTTTAGAAAAGCCAGACTTGCAAAAATGGCAAAGCACTTTTCTAATAAAAATTCATTTGCTTTTACATCATTTGACCCCCAGAGTAAGAATGGACCAAACTTGAACGATACTAGCCATATCAACAATGTATTTGTAAAGAATGGCATTGTCCATTTTTCAGGAACAAGACTTGAACATCTGTTTAAAATTAATACTGACGGAAAGTCTGTTGCTTCTGTGCTCAAAACTGGCGGTGGCACACACAATGTATCTTTGTATAAAAACTACCACGCATATAACAATACAGAAAAAGATTCGGTAACCATTATTGATAGCGAAAACTCTAAAGATTCCTTCCATTTTAAGACAAAAAAATACAAATCTGAAGAATTGCTATATACTAATATTGGTAAAGACCATGCAAGACAAGGTTTTGGTAGGGGACTTTGTTTTTACCAAAATTTTATTATTCGCGGTTCGTCCCCAAGTACAATAACTGTTCATTCTCTCAATGAGAGAAAATTAATCAAATCAATTAATCTCACCTTAGATATAAGAAATGCAATACATGGTCTTGAAGTTTTTCCTTTTGAATAAATACTACTGAGAACAATGTAAATACAAAACAGGCGTGACAGTAGTAAATTCAAAGGTTGTAGCCCGCTTCAAAATCGTACTATTTGATAGGTTTGACGCTCGCAGTCGCCTACTCTGCATATACTAACCGTCAGGCATCAATGGCGGATACATCCCTTGCCAGACGATCCTATGATCGGCAATCGAGCAAAGCTTATGATTCTTCTGAACGGATTAGCACCTATAATGGGAGCGACCCTTTTACACTTGGTATTCATCAATACGGCAGCCATCGTAATTGCATACTTCATAATCAAAAAAAGATATGAAGGACACAGGTTAATATTGAGGGTAATGGACTACTCCACTCTACTCAATGCTCACATGGATTCAGAGGAAAGCTATTAGGTTATCTGCGAGCTATCCAGGGGAGTCCTTCTCTATAAGTCGAAGCTTGTTGCTACCCTTGCGCTTGTTCGGGCAGTGCAAAACCAAACAGAAGCCTTTCACATTGTCCATCTGAAATACAAGCACATGCTGGCACTTAAGTTTGAGTCGTCAACCCTTTTGGTCAAATCGATTTAGCCCACCCTACTCTTACTTCCTACCCCATGGCTCAACCACCTAAGAAACCCAACTTCGGTCTTTCCTGCTTCCTGCTTCCTGCTTCCTACTTCCTACTTCCTACTTCCTACTTCCTACTTCCTACTTCCTACTTCCTACTTCCTACTTCCTACTTCTGCCAACGTAGCTTTAGCGAAGTTGACCTTTCGAAATATTTAATATCTTCACTCAACGCGCAAATCAATCTTCCTCACTAAAATGAAAAACAACAAGCTTGTTTTCTGGTCGGTCACAGTGGCTCTGGCCGGTTTTCTGTTTGGCTTCGACACGGTAGTGATCTCAGGTGCCAACCAGCCGATCAAAGCCCTGTGGAACACCTCCCCTGCTTTTCACGGCACCTTCATTATGTCCATGGCCTTATGGGGCACCGTACTCGGAGCCCTCGCGGGTGGCATCCCCTGTGATAAATACGGCCGCAAAAAGACTCTTTTCTGGATTGGGGCACTCTATTTCGCCTCCGCTATTGGCTCTGCCCTTGCGCCCGATCCTTACACCTTTTCTTTCTTTCGCTTTATCGGGGGAATCGGTGTAGGGGCTTCTTCAGTAGCCGCTCCTACCTATATTTCGGAGATTTCCTCCTCTAAAAATCGTGGCCGCCTGGTAGCACTGTACCAGTTTATGATTGTATTCGGTATCCTTATCGCCTACATCTCCAATTACCTGCTGGTTGGCGTTGGTGGAGACAATGACTGGCGCTATATGCTCGGCATAGAAGCCCTGCCGGCACTGGCCTATGCCCTTATGATTCTGGGAGTGTCAGAGAGCCCCCGCTGGCTGGCGCTCAAGAAGAAAGATCATACCAAAGCCCTGGAGGTGCTAACCATCATGGATGCTGAAAGTGCACCCCGAAAGCTAAAAGAAATAGAAGCTGACATAGAACCTCAAGGGCAGCATACCGGTCTCTTTTCAAAAAAGTACAGCCGCCCTATCGTACTCGCTTTCCTGCTGGCTTTCTTCAATCAGCTCTCAGGCATCAATTTTATACTTTACTACGCCCCAGAGCTACTCGACAAGGCGGGTTTTGCGGCACAGGAATCACTCTTCAGCTCCATTTCCATCGGGGGAATCAACCTGATCTTCACCATCCTGGGCATGGTACTGATTGACAGGCTGGGCAGGAAGCAACTCATGTACATAGGTTCCATTGGTTATATCATAGGCCTTTCGGGAGCAGCATGGGCCTTTTACAGCAGTGCCAGCCCTATGGTGTTGCTAATTTTTATCCTCATTTTCATTGCCTCCCATGCCATCGGGCAGGGTGCGGTTATCTGGGTATTTATCTCGGAGATCTTCCCCAACCAGGTACGTGCCTTTGGTCAGGCCTTCGGCTCCGGTGTGCATTGGGTTTTCGCAGCTATCATTACGCTGATCACTCCCATTTTCATCGATAAAAAAGATGGTGTCTTTGGAGATAACCCCTGGCCGGTTTTTCTCTTCTTCGCCTTTATGATGGTGCTGCAGCTACTTTTCACCTGGAAAGTGATGCCCGAAACCAAAGGCAAAACACTGGAAGAGCTGGAAGACTTATTGATACGTAAATGACCATGAAGACATTACTTATACGCGCCTCTCTACTCCTTAGTCTGATCGCCCTGGGCTGTGACAGCAACGAGTCCACAAATACAGCAACAGCGGACCCTGACTACTACCAGGAAACACATCGGCCACAAATCCACTTCAGCCCTGAGGCACACTGGATGAATGATCCCAACGGGATGGTATATTATGAAGGCGAGTACCATCTTTTCTATCAGTACTACCCAGACAGTACCGTTTGGGGTCCTATGCACTGGGGCCATGCCGTCAGTACCGATTTGGTTACCTGGGAGCACCTGCCCATAGCCCTATATCCTGATGAGCTGGGCTACATCTTCTCTGGCAGTGCTGTGGTTGACTGGAACAATACGTCCGGGCTGCAAAAAGGTGAGCATCCGCCTATGGTGGCCATTTTCACCCAGCACCTCGCCTCTGGTGAGAAAGCAGGCCGAGATGATTTCCAGACCCAGGGTATCGCCTACAGCCACGATAAGGGCAGAACCTGGGAGATGTATGAGGGCAACCCCGTAATTCCCAATACCGGTATCAAAGATTTTCGCGACCCCAAGGTCTTCTGGCATAAAGAGACTCAACAGTGGATCATGATTCTGGCTGCGGGTGACAAAGTAAAACTCTATGCATCCCCCGATCTCAAAGAATGGACTTTCCTCAGTGACTTTGGTACTTCAGCCGGAGCCCATGGTGGTGTTTGGGAATGTCCCGATTTATTCAAGCTAAAAGCTGAGGGCACTGGTGAAGAAAAATGGGTAATGCTGGTCAGCATCAATCCCGGAGGACCAAACGGAGGCTCCGCTACTCAGTACTTTATTGGCGATTTTGACGGAAAAACCTTCAAAACCAGCCAGACACAAGATAAAATCAAATGGCTCGACTATGGACGGGATAACTATGCCGGTGTTACCTGGTCTGACATACCCGAAGCCGATGGACGCACGCTCTTTATCGGCTGGATGAGCAACTGGGACTATGCACAGGTAGTGCCTACCGAAAAATGGCGCAGCGCTATGACCATCCCCCGTTCGCTACACCTGATCAAAACAGAAGACGGCTATGGTATTGCTTCCAGACCTGTGTCCGAACTGCAAAAACTGGCGGTGGATAACCTGAGCTTTGGCGCTGCCGGACTGGATGAGGATGCTGTATTTTCTCTCAATACCTCAGATAACAAAGTCATTAAAGCACCCTTCCGTACCGAAATCATTTTTGATGCCGCCAAAACCACCAGCTCCGAGTATGGCCTGATTCTGCGCAACCCATCCGGTGACCAGTACCGCATCAGCTTGAGTGGAGGCCATATCTGGAGCGACAGAACCAATGCAGGTAAAAAGGATTTTGAACCACGCTTTGCCAGGGCGCAGCATCAGGGAGGAAAAGTCATGCCCGATACACAGGGAGAGATCAGGCTTGAAGTGTTTTTTGATACCTCATCCGCAGAGATTTTTGTCAACAATGGCCAGGTAGTCATGACTGACTTGCTTTTCCCGAACAGCGATTTTCATGAGGTGTACCTTTATACACTGGATGGCCAAATGGAAATCAAGCGATTCAAGACTACTGAACTGAAAAGCATCTGGCAGGACTAACCGTTCAGTCAATTTACAATTGTATCCTAAAGGCCGAATGGCTACATTATTGGTCTGGTTAGTGCTGACTTTGAGCTGAGACTAAAGCTATCAATCTGAATGATTGATTGGAGGTTCTCCCCCTTTAAAAACAGCTCTTCAAAGGCCATTATCCATATTTATAAACTGACTGACTGAATATGAAGCTATTGAAACAAAGTCTTTGGGCGATTGCCTTTATGATCCCCATCGGACTCTTTGCACAAAAAGAAATCGTAATCGAACCCGCCAACATCACCCTGGACGTGGGTGAGAAAAAGAAGATCACTGCCTATGTCACCGAAGATGGCAAACGACTGGATGACAAAGTGCGTCTCTTCTCCCGAGCCCGTAAGAGCCTCTTTATTGACTCTACCATGACCGCCACAGCCTATCTGCCGGGTACCTTTAATGTGATCGCCATAGCTGCGGGCAAACGCAAAAACTTTGAGATCACAGTCAACTACCCTCCCATAACGGAGATCAAGATTGACGCCATTCCTAATAAAATTTATGCGGGTACTCCAGTGGCCCTCAATTTCAAAGTACTTGACAAAGCAGGACTGACCCGTGACGATGTAACGGTTGAGTTCAGCAGCAAAAATGAAAAGATTGCTACTGTAGACAGTTTCGGGAATATCATGGCCCAGAGCACTGGTAAAACCACCATTACCGCCAAAGCCGATGGTATTGAAAACACTGTCCGGCTGAACGTTGTAAAAAACCCGATTGCCCGCATTGAGCTCACATCAGACGGTGATAAAGCCAGAACGGGAGACGTTTTCCATTTTACTGCCAAGGCGGTGGATGCCAAGGGCAACGAGGTACCGGACGCACCTATTATATACGCTTTCAATGGAAAAGCCGATGATGTTTCAACAAGTGCAGCGGGCATGATCAAGCAAGATGGTCGCTTTGTGGCTGATAAAGCCGGTATTTATACCGTTACCGCATCTGCCGGAGTAGCATCTGCACAGAAAACATTGCGCATCGAGCCAAGAAATGTAAGCCGTAAAATTGAGCAGGTAGGTCACGGCAGCGTAAACGACAAGCATACCTCGGATTTTTGGATTTGGGAAGGTCAGGACGGACGTGACTATGGCGTAACAGGAACCTGGGGTGCCGATGGTACCGCCTACTTCTGGGATGTAACAGACCCTGCCAATATCATAAGACTTGATAGTGTTCAGGTAGACGCAAGAACCGTAAACGATGTAAAAGTGTCAGAAGATGGAAATATCACCATCATCAGCCGTGAAGGTGCCTCCAACAGAAAAAACGGACTCGTGATCCTCGACTCTTCCAACCCAAGAGATGTGAAAATACTTTCGCGCTTTGACGAAAACATGACGGGTGGAGTACACAATGTATTTATCGATAAAGGCTATGTCTACGCGCTTAGCGGAGGTCAGAAGTACTACATCATCAATATCAAAGACCCTAAGAATCCTTTTGCTGTGGGCAAGTTTGAGTTGAATACACCCGGCCATGCGATTCACGATGTATGGATTGAAGACGGTATTGCTTATTCTTCTAACTGGTCTGACGGTGTTCAGCTCGTAGACGTAGGGAACGGCATTGCCGGTGGTTCTCCTGAAAACCCGGTGCAATTTGCCAGCTATGCTTACCCCAGTGGCGCCAACCATGCTGCCTTCCCTTTCCGTAACGGATCTACCGGTAAGTTCTATGTGATTGCCGGTGATGAGATTTTTCCTTACGGCCTGGATATGAAAGGCCCCAATATGGCCGGTGGTTTCCTCCACTTTATCGATTTCACCAACATGGATGAGCCGGAAGAAATTGCCCGTTTTGAGATTCCGTTTGCAGGTTCTCACAACTATTGGGTAGATGGTGAAACCCTGTATGTAGCATACTACAATGCTGGTGTACGGGTGGTAGATATCAGCGGTGAGCTGATGGGTGACCTGCTGGCCCAGGGCCGCGAGATCGCCTTTATCCGTCCTAGTGACCCGAATGGTTATATCCCGAACTCTCCTTTTACCTGGGGAGCACAGGTACATAAGGGGCATGTCTTCTACTCTGACTGGAACAGTGGACTCTGGTCTGCCAAAGTAGAGCCTGAGAAGCCGAAGGGAACGAAGATTGAGAGTAAGTAATTGAGATTAAGCTGGAAGCCGGAAGTCAGAAGAACAACACTTCAAATTTCCAGCGCTCCTTCATGATTTCAAAATGACATACATAACCCGCCCCAACTTCTCCCCTTTTAGGGGAGATTAAGAGGGGTCATAATTTGATTCTCGTCTGCCCTTAACAGGCATCAATTGACATCAATATGAAAAGAATTAAGAAAGGAATATACGCTTTGGCACTGCTAGCCATATCGGCTACAGCCACCGCCCAGAACTACTATATCTATGTCACCGCTGAGTCGGATGATGAGGTAGCCCTGGTAAAGTTTGATGGCACCAAAGCCGAAACCATTGAGCGCATTCCTGTAGGCGTATGGCCGGCAGAGAATGAAGGCCCTCACGGTATTACCGTAGGCCCTGAAGGCAAGTACTGGTATTTGTCTATGGCCCATGGCAATCCCTATGGCACGTTGTACAAGTACGAAACCGGTACGAACAAAGTAGTGGGCCAGACGAAACTGGGCCTCTTCCCTGCTTCTATGCAGATTTCAGAAGCAACCGGCCTGCTCTACTGCGTTAACTTCAACCTGCATGGCGATATGGTACCCAGTACTGTTTCTGTGGTGGACCCTGAAAGCATGACGGAGCTGGAGCAGATCACCACCGGTGCCATGCCGCACGGTTCCAGACTCTCTGCTGACGGCATGAAACACTACTCTGTAGCCATGATGTCCGGTGAGCTCTTTGAGATTGACGCCCTGGACCTGAAGGTAAGCAGAGCGCTCAACCTGGATGAGGCCGCTAAAGCCACAATGGAAATGGATCATAGCAAAATGGACCACTCCAAAATGGATCATGGTGCCCCTAAAAAGGAAGAGATGGACCATAGCAAGATGGATCATTCAAAAATGGGCCATGGTGGTGGAGGCATGAAGCATTCCGCTTTCAAACCAACCTGGGTAAGCCCACACCCCAACAAGGATGTGGTTTATGTAGCAGGCAACGGTCAGGCGCAGGTGCTGGAGGTAGATACCAAAAGCTGGAAGGTGACCCGTAAGTTTGAAACCGACAAAGGTCCTTATAACATCGATATCTCGCCCAATGGCAAGTATATGGTAGTTTCTTATAAAACAGCTGCTAAAACGGGCATCTGGGACCTCGAGACAGGAAAAGAGCTGGCAAGGCTGGATAACAGCCAGAAAGTAACGCACGGTGTGGCTATTTCCTCTGATAGCCGCTATGCTTTTGTCTCTGTGGAAGGTATTCAGGATGACCCGGGTATGATGGACGTTTTCGATCTGCAAACACTGAAAAAAGTAGCTACCGCTGAGCTGGGCAAGCAAGCCGGTGGTATCGCCTTCTGGAAGGTTGATTGACTAGTTATCGGTTAAATGGTGATTAGTTAATAGTTTATCGCGAGCCAAATGCTCCCTTTCAAGGGGAGCTGTCCTTGCACAAGCGGAGAATTTGAAAGCAGGCTTTGTGGACTGAGGGGTATTTCTGCGTCAATTGAGACAGTCTATGTCCCTTACAGAGCTATGAATTTGAACACAATTTCAGTGGACGAGGAGGTCCAAACCACGACAGGCAGATACAGATGGCAGAGATGGAAGTACCAGACTTTAGATAATAGACAGAACTCAAAAGCCCTGATTCGAATGGATCAGGGCTTTTTATTGGGACCTGGTATCTTTTGGTCAGACCAGTATATACAGCCATGCAAGACTGGTCCGACCAATACATATCTTCTTTTGACAAAACAAAAACAGGTTTCTTACGGACAGCGTCCTTCACTGCTTTGAATTAAATATGCACTCTCAGACAAACCTCCGCTTTAAGACTTGGATACGGAAAGGACGCTGTCCCTCAGCATTGTTAATTCAGCACCCGCCTTAGATACTTCCTCTGTCAGCAACTTAGAAGATAGAGGGAGAAGAAGGACTAACTACTCCATCAATGCGAGGCATAATTTTATAACAACAGACAAATCAAGATGACAATGAATTGGAATACAATTAGCTCCTTCTCTCTGAGGAGAAGGCTGGGATGAGGCCAATAAAAAGCATTTCAATTCATCTGTCATCGGTAACGCAGCGAAGCAATCTCAGTGAGGTGTTCGTATACTATTCCCTCAGGGGCATGTTCGAATAGAGGTTAAGAGTTTGAACATAGTTTACATGGACGAGGAGGTCCTAGAGTCACAACAGCCTAGCCCCTAAATTCCTGATTGTAAGACTGCTACAAATACGCCCGAAACCTTGTGGAAAAACAGATGAAAAATTTCTTCAAAAACGTTTTTAATTAATCACCCAAGTACTACTTTTGTACTCCCAATTACAGGATGGTCTATGGTGTAACTGGCAACACGTCTGGTTTTGGTCCAGAAGAGTCTAGGTTCGAGCCCTAGTAGACCAACAAAAGTTAAAGAGGGTGTCTCAAAAGGGCACCTTTTTTCTATTGGATAGCAATTAGTTGCTGTAGAGCTTTAGAATGATTGTTTTGAGAGTTATCTTAATGTATGTCATCAAAGCGAAAGGTTTTCAAAGATTATCACCGCGACCAGTTGATGTTACTTCCGCCAAGTCTGGAAGAATTAATTCCAGAGCATCATCCGGTTCGTGTGGTCAATTCGGTTATAGATAAGATTAATATTGAGGTTTTAGAGCGTAAGTATAAAGGAGGAGGTAGTTCATCCTACCACCCTGGTATGCTACTCAAAGTACTGGTCTATGGTTATTTGAGTAATGTTTATTCCTCTCGTAAGCTTGAAACAGCACTGCAAGAAAACATCTACTTTATGTGGATCAGTGGTATGAGCAGGCCAGATCACAATACACTAGCGCGTTTTCGTACTGAAAGGTTAAAAAATGATCTGAAGATGATCTTTGCTCAAGTTGTAGAACTGCTGGTAGCAGAAGGGCTTGTAAGTATCAAAGAGCTCTACACAGATGGCACCAAAATAGAGGCCAGTGCCAACCGCTACAGCTTCGTATGGGGTAAATCGATCAAAAGGAGTAAAGAGCGAATAAGCAAGCAGTTAAAGGAGCTTTGGGATTATACTCAAAAACTGGCAGAAGAGGAGTTAGCAGATACTGCTCAAGCCAGTTTTGATCAAATAGATCCGGAGAAGCTTGAGCAAACGATAGAGAAGATTGATAAGGCTCTATCAGGTAAGCAGGTTAGTAAAAAAGTAAAGCAAAAGCTTAATTACGCCAAAAAGAACTGGCCGGGAAAACTTCGGGAGTATGAGCAAAAGCAAGCTGTACTCCAGGGCCGAAATAGCTACTCTAAGACCGATCATGATGCCACCTTCATGCGGATGAAAGATGACCACATGCTTAATGGGCAGCTAAAGCCCGCTTATAACTGGCAGGTCAGTACTTCCTCACAATTTATCATCAACAGCACCCTTCACCAGACTACTGCGGACACCCATACCTTAAAAGCTCACCTCGAACAATATGAACAACTTTACAAAGCTAAGCCAGAAACCATCTGTGCTGATGCCGGATACGGCAGTGAAGAGAATTATACTTATCTGAAAGCAGAGGAGATAGACCACTATGTGAAGTATAATTACTTCCACAAAGAGCAAAGCAAAAAGTGGAGAGAAGACCCCTTTAGATCTGCTAATCTATATTATAACGAACAGACTGATACTCTGTACTGCCCTATGGGACAAGCCATGGATAAAACCGGAGAGCAGAAAAGGAAAACCAAAACAGGCTTTGAGCAATCCTACTCTAATTATCAGGCACAAAACTGTGCTGGATGTCCACTAAGATCACCGTGTCACAAAGCAGAAGGTAATCGTATGGTTCAGCTTAATCATAACTTGAGGAAATTAAAGCAGGAAGCACGAGAAAAGCTGATGGGCGAACAGGGACTTAAACACAGAAGTCAAAGACCGGCAGATGTCGAGGCAGTTTTTGGCAATGTCAAACACAACAAGGCCTTCAAACGCTTTAGGTTAAGAGGTATCGATAAAGTAGAAATAGAGACACTATTGATAGCTATGGCTCATAATCTGGCAAAAATGAGCAGAATGAGGGCTGCCTAATAAAATTAGATCTTAACCACAGACTAAAAACCAAAAACATCAAACATACATAACAAAAAGACCGACTCAGATACTTCTGAGACGGCCTCTTTGGTTTTTATAGGGCCTGGGGCGAGAAGCTGCAGCGCAGCGGAAGTCCCGATGAAGCCAGTCAGGCGGCAGGCAGGCGATAGCAGATATCGGGAAGCCCTATTTATCCGCCAATCAGGCGGGTTTATCCGCCAATCAGCCCTAGTAGACCAAATCAAAAATCCCGCCTTCGGTGGGATTTTTTGGCTATAAGGCAGTTGGTTGATCAGGTATGATGAGCCTCCGCCCCCACCTTCCCCATAAACTTACAATCAGCAATCAGGCTTTACCGAGCCTTAGAGTTTATTAGTTAATCTCAGGTCGGACCCTTAAAGGTCAGACCGATCATAAGAAAAGAAGGCTATTATCAAGACTGCCCGTTCTTAAGACTAGCGTCAGCCATTATCCCTCCACTATCCAGACTGAGTCAGGGTATCCATAATCGTCACAGGTCCGGAGGACTTGCGACAGAGAGATAGGTTTAACTGACTTCATTGGTTCGCATAATTTTTTTGAGCATCTTCCACTTCAAATCAGCAACCCAAAAAGTCGATGAGTCAAACATTCAAAATCCGAACTGAAGAGGATGTCCAGCTGCTAGAAGATAAATTAAAAAACGACCTCGGAATAGATGTTCGTAAGTACCGGAATCCAGAGGTTGCTGAAAAGTTTGTTGACCTTCTGGTCTTTCCACAGTATGTCATAAAATGGGTACTCATACCCATTCTAGCTGTATTACTTCTTTACCTTTTAGGTTTTGAGGTACTCATATTAAATGATGGCTGGATGCTTATTTATTCTATTTTTGGCTTCTTACTATTCCTGATTAACGGAGTTTTTTTTGGGTTGATTCTGGTCATGCGAAAGTTCAAGGCCGATATGTACAGTGTCATCGAGTACAGTCTAATCATTATGAAAGACTGCATTACCGATCTTAGGCAAGTCCATGAAACTACAAACGGGGAAAACAGAAAAGATACTCTCAACTTGCTATTCCTTGGTATCACACATATAGTCACCATTCCAATGGTCACCGTAGCGATCAGAAACAAAATCCCCTTGATTGGAGGACTGATCAGTGACTTGATAAAGCGAGCCTTACGACTGATTGCCAGCAGAATGAAATTTGATTATGCAGTTGAAAAAGTCGGGGTTAATATGGAAGATAACCCAGAACGTGTAACAAACACCTATATAAACTCTATCGATCAAACCATGAGGAAACTTAACCGACTCCTCACCGTGATACTGAGAATAGGTCAGGTTCCCATCTTAATCCTAACCCTTATTACACTTTCATTTCTAGGCATCCTGTTACTCATTGTTACATGAGTAAATTTCAACGAGTCCCCGACTTATCCACTTTCCAAGGACGAGGAAGGAGTTATCTTAGTTAAAAGAATTGATGTCGACAACAAACGCTATCAACCAACTACTCAATCTACTCAAGAGGGTTTGCTTTCTGCTTGACAACTCTAAAGAATCAGATTGGAGTCCATTAAGTCCGAAAGAGGTTAAGGCCAATATTGAGTCACAAATGGAGTTAATCAGTCGAGGTGTTTCAATCGATAAGGAGAAACTGATCATTGAATTTCTGCCGACCTCAACGCTTCAAGAAATCGCTATGGTCAATAATTGGCACAAAGAATACATCCGGTTAGCCAAAAAGTTTGATTTGCTCATGCAAAGCTTCTGAATAAAACCAGCATACCTCCTCCTCCTTTACAACAAGAAGCAATGAAGAATGGCATTTGCAATGCCAAAACTGTATATATCCTATAAGAGCTGAGGAATGCCCATCGCGGTTGAAAATGCCGTATTCAAACACCTGCGTTACAAAACGCAGGTGAGCTTCCGGAAAGATTGCTAACAAGAGTACCGATCACTCATCCGTCCTGCCCCGCATATAGCCCTGCCCTAGGTTACCTCTGCGGAAAGAGCCTGAAAGGGCAGCCGGAATTTGTGCCTGATTTTGAATCAGTTTAGTCTTGGCTTCCTGTACCCGGGCCGCCTGCTCCTGCTCAGCAGCTACGGCCATCGCACGTCTTTCTTCTGCTTTCGCTTTCGCCACATTAAGGTCTGCCATGGCCTGATCGGTTTGCAGCTGGGCACCAATGTTCTTGCCTATGTTAATATCAGCAATATCGATGGAGAGTATCTCGTAGGCCGTACCAGAGTCCAGACCATTATCCAGCACCAGCTTAGAAATATCAGCTGGCTTCTCTAATACATCTAAATAGGTTTCTGCATTACCAATACAGGAGATAATGCCCTGCCCTACCCGGGCTTTGATAGTTTCTTCACCAGCACCGCCTACCAACTGCTCCAGGTTAGTGCGTACGGTTACACGGGCCTCACCTATCAGCTGAATACCATCCAGCGCCACTCCGGTAATCGCAGGGACCAAAATCATATAGGGTGTTACTGAAACCTGCACGGCCTCCAATACATCTCTGCCCGCCAGGTCGATGGCCGTGGCCTGCTTAAAAGTGAGTCGTAAATTGGCTTTATCTGCCACAATCAGGGCATTGATCACAGATCGGAGGTTACCATGCGCCAGGTGGTGGGTTTCCATCTGCTGGGTGCTGATCTCTTCGATACCTGCTTTGGTAGCGATGATCATACTGCGGGCAATCAGGCGAGGTGGCACCTTTCTGATGCGCATAAACACCATCTCCACCAGTCCTATCCGTACTCCGGAAAAACGGGCGGTGATCCAGAGATCAACCGGAAAAATAAAGAGGAAGAGCCAGAGGCCAATGATGGAGGCCACTATAGTGATTAGGAGGGTGGTAGTCATAGTACAATGCGCTTATCAACAATGTAACAGAACTCTGGCGGTATTTTTAGCAGATATGGATTTAATTTGAATCTCTCGGCTCACAGCTACTCCATGACTTCACTTCAGCCAACAACAATAAACTATTAAACCCGGATTATGCGTTGGAACTTTGTAATGAGTAGATAAGTCACACAGAATCAGGGAGTTTTATTGATTTATGCATAGCATCGCTATGGTTAAATCAAAAAACTCATTCATTTTACTGATTCACAGTGAGTTATCTACGCAATAGATTTTCTAATGCATATTCCGGGTTAAACCCATTCCTAACCTCTTGGACATCCGTCTGACCTTCGCTATGCTTTCTCCGGAGGCCGAAGCCTCTGCCATCGCTAAAGCTATTGGTGGCATACGATATGGCGAAGGACTCGGTACTGACGAGGTTCACTGCCAATTAGCGGTCCCCTTGTTTCGTAACCTTCCAACAACTTCTGACCAACTCGCCATTTACCAATCCCCTAATAAACCAGTAACGAATGACCAATCACCCAATAAACTAATTCCCCAGCCTCTTCAGTACCTCCTCCTTATAGCTGCGACTCAGCACCAGCACTTTGCCTGCCACCTCTACCGATTCATTGGTATAGGCCGTGACTTTGTCTACAGCCACCACATAAGAGCGGTGAATCCGCAAAAAGGAACTTGAAGGAAGCCCTGCATTCAGCTTGCTGATGGATTCACGGGTAATCAACACACCATCCGTCAGGTGAATCTTGACGTAGTCACTGTAGCTTTCCAGGTAGAGGATATCGGCAAAGTCCACCCGCACCATCTTACGATCGGCACGCACAAACGTATGACTTACCTGATCGCTCTCTGCACCAGACATTTCCCGAAACCGAGTCAGCCCTTTGATCAGACGCTCCAGCGTAACAGGCTTGAGCAGGTAATCCACAGCGTTCAGGTCAAAGCCTTCCAGCGCATATTCACGGTGGGCCGTGGTAAAGATTACTCTTACCTTATCCCCCAGCATTCTCTTTAAGCTAAGGCCTGAGATCTCCGGCATATTGATATCCAGAAAAATCAAATCCACATCACCCTGCTCAATTCTGTTCAGCGCAGACATTGCATCCTCATAATCACCCAGTACCGAGACATAATCCAACTTGCCCAAGTGGGTGGCTATGATCTCTCTGGCAATAGGTTCGTCATCTACTATGATGCACTTGATTGGCTTCATTCATTCAGATTTAAGTTCTTTATTTCGGAGTCAATGCCTATAAGTTAAGGGATTGGGTATTCAAACCTCTATTCTACCCTTGCCCTAAACGCTTACGCCAAAAGCTTCAGCGATGGAGCAAGGGTGATTAAACAGCCATTTCTCTGCCCCTTTAGGGAATTAAAGGGTGGAAAACCTTAACTATATGGCATTGATTCCGGGTTTAATCTCTCTCCAATCTAGCCGGAGGCTGACAGAAAACCATTCCTTTTCACTGGAAATTTCTAATTGCTGATGATCTCTATAAAGCAATGCCAGCCTGCGCTGCGTATTGGGCATCCCGATTCCCTTTCCATTCACTTCAGGCTCCGGTTTCCGGTAATTACCCAGCTCAAAAAACAGCTCCGCTTCACTCACGCTAAGTCTGAGCTGCACCAGGTACTTTCCATCCTGTTTCACCCCATGCTTAAAGCTATTCTCCACGAAAGGAATCAGCAGCATAGGTGGCAGCATCACCTCAGCTAAGTCTCCATCCGTAGTCAAAGCCACTACCAACTGATCTCCAAACCGGATTTTTTCAAGAGCGATATAATCCTCGATATGCTCCAGCTCTTGCTCCAGACTCACCAGCTGATCTGTGGGTTGATACAGCACATAATCCAGCAAGCTCGACAGCTTTACAATGGCATCAGGTGTACTCTCCGACTGCTTCAAAGCCATACCGTAGAGCGTGTTCAACGAGTTGAATAGAAAGTGCGGTTTGATCTGATTCTTCAGGTACTCCAGCTCTTGTACTTTTAGCTTCAGGTCTGCCTCCAGCATCTGATTAGTCAGCTCCTGGTTTTTTGTCACGGCCTGGTTGGTTTGTCGCAAAAGGCTTACCACTGCATTGCTGATTACTACCAGGTAAACAGCGATGATCACAAAGACCAGGTCACGCCCCATAGGAGTCAGGTTAATCAATCGCAAGTCGGCAATCAGGTAAAACGAAACCGTATAAGAAGCGATAATCAACCAGCTCGAAAAAATCAGAGCACCTGCCGAATACAGGGCAAACCAGCCCCACTTTTTCGTAAAGTAATACCGCGGAATCAGGATGACATTGACATAGTAAGCTGTAGCGATGGTAGCAGGTACAAGCGTGCACGAAAAGCTGAAAGAGCGCCAAAGGTCATCTCCCTTATAGCCAAAAAAGAAGGTGAAGAAGAGCAGGCTCAACAAACCAAATACCAGCCAGTTTCGGAGCCCGGAACCGGTCAGTCGCGTTTGTGTCTTTCGTTTACTGCTCATCGGAATCGCTTAGAATGATATACCTGTGGCATCTGATCACCTGATTAAGGCTTCTTCTGCTCTACGGTCCAGTCGAAATCAATTTTTCGCTTCAAATATACCTTTAAAGGCTCCAACCCAATGGCTTTTCTCCTTTGGTCCACAGACTCAGGGTTTTCTACTGGAAAAGGCTCCAGTTTGCGGTCCCTACCATAGCGAAACTGCATACCGTAAATCTGAGACTCACCCTTATTAACCAGAATACGGTCCTGAATCTTGGCATACTCCATGCAACTACCTTCTCCCGCCAGACAAGCTGCCTTAATCCGATCGATAAACATTTCCCGCACGGCATCACTTTCATGATGGTTGATCGCCAATAGCAAGGCATCAGCCGCTAGTTCTCCTACCTTTGAGTAATTGGGCCAGCCCTTTTCCTGCAAGAGCTGCTGAAGCCGCTCAAAGTTACCCGCTCCTATCTGAGATTTCATCTTACCCAATGGATAATACCAATGGGGCACCTTACCCTCTTTCGCAAAGTAGGCCTTGGCCATGTCAATAAAATAGTCCAGTGCCTGATCATCTCCAATCATGGAGAGGAGCTCCCGTGCATATTCAGGATCTTTTAACGGGCCATTTGTCTGTTGATATTTACGCAGTTGCTGCTGCTCTATACCCTGCCAGCGTGGATCCTCTTTAAGTGAAATCATATCCGTGTCCGCCAGCACCCAGAGAGTGCTGTCTGCCTCCAGTGCAAGGTTCAGGTAGTGAAAGGCACTATCAGGCATTTGGTACAGTAGAGCTATGGTAGATGCCAGATTATAGGTGTTCTTCTGATCTGCCGGGCTTGCCACAAAGGTTTCTTTATAAGCCTTGATGGCCCCCAACAAATCTCCTTCCTGTCTTAATTTGTCCCCCTCACTCTGTGCCGCTATAAAGCCGGGAATGACTAAAATCAGTATGGCTGTCAATATCTTTTTCATGTTGATTAATGTTTAGTAGATGGATCAAACCTTGCTTAGCACAAGTTTCGGAGTGAAGAAAGCCATCAACAACCTGCTGACTGTAAATAGAATCAAGCCGTAGGTAGGTGAAATCAGGGTTCTGGAGAGTCCCTTGAAAAGCAAGTCATGGGCAATGCCCGTGGCTTCTCCAATAAAATAGAAGCTATGGAGCAAACCGAGTAGTAACGACAGCAGACTCAGCATCATAATCGTAAAGGAGAGGTGACTCAGTTGCTTATTGAGCTTATCAATTACAGCATTCTCCCCGGCTCCCCTTCTTTTTACCACCTGCACGATTACGATGATAAATAAGAACGTATTGGCGATCATAAATTTGGGATCTCCTCCCATCAAAAAATCCATTAAAGGCATTCTCATAATTCCTGGTTTGATTGTAAAACTTAGACCAATGTTAGGGAGCAGGATTATTCAAAACCGGTTTATGCGATGAAGTGAAGAGTTTTGACCCGTTTCTGCAGGTTTATAAGGGTAAAATTTCTGAGCGAATTGAGAACACTCCTACATAAGCTTAACTTGTTGATGACTTAAGTAGTAAAAGCCGTACTAAAGATAAACTGGCTTCTATGAGAAATATGATTTTCATTTTACTGGTCAGCACCTTATGCCTGGCCTGTGACAGTGTACAAACCAGCTTTGAACAGCCACAACCCCGTGAGGCTGAAAACCTGAACAGGATACCTGCGCAGCTGAGAGGAAAGTACCTTAGCGAAGAAGACAGTCTGTTTCTATACATATCAAGAAATAGTATCATTCAGGAAGGCACCTATACTTTCAGGGAATTGCTTGACTCTATGGAGACCGAAACCAAACAACTTCATTTTCAGAGAGATCAACCAAAAGACACCACGATCATCATCAAAGAAGACGGTTTTGAAATCATAGCAGAGGTAGAAGGCGACTCTGTGTTTGTCAGTATAAGCGGACAGAAAACACTCTTTGAAATATCTGATTCACAACTGCTGAGACGATCAGGAAAGCAATACTTCATAAGTAAATCCAGGTCAGGAGCTAACAATTGGGAGGTGCAAGCCATGAGCCTGGAAAAAGGTGTTCTATTGATCAGTTCACTTACCGATAATGGCAACATAGATTCGGTAAAAACTATTACCCGGGTGGAAACACTGCTTGATGATGATGGGGAGGTTGACGCCTACAAACTCGACCCAACCTTAGCAGAGCTCCTGAAGATTGTAAAGCTCAGCGAAGCGAAAGCCACACGCTATCTGAAGATCAAATAGCTCATGCCTGCCAGACTTTCTGATGCAATTTGCCTTTATTAGCATCATGCGCTTAAACCGTTTTAAAAAACGACTTGTAAACCCCAGGTCTGGCCTCTTATATATCCTGCTTTTCCTTATGCTCAATACTTCCGCCTACGCTCAACAGTGGACCTTGACCGAGGTAGGCACCTTGCCGGAACCCGTATCAAACAATGCTGTTTGCGAAGGCTTTGTAGGGGAAACGTCTTTCGTCTATTCCTTTGCCGGCATAGATAAAACTAAGCTATACTCGGGTATTCACCTCAAGTCATTTCGTCTCAACACGCTCACTGGTAAAAGCGAACGTATCCCCGATCTGCCCGATACACTGGGCAAAGTGGCGGCTGGTGCAAGCCGGGTAAAGGATAATATCTATATCATCGGAGGCTATCATGTATTCAGCAACCGTACGGAGCTTTCCTCCGATAAAGTGCATCGCTATGATCCGCAAAGCAACTCCTACCTACCTGACGGAAGGTCCATTCCCGTAGCCATAGATGACCATGTGCAGGCAGTATGGCGCGATAGCCTGATCTATGTGATCACCGGCTGGAGCGACAAGGCCAATGTACCTGATGTACAGATTTATAACCCTGCCAGTGACTCCTGGGCCACAGGTACTCCCACTCCCGACAACCACCAATATAAATCCTTTGGTGCATCGGGTGTGATTAAGGGAGATACCATCTATTACTTTGGTGGCGCCTCGATGGGGAAAAATTTCCCGATTCAAAACCAGTTACGGATCGGTATCATCAACCCTGAAAATCCGACCGATATCGAATGGTCAGTGCAAATACCAGGTGAGCAGATTACGGGCTACCGTATGGCTTCCACCCTGGTGAATGAGCAGGTGCTGTGGTTTGGAGGCAGCACAGTCACCTATAACTACAATGGCATTGCTTACAACAAAAGCGGTGGCGTGCCTCCTGCCAACCGGATATTAACCCTTGATACTTCTGCCAACACTGACATCATGAGCATGGTGCTCCCGGGCCTGCCAATGGACCTGAGAGGTATTGCTTCCACCAGCAATACTGTAAAGTATCTGGCTGGCGGCATGCTTACTGACCAAACCGTCACCAACAAAGTCCTCCGTTTGGAATGGAAATAAAAAGATTTTAGATGTAAGACATTAGACAACAGGCAACAGAGCCTAACGTCTAAAATCTACCGTCTAGAGTCTATTATCTGGAAAGAAGCAATTTTACCAAACGTTCGGAAACTTTTCTAAAAGCACTTCGGTTAGTAGTGCATGAGACCACAAAAGGTAGACGATCAACAGCTAATGACAGGACTGATGTCCGTACTCAGAGCCAAAGGTTTTGACGGGGCGAGTATGAATGACCTCTCAGAAGCTACCGGACTAAAAAAAGCCAGTCTCTATCATCGCTTCCCGGGTGGAAAAAAAGAAATTGCGGAAGCCGTACTGGCCTACACAGGCGACTGGGGTGAAGTCAATATTTACAAGGTCCTTACAAACCAGGCCAAAACACCGGTGGAGAGACTACAGGAGGTTATTGCAAACATTCGTGCTCTGTACCAGGAAGGTGAGGCTATCTGTATCCTGAGAGCACTCACCATGGACTCAAGTCTGCCCCTTTTTGGTAGCCTGATAGAAGAACGTTTTCAACTCTGGATCGATGCCTTTACACAATTGGGCAAAGACTTTGGCTTTACTGACGAAAAGGCTCAAAAGCTGGCACTCGAAACCCTGATCAGGGTACAGGGCTCTTTAGTACTGTCCAAAGGACTGGGTAGTACAGAACCCTTTCAGCAAAACCTTATTGAAATAGAAAGAATATACACGATCTAAAAAAATTTGCTTATCAATTTTACCGATCGTTCGGTAACTAATCAGAAACATCATGAAAACAAACATTAACACATGGACTCCAAACCAGGTTTGGCACCATTTCAACCGACTGACATTACTCATATACCTTTTAGTCCTCACCGGGCCTGATAGTCTTGCTACAGAACTCAATGAAGGTAAGAAAGGCAAAGACCGCTACCCTACCCTGCATAAAACGGTAGAAGTAAATGGTGTAGAAATCTTTTACCGGGAGGCCGGGAATAAAAACAAGCCGACTATTCTGCTACTCCATGGCTACCCTACCTCCTCACACATGTTCAGAAACCTGATCGAAGACCTGTCTGATAAGTATCACCTCCTGGCTCCTGATTACCCGGGATATGGACGGAGTGAGCAGCCTCCCATGTCTGAATTCGAATACACCTTCGATAATATGGCCAGCATTGTGGAGGGCTTCGTAGAAGCCATGAAAGTAGATAAGTTCAGCATCTACCTGATGGACTATGGCGCCCCTATCGGCTATCGTATCGCACATAAGTATCCAGATCGTGTTCAGTCTCTGATTGTGCAAAATGGCAATGCCTATGTGGAGGGAATGACTGAATTCTGGAACCCCTTACGAAAATACTGGAACAATAGAAGTGAAGAAAATGGTAAGGCCCTGGAGCCCTTTCATCAGCCTGGTGGCCTTAAATGGCAATACCTCCATGGAGTACAGGATAGCTCTAAAGTCAGCCCTGATAACTGGCAAATAGACCTGCAGCACCTGACCAGACCGGAAAACAATGAGATACAACTGGCTATGTTTTACGATTATCAGAATAATGTAAAGCTGTACCCACAGTGGCAGGCCTATTTCAGAGCTTATCAGCCCCCTACCTTGATCGTATGGGGAAAGAATGACGCCATCTTTCCTGCTTCAGGGGCACATCCCTACAAAGAGGATCTCAAAAAGGTAGAATTTCACCTGCTAAACACTGGCCATTTCGCGTTGGAAGAGGAAGGTGTTGCCATTGCCCGATACATAGACGGCTTTATGAAAAAGAATAAGATCAGATAAACAAAAGGTCAATCGTTCTTACTCCTTGCAAAGAACCAAGAAAGAACGGTTGACCTTCATCTATTAAACTGACAAACCATGTCACAGAACTTTATGGAACTAGCTTTTACGGAGAGCGTAAAAGCCGAGCAGGAAAAATACGGGTCCAGGGTCAGCTACCAGCGCATGGAAGACCACCATCCGAACCAGACGAAATTATCGATCAGGGAAACACACTTTATTGAGCAAAGAGACGGTTTCTACCTCTCTACCGTGGGAGAAAATGGCTGGCCCTATGTACAATTCAGAGGAGGCCCCAAAGGTTTTCTCAAATCAATCGATGCGCATACCCTGGCCTATGCGGATTTCCGGGGCAATATGCAGTACATCAGCGGTGGTAACATGAAAAGCACTAAAAAGGCGGCTCTGATTCTGCTGGATTATGCCTCACGCACCCGCATCAAGATCTGGGCAGAAACCGAAACCCTTGACCCGGTGGAACATCCTGAATTACTGGAAAAACTCACGGACCAGGGCTACAAGGCCAAAATTGAGCGCATCATTATTTTCCGCATCAAAGGTTTTGACTGGAACTGTCCACAGCACATCACTCCCAAATTCACTTTTGAAGAGGTAAAGGAGCTGATTAAAGAAAATCCGGAACTCTTGGAGGAGTTGAAGGGGTAGATATGAAGACTTTAGGTGTCAGACTTAAGAGACTAGACTATAGACACTAGATTTTAGGTTTTTGGACAAGGAAACCTCCACTCTTCGCTCTCGCTCAGAGTCATTCTTTGAAGACTCTGAGCATGCACTCCCCGCTTAGCGGTCTCTGCCCGGCAGGACCCTGAGCTTAATAAGCGTTAGAGAGGATGTAAGGACTCAGTCATACAGGGTCCACTGTGTGAGACCCTGATGGTGGTAGGTAGCTCAGATAAGAAAACTTCCATTCGTCTGACCACTTTGAGTGGTCGGACGAGTGGTAATCTCTGCTCTCGCTCATAGTCATTCTTCGAAGACTCTGAGCATCAATCCCCTAATCAGCGGTCTCTGCCTGGCAGGACCGTGAGCTCAGTCAAAGCTGAAAGGATTAGCGAGACTCAATAATCATACAGGGTCCACTGCGTGAGACCCTGATGGCGGATAACTTTTGAAGAGGTAAAGGAACTCGTTAAAGAAAACCCTGAGCTCTTGGAGGAGTTGAAGGGATAGATATGAAGACTTTAGATGAAAGACGAAAGATTAATTAGACTCGCTCAGAGTCATTCTTTGAAGACTCTGAGCATGCACTCCCCGCTCAGCGTTCTCTGCCCGGCAGGACCCTGAGCTTAATAATTGGAGAGGATGCAAGGACTCAGTCATACAGGGTCCACTGTGTGAGACCCTGATGGTGGTAGGTAGCTCAGATAAGAAAACTTCCATTCGTCTGACCACTTTGAGTGGTCGGACGAGTGATAACCTCTGCTCTCGCTCATAGTCATTCTTCGAAGACTCTGAGCATCAATCCCATAATCAGCGGTCTCTGCCCGGCAGGACCGTGAGCTCAGTCAAAGCTGAAAGGATTAGCGAGACTCACTAATCATACAGGGTCCACTGCGTGAGACCCTGATGGTGGATAGTTAGACAAGGAAGCTGCCATTCGCCTGACCACTTTGAGTGGTCGGACGATTGATGACCTCTACAAGAAGTAGAACCGAAGCGAGCTCGTTCTACCTGGCCAGTCCCGTTAGGGACGCAACATCGGTAAAAGAAAACACCAGACACCCGTGCCTTAGGTACGGAACATGCAGACCAAAGCTGGTCGCAGCACCTGCTTCAATCACATAACCTCAAAAACAAAAAAGACAAAGCAATGATCATACTATATCACCCGAAGGGAATGGCCGAAGCTAATGACTGGAAAGAGCAACTGGAACAAATGACGGTGCCTCACCTGATGATTCAGTCAGAACGCGAGGTACCCTATCTTACAGAAGGTAAAACCCAGGTCAATGGCGTTGACGCCATCAATCAGTTTTTAAAAGAGTACAAAGCCTTTATGGCCTCCTGGAACCAGGATCGCTGCGATATGTGGTTCTTGGATGAAGACTAATGTGCAGCTTCCAGCTTTGCCTTGTCAGTCAACTTCTTGAGAAAGAACAGAGCAATGAGCATGAGTAGCATGGGTATTAGAGACATATAAAACGCTGTCTGACCGTCAAACATTTCAAAAACATTCCCAGTAATGATAGACCCTGTAGTTCCTCCTAATGCCGAAAAAACGACAATAAGCCCTGACATCGAACTGTGCATATGGTTTGGTAGAGAGCTCAGGATAACCGAATTAATCGCAGGGTAAATAGGTGACAAAAACACTCCCATAAGAGGGAACAGATAAGCTACCAATGGGGCACTTAACCAGGTAATATCACTACTGACATCCAGTCCCTTTGTCAAAGGCAAAGAAATCAATACTACCAAAGCACAGCCGATAATACAGATAGCTACTACGTAAAACCATTGAACCTTCTTAAGGATAAAGCCCGCAGCAAATCGCCCTATAGCAAAAGCCCCGGCTAAAATAGCTCCAGCTTGAATGCTCATGCTTGCCGGTAGCTTTAAAATATCTTCATAAAAAGTGGGCGTCCAGGTTTGGAAGCTCTGCTCTATCAGAACAAAAAGGAACACACTGAAAATAAACACCAAAACCAGTCTTAAGGCTATCAGCTTAAAGAGGTCAAAGAAGTCTTCATCTACCTTGTTCAACCCATTTTCTGAAGTCTTTACTTTCCTGGCAATAAGCCATAACCCACACACAATGGCAAGGCGTATTACAAGCATAATCCAGAACACTAAGCTCTCATTACCCAAATTATTTTCAAGTAATGGAGCAACATAATAGCTCGTCAAAAACAGCATGATAATAGCCATTATCACTAACCTGAAAATTTTAGAGCCAAAAATCAATGATAGTAAATCCCCACCTGCAATCCTTTCCTCTCCTTCTTTAAGCGCCTTACTTTCATTCAAATCAGCCCTGAACAATAATGAAAAGGCCAGTAAGGACAGTGCCCCAAGAATCCAATAAGTATTCAACCAAAAGTCCGATTTTGGATTGGCATCATCGATAAACATGCTGAACAGCACATTACCTAACAGCACTCCTACCATAAATACGCCTTCCAACGAACTCATAAAACTTGAATGTCCACTGGTACCTTTTGTTACCAGTCCAATCGTTGCGTAAACAGTCACTTTAATCAAGGCAAACGAAACACCCACTATGAGAAACAGCATTTTGAAATACCAAAAATCACTGGCAAAAGGCATGATAAAGCAAAACACACTTACCAGCCCTAAGCCTATAAGCATAGATTTTTTGAGGCCATAACGTGGTAAAAAGGAAGCCACGATAAAAGACACAAAAGCAATCGGTAAGTCTTTAAAGCCTTCCAGAATACTTGCCGCAGATTTTGTAACATCGAAATTTCGCTGAACCTGTAAAATCACCGCACCTACGCTGTTCAGGAGTATAGCAAAAACAAAATAATTAATATAGAGAGATAGCTTAATAGCTTTTTTCATAGCGCGTTTCGTTAAGGTTGTTTCAGTTAACCTTTGAATTAATGAAAAAAAACTGAGTCGGGCATGATTTACAACCGACAAAAGACGGCACTGCTCATTGCTGTTCACCCCAGGCACAGGTTCAGTGAAAATTGACTATTTTCATCCTCGCAACCGAACCTTCAAGACTATGATCCGAAAAGCCAGCCTTAGCCTGTTACTTATCTGCTACACACTGTTTCTGTTTGCACAGGAGCAAAACATCTCAAAAAGGCCCGATGTTGTCAAGAGCGGACAAACCCTCAACATTAATGGCGAAAACATTCAACTGAGCGCAGCGGCCGGCACCATGCTGATACGCGATGAAAACAACATCCCTATTGCCAATTTCGGGTTTACCAGCTACAACAAAGTAGGGGCTAAAAGCGGTAGAGCAGACAAAAACCGTCCTATTATGTTCGCCTACAATGGTGGTCCGGGTTCTTCCTCCTTCTGGTTGCACATGGGCGTACTGGGGCCTCAACGCATCGTGGTAGACGACCCCAACTTTAACAAGGCCGCGCCCTATCAGCTGGTAAACAATGAATACTCCATTCTCGACATGGCCGATTTGGTAATGATCGATCCGGTAGGCACGGGACTCAGTGTACCCGTGGGTGAAGCGGAATTCAAAGATTTCTGGGGAGTGGATCAGGACATTCGCAGCATCAGCCTTTTTATCACTCAATACCTGATTGAGCATGGTCGTATGAACTCACCTAAATACCTGCTGGGTGAGAGTTACGGCACCTTCAGAAATGCGGGCGTTATGAACCGACTCCTCAACCAGGGCATTGCGCTCAACGGTGTGATCATGGTCTCGGCTGTTTTTGACTTACGCACCCTTATGTTCCCCCCGGATGATGATATGCCCTACATTGTACATTTTCCTACCTATGCGGCTACCGCCTGGTATCACAATCAGGTAAAGGACCGGCCCGATAACCTGGAAACCTACCTGGATGTAATCCGGCAATTTACCAGGGAGGTCTATCTGCCCGCACTGTTTTTGGGTGATGCCATTGCCCCGGAAGCAAAGCAGGCAGTGGCCGGTAACCTGGCTGATTTTACAGGCATTGATGCTGACTTCTGGATGAAAGCTGACCTGAGAGTGACTGCCAGCGAATTCTTTGCCGAATTTTTGAGAGAAAATCGCGAAACGGTAGGCCGCCTCGACTCTCGCTATACAGGCATCAGCCAGGATGGAATTGCCCAGAATGGTGCTTTCGACCCTCAAAGCTCAGCTATCTCCCCCGCATACATCCAGGGCTTTCTCAACTACTTTCATGAGACGCTGGGCGTAAGCAAGGAGCTTACCTACTCCATTACCGCAGGCCGCAGACCGGGCTTTGAATGGGACTGGACCCACCAGGGCAATGGTGGCTGGGGCGGTAGTATGGCAGCCATCAATACCGGCCCGGACATGGCCCAGGCCCTTTCACGCGATCCGAATATGAAAGTGCTGATCCTCAATGGCTATTATGATGTAGCTACGGTATTCTATGGCGTAGAGCACTCCATCAATCACCTGGGGCTGGCCCCTGAAATCAGAGATAATATCATAATGAAATACTACGAAGCGGGCCACATGATGTACACCCACCAGCCCTCACTGGTCAAATTCAAAAAAGATGTAGGTGAGTTCATCAAGAATACGTCCAACTGAGCAAATAATAACCGATTTTCACTAGCTTTCGGGAAATTTTCAGAATGAACGCCAGAGTAGTCAGAACGCTTAGTATCATCTTGTTAATAGTCGCCAACATTGGCTGCGACCAGGTGAGTAAATCTATGGCCAGGGAACAGATAGAATATGGAGAGCAAATTGAAGTGGCTGGCAGAGCCCTGATGCTCACTAAGGTAGAAAATAGAGGTGCCTTTCTGGGCATGGGCTCCAACTTGCCGGAATGGTTGAAAAACATTCTGCTGCTTGGCCTTCCCGGAGTAGTGATGATCGGTATTTTCGTTTTCCTGCTAATCAAACCTGACCTTACCAAAACCACTATAGCGGGCCTCACCTTTATTGTGGGGGGAGGCATTGGCAACCTCTATGACCGCATTCTCTATGGAGAGGTCACTGATTTTCTTCACATGGACTTTGGCGGTGTTTTCAGAACAGGCATCTTCAATATGGCCGATGTATCGGTGATGGTAGGTACGGGCCTGATTCTGCTGGAGAGCTTCAAAAAGGAAAAGCCCAAAGAAACCACCGAAACCGATTCTGCACAGGCCTGACCATAAGGAAGAAAAAGACGGATTCCCCGTCTGTTATGCCAAAGACATAGAAAGCTGGCGCCACTGGCTCAAAACCAACTGCGACAAGATAAAAAGTGTCTGGCTGATCATCTATAAAAAAAGTAGCGCTACTCCCAGCATCTACTATAATGAAGCGGTAGATCAGGCGCTCTGCTTTGGCTGGATTGACAGCAAACCCAACAAGCGGGATGAGGAAAGCTACTATCAGTTTTTCTCAAAACGTAATCCCAAAAGCAACTGGAGTCGCGTAAATAAAGAAAAGATTGCCCGACTCACCCAGGCCGGTTTGATGGAAGCACCCGGAATGCAAATGGTAGCACAGGCCAAAACCAGTGGTACCTGGGATGCCTTGAACGATGTGGAAAACGGAGTGATTCCAGATGATCTGCGCAAGGCTCTTTCTCAATACACAGATGCTGAAAAACACTTCAGGGCTTTTCCAAAATCAGTAAAGAGGGGAATTCTGGAATGGATTTTCAATGCCAAAAGACCAGCTACACGGCAAAAAAGAGTTGAGGAAACTGCCAGGCTGGCCCATGATAACATCCGGGCCAATCAGTTCAGATAAGCCCCTGCGTCAGCGCTTTTTCTTGCTGAACATCCAGTTGAAAATGGACCTGTTAAAAGGGTCATTCAGTGGATTCTCCCGCCCCATTCCGGTCTCGTCATAAGTACGCGTCCAGGCATCATGCCCTACACCCGGGTAAGTAGTGATGAGCGCCCTGTCTTTAGGGTTTGCCGCGTTGATAGCATCCACTATCTGCTTGGAGCCACGCTCAAAGGGGATCACCCGATCATCCTCCCCATGAAAAGCCCAGATAGGTACATCACCAAAGGTAGAAACAAGATTTTCAGCCCCTGCCCCGGCAATAGGCACAGCTGCTGCAGGTATAGATCTGCTCCCCAGGTTGCGGATATATTCAAAAATACCAACGCCCCCTATACTAATACCGGTAATGTAAACCCGGGAAGGATTAACACGATACGTACTCAGCAAGTGTTCTATAAAGCTGTGAACCTTATTGGGTTGCCAGTCAAAGTCAGTGATCATCAGCTGTGGCGAGGCTACCAGCATAGGGAATTCAGGGTCCCAACCTCCTTCCTCAATCAATTTGGGTGGTCCGTTTCTCAATACTTTAAAGAGGTCGTTTTGCTGAATGGGATCACCGAAGTCTGAAATACCATGAAGGTAGATCAGCAACGGGTATTCGTTACTGTCTTCAGCATAGCCTCCCGGCTCATACAGGTAATAGGCAAAGTCAGGGCCATTGGACTGTAACGGAATAGCGGTGTGAGTTCCCCCGGTATCTCTTGCCAATGCTTCCAGGTCTGCCCTGGCGGTATTGACAACAGGCATCTGATCGTCTGCGCCACAGGCTGCCAGCATTAACAATAAGATGAATAATCCAAGGTTTCTCATAACAATCCAATCTGAGCAGGTAACAAGGTAGTCTGTAGCTTAAATGTTTTTAGTCTGCCAGGTAGCGTTCCCGGGTAATTAAAGCGATTATCAACTGATTCTGAAGATACAACACAATTTCAAATAATGACTATATTTAACCAGGAGTCGAAGGTTTAGTTCATTACAGAGTAGTGTCGTATTTTTCTATTACCCTCACTGCATAACATAGCTCTTGTGTTTGACTACTTATTCATTTTAATTACCCTTGTAACTGCCGTTGTGTTTGGCTTGCAAGTAAGATATGCACGTGAAATAAAAAAAGCCGAAGATTCTCTCCAACATAATCAATTCAGGTTCAAGGGAACCCCGTGGCAGCTGGCTTGGGCCATTCTCTTTCCAATAATCTATATTTTTCAGCACTGGGAAAGGTGGAATCTTTTTTTTCTCGTGCCTTTGGTGCTACTAGTGGCCACAATCGCCATTTCAATCCGCTACAGAAGGATAATCGTCCGCTTAGAGGCTGACAGTATCACGACAACTAACAACTCGGTCAATGTCAAGACTAAAGACATTACTGGCATAAGAATATCCAAACATGAGGTAAGCCTACACACAAAAAAGTACATCAATCACCATCGCTTTATGACTGAAAACCTGATAGACAAACAATGGTCAGAATTTCAAAAGACCATAACCGATTACGCCAGCCAATTTGACCATATAAAAGTTGAGCGGGTATGAGTGACTGGAGTGTTTTTGTTCCCTGGGTTTATATTCTGATAGTCATTCATCTGGGGGCATTTTGGGTCATATACCATTACAAGCTAAAGCCCCAGGATAGATCAAAGCTTCCCGTTGAAGGAAAATCCATTCCAATGGAAACAGATGCCTGGGTATGGAAATCGCTTTCCCTTTTCATTGTCATAATCTCCATTTGGCTTCAACCTTACCATCCATTCCTCTCTGAAAGCGCAACCCTGTTTATTATCATATCTATTTATATCCTGATTAGGCAAAAGAAGCTTGACTATATCACCATCACAGACAGGGCAATCATTATTGAAGCGAAAGATGAGCAGATTGTCTTTGACCGTATCGTGAGTATTAAGTTTGGTGGAGATTTTATGGAGATATGGTCCAAGTCCTTTGTTCAACACTACCACGAGTTCACAGAAAGGGAACTGAAGGAAAACTGGGAGTTGTTTAAAAAAGAGCTGCTACTTATCGCCAAAAATAAAGAGTGGATTACAATAACAACCACAACAAAATCACCACCAAAAGAAGCACAGCCACCCAAGTCGTCCCCTTCGCCTGAGTCGGAAACTCATACTGACAAATAGGACAGGTCTTTTCTGACTGGTCTACCTCCATAGCACAGGAAGGACACTCTTTCTTTTTCTTGGTCATTTTCGTACCCGAAAGCTAGTGCCATAATGCAGCAATGCAAAATTTAGCCGCGGTCAATGCTAACCATTACCTTCTGACAGGAACCAATTAAGTAGTATGGCAAAAACACTGATCAAAGCCGAGTTCTTTTACCTGAGGCAACTTTTCACCAAACGCATTATCGTCTCCCCTATTGACCTGCCACCCAAAAGCCTTGGAAAAAAGCTCATACTGCTCCTGAGTGTTTACCTGCTTCTGGATCTTATCATTACTATTATGATTGGTTGGCCACTGGATGCACTTTTTCCGGAAATAGGAGAAGCCTACGGAGCCATGGAGGGTTTCACTCAACTGCAATTCATGTTAATGGCCGTATTTCTGGCCCCTCCTCTGGAAGAGTTTCTCTTCAGGCTCCCTTTACGGTATAGCAGAAGGAACCTGCGCATCTGGTTGATTTTCACCGCCCTGTTTGCCCTGGCCTTTCAATATGTAGTCAGCCTGATACTATTCAGTTTTTGGCTCTATTGGTTGACCCTTGGAAAGAATCGACAATTTGAAGTGAAAATAATGAGGTTTTATAAGCAGTTCGGAGTAGCAATTTTCTGGTTTTTTGCCCTGTTCTTTGCTGCAATACACCTCTCCAACTTTACCGCAGAAGACCTTCCCCTGCACTTGTACCTGCCAGCGATTGTACCACAAATCATAGCCGGTATATCCTTGGGAGTGACACGACTGAGGCTGGGCTTTTGGTGGGCCATGCTTTTACACGCACTTTTTAACCTGATTGTCACGCTTCCCGCATATTTAGAGAGCGTACTGTGACGGGATTTGTATAAGTGCCTGGCCGACTGAAATACCACTTTAAAGTCTTAATTTGGTAACCGTTAAATCAGTATGGAAACCTACGACCTTCTCTATATTGGCCTGATTGCTCTTAGCACCTTTATGATTTTCAGGTCTGTAAAAGCCATTTTGGCATACAATACCGAGGATAAAGCAATCCAGGAAACACAGGACGGCACACGGTTCTTCTTTTTCAGCTTTCACTGGGTAACAAAAGTACTGACCAATAGCTTGATTTTCTGGGCACTCTATCAACAGCCATTGGAGAAAGGTGGCATATACATTGCCATTCTTGCCATGCTCTATGCCTGCTACAGTACAGTCCTCATCATTAAATGGCCGGCTGAAGTAATGACCATCAGCCCTGACACACTCGAATTCAGGTTAGGTAATGCCAGAAAGCTCGATCAAATCAAAGGAGTGACTTTTGAAGAAGACAGGCTGATTATTCATGCCAGTGATTACCCTAAAAAAACCAAGCTCTTAAAACGTGGCCATCGGGGCGATTGGAACAGCTTAAGGACCGCTGTCTATAAATTCGTCTCTCAAAACCCGGCAATAGGTATCAAAGGCACCCCACCCGGGCAGGCGGCTAGCTGATTCCCAATACCGCTTTGGCCTTATTTAGGTAGCTGACTCTGTCATCAAGGCCATTCAACCCGGCATTGATGCGCCTGGTCACCGTATTCACATCATCATTATCGGCATGTTCGTTCAGCCCACGGGAATTCCAGAACCATAGTGAAGCAGCTACCGCAGCATGTGCATCGGTCGCTAGCTGGTCAGGATCATTGAGCAGATCTCTACCAATGCCCTTGCCACAATTCGTATAGTTTTCGGTACCTGTAAGCTGAATCAGCCCACGGCCTCTGAATTTCCATCCATCACCGCTGGCCTCATCGCCATTCCCCATGCGGCTGGCATACACCTTATTGGCTATTTTCTCAGGTTGACGGGCATAGGCTTCCGCAGTCGCATCGTCTGGAAAGTACTTTCCAAACACCGCCCTGAGGGCCTTGGCACTATAGTTCAGGTTTTCGGAGCTATAGCGGAAGCTACCACTCTCATGGGCGATCTGTGCAATAAAATGGGCAATCCGCAAAGGCGTATTCACCTCAAACTTCTGCATTTCATCATTAAGGGCTGGTGCGTACTTCTGTACATTCTCCTCCGTGGCCCCCGACATAATATCGCGAAGCTGCTGAACTGTGATCACCACAAACTCCGCTGGTTTTACAGGGGGAATCCCTATTGTAATATTTGGCTTATTCTCCGGAGCCTCTTGGTTATCCTCTGGTATTTCCAGCTCCTGCCCCACCCGCAGGGCATTCGGGTTGTCCATTTTATTGGCCTCCGCTATCTCCAGATAGCGAGAAGCCTTTCCTAAAAATTTTGCTGCGATTTTACCCAGCGTATCTCCGGGTTGAACAGTGTACTTGGCCATAGTCAATGATGTTTTGGGTGATTAAGATAAAGCAAATTGGCTGCACTATCAGAATCTGCAATCAGATTATTAGTAGTATTTTTTCGCAGAGCAGCTTTCTGTTAACTGATTTTTGAATACTCTGACTTGATTTGAGTTAATTTGATTTTGGCACCAACCGCCCCCTTGTTTTCTAAAGTTCTGCCATGACAACTAAGATACCTAATCGTATTAACACAACTGCCATCAGGCTATGGTCCTGTTTTATGGTATTGCTCTTAATAACAGGGCTTGCTTCGGCACAAGACAAATCCAGCCTGGAGTCGATAAGTTTCAAGTCTCCCTTTGAAGAAAAGGTATTCAGGAATCTGGATGAGGCTAGCCACCTGGACTTACTGCTTGCTATATCAGACGGAGTTGATGAGGCCAGAGTAAAAGCAATAGACACCTACATTTCGGATTTCAGACAACTGTTGGAAAAGAAAAAGTTCAGCTCAAAAAACGAGGAAAAGAAACTCAAAATTCTTTTCGATCAAACCCATGAGCGTTTCTTTGAGAAATACATTGGTGTATCTAATTTTGATGAGATTTTTCGCACGAGTGAGTACAACTGCGTATCCGCCACAGCACTTTATGCTTTGATTCTTAAAGGCTATGGTATTCCCTACCAAATCAAGGAGACGCCCACACACGTTTACACAGTTGCCTACCCTTACACCAAAAGTATAGTGTTGGAATCAACAGCGCCACAGTCGGGCTATTATTCTCCCGGCACCAAGGATATTGAACAAGCGGTTACTTCGCTGGTTCAGTCAAAATACATCAAGCAAAGTGAAGTGGATAAGCAAGGAGTATTGCAGGTTTACAATGATTTTTTCTACAGCAAGGATAACATTGATATCAGGCAGCTGGCCGGGTTACAGTATTACAATGAGATGATAGAGTATCTTCAAAACGAAGCGTATAAGCCAGCGCTTAATGCTGCCAGAAAATCAGCAATGCTCTATCCTTCAGAAAAAATCGAGTATCTCAAATCGAGTATCATGGCCAGCATATTTGCTGAAAGTGATTTCACAACACTGGATGACGTACAGCTACTAGCCGAATTTGCCAACCTGCAGGAAGATACAGAGTCAAATGTATCCAAGACCTACGGAAACATTCTCCACAATAACCTCTTTGTAAAAGGAGAAACCGCTTTTGTCGACTCGGCCTATCAGGTACTCACAGCAAACCTCACTGATAAAGTCATCAAAAAGGAAATTTCCGAAATATACTTTTTGGGCTATGGAGAATTTTACTTAAGAAAGTCGCAAAGTACCAAGGCACTCGAAATGCTTAAAAAGGCTTATGAGCTAAATAGCAAAAATGTTGGTACACAATCTATGATTACTGACTGCCTGGTACAGAAATTTGCCCAAGGGGGTGGAAGTACTCGTACGGTAGCAAGTATGTCAGACTACGAAACGCAATTCAGCTTCCTGAATGAAAACAGTCTTTATCAATCCGTGAAATTCCATCATTACAGCTTTTTAGGCTATATGCAATTCAGAGAGGATAACCGCAAAAAAGGATTTGAGTACCTGAAACTTATGGATGAGCTCAGGAACAAATTCAAAGAGGATCTGAACATTGATGATGCCCGGTATGGCCTCATATATGCCGAAGCGGGTGCGCATTACTATCGAAAAAAAGAGTATCAAAAAGCCAAAGAAATCATTGAAAAAGGTCTTGAGAGAGTACCCGATCATACAGAGCTCATTGCCCGGCTCGAAATTGTGTTAGATGCCCTAAAGTAAGAGCCTCGGGGCAACATTTTTCCTGCTTCACAAGTAAAAGCTAAGCATGCCCAAAGCAATCATCATCGGAGCCTCCTCAGGCATAGGCAAAGCCCTGGCGTTGTTAATGGCAGAAAATGGCTTCAAAACGGGAATCACTGGTCGCAGATCAGCCGAATTGGAGGCGATCAGAAAGGTAAACCCGGACCAATTGACCATCCGGTGCTTTGACTGTGCACAGGCAGATAACGCGCAGGAGCTGGAAGCTTTGGTACAACAATTAGGTGGACTGGACCTGCTGATGCTAAGTGCGGGTACGGGAGACCTCAATGAACAACTTGATCCGGCTATAGAAACCGGGACCAACCAGCTCAATGTGCTGGCCTTTACAGAAATTGTTGACTGGGCCTATAATTTCTTTCAGGCTCAGGGCAAAGGGCACCTGGTAGCCATCACCTCCATAGGGGGCCTTCGAGGCAGTAAAATGGCTCCGGCCTATAATGCCTCCAAAGCCTATCAGCTCAACTATATGGAGGGTTTGCGGCAAAAGGCACATAGCAAAGGAAAGCAAGTGACCATCACTGACATCAGACCGGGCTTTGTAGATACAGACATGGCCAAGGGGCCGGGTCAATTCTGGGTAGCCAGCCCTGAGAAAGCAGCCCGACAAATCTTTAAACACATCAGAAACCAGCGCAGCGTTGCTTATGTCACCCACAGATGGAGACTTATTGCTCTGCTGATGAAATGGATGCCCCGGGGACTTTATAAAAGACTTTAGCTCCCCGCAACTGCCCGGGTTAACATTCGCAATTGTGATCAAAAAAGTCTGCCCTGAAGACCGTATCATTGCAACAAGAAATGAGTACGCAGACAGCCACAACCGAAACCCACGCAGCGCGCATCCAAAAGACGCTGGACTTTATAGAGCAAGAGCTTAAAAACCCACTGAATCTGGACCGTGTAGCAGAGGAAGCCTGTTATTCAAAGTATCACCTGATCAGACTATTCGGAGAGGTATTGGGCGAAACTGTGATGGACTACATTCGCAAGCGCAGAATATCGGCTTCTACCAAAGCGCTGATCGCCACAGATGACTCCATTCTGTCTATCGCCCTGGCCTATCAGTTCGAATCTCAGGAAGCTTACACACGCTCTTTCCAGCAGGTACTGGGCATACCTCCCGGCAAATATCGCAGAAAAGGCAACCGACATCAGGTAGGCACCGGGCGCTATACCCTCTCACCCGATCACATCAAGCACTTAGAAAAATTCAGTATGGAACCTCGCATTGTAGAAGCAGCAGAAAGAAAACTCGTAGGTATGAAGACGGAAACGCGTCTGATGGATAATCAGATACCTACCCTATGGAAAACCTTTATGCCCCAGCGCTTTGCCATTAAAAACAGTATGCTCACGGGCTTTTTTGCCGTCCACGAGCGTGATATGAACGCCAGCTTTGAGAGCTTCACCCCCGCCACCCTATACACCAGTTGGGCCACTGTTGAAGTTTCCGCCCATGAGCAAATACCAGAGGGCATGGAAGCCCGCATGCTCGCAGGAGGACTTTATGCCATTTTCATTCATAAAGGACCTGCTCAAAACTTCAAAGCCACCATGGACTTCATCTATGGTCAGTGGCTCCCCAACTCTCCCTACGAAATGGATACACGCGATCAGTTTGAGATTATGGCAGAGGATTACCTGGGTCCGCAGCACCCTGAAGCGGAAGAAGAGGTATGGGTACCGATACGATTGAAGGGATAGTGTGATTGGCGGTTGGTGGTTGTTCCTGGTCATTACTGTAGATCAGAAGGAAGGGGTTTTCATTACCAGTATATTAGTTTAATGGTTTATTAGTTGCTGGTAACCGAGGGTCGAGAGTTTTATAAAAAGTGTCCTTCACTGCTCTCAATAGAACAAATGGCTGCATAAAAGCTTCCTTCGCATAACATTTGGTGTGAGAAAATCGAGCACACCCCGTCAGCACCGATAAAATTCAGAAGCTATAAGCGGTTTTTATCTCGACTCAACACTCAGCCCCATTCGACAGACTTTAAAAGCATCAAGGTCAGACGGTTACTATGGACAGTGTCTTTCATTGCTCTCAAAAGGACCAAAGACTGCTCGAAAGTTTCAGGAGTCTTGTACCAAGATCTCAAAGGACGCTGTCCCTGAAAATTCGCAATTACACATACCGATATGACTGATAAACGTATTTAGCTATTAACTTTTCAGCGTTTTCTGCGAACAATGCTGAAGGTGAGAAAATCGAGCACACTCCCGTCAGCACCGATAAAACTCGGACGCTGTAACTTGTTCTTATCGGGGTCAACTCTCAGATACTGCCGACAAACTCTGAAAGCATCAAGGTCGGACGGTTATTATGGACGGTGTTCTTGGCTACTCTCAAAAAGATCAAATACTGCTCGAAAGTTTCACGAGTTTCGAACCACAATCTCAAAGGACACTGTCCGTCAAAACCTTAACTTAGCAACAAATGAGAAAGCTATATGAAAAGCATTTTAATCACCCTATGTCTTTTATTCTCTGTAAGCCTCACTGCCTTAGCGCAAAGTCGGGACTTCAGGCAGGTGGCTATCGATCAGCAGGTATGGAAGCCCTTTCACACTGCTTTTGAAGCCAGAGATGCGAAAGCTCTGAATGCACTTTATGCTGATGAGGTACTGCGCGTTACCCCTGCAGGAGTGGACACCCAAAGCCTGTTCAAACAGCAGAATATCAAGAGCTATGAAAGCAGCAAGACCAATGGCACCAAAACATCGCTGGATTTCTGGTTTGAGAGTCGCCAGACTACGGAAGACACCTCTTATGAAGTGGGTATTTTCAAAATAACCTCTACCACCAACGGAACCAGCAGCACCTTTTACGGCCAGTTTCATATTGTAATCAAGAAGATTGACGGGGTTTGGAAAATTACCCAGGACTGGGATTCACCAAACATTAATGGCAGAGCCATTAATGCTGAGGACTTCAAACGTAAGCCACCACTTCAATTCTGAGGACTGGCAAAATTCTGACATAGATATCCTGCGGGATTGATAGAGTTTCCCTGGCCTCGGTTAACCTTTCAAAACAACCATTAATTCACTGAATCTTTATCTACAAGACGCTTATTTGCTTATCTTCCTAATTCCAAAACAGCACCAAAACATGTATTCTCCTATCCCTCTTTCTCCACCTAACCCAGTGGTCCTGTGATCAAATTCTTCCGCAAAATCAGACAGCAACTTATGAATGAGGGTAAAACCGGGAAATACCTGTTATATGCTTTAGGAGAAATTGCGCTTGTGGTCATTGGCATTCTCATCGCTGTAAGTATCAATAACCTGAATGAGGAAAAGAAAAACCGCATTACAGAAAAAAAGCTGCTGAATGAGCTTAAGGAAAACCTCCAGATCAACCTGGCAAGGCTCACTATTGACATGGAGCAAGAGCAAAAAACGATAGATGCCATTGACCTGATCGTTGACCACCTTGACAACAGAAGACCCTACCAGGATTCACTCGATGTTTACTTTGATCTGGCATTCTTTGCTCCGGATATTGTTCTTTCAACCTCTGCCTTTGAGTCAATCAGGTCAAAGGGCATCGACATTGTGAAATCCGATGCGCTAAGAAAGAGTATCATTGAACTCTTTGATGTTTCTTATGCCAATATGATCAGTGAAACGGTACGCTTAGAAAATCAGTTTTGGCCGGTAGCCGTACTCCCTTTAAAGCATAAGCATTTTCGCTTTGTAGATAAGACCAGACTCAGGCCCACGGACTATCAGTCCTTACTAAATGACCCCGTCTACACCAATACAATCCTGGACAGAAAGGGCTTTAGGATACAGGCGAAAGTCTTTAAGGCCGGATGCCTGGAAGAAACCAAAGCGACTATAGAGTTGATTGAACAAGAACTAAAATGACCGGGTTCTTCCACGAAAACCGGATTCAGCCCCCCTTATTCATCCGATAGTCTGAGCTCTAAAACGACTGTAAGAAAACGAGCAAAATTAGAATGGGACAAACTACCTTGAGGAAGATGGGCCAGATTTTATAGAAAAAACTCTTCTCAATCTCGGGAAATCCGTTCTTCAACTCATTTAAAAGGATATTCTTACGAATGACCCAGCCGGCAAAAATGGCAATGGCCAGCCCCAGGAATGGCTGCCCGTAAACGGTAGTAGCTGTGACCAACAGGTTGAACAGTTTGTCGTAATTGAAAACGACAATGATGCTGACCAGCCAGAAAAATCCACCCGTGAACCAGGTGGCCTTTTTTCTTTCCGCCTTGCCACTATCCACCACATAGGCCACTACCGGCTCCAGCATGGCGATGGAAGAAGTAAGTGCGGCAATGCTCATGAGTAAAAAAAAGATAAGTGCCACCAGGCGCCCTATCGGCCCCATAGACTCAAACAGGCCTGGGAGTACCTGAAAGATCAGATTAGGACCAGAGATCAATGCTCCGCTCGTATCGAATATTTCCGTACCCAGATTAGCCGCTGCATACATAGCCGGTATAATGAGTAAACCTGCTATAAATGCCACACCAATATCGCAGAGGGTTACCAGCCAGCCAAGTTTGGTCAAGTTGGCTTTTTTGCTGGTATACGAGCCATACACCAGCATACCTCCTACCCCCAGAGAAAGAGAAAAGAAGGCCTGCCCCATAGCACTGGTAATCAGCTTGGGGTCGAATATTTTATCAAAATCAGGTAGCAGATATACCTTGATTCCCTCCATGGCACCATCCAGCGTGAGTACATAAATCACCAGCACGGCAAAGAGTACAAACAGCATGGGCATAAAGCGCTTGGACCATTTTTCTATCCCCTTGTTTACACCACCCGACACAATCAGCATAGTGAGTACAAAGAAGATAGAGGTAAACACGAGGTTACTCGTTTCACTCTGGCCGATCACCCAGTCCGCAAATGCGTCCAATCCTAAAAACCGACCCAAGGGCTCCACAAAGTAGGCCATCATACTCCCCGCAATAATGGAGTAAAAGCTGAGAATAAAACCAACCGTAACGAGGCCCAGGATGCCTATCCAGAAATAGCCCTTGCCTCCCCCCAGCTTTTTATAGGCATCGGGTGGTGCCATACGGGTATAGCGACCAATGGTAAACTCAGCCATCAGTACCGGATACCCGACCAAAAAAGCGAGGATGATATAAACCAGCACAAATGCGGCTCCGCCATTACCGGCTGTTTGGGTAGGAAAGCCCCAAATATTGCCCAGCCCTACAGCCGAACCGGCCGCAGCCATTACAAAACCAAAAGAAGAGGTGAATTCACCACGAGATGAGGAAGCCATAGGTTGTTGTTTAATCCGTACTACAACTTGTAGAAATAAGCCCGATGCTGCAAATACTTTATGAGGAGCAGATGACATAGTGGTACAGTCACCATCAAAACAAATGTGATAAGCCTAGACTAATACCCAACCACAGTTTATCTCTCTTGTGCTTTCTTCATTAATCGCTATCTTTCTCCTGAAGGATGGCCCTTAATCAACCGAGTAAAATGAAGCATTTTTTCATCTGTTTTTTCCTGCTCTTTTTAGTAGCGCTTACCGGAAAATCACAGAGTCCGGAAGAAGAGGCCTACATTAGTCGTTGGAAAGCCTTCTACCCCAGCCGGGCTTTGGCCATGGGCATGCATAGCAGTATCTATCAATATGAAAACCCATCGGAAAGCAAAATCAATGGCTGGCTGGACTTCAATAAGCGCATGCTGGAACAGGTCTCAAAAACCTACGTGAACGGGAGGCTTCTGAGGGTTCAGGTACAAGAGGAAATAGACAAGTGGACCAGGACAGTACCACACCAGTCTTCCCTCACGTTCTATACAAACCTCCTTTCGTCAGCAATTCCGGGAATTAAGCGTGCAGACTTTTTAACCCGCACAGAAAAGTCTAATCTCATTTGTCAAAGACTTGATGCGCTGACCAATATCAGTGAGGCGGCCAGGGCCAACCTGAAGAGTATTAAAAAGGGTGAGTCTAAAAGAGCGCTTGCTCAATTGAATGCCTTTATTAAATATCTGGATACTGAGCTAAAAGGTGATGTGGCTGGCCATAATTCAGATTGCGATTATGTAAGTTCATCTAAAGCCCTGAGGGTATCCGTTAATGAGCTGATTGACCATGTAAACACCAACCTTGTTGACAAGGCCTCGGAATCAAGCCCCATCCTGGGCAGAGCCGAATATGCCAGGCGGCTGGCACTTTATACCGACAGTGCCCTGACTCCCGAAAACCTGGCCGCAATGGCACTGGAAGAAATCAACGAAGTGAGAACATTGATGGCTGAAGTGGCCAGACAGTACCTCTCAGAAGTGTACCCAGACAAACCATTGACGGATACCCCGGAAGAACTGACCAAATCAGCGCTGGCTGATATGGAAAAGGACGCACCTTTGAATGCGGCTGATTATCTGGCCTTCTGGCAAAACCTGGCCAGGGAAGCCACCAATTTTATTGCGGAAAACGAAATTGCCACGCTTCCTGAAAACAATACCCTTGAGATTAAAACCGCACCTGAGAGTGCTGGAGCGGCCGCCCGTATTGGCTGGGTGGCCAGTGCCCCACCTTTTGACCCCAATCCAGTCACCACCCTATTCCTGCCCTCTATTCCCGAAACTCTTCCTAAGCAAGAGCAAATAGACTTTTGGGCATCATTTAACAAGCCTTTCAATCGTATGATTGTAATCCATGAGCTATTGCCAGGTCACTATATGCAAATGAAAATCAGTCGTGAAAGCCCTCACCCCATACGACTGCTCTTTCCCTTCGGTATCTATACAGAGGGTTGGGCCACATTTACAGAAAGAGTGTTACTGGATGCCGGCTGGGAAGAAGGTCAACATCTCACCATGCTCGCTCACCTGCGCAAGCGCCTGGAAAATGCCAATCGCGCCTACACCTCTGCAAAAGTACATACCAGCCAATGGACACAAGCTCAGGTCATGAACTTCTCCGTCAACACCGCCTTATTGGCCCCCCAGTTTGCCAAAAGCCTCTGGGGAAGACTCATGCGATCTCCTATGCAGCTCACCTCCTATTTTCTGGGAGGCGCGCAGTTCAGTAGGCTGCTGGAGGTGGAGAAAGCAAGGCTTGGTAAAAAATTTGACCTCAAATTCTTTATGGACACGATCATGAAATCAGGCCCGATCCCAATAGATGAGTTCTATGGCATATTTGAGAAAAGCATTTCAAAATAATTGATGGAAAGAATAGAAATACAACCCGGCTATTCAGTCTCCCGGGTAATTAAAGGGGGCTGGCACCTGGCGGGTGGGCATGGTAACATTAACGAAGCCGAAGCCATTGAAGATATGCGGGCTTTTGTAGAAGCTGGTATCACCACCTTTGACTGTGCTGATATTTATACGGGTGTAGAGGCACTCATTGGTAAGTTCAACAGGCGATATAAAAATGAAATGGCTTCAGGCAGCCTACCTGCCGTGCAAATACATACCAAATATGTACCGGACTATGACAAGCTATCCAGGCTTACCCAGTCCGATACCACTCGCGTGATTGACCGGTCTTTAAAGCGGCTTGGCGTTGAGAGATTGGACCTGGTCCAGTTTTGCTGGTGGGACTATCAGTTCCCCCACTATGTAGAAACGGCCCAACACCTGGCAGCACTACAACAGCAGGGTAAAATCAGGCATATCGGAGTCACTAATTTCGATACGGCTCACCTGAAAGAAATAGTAGATGCCGGAGTATCGATAGCCTCCAACCAGGTACAGTACTCCATACTCGATCACCGACCTGAAAGCGACACAGAAGCCTTCGCTAAAGTGCATAACATTCCCTTTCTCTGCTATGGCACAGTGGCCGGAGGTTTTTTAAGCGATCGCTATCTGGATGCACCAGACCCGGCCCCACCGCTGGAAAACAGGTCCTTGATCAAGTATCGCCTCATCATTGATGAGTTCGGAGGTTACGACCAGTTTCAGCAGGCCTTGAAATTACTGAGGTCCATTGCAGATAAACATGAGGTGGGCATTGCTGAAGTAGCCAGCCGATACCTTTTACAAAAACCCATGGTAGGTGCTGTGATTATAGGCGTACGCAACCGTAATCACCTGGAAAGACTCACAAAGCTTACTGACTTTCAGCTGGATAAAGATGATATGCAGGCAATCGGAGCTTTCATCGCTCAGGCTCCCGGCCCCAAAGGCCCTGTTTATGAGCTTGAACGGGATAAGGAGGGCAAGCACGGGCGCATTATGCGCTATAACCTCAACGAACCGGAGGGCTGAATGAATCCAGATATACAAACACAGGGTCCAAAGCGATCTGTCAGCTTTTACGGTGGCACTTTTGGTGCTTTACTACCCTTTTTGGTCTTCGTTTCCGGGGTAATTATCATTGCCTTGTCAGGTGCGCCTGACGAGCGTGGTTTCTGGCCGGTATTGATTGTGGCGCTGGCAGTGGGGCTGCTTATGGCTAAAGACCGAAAAGGCTTTTCAGAAACCGTGCTGGATGGCATGGCCAACCGTATTGTTATGGTCATGATCACCGCCTGGGTTCTGGCCTCCACCATTGGTATATTGATGCAGATTACCGGTTTTGTAGATGCGCTGATCTGGGTATCGGCTCAGCTCAGTCTGGAGGGTACGGGCTTCGTGATAGCCACCTTTATTATTTGCTGTATCGTATCGCTTTCCACAGGCTCCAGCTTTGCCACCATCCTTATCTGCAGTCCACTACTCTACCCGGCCGGAGGACAACTGGGAGCACACCTCCCTACCCTGGCAGGGGCCATCATCGGAGGAGCTACGGTAGGCGATTTCATTGCTCCTATATCCGATACTACTATCGTGAGTACCCTCAGCCAAAAGGCAGAAATGGGCGCAACAGTGAAAAGCAGAGTGAAGTATATCTTACCAGCTGCACTGGTAGCCTTGGTAGCCTACGCACTCAGTGCGAGCCTCTCCGAAAGTACTGTAGCAAATACCGGCACCTTGCTTGAAGGCAGTCCAGACGGCTTACCGATGCTTTTGGTACCCACTTTGATCATCTTTATGTTCTTAAAGGGCAAACACCTGTTTGTGGGACTGATGACCGGCCTGATGTTTGGTATTTTATTAGGCCTCGCACTTGGACTGCTGCCTGTGGCCAGTCTTATCTCACTGGACCTGGAAAATTTCACAGCACGCAGCTTTATCATTGATGGCATCAATCGTGCCGTAGGCATTAGCTTCTTCACCATCCTGCTGATGGGTCTGGTAGCCACTCTCAAGGCAAGCGGACTTATCACAAAGCTGGTAGATTTTGCGGCAAAACACAGTACCACCAAACGACAGGCAGAAACCTGGATTTCCGGTACGATCAGTGCTGCCGTATTGCTGACTACCCACAGTGCCGTAGCCATTCTGATGGTGTCAGAGTTTGCCAATAAAACCGGAGAGAAAGTGGGCATTTCCCGAATCAGGAGGGCCAACCTGCTAAGTCTGGTAGCCTGCACCTTTCCCTTTCTCCTCCCCTATTTTATCCCGGTGATCCTGATGACCAATATGTCTCAGGCCGGCAAAGAGTTTGGAGTGCCGGCAGTATCTCCGCTGGAAATAGGGCTCTACAATTTCGTTTCCTGGGCCCTGTTGGTCATCGTCATCATTGTAGTTATATTCGGTATTGGCCATAATAAAAAAGAGACCACGTCATGAGTGATAATTTCCCTTTAAGAGAAGATCAGTTTGAGCTATACGACCTGAAGATAGAGGTTGAAAAGATTGACGGAAATTGCACCTGCGAAATGGCCATTGGTGATAGCTTTTACCTGAAAGGTGGCAAGCTCTCTATGCCAGATGGCAAAAACTTTTGCCTGTATGCCCTGCAATCTACACTACCGCTACTACCAGCCAAGCAACGCAAGAATCATCCCGCTGACTGGATGGAAACAGATGCGAGAGTCATGTGCCCTGACCCTGAATGTAAGCTCGTCATGCGAATCGACCGTGACAAAACCAGAGTGCTCAATCACGATGATGTAAGCCCTATAGATTGGGATACAGTGAGTAAAGAGAAGTCCTGACAACCTCTCAACCGAACCAGGGTTGCCTTGAGGTTATTATTCTTAAAGACGGTCGTCTACATTCGTCTGACTACTTTGAGTGGTCGGACAAATGGTCAATCTCCATAAGTCCATTTAGGGACTCAATGCTGGTAAACCCAAAAACAAAGCCCCACCCTCTGTGCCTTTAGGTACCGAATATTACACTTATCTTAGTTACTCATGACCAAAGCACTCTACAACACCTGCACGCTCTTTTCTATCTCTTTGTTGCTTCTTACAATTAGCTCCTGCGAGCAAAAAACCGCTACCGGGACTATTTATGACTACGGCACGCAAAGCGACTCTGCCCGATATTACTTTATCAAAGGCTGGGAAGAAATACTCGACAATGGTCGCTGGACGGAATCGGAAATTGCCTTCAGAAAAGCCATGGAATTTGACCCGGACTGGCCGGTGGGCAAAAGCCTGGTAGGCCGTATCACGCAAGACCTGGAAGAACGTCAGCGATTGCTTGCAGAACTGGAGACTATCAAAGCCAAAGTCGGCCCCGATGAACGCCTGCTGCTCGATATTTTTATGCCCTCTATGGTGACGATGAACAATAGAGATCAGGGCGTTCGTAGCGCACCGGAAGCTGGTAAAAACAGAAGAGCACTGGCGGAAGCTAACTTCAGAGAATTTGTTCACAAATACCCTGAAGAGAGCTACATCAAGGCAGAATACATAGAAACACTCCACGCCAATCATGGAGCAAAAATCGCTCTGGACAGCCTCAATATACTGGCATCTGAAGAGCAGGCCGTGCTTGGCTTCTATATAAGTTATGCAGGAACACTGGGGTTGGAATTGGGAAATACAGAATATGCTACGGAAATGCTTCATTTACTTCGCTATATGCTTCGCGATCCGTCCTACACCAGCCCAATTATGCTTAAAGCCCAAATCGACATGGCACAAGACAGTCTTGAAAAAGCCAGCCAGTTGGTCAACAAGGTGGTAAGGATGGACCCGAACCATCTGATTGCCGTAGGTATGCAAAGGAGAATCAATCAGGCACTAGAAAATAAATAACGGAGCAAGCCCGGCATCAGATCAATTCAGAAATACGTATCTCTCAAAAATGAATCTAGTATCTTAGGTAGATTCAGGAGCAAAGCACCTATAAACCCGTAGACATACATAAAATTATGCAAACCATCGTTAAGAAAGAATTCTTCAGGAATGCTGTTAGCAGGCCCATAGGTATCATTATGCTCATCTGGTGCTCTGTCTATGTATTGGCTGTTTTCCAAGACTACCTTTTCTCCGAGCTCCGCTACACAGGGTTTTATCTTTCAGAATCCATGCTGTATAATACCTGGTGGATTCTCTTCATCCCTTTTCTCCTTTTACTAAAAGGGCTTGACCGTAAAATCGAGCCTGAGTCTCTCCCTGTCAAAGTACTCTATCGACTTGGTTCCGGCATTGTCTTCAGTGGCATCCACCTACTGCTTTTTACCACTTTTTTTGTATTGGTAAGTGAGTTCTTCTTCTCTCCTCCACATCGTTTTAGTACCATACTGAAATCCGCTCTATCAAACCATGCCTACCTCGCCATTATCATCTACGTCCTTATCCCTGTACTTTTCAAATACCTCTATCGCCACTCCGGTGCCGTACCTGCGAGCCCACAATACCCTACCAGTATCACGGTAAAAACTCACTCTGGAAGGAACATCATAAACGTTGATGCCATTCAGTTCATCAGTGCTGAAAGACCTTACACAGCCATCCATACAGCCGGTGCAAAGCTGCTTCATGACCAAAGTCTCAAAAAACTTGAAAAGACATTTGACCCGACTATTTTTTTAAGAGTGCACCGTTCGGTAATTGTCAACAGGTACCACGTCTCCACATTAAAGTCGCGAAAGAATGGTGATTTTGATGCCTTTCTCACCAGCGGACAATCCATAAGGTTCAGCAGGCACTATCGTAAGAACTGGAGCGACCTGGTTTAACACTCCACTGAGCAATCACCTTACTCCTTTTGGCCAATCATTGACCTAATGAAACACCCAGGGGCCTTTTTGCTCGTAGTTTGTTCTAAACGACCAATGGACCATGCAGAAACTCAGCATCATTATATTCACTATTACACTGCTATCAGGGCTCAGTAATTGTCAGGGACAAACCAACACCAGCGGTGATCTGGAGAACTCTGCTCCATTGTATATTGGCTTACCAGATACAATCACCCCCGAAGACACCAGTCCGGGCTGGAAACTCAAGGGTCAAAAATTAGTATTGACGGGCAGGGTCTATCAGCGTGATGGTAAAACACCAGCAGCTGATGTACTCATCTATTACTATCAAACCGATCTTAGTGGAAGGTACAGGCACCTACCAGAAGAAGAAAGATCAATGCCGCCCAACCAATTAGGTCAGACGCATGGCTACATTCGGGGCTGGGTAAAAACAGACAAGCAAGGCAACTACGAAATCCGAACAGTAAGGCCAGGCACTTACCCCAGCAGAGGAGAACCTGCACATGTACATATTACCATCAAAGAGCCTCAAATGGGTGAACATTACTATATAGATGACTTTGTTTTTGATGATGATCCACTCCTCACCACCAAACGCAGGGTTGCCATGGAAAACCGTGGTGGAAGCGGAGTATTGAGACTGGTACAGGATGGCGACTTACAGATAGGCGAGCGGGACATTATCCTTGGGCTGAACATACCGGGTTACCCCGTTAAAAACGAAGTTTCATTGGTCTCCGGAAGGAACATCGGGGAAGATGTGATTTCCTTCACACCCTATCATGCCTGGGGACCGGATAAAGACACAAAGACCTGCCCAATATGCAAATACGGCTGGTATCAGGGCATCCTTTACTTTGTCGGTAATGAGCCCGACTGGAAAGAAATAAAACGGTGGCTGCTCTTTCTCGAAGCCGAGAGCCTTAAAAGACCAGAGCACCTGAAGGTCTACTTTGTCTATGGCAATACCGCTGGCTTTGATCCTTCAAAAAGGACCCGGGAGTTGGCCCTGATCGGGCAAGAACTGGGCTTGCAAAAAGTAGCACTGACCTTTGTACCCTCATTTTCCGATAAAGACTCCGACATTTACCTCAACAAGATCAACCAGGAAGTAAACAGCACCATGATCATTTACAAGCGCGCCAGGATGATTGATAAATTCATTAACCTCCCTCCCGGCCAGGGCAATTTCGACTTGATCTCAAAACGACTTGATGAAACGATTAATCGTTTTTTTATGCTACCGGGTTTGAATAAGAATTAAGCAGCAAGTCTTATACTTAAGAGAATCGCCTGATCGCTGTAGGTATGAAAAACCATATAGATCGGGGTTCCGGGAATAAATTAAACTGAGTCCATCGCACTCAATTCTGTTAAACCACAGTATGAGAACTCAATGTCGTATAAGCTGAAATCGCCATTGTATTTTAGTTCTGCATCACACTTCTCGACTCCATAAAAGCCTCTTTCATTCCGTTCCCTGAATCGCCCGATAGCCACGGTGATATTGAAATATAAATCCACATCAAACTCGTAAGAAGACTCATACTTGTAGATTGTAATATCATCCGCAACAGAAACGCGCACCTCCTTTGAGGTCTCTTTTCCACAGCAGTCAGACACCTCAAAGACAAAATGCGCCCCATCAAAACAGTCGGCATATCCCCATTGCAAGTGGCTCAACAGGTCGGTTTTTACTTTCTCCTTTGTGAACACCTTTCTGTAATAATCGATGACAGCATTTTTCTTCATGGCCTTTATAACACCTGACCGGGATGAGAACCATTACTTTCATACATCCTCCGTCAGTTACCCAAATAAAGGCGCATACGACTATTACTACTGGCTAATTCATTATGATCTATAAGGTGGATGACTCAAAGTCCCATGAAAACTGAAACGAACATTTCAATTGTCTTCAGCCACTGACTGGTACTATTGTTCATCATGAAACATCAAAGTTGATTCCGATAAATTATTTTCTGCCCATCTCCCGTACTCAACTCAGAAAAGGTTCAATAAAATGTTAATTTCGTCTTATCACCAAAAAGTAGTAAGCACTCTCAACCAATCTGATGCTCAGGTTTTTTAAAGAACTCCAACGAAGAAATGTAGTAAAAGCGGCTATCTCCTATGTGGTGCTTTCTTATGCCCTGCTGGAAATTGCCACCATTCTCACCCCTATTATAGGCCTGGACAAGGGTTACACGCGAATCCTCCTGATTATTCTCGTGGCCGTTTTCCCCTTCTGGCTCATATTTGCTTACATCTACGAGTGGACCCCTGAGGGCTTTAAACAAACCGATAAAGTACCAGAGCAGGAGTCTCACCATAAGGCCACCAATAAAAAGCTCAATCACTATATCATCGGTGGCTTATCCGTGATTATAGTACTACTCATTGTCGACCGGGTCTTCAACGTCACGGGTGATATGATCCAAAATGGCCCCAAAGAAAGTATTATTGCCGTACTGCCTTTCAGCCATCAAAGCCAGGAAGAAAACGATGAGTTCTTCACTGAAGGTGTGTATGACGATGTGATTATCAAGCTTTCTGCCATCAAGGATTTCAGGATTATAGCACAGTCTACCGTAGCTGAGTACAAAGACTTTAAGGGTGATATGAAAGTACTTGGCAAGCGCTTTAATGCCAATTACGTGCTTACCGGAGCTGTGAGAAAATATCAGCAGCAGGTACGCATCACAGCCCAGTTGATATCTACGTTAAACAACCAAACCGTATGGTCAGATGAATACGATGCAGAGCTTAAAAATGTCTTCGAGCTACAAGCCAACATTGCTACCGAGATATCCAAAAAATTGCAGGCCAACCTGACCACAAAAGAGAAAGAAAATATCCAGAGCGTCCCCACCACGGTGATACCCGCCTATGAAGACTACCTGAGAGCTCGTTACTTAGTCAACCAACCAAGAGCAACCTATGATGATTACCAGGAGGCTGTGCGACTGTTGAACAAGGCCCTGGAAGCAGATGCCCGTTTTTCAAAAGCCTGGATACTGCTGGGACAAGTGCAAAGCGAGCGATATGCCCTGCTACGAAGAGATCCGAACAGACAGGAAGATGCCCAATTGGCCGAAAAAGCGGTAGTAGATGCACTTGAAAAAGCCAAAAAGCTATCACCTGATAACTGGGAACTATTATCAGAAGAAGGCTTCTACCTTAAAAACATTAAAAACGATGCGCTGGGTGCATTGAGAGCTTTTGAAAAAGCTGTTGAGCTCAACCCGAGTGATGCTGTTTCCATGCGACAGCTGGCACAGCTATATACCTTCTTGGGTGAACCAAAAAAGTCGATTGATATTCTGGAAAAAGCACATAAGGTTACCCAAAGTAACGGTAGTATCAGTTTTGAGCTCAGCTTTGCCTATGAGATCAACGGAGATTACGCTAAGATGGTACCCATGCTGGAAAAGCTGGCGGAGTATTACCCCAACGAAAAGCACTACCTGGTAGAGGCTAAGTACTATCAGTTTTTGCTTGATGGAAAACTCTCTTCTTTCAACGCTTTTAAAGAAACAGTAGCAAACACACAAACGGAATTCCCCTGGGACGAACGTGCAGTAAAAAATAAGGAAATGGTAGTGGCCATGTTCAACGATGAATTTGACGCCTACCATGAGGACTGGAAAGGACACATGAGGGCTCATACCAGCTCACACAACGAATGGATCTGCCCCATGGTGGCCAATGATAACATCAACCATGCCCGGGTAATGCTGCAGAAGGGAGACCCTGAAGAAGGTAGGAAAATGCTTCAGGAGGTTCAGGATATTGTGCTCAAGCCTATCAATCTCTACTCGGTTTGCACCTTCAACCCTAAGATTTATCTACCTAAGCTGGACTACCTGACTGGCGATAAAAAGCTGGCCAGGGAAAAACTGGAAGCTGTGGCTCTGACCGTAATTCAAAACAAGGCTTTTCCTACCGGGGCAGTTGAGCGTGCTGTACTGGTACAAGCAGCTGACCTGATATACCCTGAAAAAGCCTATTATTACTACAATCAGGTGATCAATAACACCATCTCTTTTACCAGCTTTGAGGCTATCTGTGCCGATCCCTGGACCTACCCTAACCTGATCCGCGACCCTAAATTTGTGGAAGAGGTAAAAGCAGACGGCAGGTTTGTCGACTTTCTTGAACACTTCGGTTTTTTGAAAGGCTAGCAGACACCAGGGCCTCTGTTGAAGCAGTCCCGCCCCTACTTAAGTGTTTTCCCGCATTTTGTTTAAACTGCAATGACGCAATAGTCAACGATTACACAATCTGAAAGTATTTGAATCAGGATAGTATCTTCAAAGACTACCCCTGGCAAAATGCTGGTAACCAGCATTTTCATCAGTTATTCATTTTTCTAATGAATAATCCGGTTTAAATTGAACATTCGGGATTCTCTCAGTCCTGCGACTCGTTCATTTAACTGAAAAGTATATGCTCCGGCTTACGCCACTCCTCATACTCCAGGGCTTCTGTATTTACCATGCCTATACCCACAAGGCAGACTGGCGGTGGTACCTGCTCATTCTCTTTCTTCCATTCATTGGCTGTATTATTTATCTCTATGTCAATTTTGTAAATAAGCAGAACATCAATACCGTGTCCAAAGGAGTCAAATCTGTGATGAATACCAACTATGAGTTGGAGCAACTTGAAAAGCAAATGGAGTTTTCAGACACCATTCAAAACAAGACACTGGTGGCTGATAAATATGTGGAATTAGAAAGGTACCCGGAAGCCATTACCCTCTATGAATCATGCCTGGAAGGATTCAATCACAGCGACCCGAAAACAATAAAGAAGCTGATTAAGGCTCTGTACCTGGAAGAAAACTACGAGCAGGCTGCTTTTTATGGCAATAAGATCAAAGGCGATCAATACTTCCTGAAGTCAGAAGAAGCCATCTGCTACGCATGGTCGCTCTTTTATGAAGGCCAGCAAGATGAAGCCGAGGCATTATTTGAAAAAATGGACGTGGCCTTTGCCAATTATGTACACCGCATGGAGTACGCCAAGTTGTTACATGAGGCTGGCAGAACGGATGAAGCCCTGAGCAAGCTGGAAGAAGTAATAGCGGAGTTTGACCACATGGAATCGCACGAAAGGCGTAATCTCAGAGCAACCACCAGGGCCATCGAGCAACTGCACCGCGAGTTAAAAAGTGGTCCTCAATAATTACTAATCATGTGAATGTGATGATCGTTTCAGATCGTCAATCTCAGATTCCAATGAGTTCAACTCTCTGCTATTGTCCGATGCTGAGCGTTTGACATCATCAACATTACCTTCCAGGTCATCAACCTTATCCTCAAGGTCTTCAATATGATCTTCCAGATCGCTGATGCTGGTAGGAAAGAGCGAAACACTTCCCGTAAAGCCATAGAGCTTCCTGTTCAGGGTCTCAACCTCCTTCTCCAGCTCTGTGATTTTGTCAAGAAGCACCTGAAAGCTCGTGTCACTCTTTACCAGTAAGGCGTTATTTGAGGTGGTAGCAAATGCCGTTCTGGTGGGGCTTACAAATTGTGAAAAGGCTAAAACAGTGATTACCGCAATCAGCAATAAATTTTTGAAGTTTTTCATGGTGGTGGAAATGCAAGAATCATTCCATAGGCTAAGCCTAATTACGTGCCCAATCTTCAAATCACTTTCAACAAACAAAAAGAGGCAAGTTTAAAACCTGCCTCTGCAGCTAATCGGATAATGTTTCTTTTGTCAGCTTATTTTGAGAACATCTTAACGATCCACAAAATAAGATAGAGCCCAACGCCAAAACCTCCTAATAAAGCTGCCAGTACAAAGCCGAGGCGTGTTTGTTTTTCTGTTAGACCAATTTTTTCTCCAAACCAGCCGGATACACCTAATATCATAATTCGAATTGTTTTTTTTAAGATAAGCTTGGTCTGGTGCTTTTCCAAGTTTCAATACCAGCATTTCTACAATTTCATGAGATTCTTCCCTGTTACAGACTCTTTCATTGATCAGAGAAGGGGAACCTGAAGCCCGGCTTAACGCCATAATTGTTAAATTCAGGACTCAATACATCATCTTATGAAAAAGACTCTCACCCTGCTCTTCGTCATCCTTATCACTTTTATACCATTTTTTGCACAAGCCCAGGCCAGTAAGACATTACCGGCAAACTATAAACAAATGGATATGCAGGCAGTGATGGATTTAGGTCCTGATGCCATGGCCGGCATTCCCTTCTACAGTGTAGAGGGTGAGCTTTTGAGTGCTTCAGATGGAATGCGTATGATGAACAATGGCGAATATATGCCTGAATATTTCGCCAATGCCGAGGGTAAGCTGGCCGCTATTAAGCTTAGAAAACTTACTCAGCAAGAGCGGGACTTCTTTAAGCAGTTTGCGGAGGAGCAGAAAAGGATGGCCGCCCTGATCGGTACAGAGGCTCAGGATTTTGAAACCGTAGACATGGATAACAACCCCATCAGATTATCCGACCTGAAGGGCTCCGTAGTAGCCATCAATTTCTGGTTTATTGGTTGTAAGCCTTGTATTATGGAAATGCCAGAGCTCAATGAGATTGTGCATAAGTTTGAGGGCAAGGATGTAAAATTCATAGCCATTGCTACCGATCGCAAGGCCAGCCTTGAAAAGTTCGCTCAGCGAAAGCAATTTGACTACAATGTGATACCCGATGGAAAAGACCTGACAAAGCTTTACGAAATCAGTGGCTACCCTACTCATTGCATCATAGACCAGGAAGGTAAAATTGCCTATTTCAAGTCGGCCTACAGCCCACAGACTGCCTCTGAGTTGGAAAGCACTATTGAGCAATTGCTGAAGAAATAGTCTTATCCTGTCAACCGTTTTCTGCGACCTTATGAACCAACTCAACAGGATAAAAAAGAAACTCAGGGAGCTAAAAAGGCTTGATAAGGACTACTCCGTCTTCGGAGCCGAAAAACACAAATACAAACTTAACCCATTGCTGAATGAGAAAACCATTGAGCAATTTGAAGAGGAATTCAATATCCGACTTCCTGAAGGCTATCGCAGCTTTTTAAAAGAGCTGGGCAATGGCGGAGCCGGGCCCTATTATGGGTTGGAGCCTTTGGAAAATGGCCGGTATGCTGATTTAGACTACAAGCCTCCGAAAGACCTGATAAATCCCGCACTTCCATTTGTTCATACAGAGGCCTGGAACCTTGCCAATGGTGAGATTAATGAAGATAACGAAACGGAGTATTTTGATAAAAAATGGGTAAATGGATTGCTGCGCGTGAGCAATTATGGCTGTGCAATATCCATCAATTTGGTTATAAATGGTATGGAATATGGCAATATGTGGGTTGATGACAGGGGAAATGATGGAGGAATTTTTCCAGACCCGTTTTTCAAACCTGATAGCCGGGTAGACTTCCTGGAATGGTATGAGCTATGGCTCGATCAGTCTTTAGGAGAGGTGTCGGGTTAGGTATATTGTACGCTGCCCCAAGGAGGCAAACCCTGTAACAGTCTACTCATTCCCATTCGTAACAAGAATGCCTGAGAAAAGCACCCTCATTCTCGTTTGCAACGGGAATACCTGGGAAAAGCGTATTAAATACATAAAAAGTAACCTGCAACCATAAATAAGACCGATCACAATCCCGAAAGCCTTGAATTCCCTCCTGCTTTCTTGTTACTTTACCCAAAGAGTTGTCTTGTGATCACTCACCCTGACCGGTATAAGGCCAAATAGCAAATCACCTATCAACCAGTTTACTGCTTTACCAATTACCAATTACCAATTACCAATTACCAAAAGCATGTCTTTTCTCTTTCTCTTTGCCAGCCTGGGAGTAATCAACGGAGTACTGTTGAGCATCTACCTTATGGCCAGAAAGCAAAACAGAGTAACCGACATGTACTTTGCCGGTATGATGTTGATGCTTTGTATCCGCATCGGTAAGTCGGTACTGGTTTATTTTAATGAAAGCACCGACCGGCTGATTCTACAGGTAGGACTTTCTGCCTGCCTCTTTATCGGCCCTTTCTTTTACCTCTATACCAGGGCCCTGCAGCAAAGCGAAAGCAACTTTAAGAAAAAAGACCTCCTTCTACTCGCTACCCTATTACTCGCCATTGTGACTTTAGGACTGATCTACCCCTACCCAAGTCGACCCGAAATATGGAACAATTATATGGTCCGGGGTATTTATGTGGTCTGGGCGTTCTTTCTGGTACTTGGCTTTTATCAGTTGGGGTCTGTCTTCAAAAAAGCCTGGCGATCTCCCTTTAAGCTTGACCCCAGGGAGCGCTATATCCTCGCTATAGCCCTGTCCATGCTCTTTATTACGCTTACCTATCAGTTTGCGCTGTTTATCAAGGGCTTTACGTATATCTGGGGCAGCCTGATCTTTTCACTAAGCTTTTACTACCTGGCTGGCCGGGTGCTACTGAGTCCAAAACCAGTTATCCCCAAAGCCGGTACCCAGCCACCGCTTGAAAACGGGGCCGCACTTTTTGCTCAGGTAGAGGAGCTGATGCATACTAAGAAACCTTTTCTCAACCCAAAGCTCAAGCTGGATGAACTGGCAGTAATGGCCGACCTCTCCAGGCACCAGCTATCACGTGTACTGAACGAAGAATACGAGCATGGCTTTTCACACTATATCAAAGCCCATAGGGTAAATGAAGCCAGGCGACTAATCAAGGTGAGGCATGAACTCTCGCTCGAAGGCATCGGCTACGAAGCGGGCTTTAGCTCTAAGTCCTCCTTTTTCGAAGCCTTTAAGAAGATCACCCATACCACCCCTTCAGCCTACAAAAAGTCTCTGAGCCAGGAAATCCGCGTTTCATAGGCCCCAAATCGGTCCCGATTGATCATCTGGCACCTCTTCATACATCAAAAACAAGCCAGAGCACGCAGAATCAACGTATTTCGAATGGATTAAAAACAACACACGTATGAAGCGCTTTTCCCTCTTTTTTCTTCTTTTTAGCTCACTCGCTCCCCTGCTAAAAGGTCAATCCGATCAGGACCAAATCAGAGCTGTACTGGGCAATTTTATTGAGGGTACCTCCTTCAATTACCCGGACAAGGTGCTGAGCGCCTTTTACCCCCATACCCCTATGTTTCTATATAATCGGGCCGATACCGTCTTCATCATGTCCTCAGAAAAGTATGCCTCGCTCTATGGCAGAAAGGCGCCCGGCACTCCCAATGCACGCTATGCCAAAGTGCTGGCAATAGACATAGAAAGGGACATTGCCTCCGCCAAAATAGAAACACTGATGCCCAACTGGCATGAGCGCTTTGTAGATATCGTATTACTGAAGAAAATCGAGGGTAGCTGGAAGATCATCTCCAAGGCAGCAACGGCTGAGCCTATTCCTAAAACCTATGCCGAAATGACTGCCAGACCGGCCAAAGAGGTAGTAATGAGCGGGCTGAACCATCCCTGGAGTATTGCCTTTCTCCCTCATAACGAGGCCTTGATTGCGGAAAAAGACGGTGACTTGCTGCTGGTCAACCTCCAATCCAAAAAGAGACAACCTATTGCCGGACTGCCCAAAGATGTAGCCAGAAAGGTAAAAATAGACACTTCTAAACATGCTTGGGGAGTATTTCCTCCCAGTGCGCATGGTACCAGCCAAAGCTACAATGCAGGCTGGTTTCAGGTATTAACTGACCCGGATTTTGCCAATAACCGCTATATCTACCTTTCCTACGCTGCTGAAAACAGCGAGCGGGCCAGCACTACCAAAGTGATCAGAGGTAAACTCGTAGACGACACCCTGACCGAAGTAGAAACGCTTTTTGTGGCCGCCCCCTACTCTCACGGGCTTTTCCATTATGGAGGAGGCATGTGCTTTGGCCCGGATGGTAAGCTCTACATCACCATTGGCGAACGTAACCTCTTCGAGCACCTGAACCCCGTACCGCCCCTCTCTCAAGATATTGCAGACAAGCGCGGTAAGATCATCCGCCTTAACCCAGATGGCTCTATCCCGGAAGATAACCCTGACTTCGGTCCCGATGCCATCAAAGGGCTGTACGCCATGGGCATCAGGGCAGCACAAGGACTTACCGTTGACCCGACCTCCGGTAAAATCTGGTTCAGTGAACATGGCACTATCCAGGGAGATGAGCTAAACATACTGCAGCCAGGTGCCAACTATGGTTGGCCTCATGTCACCACAGGCAGCTACAGATCAAAGGACTATAACCCTCCCGTGATCCCCGGTACCGAATTCACTGATCCCGTACATTTCTGGACACATACGGTAGCCCCTACCGGGCTTACCTTCTACCAGGGCAGGGAATTCCCCCTGTGGCAAGGTAACCTTATTGTTCCCGGGCTTAGTCGTGGGAGCTTGTGGAGAATGGTAATCGATCATGACAAAGTGATCAGTGCCGAAGAGCTCTTTATCAACGACCGGGTCAGGTTCAGAAAAGCGGCCGTATCTCCATCAGGAGAGCTCTATTTACTTACCGATGAAGCCGATGGAAAGCTCCTGAGAGTAGTGAATCAAAAATAACTGACCCTGCTCACAAAACCTGGTCAAAAACGCCACAGAAAAGGCTCAAATACGTATATGTAAATAGGGCTCGTTCACTCACAAGTCCTCTTAAATACTGAAACTATGCCCAGACCAAAAAACAAAACTGAGCTATTAGACCTGGGAGCCAAAAACTTTCAAAAGCTCAATGACTTTATCGACAAACTAAGCTCGGAGCAACAAAACGCTACCTTTCCTGAAGGCTACCTGAATAGGAACATCCCCGATGTACTGATGCACCTCCATGAATGGCACGGGATGCTGCTCGGCTGGTATAAGGTAGGTATGGCGGGCGAAAAGCCAAGTATGCCTGCCGAAGGCTACACCTGGAAGACCATGCCCCTGCTCAACCAGAAGATTCAGGAACAGTATGCAGGCACGAGCCTGGAGGAAGCAAGGACCGCGCTATCGAGCTCCTACCAGCAGATGCGCACCACCATTGAAGGGCATAGCAACGAGGAGCTTTTTGAGAAGAAACGCTACAAGTGGACCGGTACGACTTCCATGGGCGCCTACTTTATTTCAGCCACAGCCAGCCACTACGACTGGGCCCTGAAACTGATCAAGAAGTGCCTGAAATAGAATAGCTTCCAATAGCAGGAGATTCCTACCTCTTACACCGGCTAGATCTAAACAGAACTCTGGGAGCTTATTTATCGAAGTGATTTTCCTGGAAAGAGGGCTAACCGATTGCTTATCCCCCTGCTTTTGACCATCTTCCCCCTTTATGAAGCTGCGCAAGGCCCTGGTTCTTTTTACCCTGATGCTTATAGGTGAAGGCGTCTTTCTGCTTCCCTTTGTAGTCACACGTGTATTCCGGCCTACTTTTCTTAAAGTATTCGACATTACCAATCTGGAGCTGGGCACGGCTTTTTCTGTTTACGGTATCGTGGCTATGTTCTCCTACTTTCTGGGTGGCCCCATAGCCGATCGCTACTCTCCTAAGAAGCTGATTATTGTCTCGCTGATGGTTACCGCTACAGGTGGTATTTTCATGGGCCTTATCCCCTCTCTCGCCACGTTGACCTTCCTTTACGGCTTCTGGGGGCTCAGCACCATACTACTCTTCTGGGCGGCCTTTATCAAAGCTACCCGGCAGTATGGTGGAGAAAATTCACAGGGGAGATCTTACGGACTGGTAGATGGCGGCAGAGGACTGGTGGCCGCTGTCATTGCTTCCTCCTCTGTACTACTGCTCGACTTCTTTTTACCGGTCAATGCCGATGTGGCCACCGTAGAAGACCTTTCCGGTGCCCTGGGCAAAATTATATTCCTCTTCAGCGGTGTGGTGGTAATCAGCGGTGTTCTCGTTTGGTTTATCCTGCCCAATGAGCCGGCACAAGCCATGACCGGTAATGAAAAACTCTCATTGGCAGGAGTCAAAAAGGTGATCCAAAAGAAATCGATCTGGCTGCAAGCACTCATCCTGCTCTGCGGCTATGTAGGCTATAAATGCACCGATGATTTTGGCCTTTATGCCAGCGGTGTCTTTGGTTATAATGATGTAAACTCGGCCCACATTGCCACCATCTCTTTTTGGGTGAGGCCCTTTGCCGCCCTGGCAGCAGGTATTCTGGGCGACCGCTTCGGGCACTCTAAAATGACGGCCATCAGCTTTGTCATCCTTATTCTGGGAAGCCTTGTGATTAGTACAGGCCTGCTACAACCGGGTATGACCATTTTTATTGGCTTAACCATCGCCAGTACCAGCGTGGGCATTTACGGACTCAGAGGCCTGTATTATGCCCTCTTTCAGGAATCGAAAATCCCCCTGGCGGTTACCGGGAGTGCCATCGGCTTTATCTCAGTTATCGGTTATACGCCCGATATCTTTATGGGGCCGCTGATGGGCTATATTCTGGACAATAATCCCGGAGCCAGCGGCCACCAAATGCTCTTTGGGCTGCTAGTAGTTTTCGGTGTGGTTGGACTGGTTGCTTCGGTTCTGTTCAGAAGGGCGTCAATAGCCCAATGATTCGCCCCTACTAAATCCGACTGGAATAAGCTGGTGTAAAAACTGTCCTTGAATACCCAAGTAATCCCCACGAATATCCGATGACTGGTACACTCAGTTGATCCAAGAGGAATTTTACAGCAGGAAATTTTGTTCTGACGAAAATCCCATTGCAGACATGATCAACCCGTTTCTTAAAATCAACCTGGACGCCATTACGATCCCTGACTTCGATTGGGAACAAACCAGGGACGAAAGAGCAATCAGGCAATGGGTAAACCCGGAACAAACCGTTGCCCTTTCTTTGAACTTCTTTAAAGGGAAGCCGGACATTCCCTCCATTGAAGACCTGAGTGCACTCAGGAGGTATTATCGCAATCAGATTGTTCCGCAAAAGGGCGGCCTTATTCAGGTGGAGCCCATCACACTAAAGGACCACCTGGTCATCAAAACTATCTTCAAATTTCCTCAAACAGAATCGGGTACTACTTACCTGAGTTCTCTTACAGTTCCCTTTGCCAAACACAGCTTTGTGGTGAAGATTCAGGCCATGGAGGCTGGACATACGGGTGTTCGGGACAATCTCATTGCCAACAAGCTGCTGAGACAAGGTAAAATCACAGTCGATGACGCTGGCAACTTCAAAGGCTGGGCACGTGATCCCTATCTCAAAGGCTTTTTAGGCGGAACCCTGATGAACCTCTCGGAGGACACTGCTTACGACAATCAATTTCGCATGCACCCGTTGAGCATCTCCAGAAATATGTTATCAAAAATTGAGAACGACATATCGTTTTCAGCAGTCTTGCAGAAACTAAAGCCTTTCAGCTAACAATCATACTGGCTGCCCGGGGCAGCAAAAATCAAAACGGCATCAGAACAACCATCAGGAGGCTTTTTGGTAAACTTTGGCAACCCAACACCCGCGATTACGTAAATCCACTAATTTTTCAACCTGTACTAACCAGCTATGATTCAGAAAGAATTTGCACTCAAGGCAAAGCGCATTCTTGAAAAAGAGCCTTCCATTATCGGTCTCGCAGTGGGTGGCTCCTGGCTTACGGACGAACTGGATGAGTTTTCTGACCTTGACCTTATCTTAGTCACCAGTCAAAGCATCTCCAGCGATAAGCACAAAATGATGGAATATGCAGAGAAACTTGGCAAACTTCTCAACGGCTTCACAGGGGAGCACGTGGGCGAACCCAGGGTGTTAATCTGCCTGTATGACCATCCGCTACTGCATGTAGATATTAAGTTCCTTACCCTTGAAGAGTTAGCCGAACGAGTCGAGACACCTCATATACTTCTGGATAAGGGCAATCAGCTACAACAGGCTTTCGAAAAATCTGAGCCGCACTTCCCCTACCCCGACTATCAATGGATCGAAGATCGTTTCTGGATCTGGATTCACTATGTTCTGTTAAAAACCGGCCGGGGAGAATATATGGAAGCGGTAGATTTCTTTGGTTTCCTGAGAATGACAGTGTTCGGTCCCCTGCTACACATTAAAAATGGCAATCAGCCCCGGGGCGTACGAAAGGTAGAAACAGCACTGGATAAGGCTGATTTTGAAAGTCTCAAATCAACACTGCCAGCGTACTCAAAACAATCAATTTTAGAGGCTTTACAGCAGTCCATAGAGCTTTATAGAAGTCTTAGGGCTACGCTGTACACAGATAAGGTGGAGCCATGTAGTGAAACAGAGCAAAGCGTAATGGATTATTTAGCGAAGATGGCCTCCACCGATGACTATTGATGCGCTTAAAACATAGCCTACATATATTCAAAAGGAGTAAAATGGGTTTTAAGAACACCTCATTAGTAACGGCTCCGTTTTTTTACTAATTTCTATCTATGAAAAAGCTCATGGTACTGCTGCTTATTACCGTAACCTTACAAAGCCTGCAGGCGCAAAGCTCTATGCTTAACGCACAGGAGGACCTGAAGAAGCTGGGTAGTAAAATAGACCGGAGCAACCGCGATAAGAGAAGCCCTGACTATACAAAGAGTTTCGACAAGATTCCGCTTGTATTTCAGGACTGGTACTACGGCAAGCTGTTCTTCAGCGACAATACCGAAATGGATTCCGTGCGGTTTAATTTCGACATCAACCTGAACACGATTGTCGTCCAGTATAACGAGGCTATCTCTCCCGTGAACCTTAAACCAGATGTAGTCAAAAACTTTATACTACATGATGGGAACATAGAGCGTCCCTTTATCAGAAAACAAAAAGGAGATTTTAAAGACATCAAATACAGCATGCCCTTCTTCGAGGTTGTGCTCGGTGAAGATAGTCCTCAGGGGTTAACCATCCTTAAACAATACCTGAAGGGAGAAGTTTCGGAAGACAATCAAAGCAGCTATAAGCCGGTTGGGTTTAAAGCCGATGGAGATCAGACCGTTTATAACTTCAAAACACTATACTTTATCAAAGCGGAAGGTGATGCGGCTTATCGCAAGTTCGGCCTGACTAAAAAGAAGATCCTGAGCCTGTTTGACAAAGCAAAAGGCAAAGAGGTGCAGAGCCATGTAAAAAGCAACAAACTGAAATGGAACGATGAGTCTCAAATGATGGCATTGATCCGTGAATTCTATCAATAGCAAACTCAAACTTTACATGAGAATACTGTCTATGGCCCTGGGGCTTCTGCTGATATCATCCTGTCAGCGTAACATGATTCCCCAGGATGTAGGAACCGAGGTGGGTCGTTGGCAGATCACACAAGCAGGGCCAAAGCCAGGTAATACCAGTCAGGACAGTCTCGCTACCCGCTATTGGCATCGGGTAAAATCTCTACTTCCCAATGACCTGCTGGAAGAATATGTCACCTCACTGCGGCTGTACACAGACGGGCCTCAGGAAGACCTTGGTGGTTTAAATCAGCTGGATGAATCTAACCAATACTGGCAGCTTGACCTGGACACTGCCGACATCAACTTCCATAACCTTGACTCAGGTTTTGTACTGGACTATACCCATACGCTCATCCATGAATTTGGTCATTTACTTACTCTCAATGCCACACAGGTGGAGCCTACAGAAGACCTGCGACAAGATGATGCCAGAGGCTACCTGACCTCAGAAGGTTACGCTCTCCAATCAAGCTATCTGGGTAAATTTGTGGATCGCTTCTGGCCCATGAACTTTCTGACCCAATGGGATAAAATTGATGGTATAAGAAATGAATCCAGAAGAGCTGACAAACTCTACACCTTTTACCTGGAAAACTCCGGGCGGTTTGTTACCGATTATGCTGCAGAAAACCCTGAAGAGGATATTGCCGAGTCGTGGGCTTTTTTTGTACTGTCAGACAAACCCCTGGCCAACGAACTGAAGGCTGAGAAGGTGCTGTTCTTTTATCAATTTCAAGAGCTGGTACAAATGCGGAACAGCATCAGGTCAAAAATCACTTCTCTGCCCAAAGACTACCTTGGCGCTTACCAGAGTATTGAAGATTACTAATATACAGTCACGCTTTACAAAAGCGCGACACACGTATGGTATTACAGGTGGAGCGCTTTTGTAAAGCGTTCCAGACATGTTACTCGTACACTATTTAAAGGATGCGGCAGGTAATAACACGTAACGCCAACCATGTCTTATTCGTTTATTATGTCTATATTTATCATATATAGACATAATATAAACTATGAACGTTAGCCTTACAGATAAGCAGGAAAAATATATCACTGGACAAATCGAATCAGGAGATTATCAAAATGCCAGCGAATTGGTGAGAGATGCCTTAAGACTTCATCAGGTTTATCGTGAAAAAGTGATCCGCGACCTGAAGAAAGAAATTGAGTCTGGCTGGGACGGACCGACAAGCACCCGATCAGTGCAAGACATCATTGCCTCGAAACGTGCCGGGTAGTCATGCAATTAAAGGGATATCGCCTCTCGCGGGCTGCAGATAAGGACCTTGAGAAAATCTATGACTACACTCTGGATGGATTCGGGAGAGAACAGGCCATTCAATACCTCACTGAACTTGATGATACGCTCAAAGAGCTCGTCAGAATACCAGAAATGGGAAGGGAGCGTGACGAAATCAAATCAGGGCTCAGAAGCTTCCCGAAACTTTCACATGTGATTTTTTATCGCATTCTACGAGATCATAACAAATGTCACGCTTTGCAAAAGCGCGACACATATATTTACAAAAACAGGTGGAGCGCCTTTGTAAGGCGTTCCACAAACCTTACACTACATCACCTCTACCCTGTTTCTGAATAGCTCCACCTTCTCTTCTTTCTCCAGCTTTTTCAGCAGCCGGGAAATCACTACTCTTGAAGTATTCAGCTCCTGGGCAATTTGTTCATGGGTTTTATGAATCACATAAGAGCCTGAGCTTTGCTTCTTGTCCAGCAGGTATTTCATAAGCCGCTCATCCATATTCATAAAGGCGATGCTGTCTACTGTTTGCATCAGCTCATCAAAGCGCTCCTGGTATGAATCAATCACAAACTTGCGGAAAGAACGGTACTTGCCCATCCACTGGTCTACCAGGTTCATAGGTACCATCCAAAGTACAGTATCTGTTTCGGCTACGGCTTTGAACTGGCTCATCTGTGTACCCAGGCAACAGCTGATAGACATGGCACAAGCATCGCCTCCCTCCAGGTAGTACAGAAAAACCTCGTTACCCTCAGCATCTTCGCGCATAATGCGCAGTGTACCCTCCACTACCAGGGGCAAGGCCGTGGCCCGCATACCCGGACTGATCAGAGGCACATCTTCACGTACCTTTACCAGCTTACCAGCCTGCTCTATCTCAGTAATCAATTCGGGCTCCAGGCCCAGCCGGGTCAGAATCGCCCCTACCTCTTTTGCCATGTCATATAGGTTTACTGACTTAAGAAGGAAATTATCAGGCTTTGAGTTCCTGTCATACTAAACTGCGTCTCCCTTCATCATCTTATTCCAGTAGAGGTAAGGAAGCATATATTTCTTTAGCATCCATAGCCTCCAGTGCTCTTTGGAAGAGTCGAATATCAACATTTTTTTCAATTGAGGGTCGGGCAGAAAGTTTTGCTTATAGTCAAACTCAGCCAGCACCATTTTACCATAGCCGGTTACCAGCGGGCAGGAAGAATAGCCATTGTACTGCATTCCTGTGATTTTCTCATTTTTAATCAGTTCCAGCAGGTTGGCCACTACAATAGGTGCTTGCTTTCTGATGGCTGCACCGGTTTTGGCGGTGGGTAAACCAGCCACATCTCCCAACCCAAAAATATTGGGGTACTCAGTATGCTGCAGGGTTTCGATATTCACCGAAAGCCATCCGGCATCGTTTACCAGCGATGAACTTCTGATAAACTCCGGGGCTCTTTGTGGTGGTGCCAGGTGAAGCATATCGTAAGGCATCACAATGGAGGAACTTCCCTGCATCTCCTCCTTCAGCACATTACCCTCTGTTACCACACACATATTCTCTTCAGGGTGTACGCTTCTGAAAGTAACCTGCTGCTTCTCTGCATCAATCTTTACCGGGGCATAGAAGGGCTTGAAATGAATGCCATAGCGATGGATCACCTTCATCAGCGTCTTCGCGATAGCCGGCACACCAAAAATCACCGTACCGGGGGTAGCAAAAACAACATTGGTTTTATCAGCAATACCCTTCTTGCGAAAATAATCGGCTGATAAATAGGCTGTTTTCTGCGGGGCTCCTCCACACTTGATGGGCGTAGTGGGCTGGGTGAAGATGGCATTCCCTCCTTTAAAGTTCTTCAGCACCTCCCAGGTATGCCTTGAGTCGGTATAGTTACTGCAAACATTGCCTTTGCCCAGTGCTTCGGGCAAGCCCTCTATCAGCTCAGGCGCCATTACCAGACCCGGAGCCACTACCAGGTAATCATAACTGTACCTGCTGCCATCGCGGGTGACCACGGCATTGTTCTCAGGGTCAAGCTCCTCTGCAAAATCTTTGATCCAGCTCACTCCTTTCGGAATCAGGTCTTTCATGGGGCGGGCCGTCTTATCATAGTCGTAGGCATTGGCACCTACCAGGGTCCAGGCAGGCTGGTAGTAATGAGTATCTGCCGGTTCTATCAGACCTATGTCCAGGCTTTTGTCAGCCTTAAGCAGCTGAGCTGCCGTCATGATACCGGCCGTACCGCCTCCTATAATGAGAATTTGATGTGACTTTTCCATGGTAGTTGATTTAGGATTAACCCATCTGTCGACAGGCATTTTTATACCAATAAGATTAGCAATCACCAGCGCAAATCTCTGTGACTTAGGTTACACAGGAAAATGACATTGATCAGGCAATGGTCCGTAAGCGCATAAAAAAAGCGGCTAAAAGCCGCTTTCCATTATTAATACATAGTCTTTTTCAGAAATACGCTATTCTCCCGCATCAGCCGCTGCTGCAGCCTTACCCAGGTTCAGAATTTCCTTATCAATGGTCCATAGTCCTACACCGTCTTCACCAATCAGGTCAAAAAGCTCGACAGCTCTTCTCGCCAGCGTTTCTTCCTCGCGCTGCTCTTCCACAAACCAGTTCAGGAAGTTCATAGTGGTAAAATCCTTGATTTCGTAGCAGTGATTAACGATCTCGTTGATCGAATTGGTCACAGCAATTTCATGCTCCAGTATAGATTCGAAAACCTCTCTCAATGAAGTGAAGTGATGCTGAATGCCCGTGATTTCGGGCTGTATTGAATGCCCTCCCGCTTCATTTACGTAATGAAACAGTTTGAGCATATGACCACGCTCTTCATCAGAGTGCATATATAAAAACTGGGCAGAATTCTCGTAACCAGTCATTTCGCACCAAGACGCCATTGAGAGATAAGCAGCAGAAGACTCACCTTCCATCGCTATCTGACGGTTCAAAAGTTCTTCGGTTGCTTCTGTAAGAGATCTCTTGGCTGTTACTCGTTGTCTTTCCATTTCGATGATTCGTTCTTTTTAGTTTGCAAAGATAATTAATTAACCCAACACAGGTTACATCAAAAAGGTTGATTAGAATCAATCCAGATAAAGAGATTCAAAATTGAGGTAAGGTACACCCGCTGACCAATACAAAGTGACCCGGGCCTTTTCAACCTCAGCCTTCAGCTTCATTAACTTGATTCGGGACTCTAAAAGTTTGTCTTGCTGGAAGTTGATTTTAAAGAGATCACTTTCACCAATGTCCAGGTTGAAAAGCTCCGCCTCCAGTAGACGCTCATAATTGTCTACCGCCTGCTGCATCAGGCCCAGCATGTCGCGCGAATTACTCAGCGCAAAATATCCCGCTGAAATATCGTTGACAATCTCTTGCTGTCTCAGGTTCAGCTCATAGCTGGTCTGATCAATTTTAATGCGCGTCTGCTTAAGTTTGGCCCTTTCTTTTCTTAAAAACAGCGGGAATTCGAAAGAAATACCCAGCTTATAGTTTTCCCGAAGCTGAAACTCTCTGAAGTTTCCACCAGGGCCCACAGGTGTGTTAATGACATTATAATTAAGATCGACTCTGGGTTTCAGGTTTTCCTTCGCCAGTCGCTCTTCAATGCTGAGTTGACCCAGCTTGCCGGTAGTCTTTACAAGGTCCGGGTGGCGCAGCATGGCTAGCTGCGTAAGACTGTCGAGTGTAGCTACCGGCATTCGCATCTGATCTTCCAGAATAAAGTCCGGCACCAATTCATCCTTCAACTCCAGAGGCTCTTCATTTTCTCCCCACAGGTAGTTGGATAAAATAAGTCCCGATCGTTTAAATTCGATCAGCGCAGATTGCCGGTCTATCATCCTGTTCTGTAGCGTAATGGCTGCCTGTACGGTATCAATAGCGGCTACTTCTCCAAAGTCAAAATCAAGTCGCACCCTGCGATAGATTTCTTCAGAGATGCGCATACTCTCATCAACCAGCCTGTAGTTGCTGTAGGCAAAGTACCAGTTCCAGTAGTCCTTAGCAGCAGACAAAAGTATTTTGTTGATAAGCTTGATCCGCTCAGCATCGTTGATTTCAACGAAAATCTGCGCTTGTCTGACTGCCGCTCTGCGCTGGTCTATGATTAGCCCACGCCCCACCGGCAGACTTATCCCTGCAGTCACCTGACGGAAGTTATCATCCATGGGGATGGCATTCTCCGGATTGAGAAATTGTCCTCGATTTCGGTCTACACTTATTTTCGGATCAATAGGAAACCAGGTAGGCACCTTTAAGCTGGTGCTGAGTATGTTCCAGTACTCCTTGTTATCGAAATGCTTGTTGTCCAGGCTGGCTTCCAGCTTCGGGTCAAAAGCACCACGGGCCAGTCGTATCTCTTGTCTGGCCACCTCAGGCAGCAGATCAGCCTGCTTTACCACCGGATGGCTGGCCAGTATAAACGCCATAAACGACTCCAGTGAGAGTATTTCAGAAGAATCTGTCGGGGCGACCAGCAGCTCGTCCAGCGACTTTATCTCAATACCCTCAACGCCCTGTGCTGAAAGCGGCTGCAGATAGCAAAGTGTAAGTAATATGATCAGAAGCTTTCTCATTCTACTTCTTCTTTGCATCAGTTTTGGCACTCGCATCATCAGCAGGAGCTTCGTACAGGCTCGGAGGGAACCCGTTGAGCTGTCGCCAGATTTCGTACCATACGGCCACATTGTCCAGCATTACCCAACCTTTGGTACCAGAACCAATTCTCAGCTGCTCGGGCCAGGGCTCTTCTTCAGGATCAGGGGTTACCAGAATACGATACTCACCACCTGCACTATTCACCCGGTCGATAACTCTCACCACGCCACCAAAGGTACCTACCGACACGTTGGGCCAGCCGGAAAACTGCAAAGCGGGCCAGCCATCAAACTGTATTCTTACTTTACGGTCAGGCTGAATCAGGGGCACATCCATGGCCTTCACGTACATCTCCACAGCCAGGTCAGGATTTTCGGGAGATATCTGGGCAACAGACTCTCCTTCTTTGATCGTTTCTCCGATCCCTGCCTTCAGGGCCTTTACGATATAACCATCCTGTGGCGCTATGACCTGATACTGCTCATTCCTTATACTCAGGTTGGCATACTCATTCTCTTGCTTGGTCAATGCTCCTTCTGATTCAAAAACATCGGCCAGGGTATTACTCAGGTCGGATTGTGCCTTGCTGATTTTATCTTTGTACTCAGCCTCCACCGCATTGATGCCCACGGTAGCGTTGATCACCTCTGTCTTACTTTCCAGAAACTTATTCTCCGCACTTATCTGCTTCATTTTAGCCTCCTGATACTTCGACTCAATCTCCTGAAACTTGGTCAGGGCAATGTTTCCGGCATCAAAGCGTCTCTTATTCCTTTCAAATATGTTTTCCTGGTTGGCAAACCGCACCTTCTCGGCTTCATAATCCACACTATCGCTGGTAAGTTTAAACCGCGATTGCTGTAGTTTATTTACCGCCTGCTTGCTTTTGGCTAACAGCAGTGCCTGCAAAGCTTCTATTTGGTTTTCGAGCGCTACTGCCTTTTCACGCTTTGAAGCAATACCGCCTCGCTTCGCTTCTATCTGATCCAGTGTCCTGGGCAAGAGATCTGGGTCAAAATACTTATCCTTTACCTCAGAGAGTGTCAGTATCGTATCGCCCTTATTCACAAACTGGCCTTCGCGAACTTTCCATGAGGAAATTCTACCTGCAATGGTCGTCTCTACAGACTGAGGGCGCTCAGCGGGAGAAAAGGCAGTGAGCTTACCCTTTCCCCTGATATTCTGCTGCCAGGGCAAAAAGAGCAGGATAAAGAACAGAAAGGTTACCACCAACAGCACCTTGGCTACGGTTTTACCGGCACTTGGAGTCTTAAGCGTTTTGAACAGAATGCTCTGCTCTTTCATAAGGTCTGACTGGTTGTTTTTAGATACGTTCAACATGGCTTCAGACTTTTATGATTTTGTTAAGGTAACCTGCGGAAAGCAGTTCACTGTAAGTCCCCTCTTTGGCGACAGTACCATTTTCCATCAGGATGATTCTATCACAGGCTGCCATAACCATAGGGTCATTGGATACGGCCACCAGTGTACAAAGTGCCTCATCCGTAACGAGCTGCACCAGCTTTTCTTTCTCTGATCGCTGAAATGAGCTAAAGAAGTCGTTGAGAATCATCAGACGCGGTTTCTTAACCAGACAACGCGCCAGGATAAGCTTACCCACAAAAGAGCTGGAAAAACCTTTACCGCTACTGAGCATTTGTGTATTTAGTCCATCAGGCAGCATATTGATTTTATCTGACAGGCCTACCTTGGCAATGGCATCTACCGCGTCTCGGGTAGAAACCTGCGGCTTACCCACCACGATATTTTCCAGAATAGTACCTTCAAAAATATCTTCCATAGATACATTCTTGGCCATTTTATCTCTCAAATTGGTCAGGTCCAGGTCTCTGAGGCTATAGTCATTAATTGTCAGTGCGCCTTCATATTCCTGATTGATGCCCGCCACCGTGTTCGTCAGGGTGGTCTTGCCAGACTCATTCCCCCCGGAGATGCAGACCTTTTCGCCACAGGCAAAGCCCGTGGTAATGTTATGTATAGCAGGCTTTTTATAGCCGGGATAGGTATAGCTCAGGTTTCTGATCTTTACAGAAAAGCCTTTGTCCATTTCTTCCTGGTTCAGGTCTATGCCACCGATTTTTTCAAGTGGCAAGTCCGTTACCTGGCTAATTTTGTCAACAGCTGTAAGCATGTCATACACTACATCCATGTAAGTGATGATCTTTTCTACTGAGCTCAGAATCAAAATGATGATTACTTCAGAGGCTACGAACTGCCCAAGGGTAATTTCACGATTGATTACCAGGGAAGTACCAATAATCAAAAGCCCTCCGGTAATGACGGCCTTGAAGAGCACTATATAGATGTACTGATTCACCAGCACCTTAAAATGAGCCTTCCTGTTAATCAGGTAGCTGTTGACGTTATATTCTGTCTTTTTAATAGGCAGGTTGGTATTACCTGAAATTTTAAACGAGTTAAGCGTACGGGCAATCTCTTCGAGCCATGACACTACCTTATACTTGTACTTCGACTCATAAATAGAAGACTGTAAACCCTTAGGTCCGGTAAGTCTGAAAATGATTACCAGGGTTACTACCAGCACCAGGCCGAAAAACACGAAGAACGGGTGGTAAAAGGATAGCAGCAGCAAGCCGAACAGGATTTGAATTAACCCCGACATCAGGTCACCCAGTAGCTTGGGGAGTCCCTTTTGGATGGTAAGTACATCAAAAAAGCGATTCACCAGCTCCGGGGCATGCAGCTTACTCAGCGACTCTGCCTTCATGCGGGGAATACGGAAAGTAAATTCCATAGCCGCCTTGGTAAAGATTCTCCGCTGCAGGTATTCCACCAGTGTGATCTGCATTACCTGCAAGCCTCCTGAGGCGAGTATACCCAACAACACCAGACCAATCAGCAGATAGATGGAGCTAAAAACCACACCACCGGAAACCAGCTCTACGGTAGCCTGGATACCCAGGGGGAGCGTAAGAGAAACGATTCCGACAAAAGCGGCATAAACGAAAACATAGAAAATATCTTTTTTCTCTTCGCTCAGCAGTCTGAAAAGTCTTTTTACCGGAGAAAGCGGCTGACCTCCTTCATCACCTTCATGCTCAGATACCAGGCTTTTATAGCTAAAAGCACCCATTAGCATGATCTCGCCTTCTTCGTTTTGGATCAGGCGATCCTGAAGGCTCTCCAGCGTAACTTCTTCTGTGCTACGCTCATGCACCAACATGGCCCTGGAGACACCCTTTTTACCCTTATAGAGTATCACAGGTAAAAAAGAAGCTTCCTTTTTACAGAAAGCAATCATGGGAATCTCTATTTCCTTCACAAAAGCTTTCAGATCTTTAGATTCCAGCGTCTGGTCAAGCAAAACCACCCTTACCTTATTCGCTGATTCTATCAGATCACGCTTGAATTCAAAAGCCTCGTCAATGCCGTAGTCTTTAGAATTGATACGCAAATCTTCAAACAAAGCCTCCTCCAGGGTGGCTTCCAGCAGCAAAGCGGTCTCTTTAATTGTATTAGCTATATGTTGATTGGTCATTGGCTCGTGATGGCTTTAACGGATAGTCTTCTCTATCAACTCCAGCAAAAACACATTGTTTTCAGCATGGATTTTTCCTTTGGCTGCCTGATGCTCCGTAAGAGATGGCAGATGCTCCGCAAAAAATACTTGTTGATGTGATGCCTCCAGCATTGTACTGGTAAGGGCATGCGCATAGGCATAGTCAGGGTTGATTTCCTTGATGATATTGGCAACACGCTTACATAGTGATTTAAAACCCCGGAAAAGCCCTTCACGGTTGTCTGCATCTACCTGTTTGGTATGATAGGTTTTGTCAGACTCGTTGATGACAATGCGTTGCAATGCTACCTCATCTACCGATGGAAACATAGGATCGACTGTCTTTTTTTCTGCTACCAGCCTTACTGCAATCGCAAGACGTTCGTGTGGGTCAGTAACATTATTGGTCTCATACTCAATCTTGTAGTCGAGCCAGTTCCAATACCAGGCGATAAGATAAACGAGAAGCTTGTGCTTGTTTTCAAAATACCGGTATATAGAAGCCTCCGTAGACTCAATGGCCACGGAGAGTTTTTTAAAAGTGAATTGCTCCAGGCCAATTTCCTGAATCATACAAATGGACTGCTTAATAATTTTTCGCCCCAGCTCAGTATCCTGCGGATCCCGCAGATAGAGGTTGTTGTTCATCTGTAAACGTAAAAGCGCCATGCTACACCACCGAATTAATAGGTTCAACAATCTTTAATAATAGTATTACTATCATTAAAGTCAGTAACATAACGCTGACAAATGAAAATGGTTCTGAAAATCTAAGCTTTTTGTAGGAATGGTCCTTATAGGCTATGGCACAAAAAAAGCCACTCCCCAGTGGCTTCTTTCTGTATTTTTAAAAATACCCCCAAATAACAAAAGCGGGGGACAATTGCTTGCCCCCACTCACCCTGCATCGACCGTGGTCGTTGCAGAATACCAAGTTACTGTTCAGAACTTCGTCCTCCGTACAATGGCCCAAGCTATTGTCTGGTGGAGTCTGTCTTTTTCCAGCTTCGCCCTATGCGTACACTCAGTGCAGCGCAATTAAAATGAAGCATGCAGTTTGAGAGAGCTACCTGCTCGGCAGGTAATTCCCGGACTCTTGGCTCAGCCGCTCCCGAAGGTGCAGTTGGGCTGATCTCGCTTTTTGTCGGCATTCTCAAAGGAATTTTGACACTGCGCTGACCAATGAACGATCCACCGTGGTTTCTCGCCCAAGTCCGCCAAAGTGATCACCCTGAAGCTTTCACCTTGGGTAGCTTTTTCAACACCTGCTCCGAAGAGCTGACATTGCCTAGTTCTACCTTCCACATGAATACCGAGGCATCATGCTTCTGCTTTACTGTCTCAGAACGTCATCTTGCGATTCCGAACCTTTCACTACCATTTTCCGAGCTTCCCCCGGAGAGAGACTGAAGTCTTACCTTCTGTTCTTTATCCCTCACTTGGTATACCTAAGGTAGTTTTAATATCTTTACAAGCAAACTTTCTAACTACCTAGTTTTCAACAAGTTTCCCACCTATTTATACACATAGTTATCAACAGGGTTATCCACCTAGTTATCCACAATCAGGCCTAATCATCACGGCAAATGTGGTTTTTTCTCCACCCGGAGGCTTTTCATAAATTTCTATCTGATTATTGTACTACCCAGTACGCTATGGAAACCTCACTGGCTTCAAAGTACCCTAGTGGATACAAACCCGGATTACTCAGGTTTTGTATATTTCCTCTGAGAGTAGCCGGCACCACATCCCCTAAACCCGGTGCTATCCCCACCACCTGCTCGTAGTAGTTGCGATAGTATGTATAAGCCGACTCAGAGAGTGCATATTGCCTCACTTCTGCCCGATCCCCCTCCTGAAAGGCAAAGTCTCTTGAAGGTCCGAAGCCTGTAATGGTAAGACCATTGTAAAACTCATCTGAAGAAATAAGATTGAATACATTCCCCGGATCTGCCGTTACGAGCAGGGTATCATTTCTATAAGTTTGCCAGTGGTAGAAGTTACGCTCATCTGCAGGGTCAGCATAGTCAACCTTAACCTTTATGCCTTCATCACTCACGAGGGTTTCTTCTTCAAATTCCTGAAAAATTCTGTCAATGGAGGCTACAGGCAACAGCCTTTCGATTGCCTGGTACTGATCTTGGTTGTATTCTATCTCCAGGCGGTACTCCTCACCCACCTCAGCTATAAGGTCATTGGTTTCATAAACCCCCGGTCTTATGTCTGACTCAGTAAATGATACCTTCCGATTAGTACGCACGATGGTCACTGCTACCAATGCCCCGGAAACAGCCGGCACTTCCCGGTTCTGAAAATAGGGCGCGGTAGTACTTAACCTTATAAACTGGTAGCCTGAAGTCTCGTCAGGGTTATAGGTAATGCGACCTTCCACGACTAGTCGCACAGGGCCTTCTTCAATATCTACCTCTAATGTATCGGTACACGAGAACAAAAAGGTAATGGCTAATATAAAACAGGTTCTGCTATGCATAATTCAGAATTTGATGTTATAGGTAATATTGGGAAAGAGGCCTATGTAACTCTGGTTGGCCTCAGTATCATATTTACGAATAAAGAAGTCGCTGATCTCCGCGCCCCGCTGAGCATTCACCGGGGCAAAATTGACATCGTAGGCATTTCTATTATTGTAGAGATTGTACAAGCTGAACACCCAGCTACTATCCCATTTCCTTTTCTTTTTCGCCTGCAGTGTCAATGAAAGGTCCAACCTATGGTTATCGGGCAGACGCTGTTGATTACGCCCTTCAAAGTTAGCTCCTACCAAACCACCGAATTCGTACCGGCTGGCGGGGTAGGTTGTGGGCATACCGGTTTGATAGATAAAATTGGCGGAGAGGGAAACCCTGTCTGTTAACTTATAAAATGTACTGATGCTAAGGTCATGGGTTTTATCAAAATTGCTGGGGTAATATTCACCGAGATTGATCCCCGGATCTTCATCAGAAACACCACCCACCTTGCGTTCACTGCGTGAGAGTGTGTAGCTGAGCCAGCCCGTAAAGCGTCCTCTTTTCTTTCTTACATAGAGCTCCAGCCCATAGGCTCTGCCCTCCCCGGAGAGCAGCTCTGTTTCCAGGTTATTGTTGAGTTGAATATCGGCTCCGTCCACATAGTCCACCTGGTTTTGCATGTCTTTGTAAAAGGCCTCTACTGAGGTTTCAAAGGTATTATCTTTGAAGTTTCTGAAATACCCCAGTGCCAGTTGATCGGCTATTTGCGGATCGGTATAAGGGCCACTGGGTGTCCATATGTTCAGGGCGGTGGGTGAAGTACTGTTTGAAATCAAATGAATATACTGAGCAGTACGGTTATAACTCATCTTAAATGAGCTGGTACTATTGAGCTGATAGTTGAGCATAAGCCGGGGTTCCAGGTTGAAGAAACTACTGATGCTCTCGCCTGTCTCAAAACGCTCAGTGCCAATCACCCTGCCCTTTTCATAGCGCCCGAGGCTGGCATTGTATAAAACAGGCTGATCATTTTCATACAAGCTTATCTCTTCCTCCCCCATTCTGAAAAACGAAGAAAAACGCATGCCAGCTTCCAATGTCGCTCGGGTCGAAAGGTTTTTCTTAAAGTTGACATAGGCAGCTGGTTCAAAGGCAAACTTAGCATCCAGTGTGGTGGGTACGGTAGCAGACTCTTCATTGGGGCTGATCTGGCCTGGATTAAAATCGTAATAGAGCAGATTAGCACCAAAATCCAGTTGATTCTCGCCTTCCAGAAAGAGTGAAAAGTCAGATTTGAAATTGAAGTTTTCAATATGGGCTTCCCAGGTGTAGCCGTCAGACCTCTCTATGTCAAAATTGTAGCGATAGTCGCTGTAGATAAATGAGAAATTGGAAAAGAGTTTGTTATTGATAACACGATTGTAACGCAGGTTAAAAGCCAGGTTTCCCCAGTCGTTGTTGAGAAAGTTGTCTACACTGAAATTGTCTCGCCCGAAATAGCCTGAGATAAAAAGCCTGTTGTCGTCATTGAAAGCATAATTGGCCTTGAGGTTGACATCGTAAAAGAAAACCGTTGGCGGGTCATCCAGGATGGCTGGTAAAAACAGGTCGACATAAGACCGCCTGCCTGCCAGAAGAAAAGAGCCTTTACCTCCGTCAACAGGACCTTCCAGGTTCAGTCGGCTTGATACTAAACCAACTCCTGCACTGCCGCCAAACTCTTTACTGTTTCCCTCCTTCTGCCGCACATCCAATACGGAAGAGAGACGCCCTCCGTAGGATGCCGGTATTCCGCCTTTATAAAGGGTAACATCCTTAATTGCATCGGCATTAAAAACGGACACCAGACCAAAGAGGTGACTCGTGTTAAAAATCGTGGCTTCATCCAGTAGAATCAGATTCTGATCGGCTGATCCTCCCCTTACATTAAAACCTCCGGAGGTTTCACCTGCACTACTGACCCCCGGTAGTAGCTGAATGGATTTGATCACGTCTGCTTCTCCGAAAACCGTGGGCAGCTGCTTGATAGTAGCCGCATCAATCCGAGCTACGCTCATTTTTGTATCCTTTACATTGCTGTCTTCTGCCTCGGCATACACGGTCACCTCATCCAGTTGACTCGTTTCAGGAAACAGCTCCACATTCAATGATAAATCAGCTTGTAACTCCACTTTTTTCACCACAGTTGCATAGCCTATATAGCTTATCTTAAGGGTATAGCTACCTTCCTTCAATACTATTGAATAGAAACCATAAGGGTTGGAAATGGCACCTCCCTGTGTTTCCATAATGTACACCGAGGCGCCAATCAGGTCTTCTCCGGTTTCACCGTCTTTGATAGCTCCCTTTAAGGTGAATGTCTGGCTCTGGCCATAAAGCGTAAAGCCTTGATGAGCCACCAGAAGTAACAGCAGTAGTCTTCTTAGCAAAAACAGCCGGTCTATTTGTGTTTTTTCTTCCATGTTTTGTTTTGAAAAAAGGTTACCAGTTAGTCAACCCGGAATATGCATTGGAAAATCTATTCCGTAGAAAACTCACTGCGAATCAGTGAAGTGAATGAGCTTTTTGATTTAACCGTAGCCATGCTAGGCATAAATCAATAAAACGCCCTGATTCTGTGTGACTTACCCACTCATAACGAAGTTCCAACACATAATCCGGGTTCAGCCTGAAAGAATAATCCTTTCACTTCCGTCACATGAAACCATGTTCAAGCACGACCTACGACTGATACCGATAACCTTAAGTGTGTCTATGTGTGTTTCGCTTTAAATGGCACTACAGGTACTTATGTTATCCTCATCAGGAACAGATTCAGCGGATGGAATGGAATAATCAGTGAATGGAAAAGGAAAGTATCGGAATATGTCTGAATTTAGCCGTTAACAAATGTGCTTATTCATCGTGAGTATAAAACTAAACATGTAGAACCAGTCTGATGGATGCTATAGGTGCCACAATCAATGAGGGAAGTCAGTCCAGGAAGTTTACACGCTTGGTGCATATCTCCTTTTGGCTGATACTGTTTGTACTTCCCATCTCCTTTGCCATTCAAACAGAACCACTTCAACAGGTACTGATCAGAACATCCCCTCCCATGCTACTTCAGGTGGGCATTGCCTATCTCAACATCAATGTACTTATCCCAAGGTTTTTTAAAACCAGGAGATTTGGCCTGTATGTACTGTGTATTCTTGGCATCATTGGTATAGTTCCCTTTTTGATGATTTCGTGGCTGGAGTTTTCGCTGAACAGCCCTTCTTTTCTCGAGCAGTTTCGCAACAGGATGGGCATGGACCCCAATCAGCTACCGTCAGCTATTAAATTCATTCCCCCGGTTCTGGCTACTACTGTTATTCTCTTCATCAGTAGCTCTTATGCACTGGCAAGGGATTTTATCAAAAAGGAACGCGGGCAGATACTTCTGGAAAAGGAGAAAACAGCGGCTGAGCTCAAGTTTCTCAGGTCACAGATTAATCCTCATTTCTTCTTTAATGCGCTTAATAACCTGTATGCCGTAACACGAACGACCCCCGAAAAAACAGAGCAGTTTATAGGGCAGCTTTCGGATATGCTCCGCTATGTCATCTACGATTGCAATCAGGATAAAATCAGTCTCGATATGGAAATCAGATCGATTGAAAGCTATCTGTTTTTTCAGAAAGCAAAGGATCCGGATCATACCCAAATCAGGTTTGTACACGAAATCAGCAATCCTCAGGCAGTGCTTGAGCCCATGATCATTATACCCCTGCTCGAAAATGCCTTCAAACACGGCTATGCGATAGATGGTTCAACCCTAAAAGTGGATATTGACTTGAAACATCAGGACAACTGTACATCGCTTTGCATTACCAACAGCCTTCCTCAGGAAAGGACTGTACTGACAAAAGATCCGGCCAGTTCCGGGGTGGGCCTGAAAAACATCAGCCAACGCCTGGAGTTTTGCTACCCCGGCAAACATAGCATAGAAACCATACGGTCCGCTGATACTTTTAAAGTAACCATGAGGATAGACCATGACTGAGATTCCTTTGAAGATACGCTGCCTGATTGTAGACGATGAAAAATACGCCCGCGATCTCCTGGCACACTTTCTTACCAATGTACCCTTCATTCAACTGGCCGGACAATGTAAGAATGTGCTTGAAGCGGAATCTTTTATGGAAAGGCAGCGGATAGACCTGATCTTTCTGGACATTCAAATGCCTTATAAAACGGGGGTGGACTTCCTGAAGGAATACGAGACAGAATCCAGGGTCGTGTTCACCACAGCTTATCCCCAATACGCCCTGGAGGGGTTTGAACTTGAGGCGCTTGACTATCTGCTTAAACCAATTTTGGAAAAGCGATTTATGCAATGCATAGAAAAGATAAAAAAAGCTTTTCTCATTGAAAGTAAGGCCTACTCTTATGATCAGATTGCCCATCAGCAAGACCAGTCAATCACCATAAAGTCTGGCTACGATGTGCACAGGATCATCCTTGATGACATTGAGTACATTGAATCGGTAGGTGAATACATTCGCTACCATACCAGCCAGGCCAAATACATGGTGCTTAACTCGCTGACAAGCACCGAAACGAAACTCCCTGATGACTTCATACGGACACATCGCTCGTTCATTGTTCCTGTCAAAAAAATTGTAGGCAGAAGAGCTTACAAACTACAACTGAGCAGTGGCAAAGAGATCCCTATTGGTAAAACCTACAGGAGTAAAATCATAGGGTTGAACCTTCTAAAGCTGCCTTAACATTCTTTAACAGCCTGTTTTATCCATTTACTGAGTATAAATTTCCATTCACTGATTAGAAAAAAACGGCCTACGGTTGACGTTTTAATTAACTGTTGTTTTACCAGACAAGCACAAAGTCATGAAGAAACAACGGTCTTTCAATTACCTGATTACCACCCTGCTGGTTATCACATTTTCCTGCGAGGAGAATGCGCCCTTCGGTATTGATACAGAAAACCCTTTTGATCTGCACTTAATTGATACCCTGAGCCTGGAGCTATCTACAGTCTATATAGACTCCCTGGCAACCCAAGGCGCAGGGGGACTTCTGATAGGCCAGCTTGAAGCCCCCTACCTGGGTAAGGTATCCACCGGAAATTACTTTGAAGTAAGCCTTGGAGAAACCTTCCTACTATTGGACGAAGCGGATATTTATGACTCGCTTGGCTTTATCCTTTACCCATACGCCAATACTTATGGGACGGGAGTCGATCAAAAGATAAACCTTTACCAGGTCACTGAAGATTTTGAGCCGGCAGAAGACCTCTTCTACCAGTTTGACCAGCTCCAGCGAACCAGAGATCCGATTGGCAGCTTTATACTGGAAGGACAGGAAGATGATGAAAGAGATTCCGTTTTTGTAAAGATTGAATCACGGCTCGGCCGGCTGATCTATCAAAACTCGGTAGATCGTACCGAAGCCATCAGTATAGAGGAAGACTTCAGGGATTTATTAAGGGGTTTCAGCTTCGAAGCAGAACCGACAAATGCCAATACTGTCAGTGTTGTTCCATTCAGTCCTGAGTTTATAAAACTCAGACTTTATTACAGCCGACCTGTGGATGACGGACTGGAAAACCTGTATCACGATTTTTCTACCTACAATGGTTTTGAATTCAATACCATTGCCCCACCGGTACAGGGGAGCCTGCTACACCAACTACAAGTCGCTGAACAACTCGGCAGTGCTGAAACCGGGGGAGTTAGCTTTATACAAGGGGGGTCAGCGCTGGTTACTGAGGTAAGAATTCCGAATGTTTTGCTGATGGCCGAGGCATTTGATCAAATGATCATTCATTCTGCCATACTGGAGTTAAAACCGACCAGAACCTCCTACTCATCAGACCGTCCACTGCCAGACACACTGGCCCTGCACTACCTTGACCGCTTTGATAATATAAAAGAAGCCATGAGGTTCCGCAGTGAATTCAATACTACCCTGGGAGGTCTTATTGAAGACACGGAATTCGACAAAGAAACACGCTACGAGATTGATATAAGGAATTACCTGCAGGACCTCATAGATAACCGGGGCATTGAAGGCGAAACATTCTTCATTTCCATCGTCCCGGATCAGGTAGGTGCCAACCTACAGAGCCTGGCCATTGATGCTTCGGGATTTGAGACCAAACTGAAAATATTTATTTCAAATTATAAAGACTAAGACATGTTGAAAACAATCAGGAAAATCGCTCTTTCAGGCATTTTCATAGCCCTGATCATAAGCTGTGATGGTGTGACAACTTCCTCACCAGATGAAGGCAATTGGGTAGAAGAAAGTGATTTTGAGGGAGCCACAAGAAGCGGAGCGGTGGCTTTTGTGATAGGCGACCTGGCTTATGTAGGTACAGGGCACGATGGTGATGATCGACTGAGGGATTTCTGGCAATATGACAACACCCGCAATAGCTGGTTTCGGGTAGCCGATTTCCCCGGCCGGTCAAGAAATGCAGCCGTAGCCTTTGCTGTAGAAGGAAAGGGGTACGTTGGTACCGGTTACGATGGGGATGAAGAGCTGAAAGACTTTTGGGAGTACGACCCAGGTTTAAACCGTTGGAGACAGATAGATGACCTGCCGGGGCCTGCAAGGTTTGGAGCTACCAGCTTTGTATTCAACAACCAGGGCTATGTGGGTACTGGAAATGATGGTGATAACAACCTCAAGGATTTCTACAGGTTCAATCCGGATACAGGTAGTTGGACGCAGATATCGAGCATGGGAGGTTCCAAGCGACAGGGGGCTTTTTCGTTTGTAATAGGCAATTACGCCTATGCTGGCGGAGGTATCCACAATGGTACTTATGAAGAAGATTTTTGGCGCTACGACCCTGCCACTGATTTGTGGGACCGTATGAATGACCTGGACGATGACGACTCGGGGAACATACTGGTACTGAGAGAATACGCTGCTGCCTTTGCCATAGGTGACCATGCCTACATCAGTGTGGGTAAGAGGAGTTCCAGTATTGTAGATACCTGGCGCTATAACCCAGTAGAAGATGAATGGGATGAGCTGACCGAATTTGAAGGAAGCGCCAGAGAACAGGCTATCAGCTTTGTAATAGGAGAATTTGGTTTTGTATGCAGCGGCCGCAACATCAATGAGCGCTATGATGATATATGGTCTTTCAGACCCCTGGAAGAATATGACGATGAAGACTAAACTCGGACCACACCGGCTGTTTACAGCTTTAATGACAATCTGGTTCTTGCTAACTGCATTTACCCCGTGTGCACAACAGGCCTCGATCAATCATGTGATTGAGCATATATCTTCGAACAGGCCTTACAAGTCTGACCTATACCTTGTGTACACTCATGATGAAAGAGACTCGCTGGAATCTTACCTGAAAAAGGCACTTTATCAAAAGGCTCTGGCACTCGAAATAGTTGTTACCGAGGGACTAACGCAACATGAGCATGTGGAGCGCTACCTTGTTGACGCGCTGGAAGCAGGTAAAACAGAAAGCCAACAGGTTTATGTAATCGACTTTACTGATGACCAATCCGGGGCGAGAGGCCTGCTGAATAAATTTTCTGGAAACATATCCGGAGTTCTGGCCTTTGGTCGATTTAAGGGAGAGTTGTATTATGCATTTCCCGGAAAGGTAGCTTTCTGGCCACGGTCAAAACTTAAACTCGAAGACATTGACCAACAGGTCAGAAGTCACTTCACACCACGGAGCATGGATGGTTCAGTCATTACCGAGAGACAGGAGGTAAAGAAAAAAGAAAGAGATAGACGGGTAGCAAACGCCCAGCGTGGCCTATGGTACCTGGGCGCTCAAAGAGGCACCTGGTTTCTGTTGTCGGGTAGAGAGGACGATAATGGTCGCTACCGTCTCAAAGGCAGTGGAAGTGTCTATCGTTTCAGCCTTGGCTACGGTATCTCCAGGCGCCTGACCGTAAGAGCCGGGCTGAACTTATCATTCGAAAGGCCCAATGAGGACGAAACCGCCAGTCAGGCTGCCACGAATCAGCCCATACCCGGAGTATCTTTTTCCAATGAGGTCAAAGATCACTTTCTGGCCTCCCCCTTTATTGGCTTAAAGTATAAACCTCTGTCAGTCACAAAAAGAATCAGACCTTACCTCCACCTGGCCTTTGAGCAGGTAAACATTGAGCTATTCAATTTCAAAATTTCTACCAACGGTGCTGGTCAACCGAGAAGACGAATTTCGACAGCGTCAAGAACTCTCAATTCGCTGCGCTACGGGGCCGGACTGGAGGCGCAGTTCAGCAAGCGGCTCTATTTTGACCTCCAAATGGACCTGCAGCAGACCGACCCTTTTGAAGAGCCCATCAGTGGAGTAAAGAATTTCAACAATCTGTCTTTTCAACTTGGGGCTAGCTTTAAGCTGGGCACGGTGCGATAAGCCTTGTAATGAGATTGGCAATAGTCTGAGAATTATTGATCTTGCTCAGCATAAATCCATTGTTTTGAAAACCATCACCTCTAAAGCCAGCGTCTTACCCACTCTCTCACAACTTGTGCAACATGCGGGTAATGGTGACTGGGAGGGCCACTGGAAAAGCCTGGATGAGCAAATACTGCAGCACAGGGTCAAATTCCCGATACTGGAGCATGTGGCCGTGGAACTCAATAAAATGCTGACGAGAGCGGAGGAGGACAGACTGCTGGATCAAATTGCAGCTGCCAGGCATATTTCCAGCTACCCGGTGATCGGTAAGTTGATTCAATTACGGCTCAATGAAGGTTTGAGAGCACAATATAACTTAGCTGTAAAGCATATTATACAAGGAGATCAATGGTACGCCTGTGACATTATCAGCGAGAGGGTGTTTGGCGAAGGAACCCTGAGGGACTTTGACACAAGCCTTACCCTGATGAAAAGCATGGGTAATCATGGCAATATATGGATAGAGCGGTCTATTGGCATCGCCACGCACTATGCTACGAAAAAGAAACTGCCCAAGGCGCAGGTAGAACAACTGCTCTTACTTATGATTGAGCATGCCTGGAAAACACAATACTTTACGAAAAAGGGAATTGGCTGGGCAGGCAAAACCATCGGGAAGTTTCACCCCGACCTGATCCACAAACATGCCAACCATATGAGAGCGACCAAACTCTCACGCTGGTTCATCACCAAAGTCAACATTGGTCTTTCTATGGCTAAAGCGGAGCCTTTTGAATATGAATGAGGTTATCGCCAAAAGCATTTTAAACAAGACCAAAAAGCGTGACCCCTGGTTTTTAGACGATTACACGGTCAACCCCTATAGCGGCTGCTCCTTTAATTGCCTTTACTGTTATATCAGAGGTAGCAAATACGGCATTCACATGGAACGTAAGCTGGGCGTAAAGACCAATGCTCCGGAGCTGCTTGACAAAGCCCTGAGAAGAAGAGCCGATAAGGGTGAATACGGCATTATTGTGCTGGCCTCTGCTACAGACCCCTACTTGCAGGCAGAAAAGGAGACACTGCTTACCCGCGAGCTACTTGAGGTGATACTCAAATACCGATTCCCCGTACACCTGATTACCAAGTCAGATTTGATCCTGAGAGACCTTGATCTGATTGAACGCATAGACAAAAAGGCCATCCTCCCCAAAGATCTCCCGGGACTGGACCGAGGGGCTATTATCACTTTTTCGTTCTCCACCATTGACGCACGGGTAGGACGCATCTTTGAGCCGGGAGCTCCTTCTCCCTTGCTGAGATTGGAAGCCCTGAAAGCCATCTCCACCCGGGGCTTTCTTACTGGAGTGAGCATGATGCCGCTGCTCCCCTGGATTTCTGATAATACTGAAAGCCTTGAAGCTATGTTTGGTGCCTTTAAAGCAAATGGGGCTCAGTATTGCTTTCCGGCAGACCTTACGCTTTTTGGAAACGATACTTCTGATAGCCGAACGTTAATGCTCAGAGCTGTAGAGAAGCACTATCCACAGTACCTTGACAAATACAAAACGTACTTTGAAAACAGCACTGAGCTACCTGGGTACTATCGCAAGGCTTTTTATAAAAAGGTGACCGGCTTAGGAATGCGCTATGAGCTGAGAAATAGCATCATACGATAAGGTCTCTTCGAAAGACCAAAGGAAACCAAGGTATTTTAGTTAAATTTTATCATTATTTAGTTATACTTGTAACGACTTTACCGGACACTAACCCTGCATTCATCGAAATACACTATGAATGTAAAGCACATCACCGGTCTTTTCCTTACTCTTTTTTTCGTCTTTCTACAGCAGGCAAATTCACAAACCCAAACGGTGGAAATGCTGGAACATAAGCTAAAGCAGACCAGCCAGGATAGCCTGAGACTACACTTGATCAAGAAGATTGCTGTGGCCTTCCGCAACAGCGATCCGGCCAAACAATTGCACTATAGCTATACCGGACTACAGCTGGCCCTGGAATCGACCGATGTGCGGCATGAATTGCTCTTCTATCGGGAGCTTGGTATTCATCACAAGAAAGCCGGTCACCTTGATTCGGCACTCTTTTATTATGAAAAAGCGCAGGTTCTTGCACTGGAGATCTCTGACCTTCCCTTTTATCAAGCTACGAACATCAGTTTGGGCAACCTGAAAAAGACACAAGGAAAATATGAGGAGGCGGTCGGTTATTTTCTCAAAGTACTCAGCTACTACGAGTCTGAGACGGACAACAGGTCACAATCTGTCTATCTCACCGCTTTGTTTAACCTGGCCGGTACATACGTAAGATTGAAAGAGTACGACAAGGCTCTGGGCCTGTTTAAAACAGTGGTTGAACATCCTTTGACGCAGCGAAATAAAAGTATCCTCAGAGGGAGCTATACAAACCTACTGGCCGTCTACATCAAAACGCATCAGCCTGACTCCGCACTGTTCTATGCTGAAAAAGCAAAGGAAATAGCTTTACAAACGAATAGCACAAGAAGTCTGGCCTATATCTATACCAATATGGGTGTGCTCTACGAGCAAAAAGAGACCTATGGGCGGGCCGCTGAAGCGTTTAAAAAGGCCAGGAGTCTCTTTTCTCAACTGAATGACAAACCAGGTATTGCCAAGAGTGAGAACAACATAGGAAATATCTATTCGAAACAGGGCTTGTTTACAGATGCTGAAAGGGCCCTGCTGAAAGCCAGGATGATACTAAAGGAAAGCACAGACACCTATTCCCTGGAACATAACTATGCCGCGCTGATCAGCCTTTACCGGAAGCAGGGGGATTTCAGAAAGGCTTATGATTTTCAGACCAGGTTCTATGCCCTTAAAGACAGCCTTACAGGACTTGATAAAGTCAAAGCCATCGAGGAAATTGAAACAAAGTATGAGGTACAGAAAAAGGAACTCTTAACAAAGAATGCCGTCAATCAGCAAAAATTAGCTGAGGCAAAGGCTCAAAAAAGTCAGCTTTACCTGGCCTTTGGCAGTGCCGGAGGTAGTTTGATGCTTCTATCTTCGACCTTGTACCTGTTTCTGTTCAGGGCCAGAAAGAAGAGAGAGCTGCTCTCTCTTGAACTGGGTCTGACGCAAAAGCAACTACAGACGGAAAACCAATACCGTCAATCAGAACTGAAGGCTATCAAAGCTCAGATGAGCCCTCATTTTTTATTTAATGCCATCAATTCAGTGCAGTCGCTGATTTTGAAAGGTGATAAACATGAAGCCTATCGCTATCTATCCAAATTCTCAGCGCTGACGCGACAAAACCTGCGCATGAGTGAAAAAGACTTTGTGTACTTCGATCAGGAACTGGAACTGATCACCAATTACCTGGAACTGGAAAAGCTAAGGTTTGATCAGTCACTCTCCTATCAGATAACCGGCACGAGCGATCTTTTGGAGGTCAGGGTGTACCCTATGATCATACAACCCTTTTTGGAAAACGCCATTAAGCATGGTCTCTTTCATAAAACCGGTGCTAAAACCTTACGCATTCATTTCGAAAAGGCCACTGCCCTCACCTGCACAATAGAAGACAATGGTATAGGCAGACAGGCAGCCGGAGCTTTGCAACAACAACAGGCAGTAAGGCATGACTCTTTTGCCATGGCTGCCATTGAAAAACAACTGGAACTGTTGAGCTACCAATTCGAGACTGAATTTGGCTTTTCTATCACAGACATTGAAGAACAGGGAGAAGTAGCCGGCACGCGAATAGTATTGAACATTCCATACTTATCAGATCATGAATGAGCCAATAACAGCCCTGCTGGTAGATGATGAATACCAGGCCAGAGAGAGTATGCGCATTTTACTGAAGCACTACTGCCCTTGTGTGCGAGTTGTAGCGGAAGCTGCTTCTGTGGATGAGGCCGTGGTCGCCATTGTTCAGCACAAACCCCGGCTGGTGTTTCTGGATGTGGAAATGCCCAATAAAACCGGCTTTGAGTTGCTGAATTCTTTTCAAAGCATTGATTTTGAAATCATACTGGTTACGGCTCATGACCAATATGCAATCAGGGCTTTTGAGGTTTCCGCACTTGACTATTTGCTCAAGCCGGCAGATCCTGACCGGCTTTGCGCAGCGGTGAACAAAATGACTGAAAGAGAAGCGCAAAACAATCAGAAACTACGGTTCAAAGCCTTTCTGCAAAATCAGAATGGAGAGGGTATTTCCCGTCTGGCTATTCCTCACCGGGGTGATTACGATATCGTGGACCTTTCACAGATTGTTACCATTGAAGCCGATCGCATGTACAGTCTGATAGCCGTAAGCTCTGACAGTAATCGCACGGACCGGGAATATACCTATGCGAAAAAGCTGAGCCACTTTGAAGACATCCTACAGGAGCATCCACATTTTCACAGGGTCCATCGGTCGTGGATGGTCAATACACAATTTGTAAAGACCTACTCCAAAAAGGAGCACAAACTGATACTTACAAATAACAGGTCTGTTCCGGTGAGTAAGCGTTACCGGCCACAGGTACAGCAGCTTCTCGGCTTCACACCACAGCCGGAGGCTCTCGGTCTATTGGGAAGCTAAACCCGTTTACCGGGAAACAATTCTGGTCAGTATTCTGAATTGAGGGGCTAATTGAGGCATAAATCAGTTAACCCTTAATTCTAAAAATAATGACAACAGTAATCAATCTCTTTCGCACACCCTTTGTTGTACTACTCTTTTGCCTGGCGGCTTGTACCGATGGCAACAAGGTAAACCCTGAACTTCCCGATGACCAGCGCTCCTTTTACGTTTTTGAGGATCACCTGGCTATGAAACATAAACGCGAGCCCGTAGCTGCAAACCGTATTGAAAAAACCAGTAAGGGGGATATGGTACTCTCCTGGATCATTGAAGATGATGTGGTAATTCAAAGAAGACCACTGAGAGAACCGGTAGTCTCCATTACCCTTGAGAAAAATGGTATTACCGGTATTTATATTACCGAGGGAGGACTTAAAACGAACTTCGTGTACGAGGACGATATCATTTTCAGAGAAGTCTATGAAGACAACGTAATGTTCCGCTATGTTTTTGAAGACCATGTAATCCTACGCTCTGGCAGCCCGGAAGACCTTCAGTTGAGCTGGGTCACCGAAGACATTATCATATTCCTGGAATTTGTGCTGGAAGACCATATCATGATGAGATCAGCCCTGACAGCACATGAAAATACAGTTCAGCTTCAGGTATCAGAACCAGAAGCTTCAATGGCTACACTCATGGAGGTCTCACAGGAGGAAGGTACGTTGAATTATACGCTGCATCTGGAAGGTCACAAAGTAGCCGAGCTACCTGAAACATTAACAATGATGATCAGCGGAGCCAACAGTACGACACTCTCTCGTCACCAATTGAAAGGCAACCAGGCCAGCTACACGGCCAGAATTCCTCGCGCAGCTCTTGGCAAATCACAGGATGCGACTCTTCAGGTCGACTTTGAAGGCCATACGATTTACAGTGGCTACTTCACGATCACGGAAGACATTCTCTGAAGCTGCCTCGCATGCTTTTGCGTGCAGTCAACCACTGAGCATAAACAAGAATTAGCAAGGTCCGAAGCGACCCAAATCCATAAATCATAAATTTTAAAATCATGAAAAACGTGAAAAACACTGAACAATCGAACAATTCTATAAATGACCTGCTGCTCGACAACAGGCACTTTATCAGCAAGAACTTCCTGAAAGAAGCGCGCTCAAAAAACCTGGCACTGATAGATAACAATGTGGTGATTTTTAGTCATCAGGAACTCTCTGCAGTGGCTGCCCCTTTTGACATAGACCCAACCGAACTGGACAAAAATCAACCGTTAATCTGCTTTTATTTCAAAGGGAATACACGTGCCACATTGAAGGATGGTTTTTATATTGTTCAGGGCAACCTGGACAAGAATGGCATCAGTCCTAAAAACTTATTATTACTCAATGAAGAAGGCAAGGAAGTTCAGGCTCTTCAAATAACTCAGCAAAGAGGCTCCAACAATCAAAGTAAATCAAGTTGGCCTCATCTTGAAATAACCGACTATCACTACGTGAAGGCCAATGGTAAGACTACTAAAGAAGTGTCTGGAACCTTAAATGGCCATAGTTTTAACATAAAGAGCGTGGTGAAAGTATCACCCAAAGAATAAATACAGAACCAATAATTCTGAGCTGATGAAAATCTGATGAGGAATATTAACAGTCTTACAGCCAGCAAGCCCGGAAACTTCAATCGTTTCCGGGCTTGCTCATTCTTATTAAACTGACCTCAGTATTTCGTATTGACTACGTAATTTCTGGGCTTTGACAGAGTTTTGTCAGCTTACTTACCTCATCAGGTCAACACTCTGGCACGGTACACGTCATATAGTTGATTACTAAAAACCTGAGTTCGATTATTCTTTGTAGGTTCAGAATTTCATAAATTTTAAATAGCAAAGGCATCTTTATGCTGATATAGCAGGCTATATCGAATAAAGAAAACGCAGGATATAGGAATTTATGGAATAGGTTTTAAATGAAACCACCTCTAAACAGTCATGTTCTGCCTAAAAGGCACTTGCCTTAGCCCGCTATGGCTGCTTGCTTTTTAGTTGAAACTAACTCTTCATAGGCGGTCTGAACGCTAAATAACAACCGAACTCTGGTTAAACCCGGAATATGCATTAGAAAATCTATTCCGTAGAGAACTCACTGTGAATCAGTGAAATGAATGAGCTTTTTGATTTAACCATAGCGGTGCTATGCCTAAATCAATAAAACTCCCTGATTCCGTGTGACTTATCTACTCATAACAAACTTCCAACGCATAATCCGGGTTAAAAACAAAGACATGAACAAATACCTCAAACGCGGACTGATCATTCTAGGGGCCCTCGGCATACTCCTCTATGCGGCCTACCTCTTTATGATCGCACAAACGAAGAAGCACAGCCCTGAAGCAACCGTGACCTATAATACCACAGGTTATGACCTTGAGGTGTTTTACAATCGTCCTTATAAAAAGGATCGTATCATTTTCGGTCAACTGGTGCCTTATAGCCAGGTGTGGCGTACTGGTGCCAATGAGGCGACTACCTTTGAAACTACTACCGACCTGATGATTGATGGCAAGCCTCTTAAGGCTGGTAAGTACACTCTATGGACGATTCCTGAAGCCGCTCAATGGACCGTGATCTTCAACAGCAAGCAATATAGCTGGGGAGTCAATAGTGGCGGTGTAAGCCGCGAAGCGGCATACGATGTATTGCAGGTAGCCGTACCTGTTGAATCGCTGAGCAATGTAGTGGAGCAATTCACCATCGCCCTGGAAGACCATAATGGCAAACCCGCATTGGCATTGATGTGGGACCAGGTGAGAGTGACTGTGGTGATGGAATAGATACCTCAGGGTCTCGTCAGCGATGACTCAAAAGGAATTAAGAGACTACCAGCTACACTACGGTCTATACGGATGGAATCCTTGTGATCATTGATAGTCACAGGTTCTGAGAACCTGCGACAGATTTGACAGATTTCGTCACTCGGTGAAACCGAGCGACCGGGCAGGGTTAGGTATCGAAATGGACGGTGTCCTCCGTAAGTTATAACAAGCATGGGGTATTTTCAGCGCCCCACCCAATGAAATAAGAACAGTAAAGGACACCGTCCGATGGGTTAACAATTAAAAGTCTTCGAAGAGACTGCCAACCCCACTACGATCTACACGGATGGAATCCTTGTGATCATTGATAGTCACAGGTTCTGAGAAACTGCGACAGGTTTAGTCACTCGGTGAAACCGAGCGACCGGGCAGGGTTAGGTATCGAAATGGACGGTGTCTTCCGTAAGTTCTAACAAGCACAGGGTATTTTCAGCGCCTGATTCAATAAAGTAAGAACAGTAAAGGACTCCGTCCGGTGGGCTAAGGTTAAAAGTCTTCGAAGAGTTGATGGTCGATAGCGTAGAGTACAAGGCCAGCCACATTTTTGCTGCCTGTTTTCTCCAGGAGGTTACGTTTGTGTGCCTCTACCGTGCGCGCGCTTATAAACAGCTCTTCTGCTATTTCCTGATTGGTCTGCTGTTTTAAAATGAGGTGTAGAATCTCCATTTCGCGCTCGGTCAATGCCGGGCTATTGCTCACCGCTGCTTTCTGCCCTACCCCTCTCAACTTATTCATGATCACATGTGTGACTTCGGCAGAATAATACTGCCCTCCCTGCATCACCACATCTATCGCCTGCTGTATTTCCTTTTTACCGGAATTCTTAAGTACATAGCCCATGACTCCTACCTGCAGCATGCGTTTGATCAGCTGGGGCTCATTAAACATCGTCAGTGCTATGACTTTCTGACCCGGATTTCTGCGCAAAAGCTCCTTAGCCAGCTCGATGCCATCCATATAGGGCATTTGAATGTCTGTAAGGATGATATCGGTTTCAGTTGCTTCCAACTTCTCAAGAGCCGTGATACCATTTGAGGCAGCACCTACAATATTGTACAATGATTTGTCTTCCAGGTAGCCCTGAAGCCCATCTATTACCATAGGGTGATCGTCTACCAAAAAAATGCGTACGGCTGTGCTCATCTTAATTGTTAACGGGTATTCGTGCAATAATGCTGGTACCATGACCAGGCTTAGAGTCTATCAGTAGGTTTCCAGACAGTGAATTGATCCGGTTTTTCATGCCGGTAAGTCCAAAGCCTGTCTTATAAAGATCAAGCTTATTTTTGTCGAAACCAATGCCGTCATCCTCTATCAGCAACTGAATTTCATCATCAAAGCCTATGAGTTGTACTGCTACCTTTTTGGCTTTGGCATATTTAAGAATATTGTTCAGGGCTTCCTGGGTGGTACGGAAAAGCCCGACTTCCACCTTTTCGTCCAGGCGATTTTTCAGATTACAGTAGTAGCTGCAGGTAATGTGGCTGATGCTCCTCATTTCATTCACCAGGTCTTCCAGGGCCTTATTAAGCCCTACATCATGAATGGCCTTGGGCATCAGTCTGTGTGCTATCTGGCGGCTCTCCCTGATACCTCTCTCAAGGTAATCGCGGCTTTTGGCATAGCGTTGCTGACACTCCGCAGAGAGTTTGTCAATCTCCGTATCGAGGTACTGCAGGTTCAGTGCACTGACGCTCAGGGTTTGTTGTAGGCCATCGTGAATTTCCCCGGCAATGCGCCTGCGTTCGCTGTCTTCTGCATTGTAAATGGCCCCATTTACCCTCTCCTGATTTCTTACTACCGGGGTTATATCAAAGATGCAACCCTCCAGGGCCTTCACTTTATCAACGTCATTGAAGACTCCATTCCCTTGTTCCCAGAGCCATTTCTCCCTTCCTCTCCGGTCGGTGATTCTATAAATCACCCGGTAAGACCGTTTTTCTTTCAGGGCTTGCTGCACCTGGTCCCACATGTCCTGCCGATCGTCTTTATGAATCAATTCCCCAAAGCTGATCTTGCTCGGGGAACCATAAAAGTCGCTACACTCATAGCCGGTAATTTCCAGGCAGGCAGCACTGATGTACTCCATGGTCCAGTTTTCATCATTACCACAGCGGTAAGAGATACCGGGCAGGTTATTGATTAAGGCATTCATACGTCTGTGACTCTCTTTCAGAGCATCTTCCGCTTCACGCCTGTTTGAGATATCTGTAGCCACTGCCATTACATACTGCTCTCCCTGAATTTTCAGAGGGCTCAGTCCCACTTCCACCCAAAAAAGCTCCCCATTCTTACGCTTTCCTTTCAGGTTCATCCCCTGCCCCATCATTCTGGTATCGGGTGCCTTCATATAATTGGTGAAGTGCTCTCTGTGTTTTTCGCCAAGTGCACCGGGCAACAGGTCATGCACCGTCATACCAGTCAGTTCATCATGGCTGTAACCAAAAATCTCAATGGTTCTGTCGCTATGCAGTTCTATACCCCCCTCCTTATTGACCAGGAAGGTGGCATTGGGATCGTGTTGAATCACCGCCCTGAAGCGCTCTTCGGAATTTCGCAGTAATGCCTCACTTACTTTTTTATCATGAATATCTTCATGACTACCTACCATTAAAACCGCCTGCCCTGTTTCATTCCACTGGGCTTGTCCGGTAGACTTGAACCAGCGGTATTCTCCGGATTTCGTTCTGAGCCTGAATTCTTCCTCATAGGGCATGCGCTTTTCCAGATGATTAAAAAAACCGGCTTTGGCAATGGCCCTCTCATCGGGGTGAATCATTTCGAAGAATTCTTCTCCGATATAAGGCATGTCTCCTGGCTCATAGCCCAGCTGCTGGTACATTCTGGGTGACCAGTAGTTTTCCTTTGTCAGGGGGTTCCATTCCCAAATACCATCTTGTGAGCCTTCAACCGCTAGCTGAAAACGCCTTTTACTGCGTTCGAGGGCTTCAGTACGGTCTGCTACTAATTTCTCAAGGTTCTCTTCCAGCAGATTCCTCCTTACCGCACTGCCTATTGAATTGGCCAGTGATTGCAGCAAGGACTTTTCTGAATCGCCCCAGAGTCTTTCTTCCTCAAACTCTACCAGTGCCACTGCTCCCCAGAAACGGTTTTCCACCATAATCGGGAATAAAATGATAGACTTAGTACCGTCCTCGCTCATTCTTTGCTGCAAGGCAGCCTTGCTATTGGAATAGCGGATTTCATAAGAGCTGCCACGGCTCAAATGCTCAAAGAGATCGCCCAGCATGTGCAGGGGGATATTCTGATTACGCCTTCTGCGCGATTCGTCATGGTACTGTGTCCAGACATAGCGGAGTGAGCTCAGTACCTGGCCCTGCTCATCTTCTTCATTCACATAGACGCAACAAGAGTTTACTTTGAGGTGTCTGCCCAGCATTTCTATGGCCAGGTCGATTCCTTTATCCAGTTTCTCGGAAATCATCGCGTTGGTAGCCTCGGCTATGCCCAACAGGAAATCAGCGTTATGGATTTGGGTGTCACTCATGATTCATACCCCGCAGGTGAAAGAGGTCTTGACTAATTTAGAAAATAACTCCGCCTTATGCCTGCTTTCTTTTCACACAAATTAACAATCTTTAACAGGCGCCTTTCGTAAGACAATGACAAACGGTCTTTCGGGATAACAATCCTTTTTTATCTTTGGAGGCTGTAACAAAAGCAAGCAATGATCTGGTTTAAAAGTGTTGGCATTACTGAGGGGATTTTCATTGGGTTGTTTGTCATCTTTTACATTCTCTACATTGTAAGGCTGGTCGTTATCTCAAAGCGACTGGACACGAGTTTCAGACCACTTTTCTTTAAAATTCTTATCCGTTCAATTGCCTTCGCTATGCTCATTGTGGCACTGTTGGGACCGTCTTTTGGCGATACCACCAAAGAGGTGAAATCGGAAGGAAAAGATATTTACATAGCGGTTGACCTTTCACAGTCTATGAATGCCGAGGATGTAGTGCCCTCCAGACTGGATAAGATCAAATATGAATTGACCAACAATATTGTAGATGCTTTCAGCTCTGACAGAATAGGACTGATCATCTTCTCTTCCGAAGCCTTTGTACAATGCCCCCTCACTTATGACCAAAGTGCTCTGGGACTGTTTATCAGTACACTGAATACCCGACTGGTGCCTAATGCGGGTACAGACTTCGGAGGCCCCCTGAACATTGCCCTGAATAAACTGGAAGACCCGAGCGGGCCCATAACCCAGCAAAAATCCAAGATCATATTGCTGATTAGTGATGGAGAGGATTTTGGTGAAGAGACAGAAGAAGCTGCCAAAAAAGTGGTGAAAAGCGGTATTAAACTTTTTACACTGGGCATTGGTACGGAGCGTGGAGGAAAGATTCCCTTAAGAAATGGTTTTAAAAAAGACAGAAGCGGAACAGAAGTAGTGACCAAACTTAATTCCAATTCGCTCGAAAAGCTGGCAGATGATACCGGAGGTAAGTACTTCGAAATCAATAAGGACCGTAATGATGTTAAAAGACTTATCAGATCTATTAACGAGGTAGAGGGTGAGTTACGCGATGCCCGGCAGATAGATGCTTCTGCCAACAAGTTTTACATTCCCCTGGCCATTGCGCTGGGGCTGTTGATGCTTGATGCGTTTTTAAGAATGAAGACCCTAAGAATATGAGATACATACTATCACTATTCCTCTTCTTCACTGCTTTTACCGATCCGGTTACACGGATTGCCAAAGTAAATGAATTGAAAAGGGATGCCAAAGAGGCCATAGAGGAACAAAACTATGTACAGGCTGTACTGCACTATGTGGAGCTGGTAGACTCTATGCTTATAGAGGACGACAATCTGAAAATGAACATGGCCAATGCTGCCTATAACTTGTCTTACGGCATGGAAGGTCAGCCCTTTCAAACGGAGGCAGGCCAGCCCGGTGATATCAGCGTAGATACTTCCGATGTGTTCAATGCTAATGCCGAACTGAAGTTTGCCGTGATAGCGGAGACTAAATACCTGGAGCTGGTAGGCTCAGCTGACAAGACCATTGCTTCCAGCGCCTACAACCAGCGTGGCATCATTTCATTTGTCCAAAGTGAAAAAGAGAAGGAAGGCAGTACCAAAGACCAGCTTTTTATGGGCGCCCTGGACCATTTTAAAAATGCCCTGCGCAACAACCCCATGAACGAACCTGCACGCTATAACTACGAGCTGCTGAAAAAGATCAAAAGGGAGCGTGACCAACAGGAGAATGAGGATGACCTGAAACCTTCTGACTATGCTAAAATGATGAAAAAACTGGCGGATGAGCTCCGGCAGGAAGGTAAGTTCAAAGAAGCCATGCAGACCATGATGGAGGCTTTGGAAAACGATGAGACCACCAAGGCTTATCAGCAGTACATGACTAAACTTCAAACTGTAGCCGCCATATGAAAACTCTATTAACAGCATTTTTGATGGTTTTGGGCTCAGTATGTATGGCACAAAACGCGGGTGATTTCTTTACCTCAGCCGGCAATCAGTTTATTGATGGTAATACAGAAACAGCCCTGAAAACAGTAAACCGCGGACTGGATCGTTTTCCGGGTGATACGAAACTCCAGAAGCTCAAAGAAGAACTGGAAAAGCAGCAGGAGCAAGAGCAGCAGAAAAAAGATCAGCAGCAGCAACAGGAAGAGCAGCAAAAGCAGGATCAGGAAAAGAAAGACCAGGAACAGAAGGATAAGCAGGAGCAAGAGCAGGACAAAAAAGATCAGCAGCAGCAAGAAGAAGAGCAGAAAGATCAGGAGCAAAAGCAGGAAAAAGACGAAGGCAAAGAAGACGAGGAGAAAAAGGATGAGGAAAAGAAAGACTCTAAACCTACCGAGGAAGAAAAAGAGCAGAAGGAAAAAGACGATCTGCAGAAGTTTCTGGACAAGCTGAAGGAAATGAAGATCAGCCCTGAAAAGGCCCAGATGATTCTGGAAGCCATGAAAAACAACGAGATTCAGTACGTACAGCAAAACAAACGAAAAGCCACCAAGCGTAAAGACCGCAGTAAGCCGGATTGGTAAGGAAAAGCAGGAAGACAGAAACGGGAAGTGGGAAGCTACTGGCGCTGAGAATAAGGCTATTGGTAAATGGTAAAGGTTATTTGAAATGATGAATAGGTTTCACAGACTGATTCTTACGAAGGCATTTTCCGCTCAAGACTGGTGAAAACACCGAAAATCTATGGCTGTAAATAAGGGCATCTGTAGGTAGAAACTGTTTAACTAAGCCATGACTTATACCTTACAGCAACTCATAAAAGACTACTACTCCGGTAAGAAATTAAAGTTCCTTTTCTTCTGGGGACACCAGCCGCACCCAAGCGGTGAAGTAACCAGTTCCTGCTTCAGCCAGTGGAGGGTAGCGCCCTTTACAGTTGACGGCCACACCTACCCTACGGCTGAGCACTGGATGATGGCTGAGAAAGCCAGGCTCTTTAAAGATAAGGATATGCTGAAGCAAATTCTACAGGCTGATTCAGCCGCACAGGCTAAGAAACTGGGCAGACATGTACGTAATTTTGACCAGACGGTCTGGGAAAGTAAACGGTCAGAAATTGTAGTGGCAGGCAACCTTCATAAATTCAATCAGCACCCTGATCTCAAAGAATTTCTAATCAATACGAAAAACCGAATTCTGGTAGAGGCCAGTCCCAGGGACACCATTTGGGGGATAGGCCTTTCTGCTAAAAACGAACGTGCATCAGTACCGGTTCAGTGGCGCGGGAAGAACCTATTAGGCTTTGCGCTTATGGAGGTGAGAGCGGAACTAAGAAGCATGAAGTAAGAAGCAGGAGTTAGAAGTCTCATCTCTTACCTCTTACTTAAATCAACGAAACCTTAGCGAAGTTGATCCTCTTACCTCAATCAACGAAGCCTTGGCAAAGCTCCCCCTCACACATCAACGCAGTTCATACCATTCATCTACTTCCAGGTTGGCCCTTCTCCCCTGATCTGCCGGAGCGTAATTCTCAGATAGATAGTCCAGAATTTTTTGCTCATCAGCCCCGAGGTCTTTGAGGTTTTGGGTGCGCTGCATCCAGCGAATCATATTGGTCCAGCCTTCACGGGTTGCACGGTTTTGTGTTACCAGTTTGCCTGAATGGCAGCCTGTGCAGTTGGCAATCACGAGCAGTTTGTGCTCGCCTTCGATAAATTCTCCCTCTGCCATAATCACTGGCTCAGTGGCAGGCACAGTCTCAGCTTCTTCCGTAGAGGGCTGGAAAAGACCGGGGTTGTCATAAGCCACCCAGCCTAAGCCCAGAACTAAGAAGAGCAGCACAAAAATGCCTACCACAACCCTGAACAACCCATTGAAGCCTTTTAAAAAGTCATCTTCTTTCATACCACTTTCACTGCTATTCTATGACATGCATTATTCAGGTAGCCTTTAGGGTTCCAGCCGGGCACCACCATCGGCTGAGCTTTGCCATTGCCATCAGTAGCACGCGCCCATATCTCATAGTATCCTTTCTCTGGCAAGCTTACCCTGGCTGACCAATGCTGCCAGGCAAGCCGGTTTTTGGGTTTTTCAAGCCTGGTTTGCTGCCAGGTGCTGCCAAAGTCGATGGAGTAATGCACTGCGCTTACTTCCAGCTGACCTGCCCAGGCATGCCCCCGAATATCAAGGCTCTGCCCTTTCTGAAGCAAGGCTCCTGATTTTGGGTAGGTCACCAGCGACTTCACCGGCATCGACTCAATAATACCCATGTCTTCTTCAGGTACTTCTGTGCCCGGGGCAACCGGTTTCAGGGGAATCCGATAGGCTGTTCCGGTCATTTTAGGACCATCATGTATGATATTCCGAATGCTCAGCTTATTTACCCATTTACCAGATGCTGAGGCAGGAAAACCTCCCGCTACCAATCTCAGCGGAAAACCATGAGCGATGGGAATGTCCTCCCCGTTCATTTTATAGGCCAGCAGTGTCTCATCTTCCAGGGCTTTTTTTAGTGGTACACCACGCGAGATCACCACCTTATCCGCATCGCCACTTAAATGGGTATCAGCTCCATAATAGGCCAGATAAACGGCATCACTTTTCACCCCTACATCGGCCAGCAAGTCTTTCACTCTCAGTCCGGTCCAGTTGGCACAGCTTACTGCCCCTATGGTCCACTGGTTGCCCTTGGCCGGTGGGTTAAACTCACTGCGACCATTGCCGCCACACTCCAGGGTAAGCTGGTAGGTATAGGGCTTAAACTTTGACTTCAGCTCATCAAGTGTGTAAGTTTTTCGGCTTTGTGCGGATTCTCCTTCAACCGTTAAGGTCCAGGTGCCTTCTGCTTGTTTAGGTATAATACCATTATTTCGGATGAACATCTTATCGGCTGGAGTGACCTTATCATCTAAAAGGTGAGCTTGTGCCTCGATATTCCAGGGGCGGTCATTCAGGGTACGCATATCTTTGTGCTTACCAAAGAGGGCCTGGGGGGTATTTTGTTCAACCACCAAAGGTGTATAACCCGCAAGTATTTTATCACCAAAAACGATATCTGCCCCCAGCACCGCAGAGAACGCAGCCAGGGTACTCTTCTTTATAAAATCGCGTCTTTTAGCCATATCAGGAGCATAATATACCTAATTGCATTGATAAAAAAACAGCGCTTTACACAGGTTGCCAAGGAGTTATATGAGGCTAAAAAAGTGAATATGGCATGAGAATTGCTCAAAACAGGCATTCAACCGAATTCACAATTATGCACTATCGATCTATTCTCCGGCTCTCTTGCGCCCTGCTATTTCTCGTTTTTATCAGCTGCTCAGAAGATGAGCCGACACCTGACCTGATCGGACTCTGGAAAATCAGCAGGAGTGAGTCTTTTCAGGTCACGCAATACCAGAACTCCCCATCGTGGGAATTTGACTGTAACTTCAGTCCCAATTCTCCGGGGGGCCTAATATCCACTTCAAGGCTGACATTTGATGCTAACAATAGCGGGGTTTACTCCCGTGATAACATGTGCTTTGAAGACAATGGTAACTACCCTTTCTCATGGGAAAAAGATATGAATATGCTGACCATGAATCTTTCAAATGGAACCCCTGAAAACTGGACTATACAAAGCCTGACCAGTACTGAATTGGTAGTGTACTATGAGGAGGAGATCACCTCATTTCCGGGTGACGCAGGCAGTTTCAACCCTAAAACCTATCGAAAAACTACCTGGAAATACACCTTTATCAGATAAAGGCTACTCTTTTTCGTATCCTTTTTTACCCAAATGAAACAGAATGCCGACCGTAAAGCTATTTTGGCTCAGGTCACTGAATAGGCTGTCATATTCCGTGTACACAATGAATTTATGCAGTTCGTAGTGTACTCCAAAGCCCAGGTTGACCCCAAAAGCATCTTCGGTTAAGTCATTGTGACCTTGGATGGTTTCAGTCTCTTTGCTATAGTTTAAACCGGCCACAGGATAGAACCCCAGACCTTCACTCACCTCAAAAATGTAGTGAGCATTGAAATTTACTTCCCAAAGGCTAAGCTCAGCCGGGTCTCCATCTATCATGGTATCATGCTTACCAAAGGCAGTGAATTCGGGTCCAAAGCAGATTTTATCTCCTATGAAGGTATACAGCCTGAGATTTGCACCGAGTTCTTTTATATCATCTCCATACAATGGCCCGCCTCCTACAAGCAGTTGGGCTTTTGCCGGTTGGGTGGTAATGAACAATAAGATCAGGGTTGAAAAAATGCGTTGGGTCATATTTATAATTTCCAAATAAAGCCTGGCAGGACATAATGAATTATTGACTGGAATGTCTTCCAGGGTATAAAAACAGATCAAATTGCTGATTGATATTACCCACCGAGAAAGATGCAAGCACCTCATAACCAACTAAATACACAGTTATGGCACAGTTGTTGTGATTTTTTCCAGTCAAACAGACTATTCAACCTCTCATGAAACTAACTTCTACCCACTTGGCTCTGCTGGCCATTTCCTTTACCTTATTATGCTCAAGTTGTAAAGATGAAGCAAACCCTACTGAACCGCTCCAAGGCAACTGGAGCCTGTTTTCGGGCTATGTGGAATCTCAGCTTGAGGTTCACTCAACCAATATCATTACAGATGTGTATCCCTGCTTTTATGATAATCAGGCTTCGTCACCTTTGACAGCCACAGCGAACAAATTGGCAATCAATGCGGACCAAACCGGCAGTTACAGCTGGAACATAGGCTGTACTCCTGCAGAAAACTACGGTTTTACATGGCGGCTGAGTGGAGACAACGAATTAACTCTCGATCATTTAAGTGGTGAAACCTGGATATGGAAAATAACTTCTCTGAGTTCTGAGTTTATGGAGGTTGAGTTTTCCAGAGAAAGGAGCATAGAGTTACCTGTCAGCGGACCTGCAACATCGCATGAAAGCATTAGTCTGAAATTTAGAAAAACAGAATAAAAAAACCCTGACGGTGTGACCGTCAGGGCTGGATAGAAAACACCTGTATTTAATTAATCACCTCAAACCAAAAACTAAATCAGGCTCTCTTGTATGTCGTTGATGTTCTTTCTATTAAGTGATTTACCTCATCACAGGTAATCACTTCGCCTCCTGCCTTCAATTCCTCAAGCAGGATTTCCGCAACTCTTTCTTCAGCGGAGCCATAGTCGGCCGCTCTGTTATCGGCAGTACTATTTCTATGGATCCACTTTAAATGATTCATCAGTAGGTTTCTGCAGTTCTCTTCTACATAAAAAACAACGCCACTGATGCTGATTTTGTGGTGGCCGTTCATTGATCCAAAGTATAGGGTTGGTTGAGTAAACATTACTAAAAATTTATTCCTGCTATGTAAGACTTCCGAAAAGTGGAATGGTTACCGGCAGTTCCATTGTCCTTTGTAGTATAGATGCTCTGAGTGGGAAAAATGTTGCATTACCTTCTGTATTTAACAGAAATTAACCCTGAACAGAGCCTTCATTAACACCTCGTTAACAGTAAGACGGCCCAGGTAGGAAAACATAACAGGGCTTTGCTCAAAATAATCAGCTGACCAGGCTTTACGTCTTTTACCTTCTCTTACCAAGCATTTCCACCATTTGTCGTATGGCTTCTATCACCACTTCCGGCTGATCCAGGTGAACCTGATGACCACTCTTTTTTGCAATGATCTGCCTGCTATTGGCAGAGAGCAAAAGAAGCTCCTTTTGCAGCTTTACAGATTCAGCTTTTAGTGCTTCATTGCTCCATCCCTCATCCCCATCTTTATCTTTCCAGATACCTTTGGAGATCACTATCAGGGGTTTGTCGCCAAAGGCATAGCTTGCTGAATTCTCCGAAATAAGCTGCATGGTTTCAGCCTCAAAACTGCTGTGTCTCTTTACAGAGGTAAAAGGTCTTTGATTGTAAATCCAATCAAACCGTTGCTGATCCGGCTCGGAGAATTTATTCAGCATATCTCCAAAATCGCGCCTGGCCTGAAAAGACTCCAGGTCGGGTTGGCTGGTCAGCGTAGTTTTTACCACAGGGGGAATAGCTCTGCCCCTGCTGGTTTCGCGCATGCGCCTCCATGCAGCTTTGCCATTCTTATACACTTTTAATACCACATCAGGGTGGGTAGCATCCACCAATACAACTCCGGCCACCTCGTGAGGGTACATGTGCGCATACACGCGGGTAAGTAAACCACCCAGCGAATGCCCCACCAGCACATATGGCCCTTTGACACCTGCCTGCTCCAAAGCGGTATGTGTATCATAGGCCTGTTGCCACATGTGTATGGCATGACCATGTTGGCTCCAGCCCTCCCCAGCCTGATCTACCGCAATGGCCTGACTGAACTTACCCACTCCGGGCAGTACGAGATTCCAGATGAGCCCTATATCGCCCGCACCATGAAACATCACGACTGGCGGACCACCGCTACCCTCTTTTATCAGATGGAGTTTGTAACCATTGACCTCTACGAGCTCACCAGGAGGCGATACAGGACTCTGAGCTGAAAGTGAATTAATCAGCAATAAAATGAATATGTAAGCACTTACTATTTTACACATAAAGAAAGGATGACTTACGCCATCCTTTAGTTTGAAATATTCTGAGTTATTAGTCGGTTTTACGAAAATAGATAGCCCCTGTCACCGTTTCAAGCTGCACCTCTTTCTCGCCTCCTTTATAGGTTCCCTTAAGGTTGCGCCCACTGATGCTCGGCAGACCTCTGTCTCTCTTAGTATCGAATTTCATATTGGTATAAAGGTCTCCTGTTGTGGTTTTCAGTGCTATTTCTGCTCCGGCACTTTCCTGCCAGCTCAGATCTATTTTACCAGTGACTGTTTCTACATCTATGTCTGAGATAATACCACTTATTGTCACGTTGGAGGTAATGGTTTCTACCCTAACACTTGCAGAGCTGGGCACCATCATCTCTACCTTTACATCAATGCAAGTGCCTCTTCCGTTTTCCCAGCGGGTTCTTTGCCTATCTCTGCAGCAGCAATCATCTGAATCACTTAGCTTGCGCTTATCCAGGTCAAGGTCTACCGACAGGCGGTCGGTATAGTCATCTATATCTATTCGCAGGGCTTCGTTATCTTCTCCCCCGTTTATTTCATACGTCACCTTAACAAATATCTCCTGTTTGTCCCAGGATTTTATCACCAGGTCCGTTCCCAGTTCAATGTCAATGTCAAGCTCCTGATTGGTATAGGGGTAAGTTTTTTCATGTACTTCTGCCTGTGCAGATAATCCCTGAGTGACTACCAGGCCGAGTAAAAAAATCAGTATTCTCATAACTATCAGATCTTAAGTAGTATCAGTTCTTCCTGAGGTAGACATTGCCATATTGCGACTCAACTGACAATCGCTTATCTCCTTTTTTCAGAGAGGCCCTGGCTTTCATCCACTTGCCCATTCCTTCATTTCCATCCATTTTGACCGGTACCTCCAGGTTAGAGAATATTTGCCCCCATTGCGTACTGGCGTCAAACTCCAGTAATTGTGATTCATTAATCACCACATCTACTCCTCCATAGCGGGCATCTACCTCCAGGGTTTCCGGGCTTTCCAGTACTTCTACCAGGCCATAGCGTGCATTCAATGTCACCTTCATATTGCGGGGAACAGTCACTACCAACTCGATGGAAATATTGATACCATTTTTATAGGTTCTTCTTTTCCCTGAGCCTACATTGATCGTGGTACCCTTATCAGATATCGTGACGGAGGTATTATCATCATCACTGTAGACATGCCTTGAGTAATCTCCCTTCATTTTCTTCAGGTTTTTGATCGTTGATTCAATCGTGAACCGGTTATTTTCAGCACTCGATTTAATCTCAAAACTTTCATCAAATTCCCCATCCTGGATATTTACTGTCCCCTCTATCTTTACTTCTTTTCCATCCCAGACCTTGACCTGCACTAACTCAGGGTATTCGAAAATGAGATTCAGTTCATCCGCAGACCTGGTATCATAGGTTTCGCTGATCCTGGTTTGCCCCAGGGTGCCGGCCGTGCCCAGCACGACCAGTACTATGCTTAAAAGTATCTTTTTCATTGCTGAGTTTTTGTATTGAGTAGAAAAGCCTCTGATATAATATCAGAGGCCTATTGCTTACTTCTTACGAAGGTATACGTTCTTGTAAGAGGCTTTTAGTTCTAAATCTACACCTCCGCCATTCAGTTTGCCCTGGATAGTGGAGCTGACCTTTCTCATACCTTCTTCATCACCAAACTGAATGTCCATGTCTGAAAATGCTTCACCATAGGGTGTTTTGATTACTACATCTGCCTTGGTGCCTGCCGGCATGGTTACATCTACAATACCGTACACAGAAACCAGTGAGGACGGGCTATCCTGATTAAGTTCCGAGAATATTGCCTCTACCTTACCATATACTGTATTCACCAATGCCGGGCCGCTTACGTCTTCCATATACACACTGTTATACCTTCCGGAGATTTCCAGCTCGCCAGTCACTCCGTATACCTCAATCTTACCACCTTCCCAGTCACCCGTATGCTCTATCTGTATATTGACACTTTTGGGTACTTTGATAGTGTACCGGCCTTTGCCTCTTCTGGAAGCCTGAAAAATTGTGACTTCATTTCCATTTTGCTGAACATTGAGACCAATGCCGGTATTGTCTTTACCCCGGGCGCTCAGAGCTGTAAGGCCTTGTGCCCTTTCTGGCTGATCGCGTTTTGAATCTGCCTCTATTTGAATTTCGTTTCCTTCATACGCTTCTACCGATACCTTATTCACCTCCTGAATAATCAGTGTTGTCTGGCTGGGGTTTGAGAGTTTAACGGTATGGTCCTGGGCGCTTAGCTGTAAGCCTGCTACCATCGCCAGGGATATCATTATTAACTTTATACTTAACTTTTTCATTTCTTCAACTGCTTTATTTTCAGATATTTTGAGTTCTTGCTACCCTTATCAGGTGGGTAAATCCTCATATATATTCAAATCGATTTGTCACATTCACATTTCGCGGAGTTTGAACATTCCCATATGTGCTTCATCCCGCACTTCTTTCAGGTTGTCGTCATCCTCCACTATTTTCTGCATATTCTCTAGGGCTCCTACCTCTTTCAGGTCTACCAGCGCCTCTATCAGCATTATTTTCACAGCCGGGTCTTCTTCAGTCCCCAGTGCTTCAATCAATGTATTTCTTACTCCAATGTCATTTCCGAACCGGGCAAGCGCTTCCACTCCCTTCATTCGGACATTCACATTCGATTCTTCAAGCACCACCTTTTGCAGCACGGCCAGGGTTTCTTTATCGGCTTTCTCCATTTGGAAAGAGTAGTTCACGGCTTTTAGCCTTCCGCTGGCTGATGAGCCTGACATTTCCGTCAGCATCATTTCCTTGAGGTCATCTACCTCACTACCGACAGAGTCTTTACCGGCAAAGTACCCCACCAACACCAGTGCCACGGCTACCGCAATTCTGTAAAACCATACCTCTCGCGAAGTGTGTTTCATCACAACTACTTTCGCTTCCTTTTCCTGCTTCACAGGCTCAGGTGTATCTTCCAGCTTGCCAAAGAGCTTGTCATCAGACAAGCCATCTGTGGAGACGTTACGCATTGCCGCCAGGTGACTGAATTGCTCCTGATAAGTTTTCAAATGGTCGGGTACCACTTCTCCGAGAAAGAAGCTTTGGAGTTGCAATTCTTCCTCAAGAGAAGTTTCCCCGTTGTAATACTTATCTATCAGTTCCTCTATTTGCTTATCGGACTTCATAATTCTCTATTTTTAAGTAAAGCTCCCTTGCCTTCTTTCTGGCCCTGGAGAGTCCCACACGAATGTTATTCACTTCCAGACCTGTTTGCTCAGAAATCTCTTCGTAGCTGTAGCCCTCTACATCTCTTAGAGAAATCAGCAACCTCTGCTGATCTGGCAAGGACTGAAAAGCCCTGTGCATCACCCTCATGCTGTCGCTCAGTTCTACTTTTCTGTAAGGAGTGGCAAAACCTGAATCCAGCTCCATTTCCTGTACATCGAGCTGATTCTTATGTTTTTTAGATTTCAGCTTATCCAGGCAATGGTTTTTGGTGATGGTAACCGCCAGTGCTTCTACACTGCGATAGGCATCCAGTTGCTGTCGTTTATCCCAAAGTTTCACCATTACATCCTGCAGGGTGTCTTCCGCTTCATGTACCGATCGCAGCATATTCAACGCAATTCGATACAGTCTGTCCTTTACAGGTAAGACCTTTGTTTTAAACTCTTGCAACTCCATTCAATATCAGAGACGAGGGTGGTTATATGTCATTACAGGAATGTAGAAAATTTTCTTCACAGCTGTAACAAGCTTAACCTATCTATCTAATAATCAACACATAAGGATTTTAATTTTCATAGCCTTATTTTCGTAGTAATTATTAAAGCGTGTTTTTCTTCCTTTCGAAAGTACTGGCCCTTTTTGTAAGACCTCTGACCTGGATTATCTTTTGCTATCTGGGGTCTTATTTTTTCAGAAGACCCAAGTTAAAAAAGGGACTCTTCTGGACGGGTACCTTTATGATTATACTCTTTTCCAATCAGTACATAAGTAATAGAGTCATGCTATTGTGGGAGCCTGAGCCGTACTTATTAAAACTCTGGGTCAGTATGATGTGGGGGTTGTTTTTACAGGTATTACCAAAGGTAGTAAGGTACCTGATGATCGCGTTTATTTTAAAAGTGACGCTGACAGAATTACACATACACTTCAACTTTACAATGAGGGTAAAATCAAACATATTTTGATAAGTGGGGGACTTGGCTTCCAGCAAAGGAGTTCGAGTGTGGCAGCCGAAAGACTGCGTAGTTTTTTACTTATGGCTGGGGTTCCTAATACTGATATAACCGTAGAACCAGACGCTGCAAATACTTATGAAAATGCGGTAAACTCGGCTAAAATCCTGAAAGAAGACTTCCCTCATCAAAAGTACCTGCTTATAACCTCTGCTTTTCATATGAAACGCTCACTCCTTTGTATGGAGGCTCAGGGAATATCAATTGATACATTTCCAGCAGGCTTTCGTACAGACAGACCCACTCCAAAACTCGATGATTTGTTCATCCCCAGGGCTGAAGCGATTGGCCGGTGGGAAGTGATTTTTAAAGAGCTTGCGGGCCTGGCAACCTACCGCCTTATGGGCTACCTCTAAAAGTAGTTGATCTTTACTTTTTCTAAAGTAGTGATGAGATCGACTACCTCTTTGAGTTTCAGAAAGTAGAATATTTGTTTGCCTTCACGCTTGCTTCCCAGTACGCCCCTCATCTTCAAATTGGCAAGGTGATGAGAAGTCAAAGATTGCTCTAGCCCGAGGTAGGCAGTAATGTCGTTAACAGACATCTTCTCATGCTTACTCAAGAGGTCTATGATTCCGACACGCATGGGATGCGCTACGGTTTTCAGCACGAATGCTATTTTCTCAACTCTCTCTCTATCGAGCTCGTCAGCCATATCAGTGGAATATTTGGCAAATATATGTTCATGTTTTCATATAAAAAAGAGCGCCCGGTAAATTAAAAGCGGGTATAAAAAAGGGAGCTACTCATAAGAATAGATCCCCTCACTCAGCAATATTCTGATATCTATTTTAAGACTACTTCAAGTTCAACACGTCTGTTTTTGGCACGCCCGACTCTACTATCGTTTCCGGCTACCGGCTCAGAAACGCCAAAACCCTGAGAGGTCATACGTGTTCTGGAAACACCTTTCTCTACCAGGTATTCAAGCACTGCCGAACCTCTGAGCCTGGACAGGTACAGGTTGTAGGCTTCATCGCCAGTGTTATCTGAATGGCCACGTAATTCGAGCCTGAAATCGTACTCCTTCATGAGCAGTGCTATCTCATCCAGTGCCTTTTTATACACTGGTAATAAATCGGTACTGTTAAACCTGAAGGTTATTACTTCCACGGGAAGTTCCGGAGTGTAGACAGGGCAACCTTTGCTGTCAACTGTACCTTTATCTGCAGGGCAGTCATCCTCTGAATCAGGAATACCATCTTCATCCGTATCTATGATCTTAGGTGCATTCGGATCGTCAGCACAACCTTCAAAAGTACCGGCTTCACCAGGGCATTTATCCCGTATATCAGGCACGCCATCACCGTCTGTATCTACGGGACAACCTTTTCCGTCTTTACCAGCTTCATCGGGGCACTTATCATCCACATCCGCTACACCATCACCGTCAGTATCTTCAGGGCAGTCTTTTCCATTCTCTCCAGCGCGGTTTGGACATTTGTCGTCAGCATCTGCTATACCATCGCCATCAGTATCAGGGCAGCCATTGGCAAGCTTACCAGGCAAATCAGGGCACTGATCTTCGGCATCTATCACTCCGTCACCATCCCTATCAGGGTAAGGGCAGCCATTGTTATCGGCTGGCCCGAACTCGTCAGGACATTCATCTTTGGCATCAACTATGCCATCGTTATCTGAATCTTTTCTCTTTTTAATTGAGAAGCCAAGGCCTACAGAGTATTCTCTGTAGTTGTTCTTGCCATTAATCTTATAACCTGTAGACACGAAAATTTTAAACTTCTCGGCTAACCTCCAGTCAACCCCGACAACCGGGGATATATTCAGAGCGAAGCCTTCTTCTACTGATGCAGAACCACCATCTCCAAAATTCAGGAAGCCCACCCCCAATGCAGCGAAAGGTGCCAGCTTAACATTTTCTTTCAGAATCTTGCCATTATTGAATTTGAACTTGGGCACCACATGAAGCCCAAAGAGGTTGGCGCGATCGCTGCCATTCTCATTTATAATTTTCCCAAAAGAGGCCATGTAGCCCAGATTAAAGCTTTTATTAAAATATCTCTCCAACCCAAAACTGAATGATGCGGCATCAATACTGGTGATATTATCAAACGGCACCCGGACAATCGACCCGTATTGATTGTTGTTGTAAGACAGGTTGAACCAATTCTTGTCCTCAGAGGTTTGGCCCAGCGCCATTGAGCATGATAGCAACATGTAGGCACAGGTGAGAATGAGCTTTTTAGCGAGTGAAGTCATAAGACTGATCTTTAACTAATCAAGTTAGCCACTTTCTATGCCCTTAGCAATTCTCTGCTATCTCTAAATTATGATCAGGCTTTCCAGAAACACAATTTAAACCTCCAAAAAAGAGCTTTAGACAGTATTAAACACCTTTTCCGCACTAACTCCCCCTTTAAGCCTTTTATTTGCGTTGATAGTTTGTTTACAAGTTGTAACAGAGGATTATTAAAAAAGAAAAGCAGGCATTCTGGAATGCCTGCTTTTTTTCAATATTCGAGTTTTATGCTTGTAAACGGAATCTAAATCCCGCCTGATAGCGCTATGCTATTTAAACACAATCTCTAATTCCACTCTTCTGTTCTGAGCTCTTCCAGCTCTGGTGCTGTTATCAGCTATGGGGTTCGCTATACCATAACCCTCTGCCATCATTCTGGAAGCATCTATACCCTTGTCAACCAAATACTGCTTCACAGCATTTGCTCTGCGCTTAGACAATTCAAGGTTTGAGTCCTCTCTACCTGTATTATCCGTATAACCACTTAAGCTCAGGTTAAAATCATTCTCTGCCATCAAGGTAGCCACCTGGTTCAGCGAAGCATAAGAAGATTGCTTCAGCACATCACTACCAGAGTTAAACTGGATGCTTTTTACAGCAAGATCAAGTACTTTTTTAACTTCTTCTTTTACCTCAGGGCAACCACCATTACCGGCAAGTCCTGCTGTTTGAGGGCAATTATCATCACTGTCTTTCACACCATCACCATCTGTATCAGGGCAGCCGTTTAGGGTTCCTGCCTGATTAGGACACTGGTCGTCTTCGTCTTTAACGCCATCACCATCGCTATCAGGACAGCCATTTAAGGTACCTGCTTTATTAGGGCACTGGTCATCACTGTCTTTTACTCCATCACCATCTGTATCAGGGCAGCCACCATGAGCAGCAACACCAGCTACATCCGGGCAGTTATCTTCTGAATCTTTGATACCATCTCTGTCTTTGTCAGGGCAGCCATTGAGCGTTCCCGCCTCAGTCGGACATTCGTCATCTTTGTCCAGCACACCGTCTCCATCAGTATCGGGCCATGGACATCCCTGGTTTTCTACAGGTCCGGCTACCTCAGGGCAAGCATCCTCTTTATTAGTAACACCATCACCATCTGAATCTTTTTCTCCACCCAGAGAGAAAGAAACACCCAAGGCATACTGCATGTAATTAGGTGATTGAGAAATACTGCTCTTGTAAGCTGCTCTTGCATTGATTTCAGCATCCTCAGTTACTTTGAATTTAAGTCCACCGCCTATTGGCAACATAGCGTAACTTCCGTCTTCAAACTCTCTGTAATCCAGTCGACCACTAATATTACCGTGCCAGGCGACACCATAGCCAGCAAAAATGTAAGGAGCGAGTTTAGAATCTTCTTTGAAGATGTAGCCATTATCAAATTTATAAACCAATCTCAGGTCAAAATCTGTAAGGTTTCCTTTATATACATCTTCATAAATTAATTTGCCGTAAGAGAGGCCAGCTTCAACATCAAAACTTTTGTTCAGGTATCTTTCAACACCGACTCTAAGGCCGGAATTATCCAGTTGGCCAAAGTCAAAGATGCCTTCCCAGAATCTGTAGTCAAATTTATTATTGGTAAGCTCTATAGTCAGCCACCAGGGAGTATCTTCTGTCTGCGCCTGGGCAGATAAAACCCCCATAAAAAGTGTAAGTGCGATTAAAAATCTTTTCATGTCAATTAGTTTTCAGTTGTTTAGCAAAATCCTAACCAACCCAGCAGCCTAAGGTAATTAATCTTTTCTTTTTATCCCTTATTGGTATAAGACAAATAAAGAGCGATTTTTCAAATGGCACCTCCCTATCTGGCAAACTATGATTTTAAAAACTTTCCCAAATTGGGAATACTTTTCCTGTTTTATTTGTGAATGACCATAGGATTGATATCTGATACGCACAGCTTTTTAGACCCTAAAGTATTCGATTACTTTCAGGCTTGTGACGAAATCTGGCATGCCGGAGATATCGGGGAAGCAAAGGTGATTGATGACCTGGCCTCTTTTAAACCTGTAAGAGCTGTTTATGGAAATATAGATGACAAATCAATAAGACTTCGCTACCCCGAAAAACTGGTTTTTGAGCTCGAAGGTGTAAAAGTATATATGATCCATATCGGGGGTACCCCACCCCGCTACGCAAAGGGCGTAAAAGCCGACCTCAAAGCTGAGCAGCCCAAACTTTTTATTTGCGGGCATTCGCACATTCTTAAGGTTATGCCCGACAGAGCATTGAACAGTATGCTATACATGAATCCCGGAGCAGCAGGCAGGCAGGGGTTTCACAGAATGCGAACGCTACTGCGTTTTGACCTGGAAGCCGGTAATATTAAAAATCTGGAAGTAATAGAGTTGGGCAAGCGAGGGGCATAAAAAAAGCCGGTCAAAACCGGCTTCCTTATGATATATGTTAAGGTAGTGCTTAAGCCTCTTCCTTAGTTTCATCTTCTCCTTCAGCAGGTGCCTCTGCCTCAGCAGTATCTTCTGTCGCGTCAGCCACAGCTTCTTCTGCCACTACCTCTTCTACAACCTCAGCTACAGGAGTTTCTTCTACAACCGCCTCAGCTTTTACTTCTTCTACAACCGGAGCCGGTGCTGGTGCTTCTTTTTCAGGAGCAGTACCAAAAGAAGCTTTTGCAGCTTCTGCATCAATATTTTTAACTACAGGCTGTCTGTTCAACTGCTGCATTTTCACCTGCCTTTTGGCGGCTGTTTGCTTGTTTCTTCTTGCCTTTCTTTTAAGTCGCGTTATGCCCATGTCACTATGCTTATTCTCGAAATGAGGTGCAAAGATAAGAGTTACTTGAAAATTTATGCATCTTTTATGAAATAAAAATTCAGAAACTGTACACTTTGGCCCTGTCACTGCCCCATTGTTTTCTGTCCTTTTAGTAGCTTTGACCAAATTTAAGCAGTAATGGCACAAAAACCCTCTTTACCCAAAGGTACTCGTGACTTCGGTCCGGCTCAAATGCTGAAAAGAAACTACATTCTTGATGCAATAAGAGGCGTATTCAAAAAGTATGGTTTTTTACCATTGGAAACGCCCGCGATGGAAAACCTCTCTACCCTTACAGGTAAATATGGAGATGAGGGAGATCAGCTGCTTTTCAGAATTCTTAATTCGGGGGATTACCTGTCTAAAACCCAACCAACTGACTATGAGGCAGGCAGTAAAGTGCTTACCTCAAAAATTACAGAGAAAGGCCTGAAGTATGACCTGACCGTACCTTTTGCACGCTATGTAGTGATGAACCAGCATGACATTGCCTTTCCCTTCAAGCGCTACCAGATTCAGCCGGTATGGAGGGCCGACAGGCCGCAAAAAGGGAGATACCGCGAGTTCTTTCAATGTGATGCCGATATCGTAGGCACAAACTCTCTCATATGCGAGGCCGAACTTATGTGTATGGTACACGAGGTTTTTGCAGCCCTGAACTTTGACGAATTCAGTGTCTCCATCAGCAACCGCAAGATACTGGAAGGTATAGCCGAGGTATTAGAAGCAAAAGAGCAGTTCAGCACTTTCTGTGTGATCCTGGACAAACTTGATAAAATTGGTCAGGAAAGAGTTTTCGAAGAGCTGAACAAAATAGGGATTGAAGCAAACGCCCTTGCTGAGCTTAACAATATGCTAAACCTGAACGGATCGAATATTGAAAAGTTGGAAGCTTTGAAAAGCCTGCTACAGAACTCTGAAACGGGACTAGCCGGAGTAAAGGAATTGGAAGACACCTTTAATTTTATCGAAAAACTTGGTCTGAAGAGTCACAACCTGATTTTTGACCCTACACTCGCCAGAGGCCTCTCCTATTATACAGGAATCATTTATGAGGTAAAGCCCACCTCGATCAAGATGGGCACCATTACAGCCGGTGGCAGATATGATAACCTTACGGGAATCTTCGGACTCAAAGATGTATCAGGCGTGGGCATTAGCTTTGGTATCGATCGCATCTACGACACACTGGAAGAGCTGAAGCTGTTTCCTGAAGACAGTCTGGACAGCACACAACTACTGATCACCAATTTTGATGCAGAATCTGCCGACTATGCGCTGGGCTTGCTGGCAAAACTCAGAGCTGCTGATATTAACTGTGAACTATACCCCGACAGCGCCAAGCTGAAAAAACAGATGTCGTACGCAGACAAAAAAGGCATTCCCTTTTGTCTTATGGTGGGTTCCCGTGAAATAGAAACGGGCGAGTTTGTACTAAAAAACATGAGCACAGGTGAACAAAGCAGCCTGAGCATTGATGCCATAATAACTAAATTGGCTCATGCCTGAATGGCCCTTTGACGTTGGTGCCAATTCTACATCAAGGCTTTTCTGTGTTTTTTGAATAAGTTTCGATCTGAATGACCGTTTATTGTTCAACCATAACTCCTGCAAGCTGAAGGCAAAGCATCAAATAGCACTTCTTTTAAAATACAGGACAGCAGTCTTTATGTCCATTATGATCAGCCTGTTGACTTTGCCGGATACCCAGGCTCAGATCAGCAGTCAGAAAGGGTGGTTTACGGTGGACTTTGATGCCGGCTGCGTACCCCTGGAGATCACACTTACCAATACAGGAGCCCGTCCCGGATCACTGTTTGTAGATTTTATGGGCGATGCAAATGACCGTTTCTCCAATGTGGGTTTTACCGATACCTTTGACCCTGCTGAAACACTCAATACTACTTATAATTCTCCAGGCACTTTCCTCATCAGAGTGGTAGACCAATCAGGGGCAGGAGCCATTGAAGATAGATTTGACTTTATAGAAATTACGGCACTGGAGCCAGTAGCCCCAGAGTACACAGTAGCTCTGTGCAATGATAATCGCGTGGTGCTCACTTTTAATTTCGGGCTGGATGGCTATGACTTTTACGAAATTGACTATGGAGATGGTACAGCCCTTACCGCATTGGATAAATCAGGCAGCAGCGAAATCAGCCATACCTATGCATCGCAAGGCAGCTACGGCATAGCAGTAAGCGGAAAACTCAATGCCGGTTCAGATATTAATTGTGGCACATCTCCCTCCCGGGTAATCAGCACAATTCAGTCTATACCTACCCCACGCATAACCGCCCTTACCATACTGGATGAACAGACTGTGGAACTCAGTTATGAAACCCTGACAGAAAACATCGACTACGAACTATTGCTTAAGAATGAAGGCAACCCCTTCAGTATAGTAGCCAGTATAGACCCTGTTACCAACCCTGAGAGTTTTATCTTTAATCTGAATGCCCCTATCGCCAATATCAATGACCTGCAGTTTCAACTGGGAGCCATTGAGGCCTGTGGTGTAGTACAGAATTACTCCAACATCATAAAAAATGTACTGACCGGATACTCAGCCGACTATCTCAATGTCAATGAGCTCACCATCACCTCAGGTTGGTCTACTGATCATACCACCGGTGAGATTGCAGCCGTGAGCTTTGTTTTTGACGGAACAGCTGAGCCTGTCAACACAGCTCCCTCTGGTGAATACAGAAAAATCCTTGCTAACTGTACCGATGTCAGTCCTTACTATTATGAGGTTACCCTTAACGGGGCCGTTTCCAGAAGTATTAGTCTGCTGCCTGATTATGCCTTAGGTGGTGGTCTGACCCCTCCTCGCACCACGGGGTTACAAGGCAGACTAGCCGGGGCAGCAGTCATTCTTACTTATGACGAAGCCCCGGTACCAGCCGCTGAATACCGTATCTACCTGTCTACACCCACCACACGTGAGCTGGTCGGTACCACAACCGGCCTCACCTTCACGGTTAATGATTTTGACTTAACCGGCTCAGAAGTATGTTTTATAGTGACCTATACAGATGATTGCGGTTTTGAATCAGTCATCTCAGAAGAGGTTTGTTTTGAATTCTCCCCGGTATTGCAGCTCCCAAATGCATTCAGTCCTAATGGAGACACCCATAACGACACCTTTGGCGTACCTGTTGGGGTTTACCCCAACTTTCAAATGCTGATTTTTGATCGCTGGGGCAAGTTGGCTTATTCATCTGATGATCCTTCCCGTAGTTGGAACGGATCCATCAACGGCCAGGCTGCTCCTACCGGAACTTACGTTTATCGTATCAATTATAACTTCACGCCAAATACTCCCGTTTCTTTGACTGGAAGTATTACATTAATTCGATAGTTTTGAGCAAAACAGTAGTGACATGTTCGATATGATGAAGATGATGGGCAAGGTAAAAGAGGTCCAGGCAAAGATGAAGGAAGCTCAGGAGCGATTGGAATTCATAGAAGAAACAGGCGAAGCAGGAGCCGGTATGGTAAAAGCTACCGTCAATGGCAAAAAGAAAGTAATCTCAATTGATATAGATGAAAGCCTGATCACCAAAGACGATAAGGAAATGATTCAGGACCTGACCGTAGCTGCCATCAACAATGCCATGGATAAGGCTGACCTCAGAGCTAAGGAAGAAATCAAGAACAGTACAGATGGCATTATGCCCAACATTCCAGGTATGGACCTGGGCGGTATGTTCTGATGAACAAACTCTCAGTAGTAATTCTTAACTACAACGGCAGGGACTATTTAGAGCAATTTCTACCCAGCGTTGTAAAGCACTCTTTACCCTATGAAGTAATAGTGGTAGACAATGCCTCTACCGATGAGTCTGTTGATTTTATTTCTGCCAACCACCCTGATGTAACACTACTTCGATTTGAAGAAAACTCTGGGTTCTCCGGTGGTTATAACAAGGCCATCAAGCTGATCGAGTCGGAATACATCGTATTACTGAATTCTGATGTGGAGGTCACAGAAAACTGGATTCCTCCGGTACTGGAAATTCTGGAAGCTGACAAATCCCTGGCGGCTGCCCAGCCCAAGATCATAGATTTTAAAAAGAAGACACATTTTGAGTATGCCGGTGGAGCAGGTGGCTACCTGGATACATTGGCCTTTCCATTCTGTCGCGGCAGAGTTTTTCACACTATAGAAGAAGATAAAGGCCAGTATGATGACACCCGGGATGTATTCTGGGCTTCAGGCAGCTGCCTGTTCGTACGCAGAGGTGCCTACCTGAAAGCAGGCGGCCTGGATGTCGACTTTTTTGCTCATATGGAAGAGATAGACCTCTGCTGGCGCCTGTGGAACCTGGGCTACCGCGTGGCGGTATGTCATAAAAGCTCCATCTATCACGTGGGCGGAGGCACTCTGGACAAATCACATCCACGCAAAACCTACCTGAATTTCAGAAACGGCCTGAGCCTGATGTTGAAAAACGAACCTGGCTCAAAGCTTATCTGGAAACTTCCGCTGCGCATGCTCCTCGACTGGCTGGCAGCCGTTCACTTCTCTTCCCACAGTGGATTGAAACACGGAATTGCCATATTCAAAGCCCATTGGCACTTCACTCACACATTTTTGGCCAACTATAGAAAGCGGAATCACATTGTGCGTAAAAACACAAAAAGCCCCCGACATCGTGGGCTTATCATCTGGCAATACTTTGCTCTTGGTAAAAAACGCTACAACGAAATAGTCCGTTAATTGTACCAGACAGGGTTTTGTCTGCGTCTGAGGTGCTGACGAATATTGATTACCCAGGCCAAAGCAAGATAAACAATCACCGGAGATCCAAACGTCAGGAATGACGCGTATATAAAAAACAACCGGATGCTGGAAGTAGAAAAACTAAGCTTCTCTCCAAGCTTAGTACAGACACCGAAGGCCTGACTTTCAAAAAACCGCTGTATTCTCTCCATTGGGCAATAATTGAGACAAATTTACGAAAGAATTTATTAATCGTAACAGTCGGAATATACTAAATTTTTCTTAAACTTGCACTCTGTTTGAATATAGGCAAAACGGTAAAAAAACAATCAAAATCCCTATGAAAACCCAAACCTCGAAATTACTCTTCCCCTTATTGATACTTGGCGTAATGTCAATGACCGGATGTGCTTTAGGCCAAATGGTCAAAGCGGCTAAAGATAATAAGCTTACAGTGGACCCTTCACCACTGGAAGTACATGCCGACAAAGTAACCTTTACAATGTCTGCTGAGCTTCCTCCAAAGCTTCTCAAGCCAAAGAAAGTATTTACAATCAGCACTTACTACCGCTACGGTACAAATGAGCAACAGCTTGAAGACGTTGAGTTCAGAGCTGACGATTATCCAAACTCCAATACAGAAGCTACTGCTGTTTCTCAAGAGTATTCTTTCCCTTTCAAAGAAGGAATGGAAAGAGGCAACATTGAAATTCAGGGAAAAGCTTCTAATCCAAAAAATGGAGCTTACAGAGAAACTGAGAGACTCGGTATCGCTGAAGGTCTGATCACTACTTCTACACTGGTACAACCGTCTTACGCGGCTGCTTATGCAGGCCATGGTTACAACGACCAGGAAGAGCTGATCCCAACAAATGTTTCATTCAAATTCGATCAGGGTAAGTCTGTTTTCAAAAAATCAGAGATTGAAGGTGATGCAGGAACTCGTTTTGCTGCGTTTATCGCAGAGAAAAACGTAACCAGAACGGTAACCATCATTGGTTCTCACTCTCCTGAGGGTAAAGACAGAATCAACTCTGAGCTGGCTCAGGAAAGAGCTGCTGCCATCGAAACCTGGTACAGAGAGCAAATGGACAAATATGACTACCAGGATATGGCTGGTCAGATCAGATTCATTCAGAAGCCTGTGATTGATGACTGGACTGAGTTCAAATCAATGCTTGCAAGTTACTCTGGTCTTAGCTCTGCTCAGAAGTCTGAGTACAACAGCATCATCAACGGAACCGGTTCTTTCGAGCAAAAAGAAAAGCAACTCCAGAAGCTCAGCACCTACAAAGAAGTTTTCAAAAACATCTACCCTGAGTTAAGAACTGCCAAAACTGAAGTACTGACAGTTAAGCCAAAGAAAACTCCTGAGCAAATTGCTAACCTGGCATTGCAAATCGCTAACGGCAGAACCTCTGCTGATCAGCTTTCTGTAGAAGAGCTGGCTTATGCTGCTGCCAAAAATCCTTCACTGGAAGAAAAGAAAAAAATCTACGAAGCTGCTGCTAAGAAAAATGACACCTGGGTAATCCATAATAACCTCGGAGCTGTTCATTTACAAATGGCTATGCAGTCAAATGCACGTGGTCAGAGAAACCTGATCTCTACTGCTTTGAACCACTTCCAGATTTCTAACCAGAAGAAAGCCAATGTAGAAGCGCAAGCTAACATGGGTATGGCACTGGCTATGCAGGCTCAGTCTTCTCCTGACCTTTGGGCTGATGCACTTTCTGCACTTGACAAGGCATTGGGCATGAATCCGGGTAATGATGTTCGCCAGGGTGTGAGCGGAACCAAGGGTTACATTCAGATCAGACAAGCTGACTACAATGGCGCTGTTTCTACTTTAGGCAGAGCCGGTGATGCCTCTGTTGATCAGTATAACAAAGGTCTGGCTCAGCTACTAAACAAAAACGCCAGAGCAGGACAGGCAACTTTGGAATCCGTAATTTCTGCTGACAGAGCTTATGTTTGGGCGCATTATGTGGCTGCTGTAGCCGCTGCCCGTCAGGACAATGAGAACAAAGTAATTGAGCACCTCAGAAATGCTGTGAACGCTGATTCAAGCCTGAAGCAGAAAGCCCTGAACGACCTTGAGTTCAGAACTTTCTCAGGATCACAGGCTTTCATTGATCTGCTGAAATAAGAATCATAAGAACTTATCAAAAAAGGCTTTCATCTGCAGATGAAAGCCTTTTTTATTTCCCACCTATTTCACTCAAAAGTTGTTTTGTGAATGCCTTCTGAATGATTATTTTTACGGCCTTTAAACGGAACGCGCAATGAGAGTAATTCAATTCAGAGAAGCCCTGAGAGAAGCCATGACGGAAGAGATGAGAAGAGATGAAAAAATCTTTCTCATGGGTGAAGAAGTAGCAGAATACAATGGTGCTTATAAAGTGAGCCAGGGTATGCTGGATGAATTCGGAGCTGAAAGAGTAATCGATACCCCTATTGCTGAGCTTGGTTTTGCCGGCATCGGTGTAGGAGCTGCCATGAACGGCCTCCGCCCTATTATCGAGTTTATGACCTTCAACTTCTCGTTGGTAGCCATTGACCAGGTGATCAACTCTGCCGCCAAAATGATGTCAATGTCTGGCGGTCAGTTCCCTATGCCAATTGTATTCAGAGGCCCTACCGGTAATGCGGGAATGCTCAGCTCTCAGCACTCACAAAACTTTGAAAATTGGTATGCCAATACTCCCGGACTGAAGGTAGTAGTACCTTCGAACCCCCACGATGCCAAAGGCCTTCTGAAATCGGCCATTCGCGACCATGACCCAGTGATCTTTATGGAGTCGGAGCTTATGTATGGTGATAAAGGAGAGGTGCCGGAAGGCGAATACCTGCTCCCTATCGGACAGGCACACATCGTAAGAGAAGGGAGTGATGTAACGCTCGTCTCTTTTGGTAAGATGATGAAGATCGTGAATGAAGCAGCTGATGAGCTGGCCAAAAATGGAGTAAATGCTGAAGTGATTGACCTGCGCTCGGTAAGACCACTGGATTACCCAACAATCATCCAATCTGTGAAGAAAACGAACAGGCTGGTCATTGTTGAAGAAGCATGGCCTCTCTCTTCACTGGCTACAGACATCACCTTTAATGTACAAAGAGATGCATTTGACTACCTGGATGCCCCTATCAGAAGGGTGAACAGTATGGACCTGCCATTGCCTTATGCCCCTACCCTGATTGAGGCCATCTTACCTAATGTAAAAAGGACACTTGCCGCAGTTGATTCTGTGATGTACAGATAAAAAATAAGCCCATGGCTTTAAATCCGAATCAGTTGATTCGGATTTTTCGTTTTCAGCTATGTCCAGAATTATTGCCATCGGAGGAGTAAGCAGATCAGGAAAAACCAGCCTGGCCTACTGGCTTCATCAACAGCTACCCAAAAGCATGGTGCTGAGTCAGGACAACTTTGTGCTACCAGAGCAGCAGATACCCAAGATAAAAGAACGTACTGACTGGGAGCATCCAGACTCGATAAACTGGCCCGCCTGGCACAAAGCCATCGATAGTAATCTACCAGACTGCGACTACCTCATTCTTGAAGGCCTGTTTGCCTTTCAGAAGTCAGCCCAACCTATAGCAGCTGCACATCAATATTACCTCAGCATTAGTCGGGAAGAGTTTTTAGAAGAAAGAGAAAAGGAGCAACGCTGGGGCTATGAACCACTTTGGTTTATTGAGCATGTCTGGAAAAGTCACTTTATATATGGCCTGCCTGAAGACGGCCATCAAGCCCATAAATACCACAGTGTCAGTCCCGCTGACTATCAGCAAATTCTGGATCAGGTAACAAGTTGAACTAAACACTTGGGAGTTTAGCTTTTAAAAGCTAGATTAACGAAGAAATTAGTTCATTGTGAAATCTATCGCCCCCCTCCTTCTTATCTCCCTTCTTATCATAGCAGGCTGCAAGGCACCCGAAAAAGAAGAACCCAACGAGCCGGTAGCGCCAGTGGAAACACCTGAGGAACCTCCCAAAACTTATATTAACTCCCGTATTCCGGACTATCAGTTTTCAATTACTGATTTTCAAATCAATGAAAAGCTTGAAAACCTTGATATGAAAGGCTTTAAACACTTCGGTGAGTTTTATACCGATGACTTTACAATCTACAGGCTGGGCAGAATTGACTATCTGGCAGAAGCCCATTTTATAGACGACATCAACCTCTTCTTTATCGATAGTGTATTGGTAAAGATGCAAGCCTTTCTGAGGGTTGACCGGACTAATGACTTTTTGGGGAAATATGGCAGGGCAAAAATCTATGTGAGCGACTACAGTAATAAGAAGCTATTGGAAAGAGAGAGCGTCCTCACCAAAGTCAATGGTAAAACACGCATAAACAAAAACCTAAGTCAATATACGCTTAAGTGGGTGCGTGAGGAGCTGGACATATCTTACGAGGTAAACAAGAAGGCTGACACTACAGCTGTTAAAGGCAAGGAGTACTCCGAAATGAAGCTTGCTTCGGGTGATCAGTATCGCTATAAACTTACCTTCCAAAGCCGTGACTTTGACAATAGAATGGCCTGGGTGAAATGGGAAGCCTACAAGGAAGCAAGGGGTCTCAAGGCGACTAAACCTTCTTCGGACTAGCGCCTGCGCATATTACCCAGTCCGGCCAGGGCACGTTTACCGCCTCCCATCTTGTTCATGGCCTTCATCATCTTACGCATGTCAGCAAATTGCTTCATCAGGTTGTTTACCTGCTGAATAGAGGTACCACTACCATCAGCAATACGTTTTCTGCGACTTCCATTGATCAGCTCAGGGTTACCACGCTCCTGCAAGGTCATGGAGCGAATAATGGCCTCAATGGGTTTAAAAGAATCGTCATCGATATCCATTCCTTTCATGGCTTTGCCCATACCCGGAATCATACCGATCAGATCCTTGATATTCCCCATCTTTTTAATCTGCTCCAGTTGAGAGAGGAAATCATCAAAGTCAAACTTGTTCTGACGGATTTTCTTATTCAGAATCTTGGCCTCTTCTTCATCAAAGCTCTGCTGTGCCTTTTCTACCAAAGACACTACATCACCCATACCGAGAATACGGTTGGCCATACGATCAGGGTGGAAGACATCAATGGCCTCCATTTTCTCACCGGTAGAGATAAACTTGATTGGCTTCTCTACTACCGTCCTGATAGAAAGGGCCGCACCACCACGGGTATCACCATCCAGCTTGGTCAGTACTACGCCATCAAAGTCCAGTCTTTCATTAAAAGTCTTCGCTGTATTAACAGCATCCTGACCTGTCATGGAGTCTACAACAAACAGCGTCTCTGTAGGATTGAGTGCGTTCTTCAACCCTTCAATCTCCTGCATCATGGCCTCATCTACTGCCAAACGACCAGCTGTATCGACAATGACTATTTTCTTGCCAACAGCCTTGGCATGCTTGATGGCATTGTTCGCAATTTCAAGTGCATTCTTATTCTCAGGCTCAGCGTATACTTCTACCCCTACCTGCTCTCCCAGTACTTTCAGCTGATCAATCGCAGCCGGCCTGTAGATATCACAAGCAGTAAGCAATACCTGGCGCCCCTGAGACTTGAGCATATTGGCCAGTTTACCCGAGAAGGTAGTTTTACCAGAACCCTGCAGACCAGAGATAAGCACGACAGCCGGATCGCCCTGAATGGCAAAATCAGCTTTCTTCTCACCCATCATGCGGGTAAGCTCTTCACTTACGATTTTAATCAGCAGCTGACCGGGAGAAACAGAGATCAGTACATCGCGACCCAAAGCCTCCGCCTTGATGCGATCAGTCACATCCTTGGCCACTTTGTAGTTCACATCCGCGTCAATCAGGGCCCTTCTGATCTCTTTGACCGTAGCGGCCACGTTGATTTCAGTAATTTTCCCTTGTCCCTTGAGCGTTTTAAACGCCCTGTCCAGCTTACCACTTAAATTCTCGAACATGTTTGCCTTATTTTGAGCTTGCAAAAATAGCCAAATTTCTCTTCAATAAAAGATAGAAACCGCTCTATTCCACCGGCAAAAAAAGAATGTAAGCCTTTCTTAATCCATGCCTAATCAACATATTGGCAGTTCTTTTGATCTGACCCATTATGAGGAAATTCGACTTCAAAAAAGACATTCTTCCACACCTTGTGGCCGTTGCTGTTTTTCTGGCACTCACTGTCTTCTTTTTCCAACCTGTCTTCTTTGAGGGAAAGACGCTTTCACAGAGTGATATTCTTCAGTGGGAAGGTAGTGCCAAAGAGCTCATCGACTACCGTACAGAAACCGGAGAAGAGGGCCTCTGGACCAACTCGATTTTCGGAGGTATGCCTGCCTATCTGGTAGATGTCAAATGGGGGAATCAACTGATCAAAGGACTTCATGCGGTCATTACCTTTGGATTACCTCACCCGGTAAGGATCATTTTTTTATGCATGCTGAGCTTTTATATCATGCTCCTGTGCTTCAAAGTACGACCATATCTGGCCATAATGGGGGCCATTGCTTTTGCCTTCTCTTCTTACCAGATTATAGGGCTCGATGCGGGGCACAATGCACGGATCTCAGCCATATCATTTATGCCCATGGTACTGGGGGCTATTCACCTCTGCTTTACAGGAAACCGCTGGCTGGGAGCAAGCCTTACCACACTGGCACTGGCCATGCATATGAGGGTAAATCACCTTCAGATCACCTATTATCTGGCTTTTGTCGTTGCTATTTACGGACTGGTTCAGCTCGTCTATGCATATAAAGATGGTAGCCTCAAAGATTTTACACAAAGACTGGGCTTACTCGTGGCCGCAGCGGCACTGGCGGTAGGTACTTTCTTTGGTCAATTCTATACTACTTACGAATTCGGAAAATACTCAAACCGAGGACAATCGGAGCTCACTCAGCAGGAAAATCAAGAGTTGAACAAAGACGGGCTTGGTAAGACTTACGCGTTTCAATACAGCAACGGATTCTGGGACCCTATGTCTCTGTTTATTCCCAATGTTTTGGGTGGCAATGCCAGTCTCGATATAGATTCTAATGTCGCAGATGAATTGAAAAAAGCGGGAGCTACTCAAGCGCAGATAATTCAACAATTGAATGGCATGGGAGGCCTGGTTTATTGGGGGCAGGAAACGGCCACCACCTATTATGCCGGGGCCATTATGGTATTCCTCTTTGTGGTGGGAATACTCTTCGTTGAACGAAAGCATGTCATCTGGATCATAGCTGTGATAGTACTCGGCATACTCCTAAGCTACGGCCGTAACCTGAGCAGCCTCAATTACTTCCTCTTCGATTACTTTCCAGGCTACAATAAATTCAGGTCCGTTACCTTTACCATTGTATTACCTGTATTTGGCATAGCACTACTGGGCATGCTAGGCCTGGAAAAACTGCTTCAGACCAAGCTGGGCAAAGCAGAGCGAAAGAAGCTGCTCATTGCACTTGGCTCTACAGCAGGCCTGGCTTTACTGCTGGTGGTTTTTGCCGGGGTATTTAGTTTTAAAGGCAGAGCTTTTGATCCTAACTGGCCCGACTGGTTGAAGAATGGTATCATTGCGGACAGAAAAGCATTCTTAAGAGCCGATGCTTTCAGAACCTTCCTCTTTATAGCACTTTTTGCAGTTGTCTATTACTTTCATTCCATTGGCAAACTCTCCAAAACCGTTGCCTACACCCTGTTTATCCTTCTGGTGACGATAGACGTTGTTGGCGTAGCACAACGCTTTATGGATGACAGACGATTCCAGCGAGCTCCTGCTACACAGTATTTTGCTGAATACCCTGGTGACCAGTACATCAAGCAAAACAAACTACTGGGAGATCGGGTGATAGACCTGACCACGCCTATCTTTTATGATGCCCGGGCCTCTTATCATCACTCTTCCATTAATGGTTACAATGGTGCCCGCATCAGAAGGTTTCAGGAGCTTCTGGATCAATATCTGATGATGGAGTATAGTCTGATGAAACAGACAGCTCAGAGTGGCAGTAGTGCTTTCGGCAATATCCCGCTCATGAATATGCTCAATGCTAAATTTGCGATAGCTAACCCTACTGACCCCAGGGGTATTCTGACAAATAACCAGGCCAATGGCGCTGCCTGGTTTGTAGAAAACGTGACCCAGGTCAATTCGCCTGATGAAGAATTTGAGCAGATAGCCAGTATCAATACCAAAACTACCGCCTTGATTGATGTCTCTCAGAACGCTCTCACAAGCAGCGAATCAGGAGGCAATGGGGTTATCACCTTATCAGATTACCACCCTGGCTACTGGAAGTACGAATCCAGTAACGCTGAGAATGGCCTGGCTGTATTCTCAGAAATTTACTACCCGAAAGGCTTTAAGGTTACCATTGACGGTGAACCCGCAGAAATGCTGCGAGCCAACTATATTTTGCGCGCCCTGGAGGTACCTGCCGGACAGCATACCATAGAATTTACTTTTGCACCGGCTATTTTTAAAACAGGTACTGTCATTATGCAGATTTGCTCCATTTTGAGCCTACTGCTATTTTTAGCGGCCGTGTACTTTGCTATGAAGCAGTCGGGCGCCCATCCAGCTCCTGGTAAAAGCTGATTAAGGCCTTGCTGGTGCTTTCCCAGTGGTAATACTCTTCCACCGCGCGTAATCCATTCTCGCCCATTTTACGGGCTTCTGTGGGGTTATTGTATAGCTCCAGCAAACAAGCCGCCATGGCCTGAGGGTTATTGGCTTCAAACACCAGTCCACACTCAGTAGACTTCACTACATTGGCTTGCGCAGTGCAATCGCTCACCACGAGCGGTCTCTTGCCTGCCATATACTGAAATAACTTGTTGGCATAAGTAGTGTCGTGATGCAGGTTTCTATGCAGGGGAGAAATACATACCTCAGCACCATCTATATATGAGGGAAAAAGGGATACATCCTGCCAGCCTTCAAATATCACATGGGCACTGAGTCCCAGTTCTTCAACCAGCTTTACTAAATGGATATCTTCCGTGCTCTTGCCTACCAGAATCAATTGAGCCTCCGGTACTTTCTCTATCAGCAACCTTAACGCTTGTATGGCTGTATCTGTCCCCCTTCTCAAACCAGTATCACCCACATATACGATATCAAAGCCTTTTTTCAGCCTACGCGTGATCCTCTTGTCGATGGGATAATTGAAATAGATGTCTTTTTCAATTGTATTTGGCAGGGATATAAATTTACCCTTAAGCTCTCCAGTCACATCCACAGCCCTTTCTACTGCCTCTTTCGTTACCAACACGACTTTATCCGCCCTCTGCATCAGCTGCTTTTGCTTTCTTCTCCAGGTATCAATGCTGATCAGGTATTTGCCCGGCAGCTTCTTGAGGTGCGGGTAAAACTGCATGATTTCCGGTCTGTCTTCATGTAAGTCCAGTGTCAGGTGTAATGGTTTGTCTGACTTTGAATTAACATCCATCACCGCCTGAGCGATAAGCATATCATGCACATGTATGGCATCAGGTTTTACATCATTCAAAAACCTGACGACTTTCTTTCGCACGATGCTATGGAAAAACGGGAAGGTATAGGCAAGCGCGGAGAGTTTATAGACAAGGTTACCCGCTTTATACCGATGCACCACTATACCATTCACCTCCTCTCGTTTGAGTTTCACTTTTTGGTAACTCAAACTGAAAAGATGCACCTCATGTCCTGCTTTGATCAGGCTGTATGCCTCATTTTCTACCCGGGAATCGGGTGGAAACGACTGATCCAGAAACATGGCAATTTTCATGGTGCCCAAGATTCATCAAATGACTTCAATTTCAAAGTAATTCTTTTATGAAGTCTGGTTTGTTAGATTTGTCGCTGAGATATGGGTATAAGCATTGATACATTTGAATCTGTAAGCAGGGAAATTAATAATGCCCGGTTTGCCAGGCAAAACTATACGGCAGTAACCTATGGCTGGAAATATTTCAGGTATAGAATATACAGGCCCTTCCTCAAACTCAAATACGCACAATTTCGGAAGAAAAACCCTCACCTGCCCTGGCTTAACCCAAATGCCATATGGGCTTTGCAACAGCTGTTAAAAGATGATATGATCGCTTTTGAATATGGTAGTGGCATGAGCACTATTTTCTTTGCAAATTTACTCCAGCGGATTCATAGCCTTGAACACAATGCTCAATGGTATAAACGGGTCAGCCAAATTATCGAAGAGAAAGACATTAAGAATGTATCTCTCATACACATTCCCGCTGACTCCTCCTTTGAGCAACCAAAACTTAATAGTGAGGACCAATTGAGCTTAAGCGCAAAAAACTACCCCATACCCGATAGTCGTTTCAGCCAATATTCAGCCGAGATTCTCAAAATGCCTGGCTCATCGCTAGACTTAGTTATTGTAGATGGAAGAGCTCGCGTCACCTGCGCGCTGAACGCAGTACATAAATTGAAATCAGGAGGTATATTAATGCTGGATAATTCTGAACGGAATCGGTACACAAAAATCCATGACACACTTAAAAACTGGCCGAAAATATGGACTACCTCAGGCCTTTCAGATACTACCCTTTGGCTTAAACCCTAACATATTGGCCATTGAAAAAATCAGGCAAATCATTGAACGTTGACAAAAACACAGGCGTTGTTACTTTGAAATCAGTTTCCTCTTATGTTTGAAAGCGAGATATATTATAAAACTCATATCGAGGACTTACCCATAGCGGTCAGAAAAAAATTTGAAGAAACACTTGCACAAGTTGAGTTAAGAAGTGTGCTCCACTGGACGGAACATTGTACCGAATGTGCCATGCCTGCCTGTTTTAAGACTTGTAGTCTCTACTCTCCCAGAACAGACGGTAAATGTGCCCGATTTGTTAATGGCATTCAACCGCTTGAAGCAATTCCTTCGTCCTCTCACAGAATCTTGAAAATTCAATTTAAACAATGGGGAGTGCTGGCCACTCAGGGAAACAACCACTTGAAGTCACGAGATGCTGCAGACAAGCTTGAGAAAAATGACTTGAAAGTAGCATCACTTATCAATAAAAGTCCTGCAAAATCGCTCAGAAAAAAACTCATTCAAAAAAGGTATAGTATAAAAAAAAATGATATTCGAAAGCACCTCCAGGAGGATTCTTTGAAACCGGATTTCTTTATACTGGAGTGCTTCAATCCTTTGGAAAAGAAAGTTATACTGAACCTAACCATCAGAAGTGAAGACAGCAAATACCGCAAATTACCCTTCCAGTTTAAAGTAGTCATTGAACCTGGCTATAACCGTGAAGAAATACCATTTACAGAAATAGAAAAAAGAGTAAGAACGGGACTGAACTACAGAATTAACATTACACCCGAAGGAATAGCAGTCGACCATGCCTTGTACTTTGGCTTACTAGAGTTTGTGAAATTCAAAAACGTACCGACTGGTGAAAGTAAAAAGGGCAAAGTGAAGTGTATTGTATGGGATCTGGACAATACGATTTGGCATGGAATTCTGACCGAGGGAAGTGTTAAAGAGCTATCACTTCGCAAGAATATCAGGAAAATTATTTCTGACCTAGAGGAAAAAGGAGTAATTCATTCAATCGCCAGCAAAAATAATCCTGACAGTGCTATAGCCGCACTGGAGTATTTCGGACTTCAAGACTTCTTTGTCTTTCCCAAAATCTCCTGGCAACCAAAGAGTCAATCGATACGAGAACTAGTAAGGGATTTGAATATTAGCCCGGGTACACTCATGTTTATTGATGACTCCGATTTTGAGCGTCAGGAAGTAAAGAGTGTATTTCCGCAGCTCAAGGTGTTAGATGCATTGGAAATAGAAAAAATTCCCGATATGGACTTTTTCCAGACTGCTGCCACTGCAGAAAGTAAAAACCGGAAAAACCTTTATTTGGACGAGCAAAAACGAAAAGGAGTAGCTGATGATTTCGAAGGTGAATATCTTGAGTTTTTGAAATCCTGCCAGATGAAACTGGAACTCCTTAAACTCGAAGAAATTCACTTTGAAAGAGTATATGAGTTAACCCAGCGGACGAATCAGATGAATTTTTCAGGTAGCAAATACAAGGAGTCTGATATTGAAAATATTGCTACTTCAACCCACTTAGACAACTTTGTGATGAGCTGTAGCGACAAATTTGGTAATTATGGTATCGTTGGCTTTGCAATCGTAGATACTGATAAAAATACGTTAGTTGATCTTATGTTCAGCTGTCGCATTCAGAGCAAACGAGTAGAGCATGCCTTTTTCTATTACTGTCTTCAATACTATTTGCCTCAGGGAGATTTCCGGGTGAAATACAAAAGGACAGATCGCAATAAATTTTCAGCTCAGGTATTTGATGACCTAAATTTTGAATTAGAAAAGAAAGAAGATAATATTCACACTTTAATATTTAAGACTGACAGACCTGTGTCCGCTGAGAATATTGTTGAAATCATTACCTGAGTTCAGATGCCCTTACACCCCATATTTGTTAAGACTAAACTATACAAGCCAATTCTTGCATTAACAAAGCCTTTTGCAAGGCTCAATCAATACCTGAATTACCTCAAATGGGTTGATATACATAACAAGCAACCCGGTTTAAATGACTACTATAACAAAAAGCATGCTTATCAAAGACGATTCGAACTTCACAAGTACGTCTTTGATCAAAAACAGTTAATCAATACACCGATAAGTTATTACGAGTTTGGCGTTGCGGGTGGAGATATGATCAAGTTTTGGGTAGAAAAAAACAGCCATCCTCAATCTGAATTCTATGGTTTCGACTCCTTTGAAGGCCTCCCCGAACAATGGGAAGACAAAGGTCAGGGTCATTTTAATCAAGATGGTAAGACGCCAAATCTAAATGACGACAGGGTCGAGTTTATTAAGGGCTGGTTTCAAGACTCTGTTTATCCTTTCTTCCGTCAACACAAAGTGAGTCACAAAGCTGTTTATCATCTTGACGCTGATATTTTTAGTGCTACGCTTTATGTATTATTCCATCTTCAACCCTTCATAAAGACAGGTGATATTCTGATTTTTGACGAGTTTTCCAGTTTTGAGGATGAATACAAAGCACTTGAAATATTCAAAAAGTGTACTGGTAAACCTTTCGAATACAAATTCCTCGGGGCAATAAATAATTATCGTCAGGTAGCTTTAGAAGTAATATGAAAGGGATTGCCAACAAGGTGAGAAAAAGGTTAGGGATAAACTTCCATAGAAAGCCCTTTGAGATTCCTCCATCATTTAAGGCTATAACCTTCACCTTTGATGACGCACCCATTTCAGCGTTTAGTACAGCAGGAACTATCCTTAAGAATCATAACATTCAAGCAACTTATTACATTGCTCTTTCATTTCTGGAAAGTCCTGTTGTGAAGGAGTATTTTGATATTGCAACTCTCACAGACTGTTTGGCTGATGGTCACGAACTGGCGTGCCATACGTATGATCACTTTCATTTTTTTGACGAACCTTATACCGAAGCTCGAAAGGATATAGAAAAGAATCTGGCTCATCTAAAAAAGTATTTTCCAAACCAGACATTTCAGAATTTCTCATACCCTTTCGGTGAGCAAACCAAAAGTGCTCGTAATATTACCAAGAACAGGTTTAGAAGTGCCCGCAGTATCGAATATGGTGTTAACCTGGGGAATTGCGATCTAAACGGGCTCAAAACAATCCCTTTGTACGAAAAGCGTTTTCATGTTTCAGAACAAGTAGCATTAATAAAGCAACACCAGGCATCGGGCGGCTGGCTTATATTTTATACACACGATGTCCAGAAAAACTACTCAAAGTATGGATGCTCTCCTGAATACTTCGATGAAATCGTTGAGGCATGCATGAATTCCGGGACAGAAATCATAAATATCAAAAGTGCTCTGAATAAACTCCAAGTCTGATCTTTTCTGGTCAGAAAGAGCTATCTGCAGTCGCTTAACAAGCCACCCTCCTCCAAAAGCTTAATTTTTTCTCGATAATTTTATTTCAGGTCATAACGATGTATTAAATTACGATAGTCAAAAAAACTGTCGTTTCATGAATCATCTACCCTCAAAGATCTTGTTGTTTCTGCTCATTGCGTGCGTTTCTTTCTCTGTGCACGCTCAGGTAACTAATTTAAAATTAGTAGAAACCTATGCTGGCTCGTCTTCGGGCACTACCAACGGCAATCGGTTGAATGCCAGGTTCAACGAACCTATTGATATGGTTTTCGATGCTTATGGTAATTTATACATAGCTGAAGAAGGTGGTTCTGTAATCAGAATTATGGACAGTAATGGTAACGTTTCTAATTTCGTGGGAAGCTCTGGCAGTACAGGTCTTGTAGACGGAACAGGCTCGGCAGCACACTTTAATCAGATCAGAGGAATTACTCTCGACAACGAGGGTAACCTTATTGTTGCGGATAAAGACAATCATGCCATCCGAAAAGTGACACCTGCAGGCGTAGTAACCACCATAGCTGGAGGTACGCTGGGTTATAAAGACGGTGACGTATCGGTAGCCTTGTTTAACAAGCCTACTCATGTTGCAGTACATTCATCAGGTGATATCTACGTCAGTGACGCCATTAACCATACAATTCGTAAGATTGACACTAATGGTAATGTAAGTACAGTTACAGGTACCGGAACTGCAGGGTATGCCGATGGTGATATTAATACTGCCACGATAAGCGGACCTACTGGTCTGGCTTTTGACTCATCCGGTAATCTGATCATAACCACACTACTAGCCGTCAGACGCTATGATTTTAAAACAAGCACACTCAGTACAATAGTGGGAGGGGTTTCGGCTACTCCGTTTACAGATGGAGATGAAAATAATGCAGGCTTTAATGCCATCAATGGTTTGTTCATTGATGAAGGAGATGTAATGTACATTGTTGACCGACATGGAATCAGGCATGTGGCTGAAGATGGTACAGTCACAACTTTAGCCGGAAATAGCATCCAGGGAACATCCAATGGTGCACCGCTCAATTCAAGGTTCTTCTTTCCCAGAGGAATTGTAAAAAATACTGATGGCGACTTCCTTATCGCTGATAAGGCCAGTCACAAGATTCGAAGGGTATTTACCGCTGAACCCCCAGTCATTTCTATTACTACTACAGAAGTAAGCCCATCAACATCAGCTACATTCCCGATAAGCTTTACCATCAACGAGTCGGTGAGCGATTTTACCAGCGATGATGTCACAGTAAGCAATGGCACACTCTCCAACTTTTCCGGGTCTGGTAAAAACTATACAGCCACCATTACCCCTATAGCCGATGGTCCTGTGACAATAGATGTAGCAGCAGACAAAATCACAGATGTAGCAGGTAATACCAATGAGGCCACCACACAACTCAGCATTACTTCAGATCAATTCAAACCAGCGATAACCATCGCCAGCACTGAAAGTAACCCCAGTAACGCAAATTCTTTTGAGATTAGCTTTACCATTAGTGAGACAGTAGCCGACTTCACTATGGATGACGTATCAGTGAGCAATGGAACTTTATCAAACTTTACAGGATCAGGGGCCGATTATACCGCGACCGTCACTCCCATAACCGATGGACTGGTCACTATAGATGTAGCAGCGGACAAAGTCACTGATGTAGTTGGTAATACCAATGACGCAGCTCTTCAGTATAGCATTATCTCAGACCATACTAAACCTACGGTAACCATCGCCACCACTGAAAACAGCCTCAGCAACTCTAGTTCTTTTGAGGTGAGTTTTAGTTTCAGCGAAGAGATCATCGGTTTCACTAGTAATGATGTATCTGTAGTCAATGGTAGCGTTTCAAATCTGACAGGCTCAGTCACCAGTTATACAGCAACCATCACCCCTGCTACTGATGGGCTCGTGACGATTGATCTGGCAGCTGATCAAGTCACTGATGTAGCAGGAAATACCAATACCGCAGCTAATCAGGTTAGTATTACGTCTGATCAAACCAAGCCAACGGTAACCATCGCCAGTACAGAAACAAACCCCAGCAATGCCACTTCTTTTGAAGTGACATTCACCATTAGCGAAGCTGTATCAGACTTCACCACGGATGACGTAACAGTGAGCAATGCAACTTTATCAAACTTTACAGGATCAGGTACCGATTATACCGCGACCATCACTCCTACAACCGATGGGCTGGTTACTGTAGATATAGCGGCTGATCAAACCACTGATTTAGCAGGCAATACAAATGATGCCGCAACTCAACTTAGCATCACCTCTGATCAGACTGCACCCTCGGTGACTATCACTACAGGTGAAAGCTCACCTACCAATGCTACTTCTTTTGCGGTGACGATTACCTTCAGTGAAGATGTCAATGATTTTGAAGCAACAGACATCGCAGTAAGCAACGGCACGGCCTCTAACTTTGCCGGTACCGGAGCCATCTACACTGCGGACATAACACCAACAGCAGACGGAGCCGTGACAGTAGATATCGCAGCTGATATGGCTGCCGATGCAGCAGACAATAATAACACTGCGGCAACTCAGCTCAGCATCACCTCTGATCAGACTGCACCCACTGTCACTATTACTACAGGTGAAAGCTCACCCACCAATGCCACTTCATTTGCGGTAACGATCACCTTCAGTGAAGATGTCAATGATTTTGAAGTAACAGACATCGCAGTAGACAATGGCACAGCTTCCAATTTTGCCGGTACCGGAGCCATCTACACCGCTGATATAACACCGACAGCAGACGGAGCCGTGACGGTAGATATTGCTGCTGGTATAGCCACTGATGCGGCAGGGAATAGCAACACTGCGGCAACTAAGCTCGGCATCACCTCTGATCAGACTGCACCCACTGTCACTATTACTACAGGTGAAAGCTCACCCACCAATGCTACTTCATTTGCGGTAACGATCACCTTCAGTGAAGATGTCATTGACTTTACTGCTGATGACATCACAGTAGGTAATGGAACAGCTTCCAACTTTGCTGGTACCGGAGCCATCTACACCGTAGATATAATACCAACAGCAGACGGAGCCGTGACGGTAGATATCGCAGCTGATATGGCTGCCGATGCAGCAGGCAATAATAACACTGCTGCCACTCAGCTCAGCATCACCTCTGATCAGACTGCACCCACTGTGACCATCACTACAGGTGAAAGCTCACCTACCAATGCTACTTCTTTTGCGGTGACGATTACCTTCAGTGAAGATGTCAATGATTTTGAAGCAACAGACATCGCAGTAAGCAACGGCACGGCCTCTAACTTTGCTGGTACCGGAGCCATCTACACCGCTGATATAACACCGACTGCAGACGGAGCCGTGACGGTAGATATTGCTGCTGGTATAGCCACTGATGCGGCAGGGAATAGCAACACTGCGGCAACTCAGCTCAGCATCACCTCTGATCAGACTGCACCCACTGTCACTATTACTACAGGTGAAAGCTCACCCACCAATGCTACTTCATTTGCGGTAACGATCACCTTCAGTGAAGATGTCATTGACTTTACTGCTGATGACATCACAGTAGGTAATGGAACAGCTTCCAACTTTGCTGGTACCGGAGCCATCTACACCGTAGATATAATACCAACAGCAGACGGAGCCGTGACGGTAGATATCGCTGCTGGTATAGCCACTGATGCAGCAGGCAATAATAACACTGCGGCAACTCAGCTCAGCATCACCTCTGATCAGGCTGCACCCACTATGACCATCACTACAGGTGAAAGCTCACCCACCAATGCCACTTCATTTGCGGTAACGATCACCTTCAGTGAAGATGTCAATGATTTTGAAGCAACAGACATCGCAGTAGACAATGGCACAGCTTCCAATTTTGCTGGTACCGGAGCCATCTACACCGCTGATATAACACCGACTGCAGACGGAGCCGTGACGGTAGATATCGCAGCTGATATGGCTGCCGATGCAGCAGGCAATAATAACATTGCGGCAACTCAGCTCAGCATCACTTCTGATCAGACTGCACCCACAGTGACGCTAATTGCTGGTTCCAGTCAGCCCGTTGAAGGCTCTTTCACTATATCTGCCACCTTCAATGAATCAGTAACAGATTTTACTGAAGAAGACATTGACCTGACAAGCGGAAGCATCGCTGCTTTCAACGCAGTAAATACCAACACCTATACCTTCAAAGTGATTTCAGACCAGAATACTGCCACACTAAGTATCGCTGAATCTAAAGTCTCCGATGCTGCCGGTAATAATAATGAGGCCTCCGAATCGCTCTTGCTGACCTTCAACAACAGCCCTGAAGATATCCTGCTGGATACCAATACCATTGCCGAAAACAGTGGAACAGCTGCAAGTATCGGTAATTTTATCACTGAGGATGCAGATGAAAATGACACGCATATCTATACTTTGACTTCAGGTGATGGAGATACTGATAACGCCTCATTCAAGATTACAGGAAATGAGCTGATTGCCGTAGTAGACTTTGATTTTGAAACTCAGGACAGCTACAGCATAAGGGTAAACAGTGAAGACTCATTCGGATCATCTATTGATAAAATCTTTACCATTACCGTAACCAATGTGGGTGAGGCGATTCTCAGAGTAAGCGGAGATCAGATGGCACCCAATACAGGTATAGGCCTCACCTCTACTATTGGAATATCTATTCACAATGATGGAGATGGCAGCCTTATGATTAGCAGTATTACGTATCCAGAGGGCTTTACAGGACCAACCTCCAACATAACCATAGCCCCTTCAGAAAGTCAGAACATCACTGTGGACTTTGCACCAACAGATCGAAAAACCTACAGCGGTGACATGGTTATAACCTCGAACGGAGGCACTGCCAACTTCACGTTGACAGGTATTGGTGAACTTGTAACCTCTACCGAAGACAACCTCCCGGCAGCGAAAATCAGTGTTTACCCCAATCCCGCCAGTACTTATATAGCTCTGGACTTATCAGCCTACAATGGCACCCCTCTGGCCGTTACTCTTTATGATATGAACGGTACACAAAAAACCAGTATTCAGGACTACAGGAAACCTTCAATGCAGATTGATGTTTCCCGTTACCCCAATGGTATTTACCTTGTTGGTATCAGTGATGGAAAATTCACCTTTACTAAAAAAATCATGATAAGAAGGTAACTCCCACAGGCCAGAGAATTTGAAACCCATCTGCCTCGATTAAAAACATCATGTGGGTGGGTTTCTCTTTCAGGTTCAAGCTGTACCCTATACAGTTTATTCTCCCTTTTATGAAGTGGTATTTTCATTAAAATATTACTTTCACGAAAAACCCTCACCCTTGGGCATTGTAATCCGCCAAAGTATTCGTTCGTCCCTCATCGCCTACCTGGGTGTACTGGTCGGCTATATCAACCTCCTTTGGCTTTACCCTTATTATCTGGGCTCCGGGCAAATTGGCCTTCTCAGGCTTATCCAGTCCAGCGCCTTTATTCTGGCCACTTTTGGTCAGATGGGTATTCCACAGACCACCGTTAAGTTTTTTCCTGACCTGAAGCACCAGAGAGGTTTCCTCTCATTTATCATGCTGGCCGGCCTTGTCGGTTTTCTGGTACTATCGGCAGTTTCTATTCTCTTTCAGGAGTCCCTGGTGGCTTACTTCTCTCAAGAATCCGAACTGTTTGTCCAGTATTTTCAGGTAACGCTGCTTATCACGCTCTTTCTTATACAGTTTCAAGTACTTGAAGCTTATAGCAGAAGTAACCTGAAAATCGTCATCCCTACGGCTATCAGAGATATACAGCTGAGGTTATTCACTACAGTACTGGTGCTGCTCTACGGCACGGAGATCATCACCTTCGACTGGATGGTAAAATCCCTGGTCTTACTCTACATCAGCCTTGCCCTTTCGCTCGGTATCTACCTTGTTTCCATCAAGGCATTCAGGCCCTCTTTCTCCTTTGATTTTCTAAAACAGGGTACATTTAAAAAACTAATGCGTTATGGCCTGTATTCTCTTTTAGGGGCTGGTGGCACCCAAATCGTACTACAGATAGACAGTGTAATGGTCAGTGCCGCCATGGGCCTGGAGGCAACAGGTGTTTACACCATTGCTTTCTTTATAGGCGTGGTCATAGAAATGCCCAAACGCTCCATCACACAAATCACAGCCCCGCTTATCTCTCAGGCCTTTCAAAAAAACGACATGGCCCATGTACTGACTTTATACAGACAAACCTCCATAAACCAGCTGATTATAGGGAGTTTATTGCTCATAGGTGTCTGGGCCAACCTGGCCAGCATTTACCAATTCATACCTAACAATGAAGTATATATAGCTGGTATGAATGTGGTGCTGTTCATAGGCCTGGGTAAGCTTACAGATATGTTCTTTGGGGTTAATGGAGAGATCATTGTAATGTCCAGGTACTATCGTTTCAATGTATTGGCAGTAAGCCTCCTGGCCATTCTTACCATCGGCCTCAACTATATCCTAATCCCAAAGTATGGCATCGAAGGCGCAGCTATAGCCTCCTTTCTGGCAATGGCCATTTTTAACCTGTCAAAGTTTGCTTTCGTATGGATCAAATTCAGCATTCAGCCCTTTACCCTGTCTTCCCTGAAATTCACTTGTATAGCGGGCCTGAGTCTGCTAGTCAACCATTTCTTGCCGGCTATTGAAAATGTGATCATGGACATTGCACTGCGTTCATTGATCATCACGCTTACCATTATGCTCCCAACCTATTTTCTGAAAATATCTCCGGAAATGAATGGCGTTTTAGACAACCTCCTGCAGCGCGTATTTAAGAGAAAACCCTGATCAAAGCTCATTCAGTAAAGCAGCCAGCTGCCCCGTAAGTGCTCTCCTGCTATATTTACTAATATCTACCTCATGGCTATCAATACTGCCAGACTTCCATTGCTCATACATTACAGACAAATGAGTTTTGATCTCAGCCTGATCATTCCAATCAATCGTTTTACCAAGGCCCGTCTCCTTCAAAATTTCCGCTGCGTCACTTTGTGGTAGCCCCAGTGCCAATACCGGCTTTTTAGCACTCATGTATTCAAATAGCTTTCCGGGTAAGTGACCCTGCGCATTCTCTGATTGGTTCAGGATGAGCAGCAACACCGCACTCTCCTGGTACACCTGATAGACCTCCTCATGCGGAACAGAGTTCTCCGTTTGTAAGCTGGCATTCAACTTTGGAAAAGCAGCTATGGTTTCCAGCACCTCTTTACTCAGAATTCCGGTCAGTCGCAGATTGAAATCACCACCGAATCCCTCATCCTCGTCTATCAATTGCTCCAGTGCCTGCCAAAGGGCTTGTGGATTTCTCAACTTATTGAGCATTCCCAAATGACTTATTACAAATTTTTGAGGCTTGTGATGCACCGAAACTTTATCGTCATCCACATCATAACCATTTGTAATGACCACGCTCCTGCGTGCACCTAGTGACTTAAAGTCTTGTTGCCAGGACTTACTCACCGTTATGAGTCTGTCAGCTACCTTAAACACCTGCTGCTCCAGCTTTCTATGCTTTGCCCAGATAAAGGGTAGCATGCGAAATTGCTTAAGGATATCCCACTGCGACCAGGGATCCCGAAAATCAGCTACCCATTTTAAGCCGGGGTTCTGCATTTTCAGTTTCATACCTATCAAATGGACACTGTGAGGTGGCCCTGTTGTAACAATGGTACTGATTTGATTCGTCCTGAGAATAGAGCTCAGGTAATCGACCGAAGGTTTCACCCAAAACACCCTGGGGTCTGGCACAAACAAATTACCCCTCACCCAAATGGCTAACTTTGAGAGCAAACCTTGCTTGCCTTCCTCCAGCACCTGACCCTGCCTCAATTCTTTTCTGCCACTGACCTTTTTAAAGATGCCGTAGGGTTCCCAAATAGGAAAATGTAGCACTTCTACATCAGTCGATACTTCCTTGAGAAGCGATTCATCTTTCTGATCAAATGCAGGATTTTCAGGAGTAAAGACTACTGGATTCCAACCAAACTCTGACAGGTACTTTGTAAACTTCAGCCACCGCTGTACTCCTCCCCCTCCACTCGGGGGCCAATAGTAGGTGATGATCAGTACTTTTTTTGACATAGAAAGATATGAAGGCCAAATATGAAAAGTTTTTCGCTAACCTTCCATGCAATATCAACACCTGTATTCCATCAAACAGGTAAGCAGTTGCAATTCTTGTTAAAAAAAATTTATTTCGGACTGATTTAATCAGGTCACTCAAAAACTTCAATCTCTATGGGCTTCGTACCACTAGTTGTAGCACTGCTCGGTCTTATCGTGCTTTACTCACTTTTTACTTACAATAAGATCAAACCACTTAAAGCGGCTGTTACCCGGGTAATCGATCAGATGTCTGAGATCAGCAGAAAGAGAAAAATGCTTATCATCAATTATGATCAGGAGAATGCGGGTTCCTCACTCGCTGAAGCCGCTGCCGAGCTTAAAAAGACATCAACTGATCGTTTTCAGAGCTACAAAAAAGAAGAAAGCCTTTTGGCGGTGACTACTGAGGGAGCCAATAGCGTAACCGATAGTAATGTCAAGTCTGAAATTCTTTCTTTGAACGATCAGCAAAAGGCTTTGATCAAGAAGCTTCAGAGCACGTCCAATGCCTATAATAGCTTTATCAAAAAGGCTCCGGCCAGCACTGTGGCCTCCATCTTTGGCTTCAGGCCCTTCTAGACTGGCGATTCGTCAGTAGGTAAGTTGTTCGTGGTTATTTGAACCCGGTTATCTATGTATTTGATAATAGCAGATATCTGATTTGGCTCAAACCAACGGGTTTGCTCATCTCTCTTAAACCAGGTAAGCTGCCTTTTGGCATAACGTCTGGAGTTACGTTTAAGAAGTCGTATGGCCTCCTCCCTGTCATAGTGCCCTTCAAGAAAACCATAGATCTCTCTATAGCCTACAGTTTGTAGTGCGTTTAAAGCCCTATAGGGAGCCAGCCGTTCTGCCTCTTCAAAAAGCCCGGCAGTTATCATAAGGTCCATGCGCTGGTCTATCCGGCTATAAAGTCTTTCGCGCTCGGTATTGAGGCCTATCTTGATTACCTGAAAGGGTCTTTCCACTTTGGAGCCCTTTCTGAGCTCTGAGAACTTATGGCCCGTAAACCTACACACCTCCAGGGCACGCATAAGCCTCTGAGGGTTTTGCAGGTCTACCTGAGCATAGTATTCCTGGTCAGCCTGTTTAAGCTCGTTCTGAAGTGCTTCAATGCCTCCGGTTTCATAGAGTTCAGTTACCGCAGCCCTTACCTCTGGCCCAGGCTTGGGCAGCTCATCAAAGCCACGGCATACGGCATCAACAAAAAGCCCCGAACCACCAGCCATGATCACCACATTATGCTCCTGATAGAGTATTTTCAGACATGCCATGGCCTCTTGCTCAAACTGGCCCACATCATAAGGTTCATGAATGGAACGTGAATTCACAAAATGATGAGGCACACCATACATTTCCTCTGTGGTAGGCTTGGCTGTTCCTATCTCCATCTCTCTGTAAAACTGCCTTGAGTCAGCGGATACCACCTCTGTCTCAAAGTGTTTTGCCAGCCTTATGGCAAGAGCCGTCTTTCCCACGGCCGTGGGGCCCACTACAACAATTAAATATTTCAAGTATAGAAATTATTTATTCTGTGAGATTAGATTAATAAGTATCATTGTGTTCAACTCCTCACAAAACTAAGTACAAAATTGGTCAAAAGAATACTCATTGTAGACGATAATGCGATCAACCGTAAGTATGCCCTTTCGGTACTCAAGCATGGTGGCTGGCAAATAGAAGAAGTAGAAGATGGGGAATCCGCTCTGTCAGTACTCACAAACGAATCCTTCGATTTGATACTGATGGACATTCAGATGCCCGGCATGGACGGCTTCGAATGCCTTCGCAGAATCCGAATAGATCATCCTGACATGAATTGCCCCATACTGGCAGTTACTGCTTTTTCCAATGAGCAAGATCGTGACGCTTTTTCCCAGGCGGGGTTTCAAGCCCTGATCACCAAGCCCATTAAGCCTTCAGAGCTTCGTGGTGCTGTCACAGAATGGCTGTCATCAGGCCACGACAAGCCTGAGTTAATTATACATAAAGAAGAAAAGACAGATCAAATCATAGACTTGTCAGTTTATGAAGATCTTAAAAAATTCACCAGGTCTGAAGATATAACGGACATCTATGAGGAGTTTGAAAACGAGACTTCTGACTTCCTGGAGCAACTGAATTTTTTAGTACCTGCCAAAAATTATCCTGAAATTTTGAGTATCTTGCACACTATTAAGGGAAATGCTGGGTCGTTGGGACTTTTAATTTTGGCAGACCACACCCGGCAGATGGAAGGAAAACTCAAGGAAGCTCGATACGAAAACCTGATTACAGACTTCGATCTACTAAAAGGGCATTTCAGCATTTTCGTTGATAACTACAAAAGACTTTTAAAATAACACAAGATGACCGAAGTGGATTATAAAAAGGTATTAGTGGCTGAGGATAGCTCGGTAATCCAGAATCTTCTCAAGAAGATACTTATGTTCGAAAACTGCAAAATCACCTCTGCGAAAGACGGACAAGTAGCTTTTGACAAATTTGAGGAAACCGATTTTGATCTGGTAATCATGGACATTAACCTACCTACACTTGACGGTCTTGAGGTGACTAAGAAAATAAGATCCATCCGTAAGAAAAAAGGTGAAGTGCCGATTATCGGTATTTCAGGTAATGCCAAAAACCTGCCGGTAGATTCTTTCTTTGAAGCTGGCATGAACGAATACCTGCAAAAACCACTTGACTACGACCAACTCATTGAGCTGGTAAAAAAATACGTAGAGACTAATTAATGGCGGTCAGATACACGAAACAATTCTTAGGTAAACTAGAGGATATATTCGCGGAGTCTGACTACATACTGCGTTACGAAAAAGGCAATTTCAAATCCGGCTACTGCGTACTCAAAGACACGAAAATTGCCATTGTCAACAAATACTATACAGTAGAAGGCAAAATCAGCTGCCTGATCGACATCCTGAAGTCCGTGTCGATCGACCAGTCGCGCATGACGGAAAAAAATCAAAAACTACTTTCAGAACTACACCAAACTGAGCTCAACCTGTGAAAGTCACCTTTCTTGGAACCGGAACCTCCCAGGGTGTGCCTGTCATTGGCTGCGAGTGCGAGGTTTGTCGCTCTATCGACTTCCGGGACAAACGCCTGAGATCTTCCATACATATTGAAACAGAGGACCTGAGCCTTGTAATAGATACCGGACCTGACTTCAGACAGCAAATGCTCAGGGAAGGCGTTAAAAGGCTTGATGCCGTAGCCTTTACCCATGAACACAAAGATCATACAGCAGGCCTTGACGATATCCGCTCTTTTAATTTTCTGCAAAAAGCAGATATGCCTGTATATGCACGACAACAAGTCATAGACCAACTTAAAATGGAGTTTGCCTATGTATTTGCAGAAAAAAAATATCCGGGAGTGCCCCAGGTAAATACCATCACCATAGACAATGAACCGTTCAGCATTAACAATACTGAAATCATACCCGTGGAAGTAATGCACTATAAGCTTCCTGTATTGGGCTTTCGTGTAGCCGACTTCACCTACATCACCGATGCTAAAACAATTGCAGAGGAAGAAAGAAAGAAAATCAGAGGCTCTAAGGTAATGGTAATCAATGCCCTGCAGCAAAGTGCACATATCAGTCATATGACCCTTGAAGAAGCACTCACATTTGCAGATGAGATGGAAGTGGAACATACCTATCTCACACATATAAGCCATAAGCTCGGCAGACATAAAGCTGTTTCCGATACCTTGCCAGAGCATGTGAGCATTGCCTACGATGGATTGAAAATCTCACTGTAAGTGCAACTCAATTATTATGCGCTAAAACGGCTGGTCCCTGCACTGCAGAAGCTCTTAGCCGGAAGTACCTTCCGGGAAGCCTTCAGCCAGGAAAAAGATGAGCTTATCATGAGCTTTCTGTACACTGACGAGACCCCGTTTTACATAAGAGCTACCCTTACCAGTACATTCACCAGCCTCTCCTTTCCAGATGATTTCAGGCGCAGCAGAAGAAACTCGGTTAACCAGTTTACTTCTCTGGAAGGGAAAAGAGTATCGGGACTCAGGATGTTCCTCAATGAGAGGGCTTTTGCCTTTCAATTTGAAGAAGCTGCCCTGTTATTTAAACTGCACGGTAACCGATCGAATATTATCCTTTTTGAAGGTGAGCAGGCCATCTCGCTCTTTAAAAACAGTCTTCAACGCGATCGTGACCTATCGCTCAACAGCATGGACCGGTCCATTGAGCGTAACGAAGCGCTGTTTATGCTCACCCCTGATGTGCAAGCCTTCTACCCCACCTTCGGGGCAGTACCCAAGGCTTACCTGGCAGAAAAACAATTCGACCAGCTCTCCCTCCAGAACAGATGGCAGGAACTGCAAAAGCTAGTCGAACAAATGGAAAAAGGTCCCTTTTACCTGATTGAGTTAAAGGGAAAACCCGTGCTATCTTTGCTTCCGCTGGGTAAAGCAGAGGTACTTTCGGAAAATCCGATAGAAGCCTACAACGCATTCTACAGAGCCTATACCCGTACCTACTATTTCATCCGAGAAAAGCAGCGCATTGATTCCGAACTCACGAAGCGAATCACTCGCACAAACAACTATATTAAAAAATCAGAAGCACGGCTACAGGCATTGGTAGATAGCATTCAGCCAGAGAAACTTGCCGACATACTGATGGCCAATCTGCATCAGATTCCTGCGAATGTAAAGACCATCAGGCTCTATAATTTCTATGCCGATAATGAAATTGATATTAAGCTTAACCCGCAACTGAGCCCACAAAAGAATGCTGAGAACTACTACCGAAAGAGTAAGAACCGCAAGATAGAGGTTGAAAAAACGGAGAGTAATGTGTTTGAAAAATACGAAGCACTCGAAAGGCTCAAACAGCTTCAGGATGAATTAGGTACTATTGACAGCTTCAAAGAGCTAAAGCCCTTTATCAAAGCCAACCAGCTGGAGCAAAGCGCTGCGCAAAAGCAGCAGGATTCAGTGCCCTACAAGTCTTTCGAATTTCAGCATTATCAAATCTGGGTAGGTAAAAATGCAAGAGCCAATGACGAGCTCACTTTAAAGTATGCCTACAAAGAAGATTTATGGCTTCATGCCAAAGATGTGCCGGGCTCACATGTTTTAGTCAAACATCAAGCTGGTAAGGTTTTTACCAAACAGGTACTGGAACGTGCTGCAGAGCTGGCCGCCTACTATTCAAAAAGAAAAACAGATAGCCTTATACCTGTTATCTATACTCCGGCCAAGTTTGTACGAAAACGCAAAGGTGCGCTGCCCGGTCAGGTGGTAGTAGCAAAAGAAGAGGTGATTATGGTCCCCTCACGGGGACCTTCAGATCTCAGCTGATCAAAAGTGCCTTATCAGGCTACATTGAATTTAAGCATGTTGGTACGACCGCGGGCCTTCAGTGGCATACTGGCTGTAGTGATAAAGATATCACCTTCTTCAATCTGACCATTGGCTTTTAATATGTTCTCGTGATCTTTAAATGTTTGATCAGTAGACTCCTCACTGTCGTAGTAGTAAGCATCTACTCCCCAAACCAGGCTCAGTTTATTCAGTAACTTCTTATTAGGTGTGAAGATGTAAATACGTGCATGCGGGCGGTATGATGAAAGCTTAAAAGCAGTGTACCCCATTACAGTATTACCCAAAATAGCTCTTGCTCCTACTCTTTCGCTCAGTTTGGCGGCACCAAACATTACATTATCACTAAGGAAACGATCGCTCTCCTTATTAGGGAGTTCGATTTTATCGTAAATCTTATCAGTAGCTCCTTCTACAGAAGCAATAGTCCTGGCCATTGACTTAACCGTTTGCACAGGATACTTCCCTGAAGCTGTTTCAGCAGAAAGCATCATGGCATCTGCACCATCCAAAACGGCATTGGCCACATCATTGGTTTCTGCACGAGTAGGTCTTGGGTTACCAATCATACTCTCCATCATCTGAGTCGCAATGATTACCGGCTTGGCCGCATGGTTGCATTTCTCCACAATCATCTTCTGTGCCATGGGCACTTCCTCCATCACAATCTCTACGCCCAGGTCACCCCTGGCCACCATCAGAGCATCAGATTCTGAAATAATCTCATCAATGTTTTTCAGAGCTTCCGGCTTTTCAATTTTCGATACAATTCGAATATCCTTACCCTTAGCCTCAATTCTGGCTCTCAGGTCACGCACATCATCAGCATGACGCACAAACGAAAGGGCAATCCAATCCACCTCCTGCTCTATACCAAAAGCAAGGTCTTTCTTATCCTTATCAGTAAGTGATGGTGCTGAAACTTCAGTAAAAGGCAGGTTAATTCCTTTTCTTGATTTTAAAATCCCCCCATACTTCACCTCACAGGTAACGTCTTCTCCACTTACCGATTTCACGAAAAGCTCCAGGTTACCATCATCGATCAGAATCATATCACCGGGACTGACATCCGTAGCCAGGTTTTCATAGGTAGTACTCACCATCTGGCTCGTACCCACCATCTCTTTTGTAGTGATTACAATTTCCTGACCCGGCTGAATCGGTACTCCGTCATTTTCCACCTGACCGATCCTGATCTTGGGGCCCTGAAGGTCCTGAAGGATAGAGGTATGCACCCTTAACTCCTCATTTACTTCACGGATACGTTCTATGACACTGGCATGAGTTGCATGATCACCATGCGAAAAATTCAGTCTGAAAACATTAACGCCTGCGTCAATAAGTTCACGGATGATATCTTTAGATTGACTGGCAGGACCCAGTGTGGCTACTATTTTAGCCCTGTTGGTATTCGATTTATGACCCATTAGAATATTAGATTGTCTTTTGACTTCAATGCCGAAGTATCTACTGACACTGCAAATTGCACGAAAGGTATTTCTTTGATTGTGGAAATGAAAGGATTAACCTGAAAAGTCATGGAATCGTCTGCAACCATTATGAAGTAGTCAAAATTCTTGAGTTCCGGTACCAGAAAAGCATTGAATTTCTCCTCCAGATTTTCGGCTTTATTCCTTAACAGCCGAAAGGTCTGATGCTCGGTCTTGCACAGATAATTAGATATAGAAAGCGACTTACCCTTGGAAAAATCGATTGAAATATTCTCTTCTTTAGCCAGCTTAAGGCCTAGTTCTTTATTCAGCGCCCAGGCAAGCTTATACTCCTTAACACTGGTATTGACCGCGATAAGATCGAATTCGAAATCGTAAGAAACATCAAGTCTGTTTTTAGCCATAATGCCCTAAAAATGCGGATTCTAGCCGCTGAAGAGTCGTTGAACAAGATTGCGAAATAAGTTTGACATTATAGTTAAATTGCATTTCTTTGCACCGTGTTTTAACCAAAATTTTATCTGAAATGTCTGAAATAGCACAAAAAGTTAAGAGCATCATCATCGACAAGTTAGGTGTTGAAGAGTCTGAAGTTACGCCTGAAGCGAGCTTCACAAATGACCTGGGAGCTGATTCTCTTGATACTGTTGAACTTATCATGGAATTCGAAAAAGAATTTAATATTTCTATTCCAGATGATCAGGCCGAAAATATCGGTACTGTTGGAGATGCCATCTCCTATCTGGAAGCAAACGTTTAATAAAACTTTTCTTACGACTCGTATATGCAGTTAAAAAGAGTTGTAGTTACTGGCCTTGGCGCACTTACACCCTTAGGAAACAACCTTGATTCTTATTGGTCTAACCTTATTAAAGGTGTAAGTGGGGCTGGTCCAATCACCAGATTCGATCCTGAATTATTCAAAACCAGATTTGCCTGTGAGGTAAAAGGTTATGATCCCCTCGACCACTTCGACAGAAAAGAAGTGCGTAAGATGGATTTATTCACGCAATATGCCATGATAGCCGCCACGGAAGCCGTGCAGCACTCTGGTATTGATCTTGAAAAAATCAACAGACGCAGAGGCGGTGTTATTTGGGGTTCTGGTATTGGTGGATTGAAAACCTTTCAGGATGAAGTGGTAAGCTTCTCCGGAGGGAATGGAACTCCACGTTTCAATCCATTCTTTATTCCTAAGATGATCGCAGATATTTCTGCGGGACTCATTTCTATCAAGTACGGCCTTAACGGACCTAACTTTGTTACCGTTTCTGCCTGTGCTTCTGCTACCAATGCCATGATTGATGCCATGACCTATATTAAATTAGGCAAGGTAGATTTCATGATTACCGGTGGTTCTGAAGCGGCAGTTACCGAAGCAGGTATAGGTGGTTTTAATGCCATGAAGGCTCTATCTGAAAGAAATGACAGTCCGGAAACAGCATCACGACCTTTCGACAAAGACCGTAACGGTTTTGTTTTAGGTGAAGGAGCTGGCGCTATCATTTTAGAAGAATATGAGCATGCAAAAGCGCGAGGCGCCAAAATCTATGCAGAACTGCTGGGTGGAGGTATGTCTGCCGATGCCCATCACATTACGGCTCCACACCCTGAAGGGCTTGGCGCACAAAGCGTAATGGAAAATGCACTGGAAGACGCCAATATCGCGACAACTGACGTTGATTATATCAATGTGCACGGTACCTCTACTCCACTGGGAGATATGAGTGAAGCCATGGCCATTGAAAGAGTATTTGGTGATCACGCTTATAATGTGAACATCAGCTCTACCAAGTCAATGACAGGTCATCTTTTAGGAGCAGCCGGAGCGATAGAAGCAATAGCTTCCATCATGGCAATTCAAAATCAAATAGTCCCCCCTACCATCAACCATTTTACGGATGATGATAGCTTTGATCCACGACTTAACTTCACCTTTAACAAGGCGCAGGAGCGTGAAATCAATATTGCCTTGAGCAATACCTTTGGTTTTGGAGGTCACAACACCTCTGTTGTTTTTAAGAAAGTAGACTAAACGTGCGGTTGGTGAAGAACCGTTTGCTTTCCGCATTTAGAAGTTATACCGAAGAAGAAAAGAGGCTTGTTTCTTCAATCAAGATGATTGTGGGCAACAAGCCTTTTAATTTAAAGCCCTACAAAATTGCCACCCAGCATACCTCCGTAGCTAAATCGGTGAAAAAAGGGTTTAAGGAGTCGAATGAAAGGCTCGAATACCTGGGCGATTCTGTGCTGGGTATGGTTGTAGCAGATTACCTCTTTCAAAAATACCCTTTTAAAGACGAAGGCTTTCTTACAGAAATCAGATCGCGCATAGTGAGTCGTGACTCGCTGAACCAACTTGCCAGAACCATAGGCGTACCGCAGATAGTGAAGTACGATGGTAAACGCAAAACCCCGAACTCACACAAGTCGCTATATGGTAATACGCTGGAAGCCCTGGTAGGTGCCGTATATATAGACCGTGGCTTCGAAGCCAGCCGCAGATTTATTATCAAGAAACTGCTCTTACCCCACTTTGATATAGAAGAGCTCATCAGTACTACCCGTAACTATAAGAGTAAGCTCATAGAGTGGACCCAGAAGAACTCCAAGGTTTCTGTTTTTGACCATATAGAAACCATTGATAAGGGGCATTTTAAGGAGTTTGTCATACAAGTTAAGATTGACAGCGAACCAATCGCTAAGGGGCATGGTTTAAGCAAGAAGAAGGCAGAACAAGATGCTGCCCGTGAGGCCTGTATCGTACTTGAACTGGAATAAGATGGCGACATACCGCATTGGCACAGCTACCGTCAACCAGACCCCGCTGGATTGGACAGGAAATATTGAAAGAATCAAACAAGCGCTGCACGAAGCGCGGGCACAAGGCATTGAAATTCTGTGTCTGCCAGAACTTTGCATGACTGCTTATGGCTGTGAAGACTTGTTTTTAAGCGAATGGCTTCCTGCCAAAGCAAAAACATTTATCCCTGAGTTGGTAGCAGAAACTACGGGACTCTTTACCACACTTAACCTGCCACTTTACTATCAGCACAAACTCTACAATTGCTCGGTGGTGGTAAATGACAGGAAAATTCTGGGCGTCTATGCCAAGCAATATATGGCGCTGGACGGTGTGCACTACGAACCCCGCTGGTTCAACCCCTGGCCTCAGGACATATTGGGTCAAATAGACATTGAGGGAGAAAGCTACCCTATTGGCGACCTGACCTTCGACTTCAGGGACTGGAAAATAGGTTTCGAAATTTGTGAAGATGCCTGGCGGGGAGCTGATCGCCCTGCCTGCCGACTCTATGAAAAAAAGGTAAACCTGATTCTAAACCCCAGTGCCAGCCACTTTGCCATGGGCAAAACCCACGAGCGCATTGAGCTGGTAACTGAATCATCACGTTCCTTTGAGTGTACTTATGTCTATGCCAACCTGCTGGGCAATGAGGCTGGTCGCATGATCTATGATGGCGATATGATGATTGCTCAGCATGGTAACATGCTTATGAGAAACCAGCTGCTTTCCTTCGCTGAAGTGCAGGTAATAAGCTGTGAGGTAAAAGCTGAAGGTGGCTCTGAGCTTAGGCCGGAAAATGTCGCTGCCATAGTAACTAAGGATGAAGAGTTTCCGGCAGCCTCGGCCCTGGCCCTGTACGATTACCTGAGAAAAAGCCGAAGCAATGGGTTTGTACTGTCTCTCAGCGGAGGTGCTGACTCAGCCACCTGCGCAGTGATGGTGGCAGAAATGGTAAGGCGCGGGCTGGAACAGTTGGGAGCGCAAGAATTTCTGAGTAGGCTAGCACCAGATATTGATGACCGCCTGTCGGAAAAAGACATTGTCGGCAAATTATTGACCACAGCCTATCAGGGCACCAAAAACTCGTCAGAAACTACTCTGAATGCCGCAAGGGTTTTAGCTGAGTCCATTGGTGCTACCTTTCACGACTGGCAAATAGACGAGCCGGTAAAAAGCTACACGCAGTCCATAGAGGGTGTACTAAAGCGCTCTCTGACATGGGAAACAGACGACCTGGCACTGCAAAACATTCAGGCAAGAGCGCGTAGCCCCATCATCTGGATGCTGGCCAATATTCAAAACGCCCTGCTGATCACCACCTCCAACAGAAGTGAAGGGGATGTCGGTTATGCTACCATGGATGGTGATACCAGCGGCAGCATTGCCCCTATTTCCAGTGTAGATAAGACTTATATCCGCCAATGGCTCCATCATGCCGAAAAAGAGCTGGGTTACCATGGCCTGTCACCTGTAAATTCACTGCCCCCTACCGCTGAGCTACGACCACTGGAGCAGGAGCAAACAGATGAAGATGACCTGATGCCCTACCACATCATGGTGGAGATAGAGAAGCTGGCCATACGAGACCACAGGTCACCGCTGGAGGTATTCAACACCCTGCAACACAAAAACCTTGAGTCTGAATCACTACTGAAGACCCATATTATTAAGTTCTACCGACTCTGGAGCCGCAACCAATGGAAGCGTGAGCGGCTGGCCCCTGCCTTCCACCTGGATGAGTTCAATGTTGACCCGCGTACCTGGTGCCGCTTTCCTATTTTGAGCAAGGGGTTTGAAGAGGAGTTGAAAGAACTAGACTAAACACTGATCATAACTGGATAAGGATGGATGTGTTCGGTGCGATCTCTATTCTACTAATTGGCCTGGCAATTTTCTATCTACCAGTCAAAGCCATACTGATTGCCAAAAGGTTCAACGTGCGTATAAATCTCATTAATGCGTTCATTTACTGTATTAGAAAAACAGCCTCACCTAAGTTGTTTGAGGCAATTGGAGTTGCTGAAAAGAATGGGCTTCAAATTAACCCGGAATATGCATTAGAAAATCTATTCCGTAGAGAACTCACTGTGAATCAGTGAAATGAATGAGCTTTTTGGTTTAACCATAGCGGTGCTATGCATAAACCAATAAAACTCCCTGATTCTGTGTGACTTATCTACTCATAACAAAGTTCCAACGCATAATCCGGGTTTAATCGTACTGATCTCGAGACTCATATGATTACAGGAGGAAACCCGGTAGTTGTAGCGGAAACACTTAACAGGTACAAGGAGTATGACGACATTTCACCCAAACAAATATTTGCCTACGACCTGGCTGAGAAGGACTTTGATACCTTCGCTTCGAGATTACTCAAAACGCATAGCTTGAGCCTGGAACGGCTAGATTTCTCCCGGTTTAAAATCGATTACAAAGCGGTCTTCAAATTATCGCCCGATAGTTTACTTCTAATCGAAGGAAATGGTGACTTAGGGGATATTGTTAAATACAGGCTTAAGTCTCTAGCTCCAGCATGGAACTCAGCCGACAGACAATACACAGAAAACTTTCTAAAAACCCAGATTTTCAATGAGTATTTCTGGCGTCAGGAGATTAAAGCTAAATTGATTTCACAATCAATAACCATAAATGGGTAAAGGAGTCAAAACCGCCCAAATCAAAGCATCCCAAACCTGGCCACTTCGCCATACCGTAATGTGGCCTGATATGCCTTTGGACTATATCAAGCTACCCAATGATGACCAAGGACTTCATTATGGTCTGTTTGTCCGGCAGCAATTGATCTCAGTGATCTCTTTGTTTATTGACGGTGATGCAGCTCAGTTCCGTAAGTTTGCGACTGATACTTCTGCACAGGGCAAAGGCTATGGTACACTGCTACTTTCGCATCTGATAGAACAAGCCAAAGTAAAAGGTGTCAAACGCCTTTGGTGCAATGCCCGCATAGATAAAGCTGCCTATTATGAAAGGTTCGGGATGGTAAAAACTGAAAAGACTTTCAGCAAGGGCGGGATTGACTATGTGATTATGGAACTAAAACTAAAGAGATCAAAAGACTGACCCAAGTCAAATCCAATCGTTTACAACCTCAAAACGTACTTATAGAAAGTAAAAAATGACTTATGGAGGCTTTTTGGTTCTTTTATACAGGCCAAAACCAATAAGCTAAAAAATGCAAGACCTGAGCGCACTGATTCTGAGAAAGATTCAAAGACAAAATTCCTTACGCGAAACCGAAAGACAACTGGAAGAGCTTGATCTGGACCTCGATCATTCAAAATCATCCAGATGGTTTGGCAGCTCATACCTGAGGATAAAACGCTTTCTGCTGATCCTGGCATCAATCGGACTTATTCTGTTTTCTCTCATGTTGATGACTATCCCGGAAACTCTGATGGAAGACGAAAAGTTTCGGTATAATATGATACAGAGCTCAAAAGAGTACTATCAGGATATGTTTGGTCAGTCCATTGGTGAGGCTTTTCTTGAATTTACGCTTGAAGATTCCAGACGGAGACCTGAAGACTTTTTTGATGAGTTGAGTGAATCGTTTGATGAATCATTGGCAGAAGAAGCCATTTCGGAATTCAGATACATAGGCATACTTATCTTGCCAATGGCCCTGGTGTTACTTTATATTGGCAGGCTCACAAAGAAAATGAGGATTAGGAATACCTGGATTTCTGAAAATCAGGCCCTGACACAAGAGGTAATCATTATGTTTCGTGAAGCAATTGCTGAAGAAGAGGAAGAATTGATTTGGATGCAGGAAATTGTACAGAGACTTTCGAACCCTGGTTCCAATCAGCCTCCTCCTCTACCTCAATAAGCCACACGTCATTCGGGTAGCCTTTGACCTAGGATAAACAGCATCATAAACACTATATTCCCTGATGAAAATTCATATCCTCGGAGCCTCAGGTTCGGGTACTACCACCTTGGGGCAGGCCATTGGGAAAGCAGGCTGGCTACATCTGGATGCCGATGATTACTATTGGGTAAAAACCAACCCGTCTTTTCAGCAAAAAGTCCCCATAGACCTGAGAAATGAGAACATCACACGGGATTTCTTATCTGCCGAAAGGGTGGTGATCAGTGGCTCTATGTTCAGCTGGGGAGAGCAATGGAAGCAGGCATTTGACCTGGTGATTTTCATTAAGATCGACCCCGAACTAAGAATGAAAAGGCTGAGGGCCAGAGAAGAGGAGCGCTATGGGCAGTCGCTGTTGGATGACCCGGGCATCAAATCAGCCTCCGAGGCATTTTTGAAATGGGCAGAGCAATATGACAAAGGTACTTTTACCGGGCGTAGCCTTGCGCTGCATGAGCAATGGCTCAGTGATCTCTCCTGCCCAGTATTGACACTTGATGGAGCTGCTAGCCTTGAGGAGAACGTCAAACTGGTTCTTCGGCAAGCCCACTTGTAAGTTTCATTTTCAGGGATAGAAAGCATTATGAAGAGGGGTTCGCGTACAACTGCTCCCCTCCCAGGGGAGCTTGTCCAAACAGCTTATTTGAAACTGGCCAAAAAGGCAGTGGACTGAGGGGTATTACCCCAACCTAAAAGCACTGGCCTTACTCTATTTTCTTTCAACGATTTACTATCTTCAACCGAAATTATGCAATAGCCAACTATTGCATAATCTGATGATTTGAAAATCAATCAGTTAGCTTCAAAAGCTCAGAACCTAGTTGGTGATTTTCAAATATCAGGGTTAACCCTGGCAAAATGCTGACAATCAGCATTTTCGTCAATTATTCATTTTTCTAATGAATAATTCGGGTTAAACTCAAGCCTCTAAATAACACGCCCTATGCAAGAAAACTATCTGGAGAGTATTCGCAAGCAGTTTGAATATTATAAAATGCTGGGAGAAAAGACCTTTGATCAGCTGAATGATGAAGAGCTTTTCTGGCAGTACAACCCGGAGAGTAATTCCATTGCGATTATGGTCAATCATATCTCTGGCAATATGCTCTCACGCTGGACGGACTTTCTCACTTCAGATGGTGAAAAAGAGTGGCGCCACCGGGATGCGGAGTTTGAAGACCTGATCAAAACGCGGCAGGAGCTGATTGAGAAATGGAACAAGGGATGGGCCTGCCTGTTTGAGGCCTTAGACTCGATAAATGCTGATAACTTCGACCAGCTGGTGTATATCCGCAATATGGGGCATACCATCGTAGAAGCTATCAACCGGCAGTTTGCACACTACTCCTACCATATCGGCCAGATGGTGTACCTGGGGCGTATGATCAAAGGAGCTGACTGGCGGAGTCTGTCGATTCCCAAAGGAGATTCAGCGGCTTATAATGCGGACAAATTCTCAAAACCCAAGCGCCAGGAGCATTTTACAAAGGAGTTTTTGAAGGGGGATGAGGGGTAGCAACTGAGGGTAATCAAAAAGATCAAATCAGAATCTGTCAAAAACAGTTATTCGATGTCCTCCCCAGCCTGTCTGCCTCTGGCAGGCCTGACTGGGGACTCCTTAAGTCTACAGTATACTTAGTCATTCAGTATAGATTCCCGATCGGGGCCGGGAATGACAAAAGCGGAATCGTACCAAGCCTCTTAAAAGCCTCCCTAAATCCCTCCGAAGGAGGGACTTTTGAGCATCAGTAATTCTTAAGGCAACAGGCTTAATCAACTGGAGTAGTGAAGTCTTTCCTTTGGGGAAGATTTAGATGGGGCTTTAAGGTCAGTATTGCCAGGAAGGTCGAAGCGGACGCTTCAACCAGAGATAGCCATAAGAGACTCTTCGCTGCAGCTCAGAGTGAAAAATGGGGCGGCCGATCGTGATAAACATGATCCCGGATAATATGGTATTGCCAGGTGATAATTAATATTGCAAGAGGTCAGACCTTTCGCGGCAGCTCAGAGTGGAAAAGAGAATTGGCTAAATATTACAAACAGAATCTCAGATAATATCGTGTTGTTTGGTCCTTTGTTTTTCTATGCTGATCGCTTGCGCAAATAGCTTCAGCGATGACGCACGAAGGAAGTATCTAAGACAAAGTATCGGGAATTAAGAACTGATAGATAAACCGTCCGCGGTTCTCATAAGAGACTCTTACAAGCTACTGTCCAACTTCGCTCGCGCTAAGAATCAAAAAGTAAAATCGTACTCCATAGGGGAATCGAACCCCTCTCTCCCGGTAGAAAGCCGGGTGCACTAGCCGATATGCTAATGGAGTATTAAGTATGGGAAGCAGGATTCGAACCTGCGACCTCCCGCGTCCAAGGCGGGTAAACTAACCACCGTTATCTTCCCATATATGCAGTGCTGACGACTGCCCACCATAGGCCGGCAGATCGTATTCCTCCGAGAGACAGTCGGGCAAGCTTCAGCACTGTTTTAGTTTCAAGGCATAAAAAAAGCATCTCGTTTTGGGAGATGCTTCTACAATCAGGTTGAGTCAATCACTCAAGCCTGGATATATATACATCTCTTAAAGCCATATCAGATTCCAGTCCCTTCGGCCCCATCACCATGGGTTCCGCTGCTACCGGCATTACTGAATTTGCTATGACTGAATACTGAATCATTTGTTTTGATTATGTCTTGTTCTGTCCTACAAAGGTGGAGGTCTTGATTTAAAAAAGCAAGAAAAATAATTAATTAAATAACTGAAAATCAATTGGTTAGACAAATATTTGACAATAGATTCCCAGCCCACTTTTCAGTCGGTTTTCAGAAATTCGCAATTGCCTGTCTCTCAATTGATTTCATTTTCTATCTCTGTCTCTATGTTGCTTTACAGCCTCGGTATTTTTTTCACTTTTGACCAAAAAAAAGCGCCCGAATTTCTCAGGGCGCTTATCTATTTATGAGAATATCTCTTTAAATCCTCTAGATCATCATCAAATAAACTGCACGCCCGAGCCTGTTTTCCGGTTCTTCACGGAAATTACTGGGGCCCAAATCGATATAAAACAGCCTGTTTGACATGATGCAAAGGTAAGGGAAATTTGAAAAACTCACGGAATCAGGAATATGGAAATCTAAAATGCTTTTTTTATTCGATAATCCTCGATGGCTATGGAGCCTCCCGGTCGGGGCCGGGAATGACAGAAGCGGAATTGTACCAAGCCACTTAAAGGCCTCCCTAAACCTCTCCAAAGGAGGGACTTTTGAGCAACAGTAATTTCGTAGGACCGCAGCCTGAATTAGCTGAAGCAGTAAAGTATTCCCCAAGGGGGGAGGATTTAGATGGGGCTTTGCTGACTAACCAGTCGCTCCGATTTTACCGAGTGATGCTTTGATGCTCCTGTCCCAGATCCTCCGGACCTATGACGCCTATGAGCTCCCGAACGCTCTCCGGGTGATCACCCTGGCCAGATTATATAAAACGGACGGAGTCTTTGAGTCCATTAGAGTCACAGGCTTCGCCTTTTTGGTAGATAAATCAGAGACCCTGCGACAGAGGGTGATATAAAGCGGACAAACCCCTCAGTCCATTTAGTCCAGTGCTCAAATTCAAAGATTTTATAAGGACAGCTCCCCTATAAAAGGGAAGCATTTAGGATAACATTCGTCCGACCACTCCAAGTGGTCAGACGAATAAGGAAGGCAGAGTCACTACTCGTACCGAAGTGTATCTACCGGATTTTGTCTGGCGGAACGGAAAGTAATCGAGGACACCGTAAGCCAGACTACAAGGAAGGTAGTGAGTGTCGGTGCGATAAACAGCCAGGCGGTTATCTCCATCCTGTTGATATAATCCTGCAAAAACAGGTCAATAAGATAATAGGCGATGGGTACTGAAAGTAAAATGGCTAATAAAAGCAATCGGGTAAAGCCCTGGTTCAGCAACATCACCAGGCCATTGACAGAAGCTCCCAGGACCTTACGGATGCTTACTTCTTTTTTCCTTTGGTTCGCAGTGAGCCCTACCAGGCCAAGAAGTCCCATAATGGATACAGTTATCGCCAGGCTGGAGGAATAATTCAGGGTCTGACTCCATAGTGCCTCTTTCTTGTATTGACTCTCATTGTAGACATCCATAAAAGTGTACTGAAAAGGTTCATCAGGCAGCACCTTCTTCCAGGCTGCTTCCAGATCGGTCAGGATATCCGGTAGGTTTCCAGGCTGATATTGAATGAAAACATTGTTGAGGAAGAAGTTATTACCTGCCCTTGGATTCGCACGAAGCAAAAGTGCCCGGTCCGGAATTTTAGCAGAGTAGAGCTGGTAGTCAGCGATCACCCCTACAATTCTGAACTTACCATCCATGATGGTACTGCCAACCTGATAATCGGGGCCTAAAGTCTCCATGGTCGTTTTATTGACCAGCACATTGGCAGTGGCAGGGTCTTCAATAAGCCTGTCTTCAGCTGTTAGCCCTCGCCCCTCCAGCAGCTCAACCCCGATAGTCTTTGCATAATCCGGTGTCGCAAAGCCCATGACCAGAAAGGCTGGTTTCCCGTCTTTACCCTCAATCCTCGTCATTTCGTTCAGGTCATTGGCGGCTCCTACAGAGGTGATAGCCGGATTGGCTTCAAGCTCCGTTTTCAAAAGCAAAGCGAGTGCCTCCGAATCAGCCGTTGGCAGCTTTAACCGTATCAGGTTCTCGTCATCATAGCCTTTATCTTTGTCCACCAGAAAATCATGCTGGCGGTTAAGGCTTACGGTAACCGTGATAAAAACCATCGCCAGCAAAAACTGAAAAGTGACCATTGATTTGGTGAGGAAACGCTTTCCTCCCAGCCGTACATACCCCTTGAATACATTGACCACCCGTAGCCTCGACAGAATAAATGAGGGGTAAATCACGGACAACAAAGAGGCCAGCATTACGCCTGCAAAAGAGGAAAGCAACAGGGACTGATCATCAAGAATATTTCTGGTAAAATTCTTTTGGGTCACCTCCTCAAAGAAGGGCATGGCCAACTCCGCCAGCACAATACCCAGCAGGAAAGCAATGACACAAATGATGACGGCTTCGGCCAGAAACTGGAACACAAGCTGCTTCTTTCTGGCCCCTATGGTCTTTCTTACACCTACCTCTTTGGCTCTGCGGGTGGAGTTCACAACGGTAAGGTTGGCAAAGTTAAAGCAGGCAATGATCAGAATAAGAATGGCAATTGCAGATAGAATATAGGATTGGCTGATATCTCCTGAGCCATAGGTATTCCAATGTACCTCACTCAGTGGTAGCAACTCGTTGTGATTTTGTTTAGCATAGGCAGCAGCACCTTCTTCTCCGGGGTTGCTGGCTATGCGTATAGTCTTCATTTTATCAATGACGGTTTGTAAATCAGTCCCCTCCTGCAGCTCAATAAATGAATCTGCGGGAGTAATAAACCATTGCGCCAGTGACCAGGCATCGAGGACTGTGGTGAACTTGGACCAGGGCAGTACTACGTCAAAATCAAAGGAAGAATTCGAGGGATGATTTTCTATGACTGAGCCTACGATAAAGTCTTCAAAACCACTTCCCACATTCATGGTCAGGGGCCTGCCCACCCAGTTGGTCTGCCCGAAATACTTCAAAGCAGCTCTTCTGGTAATTACCACGGTAGAGGGGTCGGTCAGCTTATCGTCAAAAGCTCCTTCAACCAGCTCGAAATCAAACACTCTGAACAGGCCATCATCGGCATAAACGAGTCTTTTCTCATCAAACAGCTCCTCCCCGGCCCTGACGGTGGCGCCTTCTTTTCTCAAGCGGGTGAAATTCCTGATCTCGGGAATTTGTGCGGCATAAGCCTCGGCTGCAGGATATGAGGTGACTTGCATCTCTGTACGCTGGTCATTGCGCATGGAAACCGTAGTGATTCTGTAAATCTGATCAAACTTCTCATGCTGCCGGTCATAGGTAAGCTCATCTTTTACAAACATGCTGATGAGCAGACAAGAAGCTATGCCTATGGCCAGGCCGCCTATATTGATCAAGGCATAGTATTTATGACGGAACAGGTTGCGAATACCGGTTTTGAGATAGTTTTTGATCATGGTCTATTGATTTCTGAGTACAGCCGCAGGGTTTTTACGAGAGTTGAGGAATCCGTGAGTGCTGAGCAGCAGCGTAGCCAGTAGTAAAATGGATACCAGCGCAAAGCCGAAATAAGGAATAACCGAGTCGATGCGGTATGGAAAATCTTCGAGCCACTTACTGATAAAGGCATAGCTCAACGGAATGGAGGCGGCAATGGCAATCAGGATCAAAGCCATAAACCTGCGGTTCAGCGTTGAGATCAGGTTAAGATAGCTGGCGCCTAATACCTTTCTGATACCAATCTCTTTTTCGCGCAGCTGGCTCTCAAAAGTAGACAGGGCAAAGAGGCCCAGAAAAGCCACGGTAACCAAAAAGAAAGTGAGTACATCAAAAATGCGCACCAGGTTTTCTTCGCGCTCATAAGAGCCGGCAAAGAAGCTGCTGATCTCATCATAGTCAAAGGGTGCATCGGAAGTAAAATCACTCCAGACTCCTTCTACCTGGGCCAGCACGGCCTCCCTGTCTCCTTCTCTGAACCTGAACTGCAGGTTGCGCAACTCTGAGCCAGAGTAAACAATCATTGCCGGGTCGATCTTATTCTTAGCAGACCGGAAACGGAAGTCTTTCATTACGCCTACCACTACCATGTTCTCAAGCTTCTTACCGATAGGATCATCCCAGCCCAGCAGTTTTACGGCAGTTTCGTTGATCAAAGTGGCTGTTTTGAGCTCAGATACAGGCACACCACTAAAGTCTGTGCCGGTTACTATTTCCAGTTCAAAAATCTCGTTAAAGTCTTTGTCCGCTGCTCCATAAAAGGGAGACAGGTTGATCTCATTGCCCTCCCCGTCCTTTTCCAGGAACATCACCGAGTTGATATCGGGCATCGGTGAACCACTTACTTTAGAGATTTGAGGTATCTTCTCCAGTTCTGCCCTCAGCGCCTTATAGTTATCATACAGGCCGTTATTAGTCAGGTCTAGGCTTATGATGTTCTGGGTGTTATAGCCCATGTCCATATTGACCATATACTTAGCCTGCCCCCGAATGACCAGGGCTCCTGAAAGCAGACCAGCACAAATCAGGAATTGTAAAACCACCAGTGTCTTTCTCATAAAACTGACGCCTGATTTCGGGCTATTACCTTTCAGCACCGTTGACAGGTTGAAAGTACTGGCGGTCATGGCCGGATAAATACCTGAGATCAGCACCACTACGAGTAAGAGTGTAAGCGGTAAGAAAACCACCTGGGGATCATTCAGAATATTGATTTCAAGCTCCTTACCTATGATCCCGTTGATTTTATCGAGGCTTAGCTCCAGAGAGATCAGGGCCAATATCAAGGCAATTAAGGATAGAAAGAACGTTTCACCCATCTGATTCAGCACCAGTCGGGTACGGCTGGCACCGATGATTTTTCTCACCCCAATCTCTTTGGCACGGGCAAAGGAACGAGCCGTGGTCAGGTTGATATAATTGAAGCAGGCCACTACCAGAATCAGCACCCCGATCACTGAGAAGATGTAGATATATTTCATCTGCCCGCCAAACATATTGGAGCGGGCATTGCGCATTAAACCGGCATTCATATACAACTCTGAGAAGCGGGCAAACTCATACATTTCGCCATACTCTTTGGCCTCGTGCTTTTCAAGCAGTCGTACCACGTCTTCTTTCAGTTTTTCGGGGCTGTAATCATCCCGAAGCAGAAAGTAATTCAGGCCACGACCAGTCACCCAGTTATCCTTCGAACCCTTATAAGGCTCGGTAGTAAAATCAATCGGCATGATCATATCAAACCTCAGGTGCGACTGGCTGGGAATAGCGGCCAATACTCCGGTAATCTTATACTCACCCTTATCTTCAATTTCAATAAACTGCCCCAGTGGGTTCTCCCTGCCAAAGTGCTTTCGCGCCAGCTTATCGGAGATCACCACATTTTTACCGGGGCTCAATGCAGTTTCTTCGTCTCCCAGCCTTAACCTGAAGTCAAACATATTGAAGAGTGCAGGCTGAGAATAAAAGAGCTTCTTCGTTTCAAATCTGTCGCGCCCTATCAGGTAATGCTTTGTATTGGCTATGCTAATGTTTACGGCATCAATCACTCCCGGACTTTCCTCTTTGAGTCCGTCCACTACATTGATGGAAGGAAACAGATTGAATACGGCACCATTGCCTCGCTTGAACTCAATGCGAGACCGGTAGATATTGTCTCCGTTTGCATGCCACTTGTCGTGCAACAGTTCATCGCGCACATAGAGGGCTGTGATGAGGAAGCAAAACATCCCCAGGGCAAGGCCGGCCAGGTTGACGCTGGCAAAAAAGCGCTCTCGCTTTAAGCTTCTGAAACCTAGTTTAATGAATCGTAGCATAGTGTTAGGGTTTTATAAAGTTTACTCGGCTCTCAGTGCCTTAATAGGGTTGGTAACGGCAGCCTTAACAGACTGGAATGAAACGGTAAGCAAAGCCACCAGTGCGGTAGATAAACCAGCTACTATAAATAGCTGCCAGCCAATGTCTATTCTGAAAGCAAAGCTTTCAAGCCAGCGGTTCATAGCATAATAAGCGAGTGGCCATGCGATAAGGTTTGAGATAAGAATGATTCTGATATACTCCCGCGAGAGCATGAGTATAATCCTGGAAACATCGGCCCCCAGCACCTTGCGGATACCAATCTCTTTGGTTTTCTTTTCTGCCATGTAGGAGGCCAGGCCAAAAAGACCGAGACAACCAATGGAAATAGCCAGTGAGGTGAAGATCAGGATGATGTTACCCAGGCGGTGCTCGGCTTCATACATCTGCTGTATGCTGCCATCCAGAAATTCCGGCTCGAAGGGCCGCTGTGGATTCAATTCTTCCCATTCCTGTTCCATTTGGGCCAGTACAGGCTCCAGACGCTGAGTATTCACCCTGGCAAAGAGCAGGTTTTTATAGTCATCGGGTCCTGTATATACCGCCAGCGGATCGATTTTCTGATGAAGACTGGCCGAGTGAAAGTCTTTGACCACGCCTACTATAGTACCCATCAGGTTTTCGTTCAAGCCAAACTTCTTTCCGACAGCCTCTTCAGGCGTAAGCCCCAGTGCCTGCACGCCCGTTTCGTTGATCAGATAATAAACCTGGGTTTTCCAGTTCGATTTGTTTTGATATCCCTCCCCGGCAACCAGTTCAAGGCCAAAGGTTTCCAGAAAATCCTGATCACCATTCATACCTTTGAAAGAAATGGTCACATCGCCTGGCAGGCCCTCCATTATAGCCGACCAGCCAGATTTTACATCGCTGATCATATTGTTGGAATAGGTGACATAGTCCACACCGGTAATGGATTCAAAGCCTGCTTTGAGCGGATCAAAGTTGTTGCGGGTGGCTCTGTCTGGTAATTTCATATACACAATCTGCTCAGCATCATAGCCCATTTCTTTGGACTGCATAAAATTGAGCTGGTTGTAAATAATGAGTGTACCCACAATAAGAAACACACTGACTGAAAACTGGACTATCACCAGTACTCTGCGAAACAGATTTCCGCCTTTTACCTGATGAGTGCCTTTGAGCACCTTTACCGGCTGAAATGAGGAAAGAAAAGTGGCAGGGTAGCTGCCTGATATCAGACTCACAAAAAGTATGAAGCTGATGACTCCCACAAGGAAATTGGGATCTTCGAAATACAGAATATCCAGCTGGGTATTGGCCAGCTGATTAAAGGCCGGCAATGAAACTTCTGCCAATACCACTCCCAGCACCACCGCCAGCGTGGTGATCATCAGGGTTTCGGCATAAAACTGGGCGATGAGTTGACCTCTCACTGCCCCCATTACTTTGCGTAAACCCACCTCTTTGGCCCTGCGCTCCGACTTGGCAGTGCTCAGGTTGATATAGTTGATACAGGCGATCAGCAGTATAAAGGCTACTATGGCCAATAAGGAGTAGATCAGGCTTTTGCTCATTTTACCCGGATAATCAGCCCCCAAAGCCGTATTAAAGTGCATTTCACCTATGGGTTGAGTCTCATAGAACATGGTAGTGCCTGCAGTTTTTAGCTGTTCACCAATATCATCATCAAGCGCTTTATTGAGCTTAGCAGTATAAGCCTCAGGATCTGCATTATCATTGAGCACTATATAGGTAAAGTAATTCATAGGAAACCAGCCATAACTCTCCAGCTGCCTGCCTAATGTTCCGGCAGAGATCACAAAATTGAATTTGAGCGCGGTATTACCCGAAATATCTTCTATCAAGCCTGTGATCTTATAGTCTCTGCCGTTGGCATTTAATACCTCTCCTACTATGTTATCTGTGCGGTTGAAGTATTTACGAGCTGTAGATTCAGTCATTACTACTGTCGAAGGTTCAACCAGGGCAGATGCGGCATCTCCTTCTAAAAAGCGGTGCTGAAATACCTTAAAGAAGCTTGAGTCAGCAAAGAACACTTCTGTTTCTGTAAAAACGTTATCTCCGCTTCTGGTCAGAATTTCTCTTCCAACCCTCCAGTCATAGACGAGTGTGGCCAGGGCCGTTTCCGGAATCTCATTGAGAGAGACTTCCGTAACCTCTTTGGGTGTAATGGCTAATTTTCGAGCATCACCAGAAGTTTCATAGTGTGTAGTCACCCTCCGAATCTTATCAGAATCGGGGTAGAACTTCTCAAAGGAAGATTCACTTTGCACATATAGCACAATGATGATACAAGCCATAATACCTACAGAAAGACCTATAATGTTGATGAAAGAGTGAGCTTTCTGCCTTTTGAGGTTTCTTAGTGCAATACTGATATAGTTTTTGAGCATGATATTTTGAGTTTTGAGCTTATTCTGTTCTAAGAGCCTTTACCGGGTTCTGGCGTGCCGATCTGAAGGATTGATTGAGCAAAATCAGCCAGATCATAGATACCAAAGCGACCAGTGGTATCAAATACATAGTAATACTGAGCTGAATCTGGTTGGCAAAATCATCTATCCACCCTCGCATAATCACATGTACCAAGGGCAAAACTATGAGTGCTACCAGGCCGATAAGTAAGGTAGTATTGCGGTTGAGCAGCCATATCACATGGGCTGTCTTGGCGCCCAATACCCTTCTGATCCCTATCTCTTTGGTGCGCTGCTCGGCTATATAAATAGAGAGCCCCAGAATGCCCAGGCCGGCTACAAAAATGGCCAGGATACTGAAGACGGTGAATACCTCTGAAAGCCGCTGCTCTTTCGCATATTTTGCAGCAAACTCTTCATCTAAAAAGCTATAGCCAAATGGGTAAGAATCGGAGAATTTATTGAAGGTCTGCTCAATATCCTCCAGCACATGCTGCATGTCATTACCAGCTACTTTGATAAACACATGCTCAAAACCCTCAGTCTTAGGCAAGATCATCAAAGGCTCAATGGCACTTTTGGCACTGCCAAAAAGAAAGTCCTTTGTGACCCCGGACACTTTATAACTCAGGATCTTTTTGCCCAGTGGCTCATCCCATTTAAATGCCTCAGCGGCACTTTCATTAACAAGTATCACCCCTTTGTTCAGAGCATCATTGCCTTGATTAAAGTCCTCACCCGTGGTAAGGCCAATCCCCAGATTGGTGAGGAAATTGCGCTCTACCGACATAAGCTTTACAGGTCGGTCACCTTCTGTGCCCTCCGGCTCAACATAGAAGCTACTGCTTTGCGAAAAAACATGGAAAGCCGCACCAGTCACATCTTTGATGGCTGAATTTTGTGAAAGTTCTGCCTTAAAGGCCGTGTAGTTTTTCTGAAGCCCTTTGTCTTTGAGGCTTACCGAGATGACCTGCTCATCGCTGAAGCCCTTATCGAGCTGCTGCATGTGCTTGAACTGCTGAAAAATAATCAAGGTGGCTGTCATCAAACCAAGGCAGGTAAAGAGCTGAAAGCCTACCAGTACCTGGCGGAAAGAAAACCTTCGGTTGCCTATCGTTTTGCCGGAAAGAATCTGAATAGGGTTGAACCTGGAAAGATAAAGTGCAGGATAAAGGCCTGAGATAAGTCCAACCAGCCCTCCTGATAAAAGCATGAATGAGAGTACCGTGGGATTGAGGTAATTGATATCCAATGGCTTCCCGACAAGCTCAGTGACAAAGGGCAGAGAAAGCTCTGCCAGGCATACAGACAGAATCAGGGCTGAAAATGAAATCAGCAGCGCTTCTACCAGAAACTGCCTTACTATTTGTGTGCGGTTCCCCCCTACTGTTTTGCGGATTCCTACTTCTTTCGATCGCTTATTCAGCCTGGCAGTAGCCAGGTTCATATAGTTTACCGAAGCCACGATGAGAATCAGCACGGCAATTCCGAGGTACAACTGCATATACTGCTTGTTTCCCTGCTTGCCATAAGTGTTGAGATCCGAAAAATAGATTTCCGTCAAGGGCAATAGCTTTCCGTACTTATTCTGATGCGGATTCAGTGTTTCCCTGATTTTGGACTCAACTGTGGCCGGGTCTACCGTATCATCTGACAACTGGACATAAAGCGAGAATGTACTAAGGAAGCCCCAGTTAAAAACGCTCTTATCTCCCCAGCCTTCAAAGGGCTTATTGGCTCGTTCAAACGAGACCACATAGTTAAATTCCAGGTGGGTATTCTCCGGCAGGTCTTCGAATACATCTTTGATCAGCAGCTCTCCCACATCCACAATATCCACGGTTTGGCCTATCGCCTCATCGGCAGAGCCAAAGAGTTTTCGGGCTTCAGACTCTGAGATTACTACTTCATCAATGGACAGCTTCAGGTCGCTGCCCCTGGTAGATAGCAATGGATAGTCGAACAGGTCGAAAAGAGCGGCATCAGCATAGACTACCTTATCAATCAAAAAACGCTGACCATTCACCTTTACCACCTTTTGGCTTTCTTTAAAGTAGCGGGCATATCCGGTTATCTCCGGAATTTGTTCTGCCAGCAGTGGCCCGGCCGGAGCCTGGGTAGCACTCTGATAGCCATCGCTTAACCGGCTTGAATCTGCCAGATACACCTGATGAATGAGGTCTTTCTTGCTGTGGAATTCATCATAGCTGAACTCCTGCTTTACAAAAATGGTGAGCAGCATAAAGCAAGCCATTCCTACGGCAAGCCCCATTACATTAATGAGCGAGTACACCTTATTATTGGCAAGGTATCTGAAAGAGGTTCTGAGATAGTTTCTGAGCATAGCGGGTTGAGTTTTTGACCTTTTGTTGTTTTGAATTTAAGCTACTGGGCCCTCAAGGCATTGACCGGATTGGCATTGGCCGACTTGTATGACTGATAGAGTAGTATGGACCAGATAATGCCCAGCAGTGCTGCCAGTGGCAGTATAAAATAAAATGCATTCAGGTCTATGCGATAGGCAAAACCATCAAGCCAGCCCTCAGAGTAATAATACACAATGGGCATAGTAGCCAGTGCCACCAACAGTACCAGCATGGTGATACCACTGTTGAGCAGCCAAACCACCTGGACCAATCTCGCCCCCAATACTTTTCTGATACCGATCTCTTTTATTCTTGACTCCGCTATGAAGATAGACAGGCCCAATACACCCAAGCCGGCTATGAAAATGGTAAAGATGCTGAAGAGGCCGAAAACCTCACTCAGGCGTCTTTCTTTTTCGTATTTAGCAGCAAATACATCGTCCAGAAAGGTATAGTCAAATACATGATCAGCATCAAAATTCTGTAATGTCTTTTCAATATGCTTCAGGCCTGCCCCTACATCGCCTACCAGCCGTACATACAAATAGCTGTCGGCATCCTTGGTTTGTATCATCACAGTAGGTTTGATTTCACTCTTTGCCGATTCGTAGATGAAGTCCTTGACAACCCCTATCACTTTATTCTCACCCAGTATTTTTTTACCCAGTGGTTCGTCCCAGCCCGCCTGACGCACGAAGGCCTCATTTACCAGGGCAGTTTTCTGAACCTCACTGTCCTGCAAGTCTCCAAACAGATTGCCCTGAGCCGTTTTAACATCCAGCATTTTCATCAGGCCCGATTCCACTATCATAAGGGAAGACTTGACCTCCTCCTCTTCATTTACAGCAACGCTCATATTAACAGCGCCACCAGACAGCGGACTGATATTGGCTCTCATGGCATTTTCTATATTGGGCGACTGTTTAAGTTCATTTTGAATACTGGCGGCAGACTTCTTTAGCAACTCATCCAGCTCAATCACCAGCATCTGGTCAGCATTAAAACCCATGTCGAGGTTGCGCATATGCTTGTGCTGAGAAAAGAGTATAAAAGTGGAAGAAATCAGCCCCAGGCAAATAGCAAACTGTACCCCAACGAGCACCTTGCGGAACACGCTCTTGTCTTTTCCACCCCCGCCAACAAGGTTTTGCTGGGCAGAGAATTTAGAGAGGTAAAAGGCCGGATAAAGACCCGAAACAAGCCCTACCAGAAAGATAGTACCAGCCAGGTAAAGGTAGGTGAGAGGAGCTGTGTAATTAATATCCACCACTTTGCCCGTGTAATTATTAAAATAGGGCATCGCTATTTCAGCCATCATCAACCCAAGCACCAGGGCAAAGCTGGTAATGGTTAGCGACTCTACCAGAAACTGAAAAACAAGCTGATTTCTGTGGCCTCCGATTGTCTTTCTGATCCCTACCTCCTTGGCTCTTTTAGAAAAACGAGCCGTAGACAGGTTCATATAGTTTACGATGGCAATCAGTAACAGAATAAGCCCTACTGCCACAAACAGCTTAAGCTCCTTCATATCACCCTTATCTCTGAAATAGCCGGGGTTGAATTCGCTGAGATAGATATCTGCCAAGCCTATAAGGTTTACCTCTTTCTGGCCTATATGTGGTATCATGGTAGACTGTATCTTGGCTTCCAATGCCTGCTTATCTACCTCTCCGCTCGTCTGATAGTAGGTGGCATAGGCGCTTACCTGTCCCCATTTCATCACATCCATGCCCGGCATTTCAAAACCCGAACCATAAAAAAGCAGGTCATTGGCATACTCAAATGACATTAGCATTTCAAAACCCATGTGTGAGTTTTCAGGCATATCTTCAAACACCCCGATTACCTCACATTTATCCAGGTCTGGTATTTCAATAATTTTCCCGATAGCGTCTTCTACAGACTCGTAAAGACGCAAAGCTTCTTTTCTGGAAATAAGCATCTGCTTCTTAGCAAATGTATTCTGAGGTACCCCACCGGCAATAATCTCGATATCAAACATATCGAAAAGGCCGACATCGGTATAGCAAACATCTTTTACATCAAAGGTGCGCTGCTCAGTGATAACCTTAAAAGAGGTGTTTCCAAAACGAGCATAATTCACTAGCTCAGGTATCTGCTCAGTTACTTCAGGCCCCATAGCTGCCATGGTAGAATACCTGAAACCCTCCTCTGCCTTGGCGCTGTCTGCCAGATAGAGCTGATAAACAGAGTCTTTATTCGACTGGAAGCTATCAAAGCTCAGCTCTCTGTTTACAAAAAGAGATAGCAGGATAAAACAACATAGCCCCATAGAGAGGCCCAGTACGTTGATAAGAGAATATACCTTGTGCTTAGTAAACTGACGAAGCGCAATACGGAGAAAATTGAGAATCATAATGCAATCTTTGACCTTCTCTTTTCAATAGCCGTACCAAAGTTAAATCACTGAAAAACAAACACTTACAACACTTCAGATAATTACCTCTATCCGCTGACGCACTTTACCGTCCGCTGACGGACGGCTGATTTTTAGCAGATAAACTAGACCTGTTTTTACCACACTAATTATCTCTGATGATTTCTGAAGGGTTGATCCGTGCTACTTTAGCGGAGTACCAGCCGGCTGAAAAAAAGGTACAGACGAAAAGTGTAATACCCGTGACTACATAAATCCCGTATGATGTTTCAGCCCGCGAAGCAAACTGCTCCATCCAACCATTCACTACCTGCTGAACCACAGGCACAGCCACCAGACAGGAAGCAGTGAGAATGATCAGAAAAGTCTTACTCTGCAGCAGGAATAGGTGATTGAAGCTGGCTCCCAGCACCTTTCTGATCCCCACCTCTTTCAGCTTTTGTCTTCCGTAAAAAACCGACAGAGCAAACACACCGGCAAAGGCTATGATACACACTGCCAGAGACAAAGCACTCGCCATCGACCTCAATTTGATTTCAGATGAGTAGAGTCTCTTATGTTCATCCTCCAGTACCTTCAGGTCAAAGGCTTTTGATGGTTCAAGCTCCCACCACATTTGGTTGATTTTTGATATAAATGCCGCCTGATCTGTACCTTCGCTCAGCCTGATAGAAAAGCTGTTTCTCCCGTTGGACATGCCTATGGGAATGAACGCGATTGGGATCGGACTCTCCTTTACGGAGGTATAATAGAAATCAGGTACCACATCGGGCTGCACAAGGTAATTGGTAACCTGCCCCTTATAAAAATTTATAAGCGACTTACCCTCCACCTCAATTTCGAAGCCATCAACCGCCTTCTGATTCAATACCGAAATGAGGCTCTGCCCGCAGAATTGATCCAGCACATCCTGACTCATATCCTGTCTGATGTTATAAAAATCAAAAAAGTGGCAATCTACTCCCCCGATCAGTATGGACTGTGAAGTCCCTTGTCTTCTCAGGTCCCTCTTACTCATTTCATGTCCTCTGAGCACGGCAAGCGGATGAATGTCTGATCTGGTCAGAGCTTCTACCTCCGGCATGGCACTTAGCTCATTCTTAAAACTGTTGATAGTGCCGGCATCCCGGCTACTGAACCATACAGGTGTGAAAACCACTACATTCTCATAGTCAAAACCCGGATCTTTCGATAACATGTAGTCGATCTGACGATTCATAAAGAAGGTGATAGCCAGGAGCATAAAGGTGACAACGAACTGAAAAGACAGTAACATATTTTTAAAGTTGACCCTGGAAATTTTGCCGGTGTTGCCCGCTCTGAACAGGTTCATTACCCTGATATTCGACATTAATATTGCCGGGTATATGCCAGCCATCAGACCTACCGAAACGGCAATAGAGAACAACACAAGGTAGGTTGTAAGACCTGATGTCTCTGTGCTCAGATTCCGGTCGACAAAACTGGAAAAAACAGGCAGGAAAACCTCCAGTAATACTAAAGCTCCCAAAAAAGAGACCAGTGAAAGTAGTAAAGACTCAAACAGCGAGCCTTTCACAATCTGTGACTTTCCTGCCCCTATGATTTTGCGTACGGCAATTTCCTTGGTTTTACTCAGGGCAATGGCCATGGAAATGTTACCAAAGTTGGCTATAGCCACTAATAACAAACCCACAGATATGGCCACCAACCAGACGATCAGTTTCTCATCCGCTTTGGCCGCCAGGGTAGGCACATGGTCTAACGTGTTGAAATGGTAGGCTTCCAACGGATCAAGCACAAAATGCTGGCTCTTCCGCTGCATCAATCCTTTGCTCTTAGTGAAAGCTGTAAACTCACCGGCCAGGGCAGAAAGGTCAGTAGTACCCGTCAGTTTCACGAAAGTCTGAAACACATAATAGCCTTCCTTCTGAAACATATCTGCTTCATTCGGGTCAGTTTTCATCGTTTCCATCGACAATAAAAACTGAGTATTGACCGAAGAATTGGCTTTGAAGTCATCATAGACTGCAATCACCTCAAACTCAAGTTTGCCAACAACCATCATCTTTCCTACAGGCTTTTCATTGCCAAAGTACCGCTTAGCCGTACTCTCAGCCAGAAGCATTTTGCCGGGTCGTTCAAAGAGATTAACATCACCCGCGATAATTCTGGGACCAAAGATTGTCAGGAATGAAGGCTCTGCATAAATCAGCTCTTTCTCTTCAAAGGCCTGCTGGTAACGTTCTTTAGCCCTCACCAACTCGCTGTTATATTCAAAGAGGCAGCTTGAAACCGCTTCTACCTGCGGAAAATTCTCTTTCAGCCCCTTTGAATGAATGTAAGGCAAGAGGGAAGTCCTCGTTTTACTCCCCAGGTTTATGCCGTCTATCACCAGTCGGTTGATCTGATCGCTTTGCGGATAAGTCTTGTCAAAGTTCCGTTCGTGATGGGTGTACAAATAAGTCAGGAAAACAGCACACAAGGCGATGGACAGCCCCACCACATTAATCCAGGTATAGACCAGGTGTTTCCTTAAGCTTCGAATCGCGATGATAAGGTCTGTTCTGCGCATGGTTGATTTTTTTATACTAATCCAACTATCGAACCAAAACATAAACCACTGTATACCAAATGTTTGACCAATTTACCAGCCAATTTCTTGCTCGCCTCCGCACTTTAGCGTCCGCTGACGGACGGTTACATTTGCGCGCATATATCTGAAGTTTTTGATTTGTGTCAGAATGGTTTTAATGAGGGATAATAATGCTTCAATCCCCCTGTCCCCCTTTTTATCTGCCCAAAGCAGGCGCCAAGGGGGAAAACGAAGTAGCCGCTCAACGAGCAAGAGATTAAGGGGTTGACAAGAAGGTCAATAAAGCTGAAAGACCAGCATATTCATCCAGCCTGGTTGAACATGATAGCGCTAAAAAGCCGAAATGGATTTATTCATGTAGAGAAACCAATAAAAGAATAGAATAAGCTAAGGTTACGAACCTGAGCTCTATTTTAAAGAAAGGAACTGGGGTGATTGACCAAAAAAACCAACGAAAGAAAGGCTTGTGAAAATAAAACGACAAATTCAGCTGCCAAAGTCAATACCCAGACTCACGCATCTTAAGTGAGAATTGTATCTATCACTTAGCCAGTGACTTAAATGATAATGAAAGAAGATCTCTACTCAAAAGAACAATATAGACCAGTAAGGTCCGGAGTTCGCGTACCAACCTCCCCCTTGGAGAAGGGGGCTGGGGGGATTGATAAAACCTATAAAAGAAGAACTTATGATAACAAAACGACAAATTCAGCTGCCGAAGTCAATGCCAAGACTCACTGATCAGAAGAGGCAATTATATCTATCACTTAGCCTTGAATGACAGTGAAATGAAGGCCTCTACTCAAAAGAACAATATAGACCGGTAAGGTCCGGAGTTCGCGTATCAACCTCCCCCTTGGAGAAGGGGGCTGGGGGGGATTGACCAGAAAATCAATGAAAGGAAAAGACTCTAACTATAACAAGAAGCTCAAGCCATTGGCACGTGCTCTTCGAAAGTATGGTACTCCGGGAGAGGCCATTCTATGGTCCCAGGTATTACGAGCTAGGAATTTCCACGGTTTACAGTTTAACCGACAGTACCCCATAGATAACTATATCGCTGATTTTGTATGTAGGAAACTAAAATTGATAATTGAGCTTGACGGAAGCTCTCACGATTATAAAGAAGAGGAAGACAGGGTACGGGATGAAAGATTGACGGCACTCGGTTATAAAGTCGTTCGGATACCTGAATCAGATGTAATGCAGGATTTGAATGATGTGGTTAAGATTATTGAAGATCATATTCCTCCGGAATTGATAAAAGATGACTTATGAGCAGATCAATCCCCCTGTCCCCCTTCTCCAAGGGGGAAAACAGAGTACCTGCTCAGCGACTGAGAGTTTATGGGGTAAGAGTATCAGGTTTTGGGGTAGATCCCAATTGGTGCATTCCTGTTCACAAATAATAGAAAGGTACAGGCTAACAGAAATGGCAAATGAAATATAAACATTCAATCGTGTTCGGGATATACTCTCCCCTTGGAGCCTGCCTGATTTCGGCAGACGAGAAGGGGCCTAGGGGGATTGAAAGAAGATTTAATAAGCAAAATGACCAAAATAGACATAGACAACTTATATTCAACATTGGTCAACTAAGGTTAACACAAGACTCACAACAACAATGAAAACAGGACGCATACTCATAGTAGATGATAATGAAGATCTACTCAAGGCAGCAAGGCTATTTCTCAAAAGACACTTCGGACAGATAGACCTTGAAAAAGACCCCACCCTGCTGCCCGACCTACTCAAAAACGAAACCTATGATGTGATACTCCTGGATATGAACTTCACCCAGGATGTAAACAGCGGTCAGGAAGGATTTCACTGGCTGGACAAAATCCTGGAAATTGATCCCTCCTCAGTGGTAGTACTGATCACGGCCTTTGGTTCTGTAGATATGGCGGTAAAAGCCATTAAGGCCGGTGCCTCAGACTTTGTAATGAAGCCCTGGGAGAATGAAAAGCTGCTGGCCACTATGCTCTCAGCGATGAAGCTGAAGTCTACCAAGGCAGAAATAGAACTACTGAAAGACACCCAGCAACAGCTGAACCGTGAGCTGGATGAGAAATTCAAAGACATCATCGGTCAGAGCCCGGCCATGATCAAGGTTTTTGACACCATAGACCGGGTGGCTCAAACCGATGCCAATGTGCTGGTGCTTGGAGAAAACGGAACGGGTAAAGAGCTCATTGCGAGATCGCTGCACCGTAACTCCAACCGGTCAGACAAACCCTTTATCAGTGTAGACCTGGGAGCTATATCAGAAAACCTCTTCGAAAGCGAACTCTTCGGCCATACGCGCGGCTCCTTCACCGATGCCAAAACCGATCGGGCCGGACGCTTTGAAATAGCCAATGGCGGCACGCTCTTTCTGGATGAAATAGGTAATCTTTCCCTGCCGCTGCAAGCCAAGCTGCTCACTGCCATTCAGAACAAGCGCATCAATCGTGTGGGCTCCAATAAAACCACTGAAGTCGATATCCGCCTGATCTGTGCCACCAATATGCCTCTCTATGAAATGGTGCAAAACAGCGATTTCCGTCAAGACCTGCTCTACCGGATCAACACCATAGAGCTACACCTGCCCGCCCTGCGTGAACGGATAGATGACCTGCCCCTACTAGCAGAGCACTACCTGGGAGACTATGCCCGTAAGTACAATAAAGACATTTATAAATTCAGCGAGGCTACCCTGAAAAGGCTGGAGAAGTACCACTGGCCGGGTAACGTGCGTGAGCTGCAGCATGCCATTGAACGGGCGGTGATTATGAGCCGTGACAATATCCTGCAACCCGAAGACTTCTTCTTCAACTCGCAGCCGGTTAAGGAAAAAGAAGACATCAACCTGGAGCAGTTTAACCTGGAAGATGTAGAACGGATTCTTATCAGAAAAGTACTGGCCAAGCATAACGGCAATATCACTCATGCCGCACAGGAGCTGGGACTCACCCGCTCTTCACTCTATCGCAGACTGGAGAAGTATGGGCTTTAACAGATTCCGCATATTCGTACTGATCAGGGTAATCGTGCTGTTTCTCACCGTGGCGGCCTTTGTATACCTCATTTTTTTCGACAGGAAGTATGTAACCACCGTGGTGACTGGCTTTCTGATTCTGTTCGAGGTTTTTGAGCTCTTCAACTATATTGAAAGCACCAATAAAAAACTGAAGCGCTTCTTTGATGCCATTAAGTACAATGACTTCAATATGGGCTTTACCCACGATAATAAGCTGGGCAAAACCTTCAAGGAGCTTAACATGGCCTTTAAAGATGTGGTAGACGCGATACTGGCCGAGCGAAAAAAGCGTGAGCAGTTTTTTCAACAGCTGAATGTAGTGGTCGAAAATATTGGCACCGGTATCATTTCCATAGATCAGTCGGGTAAGGTAACCCTGATCAACCGGGCAGCCCTGGGCCTGCTGGGCCTCGAAAACCTGCGCAAGGTCGAGGACCTGAACACCAAATCACCGGCACTGGCCAAGGTGCTGATGAAGCTGGAAGGCAGCCGGCAAAGAGCTACCTACAAGAACGAAAAGGGTCAGGAGCTGGCGATTAAAGAAACCCGTTACAAGCTGGGTAATGATTCGTTCAGGCTGCTCGCCTTTCAGGACATTAAGGAAGAGTTGCAGGCCAAAGAGCTGGAAGCCTGGCAAAACCTGACCAAGGTACTGAGGCATGAGATTATGAACTCCATTGCCCCAATTTCTTCTCTCACCTCCACCCTCAGCGACATTTTAAACGAAGACCTGGTGCAGGAAAACGGCATTAACAGCGTAAGTGATGAAAGCCTGGAAGACCTTACCGAAGGGCTCAGCACCATTTCAGGGCGCAGCCAGGGGCTGATTGACTTTGTAAATGCTTATCGTGATTACACCAGCCTGCCCACCCCGGAAAAGCAACCGATGGAGCTCAATACCATCACGCAGGAAGCCATTTTCTTGCTGAAGATTGACTTTGAGCAAAATGATGTAGCCCTTACCTATAACCCAGCCAAGACGGACCTGAATATTACGCTCGATCACCAGCTGATTCAGCAGGTATTGATCAACCTGATCAAAAATGCGAGGGAAGCCGTACAGAATAAGCCGGAGGGTAAGGTGATCGTGACCACTACCAGGCGCAATGCAAACATCATTGTACAGATTGAAGACAATGGCCCGGGTATCACAGATGAGGCTCGCGAGAAAATTTTCATGCCCTTCTTCTCCACAAAAAACCGGGGTTCCGGTATTGGTCTGAGCCTCTCCAAGCAGATTATGCAAATGCATGGTGGCGAAATTCTGCTGGAAACCGAGCTGGGTAAGGGATCCACTTTTTCGCTGGTGTTTCCTTTGTGATTGGGCGGGTTTGTTAATAGTTGTGTAAACCCCATCAGTAGCGGCAGTCAGAGATATAAAAATCCGTTTCTTACGGACAGCATCCTTCACTGCTTTCAAATAAGAGCAAGCTTTTTGAAAACACCCCGTTTTGAGACTTAAATACGAAAAGGACACTGTCCCTCAAGTAGACTAAGATTTAGATCAAACCTATCATTTCAGGAGAACAGGAAATCATGAATCGATATCTTTTGCACAGCCTCACTATTCAACCCGGATTATGCGTTGGAACTTTGTTATGAGTAGATAAGTCACACAGAATCAGGGAGTTTTATTGGTTTATGTATAGCACCGCTATGGTTAAACCAAAAAACTCATTCATTTCACTGATTCGCAGTGAGTTCTCTACGGAATAGATTTTCTAATGCATATTCCGGGTTCAACTAACCCAATAGTTGATTACAACTAAATCTTTAGTAATTTTGGAGACTTTATCAGATTTAACCAACCGAAACGCATTAATGAAAATACCCCGCCTCATCAGGTCTGTTTTAATTTTAGCTTCCTTTTGCATTCAATTCTCCACCACCGCGCAGTTTTCTCAAAATCAAGACAAACAAATCGTCATTGGCACGATTGACTCTCTCTACTCAGATGTGCTCGGAGAACAGAGAGAAATATGGGTTCACTTACCCGAAAAGATGGATAGCGGCAAAAAATACCCAGTGATTTTTCTGCTGGATGGCCCTGCACATTTTTACACCACGACCGGACTTTTAAAACTGCTCACACAGTGGAACATGCCCCCATCCATTCTGGTAGGCATCTCAAATACCGACAGGATAAGGGACTACACCCCTACCAATGTACCCTTCCAGCGTGGTCGTAAATCACCCACTTCAGGAGGTGCGGCCAACTTCATCACCTTTATAGACTCCGAACTCAAACCCTATATAAGAGACAAGTATCCTACCGAGGACATGAGCACAGTGATAGGGCACTCCACAGGCGGCCTTTTTGTGGTTTACGCCTACCTGCATCACCCCTCAGTTTTTGATGCTTATCTGGCGATTGACCCAAGCCTTTGGTGGGATAAGGAAAAGTTAGTGACCCAGTCTCAAGGCTTGATTAACCCTGAAATACATCAAAACAAATCCCTCTACATTGCGGCAGCCAACAGCACGGGTATAGACACGACCAGGGTAAGGAAACTCAAATCCGTATCAACAGAGATGCTTAGAGCAAACCTTCATTTCCATGATATTCTGATCAAAAACAGGGACCAACTCGACTTCGAATGGGGTTATTATGGAGATGAGGATCATGGTAGCGTGGTAGTTCCCGGACTCTATAATGGCTTAAGGTCTTTGTTTTCATGGTATCCCTTCCCGGAAAGGTGGCGGTTTAACACACCGAAGCGCTTTACCGCAGAGCAATTGACCGGGCCCTTTTTCACCCATTTTGAAAAGCTCAGCCAGTACTTTAAACGAGAAGTAAAACCTGACTGGCAGTTTATCAATGATGTCGGTTTTTTCATGCTGACAGGTCACAACCTACCTGAGAAAGCTATTGCCTATTTAGAGATGAACCTGAAATTCTATCCTGAGCAATCAAGAAGCCATGTGGCAATGGGTGATTTCTATGTATTGAGAAAGAAAAAGAAGGAAGCCGCTATGCATTTTAATAAGGCAATTGAAATTGATGGTAATCCGGAAGCGCAAAAGAAGCTAAAAGGGCTGAATTGACAGGAAACTCAGGAGATCAGAATCCAGTCTCTTATGGACAGTGTCCTTCTCTACTCTCAATTAAGACCGGAATTTCTAAAAACACTACTTGTTCCGAATTAAACAAGAAAAGGACACTGTCCCTTGCTACTCTTACTTATTCACAAAAAATGGAATATTCGCATGGGCCGTGTGATCGTTCGGGTCATCCACATAGATGAACAAGCGATACGCACCCTCCTCTGCTGGTGCCAGAAATTCAACAGTCGCTCCGGGCTCACTTGAGATCAGCCCCTCAATTTTGGCAGGCACCTCTTCAGCATCTCCCCCGGTAGCATTGGTCTGGCTCTCCTTCATAATCTCCCAGCGATAGGTCAGGGCGTCATTTTCAGGATCAGTCACATCAATTTGGGCATTGTATGTTTTGCCAGCCGTCAGCTTGATATTGTCAGTAGCTACCTTCCCTTCCAGGGTAAAATCATTGATGCGGGGTGTGCGGTTTTCGGGCCACTCACCATTCCACGCATAGTGCATCATATCGATAGATTCGGTCTCGCGACCATCGGGCATAAACATACCAAACCAAGTAGGTGTTCTCTCCTGCTTTTGTCCCCAAAGAAATACATAAGAGCCGATACATTGCTCAGTTTGAGTCATGATGGCCTCGTTATAGCGTTTCAGGTAAAAGTCAGCCTTCACAGAGCTATTATTCTCAAAAGGAGCACCCCATTCGGTATTACCTACCTCCCAGTAGCCGGTGGCTCCCCATTCCGTTACCATCAGTGGGCCCTCCCAGCCTGATTCTTTCAGCAATCTTGGTAGAATTTCTACCTCTGCGTACATCTGCACACTCAGGATGTCGATGTCCGGAGCACGCTCCTGGATCAGGTCTACATATTTCTTATTCATACCCGCCAGCGAGGTGGTAGTCAGGTGATTCGGGTCAATCTCGTGGATCATCTTCGAAATCTCATTGACCGCGTCCCATACCTTAGGGTTCTCCGAATGGTGATTGAGTTCGTTGCCAATTCCCCAGATGATCAGGGCCGGATGATCCTTCAGTTCCATCACTTCTTTTCTGATACGCTCTAACTGGGCTTTCACAGCAGCCTCATCATCATAGTCAAAGCCCAGGCGCTCACGGCCTACATCAATCCCCATGGTTACCTTTAAACCATACTTTTGGGCATCGTCCAGCACAGCTTTTCCTGATCTCTGCCCATTGTCAGTACGCCAGGTTCTGAAAGAGTTGGCACCATGCTCGGCCAGCTTGGGGATGCTGCCAAACTCAAGACCTGCTCCCTGAATAAAGAAAGGTTCCCCGTCTAAAAGCAACTGATATCCCTCTGCTCCCTTTTGAATGGTGGCTTTGGTAATACCTGGCTCTTCACTACCCTGCTCTTTATCGGAGCAAGCCATAAGCAGAGAAAAGGACAACAACGCCAATAAACAGAACTGGCGGAAGATGAGATTCTTATAGGTCATAGGTGTGCTGCGTTTCGACTTTAATATATTAAATAACCAAAGAAAAAGCTGAGTCTGCACCCCATGTGACCTATGACAACGTTTGTTTTGCAGCGAATAACGATCATAGCCCCGAATCCATACCTGCCTGATGAGTTTTTGTAGTAAACTTTACAATACTCATCTTTAATTTCACAATTGAATCTCCGATGCCTTCCCGGGAAACATCAGCCATCTATCCTCCACTTTAGGTTAAACATAAAGCAATCGCTAATTTGGAATAAATAGAAACAGACAACCATGGTAAAACTAGTAGTGATGTATGGCCACCCGGAAAGTCCGGAGGCTTTTGAAAAATATTATAGTGAAACACACCTGCCTATTGCAGGTAAAATACCCGGTGTAGTGAAAGTTGAGCTCACCAAATTTGTAGGAACACCCGATGGCTCAGCTGCCTCAGAATATCGCATGGCGGAGGTGTATTTCAACTCGCTTGAAGACCTGCAGACTAATATGGGTAGCGCAGAAGGCCAGGCAGCAGTCAATGACATCCCCAACTTTGCCACAGGTGGCGTAAATGTTATGATTGGTGAAGTAGCTGGTTAATACTACACAAGCTTTGAGCTCTGTCAGGTGTTATTTCCTATCAGCCTGACAGAGACGATTATCTGTAATACCTAGCCTGAATGAATATTAATTAAAACCGAATCTATGCCCAGTTCTTCTTCTCGTATTTATTTTGTTCTGATCATCCTGACCATTCTATCAAGCAGTTGTTCAGAGTCCAAAAAGCTTTACAACACCGAAACGTTTAGCGTAGATATCTCCTCCTTCTCAGAAGATGAGCAAATCTTACTCGATGACTTTCACACAGCCTACTGGAAACACAAAGCAGAGACTGACAGCGTTTACGGACTGGCGGTGGTACAAGTGGATAGCCTCACGTATAGTGAGCTATTAGATCACCTCGAAGACCGTCAAAGCTATATCATAGACTACTATGGACATACAAGCGCGGCAATTTTCCGCTATGTAGAATTTGGAGGTGATGCGTATCTCAAGGGGTTGACCTGCCATCACTGGTATGTCAATGACGACTTTCTAAAAAGGGATGAGCTGGAGATAATCGCAGGTAGAAAGTTCAACCCGGAGATCGATAAAGATTGGACCCCTGCCTTGATCAGTAAAGCTCTGGCAGACCGTACAGATTTGTTTGCAGGTGACAGAGTGGAAATTGACGGAAAGGAACTTGTGATAATTGCGCTGTTTGCCAATCATGAAAAAGACCAGGAGCTCGTCATTACCGAATTGGTAAAATAAAAGTCCTCCCTCTTACGGCTTGAAATGTCAGAAGATAAACCCAGACTATCCAGGCTTGCCGCCATCCTTACCCAGTTACAGTCAAAAAGTAGGGTAACGGCCACAGAACTGGCCCACAAGCATCAGGTTAGCATTCGCACCATCTACCGGGATATCAGAACACTGGAAAAATCCGGGGTTCCTATCGTAACAGAAGAAGGCAAGGGTTACAGGCTCTTGGAGGGCTATAAACTGCCTCCGGTGATGTTTACAGAAGACGAGGCCAATGCCCTGGTCACCGCTGAGCAAATCATCAACCGCAACAAAGATCAATCACTTTCAGAGCAATACCGGAGTGCTGTCACGAAAGTAAAGGCCGTTTTAAAACATACCCAACAAGAGAAAGTAGAACTGCTGGAAAACCGGCTGCAGATCAGAACAAACCCGCAAGAGCTCAAAACCAGCAACTACCTTATCCAACTACAGTCGGCCATCACCAATTACCAGGTGGTAGCGCTCCGCTACCGATCGCTGACCGCGGATGAAAGCCAACGCGACATTGAACCTTTCGCCCTTTTCAGCACCCAGGAAAACTGGCTGCTGGTAGCCTGGTGCCGACTAAGAAATGAGTTCAGGTCATTCCGGCTAGACTGCATTCAGGAGATTACATTGACCGGTAGCCACTTTGAACCCCACAGCATGACGCTATCAGAATATTTTGAGCAATGCCGGGAAAAATATCAACACCCCTGACATACCCTTGACAGTCGCGTTATTTACGTTTGTACCAAATCAAAAAACACAAGATGCAAAGCGTAAGAATCGAAACTTTTCACATCATAGGAATTGCCGTAAGGACCACCAACCAAAACAACCGGGCTGCCGGAGAAATTGCAGCACTTTGGGGACGTTTTCTCAATGAGAGTATTCTGGAAGCCATCCCTGACAGAGTGAATAACAACGTATACTCGCTATACACCGACTATGAAGGAGACCATACCCAACCCTATACGGCTATTCTGGGTTGTGCGGTTGAGAACCTGAATAATGTTCCCGAAGGTATGGTGAGCAAAACTATTGATGGTGGCAACTATGTGAAAATCTCTGCGCATGGAGACCTTACCAAGGGCCTGATCGTGAATGAATGGACAAAAATATGGGGCATGGACCTCGACCGGGCCTTTACATCTGATTATGAGCTGTTTGATGAAAATGAGAAAAACCCCATGGATGCCAGGGTAGATTTTTTAGTTGCTGTAAATTAGCAAAGCAGTATGATCAGGGAATTAGATAACTACTATATCAACAAGGAAGAGCCGCATAAAAGCTGCCTGCTTGCCCTGCGTGACATCATTCTGGAACAGGATGCCGAAGTGACCGAAACGATGAAGTGGGGCATGCCCTGCTTCTGTTTCAAAAAGAAAATGTTCTGCTACCTGTGGACGGATAAGAAAACAAAGGAACCCTATATCCTTTTTGTGGAGGGCAAGCACCTGCATCACCCACAGCTTGAAACAGGTCAGAGGGCGCGCATGAAAGTTTTCAGAGTTGACCCAACGAAAGACTTGCCACTGGATACGATCAAACTGCTTCTCACAGAAGCTATTGAGCTTTACAAAAACGGCACGATTAAGGTGAAGTAACAAGCAGCTAAGAATGCCTCCTCGTTACTCTAACCTCGTCTTAGCATCCGCTCAGACTCTTTGCTCAGTATACCGCATTTATTCTGGGTCGGGGTGGAAGCTTCAACCAGTAAACTACACTTGGTCCGACCAGCGTGTACAGGAGCACAAAACTGGTCGGACCAATGAATATCTGTTTTTTGGTTTGTAATAGCATTCGCTAAGACTCTTAAACCAAGGTCGCAGCGGATGCTTCAACCAGAGGGAGTGCACACTTAGCCGTCCTTATCTTAGCCTCTGCCACTTCACCTTAAAGGTTGAAACGGAGATGTCAATCATGAACGGAAGATACACGCTCATCAATAAAAGTCCGGCCATTATTGATTCATACACAAGTGCGGCATAATATTATTTATACTGATAGCGATTTGTCAGATACCGTAGGTCAACGGGAATAAAGACAAAGGTTAAGGTCAATTCACTTTTTTATGAAAAAACTCACAACAACCGCCTTTATCATGGCTATGCTTTTTGGTGTCCTCCATCTGAACGCGCAGGAAGAAAGTTTCATTCAAATCAATGCCAGCAAGCCACTCAGTCTGCTCACTTTTATGGAAGCTGCAGGAGAGGGACACAAACGCCACCGCAACTATCGCGCATTTATCAATGAGCACCTGGGCACAGATACGGACTTTCAGAAGCTGGCCAAAGACTATGAAGCGATTTACCTCAACTATCTTATCAACAGAAAGGAGTTTCCAAAGTCAAGATATCATAACAGGGTCAGTGTAAATGATCTTATCTGGTCGGCTGCTGCTAATGCCAGCGACCTGAATGATTTCAACGTGCGTATTACCGGGTTGCTACCCTATATTTCTCAAAACACACTTTACCAAATACTTAAAAAAGCAGAGCCCTACTATGACAAGCTGATATGGGATCCGGCCAAGGCAAGCATTACCGATATTCAGGAAAAGCTAACGCCCTACCTCCCCGAATTCGAGCGTCTGTTCTTTAAAACCAATACCTTTTACCAGTCTGGCTGGACCAAAGACCTGCCCTTTAAGATTGCGGTATACCCCATTCCCTTCGCTAACGGAAATACGACTGCTACTGCCAAAGGCAATGCCCTCATCTGTGGGTTTCTTGCAAAAAGACCCAACCCTCACAAAGACATTCTGGGCGTGATCATTCATGAAATTGGCCATACGCTTTATGCTGAGCAGCCGGCAAAACTCCAAAGAGATATGCAACAATGGTTTGATGACAACCCTTCGACCTTTGCTCCTTTGGCCAATAGCTACCTGGACGAATCCCTGGCTACGGTACTGGGCAATGGCTGGGCCAACAAAGAGCTGACAGGCAAAATGGATCCTAACCCCTGGTACAATAACCCCTACATTGATGGTTTTGCCCGGGCGCTTTATCCAATGACTGAGCAATACCTGCAAGCCGATAAACCCATTGATAAAGCCTATATCGACCGAGCCGTTGAGCTTTTTGCCAATACCTTCCCCAAGGCGGATAAAATCCCGGCTACTCTGCTCAGTGAGATCAACCTATACCTCAATGCCGAGGTGGAAGAAGACATAGACAGAATTGAAGGAACACTTTATAAATACTTCAACCCCTTTCCCCACGAATACCTTATCCCTATTAACGACCAGTCCTCGATAGAAAGTTTTGCTGTTAAAAATCTCACTAAACTCTTTATAATAGACAGTGATCATGAACAAACACTGGCGCTGATTGATGAGAATTACCCTGATCAAAAAGTTGAGTCAAAAGCCAATAGCATTTTTTCGTTCCGGGATCAGGCCACCAAAAGTGCCGTGATCATCATCAATGTGCAAAATCAGGCTATGCTTGAAAAAGCCCTGGCCCAACTCTCAGAGCAAGCTTACCTGGAATTCGGAGAGTATATTATGGCACGCTGATACAGGTATGATACCCGCTCCCTGCTTCTCTGGTCTTAGCATCCGCTAAGACCTTTACCCATTATATCAAATTTATCTTGGGTCGAAGCGGATGCTGCAACCAGAAGAATGAAGAAGCGAGCACGGTCCGGCCAGTATATACAAAAGCACAAGACTGGTCAGACCGATTGATAACCAAAACAATAAACCTTTAAACCTTTAAACCTTTAAACCAGTAAACGGGCCAGAACAATCCACCCTGGTCTTAGCGTCCGCTAAGACCTTCACCAATGACATCAAATTCACCCAAGGTCGAAGCGGACGCTTCAACCAGAAGAGCTTCAGTCTAAACTTTTGGTACAGACACTGTCACGTAGGAAATCATAAAATCGTGCCTACCTCATTCGGCAGCTTAAGCATTATCTGCTAATTTGCCACCAATGAACCTGACCGCGCTCAAAGCCGCTCTTAAGGGCGATCTCTTTACCGATAGTACCACCCGAAAGCTCTATGCTACCGATGCTTCGGCCTACAGAGAACTGCCTGAAGCCGTGGCCGTTCCTATCGATGAGAATGATATTATTACACTTGTCAACTTTGCGCGCGAAAACGGAACCTCGCTGATTCCCAGAACAGCAGGTACCTCACTGGCAGGGCAGGTGGTCGGTGGTGGTATTGTGGTGGATGTATCCATCCATTTCGGACAGGTATTAGAGGTAAATGAAGAAGAACGATGGGCCTGGGTACAGCCCGGCATTGTGCGCGATGACCTCAACAGGCAGCTGGCACAACACGGCCTTTTCTTTGCCCCGGAGACCTCTACTGCCAACAGGGCCATGATTGGTGGTATGATTGGCAACAACTCCTGCGGCTCCAATTCGGTAGTGTATGGCAGCACGCGTGAGCACCTGCTGGCGGTACAAACGGTGTTGGCCGATGGCAGCCCCACCTGGTTTGGCCCGGTAGATAAAGGCACTTTTTTAGATCATTGCAACGGACTATCCACCACCGGAGAGCTGCACAACAATATCTACTTTGAAACACGGGAGATGCTCAGAGATGAGGCCAATCAGAGCAGTATCAAAAAAGGCTTTCCCAAAGAAAATATTCCTAGACGCAATACGGGTTATGCTCTGGATATGCTGCTGCGGCATGCTCCCTTCAGCGATGAGGGTACTCAGTTCAACTTCAGTAGCCTGATTGCCGGTTCTGAAGGTACACTGGCCTTTGTCACCGCTGCCAAAATCAAACTCACCCCGCTGCCTCCTGAGCATAAGCGCCTGGTCTGCATCCATGCGCACACCATTGACGAAGCCCTGAGGGCCAATCTGGTAGCCCTCAAGTTTGCGCCTTCTGCTTGTGAGCTGATGGATCACTATATCTTCGAGGCCACCAAGCGGAACCCGATGTATGAGCAAAGTCGCTTTTTTGTAGAGGGCGACCCCAAGGCTGTACTGGTAGTAGAGCTGGCCAGGGACACAAAGGAAGAAGCGGATAATGCCGCAGAAAACCTGATCTATGCCCTGGTGCAGGCTCAGCTGGGTTACGCCTATCCAGTAGTATCAGGAGACCGGATCAAAGAAGTTTGGAACCTGCGTAAGGCCGGGCTTGGCCTGCTCTCCAATGTACCGGGAGATGCCAAACCCGCTCCTGTGATAGAGGATACGGCCGTAGACGTGGAAGACCTGCCAGCCTATATTGCCGACTTCAACGAGATTTTGGAAAAGCACGGGCTCTACTGCGTACACTACGCCCATGCCGGCTCAGGGGAACTGCACCTGCGCCCCATACTGGACCTGAAAACAGAAAAAGGCGTAAAACTCTTCAGAACCATTGCCGAAGAAATAGCCACCCTGGTACAGAAATACAAAGGCTCACTTTCCGGTGAGCATGGAGATGGCCGACTGCGGGGTGAGTTTATCCCCCAGATGATCGGGGAGAAAAACTACGAACTTGTAAAACAGGTAAAAGCCCTTTGGGACCCGCAAAACATCTTCAACCCCGGTAAGATTGTGGATACTCCTCCCATGGATACTTCGCTGCGCTACAAAGCCGGACAAAAGACGCCTGACTTTGATACAACCCTCGATTTTTCAGGGCATCAGGGCATTCTGCGCACAGCCGAGCTCTGTAATGGTTCGGGTGACTGCCGTAAGTCAGAGCTCAGTGGCGGCACCATGTGCCCCAGCTACATGGCCACCCGCAACGAGAAAGACACCACCAGGGCCCGAGCCAATATTCTTCGGGAAATACTAACGAACTCAGAGGATAAGAACCCATTTGCCAATGAGGAGATCAAAGAGGTAATGGACCTTTGCCTCTCCTGCAAGGGTTGCTCTTCTGAATGTCCCTCTAATGTGGATATGGCCAAGCTTAAGGCCGAATGGCAGCACCAGTACTACAAAGACAAAGGCATTCCCTTCCGTACCAAACAGATTGCCAACTTCAGCAAAAGTATGAAGCTGGCCAGCAAGGCGCCCTGGGCCTATGACCTCGTCTTCGGTAATAAGTTGACCGGTAATATTGCCAAGTCTGTAGTGGGCTTTGCGAAGGAACGCAGCATGCCCCAGTTGGCACGCATTCCCTTAAGCAAGTGGTTTCACAAGCAGTTCAAGCCAAGTGTCACTCCAAAACATTGCCGGGTGTACTTTTTCTGCGATGAGTTCACCAATTACAATGACGCTGAGGTAGGTAAAAAGGCCATTCAGTTGCTGGACAAGCTGGGCTATGAAGTGATCATACCCGCACACGAAGAGAGTGGCCGTACCTACCTTTCGAAAGGCTTGCTTGATGAGGCCAAAGCACTGGCCGAAAAGAACGTAAAGTTATTGGCCCCAATGATCTCGGACGCTACACCACTGGTGGGAATCGAACCCTCTTCTCTCCTCACTTTCAGAGATGAATACCCTGACCTGCTCAGAGGCGAGCAAAAGAAAGAGGCTGAAGCCCTCGCTAAAAACTGCCTGACCATTGAGGAGTTTCTGGCCAAGGCGATAGAAGACAAGCATTTACATGCAGACCTACTCACTGAGCCCTTAGGAACAGAACAACTGATTAAAGTGCATGGCCATTGCCATCAGAAGGCACTCTCCTCCATGGTACCCACCAAGAAGGTGCTGAGCATACTCCCCAATACCAAGGTACACATGATTCCATCAGGCTGCTGTGGCATGGCAGGCTCATTCGGCTATGAGGCAGAGCACTTTGAGGTGTCGATGAAGATTGGTGAATTGGTACTCTTTCCTACGGTGCGTGAACAGCCAAAAGAAGTGATTATTGCGGCCCCCGGCACCAGCTGTCGCCACCAGATCAAGGATGGCACGGGCAGAAAAGCCAAGCACCCGGTGGAGGTAATTTGGGAGAGATTGAAATAAGGCAACCGGCATGCGCAGACACCCAAGCTTAATCCCCCTCTCCCGCTTTCACAGAAGCGTGCTCTTTCTGGCACTGGTATGCAAAAAGAATGCTCCACCGGTAAAAGGCTACCCGGAAGATGACGAGGGTAAACGCGACTATGCCATTGCCTTCTACAAAGCCAAACTTAAGCCGCATATAGCATTGGAAGAAACAAGGCTTTTTCCCGCAGTATCCGGAATCAATAATAAGCTGAAAACTTTGGTAGCAGAACTCTCAGCCGAACACACGAGCCTCGATCAGCTTTTCGCTGAGCTTGAAACCACTCAAGATTTATCCGATACACTCGACCAACTCGGAATCCTTCTGGAATCCCATGTGAGAAAAGAAGAGCGGCAGTTTTTTCAGTTGATCCAGGCAAGTATGGATGAAGTGGGATTGGCTAACCTAGGTGAGACCTTATCACACTAAAAGGAGCATATAAGGCCTGATTGACTGACCTATGGCTTTGTCTATTATAATTTCTTGAAGCACGAAAAGAAAAGCACAGATAGTGATGACATCCAGTCGCTATAAGTAACTTAACAGTGAGATTAATCGAAAGTTTAACTGTCGGCAACGCACTCCATGAAAAAAACCTGGTGTATCTTAATCCTGCTAATCCCCCTACTATACTCTTACAGCCAGGGCCACAGTCGTGAAAACACATTACCCCCAGCAGATAAGCCTGATACGCAAACCACAAACAACTACTGGCTGCTCACCGACCCTGAGGCCGACCTCTACAACTACCTGAGAGAGCCTGTAACCATAGAGGGCCACTCCAAACTGGTCATCTTTAATCATCAGCAGAATACGCTGCTTATCTATGACATTGAGAGCCAAGAACTGGAGAAAAAGATTAGCTATGACTTTCAAGGGCCCAATGCCATTAATGGGATATTTCCAGGCGGTGGTCTCCATGTTATCAGCAAAGACTCTATTCTGATCTACAGTCAGCTGCAGTCTACCCTCTACCTGTCAGACTTTACCGGCAACATCTTTAAAAAGACACGCATCAAAAACGACAGCATCGGGTTTGGTGCGCTCGGGCTGTATTCTACCCTGGCTTACAGAAATAAGAAGGTCTATATGCAGTCGCTACCAGTCACCATCGGTGAGTTTAAAACCGACTATGAGAACCGCCCGAATATGTTTGGCAGTATCGACCTGAGTACCGGTATGACAAAGGAGTTTGTGCTGGACTACCCTACCCCCTACCAGGGCAAGGATCAATCACAGCAACTACAAATGGCTGATATTGTCTATAACGCGGATATGGATAAGTTCATCATCAGCTTTCCCCTATCACACTTAGTCCATGTCACCGATTTTACCGGTGATACACAGACTTATGCGGCCAGGAGTAAATTAGTCGGTAAGCCCACAGAGGTAGATCACAACAGAAAAGACATTGACCAAAATGCTATTGGCAGTTACTACTTCTGGACCAACGACCGCTACGGTAAGCTGGTGCACGACCCCGTCTCCGGCTATTACTTCCGAGAAGCTATGAAAGGCCTGAGCGAGCGGGGTTACAAAGCGCGTGAGTTTAATACCGAAAAGGAGATCATCGTTCTAGACAAAAACTTCAGGCAGGTGGCATCATTACCTCATCATGGAGGTACTTTTATGTATTACTTCTTTGACAGTAATGAGATTTACTGGAACAAAGACTTTATCAAATACAATTTTGAAAGAGAGAATGAGGATACGATTTATTTTGAGAGCAAGCGATTTGATTAGCCTCGATTTCACTTTGGCCAATATGACAACTTCAGCATACCTAACTTACCAATGAAAAATAACTTCTTTAGTCCAAAAATGGCCATCAAGTCTGATGAGGAGTTAAAGGCTATTCTCAACAACAAGCAAGATTACCAGAAAGAAGCACTGAATGCTGCGACATGGGAGCTTGAAAAACGAGGAATGAGCGACTATGTCGCACCTGTAAAGAAAGATACACTGCCAGAGACAGGAGTTACAGAAACCCGGAATCGACAAGAGGACAATTACACCGATGACCCCGATGCACCTGAGCTTTACCCTAAATGGTCTATCTGGGTCATGGGTGTTTTTTTTGCCCCTATCTTCGCAGGCATTATGCTCTCCATGAATCTGAAAAGGATCGAAAAACAAAGTTTTATGATACTGGCCATAGCGCTGGGGATTATTCCTGTCATCCTACTCACAGTCATACCCTTGCAATCACGAGGCCTCACATATCTGTTAAACGGAGCCGCCACAATCGCCATGGTGGAACTAATCTGGAAACGAGAAATCGGTGAGCTCAAATACCGAAAACGATCAACTGTAGCACCTTTCATAATTGCTGTTGCGCTTGTTGTGCTTGTGCTTACAGCGATATTTTACTTACCCGCTGCCTGATGGGAATAAGCATCATTAGCTATATTGACTATACCTTCAAAGGTAAGAAGGTCGTAGTCAGGAATACACTTATCACACTGACTCTGTTAGTGCATTCCTTCCAGGGAATGGCTCAACTCGCCATTATTCAGGATGCAGATGGCTATACGAATGTAAGAGCAGACAGCAGCATACAATCAAACGTCCTTTTTCAGGTACTTCATGGACAAGTCTTTCGGGATGATTATGACTCCCAAAACCCTGTTACTACCAAAGGGTGGAAACCCGTTACTTTATCAGCAGGACCTACAGCAGACAACTGTTACAACCCACCCGGAAAAAGTGGATATATGCATAGCAGTCGGGTTCTGCTTCTGGAAGATATCAAATCAAAACTAGAGCCTGAGATTTCAGGGGACCTGGTTATCTTGGAAAGTGACAGTATTAAGGTCACCATCGTGCTGGAAAAAGTTACAAATCAACCACAGGCTTCTTGCATATTGGGAAGTGACCAGGGTTATGGTCTTCCCACAAACAAGCTATCGAGCCTGAATGTTAAGGTTAACAATCAACCCATATCCATTCCCCCTGATGCCACTGACTATATTTACCAGGTACAAAAAAGTACAGTCCGGGGCTACACCCACCAAAACCTGATACTGATCACCTCAAGTACCAATTCAGCCGCAGGCTACTATCAATGTGTTTGGGTGATTAAAGATGGCCGGTACTTTAAACGCTTTGTTTACTTCGGCCCCTGATTATTAAAAGGTCGGTTGCTCCTTCGCCCCTCAGGCCGGTCTGGAACCCGCTCAACCTGAAATACCCTGAAAACCTCGCTCAATCGCTTATCTTGATATAAAACGCTGATTATGGGGTACATGGGTTTCGGTATGAGAAAGGAGGTTTACAAACGGAAACCTAAGGAAGCCTTCAAAAGACTCAAAAAAGCCAATACCTCAGCACCTGAGGCACCCAGTCAATCAGGCTATGATGCCTCAAAAGCCTATCAGCAAATGAGGTTTAAGCCGGCTTATAAACGTCTTTGGTTTTGGGTGATATTGACCTTGACACTAGCCGGAGCCACTTACCTGTACCTTGAGGATACAGTCTACTCTGAAATACGCCTGCAGGAGCAGATAAGCCAATTTGAAGAGCAGGGTATAGTTGAATTATACCAGAGAGACAAAATGGCACTGGACAGCCTTGTAGACTTTATAAAGCAAAGAGAGGGTAAGATTGCCCGGATAGATGGATCGCTTAATAACGGCCTGATCTTTGGCCTGAGATCAGCCAACTACCATACTTCAGTGAAAGGAAAGCCTGCAGAAGATCACCATAAGTACCGCGGCCAGTCCATCAATGAAATACTGGAACCCGAAGTAGTAGACGGTAAACTGATATACCACATCAACGACTATAGACGCGTTTTCGATGACTATTGGTCCTACAACTTATATGTGGAGTACACGCGCGATGTCAACACTACATTTCTGACACATATTGACGCTGAGAGCGCAACACTGGATAGCATATTCAGGAAAGCTTCAAAGGTAGGCTATGATGTAAGGGAAATTGAATATGGGGTGATCGCAAAATTCAAAAACCTGGAAAAAGAATATCTCTTTGTTTTCACCGGCAACCCGGATTCTTTGCGTGCAAAATCAAAACTAAACCCAATAGCTGATGATGTTTTTTGGGCAGAATACACTTATTACTGGCGCAACCTGAATTAGAAAACGTATTGCAAACATGGATACAATGGGGTGGTACATGCGAAGGAGAAGCCGGAAAAGGAAAACTCCCGGTGCCTTTGAAAGACTAAAGCACCTCAACACCCACAACACAGAGGGGCTGGAAGAATTGCCGGAATCACTGACCCAATCACCTGAAAAGGCGGGGAAAAAACCCCTCTACAAAACGAAATACTTTTGGTATCCTTTTGCCTCCATTTTAATCGCCCTGGCCATTGTTTTTGACTTGAATGCCAATAGTTTTTCCGACTCATTCTTCTTCGGTTGGCTGGTATATGATGATAGCAATGACTTACAGGAGTACTATCAGGAGCATAAAGCCCGTATGGACAGTATTTTTCAATTTGTGCAGGAGAGAAACGGAAAGCTGGCAGGCATCCGCTATGACGACCAGGGCATTATACTCCAGCTGCGCTCTGAAGACTATAAAGCACTTCAAAAGGACCGGAATCCACACAATTGGCACCGTAACTCCACAGATTTCCACTCAAAGTACGAGCCGGAAATTATTGATGGTGCCTTGAAAGTAGATACTTATGGCTATCACCGTCTCTACCCTGACTTCTGGTCTTATAACCTCAAGGTAGACAGACTGAGAGATATCAATACTACTATTATGGCCCACATAGAAACCAGCTACGCAGAACTTCATGCTATCCTGACCATACTGGCCAGAGAACACTACGAGGTGAACTTAAACAATGGGCAGCCAGCCATATCGCTCAGATTTCATGCCCAAAACTTTGAAATCATCAGGAACGACAGTGTTAGCAGTCTGAAACAAGGTTCGGAGGTACGCTTTGTGCAAAAACCACGTTTTTCAAACCTGGCCCGAGAAAGTCATGAAAAGTAATGAATCAGCACAAATGAGCCAAGGTAATTTTCAGGTCTCAATAAGTATTAATTATATTCACCCGGTCATAATATGATTCTTCATTAAACACATTAATCTTTCAATTCAATGTTCTCTTACAAAGAGAAGAACCCCGCCCTCAAAGCAGACATCTTTCAGAGTGCCGAAGCGGTAGGCTCTCAAACCATGACCATTCAGGGCACGGTTAACAAAATCGCCCTGTTAGGTGTAATCACCTTCGTCTCTGCCATGTACACCTGGAATCTGTTTATGAGCTCGGGCAATCCCGCCTCCATACAGGGCTTTATGTATGGCGGTTTTGGCATTGGCTTTATACTTGCCCTTATCATTGTTTTCAAAAAGAAATGGGCCAACGTACTGGCTCCCATCTACTGCATTGCCAAAGGACTGGCGCTGGGTGGCATATCAGCCGTTTATGAAGTAGCCTTTCAGGGGATTGTGTTTCAGGCGCTGATGCTCACCTTCGGTATCCTGTTCAGTTTATTGTTAATCTATCGCATGCGCTGGATCGCGGTGACTGAAAATTTTAAGCTTATGATAGGTTCGGCCATCATGGGCATAGGTGTACTCTATCTCTCCTCATTTGTACTCGGTTTTTTTGGAGTGGGAATGACATTCCTGCATGATAGTTCTCCCCTCAGTGTCGGTATTTCACTGGTGATAGTGGCCGTAGCTGCCTTTAGCCTGGTAATAGACTTTGACTTTATAGAAGAAGGCGAAGAGAATGGTGCCCCCAAATACATGGAGTGGTATGCTGCCTTTGGACTCATTGTTACTTTGATCTGGCTGTATATTGAGATACTCAGGCTGCTTTCCAAATTAAGAGATTAACCAATGGTTCTTTAAAACCAGGAAAGGGGTTTGTGCTACATAGTGCAAACCCCTTTCTTTTTGGTTAAACCATCACTTACAATACTGGCTGATATACGAATTCACCTGATTGCTCCCCAGCTCACGGGCCTTACGCCAATCAGCGCATGATTTCGCCTTCTCTTTGAGATTGTAATAGCCAAATCCCCGGTTTGCGAGAGCCGATGTGCTCTCTGGACGAAGCTTCAGTGCTTCCGTAAAATCTGCCACCGCCTCTTCGCTCTTTCGCTTCTTTGTATAGCAGGTACCCCTGCTGAAGAAATAGAAATATCGAAACTCTGAACCTTCAGAGCTATAGCTTATCGCATTAGTGTACTCAGTAATGGCCTCATCAAAACGCGCTTCCTTTTGGTAAATCTTACCCAGGTAATAAGCCAGTTCCTCGTCTTCCAGGGAGATTTTCTGAGCCGCCTTCAGGTTATCAATCTTGTTGGCAGAACTGCCCCCCTTCTCTTCATAGGCCTTGTGCTTCACGATATACGCCTCCCTGTAAATAGAAGCGGCTTCCAGTGCCTTATCACAAAACTCAATGGCTTTATCATACTCTGCCCGGTCCAGAAACTTTTGTGCCTGTTCGGTAAGTCCGGTAGCCGTAAACACGAGTTGTTTCCTAGCCTCCTGGGCCAACAGACTTGTGCTAATTAAGAAGTAAGACAGCAGGATGATAGCGTTTTTCATAGCTTAGTTTATCAGATTGGCACTAACTAAGATATTATATACGCAGGAATAGAACTAAGTATTTAGTAGAAAAATCTCAACTTACTCCCAACCCTTCAACATATCCAAAACACTATAAAAAATGCCGGGCTCTCAGCGAGAACCCGGCATTTTGCGAAATAAGCCTGTGTAACCAACTCCTGCTCAACAGCCCGAAGCCAACACAAAACTTAGTTTTCTTCTTTCTGCATCTCTCTGCGCATAAACACAAAGTAGATAAGAAAGCCCAATGAGGCCGCAGTGATGACAATACCAAAGGCCATGCTCGATTCATAGTAGAACTTGCCAAATTCTATCAGCATCAACCCGATGCCCGAAAAGAAAAGGATGAGTCCCCATTTTAGTGAGCTGTAAAAGCTCTGCTTTGATCCTTCTTTCAAAAGTTCCATTGATTTTTCGTCTACCAGCCCCGCATCAATCATGCGTTTTCTAAGCCTGTAGCCTGTAATTGCTTTTATTATTCCTATTGTAGTAAAACCTGTGAAGCTAAATACAACTACTTGTATCAGCACTATTTCCATTCCGCTCATAACGTGTTCTTTTCAAATGTTATGCCCCTTAAGACACAGACTCATTTTCAGATGTTGCAGCAAAATCTGATTTTTTATCGAAATTGTTCCGAATGAATTTTTTTACAGAAATCAGCAACCCTTGCTGAGACTTTTGTGTCACACCTAGCTCATGGATGATCAGTCGCTGGTAAAGAGCATCTTAAATGGAAACACACAGGCATTTTCTTTTCTGATCAGGAAATACGAGAAGCTTGTATTCCATATGATACAAAAGCTGGTAAATGATGAGCCAAGTGTAGAGGAACTTGCCCAGGATGTATTTATGAAAGTGCATGAAAAGCTACCGGGCTTTCGGTTTGAAAGTAAGCTTTCTACCTGGATCGCTACAATCGCCTACCGACACACGGTAAATCACTTAAGAAAATCGAAGCGTATGGTGTACAAAGAACTGGAAGAAGCGAGTGAAGACAGATTCTTCATATCAGAGGAAACCCCCGCACATATTTATGAATCGCAGGATACCGGGCAGTATGTGCAGCTGCATATACAGAAGCTTCCTGCTCACTACAGAAATATATTATACCTCTATCATATAGAAGAAATGACCTACCCCGAAATTGTAGAAATCACAGGACTGCCTGTAGGCACTGTGAAAAATTACCTTTTCAGGGCACGAAAGCTTTTGAAAGAGCAATTGAGTAAATTTGTAAAACGAGAGGAGCTGTTATGAACATTGACAAAGAACTTCGCGACCAGGAAGCTTTTGACGAAACCCCGTTTTCTGAAGAGGACAAGAAACTCTATGCCCTGCTGATGAATGAGCTGGATAAAGAATCTGACCTGGTGATAAAACCCTCTTTTTCTGCTGAGATTATTAAGAAGCTCGAAGCCAAAAAGAGAAAAGAAGCGGCCTGGGAGTTTGTGATTTTTTCCGCGGCCATCATGGGCGTATTGCTGCTTACGGTCTTTACCCTCTCTTTTGTGATGAGCTCATATACAGAATCGGTTAACTTATTTCAGAATAGCCCTGTGGGGCCGGTAATAGCCCTGGCAATTCTCATCGTTATCTTCCAGATAGTAGATAAAAAATACCTGAGAGATACACGTATTAAGAAAAGACTCAGGCAGACTTAAAACCTCCGGGTAAACCGAAAGTGGTGCTTTCTTCTGTACTGGCCTTCTGCTCGGCAAAACGGTGGAGCGAGTTAAGGTAAGAATCCTCTTTGCTGAGGAATACATTTTTCAGTTTGATGAATTTAGGGATGGGCTGAAAAAGCCTCTGACTCAGCAGGTCTACTTCCAGGTCAAGTAAATCAGCAACTTTATCACCGAGCAGAAAATAGACAAAGGGCCTGCTTTTACCTTCGAGTTCTGTGCCTAGCGTGGCTCGCTCAAAATAGCTGAGCAATGATTTCGTCAGGCTTACACCAGCCTTTGATTTTCTAAACTGCCGTTTACGGATTTTGCGCTCCAGTACATTGGCTGCTTTCATGGAGTCGGGCAGTAGTTCAGGTCTCAGGCCCAGCAGATCACCTACCAAATTCCAGTATTGGATATAAGCCAGACTCTCTTCTCCTTTGATGCTCTTTCCCAGGTTTCGCAAGCCTCTCATGGGTATCAGTGAAAAGGACAGATTCGTACCCGCCAGGTCTTCCTGATTGACGGGTTTTCCAAAGGAGTCTGACCATGTTTTATCCTGGCCTACATAGTACCGGATGGTAGCGTGGATCAGCCGTACTTTCAGTATAGAAGCGAGTCCTTTTCCCTCCACTTTGAAAGCCTCGGGAGCCATCACATCAAAGACAAATTCGGCTGTTTCCAGCAATCGTTTTTCGGGTTCTTCTTTGATCCGGTTTGAGCGAATCAATACCTCGGCACCATTGGCTGCAGCATAGCAATAGGGTAGTGAAAGAAAGCCCAGCAAGAGCATCAGGTCGGAGCTGTGTTTGGAGAAAAAAGCCTGACCTTTTTGCTGTAAACCCTGATTACTTAAAGCAGGGTTTTTAAAGACATGTTGCCATAACTCACGGAAGCATTCCGGCTCACCGGCTGTCGGTACATAGCGGTTATCGTTTACCGCCTGCAACAATTCACGTAGCTCATGTTTCCGGTTTGGAAAATAAAACGCAATCACTTTATCCGCCAGGTCATCCTGAAGACTACGGGATTGATTCAGTAATTCATTGGTGTAAGAAACCTCTGTCATCACCTTACAAACTCAAAACACCTGAAATTGATTTGCTTAATGGCAAGAATAATTTCTATTCAGAACCCGTCCTTATCGCTCATGCTCAAAATTTGAGCATCAAATTACATCATACTTATAACTCATTTTTAATCATATATTTAATATATTTATTTTAAACTTTTACTTTCAATTTATCAAGCAATTTTAGCCTAAATACCCACCTCAGAACAAGGCCTTGCACATCAACCCTGCAAAATTGAAACCCTGTAGACTGCCATTTCGTCACATCTGTTTCATTTGATTTTTTTAAACCCGGATTATGCGTTGGAACTTTGTTATGAGTAGATAAGTCACACGGAATCAGGGAGTTTTATTGATTTAGGCATAGCACCACTATGGTTAAATCAAAAAGCTCATTCATTTCACTGATTCACAGTGAGTTATCTACGAAATAGACTTTCTAATGCATATTCCGGGTTAAACCTTTAAACTCCCGGTATGTCTATTATGTACCATTCGTGCCTGTCAGCCGTTCAATGGTTGACAAGTTTCTTAATTGTCTCTATGTTCGCTCCCCAAATCAAAAACAGAAAATCTCTGGTCATGAAAAGATCTATCGTATTCACCCTGCTCCTGTCTATTTTTGCCGGCCTGAAAATGGAGGCTCAGAATCCTCCCAGCACCGACATTTATATCTTCGACTTAAAGGAGGTAAAACGCAGAGTTAAGATTACGAATCCATGGAACATCACCAACCGGGAAGGCTATGACAACCAGCCTTATTTTCGCAACGCCAACGAGATATTTTTCACTTCCTCTCAGGCCGATGGACAAACCGATATTATCCATTACAACCTGATGGACAGCACCGCTAAAAATGTAACTAATACACCCAAGACCAGTGAGTATTCTGCGCACATGCTTTCACGCTCAAAATCCTTTGTAGTTGTGCGTGTGGAAGAGGATGGGAAACAACGCTTGTGGCAGTTTGCTATTGACGGAAAAGAATCTCCAAAACTGATGTTTGAAGAGCTGGAACCAGTGGGCTATCACGCCTGGGCCAGCACCGAAGTAGCCATGTTTATTTTGGGTGAGCCCAACTCCCTTATGCTCTCCAGCACCAAGGTGCGCAACGACCGCAAGCTGGAAGAAAACATTGGCAGAACACTTAAAACCAGAGGCAGAAATTTCCTCTTCTCTAAAAAGACGGATAAGGGCAATCAGGAAATTTTTATGATTGCCGGCAGAGGGGACAAGGTCAGAAGAATGACTGTGACTCCCAGAGATGCCAATGACTGGGCAGTAACTCCGCAGGGCACCTACCTTACCAGTGTGGGTGGCAAAATCTGGAAAATCAACCCTGAATTTGACAGTGCCTGGTCTGAGATTCTGGATCTGAAAGACCTGGGAATTGAGAACATCTCGCGTATAGCAGTAAGCCCTGACAACACTAAACTGGCCCTGGTAGTAGACCGTTAAGCCCTATTCGGTTTTTAAATACAAAAGTTTTTAAGAAATTCGTCCTGATTTTCGGCAACCACGCGACAATCAATTCGAATTAGTCGTATTATTGCTTTTATTGTGGCTTTTAAAAACGAGCCTAACACAAAGAACCTACTATGTTTAAGACCTACACGTTCCCTAGTGTATTTGAGGGTAACAATACAGACCTTAGAAATGTATCTCCTGACCTGATCAATGGTATTAAGATTTATCACAACGGTGACGGTTATGTAATAGGAAATCTGGCTTTAACAGAAGGAGTTTCTCCTCACAGAAATATAAACAGTGCTCCTGATGAATTGGATTATAACATCTTGCTCAAATCAGGACTACTTATTGCAAACCAGCGTCTGGGTAACCCCTTAACAATCACTACAGGCTTCCCCTTCTCTACTTTTCAGTTGTACAAAGAGGTGGCTTCTGGTCTGATCAACAATCAGCATGTGATAGAGTATGATGCGGCTACTTATGGCGGAGGTTCTAAAAAGAATGTGCAGGTAGACATTGACAATGTGCAGGTGATTCCTGAGGTGATTGGCTGTGCCATTGCCCTGAGAAAAGGAATGACCAATGCCAGCGGTAACTTCTTTGTGATGAGCCTTGGCTACGGCACACTTGAAGGTCTCTTAAGTACTGAAGGTGGTATTGTGCAAAGAACCTCTCTTTCTACCTATGGCCTGCGTTACGCAGTAAACCTGTTGGAAAAAGAGCTTTCAAAGCAGTATTACCTGGAATTGAAAACTGAACACCAGATTGATGCCGCCTTCCAGAAAGGTGTGATCTTCCTGAACAGAAAGCGTATTGATATCAAGCCATTGAGGGATAAAGTGCTGAGACAGTACTATGAAGATGTAATTTCTCCGGCTATGAGAAAGGCTTTCAACGATAATGACTTTACACTCTCTCACGTGATGTACCTTGCCGGGGGCGGTGCGATGTACCCTGAACTGGTAAATTGCTTTAAGCAGGAATTTCAGGACATACTCGACCTTGAAGTGGCACATGAGCCTCAGGCACTGGCCAGTCGTGGTTACTGCATCAACTCCTCTCAACTTAACGGAGGTGTGAAGAGCACTGCAGTAGGACTGGATATTGGTAACGCTTCTACCATCGTATCTATGTTCGATGAAAACAACCTTAGTTCTGAAACCACCATACCGGCAGACTACTAATTTATGGCGAGAGACTCAGTAGCATCAAACCACTCGGTTAATATTACCCAGGTCAGAACGGGATCAGTGATAACCGGTAATATGAAATCGAAGCATAGCATTCGTGTGGATGGCTATGTGACAGGTGATTTGGTTTCTGAAGAAAAGGTGATCATTGGTGTACATGGTGAGATTGGTGGCAACCTGCATGGCGCTGACATTACCATTGAAGGCTATGTAAATGGTGACGTGCTCACAAAAGGGTCGTTGCACATTGCCAGCAAGGCTGTAATTCTCGGCAGAATCTTTTCTAAGGAAATATCCATAGAAAAAGGCGCTGAGCTAAATGGCCAGGTAAGTGTAGGCGTAGCAGTGGAAATTCCTGATCTGGAAACCCAAAAAGCGCCTGTGGTTACGCAACCTACCAAGGCTATGGAAACTACCAAACAAGCTCAAAAGCAGGCTTCTGGAGATAATTACGGAACAGTGGCCTGGTAATCGGGCCTTTTTTCTTTTCTGCTTTTCCCCTCCCCTTTCTTATTTTATATTTGCCCCCCATAATTTCAGGGTAACATGAACCAGCTTATAAACGAATTGCAATGGAGAGGTATGATCCACGATATCATGCCCGGAACGGAAGATCAGCTCTCAAAAGAAATGACGACTGGTTATGTGGGCTTTGACCCTACGGCTGACTCTCTGCACATTGGTAACCTTGTACCTGTTATGTTGCTGGTACACCTGCAAAGGGCCGGGCACAAGCCGATCGCACTGGTAGGTGGTGCCACCGGTATGGTAGGTGACCCATCAGGCAAGTCTTCTGAGCGGCCAATGCTTAGCGAAGAGCTGCTGAATCACAACCTGAGCTGCCAGGAGAAGCAGTTGAGACAATTCCTTGATTTTGACTGTGGTGAACACTCTGCCGAGATTGTTAACAACTACGACTGGTTCAAAGACTTTAGCTTTCTGGATTTTATCAGGGATGTGGGTAAGCACATCACCGTAAACTACATGATGTCGAAAGACTCTGTGAAAAACAGGCTCGAAAGCGGTATGTCTTTTACCGAGTTTACTTATCAGCTGGTACAAGGCTATGACTTTCTGCACCTGTACCAAAACCACAACTGTAAAATCCAGATGGGTGGATCGGACCAGTGGGGCAACATTGTAACCGGCACGGAACTGATTCGCAGAAAAGCGCAGGGCGAGGCTTTTGCCATGACCGCTCCCCTGATCAAGAAAGCGGATGGATCCAAGTTTGGTAAATCTGAGGGTGGCAATGTATGGCTCGACCCTGAAAAGACTTCTCCTTACAAGTTTTACCAGTACTGGCTCAATGCTTCTGATGAAGATGCAGCCAACTTCATCCGAATTTTCACACTACTGACTGAAGATGAAATAAAAGCACTGGAGGCAGTCCATGCCGAGGCACCTCATACCCGCACGCTTCAAAAGGCCCTGGCCAAAGACATCACCATTCGTGTACACTCTGAAGCCGACTATGAGATGGCCCTGAAAGCCTCAGGAATCCTTTTTGGCAAGTCTACCTCAGAAGACCTGGAATCGCTGAATGAGGGCACACTGCTGGCCGTATTTGAGGGTGTACCCCAGGTTACTATTACCAAAGCTGACTTTGAGGCAACCACCAGCCCCATTGAGCTGCTTTCTACCATCACTGAGGGCGTAATCTTCAAGTCTAAGGGAGAAGCCCGGAAAATGATACAAGGCGGAGGTGTTGGCATTAATAAGTCAAAGCTTAGTGATATTAGTGAGTTACCGCAGATTAACCTCTTGAAGGACAAGTATTTCCTTGTACAAAAAGGACGAAGGAATTACTTTCTGGTGACGGTGGCATAGTCACCAGATTCTACCATCCAACACATATTCCGGCCCGAACCACAAAAATGTGAGTCAATGCTGATAAATTGGGTTATTTAACCCGGCTTACTGAAACTGGTCTTATACATCAGTAAGCCAATTAGGGCAACTCAACATCGGCAACACAATGAATTTACGTTCTGAACAAGCGGGGCCTCACTGGTCTCCCCTCAAGAAATTTCTACTGCGGTTCGGTTTTTTGTACTGGGTCTTCTACATTTTTCCTTACGGTTTTGAATACTTTAACTGGCTTACGGCCGATGATATATCTCCCTGGACGGGCATCACCCAGTGGTTCGGTGAGACTTTTCTGGGCTGGACATTTAACCCTGAAAGGCTGGCCAAAGGCTTCGATTCCAAGTACGACTTTGCTCGTTTTATGCTTTGCGGTGTCTTATCACTGTTGCTGGCAGCCATCTGGGCCTTTATAGACGCCCGCAAGCGCTGGCAGTACAACAACAAGCTCAATAGCCTGCTGCGCACCATTCTGCGCTACCACGTGGGTTTTACGCTCTTCCTTTACGGCATTGCCAAGGTTTACCTCTACCAATTCGGCTATATGGGCCTTGACCGGATCGATAATGAAGTAGGCAACAATAGCCCTATGGGCTTTCTCTGGCTCTTTATGAGCTACTCCCCTACCTACAACATAGGCACAGGACTGATTGAGATGGTAGGTGGTGTATTGCTGCTATTCAGGCGCAGTACGTTACTTGGTGCTATCGTCTGCTTTGTAGCCATGGCCAATGTGGTACTGATTGATATCGCCTATGACGTAACCGTTAAGATGTTTGCCATTCACCTGATGTTGATGGTGATGGTACTGCTACTCGATGATGCCAAAAGGCTGATACATGTAATCGTACTCAACAGAGCTACAAAAGCTTCAAAGGAGCCTCCGCTCATCAACCCGAGATACCGAATTCCCGGCTATGTGCTGAAGACCCTCTTGATTGGCTATATCCTGGTTGCTACGCTGCAGTTTTCAGGTGAAATCAGGAGTAACCGAATCTCCAACCAGGAGCAAGCGATACTCCACAGCAAGTATGTAGTGGATCAGTTTATCATCAATGGCGACACCCTTCCTCCCCTCAGAGGTGACAAGACCCGATGGGATGAAATGATGGTGGGCTCTTCCTATTCTCCTACACGTATGACTGTGAAAGATATGGCGGGTGGTGTTAAGGGTTACGTCTACGAAGCTGATACCATCAGAAAGTCATTCACTTTCTATTCGCGCAGAGACAGCACAGATCGTTATGAGATGCGATACACGCAGCCTTCAGAAAAGCAATTCATTATGGATGGCCTGCATAAGGAGGATACATTGCACGTAGAGATGAGCATCTTCAGCCTTGAAGATTACAGGCTGGGCAGTGGTAAGATTAACTGGGTAAGGGATTTATAAAAGCTGAAGCGTTTCACTTCAGCCTTTACAGCCTTCCATCCATTACCGGTCCGACTTAAGCAGTCTGACCTAAGTACAGGCTAAATATTGGCTACTGCTTCACTGATTTCCCAATCACCAAGTTACTCTATTCCCTGCCCACAGGCATAGGTAACACCCGTCTGACCTTCGCCATGCTGCGGTACTGACGGGATGCAGTACCACTCCTCAAAAGCTTACCTCCCCCTCCAATCACTCGGTTCATCGGTATACTATACTAATCCTCCCTCGGATCGGTAATAACAATCTCATCCATCTCCAAGGCACTTACCTGGAAATAACCCAGTGCTCCATTAGACAGGTTGTTGCGCGGGTTAGCCGGTGGGGGGCTAAACATACCTCCATCGTTATTTATGATATTAAACAGGTCGTTGTAGTAGATAAAGGCCTCACGGGTGATGCTGTACATTTCTACCCTCACAAGGTCGTCTAAGGCAAAAAAACCAGCGATAGGCAAGTCATCTATTGCCTCTCCTATAAACTCATCCTCAGCAAAGTAAATATCTTCTTCAGAGTCTTTTACCAGTTCATCGTTGCCATAAAACTTGAACAGGTAATGATCTACTCTGTCCTGAGGCTCTTCCGCGTAAAAGAGCACCTCGAAGAAATGGTCCTCCTCATCAGGGTCGGCCAGCTCGTCTTCATTCACAATTACGGTCAATGAATCAATCTTAGTTACAGGCAGCAGGGTTTCCTGAGCGGTATAGCTCTCACCATCTACCATCACAGACATGGTATAGGTGTTGCCTACCACCCCGGCATAAGGGGTTTCGGGTAGGTACACGCCATCCAGCTCAGGTAGATTTTCAGGGTTATGCAGGTAGCGCACCTCTCCTCCATTATTGTCATTCACCAACACTTCAGCATTGGCAATGCCCTCAGCCTGTCCACCGGAATAGAAATCCCGTGATTTGGTGAGTCTGATGTAGTTCAAATCTGCTGAGTTAGTAATAAGCCCCTCAATTACCACTTTGGCTTCAGTGGGGTCAGTATCTAACGTGATTGTCTTTTCACATGCGAAAAAGCTTATCAACAGAAGGCCGAGTATATATTTTGAAATATTTTTCATGATGCGGTTTCTTAGAATTTGATGTTGTAAGTGACTGATGGAAGCAGCGGAAAGAGATAGATCATGCGTGCCTCTTTTGAGGTGCCATCACCTACAATTTCTCCATCGTCATTTTGTTGCACCCTGGTGTAGAGCGAGAACGGGTTTTGCCGGCTATAGGCGTTATACAGAGCAAATACCCAGGAGGTCTCGTATTTCTTATCCTTGTTCTTTCTGGGAGTGAGGGTAGCACTCAGGTCCAGCCTGTGGAAGGCAGGTAGCCTGTAGCCGTTTCGTTCGGTAATCACATCGGCTATATAGCCATCGCCCCACTGGTAGGTACCTGAAGGGACGGTGGTAGGCCTGCCGGTACCATAGGTAAAGCTACCTCCGAATGACCACTTGTCGTTATAGTCATAAGTAGCCAGCATGTTGAAGCTATGTCTGCGATCATGATTGGCCAGAAAAGTATTGCTCAGGTTTACCCCGTCAATGGTTCTGTCAGCCCGTGAAAGGGTATAGCTGGCAAAACCGGTAAGGTTTCCCTTTTTCTTTTGCACAAATACCTCTAACCCGTAACCAGTGGCTTCTCCCTGACGGTATTCCGTAGCCAAATCTGTATTGAAGAAGAGTTGAGCATTATCAGCAAAGTCCGTCACGTTATCCATTTTCTTGTAATAGGCTTCAACCGATACCTCATAGGTATTGTCTTTGAAGTTTCTGAAATAGCCGACAGCCAATTGATCTGCAATTTGAGGTTTGAGGTAGTAGCTACTGGGTGCCCAGGTATTGAAAGGCAGGGGCACCGTGCCGCTGCTGATCAGGTGCGTATTCTGCACCATACGGTTGTAGCTGAGCTTAACTGAGCTTTGTGCATTCAGCAGGTAACGCAGGGAAAACCGGGGCTCAAAATTCACATAGGTTTTGATGGGCTCAAGCCTGTCAAATGACAAAGTGTCAATGCGGGTAGGATTTACATTGTCCAGGTCGTTTTCATATCGATATACATCGCCCTTGCCTACACTCTGAAAAATGGAGAGCCGGGCACCGTAAATCAATGTGAGTTTGTCGGAAACACTGTGCTGTGCTCCCAGGTAGAAGGCGTGATCCAGTGCATACTCATTTTGCAACTCGGTTTCTTTGAAGATGGAACCTTCCTTGGGCACAATCTTACCGGGTGCAAACCTTCTGTAGGTAAAGTGGTAGCCAAAATCGAGCTCTAATTGAGGATTTACATAATAATTGAGATCGTTTTTGAGGCTGTATTCCTGCAGGTCAGAATCCCAGGTAAAGCCATCTGCCGCACTGGTGGATTCCAGCCCGTAGTCGAAATTAGAGGCAATAAGCGATGTATTGCTAAACAGCTTATCGTTAAAGAGGTGATTCCAGCGAAAAGTGGCTGTTCTGTTACCCCAATCGAAGCCGAAAGTATCTCCAAAGCTGAAATCGTCTCGTCCTGAATAGAGCGACAGGAAAAAACGGTTTTTGTTGTTGGCCCTCCAGTTTACCTTGGCGTTGACGTCATAGAAATATACCAAATTGTCGTTATCAGCTGCCCTTAAGAAAAGGTCCACATAGGATCTTCTGGCTGAGATAAGATAAGAGCTTTCATTTTGCTTGATGGGCCCCTCCAGTGAAACGCTACTGGCTAGCAAGCCTATACCCGCCTCGCCTTCAAATTCCTTGTTATTACCATCCCTGGTGCGTACGTCCAGTATGGAAGAGAGTCGCCCCCCGAAGCGGGCAGGAATACCTCCCTTATACAGCTCCGAATCCTTGATAATATCGGCATTGAATACTGAAAACAGCCCGAACAGGTGGGAAGGATCATATACTGGCGCTTCATCGATCAGGATTAGATTCTGATCGGCACTGCCTCCCCTTACAAAAAAACTGGAGGTCCCTTCTCCCGCTGAGATTACTCCGGGTAGCAGCTGGATGGTCTTGATGATATCGGGCTCTCCAAACAGTGCCGGGAGCTTCTTTACCTGACCGATATCGAGTTCGTTGCGGCTCATCTGAATACTGGTAACATTCTCTTCGGGCGCTTTGCCGGTAACCACCACCTCTTCCAGCTCCAGCGACTCTTCCTGAAGTGAAATATTAAGTGAGATATCCTTGTCCAGCACGATTTGCTGCTCTATCGCCTCGTAGCCGATAAAGCTATAACGCACAGTATAGGTACCCGGAGAAAGGGTAAGCGAGTAAAAGCCGTAACTGTTGGAGATCACTCCATTTTTGAGCTCTTTGACATACACGGTTACCCCAAGTAGCTCTTCCCCATTGGAGGCATCCCTTACATAACCGTTGAGTGTATATTTCTGCTGGGCGAATGCCGCTGATGCGCATAGCACTGCCAGTATTGCGAAAAAAGTTTTACGCATTTTAAAAGTGAGTTTTTGATGTGTTGTTGTTGATATTTTTCTCTTCTGAGACCTTCCTTTTGAAAGCTTCACACCTGTGACGCCCAACATGATCATTACACGTATGACAAAATGAAAATTCTATAAATAGGTCGATAGAAAAGTAAAAAGGTTTCGGTTTTGTTCAAAAAACCTGTCTTTTTTATTCTTACCTGTGGAATTCCTGAAGTAACAAGTATAAAAATAGGGTATGAACTCTCGTCCATACCCTTTTACCAATCCAAAACTCTACTCTTATATCTGCCCTGGCAGACTACTTGTCTTTTTTCACCAACTCTTTGAGCTGCTTATTCTCTTTTTCTAATTTCTCTATCTTCTTGTTCATCTCAATCATATAGAGTGTAAGCTCTTCCACCTTTTTTAACAAAGTAGCATCCATGTTTCCGAGATCAATTCCTTTAGCCTCTACTTCCTTAGCAGAAGGCACTTCAGGTAAATGCTTATTGTCTTTTACAAAGGCCTCCACTTCACTGAGAGGTCTCAGCTTAAACTCAGGCTCAAATACATAGTCTGGCCAGCCTTGTCCCGGAGTAGCAGTGACTTTAACTTTCATTGCCTCCAGGTCTCCCTGAATTAAGGTATTACCGTTTACTTCCAGTTTTTCGGTTGGGTTTTCCTCTCCGATCCCCACATTCCCTCCACTATTGTTTCTTAAAACTATATTTCCGCCATCATAGCTATCCAACAATACAGCGTTTTTTACAGAATTCCAGGACACTCCACCTTTCCACACAGCCTGCCCGGACGTGTTCTGTTCTTTGAAAGCAATGAATGTGTTCTTTCCATTAACACTTTCCATCTGCATAGATACATTGGATGATGAATTGGTAAGACTAATTTTATCAGCAGTTACCTGTCCTTCGACAGTTAGGGCAGAGTTGGCATCAAGGGTGGTGGTATTGATTCCTATTCTACCATCCTCTGCGATTTCCATGGCATTGACACCAGTGCTCCACGCGGTGCCTGTTGCGTCACCGTCTACCATGAATCTCATTCCCTTGTTATTACCCGACTGAAATTGAAAAACACCGCCATCTGTGGTAGGGGCGATTCCAAGTAATCCTCCTGTAGTATTGTTTCTGATGCTTATGTATTGATCTTCATAGACGCTATTTCCAAATTGAGCGACATTCCCACTCCCTCTGACATCAAGGTTAGCATCGGGCCCAGTAGTACCAATACCGACTTTCCCCGTAGCAAACGTAATATCAGAAGCATTTACCGTCCATGGAGTTGTAATAGAACCGAGAAGGGGGGATCCATCTGCCAGCAAATATTCCGTAGCAGCCACTTTTCCGCCTACTGTAAGGGTTGAGTTAGCTTCCAGATTTGTGGTGTTAATACCCACTTTACCATTGTCGAATTCACCATAGATCAATTTACCGGCACTGGTGGAAACCTGATCATTACCGATATAGAGTCTGTTTGATGAATTGCCATCGCCAACTCCTGCATTATAGCCTATAAAAACGTTATTGTTTCCCTGAGCATTACTGCTGGAACCTGCTCCTACCCCTATTGCCACATTATTCACTCCCTGCAACCCTTTTCCTGCCTCGTAGCCAACAGCAACATTATTATCACCATTACTACTTGATCCTCCTGAATGAGCTCCTAAATAGGTATTACGCCCTACCGTACTATTAACATTTCTACCACTGTTGTATCCAACCAATACGTTGCCATTGGAAGCAGTAGTCGCAAAACCTGCTTCGCTTCCTAAAAAAACATTCTGGCTTGCCGTATTGCTCCTACCTGCGGAAGCACCCATGTAAAGATTATTAGACCCTGAAACATTTGAAAGCCCACTTAGCCTTCCCAAGAATAGATTGTTATCGCCATCCAAATTATTCGCTCCTGCAAATCTACCCATGAAAGTATTGTAATTACCTGTGGTATTATTTTCTCCGGCACCGTTTCCTAAAAACAGATTTTCATTTCCAACGGTATTGTTCTTTCCTGCGCCATATCCAACAAAAACATTTTTAGTACCTGAACCAATATTGATTCCCGCATCGACCCCTAGAAAAGTATTGGAACTCGGTGCTGAAATAAATGGCTTACTCCCGAGTTTTATACCAGCATTCGCATCAAAGATTCTGATATTTCCATTGACTGTAAGTGGATCAAGAATATTATTAGGGCTGGTCATCAGCATTCCTATGTACCCATTTTCCTTTATGATAAAGGGTGCCGTATTTCCGGTAAGCCCTCCTGTTAGATAACCTATCTGAAAGCCTCCATAGAGGCCTGAAATCAACTGCCAGGTCTTGTTAACTCCTGTATGTGTCAAATCCAGCTTGGCGCCATCTGACTTTTCTATTTCTACATTGTCGTTGTGCACAATCTGTGCCTCCGCTGTCAGCGTGAGAAAAACGCTGAGGAGCATTACGGGTATAATTCTTTTCATTACTCAAAGTTGATTTTGTATTCATAAGCTTAGTAGAGAGCCATGTTAAAAGGTGAGCATGCAAATGGAATTATTTTTAAAATGTCACCTTCGATAAAAACTTATTATCAACTTTTATCACCAGCTACAGACGAACTACACAGCAAAAAAAGAGTTCTACAGAATACCAAAACCCATCGCATTCTGTAGATTTACCCGATAAATTATAACTTCAGAGTTTAATACCGTCCCTTAGTAACAGAAAGTAGAGTTCTCAACGCTTCACACACCATAATCAAGGGTAGCATCAATAATTAATTCAAAATATCAAAAACTCAATGGATCAAGAGACAAAAGACACTATAGACATTAACAAAAAGCAAAAGGAGTTTTACAACTCTACAAAAAAAGATAAAAAGAATTTTGTATCCAGAATTTGGTCAAAACTGAGAAATGAAACGTTGAGTTCTTACACCAAGCAATTTAACCTTAAGGAGAAAGTCTATAACCATCATAAGTTATGGTTGGACGACCTGAAAGATAAGAAGATATTAGATTTGGGCTGTTTCAGAGGAAACGCACTTTCCGTTTATATGGCAAAGAATTGTAAAGAATACATCGCTATAGACCTGAGTGATGTAGGAATACAGGTGTTAAATAACAAAATAACCGCTGAAGAATGTAAGAATGCAAAAGCAATTGCCGTAGATTTTTTATCAGAGGAATTTGGACACGATAATTTTGACATTATATATGCTTACGGTGTTTTGCATCATTTTCAACACGTGGATTTACTGATAGAAAAATTAAATGAAAAATTAGCTTCTGGAGGTAGCATCATATCCTATGACCCATTGGAGACAAGTTTACCTATCAAAGTTTTAAGAATGCTTTATAGACCCTTTCAAAGTGATAAAGATTGGGAATGGCCATTTAGTAAAAAGACACTTCAAAAGTTTGAAAACAACTTTGATATAACAGAAAAGAGGGGAATTTTAGGGAGAAGTAAATATGGAGTTCCTTTGAGCATACTGCCCCTGGGCTCTGCTTTTAAAACAAAGGTCATCCAAAAAATGATAGAAAAAGACTGGAATTCACAAAGCTGGAATGATATCTATTCATGCATGCACCTCACAATGTTGTTGAAAAAAAAGTAATCTGTTTATCGGGAACATTCCGTTCGTACAAACTGTGCCTATAATGATCCACGATTTAATGGACAAAAATAGTTGGTAGAATACTGATTTATTATTTGCAAGCTTCTGTTTTATAGTTAGTTAGGTCATTATTTGAGAAGGCTTATTGAAATGGGTTTCAATAAGCCTTTTTTGCATCTATGAATAGTTCAAAAAAAGAGATGCTGGGCATGCGGTTTTACAGATAGTATTAAATGGGGTCACCAGTCTGGAAAGCAGCGTTATAAGTGCAAGAACTGCGGTATTCTTTATACGGCCAGCAACCAAGGAGTAAGCAAGGCCAACAGGTTTGTCTGGTTTAAAAAATGGGTTGTTGAACGATGGACCTTGTCAGAGTTGTCCACAGCCAGTGGCTACTCGGAGCGTACTATGAGACGGTATTTTTATGAGTACCTGTCTAAACCTCCTGTGTTGAGTGTTTATCCATCTGAAAAAGTAAATCTGCTAATAGACGGGACTTACTTCACCAATGGTCTGTGCTTGATTTTGTATCGAGATAACACTATCAAGTTCACCCAGCTTTATCGACTCACAGATGGCGAATGGTTTGATGAAATGGCTGAGGATCTATCAAACCTGTTGAAGTTAGGGGTACAAATAGAGAGTATAACCTGTGATGGGCATAAGGGACTACTTAAGGCTGTTAGAAACGCTTGTCCTGATGTAACTCTTCAGAGGTGCATTGTACATGTTCAACGCATGTGCCGAATATGGTTATCAACCAGACCTAAAAGTGATGCTGGTAGAGAGTTGAGGGGAATCATATCCCAGGTCCATAAAATCACAAGTCCAGTTGAAAGAGACTATTGGATTGTAAGCCTGGTCAATTGGTATGAGACTTATAAAGATTTTGTAAATCAAAAAACTATGAATCCTAACACCGGAAGATATTGGTTTACTCATAAAATGGTGAGGAGGTCATTTATGGTCATCAGAAACGCATTACCAGATATGTTCCATTATCTGCACAATCCACGAATACCCAAATCAACCAATGGCCTGGAGTCATTTTTTGGTCATCTCAAAGGACATCTTAATGTTCATCGAGGCTTATCTCACCGACACCAACGGCAGTTCATACAATGGTATCTATACTTTAAAAATCAGCGGTCAGGTTTTTCTTAGCCATATGACAAGATGAATATGAAAAAACCTCCCGGATCAGGGAGGCTATTCTACTTGGTAAACCCTATTGCTGGCAAGTTGCTCCTCAGCAGAGCTCGCTTCCTCTTCAGATTTACAAATACAAATTGTGCAAATACTCAGGCAAAGTCACCAACTATTTTTGTCCACATTACCTGATCCACAGGGCTTCAAAAGATACTTGTAAAAACTAATCCACCCCGTTTTCAGGAAACTTACCGGTTTTAGTGCGGTAAAAGGCTCTGATCGTTTCAAAGTCTTCTTCAATATTACCGGATGGATAGATAGTGGGGCCGAAACCGGCTCTTTTGTTTTTGTAGTCTACAAAACCAACTACAATGGGAACGCCCGCTTTCAAGGCGGTGTAGTAGAATCCCGTTTTCCACTCTTTCACATATTTCCGTGTGCCTTCAGGGGTAACGATCACAAACAGCGGATCATGCTCTTTAAAAAGGTCCGCCATGGCTTCCACGGTACTCTTGCGGGCCTCACCTTCCTTTTTGGGGCTGCGATCGATGGGTATAGCCCCCATGCTCTTGAGAATCCAGCCCAAAGGACCCTTAACAAACTCTTTTTTGATAGTGTACTTGAGAGGTACGCGCAGGATGTAAAAGGAGGCTCTCGCCCACACAAAATCCCAGTTGCTGGTATGGGGAGCAGCTGTCATTACGCCTTTGGTCACCCCTTCGGGTAGCTCTCCCTCAATCTTCCAGCCTTTGAGCCAGAACCAAAACCTTGACAGCCAATACATCATAATCTGGTAGCCCTTATCTCTCCCGGGCAGGCTCAAAGGTATTACAGATAAGGTAGAATCAACCTATTGGAAGATATATTTCATAACAGACCTGAATGCTATTGAATGGCGACCAAAAAGCTGGCGGATCATTGAAAACACGACCAAGGGTCTGGCATCAGATTTTAAGGAGGCTCTTTACCGGTGACTCTTCTCTGTCCAGCTCAAAGAGGTGATGAGTAGACTCATAGCCTATATCGAAAATACCCTGTGCCTGCTTCAGGTCAAAGGTACCAAATGACCTAAGCTCTCTGGGCTCAATAAGTACATCGCACTGCTTACGGCTGCTGTTTACATTGGCACTGATGGCCACCATAGAGATGCGTTCGATCATCTTTTTCATACCGCTCAGGTCATCATCATGAATTACCGGTACTACATTCACCCCTATCACAATATCGCAGGTTTCTTTGAGCACTTCAGCCGGCAGGTTGTTCACTATACCGCCATCTACATACAACTGTCCGTTGATCTCAACAGGGTCGAAAATAAAAGGCAGACAGCAGCTGGCCATCATAGGCCTTACCAACGGCCCTTCAGAAAACACCTCTCTTTGCCCTGAATTAAGGTTGGTAGCCACCACTCTGAAGGGCATCCGGGTATTCTCAAAAGAGTCATTTTCAAAGTATTTTCTAAAAACCTCTTCGGCCTTGCTGATATTAAAGAGTCCGCGCCAGCTGAAAGCAGGCCATACTACTTTGAAAAGGCTGGTACTGGAAACATGTTTCATGGCCTCTTCAGGGCTATAGCCATTGGCATAAAAGGCACCTGCAATGGCTCCGGCACTGGTGCCGGCTATTTCATGAACCTCCACACCCAATTCTTCCAAGGCTTTGAGCACTCCAAAATGTGCGAGTCCGCGGGCACCCCCTCCTGATAATGCAAGTCCTACTCTCATAGCCTCATTAACTCTTTACAAATTATGATGTTTACAGAATTTCGCTAAGCGGAAAGGTTCGGTCAAGCCTTACACCTTTCTCAGTATGTTTTACGGTGCAGCATTCATTCACCGCATCGTGCTCCAGAAACAGCACATAGCCATGATCAGCCGCTTCTTTTAAAAAGTCGCCTTTCTCCTGCAATGTGAGTAGCGGGCGCGTATCATAACCCATTACATAGGGTAGCGGTATATGCCCTAGCGAGGGCAGAAGGTCGGCCATAAACACGATCGTATGTTCTTTATACTGAATTTTCGGCAGCATTTGTTTATCCGTATGACCATCTGCTGTAACAATGTCAAACTGGTCAAAAGCACCACCGGCCTCCAGGTCAATAAAATTGAGATGTCCACTCTGCTCCATCGGCAGGATGTTCTCTTTCAGAAAGGAGGCTTTCTCCCTGGCATTCGGCTCAATGGCCCATTTCCAGTGAGCCGCATTCGACCAATATTTTGCATTGGGAAAATGTAGCTCAAGACGATCTTTGTTTTCACCCACATAATCCACTCCTCCCCCGCAGTGATCGAAATGTAAATGTGTGAGGAACATATCGGTGATATCACCCGTAGAAAAACCGGCATTTTTTAAAGAGCCATCGAGCGAGTGGTCTCCATGCAGGTAATAGTGGCTGAAGAATTTGGCATCCTGCTTATTGCCAATACCATTATCTATCAAAGTAAGTCTGTCTCCATCTTCAATCAGCAGGCACCGCAAGGCCCAGGTACACATATTCTTCTCATCTGCCGGGTTAGTTCTTTGCCAGAGCGACTTGGGTACCACCCCGAACATGGCCCCGCCATCAAGCTTAAAAAAGCCTGTATCTATCACGTGTAATTGCATAATCCCCTCTATTTCAATTGCACGTCCAATTTAGAGATCAAATATGTGATTTCCTTTAAAATGTCTTCGTAAAGCACCAGCTTCTCATCCGTCAGATCGGCCCAGCTGGCCAGCAGGTTTTGAAACTCGGTATCCCTTACAAAATCCTTTTTGGGTTGGTATTGAATGAAGTAGTCAGTGTTTTTGGTGAGATACACATTCATCTGGTTATCCTGAAAAGTCTGGGTTATATCGAGCATCCACTCTGTCTGGTAGGTCCTGATACGAAAAAACTGACTGATCTCAGACCTCAGGTCAAAATCCTGAATAATATCCAGCTTGCCTCCACTCTTAAGAATATCAAAAGTATTGGCATTGATGATCCAGTTGTTTCTGTTTAGAAAGGTGCCGATATACCAATTGATAGAATCATTTTCGTAGTCTTTGTTTCGCAAGGCGCTTACAAAGCTATTGAGGTGCCCCAGGTTTCGTTCGTTCTGTTCAATCTGATAAGCAAACGCAGCACTGTCTGTAGCCAGGTCTGAACGGAGAGTCTTCAGAAATTCTGTTTCCAGTCTTCTTTCTTTCCGCTCTTCCCCCCAGTTATTGAGCCAGAAGGCAATGGAAATCCCCACGATCACAATAAAGATTTCCAGCAACACGGTTTTAAGGGAAAACTTACTTTTAGCCATTATTGCAACATCCTTAGTTCACTGTCTATTTTCTGTATCAAGGCCTCCCGCTTTTCACTTACTGACAGGTAGCCTGATTTGCGGGTATTCAGAAAGTTCATATAGCTTCCCATAAGGTTTACCGCCTTGTTGGCTTTAAGCGCGCTTACATCATCTACCCCATCTCTCATGGCCGAAAAGCGAACGTTATCTATCACATAAGGGTAAATCATATTATCTACCAGGTTTTTAACGACCCCATCAAGTCGGGCCACCTCGGCATACTGCACATCATACAAATCAGCCAGAGATGACTTGATCTCAAAGTTCCTGATCAGGTTGAGATTACCTGAATTGACCAATGAAAGATAGGTGCCGTTTTTCGGATAGAAGTAGGGTGCCGTATAAGTACTGGTCACATGATGTCTTTTAAAAACCTCTACTTCCCTGTTGGTAAAAAGGTATTGAAAGGTCTCCCCTATATACCTCGTGATTACATCGGATGAATCGATCACCACCTGCATATCGTCTTTGTCCTGTAGCAAGTCGGTTTTCAGCGACTGGAGATAGTTGGTTTCCAGCTGCTTGTTCTTACTTTTTTCGGACCAACCCTCCAGTGCAAAGGCAATGGAGATACCGATGATCACCACCAGCAGCTCAATGAAGTGGGTTCTCCACTGAATTTTATTCTTGCTCATATTAAAAATTGCTTACCTCAGTTTTTACCTCCTCCAGAATTTCTTTTGTAAACTCTACAGCAGCCACGTAGTCATTATACTTATTGGATAGCTGGCCTTCCAGAGAAGCAAAAGTATTTCGGTTTTGACGCAGATCAAAGAACTCATCATCCAGTTCCCTTTTTGAAGTGAAGTCAGAATACTTCAGCAGGATTGGGGTAATGTATTCGTCCAGGTTACGCTTGTGTAGTTCATTCTGAAAAAGGATGTCGTTCACCTTGTGTTCATAGTGGTACACGACCTTTCTTCTGAGCTCAAAGTTACTGAGTCTTTCCAGCCCACCGGAGGTTTTGAGAGAGTTATAGGTAATATCTCTGGGTTCGTAGCTGCTGATCCAGCCCGTGCGTAAAAGCAGAAAGTTCAACGAATCGTTGCTACGGTCATCATTACGGATCAGCTTATTAAAGCGCCTGACATATTCCAGGGTAGACTTTGTATAGCCGGCAAACTCTTCAAAAACACGAGCATCGGTTTCCAGATCATCCACTATGCCTTTTAAGTGCAAGAGTTCCTCTGCTTTTTCTTTTCGCTGGGCCGCATAGTTTTCAATAGCAAAAGCAATGGAGATACCGATGATTACTACCAGAAGCTCTAGAAGATACTCACGCCATTTTATTTTTGACCTGGCCATAGTTACTTTAAATCCTCGTTAATGGCATCCAGCACTTTTTGAGAAGACGCCATCATACGCTTGTATTCTCTCACCTTAAAACTTACAATATCTTCCCATCGGGCGATCATGCTTCGAAAGCCCGGGTCGGCCAGCAGCTTCTTATCGCCAAAATTTCCGTCAAAAAGTGCCGATGAGTGCTCAGAAACATAGGTAAGCAGGCGGTCGTAATAATCGGTATTGATATTAGAAATGTAGTCCGACTGCTTATAGTTGTTTTCATAATGGCTCACTATTTTTCTACGTAGCTCCACATTAGGAATATCCTCCAGTTTGCCGGAGGACTTGAGAGACTCATAGGTAGCCACTGTGATGCGTGTGTTAGAAGAACTAAACATTCTTCGAACCAGTATACCCAGTGAATCGTTCTCGAGTTCTTCAGCCCTCAGCTTTTCAACGATATAGTTAAGCTCATCTACCTTTTTTTGGTTAGTTGGGATTTGACTCTCTCCGAAACTCCTGATATCCCTTTCCAGGTCATCTGCAAATGATCTAAGGGACAAAGTCATCTCCTGTTCTTCCTTAACCCTCTCCGCATATTTATCGATGGCGAATGCTATAGAAATACCAAAGATGACTACGATTAACTCAATAACGTGGTTTTTCCAATTAATCTTGCTATTTGCCAAGGGGTGTCTCTTTCTTGAAAATTAACTAAAAACAAAAAGACCACAAAGCAGTAGCCCGTGGTCTCATCGATATAAGATGCTATTCGGTGTGCTATTCCACCACCTCTCCCATATCGGAGAATTTGTCTATTCTTTTATCAACTCTCTCGTCAGTATCCATCGCCATGAGTGGCTTGAGCTCATCCAGAATTGTCTTTTTCATTTCGGCATACATCCAGTCAGCGTCCTGATGGGCACCGCCCAAAGGCTCCTTAACGATGGAATCCACCAGGCCAAAGCCTTTCATATCATCAGCCGTAAGCTTTAAAGCTTCGGCAGCCTGTTCTTTGTACTCCCAGCTTCTCCATAAAATGGAAGAGCAGGACTCAGGTGAGATCACAGAGTACCAGGTATTTTCCAGCATCAACACGCGATCGCCAATGGCAATTCCCAATGCTCCACCAGAAGCACCTTCACCAATAATGATGCAGATCACGGGTACTTTGAGGGTAAACATTTCGCGAATATTTTTGGCAATCGCCTCCCCCTGACCACGCTCTTCAGCCTCAAAGCCGGGAAAGGCTCCGGGAGTATCGATAAGGGTAACAATCGGGCGATTGAATTTCTCGGCAATGCGCATCAGCCTCAAAGCCTTGCGATACCCTTCCGGGTTAGCCATACCAAAATTGCGCATCTGGCGCTGCTTGGTGTTTCTACCTTTTTGCTGACCAATAAACATCACTGACTGGCCATCAAGTGTACCAAAACCACCTACCATGGCTTTGTCATCTTTGACCGTACGATCTCCATGCAGTTCGATGAAGTCATCAGTAATATTGTATATATAGTCCAGGGTATAAGGTCGCTCGGGGTGACGTGAAAGCTGTACTTTTTGCCAGCGGGTAAGATTGCCGTAGGTATCTTCCTTCAGTTTTTGGATCTTCTCTTCCAACGAAGAGATGGTATCTGTTACATCCACCTTACTGCCTTCTGCAAGCTTTTTCATTTCTTCCAGCTTCGCTTCCAGCTCATATATGGGTTGTTCGAATTCCAGCATAGGGACATTTTTGAAGGTACAAAATTAATATTAATCGCCTACGCTGGGTAAAGTCAGGTGAAAAATTCGACAACACCCTCCAATTTTACTACTTTTCCGTAAATGGACTTTTTATGACCTCCGAAGCACACCTGGCCACCATAAAAAACATCCTGATCTTTTTTATGGCGATTGTGATCATCCTGATCATAAAAACGCTTTCAGGACTGTTGATTCCTTTGGCCTTTGCCATCTTCACAGGAATTCTGCTGCAACCAATCATCGCTTTTCTTGAAAAGAAAAAATGGCCATACACGATTTCTATTTCCCTTATTACCTTATTAACAGTCGGCTGTTTTTACCTGGCCGGCCTGATTGTAGTAGACACAGGCTCGCAAATCGTATCGGAAAAAGATAAACTGCTCGGCCAGATCGAGAAGAAAGCAGGCAGTATGATTGAGCAGTATGACCACTTGCCGGGTGTTGACAGAATAGAGGTCACTAGCTTTACTGAGATGATCGATAAAGTAGCCACCTCAGATTTTATATTGAACACCTCTGGCGTAGTGGCTGGTCAGCTCGGTACTTTTACCTGGAATTTTATTCTGGCTACTATTTACCTGGTGGCCGTTTTGGGCAGTATTGTGAAGTATGAAAAGTATATTGACTACCTGGAAGGTGATGATGACGTGGGCCAGCAGCGCCTGGTCAAGGCTTTTGTCGAGGTGCGCGACTCCATCGTGAGCTATATGAAGGTAAAGTTTGTTACCAGCTTCTGTACCGGGGTATGTTTCGGGCTTATCTGCTGGGCTTTCAAAATCGATTTTGCACTGTTCTGGGGCTTTTTTGCTTTTATGCTCAACTTTATCCCCACTGTAGGTTCTATCACCGCTACCATCCCTCCTATTTTGCTGGGCCTGATCCAGATTGATTCCGGAGGCACTTATACCTTTTTTATTATCCTGCTGGTGGCTACACAGTTTGTCTGGGGTAATGTGATTGAGCCTTTGGTTATGGGTTCTTCCGTGGCGCTCAATACCGTTACGGTAATTCTGGGGCTGGTAGTATGGGGCTATATCTGGGGCGTTTCAGGCATGCTGCTCTCTGTACCGCTGATCGTGCTGGCCAGGGTGATTCTGGCACAAATGCCAGATGCCGATATGATTGTAAAACTGATGGGACGCAGCCAGCTTAGAAAAGTAAAGTGACCCCTTTGCAAAACATTTAAACATTCCAATGCACTCTTTCGAACACCAGGCCATGGCCACGCAATTTCTGATTCGTGTCGAAAACGAAGATGAGGATTATGCTGAAAACACAGCCATTCAGTGCTTTCAGCGGCTGGATGAGCTGGAAACAAAACTCAGTCGCTTTGTTGCGGATAGCGACATCAGTCGCATCAACAAAATGGCTACGGAAGATCAGCTACTACTGGATAGCGAAACCTGGCAGGTAATAAAGCAGGCCATACAGGCACAGCAGTGGACCGCTGGTACCTTTGACATAGGAGTTGCCGAGCACATGGATATCTTCAGAGCGGCTAAGCAGGGCATTCTCAATGAATTTGAAATGAACAAGGCCCTGGAGCAGGCCCAGGAAGCAAAGCTGGGTTCGAGTATTTACCTGAGCCCAGATAGCCCCCTGATTTACTGCATCAAAGCGGGTATGCGCTTCGACCTGGGAGGGATCGGTAAAGGCTATGCACTGGATCAGCTGGCTTTGTTACTTGACGACCTGGGCGTAACCACCTATAGCATCAGTGCGGGAGACAGCACCGTAATGGTGCGAAATGAAGCGGCTGTAAAACCTCGTTGGGAGTATAATATCGCCTCAGCTACAGAGCAGAAAAAGCTCAGGCTCAGCAATACCGTTGTGAGTGCTTCAGGCACCTTCCACCAGGGCAACCATATCTTCGACCCCAGAACAGGCAATAACACGGCTGTTTCAGAATTTGATAGAATCTGGGTAGCCTCAGATAATGCGGCCTATTCCGATGCTTTTTCTACCGGACTCTTTCTGCTGTCAGTCGAAGAAATTGAAAAACTGGTCGATGGCATCCCGGAAATTACATGGGTGGCTTACAGCAAAGGGGGAAAACTTCACTTTTTAAGCCGAAATCCATTAAATTTCGTGTTATAACGCGCTGGACCAATTTTAAACCTCAAAAACTCACTGGCCTATGACAACCGGTAAAACAAACAGACGAAACTTTATTAAGACCTCTACCCTCTTCGGAACAGGGCTGGTATTGGCCAATCCGTTTAGCATCACCGCCAAACCGCTGATGGCTGCCGACAAGGTAAATGTAGCCGTGGTAGGTTGCGGAGGCCGCGGAGGCGGGGTGATTTTCAACAATATCCCCAAAATACCCAGTGCTAACCTGGTAGCCGTCTGCGATATAGTAGAAAGCCGCAGAGAAAATGCTAAAGACCGTTATAACACGCAACACAACGGCAAGGTAAAAGCCTACGAAAACTTTTACGAAATGCTGGAAAAAGAGAAGCTGGATGCCATAGTGCTGACGACTCCTGATTTCTGGCATATGAAGCATACCGTAGACGCGCTGGAAGCGGGCCTACACGTGTACTGCGAAAAGGCCATGTCTAACAACATAGAGGATGCCCGTAAAATGGCCGAAGCCATGAAAAGGACAGGTAAACTGCTACAGATTGGCCGACAGCGAAGAAGTAATGACCGCTACCGCTTTACCTACAATGTACTGCTGGAAAGAGAAAAAATGTTTGGTCGCCTTACCCATGCCATCGGGCAATGGAACCGCTCCAGAATATGGACCCAAAGGCCTAACAAAAGAGATAACCTGGACCTGGCCAAGCTCAAAGAATATGGCTTCGACACCATTGATCAGGTATACAACTGGCGTAACTACAAAAAGCTGGGAGGTGGTGTGGTTTCTGACCTGGGCTCTCACCAGATCGACATCTTCAACTGGTTTTTTGATGCCTATCCACACACGGTTTATGCTGCCGGTAACAACTCTTACTTTGGCTTTGAGCAGGCAGATACCATGGCGACCATACTGGAGTATGATACGCCTAACGGACCAGCCATTGGTATTTATGAGAATATTTCGAACTCACGCGCTATCGGTGTATATGAGCGTTTTGTGGGGGACGATGGCGCCTTTATTATCTCTGAGGGCAAAGACAACAAAATCTACCGTGAGTCAAGGGTACACTCTAAAGCCTGGCAGAAATATATCGACAAGGGCTACATCAGCAACCTGGCCGATATGCAGAAGTACAAGGAGAAGGAGTCAGGTGACTCAGGCATCAAGGAAACGGCTCCGCAGATCAGTTATGACATCAACGAGATGAAGGACATGGACAAGGTGTATAATCTGGCAGCCCATACTGCTCACCTTTACAACTTTATCGAGACTGTAAGGGAGGAAGAAAAGCTGAACTACGATGCCATCAAGTCTTACAAATCTGAAGTATGTATCTATAAGATTCATGAGGCGATCAATGCCGGTGGTAACCGCATTAAGATCACCGATAAGGAGTATGATATTTAATACTTAACCAACCACAGTTTAAAAGCCATCTTGTACAGGATGGCTTTTTTATGGTTGATGCTTTTTGGAGCCAAGGATAGCTTAAGTACAGCCCACTCAATCCTGAGCATCCAGATTGGAACTATTCTACTCCTTCATTTTTAGTTAATAACAACATGGGTTATTGCAGGATTTTTGAGGAAATTCGACAAACTGGAAAATCCCAATTTTGAAGTTTTGATCAATGTATTTATTAGCCGAAAGTCATCGCAATTCAACATTCTTGATGTGGACATACTTCAAGAACCTATTGAATAAATTAAGGGCAAACGGCATTACTTGAAGGGACGCTTATTAACGGAAAGGTAAACTGTATACCACAGATGCTGTGAATGAATGGGGTTTTATGAGCCAGGAAAGTTTGGTGTGGATTGGAAAGTCCTCCACAAAAAAAAATAAATCAAGTTGTGGCTATGTGTGAGACAAGAGGTTAGTGCTTTCTAACCCCCACTCATGATAGCTTGGTGTTGTAGGGCGTTTCCATAACACATAGAATAAATCACAAATTACGATAGCTTCAATCAGAGCTGTTGATTAAGACAAAAGCATATCTTTCTGCTCACATGTTAATAATTGAAGAGTTAGTTGCAGCAATCTTTATCTCATCATTCATTTACTTATGGAATAGATTCCTAATACCATGGTTTGTCAAGCAAGTCGTAGACATGAATGATAATAGATGGCTAGATAGAAACTCATCCAAGATTACAAAGGTATATCAGTGGTTCTTCTGGGGCTTTTTAATACTATATATCGCCAGCAGAATATTCTTTTTGATCATAGGAGAGGTTGAATAAGTAAAATGTTAATACTCAATTATATTATTGATCCATTCACGTGATTTAAAAAACTTTAAGAATGGTTAATTCATACCCACTACAACATAACCTATACGCAACGCGGCTGATGGTGGTACCGATGGTGCATATCTCCTTCCCCGCCAAAACTGCGCTTTATCTTTCTTTCAGTAAATTAAAACCCAAAGCCTAAGCTTTAGCTACCGCTCGTGCTACTGAACAGGACAATGCCCTGCCCGCACTACGCATGGCTAGGCCGCTATAAGTAATTGCTTGTTCTCGCCTACTTTGGAAATTCCTGCGGAATTTCCAACTTGGTGTGTACTTGCGAAGTTTAGTGCTAAACCACGCACCTACTCATAGCCGAGACCGTTGGGCTTAATGTGAAAAAACCGAATGACAGTAACCTACGACAAATATTACCAGACAGAAAACTTATTCGGAGAACCTTATCCCGAATTGATTGAGTTTTTTGCTGAATATCCCAAAAAAGGAAAAGTACTAGACTTAGGTTGCGGACAAGGAAGAGATGCAGTTGCCTTAGCTCGACTTGGCTATTCTGTAACCGGAATTGACAACTCAGAAGTTGGAATTGACCAAATGAACCAAATCGAACAAAATGAAAAATTCAATTTAGTCGGACAAGTCGGAGACATTTACGCTTTTGACCGTTTTAATGAGTTTGACGTTGTTCTGATCGACAGTATGTTTCATTTCGCCAAGAAGGACAAGGAAAAAGAAATTGGACTGATTAAGAAAATCGTTTCGGAAATAAGAAACGGAAGTCTCGTGGTCATTTGCATTCAAGACACAGGAGATAAAGTCCAAACCCTCAACGAAGCAATTGATTTTGCGAAGAGACTAAAACGATTAGTCGACAAAGAATTCAAGTACGTATTTGAAGATAGTGACAGCGGACATAAATCTGAGACTAACTACAGAATGATCGTAATTGAAAAATAGAGAAAATCACTAAGCCCAACAACAGCTATGCACTATACCCTTCGGGACACTGAGCATAGCCAACCCGTTGGGCGCAATTAAAATATGGCAGACGGAGTAGGCAATAATTTAAAACAGGTGCTTCTAGCATTTAAGAACGTGATTGGACGTTTGGTTCAGCAGTTCCCTCTGCTTGTATTTATAGTTATTGGCCTCCTTTGGACGGCATTTTACTATTTCGGTAAAACACCAGACAGGATGACATTTGCACTTTCCGTTCTCGTAACGTTTGTGTCAATTATCATTTACGCCAAGACTAAAAAGTATGGGGAGACCCTACTGACTTTTATGCTTGGACTGCTCACGATTTTTTCCGCGAAGTGGGATCCATACAAGTCAATTCTTTTTTTCTCATTCTATCTTGGGTTTCACGCAATAATCTTTGTGATATCATCTGTATCCTTAGCAGCCAAACTTGAAACGGAGTTGACCAGTGCAGCGAGTTTCATAGACCTAAAGAATTTCAAGAAAGTTTACAAAAGGCTTCGAGAAATATCTCAAATGGATACCAAGCACAATAGTCTAAGCACAATTGAACGAGGGGAAGCAATCAAATTCTTAGCATTCATTAATGTTCCAATAGACGCGATGCCTGAAGCACTTAAAAATGTCGAATATATCAAGGTAATCTATCAAGCAGACCTAAAGAAGTCCCTTGAGTTTTTCAGGGCACTATTCTACATAAAAGAAAGGTCAGGCTTCACTGTTGATGTTACGAATTATCTTGACATCATAGTCCATCAAAGGATTCCTTTGACGCCAGATGAGTTTTTCCGAATTTTTGATAAAACGAAAGGACCTATTATTCAACAAAAGCTTGACCTTGTTTCGTATTTGGAACAAATCAGGAAATTGGTCTTTGAAGGTCATTCAGAAGATCAGATTGTAAAGACCTTAAATGAAGTCGAGAATCAAAAATTGACAAGTTGAGCTACCTTAACTCCCAGCGCTTTAGAAATCTCCAGCAATGAATAGAGCGTAGGATTAACTTTTCCGTTCTCCAACTTCTCCATTGCCTGCCTGTCTTTATTGCAAGCACGCGCCAGGTCAGATTGACTCCACCCCTTCTTGGTTCTTAGCTCGACAATGCGCTGACCGATTTCCTTTTTAAGTTGCTCTTTAGTCACAACCCAAATGTCATCTTATTATACGACAAATTTGTCATATTAAAGTTTGACAAAACAATTTCTTTCATTAGCTTTGTCATATAATTATATGACAAATGAATCGATTCAGGAAATTAAAAATTCACAGTAAGTTCCGCACCCGAAGGTGGGACAATACAACTGTTCCTGAAATTAGGCTTGAAGGTAGATGGTTGGAAAAGTTGGGATTTAAAGAAGGCGACCAAGTTCAAATTGAACAGCAGTACAACAAACTAACCATAACACTCCACAAAGAACAAAAAGAAGAATAACTGCGCCCAACAAAAACTAGACATAATGCGGGGTTCAGTGGTGAAGGAAAGGCAGGTATTCCATAGCCCGCCAAAGCTGCGCTTCGCCCATTGTTGAATTTCTCAATGTTGGGCAAATACCTTATTGACGTTTAATGAGTAAATTTAAACCCAAAGACACAGCTTTGGCTACCATCCGTGCGGCTGGACAGGACAATGCCCTGCCCCTCCCGCACTACGCATACCCAAACCGTTAACACCAATTGCGAGGGAGAAATTCAGAATTAAAGCATAAAACCAAATTATGAGTCTGACACACAAATTTGATAAGTCATTTGGTCCTGTGGCATCTTTTTCCGGAACATTAATCTTTGTTGCAGGATTGATTACCACCTTTTTTGCGCTATCAGGATTGATTCTGGTCTTTTTTGGAGCCTTTATCGGATTTACGAATTCAAGTACCACTATTGACACAGAGAATAAAAAAGTCAGATTTACCGAAAATATTTTCGGGATAATCAAAAGCGGTAAATGGCTAAAAGTTGACCAGGATATGCAAATCGGAACGAGACAAGAGAGTAGTGCTTACAGGACTTACAGCATGAGCAATCGGTCCATAGATTTAAGAGTCGATAACACAATAATGTACTTGTTTGATCAAAAAGGAAATCCATTGATACCAATCATGCAACTAAAGAAAGGTGAAAACCCTCAGGAAAAGATGGATGAAATTTGCAGAGAATTAGAAATATCAAGACTGACCTAGCGTAATAACTACTGCCAGCAAAAGCTATGTGGAATTCGGGGATCGGGGGTAGAGCAAAAGCCGGTGTTTCATAGCCCAAGAAAACGCTGTGTTATATTTCATCGAGTAAATTCAAACCCATAATATTCCCTGAAGCATTTGATAAAACAGGAAGTACTTCCAAAGCCAACTTTGCGGGAGACCTCCGAAACAGAAAGGGAAGTCTGTCCAGGTATCTCCACGCCCTTTTCCAACCGAACCTGACGCATGAACTGACCCGCTGAAAGCATGGTTTACTGCTTGATCTTTCTGAGTAGGTTAGGACGGCTTGAATTCATTGCTTCTGTTAGATCAACAACACCGAATTGTTCATGAGACACATTCTGAAGGATGACCGATTTCGCCTGATCTACTAAGTTTTCAGAGTTAAAAAACCCATCTGACATAGCTTTTAGGTGGTTCAAAACCAGTAAAGTTTATAGCAAACCAACGCTATTAGCACTTTCCATAATACGATGAAGCATTCAGTCTTTTGCTTCAAATTTTATATCCCTGCTCCATAGTTTTTATGACTTCCGCAAACTTTATGGATTCGGCTGGATAGCTCATAGGTCTCCCTTTCATTCCTCCCTGATCTTTGTAAAAATCAATTATCACATACAACATTTAAAAATTGAGGTCATGAAAAATCTAATTACAGTTCTTTTATTGTTTTGCACACTTAGTGCTTTTGCTCAAACTAAATCACCAGAAGGTAAAGGAATTGAAATAGCTCATAAGTACAGGGTAAGTTTACCTTGGTTCATTATATCAGAGTCCATCTCGGGCTCCTGGGAGGATCGACAAAGTACGCAACACATAGAATTTCACATAAAGCGCAACCTGGATAATAAGAATATCATTGGGCTGAAGTTTGCCAGCTGGCGATTGTTTCAACCAATGGGAATCCAATGGTGGGATGGCCTTTTGGATAAGCTGGATACAGAAAGTGAATTTTATCCCGGCCATGTGCGAGAAAGGGGAATAGGTATAACCTACCAGCGTATGCTATGGAAAGGGCTATTTGCAACGGTAGAAGTGCTACCGCAATTTCAAACCTATCTGGATGTAAACGGTAATAAAATTGGAAATGATTTTAAACTTTATAATTCTTATCACCTGGGCTACCATATCGCATTTGGCAAGAAAAAACGATTTTTCATCGAACCTCAAATTCATGTGAACCACTGGATGTTTGATAACAATGCTCCTGATGGATTTAAGGTGTTAGACGATAAATGGAAAAACTACTTCCTTTTTGAGCCAAACATTTACATCGGGATGAGTTTTTAAGCGATAGTCTGACAAGTCAGGATTCACAATTCTTGGGTTGTCAGACGATAAGTACAAAACAACAAATGGCATGTCTAACCTATATCTGGACGGTTCTGGTAGTTTTCGTCTCATGTTCCCAGGCAGAGGAGGTAATAAATATCGAGCACTCCTCTTCCTCCTGGTTTCCAACAAGAAGGCTCGCCTCATACAGCTTACAGAAGAATTGACCAGACTGCTACCCTTACACCTGAAGTTTAATATCCTGCCAAGCGCTGTATTCCGTTTCATTCAGTAAATTCAAACTAAAACACAGCTTTGGCTACCCTTCGTGCGATTGGACAGGACAGCCCCTACCTCCCGCACTGCCTATTGTCAAACCTTTATTAACAACAAAACATATCGAATTCATAATCCACATATACTTTGGCTTTCGTTTTTGGTTGGCAATGATTTACCATAGAAACTCATTGCCAAAGGAAACGAAACTTTTAAATCCCAAAATGGAAACTGAGGGTTTGTCATGGGCAGTTTTTTGGGAGGACGAAGGCATACAAAATCCGTCATATAATTTGACTCGTGCCTTTATCTATGTGATCCACTACAGGACTTCCCTGATCGTTGGAGATTCAGCTAAAATACCGGGTTATGGCCCCAAAAACTTCAACAAATTGATGTTTATACTTGCAAAATTTCATTTCCCTGACTGGATTGGCTTTGAGAAAAAAAGGTGCTCTTACGACCCTGAATTGTCAGACAGAATCCTTAGGATTCATAAAGTCGCTGAATGGCAGTTAAAAAGAATGTTTGACGATTAAGATGAGAAAAACTCCTTACCAATACGTTTGCTTCACTAGCCATGGTAAATATAGAATATGTAATGAGTGGATATCATGCAGGATTATCAAAATACCGGGAAAGCAAAAGAGCCCATAACAAGCATTATTATCCATGAACTAACTGAGCCATTTGGAAAGGCCATTTAAAAGTTAATCGCTTAACTATGCAACTACTCATATACGAGACCTTTAGATACAAATTAAGATTAACAGGTCATCTGAAGAATAGATAAAAGCAAGTGGTTGTCGAGGATAAAAAAGAACCTAATTCAAAGAATTTAAGATATTGGTATGAGTGAAGAATACTCAATTATTGAAAAAAGATACCTGCAGGTAACTAACCTGGCCGCAATTTTGGGCATTCTGTTCAACACGGTATGGATGATAATTGCCCTATCCATCTCAGAATCAATAAGCGCAATTTGGAATGCCATACTGACCTTGATGTTCCTTCTGGTATTAGTTCTGAACCGGAAAGGCAGACGAGTGGCTGCTTCTGCCTGGCTTACTATCTCAGCCTATATTTCGGTACTTGTATTTCTCTATTTATCGGGATATCACTCAGGGATTACCACTGTTTGCTTTTTGATAATCATCCTGCCCTACATGACTTTCCCCCGGAGAGCAAGGACACTTGCACATGGTTTCAGTTTATTGGCTTGCTTGACTTTAATGGCAACTGTTGTCTTTCAATCAGAATTCTATGCTCACAATGATGACATGGATCCCTATTTATCACAGATTATCAATATGGGCATGACAGCATTCATTTGTCTCGCGTTGACCTGGAGCATGTCCCTACTGATTGACAAATCAGAACGTTCGTTAATCGCAGAACAGAAAAAATCAGATGATCTTCTACACAACATTCTGCCTGCAAACATCATAAAGGACTTGAAAGAAAACGGTAAGACCATTCCCAAAAGGCACGAGAATGTGACAATTCTCTTCACTGACTTTGAAGGATTTACCCAGTTAGTGTCATCCATTTCGGCAATCACACTGGTCAATGAGTTAAATGACATCTTTGGGCAATTTGATGAAATTATGGAGGAAAATGGTGTTGAAAAAATTGAAACCATTGGAGATGCATATATGGCAGCATGTGGCCTTGAAGATGAAATTACCGATCACGCTGCTAATTGTATCACCGCAGGAAAAAAGATGTTATCCTATCTCGAGGAGAGAAACAAGAGCCATGAAATTAAATGGAGAATGAGGGTTGGGATACATTCTGGAACTATAGTAGCCGGTGTGGTAGGCAAAAAGAAGTTTGCGTATGACCTTTTTGGAGACACAATAAATACCGCCAGCAGGATTGAATCTGCAGGAGAGCCAGGTAAAATCAATATCTCCTCTTCAACTTACCAACTGGTTAAAAACAAATTCCCAAGTCTTTCCCGTGGAAAAATCTTTGCGAAAGGAAAAGGAGAACTGGAAATGTATTTTATAGAATAAACTACGGCTAACACATGGTATGAAATCATGGCTATTTAGTGTCTGTCCATAATATCCGGTAAAGTCATTGAGCGAAATTAAAAACACCTATTGTCCCCCTCGGAGAAGCGGGGTAAGGGGCCTGCCAGTGGCAGACAGGGATTGACCATAAGGAATATTTCGAATTTCGCCAGACGGTCGAGTTTATAGAAGGACTCTATTTAGTGCGATCAGAAGGTTTTCTTCATTGAAAAAGCCCGACAAACCTGTGATTTGGCCAAAGAAAGAGCATCAAGGTATTCACTAAATCACAGGTTTGGTTATTTTGATTTTGAAACACCAAACTTTCAAAACCGCCACACTTTATGGCATGGCCTTAGGTAGTAATTAGAAAAAAGTATGAAAACAACAACATTTCTAACATTTGTAGGCGACCAATGCGGAAAGGCTGAAGAAGCAATTAGCTTTTACACTTCTATCTTTCCCAATTCAGAAATTAAAAGTGTGAAAAAATACCTGAAGGGAGAGTCAGGAGGAACACCCGAGCTTATCAAACACGGAATATTCACATTAAATGGAACTGAGTATATGGTTTCAGAAAGTAATTATAAGCATGCCTGGACATTTTCACCTGCGGTATCAATTTTCATAACTGATAATTCAGAAGATCTGATTCAAGAGCTTTTTGAAAAGATCTCTTTAAACGGTGGTCAGATAATGGTTCCGCTTGACAATTACAATGGAGAAGGTGATTACGGATTTGGCAAAAAGTTTGGATGGTGTGAAGACAAATATGGTATCTCGTGGCAATTTGTACTTTCTGAATAACTAAGTCACCACTACCACCATTACAGCTTACTAATACTTCCTCTCGACAGGCGTATGGGAGACTCACACTCCATTAGCTATTTTTATCGTTCGAGATCCCTCGTCCTGAAATAGCGTTACAGAAAAATAACGATATAATCGATTGGCCAAATGAAGAAAACTGATGACATAGACCTTTTACTGATTCTTCAGCCCCATGCCCCCTCTCCTCCTCGTTTGCAACGAGGAGGCATAACACAGAACACGTTGTCCTTTCTTTCAGTAAATTTAAACCCAAAGACGCAGCTTCGGCTACCGTCCGTGGGGCTGGACAGGACAATGCACTGCCCCTCCAGCACTACGCATAGACAAACCGTTGAGTGTAACTCAAAGGTTTTCAGTTAATTTTATTAGAAGTGTACAAACTAGTTACAAGTTATGCAATGACTTCCAAAGCTGCCCACGCAGAACCAATATCTACATTTCCTCCGCTTGTTTGTTGAGGAAGAATCTCGAAATAGTCACCTGCCTGCACTTTTAAAACTGGAGATGCTACATAAATTCTCGTACTAGTTACTGAAATAGCATTTTGATTTACCTGAGTCTCACCATTAAAGTTCCCTCCGTTTTTTCTCGTGAATACCTGACGAATCCCCGAACCATTAGGATTAAATAAAATATTAGCTTTAATATTTACCCAGGTAACTCCTTGAGGAACGGTTAAGCGAGATGGGTTAGCACTTGTCCAGATACTATCGGTATCATATTCCTCAGTATCAAAAGAAATTGGCACCAGTTGGCTCCCACTTGCGATTGATTTATTGCTCGTTATGCGCGCCAAGGCTCCCCTGAATATTCGATGACTTGGGATAGCTACTCTTTCATCTTTAATATCATCGTTTGTGATTGAAATAGTGGTTGGAGAGCTTCACTTGCGCAATAGGCAGCATATCCCATGCTAAAGCAGGAGGTGCAGGCGATAAGTCCTCCACACCAGAAATTACCGAGACAACACCATTAAGTCGGTTGATTACGACTCGATCTATTCGTTCATCGGATTGTGGAACGGTGATTGTTGGCGTATCTTGAGGAGCAATCTCCATCAATTCAGTACCGCCATAGATAACTCCGGCATCCAAGCGTATTGTCATATTAGGAATTTCTTGCTCATGAGGAGCAAATATTGCAGCAAGGCGTTTCATCACATCTGCATTTCCGTCTATATTTTCAAAATAACCTCTTGTGATTTGAGAGCTAAAGTTTGATAATTCGAATGTTGAAACTGACATGTTTAGATGTTTTGTTAAAATATTAGAAATACATATATCGAATACAATACAACAATCTGGCATTTTATATTGTTTTTATAATATTTTTTTTTGTTACAAACGACAATTAACCAATAGACTACACTCAACAAATGCTATGATTGAATGGGGATTCATTGTTCAGGATATTTTCGTGGGGATTGGAAAATCCGCCACAAGTTTTAAATTTAGACAAAGGCGTGGCTAGGAGCGACATGAAAGGCTAATTTTCTAATTTCCACTCGTCATAGATGATCGTTACCAGCAATTATCAAAAACTTTTATGAATAGAATAAATTTAAATATAGGCTTGATTGTCTTATCAGTTAGTATAGTGGTTTCCTCAATTCTTTTGACTAAGAATAAAATGATCTATCGGGAAACATCAAATCATGGGTTGAATAGAATTGAATTGACTGGAAATATTGTAGCAGACCCAATAAGAATAAACACTAATAGCAATAACATGACTTATAATTCAGAACTCAAAATTGCAGAAGGAGAACAATTGTTTGTGAAGCTTCTCGATGGAGTAACAGAAACGATTAGTGGAGAGAATGTAGTCGCGAAATATTTTCATGCTTCTAAATTATTAACGGTAACCTATAAGCTTAAAGAAAAAAAAATGATTCGGTATTTCAATTCGCCAATTACTTGGGGAAATAAAGAGTGAAAGCTGGTAACAATGGCTATAATTAATGGTCCCTCCCCTTTCCTCCTCGTTTGCAACAAGGAGGTATAACACAGAACACGTTGTCCTTTCTTTCAGTAAATTTAAACTCAAAGACACGGCTTTGGCTATGCGTTGTGTGGCATGAGAACAATGAGAGCTTTAATATTTATATTATCACTTTTTGTTACCCAAAGTCTCTATGGGCAAAATCAATATTCATATCTCGAAAAGACTGAAGAGAATTTAGATTACTGTGGAAAATTGAAAACAGTCGTAAATCTAATTGGTCAAAAAGCTAAAATTTGGCATAATGGAGGCATTTATTCAACATTGAATGGGAGTGATAATATTGAGTGGCCAAACGAAGAGATGAAAAAAATTGCAGGTAAAGAATATTGGAATGAATTCGAGCCTCAAATTGGAGATATAGGTGAGATTGTATTTGTTTCTAAATCAAAGTACAAGGAAATAATCTACTTACTGAAAGTCAAAGAATACTATGTTCCTATCAAATGTTCATATGTAGTAAGTCCAACAAGTTTTGATGTGAACGAGGCTGAACAAAAACGTTGGGATGAAATAGAGGCATATGGTAATGGGGATTGCAACTTTAAGAAGTTCGGATTTAACGAAACCTGGAATCGGGCTGGGATATTTAAGATTGATAAAATGTCTGAAGCCTATGCCTGTGGTTTAAAGTCTAATGGTATAGACACATTAATGTTAGTTAAAAGAATTTCCGACAATGGTTCCTCCCCAAATGAAAAGCAATATGTCGTATGGAAAGATAAAGGAAACGGATATTTAAAAGAGTTTGAAAATAATGAAGGTCATAACCTAACTGAAAGTGAAACTGTAAATTTTGATTGGAATGATTTAATTGAATTCTATAATTCAAAAAGAGTGTTTGAAGAGAAAGAAATGCCAAATTCAGTAGTAAGTCATTGGACTAATCTAATTGTTCAACTTTATATGGCGAAGGACTACTATACCTTCGGAATGCAATTACTTTGTAGCAAAGAAGATGAAAAATTATTGAATGTTCAGTTTATTAGAAAAATTGACGAAAAATTAAATTAAACCTCCTCCTCGTTTGCAACGAGGAGGCAAAGACCGGAGGCATCTCAACTTTCTTCAAGTATCCCTCTGCAACATTTGAAAACCTGTTCCAATCAATTAGTAGACAGGGGCGCTCTGATCATTGGCGAAAAAATAATTACCGGGGTTCAACCAAAACTCTCCCTTGGCATCACAGAAGGCAAAAGTGCTCCTGATAAGTTTACGATCATTGGTTTATGGGGAGAATACATTCTCAAACCCCAAACAGAGCTTTATCAAAACTTGCCTGAAAATGAGGATTTGACCATGCGCCTGGCCGAGTTCAGCAAAATTAAAACGGTACGGCACTCACTAATCAGGATGAAATCCGGGCAGCTTGCTTACATCACAAAACGCATTGACCGGCAAAATGGTAAAAAAGTGCCCATGGAAGACATGTGTCAATTGACTGAAAAACTTACCGAGCATAAATACAAAGGCTCATATGAACAAATTGCGAAAGCCATCAGAAAATACTCAAGTAACCCGGGTTTAGACACTACTGATTTTTATGAACTCGTACTGTTCAGTTTTCTAACTGGCAACAATGATATGCATCTGAAGAACTTCTCACTTATTAAATCCAAACTCGGCTTTCAGCTCTGTCCGGCATACGATCTGGTTGCTTCTGAGCTAGTTGTAGAAAACCATGACGAAGACCTTGCCCTGAATTTGAATGGTAAAAAGAAAAATCTGAAAAAAGCTGACTTTGTAACAGCTATGAAGACAAGTTCTCTTGACGATAAAGTAATTGACAATATTTTCAGGAAGTATCGTACTCTAAGTAATAAATGGGCTGAGATAATTGATCAAAGTTTTCTGCCTACAGAAGCTAAGGCTGAATACAATGACCTGATCAGGAGAAAATCAGCACAAATAGAATTATAACTAACGCCACTCCTCCTCACAGCAAAAGAGGTGGTATGACCCGGAAGCTAAACTCCTGCCCAAAGGCATTGCTTGCAAAAGTCTTGATTTAAGCGCTGCCCTCCCGCCTGAAGTTTCATAGCGCACCAAAACTCAAGTTTGCCATTCTTTCAGTAAATTAAAGGGAAGGACACCGCTTTGGCGAACCAAGGAACCAAACCCGCAAAATGACCTTTTACGAAACAAAAATTAAGCGGCTCAAAGACAAGCGTTACTCAAATGACCAGCAGATTGAAACGGTCATTGCTACACGCAGCTTTATCGACAATAACTTTGAGAAAGCGCTTGACCTGGACTTTCTGTCTGAGGAACATTTTACCTCAAAGTACCACCTGCTGCGCCTATTCAAGAAGTATTATGGCCTTACCCCCCGGCAGTATTTGATCGACAAGCGCATTGAGCAATCAAAAGAGCGACTGAAAAAAGGAATGTCGGTAACCGAAACCTGCTTTGCAGTCGGGTTTGAAAGCCTGGGTTCGTTTAGCAGTCTGTTTAAAACCAAAACAGGTAAATCGCCAAGTCAATATCGAAAAGAGCAATTTTCAAGAAGCAGCTAAGCTCTTAAAGACCGTAATTCAAAACCTTAACAAACAGAGAAAATGAAAGTAACACTCATCAGCATTCCGGTCAGAGATCAGGAAAAAGCTTTTAAATTTTATACTGAGAAACTAGGCTTCCTGAAAAAGAAAGATACCCCGCTAGAAGGCGGTAATCGCTGGCTGACACTGGTTTCACCAGAATGGCAGGATGGTCCCGAGCTGTTATTAGAACCAGCCCCTAACCATTTTGAGCCTTGCAAGGTTTTTCAGGACGCCCTAATGGAAGCTGGCTTTCCCTATACCCAATTTGATGTAGACAATGTTGACTCTGAATATGAAAGGTTAATAAAACTGGATGTTGAGTTCAGCATCAAGCCAACTGAAATGGGTACGGTGAAATTTGCTGTTTTCAATGATACCTGTGGAAATAATATTCAAATCGTGGAAACACTGTAGCATAATTCTCTTTTCATGAAAAACATCATACCCATGCTCATGTTAATGCTTGCCATTGGCACCGGCTGTTCTGAATACGAACCAGGCGATGAAACCAGCGCTGAATTAACTGCATTACAAACAGAGCTTGACAGTCTGAAAAACGCAATCGAAAAAGCATCAGCTGACAAGAACCACGCAATCGCAACTTTTTTGACTTTCCAGGACAACAATGCGGAGGAGGCCATGAACTTCTACGTGAGCTTATTTGAGAACTCAAGAATCATTGATGTTCAGCGATACGGAGAAGGCGGTCCTGCTAAACCGGGAACCATTATGATGGCAAAATTTGAGTTAAACGGCAGTGCATTTGCCTGTAGCGACAGTTATACAAAGCACCTGTGGGATTTCACACCTGGTGTTTCAAACTGGGTCGAATGCAGGTCAGATGCTGAAATTGAAAACCTGCTGGCAAAACTATCCGAAAGTGGAAAAGTAATGATGCCTTTAGACAACTATGGGTTCAGTCCGAAGTTTGCTTTCGTAGAAGACCGCTTTGGCATTTCCTGGCAGCTAAACCTTAACCAGGTACAGAAGAGCAATTAATTCCTCGAGAACAAAACCGGATTACCCAGTACAATAGACTGGCGGGCATGAATGACCTCCCCGTTCTCACCGATACCCTCTACAATCACATCATAAACTCCCACATCATCGGAGGTAAAAAAGTCGATCTTAGCCCGGCCCCTGCGTGCCTTTACCAGAGGCTCCCAGTAGAGTACTGGTCTGAAGTCAGGTGATGTAGTATCACGATTTCTCGCATTATAGTCCGGCTCAGGAAACATCTTAGTTTGTATGTACAGCCTTGTGCTAAGCAGAGCGTTAAATTCCTCCTGAAATGGATTGGTCACACCTTCTCTCAGCTTTATTGTGATGACCCCATTGGAGCCAAAGTACCCGAAACGCACAATTTCCTGAATCTGATTGCGCTGCGTTTTGTTCTGAGGGTCCTTCATCACCCCTATCCCCTCTATATCACTCATGGGTATTTCAAACACCTTTTCCAGGTCCAGGGTGGGGATGCCATCTACCAGAAACAGGGGGGCACTCTCATATCGGCCACCGGAGAAATTGACTTTGACATCCTTCTTCCTGGGAGTATTCCACACCTTCATGCCGGTGTTGACCTCTTTCAGAAATTCGGGTACCGAAGCCATCTCTGAGTAGTCCTCGGTTTTCTTATAGGCAATAGGCTGGTAGTTCATCCTGTTGGTCTCCAGCTCTCTGCCTTTTTCAGGTATAGCCTCATAGGCCTGGCCTTTGTAGATTTCACCCACAATTTCTTTGCGCTGAGCATAATCCACGGCATAGTCTGAGGCAGTAGGTGTTTTGAGTAGCTCGGCATCGAATACTTTGCCGTAATCCCTGGGCCTCACAATCCAGGAAAAGTTCATTACACCTTCATTGTCTGCCATGTCGCGCGTGGTACGAAAGGTCATGCTGTTGAAGGTTCTTTTGCTGAAGGAGAAGTTATTGAAAAAAAAGGTCTTTTTATCTCCTGTCAGCTGGGTACCATCCAGCACAAACAGCCCGGGATTAACCTCAAAAATGGCCAGTGCCACCTGGTCCTCGGCCACATAAGCATAGGGAATGCTGGACCCATCCAGAGAGTCGAGCTGCAACAGTTCGTAAAGCAAACTGCCATGGGAGCTTACCAGCGACCAGTCCAGGGGCTTGTTTTCTCTGTAGTTAGTGCGTTCCACGGCCGAGAGAGTGGTGTTTACTTCGGGGTTAGCGGCATTGAGCATTATGCTTCTGATATCTCTCTGCTTTTCGGTACTCATTCTTCGTTCGCGCACCACCACAGAGAGGTCTGCATTAGAAATACCTTTGAGGTTGATATCTATGGAAGCCCGCTCCCGTGCACCATAGTTTCTCTTATTGGCTACCACCGTTACATAATCGCTCTCCAGAGTACTACTACCTGCGGCCTGAGCAGTTACCTGTCTGTTTTCGCTAGCCTCCGCATTGATAATTTCATTGGGGTTAAATACCGAAATCACCTTACGGTAAATAAAGTCTTCCACCTCTTCAAAAGGGTAAGTCACCACGAGCATATAGTTACCCGTGGTAAGAAAATTGGGAAGCTCTAATTGCCCGGCAGAACGGCCATCCTCTATCTTAATACGCTCTTTAATCACAATCTGCTTATTGCGATCTATCAGGGCCAGTTCCATAAACCTTCTGCCGAAAATAAGGCGGTGAGCATCTGCTGTGACATTAAAAAGGCTATACCATACCGTTTCTCCACTCAGGTAAAAGGGTTTGTCAAACTGGATGTAGATTTCCTGATTTTGGGCCTGCTTCACAGAAAACTCTGATTCGCCATTGTCCTGAGCCAGTGCGGTGCAAATAGGAAATAAGAAAACAAGAATAATGAGTTTCTTCATAGCCATCAGTTTTAATTTCTCCACCAGTCCGGAGCAAAAAGCCCGAAGTTTTCCTGGTACTCATACAATCGGCAATCTTCGCAGGGATGCGGCCTTTCGGCAAATGGAGGAATAACACAGGGGGGGTATGTACCGGCCGGGTACCCCAGCTCCTGCTCTGTAAAAAACACCCTGTCTAAAGACTCCCTATACACCCCAAAATAGCCCAGGGCTCTCTGGCCGTTTCTTCCAGTGATATTACCCTCTATAGAATGGGGTGCTGCATCAAAAAGGCTACCTGAATTTTCAGACTGCTGTCGCACGGCATCCCAGAACTGAAAATCCTCTTCTGTGAGGGTTAGTAATACACCTTCTACCCCAAAGTCTACCTTCATCCTGGCAGATCTGGGAATAAACTCAATGGGATAGGTATATTCTGTAACTCCACCCTGGGCAGGGTTATCCTGCAAAAGGACTACCTGAGGCTCATCAAAATCCCTGATATAGCAGAACTTAAGCTCATCAGGCGCAGCATCTGACTGAATGACAAAGTACTGGCCTATCACCCATTGATAGAAATGCCTGTTACCATCTTTCTGGATGGTAGCTTCAATAAGCGCCCCCTCCTGCTGTAAAACTCTGTTATTGGACAATACGTCCTGCGTATCTCCTTTAAAGGACAGATCGGCCACAGCCGGTGAGGGTGCCGGTAGTGTTTTCATGGCAGATTCATATACCTCACCATTGCTTAACGTGACTACCAGTTGATAATTAACACCTTCTCTTACTGCATACTCAGGAGCTGTAAAATAGCGCCCACTTTGCCGATGATTCAATACGGTGAAGCTTCCCTGATCATCCACAATTCTTACATCGGCATCAGTAACAAACTCTGTTTCCACCTGCCCCCGGTTGTTGATGGTGGTGGAATAACTCACCTGTACCACATGCGCTTTGCCACTGTCGGTGACGTAGCCATCAATCACCACCACAGGTGCCAGTACATCGGGGTAATCAAAGTCAAAGGCATCTCTACAGCCGTAGAGCACCATAAAAAGAAGTAGTAAAGTATATTTAGGCCATTTCATCGGCACCGGATGGGTTTAGTGATTGAATGAATAGTTGCTGATACAGGAGCTTTCATGCTTCCATGATCATTTGACACCTGAGAACCAGGAAACAGCATAGACACAGCTTGCGATATAGTTCTAAGGCTTCTCACTGGAATCGGAAATTGTAGCTTATGGATGGAATAACACTAAGAATAGAGAGCTTGTAGGCCCTGGAGTTACGATCAAAAAAGACCGAATAGGCATTCTTGCGGCCATAAACATTGTACACTGATATATTCCATTCGCTTTTTACCCGCTTGGACCTTTTGAAGCCCCTGCCTATGGTAAGCGACAGGTCCAACCGGTGAAAGTCTGGAATTCTGAATTGATTTCTGCCAGAATAATCCGCCAGAGACCTGATAGACCCCAGTCGGTAGGTAGCCGTAGGCACGGTGATAGGCCTGCCGGTGCTGTAGGTAAAATTGGCAGTAAAATTAACACGTTTACCCACCTTATAGTCCAGCACAATGGTCAGGTCATGAGGCTTATCATAGTTAGCAGGGTAGTACTCACCATTATTTACCGTTTCAGACGAAAACTGACTTGCCGCCCTCAGCTCTGTACGGGAATAGGTATAACTAAGCCAGCCCGTTACCCGGCCGTCCTTCTTCTTAAGGAGGAATTCGATACCACGCGCCCTTCCTTCGCCCTGCAACAAATCAGCTTCCAGGGTTTCGTTGAGCAGCAGTGTGGCTCCCCCCTTATAGTCCAGCACATCATTGGTTTTCTTGTAATAGGCCTCTATGGAAGTTTCGATATTGTTATCCTTAAAGTTCCTGAAGTAGCCTATGGAATATTGGTCGCTGGTAGCAGGGCGAATATGTGTGTTACTGAGCTGCCATACATCTATGGGCGTTACTGCCACAGTATTAGACACCAGGTGCATGTATTGCCGCATGCGGTTATAACTGGCCTTAAAAGAGCTGGTAGCGCCCAGTGCTACCCGTATCCCCAGCCTTGGCTCAAAACCTCCGTAAGACTGAATAAGGTCACCATTGGCATAGGAAACGGTATCGATAATAGTACCACTACTCTTGGGTAAATCAGGGTCGTAGACAAACACATCGCCCGGCCCCAGATTTCTGAAATCAGAGTAGCGCAAACCTGCTGACACAGTAATGCCCTTGGTCATTTCCCACTCATCAGCTATGTACAAGGCCGATTCCAGAGCTTTCTCAGAAGGTATGTTAATGGCATCGCTATTCAGGTTTGTCTCCAAAGGTACCAGGTTGCCCTGCGATACTTCGTAAAGAGAGGCCCTGCCTCCTACCACAATGTTGTGATTGGTAATAAAACCCAGCTCCAGCTCAGTATCTACGGCTCTGTAGTCAATAGCAGCATCCATTTCAAACTGGTTGATGCCCACATCATCTTTTACCTTGTATTTGTACTGGCCTACGGTAGCCGTGGTAGACGAGAATATGTTGTCTGAAAACACATGATTCCATTTGAGACTAACAATGCGCGAACCGAAATTAAAGGTGGTATCATTGGCCAGTTTAAAGCGGTCATCACTGATATAGCCGGTGAGGTAGAGTTTGTTATTGCTATTGATCTCCTGTGTGATTTTGATATTGGCATCGTAAAAACCGGCTTCACTTTGTTTCAGGTCCAGATCTTTTGCCTGGCTCAGTATCCAGTCTGAATAAGAACCGCGTCCCCCGATAATAAAGGAGCTCTTGTCTTTTTGAATGGGGCCTTCCAGCATCAGGCGGCTCATCAGTAAACCAACGCCTCCATTGCCTTCCAGCTTTTTAAAGTTACCATCGCGCAGTTGTACATCCAGAATAGAAGATAAGCGCCCTCCCAGGTTGGCAGGTACCCCTCCGCCCTTGTACAGGTTGAGCCCCTTGACTATATCAGGGTTAAATGCCGAAAAGAAGCCAAACAGGTGAGAGGAATTAAACACCTCTGCACCATCCTGCAGAATGAGATTTTCACCTACGCTACCTCCTCTTACATTGTAGCCTGAAGCCCCCTCTCCTACCGTAGATACTCCAGGAAGCAACACCAGGCTTTTGATTACATCTACCTCGCCCATAAGGCTGGGCAGTTTTTTGATCGTCTGGATATTGATTTTCTCCACACCCATCGAGACACCTCTTACATTTTCGTCAGGTGCATCGCCAGTAACGGTTACCGTGCTGAGCTGGGTCAGCCCTTCAAAAAGCTCCATGTCCAGCGAACCGGTAGAGCGCACTTCTATCTCCCTGATTTCGTCTTCGTAGCCCAGAAAACTCACCCTGAGCCGGTGCCTGCCCGTAGGTAGCTCCATGGTATAAAAGCCAAACTCATTGGTCACCACGCCTCTTTCCAGGTTGAGGGCATAGACGGTAGCCCCCAGGATAGTCTCACCATTCTTACCATCTTTGATGTAACCATTGAGCGTAGCAAGTCCTCCGGCAGCCTGAGCGGCATTTCCGATAGTGACAATAGAGGGCCCCTGATCAGCGTTGCCCGTATTATCTTCAGGCAGCACAAAACCCTTGTCCGGTAGTATCACATAATTGCCGTAGCTGTATGCACTGAGTTTAAGGTTGACAGGTGTGATAAGTGCGGTGATAATCTCTAAAGCAGGGGTCTCCTTATAGCTACCCTCTACCCTGAGGTTTACGATCCATTCTGGTTGAACAAAGACTTTGATTTTGTACTGATCCTGTACCGACTGAATAAACTCTGAGAGGGGCTGGTTGTAGTTTCCACTGATGGGGAAGGTATCAGATGTCTGGCTGAAAGCACTCGAAAGCGTCAACCAGAACCCTATGAGTAGGGACAGGTAGCGTTTGGCCATTTTAAAAAATTCGGTCGTTAGTAATGGAGCACTGCTCCATGTCCAATACAAATCAAACGACAATTAACCTTATCGTTACAAAAACAAAAAAATAATTTCGCGTATGGACGAATTAAAGATAGAATATATCCCTTAAGGCCAAAAAGACTTTAGTTTTTAAAAGAGTGAAGTAACAAAAAAAGCCACTGAAAGTGGCTTAAATATCTTGAGATGAGTTCAGATCAGACTTCCCAGTCTTTCTCATGCTTGCTCACTTTTTTGTTTGGCATTACCCAAGGAGATACAATCGCCAGAACAAATAACAGAAGAACGAATCCTATAATCATAGCCTTAAATTTTTCTGGCGTGAAGTTGCTCAATTTTGCGCGTCCAAAAAAGTTATTTCCACCTTTTTTGACTTGAATTATGTATCAGGAATGGCACTGAAGGTTTATACCCTATTTCCTCTTATCAAACCAGTCTGCTGAGGGTTTTATAGTATTGAATGTTTCAGGGTCAAGTTTGCCGGAAGCATTGATGTCCAGGTAGTTTTCTATCTGAATGAGTCGCCCATCCCTGTAAAAGGTAACCACCTGCTCTACCCAGCCTCCTTTTACCCGCTTATGATCACTGTATTGCACGTCCAGCATCCCCCCATTACGCAAAGGACTGATTCTGCGGAGGGTATAAAAATGGTCCGCATCTATCCAGAACTGTTTGGTGGTCAGGTCCCCCTTTATGGCTCCTATTACATAGGCTCTTCTGCCGTTCAGGCGATCCTCGCGAAAAACGGAGGTATCATACCCATACTCAGTGAGTTTACCCATAATGGCGGCCGGAGAAATGAAATACATTCCCCCCTTGAAAAGCAGAAACTCCTGAGGCTCGTAACGGCTACCTTGTGGCTCAAAGTTTTGGAAGCGCCAGCTGGAGTCGTTTTTGAAAATAACGAAGCGGCCCGGCTGCCCGAAATCAATCCGAAAATGATCGGGGTAACTCACTGCCTCATGCCAAATCGCGGTATCACGAATGGCTCCCTGCTGATCATAACGAATGGTTTGCTGCTCAAAAGTGTACTCTTTAAACCACTTGCCCCGGTACTTTACCTGCATGGCATCCACTAACTGGCCCGTACTGGTTATCTGAGCTACTGCTGAAGAACATACAAAGATGCCCAAAAGAAAAATGCGTAAAACCATGAATAAAGCTAGCGATTATAACACTGGACACTGAAGTTGTTTTTGCGAAATGGAGTGATACAGCACCAACCACTGTGTAAAATGCACCAGAAAAGCCGGCTCACCACGCTACAGGTCGGGAATAAGACGAGTAGCCGAAAAAGCAATCACTTTTCTGGATAGTTTCCGTTTATACAGATAAGATATCACAGTTAAGGTTGGTGATAAACCGAGTTTAAAAAGGCCCGGCTGCTAAGCAACCGGGCCTTCTCATTTATTCTATTCAAATATCGCGTTATAAATCCCGCTTCACGGTCAGTCTTACGGTACCGAGGTAAAAGAGTACGCCATAGACAATGACCAGTCCCAGCTCCTTTAAGCTGATATAATCCTGAATCTCCTGGAATGCATACTTTGGAAATGGCAGATGAATCAGGCTGTTGATAGAAGTTACCGGTAACAGGTTTTGCACCCAGTACTGCTGATGGACCTCAGACCATATAAAGAAACCAAGTTCTGTACAGGCGAGGAAAAACATCAGCCCCATGGTCAGGAGGGGCTTTCTTATCAACGTTGCCAGCATCAGCGTAAACAGCAGGTAGGCAAAGAGCTGCAGAAAAAAGCCTCCCAGAAAGAATATATCCTCGAACATGACAGAGATGGAGGTATCATAGGAATACATCAGGCCTGTGATCATACCAAACACAAAGAGTGTAAGGGTAGACACCAGGCTCAGAAAGCCTGCCATAATGATCTTACTCCAGATAAACTCATGCTTACTCAAACCATCGATTACGTTCTGTCTGATGGTACGGTAGGTGTATTCATTGGTAATGGCATACACCAGGCTCAGCGCCAGCAATACCTTAAAGTAAATAGCGATGGAGGTCAGGTTTTGCCAGATATCAGGAAACTCGTAAAAGGGCAGCATTGTGGGGTCCAGCTCTTCTGCATCAAACTCCGCAAACTTCCGCTTTACCCATTGCAAAAAGGGCATTACTCCCATACTGATGGCTGCAATAGCCACAAGGTAGATGGTAGCCAACACCTTAAAGGTTCTGTTGGCTGATATTTTATGTAATTCTATTTTTAATAATCTGATCATGATTCCCCCCTTAGTTTTCAGCCAAAATTTCAAGAAACTGTTGCTCAAGACTGCGGGTCTTCAATAACAGGTGTTTTGCCGTGATGTCATTCTTAAAAAGATAAGCGTTGACATCAGTTGCCGAGTAACCATCGCTCATAGTCATGGTGTACTTGTCCAGCTCACGTTTCACTTTTGTAGCCATTCCTGAGGCTTCAAGCACTTCCTGCAAATTATCTGCATCGGCCTTAACCTCAATCATAGTGGCTCCTTTAGACACGTCTTCAACCAGGCCGCTGTGCATCAGCTTACCTCGCCTCAGTACGGCAAAATGGGTACATACTTTCTGCACTTCATCCAGCAGGTGGCTGGCCAGCAGAATGGTTTTACCACTGTTGGCAATATCAACAATCAGCTCTCTGATTTCAGCAATACCCTGGGGGTCGAGACCATTGGTGGGCTCATCCAGCAGCATCACTTCAGGGTCGCACAGCAAGGCAGAAGCAATGGACAGCCGCTGCTTCATACCCAGAGAATAGGTTTTGAACTTATCCTCCTGGCGCTCATGTAGCCCCACCTGGGTCAGCACCTCATCAATTCTGCTGTAAGGCACTTCCTTAATGTCGCAGACAATCCTGAGGTTTTGAACAGCGGTGAGATAGGGGTAAAAAATAGGGTGCTCAAGAATGGCACCAATCCTTTTGCGGGTGTCCTTAGTAGATGCTTTGCCAAACCAGAGAAAGTCTCCACTGGTCTGGTTAATCACACTCAGGATCATACCTAATGTAGTGGTCTTACCACTTCCGTTGGGGCCTAATATGCCAAAGACATTGCCCCGCTCGACCTTTAAATTAAGGCCATCCACGGCTTTTATCCTCCCATAGTGTTTGGAGAGGTTTTTAATCTCTAATACAGTTTCCAAATCGTGTTTATTTAATATTCTGAGTTTCTCTGCAAGTCACAGAGAAGGAATTATCTGAAGGCATTCAGGAAGCTGAAGCTATCTCCGTTGGTGCTGACATACTGTGAAAATTCGACCAGGTTTTGCAAATCAGGTACACCTTCAATGTCCATAAGCTGCATGCCCTCTTCTCCCCGCACTATCACCACAAAGGCTACAGGCTTACCTCGTTTTTCCTTCATCAACACTTCCATGTCGTTGGGACCAAAGTTACCGGAGATTACAGATTCGTAGTTTTCACTGACAATGTCAGATTTCAGGTTCTTCGACAGGTCATCCAGGTCTGAAGAAGGACGATAGCTGAAATATTTGATCTTTTCTATGCCATCAATGAGTTTACCCAGATCAGGAATTTCTTCCTGACCATCAGCAAACTGTACAGAAAGCCTGGCAAACATCCTCAATGTGCTCTTATAAAAAAAGAGCTTGACATCAGGCTGATTGTCCTGGCGAAATTCTTCTATGCTTTCACTTTGACCGTAAGCCGAAACGCAAAGAACTGTGAGTAGTATCACTACTAATTTTTTCATACATCCAATATTTAAAAAATTAAGTAATTGACCTTTTATAAGGGAGAAAAAAGGGTGGTTTAATCCGGGTGATGCAATAGAAATCGTAGTGAGGCTGCAAATCGCAAGGAATCAGGAAGTTTGGCTTTGATAGCATAGCATCGCTATGGTGAGAAGACAAACAAAGGGTAACGACTGATTCAAAGCGAGTTGCGGCCGTAATAGAAAGTCTATTGCATGATTCGGGTTTAATTACCACCACCCATTTTTTCGAGATGACTGAATTCGTCCAGTCCTAAGTTTTTAGAGAGCTTGTACAGCTGGTTGATGTCGATACCGTCACCAGTGATGCTCACCATGCCGAACTCTTTATCACCGCCCATTACCATAAACAGCTCATCAATTTTATTGCCTTTCTCTTTGATCATGAATTTAATATCCTTCTCATCATCTCTGATAGACATCAGCTCCTCATATCCTTTTCCATTGATCAGGCCAATAGCCTCTTTGTACATCTTCGCACCATCCACGCCATCCTCAGCGAAAAGCGCTTTCACTCCTTTGATTTTACCCAGTGACTCTACCAGGGCTTTATCTTCATCATCCTCAACCTCAATGCTGTTGATCATCTGAAACATCTTGCCACTTACTGTTACATGGCTGAAGCTTTCATCATCTGCATACTTACCAAAGTACTTTGAGATTGCATCGTTTTGCGCCTGTACACTGACAGCCAAAACGCTCATTATTAAAATTCCTACTAACCTTTTCATTATTGATATTTGTTTATTTTCCTTTTTTAAAATTTATAATTCGTTCGTTAACGTCTGATATTCATTCTGTTAAGAGGCTCAAGACTTACAGCCGCCTCGTTCATTTTAGACAGGTCTTCCATCCCCATGTCCGCTTTACCCAGGTTGCTCAGTTCATTGATCTGCTCATTTCCTTTGTTCATATACAAAGACACCGTCAAAAGCTGCTTTTTAATTTCCTGCAATGCTGCCTCGGGGCTCTCAAAGGTATCTTCCTGCACATAGCTGTTCTGGTTTTGAATAAACATATAGCTACTTACCATCAGCACCAGTACTGCTGCTGCCATGCTGGCATATCGCTTGAAGTACTCTGAGAAGCTGATCACTTTCACCTCCGGTTCTGCCTCAATCATGGCCATCAGCTCATTGTCAAAATCAGCTCCTAAAGACGGCTCTTTTTCCGAGTCAAAGTGATCGAACAAGCCTTTCAACTCTCCATGCTCACCTGCCTCATCAGATGCTGACAGCAAGGCTCTCAATTCCTTCTCCTCATCCAGGCTGGCTTCAGCCACCCAGTACTTCTCCAGTAATTTCTCAGTCTTAGAGTCCATAAGCATTCTCTTTTGTCAAGCTTTCTTTCAGCTTTCTTCTGGCACGAAAAAGATTCGTTTTTACCAGATTAATATCTATTTCAAGTATATCTCCTATTTCTTTGTAGGTGTAGCCCTCAATATCTCTGAGCTGCATCACCTCACGCTGTCGGTCTGGCAGGTCTGCAATCAGTGATCTGATCCGGGTCATAAGATCCTCTCTTTCTGTAACTACATAAGGAGTATCCCTTTCTTTTCTCGTATCAAACTTCACTTCAAACTGATCCGTTCTGCCGACATGTTTAGACCTCAGCTTATCCAGGGCCTTATTTCTGGTTACCTGCATACACCAGGCTTCCAGGTTTTGAATCAGCTTAAGGTCATCACGCTTCTCCCACACTTTGATGAGGCACTCCTGCACCACATCCTTCGCCAGGTCTTCGTCTCTTACTATCTTGAGCGAGTACCTGAATAGCTTGTTCTTCAGTGGAAGAATATCATTCTTAAACTGTGCTACATCCATAATCAAAAGGTAGACGGGGCATTGTTAATACTTGTTAACACAAGACTGAAAAAATTCTTTGAAGATTTCAGAAACGCCTCATTCTCAGATAATTTACATCAGAATTCTATAAGTCCACCGATCACAAAGAGCCGGACCAGTCTCCCCCGGGCTTCAAAGGACGAGGATTATCGCTACCAGATCGCTGAAACCATTTCTGACAAAGTAATTGTATAAGCTTAGATGGAATAACTATTTTTACACCTCAATTGAAAATCAGAATCAACTATGTCTCATAATCTATTAAAAGGAAAAAGAGGAATCATTTTTGGCGCTCTGGATGAGCGATCTATTGCATGGAAAGTAGCCCAGGTGGCACATGCTGAAGGCGCGCAATTTACTTTGACCAATGCCCCGATCGCTATGCGAATGGGTAAAATAAACGACCTGGCCGAAGAGTGTGGAGCAGAGATAATTCCAGCCGATGCTACTTCTATTGAAGACCTTGAAAACCTCTTCACCAAGTCGCAGGAAATACTCGGAGGTAAAATTGATTTTGTACTGCATTCTATAGGCATGAGCCCGAACGTAAGAAAGGGCCGCGACTACGGTAACCTCAACTACGACTGGCTGACTAAAACGCTGGATGTATCTGCCATTTCTTTTCACAAAGTAATGCAGGTTTCAGAGAAGCTGGATGCGATGAACGAATGGGGTTCAATCCTCGGTCTGTCTTACATAGCTGCACAGAGAACCTTTCCTGATTACTCTGATATGGCACATGCCAAAGCCATGCTGGAATCCATTGCCAGAAGCTACGGTGAGCGATATGCCCGCCTGAAAAAGGTAAGAGTCAATACGGTATCTCAGTCACCCACTATGACTACGGCCGGTACAGGTGTCGGTGGATTTGACGTATTCTACTCTTATGCAGACAAAATGTCTCCACTGGGCAATGCCACTGCTGAAGATTGCGCCAACTACTGCGTGATGCTCTTTTCTGACTTTACCAGAATGGTGACCATGCAGAACCTGATGCACGATGGTGGTTTTTCCGCTTCCGGTATCACCGATGCTTTAATCGAAGACCTGGAGAAGTAAGTCCGGGTTCATAATTATCGAATAGTTGAGGCTGTCTCAAACCTTATAAGCTTGTCATTCCCTTGAAAAAGGGAATCTCTATAGTCACTTGCAGTGTATATTGAGAGATTACCGCTTTCGCGGCAATCACAACAATTAATTTTGAGACGGCCGTATTTCCATCGGTATGCCATAACATATGTTAAGCTTCCCCAACGCTAAAATCAACCTCGGCCTTCAGATTACCGGAAAGCTGCCAAATGGTTACCACACCATCAATAGCTGCCTGTACCCTATCCCCTGGTGTGATGCACTGGAGTTTGTAGAAGCTAAAAAGACCAGTTTCCAATCGACCGGCATCCCCATTCCCGGCTCCGAAAAGAATAACCTGGTGCTTAAAGCTTACCGCCTTTTGAAAAGGGACATGCCTCTGCCCGAGCTGACCATACACCTGCACAAGGTGATTCCTATGGGCGCAGGCCTGGGCGGGGGCTCCGCTGACGCCTCTTTTATGCTCAAGACTCTGAATGAGCACTATCAGCTATTTTTAGATGATTCACTACTGGAAGACTATGCCGCTCAATTGGGGAGTGACTGTCCGTTTTTTATTCAGAACAAAGCCGCACTGGCCACTGGTACCGGCACCGAACTGACTCCATTAGCGTTGAGCCTCGAGGGCTTGCATATTGTAGTGATTAATCCGGGAATTCACATTTCTACCCAGGCTGCCTATGCCGGAGTTACCCCCAAACCCGCAGAGACTGACCTGACCGAGCTACTACTGTGCAATGACTTTGATCGCTGGAAAAATGAGCTCGTTAATGACTTTGAGGCAGGCATTTTTCATAAGCATTCCCTGTTGGCTGATCTAAAAAACGAGCTCTACAACGCGGGGGCCTTGTACGCCAGTATGAGTGGTTCCGGTTCCACTATGTTTGGCATCTTCCCCGAAGCCATTGCACTGAAGCCTGAATGGCAGACCATGGAGAGCCGACAATTTGAGTTGGGGTAGATTGGTGAGTTGTTAATCGTTATTGGTTATTAGTTTAATTGTTTATCGTTTAAAACGGAGATATCCCGTCAGCACCGAAGGTCAGACGGACCGAGCTTACCCTGAGATATATTTATTGGTTTAAGTGTTTGTTGTTTAAAGTTGAAGCCCGCGAACCAAGACGGTACGATCACTGATTACAGTCAGAAAACTTAAGTACTACTATAACTAATACCCACCGTCCAATTAACTAAGCGCCCTTATCGCGCAGGAGGGTGGCAAAACCGAAAATAGTGCGAAATACAAGTCGGTCGGATTTGGTACGCTTAGGCCTTGTGCGGCAAAGACCGAGCTTGGATTTGGTATTTTCGGAAAGGGTTTTGGGTTACTTTTTGGCCGCAAAAAGTGACAAGAAAATCGGTATTTCGAATGAACTAAGCTGCAAATTGTCATTAGCGAATAGTTAGGCATTGAAATGTTTACCTCATTAAGTTAGGCTCACGAAATTGATAAATGTTTATGCGTTATTAGCTATTAGTGGGTCTAACACTGTTTACTGTTTACTGTTTACTGTTTACTGTTTACTGTTTACTGTTTACTGTTTACTGTTTACTGTTTACTGTTTACTGTTTACTGTTTACTGTTTACTGTTTACTGAAAAAACCTTTTACCCTGTCCAATCCAAATCACCTGAATTCCGTATGTTCCCATCATGATCAGGTCAGTATTTGTTTTGTTCTTAATCAGCAGCACCCTCAGCAGCCATGCACAAGAGCAACGACTCAGAATATATACTGAGCAAACCAAAACAGCGATCATGGTCTATGCAGATAATGACAAGCTTTACCCTCAGTCGGCAGAGCTAACCCTGGACCTGAGAGGACTGAAACCAAAAGAAAAACTGGATAAACACATCGTGATCCCTGCCAAAACAAAAAGGTATGAGCTAACTGAGCTGGTGATACCACAAGGACGAAGCTGGGGATACAACTACTCCTTTAAATACTATACAGGCGATGTAAAGGCCAATCATGACGATAACGTTGTTTACCTGCTGCCCTTTACAGAATACAAAAGCTTCGAAGTAGCGCAGGGCTATAATGGTAAAAGCAGCCACCAGGGAGAAAACGCTTTGGACTTTAACCTGCCAGCAGGAGAACCGGTACTGGCAGCCCGGGCAGGAAAAGTGGTGAGGCTCAAAGAGGACTCGAACCGCGGCTGCCCCGATAAGAGCTGTGCCCGCCTGGGCAATTATGTTACCATTATGCATGAGGACGGCTCCTTCGCAGACTACTATCACCTGAAGCAAAACGGGGTACTCGTGGAGCTGGGTGCTAAGGTAACAGCGGGTGAGGCTATTGGCCTTACCGGGAATACCGGCTGGGCCACAGGCTATCACCTCCACTTTATCGTATATGTAGCGCGTCCGGGAGGAAGAAAGACCTTACCTACCCGATTCAAAACCGCAAATGGCATTGAAAAGCTTAAAGAGTCTGAACGCTACCAGGCCGTCAATTGACAAGCAATAGCGATCACAGGACTGGCTAAAGACAATTAGTGCGCATTCACTGCCCTCCTCTGCCAAACATTTATTACTTTTCTACGAACAGGCAGTGAGGATATGGAGTTAAAAATCAACGGAAAAATTTACGAGGTAGATGTAGAGCCTGATATGCCATTGCTTTGGGTATTGCGCGATGAACTCAACCTCACCGGCACCAAGTATGGCTGCGGTGTGGCCTTTTGCGGTGCCTGTACCGTACACCTGGACGGGCAACCTATTCGCTCATGTGTTTTACCCGTGGCTGCCCTTGTTGGCAAAGAAATCACAACTATAGAAGGTATAGGAGAAAATGGCCTGCTCTCTAAAATCCAGGAAGCCTGGGTAGCACAACAGGTACCACAGTGTGGCTATTGCCAGTCTGGTATGCTTATGGCTGTCGAGGGGCTCTTTAAGCAAAACCCGTCTCCTACCGAAGAAGAATTGGAATCGGCCATCACCAATATTTGTCGCTGCGGTACCTATCAGCGGGTAAAAGAGGCTGTAATGGAACTGAGTAAGGAAAATAAAGAAGCCTGATTATGGCAAAGGAAAGAACCCGAAAACAGAAGATTACGCGCAGGGCCTTTATTATCTCCGGCTCCATTATAGGAGGCGGTTTTGCCCTTGGGCTTGGGGGAGCTTTGTACTCTGACTATAAGAAGAAAAGATTCACAGGACGCGGCTTTGAAGCGGGCGAGGCACTGAACCCCTTCATCTTCATCAAACCCGATAACACCATACAACTGGCCATCGCACGGGCTGAAATGGGCCAGGGAGTGCTTACCGCGTTGGCTATGCTTACGGCCGAGGAACTTGAGGTGTCTTTGGACCAGATAGAGGTAGTACATCCGCAGGTAGAATCACCCTACGCCAATATCAATCTGGCGACCAATTACCAGCGTACTTCCAACTCCACGGGTTTTCACTTTATGGAAAAGGTAGCTTACGTACTCCCCTATATTGCCACCGGTGGCAGTACTTCGGTAAGAGATGCCTATGACCACTATCGTATACTCGGAGCATCGGCCCGCGAGATGCTTATCAGTGCTGCTGCTAAAAATTGGAACACTGCAGCAACTGAGCTTAAAGCAGAAAACGGCTTTGTCGTTAGCAGCTCGGGAGAGCGCCTGTCTTACGGAGAACTGGCTGCTCTTGCAGCACAGGAAAAGCCTGTAGACAAACCTTCACTTAAAAGCAGAAGTGAGTCAAAATTCATCGGTAAATCTGTTCAGCGCATCGACCTGAAAGAAAAGGTAAATGGCACCGCTACTTTCGGCATTGATGTGCGCATACCCGATATGCTCTTTGCCGCAGTAAAGCATAGCCCTGTGAAAGGAGGCGAAGTTTTAGGCATTAACAATGAGGCCAAAATTCTGGCCCTGAGGGGTGTAAAAAAGGTGATTTACTGGCCGGAAGGAGCCGCTGTAATTGCTGACAACACCTGGAGAGCACAGCAGGCCGCTAACAAGCTTGAGCTGAAGCTGGATACCAAAGGCAATGAAAACCTTTCTACAGATCAGATTCGTGAAGCCCTGGCACAAAGACTCTCCGGTAAAATCGACCATGTAAAAGACAGGAAGGGTAAAGCGGATAAAGAATTTGAGAAAGCTCCCTTTTTGATAGAAGCACAATATGAAGTCCCTTTTCTGGCCCATGCCACCATGGAACCCCTGAACTGTACCGTACTGGTAAAAGATGGCACGGCCAGAGTATGGGTAGGCCACCAGGCCCCCTTTCTTGTTAACATGGCTGTGGCCTCAGAAGCAGACGTCAGCCAATCGAATGTGGAAATAGACATTAAATACCTGGGTGGTGGTTTTGGCCGCAGGGCTGAAAATGATTTTGTAGCAGAAGCCGCAAAGATTGCCAAAAGCATGGAGGGCACCCCTATTCAGCTGGTATGGTCGAGAGAAGAAGACACCCAAAACGACACTTACAGGCCAATGGTGCTGAGTAAATTCAAAGCATCAGTGGCTGAAACCGGGCAGGTAAAGGCCATGGAAAATCACATCACCATGCAGTCTGTTTTAAAGAGCAGTATCGGCAGAAATTTCCCCCTGATGACGCCACCGGAATCTCAGGATACCACTGCCGCTGAAGGAGCCGCCAACCTGGCCTATGATTTTACGAGTACTAAAATTGGCTACTCCTTTGTAGACAGTCCCATGCGCCTGGGCTTCTGGCGCAGTGTAGGCCACTCTTACAATGCTTTTTTTACAGAGAGCTTTATGGATGAAATGGCTTTTGCCATTGGCAAGAACAGCTATTGGTTAAGACGACAATTGCTTATAAGAAAACCCAGGCAGCTCAAAGTACTTCAAACCGCCATACAAATGGGCCAGTGGTCTGAGCGCTTACCAAAGGGTAAAGCCAAGGGACTTGCCTTTCACGAATCATTCGGATCAATCGTGGCCCAGGTGGTCGAAGTGACCGTTAATGCTGCAAAGGAATACAGTGTAGACAAGGTGTATTGCGTCATAGATTGTGGTAAATATGTAAACCCTGATACCATCTACGCCCAAATGCAAAGCGGCATTGTCTACGCGCTTACGGCTGCCGCTTATGGAGAAATCACGCTCAAAGATGGAAAAATAGAGCAGTCGAACTTCCCCAGCTATGATATGATAAGGCTTAAACACATGCCTGAGGTAATCTCTTACATCATGGAGAATGATGAAGACCCGGGTGGTGTGGGTGAACCAGCCACTCCACCGCTGGCTCCTGCCCTGTGCAATGCCATTTTCGCTGCTACTGGTGATCGTATCAGATCGCTCCCACTTAAAAAGCATGGGTACAAACTGATGGGGAAGGGTAAAGTCTCCTAAGCCCACAAGAAAGAATCGTGATAAGACCTATTTAGGCACCAGCCGGTAGATGATCAGGGCCAACACTGTGAAAATGATATTGGGTAGCCAAATCACCAGTGTGCTGTAATCAGTGCCTGCCTGAGCGATACTGCGTGTAGTCATAAAAAGGATGATAAAGATGAAGGCCAATAAAAAACCCAGGGCCAGCTGAAAGCCTACGCCTCCTCTGGATTTCTTTGACGAAAGCGTCACTCCAATAAAGGTGAGGATCAGGGCGGTAAAAGGAGACATGTAACGCACTATTCGTTCTATTTCAAAAATGGGGATATGATCTGCTCCCTTAAGTCTTAAGTCATCAATATGATCGTTAAACTCGCCTAAATTCAAGGTCTCCTCCATACTTTTTGTAAGAATAAAGTCGTCAGGAGCCAGGTTGAGCTTCAACAGAGTATCCCTATCTGGCTGGTATACATAGTGTTCAACAAAACCTTCTATTGTCCTCAGGTTCCAGTCTTTCAGCCGCCAGGCTGATATCTCGTCATCCCAGGCAATGCTTTTTGCCGATAGCTTCCACTTCAGTTGCACATCCTCAATTTCTTCAAGCGTGAAATTGCTGCCGGTTTGCTTCGAAGTATTAAACCTGTTGACATACACATAGTGGTTTGGGCTCACCTTGATGTGGAAATTTTCTTCGCTCTTCTTTAACCCGGTATCAAAATAGCTGGCTTCAAAGATTATTCTTGTCTCATTTGTTTCCGGTATTACCCAGCCTGTCAGAAAAAAGCTGATGAGTGCGATGACCACTGCACCTAAGACAAAAGGACGCATAAAACGAAAATAGCTCACCCCACTACTCAGAATAGCGACTATTTCAGTATGTGCTGCCAGGCGCGAGGTCACAAACGTAGCAGCGATGAATACCGTTATGGGCGTGATAATATTGGCTATGTAAGGAGCAAAGTCCAGAAAATACCCAAGGACCTGGCCAGCGGGCACATTGTGTTTGATAAAACTACCATTGCGCTCGGAGTAAGTGATAATCACCACCACCGATACCATGATCAGCACTACGAAGAAAAAAGTAGTCAGAAACTTTTTTAGAATATACCAGTCCAGCTGCTTCATAACAGCCACTTACAAGCAATTTACAAGCCCTGCTATCCGCTGAGTTGTTAAATAACGTGAAAGAAACAGCCTCTTTTCTACAGTCTGCTTAGTGGATGAAAATTTAGCTGTACTGCTACCTTAGAATATCGGTTTCCAGGGCCTTTTGCTTCAGCCGCTTATTGATCACCGGATACAAGAACACCGCCAACAGAATAATGAGGGTACCCAGGTAAAAACCCGAACTCATTTCTTCCGATTCGCCAAAAATAATAAGGGCCATTACAATGCCGTAAACCGGTTCCAGGTTGATAGTGAGGTTTACGGTAAAGGCTGAAACCCTTTTCATCAGCTCTATTGCATCTGAATAGGCATATACGGTACAGACAAGGGCTAGTATGAGAATGTAAATCCAGTCTTTACCTACCGGCAGCCCTATATGAAAGGCCTCTCCCAGGAAGAGTGGTTCGTACAAGGCTATAAAAATAAACACACCACCAAAGGCACCTATCATTTCATAGAAGGTGATCATGTAGGGATTGTATTGCCTGGTAAACTTTGCATTGAGTACTGAAAACACGGCAGACAGCAGTGCAGAAATCATCGCCAGCGTCAAACCAAGGGCATTATCAAATTCAAACTGAAAGACCACATAGAGCCCTAAAATCACGATCAGGCCAATCCCCACCTCGAAGCCCCGCACCTTACGCGAGGTAAACAGAGGCTCTACCAGGCTGGTCCAGAAAGTGGTGGTAGCCATACCCGCCAGACACACCGATACATTGGCTACCCTGGCAGCTTCGAAAAAAAGCACCCAATGCGCCCCCATCAACACCCCGGTACCGAGGGTTTTGAGAATACCGACAGCTCCAATATTAAAAGCTCTTTTTCTGAGCCTGAGCAAAACAGCGAGACCCATAGCAGCCAGCAGCGTTCTGTAAAGAACCACCTCAGTAGAAGGCATTTGCACGAGTTTTCCCAGTATGGCGGAGAACCCCCATATGAAAACAATGAAATGCAGTTTAAAATAGTCTTTGAGACTGGCCGGCTCCATTATTCAGTATTCGTCTATGATCTCCAGGAAAGTCGTTGAGCGAAATGAGAAACTCCCACTTTCCCCCTTGGAGAAGTGGGGTAAGGGGGATTGATCTTTAAAATATTTCGAATTTCGCTCCCGGATTAAGTCTATAACCATATTCTATTTAGGCACAAAGCGGTAAATCACAAAGGCCAACAGCGTAAAGATGATATTCGGTAGCCATACTGCAAAGATAGCGTTCATTGAGCCTGCTTCGGCAATACTCTTGGTGGCAATAAAGAGCAGGATGAAAATAAAGGCTAGTAAAAAGCCCAGTGCTATCTGGAACCCAACCCCTCCCCTGGTCTTTTTGGAGGAAAGTATCACCCCGATAAATGTGAGAATGATAGCCGCAAAGGGAGACATGAACCGAATGTATTTTTCAATCTCGTAAGTGGGAATATTGTCGGCTCCTTTCAGCCTGAGGTCAGCAATGTATTCTTCCAGCTCATTGAGCGTAAGCGTCTCCTCCAGACTTTTCGTATTGCCAAAGTCCTTTGGGCTCATATTGATATGGATGATCGTGTCCTTAATATTCTCATAGACATAATCCTCTCCAAAGTCATTGACAGTCCTCAGGTCCCAGTCCGTAAGTCTCCAGGCCACCTCAGCCGTGTCCCACTTTATTCTGGCAGCAGAGAGTTTCCAGAGAAGCTTTTTATCCTGAATCTCCTCCAGTGTAAACTTATATCCCTGATCATTTCGGGAATTATAAGAGTTGAGGTAAGCGTAAGTAGTAGGGCTTACCTTAAAATGTACGTCCCGTTCCTTATAATTGAATTCCTTATCGAAATACCTGATCTCAAAAGCCACCCTGTACTTATTGGCATTGGGTATTATCCAGCCGGTAAGAAAGAAGCTGACAATGGCAACAATACTCGCCCCTATAAGAAAGGGCCTCAGAAAGCGCGGATAGCTTACCCCTCCGCTGAGTATGGCCACCACCTCAGTATGCCCCGCCATCTTGGAGGTAACAAAGGTAGCTGCGATAAACACCGTGATCGGGGTGATCATATTGGCGATATAGGGCGCATAGTTCAGGAAATACCTGATAATCAGCTTAGCAGGAATATCATTTTTAATAAAGCTCTCATTCCTTTCAGAAAAGGTGATGATCAAAACAATAGACACCAGTATCAGCACCACAAACAAAAATGTGGTCAGGAACTTCTTCAGTATATACCAGTCTATTATTTTCATTATCAGAGCCTCGCAGTCACTTTCTTCACCATTTGGTTTTTCCAGCTGGAAAAATCACCTGCTAAAATATGCTTTCTCGCTTCCTTCATCAACCAGAGGTAGAAGGTAAGGTTATGGATACTGGCAATTTGTGCGCCTAAAATCTCTTTGCTCGTAATTAAATGACGCAAGTAGGCTTTTGAGTAAAATCCACTTACATAACCCTCCAGATTTGGGTCTATTGGGCTGTGGTCATTCTTCCACTTTTCGTTGCGCATATTTAAGATACCCTCACTGGTAAAAAGCATACCATTACGGGCGTTGCGTGTAGGCATCACGCAGTCAAACATATCTACCCCCAGGGCCATACACTCCAATAGGTTTTCCGGAGTACCCACCCCCATCAGGTAGCGGGGTTTATCAGCCGGTAAGATATCACAAACTACCTCCGTTTGCTCATACATAATCTCATGTGGTTCACCTACAGAAAGGCCACCAATGGCATTGCCCTCTCTTTCAAAAGAGGCAATCGTCTCAGCCGACTGAATCCTCAGGTCTTTGAAAGTGCTGCCCTGTACAATCGGGAAGAGCGTCTGCTTGTAATCATATTTACCTTCGGTAGCATCAAATCTGTCGCAGCAGCGCTTGAGCCAGCGGTGGGTCATTTCCATACTTTCTCTCGCATAGCCAAACTCGCATGGATAAGGCGTACACTCATCAAAAGCCATGATAATATCCGCGCCAATGGTGCGCTGAATGTCCATGACACCTTCTGGTGTGAAGACGTGCTTGGAGCCATCAATATGAGATTTGAAGGTTACCCCCTCCTCTTTGATTTTTCGTGTGCCAGACAGAGAATATACCTGGTAGCCCCCACTGTCGGTGAGTATAGGTTTGTCCCAGCCATTGAATTTATGCAGTCCACCAGCAGTTTCTATCACCTCCAAACCTGGCCTGAGGTACAGGTGGTAGGTATTACCCAAAATAATCTGGGCCTGAATATCTTCTTTGAGTTCACGCTGGTGCACGGCCTTTACCGACCCTGCCGTACCCACAGGCATAAAAATGGGAGTTTCTATGGCTCCATGATCCGTAGTCACTACTCCTGCCCTTGCCTTCGACCCCTTATCCTGCGCCAGTAATTTAAAATCCATGCCTGCTATTTGATCGCACAAAAATAGTAACCTGAGTTCGATTATTCTTAGTAGGTTCAGAATTTCATAAATTTTGAATAGCCAAGGCATCTTTATACTGATATAGCAGGCTATATCAAATAAAGAAAACGCAGGATATTGGAATTTATGGAATAGCTTTTAAATGGAACCACCTCTAAGCAGTCATTTTCGGTCTAAAGGACACTTGCCGTAGCCCGCTATGGCTGCTTGCCTTTTAGTGGAAACTAACTGTTCATAGGCAGTCTGAACTCTAAATAATATTCGAACTCAGGTTAGTACTAATCGGTAATTCTTAATTCCTTATTTTTCGAATCATTCCATGTCAGATACCGAAAACTTCTTATTGCTGGTTTACCTGGTTGTGTTGGGCATTCAACTGATCTATCACTGGCTTATCTTTCAGAAGCTGGCTTTCGTAAAAATCACAGGTCTCAAAGCAGCAAACGAGCCGGTATCCGTCATCATTGCAGCTCACAATGAGGAAGAAAACCTCCCGAGGTTACTCCATGGTCTGAAAGCACAAAATCACCCTGACTTTGAAGTCATTGTGGTCAACGACCGTTCCACAGATGGTACAGCTGAAATGCTGGGAAATTTCGGTCAGCAATTTTCCAACCTGAAAACCATTGATATCACCGGGATACCCAATGGCTGGACCGGGAAGAAACATGCGATTAAACAGGGAATTGATGCCGCCCGAAATGACCTCCTACTATTCACTGATGCAGATTGCTATCCTCTGTCTGAAAACTGGATCTGTGAAATGGCAGAAGAGTTCAAACCCGGCACGGACCTGGTACTGGGCTTTTCCCCTTACCGGGAAGCCCCGGGAGTGCTGAATCAGTTCATCCGCTTTGAAACGCTACACACAGGTTTACTCTACCTTTCTCACGCATTAAAGGGCAGACCCTACATGGGAGTCGGACGAAATATGGCCTATCGCAAAGCCCTGTTCGAAAGGTCAGGTTTCGGGGGAGATGAAAAGTACACGGGGGGCGATGATGATATATTCGTTAACCGGCATGCCACCAAAGACAATACCCGGGTAGTATTATCTCGCAATAGCCAAATGGTTTCCATACCCAAATCCACCTGGTCGGCTTTCCTCAAACAGAAAATACGACACTTATCAGCCGGAAAGCGCTATCATAAAAAAGATCAAACGAGTTTAGCCAATTTTTCGTTAGCTACGCTAGTTGGTTGGATACTCTTTATTTATCTGCTCCCGGTAGCTGAAAATAAGGCTTTGATTTTGGTTCCTTTCGCGGTCAGGAGCTTGTCATTTTATAGTATATTTACCCGCTCAGGTCAAAAACTCAAGGTAAAGCTGGCATATTGGGCACTACCCTTGTTTGATTTGTGTTATACCATTAGTTATCCGGTAGTAGGATTGATCGCGCTGACAGCTAAAAGAATTAAATGGAGTTAGGAAAACAGTTTTCAGACAAAGCATTAGAAGACTTTAAATTAATAGACAGAGCGGTAGAAGGACAAGATCAGCATGCGTTTGCAGAGTTGATGAAAAGGTACAAGAATCCTGTCTATCACATGATTCTGAAAATGGTCCGTAACGTTGACGATGCGGAAGACCTGACCATTGAAGCCTTTGCCAAGGCCTTCAAAAATCTGCATAAATTCAAAAAAGACTTCACCTTCAGTACCTGGCTATTCAGAATTGCCACCAACAATACCATTGACTTCATCAGAAAGAAAAGACTCGATACCATGAGTCTCAACACCTCTTTTAAAGATGATAATGGCGATGCAGTAACCATTGATGTGCAAGACAAAAACCTGAACCCACAGGAGGAAGCCATCAAAGCTCAGAAAATTGAACTGGTACAGATGTTCGTGACCAAGCTACCCGCTAAGTACCAGCGACTGGTAAGGCTTCGCTACTTCGATGAGTTGAGCTATGACGAGATTGCCAAAGAGTTGGAAGCTCCCTTAGGCACCGTAAAAGCACAATTGCACAGAGCCCGTGAGCTGATGTACGACCTCGTAAAGGGTAAAAAAGAACACATCTGATTTGTTGGTTTATTAGTTGATTAGTCAATTGGGAAACTGGTTGACTGGTCGCTTAGAGTTAGACCTTCCCCGTCAGCACCGGTATATCTGAGAGGTATTAACAACTCGCACTTTGCAAACCAAGCCATGAGACTATCGTAAAATAGTGAGGGTTCCAAGGTCGGACGGCCTACGATTGGTTCATTGGTCATTGGGGGATTAGTGGATTGGGCAATTCGCAGTTCGTTGATGCATATCAGAGCACCCTGTCAGCACCGGTATATCCAGGAGGTATTAACCAACTTGCAATTTGTAAACCAAGCCATGAGGCTACCACAAAATGATGAGGTCTCCAAGGTCGGACGGCTTATGAAGACTGACCTCCCATTGCCATCGGTCGGACCAATCTTGTGCTTCCGCATATATTGGTCGGACCGGAGCATATAACCCATCAGCACCGGTGAAAATATAGTTATTAGTAAACTCTTGGTTCATTAGGCAATTGGTTGACTGGTCGCTTAGAGTTAGACCTTCCCCGTCAGCACCGGTATATCTGAGAGGTATTAACCAACTTGCAATTTGTAAATCAGGCTATGAGACTATCCCAAAATAGTGAGGGTTCCAAGGTCGGACGGCCTACGATTGGTTCATTGGTCATTGGGGGATTAGTGGATTGGGCAATTCGCAGTTCGTTGATGCATATCAGAGCACCCTGTCAGCACCGGTATATCTGAGAGGTATTAACCAACTTGCAATTTGTAAACCAAGCCATGAGGCTACCACAAAATCATGAGGTCTCCAAGGTCGGACGGCTTATGAAGACTGACCTCCCATTGCCATCGGTCGGACCAATCTTGTGCTTCCGCATATATTGGTCTGACCGGAGCATATAACCCGTCAGCACCGGTAAAATTATAGTTAATTAGTAAACTCTTGGTTCATTAGGCAATTGGTCGATTGGTCGCTTAGAGTTAGACCTTCCCCGTCAGCACCGGTATATCCAGGAGGTATTAACCAATTTCCAATTTGTAAACCAAGCTATGATTCCAATGCAAAATCATGAGGTCTCCAAGGTCGGACGGCTTATGAAGACTGGTATCACTTGCCATTCAAAATACCACCACAATGGACAGAGTCCATACTCCATAGAAGTCACAGGTTTGGAAAACCTACGACAGAAAACTCGTTGATGGACACCCGAATACCCCGTCTAATGGACACCGTCCCTCACGATTCTATTTTGAGTTTCGTGCTTTGTGATGGAGTTCCCGCTCATCATTAGTAATGTCAGGGACGGTGTCCCTTGCAAAACACTGAAAAACAAAGAGGTCTCCAAGGTCAGACGGCTTATGAAAGCTGACCTCCCTCGTCATAAAAGACCATGATTATAGGTCGTGCTACTATTTTAAGTGGTCAGGCGACTTTCACACCAACTTCAACAAAAGCACAAGCAAAGACTGAACATAATCGGATTGATTCGCATCTTTGCAGCATGGATATCATCCTCAAACATTTCCCTGATCTGACAGAGCAACAAATAGCACAATTCAGCCAGCTGGCAGAGCTTTACGCCTACTGGAACGAACGCATCAATGTAGTTTCACGCAAAGACATAGAAAACCTCTACGAAAAGCACATACTCCATTCCCTGGCCATCGCCAAGGTACATAGCTTCAAGCCTGAATCAGCCATACTGGATGTTGGTACCGGTGGTGGGTTTCCGGGTATTCCCCTGGCCATTCTCTTCCCTCAGTGCAAGTTCCATTTGGTGGATTCTATCGGTAAAAAAATCAAAGTGGTGCGGGAAGTAGCCAAGGCCATTGGACTGGAAAATGTAAAGGCTGAGCAGATCAGGGCCGAGGAGATCAAAGGAGACTATGACTTCATCGTTTCAAGGGCTGTTTCAAAACTTGCGGTCTTCTACCCCTGGATCAGGCGAAAGATCAAGCCCGGCAGACAATTCAGGTTTAAAAATGGCCTGCTCTATCTTAAGGGTGGCGACCTGAAAGCCGAAATCAAAGAGTCAGGCCTTAAACGTGTGAAGACCTTTGACATTTCAGGTTTTTATGAGGGAGAATTCTTTGAGACCAAACAGGTAGTTTATGTACCCGGTCAGTGACTTCGCTTATCAAAGGTTTCTTCAGGCCTTGGTTTAGCCGTAAATACCAGGATACAGTACACGCCCAGGGCCGTACCAATCGGAAAGTTAAGCAGGCTGATGATACCAAAAACCAGCGAAGGAATGTCAGCCCATTTCTTACCCAGGGTCAAAGCTATTCCTAAAATCAGCCGTGGTACCAAAAAGAGCAGTGCCAAAGCCCAAACGATAGAGTCGATAAAGGCAAACAACCAGCCTATTTCAGTATCAAAATCAGGATCTTCATGGGCTTTCTCCAGCACGAATTCCATAAAGATATCGTAAAAGTATACCCCCACCAGGCTGAACACACTGAATACGATGAATGAAACACCGATTACTTTCTTATGTATGGGATCATATAAATCCATGTCTTCCTCTTTTAATTCTTAAGATAACTGTCTTAATAAGGTAAACACCTGAACGCTATGCGCTCCCCGGCATTGTCATTAGCTGCCTGAGCAAACTTCCACTTTCAGGAAGTGAAATGCACCAGGAGCCAGCCACTAACAGTCCTTCTTAATACCTGTAAAATTAAAAAAAGCCACCCGAAGAGGTGGCTTTTTCATCAGCGTCATAAACCGCTTATTCAAATCTTAAGGCTTCTATGGGGTCTAAACGGGCAGCTTTCTTAGCAGGCAGGTAGCCTGACAGCAATCCAACGATCACACAAATCACAAGCCCCATAATTATCCAGGTCCAGGGAATCACAAAGGCGCCTCCTAATACTTTGGCCAGAATATTTCCTACGCCTATGCCCATAAGCGCTCCTACTACACCACCCATCTGGCAAATCACAATAGCTTCAATAAGAAACTGCTGTCTGATTCTTTGAGGCGTGGCCCCAAGTGCTTTACGAATACCTATTTCCCTGGTACGTTCCGTCACCGATACCATCATTATGTTCATTAGCCCTATGGCAGCACCTAGCAGTGTAAGAAAGCCCACCGCAAACCCTCCGGTTCTCAAGCCGCTGGTCATCGTGTCAAGCGCCTCTGTTACGGAGTCACTACGCTCTACCTCAAAAGAATCATCGGCACCTATTCTGTCTCCTCTGACCTTACGCATAAATCCTGTGGCCTCACCCATAGCATAATCCACCTCCTCAGCATTCTCTATCAAGGTGGTGATGTTAAAGCGCATTCTGCCACTCTTATCATAACGCTTCGCATTCAGCAATGGAATAATAATGTTTCTATCTTCTTCGGTGTCACCGCCAAAGCCACCTTTCTCTTCCAGTATGCCAATGACACGGTAATTGTTTCCGTAAAACTTAAGCGTACGATTCAAAGGGTCCTTGTTCTCAGGAAATAGTGTCTTTATCACTTCAGTACCCACTACGCATACATAGTTGCCATACTGGGTTTCCATACCAGAGAAGTTCCTGCCTTTTTCTATCTGAATTCCCTTGATGGCAAAGTAGTTTTCATCACCACCAGTAATGGTAATGTTCGGATCGGTTTTCTTATTCTCATATTTGACCTCAGCACTCCCCGATACACGGGTATATACTGTTACTGTGGAAGGGTAGTCAAAACCCTTTTTATAAGCCATCGCCTGCTTGAACTTGATAGGCTCATAAGATTTTTCTTTTCTGCCATTCCTGTTCCTGCGACCAGAGTCACGCTGCCCGATGTCAAAGCTGTTTGCTCCCAGCCCCGAAAGACTGGAATCTATCTCACTCCGCAGGCCATCTACAGCCGTAAGCATACTCACCAGGGCGGTGATGCCAATGGAAATGATAAAGCCTGTTAAAAAGGTGCGGAGCTTGTTCGATTTGATCGATTTTATCCCCTCCCTGATATTTTCTCTTAAGTTCATTGATCAAACTGAGTTTTTACCCGTTCTAAAACTAGCTGACCATTGGTCAATTTCTTAGAACAAATATTTAAATTAAACGATCGTACAGTTAAACGGTTTATAAACACGCCCGGCATGAGGAAAATACTCGCATTCGTTCTTTTGACGCTCATCAGTCTTTCAGGTTATGCAAATAAGCTGCTCATCCCTATGGACGAATCCCAGTCCAATCATATGAAAGCATACGGCATTGCCTACTGGGTTCTCAATAAAGACGATGTAATTGACTGGATGTTAAATTACCGGGGAGGAAGTTTTATGCTACCCGCCCGCACAGCCTACCAAAACGAGCTCGTCATTCGCGGAGTGAGCTTTGAAGTAATCTCCGATGCAGAGGCTAACCAGCTTGAAACACAGATTGTTTCGCCCGCCAGTAACATGGACATGATGAAGCTGGAAAAGGCCCCGAAAATTGCCGTGTACTCCCCCAAGAGTAAAATGCCCTGGGATGATGCCGTAACCCTGGCCCTGAGCTATGCCGAAATCCCCTACGAGGTAATCTATGATGATGAGATTATGGCGGATCAGCTCACCGATTATGACTGGCTGCACCTGCACCATGAAGACTTTACCGGTCAGTACGGAAAATTCTACGCCAGCTTTAAAAACTTCAGCTGGTACATACAGCAGCAAAAAGACTACGAAGCCTCTGCCCGCAAGCACGGTTTCTCAAAAGTTTCTGAGCTGAAGCTGGCCATTACGCAAAAAATTCAGGCCTTTGTGGCCGGTGGCGGTTTCATGTTCGCCATGTGCTCTGCTACCGACAGTTTTGATATTGCCCTGGCCGGTGCCGGACTGGACTATATTGAGGCCATGTACGATGGTGACCCTGCCAACCCCAACGCGGAGTCACAGTTTGACTTTAGCGGTACCCTGGCCTTCGAAGATTTTAAGCTAAGAAAAGATCCGCTGGAGTACGAATTCAGTGATATTGACAATACCGAGGCTCGTAGATTTCGTGGGCTCAGAGAGGATAACGACTACTTCACGCTATTTCAGTTTTCTGCCAAGTGGGATCCTATCCCCACCATGCTCACCCAGAACCACACCCAATTGATCAAAGGCTTTTTTGGTCAGACTACCTCCTTTAAGAAGAGAGTAATCAAGCCAGATGTAGTAGTAATGGGTGAAGCAGAGGTAGCCAATGAGGCTAAATACATTCACGGAGTGTATGGCAAAGGCTTCTGGACCTTCTACGGTGGTCACGACCCTGAGGACTATCAGCACAGGGTAGGTGAAGAACCTACGGACCTGAACCTCTACCCGAACTCTCCCGGTTACAGGTTGATTCTGAACAATATCTTGTTCCCTGCGGCCAAAAAGAAAAAGAGGAAGACTTAAGGAGTCCTCCTACTCTGGTGCTTCCCGTTTTATCTGATTATTGACATGGAATACCAAGACACCGATACAGGAAACAAGGGGTAAGAAGTAGGAGGTATGAAAGCTTACCTCTTACCTCTTACCTCTTACCTCTTACCTCTTACCTCTATCAACGAAGCCTTGGCAAAGTTGATCCTCTTATCACAAGCAACGAAACACATGCAGCAATTCCTCCTCTTACTGAACAGCAAAGCATCACGGGACATCAGTCCGGAAGAACTGGAAAGACGACTGAGTGAGTATCGGGAGTGGGTAGAAACCATATCCGACTACTACATTTCTGACAGCAGGCTTGAACAGGGAGGTGCCTATGTAGCTCAAGACAAACCCATAATGACAGATGGCCCCTTTGCGGAACTGAATGAGGTCATTGCCGGCTTTGTGATTATTAAGGCCAGCCATCTGAATCAGGCAGCTCAAATCAGTCAAACCTCTCCCCTGTTACAATACTTCGATATTGCGGTAAGGCCTATAGCCAGTTGATTTTTAAGCTGTTTCCTGATGCTAATCGCTGTACCCGATTAGTCAGACGATTTTTACTCCAAACTGGCCTTCAACTCGAAAATCTTTTTCAATTCATCATCGAATAATTCCTTAATCGGGCTAAAGGGAGTACCGTCATAAAATCGTGGATCTGTACCCGGCCCATCAGGGCTTCCGTGATCTGCATCTATGGATTTACGCCACTTCTCCGCATGGGCTGTCCATTCTGCCTGGTCCACCAGCTCTGGTGCCGTAAACCAGACATTCCAGGTCAGTATATTGGTGTTTTTAAGCATATCACCAGAAGCGATATTGAACAGGTTGAGCACCGTCTGGTTAAAATGATTCACTTTTTCATCCGGGCCTTGTTCAATAGGCCCAATCTGTACTCCCAGATGGGCTACATCCCAGGCTACGCTCTCATGCCGGGCAAAATCAGGGATGGGAAATGCAGTAGTAGATTTACGCCTTAAAGGAAAGATAGGCTGATCAGGATGACCAGGATTATGAGTAGTGACGTTGATGGCATGCGCCTTATCAAATGGAAAGTCCATGTGGTTCTTCTGAAAATTCTTCCAAAGCTCCTGCACCAGGGGGTTCTCATGTGCCGAAGGGCTAAACCAGATCTTTCCGGTTACGGTCATATCAGCTGCCATATCTTTGGCTGTCTCATCGGCCCATCCTCTCACTCCGGTCACCGTTACCTCTACATTCATACAGCCCAAACCCGGAATACAGGCGCCCTGCTGTGGACAAATGATGGCATAGACCTGCCCTTCATTCGTGTAGCCGAGCCTGGAAATATCCGGAGCAAACATCTGATAGCACCGCTGGCCATCGGGAGTGATCCAGCTAAACTCAGGCCATACCACTTTCTGCTGGCGCTGTAGTTTCTTTATGTTCTCGAGGTTACCCGTCATATCCAGAGAGCCAAGATCAGGATCAGGATAGGCAAACGCCTTGTTTGTTTCGGCAAATCCTCCCACCCATCCGGGTACCGGGGTTGGGTTGATAAGTTCTCTTAGTTTATCACCAGTGAGGTCCACGGTCAGATCAATGCCCGTTGTATGCACTCCGGCATTTTTGATAGGATCATCCTTGGTACACAGCAGCTCCAGGCCTGCATCTTTTACAATGAAATAGAGGTCAGGTCTCCGGTCGAGAAAGCTCTTGAATTTAGAGGCTTCAAACTGAAGACTGAATGCACCTTGTTTGTCGGTCACACAGATTCCCAGAAAATCATCTTTCAACAAGTCCTTATCATAAACCAACACGTGCAGGTCGGGCACTCCCAGACCACCTTTCTCATTCTTAACAGTTCCACTTACAACATATAGGGTATCGGCAGTATTGGGCATAACGGTTTTGGTTTTGAGGTTCAAAGGGAAGTCTGCCATTGGCACACTGAAGCCTGCATGACTTTCCCTCACAGTGATTATAAATATAAGTATTTATTCAGTTTATTGTTTTTTAAGACTCAACCAAACTTATACCTCAAAACACTCAGCTTTGATCACGACCAGCAAATATTGGGACCAAGATCAAAAAACAGGCCTGGCAAAGAGGGCAGGCCTAAATAGCCTACTATTGACTAAATTTGAAATCCCAACAGATTGACAATCATCAACTGAGCTAAATGAACATCTTATTCAAACGCCTTACAGAGGTTCAGAAATCAGACATCATGGATTTGATGAACAACCCGCGGGTAAGACGGCAGATGCCGCTGCTCAAGGGCGACTGGACAGAAGATACCTGCGACAAATTTGTAGCAGGCAAAGAACAGTTGTGGGCCGAACATGGCTATGGGCCCTGGGCCTTTGTGGTCAATGGTCAGTTTACAGGCTGGGGTGGCGTTCAGCCAGAAGAGGGCGAAGCGGACCTGGCCCTGGTGCTGCACCCTGACTTCTGGGGTCTCGGCAAAACCCTGTATAGGGAAATCATCAAAAGAGCCTTTGGTGAGTTGGGGCTGGACTCTGTGCAGGTGCTGTTCCCTCCCTCAAGAACACGCGTCCAGGGCTTGTTGCGACTGGGCTTCAGACAGGAAGCTGAACTACAGATGGGTGATGAAAAATTTATCCGGTACAGGCTGGAGAAGCAACAGTACCGCGTCATTAATGATGCTACATCCGGAATACCCCAACCAAAAGAAAACAAGTAATCAAAGATTCACCAATGCCCAAACTCCTGAGATACACAGGTAACGACCTACAAGATATAGCTTTCAGCGACTGGCTTTCACAGAAGCCCGAGGAACTGCGTCCCATTGCAGAAAAGTGGTTTACCTACATTAAAAACTCTGGTGCTGAAGCAGAGGACATCTTCCATGACAATTACCCCATTGTTTGCGTAGATAGTGCTCCCTTTGCCTATGTCAACGCCTTTACGAAGCATGTGAACCTGGGCTTCTTTTACGGAGCCTACCTGCCAGACCCTGCAGAACTGCTGGAAGGTACAGGAAAGCACATGCGCCATATCAAACTCCGGCCTGGAGCTACTCACAATGAAAAAGAAGTTCTGATGCTGATAGAATTGGCCTATGCGGATATATTACAGCGATTGATGGAGGAAAAAGTGTAGCTGACCTTTCGCGGAGCTAAATGAAAATACCAGAACCCGAAAAAAATATAGATATAAAGGTCAAAACCCACTGGCTCAGAGCATTTTACCTCACGGTCTGGTCGGTTTTTGCATGGGCGGGTTTCATAATTGAGGTTGCCATGATGATTAAGGGACCTGTAATGTTTTGGGAACAAGCCGTTACCTCGGTCATACTGTTTACAGGAGCGTTTCTGACTTCCACACTGGTGGTATGGCAATTTTGTGGTAAGGTGAGAGTTCAGTTTGATAAACAAACACTTCAGATATTCAATACCCGAATACCTTTTAAACGCAGAGTTCAAATCCCCTATCGTCTGGTCTCACGCATCATTTATGCCAAAGATCGTAATAGCGTCTGGGGCGTTACCAGCGGCAATATCATACTCCATTATTACGGAGGAAGCAGAAAATTTGGTCAGGATTTATCCGAAGAAGAGGCGACTCTAATAATCAGGCAGATAAAAGAAAGAATAAAGAGTATTGGCAATACAACCTCTGAATTTCCAAAACATAACACAAATACAGCACGAGAACCAAAACGCTAATACATAGGATAGAAGATCAAACACGAAACAACAAGCTTTGGATATCTTCATCCGTCTGATCCACGATGCTGACGGGGGGGCATTTCCTACTTCCCGCTTCCGACTTCCGACTTCCGACTTAATACTAATGCATCCTGTCCCCTCTTACCTCCAGCGTATTAATAATCTCCGCCTCAGCCTCCAGAAAGGCTCTCCAGCGCTCCATCACATAATCCTCCGGCATATAAGTTTTGGCAAGAGCGAGGAAGTTCTTGTAGTGGCCGGCCTCTGATACCATCAGCTCGTAATAGAACTTTTGCAGCTCCTCATCTTCAATATTTTGCGAGAGAATTTTAAAGCGCTCGCAGCTTCTTGCTTCTATCAGGGCATTCATTAAAAGCTTTTCCACCAGCTGCTGCTCACGGCTTCCACCCTTTTTAGGAACCTTGCTCAATCGGGCTACATACTCATCTTTACGCATTTTACCCAGGGCCATGCCGCGCTTGGTCAGCTGCTCAATTACCCTTTCGAAGTGGCTCCACTCTTCTGCCACTACCGGGGTCATCATGGCTACCAGGTCTGCCTTATCCGGGTATTGCACTATCAGCGAGATGCATGAAGAGGCAGCCTTTTGCTCACAATAGGCATGATCTACCAGGATATCCTCAATATTCATCGTAGCGATATCTACCCAGCGAGGATCGGTAGGAAGTTGTAGACCTAACAGGTTGTTTTTCAGATTTTCCATGCTGCTGCAAAAATAGACGCAATCGGTTGAGCTAAAAAAAGTAAAGAAGATTAATCTACTTTCATTTTTGCCCCGTACTTTTGTGCCACCTCCCTCAAATGGCAATTTTTAAGCACTAAGCACTATTTACCTATGAAAAAATTAACACTATTGTTTTTAGCATTGATCAGCGTGGGGACGCTCAATGCACAAGATGCCGACTCAGTGAGCTGGGAAAGAAAAGGCTCTTTCGGTTTTAACTTCGCCAATGTAGGCCTGTCCAACTGGGCTGGTGGGGGTGAAAGCTCCGTAGCCCTGGGAGCCGTTTACAATTCGGCTTTTATTCGCAAGGCAGGCAACAGCACCTGGAAAACCAGCATGGACTTCGCCTTAGGGGGAGCCAAAGTAGGTGAAGGAGACTTCAGAAAGACAGATGACGCGATCATTCTGCTAAGCCAGTACTCCAAGAAAATAGACAAGAACTGGGGCTGGGGCCTTACCGGGATTCTGAGAACGCAGCTATTGGAAGGTAACACCTTCTCTACAGGAACCAATGGCGAAGAAATAGCTACAAAAATTTCGTCTTTCATGGCACCGGGCTACCTCAGTGTAAATCTGGGTATAGACTACATTAAGAGTGATGTATTCTCACTTTCATTTGCCCCTGCAGCCGGTAAGTTCACTTTTGTAATGGATGACGACCTGTCAAATGCCGGTGCATTTGGTGTAGACCCGGGAGATAAAGTAAGGGCAGAATTTGGTTCTAACCTGCTGGCTACGTTAAGCGTGAAACTGGCAGAGAACATGTCTTTCCAAAGTAACATGAACTTCTTTACTGCTTACGATACCTTTGGCACCATTGACGTCAACTGGGAGACCCTGCTGGTAATGAAAGTAAACGAGTGGTTCAATGCTACTTTCGGTACGCAGATGATTTATGACAAAGACATCAGGTTTGATGACGGCAATGGCGGTACCACAGCAGAGCTGCAGTTCAAGCATGTACTCAATGTGGGAGTTAACTTTGCCCTCTTTCAGGGTAATTGATCAGAAACTATAAAGCATAAAAAACCGGCTGACAATAAGAAGATCAGCCGGTTTTTTTATGTTCAGTCGTCTGACCACTTTGAGTGGTCGGGTGACTGAATCAGTCGTAGAAAGACCAGCGGGCGCCAAGGTCCAATGTCTGGCGATTACCTGTAAAGTAAGGAGTAAGGAAATAACCATCGCCAATAAGGCCCTGGTTAAAGTGACCCGACTTTACAAAGAAGATAAAGTTCTGAACCTTGAAATTAAGGAAGAGATCAATCTTAACGAAAGCATCGTTCTCAATGGTGTTTTGCAGATAAAACTGCTGTACCGTAGGGTCATACGCATAGGCCTGGTAGGCAGTACGGTAATGCACATCCATACCTGTCTGAATAATCATTTTTCCATCAAACAATATATTGGTGTGTGCCAGCTGCGCATTGACCATAAGCTCAGGAATACGATATATATCGGCACTGCCGCCAGAAACTGTACTGAAAACTGTAGTGGTCTTCAACTCCCATTTGTTGGTGAGCTTGTAATCAAAATGAGCACCTGGTGCAAACAAAAGAATGTCATCCGGTGCCTGTAGCGGAAGCCTGTCCGGCCCGTAGTAAATATGATCCGTAATGCGGTTAAAGCGTAAAAAAGGCCTGAAACTGAGCCGTTTCGTATTCAGTTTTATTTCACCATATAGGTTGTCTGAAACCTCATCATTAAATGTATTCGTCCAGTTGCGCTGCTCACCGGTATAAAACTCCGTCAGGTAGGCAGGCTTGGCTTTTACCCTCGAAAAGCGCGCTGTGAAAAAGTCACTTTTAAAATCTCCGGTTATCAGATAGTTCCCCCCTATCAGGTATTCCCCTGAAGCCGTCAGGAAAATTTTAGGAGTAATTTGTTGCCTTAACGTACCTCCCAGGTAGCTCTCTGAGTCCCTCCTCACCTCGCCCAGCAGCAGATTGTCATAACGCACACTTCTGTTTCGGTAAAAGAGCGTGTAAGCAAATTTCTTAGTATAACCTTTGATTCCGAATTCGTTGGTAAACTCACGAAAGGCGGTTCTGTCTGCAATGGTACCGGCAGAATCGGTATTTACCGGAACGTAGATAAGCGAATCGGCAGAACTCCTGATATTATAGGTGTCGTTGTAGCGCAGTATCTGGTCGAAAAAAGTAGCCGAATGGTACAGTTGAAAAACCGAGTCCAGGTCGTATTGCTGGTAAATATGCAGCCCCCCTCTTTTGTCGTAGCTCTGGGCCTCATCCAATGCTACATCCTCATCCAGGTAGTCGTAAAACAGGGTGTCAGCTGTGGGCATAGTAATGGCCTCTACAATGCCTCCCTGCTCAGCAGCCGTATGCTTCATCTGAGTCATATTAAAGAGCAGCAGATAGCGCGGCAGTTTTTTAGGTCTCAGAAAGCCAAAAATATTCCAGTTGGTACTCTCCACGCTACGGTCACCTCGGGTAAGAAAAGACAGCTGCTTATCTGCCCTGATACCGCTATAGCTAAAGCCAAGGTTGAACTGGGTACTGTCGTTGAAGCTGAAGAGCACATCAGTAATGGCCCGGCCCCCACCGCCAAAGGTAGCGTTGATGTCTGTGTAAGGAGACCGCGTATCGAAATACTTAATATCATCGGGCCCGATGTAAAAATCGTCATAGGCATGATAACCAGAGGTGCGACCAATCACTGACCGGCCTTCATAAAAGAGCGGTCGCATGGCAGTACCTATACCACCCAGGTTTTGAATAAAGTTGTCATGCCTCTCAAAATCAGTGAAACGATGCAGATTGTCTGGAATGGTATCCGGGTTATAAAAAGTGAGGTCGTTGAACTTAAAATTCTTCTCGAAGGTAAAACGCGTGGTTTTGGCGCTGTAGTTATTCTTAACCGTATCACGCATAATCCGCTCCTGGCGGTTATTGCGTAAAGAATCGCGGTTCCCCCTCAATTCCCCGACAGTTCCCCGCTGAGAATAAGCCGTAAAAACAGTGAGTAAAAGTGTGGAAATAAGTAATAGCCTTCTTAGCACGCGCAAAAATACAAATTCAGTACTCGTTTCAATGATTCTCAAAGACTTTCAGCACCTGATCTTCGAATTCCTCTTCCCTGTCAATCACAAACCTGATGGGCATATAAAACAACGATGACTTTTGAAAAAGAGAATGCTCCTTCAAAGACAAAAGTCGTACCATGTCCTTTTCAGTAGTCAGTATGGAGGGTGTCTTTTGTGATTCTTTAACAATTCGCTCAATCTTATCCAGGTCGCTGGCCCTGAAACTGTAGTGATCTCTGAAATCGAAGTGGTGTAGTATCTTTTTAGTCTTTTCCACCTCTTTGCAAAACACACCAGGCTGAGCTATACCCGTTACCAGTATCACTTCTTCCGTTGAATTACCCCGTGGGCCAAAGGCCAAAACAGGTTGATCATAGCCAATGTGCGAGAAGTAAACGGGCTTATTGCCACTATACTTTTGTATGCGTCCGGTAATGCGTTTTTTCACTGACTCATCCAGGCCGGGAGGACACTTGGTAACCACCACAGCATCTGCACGACCGGCACCGGACCGGTGCTCTCGCAGACGACCTACAGGTACTACCTGATCCTGGTAAAAAGGTCGGATAAACTCGGAAAGCATGATATTGAAATCACGCCCGATTTTGCGGTGCTGGTAGGCATCATCCAGCAAAAAGGCGGCAACATCGGCATGGTCCTGCACAATTTCCGGTACTGCCAGGATGCGTTCTTCACACACCGAAACCAATACCTCATCGCCAAACTTGCGATAAAACTGGTACGGTTCATCACCCAGCGTGGAAGCATTATCCTCTTCACTGGCCAGCCTGAAACCACGGGTTTTACGCCCATAGCCTCTGCTGATGGTCGCCAGTTTGTGGTCTTCCTTCAGCAAACGGATCAGGTACTCGATCATAGGCGTTTTTCCCGTACCTCCTACAGATAAATTGCCCACAGAGATAACGGGCCGGTCAAACTCCACCACATTTCTGTAGCCCGTATCATACTGACCGTTTCGCACGCGCATCATCCACCCATAAAGGGCCGAAAAGGGAAATAATAACCAGCGGAGCATCGCCATTAACAGTGCGTATTATATCTTTATCTTATATTCAGGCCATTTAGTTAAGGGCTTGGTTATCCAATTTATCATTCTACCCCGCGCCCTAAAGGGTGAAAGTACCCAAACACCACTCCCTTCAGGGAATAAAAGGGTGGAAAACACTTAACTAAATGGTATTAAACCTTTCTGAGTAATCAGCATCGATTGCGCAGTCAGGACCAACTAAAAGCTGCAAATATCACCAAATATGGCAAAAGTAAAAGACATAGTCCGCCACCTCGAATCAATTGCCCCGCCTTCACTGCAGGAATCCTATGACAATGCTTCATTGATTACCGGCAGCCCGGCCATGGAGGTAACAGGTGTGCTGATCACCCTTGACTGCATCGAGTCCGTAGTGGAAGAAGCCATTACCGAAGGCTGCAATATGATTGTGGCCCATCACCCCATCGTTTTCAGGGGGCTGAAGCAGTTGAATGGGAAAAACTATGTGGAGCGTACCGTGATCAAAGCCATAAAGAATGACATTGCCATTTATGCCATTCATACCAACCTGGATAATGTGGTTAACGGGGTCAACCGGAAAATCTGTGATAAGCTTGGATTGACGAATGTGAAGATTCTCTCTCCTAAAAAAGGTACACTGCAAAAGCTGGTGACGTTTATTCCGGTGGCCGATTCTGAAGAAGTCATAGAGTCCATGCATCAGGCCGGTGCCGGCAATGTTGGTAATTACTCTGACTGCAGCTTTCGTATTACCGGTACGGGCTACTTCAGACCCAACCAGGAGGCAGACCCGACCATAGGTACATCAGGAGAGCTGGAAGAGGTAGAAGAAAACCGGGTGGAACTGATTTACCCACGCCATTTGCAAGGCAGTGTGCTCAATGCCCTCAAAAGTGCCCACCCCTATGAAGAGGTGGCCTACTACATCAGCGACCTGGAAAACAGCAACCAGGAAGTAGGCGCTGGCATGATCGGAGATTTACCCATAGAAATGACCGCCAACGAGTTTCTCTATTACCTCAAGGATAAAATGGATCTCAACACCATCCGCTACACAGAGAAAACCCAGCCGAAAATCAAGAAAGTGGCCGTTTGCGGAGGAGCCGGGAGCTTCCTGCTGGGCAAGGCAAAAAGCCGCAGAGCTGATGCCTTTGTCACCGCTGATTTTAAGTACCACGAGTTCTTTGATGCCGAGGGACAAATTATGATTGCAGACATCGGTCATTATGAAAGCGAAATCTTCACAAAAGAGCTTCTACATTCATTTTTGACAGAAAAATTTGCTAATATTGCAACTTGTTTGTCGAGGGTGGACACGAACCCTGTGAAATACTTTTAAAAAACGTAGATGGAAAAAACTGTAGCGCAACGACTGGGAGCTCTTGAAGCACTTCAAAAGATTGATTCAGAAATGGATGAAATCAAGAAAGTAAGAGGAGCGTTGCCTGATGAGGTTGCTGATCTGGAAGACGAAATTGCAGGTTATCAAACGCGGGTTGACAAGTTCAAAGGAGAGGTTTCTGAACTGGAAGCCAATATAGCCGACCATCGCACACAAATAAAAAACTCTGAGGCTCTGATCAAGAAATACGAAGAGCAGCAGATGAATGTGCGCAATAACCGAGAGTATGATGCCATCACCAAAGAGATGGAGCTTCAGAATCTGGAAATACAAATCTCTGAGAAAAGGATCAAAGAAGCTTTTGCTAAGATCGAGATCAAAAAAGGAGATGTGGAAAGAACACAAGCTGAGCTTGATGAGCGTTCTAAAGACCTTGATCTTAAGAAATCTGAGCTGGAGGTATTGATCCAGGAAAGCGAAGATGACGAGAAGAAACTGATGGCTGATCGGGAAAAAGCCTCAGGAAACATAGAAGAAAGACTGCTTAACTCTTATAACAAGCTGAGAGACAATGCAAGAAACGGTTTGGCCGTAGTTGCCGTTAGTCGTGGAGCTTGTGGTGGTTGCTTTAACGTAGTACCTCCACAGAGACAAGCCGATATTCGTGAGAAAAGAAAAATCATCGTGTGTGAGCACTGTGGTAGAATTCTTTCAGATGTAACTGACGAAATCGTAAAAGAAGAAGTAAAACCAAAAAGAAGCAGAAGAAAAACAACTGCTTAAATCTGAGGTGATAAAAATTAGTAATTCAATAAAAAGGATAGGTCTTCTGATCTATCCTTTTTTTGTTTTGCTTACTACGTCTCTCAACGGACAATCCTCATTACCCCCAGCCTACGAGCGAATTCTGAACCTCGATTTTAATTCGGCTATTGGTTCTGAGAATATCACCACGGATATCCCTCATTTTAACCTCTACCTTGAAAACCTCAAAGAGGTAACTTCCCTCATCTTTACCGAAGACCGGGAGCAGTTTGAACTACTCAGGAAAAATGAAAAGATCAGGCTTAAAAAGCTGAAGGAAGCTGAAAGTCCATCTCCCTACAACGATTTTATAAGAGCTGAAATCAAAATTCAGTGGGCCTTTATCAAGCTTAAGTTTGGTGAGCAGTGGAATGGAGTCTGGGCCCTGCGCAGTGCGTATAAGATCATTAACGACAACATTGAAGACTACCCTGATTTTGACCTCAACTACAAAACCCTTGGTTTGCTTCACGTAATCTTCGGAGCTGTACCCGATCGCTACCAGTGGGTACTGGGTATTTTCGGCCTGGAAGGCGACACCCAAGAAGGTTTGAATGAATTATATGGACTGATGGATCATGAATCTGTCTTCAGCAAAGAGATTGTGGTGATTTCGGCATTGATTGAGTCTTACCTGATGGAAAATCATGAAGCCGCCACCAAACTGATTGATGCGGAAAGTAAGCAAATCACCCACCTGGAGCGCTATGCTCTGGCACTGGTATCGATGAAATCGCATAATTCTGCCCGGGCTGGAGCGCTACTGCAAAGCTCGCTGCAATCACTGGAAAGCCCGGACGCCAGACCACTCTTCACCTACCTGTTGGCCGAAACCAGGTTTCAGGAAGGCAGGTACAACGAGGCACTGCAGCACTACGACTTCTTTTTGCGGGATTTCAAAGGCATCAATCAACTGAAAGACGCTTCCTTCAAAGCGGCACTTAGCGCTATGTTTCTGGGAGACCAGCAGCTGTCTGGGAAATACTTTGCAGAAGCACGACAGCGAGAAGAAACCGATGCGGAAGTAGATAAAAACGCACAAAAGCTCCTGGAGACCGAACCCTTTCCTAACCCTGTACTGCTGCAGATTCGCTTCAGTATTGACGGTGGTTTTTACCAGCTTGCCGACTCCCTGCTGATGTCCGTCAATATTACCGATTTTGAAGCCTATGAACAGTTTGAGCTTATCTATCGCCAGGCACGGTTGTATCACCTGCGGGGCAACTATGATAAAGCCATCGCCTCATACCGACAGGTAATCAGTAAAGAAGAGAAGATTCCGGAAAACTACTTTGTGCCCAATTCATTTCTGCAGCTGGGCTACCTGCAACAGTCGCTGGGTAATACCGATATGGCCCGCATGTATTTTGAGCGCGTACTCACCTTTCGCAGACACCCTTATAAGAACAGCCTGGACAGTAAGGCTAAAATAGCCCTTAAAGGCCTGCGTAAGTCAGATGATTAGTATCGTTGAACCGGTCTGCGGTAAAAAGTGATCCCGTATAAGTAAGCTCGTACAGGCACAGATTCGAATGCTCAAAAACATCCATATCCTTTAAGGGATAATTCAGCATTACAGACAGCATTACGCGCATAGCCCGCCCATGCATACATATCAGAACAGTATTCTCCGTGGTCTGAGCCAGTATATGTTCCAGAGCGCTGCGCATTCTCACAGCCACCTCTTCGGGGCTCTCCCCGCCATCAATGCGATGGTCTGTTTCTCCGGCACGCCACCTGCGGATCATATCTTTGTAAAAGGCATCAGCCAGATCGTCTACGGGCACACCTTCCCGCTCTCCCCAGCTGATCTCATTTAAATCAGCGAGTTCTTCATAAGCCATACCCGCCTCTATAAATCCGGCCATGGACTGATGGGTTCTTTTCAAGGCAGAAACATAGAGCTTATCAAAAGCCACATGCTTGTAATGGTCAAAAAATGCCCTGGCCTGAGCATGCCCGAGCTCATTCAAATCAGAGTCTACACCACTCCCCTGAACGATCCCTTTTTTATTAAAATCAGTCTGTCCGTGGCGCGTGAGGTAGATTTTTTTGGTGTTCAATTTTCTTCTATTTTTGCTCGAATCAGGCGCAAAGCTAACAAGTAATCTAAAAATCCAATGTTCAAGCCGGGGGTAAATGTAGCTACACTCAATCGTATGGGTCAAAACAATATGGTTGAACACCTGGCTATAGAAGTAACTGAGGTAGGTGAGGATTTTATCACGGCCAGAATGCCGGTAGACCAGCGCACCAAACAACCCATGGGGCTATTACACGGAGGCGCCTCTGTAGTGCTGGCGGAAACCCTGGGCAGTATGGCGGCCAGCTGCACCCTGAACCTCAAGGAACAGTATTGCGTTGGCTTAGAAATTAACGCCAACCATATTAAAAGCGCCCGTGAGGGATATGTGTATGGAACCACCCGGCCGGTACATATCGGTAAGCGCACGCAGATTTGGGAGATAAAAGTCTCAAATGAGCAAAATGAGCTTGTGTGCATCAGCCGGATTACCATTGCGGTGATTGATATAAAGAAGGGATGAGAAGACCAGAAGTCATCAAAACCACGACCAGGAGCCTACAGGATTTTTCCAAAGAGGAAATTGCCCGCGCCAGTCTTTCATCGGCTTACGAAAACCAATACCCGATTGCTTTCTGGCGGCTACCCAACACCGGTGAAATTCATATTCTGATTTCATTCGATTCGGTACAGAAACTGGCTAAGGTTGATTTTGAAGAGCTCGAAAAAGGCTTTGTCATCGCCCCCTTTGATAACGTTCACAATCAGCACCTCTTTATCAAAAGTGATCTGCACATTGCCTTTGACTTTGATGAGGTCAGCTGTCAGTTTGACTTTAATAAAGAAAAACCCGATCACCGTGAAGAACGCTTTATCGATAGCTTCTTCCAATACCTGGACACACCTGAAGAGGCACCCTCCTATCATAAAAACAGCAACCCGAAATCTACAGTTCTGCCAGACTATGAGGATTACGTAGATAAATGTGTCAATGCTATCAAATCGGAGCAGGTGCAAAAGGTAGTACCCGCGCGCTATGTCGAAGTTGACCTGAAGACAGATTTTGACACAGTTGATCAGTTTATGAAGCTGGGAAAAACTTATCCTAATGCTTTCATTTCTCTTACCTCTGTGCCCGGCACTGGCACATGGATGGGCGCTACTCCTGAAGTACTTATAGAGCAGCAGGGAGACATTTTTAAAACCGTAGCCCTGGCCGCAACCCAAAAAAGAGGCCAGGAAAAGTCCATCAGCGATACTGCCTGGAACCAAAAAGAGATTGAAGAGCAGGCCATGGTCAGCCGGTATATCATCAACTGCTTTAAAAAAATAAGACTTCGCGAATTCGAAGAAAAAGGACCGAAAACCGCAGTAGCAGGCAACCTGCTACATCTTAAAACCGACTATAAGGTCAATATGGCCGAGACCAACTTTCCTGAGCTCGGTACGGTTATGCTGGAGCTGCTTCACCCCACCTCAGCCGTGGCCGGCATGCCCAAAGCCACCGCCCTGGGTATGATCAAAGAATGGGAAGGGTTTGATCGTGAATTTTTCAGCGGCTTTCTGGGGCCGGTGCATATTGATGGTCATACCAATATTTTTGTAAACCTGCGCTGTATGCAGCTATTTGGCAATAAAGCCAGGCTCTATGCCGGGGCCGGTGTTACCGAAGACTCCAACCCTGCCAGGGAGCTTCAGGAAACAGAAATTAAGTTCAATACACTACTGAACGTAATGGGCCAGCACCCTTGATACTGGATCATATCAACGATATCGCTGCTGTTTGTGCCGGGCATGGCATCAAAACGGCTGTCATTTCTCCGGGTTCTCGCTCGGCCGCCCTTACACTGGCTTTTGTAAGGCACCCTGATCTGGACACCAAAGTGATTCCTGATGAACGATCTGCAGCCTTTGTTGCCATGGGTATGGCCCAGCAACAACAAAAGCCCGTGGCGCTGATATGTACCTCAGGTTCAGCAGCCTTTAACTATGCTCCTGCGGTGGCTGAAGCTTTTTTTCAGGAGATTCCTTTACTCATTCTTACGGCTGACCGCCCCCCGGAATGGATCAACCAATACGATGGCCAGACCATACAGCAGGAAAATATTTATGGCAAGCACGTAAAAGCCAGCTATAGCTACCCGGACAACCCTGACCACACTGATATTACCTGGCATGGCAACCGTATGGTAAATGAAGCTTTGCTTCAATGTGTCTCTGAGCCCCGGGGGCCTGTCCATATCAATGTGCCGCTAAGAGAGCCCTTCTACCCTGAATCAGACGAAAAGATCTTTTTCAGAAAGGTGAGGCTGATCGAAAGATCTGAGTCAAAAACAAGCTTGAGTGACCAAAACTGGGAGGCCCTGACCGAGACCTGGCGACAAAGCAAGAAAAGACTTATCATCGGAGGACAGCTGGGCCATAATGAGCAACTGCAAGCGGCATTACAAGCATTTTCCCTTGAACACCAAAGCCCTGTCATCAGTGATATCATCAGCAATCTGCATGGCCTGGACAACGCTATTCTTCATCAGGATGCCTTTCTCACAGCAGAAAGAGACCAGGAAAATGTGGGATTAACCCCCGACCTACTGATCACCTTTGGCAAATCGAATATTTCCAAGAACCTGAAACGCTTTATCCGAAAGCACAAGCCCGCCCATCACTGGCATATTCAACCACATGAGCGATATCAGGACACTTTCCAATCGCTCACTCAAATCATCCCCATGGAGGCCACTACCTTCTTTATGGAGTTCATGCAGCGACTAAGTGCTGAAACCAGCCCGGCAAATTACCTTAAAGCCTGGCAAGAAAGAGACGCTGATAAAAAGGTCAAAAACAGTGAGTTTTTCCAAACGCAGCCCTTTGGAGAATTTGAGGCAGTGAAAGAAGCTATGGCTGCTTTGCCTGCTGATTCCCAGCTGCACCTGGCCAATAGCATGAGTGTGCGTTACGCGAACCTGTTGGGCCTCCGAGACCGTGCAGACATTACGGTGTTCTGTAACCGTGGCACCAGTGGTATTGATGGCAGCAACAGTACAGCAGTAGGTGCGGCCCTGGCGCAGGCTCAACCGGTTACCCTGATTACCGGAGACCTCGCTTTCTTTTATGATCGTAATGCCTTCTGGCACAACTACTCTCTTGCCAACCTGCGCATCATCCTGCTCAACAACCATGCGGGTGGCATTTTCAGAATGATCAAAGGGCCCTCAGATCAGCCTGAGCTGGATGAGTATTTTGAAACCCAGCAACAGCTCACGGCTGAGCATACGGCCAGAGACTTCGGCATGACCTATAACAAGGTGCATGACCGCGAAGACTTTAACAAAGTACTTACCGGCTTTTATGAGCCCGGCACTGCGGCCAGAATACTGGAAATAGAAACTGATTCTCCTCAGAATACAGCCATATTCAAGACTTACAAGGCTCAGTAACTAGAGTCCAACTATAATATCGGAAAAAGTCTTTTAGCTAAATGCGGAATACCCATTTTCCCTCTTGGAGCCTGCCTTGTCGGCAGACAGGAAGGGGGAAAGGGGATTGACCTATAAAAAATTTCGGATTTCGCTGGAAAGTCTACTCCCTAATCAGGCTCAGGTTAACCTAACCTTTCGCTTACCCCTACTTTATAGCTCCTGCTGATAGGCAGCATCATTTTATCCACTTCTACATACTCATGCGTATAAGAGCTAATGGCATTGATGGCAACGATATATGATCGATGGATACGTAGAAATTTCGAACCGGGCAGTCTTGCTTCAATGTTGCTGATGGTCTCTCGCGTAACCACCACGCCCTCTTGCATATGTATTTTAAGGTAATCCTTAAGGCTTTCAATATAGGAGACTTCGTCTAACACAATCTTCACCATTTTTCTGTCTGCCTTGACAAAAAAGAACTTTTCCGATTCCACGGCCTTTGCTTCCACACGGGTTTCGCGGGGTTCAGCATAAATCTCAAAATAGCGATTGACAGCCGTAAAAAGCCTCTCGAATGAGATTGGCTTCAGCAGGTAGTCAAGGGCCTGTAGCTCGAAACCTTCTATGGCGTACTCACGATGAGCCGTTGTAAAAATTACCTTGATTTGCTTATTCAACGATTTGGCAAAAGACAAACCCGAAAGCCCGGGCATGTTAATATCCAGAAACACCAGATCTACCTGCTGCTCATGTACAATATTCAAAGCCTCAATAGCGCTGTCACAAGTCGCTACCACATGGAGCTGCTTGATCTGGGCCAGGTGACTTCCAATAATCTCCCTGGCCACTCGCTCATCATCCACAATCAGGCAATTCACAAGGTCCCTCATCTCAGCCATTCGTATCTATCATTAGTGTTACTTTAAACATCGTCCCGGTATTTTCAATATCCAGCGTAGCACGATCCGGGTAGAGCATTGCTAATCGCTTTTCAATATTATTAAGCCCTATCCCCTCCTTGCCTTCCATTGATTCATCAGGAACTACAGAGTTACTAATACCAAAATACAACCTGCCTTGCTCTGTTCTCACATCAATGTCAATCAACAGTTTATCTCCATTTGACCGGCCATGTTTGAAGCTGTTCTCCACAAATGGGATCAGCAACATGGGCGCTACCTGTAAATCAGCAGACCCATACTTTTCATTTAATTTTACTTCCAGTCTGTCACTGAACCTTATTTGCTCCAGAGCTATGTAATCGTGAATATGATCCATTTCTGTAGACAGACTCACCAAGGGCTTGTCAACCTGATAAAGCAGATAATCCAACAGGTTGGAGAGCCGGAGGATCATATCTGGCGTCTCCTCGGCCTTGGTCATCGCAAAGCCATAGAGCGTATTGAGGGTATTGAACAAAAAGTGTGGATGAATCTGCATTTTCAGATACTTCAGTTCCTGTTCTTTCAGCTTTAGTTGGGTTTCCAGCACCTTGCTTTTGAGCTTAACGTTTCGTGTACTGGACTGGTAATAATGCCTCAGCAGGGAGATTCCACTACCCAGAAACACCACCAGGTACACGGTTATGAGAATAAAGGGCAGACTTCTGGCCACCGGAAGCTCAATCATCTTCAGGTCCAGGATAAAAATGAGCGCATAGAAGACTGATACAATCACGGCAAAAGCTGTCAGCACAAAAGTATAGATGCTGTAAAGGATAAAGCTACGGTACTGTTTCAGGATCAGGTATTTGGGAATCAAATAATAAACCACGGCATAGCATGAGGCCATGGTAATGGGCATCAGAAATGAGGAAAAAACAAGGTTAAATTTGACATGCGTACTGTTATACCCGAACACGTAGAGATAAAAAAGGAATACAGACGACCAGAAGAGCAGATGGACGCCTGCTTCAGTAAGCTTTTCAAGCAATACCTTCCTTGTCAAAGTCATGCCCTGAATAAACAATCTTTCTTGCAAAAGGCCATACGAATGCGACCAATTACCAATTTCAGGCTCTTTTTAACCACCATGGCCTGAATAGCGGAAAGCCCCTCTAAAAAGGTTATTTATCTCACCCGGCCCTCAGCAGGTCGCATAAATCTCTTTCGTAAAGCCCATCCTTTTATCATCGTACTGTGATTAACAAATAGGAATTTATCTACATTAGAAAGATGATCTTTTTACAACAGCTCACATTCACTTCTTTTGTTTTAAAGAAGATTGATGAAGGCGGTCCTTTTATCATGATTCCCCTCCTCATCATTTTTGTGATTTGTGTGCTTATTTCGATCAGAAGTATCTGGCTGATCAGGAAAGAAGCCGAACGTTCAGAAAAAAACATCAGACTTCTGAATTCACTCGGTTTGTTCGCCCTGGTTTATGGTGTCTTCGGGCAATTACTCGGCCTGGTTGAGGTGCTGGATCAGTTTAGTGATGAAATAGAGACTTCTGCCAACCAATTGGCCATGGGTCTCAAATTCACCATTCTTTCTACTTTGCTTGGCTGCTTTATATTTCTGGTTTCAAAAGCAGTAACCATACTGCTAACGGCCCTGCAGCCCAAAGTGTAGCATAGTCCCTTAAGGTATTCACGATTCAAGGAAAGGTTTTGGTTGATTTCATACCAAACCTACCCGTATTCTTTCATCGGTTTTAACCAATAAACGAACCTTATGCACTATATCAAGCACCTTTCAATTACTCTCTTAGCTCTGTTTTTCTCACTTGGAACGCTCAGTGCTCAAAGCAAATCGGAAACCATTACCAAACTCAACAAGATGATGGATGACCTGGAAGCCAATAATGAACTGATGGGTACGCTCACGATTTCAAAAAATGGTCAGACCGTCTACAATAGACAAGTCGGTTTTGCCAATGTAGACCAGGGAAAAAAACTTGGTCCCAATACTTTGATGAAGATCGGTTCCAACACCAAGGTTTTTACGGCTGTTGTGGTCTTTCAATTGATAGATGAGGGAAAACTATCATTAGACACAAAGCTTTCCCGTTTTCACCCCAAAGTGAAGAATGCCGATAAGATTACCATCTCCCAGCTACTCGGTCACAGAAGCGGTATTTTCAATATGACAGCCGATGAGACCTTTGAGGAGTACAGGGTTTCCGGCTTGACTGCTCGTCAACAGCTGGAGAAAATAGCCTCTTACCCCAGTGTGTTTGAGCCGGATAGTCAATACGAGTATTCGAATACCAATTACATCCTGCTTAGCCATATCATTGAAACCATCACCGGGAAAAGCTATGGAGAAAATTTATCTGATCGTATCACCAAAAGACTGGGCCTGACCCATACCGCCTATGGCCCTGACACTGGTGTAATGGAAAAAACTGCGAGTGGCTATTATTATGAAGGTGGCTGGAATGAAATTACCGCAACAAACATGAACTTACCCCGTGGAGCAGGAGCCATTGTCTCTACCGCTGAGGAGTTGAACAAATTTTTCAGAGCCTTGATGCAGGGTAAGTTGATCTCAAAAAGCTCGCTGGCAAAAATGACCGAATTCCGCGATGGGCGAGGCAGAGGCATTAATGACTTTGTAGTGCCGCCATCTATCACCACGGAAAAAGCCGTTTCGCATGGAGGGCAAATCGATGGATTTTTGGCTCAGCCGATATACTTTACTGACATGGATGTGGCGTTGACCTTTATTTCCAATGGGTTGAACTGCGAACCACAAAAACTCACAGCCCTGCTGGCTACCTACCTAAGCAATCCATTCTGACAATACATCCGGGTTGAATTTCAGGGAAGTTGGTCATGTAACTTCCCAACTTAGATACCGGCCTCAGCTATCGGTATCTAAGTAAAAACAATACAATGCAGCCTAGTTACCCAGAAACTCTGAGGGTTCGTATTCAATAGGCAGCATATCACCAACCATTTTAAAAGACCAGTAGCCGTAGAAAGCAAAGTCCAGTGGATTGAAAATATAACCGTGGTTATCAAACTCTACGTTTTTGCCGGGCTTTACCTCTATCCATGACCGTTGAAGGTTACGCCTGCTGTTGTTCAGGTTTTTACCGAAGAAATACTCGTGCCAGGGTGGCCTGATGTATCCGTCCTCCTCTACACTGTTGGCAGCTGTTACGAGTATCAAAGCGCCCATAGTAAACTTCTTGGACCCCGGATGAACACCCGATTCCACATAGTCGTACAGATCAATAGGTCTGGCTAACCCGGAGGAAGTACTTTTATAGTCTTTTGGTGTATTGCCAAAAGGCATTCTGGACGTCTCAAAGCCCCATTCTTCCAGCTCATCCGCATGTAAAGCCTTCAGAAAATGTCGTAAAGAACCACGGTACGCTTCCCACCTGTTTTGCCTCAATTCGTCCTGCTGTCTGCCATTTTTTGGTTCCAGTTCTTTAAAGTAAGGGTAGCCATGAAAGGTCATCAGCCGTGTTTGCAAATCAAGTTCAAAGCTTTCAAGCACATAGTCCAGCTCATAACCGAGCTCTTTATTCAGAATTTTCACAGGCTCGGTGGCATAGGCATAAATCAGTGTCTGGTCTTTAAACACCTCAAAAGTCAGCACCTCCGGGTTCAGTATTTTAGTTCCTGCGGCAAACCTGCTTCCTCCCAGCAGCACAGATTGAAAGACTCTGAAATACTTTCTCCATTGAGGGCCCTTTTCTTCAATTATGAAGCTATCGTTGGTTTCATAGTAGCCTCGTTTGATCCGCTTTTTATAGGAGGTTACCTCCACCCCATCCACCTGCTCTTCCAGCGGATCGAGGTAAATATCTACTTTTAGCTTCTTTCCAAGGGTGAGCTCCACCTCCTGACTAAAAGTGGTAAAGCCCAGGTATTTGACCGTAAGCCGGTAGGTACCTCCCAGCGTGGTTTTGAAGCTGTACACGCCTGCGGTATCCGTAGGGGCTCCAAAGGTTGTATTGGCCAGAAACACATTGGCAAAAGGCAGGGTTTCCCCCGTACTTTTATCATAGACCGTACCCTCAACAATGTAATTCTGGGCAGCCAGCCGACCCTGAGAAAAACAGCAGAATAACAGAAGAACCAGGAAGGTTTTCAGCGGGGGATAATGAAAGGCACAAAAACTCATAGGCATATTGCTTTTATTCAATTAACCGTTACTCCTCTTCCTTAACTTCCTCTGTAACGAGTTGTTTTTCAATCGCTACGTTAAATCAACACATAATCATTTCTCTTCCGGCAGGTAATCCATAGGCACCATATCACCGAGCTTTTCAAAGCCCCAATACCCATTAGTAACCACAGCCAGGGGGTTAATAAGATAGCCCGATTGCTCGAAGTCTACTTCGGTAATTCCCTCAGGCAGGAATATCCACGAAAGCTGCTCCTTACCCGGTACTTTAGGGCTGATGGAGTGCTGATAGATTTTATATTCATTGCTCTCCTTCTCGTTTTTATACACGATATACAGATAGTTTTCAAAAGAGAGGGCCTTGGTGGTTCCGTTAGGTTTTGTACTTACCAGTGTGCTCATCCTGATGGGCGTAATATCAATGGCTCTGCCCCTTTTCATATCCTTGGCCGCATTTACTACAAAGCCTTCTTCCTTTGTTTTGTCTTCATACAGCGCTTTAAAAAAGTGAGAGATAGAACCCAGGTATGCTTTTTCCCTGTTTTTGCTCCAGCGCGCCTTCACCTTTCCTTTTTTGCCAAGCGGCTCAAAAGACGGAAAACCATAGAATATGGAGTAATTTTGAGCGTAGTAGATCTTAAAATCCTCCAGCAGATATTTGATTCTATAGCCTAAAGCCTTGTTTTCAATAATGAGTGGTTCGCTGGCATAGGCCTCAAAAATTCTATCGCTTCTGTTATCATCGAAGTTCAGCACCTCCTCATTGACAATGCGGCAGGCGTTCGCATTGGCCGAAGTTCCGAGAAAGGTTTTCTTAAACAGTATCAGGTTATTTCGCCAGGCTTCATCCTTTTCTGCGGTAATGGTAAACGCACCCAGGTTTCTCGTGCTGAGGTAGAGCTTCACATCCAGCCTTAGTACCTGCTCTTCATTCAGGTCTACCTGACGATAATAGGTCTGGTAACCCGTGAATGAAATGACGAGATCATAGGTACCGGGCTTATCGGCCTTGAGTGTAAAGTTGCCATCCTTATCGGAAGTGGTGCCAAAGGTGGTGCCCGAGAAAAACACACTGGCAAAAGGAAGGGTTTCATTGGTCACTGAATCGCTCACGACTCCTGCTACGGTAAAGCCGAGATCATTTTGGGCCCATGACCACAGGGGACTACAAATCATCAATAAAAACAGATACTTTTGGAGGAGTTTAGTCATAGTTGAGTTTATCTGAATGCCGGCCTGCTTTAATATCTCCGATAAAATATTGAGTCCTTCTGAGTTCTCAGAGCTTACTAACGTGAATGAGCACTTTGAAGGTTTGAAAAGTGGCCGGCACTTTATCAAATCATGGATAAGTAACAAGCAATTTTTCGACCAAAAAACCTCTGGTTCCACCGGAAAACCTACCGTTCATACAATATCCCGAAAAAACATACTGGCAAGTGCTCAAAGAACGGCACTAAGTCTTAATCTCAGCCATGGCCTGCGTGCGTTGGTTTGCATCAATATGGCGTACATCGGGGGCAAGATGATGCTCGCCCGGGGCTTGCTCTTTGACTGGACGCTCAAACTAATACCCCCTACCTCCTTTGCCGACACTGACCAGATTCCCCCGGGGCCTTTTGACTTTGCGGCCATGGTACCCCTCCAGATTGAAAACCTGCTACAATCAGAAGAGGGTATTCAATTACTCAACAGTACAGCTAAAATTATTGTAGGTGGCGCGGCTATGGGCCAGCACCTTACCAAACAAATTCAACACCTGAATTGTGAAATTTACGCCACCTATGGTATGACGGAAACCGTTTCGCACATTGCCCTGCAAAAGCTGAATGGACCTGACAGCACGGACCACTTTACCATACTACCCGGAGTGGATTTCGGGCTGGATGAAAGAAACTGCCTGAAGCTCAAAGCGGATGTAACCGATGATCAATGGATCCAAACGAATGACATTGTAGATGTGCGGGATAGGGACAATTTTAGCATAATCGGTCGGGCTGATAATATCATCAATACAGGTGGAGTAAAAATTTCTGCTGAGCTGCTGGAAGAGAAAATAGCTCCTGTTATCCAACCATACACTAGCTCGTTTGCAGTTACAGGCCTGCCCGATGACCTGCTCGGTGAAAAAATTGTACTGGTCTGCTCACCTCTGGCAAAAACGGAGAACCATATCCTGAAGCTACTCAAAACCGCTCTCCAAAAATTTGAAGTACCCAGGACAATTCTTGAGATGGAAATACCCCAAACCGAGTCAGGAAAAACTGACAGGGCAAGACTCAAATCAAGATTACTGGCGAGAGAAAACCTCTGAAAAAACTTCTGTCAAACTCTATCAAAAACTCAAAATTTTGAACAAACTTCCTATGTTCCTGAATGCCGGAAAAACAAACTTCGGGTTGTATTCCCTGTTCCTGACTTTTGCTTTTTTACTATTCACTCATCAGGCAGACGCTCAGCAGCTCAACCGCGATGGATTTATACTCAAATCCCCTATCGACACAGTCTACGGCTCAGTTAAATACCTGAGTTTTTCCAAGGGAAATCTGGAATTGTACTTTACACCCAAAGGATCTGATAAAGAGGAATACTACGCTCCGGCCGATCTATATGGCTATGGCCTTACCGGTGATATCACGTTCTTGTCCAGAAAAATTGAAAACGGAAGTCATCGCTTTCTCGAGTTAATATATGAAGGCTCGGTTAGTCTTTATGGCTATCGCGATCAGAATAGTCGGGATCACTATTACCTGGAAAACACAGAGGCAGAGGAGTTTAGAAAGCTCACCTTCAAAATGATTAAAATACGCCAGAGACAGAAACGTATCGACACCTTCAAAGATGTATTCAGGATTCTGCTACCCAGGGCAAATGACGTAGAGAAAACGATTAAAAGCACATCACTCAGGAGACCATCTCTTGTGGCACTGCTTCACGAACATGACGGCACCGCTCCTGGTTCTTTCGATTCTTATGAATCCAATGAGGTCAGGTCTCCATGGAAACTCAAGCTCGTTTTGGCCGCGGGTCTGAATGAACTACAGAGCGAGCGCTTTACCGGTAAAGTTACCAGCACCTCTCCGAGTTTTGGGCTGGGGCTGACTAAGCAAGTTTCCAGGTCGACTAACCGTATGTTTCTCGAGACTGGTTTTTGGTTAACACCTGAAAAGTTTGAGGGACGTATTGTCAACGTTAAAACGGTATTTAACCTGGTAAACCAGCCCAGCGTCACCCCGGTAGCCTTCGAAATCATCCATGATGCCCTGGCACTTAAGGTCCCGTTGATTCTGAGATATCGATTACCAGGTGAAAAGCGTAACTTCGTTATCATGGGGGGTGGTCAGGGAACACTGAATATTTCCAGATCAGGTTCCCGGGGAGAGATTACCGGAACGCGTGTCACAGAATTTGTGAGTCCAGCTCTTACCCGTTTCCAGTTTGGCTTTGTGGGTGGAATCGGTATCAACTTTAATACTAAAGTCCCTTTAAATCTTGACGCCAGGTACGTTGTCCTTGTTCCCGACAGAAGAACCATTAAGATCAATACACTTCAATTTGTTATTGGTATAGGGCTCCCGAAAAAGTCTAAGTAAGCTGGGAAGCATAGTATTCAGGGTAGAGTAACAAAGTGTAAAGTAACTTTTGCCAGGGCCTCAGGCCAGACCCACAGGGCAAGCCTTGCAAAAGTCAGCGGTTCAACACTAATCAACTAATTAGTCACGCTGATCAACTTACTGCTCTTAATTACGATCATAAATGCTTAAATTAAGACTAAGCTATTGGTAACCTTAGTCTTAAGCATGTTACGAAAGTCCATATTTCTTATGCTGTTGCTAGCTTTCAGCACTGCCCTGACCGCTCAGGAGCTGTATAAGGAAGGCTTTGTACTTACCTCGCCCTTCGACACGCTTAGAGGACAGATCAAATACATCAGCTACAATCAGGCAGCAGAACGCTGCGTATTTCGCGACAGCCAGGCAAAGGAAACGTTTTTTTCACCCAAAGATTTATTCGGCTATGGTGTGGGCGAAGATTTGCTCTTCCTCACAAAGCAGGTTGATGACGATAAGACTATGTTTCTGGAAGTGGTTTACCAGGGCAGCCTTACCCTGTTCAGCTATCGCGATGCCAATGCCCGAAACTTCTTCTATGTAGAAAGCAACCAGACGGGTGAGTTCAGACAACTCACACAAAAGGTAGTGGGTGACAGCAGGAGGCAAAAGGTATTTAAAACTTACATTGATGTACTCAGTATCATGCTGCCCAAGAGTGAACTCGTAGCAGACGAAATAAATAATGTAGCCCTTTCGGCCCGATCATTGACACGATTGCTAAAAGCGTATGACCAGCGATATGCCAATACGCAGGGCATCGCTTATACAGGTTTAGGCAAAACCTCACCACCCAAAGTAGGTATTGTGGCAGGCTCCAGCTTCTCAAGGCTCACCCTCAACGGACACAATGGTGAGACAAACAATCAGTTTTTCTCATTGGGCATCAGGGTAGAAAAGGAGCTATCACGAGGTACAGGAAGGTTATTTCTCGATGCCGATCTGATGATCACCACCGAAGATTACCTCGGTGAATTCACCGCAGCTCAGCTGGTAAGGCAAAGTGACGATATTATTTCTAATTTCATCAACATCGCCCTCTATGCAGATTTTGTTGGGGTCCTGGGCCAGATAGATTACCGAACTTCCGTGGAGCTTTCACGCACGGTCATCAGCCTGCCGGTGAATCTCAAATATAAACTCCCCGGAAGGCGGTTGAATGTTACTTTTGGTGGAGGGCTGGAAATTCAATACGCTACTTCCAGCGATGTGGTAGTGGATGGCCGAATATTTCAGGACGGCACTCAAACCTTCAGGGCTTTCACGCAGGAGTTTGCCAACCCTTTTCGCATAGGTATGAATATGGGAGCCGGACTGGCCTATAATGCCAAACGCACCATATTCTTAGACGCCCGCTTCTCCCCTGCCTGGTTTGACCAGGGAGCATTGAACTATAGTTATATGAGATTGATGCTGGGCGTAATGCTCATTAAGAACTAGCTCTTCAGCTTAATGATCTCCTGCTGAAGGTCCATCACAATATTGGTAAGCTTCTCGAAATTCATTTCCTCCTCTGAATGCTCTGGCAACTCCATACTCAAATACGCTTTGGCCTCCCAAATTTCCAGTACATCTCCAATAGCAATTTCATAGGGTGAATATGCCTTATTATCCGATACCAGAAAGAGTTTACCATGCTCTTCGGCATAGTCGAAAACACGCTTGTACACCACTCCCTCCTCTTTGGATAGAATCACATAGCACTGTCCGCTTCTCAGGTCGCGTACATCTTCCAGGTAGCGCCCTATCACGATGGTGCCGGGCTTCAGGGGAAGCATAGAGTCTCCTGTAATCTCAAAAGCACGATAAGTTCCAGTTCGTGGTAGGTTGGGCAAATGAAACTTCGGCATCTCTCCCAGGTATTCAGGGTCCGCATAGCCGTTCATATAGCCGGCAGATGCCTTTTGTGGAATAAGGTCTATATATTCCTCATCTTCCTGATTTACCGTAATGGAAAGCACCTTGGTATCGGTTTTGGTGCCATTACCCAATTTTTCGACCTGCTCAAGGCTCATTTTGGTCAGGTCCTTACTGATGAGCGTATCCACAGAAACCTTAAAAAGCCTGCAGATATTCATCAGGTTGTTCAGCCGTGGGTCCGCACGGCCCTCTTCATAAGCGCCTACCAGGGAGCGTTTGATTTCAATTTTCTCTGCTAAATCGCCCTGTGTCCAGCCTTTTTGCTTTCTCAGGTGCTTAATATTTTCTGAAATAATACTCATGGGTATAGACTTGTGCTCAGCTAAGTTAACACCTTATACTAAATAAATTAGTTGCAAAGCCAATTATTTTAGTAAACACTTATAGAAGAAACCCCTGGTGAGACAAAACGTAGAGGTAAGTATTCGGCCGCTAACGATTTTTCTGGCACATTATTGGCTATAAACTGAGTAGGTCAACAAAATATTCAACCAATGCGTAAATTTTTTATTCTCTCACTCGCTGTGCTACTGTTCCAGGCAACAGGTATGGCACAATCTACCTTCGGACTCAGTCTTGAGGGTTTTGCCCCTACCGGTGATTTCAAAAGAGACTCTCCCGAGCTTTGGGGAGGTGGTTTCGGTATGGAAGTAGCCATTCAACTTAACAACTCGCCTGTACACGTAGGTGGTCAGCTTAATTTTGTCAGATACGGATCGGAAGTACGAGACGGCTGGCATGGCCCAAACCTGGGCGATGTAAGGGTAAGACGTAACAATCAGATTTTTAATACCCTGGGTTTCGTGCGATTAAAGCCTGAAGTGAAAGGCCGGATTCAGCCTTATGTAGATTTCCTTGCCGGATTTAACTATATCTATACTACTGCTAACTTCCGCGATAGTGCTTTGGAGGAAGAATTTGCTCAGGACAAGGATCTTGGAGACTTCTCTTTGAGCTATGGTGTTGGTGGTGGCTTTGAAATATTCCTTGATGAATATGTAAGCCTCGATTTTCGGGTAAAAACACTGAAAGGTACACAAGCTGATTACCTAACTGCCCGGTCGGTTACCTACAACAATGAGTACGAAGCGTACGACCTCAATATAAAAAATGCCAGGCTGGACTACCTGACTTTCAGTATAGGCGTTAAAGTACTGCTCTCTTCAATAGACTAGACAATTCTGACATGGATAAGAATGGATTGGGTACATGGTTGCTGGGCATGATGCACTGCGACCATTCATAACCCATTCTTTGCGCTCTTAGAAATTGGATTTCACCGGGGTTCTACTTGGTGTACTTTGACTGAGTTTCATTTTCAATCAAACCTGAATCCAATGACTTTTAGCAGTCTTCAAATTCTCAAAAACAACATTTGGAAAGCATCGCTGATGATGCTGTTCATGCTGCTTTTGAGCCCCTCATGGGCCCAGAAGGTAGATATGGACATATTTAAAAATATGAAAGCCCGCAGCATAGGCCCGGGCGCTATGAGTGGTCGTATTACCGCCATAGATGTAGTACAAAGCAACCCTGAAATCATTTATGCAGGAGCTGCCTCTGGCGGGCTCTGGCGTTCTACCGGAGGTGGACTCAACTGGGAGCCTCTCTTTGATGATGAAGAGGTACTGGGTATTGGCGCTATTGCCATCAACCAAAAAAACCCTGACGTGATTTGGGTGGGTACTGGTGAAGGTAACCCCAGAAACTCTGTATCAGGCGGTTACGGTGTTTATAAGTCCATTGATGGCGGGGAAACCTGGGAACTGATGGGCCTGGAAAAAACCCGTAACATTCACAGAATTTACATTCACCCCAATGACCCTAACACGGTTTTTGTTGGTGCGATTGGTTCTCCATGGGGAGAGCATAATGAGCGTGGTCTCTACCGCACCAAAGATGGAGGCAAAAGCTGGGACCAGATACTCTTCAACAACAACCTTACCGGTGTGGCCGATATGGTGGCTGACCCCAGCAACCCTGATAAAATCTTCGTAGCCATGTGGGAGCACAAGCGCTGGCCATGGTTTTTCAAGTCTGGTGGTGAAGGTTCAGGCCTGTATGTGACTCACGATGGTGGAGATAACTTCAAGAAACTAACCAGTGAAGAAGGTATGCCAAAAGGTGAGATGGGTCGTATTGGTCTCGCGATCTCGCAAAGCAACCCTGACTATGTATACGCCCTGATAGAATCAAAAGCCAATGGCCTCTACAGAAGTACCGATGGCGGTAAATCATGGAAGCTAAGAGCCAAATCAGCCAACACGCCCAACATGGGTGATCGCCCTTTCTACTATGCAGACATTTATGTAGACCCAAAAAACGAAAACAGAATTTACAGCCTCTACTCGCGTGTATCGCGCTCAGAGGATGGTGGTAAAAGCTTTGAGGTAATACTCCCCTACTATGGTGTTCACCCTGATCACCACGCCTGGTGGATTCACCCGGATGATCCGTCTTTTATGATTGATGGTAACGATGGTGGACTGAACATCACACGTGACATGGGTAAAACCTGGCGTTTTACGGAAAAGCTGCCTGTGGGTCAGTTCTACCATATCAATGTGGACAATGAGTTTCCTTACAACCTATATGGCGGTATGCAGGACAACGGCTCCTGGGTAGGACCTTCTTACGTTTTCAACTTCGCAGGCATTCGTAATCACGACTGGCAGGAGCTGAGCTTTGGTGATGGTTTTGATGTAGCCCCGATCCCCGGTGACTCACGCTATGGCTATACCATGTCGCAGCAAGGTAACGTAAGCCGATATGACCGTGTGAGCGGCCGTAACAAAACAGTAAGACCTACTGCACCAGATACAGCCACCACCCTGAGGTTTAACTGGAATGCTCCGGTAGCCATTGACCCACATAATAATGATGGTGTGTATTATGGCTCTCAGTTTTTGCATTATAGCTCAAACCGTGGTGATGACTGGACCATTATTTCTCCGGACTTATCTACCAACGACCCTGAAAAGCAGAAGCAGACAGAAAGTGGTGGTTTGACCTTCGATGCTACAGGTGCAGAAAATCATACAACCACTCTGGCCATTGCGCCAAGCCCGGTAGACAAAAATGTAATCTGGGTAGGTACCGATGACGGTAATGTTCAGGTAACCAAAGACCGTGGCGACAACTGGGAGAATGTAGCGGCCAAACTTCCCGGGCTGCCTGCAGGTAGCTGGATTCCACAGGTCAGAGCTTCTGATTATAATGCCGGTGAAGCTTTTGTAATTGCCAATGACTATAGAAGAAATAACTTCACACCCTACGCTTACCACACCGCTGATTATGGCCAGACCTGGACGCGTATTGTGGATGAGAATGATGTATTCGGCTATACGCTATCTATACTGCAGGATCCTATCGAGCCCAATCTGATCTTCCTCGGTACAGAAAACGGACTGTTTGTTAGCTTTGACAAAGGTCAAAACTGGAACAAGTGGAAGCACGGATACCCTTCGGCTTCTACCATGGACCTTGCGCTACAAACGAGAGAGCATGATCTGGCCATTGGTACTTTCGGCCGTGCTTTCTATGTACTGGACGATATTCGCCCACTGCGTGAGTTTGCTGCCAAAGGTGTAAACAACGTGTTGAATGCTGATATTACTGTATTCGATCCTGCTGATGGATACCAGGTGAGCTATCGCCAGCCGGCAGGCATGCGATTCCCTGGCGATGGCGGTCCTTTTGAGGGGCAAAACAAATTTGTTAGCCAGGCTACGGTTAAATTCTTTGTGCGCGATGACGCTCAAAAGAAAGAAGAAGAAGCGCCTAAGAAAGGCAAGAAGAAGAAAAAGAAGGGTAAGAAAGACAATACAGAAGCCAAGGCTGACAGCACAGTAAAGAAGTTACCAAGCAAAGGTAAAATGCATGTACTAAATGCTGCCGGTGATACGGTAAGAACACTTTCTATCTCTAAAATCAAAAAAGGTGAGATTAACTCTGTTAGCTGGGGACTCGACAGGAAAAATCCTTTCCCTACGGTAGGTCGTAGCGGAGGCGGACGCTTTGGCCCTCCACAAGGTGGCGCTGGTCGTAACCGTGAGCAATCAGCCGGTTCGGTACTGCCTGGGGAATACACCATGGTAGTTGAATACAACGGCCAGACGGTTTCCAAAAAGGTAAAGGTACACATGGACCCACGAATCGATATCACCATGAGTGAGTTACGTGCCAATGAAGCCTTTGAAGATCAGGTGCTGGAAATGTCACAGACCTGGTCTAAAATTTCTGACCGCATGCGCAAAGCTGATGCCGCCATCAAAAAGGTAGAGGCTCGTATCAAGGATGCTGACAAGGACGAAGTGAAAGACCTGAAAAAGGCAGTAAAAGAACTGAAAGAGAAGTTTACTGAGGTTCGTAAAATTACGATTGGTTTACCCAGAGACAGAAGTATTCAGGGAATTTTCAGAAGCTTCACACCTAATGCAGGTACATGGATTCAGCAGGCCAGGAGGTACAACAACTCAAGAATGGGCACCCCGGGTGATACCGAAAGACAACTACTTGAGAATGCTCAGAAGATGATGAAAACCGCCATGGATGCGGTGAATGGCTTTTTCGAAAATGAGTGGCCTAAGATGAAAGAAGAGTATGACAAAGCAGACCTGGACTTCTTTGACGATTTCTCAGAATCATTTGAGAACTAAAATAAGCCATTAATAACCTAAGCTGGAAAGCCACTCTGAATCATCAGGGTGGCTTTTTCTTTTTTGCATATTGTCCGGTCCTAAAAAGCCTCTGTTCAAAAAACAAAAGAATAAGACATGGTAAGTTGAGAAGGCTCCCCTACTTAGACCAGTCCCCGTATACCTTTATGAGCCCTATGAACGTATGCACTAGTATCAGGTCAACTTTAAGTCGTCCTCCGTTTAATTTATAACCTATTGAGAAAGTTCAGAATTATCCTGTTTGCTCTAAGCTTATTGGTATGTATGCCTTTGTGGGCAGATACATGGTCGAATCCAACATGGGAAGAAATGCTTTTCAAGTCTGATATTATCGGCCTTTTCAAGGTAAAGGAAGGGGACACCTTTAAGGCCCGTTTGGAGCCAATAGAAATCTACAAAGGCCAACTCAAGGATGATGATATCTGGTACACCGGGTACAGCAATAAATTCGGTCCTCTGGATAAATTTAAGCCAGGTGAGCAGTATATTCTCTTTTTACAATCTCCAAAGAAATATAAGAGTCGTTTTAATTCTGCCTCAGGCTCTGACAGCAAGGTGGCCTACAATCTTTACAGTGCGTATGACTTTGTGCGTAGCCGACCCAACGGGTATACTGCCTGGACTCCTACCGCAGGTGAAGTACGGATAAAGAACAAAAAAGCCTATTACACCCTTAGACATACTGGTTTTTCTTATTCAACCTTCCATCGAAAAAAGGAAAACTCCATGTCCTCAGCCCTATTTATTGACTTTATAAAGGCTTATGTTCAAAAGGCCGGCAGGGCTCAATTCAAAGAAAATATTATCAGAAAACTCACAATAAAGCTACCAAATGCTTCAGAAAAGGATCGACTCGGTGAGCAAATAATGATGCTCTATCATTTAGACAATCAAAAAGTCTATGATGCATTTATGGAGATTCCCGGAATCAATAATCGGGAAGTTCAGTTTGCACTGGCCAGACAACTTAAAAAGCTGAAAGGAGACAGAAAAGAAGAACTGAAGCTGGCATTACTGGCAAGTCCGTTCACAGAAGTTCGATCCGAGATAGTTGAACAAATATCCGTAGGCAATGCTGACGTTAACGGTGCACAGCTACTAAAACAGCTTGAAATAGCTTCTGACTCAGCCTTTTATTCAAATCTCATAAGCCCTGACGAGGAAGACATATCCAGTGAATTAGTAAGGATTATAGACAAACTGAAGGAAATGGATTACAAAGAAGCTTCTCCGCAGCTTCTGGAAATTCTTGCCCGCACTTCCGATTCTTATGTCTTTGTGAAAGCAGCCAGCACGCTTGACTATTTCGAAACCTCAAATTATGATGACCTGCTCGTTAAACGTATCAGGGAACCTAACGGCATTTCAATATATGATCTCAAAGGCCTTATTTACAAAAATCCAGTCCCGGCTGTCAAGGCACCTCTTATGAACCTAATTACCTCAGTAACAGAAAAGAAAAACGATTTTGTAAAAAGTAAAAACCAGCTTTCAGCCATTGAATGTCTCTCTTTCTTCAAAGGAGATTTAGAAGTAGAGCGTTTCATGATAGATCAGTTGGAACAACTTACAAAAGATGTTTCTAAAAGAGCTCGTAGATCAACCCACGATTTCATTGAGAAATACGTGGAAGGTTTAACAAAGCTGGGGAGCCAACAAGGGCAACGAGCCATTCACCAAGCATTATTCTACTGGTTTAGCGTGAACCCTGATTTTCATGGAGATAGACTTTTAAGCATAAAAACAGAATCAGAGAAGCAAGAAGCGTCCAAACTCGATGAATTCATCAATAGCCCTGATCGCAAGGCATATGCCCGGGCGTTTATTACCAACACAAGTGAACTACAAAAAGGAAACGACTCTTCCCCAAATTTGATTTTCATCTATAAAATTCAGGTTTTGAATAACAAACGCAGCTTTAAAGCACTTGGAGATATTATAGAAGTGGAAAAGGAAAGTCTCATCAATCAATTTGACATTGACCCTGACAACCTGGGCTTTACTACAGGCAGAAACCTCTATGACATGGATGCAAGGTTTTCAATGACAACAGGATTCACTTTTTTGGAAGAATACTTTGACTATGTCAGGTCATTCGGTACCAAGGCAGATATCACAATGCTGAACATCATCGAAAAACATATTCTAGGTCCCGGAGACCAGTCGGACCTAAGAAAGCTCAACGAAGCCAAAACCGTACTAAATAAACGAATTAGAGACAATTAGCTCAAATTTTTCACCTCAAAAATAAGCTCGATTAATCGTGATAATCGACCGGGAAAACACGACTCAATTCTTAGAAAACTCGTATAAACTGTAGGACATCAATGGCCCTTCACTATGACGCATCAGGAAGTGATAAAAAAGGTAGACTGGAAAGATTTAAGGCACCTTTCAGTTAAAGAAATGCTGATCGAGAACAACCTGACCATCCCCTGGCTTCTCACCTCGGTGCTACTCGCCTACTTCGAATATTACTGGCTGGCCCTACCCTTTTCAGCCATCTACTTTCTGACCGGTCTTCGGCAGGTGCACAATGGCTTTCACAACTCACTCGGCACCAATAAATTCCTGACCTGGCTTACATTATACCTCAACAGCCTTTCACTCTTCACGTCTATACATGCAGTAAAATTCAACCACCTAAGGCACCATAAATACTGCCTTACCGAGGAAGATTATGAAGGAAAATCGGCAAAAATGAGTTGGTATGGAGCCATTCTCTATGGCCCTGTCCACATGTTTCTCATTCATAAAGTCACCTGGCAGAGAGGGAACAGGCAATACCGCCAAAACCTTGTGCTTGAGCTGGTATCAATGGCCTTACTCCTGTTTGTGGCCCTCTACTTCAATATCGGCTTTCTCATTTATCACATCATCGTCATGATCATTGCCGAATTCCTGATGGCCTTCTTCGCTGTCTGGACCGTGCATCATCATACTGATGATGACCCGGACTTTGCGAGAACACAGCGCACTTTCTGGAAGAATAAGATCACCTTCAGCATGTTCTATCACCTTGAACATCACCTCTTTCCTGCCGTGCCCACTATCAAGCTGCCAGAACTGGCCAAAAGGATTGACAAGGCAGTACCTAACCTCCACAAAAAGACTACCTTCTGACAACCGGAGTTTTACAAAGCTTAGGCTGAATAAGGATGAAAGAATGTAATTACACTTTTAAGAGAAATTATATCGTGATATATTTATACAAGCCAATGACCGGAATTGATCAACCAGCCTTATGAAAAGATTAACCAATCTATTTCTTGTCACCCTCCTAGCTGCCTTCTTCTCCTGTGGTATCAATGATGGTGACATTGTAGTAGACACTGCCACTTATCAGGGAACCATCAACATCAACCCCAATAACTTTCCAGCAGGAGCAGGCCTGGATATGAGCGTGGGCGATACCGGACGTGTAGCACAGCTAGACCAAGTAGCCAACCTGGGCTGGGACCTGATGATTATTACCTATCGTACCGCTCAGGGTGGACGTCCCGGGTTTTTGTTATTCGGAGATGAAAACGCTACCCTATCCGTAAAAGCCCTCAACATTTCAGAGTTCTCGGGAATTGGTACTGGCCTGGCAGGTTTTAATGCCTTCACTCAGGTAGATCAGACGATGAGCTCAAACCTCAAAGCGGATGGCGAATTTCTCTTCAATCCCATATTAGATGTAGATGATCAGGGGCGCGCAGATGGCACCATTCTTCAGGCCGCCTACGATAACCTTGTCATCGGCAACAGAATTGTGAACCTGGCTCCGGATGACCAGCCGGTGTACCTCGTAGCCACCCGTGAAGGCATTCTATACAAATTTCAGATGGTAGAAAGAGCCAATGGAGGAGCAACCACCCTTAGGTGGGCGAGATTCTCCAATGATGCTATAAATTAGTGAATGCGTCAGGTTGCACTGCTTTACTTATTAATCATCACCTCTGGTCAGCTGCTGGCCCAGTCCGGTAAAACCAACACCAAAGACAGTATCAGAACCATCAGGCTTGAAAGCGTCATCTTCACGCATGAGCTTGCAGACCTGAGTCAAAAAAGCCTTAACGGGCAAAGGCTGCAAGACGGCATTGAAACCAACCTTTCCAACGCACTTGACCATATTCCCGGGCTTTTCAAAATTCATGAAGCTGGTTTTCCTGTAGTATACCGTGGCATGTCAGGCAATCGCTTGCGCATCGAACGCAACGGAGCCCTGCGCACCGGAGTAGTCGAGCAGGGGTACCTTACCGATGATATCAATCCGGGTGCTGTAGGAAATATCAGGGTAGTCAGGGGCATTGAAAGCACGCTCCACGGTAGTGGCGCCATTGGTGGTGTGATCAGGATAGACGAACCCTCCTTCACTAGCCTGAAGAACGGTTATGGTGCCTATCTCGCTTACGGTAGTAACAATAGTAGCAAGACAGCCGGGCTTGATCTCGTTCGTAGAAATGGTCAGTCGGGCTTTCGTTTTGCCGGCCGGGTGAACAGCACTGATGACTTTCTGTTCGGGACGGGAGAAACCGCACAGAACTCTGCGCAAAGCCAGAACAACCTGAACCTCTCACTGTTCAGGCAAAATAAGTCGGGTACGCATCAGCTCAACTGGAGCCATAGCTACAGTAATGGTGATACAGAAAGACCCCAGGGCTTTCAGAATAACCCTTTTGAGTTCAGGAAGTACCGCAACAATTTCACCTACCAGACCAATATTGAATCACAGGCAGCCCTGCAAAACGGAACCACTCTCAAACAAAATCTCTGGGTGGTATGGCTCGATACTGATCAGCGGCTTCGCAACTTCAATGGAGACTTCAGCCGCCTGAACGTATCAGAGAACCGCAGTTACCAGAAACAGGCTTTTGGCTACCGCGCTAAGCTGGCCATACAGCCTTCCCTCCTGCTGAGCGTGCAACTAGGGGCTGATTTCACAGGCTCCTGGCTCGACCAGCAAAGTATACGTCAGGACTTTATCAGCCAGATTTTTGATGAGAATACCTTTTCACAAAGCCGTGTGGAGCAAATGGGTGGCTTATTTGGTCTGGCAGAGTACAAGCTCGACAAGGCGGTGCTGGGTATAGCCCTGAGGGCTGACCTTGCCAGTATAGGTACCCGCGAACAACAGGAGGGCTACAGCACCCTTTCCGGTGGGCTGGAACTGACTTTGACCCCTGAAAATGACCTCACCAATATCATCAGCCTTACCCGTAAATTCAGGTATCCTACCCAACAGGAATCGGTAGGTGTACTCTTTGGCGGACGAGGTACTTTTTTTGGTAATCCCGACCTGAAACCGGAGTATGGCTATCAATTGGAATGGACCCGCGTTCAAAAGCTCAACGGCAATTTCGATTTTGCGGTCAGCACCTGGTTTGCCCTGTTTGAGAACAGGATAGCCGAGTTTTTTCTGGGCAACAACGAGTTTACTTACCGCAACCTCAGCAGGGCTCGCACCATGGGGCTGGAAGCCCGAATCGATTACAGCCTTCCGGACACAAATCTCATGACAGGTACTACGCTCTCACTCACCGGTACCTTCATACAGGGAGATGACCTGGCAGACGAAGGCCTTTTTGATTCAGGCACTCCACTTACGGGCATCCCACCGGGTCGTATCAGGCTTAGTGCCCTTCATAACAGGACTGTCACCAAAACTCTCTCACTACAGGCCCATGCCAACGCAGATTACGTACTGGCCTATAGGCGACTACCTTCCGGCCCCATTCGACAAACCTTTGGTGCCATAGAAACGGATGCTTATTTCCTTGCCGACCTGGGAGTCAAAGCCATTTGGCAGCAGGGAGCCGGTACCATCACCTTCGGGCTTAACATCACCAACCTGACTGATGCCGCCTACTTCCCTTTTGGTGCCCGCATTATGGGGATGGGACGAAACTTCACTGGTTTTTTGAGGTATAGTTTCTGATATTGAGTTGTCTCAAATCGTTAACCCTTCAGCACCAAAACAGACAGATGAGAGTAATTATCGCCACCGGGCTGATCGCCATGATGCTGTTGATGATCGCGATAATCATTATGATCGCCAGCGGCTCAGGCAAAAGCAGACAGACGGTTATGGCCATGGTTTGCTGTCTGGCAACTAGCCTCATAATCGGCAGCTATAGCGTTTTTGCCTTTATCAATCGATTAGACGATCTAATGCCCACTCCTGATGGAAAAAGGTCGGGTGACGAAATTTACGAATACTACTTCGGCAAGCCCCGATACAATTGTTTGAGCATGATCGATCATACTGATCTGCAAGCCTCCTCCAAAGGGGACTGGCTGCACTTCAAAACCTGCCAGGAAGAGTTTAGCAGAATCATAAGACAATACCGCTTCAGAGTAACTATAGACACTAACTCCAACGAATGGTTTGATAAACCTGTACCCGACAATGACTGGTTCAAACCCAATAAGCTGGGCGAGGGACGACAGAAGTTCAGCTTCCCACCACAACCCAAACCAAGGCTAATCATATATACCAATTCAGATTCTACAGAGGTGTATATGGTGAGCTATAATTAGCTACATAGGTTGCCGGTTGACCACTTTTACCCAGACGACATAGAATCCCCACAAAGACCTACTGTCGCGGGGTCTCCGGCACCGTAACTACTTATGAGCATCGGGAAGTTGCCCTACTCAACAAGTTGGCACTCTCTACTAATTAATACCCTACCGCACTGGGTTCCTTGCTGAAGGTTTATGATATTGACCTTGTCAACTCTCATTAAACCCATACGATGAGTGAAATCCTTATTCTGATCATACTTACCGGCCTCGTGTTTTTAATCTCGCTCGTGGTGCTCATTGTCGGAGCCATCAAAAAGAGTAAGCGCACCATGCTTATCTCTATCGGCATCTTTCTGACGAGTCTTTTTCTCGGAGTTTATGGAGTCTATCAATTTGCCAACAAATCCTACCACACCATCTCCAACTTGTTTGAACCAGTTACCGGGATGGAGATTTATGAATCTTTCTATGGCAAGGATGAATATGACTGCGTGGAAATTCTGGACTTTGAACCCGCGGAATTTCCCATAATCGACTATGCCACCTGGATGCACGCAAAAACCTGCCCCAGGGAGTTTGCAAGAATTCTTAGCCTCAATGCTATGGATGCCAGTGAACTTTACCTTACAGAAGAATGGAAGGATAATTCTGGTCTTGTAGACTGGTTCAAACCAAATAAGCTAGGCCCGAGAGTGCTTAAGTTTGAGTTAATGGACGAATACGGGCGGGGCGATATCATTTACAGTAATACCGACTCCACCGAGTTCTACTTTGTGAACTACTTCAGATAACCTATCCGACTTGGACCATTGCCTCAGAGTCCTACAGGGAGTGACTCTGAGGAAGTTAAAATAACGGTGACTCTCGACCGGTCTGACCTATAGCGGTCCGACCTATGCCTACCTATGCCTACCTATACCAAATGAACCAGAGTGATTGTGAGATAATAATCAGGGGGATATCCCTACGTATCCGTACCTACATGATATTCCCAATCAAATAGCAGTCCCATAGGGACGCTATATTGGTAACCGGCAAGTATAAAGATACCCCCGTGCCTTTAGGTACGGAACTTCCCTCTGTCATAAACGGTCTGACCTGAATCGGTCCCACTTTCCACCCTCAGCGGTCTCTCAAAGAGGACCCTGAGGAGTAGTGTAACCAGTTGCTTACCTTGTGGTAGCTTTAACATGCAATACCCTGAACAGCCTCCAGTCGTCAGACCACTCAAGGTGGTCAGACGACTCAGAACCCCCTCTCCCAGCCTGTAATCAACGATTTCAAATTATTTGTTCTATTTTATATAACAAATCAAAAACTCTTTCCGTAGATTTGTTATACAAAGTAGAACTAATGGGTACAGAAAAAGAACACATCGGAGAGCTGGAGGAGCTGATACTGCTGCTCATTGTCATGCTGAAAGAAGAGGCCTATGGCTTTGCTATCCGCAAGGCGCTTAAAACGGAAGCTGATCGTACGGTCACAATTGGCGCGGTACATGGTACCGTCAATCGTTTGGAGAAAAAAGGCTTTATCGAATCAAACCTGGGAGGTGCGACAGAGTTGCGCGGTGGCAGGCGCAAACGACTCTTTACGGTAACCGCTGCAGGTAAAAAGGTATTGCAGCGAAGCCGCGATGTCAAAGTAAATCTATGGATGCAGATACCTGAGCTTCAGCTTAGCAAAATCACAGGCCTGAGCCTTTGAAGCCTCGTAAAACGATACCTCCCAAGCTGGCTGAGCGTCTGCTGAGCTGGGTCTGCAAGGCAGAATACCTGGAAGAAATCATTGGTGACCTTTATGAGTACCACGATGAGATTCTGGAGCACCCTGCCTGGAAGAGAAGCCTGCTTTACTGGTTTCACACGATCAATTTCCTAAAGCCCTGGGCACTTAAAAGCTTTTCAGGCAGTCAAAAACTCAACAACTACGGTATGTTTAAGAACTATCTCAAAATCGGCTGGCGCACCTTGCTTCGCCAAAAACTCTACTCCTCTGTCAACATAGGGGGGTTGACCGTTGGTCTCACCTGCTTCATACTCATCTTTCTGTATGTACAGCACGAGCTGTCTTATGATCGGTTTTATCACCAGTCAGAAGACATCTACCGCATGTACAAGCGTAACCCCGGTTATGAATCTATGGGCACGGACAAATATGCCCTGATGACGGTGGGCATGTCCCCTATCCTTATGGAAGAATTCCCTGAGGTAGCTTATGCCACCACTCTAAAAGACCATGTGGCCCTCCTGAGCTTTGATGACCACCATCATCACGTAGAGGGGCTCCGGGCCGATGAAAACGTCTTCAGCGTATTTGACCTTGAACTCATCCGCGGCAATCAGGAAACGGCACTAACAACCGCAGAAAGCCTGGTACTGACGAAATCCCTGGCTCAGAAAATGTTCGGTGATGATGACCCTATGGGACAATCCGTGCTCTTCCACAATAGGATAAAGCTCAATGTAACCGGCATCATAGCCGACCCTCCTTCCAACTCATCCCTACGGTATACTTTCATAACCTCAATGCTGAGTAGTCGCCAGTACAAACGTGAGATGTCGGGAGATCGCTGGAACAACTTTGACTACTATACCTTTCTGAGACTTAAGCCCGAGACAGATGCCGCTGCTTTTGAATCAAAACTGTCAAAACTGGTGGATACCTATCATCAGAATTTCCCCTTTGAGCTCCACTATCATGCCCAACCCATACATGACTTATATCTGGAAACCGATGTCAACAGCGATTTGCCCGTAAAAGGAAACCCTCAGTACGTAACACTCTTCTCCTTTATTGCCATTGTCGTGCTACTGCTGGCCGGTTTCAATTATATGAACCTAGCCATAGCCAGGTCGATCAGAAGAGCCAAAGAAGTCGGTCTCCGAAAAGTCATCGGAGCGGTAAAGCGACAGTTGGTTTTCCAGTTTATCACGGAATCTGTGATGATATCCTTCATCGCCCTGTTGCTGGCCCTGGTCTGTACCTATCTGGTACTCCCTGCTTTTGCAAGTTGGTTGGAACGCCCTATTACCCTGAACCTTTTTGAAAACACCTGGCTTATTCCCGGACTCATGGGGCTTACCTTTATCGTAGGTGCTTTCTCCGGCAGCTACCCGGCTCTCTTTATGTCGGCCCTGAAGCCAGCCGATGTATTGAAAGGAAAAATGAATAAAGGCCTCTCCGGGCTCAGGCTGCAACGCATCCTCGTCACAGGCCAATATGCCACCTCCATCGTCCTGGTCATCGGCAGTCTGGTAATTTCCAGCCAGTTCAGGTATATACAGGACAAAGAGTTGGGTTATAACAAAGAACAAGTGGTGACGGTCACCATGCTGGACCGTCAAACCCTGACAAAAATTGATGAGCTTAAGAATGAGTGGACACGTAACCCGAACATTGTCTCATTCACCACCACTTCAGAACTCCCTACCAATGTAACCTCCAGTACCATTATTCGGGCTAAAGGGGCCGAAAGAGATCAGGAATTCGAGATCTATCGCTCCCGTATGGACTTTGGCTACCTGGATGTATTTGGCCTTGAGCTGATAGCAGGGAGGGATTTTTCACCTGAGATTCAGAGTGATCTCACAACCGCCAGGATCATCAACGAATCAGCGGCCAAGGCACTGGGCTGGACACCGGAAGAAGCCATTGGTAAGCAAATCACAGAGATAACGGATAAAACGGTTATTGGAGTGATCAAAGACTTTCACATGCACTCCATGCACATGGAAATAGCACCCCTCATGCTAATGATGCGCAATAGCTGGTTTCAGTATATGGCCCTGAAGGTAAGACCGGAAAACCTGAGCAATACCCTGGCAGAAATCGAGGGAAGTATCAGGGAGTTTTCTCCCTACCCTTTTGAATACAAGTTTCTGGATGATCGTTTTGACGAACTTTACAGAAGCGAATCGAGACTTGGTGAGATGTTTGGTGTGTTTACGGTGCTTGCTATCGTCATTGCCTCACTCGGACTTTTCGGCATTGCCGCTTTCGCTACTGGACAACGCAAAAAGGAAATAGGTATTCGCAAGGTACTGGGTGCATCCGTTCACAATATCACGACTATCCTCACTTCCGATTTTCTGAAGCTGGTACTGTTTGGTTTTTTACTAGCCATTCCCATTGCCTGGTTTGCCATGAATCGCTGGCTGGAAGATTTTGCCTACCGCACGCCTATAGAATGGTGGATGTTTGTACTGGCAGGCGGAGCAGCTATGGTTATTGCCTTACTCACCATCAGTTCGCAATCCATTAAAGCGGCTCTTTCGAATCCGGTAAACTGTCTGCAACATGAATAAGAATTCTGCTCCTTTTTCTGAGCGATTTCTGGGGTGGTTTTGCAAAGCGCAGTACCTGGAAGAGATCATTGGTGACCTCTGTGAATATGAAGAGGAACTTCAGGAAAGGCCTCGCTGGCAAAGGAGAACACTCTACTGGTTTCATGTATTCAACTTTTTACAACCCTGGGCACTGAAAAAGTTCTCAGGCTCTCAAAAACTCAACAATTACGGCATGTTTCAAAACTACCTCAAAACCTCATTCAGAAGCCTGAAAAAGAACGCCCTCTTTTCATTGATTAATGTGATTGGTCTGGCCATTAGCATGTCAGTCGGCATACTGATGATACTGATGCTGACTGAGATCAATGCTTTCGATAGCTTTCACAAAAACAGGGACAATATCTACCGGCTCACCTCCAATAAGGTGATGTTCGGCCAGGAAATGGACATGGCTTCGGCCTCCTATTTTGTTGGAGCTGAAATAGAAAAGCAGGTACCGGGAGTAGAGCATGTTTTAATCCTTCGTCCGGGTATGTCGGCAGACCTCGAAACTAAGGCGGGCCCCATCAATATTACCGGACTATATGCCACACCTTCTTTCTTTGATGTGTTTTCATTTGAACTGATCAAGGGTAATCCGCAGACCGCATTATCAGACCCCAACAACATTATACTTACCGAGACAACAGCTAAAAAACTCTTCGGAGATATGGACCCTATGGGAAAGGGCCTCGATTTGGAAAGTAATGGTGGTTTTCAGAATCGTACTATCAAAGGAGTGATCTCCGGGATAATGCCCGATCCTCCCATCAATTCACATCTTCAATTTGAAGCCCTGGTCTCGCATACTACCTATGATCAACCGGCAAGCGGCCGAGGCTGGAGCAGTGATTATAAAACCGACCCTGATGCATTTCATGATAGTTTTGTCTACCTCGTTTTAAATGAGGAAGCAGAGAAAGCAGCTGTAGAAGCGGCCCTGCCTGCCATTTTGAAAGACTATAATGCTGAGGAAGAAACCCCACTTACTCATGAACTTCAGCCTTTAAGCACTTTTGTTACCAGCGATAAATACCGTAACCAGACAGGTACCAGGTTTCCGGCACAGCAGCTGAATATCATGCTGGGACTCACCCTGATTGTACTGCTCTCAGCAGCCTTCAATTACACCAACCTCTCGCTGGCCCGAGCGCTGAGAAGGTCAAAAGAGGTGGGAATGCGCAAAGTGGCAGGAGCTACCAGGTCTCAGATTTTCAGCCAGTTTATAGTAGAAGCGATAATACTGTCAAGCCTTGCGTTGATCGCAGGTATCATCATGTTCCTTTTTCTTAAGCCGGCCTTTTTAAATCTGCCCGGAGCCACCGCCCGCGGTTATGCTGTATTTACCTTAGCCTTCACCCCTGTCAGTATTCTTTACATAGTTCTTTTTGCCCTGGCTGTAGGTGTACTTGCAGGCCTTTTACCCGCTTCATTCCTGTCTAAGCTCAAAACGAACGTGGTATTAAGCGGAGCTGGTAAAGTGAAACTCTTCTCAGCTATGCCCCTGAGAAAAGGACTCACCATGCTTCAATTCGCATTGTCGATTGGCCTGATCATGGGGGCTGTATTGATGAATAAACAGTATCAATTTGCCCTGAACTATGACCTGGGTTTTGAATCGGAAAACATCATTAATATCCGCACCAGGGGCGATTATATAGATTTGATGGAAAATGAAATCAATGCGCTGCCAGAAGTAATAACTACCTCCCGCTCTATCATGACCATGGGTACCGGGGGAGCCACCTTGATCATAGCAGAAAATGAAGACAAGACGCTCAGTAATATTGTCATGTACAATAGCATTGACCATAAGTATCTTGACATGCATAACTATGAGTTAGTAGCCGGAAGCGGATTTCATCAACCACTGGCTGAAGGAGAGCAGAGTAATAAGATCATCGTAAATGAGCACCTGCTGGAGGTAATGGAACTTGGTAGTCCTGAAGAGGCTATTGGCAAGACCATCAATGGCCGAAGTCAACAATATACAATTACCGGTGTCGTCAGAAACTTTGTCAATATCTCTCTTAATATTGCCGGTAGTGAGGTGTTACAGAATAAGAGTTTCGGTTTCATTCAGCACAGCCCTGATACACAGAATATGCTCTTAGCTGTCAAATTCAGAAGTGATGATCTGGCGGGTATGTTTCAAAAACTGGAAGCTAGTTTCAGAAAATTTGACCCCATTCATCCCTTTGAAGCCCGGCTTTATGAAGAAGAGATTAGCGCTACTTACAAGTCTCAGAAAACCACTTTCACCATTGTTTCCTTTCTGGCTTTTCTTGCTATTTCTATTGCGACACTCGGGCTCCTGGGCATGGCGGTGTTTACCACAGAAAACCGCATGAAAGAGATCAGCATTCGCAAAGTACTTGGGGCCGGGGTTCAACGACTTATACTACTACTCTCCAGGGGCTTTTTCTATATGATGGTCATAGCAGCCATCATTGCCATCCCCGTCACCAAATATGTGGTAGATGAGAAGCTACTGGCAGAATTTGTGGAAAGGGCTCAGTTCGGAATTTTTGATCTGCTCTCGGGCTTTATTGCTGTGCTGCTAATAGGCCTATTGACCATTGGCTGGCAAATACTACAGGCCACCCGGAAAAACCCTGTTGACACATTGAGAACGGAGTAGTCTGATGGCTATCATGAAATGGGTATTGGCATGTTCACTCTCTATGATTGTCAGTAACTCTACTGCCCAATCAGACACAGAACTCCCGGGGAGTTGGGTAAGAGTCTTGGAGACAGGTTATGAGGCGGCTATACTCTCCAAGCCTCCTATCATCGATAAAGACTATCTGAAACTGAACTTTGGAGAGGATGGCCAAATGAAAATCTATGCCAGCCATTTGGCAAACGGAATACAGGTACCCTATGAACATGATGGACATAGCGTCAGTTTTGGTGCCGGCAGACAATTCAAGGTTGAAAAATTGGATGATGACAAGCTTGTCCTGCTTGATCTAATTGGTGGCAGGCTCACGGCTGGTTCAAGTCGTCATTATTACATCCGTGAATCTGTCTTTTTGGATGCGCTGCCTTATCCTGAAGAGGACAGGGTAATCATAGGCAATGACACAGCCTATATGGCTTCTAAAAAGCTCTACCCCATCTTCCAAACCACCAATACGCCTGATTTTCACATTTTTATCCATAATCAGATCAAGAGTAATTACAATATGGGAGAGAATTACTTTCACGCCACATTTATGATTCGCCCTGATGGTTCTATCGACCATATCAACCTCAATCACAGGGTTAACAAAGGGTTGGATAAAAAGGCTATCAAAGCAATTCTGACATCAACAGGCAGGTGGCAAGTACCTAAGCTCAATGGACGGGATGTCAATATCATTATGACCATTGAGGACCTTTTCACCAGGCATTCAGAGAGACCGGGTACCAATCCTTTGAAAATTGACCTGGACTATTGCGCAGAAGACCCGGAGGTGTATATGAGTCACTTTAATCTGGCCATAAGAAAAATGCTTAGGGAACAACCTGATGAAGCCCTTCAGTACCTGAAGCTTTGTGAAGAGAGAAAGCCTGGTGACCCGAATCTCCACTATCTTCGATATCTGTTGTACGCTGGCTTAGGAGATTCACAAGCTGCCGAAGAAAACCTGACTTTGCTCAAACGCTCTAAACTGAGATACTTATTGAAATAGAGTTTAGTAAGTAAGGTTTTCTAAGCCTAACATGTGTTTATTAGCCGAATGCTCTACTGAAACAGACTCTTGAGAAACTCAAAGCTTACTCTTCACTGGGAAGAACCTGAAAGGTATCAAACTCATAATCAGAATTGGCCCGAAGGGTATTTTGAGTATTACATTGATGGTGTGGCTCTGTCAGAAATAATCGATCAAGCCTATCAGTTTAGTCACTTTATAGAGAAGAATAACTTCATAGGAACCATTTACAAATCAGCTGACCCAAAGTTTGACATACTTAATAAAGCCCTTTTCCTTGGCAAAATAAAGTCTGCAGAAGACATAAACGACACTCTAGAAAATGCTGTACCATCCTATTTAATCAATGATTACATTACCAAAGGTCAAGTGCCTATCTACACCTGCCCATGTGGAGATATTATTTGTGGCGGACTTGCGATCAGTATCGAAGTTTCATCACAAAGCGTTCAGTGGAATTTTGGAGAAAGGGAAAAGCTTAGGCCCATTTACTTTGAAAAAGATCAGTATATGGCTGAAATAGAAAGGGTCTTTGTGGCATTGTCTTAACAACAACCTGTAAAATACATTATACCATACTTTTCTTAAGAGGTATATATGATTCAAATCATAAAATCACGCATGACCGTGACCTACTTTTGTGTATAAACTATCAAGCTCATGAAAAAAGCCTCTCTACTCCAAGACCTAAGCTTTCAGGAAAATCGCCCGGCCATTTCTGTTCTCCTTGAAACGCCTTTCACCAAAGAAATCAGGATAGTCATGAAACGAGGGCAGCTGATGAAAGAGCACAAGACACCTTTCCCTATTGTCATTCATATTGTGAAAGGTGAGATTGAATTCAGCCTGCCAGGGAGTACACTTAACCTTACTGAAGGAGAATTAGTAGCCCTGGAGGGAACCGTGCCTCATAGTCTGCTGGCAGTAAAAGAAAGTGTTGTCAGGCTCACGCTCACCAAGGCTGACGAGGCCAACCGCGTGAAAAATGTAGCCAGAGATTGAAAACAGCCTTTAGAACCACCTGTTCATTAAGCTCTCTATTTCTTTGGCGTTCACTGGTTTAGAAAGGTAATCGTTCATACCAGCTTTCAGGCAGCGATCTCTGTCTTCTGTCAATGCATTTGCCGTCAATGCCACAACCAGGGGCTTATCCAGGCTTTTCATGGTCCTTCTGATTTCACGGGTGGCTTCCATCCCATCTTTACCGGGCATTTGCACATCCATAAACACCAGGTCATAGTTTCCGGAGATTACTTTTTCCAGCGCTTCATCACCATCCTCGGCTAAATCCATGCTGTAGCCCAGCTTCTGGAGCATCCTGCGCATCACTACCTGGTTTACTTCATTATCTTCAGCCACCAGTATATTCAAATCAGCACCCTTCTGCTCCTGAGCTATCTCCCTGGCCTTAGGCACTACCGGCCCTTCTGCAATCTCCAGGGGCAAAGATACTTTGAACTCTGTACCCTCACCTGCTTTGCTCCTGACGGTGAGTGCCCCTTTCATAAGTTCCACCAGGCTCTTGCATATCACCAGACCAAGACCTGTGCCCATAAATCTACGATCCGCAGATGATTCCACCTGGTAAAAGCGCGTAAACAGCTTCTTCTGATCTTCCTCGGAAATACCAATCCCCGTGTCGCGAACGGTAATCTCAAAATTATAACTATGCTCGGTTTGTTTACTACAGGCCAGGCTCAGGTTAATCTCTCCTGCATCAGTAAATTTGATAGCGTTCCCCAGTAAGTTACCCACTACCTGTTTGATACGTTTTTGGTCACCCTTAACAAACCTGGCGCAGCCCTCCGTGATTTGCACATTGAGATCCACTTTTTTCATCCCCAGGGTTGGCTTAAGCATCAGGGCTACACTTCTGACAGTATGCCCCAGGTCGAAGTCTTTGTGCTCCAGTTCAAGACCATTCGCTTCCAGCCTCGACAGGTCCAGCACATTGTCTATTATTTCTCTGAGCATTTGGCTACTCAGGCCTATGGTTTCGGCATATTCCTGCTGCTCCACTGTCAACTCCGTAGTCTTCAGCAGGTGAGAAGACCCGATGATCCCGTTCAGAGGGGTTCTTATTTCATGACTCATATTAGCCAGGAATTCGGACTGAAGCCGGCTGTATTTCTCTGCCTCTTCCCGGGCACCAATCAGTTTTTTACTGGTAATACCTGTGTATTTTGAGAGGGCATACACCAAAAATATGGTAAGCAGAAAAGAGAAGACCAGGTGGAAGAAATTACTCATTTGAGCATCTTCCGGTGACAGATTAATGGTATGGATGACCTGCCGGGGTATGATAAAGCTGGACAATATGAAAAACAGGGTAAAACCCGATGAGATCAGAAAGGAATTCCTTTCAGCTTTAAAATCGAAAAAGAAGGCATAGCAAACAATCAGTGGTAAGAACCCCGTAAGCACCGAATAATCAATATTGAAAACGTGAAAGGTAATCCAGAGGCTGAAACCATTGAGCCAGATCAGCACCAGCTTGGCAACGCCATAGCGTCTGCGACAATTCTGAAAGAGTGAAACCAAGGTCAGCACGATCATGCTGGAGGCCAGAATGGAAGAGAATATCTGGTCAAAGTAATAGCCGTACCAAATGTAAAAAAGGTAGACAGGTACGGGAAGCAGAGCCAGCACATTCGTAAGGCGAATAAGCTGTGCCTCTTCCACTTTGAGGCTGTCGGTCACGCCCAGGTTGACCAATCGGTACATCATATACAGCAGTAGTAGTGGTGATCAGGTCGCTCAATATACTCTGCTTGCTTACCATTTCAAAAAGCCTAAACATCTGCCTGTTTGATCTCACTTTTATGCTATTCAAGGCCTTCCCAGGTCAAGATTCGGTAGTCAGGGGACCATGGTTTATAGCCGACAGCCCATCTTTGATAGTCCATAGTCTATTGTTAATAAATTCAGATAGTATGTCATGGGTTAATCACTGCATCCAAAATAGCCGAAGACATGCTTTCAACTCTATTATCGAAAGTCTTCAATCTATCACCTGTCAACCATCGACTGAGCGCTATGGACTAAATACTACATACAAAAGCACATCTCAACTACCTTGAGACAGGCCTTCAAGTCTATTATCAAAAGTCTTCAATCTATCGTCCGTCAACCATCGACTATAGACTGAGCACTATGGACTAAATACTACTTCACCATCACCGACCACATGGTCTTCACTCTTGATCTTTCCATAGATTTGATCATCTCTTCGGGTAAGTCCTTCATGTCCTCGCTGATTTCGAACTTCGCTCTCATGTTACCGTCTGTACCGATCACGGCTACCCAGGAATTGGGTGTTTTGCTGAAAAGAAAGATTCCCGGAGGACTGTCTATATGGGCAAAGCCCTGACCGAAGATGCCACGAATCTGGGCGAACACCTGCCCTCGGGTGGAGGTAACAAAGCCCCCGTCCGTCCAGTGGCGCATGGTGGTTGTCGAATCATTGGGCCACTTCTGCACCAGCTCCCAGCCCACTCTTACCGGGTTTCCACTGTCTACATAAGCGATAAGCTCTTCCAGGCTACCGCTGATTCTTTTGCCTTCCTTATCAGCCTCGTAAACCACTTTGTACAATCCCTGGTTTTGCGCCATCCCGACTACACTCATAAACATCAACACCAGGCCCATTACTAGTTTTCTCTTTTCCATATCTTGAGTTTTCAGGAAAAATGGGTCATTCCCGGGCTTTCAGAAAGATAAATCAACCAACGACCGGATAACGTCAACCAACAACCACCTCTACTCTGAGCGAAAAACCGTATGTTAGTTTAGAATCAGACCCTATGCAGCTTTCTAAGAACCGGACTTTCAGACATATTGCTTTTTGGCTTGTCTTCTGGTTGATTCAGTCGCTGCTATTCAGCGGTGGTCGTCACCTCGATTTCTACCTGGCTAAAAACCTGGCCATCGTCTCATTACAGGTGCTTCTGGTATATGCTAACCTACACCTGATCACAAAGCTGCTTTCAAAACACAAACACCTGATTTATGCTTTACTTTCAGCCATACTTATCTATCTCACCTATGCTGTTTCATTTGAGGTAATAGGGCTATCATTCGCCATCTTTTTTCCCGGAGTGACAAGAATGGTGGTACCCGGTGATACCTCATGGTGGCCCACTGATTTCTGGCAGATTCTGTCTGGTTCAGCCCCCTACTCAATTGCTTTGCTGGGTAGTACCATTTACCACCTGCTCAGGCTCAACAGGCCTGTTATTCAGACTCCTGCTTCAGTAGACAAAGGCGTTTACCCTGACACTACAGAAGAAGATTATACCCTGATGCTTAAGGAAGGCAAAGTGATTCACAGGTTGGATACACGGGATATTCTGTATGTACAAGGAATGAAGGAATATGTGAGCTGGCATACGGCAGACAAACGACTGATCACCCTCCATTCTCTGGCAAGCCTGGAAGTTCTGCTAGGAGAAAAAGGGTTTCTGAGAACACACAAATCCTTTATTGTTAATACAAAGCGTGTGGAGGTAATCAAATACGACTCTGTGGAAATTCCGGGAAAGAAGATTCCAATCGGGCGCAGCTACCGCAGCAGGGTGCAGGATTGTTTCAGCTCTGAAATTTAAAAAAACATGCAGCTGGACCTCTATCAAATTGATGCGTTTACGGACAAAATATTTTCTGGCAACCCTGCCTGTGTGGTACCGCTGACACATTGGCTACCGGATGAGCTATTGCTTCAGATTACCCGGGAAAATGCAGTAGCAGAGACTGCCTTCTTTATCACAGGCAAAGAGAAAATCGCACTACGCTGGTTTACCCCTGAAATAGAAATGGACTTATGCGGCCATGCCACACTGGCCACCGCCCATGCGCTGAAAGAAATACTTGCTTACCCGAAAGATGAGATGATCTTCAGCACAGCGAGTGGAGACTTACGTGTAACCGCCAAAGACGGGCTTTACACGATGGAATTCCCCTCCCGTAACCCTGTACCTGCCAGCCTTCCTGCTGCCATAGCCAAATCACTAAGTCTGCAACCAAAAGCTGTGCTGAAAGCCCGGGACTATGTGCTGGTTTATGACAATGAAGCCGATATCAGGAGCATTCAGGTTGACCGTAAGGCCCTCGACCAGATCAACCTTGACCCAGGTGGTGTCATTGTCACCGCTCCAGGTGTTCATTATGATTTTGTCTCCCGCTTCTTTACCCCGCAGGCTTCCATTCTTGAAGACCCTGTGACCGGCTCTGCTCATTGCTCCCTTATTCCCTACTGGGCTAAGCAACTTAACAAAACCGACATGCTGGCCTTTCAACTTTCTGAACGAGGTGGAAAACTGCTGTGTGAAGACCAGGGAGAAAGGGTATTCATCAGCGGCAATGCCCGTACTTACTCTGTAGGAGTACTCCATACTGAATAATCACAAGCCTGCCGCTAACTGTCATCAAACTATGTTGTGTTTCATAAGTAGCCCCTGGTCGCAGCCTCCGCTTGGCACCTTATTTCTATTCCAGTCTGATCTGAAAGGGCAATACCACTCGACAAACTGCAGTGCCACGGACTATCAACTGAGCGCTATGGACCGAATTACTTCACCTTATCCCAGGTGTAATTTCTTCTGGGGGTCCATTCTCCCTTGGCATCTATATCAAAAGATGCGGTGATGTGTTGATCATCTGTAGTTTCCGACCTATGCCCAGTTCTGAAAAAGGAGCCATCGGGGTTAAAGAATGTTTGATCTATCGTACCCGGCAGCATTTCTCCGCTTCCGAATACACCACCAAAGCCAAACTGTAAGGCATAAACTTTTTTATCAGCCGGATGCCAAAAGCTTCTGAACTCCCAAAAGGGAGCTGTCTTCTCTCCTTTGTAAAATCCATAGAGTGTTCCTTTCATACTTTTTCCGTCTACACCCTTCTCCCAAAGCATACCAAAAGCTTCATAGGGTTCATCTTCCCCCTGGTATTTGGCATTATTAGTTTTCCATTCTCCTACCATCTCATCGATGGACTTAAGAAACCATTCAGGTATGCCCTCGGGTTGAGTTTGCTGGGCGGACAGGCCCATGGCTACCAGACAAAAGAAGTTAATCAGTACTGTTCTTAACATGAGTTTTTTAACCCAAAGTAGCGGCTAATCATTCAGCAAGCGTCATTGCGGGTAGGGTGTGACCTATTTCAAACCAAATTTTTGAGATATGCCGAAGGGGTCTGTCCTGTCTCCTTTTTGAAATAGCGATTGAAAGTATTCTTGTTATTAAAGCCACACTCCATGGCAATGCCCAGAATGGTATAGTTGGCAAACTGTGGACTTGAAAGCTTTGCTTTGACTTCTTCCAGTCTATGACCATTCACAAATTCATAAAAACTTATGCCCAGCTGCTCATTAAGCAACTGTGAAAGGGCATTACCACTGACATTGAGCATGGCCGCCAGGTCAGCCAGCTTCAGGTCACCATCCAGGTGGGGTTTTTCTGAAACCATCAGCTCGTTCAGTTGCTGCATGATCAGGCTGGATTTTTGAGCATCCAGTGTAGATTTTTCATAACGCCCGTTACCATTGGCCAGAAAGACTTCTTTGAACACTTTTTGCTGTCTTAAAGCCATAAAGGCCAACAGGTGAATCATAGCGGCACTGCTCAGCATCAGTATGTAGTCTACCTCATGAAAGAACCCATTGGCCAGGGTAAGCCACAAAATCCCCAGGAAATCTATAGCCCAATAGATAAAAAAGGCCCTGTTAAACTTAATGAGCCAGCCAAGGTGTCTTGTTCGCTTTGTGCTTCGGCTGGCAGCTTTTGCTTTACGCAGCAGCAGGCCTGAAAGATAGATATAGCTAAGCGACTGCAGTATATGGACAAAGGCATAGGTAGTCACCCACCAGGATGCCTGCAGGTCTTCCAGCGCAAAATAGCCCTCAAAAACACTCACTTTTTCCTGAGCCGAAAGGGTGTAAAAGCTCCAGTGAAAGACTAACCCAAGCACCACTGCCAGAAAGTGAGGCCAGTACCGGGACCATTTGAAAGCAAAACCGGGCTCTGTCAGCGATCGGGTATAGAAATAATAAAGCGGCCCTACCAGGAAAAAAAGTGGATTGGGTGCCAGGATGAAATGCGGAAAATAACGGTAAAGACCGCTACTTAAAAAGAGATAATTGACCACCAGCAGCGAGATAATGACTACCAGTCCCATCAAAAACAGGCTGGCGGGTTTCTTACCTTTCAGAATAAGAGGAATAAGGAAGAAGCCCTGAAAAACACCAAAGGCCAGTAGTAGCGACCACAGATCAAACTGAACATCAGAAAGCATCATGTAATGTACCTACGTTCGGCTTGTGTTTGAGTTGGACTGGCTGTTAAGAATTCAGTTCACCTTGGTTGAAGCATCCCTTTCGGCCTTTACGAGAATAACAAATAAGGTCTGCGCCCTACCTCTTGAAAGCCTCCCTAAATCCCTCCAAAGGAGGGACTTTTAGGCATCAGTAATACCTGAGGCAACAGTCTGATTTAACTTCAAAAGTAAAGTCTTCCCCATGGGGAAGATTTAGATGGGGCTTCTCACCTCATTCGCTTTCATGGTCTCTTTAGGAAACCTCAAATGTCTATAGCTTGAAGTATAGTCCAACCCTGTGCTTCGGCTTATTTCAGGACAAAACACAAATCACCCAATTTACCAACACTTCACCTTGGTTGGAGCATCCCTTTCGGCCTTTACGAGAATAACAAATAAGGTCTGCGCCCTACCTCTTGAAAGCCTCCCTAAATCCCTCCAAAGGAGGGACTTTTAGGCATCAGTAATACCTGAGGCAACAGTCTGATTTAACTTCAGAAGTAAAGTCTTCCCCATGGGGAAGATTTAGATGGGGCTTCCACTCTTACTGACTTTCATGGTCTCTTGAGGAAACCTCAAATGTCTATAGCTTGAAGTATAGCACAACTCTGTGCTTCGGCTTATTTCAGGACAAAACACAAATCACCCAATTCACCAACACTTCACCTTGGTTGAAGCACCCCTTTCGGCCTTTACGAGAATAACAAATAAGGTCTGCGCCCAACCCCTTGAAAGCCTCCCTAAATCCCTCCAAAGGAGGGACTTTTAGGCATCAGTAATACCTGAGACAACAGTCTGATTTAACTTCAGAAGTAAAGTCTTCCCCATGGGGAAGATTTAGATGGGGCTTCCACCTCATACGCTTTCATTGTCTCTTTAAATATCTACGGTCTGAAGTATATCCTGTACAAAGAAATCTTCCAACCCCGCGCTTCAACTCATTACCAAACGAGACACAAATCACCCAATACACCAATACACCAATACACCAATACACCAATCTACTAACTCACCCGGCACATCATGCAACGGATGCTACCGCCTCCATATTTTTCGATAGTGGGAATGGGCACAGACAGCAGCCTGGAGTATTGAGAAAGTTTCTCTTTCTGATCTAGCTCAAGGCTATGCATAGCCGCATCAGACATGATCAGGATAGATTGACCTGCTTCACTTTCTACCTCCAGCATATTACCTGCAAAGTGGTACATCTGATCGAAGGTGATCGGCACCACCTCATGCCCCGTCTTTTCCAGAGCTTCCAGTACATTTTTTCGCTGATCTTCCCGAATGGACTCCACACAGATCACCACATAATCATCTGCCAGACACATCATGACGTTGGTATGATAGATTTCCATACCGTCTTTGTCCAGTGCTTCAAAGAGCACGGGTTCGAAGCCCATGATTTCACTGAATTTATTCAATACATCCGGATGAGTACGGGCCGACACACAGGCGTAGGCTATCTCTCTGGGATAGTCAAAAATAACGCTCCCGGTGCTTTCCAGAAACTTATTCTCATCCTCATAATGAGTCAGGTCGATAAACTCATCGATATTGACGCCTTGTTCTTTGAGCTGATCAAAAACCTCTGGTCTGCGCTCATCTCTTCTGTTTTCCGCCAGCATTGGATATAGTACCACCTTGGAATCGCGATGAAAGGAAACCCAGTTATTCGGAAACACCGCGTTGGGCTTGACTGGACTATCGGAATCTTCAACTACCAATACGTTTACACCAGCAGCTTTCAGCGTGGCCACAGCATTATCAAACTCCTTCAAAGCAGCTTGCTGAATGGCACTGGTATTTTCGTAGCCTTCCTTTACCTGGAAGGCGTTGGTTTCGGCCGAAGCAGGGTCATACCCAAAGTGCTTTGGCCTCATCATCATGATGGTTTTGGCAGCCTGTTTTGACATGCCGAAAGATAGATTATTTCCCCGGAATTCTAATCGCTACACCAGCACCAAAAAGTGAATCGGGTGTAGACTCTGAAATACCCACTCCACCAAAAATATCTACCTGAAAATTGGGACTGACGGAGTAAAGCAGACCAAAATCGGACTGAACAACAGTATCTGCCAGACTGGGAAAGAAGAAGTACAGTTCTGCAAAGAAAGAAAGCCTTGAAGAAGTGGCACGATTCATCACTATTGATAAAAGTCCTGTAAATGTATCAAACTCTCCATCCATTATCCCTCCCAAGCTGTAACCTATGGCCGTCATGGTTCCAAGATTCTTCTGCATATTAAATCTCAAATCTATCTCGGAACCTTCAAAGTTTTCAGATAAAAGAGGGCCAGACAAAGTAGCCAGAAAAGAAGCCTGGGTTCCTCTTCCATCTTCTTTCATCCCGGAAAGATGGATTCTTGCTCCTATAGCTGAAGGTATCCACTCGACCCCTGATTCAACACTGCTGCCTGCATCATCACTAACCCTCGTCTTCATAACAGACTGAGAAAACAGCAACTCTACATTATCAAAGAGCCCGAAGCGCAGTTGCGTGGAGTTATAAGTAATCACATCAAGGTCAACGGAGGTGATACTGCTAATGTCCACACGCGCATTTATCCAGGAAAAACCGGTCTCGATCTGAACAGCTCCCTTTGGTACCAGAAATGCTGATGCTGTTTGGGTAGGTCTGTCACTTGAGAGGGGGCTGCTATCGGATTGTGCTAAAAGGCCGGTTCCGGCAAAAAGAAGCACTAAAAGATACATGCATCGAGGTATAAGAATTTTAGTCATACTTTGTGAAAATTCGGTTGTTGCATTTAAAACAACCGATAATACAGTCCTTTCTTATAAAGAAACAACACAAAGGAGTGAGGTGCTAAAAAACGAGAGTCAGCAAATGCCGATTTTAGTGGAAACGAGAGGACTAAGACCAGGGTCTAAAAACCAATTGACCTCATCGGCATCATGATGGTTTTGACATCCTGTTTTGAAATGCCGAAAGGTAGATTACTGCCCTGGAATTCTAATCGCTATACCAGCACCAACAAGTGAGTCAGGGGTAAACCGGGAAATGCCCAAACCACCAAAGACATCGACCTGAAAATTGGGACTCACCATATACAACAGTCCGAAATCACTTTGCAGAAAGCTATCCGATAACTCAGGAAAAGTCATATATAACTCGGCAAAGAGGGTCAGCTTACTGGACGTAGCATAGCCCAAAACCACCGAAGCATTACCTGTAAAGGAGTCGAACCCTCCATTGACTGTGCCCCCGATATTGTAACCTAAAGAAGCTGCGTCTCCCAGGTTGTGCTGCATATTAAATCGCATATCAATGGTTGAACCGGTTTCTAAGTCAGACAAGAGGGGGCCACCCAGCATTACCAGAAATGATGTTTGTGGCCCTCCCCTGTCATTCATATCAAAGAGATGAATTCTGGCACCAATCGCTGTGGGAATGGCTTCTGTAACCGTTTCCGTAGTATTTACTCCATCACTGAGCCTGGACCCCACCACAGATTGAGAAAAGAGTAATTCGAAGTTATTGGATACTCCAAAACGGACCTGCGTAGTATTAAAGGTAATTAAGTCGAGATTGACCTCCGAAAAACCATTGAACCCCAACTTGGTGGCAGACCATGCAAATCCTGATTCGATTTGCACCGTACCCTTTGGTACTAAAAAGGCAGAAGCGGTTTGGGTAGGTCTATCACTGGCAAGTGCAGTGGTATCTGATTGAGCCATTAAGCCGGTTGTAAGCGAAAAAAGTGTCAGGCAGCAAATAATTCTCAGCATTGGGAGTTAAGGTTTGAGTTCAAAAAGGACCAGTAAGACTAACTTAACAAACTGTCCGCTATACAAATTGTTCTTCATTACCAGAAAACAGGGCAGTTCACAGGTGAGCTATACAATAGAGATATGTACAAGACCACAGAGATACACAGAGAGTCGGATTTTCAGAACTTATATGATCTATCTCCTGATAGCTCTACTTGCACTGACTGGATACCGGAGTTATCTGTGTCCTGATTCTCTAATACACTGGTTTCCTAATCTACCAGTTAACTAGTTCCCCCAATAACCAGTATCCCAACCTACTTATGTCTGCCCTGAAGTACTTTGATGATGTCTTTCAGAGAGTAGCCCTTAGCTTCGAGCAAGATCATATAATGAAAGAGTAAATCGGCACCTTCATTGAGAAAAAGATCTTCGTTATCATCTTTGGCTTCAATCACCAGTTCAACCGCTTCCTCCCCTACCTTCTGTGCCATCTTATTAATGCCTTTGGCAAACAGACTGGCTGTATAGGAAGTGTCGGGAGACTGCGTTCTGCGCTGTTGAATGACCCCCGTGAGGTAGTCGAGAAAACCGGTAGCTCCTTCATTATCTTCCTCAAAGCAGGTATCGGTACCGGTATGGCAGGTAGGCCCGTCAGGTTTGGCTTTTACCAGCAGGGTATCGTTATCGCAATCTATCAGCACCTCTTGCAGGTTGAGGTAGTTCTCTGAACTCTCACCTTTGGTCCAAAGGCGCTGCTTGCTACGGCTATAGAAGGTCACCTTCTCGGTATCGAGTGTCTTTTGCAGTGCCTCGCTATTCATATAGCCGAGCATAAGCACTTTATGTGTGAGGCTATCCTGAACGATTACAGGGACCAGGCCATCACCCTTGGTAAAATCAACCTCTTGGGTATTCTCTAATTTTCTCATTGCTCTATCCTGATAGGGATGGATTTGTCTTTTAAAAACTGCTTCAGATCCGGCACGGCTATTTCCTTAAAGTGAAATATGCTGGCGGCCAGGGCCGCATCGGCTTTTCCGGCCGTAAAGGTATCAACAAAATGCTCCATATTACCAGCTCCTCCGGAGGCAATTACGGGAATGGACAACATGCCCGAAATCTCAGCAGTCAGCTCATTGGCAAAGCCACCTTTGGTACCATCATGGTCCATAGAGGTCAGCAGAATTTCACCTGCTCCACGCTGCTCTACTTCTTTGGCCCAGGCAATCGTACGAAGTTCGGTTGGGGTTCTGCCTCCCCTCACATGTACAATATGTTCTCCCTCCACATAGCGCGTATCAATGGCCACTACCACGCACTGGCTGCCAAATTCCAGGGCCAGCTCATTGATAAGCCCCGGCCTTTTAACTGCCGATGAATTGATAGAGATTTTATCGGCCCCGGCATTGAGCAGTGCAGAAACATCTGCCACGGAAGAGATACCTCCACCCACAGTAAATGGAATATTGATTTCGGCTGCCACATGCCTCACCAGTTCTACCAGCGTTTTGCGCTTTTCCACCGTAGCGGTGATATCCAGAAAAACGAGCTCATCGGCACCTTCCTCTGCATAGCGGGCTGCCAGCTCTACCGGGTCACCGGCATCTCGTAAGCCTACAAAATTGACTCCCTTGACCGTACGGCCATCCTTTATATCGAGGCAGGGAATAATTCTCTTTGTTAACATTCGTTTGTTTTATGTTTCTGGTTAGCGTTTCAGGTTTGATGTTTCAAGTTTAGTGTTGGGGTTAAAGGGAAACTTAGCTTTTAAACCTTAGACTTATAAACTCTGCTATTCAAAACTTGCCAGCTCTTCCAGGCTAATGTGCCCTTCGTAGTAAGCCTTACCCACAATGGTACCGTACACGCCCATCTCATTAAGGCGATGCAGGTCGTCCATATTGGAAACACCACCGCTGGCAATCAACTTCAGGTCCGGAAACTGGTCCATGATTTTCTGGTAGAGCTCAAAGGCCGGGCCTTGTAACAGACCGTCTTTACTGACATCAGTACAAATAACGTACTGTATATTTTGTTTAACAAAATCATCTAAAAAGTTAAACAAATCTAAACCCGAGTCTTCCTGCCAGCCATTAATCGCTATTTTCTCATCTTTCACATCGGCACCCAGAATAATTTTTTCTGCACCATATCGCTCAATCCAGGTGCCGACCAGTTCAGGGTTTTTCACAGCAATACTACCGGCTGTAATCTGATGTGCTCCGGCCTGGAAAGTCATTTCAATGGCTTCATCAGATTTAACACCTCCACCAAAGTCTACCTTCAATCCGGTATTGGTAGTAATACTTCTCAAGGTGCTTTCATTTACCAGCTTACTCGCTTTGGCTCCTTCCAGGTCCACCACATGAAGCCGCTGGATACCTGCCGCCTCAAACTGCTGCGCAACCGCCACAGGGTCATCCGCATACTCCTTCTTCTGTGCATAGTCACCCTGTGTAAGGCGCACACATTTGCCATCTATGATATCTATTGCGGGGATTATCAACATATCTCTTTATTTATCGTCATTGCGAGGGAAGTATGACCGAAGCAATCTCTCCGAGGGCACAACGAACTCCTCATGAGATCGCTTCGCAGGCTCGCGATGACGTCTTCGAAAAACAATCCATCATTCAACATCCTCATTTAACATCTAACATTACAAAGTCAGGAAATTCTCAAGAATCTTCGCCCCTACCTTGCCACTCTTTTCAGGGTGAGCCTGCAGGGCATAGAAATTGTCTTTGTGAAGTGCTGCACTGAAAGGATTCACATAATCTGTTGTCGCAATGGTTTGTTTGCTTAGCTCGGCATAGTAACTGTGTACAAAGTAGACGTAGCTCTCTTCAGCTATGCCTTTGAATAATGGCGAATCCATTTGCGTAAGCGTATTCCAGCCCATCTGCGGCACCTTCAGCTTTGGTTCAAACTTCTTCACGGCAATGTCAAAGATGCCCAGGCAATCGGTATCGTTCTCTTCAGAGTGTCGGCACATCAGCTGTAGCCCCAGACAAACCCCGAATACGGGTTGCTTCAGGTCTTTGATCACCCGGTCGAGCCCGCGCTCTTTCAGAAAACCCATGGCCGTACTGGCCTCGCCTACTCCGGGAAAGATCACCCGGTCTGCCGAGCGGATGACCTCTTCCTGGTCACTTAGTACCGGGGTGACCCCAAGCCGCTGCAGGGCGTAGGTAACCGACTGCACGTTTCCTGCATTGTAGTTGATGATGACAACACTCATAGCTGCAATATTAAAGGAGCTCGGGAAATTTAGTTTACGCTGGCAGCCTTTTCTTTCAGCCTGAGCTCAATCTTTTCCTTAATCTCAGGAATAGACTGGTACAGCTGCTCATAGGAGTCGATGATAAAGTAGCGATCCTGCATCTTATCTTTTCGGTAAGCCGTGTCCAGTATGTGGTCCACATCGTACTCATGATGCTCAGGTTCGTTGCTCAGCGAGTAAGCTGTTTCGCCTGATGAACTCAATACGCCAGCTCCGTAGATTTTCAGTTCTCCGTTTTCTCTGATCAGGCCAAATTCAATGGTAAACCAGTAGATGCGTGAAAGCAAGTGAATAGCCCATGGGTCATCAATCCACTCCTGACCGAATTTGCTGATGGCTTGCAGAAAATCCACAAAGGCCTGATTGGCCAGCAGCGGAATGTGTGCAAATACATCATGGAACATATCAGGCTCTTCCAGGTAGTCGAGCTGGCTCATTTTACGCACCCAGGTGGTAGCCGGAAACTTCTTGTTAGCCATCAGGTCAAAGAAGAGGTCGTCTTCCACAATACCCGGCACTGCATAAATCTCCCAGCCGGTAAGGTCCCTCAGAATCTCGTTGGTTTCCTCAAAATTCGGGATTTTCTCCGCAGTGAAGTTCACTTTCTTCAAACCTTTCATAAACTCGCCAGTGGCGGCCTCAGGCAGGTTTGGAAACTGCCGATCGAATAGAATCTTCCAGACGTTCTGGTCTTCGGCTGTGTAGTTTTCGTAAATCTGTTTCATTTTATAGGTAGTTAATACTGTGTGTCAATTAATCGTTCAACCGCTTGCGTAAAACCTTGTGTTTTTCGCTTTGGGCAATAAAAAAACCCGGCTCTTTCGGAACCGGGTCGTATATTTTCAGTTTTGTTTTTCTTCGCTGATTACATAGAGCTACCGTTCCGATCTTTCGGGTTATGATAATAGTGGTAGTAATATGCGTTGCTGTTAATCATTGCTTCAAAGGTAATATCCATTTGCAAAAATCCAAATGCTACTTTTTCAAATTGCACAATAATTTGTCATTTGGCTTTCTCATAGTAATCCATAATGTAGGCCACCTTGTCTGCAACCTGCTTATCAATAGGAACATCAGGCACAATACCGGTCTTGTTAAAGCCATTGTCGGGAATCTCTTTATGCAAAGTACTGGTAGGGTACCCGAAGTAAATATTCTGATCACCCGAGTTGAGTAGTATGGCATTGACACTGGTATAGTCAATGACGCCATCAGTAGGGCTGCCAAAAGTCTTTACTAAAGTACTGGCACGTTTAGCATGAATGATAAACGACTCAGCGGCACTCATACAGGCCTCATCAGTAAGAATAGCCACCTGCTCTACTTTGCTCTTCTTACTGCGTTTGATCAAAGCCGAGGGATAGGCCGGGCCGTCAATAATCTCTCCCATATGCCCCTCCATATCCTGCACCACTCTCTTGTAGATTTTACCATTATTCCGACTGAAATAAGCCTTATTGTCTTCTGATGCCAATACATGCCCCTGACTGCCTTCCCGTTTTCTATCTGCAAACAAATTGAAAATCGAAAAGTAAATGGCATTGCCTCCCCGGTTACCCCGAATATCGATAATCAGGTTTTTTGCATTGCGTAGTGTCTCTATGTTTTCAGCCACCACGTTTTTCCACACGTTATAGTCCACGCTGAATTTGGGGATGGACATGAGTACATTATCTTCATCGAGTTTCTGAACAGTCGGCCAGTCTGTCCCCCCTTCAAAGTTTACCATGCTGAGTTCTCGCTTTTTATCAGTATCCGTCTTGATCCAAATAAAACTCTCAATCCTGAGCAAAGTCCCTTGTTTGTAAAGTCCTCCCTTCATAAATAGTGGAGTGCCATTGTTGGAATAATAAGTACCCCTGAAACGGTGTATTGTCTTGCTGAAGCTGGCTTTGATCTGCCCAGGCTTCAAATTCTCATTCTCAGAGCTGAGGGCATAAGCATTATAGACATCCCCCGCTTTAACAATGATAAATTCTGAGGTACCGTCAGAATACTCTCCCGGTACCAGATCATCAGGGTCGCTGACCCGCTGAGCCTTTAGCTTTTGACGAAGTTCCTTTACGTCCCCCCTTTCTTGCTCAATTTTGGCCTTGATAGTTGCTATTTTAGCCTCTTCAAATTTCGGGCGCTCTATTACATAGAGGTGACCGTCTTCAAAGTAGTCGAGAAAGCCCTGCAAAAAGGCTGCACATTGCTCACCGGTAATGGTACTGGATTTTGTGGTAAAGTCCTTTTTTCTTTGTTCATATTCAGCCCCTTTGCCTCTCTGCTGAAAATGCTTCAGCCCTATGTAGTTGGCTTCCAGTTTTTCTGTCATCTGCTGAAATACTACCTCACAGTCGCAGGCTGCCTGCCGGGCAGAAAGAGCGGGTAAGCCGATGAAAAACAGCAGGCAAAGCTGGCCCATACGTTTGATATTATTTAACATATTACTCATTTCTTAAAACTTTTGAAGGACTTACTAAACCGGTTTTGAGGGCCTGATAACCAATGGTGAGCATCGTGATCAACAAGGCACTGACCACAGCCACCAGCCCTACGCCAATCCCCAGGCTGGTTCTGTACTCGTAGTCTGTAAGCCAGTCTCCCATTACATAGTAAGCTATGGGCATAGCCAATAGTAAGGCGATGAATACCAGTTTCAGAAAATCTGTGGAGAGCAGCATCACCACATGCATCACACTGGCACCAAGTACCTTTCTGATTCCCATTTCTTTGGCCCTGTTGAGCGCCATGAATGAGATAAGCCCAAACATGCCCAGAGAGGCAATGATAATGGCGATGGTGGCAAAGGTGATAAAGACATCGCTCAGCTGACTTTCAAAGCGATACATGTTTTCAAAACGGTCGTTGAGAAAGCGATAATCGAAGGGAAGTTTAGGGGCCACAGCCTGCACCTTTTCACCTATAAAGTCGATGGTTTCGCTGACATTCTCATTGCCTATCTTAACCATGGTATAGAAATAGCGATCGGGGTCGCACATAAGCACAAAAGGCTCTATTTTCTGCTGCATGTTTCTGAAATGGAAATCCTGCACCACAGCCTGCACAGGAGCATCCATACCGGAAATATTGATCTTTTGCCCTACGGCTTCTTCCGCTGTCCAGTCAAAAAGTGCCGCTGTAGTCTCATTGATGATAAAGCTGGGTACCCTGCCGCTGGTATCCAGTTCATTAAAGGGGTTGGCCAGTTCTTTGAAATCTCTACCTGCCAGAATATTCATTCCCATCAGGTCGGTAAAGTCTTCATCCACATGGATAAAGTAGATGAGTTCGTAGTCCTCATCCGTAGGGCCAGTCTGGATGCCGTGCGCTGAACCCACATTCAGGGGAGTATTGGAGGTCATGGTCACACCACCGATATTCGGGTTGCTCAGCAGCTCATTCTTGAGCGTTTGGTAGTTGGTGCGCAAATCGCTGTTGACCCTGAAAAAGAGCACCTGATCGCGATCATAGCCGAGGTTTTTATTCTGAATGAAATTGAGCTGCTTGTTTACACCCAAGGTGGCAATCAGCAGAAATGCTGAGATGGCAAACTGAAAAATAACCAGGGCTTTGCGGAGCCTGCTGCCTGAACCGGAGTTTTTAAACTTGCCCTTTAATACCACTACCGGCTTAAACATAGAGAGCATGAGGGCCGGGTAGAAGCCAGATAGCAATGAGATAAATACACCAAGCCCTGCAAGTGTCAATAAAAACTTTGAACTCACCAGAAAAGAGGCATCCATCACCACCCCTGCCAGCTCATTGAAGTAAGGTAGCAAAGCCCATGACAGCCCCAAAGACAGCAGTAAGGAACCAAATACAAAGAGGAAAGACTCCCCGAGAAACTGGTAGATCAGTTGACCCCGATGTGCGCCCACCACTTTGCGAATACCTACCTCCTTAGCCCGCTCCAGCGAACGCGAGGTGGAAAGGTTTACATAGTTGATACAGGCGATGAGCAGAATGAGTATGGCTACCGCAAAAAAGATATAGACATACTTGATATCCCCCGTGCGGCCAATCTCATAGCTCAGGCGCATCTCCGATTGCAGATAAATGTTATTGAATGACTGTAGGTAGACCTCCTCTGCATCTTCACTATTGGCAGGAATTTCAAAGGTTTCATTGATTTTGGCAGCTATCTTTTTTTCCAGCACTTCCGCGTCTACCTGCTCACCGAGTTGTAAAAAGGTGTGATAGCTTCTATTAGACCAGGTTTCGCGTACGGCCCATCTCAAATCGGTGAAGGGTACCATATAATCAAACTTCAGCAGGGAGTTTTCGGGTATGTCTGCCATTACTCCGGTGATTTTATAATTGCGCCCTGACATTTGAAAGGCTTCGTTCATTACATCTTCCCGACCGAAATGTTGAAGTGCCGCTTGTCGGGAGATGACCATGCTGTTGGGCTGTGCCAGGGCCGTCTCTTCATTGCCCTGTATAAAAGGAAAAGTGAACATGGTAAAAAAAGCAGAGTCGGCATGGTACACATTGGCGGTAAAAGACTTTTCCTGAATATTAAAAATCTGACTGCCCATGACGATCACACGAACACTTTGTTCTACTTCGTCTTGAAAATTGCGGCTTACAAAAGGCCCGACAATGTTGGGCGTGATGGCGTCTTCGCCATCAGTGACCCGGAAAATGCGATCCTTGTTTTCATGAAACTGATCGTAGCTGAGCTGCTGCTGCACATAGAGCATGATCAGTATAAAGCTGGTGAGCCCTACGGCCAACCCTGAGAGATTGATAAACGAATAGGCTTTCTGCCTGAGGGCATTTCGGAAAGCAATTTTGAAATAGTTTTTGAACATAGCGATGTTGTTTTGAGTATATCGATTTGACCTTCTTCTTTTGAGCGTATGCCAGCGAAAAAATTTGAGCACATTGAGCCAGTACTTCTGCCTGGCTTTCCGGTGTCCATAAGCATCCAGGTGATCGAGAAAACGCTCTTCCAGGTCTCCTGCGATCTCCTCTTTCAGCGGATCATCACAGTAAAAATGAAAGAGCCGCTCGGCCAGCCGGGGTGGCTTTATGCGTCTTTGTGACTTCATGAGTTGCCCCCTTCAAATAAATAGTCGGGTACTTTAGACCAGAGGTACTGGCGCTGCGTCTTCGCTTCCATCAAGGCAGCCTTGCCCATATCCGTCACCTCGAAAAAACGCTTGCGCCTGCCTCCCCTTCTTTCTGAAGCTCCACCCAGGTCGGATTTCACAAAGCCCTTCTCTTCCAGCCTGTAAAGGGCCGTGTGTACAGAGCTCATATTGACCGAGCGCCCCAACTCTTCTTCAATCACCTTCGTGATAGATAAGCCATAAGCCTCTCCGTTTTGTGAAGCCGCGACCAGAAGAACGGTTTCCTCAAACTCGCCCAGATAGTATTTCTTTTCCATATTCATATATCTTACCTATCCGTAAAACTAATAAAAACAACTTACCAAATCACGGACATTAGCCCAATCCGGCAATAAGGTTACCGAACCGGGTTTTGTCAGAGACGAAGAAAGTATGGTATCATTACAGTAATAAGGCAGACTACATCATACTGCGTATTCCTTGAATACAAAGCCTGGCAAATCCTGCCTAGTGCGGGAGCCCTTGTATTTGCCTCACTTTCTCCAATTCTGAAATGCTTTCCTTGGCACCCTATCTGCCGAAACACAGTACAGGCAGGTTCTCTGGGCTTCACTTAAATATTTCTATCATGTATGATTATCTAGTAGTCTTGGAAGTTCCCGCCTTAAAGCTTCCAGCGTCTTTAAAGTCTTGTGGAGTCATGGTTTCAAATCGCTATGCAGCAGGTAAGCTGGCCAAGTATGGGCGTTATTTGGTGGATAGCGGTGTTGAAAGATTTGGAGCCTTGAGTACCTACCCTTTTTCTAAATTCTGATCGTAGGATATAGGTAAGTAACTATGACAGCAAACAGATTTATTTATTTATATTTAAGCAACAAATAATAACAAGTTTAATATGTCATATCAAGCAAGGGTATTCAGAATTTTGATTGCTTCCCCATCAGATGTGGAGGAAGAACGTGAGCAAATCTCCAGAGTAATTCAAGAGTGGAATGACTTATATTCTTTCGACCGGAAAATAGTTCTTCTCCCACTAAAATGGGAAACTCATGCATCACCGGAGTATGGTATTAGACCCCAAGAAGTAATCAATAAAGAAGTAGTTGACTATTGCGATATGGCTGTTGGAGTATTTTGGACGCGGCTGGGTAGTCCGACTGGTATTTCAGAAAGTGGAACCGTGGAAGAAATAGAAAGAGTCGGCAATAGCGGAAAAATTGTAATGCTTTATTTTTCAAAATCCAAAGTAGAGCTTGATGACATTGATCTAGATCAATATAAACGACTTAAGGATTTTAAAAAAAAGACTTACCCAAATGGTCTTATTGAGAGCTACAAGAATATCGTGGATTTTAGAGACAAGTTTGCTAAACAATTAGAGATCAAACTTCGCGCTTTAATATCAAAGGACGACTTAGACGATGACACGTTATTAAGTGGCGCAAGCATAGAAATTGGATTATATGATTCCAAATTGGGTAAAGAAATAAGACCTAAATCAAAAATTGTTATTGATGCAGTGCGAACAATTGACATAGATGCTGTACCAGATTATAAGCCCCATGGAAAAGATGATTACAAGGATAAGGACTATTATAAAAACATATTAGAAAATCTTATTCAAAACTCTAGAGCAAAAGACTTTACGTTATACTTAAAAAATACTGGGCAAATTGGTATAAGAGATATTTATATTGAATTAAGGATTCAAAAGAGTAAAGGAATTCGGTTTAAAGAAAAAGCCGCTATTAGTACTAAACTAGAAAACCTCTTAAGGTTTACTAAGAGTTATAGCTATGATGTCTTGTCTAAGGGGAAAAAAAGTAACGCAGATCATGAGGAATTTGATGATCATTATCTCATTTCATTTAAGTTCGATGCACTGCAACCACAAAGGATTGTACAATTGGAACAGGTATTACCAATTACGGTATTAGAGGCCGATGACTTGAAGATTCAAGCAGTCATTTATGCAGACTGTTTTCCAAAACCCTTGACACAAGAGTTGAGCTATAAACTCGCTGTAAAGGAAAAGACCGTTAATGCTATGAAACTGTTGGAGGCTACTAAAGAATTGTAATTCAAGTATAAAACCTGATTATGTATTCCGTTAATATCCCATAATTATAGTATCACTGGCATTCTTGAGATTTAAAATATGAACGTTCGCCTTTCCAAAGGCCAAAAGATCAAAGTCCTGAATCCAGATGATTTGTGGCGTATCGTTCAACAAACCTTAATTTGAGCGATTGATAATAGAACCAGACACTAGCAGTTTTTAATTAGCCTCATTTGAAAACTGACCTCTCTCATCTACCCCAAGTCAAGCAAGAAGAACTCTCAACCGTTTGCAAGATCATCCTGAGTAAAGCACCTGCAGAAATGATCATACTTTTTGGTAGCTATGCACGTGGTGAATGGGTGGAAGATTATCAGGAGTATCACGGGTATTAGCTCAATCCGGCAATAAGGTTACCGAACCGGGTTTTGTCAGAGACGAAGAAAGGGCGGTAGTCATTACAGTGTCTGCGCAGCCCGTCTACAGGATGTCTCGTATTGTCCTCAGATAATCCGGGTATACACCCAACCTTTACCATACTCAACTCATACCATGAAAAAGATACTCCCTCTCCTCTTGCTGGCATTGCTGGGCTGCAATGAAGCCATAGAAATCGACCCTGATACGGGCTTTGAAATATTTACCATCAACAGCGGAGAGCATACTTCTATTGTGCGAAGCGAGGACTTTACGGGTTCGGGTATCCGAGTAACAGCATTGTTTGACGATAGTGCGGAATACACCCTGCAGCAGGCTAATAACCAGGCGGATATTAATAAACTGGTGGGCTTTTCTGACTGTGGCCAGCATCACCAAAGCGAAAGCGCCCGCTTTGGGTGGAGATGGTATGAAGATGAACTACAGATTCTGGCCTACTCTTACAATGAGGGCAACCTCAACTACAAGCTGATGGGAGCCATTGCGCTCAACCAGGAAGTTAACCTGACCATTAACATCGAAGCGGAGCAATACCTCTTTATGGGAGACGGGCTGGAAACCGTGACGCTACCCCGCACTGCCAATTGTGAGGCCGGTGACAACTACTGGCTCTGGCCTTACTTTGGCGGTGATGAAGTCGCACCGCATACCATTGAAGTAAGACTGAAGCGAGACGTAATTGAGTAAAGTCTCCCCCGAAGTACGTCTTACTTCAGGGGAGAGGAAGGAAGGCAGGACTTGGAGGACACCTGCCAAGAAATAAGGAAAGAATTAAATTATTGCTCCAGCGAAACAGCTTCGTCTTCTATGGGGAGCTTCATGTTTTTTCTAGCCCTGATTCGACCTATAAGCAGGGTTACCCCTCCCAAAAAGAGAAGAAACAGAATCTTTTGTGTGGTGGACTCCCCCACCAAATCCCAAAGCAATACTTTGCCTGCAGAAAAAATGAGTACGGCTCCACCTAACCACCTGAACAATGCATGAGGCAATCGACTGTTCCATAAAAAGAGCACGAGTGCATAGACAAACCAGCAGGCGGACAGTGTGAGGTCTCTGTCCAGCCAGCCCATGTCATAGGCCTCCCAGAGATTCATCACCTGAATGGTAAGCAGGCCGCCTATTTGGATATGGCTGATCAGTGCCAGCAAGGCATAGGCTGTATCCTTTCCACCCCATACCGAAAGCTGCTCGTTTCCGTTTCTGATATCAAGGGCATAATTGAACCCCAGGATGATCAGGCCTAACCAAACGAGCGCTCCGGCATTGAGAAAAGGGATGTACTCAACCCCCAGTACGGGTAGCCAGTCTACCTCCCAGGCCCTGCCAAACCAGTAGACTATTAAGAGAAAATATCCTAGCAGAGATGCATAGACCAGCTGTCTGTCCTTGATTTTCTTTCCAATGGTAAAGACAGCCCCAATCAGCAGCAGCCATACCATAGCGGTGATCACATAGTTCATTCCACCCTTTTGGTAGAGCATTCCCAGGTCGTTACCCGCCACGCCCAGCGAAATCAGTGCTAATACCATATAGGTACCAAAAGCGACCATACCCCGTTTTTCACTTCGGTAATAAATCAGACAAGCCAGGGTGAGAAAGGATGCACCTACAATAAGCAAGGGTGCCACATAAGGCAGCGAAAACTCGCTAAAAATCCAGTAGCTCCACAGAATAAAATTGACTCCGTTGAAGATGCCGAGTATCAGCTCAAGTCCATCGTACTTCTCATTTTCACGAAAAGGTGTGATGACAAAGCCTACCATAAACACCACAAACATGATGGTGCAATAGGTAAAGGGCCTTTGCCAGCTTACGGGATCGAACAGGAAATAATAAGAGCTGAACAGCCCGATTGTGAGCAGAAAGCCAATCAGTATATTCTCTTTCCAGCCCTTGCGGATACTGGCATAAATGGCCGCCAGATTGAGAATAAGCACATAGATGAATAAAGCTACATCCAGCTGCGCAGACGCCTTAATAACGAAGGGTGTAATAAGCCCACCGAGTATACTCAGGGCAAACAGGATACGCTGATTTTGCCTGACGGCCAGCCCCGATACAATGGAACTCACCCCTACCATGGCAATGAGCAGAGAGCTACTGGACCAAAGCAGCTCATCAGAGAAGCTGATATAGCCTATGGTGGCATAGAGTGCGGCTGTGCCCAGGCCTGCCAGCACCTGGCCGGTAACCGGCTTCTGCTGATTGACCATCTTAAAGCCGAAGAATAAACCTGAACAGCCCAGCAAGCTGGACAAAGCCAACCTGAGCTCAATAGGAAACCAGCCGTTGGCTACTGCCAGTTTCAGAAAATACAAGAGGGCGGTAAACAAGAGGCCCAGCCCCAGCCCATTGATCCAATACTTTTGAATAAAATCTTTCATAGCGGTTAATTTTATCCAAACATCCGACCGGGCAGTGGGTATTTCCAGCCAATATTTTCAAAAAACGTATTTTATGTTTTTTCTATAAAAATGATTTTTATTCATTTTTGACTATATATTTACCTAAAAACGTATTTTTAAATATGCGTTTTCTGGAAGAAGTAATTGCCTCCATGGATGAAGCCGACCACCGCGAGTTTCAGTTTTTTATTCAAAGAAGCCGACAGAAAAAAGGTCGAAAAGACCTGGCTCTGTTTTCACTGTTATCTTCCGGTGAGCAGGACACCCAACTATTGAAGAGCACCCTCAACGTCAATGACAATGCTTATCATACACTGAGAAAACGCCTCTACAAACACCTTTCAGAGTTCATCATTCTCAAGTCAGTGGACCAGGACGCCACCGCAGCCGGGAGGGTCAACGCCATTTATACCATGGCCAAGTACCTCTTTCAGAAAGGGCTTTCAGCTGCTGGATGGAAGTTGCTGTTGCGAGCTGAACATTTTGGCTTACAATATGAGCTCTTTGACCTGCTCAATACCATTTACCTGCTACAAATAGAGTATTGCCACCTCAACGATGAGCTTGAATTGAGCCATATCATCTCACGCTATGAGCAAAACGGGGACCGGCTCAAACAATCGGAAAAAATCATCATGCTACAGGCCGTACTCAAAGAGCGGGTGCTCAATGCCAGGAAGCAAGGTCGGGAAGTATCCTTTGAAGATATTTTGACAGAGACACTGACGGACTTTAAGATGAAACGGCTGAGTATGGAAAGTCCCAAAATTCTGTTTTCACTGATGTCTACCCTAAGGCAGTGGGTGGTCGTAAGCAAGGAGTTCCATTCTTTTGAGCCTACACTGGAGAGAAGCTACCTTTCACTCACTCATAAAGAAAATCATTACTACATCGTACAGCTACTGGTAATGCTGGCACATACCAAGTACCGAACCAAAAAATTCGATGAGTCCATGCACTACCTGGAAGTACTGGCTGAACACCTGGAGCAAACCCCGGTGCATTTTCAGAAAAGTACGCTCATCAAGGTCAATCAACTCAAAGCGGCCAATCTCATTTTTTTGGGAGGACTGAAAGAGTCCATTCTGCTACTGGAAGAATTGGCTAAGCAAAAACTTCCTGAACGGGTACGCGGAAATATAATTACTAACCTGGGAATTTATCACTTCTATCAGCAAGACTACAGGCGCTGTATTCAACTACTCAATACCTATGAGCGCACCGACACCTGGTATAAAAATCACCTGGGCATTGAGTGGCTGCTCAAAAGGGATCTGATGGCCGTTTTACTGTTTAATGATGCCGGGCAAAAAGACCTGGCCGAATCCAGAATCAGGTCTATCGAAAGAAAGTATGCCGATCTCTTCAGCCAAAACAGGTATAAAAGAGCGGCTACTTTTCTGGGCCTGATCAAGCGTATCGTGTATGAGGAGGAGATTCTGAACATGGCCGAGTTGGAAAAGAAGGTAGAGGTATCGTGGGAATGGGTACCCCGAGGAGAGGAAGACCTACAGGCCATGATTTTCTATGCCTGGCTCCGGTCAAAGATTACCCGACAAACCTTTTATGAATGTATGGTAGAGATGATTCAGAAAAACTAGGCCTTTCTTAAACATGGCCTCACCGACTATGATCAATCTCAATGATCGTTACGCATATCTGAGGCTTAGGGAATTAGACCCGAAGAGATTAAAGAATTTCATTTTCCGTTAAATTAGTCCTATGGCGAAAAACAGAAAAATATCCTGGCGTTCCTTTTTTCTCGAAATCCTCTCAATATTCATAGGCATTACAGTAGCTTTTTCATTGGATAACTGGAATAAAAACCGCCTTGAAAAGATAGACGAGGTGAAAATGTTAAAAGAACTTCATAATGGTCTTCAGTCTACCCTGGAAGACATGGAATCCAACAGCAGTGGGCACGCCTCCAGCATTCGTTCAGGAATACAACTCGTGAGATTTATCAATGGTGAGTTATCATCAACAGACTCAGTGGCAAGCTACTACACCAATGCACTGATCGACTATACATTCACCCCAAATACGGGAGCTTATGAAACACTCAAGTCAAAGGGTGTCCAGCTCATTTCCAATGATACAATCAGGCTCGAAATCATTAATCTCTATGACTTTACTTTCAAGGCCATGGTGAGAATGGAAGAGGGTGAAGAAGCCTATAAATTTTACCAAAACTATTCTCCTCTGCTCAACAGGAGGATGTCCGAAATGAAACCTTCCTACTTCCCTAATATGCGGCTCAGAAGAATAGACTATCCCGCTAACTACAAGAAAAGACAAGATCATGAGTTTATGCTACTCACCGACAATATGAATTACAGTCGGGCGGTTATGCTCAACTTTTACAATAGAGAGGAAAGAAAGGTAAAAAAGCTTCTCCAAGATATTCAGATAGAAATATCAGCACTTGAACACTAAATCATTTGCTCTTCTAAGGATAGCGTTTGCAACAAAAAACCATGCCCCACTATGAAATATCTGGTTGCTTGTCGTTATTGAATCAGTAATCTTTTTTTGTCATGACAAAGCCGAAAGTAGCCCTCATTTTTGGTGGAAAATCCACTGAGCATTCTATCTCCATCCGATCAGTCAGAGGTATTCTGAGCCAGATTAACCGGGAAAAATATGAGTTGAGCCTGATCAAAATAGACCTTGAGGGAAACTGGTGGCTACTACCGGCACTTGACCCGGATGCTACAGATAATACAGCCATTACGCTAATCCCCGGTAACCAAGGCGCAAGGGTACTCAATACAGACAGTGGAAATATCGAACAGGAAATCGACCTGGCCTTCCCGGTTCTCCATGGTATTTTTGGAGAAGATGGCACCATTCAGGGGCTTTTCAAGATGGTGAATGTAGCCTTTGTGGGCTGCGGTGTGGCTGGTTCCGGTGCCTGTATGGATAAGGATGTGACCAAACGTTTGCTCAGAGATGCCGGTATTGGCATTGCCCCTTACCTCTGTGCTACCGGGCGTACTCCTTACAGCTATGATGAGGCTTGCAAAGCGCTCGATACCGATACGCTCTTTCTCAAGCCAGCCAGCCTTGGTTCTTCCGTAGGGGTACACAAGGTGACCAATCAGGCAGATTATGAGGCCGGACTGAAAGATGGACTTGAATATGATATCAAGGTGATCATAGAGCCGAATATTGTAGGTCGCGAAATAGAGTGTGCCGTACTGGGCAATGAAGACCCCAAAGCTTCTTATCCCGGTGAAATAGTGATGGAAAGTGATACCTTTTACGACTTTGAATCTAAGTACATCAGCAAGGAAGCAGCAAAACTGCATATCCCTGCCCAGCTGACGGATGATCAGATCAGCGAAATGCGAAAAATGGCTTGTGATGCCTTCACTGCTTGCGGCTGTGAAGGTCTGGCCAGGGTTGATTTTTTTGTAAAAGAAGATGGCACGATGATCATCAATGAAATCAACACCCTACCGGGCTTTACTGAGGTAAGCATGTACCCGAAAATGTGGGGCGCCACAGGCATTGGCTATGGTGAACTGCTGGATATACTGATAGAGCTGGGTATGGAGCGCTACCAACGTGAGCAGGAGTTGAAAATCACTTCTCATCCTGCTTAGTAGGATGATTGGTTTACTGGAGTCTGACTACAAAACCCACCCCTTGGTGAAATGTGAAAACATTTTAAACGTCAATCCCCCTTACCCCGCTTCTCCAAGGGGGAAAACAGGTGTTTCTCATTTCGCCCGGTCACTTTATCCGCTATTATCGACAGACTCTGAACAGTTAACCCTTATTCCCTGCATACGGAAAATTCATACCTGTCATAAATGAATTTAACCAATGCTAATTTTAAAACAACCATTCCACTGATATGGAAATCCGACAAATCCCGAATGCAGAAGTAGCCGACAGCCTGGCGCTGGAAGCCCTTGCGCTGGAGTATGCTACCTGGCAGGAAAAACCAGCAACCGAACTTAGCGAAGCTGAGCAAATAACCCGGTACAGAAAACGCAGCGAGGGGCGGCAAGCCTTTTTTGCCTATGATAAAAAGCTACTGGGCTATGCTGAGATTTTTCCGCGAACCATCTACACAGAGACGGGTAGCCTTCAGGTAATGGGGCTCGGCAGCGTGTGTGTAGACATGGCAAACCGTGGCCTGGGACTGGGCAGGCAAATCGTGGAGGCTTGCTTTAAAGCAGTTGATCAAAGCAGTGTAGATGTATGCCTCTTCCAGACAGGCGTACCCGGCTTTTATGAAAAGCTCAACTGCCAGCTGGTGCGCAATAGGTTTGTGAATAAAAGGGATACTGAAAACACGGAAAAGAACCCTTTCTGGGATGATTACACTATGATTTATCCTGCTTCCTACCACTGGCCTAATGGAACAATCGACCTGAACGGCAAAGGGTATTAATGCCTCCCTCATTCTTGAGCCAACTATTGCCTCAGAATCCTCGCGGGAGTGACTCTGAGCGAGCTAATACTCTGAGCGAACCTCCAGTCGTCTGACCACTTTGAGTGGTCGGACGACAGCGAAGCAATCTGTCACCGAGCCTCTGGCCCCAGAACAACTTATTGGTAATCCAGACTCTGTCCCCATTATGATAAACAAGAAGATGGGTTGACCCCGCTCTTTCCACTCCGAGGCGCTAGGAGTCTCAGGTGGTAGGTACAGGTTCCGTTTATGGTTTAGCTAATCATGATTTAAGTCGATAACTTATACCCGGAGAGACTTATTCGCTTATGAAACTTGGAATTATAGGAGGCACTGGTATGCTGGGGCACCACCTGGCCATTGCCGCTCAGCTAAGACAATATGAGGTCACGATCATTCATCGGGCCAGTTCTGACCTCAGCCGCATTGCAGACTTGACCTATGAAAGCCGGGTAGCGGATTTGAACGACAGAGGCAGCCTGATCAGAGCTATGAAAGGCCTCGACATGGTAGCCAATTGCGGTGCCTACTATCCCACCCTGCCCAAACCACTCTCGCAGGAAATCAAGACTGCCCGGCTACAAATGCAGTTTTTTCTGGATGCTGTAAAAGAGGCTGGTGTAAAGCGCGCCCTCTATCTGGGAGGTGCCATTGCCATGCCCAAAGCGAAAAGCGGCTTAGGGCATGAAGAACTCTACTACGACAAAGCCCCGGAAAACCCGGCACCTTATGTACAGGTAAAATGGCTGATGGATAAAATGGCCAGGGAAGCTGCAGCAGCCGGGCTGCCCATTATTATTGGCATACCTCCCATGACCTTTGGCGAATACGACTATGGCCCCACCACCGGGAGGCTGATTGTAGACCTGGCTAACGAAACACTGCCGGCTTATGTAAAGGGAGACCGAAATGTGGTCTACGCCCGTGATGCAGGGAGAGGCTTGCTACTGGCACTGGAAAAGGGGCGTTTTGGTGAACGTTACCTGATTACGGGATACAATACCACTACGGAAGATCTTGTGGCAGCTATTTGCAAAAAAGCCGAAGTGCCGGTACTGAAAAAGACGCTACCACTTGGTTTAGCCAAACTAATATCAAAGCTTCAGGAGGTGCGCTATACCCTTTTTAAAGGCACACCACCTACCCTGTCTTCCACAGCCATAGCCGTATTGGCTGGTGGTCAGCACCTGGATGGTACCAAAGCCAAAGAGGAACTGGGTTACGAACCTGATTTAACCATTGAGGACGCAATACAAAGAGCACATCAATGGTTTATCAAAGAAAAGTATATTGACTAAAAAGTATGGTCTGAAAGTGACACAGGCGAAATTGAAGACTAAAATCAATTCTCACAAAATGACCTTAAGTTGGAAGCCCGAAGCTGGAAGTCAGGAGTCAGAATGCAAGATTTTGCCTCTGATTCCTGATAAAACATTTGAGAAGCGAAACACAATAAAAGGCATGGTTTTAGCTCTTTTAGGGTTAAAAAACCTGTGAACACATAAACTGAAGTCAATATGTACAAAGCACTTATTTCCACATTGGTACTAAGCTTACTCGCAACTACCGCAATAGCTCAAAATAACGAAACAGACCCTTATATAGAAGTAAATGGCTCCGCAGAGATGGAGGTTACACCCGACATTATTGTGTACAGAGTCGTTCTTAGGGAATATGAAAAAGATCGCAAGCTGGTCACGCTGAAAGACATTGAATCCCGTTTTCTAGAAGCAGTCAATGCAAGCGGGATTGAAAAAGAAAACATCAAGATCTCAAACGTATCAGCAGGGGCTTTCGGCTCAAAAAGGAAACGCAAGGCCTTTGCCAGCAAAACTTATAACCTGACGTTTGAAAACCCAGTTGAATTACTGGGCTTCACAGACCGTCTGGAAAATCTGGATATTGAGAGTCAGTATATCTCTAAACTTACCCATAGTCGGTTGTCCGAATTCAGGCTGGATGTAAAGAAACAAGCGCTGCTGGCAGCTAAGACCAAGGCTGAAGTGCTTCTTTCCGTTGTAGATTCGCGACTCGGCAAAGCACTTTTTATAAGAGAAACCTCACAAAGCCCATTTGATATGAGAACCTTATCATCGAACCGATCCTATAAAATGGATGAAGAAACGATCACTTCGGACGATATTGGCTTCAAACAAATCAAACTCCGCTTCGAGATTATGGCGCGGTTCAGAATTGACTGAGTTATTCACTGCCAAAGGCTGAGATTCAGCAGAATTCGTCATACAGTATCCCTCTGATTCATCGTATTTTTGATACGGGATGAGGGAAACCATACAGAAGGTTTTAGACTTTATAGAGGATCATTTGAGCGAGCAACTCAGTTCTGAGAAGCTCGCTGAAAAGGCCTGTCTTTCTCCCTCTCGTTTTCACCGGGTTTTCAAGAAAGATACAGGTACCACACCCCAGAAATTCATAGAACAGCTGAGACTGACCAAGGCCTATGAGGTAATTACCCAGGGGGAGGGTAGCGTTCAGGACCTGGCGGTTGCTCTTGGCTACAACGACTATGAAACCTTTTCCAGGGCCTTTAAGCGGCTACACCACTATTCCCCTGATGACCTGAAAACCATCGCCCAAAAAGTAAAGGCAGGCATCGATGGACAGAGTAAGGTTTTTATGGTTACCCATGACACCCTTGAAATGGACGCCATCCGGGAGAAAGTCATGGAGAGGCTGAAGGAAGAGAACATCGACCTGAATAACATAGCTACGCAGCATGCGATTATGATCAAGCCAGTGGTCTTAGCTAAGGATGGTGAAGATGGCGAGTTGGTCAGAAACAAATACCTGCTTAGCAATGGTGAGCGCATCTGGAAGCAGCTTGTTGCTGACATCCACCCTGAAAATGAGAAGGAGAATTCACCATGAGCATCGCCCTGATATGCCTTGCAATACTCTCCGGAGTGCTCTTTCCGCTATACGCCCTGATAACAGCTAAGAAGACCCAGGCTTACCTGCAGGAAAATCCTCAGCTGCTGATTCAAACCTATAAGAGCATTATGGTGATGCAATGGGCCATGTGTCTGCCTGTGCTGATCCTGCTCAGTTTGAAGGAGGCCGGACTTGCTTCCATTGGACTGCACTTTCTCACGAATCCACTGAGTATTGCGGGGCTACCCGGTGCTATATTTTTAGCCTATCAACTCGTAAGAGTCCTGCCCTACCCTGAGAAAAGGTTGATCAAGACAAAAAAGAAACTCAAGGCAGTGCTGTACATTTTGCCCAAAAATGGACAGGAGCATAAATGGTCCATCATGGTATCTATCACGGCAGGCATTTGCGAAGAAATTCTGTTCAGAGGGTTGTTGTACGAGTTGCTTGCTCAATATATGCTACCCTTTTATGCTATTCTGATTGTCAATACTATGTTCGGGCTTGGGCATGCAGGTACCAAATTGAAAAACATGCTGTCCACCATGGGTTTAGGGCTTCTCTGGTCTACTATCTATTATTTCACAGGCTCCCTGTGGGTTCCCATACTGATGCATATCCTGGTAGACTTCTATTCTCTTACACTGGGCTTCAAAGTCAACCAATATTACCAGCAGGCCACTGATAATACGGTTAAAATAACAAAGTAACCTGCCTTACTGATTGGACAGTCCGAGTACATCAACTCCCTGCTCAAAAACAATATCTACCGGAATACCCAGTGATGCCAGCTTATCCAGGTCTGCCTGAAGCTGCTCTTTGATCACCACTTTCTCTGCTACCAGGCTGGCTACTCCATCATAGTCGCCATCGCCCTGCAGGGTAAGGATCAGCTCAGACAAAGAGTTCATGGCCTCCTTCAGCTTATCATAATCGATTTTATAGGTACCGGTTGCCTCATCTCTGGTAAATGCCCCCTGCTCCTGAAAGTAGTTGAAGCGAATCATGTTGGCTTTACCATGCGCACTGGAAGCACCAAAGCGTACAGAACGGAAAATGCTGGCCATAAAGGTGGTATAGTACTCTTTCATATCTCCCTCTATTTCGCCTTTTTCATGGAGCTTAGAGACCATATAGAGACCCAGTACATCTGCCTTACCTTCTTCCAGTGCAGAAGCATGCTCCTTCAGCGCTGAGCGCACCGTGCCTTTTCCGTTAATAGTATTTTTGATACCCAGGCCATGCGCGACCTCATGAAACATGGTATTGGCAAAAAATGCATCAAAGGTGATGTACTGGCGCTGATCTTTATCAATTAAAACATCCGTAATCGGGAGTAAAATCTTATCATATTTAGCACGCATAGCATTCTTTAGCTGCGACCTGCGGGTACCTTTCTGCAATTGCACTTGTTCATCATTGGGCAGGTTTACCGCAATGGTTTTGCTACCGGCATTGCAATCACCGGCATAGTAGATTACATCAAAAGCAGCCAGCTGTGAATTGGCACCGGGCTCCTCAGCCTTGTAGGCTTCCGGCACAGGAATACCTCTCTGCAGCTCTGGCAACAGCGCGGCATATTTGGCCAGTCTCGCACTCCAGTCCATATCTTTCACCAGCACATACGTGGTATGAGAAGCTTTGTAGCCAAACAGCTGATCCTCATAGGTTTCCGTAGGTCCGGTAATGATGTCGATCTGATTGGTAGTCATGTCCATCCAGGCCAGATCACTCTCTCTGTATTCATCTGTGAGCAGGGCATCCGCCTTAAGCGTGAGGTACTTTTTCAATTCGTCATTCTCTGCCAATTCTGCTGCCTTTTTCAGCAGGTCTGAAGCTCTTTTAGTTTCTTCCGCAAAGGCTTCATGGTAAGGAATGGTATAGAGCTCTCCCGAATCATTTCTTCTTAAAATCGTATATAAGGAGGCCTTATCAGCCAGGTCAGCTGCTTCAAATTCTTCTTTGGTCATATCCTTCGGGTAGAAATTGGCACCGGCCGGCTTCTCTCCCACTCCATTGACAAAAGGCTGGTTGTTATTGAGTCTGTCCCAGGGGCCATAGTTGATGGCTGCAAAGTCGCGTTCCTGCTGATCAGTGATGCCATTGAGGAAAGCTTCTCTGTCTCCATAAGCCTGCTGCCAGAAAATGCCATCCATGATCTGAGCTACCTCTATCAGGATGGGAATCATGCGCTCTTGCTTCTCGCTTAGCGTACCCAGGTCCGTTCCAAGTCTCACTTTAGTGTACATGGCAGATTTGGCATCCATAGGGCCTGGCTCTGCTGCTTTTTGCTCTGCCTCTCCACCAGACTGGCAGGCACTGAAAGTGATCAGGGATATTAAAATGATGGACAGAAAAAGAGAGTGCTTACGCATAGTATAAGGTCGTTTGATTAAAAAGCAGGGTAAATATAAGAAGCTTTAGCCTATTGGATTATGAGAGCCGGTGAAATCGCTTTTAGAAACAAAGCATATCAGCACAACCCACCAGGTTTCACAGGTACAGAGGGCAAACCAGTCGTCTGACCCCTCTAAGTGGTCGGACAACTTACACTGCAAAACTGACCAACACCTTGAATCTTAAAAGCCTCCCTAAACCCCTCATTAGGAGGAGTTTTTGACCATCAGTAACTCGTAGTACGACAGCCCGAGTTAACCTCAGGAGTAAAGTCATCCCCCTGGGGAAGATTTAGATGGGGCTTCCACCTCAAGGCCTCACCAGTGCCCAAGGCTAATAAGAGATCATCCCCAGCTTGACCGGGTATCAACACCAGTCGTCTGACCACTCTAAGTGGTCGGACGACTTGCACGGCAAAACTAACCAACACCTTGAATATTAAAAGCCTCCCTAAATCCCTTATTAGGAGGAGTTTTTGACCATCAGTAACTCGTAGTACGACAGCCCGAGTTAACCTCAGAAGTAAAGTCTTACCCCCGGGGAAGATTTAGATAGCGCCTTTATGAAAAACCGCAGGTGTTAATCTCACCTGAGTCTGTTTGAGGAAAAAATAATCGAACGCTAAAAAATATGCCGGTGTACTTCTCAACAAAGACAAGCAACACCGGCCTGAAGGTCCCGGTTAGGCTAGGAGGACCTCCAATACTTTATATACTACGCAAAGTCTATTCCAGAATATGTATCGAAAAAACTTTATTTCAATTATTACTTATTAAAGTTAAATAAAATCATTCAAGATATCTGTTCATTAATCAAGGAAATATTTAAGATGAAACGGACATTGAGGTCAATTGTTTTTTATTCTGTTCCAACCTCTTCAGCTCGGAGTATGTCTAGGTAAAAAACAACTGATAGTAAGATGAAAAAGACAGGTTTGGTAGTGTTGCTGGGAATGATTTTAACCATTCAGGGGTGTTCTGAGGATTCGCAGCCGCTTGAGTGCAAGGCAGACATTGGATGCACCGAGGTTTTCGTGACTTTTACTTATGGTCCGACAGATAATCAGGGAAGTGCGGTTATACTCGATTCCTACTATTCACAGAATCTGGATAACGGACAAACCTATACTTTCGTTGAAGAGGATAACCAATTGACGGAGGGGCTCTATACCGTCATTACCGATGCGCAGATGGACCAACTCAGTTCAACCGGAACAAGTATCAGGTTTGTAGGGCTGAAAAACAATGCGATCGTACTGGAACAGGACTTTGTAATAGGCCATGATTGCTGCCATATAGTACCTATACAGGGGCCGGGTATCGATTAAGCAAGACAGAACCAAAATAGATTACGCATAAATGCAAAGAGGGCATCGATATCGGTGCCCTCTTTCTTATTGTTCTTTTCTGAAATCTAAAGATCATCAATAATCGATAAACCACTACCCTTCACATAAGCCAGGTACGCCTTATAATCGCCATTCATGGTTTTATTCACGGCTGATTCCAGCGCTTTCACCTTCGCTTCAAACTGATCGAGTGCGGTTTGCTGATTGGCACTGACCGGTACCTGTACGGATTGTAGCTTGCTCATGGCTCCAAACATAGCATTGGTAATCACATTGGGGTCACGATAGATTCCCTGTACGGGTTTGCTGCTAATTTTATAGTAGTGCTCGTTCAGTTTTTTGAGCATGTCATTTCCTCTTTTAATCAGCTCAGTACCATCCATCTTTTCCTGGCTCTTTACACGTTTGTTCACCAATTCCACATTGGCCTTAGCATCTCTTAGTACATCCGCTACCACTGTAACTTTTGCCTGCAGGCTCATCATATGCTCAATCAAAGCATTTTTAGCTACCATTTCAGCTTGTGTCACCTCTAAACGCGGATCTTTCAGCACCGGCAGTTTTGCCTCACTTGAATTCCCCTTGTAGGTCACCTTTACGGTGTGCATACCAGGCAGTACACCCATGCCACCTGAAGGAGCTCCTGGGTTGGCAGGCTTACTTCGGGCCGGGTTTCTCACACCATCCCTTTCCAGCCTCCAGTTAAACCGGTTCATACCAGCCTTTGGCTGACGGTACAGTGTTCGCACCACTTCACCCGATGCATTGGAGACTTCAATTTTAACACGGTCTTTTAAAGCTTTAGCATCTTTATCAGCCTCTTTCAGATAATAGGTGATCAGTGCTCCGTAGGGCCTGTTCTCCCCTTCGTACAATGCGTCTCCTACCTTTCCGAAACGATAACCGATAGACTCTCCCAGCATAGCCTGATAGGCATTGGGAGCATCAAAAACATGAACAGATTCGTCCAGCAACTTTTTCGATTTTGCCAGAGCCCGAAGCGGCTCAATATCATCAAGTATGTAAAAAGAGCGACCAAAGGTAGCAATCACGAGGTCGCTTTCGCGCTCCTGTACCACCATATCCTGCGTAGGCAGTGTACCATAGCCATTGGTCCATTGTGTCCAGGTTTTACCCGCATCTATGCTTACCCACAGGCCAAATTCTGTACCTGTAAACATCAACTCAGGCACCTTTGCATCCTGCAAAAAGCTGAGGGTAGCTCCGCGCATATCTGTTTCGTCAACCAGCCTGGTCCAGGTACGGCCAAAGTTTTTGGTATGATATACATAAGGTGTCCAGTCGTGCATTCTGTGATTGTCGAAGGTGGCAAAGGCCTCTCCTTCATTGTAGGTAGAAGGTTGGATCTGAGCGGCCCAGGAATTGGCGGGCAGTCCCTTCATATTCTTCACCGTGTTCTGCCAGCTTTTACCTCCATCGCGAGTCACCTGCACATTGCCATCATCGGTGCCTACCCAGATGATACCGGCTTTTACCGGACTGGGAGCGATGGAAATAATAGTTGTATGGTTCTCGGCCTGGGTGGCATCCAGGGTCAGTCCTCCCGTTTTTCCATCCTGCTTTTTCGGGTTATTGGTTGTCAGGTCAGGAGAGATCAGCTCCCAGGTTTGTCCCTGATCACTGGTTTTGTGCAAAAACTGGCTCCCGTAATAGGCCACTGATTTGTCATGTGGGTCGAGCCCAATACCCGCATTCCAGTTAAACCTGAGCGGAACGCCATCAGGATGCGTTGGCTGTACTTTATAGAGCAGGCCTGAAACACGATCGTAGTAATTGAGGCCTCCACCCTGCCCCATGGACCAGCCATAGCGGTTGTCCTGAGGGTCGGGTACCATATCAAAGCCATCACCCACACTAAGGCGTTGCCAGTAAAAATTACGAATCCCTCCTTTAAACCAGGTCTGACTCGGGCCACGCCAGGAGCCATTGTCCTGCGAACCGCCATAGACATTATAAGGCACTTCATTGTCTACCCGCACATGGTAGAATTGCGTCAGTGGCAAGCTTTCTACAAAGTGCCAGTTCTTGCCGCGATCCCTGGTAATGGTCAGGCCTCCATCATGCCCATTGAGAATGAAGCCCGGGTCTTCCGGGTGAATCCACCAGGCATGGTGATCGGTGTGTACCTTATTGCCCGCCACAAAAGTCTGCCAGCTCTTGCCACCATCTTCAGAAGAAGTAATCGTGGAATGGATGCTGTAAATTCTGTTCTCATTTTTAGGGTCCACATAGATATCAGCATAGTAAAAAGGTCTGCCCCCAATACCACTATCCTTTGCCCGGGAAGCCTGCTTCCAGGTAAAACCTCCATCATCTGACCTGAAAACTGCATTGGACTTCGATTCTACATAAGCATAAACTCTATCAGGGTCTGAAGGCGCTATAGCGAGGCCTATGCGCCCCAGGTCACCCTTTGGCAAGCCATCTTCAGCCGTTCTTTTGGTCCAGGTATCTCCTCCATCAAAGCTCACAAAGATACCCGAGCCAGGGCCTCCCGACTTAAAAAACCAGGGCCACCTGCGATGCTCCCACATGGCAGCAATCAGCTTATTAGGATTAGACGGATCAACCACCAGGTCAGCCGCTCCGGTCTTTTCATCTACATACAAAGTTTTTTGCCAACTCTTGCCACCATCCGTGGTTTTATAGATGCCGCGCTCCGGGTTTTCTCCCCAAGGGGTTCCGGTAGCTGCCACTACCGCTACATTCGGGTCATCGGGGTGAAGGATAATACGATGAATGCCGTTGGTTTTTTCCAGTCCCAGAAATTGCCAGGTATGTCCGCCATCTATGGTCTTGTACATACCCGCACCATTGTTCATACTGTTGCGAGGGTTGCCTTCACCCGTACCTACCCAGATAACATTGGGATTGTTCTGGTCAATAGCAATAGAACCAATAGATGCTGATTTGCCATCATCAAAAACTACCTCCCAGGTAGAGCCTCCGTTTTCTGATTTCCAAAGTCCGCCTGCTGCTGACCCCAGGTAGATATTGTCAGGATTTTTTAGATCTACATCCAGGGCTGTTACCCTGCCACTTGCGCCAGCCGGACCGATGCTTCTGGGCTTTATACCATGCAATAAGTCCATATCCAGCTGCTGGGCAGATAGCAGAAATGTAGAAAAGAGAGAAAGTGTAAAAATGAGGGCGCGTAGTTTCATAGCACGTAAGGTTTTATTCGGTATCCGAAAAATAGCAGATACCCGTAAACATTACAGCGTAATTCGTATGAATGGACTCAGAGGAAAAATCGGCAGATCAATTTCCTCCGGCATTGCCTGAGCTGACCAGATAGGATTCGATCACCGCGCAAAGGGTGTTATCATCGGTATAGCTAAACTGCATGGCTCCTGTAATGAGGCTATAGCGTACGGAACTGACACCTTCCGAATCAAATATTCCCGGATCGAAGGTGATATCGGTTTCATTGCGAACTGTAAAAGTGCCCTGGGAGATTAACTCTTTATCGTCATTGGTGAGCCGAAAGGTGTAATCCGTTTCCATGGTCAGTGTATTGCAATCATCACAAGGCCTTCTGTAATTGTTATTGGCATCGTCACAACCACTTCTGATGAGTTCATTTTCTCTCCATTCTCCAAAAATCTGCTGATTGTTGCTTGGGCCCAGGTTCGAAGGGTCATCAGGATTACAGGCCATACCGATTAAAGCGATAAGTATTACGGAGAATCCGCAAATAAAGAATCTGTAGGGTGTATGCATAATACTTCGGTTGTGAAGGACGAATCCTGATTAATAATTCAATTTAACACATAAATGCTCAAATACCTCAAGCAATTCATTTACAGTGAATTAACTCTGCTTCACCACTAATACTGATTGTGGTACCAATTGGCTGCTTCAGCTATACTGGTTTATGTTTAGGTACCTTTTAGGGTATTTACGATATTACTGACTGAATTGGATCTATGGCAGCTATTGAAAAGAACAGAGCACTGATTGACACCTTTTATAAGGCTTTCAGGGAAAAGGATGCTGACGCCATGAATGCTTGCTATGCGGAGCACATCGTATTTGAAGACCCGGCTTTTGGTCGGCTCAACGGAGATGAAGCGCGCGCTATGTGGAGCATGCTGGTAGAAAGAGGTGGAAAAGAGCTCAAAGTCAGCCACAATGTGACTGAGGTAAGCAACGGTGGAGCAAAGGCAAGCTGGGAAGCCATTTACCCTTTCTCCAAAACACTGAGGCTGGTACATAATAAAATCAGTGCCGAATTTATTATTGAAGAAGGTAAAATAGTCTACCATAAAGATACTTTCAACCTATGGAAATGGTCTTCCATGGCACTAGGACTGCCCGGCATGCTGCTGGGCTGGTCAGGCTTTATGAAAAATAAAATCAGACAACAGGCCCTGTCATCACTCAAAAAGTATATGAACTCATGAAAAGATTTTTATTGTCCTTAACCCTGAGCCTGGCTGTCACCGGCCTTATGGCACAAACAGGTGATGCTGCGGCCAGACTGGCCCAACAGCAGCTGGATGGCTACAACAACCGCGACATTGATGCTTTTCTGGCCCCTTACAGCGACAGCGTAAAAATCTACAACCACCCTGATCAGCTACAATTTCAGGGCAAAGATCAGATGCGCGCCCGATACAGCGGCATGTTTCAAAACACTCCTGACCTGCATTGTACCCTTGTAAACAGAATGGTACTGGGCAATGTGGTCATTGATCAGGAGTCGGTCATTTTCAATAAAAACAGTCCTCCGGCAAGAGTTATGGCCATGTATAAAATGGCAGGTGGCAAAATCGTAGAAGTGTATTTTATCAGGCCAGATGAGCAATAATGCCTAACTGAAAACCTATGTCAATTCCGGTAGCCCTGATAGCTTTTCGGCTCTTGCTTGCACCTGTTATTCTGGTTATGGTTTACTTTCTGGGTGATGGAGCCAGAGCAACTGTAATAGTACTCATGTATCTGGGTCTTATTTCAGATATTCTGGATGGTATTATCGCCAGAAAGCAAAACCTGTCAACGGCCAAACTCAGGAGAATGGACAGCCAGACAGATATGATTTTCTGGTTATCCATCGGCATTGCCACCTGGATGCTGCACCCAAACCTTATCAGCGATAATCGCATCGCTATATGGATAATTCTGTCAATGGAAGTCTCTTGCTATGTCATAAGCCTTATCAGGTTTAAAAAGGAAACCTGCACACATGCCTTTCTCTCTAAGCTCTGGGGTATTACGCTACTAATAGCCTTCACATCGCTGATAGGCTTCAATCATGCCGGCTGGCCCTTTTTGCTGGCTATTACCATGGGTTTGATTTCTCATGTAGATAGAATTCTGATAACGCTTATTCTTCCCCATTGGACGCACGATGTACCGAGCACCTATCATGCATACCTGATCAGAAAAGGTAAAAAAATTAAAAGGAACAGTTGGTTAAACGGATGAAACGAAAGCTTACCAATCCCAAGGTCATTTGGTAAAACCGAGCAACTTAAGATGAGACTCATAGACAGTGTCCTTCAGGCTTGTTAAAAGGCATCATCATATCAATCCCCATGGCACCTTTCGGTTTTTTCTATAAAGGACACCGTCCTTTATGAAACTGTAATGAGGGCTTTGGTTTTTATAACCCATCGGCAATCGTAAATTAAAGGCATGAAGTCGATCGATATCAACTGCGATATGGGTGAAAGCCATGGTAATTTCAGCATTGGCAATGATGCCGCCATTTTTCCGCACATCACCTCCTCCAATATTGCCTGCGGGATGCATGCCGGTGATCCCTACCATATTGAAAAGACCATAGATATGGCCCTGCAGCATGGTGTACAGATAGGTGCGCACCCCGGCTACCCTGATTTGCAGGGCTTTGGCCGTAGGGTGATCCCCATGAAAAGAGACGAGCTGAAAGCTTATATCAAATACCAGGTGGCTGCCCTCAAGGGTATGGTAGAAAGTGCCGGAGGAAAACTGGCCTATGTAAAACCGCACGGAGCCCTGTACAATGAAATGGCCGCCAATGCATCCGAGGCGGAGACCGTCATTGCCGGTATCAAAGCCATCGACCCCGGCCTCGTGGTGATGGGCCTGGCAGGCAGCCACGTAGAGCAGATTGCCGCAGCAGCGGGTATGGCCTTTGTAGCCGAAGCTTTTGCCGATCGCAGATATGAAGCCAATGGCAAACTCCGCTCCCGACTGAAGGAGAATGCTGTTATCGGTAGTGCACAAGATGCTGCCGCTCAGGTAGTTTCCATCACACTGGATAACGAAACGAAGACTCTGGAAGGAGAACCTGTGAATATCTCTGCACAAAGCTTCTGCATTCATGGAGATAACCCCGTGGCTGTAGACATTCTCAAAGCCATTACCGAGCAGCTTCAGCAGGCCGGCATTACAAAAAAAGCCTTTGCCCTATGATCATCCTGCCCTACGGAGATAGCGCCCTGTTGATCAATCTCGATCAACGCATAGATGAGCTAATCAATGCTCAGGTGATCAGCCTGGATGAAGCGATCAGGCACCTGCCGGAAGTCACCTATACTATCCCCGCTTACTGCTCTCTTACCGTAGGCTTTGACCCTGAGCTTATCGATTTCAATACACTGAAGGGCCTCATTGCTACACTGAACCTCAAACAAGGAAAAGCCAGTGATGCAAAGCAGAGCTATCATATTCCCGTTTGCTATGATGAGGCTTATGCTCCGGATATGGAGGCGGTGATGGAGTTTACCGGCATCACCAGGGAAGAGGTTATCACCAAACATACAGAGGCCCCCTTCCGTGTTTTCATGATTGGCTTTGTGGCGGGCTTTGCCTACCTGGGTTCTCTGCCCAAAGCACTTTACTGCCCCAGGCGTACGGATCCCAGAAAACTGGTACATGAGGGGGCTGTTGGGTTAGCTGGTTACCAAACGGGCATCTACCCCACCGATGCCCCGGGAGGCTGGCAATTGATTGGTAAAACACCCATACCCACCTTTCGGCCCAAGGAAGAAGAGCCTGCCCTGCTCAAGCCCGGAGACTATGTGCAGTTCAAATCAATCAGTTCGGAAGAATACGAATCTATTGAGGCTGACATCAAATCAGGAACTTATCAACCGGAGGTGAGCTATGGCTGAAAAACTCAAACTTCATTTTGTGAAGTCCGGCCTGCAGACTACCATACAGGACCTGGGTCGGACAGGCTACCAGGGCATGGGTATTCCGGTAAACGGGGCCATGGACAAAGCCTCTGCGAAAGCTGCCAATCGACTCGTTGGCAATGATGAAAGTGCACCGGTGCTGGAAATCACACTGCTGGGGCCCACCATCCGCATAGAGGGTAGCGGGCAGATGGCCATTACAGGAGCCAACCTCTCCCTTAAAATTAATGGGGAGCCAGCCGATATGTACGAGACGCTGGATGTAGAAGATGGCGATGTCATTAGCTTCGCCAGGCCGGTTACCGGCTGCAGGGCTTACCTGGCAGTGCGGGGCAGATGGCAGATTGAGCCATGGCTGGGGAGCTACAGCGCTTCTGCGACCAAAGCTTCGGAGCTTACCCCACAAAGTGTAATCAAAAAAGAGCAGGTGCTGGAGGTGGAATATGAAGAGCTGATTCCCCCTATTGCCATTCCAACGGAAGAACGGCCTGACTTAAGCCAGCTGAATATCATCAGGGTGCTGCCCGGCCCCGAGTTCAGCCTGATCTCTAACCTGGCCATTGGTGACTTTTTCAGTCAGGACTTTAAAATCTCAAATGATTCCAACAGAATGGGCTATAAGCTGGAAGGAAGACTTGCTCACTTCGAGTCGGCCGTAGAAGTAATTTCTTCAGGTATTATCCCCGGCACCATTCAGATCACCAATGCAGGGCAGCCTATCATTCTTATGGCTGATGCCCAAACTTCAGGCGGCTACACCCGACTCGCCAATGTAGTTACAGAAGACATGGATAAACTGGCTCAGATGAAGCCGGGAGATGTGGTAAGGTTTAGGTTGGTGGGTTTGGAGGAGAAGCATTTGCAGCAGTAAAACCAGTTAAAAAACAAATTGTCTTTGATCAAACAGATCAAACCCATAGAGAGAAAAAGTCAACCTGACTAGTCAGCGAAAATCGGAACGGACTTCAGAAGGTAAAATATAAGGATGAAGAAGTATGGTTGGTTTTACATTCACCATTCAACATACCTCATTAAAAATTTAAAAGTAGCCCTAAAATAGGTAAGGGAGCTCCGTATGAGACTCCCTTAATCAACCTTAAACTAAAACTACTAACTAACTATTTAACCGATAATAAGTGGTATCATCATATTCAGTAAGAAACTCTGACTGCCTGATCAGGCGAATCGCTTCTTCACTGAGTTCATTGTCTGAAGTGTCTTCAATCAGCACCAATTCTCCATTCTCATCATACACCTTAATCACCGAGGGAGCTACCTCATCTGCAATCATTGCATCGAGATATTCTTCCACGTATTCTTCGATGTCATCCATATAGGAAAGATCATCTTCGAATTCCACGATGGCTTCAGGTTGTACTAATACTTCAGGGGATGTAGTTCTGGCAGAAGAGATAACTGTGCCTGCCAGAAGGAGGGCGACCAACGCCCAGATGTTTTTGTGACCTAATACTTTCATTGTTGTTGATATTTTGAGTTTCCACCGACCAAAGTGGAATATTGAACTTTGTTGTTTTTAACCTTGCCCATTACTTTCCAATCAGTGTGCCAAAAATCATAAATCACTGAAAAACAGCCCCTTATATATATTTCCATAAATGAAAGCGTTCGCAGATGTACGTTTCCGTGCATAAACGTGCACATTTTTGTACGAGAATGGGCCTTATAACCTTATTTGAGGACTTTCGTAGCGAGGACCGTCTGGAGTAAAATCGAGTAAAGATTAGTTATGTTATACTAATTTTCTACCCTCAGCGCCAGTATAGCACGTTTTCACATCAGCCGCAGGGAATTAATAAAATGAGCAAAAGAAAGCCTGATATTTCAATCAGTTTACCCCTCATTGAGAACATCATTTCATAGTGGACCCGGTAGTTCATATCGCCACATTCTCTATCTTTGCCCCCCTTAATTATGAGTCAGCTAACCCCCATCGACCTGCAGGATTATGTCTATGACCTGCCCAATGAACGCATAGCCAAATATCCACTGGCAGAGCGGGATCAGTCCAAACTGCTGCACTACCAGCAGGGTCAAATCCACCATCGCGGCTTTAAAGAAATTGTAGGCCTGATCCCGGAAGGCAGCACCCTTGCCTTTAACAATACCAAGGTGATACCGGCCCGTATGATCTTTTATAAAGACACCGGAGCACAGATTGAGATTTTCCTGCTGAAACCAGTGGCTCCCTCCAATATATTGAGCCTGGTAATGGAAGAAAGAGCTGAAGTACAATGGGAGTGCATGATTGGCAACTTTAAAAAGTGGAAGCATGGTCAGGTGCTGAAAAGAACACTGGAAGATGAGGCAAAAGCGGTAGAGGTACAGGTGGAAGTCACGGATGAAGCTTCCAAGACCGTACGTTTTTCCTGGCAAAACCCCGATTACTCCTTTGCCGAGATAGTAGAGCTGGCCGGAAAAGTGCCACTGCCCCCTTACCTCAACCGTGAACCGGAGGCAGAAGATAAACCACGCTATCAGACCGTATATTCTGAAAAAGAAGGTGCCGTAGCAGCTCCCACCGCAGGCCTGCATTTTACACCTCAGATTCTTGAGAAGCTGAAGGAGAAGCAGGTCAAAGAAACCTTCTTCACCCTCCACGTAAGTGCAGGAACCTTTCAGCCCATTAAAACAGAGAATGTGATTGAGCACCCCATGCATTCAGAGCAGTTGGTAGTGCCCATAGAAAGCATTCTCGATATAATTGCCGCAGAAAACAAAGTAATTGCGGTAGGCACCACCAGCATGCGCACATTGGAAAGCCTCTATTGGTTTGGCAACCGCCTGCTTCACGGAAACGAAAACTTTGCTATTGACAAACTGGAGCCATATGAACAAAAGGGCGAACTACCTGATCGCAAGGTGGCATTTCAGGCGATTGTTGACTGGATGAACCGGCACAGCTTAAGCCAGATTGTGGGCAGCACCGAGATTTTCATTTTTCCCGGTTATACTTTCAGGGTATGTGACGGGCTGATCACTAACTTTCACCAGCCGGGTAGTACGCTAATGCTGCTGGTAGGCGCGCTGATAGGGGAAGACTGGAAAAAAGTCTATCAGCAAGCCCTGGACAATGAATACCGCTTTTTAAGCTATGGAGATTCCTCTCTGCTGATACCCGCTAAGTAAAAGATTTCTATATTCGGATTATGGATGAGGCGCTTTCGATATATGACCAGTTGATTAGCTATATCAACGAGCATATACCGTTTCTCGGAGAAGTTTATAAGCTACTGGGCTTTGAGTTCACGGCCACGGATATCATCGTGCCCGTGGCCTTTATGTTCCTCATCAACCTTCTCGGGAATGGCATCCGGGCCCTGTTGATCAACCGCATTCTCAATCGATATATAGAAGATAGAAAGACGATTCTTTCTATTGGTAATACCACAAAGTACACCATTCTGGTGGTAGGACTAGTAGTGTTAATGACGAGTATAGGTCTCAATGAAGATTCTGACCTGAACAGAACCCTGATCAAGGATGAAGAGCATCCATTGAAAATTTTTGATCTTTTCAGAGCAATCTTTTTTCTGACATTACTTGCCTATTTATCAGGTAAGTTTAAATCCGTTTTTGTCAAGCAGATACTCTCCAAGTATTCCGATGATATTGGGGTCAGTCAGTCCATTGGTACCATTATCCAATACGTTTTGTTGATCATTGGTGGCCTGATTGTTATTCAGAATTCAGGCATTAATCTCGGTTCACTGAACGTACTAGCCGGTGCCCTGGGTGTAGGTATTGGTTTTGGCCTGCAAAACATTGCGAACAACTTTATTTCAGGTCTGATCATTCTGTTTGAGCGTCCCGTTAAGGTGGGCGACCGTATTGATGTAGGTTCCATTACCGGTGATGTAATCAAAATATCCTCCCGGGCCACCACCATTAACACTAATGATAATATCTCTATCATTATCCCCAATGCCGATGTAATCAATAAGCAGGTAGTAAACTGGAGCCATAATGACAGAAATGTACGCTTCGGCATTCCTGTTGGGGTATCTTATAAGGAGGACCCTGCCAAGATTAAAAAAATACTGCTGGAAGTAGCAAAAGAACATACCGGAGTACTGAAAAAACCAGCTCCCGAGGTGCTCTTTATTCAATACGGAGACAGCTCTCTGGACTTTGATCTGAAAGTGTGGACCTCTCGCTATACCGACCGACCGATTATCCTCAGAAGTGAACTTTACTACCGCATTTTCGAAAAGTTTAAGGAGCATAACGTTGAGATTCCGTACCCGCAGCGAGACCTGCATATCAGATCAGGCTTAAAGCCTTCGGGAGACGCATCTTAATCGTTTTCAGGCAATTAATTCAAATAATTAGATTTGTCGCTTCGTTTTTTATTTACATTTACCGCGTTTTTCAATAGCCAAAACGAATGAGAGTAATAATTGCTGGGGTAGGTAATGTGGGGTATCATTTGGCCAAGCTGCTGTGTGCCGAGGGGCAAGACATCACCTTGATTGATCAGGCACAGGACAAGCTGAAATATGCCTCTAACCAGGTGGATGCTGCTACCATTAAAGGAAACTCAACTTCCTATTCCGTACTGGAAGAGGCAGGTGTATCTGAGGCGGATCTGCTGATTGCGGTTACCAACTCGGAAAACGCCAATATCACGACTTCTATCATTGCCAAGCACCTGGGAGCGAAGAGAACGGTAGCCAGAATCAGTAACACCGAGTTTCTTTACCAAAAGGACAAACTGAACCTGAAGCACCTGGGTATTGACGAGATTATCTCTCCTGAATCGCTGGCGGCTAAAGAGATCAAAAGGTTACTGAAAGAAGTTGCCCTGACCGATAGCTTTGAGTTTGAAAAAGGTCTGCTATCCCTTATCGGGGTTAACATTGATGAAAAAAGTCCACTGGAAGGCAAGAGCATGCTGCAAGTAGCCAAGCTCAACCCTGACCAGACTTTTATGACAGTCGCCATCCTGAGGAATAACGAAACCATTATTCCTTACGGAGATACGAAATTCAAGAAAAACGATCACGCCTATTTTATCGCCCAGCCAGATGGTATAGAGAAGCTGCTTTTTCTTACCGGTAAGAAGAAGGCCGGAGTAAAAAGCATCATGATACTGGGTGGCTCAAGGGTAGGCTTTCATGCTGCCAAACTGCTGAGCCAGCGCTACAATGTGAAAATCGTTGAGAACGACCCGGATAAGTGCTTTGAGCTGGCGGATCAGCTCCCCGATGCGATGGTTATTAACGGTGATGGACGTAATGTGGAGCTGCTGCTGGAAGAAGGCATCGCTGATATGGATGCTTTTATTGCTGTAACGGGTAACTCGGAAACCAATATCATTTCCTGCCTGGTAGCTAAAAACAATGGGGTGAAGAAAACCATTGCTATGGTTGAGAACATGGACTATATCCATCTGTCTCAAAACATAGGGGTAGATACCATGATTAACAAAAAGCTGATTGCGGCCAACTTTATCTTCCGCCATATCAGACAGGGTGAAATTGTGGCCCTAACGAGTATCCATGGAGTGGATGCTGAAATCCTGGAATTTGAGGTAAAAGAAAATTCCAAGATTACCTCTCATCAGCTTCGCAACCTACAATTCCCAAAAAATGCTATTATTGGCGGGGTAATCAGAGATGGTGTAGGTTTTACCACCCCCGGTAACTTCAGGTTTGAACCCAAAGACCGCGTAGTGGTACTGACCAAACCTGAATGCATTCAAAAGGTGGAGTCTTACTTCATCTGATAGACGATGAAATTCAACATTAAAGTTATCGGCAATATTTTGGGCATCTTACTGCTGCTCAATAGCGCCTTTATGCTGCTTTGCCTGCCCTTCTCTTTCTATTATGAAGAGGATTCCTGGTGGGCCATTGCCGTATCAGCTCTGATTACTGCTGCCTCGGGCTTTGCCCTGCGCTACTTTACCCGCAAAGACCTGAGCAAAGACCTGAAGAAAAGAGACGGTTACATTGTGGTAACGGCAGGCTGGCTGGTGATGTCGCTCTTTGGGGCACTACCCTATTTGCTCAGTGGCAGTATTCCCAGCTTTACCAATGCCTTTTTTGAGACAATCTCAGGTTATACCACTACCGGTGCCTCCATACTTACCGATATAGAGTCTCTGCCTAAGGGCATTCTTTTCTGGCGAAGCTTTACCCAGTGGATCGGAGGTATGGGAATCATTGTGCTGGCGGTAGCTATTCTGCCTTTTTTAGGTATTGGTGGTATGCAGCTGTTCGTAGCGGAAGCTCCCGGTATTACACCTGATAAACTCCAGCCACGGATTCAGGAGACAGCCAAACGCCTTTGGTTACTCTATGTAGGACTCACCCTGCTGGAAGCAATACTACTCTTTGCCGGAGGCATGTCTGTGTACGATGCTATCAACCACGCCCTCACCACCATGGCAACGGGTGGCTTCTCAACCAAGAACAACAGTGCGGCACACTTCGATTCACCTTTTATACAGTATGTGCTCATTGTATTTATGTTTCTGGCAGGCACCAGCTTTACCCTCACCTATTTTGGGATCAAGCGGCAGTTCAAAAAGATTATTAAGAACGAGGAGTTCATTGCCTATGGCCTGTTTACCCTGGCCATTACCATTGTGGTGACTGTCACACTGCTCTTTGTAACAGACAAAGGCATAGAAAAGGCTTTCCGTGACTCCCTCTTTCAGGTAGTATCGCTTATTACCACTACGGGCTTTGTCTCGGCTGACTACACCTCCTGGGCTCCCTTTTTGTCAACCCTGTTCTTTATACTGCTCTTTGTAGGAGGCTCAGCAGGGTCCACAGCGGGAGGTGTGAAGGTTATCAGGCACATTGTGCTCTTCAAAAACTCATTTCTGGAGCTTAAGCGGCAGCTTCACCCCTCAGCGGTGATACCGGTAAGAATCAGCGGTAAGGCCATAGAGCGAAACATTGTATTCAATGTACTCGCCTTTATTATGATATATATCCTCATATTTCTGATAGGCGCGGTGCTGCTGTCTGCCATGAATGTAGACTTTGATACGGCCTTTGGGGCAGTAGCCACTTCGCTGGGTAATGTAGGTCCGGGTATTGGTGAAGTGGGGCCAGTAGATAATTTTTCGGCCATTCCGACACCTGGTAAATGGCTGCTGTCCATTCTGATGCTCCTGGGTAGACTCGAACTATTTACAGTGCTGATGCTCCTCTCTCCTCATTTCTGGAAGAAGCACTAGAACTGCTCTTCCATTCATGTGCAGACCAAACGATAGTTCCGAAGAAGAAAAGTAGACAGAAGCACTGAAGGAAAAACTCATTTACAGAGTGCAGAAATCCAAAGAGGATGTTAAGAAAGGGAGAACCCATACGGTAGCAGAAGTAGAAAAAAGGCTCAAAGAAGGAGTCCTGAAACTTTGATGTGGGGGACTATCAACCAAACAATTTCTTCAGTCCGCTCTTCTTCTCAGCAATGGTATAACCTGCCTCGGTAACAAGCCTGATAACTTCCGCAACATCCACATGTGTGCCTTTTACCGTCAAAATCTTATCTTTATTGGCCGTATCTACTTGCCAATCGTCAATTGACTGTGCCTTTTCTAAAAATGGCGTTACATTCGCAACACAGCTACCACAATTAATGTTAGTCTTAAAAACAGCTTTTTTCATTACGCACTCAATTAGTATCTTTCAAGCTGGTTATTCAACAAATCATACACTTAAGTTAGTTCACTCCTTTGACTTTTAAAGAACTCAAACTTCACGAAGACGTTTTACAGGGCCTGGATGCAATGGGTTTTGAAAAACCCACCCCTATTCAGGAGCAGTCTATTCCGATCATTATCGATAACAAAGATATCATCGCGGTAGCCCAAACCGGTACTGGCAAAACAGCCGCCTTTCTACTTCCTGTCCTACACAAAATCAGTGAGCAGCAAGTTCAGGAAGGTGAAATCAATACCCTTGTAATCAGTCCTACCCGAGAGCTTGCTGTACAGATAGATCAGCAACTGGAAGGCCTGGCCTACTTTACTATGGCTACCTCAATGCCTGTGTACGGTGGTGGTGATGGCGATGGTTTTGCCAGAGAAAAACGTGCTTTACAAGATGGAGCCCATATTATTGTGGGTACACCCGGTAAGCTTATCTCCCACCTGAACCTGGGCTACGCCAAGATTGATAACCTCAAACATTTAATTCTGGATGAGGCTGACCGCATGCTGGATATGGGTTTTTATGATGATATCATGAAGATCATCAACCAGCTGCCAAAGAACAGGCAGACGATTATGTTTTCGGCTACCATGCCTCCCAAAATCAGAAAGCTGGCAAAAGATATTCTTACCGACCCGGAAGAGGTGAGTATTGCTATCTCCAAGCCGGCTGAAAAAGTGGTTCAGGCTGCTTTTCTGACTTATGACGGTCAAAAAATTGAGCTGGTAAAGTACCTGCTTCGCGACAACGATGTACCAAGCCTGATCATTTTTGCCTCTACAAAAATCAAGGTAAAGCAGCTTACCCGTGAATTGCAAAGTCAGGGTTTGAATGCTAATATGATCTCTTCAGACCTGGAGCAAGCCGAAAGGTTAACCATTCTGAATGAGTTTAAAAGTAAAAAGCTCCAGATTCTGGTAGCTACAGATGTAATATCCCGTGGTATAGACATTGATAATATCGATATGGTAATCAATTTCGATGTACCAAACGACCCGGAGGATTATATCCATAGAATCGGTAGAACGGCCCGGGCTTCTTCTGAAGGAGAAGCTGTCACCTTTATCAATGAGGATGATCAGTATAAATTCGGAAGAATAGAGGAGTTGATAGAAAAAGAAATCAGAAAAGTGGACCTGCCGGCCGAACTGGGAGACGGACCTGAGTACAACCCTAAAAAGAGAGGTAGTGGAGGCCGCAGGCCCTATAACCGCAAAAAAGGCGGTGGCGGTAATCGCAGAAGATGATATCAGCGTAGGATATAAAATTAGCGTGGGGTTTAAACCCCACGCTAATTTTATATCATTCATACCTCAGTGAATCTACCGGATTGATCTTGGCAGATTTAACGGTCTGAAAGCTAACTGTGAGCAAAGCAATACCCACAACAATCAGGGTAGCCAGACCAAAAACCAGCAAGTTGATTGACGTACGATACTCAAAACCCTGCAACCAGCCTTCCATTGTATAATAGATCAGCGGCCAGGCGATCACATTAGAGATCAGAATCAAAATGATAAACTCCTTGGAAAGCAGGTAAAACAAGCCCGGTACTGAAGCCCCAAGCACCTTCCTGATACCAATCTCTTTGGTGCGCTTCATAGCAGTAAAGGCAGATAAGCCGAAAAGCCCGAGACAGCCTATAAAAATCGCCAACACGGCAAAAACCGAGAATAGGGACTGGAACTGATCTTCTGACTTGTACTGCTGATCAAAGTATTCGTCCAGGAAGAAATACTCAAAAGGGTTACCGGGGAAGGTGGCATTCCACTGCGTCTCCACAGCACCCAGTGCCTGATCTATGTTTTGTCGGTTGATCTTCACCATATAGTACTCTACCTGAAAAGGGCTATAGAAGAATACGGATGGGATGGCTTTAATACGTAATGACTCGTGGTTATAATCCTTAACCACAGCTCTTACCGTAGCGGTAAACTGAAAATTCTCTATCACTACCTGCTTGTTCACAATGTCTTCGGGGCTCTCAAAGCCCAGGAGCTTTACTGCATTTTCGGTCACCATCACTGTGGCCTGGTTTTGAGGATCACCAAAAGAGTAGTCTTTCCCGGCTACGATTTCCAGCCCCAGTGTGCTGATCAGTTGATGGTCCACTCCCACTCCGTTCATAGGGAAGGTTTCACCGGCAGGTTGTGTTGCCCCGCGTACATCTCCCTTAAACCTGATCTTTTTACCGGGCACCATGCTTGAGCCCGCTACACTGATGATATTCGGATTCTTAGCCAGTTCATCTCTGAAAGAATTGACCTGCTGAATTCTGCCTTCCTGAGAAGGGCTGGCAATAGCAGCTCTTTCTACTACGATAGTCTGCTCCAGATCAAAACCAAGGTCAGCCGACTTTACATACTGCATTTGGCGATACACGGTAAAGGTGCCAATGATGAGGGCAGCAGAAGCAGCAAACTGAAATACCACAAGCACCTTGCGCAGTATCACCCCTGTGCCTGAGTTTCTGAACTTACCCTTGAGGGTACTTACGGGCTTGAAGGAAGAGAGCACTAAGGCCGGGTAAAAACCTGAGATAAAGGAGCCAAACAGGAAGATACCAATCAGTGTATACCACAGGATTTGGTTCTCCCAAATAAGTACCTCTGAGGGGATGCCACTCATCTGGTAAAATGAAGGCAGTGCTATCGCAATCAGCACAAAGGACAAGATCACAGCCAGCAGATTAATGGCCACAGACTCAAACATAAACTGCCTGATCAGCTGCGCTCTTTGAGACCCCAGTACCTTTCTGATACCTACCTCCTTGGCTCTGTCCAGCGAGCGGGAAGTAGCCAGGTTGATATAATTCACCCAGGCAATGACTACAATAAAAATCGCGATGATGGAGAGGAAGGTAATCGGCTCAGCACTTCCGTTAAGTTCTGCCTCATCACTTAAATGTGAGTCCAGGTGAATGCGCTCAAGCGGCTGCAGGTGGAGGTCATTTCTACCACCTCTCTCCTTGAGCTCAGGCATGTGCTTATCCACAAAGGGAGGCAACTTAGCTTCCAGTGCCATGGGGTCGGTGCCCTCAGCAAGCTTTACATAGGTATAAAAGTCTTTTCTTATCCAGCCGGTTTTATAGCGGGTCAGGGCTCCGTCAAAACGGGTATAAAGCGTGGGCGTAGAGATCAGCACTTCAAACTTTAAGTGTGTGTTAGGTTCCAGGTCCTTAAATACCCCGGTCACCACACAGTTTTCATCATTAAAGTCATCATCCTTCAACCTGAGCCTCTTGCCTATCGGGTCTTCATTGCCAAAGTATTTCTTTGCTGTACTTTCCGATATCACCATGGTCAAAGGCTCCTTCAGGGCAGTTTCCGCATCCCCTTGTACCATCGGTACGCCAAAGAGGGAAAGGAATGTAGGGCTCGCATATAAGAACTTCCGGTGCTTTAGCTGAATGGGCTGACCTTGCCCCTCCTCATAAGTAATCACCACATTATTCTTAGAACCCATGTTATACAGATGAGCCCAGTCTTCTACTTCAGGAAACTCAGCTTGCATATCGGGCCCTACTGCCGGATAGTTTTCAGCGCTGTGAAAAACCTGCTCACCACTCTGATAGATATCAAGGCTTACCCGGTACAAATCCTCTGAATCCTTCTGATAAGTATCAAAATTGGATTCGAAAGTGACATAATGTAGTATCAACAGGGCACCCGCTATACCGATAGCAAGGCCTGAGATATTGATAGCGGAATACACCTTATTCTTAAGGAGCGACCGCAGTGTAATTTTGAGATAGTTTGAGAACATGACGTTTTTATGGTTGTTGTTATTGATTCTGAGTTTATCGAAGATCAGGTAGCTCCGGAAAGACCGTAGCACCGTCCAGCAGTAATTACGCCTGGCATAGCGTACGCTGTACCATCGGCAGTTCAGCGCAAACTCCTCCTGAAGATCTCCCTCGATCTCTTCAAGCCAGCGTTCACTGCAAAACCACCGCAGCAGCCACAACGGCCAGCGGGGCGGGGTGGGTATGTTATCTTTGTAAGACATAATTAGGGATCGCGTTCCAAATACCATCACGCAAAGCCTTCGCATCTTTCAGGCTTCTGACACCATAAGGTGTAATCGAAAAATATCGCTTGCGCTTACCTCCCCTGATCCTGGTGGCCTCTCCCAGGGCAGAATTGAGATAAGCTTTTTTCTCCAGGCGATAGAGCGTAGAATGAATCACACTAAGGTTGATCTTCCGGTCTGTCCGGTTCTCCACCTCCAGCTTCACATTGATACCATAGGCCTCTCCTTCCAGCAGTGCCACAGTGAGCAATACTACCTCTTCAAATTCACCTAAGTAAGTCCCTTTCATTTTTATATTTTACTATTTTGAAAATAATATAGTAGCAGTATATGATTTTTTTCAATGCATACCAAAACCGACACATTTTCAGTGTAGGTACATGGGCCGGAATCTCTCCTTTATCAATAGACTCTTAAACTCGTAAGAAGTTACATTCTTCACTCAATTTTAGCAGTCCGCTCAGCGGAATTTCAATCCACACAGCCGCGAGATTGTGTCGCTCAACATCTTTAAGCACCTCATACGTCTCAAAAACCGCACTTTTACATTAGCAAAAACTCAAATACCAAAAAAGTCAACAATCACTCAAAAACTCTCCGGCATGAAAAACCTCACTCTTGCTCTTCGTGTTCTGCTTAAGAACAAGTTCTATTCCCTACTGAACATCCTTGGCCTGGCAGTCGGCCTGGCAGTAGCAGTTATCATTTTTCTCTATGTGCAAAGCGACCTTAGTTTTGACAAGCAGCACGAGAACCACGCCAACATTTACCGCATAGACAGTAAGTTCAAGATTGGACCAAAGGACGATGAATACGCCCTCTCTTCTCAGTTCCTTCCTCAGTTTCTGATGGTGGAGTATCCCGAAATTCAGAACTACACCCGGCTCAGAACTGCCGGCAAGGTTTTGATCAGAAGCAATGACGATCAGTTTTATGAAGATGACCTTTATTATGCCGACTCGTCCATGTTCAGCCTCTTTACTCATGAATTTATAGAGGGAGATCCGACAACTGCACTGGATGAAGCCAGGAGTATAGTAATGACCGAATCACTTGCTAAAAAGTACTTTGGTAACAGCAGCCCGATGGGAGAAATCCTAAAAACGGACAACAACCAGTTTAAAGTAACGGGGGTGATTAAGGACCTGCCGGATAATGTACACCTTAAGTTTGAAGGCCTACTTTCTTACGCCACCCTGGAAGTAAACCTGGGCGGACTCACCCCGCAGCAAAAACAAGGAGCACTCTGGGGAGCATCAGATTTCAACTACCTGCTCTTCCCTCCCAATTACGATCCGGCACAACTGGATGAGAAATTCCCGGCCTTCTACGAAAAGTACATGGCGCCCATTGCGAAGATGATGAACCTCAATGGAAGTTTTACGCCCAGGTTCACGCCTCTGGCCGATATTCATTTTAACTCAACGGCTCAGTTTGACTTACCAACCGGTAACAAAAACTACACCTATGCCTTTACCGCCATTGGTATCTTTATTCTGCTTTTGGCAGTGATTAATTATGCCAACCTGGCCTCTGCGCGGGCTACCAGCCGTTCTAAGGAAGTAGGTGTGCGTAAAGTAATGGGCTCGACAAAAGGCAGCCTGGTCGCACAGTTTTTAAGTGAGTCCGTGATCATTGCGCTAATCTCTATGATATTGGCCTTTGGCATTGTGACTATGCTCGTAAATGGCCTTGGTCTTGAAGGACTGCTGGGCAGAGAACTGGTTTTTATGCCCTTTCAGGATATGTCATTGCTCGTTGGCTCCATTGGTATCACGCTGATCATCGGGTTGATTTCCGGCATGTATCCGGCCTTTTATCTGTCTGCTATTTCTCCGGTAAGAGCCCTGAAGGGTTCTGTCAAAAGCGGACCAGGCAGCATGAACATGAGAAAGGCTATGGTGGCTTTCCAGTTCTTTATTTCCATCGGGGTAATTATCTCCACCCTGCTGATGAAGGATCAGATTGAATTTCTGAATGACAAAGACCTGGGCTTTAACAAAGACAATGTGGTCATTGTGCCTATACAGGATGCCAACGTGAACAGTAAAACGGAAGCCATTAAAAATACGCTAATGGAGAACCCCGGCATTATTGGTGTAACCGATGCCATTGCCGTAGGCGGAGATACCAACCTGGGTAACAACCTGCTCGGAGCCGGTAAAACACTGGTAAAGATTCAGGGTGCTGATTCTATAGAGGTGGATGATACCTTTCCGGTACTTTTTGTGGGTGACGATTACCTGAAGACCATGCAGGTGGAGCTGGTGAATGGTCGTGACTTTGAAAAGAGCCAGAAAACAGATGAAACGCAGGCCGTATTGGTCAACGAGGCCATGGTAGAAAAAATGGGCTGGGAAGATGCGATTGGTCGTTCCCTGTCTCTACCCTTTCCGGGAGCTACCAAGCAGAAAATAATTGGGGTGGTGAAAGACTTTAACGCCTTCTCCCTGCACAGTGAGGTAGAGCCTACTGTGATATTTCATAAAAATGTAAACCCATTCCTGGCCGCACAGGGAGGTGTATTTGCCTCGTTCCATGTGCATGTTCGCGGAGATGCCCTGAAAGACGCCATGGCGCACCTGGAGCAGACTTTCAGAGAGCAGGACCCTACGCACCCATTTGAGTATCGTTTTCTGGATACCAGAGCGGAAGACCTTTACAGAGAAGACACACGCCAGAGCAAGCTCACAGGCATACTTTCTTATATCTGTATTTTCATCTCTTGTCTGGGACTGTTAGGACTGGCCTCCTTCAGCACCTCACAGCGCATCAAAGAGATTGGTGTGAGAAAAGTACTGGGTGCCAGCACCTTCCAGCTGGTGTATATGATTTTCAGAGATGTACTTGTACTGATTGTAATCGGTTTTGTGATCTCTATCCCCGTATCTTACTTTGTGATAGACCAATGGTTGCAGGAGTTTGCCTACAAAATGCCATTGGCACAAACGCTGGCCCTGGCTGCGCTCCTGTCTGGTGTGCTGGCAGTCATTGTAGCCTTCCTTACAGTGAGCTACCACTCCCTGAGAGCTGCCAGTCAGAACCCCGTTAAGGCATTGAGATACGAGTAGTTAATTTTCATAAACATTTAAGAAGTTAGCAATAGCATTGGGGTTTGTAGGACTAATAAACTCTAGCTTTAAATGCTTTTTATCGCTACCCAAGTATATAATTGCTGGATATATAGACTCTAATTCACCAAAGGTGAAGACCCCTACCCTATCAAAAAACACATTTTCACTATCGAAATCGGAATCAAGACCGAGCTTTAGTTTAAGGTTTTTGAGGGATACAAATTTTGTAAATATAAACTGAATGTCAGTTTGACGTCCGTATCTGAGAAATAAATCTTCAGCCGAAGTTATACAACCCGGACAGCCAGCGTTTGGTATTATAATCAAATAATCAATACTCTCTAATGTTTCTTCACCCAGATTTTTCGTCAAGGTTTTATTGAGCTTTGAACCAAACCTTTCCTCTCCACAACCAAATAGCAAAAAAGCATAACCAAAAAAAATAATTCCAATTTTCCTTAAAGAGCTATTTTGTAACATATAAGTCGATAAAGAAATGATCCTCACTTTCAGAATCAACTCTTATGAGATTAATACCATTGGAAGTAAAGAAGACAAAATGATCCAATTCGGCCCATAGTTTTATAAAACCGACATATTCATATGCTTCATCCAAGACTATAAGCCCACGGAGACTGTTTTTATCTATATATGGTGGACCCTCATTGAGCACACTCTGACTTATTCCAGATGAAACACTCCTTAAATAGAGTTTTCGGTAAGGGTCAAAATAAACATAACCGAAAGAAGGCTGACTCAATAAATACAGCATAGACTGTTCGCGATCGCCCCCCAGAATTCTTTTAATTTGCTTTTCCGACATCGGCTTTGTCAAACCCAGTTCCTTAGTTCTGGCTTGAAACTGCCCTAGCAACTCCCCCTTCAAGGAATACCTGTAAAGACTTGGGTCAATACTAAATGAAACTACAAGTTCTTTATCAATAGGATTAAAACTCCAGCTTTTATTATAGAAATTAAACCCCCAAGCTCCTTCTTTAAAACGCTCCGGATAAGTCATGAAATAATTCGTTTCTTCAGTGCGAAGGTCTAGTATCCTAGCATAATCATTCCTGAAATTAGAATTTACTTCAGCATAGCTAATGAAAGACTGCACATTTAAAAGATGAAGTTGGTTTTCAACCAAGTACATATTTGCCCCTGGTGGAGTGTACGGACTTGGAGTCTCTAATTCGTTACTGTAATCCCATTTATTATAAAGATTACCGGAAGAATCTAGCAAATGAAGTACTCGCCTTTTTCTATTATAAACAAATATTGAGTCGAAATTATGAATTAAATACCCGCTTGAAAATGCATCTAATTTCCCTACCCCGTTAGGACCTTCTACATCTAGTTGGATTTTGAAACTGATACTCCCTGTAACAGCATCATAGAAATTTATTTTATTATCAAATCTATTAAGTAAAGTCAAATAGCTCTTATCTCCTAAATCCAAAAAACCAAAAGCCGAGTTCATGACACTAGTAACAGCGTCAAGTTCGACTCGAATGGTCTTAATCTTCTCGAAACCAAATGTATTCATCTTTGCGTATTCCTCTTGAACATTATTAGAACAAGCACAGATACTACAATAAAAAACAAGACCGATTAATAACCTCATAAAAAACAGCTAACACTAAAAAGTCGATAATAACAAAAAGCGAATTGACTTTCCATACGTGTTACCCCACAACCTTCTCTGGAGGTAATGAGCAATTTGAATTACCCTGAACAACACCAGGGTCAGTCTCACATTCTTCAAAAGTTACAACAACACCGAAAATACGATACACCTTAACCTCTACACAAGCTCCAGCCACATCGCCTACGCGCGAATACCCTTTTGCACACCCTATTTCTAACTGAGCGTTTAAACTCCAGTAAGAGGCACAGGTAACTAAAATCACTAAGAATGCTTTATTCCATATCCTTTTCATAACTATATATTCAATCTAATCAAAATTTCATTATTCAATTTCTAGTAACCAAACACCCAGAACCTCCACCGGGACCACTGATCAAGACATCAGTATCGCAATAACTTACCATTGTCAATTGGCTACCATTCCAATAAGCATGAGTTTGGCAATGCCCTTCCACAATTTCACCGACTTGTGCTATTTGACATCTGTTAGTTATTTGCCCATTCACTACCAAAACACAAGAAAGCACAAGAATTATTACATATAATTTTTTCATTAAAAATCTATTTAAAAATTAAAAAAATAAATATTCTACTTGAATATACTCTTTTACTTTGAATTTACAAAAGCTATCAAAAAGAAGAACTTTTGCTTCTCTCAGTTTTCTGGCTCATGTACGAAATCGTGCATATTCGAGTGCGATTCCGCACAAAAATACAGCATGTTAATTCTTGCTATCCCCGTTAACCCGCTGACTATCAATAGACAGCAAAAAGGTTACACGTTTTGGCATATTTAATGCCGTCCATGGTTGACCAAGCACAGCTGTTTCTGCATATATGAAGAGCATAACCTACGCCATCCGGGTATTACTCAAAAATAAGTTTTACTCGTTCCTGAATATTTTCGGCCTAGCCATAGGCCTTGCTGTTTCTATGATCATTATGCTTTACGTGCAAAGCGACCTTACTTTTGATCAGCATCACGAAAAATACGATCAGATTTACCGCATAGAGGCGAACTATAAAATTGGCGAAAAGGACGACAGATTTGCGCTCACCTCAAGAGCCATTGGCCCTATTCTGTCCCAGGAACTTCCTGAAATACTGGCTTACACCCGCTTTCAGGGTATTCCTCAGCAGCTTTTCAGAATGGGTGACAGGCTCATCTATCAGGACAACCTATATTTCGCAGATTCAACAGTCTTTCAGGTATTTACGCATGAGTTTATTTACGGAGATCCTGAAACGGCACTTGATGCAGCTAACACGATTGTACTGACAGAGAGTACTGCCCGAAAGTTTTTTGGTGATACAAATCCTATCAACGAATTGATGAAAACGGATAACCAGACCTTGAAGGTGACCGGAGTTATCAAAGACTTACCGGGTAATGTACACCTCAATTTTGACGGCCTCGTATCTGATGTGACCAATACTTCGGGCCAGCCCCCCATTACCGCTCAGCAACGACAAAATCAGCTCTGGAATATAGGACTCTACACTTACATACTACTGCCCAAAGCCTACGATGCTCAACTCGTTCGCGACAAATGGCCTGAGTTGTATGACAAACACATGAAGGCCATCGGAGACCGCCTGAATGCCAGCTTTACCCCCATGATTACCCCGCTTGACGAGGTACATTTCAATTCTACATTGCAGTATGACCTGCCAACCGGTAACAAAGCCTATACCCGTGCTTTTACCGCCATTGGTATTTTTATTTTACTACTGGCCAGCATTAACTACATGAACCTGGCCACAGCCAGAGCGACCAGTCGTTCAAAAGAAGTAGGTGTACGCAAAGTGCTGGGCTCTACCAGAACACGACTCGTTAATCAATTCCTGAGTGAATCCATTGTTATAACTTTCTTCTCTCTCCTTTTGGCCATTCTTATGGTCAACCTGATCCTGCATGGTACAAATCTCAACAGCCTGATGGACAAAGAGCTCAAGCTGGATTTTGTAAATAATCAGGTGCTGCTGTTCGGTTCACTTACCATTACGGTCTTCATTGGTCTTGTTTCGGGGCTTTATCCGGCCTTTTATCTGTCTGCCATATCTGTTTTAAAAGCCATGAAGGGAGCGGTTAAAAGTGGCCCTAAAAGTCTTTTTCTCAGAAAAGTACTCGTCACCTTTCAGTTTTTTGTTTCAATCGGTGTGGTGATTTCCACCTTACTGATGAACGACCAGATCAGCTTTATGCAGAATAAGGATTTGGGCTTTAACAAAGACAATGTGATAGTAGTACCCATGAGGGATACTACGGTAAGAAACCGCACGGACCTGATTAAAGCTGAGCTTTTGCAAAACCCCAACTTTGTGGGAATTACGGATGCACTGGGCGTGGGCATAAGCGGCAATGTAGGCAACAGCTTACTGGGAGCGGGCAAGCAGTTATTAAGCATGGATGGCGCTGATACATTGCTCACACAGGAGACTGTCAGCAGATTGAACATAGGCAAAGGTTATGTCGAGGCCATGAGAATGGAGATTGTAACAGGACGTGATTTTGACGAGAACAAACCCACCGACATCAGCCGGGGTGTACTGGTAAACGAGGCGCTGGTAAAGAAAATGGGCTGGGCCGACCCTATAGGCAAGCGGATTGGTCAGGCCGGTGGCAATCCACAAAACCTCGCAAGGGTGATTGGTGTCGTAAGAGACTTCCATGCCTTTTCTCTGCATACTAAAGTAGAGCCTACGGTTATGTTTCGTTATCAGATCACAAACCCTCAGGCACAGTTTTTTCCGAGCTTCCTGATCAATGTAAAAGCAGGCACGACCGAACAGTCTCTTGAATACCTCAAAAGAAGGTTTACGGAGCTTGACCCAAATCATCCTTTTGAGTACCAGTTTTTAGATGTGCGGGCAGAACAACTGTATGAGGCTGATCAAAAACAAAGCAGGCTCACAGGCATCCTCTCCTATATCTGTATTCTTATTTCATGCCTGGGTCTTCTGGGGCTGGCCTCTTTTACTACCGCCACACGGATCAAAGAGATTGGTGTTCGTAAAGTACTGGGTGCTACCGTTTCGCAGCTGGTATTTCTCATATTCCGCGACATCATGTTCCTGGTAATTGCCGGCTTTGTTATCGCGGCCCCTGTCGCCTACTACTTTATAGACAACTGGCTGCTGGCCTTTGAATATAAAATGAACCTGCAGACGCTCATTCTTACAGCGGCCATCGCTTCGGGGCTACTGGCTTTGATCATTGCTTTCCTGACGGTAAGCTTCCACTCGCTACGAGCTGCCAGACAAAACCCTGTAAGAGCCCTGCGCTACGAATAGGCAATAAGACTTTTATCACCGCTAATACCAATTTAGGTATAAAAAGGCGCTGATAGAATTCAGATGATTATTGTTCTGGTTAAGGCGAGAAAAAGCGGCATAGCAGCGCTATGGTGGGTTTTTATCAACGCAGAGCAGGCAATAATCCACGAATTATATGCGGCAGGTTATACCTAATTTGGTATAACCTCAAAGGTCAGCCCGGATAGAGCTGGCCTTTGTTTTTACACTCTCCCCTTTTTCACACCGAAAAAATACCACTTCACTCTTACTCGCTTCTTTAAAAAGAAGGAATAAGCATAAAATCACATACTTATGCTATATCTATTTTATTAATACACTCGTATTTTATTATGAACACAGCATTTTAGAAACACGGAGTAACCACCGGTTTTTTAACAACTCAACCTGATATGCTTGCTCACATCCTGAAAACCTCTTTTTCTCACCTGAGAAAAAACAGGTCATATGCACTTTTGAATGTACTCGGCCTCAGCCTGGGCATTGCCTGTGTATTTCTGATCAGTTTGTACCTCAGGAATGAAACTTCCTATGACCAGCACTTCACCAATGCAGATCAGATTTACCGCCTCGGTGTAGAGTACACCTTCGATGATAAGGTAGATCAGTTTGCCAATGGGCCCCGGCCCCTCGCTAAAACTCTCCATGATGAGTTTCCCCAGGTACAGGCCCATACGCGGATTGTTGGGGTTAACGGACTCTTTACCCACTCTGCCTTGCTCAAAACAGCCGAAGGACTGGTAAAAACGGAGCAGGCCTTCTATGCAGACTCAACCTATTTCCAGGTTTTTGAACACAAATTCATCACTGGAAACCCTGCCTCAGCATTGAATAACCCCAATTCCCTGGTGGTCTCAGACAAGCTCGCGCTAAAGCTCTTTAACAGCCTGGATGTATTGGGTAAAACGCTCAAGATTGACAACCAACTGGAAGTCCAGATTACCGGTGTCTTCAGAGAGGATGATCATCCCACACACCTGCCAGTAGAAGCTTTAGTTTCCTGGGTGCATGATGCCCGACCGGGTGAAGACGAGCGCTGGCTCGGCTGGCATACCTATAGCTATATCCGGCTAACGGAAACAGCCACCATTGACGATATCAGCTCAGGGCTTCCGGCCCTCTATGAAAAGTTTATGAAGCCTACCTTTGATCAGGTGGGTGGCACCGCGAAAATTCTCACCCAGCCTCTGACCTCCATTCATTTAGAGTCAGACCTGCAGTGGGAAGCTTACAGCAATGGCAACAAAACTACTGTGTATGTATTTATGACCGTGGCCATTTTTATCGTGGTGCTGATCTCTATTAACTATACCAATCTGGCCACAGCACAGGCACTGCAGCGCTTCAGGGAAATTGGTATTCGTAAAATCCTGGGCTCCAGCAGAAAACTGATCCTGCTGCAACTCGTAGTCGATTCGTTTATCACCACATTGATCGCCACCCTGCTCAGCTTGATTCTCATTCTGATTAGCCTCCCTTTTTTCGCGGACATCACCGGTATATTACTGGAGGCTTCCGTGGTTTTCAGTCGTAGCTCCAACCTTCTGTTGCTGGGGGTTTTATGGATACTCGTATCCACTGTTTCGGGTATCTATCCGGCTTTTTATATCTCTCGCTTTCAGCCTCAAGACGCTGTTCAGGGACAATACCATACGGGCACCATCAGAAAGGTACTGGTAGGCATTCAGTTCTTTATCGCCATTGCCCTGCTCTTTGCTACCTCCACGGTTATTCGCCAGACAGACTACGTACTTTCCAAAGATCTGGGCTTCGACCGCGAAAACACCATGGTAGTTCAGGTGCGGGATACCTCTCTACAAAAGCGGCTGGAATCTCTGAAAAACGAATGGCTCAGCATCTCTGGTGTGAGTGATGCAGCCACCACCAGCAGCTTTCCAGGGGAGGCACTGGTACAGGTGCTGCTGGATATAAAAGAACCCGATGGCAGCTACAATGGTACCGGTGTAGAGTTTATGGAGGTAAGCCCGGAATTTCCGGAAACCCTTGGTATGACGGTAGTGGCTGGCAGAACCTTTGACCGCAGCATGGCCACCGACCTTACGCAATCACTGATGATCAACGAAGCCGCTGCCGAGGTGCTAGGCGGTGTGCAGCAGGCCATAGGTAGAAAATTCGGAGTGGGCACCGACTCCCTTGGTGCTCCTATTGACTATGACATAATCGGTGTGGTTAAAGACTTTCATACCATCTCATTGCAGGCCGCTATCCAGCCGGTGGTGATCTTCCCTACCGAGGAGAATTCTGCCATTCTACTAAAAGTGAATTCAAATCAAAGCAGACAAGTCTTAGGACAATTAGAAACTGCATGGACCGATCTCAACTCCCAGTTTCCTTTTGAATACACCTTCCTGGATGATGGTTTTATCTCCCTCCACAGCAAAGAAGCCGATCTGCAAAAGCTGCTTACTTACTTCTCCGTACTGATCGTATTTATCGCTTGTCTAGGGCTCATTGGCCTCGTATCTTATACTATTAAGCGCAAGGCCCGTGAGTTGACGATTCGCAAGGTAATCGGCTCTCCCAATAGTGCATTGATCAGGTTAATTCTCAACAACCAGCTACCCTCTGTTCTTATTGCGGTGGTCATCGCTATTCCCGTTGCCTGGTATGTAATGCTCCAGTGGCTCGAAAACTTCGCCTATCATACCCAATTACAGTGGACACAAGCGTTACTGGTTGCCCTGATCATTGTAGCAACTGCCCTGTTAACTATGAGCTACCACGTGCTTAAGGCCACCCGGGTGAACCCCACTAAGGTGCTCAGGCATGAGTGAGTGACAATTGGCTTTATTCCGCACAGTTAAGAACTTTTTGGTTAAGTCAGAATTAGTGTGATTCCCTATGAAAATGAGCGTAAAAATTCTCTCCATTTTTCCGATTTGGGTTTGGGTAAATGAAAGGCATTCTCTTATATTTGCACTCCCTTCGCAAGAAAGGGAGGTTCAGCATAAACCTAATACACTTTGGAGAGGTGGGTGAGTGGCTGAAACCACATGTTTGCTAAACATGCGTGCGGGAAACCGTACCGGGGGTTCGAATCCCCCTCTCTCCGCAAAAAGCCCCTCGCTGACTTGTCAGCAGGGGCTTTTGTCATTACTGCTGCGTTGAACTCGTTCATAAGCTGTAGGAATGACAAAAGCCTGGCGAGCGCAGCGAGGCTGAGGGGCTTTTTGCAGGCTCCCCCATTTGGGATCAGCGATAGCTAATCCTTTTACTCTTAACAGCCCAGATAGTAGCATGTTGGTGAAGACACCAGCATGGGCAAAAGGGGCTTTTTGCAGGCTCCCCCATTTGGGATCAGCGATAGCTAATCCTTTTGCTCTTAACAGCCCAGATGGTAGCATGTTGGTGAAGACACCAACATGGGCAAAAGGGGCTTTTTTGCAGGCTCCCCTCTCGGAATCAGCGATAGCTAATCCCTTAGCATATTCTGAGCTCAGACAATTTCATGTGAAGAACACCAACATGTTCGAAAACCAGCATAAACAAGAAAAGGACTCCGCAGGGTTACCTGCGAGTAGGACTTCTTTGCATATCTCCCCATTTGGGATCAGCGATAGCTAATCCTTTTACTATTAACAGCCCAGATGGTAGCATGTTGGTGAAGACACCAGCATGGGCAAAAGGGGCTTTTGCAGGCTATCCTCATGGGATCAGCGATAGCTAATCCTTTTACTATTAACAGCCCAGATGGTAGCATGTTGGTGAAGACACCAGCATGGGCAAAAGGGGCTTTTGCAGGCTATCCTCATGGGATCAGCGATAGCTAATCCCTTAGCATATTCTGAGCTCAGACAATTTCATGTGAAGAACACCAACATGTTCGAAAACCAGCCTAAACAAGAAAAGGACTCCGCAGGGTTACCTGCGAGTAGGACTTCTTTGCATATCTCCCCATTTGGGATCAGCGATAGCTAATCCTTTTACTATTAACAGCCCAGATGGTAGCATGTTGGTGAAGACACCAACATGGACAAAAGGGGCTTTTTGAAAGCTCCACTCTTGGGACTAGCGATAGCTAATCCTTTTAATCTTAATAGCCCAAATGGTAGCATGTTGGTGAAGACACCAACATGGGCAAAAGGGCTTTTTGCAGATTCCCCTCTCGGAATCAGCCATAGCTAATCCTCCCCCATCTCAAGAACTCAAAAGACAACATACCAGCAGACGGTAGCCTGCTGATATATGCAACAATTACATTGTCACAGAACATTTTTGTTATTAACTAATCAATTAATTCGTTAAAGATTTGTGATATATTTATCAGGCTCTGATTTCTATTTTTAATTTTACTAATGAGACGTGAATTACGGTGTGGCAAACTATTTTTAAAGGATTCAAAATCCTGATAGTCTGTTTAACAGTAACTGTAAGGGTTAAAATATGGCGAGAAAAAAAATCAACATATCTCAAGTGCTATCGATAATATCAAGCCTGCTCACCATAATGGCCTGTATTTTGACCATATGGGTAACTTTTCGTGGCAACCCATCCCCTGTCAAAGAGAAGGAACCTGTAACAAATACTACAGATCAGATTAAAAAGAAACCTGAAGCCCAAATAACAGAGCCTCGACTCATTGAGAATCAGGTCATCTTGAAATATGAAGGTCAACCTATTTCAAACTCATATTTTGTAGTCGATAAGTATAAATCAAGTGTCTCAGAAAAATCTGGCATCGTTACCTATCAACTCCCTGAAGAACTCGTGAAAACCAACAGAGAACATGACTTTTCGGTTTTCAGAAGTGATACACTTCTTTATCAAAAGTCAATGAGATTTAGAAATCTGGATTTTAATCTTTTCAAACAATGATTAAAAAAGCATCTATCTTACTTTTCTTACTAATCAACAGCCTCCAACTCACCGCTCAAAGCGTGGATCAGGTGATAGGAAGGGTTGTTGATGTAGACAATGGCCTGGGTATAGCCGGTGTACAGGTACAGTTGCTCAACACCAATGAGATTGTATATACTGACAGCGAAGGTAAATTCAAGATTAATGGAGAGTTCATTAAAGGAGAACCATTTTATTCCTTCAACGTCTCAAAGAAGGGCTATGTCACAATCGGAGACCTTGATAACAAAGTTGTCTATGGATCGGGTTCAATCGGTAATATACTGCTCAAAAGAGACTTAGACAGCTTTCTCTGGTTGACTATTAAAGATGCTATTTCCAAAGAGTTTCTGGAAGAAGTAGTCATATCTATTCGGGGGAAAGTGGATACAACCAATACTTTTGGACAGGTCTCCTTTGATTTTACTGAATTTGGTGACCGTGAGTTGACCGCCTCCCTCTCTAAAACATGCTATCTGGACAAAGAAATCAATGTCCGATCTAAAGGAAGCTTCTCAGATATCGAAATGGTTCCTGACCCAGACTGCCAACCTCCAAAGGAATTAAAACTGAACTACTCTGAGGCACTAGAGGCACTGGCATCAGCACCAAGAGACTGGTCTGTAAGGGGGCAAATTGAAGCTATTGAATTACTCATCGCAAATAACAAAACCCTGGAAAATTCCAATATGGAAGGGGTTTCGTTTGCCAAAGCCGATCTGTCAGGAGGATATTTTGTGAGCAGTGTTCTGAGAAATGCTAATTTCTCTGGTACCTCCCTACGCAATGCCGACCTGAAAGGAGCAAACCTGAGATTCGCTGTTTTAGAACAGGCAAACTGTACTAACGCGCAAGCACAGCAGGCAATTATTGAATTTAGCACTTCGAACGGTGTTAACTTTGAGAACGCTACGCTGACTCAAGCGTCATTCTTTTTATCAAGCCTGAAAGAAGCCAGTTTCCGCAATGCTGACCTGAGGGGTGCTTCGCTGTCTTACTGTGACTTAAGTGGGGCTGATTTTACCGGTGCCGACCTTACCGATGCTATTTTCTATGGAAGCATTCTTGATGGGGCCACCTTTGATAATGCGATCGTCAAAAACACAGATGTTACAGGAGCTTTTTCAAAACAAGCTGTATTTAGTAAAGATCAACTTCCGGAGTTGAGACAAACCAAAACTCCATTCAGAAAGCTGGTAGTACACTTATTTGATTTTGATAGTCGACTTGGTGAAGAAGGTAGTTTCCAATATCCTCCCTTCAATTCAGAATACTATAACATCTTCCGTTGGCCACTTCCGGCAGGTAAAGGTCTGGATTTCAGAACTGCCGGACTACAACCGGTAGGCACTCTTAACCGCTATGGTGGAGACCCTGACATTATCTCGTACTATCGGGTCTCTTCCAAACTATGGTCAAACCCAAGTTGGGGCACAAGAGTGGTAAACTTCCTTAAAAGTCACACGACACTACTTAGAAAAAGCTATTCCGAACAAACCCTGATTCAGGGTGCTGAAAACAGGGTATCTAAAAGCTATGCTTATATCACAGATAGAATTGGAAAAGTAAGCTATACAGACCCCTTGATTTTGAATAATGATTCAGAAACTGTGCTTTCGCTGGCCTTCAACCTTGCTAAAGAAGAAGATATAGATTGGAAAAGTAAGGCAAAGACTAAATGTAAGTGGGAGTTCCAGTATAATAGCAAGCAACCGATTGCCTCATGGGAACCTATTTTTCCAGAGAATATACCTTGCTCATACCTGGAAGAAGAACAAATTGACCTATATAAAAGCTGGACAAAAAAAAGGGCTGAGAAACTAAAAGTAAAAAATGTTCAATCGCTCCATTATGTAAGTCTTGCCAATGTTTCTACCTCTCTGAAACTGGATAAAGAACCTGAACTCCGAGATCGTGAGGTTTTTAATGCCGCTGTTCAGCGTCAAAACAAAACAGAGAAAAACCTGATCCGCTTGAGGAATGGCATAAATATTAGATTTCCGGCCCCAAGATCATCGTATTTTATTGACTTTAAAGAGGAATATCTACCGGAGAGAAAACCTCTGCAATACAGTTCGCAACTGTACTTCTACCTAGCCATTACATATCAATTTGAAAGTGCAGAAAATACACAACAGGGTATTCTTATAAATGCCAAACCCATAAGGGCCAAAATCTTTAAAGACGAGGAACTATTGTGGGAAGGAAAAATCTACCAGCTCTAGGATTTAGTCAAAACCTGCGGTAACAGATAGTTAAGCTCAATACCCCCCCTTTCAATTCCCCTCTATATCAATTACCTTTATACAACACCTGAATACCGGAACCTAAATGCGTTTACCTATGAAAAGGATTTGCTGGGCACTTGCCCTGATGCTAATCACAGCGGGCCTGCACGCTCAAATCACGGCTACCACTGGTGATGGCCGCGTAGTTATCTTACTGGAAGACGGTACCTGGAAATTTGATACCACGGTAGTCGCTTCCAAAAAAGCCCCAAAGCTTAAGAGAAAGAGAAAGAAAGGGAATCCCGGTCCTACCAACCCTGCGCTGAATAATATCAAATGCTCGGATATTGCCGTAAACCAAACCAGCGCACAAACAGGAGAAGAGGTGATGGCCCTCGCCAATACCATGGAGGTACAACAGGCGGGAAGAAAGAAGCTTACCATGGGGCTCTCTGCTAACCAAAACGGCACCCTGATCTGGAATATCAATCTGATCGGACAGCAGGGCTGTAAGAATCGTACCCCTATGGTGAAAGTAGGCTTTACCGATGGTTCACAATTGAAACTTGAGGTGGCCAATGACTTTGTCTGCGACACCCAAACCACCCTTTACCTGGGCAAAAAGCTAGGTAAGAAAGACGAAATACTCAAGCTTCAGAACCGCACCATCAGCTCGGTTACGGTCGTCAATCAGGACGATTCAGAGATTCTTACGGAGCTTTCTACTGAGCAAGGCAACACCCTGCAAAAGGCCTTTATTTGCTTGACGGGGAACTAATCGGTCTGAGGTTCTTGGACCATGGATGGTTATAAAGCTTAAAACGGCTTCTTAACTCATGGCTACTTGAGGTAAGAAGCAGGAGGTAAGAAGATTTGAGGACAAACTTCGGTTTCAGTTTCTAATCTCCTTAATCTCAATGGTGCAAAGGACCGAATACCGTGCAATTCCGAAACTCTTTCCCATATCCACCAACCTTCGGGCTTTGTGCTGTGTCTGAGTAGGCGAAGGACCAATTGAAAAACTATGAAACGCCTGTCTTACCTCTTAGTTATGCTATTCATAATTGTAGCATCCAGCTGCTCTGACAATGATGACCCCGCTCCTAATGAAATAGTCGGTACCTGGGAAAGCATTGAGGCCATTGGTAATTCACAGTTTTATCAGAGCCTGGTATTTACCTTCAATTCCGATGACTCTTATGAGGCAGTGCGTGTGACCGGACTGCAAGACACAGGAGAAACCACAGGCTATATCTACAGAGAAACAGGCACCTATGCCCTGGATGGCTCGACTTTAAGACTCCAGTCTACAGACATAGCCATGCACTCCGGATCAGCCTATAGCGTCCCAAGCATTGATGACCTTATTCCTACCGGAAACACAAGAGATGAAGTCATAGCGTTCAGCCTTGATGATGATAAGAACGAAATGACTCTGGACTATCCGGCCTGTAGCCCTGCTGACAATTGCATTGACAAACATACCTTCACTAAAGGGCGGGTGTTCTGAATAAATCACCATGGATGCATGGTTCAACAGTTTAATCATGACTAATAGCCTCCTATTTCATTCCAATCAATTTAGCCGGAAGACCGTAGACAGAAGCTCGAAGTTTTTCTCCGCTATTCCGACTTCAAACTTCCTCCTATTCAGAGTCTTGTTTTTGGACACCTAAGCAAAATATTCTAAAGCCTATAGTCTAAACCCATTTTTGTCAACAGTAAACACTAGTATGAAAAGTCTCTCCATATTACTCTGCTCTCTCCTTATAGCGATTACCATCAGCTCTTGTGAGGAAACTAATCCGGATAATACGCCTGACCCTTTAGCGGGGCTGTGGGTAAATGTATCTGCCACGGAAACAGCTACGGTAAATACTTATCTCAGCTACCACTTTAAAGCTGACAACCAGTTTGAGGCATTGCTGTCAATCGTGGATGACAACGCCAACGAAGTGCTGGGTTATCGGTACCGTGGGCTGGGCACTTACACTCTTCAGGATGAAACGCTGAGCATTTCCTACACCGAAATCTATGTAAATGATGACTCCAGGCAGGATTATTCGGCACTGGAAGACCTGATGCTCACCGATGGCACCAGTGAGGAAGTAGTAATCATATCTTTTTCTGAGGGCAATTCCCTCCTCACACTCCATTATGGGGCTTGCGCCCCTAATGAAAGCTGTATTGGTCAGCAGAGCTTCCGCAAGTCTGGATTGCCTTTTTAGCATGAGAGCTTTTAGCAAAAACATGCATGATATGAAATACATCAGTTCGATTTTACTTGGTTTTGGATTAATACTCAGCCTGAGTTCCTGTAACAAAGAGTTCGAACCAGCGCTTACCCTACTCATGCGGGGCACCTGGCAGAGGGTTGTAGCGGTCGGAGGCTCATCTTACAGCCACCACGAATACTACGAGTTCAAGGCCTATAACCGTTATACTTTTACAAGAACTGCCGTAAACAACAGCAACGGAGAATTGCTGGGTTACCACATCATAGTCAACGGGCGTTATTCCATAGACGAAGGTATTCTGACCTTCTTCTCAGAGGAGAAACATCGGAACACCAATACGATCACATACTATTCACAGCTTGAGGATCTGGAACAAAGTACCACCAATAAAGAATCAGGACCATATACCATTAGCCTGGAAGACAATAATAAGGAACTCCACCTAACCTGGAACGGACCTACTGTAGGCCTGGAAAGCCCACTGACCATTTACCGTAGATAAGCGTAAATTCATAGATCAGAGGTTCAAGACTAATGCCCGGCAGTTGATATAACCACCCCCATCTTCCTTCAATCGGCTGAAAGCAGAGGCCCGAAACGGAGACTTTGTAACAATTTTCATACTTTCCGTTCGGGTTGTAAACGATCGGTAAGTTTTGAAACGTCTGTCCATCTCTCTTTTTATCATTAGCCTGACACTAAGTAGTCTCTCTGCCCAGAACGAGCCAATTTACAGCATCAAGGACCCGGGAGATGACAAAGCAAAGAAATGCAAGGAGTACTTTGAAGCAGCGGGTAGCCTGCCCCCAGAGGTGCAATACTCCATATCTGAGTACAAGGGCATTATATACCTGCTCTTTAACAGCAAAAAACACTTTTATCAAATCTTCGACCACAAAGGCGATGGCTTTGCTATTGATATTATCAAAAGAGAGCAGTATCGCTGTGGTGCACCTAATGAGCATGCCAAGTCCTGGGCTAACAAGGGTCGGCTCATGCCCCCCATTTATAAAGAAGCTTTCGAAAGCCGGAGTCAGATGGACCGTAATGGGGTATTCGTGATTCGCTATGGGCAACTACCTCCGGATATTGACCCAAAGACAGTAGAATACAACCTGCTGATTGTACAGAAAAACTGGCTTTGTGACAGTCGCTATTTCTATAAAATCGACTATGATACCTGGTCACTTTTGGAAAGCGGTCTGTACCGCGACAGCCTCAGCACCGAGACGACCATGAGATTCGGACAAGTAAACAAAACCGTCAACTTTACAGTGCCCTTTGAAAAGGATCAGATGGTTTTTGATCAGGTATCCGTAAAGCCTATTTATGATACGCTGAACCTGACGGATTACTATATCAAGCGCATTACCATAGAGGCATTTTCATCTGTGGAAGGTCCACTCGACAGAAACATCAAGCTTCAGGAAGGGCGTGCCCAGAGCATTGTAGATGCACTGAAGAGTTATCAAAACGAATCCATCAGCTCAGAAATCAAGGCAAAGGAGAACTGGGAAGAGTTTCACAGAGACATCACCGGAACCGAGTTTGCCCCCATGGGTGAGCTTTCGAAAGATGCTGTGAAAGCAAAGTTTGCCGGGAATGACCCGCTCCTGGATTCCATTGAACCCATACTGGGCAAACACAGGAAAGCCCTGATTGAGATTGACCTGGAAAAGCGCATTGCTCCGGAGAAAAGCAGCCCTGAAATGCTCAAATCTCTCTTTGCCCAAAGTCTGGAGCAGGAAAACCTGGATGAGGCGCTTTACCTGCAGCAGGTAATCTTTGACAGAATTGGCAAACAGGAGCTGCCGGAGAGCTTTCTCGGTGAACTTGAATTACCTGAATCGGACCGTTACTTCAGTCTGCACAACAATACAGCGCTATTCCAATATGATCAAAAGCCTGATAGCTTGAATCAGGCCATTGAAAGCTTCGCTCAACTGCTCGAATTCCTGCCGGATAACCAAAGACTGCTCTACAACCTGACCGTATTGAAAATCAAAAGATGGGCCATCAGTCAGGAGTTTTCCAAGCCCAGAGATATTCTGAACCATATCAATGCATTGGAGCGCAGCCGCCTGGAACCAGACCTCCTCCGTACCATCAATATCAACTACAGCATCGTGCAGACCAAGTACATGAACGAAGCACGGGATTATGCCGGTAAAAACAAGTCGCTCCGCACCATCTACAATACCTACCGCAGAGAACCACTGGGAGATGATGACCTGCTCAGGCTGGCCAAGTACATGACCTACTACAGCCGCTTTGACTGGGCCTTTACGCTACTGAAAACGCGGGCCATCCAGCCCGATGCCAGCACGGATATTATCTATTACTACCTCAATCTCACGATTACCGATCCGCGCAAAACCCGCAGACCTGACTACCAAAATGTATTGTCAAGAGCCATTGAAAGAGATAAAGATCGTTTCTGCAACCTTTTTCTCGCCAAGTCGCAAGGAGGTATCACCTTTCAGCTGCTGGATGATGTAAATCTGAAAAAACGATTCTGCGAGGTTTGTAATATGAATTAGGCATACGTGGTCTCACGCCTTACGAAAGCATAGTCGCACGCTTTACAAAAGCGCGCGACAGCAGACTAAATTGTATAAAGTAGGACACACATTGCAAAAGCGCACCACTTCCAATTGTCGCGCGAATAATATACGATGGCGCGCTTTTTTAAAGCGTGCCTGAGTCTGTGCTTGTATCCTACTTTCCCTTTTCCAGCGCAATGCCCTTCATAATCCGGTACATCAGGACTGCAGCACGCTTGGTCTGCATAGGGAAGGTTCTCAGGTCACCGGTCTCATTAATCGTATGATCATCAGCTCCGCCCATGCCCATACCATCAATGCCCATTTCCACATACTGTGAGGTAAATGAGATATCAGCTGCACCGGCATTGCTGGGGTTCACGGCCTCTACCACACCAAAGCCCAGATCCTGGCTTACCCGGCTGAACTGAGCCAGCAGCTCATAATTACCCGGAGCCGGGGCAAAAGGCGGGTAGCCGGTACCAAAAGTAATATTCGCATCGGTCTGCGGCAGGTGTTTTGACACAATCTGTTTCATAGTAGCCTGTGCCCTGGCCAGTTGTTCAGGGGAGATGCAGCGAATGTCTCCTGTCACCGTCACATCTTTAGACACCACATTGCCCTTGCCAAAGGCCGTACCCTGCTTCAGGGCCGGATCGTATTCAACGGTGGTACCTCCCAGAATCATCCCCGGATTAAAAGTCAGGAACTCCTCTTTTGAAAGCTCATCATAAAACTGGTAGAGAATACGTGAAGCCTCATAAATAGCACCGGCCCCCACACGAGGTTTAAAGATTTGAGAGGAATGCGCAGCGTTACCTGTTACCTTTAAGGTCCAGCCGGAAGAACTTCTTCTGGCAACGATAGCCGTTTTCGGATCACCATCACCGTTCTCAAAGCCCAGGGCAATATCGGCCCACTCAGCTGCTTCGATCAATACCTTGCGTGCTTTGTCCAAAGGTCGGCCACTCAGCTCCTCATCACCCGTCATCACCACCGTGATATTCATATCTTTCAGGAGACCCGCATGCTTGAGTGCTTTCAGAGATTGCAGGATAATCACATCTCCTCCTTTCATATCTGCAATACCAGGAGCCTTTACGATATTCTCATCAATGTCTCTCCATTCCTGATTAGGGCTATCCTTTTCAAAAACCGTATCCAGATGACCAATCATCAGGATTTTTTTACCCTTACCTCCTTCTATGCGTGCCACCAGGTGACCAGCCCTGTTGAAGGAAGCTCCATCAATCCATTCTACCTCCATGCCCAGAGCAGCAAACTCTTTCATCAGCACCTCTCCTACTGCCTTTACACCTTCAAAGTTCATGGAACCGCTATTGATATTGATGATCTGCTTGAGCAAGACCAGTCCCTCTTCATTGTGTGCGTCCACGTACTTGACCATTTTCTTTTCGGTACGGTCAAGCTGCGCTGTGGCCTGGAGGCTGATAAGCAATAAAAAAATCAGCATAGTAGATTTGACGAGTCTCATAGTTTTCGATTCGGATGTGAAAGACAATAATAATTAACTCATGATGGAAGACCATAAGCAGGGCTAAATGAATACGATTGATTTAGGTTTTAATGAAACCATAATTTCGTAGCCACGTACTTTTTCTATAAAATAGAAAAATAATGAAACCACTTTTTTACCTACTTCTGCCTTTGAGTTTTTTGTTATCCGGAAATAGTACCGATACAAGCACCTGCAAAAACGGAAAGTACATTCTGGACCAAAGCATTAAACTGCACGATCCCCGGGGCAATTGGCAAAAGGCTTCTCTGGATATGGTAATCAGAGAGCCCAGGGTTCAGGGGGCGGGTAGGTTTTCGAATGTAAAACTCTATGTACCCACCCGCAGCTTCAGCATGGAAAGAAACAGGGAAGATCGTATCTCTACGCACCTGGTAGATGAACATGGGCAGGCTAAAACGCTACTGGATGGAAAAACAGAAACCAGCCCTGAGCTGATTGAGAAGTATCGCCTGCAGCCAGAACGGAACACCAACTACCGGGGCTATTACGAGTTTATGTACGGCCTGCCGATGGTGCTACAGGAAGACCAATACATCATGAAAGAGGTGGGTGAGGTCACTTTCAACAAGCAAAAAGCGATCAGTATAGACTTTGAGCTTGCCTCACCTATGATCGCCAGCAGCTGGCGTATCTATTTCTCACCAGAAGACTATAAGGTAGTAGGCATAGAAACCCTTGGCGAAAAACCGGAAGAAGGTGAGTACCTGGTATTCAATGGCAATGCTGACATAAAGGGTATGAATTTGCCCCGTTTCAGGCACTGGTACGATAAAACTAATGACGAATATCGCGGATCAGATATCCTGGTTTCTTACAAATAAGAATACCTCTTAGACATTCAAACCATTATTAAAAGAAGCACATAACGACTCATCTCTTCCTTAATGAGCAACAGGAGTTGTTAAACCTACCTTACTCATTAAGGCAAAATAAGGAAGAATCAAATCATCAATAACCAGAGATAGAAGAACTAATGACATCAGTCCTCTTTACCATCATTATTTGTCCGCTCCAATACGTACAGGAGGGTGGCAAAGCCGATAACAGTGCGAAATACAAGGTGGTTAGATTTGGCACGCGCGAGCCTTGCGCGTAAAAACCAACCTTGGATTTGGTGTTATCGGAAAGGGTTTTTGGTCCTTTTTGGCCGCAAAAAGTGACAAAAGAAGTTTTAGACGCGTAGTCACTAAGTTGGACCTCCACAAATAGTTAATAAAATATGCCCTTACAGCTAAAGGCAGGCCTAATAGAAATCACCAGACCGAATGCTACGTAGAAAACATAAAAGAGGGTGTCTCAAAAGGGCACCTTTTTTCTATTGGATAGCAATTAGTTGCTGTAGAGCTTTAGAATGATTGTTTTGAGAGTTATCTTAATGTATGTCATCAAAGCGAAAGGTTTTCAAAGATTATCACCGCGACCAGTTGATGTTACTTCCGCCAAGTCTGGAAGAATTAATTCCAGAGCATCATCCGGTTCGTGTGGTCAATTCGGTTATAGATAAGATTAATATTGAGGTTTTAGAGCGTAAGTATAAAGGAGGAGGTAGTTCATCCTACCACCCTGGTATGCTACTCAAAGTACTGGTCTATGGTTATTTGAGTAATGTTTATTCCTCTCGTAAGCTTGAAACAGCACTGCAAGAAAACATCTACTTTATGTGGATCAGTGGTATGAGCAGGCCAGATCACAATACACTAGCGCGTTTTCGTACTGAAAGGTTAAAAAATGATCTGAAGATGATCTTTGCTCAAGTTGTAGAACTGCTGGTAGCAGAAGGGCTTGTAAGTATCAAAGAGCTCTACACAGATGGCACCAAAATAGAGGCCAGTGCCAACCGCTACAGCTTCGTATGGGGTAAATCGATCAAAAGGAGTAAAGAGCGAATAAGCAAGCAGTTAAAGGAGCTTTGGGATTATACTCAAAAACTGGCAGAAGAGGAGTTAGCAGATACTGCTCAAGCCAGTTTTGATCAAATAGATCCGGAGAAGCTTGAGCAAACGATAGAGAAGATTGATAAGGCTCTATCAGGTAAGCAGGTTAGTAAAAAAGTAAAGCAAAAGCTTAATTACGCCAAAAAGAACTGGCCGGGAAAACTTCGGGAGTATGAGCAAAAGCAAGCTGTACTCCAGGGCCGAAATAGCTACTCTAAGACCGATCATGATGCCACCTTCATGCGGATGAAAGATGACCACATGCTTAATGGGCAGCTAAAGCCCGCTTATAACTGGCAGGTCAGTACTTCCTCACAATTTATCATCAACAGCACCCTTCACCAGACTACTGCGGACACCCATACCTTAAAAGCTCACCTCGAACAATATGAACAACTTTACAAAGCTAAGCCAGAAACCATCTGTGCTGATGCCGGATACGGCAGTGAAGAGAATTATACTTATCTGAAAGCAGAGGAGATAGACCACTATGTGAAGTATAATTACTTCCACAAAGAGCAAAGCAAAAAGTGGAGAGAAGACCCCTTTAGATCTGCTAATCTATATTATAACGAACAGACTGATACTCTGTACTGCCCTATGGGACAAGCCATGGATAAAACCGGAGAGCAGAAAAGGAAAACCAAAACAGGCTTTGAGCAATCCTACTCTAATTATCAGGCACAAAACTGTGCTGGATGTCCACTAAGATCACCGTGTCACAAAGCAGAAGGTAATCGTATGGTTCAGCTTAATCATAACTTGAGGAAATTAAAGCAGGAAGCACGAGAAAAGCTGATGGGCGAACAGGGACTTAAACACAGAAGTCAAAGACCGGCAGATGTCGAGGCAGTTTTTGGCAATGTCAAACACAACAAGGCCTTCAAACGCTTTAGGTTAAGAGGTATCGATAAAGTAGAAATAGAGACACTATTGATAGCTATGGCTCATAATCTGGCAAAAATGAGCAGAATGAGGGCTGCCTAATAAAATTAGATCTTAACCACAGACTAAAAACCAAAAACATCAAACATACATAACAAAAAGACCGACTCAGATACTTCTGAGACGGCCTCTTTTATATCTCATTCAATCGCGCGGTATCACGCGTCAGCTTCTTATTTCTTTCTGGCTCTCCAGGCTTCCTGCTTGGCGCTATCGCCCACAGTAACCAGCAGTCGGCAGGGGCCTGGTACCAAAACCAGTTTCACCTCCTGATCACCAAAATCATCCACCTCTACCGGCACACCTTCACCAAATTCTACATCATAGCTGTAGCGCCCTTTATGGTCCTTTTGCAGGCGAATGTAATTCTTGGCAAAGTAAGCCGTAGGCAACAGCACATCAGTATCCGGGCAAAACTCATCATGCACCAGCGCAATGGCTTCTTCTAATTCATTTCCAAACTCCTCCAGAAACGTATCCTCCATATCATGAAGTTCCTCTTCCAGGTCGTCATATCTCTCGTCACTGTAATCAAGATCATCCAACTCATTGATCTTATCGGCAAGTAGTGCAAAATCTGCGTTCAGCTTATCAACATCCATATTTATCAGGTTAGCTGCACAAAGAATGGAACTTAGATAAAAACATGCAAGCCATTCCCAAAAAAGGTTTGGCGGATAAATCATCGCTCATGAATCAGGGTCAAAAACAAGGGAAGACTAACTGCATACGGGAGGAAAGAAAAGCCTCAAAACTTTTGAAATAGTAAATATGAAAACGACATTTGGAGCGATGGTGAAAACTCATTTATCATTCGTCTTCACCAAATGTTGTATGGCAAATGTTGAATTTTTAATTAAGCATTCAGCATTGAACATTTCAATTCAACCTTTTTAGTTATATGGATACAGCAATTCAGGCAAAAGTAGACAGCTGGCTCAACAGCAGCATTGATGAAGAAAGTAAGGCAGCTATCAAGGCGCTTTCCTCTGACGAGCTGGCCGACTCATTTTATAAAGATTTGGAATTTGGTACGGGAGGCCTTCGCGGTGTTATGGGCGTAGGTTCTAACCGCATGAACAAATACACAGTAGGTACAGCCACTCAGGGCCTGGCCAATTACCTGCTCAAAGCCTTTCCCAACGAAGAAATTAAAGTGGCGATAGCCCATGACAGCCGCAATAACAGCAACTACTTTGCAGATATCACAGCCTCCGTCTTTTCGGCCAATGGCATTTTTGTATATCTCTTTGATGAGTTGAGACCAACTCCGGAACTCTCCTACGCCATAAGGCAGCTCGGTTGTAAAAGTGGTGTGGTAGTAACAGCCTCTCACAACCCGCGTGAATATAACGGCTATAAAGCCTACTGGGATGATGGAGCACAAGTAACACCTCCCCACGATAAAAATATTATAGCCGAGGTGAATGCCATCACCAATATTGAGGATGTAAAGTTTACCAAGGACGAAGCTAAGGTGAAGCTCATTAACGTGGAGATAGATGAACCCTATCTGCAGGCCATTCTCGACCTTACTTTGGCTCCCGAAGCTGTGAAACGACAGTCTGACCTGAAGATCGTCTTCTCCCCTATTCATGGTACAGGCATCACCTTGGTACCAGAGATTTTGAAGCGTAAAGGCTTTACCAATGTCACCGTGGTGGAAGAGCAGGCGGAACCTAATGGAGACTTCCCTACGGTAGTTTATCCTAACCCGGAAGAAAGGGAAGCCATGACGCTGGCCCTGAAAAAGGCAGAAGAACAGGATGCAGACCTTATCATGGCTACGGACCCGGATGCGGACCGCGTGGGTCTTGCTGCTAAAAACAACGAGGGAGAGTTTGAGCTACTCAATGGCAATCAGGCGGCTACCCTGCTAATCTATTACCTGCTTAAAAAATGGAAAGAGAATGGTAAAATCGATGGCAACCAGATGATTGTCAAAACCATCGTTACCTCTGATATTCTCGACCGTATAGCAGAAAGCTTTGGTGTGGACTGCCCTAATACGCTCACCGGCTTTAAATACATAGCGGCCGTAATCAAAGAGTTGGAAGGCAAGAAGGAATTTATAGGTGGTGGCGAAGAAAGCTACGGCTATATGATCAGCGATTTCGTGCGCGATAAAGATGCCATTGCCTCCTGTGCTATGCTGGCCGAAATGACTGCCTGGGCCAAAGACCAGGGACTTTCTGTTTTTGATCTGCTGGCAGAAGTATATGAACAATATGGCTTCTACCTGGAAGCCCTCGTTTCTATGACCAAAAAGGGCATGCAGGGAGCTGAGGAGATCAAGCAAATGATGGTGGATATGAGGGAGCAGGCACCTGCTACCATTGCCGGGAGCAAGGTGGTGAAATCCATCGACTACCTGGCCTCAGTAGAAAAAGACCTGGTGACCAGAGCTGAGAAAGCGATCAACCTGGATAAGTCCAATGTGCTACAGTTTTTCCTGGAAGATGGGACCAAAATCTCTGCCCGACCATCTGGTACAGAGCCAAAAATCAAATTCTACATTTCTGTGAATACGCCACTGGCCGGCAAAGAAGCTTTTAACGAGACCAAAGCGCAACTGGAGCAGAAAATAGAAGCCATCAAGACTGATTTAAAACTATGAGTCAGACCATAAAATCCTTAAAGGCTCTTTTTGAAAGAGACCTGGGCACCTTAAAAAAAGAACTGATGGCTTATGAAGATGAGTCACAGCTCTGGCTCGTGGATGGCGCCATTACCAATTCGGCAGGTAACCTGGTACTCCACCTCTGTGGTAACCTCAAGCACTTTATAGGTGCTGTACTTGGTGGCTCAGGCTACATCAGAGAAAGAGACCGGGAATTTGGTGACAAAAATGTAAGCCGTGAAGCAATGGCCAAAAGCATAGACGAAGCAAGAGAAATAGTGCTAAAAACACTGGATAGCTTGACCGATGCCGACCTCGATAAGGTTTATGAGGTGCGGGTTTTTAATGACAAACCGATTACTACCCACATATTCCTGCTCCACCTGTCAGGTCACCTGATGTATCACCTGGGGCAAATCAATTACCACAGAAGACTCCTGACTGCTCAATGACAGAAATCAAGCAGAACGTTTCACTCAAAGCCTTCAATACCTTCGGTTTAGAAGCCAAAGCCACTTCGTTCTACGAGTTTACGAGCATTGAAGGGCTCAGAAAAGCACTGGCAGAACGTGATAAGAACCAGCAGCTTCTGATCCTGGGTGGTGGCAGCAATATGCTACTCACTCAGGACTTTGATGGGCTTGTACTCAAAAACGGGCTGAAAGGAATTGAGAAGATCAAAGAAGACGAAGACCATATTTGGGTACGGGTGATGGCGGGAGAAAACTGGCATCAGTTTGTACTACACTGTATTGCACAGGAATGGGCCGGAGTGGAAAATCTATCACTTATTCCCGGTACGGTGGGGGCTGCGCCTATGCAGAATATCGGAGCCTATGGGGTAGAAATCAAGCACGTATTTGAAAGCCTGGAAGCGGTAGAAATTACTTCTGGCGAAGTCCATAGCTTTGATAATGAAACCTGTGAGTTCGGCTATAGAGAAAGCATTTTCAAAAAGGAAGCCAAAGGTAAATATGTAATAGCCTCGGTGAGTTTCAGGCTTAACAAAGTACCTGTATTCAATACCTCTTATGGTGCCATTCAGGATACACTGAAAGATATGGGAGTAGAAGAGCTCACACTCAAAGCCGTGAGTGATGCCGTTATCAGTATCAGACAGAGCAAGCTGCCTGATCCCATAGAAATTGGTAATGCAGGCAGTTTTTTCAAAAACCCAACCATAGACAAGTTCGACTATGAAGGTCTGAAAGCAGAGTTTGGCAGTGTGCCCGGCTACAAGCAACCCAACGACATGATAAAAGTACCGGCTGCCTGGCTGATTGAACAGGCCGGCTGGAAGGGCAAGACCTTCGGACAGATTGGCGTGCATAAAAACCAACCCCTGGTACTGGTCAACTATGGGGAAGGCAAAGGCGCTGACATCAGAAACCTGGCTTTCGAAATTCAGGCATCAGTAGCGGATAAGTTTGGCATTGAATTGACCCCTGAGGTGAATATTATTTAGCACTCCACAAGGCTATTAATTATCACTATTTGACTGTTCACATTTGCTATCATGAATCAGTAAGAGGCATGCACGATAGTCTAAATTTTACCTATCTTTGAGCCGATTTCTCCCCTACAATGTCTAAGCGAACCCCTGCTCTTGGTTTTATACTGGTAACTGTACTGATTGATGTAATCGGTGTAGGTATCATCATACCAATTATTCCTGATTTACTGGCAGAACTGGGCATTGAGGATGCCGGAAGAGCCTCTTTTACAGGTGGTTTGTTGATTTTCTCCTATGCCGCAATGCAGTTCGTTTGCGCCCCAATACTGGGCGGTTTAAGCGATCAATACGGACGCAGATCGGTAATTCTTATATCACTCATAGGCCTCACTACGGACTATTTGCTTACTGCCTTTGCCCCTACCATTGCCTGGTTATTCTTAGGCCGAATCATAGCGGGAATTGGCGGTGCTTCTTACACTACAGCTACAGCCTATATAGCCGATATCAGTACACCAGAAAAAAGGGCTCAGAACTTCGGAATGGTAGGTGCGGCTTTCGGTGTTGGTTTTGTCATTGGTCCTATTGTGGGCGGAGTATTGGGAGATATTGATGTAAGGCTGCCCTTCTTTGTAGCGGCAGGGCTTTCTTTTCTCAATTGGCTCTATGGTTATTTTGTACTTCCAGAGTCCCTGCCAAAAGAACGCAGACGCAAATTTGAATGGAAGCGGGCCAACCCAACCGGTACGCTTGTCAACATCAGAAAGTACCCTCAGCTGACGAATTTATTCCTGGCCTTTTTTATCATCTATGTAGCAGGACATGCGGTACAGAGCAACTGGTCCTTTTATGGTAAAGAGGTTTTTGACTGGGATGCCTCTGACATAGGCTGGTCCCTGGCTCTGGTAGGTGTTTGTGTCGCCATAGTACAAGCGGTTATTATCAGATCAGCCGTGAAAAAGCTTGGTCAGAAAAAAACGGTGTATGCCGGACTAATTTTCAACTTCTGTGGCTTGCTGCTCTTTGCCTTTTCAGTGCACGAATGGATGATTTACTCCTTCCTGGCAGTGTATGTACTGGGAGGTTTGGCCGGGCCAACCATTCAGGGAATTATGTCCAGCAATGTACCTGCCAATGAGCAGGGTGAACTCATGGGCACTTTGACCAGTCTGCAAAGCCTGGGTAACATCGTTGGTCCACTGTTGATGACCGGCATTTTCTCCTATTTCACCACAGCAGAAGGCATCTACTTTCCGGGTTCTGCATTTACCATGGGTGCTGTGCTCTCGCTGGTTAGTGGTGTACTGATTTACCGTACTATCAGAGGTAGTGCGTTTAAGCTGACATAGGCTTTTGATTTGACAAACGAGTGCACGCCTTTTGACCTATTTCATGTTTAAATAGCCCTTCTCCTTTTTTCTTAGCATATTAGATTTAAGCTGTATGCTAACCATATGAGTACCGATTCAAAAGACCCTTCCAGGCAAAGCCAGAGCAAAATCAACTTGTTCGTCAATGACGAAACCTCACCCCTCGAAGCTGTAGTATTAGGCACAGCCCTGGATATGGGTGAGCCATTAGATATCAACCCCGTCAGTAAATTTCACAAAGAGAACGGCTCCTACCCTACAGAGACAGAGCTCTGCCGCGAAATTGCCACCTTCGAGAAGGTATTGAAAGACCAGGGCGTTCAGGTCTACCGACCGGAAACCCTCAAAGGCGTAGATCAGATCTTTACCCGTGACATTGGCTTTGTGATTGAAGACAAGTTTGTGGTTGCCAATATGCTGGAGTCTGTCCGGCAGATTGAGCTACCCGCCATTCAGTATCTGCTGGATCAGATCGCCCCGGAAAACATACTCAGAGCACCGGCCGCGGCCAGAGTGGAAGGCGGTGACGTCATTCTACATGGAGATCACATTTTTGTGGGAATAAGCCTGCGCACCAACCGTGCAGGGTATGAATTTATAAGAAGAACCTTTCCTCACAAGCAGGTACATGCCATACCGCTCGTTACCAGTGATGACCCTGACGAACATGTGCTGCACCTGGATTGTACCTTTCAGCCAGTGGGTGAGTCACATGCCATTATCTATCACAATGGTTTTAAGGAAAAGCCAGAGATTCTCCATCAGCTTTTCCCGGCTGATAAACTCATAGAAGTATCACTGGATGAGAAGACCCGAATGTTCCCGAACATCTTCTCTTTGGGGCCCGACAAGGTAGTGGTCGAACGATCTTTCACTGCCCTGAAAAAGGCGCTGGAAGAGAGAGGCTTTACTGTATTTGAGGTAGACTACACAGAAACCTCTAAGCTGAGCGGCCTACTGCGTTGTTCCACCCTACCCTTGAGACGAACCCAAGCCATTGAAAGCAGCAAAGGATAATTTCTCCGGCCAGTCGGCAAACTACAACCGTTACCGGCCAGTCTATCCTCAGCAGCTCTACGACTTTATCTTTTCACACTGCTCGCACTTTGACAGAGCATTGGATTGCGCCACAGGCAACGGCCAGGTGGCCAGCGTTTTAAGCGAAAAATTCGCTGATGTATCGGCCACCGATATCAGTCAGAATCAGTTAGCCGAAGCATACCAGGCCTCCAACATTCATTATAATGCTCAGCGGGCTGAAAAAACGAACTTCCCTGATCATACTTTTGACCTGATCACCGTTGGCCAGGCTTATCACTGGTTTGATTTTGAAGCCTTTGGCAAAGAGGCAAATCGCCTGCTTAAGCCAGATGGTCTTATTGCCGTCTGGACCTATGGCCTTTTGCGCTTAGACGATGTATTAACTCCCTTGCTGGATAGCTTTTACAAAAACGTAACAGGTCCTTACTGGGATGACGAGAGAAAGTGGGTTGATCAGGGCTATTGCCAGATGCCCTTTGACTTTGAAGAAATTAATATCAATTTCTCTTTTGAGATTCGTACTCAACTCACCATTGATGACTTCGAGGGCTACCTGAATACCTGGTCGGGTATAAAGCACTTCATCACCAAAGAGGGCTATAACCCTGTAGACCAATTCATGGAAGAGATCAGGCCCATCTGGAAGGCTGTATCACTGAAGGCACACTATCCCGGCTTTGTGCGAATCGGCAAACCGCTCTGAGCTATTAGATAGTCCGGCATAAAAAGCTGTTACTAAACTATTTCTTCTCGTTGTTAACTTCGATTGTCTAAACGAAAACATACTTTGCTATCTTAGCAAAAGGTCATTATCAAACCATACATGGAAGCCAAGCTCACCATTTGGACTGTGTTCTTTATAGCTGCCTCCGCCCAGGGAGCTTTTTTATCTGTCATGCTGCTTTTGAAAAAAGCACGTAGCAATAAAGTCAGTCAATGGCTGCTGTCTGCACTCATTTTTACATTTACTGTTACCATTGCTTACTACACAACCTACTGGACAGGCATCAACCCTGGCTTGCCACGCTTCCTGGGGCTCATTTTACAATTCACTTACCTGTTCGGGCCGCTTTGCTGGCTTTATTTATCCGTTACACTCAATCGTAAGCTCACAAAAACAGCCTGGCTGCATTTTATACCCTTTCTGCTGGTTATGCTCCTGCTTGTATTTGGTGCCTCCGTATTCCCTACATTAAGGTTGCCCGTTTACTTTCTGGCAGCAGCCCAAACCACACATTTGGTGATTTATGCGGTGTCAAACCTTTGGCTTACCAAAACTGCAGGAAACAACCGCTGGGCAAAGAATGTAGCATATTCCTTTTTGGGTTACGTGATCTGCTTCACTGCTTATCACATACTCAGCTGGACCAGTTTGCTGGATACACAGTCGGACTATATGGTATCGCTGGGCATGGCAGTATTCATTTATTATATCGGGTATCACGGGTTTAAAACCCCGGTGATCGAAGATCAGACACCTGAACCTAAATATCAAAAATCTTCGCTCACAGATAATTCTATTGAATACATAGTCGCCAAGCTGGATGACATCATGGCTACCGAAAAGCTCTATACCCAGGGTGACCTGAAACTACAGGAGGTAGCCATCAGGCTGGATGTGACGGTGCACGCGCTTTCTCAGGCAATCAATGTGGCCAAAGACAAAAAATTCACCGATTACCTGAATGAGCTCCGGGTTGAGGAAGCCAAAAGACTGATGGAATCTGAGGAGTATGCACAGGCAAAACTCATGGCAGTAGCCATCGACTCCGGCTTCAATAATAAAACCTCCTTTCTCAACGCCTTTAAGAAGTACGTAGGCCAGACGCCCTCGGAATACCGCAAAGGGCTTCTGCCTGAAGAAGAGCAGGAGACTCCTCAACCTCAGGACTAATATCTGTACCACAGATTCCCATCCCCAAAATTCAACATTCATCATCGCCAACTCATAATCTGATACCCTCAGTGAAACTCTCTTTCTCAGTGAACCTCTGTGTAACAACCTGCCCCCCATCACAGACTGCACTGCAGCCTCCTCCACCCATACAATCCAACATTCATCATCACCCATTCATAATTTATCACCTCTGCGCAACTCCTATCCCTCTGTGCTTCTCCGTGTAACAACCTGCCCCCATCACAGACTACACTGCAGCTTCCTCCCCCACCCAATCCATCATTCATCATCCCACATTTACAATCCCCTTAGTTTTTAAGGAAAATCTTATCGGCATTACCGACTATCAGCCTGAAATAGACCTATTTGAAAAGAAAAAGGCATGCGGGTTCTTCTTTCAATTTTGCTGATTACTTGCGCTTTCAACCTCCGGGCCCAAAAATGGGTTAAGGTAGAGAGTGAGGTATTTGAAGAAAACAACAATACCAACGGAGCAAGTTTTGTAGATATTGACAATGACGGAGATCAGGACATCTTCCTGTCCAATGCCCATACCCCCTTTGGCTTCAATACCATTTACCGCAATGACGGATCGGACCAGTTTGTGAAGATTGATGCCGGAGAAATCACGGGTCTGCAAGCCATTACCTTTGGCCATACCTGGGCAGACTTTGACAATGATGGACTGACCGATTTGTTCATCGCCAACGCCTTTTCAAAGATGGGCTCCCTGCTTTATAAGAACCTCGGCAATTTCAAATTCAGGAGGGTTGAGAGCTACAATGTAGGAAACAACTCTGTACTGGCCTTTGATGCCGCCTGGGCCGATTATGACAATGATGGCTGGCTCGACCTGGTCACCATCCACCCTGCGCGCTTTGTGGGCAAGCCCATTAACAGCAACTCGCTTTTTAAGAATAACGGAGACCTGACCTTCGCAGAGATTGTGAGCACCCCCATTACCGGCCCTACCGCCCCCTTCACGAATGGTACCTGGAGTGATTATGACCTGGACGGAGACATGGACCTCTTTGTAGGAAGCGGACCGGCCAATGGTACGGTAGCCCCTGATTTTCTCTACCAGAATCAGCTGAAAGAAAGTGGTAAGGCCACCTTTACACGCATTACCAAAACCAGCTTTGCCAAAGATTCAATGGACGGCCAGACCTGGAACTGGATAGATATTGACAATGACGGAGACCTGGACCTCTTTATGACCAACTACAGCGGTACGGCTAATCCACAAGGTAGCCCGGGGGGCATGCTGAACAACCTGTATCGCAATGATGGAGAAACTTTTATGAGGGTTACGGAAGGCCCACTCGTGGAAGAATTATCCATTTCACTCGCCAATATGTGGGCAGACTTCGATAATGATGGTTACGTGGATGTAATCGTAGGCAACAGCCAAAGCACCAATAAGCACTACCGCAATAAGGGGGATGGCACGTTTGAACATGTTGTCAACAGCCCCATTGAAGCTACCGGACCTAAAAACACCTGGGGTATGACCAATGGTGACTATGACAACGATGGCGATATTGATATCTACATCTCCAATAAGGTTTCATACATCAATGGAGGTGCCAATGGAGGTGTCCCTAACTACCTCTATCGCAACGATCTGAGCAATGGGAACCATTGGGTCGCCATCAAGTGTACCGGTGTAAAATCCAACAAATCTGCCATTGGCGCTATCGTTAGGGTCACCGCTATCATCAATAACAAAACCATGACCCAAACACGGGTAATCGGTAGCCATAACACCTTTTTGGGAGATAATGACATTCGGGCCCATTTCGGACTGGCTGAGGCTCGAACGATCAATAAGATTCAGATTAGCTGGCCCTCCGGTCAGGTAGATGAATACAATAACATCAAGCCAAACCAAATACTGGAGGCCCTTGAAGGAGAAAGCCTCAAGTAAGCCCTGTCAAAAATCATCTTGCATCAGTCAACACATCTATGAAAAAGCTCAAAACACTCGCTACCCTTATACTTCTGCTCACCAGCTATATGCAGTTGCCGGGGCAGGTAGCCAAAACGGACATAAGCCAGGCCATCAGCGGCAAACACCTGAAACCCTACAGCAACAAGTGGAAGATGTACTCCGTAGATGGGCAGGGTAAAGAAACGCTTGTCACCATTTGGACAGATTACGCCCAGTTGATAGAGCTGGAAGGCACTGCTTACGTGAGTCGGGTTCAGGAGCTTTACAACCCGGATATGACACTCCGCGAACTCTGGACCAACCTTTTTGAACATGAGACAATGCTCCCCTACAGGGCCAGCCAGTTTAAAACCACAGGCGACTATATCTACACGGAATTTGGCACCGAAAAAGTAGTGAATCGTACCAAAACCGCCACCAAAGAAGCTGTAAAAGTAGACTACCGGAGAGATGGCGCCACTTATGACTGGACCATGTATGGCGTATTACTTTCAGGGCTACCCTTCAAAAAAGGAGAAGCCTATTCCATTCCCATATTCACCCAGCAAAACGAGAGGGGAAAAGGAATTATAGTAGCTACCGTAGCAGGTCAGGAAACCGTCACCGATGACAATAAGAAAAATCATGCTACCTGGCGGGTTGATACCAACGCAGGCCTGACCTTCTGGCTCACCAAAAAGGCTCCTTATGTAATTCAGCTTTCACTGCCGGCACAGAATGGCGGTAAAATGATATGGAGAATGTATGAGTAGACAGGTAGAAGGGAAAATCCTATCGGTATTGGCGTTGTACTCACTTTATCAGCGTATGTTAGATTAAAATAAAGGAATGAAAAAGCTCATAGTAGGAGGTCTTTTAGTTTTTATAGGCTTCTCAACAAGTGCCCAGTCCAACCCGGAAAACAGTTTCAATTTCTGGGTGGGCACCTGGGACCTTACCTGGCAGGGTGCAGGAGGTAAAACAGAAAAGGGGCGCAATGTCATCACCAAAGTGCTTGGTGGTAAAGTCATTCAGGAAAACTTTGAAGCACTGGAGGGCGCTCAAAAAGGCTACCTGGGCATGAGCATTTCGGTATATAATCCGAACACCAAAACCTGGCACCAGACCTGGATGGACAATCAGGGAGGCAACATTAATTTCACAGGGGAAATTGACGGAGATCGCAAAATCTTTAAAACAGCTCCTCAGGAGCGCAATGGCCAACAGGTAATCTCAAGAATGGTTTTCTATGACATTACCAAAGATGCCTTTAACTGGGACTGGGAATCGACCACTGATGGTGGTAAAACCTGGAGTCTCAACTGGCGCATTAAATACACCCGGGCAAAGTAATTATCACCGGCAAATCAGTATTCTTTTTAAACCCCGTTACAAACAACCATGAAAAGAAGGCGACTCATTTTTGCAGCCGGAGCCATTGCACTCCTCAGACCTTTTAAGACCATGGCAGGCTGGTTTAAACCTTCCGAACAGACTCAGAATCTATCGGAAGCCTTTTACCAGCTCAGGGAGCTTGAGCAGCAGCTTACAGAGAGCAAAAGAAGGTACCTGCCCTTTCTGAATGTAGAAACACTGCGCACTGGTCTTTATGTGCTGCCTGCAGGTACTGAAGACAAACAGCAGCCGCATGAGCATGATGAGGTTTACTATGTAATCAGTGGTAAATCGAAATTCATTGCCGGTGGCAAAACAACCGAGGCAAAGGAAGGATCGGTGTTATATGTCAAAGCTGCTATAGAACATCGCTTTTTCGATATTGAAGAAGAGCTTAAGATTATAGTCTTCTTCTCAAATATGACCTGATAAAGTACTTTTTTCATACATAACCCGGACTATGCGTTAGAACTTCGTTATGAGTAGATAAATCACAAAGAATCAGAGGGTTTTATTCATTTATGCATAGCCGTGCTATGGTTAAATTAAAAAATCCTTTCATTAACTGATTCAAAGTGAGTTAGATACGGAATAGATTTTCTAATGCATTTTCCGGGTTTAATACAGCCTTACTGCCTATAAACCTGTTTACCAAAATGCCCGTCTCATTGTGAGCGGGCATTTTACCTGTGCTACCCTTGCGCAAAAAAGAAGGCGAAGCTCATAAGAACTCCGCCTCCGGTTGGTTTGTGGTTGAATATTTATTGTTCATCTATGAAGTAGAGCATTACCCTTCTGTTGAAGGCCCTACCTCTGATAGTTCTGTTAGATTGTATTGGAGTATCTTCACTGAAGGTTTCCACCTCCATCTGGTCAGCATTGACACCTTTGTTGAGCAGATAGTTATACACCTCAGTGTACCTGCGCTGGCCCAGCGCAACATTATATGGGTTGGTACCATAAGCATCCGTATGGCCTGCTACCATAATTCTAAGGTCTCTTCTCGATGTCAGCAGTTCAGCCGCCTCATCCAGTCGCTGGAAGAATTCAGACTTAATGGTGTGCCTGTCAAAATCAAAGTACACATTGGGCAGCTCAATCTCATCAGCCACAACAGGTGCTACTACCACCGGTGCAGCAGGCTCATCAGCGCTTACTTCTTCTTTTGCCACAGGTTCCGGCTCCGGCTCCGGCTCTGGCTCTGGTTCTGGCTCTGCCACTGGAGTAAGGCCTTCTGGCGGACTTACCGGTAAATTCGTTGGGTCCAGATCAAAGCTATTGATCAATGTAATATATCGTACATCCTCTCCCCTTTCACAGCCTACATAGAAGTCCTGATTGATATCAAATTCGTCTCTGAACAGTACTCGCACCTCGTGTTTCCTTTCATAGACTACCTCTCCGTCTTTTTCGATACGCAGTGTAAAATCCTGTTCAATCGGCAGGGCCATTTTATACACACCCGTAGCATCAGACATGGTAGTGAATTCATCTTCACGGCCCACTACAGTGACTTTCGCATTACTGATAGGCTTATCACCTTCGCAGTCAATCAGTCGTCCCTGAACCTGAGACTCTGAGAACATAATGATTCTGTAAATATCTACCTGTCCATAACCATCAGGACGACTTGAAGACAAATAAGCATTCCTACCATACAGGGTAAAGAAAGTATCATCATTAGGCAGGTTGATAGGGGCTCCCATGTTTATAGGAGCATTGAACTTACCGGCTGTGCTATCGTAGGTAGTTTTGAAAATATCGTAACCTCCCATAGAGTCATGCCCTCTGGAAGAAAAATAAAGTGTACCATCCTCTGCTACAAAGGGAGCATCATCATTCAATGGTGTATTCAATTCAGCTATCGGCTGAGGTCTGGCCCAACGACCATTCTCACCTTTGTGCGTAATGTACAGGTCCAGGTTTTCAACATCATGATTGACATCCGAGGCGAAAATCATGGAATTCTCATTATTGTAAATAAAAGCGTGAGAATCCCAGCGTTTGGAGTTGAAAGGGAAAGCCTCTCTTTTCCATCGTCCATTGTCATCTTTGGTGTACATAAAAAGATCTTCATCGATAAAAGTGATGAGTTTAGAATCTCCATCACTTAGCTGAATAGGAGCCTCATTGGTTCTGGAGCCATTGAAGCCCTCCAAAGGCTTATCCTTGTTCCACTCATCCTTATCATTCATATCAGCACTCAGCACCTGCTCAATAGGTTCTCCATCATCCCCCACCTTAGAAGACCCCTCTCGCCTGGCAGTAAAGTAAATGCCTCGCTGATCTTCCGTAACCACCTGGCTGTACTCATTGCCGTCAGAGTTAATATTAGGCCCTAAATTCTTGATAATTATATCGGCCGGATTAGGCAGGTATTTCTTTGCGTTCTGGATGTTGTTACTCACCAGGACGTATTCCGGTCTCAGAAAGTCCTCCAGGTCTTGCATACGCACCCCTCTGATTGTCTGCTCAGCCTCTGCAATCTGCTCATTGAGCAGGTAAGCTTTTGCAAACTTTACATAATAAAACGGAACCTCTTTGCCTACCGGAGCGGCCTCCTTAAACAAAGAAATTGCCTGATCCAGTCGATATCGCTCAGTATGGCAAATACCTGCGAGCATTTTAGCCTCATAGTTCTTGGGCTTCTTTTTCATAATCGGCTCCAGCAGTCCAAGGGCAACCTCATAGTCACCTTCGTCCATAGCACCATAAACCTTGTTCAGGTTCTGGGCCTGTAGTGCAAAACCGGTAAGAAAGACTGATATCACAGTCAACAATATGATCCTTTTCATCTGATCAGAAATTAAAGTAGCGTTCGAAAAAATAATCGACAGATTGGTCGATTCGTTGATGGTTTGTTGGAGGTCTGAACCGAAGTTCATAGGCGAATATATAAAATTCCCCAGTATGAAGAAACCACAGCCTAATAAAAGTAAATAAGGTTGTCTAACTGAAAAGAGACAAAAATATCATTTCCGGAATCCTCTGATAGTCGGATTGTTTGAAATATAAAGGGTATTCCCCATGTCAGTTCGCCCTCTACACTATACCTGTCTCCCAGAAAAAACGCCTCTGTCAAAGATACCCTGAGAGACGGTAAGCCATCAATTTCACCAATAAGCACATCTTCTGCCCTGAGCCCGACTGCAACCGCCTTTTTTTCAGGCAACTTATCAAAGACAAGAGGCAAATGAGTGCTGAAATCTTCCATGGAAAACACGTTGACAGGCCCAAAAAAACGAGCAATCGCCTGGTTGTTTGGTCTCCGGTAAAGCACTTCGGGGCTCCCCACCTGCATCAGTTTACCTGCTTTCAAAAAGCCTATTCTATCCGAAATCATCAGTGCATCCCGTGTGTCATGCGTCACGAATACCAGCCCCACCTTTTCTGCCTTAAGTATTCTCAAGACTTCCCGAAGGAGCTGAGACTTATTGACAGGGTCCAGCTGGCTGAAAGGCTCATCCATCAGTAAGAGCTCCGGATCATCAGCCAGGGCCCGGGCCAGCGCCACACGCTGTTGCTGCCCACCGGAAAGTTCTCTGGGTAGCCTGGCTGCCAGGTCTGTGATACGGCACAGCTCCAGCAATTCATTCACCCTCTCGGTTATATATCCTTTGTCATAAGCCAGCAGTGGGTATTTGAGATTTTCAGCAACCGTCATATTCGGCATCAGCTCAAAGTCCTGAAATACCATTTTAATGGCAGGGTTACCCGCAATGAGCTGCTCCTCAGGGTTCTCTAAGGCAGTACCCTGGAAGCTGATATCACCCGAATCGGGCTTCAGCAGGCCTGCCAGCATCCGCAGTAAGGTAGACTTACCAGAACCACTCTCTCCTACAAAAGATAAAATCTCTCCTGCTTCCATAGCAAAAGAAACCTCATTTACAGCTCCGAGAGACTCACCCGGATAGGCCTTGGAAACGTTATGTACAGCTAAAAGTGAGGCCATATAAAAAAGGCCCGCACCCTTAAGCGCAAAGCCTTCACCATTTTTATTAAGTAAAATTATTTTTCGTAGCTGATACGGTAAATACAGTGTGCAACATCATCTGATACAAGGATTGAGCCGTCAGGCATTTCCATCACATCAACAGGCTTGCCCATTCCTTTGTTCACCTCTTTGTCGAGCCAACCGCTGGCAAAAACCTCATCACCCACTACTTTGTCTCCTTCTATCTGAATAAAGCGGAGCTGGTAACCGATATGTCCGGCTTCAGGACTGCGATTCCATGAACCATGCTGTGCTACAATCAGGTTGTTTTTGTACTTGGCAGGAAACATATCTCCCTGGTAGAAACGAAGCCCCAAAGGTGCCGAATGTGGCTCAAACTTAAATTTAGGCTCCGTGAATTTATCTCGTGGAAACTTATCGCCAAAATCAGGATCGGCAATATCACCCTGATGCCAGAACGGAAAACCAAAGTGCAATCCTTTTTCCGGGGCCAGGTTCAGCTCACAAGCCGGAATGTCATCTCCCAGGAGGTCTCTGCCGTTATCGGTAAACCACATTTTTTCGGTTTCAGGGTGCCAGGCAAAACCTACACTATTCCTTACACCCCTGGCATACACTTCCATATTGGAGCCATCGGGGTCCATGCGCGTGATGCTGGCATACACCTCATTTTCGCTTTCTTTATCGCACACATTGCAGGGACCACCCACCGGCACATATAGTTTGCCGTCAGGGCCAAAGGCGATGAACTTCCAGCCATGATGCCTGTCCGTTGGGTAGCTGTCATAAATCACTTCAGACTTAGGTGCGGCCAGGTTATTCATGATATCCGGAAAGCGATGAATTCTGTTTACCTCTGCCACATAGAGATCCCCATCACGGTACACTACGCCATTTGGCATGGTAAGGCCGGTAGCGATTGTGTCTCTTTTATCCGCCACCATATCGCCATCTGTATCTGTGAGGGCATATACATTTTTCCGTCTGCGGTTGCCCACAAAAATGGTTTTACCATCCGGTGTACTGGCCAGTGAACGTGCGTCCACCACATTATCGGCATAGAGGGAAATCTTAAACCCTGCAGGTAGTTTAATTTTGGATAGTAATGCGCTGTATTCAGCCTCCGTTTTGGTACCCTGTGCCTGAACATCGAGTGCAGCACCTGCGATCACCGCAAGGGATAATATGATTGAGACAGATAGTTTTCTGAGCATGGTAGTTTTGTTTGCCTGAAATTATTAAAAAAACTCCTATCCCCGACAGACGCTTTTATCAATGGCTTTAGTTTGATTTCTGAGCATCTAACCTAATTTTGCGGCATGATTTCCATCAACAACCTGTCATACCTGATCGGGGGCCGTGCTCTTTTTGATAATGCATCGCTCCATATTAAGCCTAAAGACAAAATAGGACTGATTGGGCTCAATGGAAGGGGCAAATCCACCCTGCTGCGTCTCATAGATGGCGAGTACCAACCTACAGAAGGAGACATCAGCAAGAGCAAAGATTGCACCATAGGTTTCCTTAATCAGGACTTACTTTCTTATCAGTCAGATGACAGTATCCTGACAGTTGCGATGCAGGCCTTTGGGCGAGCGGTGAGCCTGCAGAAGAATATCGACAAAATTCTGAAGCAGATGGAAGTCAACTACGAGGACAGCCTTGTGGAAAAACTTACCAAAGCACAGGAAGAATTTGAAGCACTGGGCGGCTACTCTATGCAGTCAGATGCAGAAGCTATTCTGGAAGGTATCGGGTTCAAAACCTCTGACCTGACCAGACCCCTGAGGGAGTTTTCGGGAGGCTGGCGCATGCGGGTGATGCTGGCCAAGCTGCTATTGGAAAAACCAGCCCTGTTGATGCTGGATGAGCCTACCAACCACCTCGATTTACCTTCTATTCAGTGGATAGAGAATTACCTGCGTACCTATGAAGGGGCCATTATCGTGGTATCTCACGACCGTAAATTCCTTGATAATGTAGTGACTTCCATCGTAGAAGTTTCTCAACAAAAACTCAATCAATATTCCGGCAACTACTCCTTTTATATAGAGGAAAAGCAGCTAAGGGAAGAGATCCAGAAAAACGCCTTCATCAATCAGCAGCAGCAAATTAAGCAGACGGAACGCTTTATCGAGCGATTTCGCTCCAAAGCTACCAAAGCCCGCCAGGTACAGTCCAGGGTAAAGTCGCTCGACCGCATGGACATGATCGAGGATGTAGTGGATGACTCGGTAGTTATGAACTTTAAGTTTGGCTTCAAGCAGAAATCAGGCAGGTTTATCATGGAACTCAACAATGTGTCCAAGGCCTATGGTGACCTGGAGATCATTAAAAACTCCACAGCACAGATTGAGCGGGGAGATAAAATTGCTCTGATAGGTGCCAACGGAAAGGGTAAATCTACCCTGCTGCGAATCATCGCAGGTACGGAGCCCATAGAAGGTGAGCGCAAGGAAGGTTTTAATGTGCTCACCGGTTTTTATGCACAGCACCAGCTGGAAGCACTGAATGTAGAGAATGAAATACTGCAGGAGCTTCAGCAGGCGGGCAGCGCCAAGACTGAGACTGAGCTGAGAAGTGTACTGGGCTGTTTTCTTTTTTCTAATGACGATGTCTTTAAAAAGATCAAGGTGCTTTCAGGGGGAGAAAAATCCCGTGTGGCACTGGCCAAAACGCTGCTGGCCGAGTCCAACTTTCTTATGATGGATGAGCCTACCAACCACCTGGACTTTCTCTCGGTAAACATTCTCATTCAGGCACTACAGCAGTTTGAAGGTACTTTTGTAGTGGTATCGCACGACAGGCACTTCGTCAGCCAGATCGCCAATAAAATCTGGTATATAGAAGATTACGAGATTAAGGAATACCCAGGCACCTACGAGGAGTATGTAGACTGGCAGGAGAACCGCAAAACGGTTGCTGCTCCTAAAGTGACCAAAACCGCTGTAGCCGAAAAGAAGCCAAAGGAGGGAAAGCAAAAAACTCCGGACCAGGCCGCCATCAACCAGCTCAAAAAGCTTCAAAAGGAGCTTGATACGATAGAGGGCAAGATTGAAGAGCTGGAGGCACAAAAGCCAAAACTGGAAGCCGAGATGGCAGACCCGACTGTATTTTCAGACTTCAATAAACTTCAGGAAAAGCAATCGGCTTACGATGCGCTGGAAAAAGAGCTGACAGAAGCTCAGGAAAAATGGGAATCACTGGCAGAACGTATTGATGAACTCAGCGCCTGACCTGTATGCTAATTAAGTGAGATTTTAAACTTCAGCACCTTGTTCACCACAGAAGCGGCATTCACATCGGGAAATGGCGTAAGCTCAACAAACTCAAAGCGGTAATCGCTCAGGTCGACAGAAGCTTTCTCTACATCATTCAGTATCACCTCATCTTCAACATTTGGTGACTCTATTTTGATTACCGCTTCGGCCCTGCCTTCCCATATACAGGTAGCATCTGTAGGGCACCTGGAATCATTGACCTCTGTGAGAGATATTACGCTCTTGTCTGCCATCACTACCGTCATGCCCTCCTCCAGTTCGATTACAGTGCCGAATTCCACAGTACTTTCATCGCAGGCACTCAGGCTCATAAACAGGAGCACTACTAAAGTGATTTTGAAAGGTGCTTTCATATCACTTTTTACTCTTCAGGTAATAATTAAGGCCAAGCCCAAAGCCAAAAAAGGAAGGGGTAGCAGTAGAAATACCGTCCGTTTCACCCAATGAAGGGATATACTGTCTGAAAAACAACTCACCCGATAAGGCGAACTTCTCATTGAGTTTATAATTGAGCTCAAGACCAGTCAGTACATTCACATTCAGTCGGCTGGGAAACTGAGATTCATCTAAATCCACCTTTGTAGTTTCCAGAAAATTCAATTCGCCTTTTACCGTATATCTTACGAAGTAGTCCGCGCCAAGGCCTGCATTGAGCAACACACCAAACCGGTTTCCGTCAACCAGTTTATACCCCATTTGCAAAGGGATGGAAATACTATGTATGGTATTGGTCAGTTCATAATCACCAGCATACCTCACCTGTGAGGTGCTCAAAAACCTGTTATTAAAAACAGGCTGCGGCTGTCCGTCCTCAACCGAGTAAGCGTTAGAGGTAGAAGCATATCGATACTGGCTGTAGCGTAAACCTGTTTTCAGAATCCATTTCTTGCCAATTTCAAAGCCTATACCCGCCCCTATGGATATGGAGCCCAATTGCTCTTCGCTCTCTTCGCTGCTGCTTCTTACACTAAAGTCACCTGCGAGTGGATCACTGACAATGTTTTCCTGCAGTGCCAGTTCATCACCTCCACCTGAATTAGGATTGAAATTCCCACCACCAAAACTACCACTCAGACTGGTACGGCTGGCCATCAGAGTTTCCGGAGTATCAATAATATTAGTGGTATCAATGTCCATCGGAGCCACCATATTCTTGAGTTCCCAGCGCAATTTCAGTGCGGCTATACTCTCCTGCAGATCCTGGATTGCCAAAGCATCAAGGTGATAAGCCTCATCTACCGACAAGTCATTGGCAGCCTGTAACTCGTCCAACAGCTGTTTTTCAAAGCTTTGAGGCTGCTGGTTGGCTGCCTTCAGGGCAGGAGACAAAATCGTCTGGCTCTCAGTCCTTTTGCCTTCATTCAGTTCTTTGAGGTTTACAGTTCTGGCATCACTGGCCTGGAGTTGCTTATTCTTTATAAGTGATGGAATGGATTGTGTATCGTTTTTAAGGCTATCAACAGAGGCAGGATCAGTTTTAGCGGTTTTATCAGTGGCACCTGTAGTGCTGCTCTTATCAGGATCATTTTCAGAGCTATTAGCAAGCTCAGTACCCGGAACATCCGTCCCTCCGGTACCCAGCAGCTCGTCACGGAACAAAAAGCCCATGGTAAACAAAAAGAGAATCGCAGCAGCCACCCCGTAGGTTTGCCACATGTAGAAAACTCCTGCCTTCTTTTTAGGAGCAAGACCTGCCTTTACACCGTCCCACACTTGTGGTGACGGTGTAAACTCCGCTCCTTCAAAGGCATTTTGTAAGTCCTTTTCAAAATCACCCATTATACTGATATTTTCGATTGAACGATTTCACTCGCTTCAATAACCATGGCCTTCATAAGGGCCCTGGCACGTGAGTACTGCGATTTCGAAGTACCCTCGCTTATTTCTAATTTCTCTGCAATCTCCTTATGAGCATAGCCCTCGATTGCAAACATGTTAAATACTGTCCGGCAGCCCACCGGAAGTCTCTGGATCATGGCCAGCAATTCTGTAAAATGAAACTGAGAAATGATCAACTCCTGCTCGACATGCAAAGGCGTCTTTTCAATATCGAGCATGGGTTCCTGGTAAAGCTTTTTCCTGTTGTGGTTGATTGAGGTATTAATGACAATGCGCTTCATCCAGGTCAGAAACTGCGCTTCTTTTCTAAAGGTCTCCAGGCTCTTGAAGATTTTGATGAAGGCATCCTGCAGAATATCTTCCGCATCGGCCTGCGACTTTGCATACCGCATGGCCATAGGCATCAGTTTAGCCGCATAACGGTCGTATAACTCCCGCTGTGCCTGCTGATCACCCTCTATGCACTTCGCTATTAAATCCTCGTCCTGAAACATTCACTAAAAGAAGTCTTGCTTCCTTTCATTATACCCTGACCCCTCTTGACCGTAAACGGTTGGAATCATCACAAAAATAAATCATCAATTTGGAGCAATCTTTGTTCCACCCTTGTCCAGGGCAGAATAAAACCATTCTGCCCACTAAATATTAAATAACATTTTAATTTCGTAGCGTTAATAGCTCCAGATGTACAGACTGCTTACTGCTCTTATTATTACGCAAATACTGCTTTTTTCGCCAATCAGGCTTTTTGCCCAGAAAAAAAGTCTCATTTACGATAATCATGCCTACGAAGCATCTATACAATCAGTACAGTTGCTGCCCCAGGGCAATGGCATCAGCGACCGTTTTGCGCCTTCTGTCAAAAACATTCAGGAACGCACCAACCTGGTGCTGGAATTTGACGACCTGGCCCAGGATGCTGACTACTACTTCGTGCGTTTTATCCACTGCAACGCAGACTGGACCCCCTCCGACCTCAGACCGGGTATGTTTGTACAGGGTTTCAACGAGTTTGAAATTGAGGACTTTGAATTCTCCGCTGAATCCAAGGTGAACTATGTGCACTATAGATTTCCCCTGCCCACCTTTAAACAGACCGGCAATTACCTGGCGGTGGTGTACAGAGACAGAAAAAAAGAAGACCTGGTGCTGACCAGGCGGTTTATGATATATGAAAACAAAGCCCTGGCAGGTGTTCGTGTACTTCGTTCGTCCACGGTATCTAACCGCATGACCCACCAGCGCATAGAAGCTACGATCAACTACGCAGCAGTAAAGGCTCAGGACCCACGCAGAGACATCAAGGTAGTGGTAAGACAGAACCAGCGGGCAGACAAAGAAAAAGTGCTCCAGCCCACCTTTCTGGATGAAAGCCAGGGAGTACTGAGATACCAGAACCTTGGTGATGAAAATGATTTTCCGGGAGGCAATGAATTCCGCTTTTTCGACCTGAGTACCATCAATGCCTCAGGCCGAAATGTGGGCAACGTGTATTTTGAAGATAACAGGCCCATTGCTGAGCTTATGACTGATAAAATACGCAGAGAGGGCTACTTCCAAAACCTGGACCTCAACGGCCAGTTTTACATTCGCGATTCTGAAGGAAGAAATTCTGCCACCACAGCCGAATACGTACAAACCCGCTTTACACTACAAATGCCAAAATCAAGAACAGGCATATACATACTGGGGGCTTTTAACGGCTGGCGCAAAAACGAAGGTTCCCGTATGGCTTATGACGAAGAAAGTGGCAGCTACAAGCATCAGCTGCTGCTCAAGCAAGGCTGGTATAACTATATGTACTGGAGTGCCGACCCATTGGACGAGCAGGAAATAGAGCGCAACTTCTTTGAAACAGAGAATCTATACGAAGTCTTTGTCTACTTCAGGGCAATGGGTAGCCGTGGCGATGAGCTGATAGGCTATGGCCGGGTAAATTATAATAACAGACGTTAGCGAAAACCTAGGAAGCTGCGTTGGTTCTTGGTCTTGGTTTTGACCTTGGCTTCACTCCTGCTTTCTTAAAGGTATAGGCCTTAGACCTTCCTACAGGATTAACGTTGGCCAAATCGAGCATACCAAAACCTTTGTAGGTATACTGCCCCAAACCACAATTGAAAACAAACTCCTGAACCTCTTTGGCTGCATAGAGCTTAAATGGCAGAGTATAGCCTCTTGCCTCATATTTTACGTCCATATCAAATACAGAGTAAATTCTGGCAAATTTCTTCTCTTTAGCCCTGAGCTTGTTCAGGTATTCCATATCCGGCACTACCTGAAATTTACTAAAGCTCTCAATTTGTTCGGCTGTGTACATACCCGAGGCCTCCATACGCTGCATGGTTGAATCATACAGCAGATCAGAAAACTCATCGGATTCAGGCATGATGAATCGTTTGCCCTCCACCCCGTTAAAGGTAGATTTTACCGGCACAGTGGGTGAGATACAAATGAATTTGTTGTCTTCCTTTAGGTCAGGTTGTGTCTCTATCTCAGTAGATAACGGACTGATTTCCAGGTTTCCCAGTGGAATAGTGTCGAACTCAAAAATGAGCCCCAGCACATAGTCAACAAAAGCTTTGTCCTGAGCAGACAGTACCAGAGTAACCAGATTTGAATAGTAATGGAGGCCACTACGGCTCACCTTGGTCTGGCCCTTAAGTCCTGAAAAATTGTAGAAAGGGTAGTTTACATACTTTTCGTTTCCACCTTTTACAATAACCCCTTTTATAAACTGGGCCAGAATAAACTGGTGATGAAAAGGCAGAAAGGACCCTTTGTTCTTTAGCTTAAAAATTATTCTTACTCTCACTATTACTCTACTTTTTAACCAAAAGCCCTCTTTCAACAAGAAAATGACTCATCCGAGGCGTTTTGTAACTTGTTAACTGAGAGATTCAAAAGTTTGTTCAACCAATCATCAAAAAAGCATATTTTTTGTCTGCAACCAAACAAAAAATAGTATCAGGCTTAAAAATGATAACGCTTGTGGTTACCAGGGTGTTCTGATGGTTTATACTAAAAAATCACCACACAGGAGCAAAAACTAACTATACATTGAATCGGAAGTGCATGATATCACCATCCTGCACCACATACTCCTTACCCTCAACGGACATCTTGCCCGCTTCTTTAATCGCTACTTCTGTTTTGTACTGCTCATAATCCGGCAGCTTTATAACCTCAGCTTTGATAAAGCCTTTTTCAAAATCTGTATGGATCACCCCGGCAGCTTGTGGTGCTTTCCAGCCCCTGCGAATCGTCCAGGCTCTTACCTCCTGCGGACCTGCCGTAAAGTAGGTAATCAGGCTCAGAATACTGTAAGATGCGCGAATCAGCTTATTCAGACCCGATTCTGTCAAGCCATACTCATCCAGAAACATAGCTCTTTCGTCTTCATCATCCAGCTCAGCAATCTGCGACTCGATACTTGCAGAAATCACAATTACCTCAGCATTCTCATCCTTCACCTTCTCTTTCAGTGCGGTCACGTGCTCATTGCCTGTGTGAATCGCCTCTTCCTCTACATTGGCCACATAAATTACCGGCTTAATGGTAATAAGATGAATGTCTCTGACGGCCTCCAGCTCTTCTTTGGAAACTTCTACCGAGCGGGCATTTTTTCCAGCTTCCAGGGCGTCTTTAAAAATTTCCAGCACTGCCAGCTCTTTCCTTGCCACGGCATCACCGGATTTGGCCACCTTGCTGAGTCTCAGTATTTTTTTCTCAACTGACTCCAGGTCCTTTAGCTGAAGCTCAGTATCAATAACCTCCTTGTCAAAAACCGGATCAACAGAACCTGCTACATGAACAATATTGTCATCATTAAAGCAGCGGATTACGTGCAAAATGGCGTCCACCTCACGAATGTTGGCCAGAAACTTATTGCCTAACCCTTCGCCCTTGCTGGCCCCTTTTACAAGTCCGGCTATATCCACGAATTCAATTACCGTAGGAATCACCTTCTGTGGGTTTACCAGGTCTTCCAGGGTATTAATCCGTGGATCCGGAACGGTAACCACGCCCACATTGGGTTCTATGGTACAAAAAGGAAAATTGGCCGCCTCCGCTTTGGCGCTTGATAATGCGTTGAAAAGGGTGGATTTACCAACATTGGGTAAACCTACGATTCCACACTGAAGTCCCATCTTATGCTCTCTATGCTCTGAAAATGTAATACTGCTTATAGCCCTTCCGCAGCTCTGTTACCGACACCCTGATAATGGTATAAACAGGGATAGCAGCAATCATGCCCGGGATACCGGCTATTGAAGCGCCCGCAAAGATAATAACAAAAATTTCTAGCGGATGGACTTTCACACTTTTCGAAAATATGAGCGGTTGCAGGATAATATTATCAGTAAGCTGGACCACAGAAAACACACCTATAATCTTCGCTACCAGGAAGACATAGTCGTTGGTAGTGATCAGGTCGTTACCGGTAGAAAGCCCAACGATAATACCAAACACCGAGCCCAGAATAGGCCCTGCATAAGGGATGAGGTTTGCAAAAGCGGCAAACAAGGCTATAGTAAGCGCATACTTTACACCCAGTATAGAAAGGCCCGTAGCTGCAATAGCAAAAATGGCAAGTACCTGAAAGGTAAGGCCCAGCAGGTAGTTGGAGAGCAGCTTCTCTATCTTATTCAGTGCCGCAATGGAAACCTCAAAGTACCGGTTGGGTATGTTGGCAATAATACTGTTACGCAATAGCCCCTTTTCGTAAAGCAGCAAAAAAGTAATGAAGCCTACAGCCAGTACGCTGATAAGGAAACTGCTGGTAACGGCTGCCACCGAGCTTATGATGTTTTGTACGTTCACCTTCCCTACCGCTTCCGCCAACTCTTCTTTTACAATTTCTACCAGAAAACCGGACTCAGGATCTCCCTCATCAGTGATATTATCCCTGAGGTTCATATCTACGAGGAATTCTTCAAGCGACTCTATAGGTCCGCTGATCTGGGTGGTAATCTTGCCGTAGTCAAGGTTCGATATCACATTACTTTGCTCATTAATGAGCGGTATAAAAAGCACCACAAAGAGCGAAAAAACTCCTACCAAGGCACCATAAGCCACCATAATGGCCATCCAGCGGGGTGGGTTGATATTAAAGAAATGTGTGCTGTGAATACGCTCTACCAGCGGACGCAGAATGGAAGCCAGCACCAGAGATAATACCAGGTACGTAAAAATATTGGTGAAGTACCATACAAAAATAAGTATGGCAGCAATAATCAATATGATATACAGTGCGGTTCGTCTCACGCTTAAGGCCTATAAAAAAAGAGTTCTTGCCAACACAAGAACTCTTCAATATCGTGTATTCAATACGTTCTTTTTAATCCCAACTCAGCTCAGTATTTCCTTCTGAGTTGGCTGTAGCCTCTACAGGCTCTTCATTGAACTGATCAAAATCGAAGTTTGGCATAAGCTCTTCCTTTACATGGTTCACGGTATTGCTCAGTGCATCCATAAACTTGTTGAAGTCTTCTTTGTACAAAAAGATTTTATGCTTTTCATACGTATAGCCGTCATCCTTATACTTGCGTTTACTCTCGGTGATGGTGAGGTAATAATCATTTGAGCGTGTAGCCTTTACATCAAAAAAGTATGTCCGTTTGCCTGCCCTTACCCTCTGCGAAAAAATCTCATTCTTGTCACTATCCATTGCTCTGCCTCTGCTCGATGATTAATTATTGTTCGGTTTTTGAAGTCGATATTCTATCCAATGAAGCCTAAATATAACCTAATAATACTTACTATTGCAAGAGCCGTAAAAATAATTGGAGAAACTTAATGTAAAAAAAATAGTAGGCTAGTTAGGGCGCAAAGGCCGTTTTTTACGTTTAGCACATACCATAAAAAATCGAAAAAATGAGTTTTTCACTAGACGACATTAAGAAGTTTGGCAACATAGAACTACTTGCTAAACAGATGGTTGAAGGCTTCATTACAGGCCTCCATAAGTCGCCATACCATGGTTTTTCGGTAGAGTTTGCAGAGCACAGACTTTACAATACCGGGGAAAGCACCCGTCATGTCGATTGGAAAATTTTTGCAAAGACCGACCGCTTATATACAAAACGCTACGAAGAGGAGACCAATCTGCGCTGCCAGATTGTGATAGATCAGTCCTCTTCGATGTACTACCCTGAAAAGACTTTTGGTAAGATGCGCTTCAGCGTAATGGCTGCAGCAGCCATCACCTATCTGCTACATAAGCAGCGTGATGCAGTAGGGCTACACACCTTCAGCGATAAACTGGACCTGGAAACCCCGGTAAAATCATCGGCTTCGCATATACACAAGCTATTTTTAATGCTGCAGTCTCTGCTGGAGAAGGAGCGCGTGCAGCAACGCACCAATGTGGCCCAGATTCTGCACATGCTGGCCGAGAAGATCCACCGCAGGTCGCTGGTAGTCATCTTCAGCGATATGTTTGATACGGCCAACAGCGGAGATGAAGTACTGGCTGCCCTGCAACACCTGAAGCATAAAAAGCACGAGGTGCTGCTGTTTCACGTAACAGACCATAAAACGGAATTTGACTTCGATTTTGAAGATCGCCCCTATGAGTTTATCGACTCGGAAACCAAAGAGAAGATTCGCCTTAACCCGGCCGCTATCAAAAAGGAGTTTCGCAAGCGCATGAATTCAGAGTATCATGACCTGTACCTGAAATGTGCCAAGCTGAAAATAGATCTGATTGAAGCTGATATCAATGAAGGCTTTGACGAAGTACTGAAATCTTACCTGATCAAGCGTGGGAAAATGAGGTAGTGGCTGCTTGCCTTACTTCTGTGATTACTTGCAGTTCACGCCATCGGCTGACCTGTTACATACCAAGGGGCAGGTTATCGGTGATTAGTTATCAGGTATCAGGAGAAAAGCCTCATCAATACCGATAATGGCTACGAATCCAGATCAGTGAGCGGTGGGGAGGTAAAATGGTATTTGCGGATGTCTCGAACATTCAACACTCATCATCCAACATTCATCATTTCCAGGCAGAACAAAAAGGTGACCCCACTCCATATGAGCAGGGCCCGCCTCAACAAAACATCAACCATTGCCCCGTCAGGGACATAACCGCTATAATAAACTCACCGGCTCCTGATAAGCCGTGAGTACCAAATCTGTATTTTTCAAGCCATTGAACCCGGCCTGAATGTTGACCACATTGTTGAAGCCCTTGCCCTGAAGAATAGAGCAGGCAATCATTGAGCGGTATCCACCGGCACAATGCACATAGTAGGTCTTATCTTTTTTCAGCTCATCCAGTTGGTCATAGATGAAATCCAGTGGAAAGTTGCGGGCTCCCACCAGGTGCTGTGAGTTGTACTCTGTCTCTTTTCTTACATCAAGCAGTCGCACCGCCTTATCCGGCAGGCCTGCAAAATCCTGAGGAGATATTTGCTCCATACTTGCCACCGGCTCCTTCGCAGCCTGCCAGGCTTCTATGCCACCCTTCAGGTAACCCAGCGCATGATCATAGCCCACTCTGGACAATCGGGTGACTACCTCCTCCTCTCTGCCTTCATCAGCAATAAAAAGAATAGGTTGTTTCAGGTCCTGAACCAAAGCACCTACCCAGGGGGCAAAACTGTCATCAATGCCTATAAATACTGATCCCGGAATATGAGCTTCAGCAAAGGCTTCTTTAGAGCGCGTATCCAGAATCAGCGCATGCTCCCTGCCCGCTGTCATCACAAACTCATGCGGGTACAAACCAATTACTCCCCGGTCCAGTATTTCGTCTATACTGTCGTAGCCCTCCTTATTCATTACTGCATTTTTAGGAAAGTACTGCGGAGGTGCCACCAGGTCTGCGGTGACCTGCCTTATAAAATCCTCCCGTGTCAGGTCGGGCTGTAGTGCATAGTTGAAGTTCTTCTGGTTGCCCAGTGAGTCTACAGTCTCCGAGCTCATATTTTTACCACAGGCAGAGCCCTGTCCATGCCCTGGATAAACAATCAGGTTGTCTGACAGCGGCAGGATTTTATTGTGTAAAGAATCATACAGATGGCCTGCCAGGTCTTCTTTGGTCAGGTCGGTTTTCACTGCCAGGTCAGGACGACCTACATCTCCCAGAAACAGGGTATCCCCGGTAAATATGGCATGATCTACTCCTGCCTCATCGATAAGCAAAAAGCTGCTCGACTCCATAGTATGCCCCGGAGTGTGCAGCAATTTTATACGTACATCACCAATGATGAACATGTCTTCATCGGCAGCCACCAAGGCCTCAAACCCAGGCTTAGCCGTAGGACCAAATACAATGGTCGCTCCCGTCTTTTTGGCAAGGTCCAGGTGCCCTGAAACGAAGTCTGCATGAAAATGCGTCTCGAACACATATTTGATCTTTGCCCCATATTTATTGGCTATGTCTATATAAGGCTGTACCTCTCTCAGGGGGTCTATCACAGCTGCTTCTCCATCAGAAATAATCACATAAGCAGCTTCAGCCAGGCACTGGGTATATAATTGCTCTATTTTCATCGCGGTTTGGGTTTTATGATTGAACACCTCAAAATTGCGAAGCGGCAGCTGAAAATATCGTAACATTCGTTACATGAGAAAGTGACATTTCTCATGTTTTTCAGGAAATCGTAGCAGGAAATTATTGGGCTCTTTGCGTGCTAGTCCGGGGAGGTGAATTTTGGAGGGGTATTAAAAAAAGAAGAAGTTACCCTTTAAGCCTGCTCTCTCTCCTCATCCTTCCTTCGGCAGCTTACCGGGTAACCTCAATCTTCAACTCAACCAACCAAAAGGCCATTCATTTCTTCTCCACTTCTCTCGTCACTAGCCTTACCCTACTCTTCAATCCTGAATTTCCCTTTGTTATTAGTAATACGGTTAGCGGGCTTCTTAACCCACCCCCTAAGTGAAAAGTTTTTAAGATTTTTGTGTTTATCGTGTTTTAGCTGACAGAGTATAATAAGTGGGGTGTATGGTCGTTTTAGGAGTTTTTTTTCAAGAAACGCCAGTATTCCCCTTATCGAATAGAGAAGTGGAAAGGCTGACTCAAAGAGGAACCGATATCAACAAATGGGATATTGAAAATCATGACCAGGAACTACTCATTGCATAGCTGGTAAATCAAGAGTAAGAGACACTTTCTCGATCACTAAATAATTTTCAAACTTTTCTTAAAACGAGCTATTGCAAAAACAAAAAAGCCTCTATATTTGCACTCCGTTTGGAAGAAACGGGGTGTAGCGTAGCCCGGTTATCGCGCCTGCTTTGGGAGCAGGAGGTCGCAGGTTCGAATCCTGCCACCCCGACAAAATCAAGCCTGATACGAAAGTATCGGGCTTTTTTATTGTCTTCGAATCAAGCTTGCTTGAATGAGATAGGCGATAAAGAAGCTCGGCTGAGCGTAGCGAAGGCAGACTTGAGATTGTCAACATCCCCTTACCAGGATCACCGCAGGTAATCCTGCCACCCCGACAAAATCAAGCCTTGCATTCAATTGTGAGGCTTTTTTGTTTTCTAACTTCCTGTATTTATTCCTTTTTAGGAGAGGCCGGACCTTGCCTTTCTTCGGTCTAATCAAAGGACACTTCACCGTAGTTACAAACGAAAAAAGAGGCCAACCGAAGTCAGCCCCTGTCAAAACAATTCAACCCCAATCATGCAATAGACTTTCTATTACGACTGTAAATCACTTTGATTCAGTCGTTTGCCCTCTCACCATAGCGGCGCTATGCTATCTAAACCAAACTTCCTGACTCTTAGCGGTTTACAGCCTCACTACGATTCCTATTGCAGGATCCGGGTTCAACCTCGGTCAAAAGTCGAGAAATCGGTATCGTGGAGGAGTTATACCTATCATTCGTGCCGCCATTTTCAGCTTACCCACATGACTGGTACCATGGTCGCGGAAGTAATAAAACATCTGCTCTTTGGTAAGTCGGTTGCCAAAGGCGTTGACCTGCTGCTTCAGCTCATCATCCGTAATATTGATCAGGGCGGTGCTGATATCATCAAAAGCCTGCTCCATAAGCTCCATAACCTCTGCCTTGGAGAGCCCCGTTCTGTTCTCATAAGAATCATAGGCCAGTTGCTCACCTCCGATAAAGCTTCTGCGCATATAGTGATGTGCATAGGCGATATGCAGGAACATCTGTTCGATAGACCTGCCTCCCTTAGCGGGTATAAAGCTGTATTTATCTTCGGGTATCAGGCGGGCCATTTCCATAGACTGTTTTTTAGCAGCCTCCCAGAAGGGCAGAAACTCTTTAGCGAACTCCGTCTTAGGTGCTTGTGCAAAAACCAGGCTTCCGCAGAGAAGCAGGCTCAGTATTAATACTTTTTTCATGGTTGTTTGAGTTTTGTAAATTCCTGCAAACATAAACCAGTGCACTACGGCTGATGGAAAGAGCCGAAAGTTTCGCCTACTGAATTATAATTCTACCAACCTTTCTGATAGAAGGGCACAAAAAAAGCCAGCTTCTCAACTGGCTTTCAATTTCTTTTTTAATGACTAACAAGGTCAGTCATCATCTCCGCTCTGCACATCCACCCTGCCTCTGAGGGTAAGCACCACCTGCTTGCGTGCCTTATCAGTAGCATTCGTCACCAGGGTCACGGTCTTATTCTGCATACCACTTTTGCCGGCACTATTAAAGCGAACAAAAACCTCCCCTTTGGCTCCGGGAGCAATCTCTTCTGTAGAATACTTAGGCACCGTACAGCCACAAGAGCCTCGCGCTGAAAGTATTTTCAAAGGAGCCGTACCAATGTTTTCGAAGTAAAAAGTATGTTCCACAGTATCTCCCCGGCTGATCACACCAAAGTCATGGAGTTTTTCTTTAAATGAAATGGCCGGTCCATCAGTCACCTTTACTTCCTGGGCGAACGCAGTCTGAAACATGCCTACTGCAAAAAATAAGATCAATAGCTTCTTCATAATCATTTACTTGAATCTAAATTTACTTCTTTCAGGGCTAAAAGGAAAATGGACATAACCTTCCTTCGACAGCCACAGCTTTTAGTTGTACAAACGGGTCATTGGTCATCATGAATGGCCACATTTATAAAATCAAGTAAAGGCACTATGGCCTTGTAGGATTCAACCACCATATCATGAAAGTGCTCAGAAAGGATGTCTTCTCTCGTGATGGGTCGCAAAGCTGCAATGCTCTTGAGCCTTAGCAGGTCTATAAATTCATGATCTCTGGGGTAACCCTTCGGAGCTGTTTTCAGCTTGTCTCTCTGAAAAATCTCAAACCAGTCGCTAAAGGGTTTAGCTTTCAAAATCTGGCGCAGCCGATCTCCTTCGTAATCTATCTCGGTCCTCACCTTTTTTAGTACATCGCTGTTGGGGTGCCACAGGCCTCCGGCAATCTCGGTCTCATCCACCCCCAGGTGAACATAAAAATCGGCCCAGCCCTTACCATAGCCAAAAACTACCCCAAAGTGATCTTTGTAGGTAGGCCTCTCCGGATGAAACATCAGGTTGTTATTGATACGACCTATGCACTTTCTGGCACTGGGTTGTATGATCCTCGGATCAAGCTCTTTAAGGCTGACCAGGATGGGCTCAAAGATTTCAATCACCTCATCTTTTGCCTGGTTATACCATTTACGATTGGCATCCATCCACTCCTTTGAGTTGTTTGCCGTCAGTGCTTCCAGAAAGGGAAAGATATTTTGTTTAGCCATGACTGCTAAACACGCTGTTCGTCACAAGGTTTGCAAATAATATGCGAGCAGGATTACTTTTCCAACATAGAAATACCATTCAAATCCGTAGTGAGCATTTCAGTCATTACATCAAAGAAAGGCCTGATGCCCGTCCACACTTCTATGACTTTATCTGCAAAGTCGGGGCTGGTCACCTCAGCATCTGTAAACTCATGAAAAACATACATGGATTTATACCTGAGCAGGTCAATCGAAGGATGCTCTTTATCAAAACCCTTTGGGGCTGTTTTGACTTGCTCTCCACCTAATTCGCCAAACATTTTCTTAAAAGCAGCATCATTAAGTACAGATCTTAGCGGCTGGTCGTCCTGAGCAATATGGTTTCTGATAAGCCTGAGATCATCAGGATTTGGGCTATAAAAACCACCTCCGACTACCGTATGTCCCGGCTGGATGTGATAGTAGTAGCCACCGCGAAGCTCCGGCTTTATACGACCAAAGCTGCCTGCCCAACGAGTTTTATACGGTGACTTGTCCTTAGAGAACCGTACGTCTCTGTAAATCCGCATCAGACTCTTCTTGCCACTCACCGTAGCGATTTGATCTATAGTTCCCAGTTTTTTTAAAAGCTCATCTGCAAACTCTACAATATGCTGATGCTCCTCCTGATACCACTTTTTATGATCGTTGAACCAGTCACGATTGTTGTTGGCCGCAAGGTCGGAAAGAAACTTAAAGTTGGATTTTGGAATAGATACGCTCATGACAAATATCAGGATTAGTGATTGGTTTAGGTCTTAGACGAATGAAGGTTGAAAATCGGACAAAGGTTTAAATAAAACTTGTCAAAACGGTTCAATTGCTCTTTAAATCAGATCGAAAAGCATCAGAAACAGAAGCTCGCTATCAGGATACTTAAAAAAGCATTCCACCTAACGGTTTATCACACTAAATCAAAGTGTAAAAACAGAAACTCAAAAAAAATAGACAAACACTAAATATAAGTATATATCAACACTATTTATTCACCATAATTGACTTAATCATACTAATTATATGATTATGAAAGTCAAATAAAAGCAATCACCCATTGAGGGCAGATCGTGTTTTGACCCCATAAATACCCCCCATCCTCCCCGGTATTGAAACAAAACACAATTTATCATGCCCATATTTCAAATAGATCTACCAGGCATAGAGCAGCCTGTAAGCCCTGAAGAGCTTTCCCTACTGAGTCACCTAAAATCGTTAATCCTGATCAACATAAGCGATCCTGATTTCGGCTCCAAAGAATTGGCCGATGGTTTAGGCCTGAGTCCTGTACAATTATCCAGGCGTCTAAAAAATATTACCAGCTACCCTGTAGCGAAGCTGGTCAGATACATCCGGATGGAATTTGCCTTGACACTAATCAAAGACACATCATGGTCTATCAAGCAAATCTGTGACAAGTCAGGTTTTCGGGAGCCCGCCAACTTTTGCCGAAGCTTTAAAAAACATCACGGGCGCAGGCCTACCGAGATCAGAAAGGCATCGAAAGACACAAAGCTTTCATTTGAGTTTTATTGCAACAGTCCTTTTAAAGAGGAGGACCTGAGGTTTATCCAGTGGCTTATGAAAAAACAAAGCTGGTTGAATCAACTGATAAAACTCGTTTTATCAAAAATTGACGATGAGACACTCGACCACGCAACACTCGCTGACGCAATGGCCATGAGTCAGTCACAGCTCAACAGGAAACTCAAAACCACTTTGAAACTTACCACAGGTGGGCTCATCAAAAACCTTAGGTTACAACTGGCTGTCGAGCTGTTATGCTATGAAAACACAAGTCTCTCCTGCGTAGCTCTCAGGTCAGGTTTCTTCGATCACCCGCACTTTTCCCGGTGTTTCAAATCAGCCTATGGTATTTCTCCCAGGATATTCAGGCAGCAGGCAAAAGAAAGACAAATCCCCTCTTTTGCGAACCAGATTCTAAAAGAAACGAAAAATGATAATTGATTGCTCCATTAATACAAGTTTTGATATTTCTAAGCAGCTAGGTTTGTATAAGGTTATTAATAAAACAAATAGTATAGCAAGCCAATCAATGATTCAGAGTTTTTTAGCAATGGCTGCTTCTGTAGGCATTGTCATGCACAATGCAGCTTCCAATCAGAAGAACGGACAGATCATATCAACTGCCAGTACCTCAGTGACCTGTACCATGATAATTAAAAAAGGTGGTGGAGGCGGAGGAGGAAGCAGCAGCAAAAAAACCGGATAAAACAGAGTATAAACAGCCCGGAAAGTAACAAACACTAAAGAATAGAATGACCAATAAAGCGCAACAAAATGGCTACTAATACATCATTGACCACAGGGGGAAACAGCAGCACTCCTGTATCTGCAGCTGTAAGAGAGGAAGGTGCCGGTAAGGCTTATCAATCGGTGGCCCAATCGACTGCCATAGCAGTACAGGATGCTACGGATAATCTCAGAAACATCAACACGATAAGCTCAACAGCAATGGGCGTGGCCATGGCGCAATTTCTGGCCACGGGAGACCCTCAGTATGCCAAGGCCATTGAATTAGCGCAGGCTATGTCAGTAAGTGCCGCCTCTACCTTTAAAACCATTGGGGTAAATGCAGCAGATGTGCTCAAGGGATACCCTTCAGGTCAATGATACGAGAGTTTAATATGTAACGCACCATGGTCTTTGTAGCAGGAAAACATATCACCAACATCAACGAATTCTCGGCTGATTTCCATGTCGTTATTCAACTTATTTCGGACGGCTACAACTGGCTGAAGTGGGCCCTTGACGACCCCAGTTTATCAGTATACTATGCACAAAGCGAGACAGACCTGCTGGAGAAAATCCAAAGTGGCCTGCATGAAACACCTGTGCTGAAAAGTAACACCTTTAACCTGCATCTCGATAAGATTTTCTCCTTTCAGGATTCGGATATGGTAACGCTGGCCTCGGTTTTTGCCAATGAGTCCAATGTTACCACGTTCTCCAAATCACTGGCCATGCGATATGGACTGGTTTCTAACGCACAACTACAAAGTCTCAATAATTTTATACAGACCTATGACCTGAGCAGCTTACCGATTTTTCAGGGAATGAACTTCAGAGAGCAGTTGGAACTATTCAGATTTAAATCGGGACTCAAAAAATCTAAACTAAACAGTGAAGCCATTCGCTTTGCTGCCTCCAAAGCTTCTACCCTTTCAGAGTTTGTACACTATGCCGGGTTCTACCAGAACTGTGCAGCTAAGCAGCTGGCCTCCAATGTGAACAGCACACTGCGCTATGAGCAGGTAAACGACATGTATGAGTCACTCTCTCAGCTCTGTTTCAGCCTGTTGTATGTACCCAATATAGGCTCTTTTGATTCTGATGATGATATGGCCGCTCACCTGAAAGACTTTGTGCTTACATCAAAGTTGATCGGCTACCGGCATAAGGCAACGGCCATGGAAAACCTGGCTAAGAACATTCAGATCAGTGGTGCCGATGAGACCACCCTTAAAAGTAACATTGAAGCCTTTATGGGCTCTGTAAAGAATAAAGTCAACGGGGCGGTATTCAGCCTTAAAAATGTACCACAGGATGGTTGGTTACGAACTTTTTCGCTGGTCAATCAGGGCTTTGAAGTAGTCATCAATGTGGACTCTAACGGAGATGTTTTTCTATCACCGGAAACAGGCGAAACAAAAAATTAAAAATTGCAAAAAATGGATAACTCACAAACCATTCAGAACCTCAGCCAATTGCAGTCTTTGCTCACGGGTATAGACAATTCCAAGTCTATGTCTATCGTTAACACGGTAATGGCCGAAACGCTGGGCATGTCAATGCACAATGCCGTCACGGCTCAGCACAATGCCCAACTCGTAAATGCTGCTGCCACGACTACTACCTGCGCCCGTATTCTGGCGACATTCGGCCCGCCAGCGAAGCCTGGTCCTACGGGCCCTCCCGGACCTCCCGGTCCCGCAGGACCTATTGGCCCAACAGGCCTTGCCGGCCCCAGCGGATCTACCGGAGCAAGGGGGGTGATAGGACTGGTAGGGCCACCGGGACCTCCGGGTAGTGCTGGTACGCAAACCACCACCACTACTACCCCAACAGCAAAACAGACAACTACCTCGACTCAAACCACAGCGCAATCGGGTCAGGCAACTCAGGCCGGAGGCGGTGGACAGGCGAATAAAACTGCCGGTGGTTCGGGAGGAGGCCAGAGCGGTGGTGGAACGCAGGGATCTCAAAGTAGCTAATATCAAATCATGGCATCAACGGTAAATAGCCTTATAGCTGATTCGGTGGTCCTGGTAAACAGGGTTGTGTTAGGAAATGCGCCTGCACTAGCCACGGCCACACTCTACCAGGCCACGGCTCAGGCCATGGGCAATGCAGCTCACAACAACACCATGGCGCAGCAACAAGGAATTATTCTGGCCCAGGCGGGCACTGCACAAGGCGCCAGCCTTATTTATTCGATCATATTATAAAACAATAACAATCACTTTAAAACCAAATATTATGGCATATCCAACTTCTGTTAACGACCAGATTACTGACTCGGTAACCCAGGCAAATGTAGAAGTGCTGGGCACCGCTCCGGCAGTAGCTATGGGCAACCTGTACCAGGCCACAGCCCAGGCACTGAGCAATGCAGCTCACAATGCAACCACCAGTCAGCAGCAAACAAATATCACGGCACAGGCCGCCACCACTATGGGGGTAGCAACGCTTTATGCGATTGATACGGCTTCTACCGGTATTGCTACCAAAGACATATTAGGTAGCTAACAGTGACCTGAGCAGCTCAGAACACGCATAAATTCATCATAATCATCAAATTAAAAACGAAACATTATGGCTTTTCCAACATCAGTCAATAGTCAGGTCACCGATTCGGTTACGCAAGCGAATACCCAAGTAGTGGGCACGGCTCCGGCCGTAGCAACGGGCAACCTGTTTGTAGCAACCAGTCAGGCATTATCCAATTCGGCACACAATGCCACGATAGGGCAGTCACAAACAAACCTCACCTCACAAACAGCAATGACACAGGGTGTGAGTACACTGTACAGCGTTGATACGGCAAGCACAGGAGAAGCGACTGCGCACATATACGCCTGACCGACTTCTCAAAGCATAAACCAAAAACAGCTAGTCAGGCATGGCATTTTCAACACCTACCAACAGTCAGATCACTGATTCAGTGACACAAACCAATACGGAAGTATTGGGGCAGGCAGCAGCCGTGGCGATGGGCAACCTTTACCAGGCTACCGCTCAGGCACTGGCCAATGCAGCTCATAATGCCACTATGGCACAGCAGCAAACGAATATTGCTGCCCAGGTTGCTACGGCTCAGGGAGTTGCCCTACTCTACTCGATAGACGTGGGCGCTGCGGCAAAAGGCTCAAGTGGCTGACTTGACAGGCTAAAAAATCAGAATCAAATACTAATCAAAACTTAAACCAATGTGCCTACCACATCCGGTAACGGACACGGCACGCCAAAAAATCAAACATTATGGCTTTTCCAACATCAGTTAACAATCAAATCACAGATTCAGTAACCCAGGTAAACACCAAAGTATTGGGTGATGCACCTGCGGTAGCAATGGGTAACCTCTTTCAGGCTACTGCCCAGGCGCTGAGTAATGCTGCTCACAATGCCACTACCTCTATACAGCAAACCAATGTGACAGCTCAGGCGGCCACTACCATGGGAGTAGCCACGCTCTATGCCATTGACACGGCCTCTACAGGTATTGCCACTACCAAAATACTAGGTAGCTAATCTGTATATCCAAAATCAATTATCCATTTAAACATCAAACATTATGGCTTTTCCAACGGCTGTTAACAGCCAAATCACCGATTCAGTAACCCAGGCCAACACAAAGGTTTTGGGTGACGCGCCCGCAGTAGCAATGGGCAATTTGTTTCAGGCTACTTCTCAGGCGATCAGTAACGCAGCACACAATGCAACGACCAGTCAACAACAGACGAATGTCACGGCACAAAGTGCCACCACCATGGGCGTGGCTACACTTTACGCTGTAGACACTGCCTCGACTGGCATTGCCACCAGTAAAGTACTGGGCAGCTAAGCCGGGTAGGTAAATAAATTATTACATTTAAAACCAGATTATCATGGCTTTTCCAACAGCAGTTAATAGTCAGATTACTGACTCGGTAACACAAGCAAATACGAAAGTATTGGGGGATGCGCCTGCAGTGGCTATGGGAAACTTATTCCAGGCCACCGCACAAGCGCTGAGTAATGCCGCCCATAATGCTACTACCAGTCAGCAGCAGACCAACATCACGGCACAGGCCGCTACAACACAAGGGGTAGCTACGCTCTATGCCATTGATACCGCCTCTACCGGTGTAGCTACCAGCAAAATCTTTGCTTAACGCACACAGGTGAAGAACGGAGAATCTCTTTCCAATTACCTGTCAACATCCGTTGTCTCCGAAAATGAGAAAACACGGCTACCCACAGTGGAGCCGTCAAAAAGGGAGATGGATATAAATCAGGCAGCTATTGAGATTCTCCGATTCTGGCTGGCTCTTATACCAAATCAACGCTCATATGATTTATATAACTCATTTCTTACCTCTGGCTCTGCGTTGAGAAATAAAGCCATAGCGATCCGCTAGTCGCCATAGCTTTCTCTCATGGCCGAAGCCTGTGGCGAAGGACTTTGCGGAGGCACTGCTTTGCCCTCATTTCTCGCCTTAATCAACAGGTAAGCATTTGAATTCTATTTACGTCATTTTACAATTGAATTGGTATTACAAATGCAAAGACCCGGCCCCGATCATAAAATCAATAAAACCAAACACATGAAACCGGACCAGGACCTTTCCGACAGAGGATCATCGCCTAACCCCATGCAGGGTGAAATGGCAGTAATTCAGCAGCAAATAAAAGTGCTGCGTCAACAGGCTGAAGATGCAAGACTGAAAACCCTGGCATCGATTAAGGAAGGCATACAAAACACTACCCTGGAAGGCCTGCACCAAACCCTGTTCCCCAACACACAAATACCATCAACCATGGCAAATCAAGATTCTAATCAGCAAACCCAGAAAAACAGCAACATTGATTCAGGCCAGGGTGCCATGAGTTACACTGATGCTCATATGACCGATATGCTCCAGAAGATCAACGGAACGGTCAACAATGCAATGCAGCAGGCAATGAAAGCCACACAAGGTGCAGGCCAGGCGGCCGCTACTACTCAGGCTTCAGCGCAGGCAGATGATAGCAAAACCACAGCACAGCCCACAACCAGCCAGGAAGCACCCGCTACGGTACAATCTGAAATGGAAAAAGCCGCGCAGAGCGTGGAGCAAGGAATGGCTCAGGCCCAGCAAGCTGTATCAAACGCCATAAGCCAGCCGAAAGAAACTACGGACAAGGCGCAGCAAACAGAAGCAGGGCAAACTAACGCATCTTAATAAGCAGACAAACAACCCAATATGTCTAACGCTGATATCATATCCATTTCCGGGCTGGCTGAGCAGACAGTTGCCTTGATGCAAACAGACTCCGGAGGTTCGTCTGATCAACTTCAGACGAGGGTAGAGCAATGGGTAAGTAATACCACACAGGTTATTCAAGGTCTTGGAACCACAACTGAGTCTCAGGTAATATCAACGCAGTTTGGCCTTTCAAAACAAGAATTGGCAATACTGCTTTTGCTAACGCTGCCAGTACTCGATTCGCGTCAGCATAGCTTTTTTTCCAGGCTCATCAAGGAGGACCGGGCCAGCCTGAGCGTAGTTACTGATCTGGTAACCACCAGCTTTTCAGAGAAAAACCAGCTACTCAGTAAACTTCACGCAGACTCCCCTCTGTTTTATTGGCAATTGCTTATACCAAACGCGGATACCGGAGGGCTTCCCTATTTAAACACTCCCCTTTCAGCTGCTCAACCCATAGTTGATTACCTTGGCGGAAACATTTCCCGGGACAGTCTGCAAGGAGGTCTGGTAAGTCTTGTCAAAACCTCTGCTCTGGATCTGCCCTTTGACGAAGTACCGCGGATACAGGGTTCACGCATCATCAATTTAGGAGGAAGCTTTGAGGCCCGTAGAAAGGCCCTGGCTTTTAAAACAGCAGCAAGCCTTCATCAGCCCCTTTACCAAATCAACACTGACCTGCTGCTGCACTCAAAAAATCCGGCTGAGTCACTAAAAGAGGCATTATTATTCGTGGCCCTCCACCAGGGCATTCTGTACTGGCCTTTAGAAGAGAACATATTTGACAGTAACCCGGCCCTGCCCGAGGTACTGCAGAAATGGCTCGCTCTGTATAACACACTACTGATTACCAGTCAGGGACGGCTCAGTCCTCTTCCTCCAGTGCTTTCTTCATTCTCTGCTACTGCATACACCTTACCTGAGCTCAAACCAAACCAGAATAGTACGGTATGGCAGGCATTAGGCACACAACTTTTCAGTAGTGCAACCATCAACTATGATGCACTGGCCACTACCTATACCATGAACTTTGAAAGGGTGTCAGCAACTCTGAGGAGAGCCGCACAAACGCATCAAAGCAATCAGCAGATCGATGCAAAGGCAGTGCAGGAAGGCTACCTGGCCACGAGCCCCCTACAGATTGCCAATGTAGCTACGCTACAAAAAAGCGATCTCACCCCGGATGAATTGTTCCTCGCCCCTTCAGTAGAGAAGGGCCTGACTCAAATAAGCAAGGCTTTTCAAAACAGGCTAAAAATCAGTGAAGGTAAGACCACAGGAGTGCTGGCGCTACTGGAGGGAGCCAAAGGCTCCGGTAAAACGGCCTGCGCTGAGTGCCTGGCCAATCAACTGGGGCTGCCACTTTACCGGGTCGATTACCTGAAACTCATATCAACAGCTTCAGATACAGAAACTGTAACCGATTTGCTTTTCAGGGAGGCTGCCAATAACACCGCACTGCTGCTATTTGATGATGCTGATACGCTGTTTGATAAAAACACTCAGCCACCAGCGCAACAAGCCCTTAAAACTGTGCTGAAGCAAAAACTGCAGGAGTATCCCGTCCTGGCTATTTTCACTACACATCAACGGTTGAGCATGGACCAGGCGCTCATAGACCAGGCGATGATCACGGTAAGCTTCCCTCCTCTCAGTCCGGCCAGCCAGTTTCAGCTGTTTCAAAAAATTATGACAAAGCTGGGAGTCAAAGTCGATAGCAAAGTGCAACTGCAACAACTGGTGAATGGACTGGGTGCCAATGCGCATCAAGTCAGCAACATTGTGAGAAATGCCATTCTGAGCGCCTCAGGTGACAGTGCCGGGGTAAGTGACATTATGATAGCTGCCAAAGATCTGGCGCAGGCCATAGAAATCGAGCGCAGCAAAAAACCTGAGTGATATGAACCTGAATGACATACCCATAGTAGCACTGATGCAGAAAGTACATGGTACCGGCATCGTATTCGGGGAAGAAGCTACCGCAACGGAAAGCGCCAATACGGCAACTGCTTCAACTCGGGCTTCTGACCCTGCTCCTTCTGAAAACGAAACCCTGCAGGGAGAAATCATTCTGATAGAAGATGAAGAACTAAAGCAAATAACAGAGGACGAGTTGTTCCTTACCAACTTCAATCCATTTGACGATTAACCCAAAAACAGATAACCATGAGGCTTTTCATTTTTAACGGTTCAGAACCGAAATATGTATTAGAGAGCGCAGCGAATGGCAGCAGTAACTTATTCGATATGTACCTGCCCGGCATATTGGCCATTCTGAAAGCAGAGAACCCTGACATAGCGGCAAAACTGCCAAAAAGCATCGCTCAGATGACTGAGCTTCAGAAAGAGCAACTGTTCGCAGGAGGTACAGCTATTACAGAAGAATGGGCATCGGCTAAAAATGCACTGAAAGCAGTAGTCATTAAAGGATCGAAAAACTCGTTTGTCAATGGTCGCCTGATCTACCCCCCTACTCCTCCTCCGGTAAATGCCTCTTCTACCATCACTCCCCAGTCTGCCTTTGATTTTTACCTGGACCAGGCAACCGGCTGGTGTGCCATGAGTAAAAACTACAGCATCTTTCGCGAAGCAGATGAAACAGGGAATATTGCGGATAAAGGAACCCTCATCACCAACAATACGCTTAAACCAGCCTGGGAAGATTTCAGCAACAAATACTGGATTGTAAAAACCGAAGGTGCCACTTCCTTTGCCAATCAGCTCTTAGCCGGTACCACCAACATCATTCCGTTCAGTGCCGATAACTTTTATGGGGGCCTGGCAAAAATGGGCTCTGAAGAATTCTTTGACCTGGTGCGGATTGTAAAGCAGGTAACAAGTACCATTTGGGCCATAAAATTCGTAGAGTGGCCGGTGGTGGGGTACGACCTGGCTTATCAACAATGGCATGCCAACGGCTTCTCCATCAGTAACGCAGACAAGGTAGCCACATTCAAATCTGTGCAATCCACCTCACAGACTATCAGCACCACTCTCTCCTACAAAGACCCCAAGGCCATGGGAGCCCTGCCCTACCTGGAAAAGCTCAAGAGTGTAAGCCAATACCTGACCATTCTTTATAAGCAAATGAGCATTCTACAGTCTTGCCAGAACTTCGATTTCACCAGTGTAGACAAGTCTAAAAAGGAGATAGTCATGGGAGTTATCGCTGACATATTACAGACGCTCTCTTCCATTACTTTTAATACGCTCACGGCAGGGCTTGGTCCACTGGCGGCAGTAGCATCTGCCGCCCTGCCTACCAACCTTCTGGGAAACATGAATGAATACTTCCAATACAAAAACCAGGCACTCCGTCAGCTTGGACCTAATGTGGCTGGTGTGCAGGAAGCCTTTCAGCATATGAAAGAGATTCTGATGGTGGCCTACTATACCTACCTGATTTTTCTATCACAATACGGACTGGAGCAAATAGTACTGGACAAGGACAGCGGCTATGTACAAAAGAAGCTACAGGACGCAGAAAAATATTTTGAAGCCAAAAACCGACAGTTAAGGCGACTGACTCCGGAGGATGTATTGGCAGAAATCGACAGCCTCAACAGTAACAATCCAGACTCATCCGGAGGATCGGCTCATTCAAGCATGGGCCAAAAAGTATCACAGTAAACAACCAGCACAAAATCAATCCACATGAACACGAAAAATGAGTATAACGAAAGCGTAGATTGGTGGTTTATTTATAAAACACCCGCAGGTACAGGCAGCACCGATAATGAAGGCAACGACTATTTCTATTTCGATGCCAATGCTACTGCTCTGAAACTATCAGCTAATAAGCTCAATCAACCACAAGGGGCACTCTATAACACGCTGAATTCAGCCTTCACGAGCAAGGATCAAGATCTGGGATACCTGATTTTCAACAATGAGCTTACCTACGGCAGCAACAACGACACCAGCCGGGGCCTCTCTAAAGGGATATTGATTTTCAACAAAACGGAAGACACGGCCTCCCTGCTCGTGCACTCAGTAGCCGGCTACCCGCATATAGGCGATTGTACACTACCCGAGGCTGCTCAAAAGTATGGCCAGAGCTTTCTCTGCATCTCATTGGCCGGCTATGGTGCCGCCAATGCTATTGCAAGGCAAATGCTGATGCAGCAAAACCCACAGGTGCTGGTTCACAACTCTAAACTACCTACCAATGTAAGGCAGGAAGAACCTCTGTCACAACTCTACTATCACCAGTCTGCGAAGCTTGCTACTAAGCCCTCAACACTACGCTTTACCTCCAAAGCCGGGATACCCTTTATGCTGATAGCGCAAAGCAGTGAGTGGCATGGTAATTTCTGGTCGGAGCTGGTAGGGCCACAGCTCAATACCAATCTGGATGTAACCACCCTGGCCAACAATGTGAACAGCAACGATCAAAACGACCAGACCAATGTGGTGCCAATTCAGGAAATCAACTTTGAATCGCTGGGCTTTACCGGCTACAAATGGGACCACACACGGGATCAGTCCCGATGGGCCGTTGCTGCCAGCGAAAAGAACAAACCCTGGATCTGCATCGGGGATATAGACCGGTATAACCCCCAACCCTCGCAAAGTGGTGGCGCTGTGTGTTTTGACGAACCCACGCTTTGGCAGGCACTACACGCTATTACCAGCCCACCATCAGTAGCACAGACACAAGCCCCCGTAGCGGCCCCGGTAGCAGAACCCGAGAATACCTCTGTGACAGCACCCGATCAGACCATAGAGCAGCAGCCACAGCAAGCGGTAGTACAAAACGCCCCGGAGCCACAAGAACAATATGTGGTGGCAGAAACGACCACTACCCAGCCTCAGCAGGATATGGTGCAACAAGCAGTAAGTCAGCCGGAAACTCCTGTGCAGGAGCACCCGGGTCAATATATACCTCAGCCTGATCCAAGCAATGCAGATCAGCATCAACAGGCGACTGACCAGAGCAACTACGATACGTTTTACAGCTGAATACAGACAGTTATGTCTAAAAACCTCATCACTCGTTTTCTGATTATTCTGCTCCTGGTACTGGTTGTAGTGGTAGTGTACCTGCTCATAGAGAGAAAAAGTATCCTGCCGGGCAAAGCCACACCGGCCCCCACAGCCGTGGCTCCTGAACCTCTACCAGATGCAACTACAACGGAGCGCCTGAAAGGCTGTGACATCTCTCACTGGGATGGAGAAATTGACTGGACCAGCCTGAAGAAATCAGGCATTGACTTTCTGTTTATCAAAGCGACTCAGGGCACTACCTACATTGACCCGGACTTCGAGTACAACTGGCAGACAGCGGCCAACTACGGCTTTTTCCGGGGTGCCTACCACTTCTATCAGCCCAGTGAAGACCCGAAAGCCCAGGCCGAACATTTCCTGTCGGTGATAAAGCCACAAAAAGGCGATCTGCTACCCGTGCTGGATATAGAAATATCACATGGTAAAACAGTGAGTGAACTGACTGATGATATTCAAATCTGGATCAATACGGTAAAGGAAGCCATTGGCAGATACCCCATCATCTATACCGATTATCCATTCTGGAACAGAGCCACCAGCGGTGATTTCAGTGCCAGCCCGCTTTGGATAGCCGAATGGGAAAAAGGCAGTCCACCCCTGCTACCCAGGGGCTGGCAGCAGTGGGCCTTCTGGCAGTATGCCGACAATGGTACCCTGCCCGGCATACCCGAGGCAGATGGTAAGGTAGACCTGGACTATTTTCATGGTGGCAAACAGTCTATCAAAAACTACCAGCTTAAATGAACCGGCTCAGTGCCATATTGAAGCGACTGCTTCCCTTTGCCATTCCGCTGGTACTACTCGCCTTTGCATGGCAAAACCCCTACTACAAAGCTGCAGGTAAAACGCTGGAAGAGGGCAGCAAAAGGTCACTGGAAAGTCTTGCTGTGCTGGAAGATTTACACCTGATCACCAAAGCAACCGCCTCGGTGCATATTCCCATCGTATCAGGCCGCTTTGAAGGCGCTTCGCAAAGCCTGGAAAATGCCATGAAGTATTTGTCCATAGCCTCCATTACCTCAGTGGTAAATCTGATGCTCTTAAAAATCAGCCACCTCCGGGTTTTTCTTTATGGCATGCTGGGGCTTTTCGGGCTTGCGCTTTTCAAAAAATACAGCACCATGGCCCGAAAGCTTCTATGGCTTTGCCTGCTGGTCAACCCGGGCTTAAGCGTGTTTACACATGCTATGCATTGGGTGGATGAAGAGGTACAGATCACACAAAAAGACAGCCTTCACGCTGAGTTGCAGATGATCCATAAAGACTTCACTAAAAAAGAAAAAGTCCGCAAGAAGAAAGTAGCCGCACGCAAAAAGAAACAACTCGCCCGCGATAAGAAGCGGGGCCGCGATAAGCTTACCGTATTTCAGCGAGTGGGTGATGACATAGGCAATGGCGTAAGCAACGTAGGTATGCACCTGGAAGAAGACTTTGAAATCACAGGTAAGACCATACATTTTGCCATTAAAAAGGTGAAGACCATGGTCATCAACTACTTTACCTCAGTGCTGATACTATCCTTCCTGTTGCCTGTTGGCTACCTCTTTCTTTGCTACCAGTTTATCAAAGCAGCTTTTCCCTCACAGGCCACTGCCGCGACTCAGTTCTTAAGCACAAACATGGCAAAAGAAGGCATTGCCCTACCGAAAGTGAAAAGACCAAAGGAAGCCTGAACTCAGGTTATTACTTTTCTATACACCTCACCCACATCAATGGATCGTCCATTGGTAGGGAAGGGGCTCAATACTGTAGCCCTCCGGCACGGAAGTATTCAGGTAGCTATCTGGAAAATCTCCCCGATACCAAACAAAAATTTCGGAGCAACGAACAGTTCTGTTTTGATGGTTGATCATGAACTCCTGAGAGGCAAAACTCTCTTCAGCCAGACTCAGTTCCTCGTCAATATTTTCAACGGAATAAAAGGCAATTGGCGGACAGGAAACACTGCCACAATTCAGTGCGAAATGAATGCGCGGGTCAAACACATTCACCATCCATTTTAGCTTAATATCCTCTTCACTAAACTGCAAAGGTTTCCCCCTTTTTCGCTCTCCGTTTTTGCGCAAAATGCCGTGCTCAATATCATCCAGAGAAAACTGATTTTCTCCAATGTTCACCGTTAGACCTGAGAAGAAATTTGGTACTTCCCATACTGACTTTTTCAGCTGACGATTAATGATAAAATAATTGGTAAGGCCATTGTAGACATTGATCCAGAATGCCTTTTTCGATGCATCATCAGTCAACGAGTCGACATCAAATTCTGAGAGCAGCCGGAGTTCTTTTTTGAAGTCACCAACGCTCATAGCGGAACCTGAAAGATAATCAGCCAATGCCACTTTCATCAGCCGGGAGAACTGTCGGGAATCAAACATCTACCGGTGGTTTGCATAAACGTTGGGCTTCAGCAATGAGCTAAGCTCTCTCAACTGCGCCTCACTGAGAAAGGGGCTTTTATAGTAAGCCAGTGCATCGTCTAACTGTGCCTCGGTACGAATACCTAACACCGCTGTACTCACTACAGGGTTAGCAAGTACCCATTGCAATGCCACCTTGGAAAGCGGCATTTTCTCAATTGAGAAAGCATTTATTTTATTCACCAGTAAATCAACTACTTGCACAGGGTAATTTAAATAACTCATTACGCCTTTTCCGGCTAAAACACCTTTTGCCAGGGCTCCTCTCACCATAAGCCCTACTCCCTTTTCGTGTAGCAGGTGCATGGCCTCTTCTTCAGGTCTCCGGTCGAGTAAACTGTACTGCATCATGTTGCTAAGAATATGAGCACGGTCCAGGTATTCCCTGATTACATTGGGTCTGATAGAAGAAATTCCATAGTGACGAATCTTGCCTGCTTCCTTCAATTCACCGAAGGCTTCAATGATTTCATCAATGGGATCATCGATGGTTCCGCCATGCAACTGGTAGAGATCAATATAGTCTGTCCGCAATCTTTGCAGGCTTTTGTCAACTGCTTTGAGGATGTATTTCTTAGTCGGGTTCCAGTCCCAGCCACTCCCATCAGGTCGCATTTCATTACCCACCTTGGTAGCAATGATTACGTCTTCTCTCCGGTCTTGCAGGGCCTTCCCTACCGTCTCTTCATTGGCTCCGTTTTGGTAAAGATCGGCCGTATCAAAATAGTTGACACCATGGTCAAAAGCCTTGTGCAAAAGCCGGGCATTATCAGCGTCATTTCCCTCCAGTGACATACAGCCAAATGAGAGTTCGCTTACCTGTAATCCGGCCCTTCTGATTGTACGATATTCCATGGTGTATTAACTGCTTTTTCTGTGAATTGATTCCACCTGTTTCAGGTCTGGGCAAAAGCCGTGATCAGAGACTGATTTTTGAGCATGATAGCTCTGCAGCAAAGACTGTAAGAAACCAGTAAGGCAGCCATTGGAAAATGGGGGAAATCTGGCATGTTTTTACCACCGGACATAGCAAGAAACTCACTGTTTGTTATGATATGCCCAGCGATTTACCAACGCATACAAACCACCGCTTGTTTGTCACTCTTTATCTTTTGTAAATAATTTTGCTTTTGGCTTTGCAACTGAAAAAGTGAATTCACTATATTTGCACTCGCTTTGAAAAAAGCCCGTTGGTCTGCTAGCTCAACTGGATAGAGCGCCTGCCTTCTAAGCAGGGGGTTTCAGGTTCGAGTCCTGAGCGGATCACTTAAAGAGTAACCAGAAATGGTTGCTCTTTTTTTATACACAAAAGCCTGAGTGTTTCAGGCCTTGACGAGTCAAAGACTGTCAAGATGCTGACTTATACGTCAGCATTCGAGTCCTGAGCGGATCACTTAAAGAGTAACCAGAAATGGTTGCTCTTTTTTTTATGCGTAAAAGCCTAATGTTTCAGGCCTTGAGGAGGGATCTCCAATAGACACGGGGGGTATATCATCTCCCCAGGACACATGCTAGCTAGTTGGGTTCTTTCCCTATTGCTCCTGTGCGGCTGCCGGCTTTTGCGTGGGAATGTCTATGGCTGCTGAAAACTCCTCATCATAGCCGATAAAGGCCAGGTGAGATCCATCGGCTACCTTACCCAAATGAACTGTGGTACTCATTGAGGTGAAGATCGAGTTCACACTTAACCTCTGTTAGGACAGTCCTTCGCTAAAGCTTCGGCCTGTGAGACCCTCCCCCTGATTATCTCCCTTCCCTTGAAGGCAGGCCCCCAAGGGGAGACAGTGCTCGGGGCTAAAGACCATTCAGGTGGTTTGTTTAGCCAATTCTAACCCATTATGCTTATATTTTGGCTTAGGATAATGATTGAATTGAGATGAGTGAAGATCAGGAGAATAAGGAAGATGATGGTCTAGGGTCAACCGGGTTGGTCAGATTTATAAATTCCTTGCTTGAGATTAAGCTGCCAGAGATAGTCAAGAAAAATTTAATCACAGCAACTGGAAAGCTTATTATGGGTGCCGTAGACATTCCGGTCGCCTGGATGGAATCTAAGGCCAAACAAATCAGATCAGAAACTGACGCATTGGGTAAAGTCACGGAGGCTTCAGGCATTTCTGCAGCTCAGGCATTTAACATAGACCCTGAGTTACAAGCGCGATCGATCGATTACTGGGGTTCTAAACTCCTAAAGAAACAGCTTAATAGAGAAGAAGTGTATTGGCAAGCCATGCAGGACTTAGAGCAAAATCCACCTAAAGAAGATTCAGACTATGAAATCGATGAGGACTGGTTAGGGCAGTTTGGAGAAATTGCAGACAATAAGTCTAATAAGGAAGTAAAGTTAATCCTTGCAAAAATTCTCGCTGGTGAAATTCGTCAATCGGGTACATTCAGTCCCAGGACATTAGATGCTATTAAATTCCTCGACCATAAAACGGCTATATTTTTTCTGCACCTAACAAGCATATCAGTATGCGTGAGGGGATTTCGAATTGTTTGGAATAGGCCACTTGAACTTGACAGTTGGTTGAAGTTGGTCGGTTTTGACTACCCAGAAACTGGACTCATGCTACTCCAAGAACAAGGTCTAATTGGAACAGGAACAGTAGAAACTTTTAGTTACGGCATCAGCGATAAACACTATTTGGGTAATACCCCAGTCTATTTTAAATATACTACCGGGATAAACAAAAGATTTTCCGCTGAGGTCTTTATCTATTCTACGATAGGTTTCGAATTAGCACAGGCTGTTAATCCGAAGTTCAGTAAAGAAGTCTTATTTAGATATAAAAGTCTGATTGGTATTAAACATCAAAATTGCGGCCTTCGTCTAATGTATAAGACAAAGTCAATGAAAAGATTTACATCGTTGAGATCCTAATAAAAAAAGCCAAGTGATTTTCATCACTTGGCTTTCATAAACAATTGGGCTAACTTTGCCCAACGCAAAAACAACATTACTGCTGTACCTCAGTAGTAGCGGAATCAGGACCTGTAGCACCAGGTCCTTTTTCATTTTTTGTACTCCTACTTTTAATCCATGCAACTGTAATGGTTTCAAGCATTTTGATAGCAGCTACCCCTATCAAAGCCCATTCTGGATCGATATCCATAATGTAAAATTAGGTAATCTGAAAATCGAATCTGGGGATATTAATACATTTTTTTCAGATAAGTTTTGCACCACTTTTTGAGGGTTTCCCACATTCATTTATTGAGTTATCCACATTCTCTTTTTTTAACACACTGTTTTTGAAACAATTAAGCAGAAACACCTCTGTGGAAAAGTGATTTGACTAACTATTGAATACTTCATTGATGATGAAATCACATTATTGCTTTAGTACAACACCAGAACCTTTATAGATTATTCTCTTACTTTCCATTCCCTTCCCCTTCGCATCTTTTGCTACATTTACATTGTCACGCCAAACGACATTTACCTTTTTAACAAATGAACAATGCAACTCTGTTTAGGAAACCAAAGAAATTGGAGTAGTCTCGCCCTACCTTTCAGTTCGTCTGTTAGTAGGTGTCATTGGCGTGACAGCGAGGCTCTCCATGCTTTTACACACATAAATGTCACGCCAAATGTCAAAATCAAACGAAGTAAAATCGCAAGTCAATCGCGATGCTGAAAAAGAGATTCTCAGAGACTCCATGGGTATCTATAGCTACCTGGAGTTTATTAAGCTTATCAATTGCTATACCCTCCCGGGTCTGGCAGAGATCTGTAACAGACCATTTTATTTCTTCCTGGAAGTAGCTAAGCAAGGGCAGATCCTTCATGGAGGCTTTGAGAAAATTGATCAGGTGATCGATGTATTCAGAAAGCTAACAGCCATGGTGGAAGAGCTGCAGGAGCTGAACGAACCGGAGGGCCTGATTACGCGCTTACCTAACTCAGACCTGGAAGTGAATATTATGGTCCTGGTAACCGTGCTACCAAACCTAGAGGATAAGGATCATATCAAGTACTACCTGAAATGGGGCCAGCCCTAAATGATGCAGGTAATCGATAAGGTGAATGTAGATGATGCCAAAGATGTCTATGACTTTATGGAACACATTAAGTGCTTTTTGACCTGTATTTAGGCCCATAGGCCGGTTATTAGTTATTGGTTATCAGGGAGCTCCGGGAGGGGCTTTTTCTTACTAATACATAGGGAAATCCTCGAGGATAAACCTGATTATCATTTGTAGACTCAATTCTGTACGAATCACGCAGACGATCAACGTTACCTGCATACAATGAATCCTCAATATAATCAAACCAATCCTGTCGATTGACTCTTACACTGTCCATTATGCAGTTTGTAAAAGAAAAGCCTTGGGATTCTTTTGATATTCTCAAAAACGCATTCGTAAAATCCGAATTATCGAAAGAGCAATATTGTAAACTAACATCTAAAAGTTTGGTACTTTGAAATGAAGATCTGTCAAACGCCCCCATAAACTCACTTTTAGATAACCAAGAATAGTTAAATTTTAAACTATCGCTACCCGCAAATGATTGAAATTTAGAACCACGAATATCTGAATTTGAAAAATCCGTTAAATACATATATCCGTAAACATCCTCGGCCATATTATTCGTAAAGCTACAATTAAAGATTCTGGTACTTACTAGCCTTGCCCCTGCAAGAGAACAGTTATAGAAATATGAGTTGCTAATTAATGATCCAGTAAAGTCAGCGGAATCCAATTTCAAATTCCACAAGGCTACTGTCTCTAGTTCGACTCTAAGGAGTTCAGCATAACTAAAATCACCGTTGGAAAAGATTTCACCTAGACTTCCTCGACTAATCTGTGCCGTAAGGATGGCTAGCAAAAGCTGCCCTCTTTCAGGGCTTACGTCCCGAGTGCTCATATCATTACCCTTAAGATAAAAATAAGGTTTCATTGCCCTACTTAGAGAGGTAATTCGGCCTATCAAACCTTTTGATAATGGAATCAAACTATCAGCCGCAACCTTCGTTTCTTCATTGAGATCCCCTAGAACTTCGCTCATGATGAACATTTGTGAAGATCTTCTGGAAGCTTCAAGCAATTTTGTCTGTTGGTCGATACGCTTATTCTGCACACTGAAGAGATCATTTTGCCGATCGAACAACCTATTTTGTTGTGATAAAAAATAAAGTGTTAAGATGGCCACTAAGCCACCAGAGCCTAAAGCAATTGTTGTTGGGGAAAAGAAAAGTCTCCATAACAAAGCCTTTTTGGTGGCTGCTCTTCTATGGTCATCCGGGTCTTTCCAGATTGTTTTACGGTTCCAGAAGTTCCAGAGCAAACGGAATGGTCGGTGCTCCTGCTCTAGTAGTTCGGCCTCTACTTTCTCAAGCTTTTTTTCCAGTTCTGCTAAACGGTCTTCATCTTCCATAACAAGAACAATAGATACAATTTATTCTTGTTTAAATCAAGGATTTACTTACTGCCAATCTACTGTCTGGCCATTAAATCTCTCAATCAGCCAGATATACACTTTGTAGAATTGCTGTGCTTCAGGTACATAGATGTTACGAAGGTGGTTGGTGTGCTCGTTGACCCGCTTGCCATTGATTCTACTGCAGGTATAGAATGAGATAGTAAAAGGAATGGGGTTACCAAGGTGGTCCCTGGCTTGCATCTGGTCAGCGCCTGGGGGAGTTTTATCGCCTAAACCTTTCGTGACTTTAAAGTAAGTTGCTTAGATAAATCCGTCATTACTTATCGTCTATATGTCGGCATATTCTCCGTTAGTTGCAGTGCTTTTTTCAACCTTATACACCAACTCTTTCATCAGTTATAAAAGCCATCAATCTGTATCAGCAATTGTCAATATGTGTCACACACAATCAGGCTGTAAAAAGCTTACTGTTAAAAACCGCTCTGATCAATCGGTTTTTCAGAGAGTAACGGGAAGTAACAGAAGTAATGTTCTTATAAAAGGTCTTCCCCTGATCTTTGAACAGTTCCATATTGATATTGTCAGACTTATGAGGTTCAGTAAAACCCAAAACCAGAAAACCAATCAGGTTACCCCTTCTGTCTTTGCAGATACATGCCGCAATAGAGCGCCAACCGTACTGCAGGTTGATTTTTGAAACCTCATCATCAAAAGCGGCTTCATCTTCTATGAAAATCGCCCCTCTGAATACCTCAATGTTAGCTCCGGCCTTACCATAATTCACGGTAAGAGAGTGTCCACCAGACTTTACCATCACCTCAGAGTTAATCAGGGCTTTTACGTTTCTGTCAAAGCGCATGGTGGTTACTTCAGCAAAGGCTTGCTTAAAGGGAGCCAGGTTTGCTTTTGGGTCCATATACTCCGCCAGCGCCACCAGCATTTTCTTGGGCCAGCGGTTCATAAACTTTTGCCCGTTTGATACCTGCCAGTAGAGACACCTTTGTGCTCCGAAAATTTCAGCTACCTCCTGACAGCGACCAGCACACTTCTTTACTATGGCTTCTTCCATTTCAAAGGTCTGGGTGAGATTGACTTTTGAAACTTGTTTGTACACCTGTACCAAAAGCCAGATCACCACAATCAGGTCTGTGGATACATCAAGATTGAGAGATTCGAGTTTGGACAGTATTTCAGAGATTTCCATAGGCTTCAGGGTAGGTTCACTTTGTGCTGAAGGTTCAGCAGTTTGAAGTATACCGGAAGGTGAAGGAATTACCTGAGGCCATGAACGACTACCTACCCATTGGATTGAAGAGCAATCCCATTGATACAAACTTCTTCACTATTGGCGGATATTTATGCCTTTGCCGGATAAAACTCAAACAAAAACCCCGCTCTAATGAGTAGGGTTTCTCTCTTTTAATTTTACCCCGAACTGTACCTACAGCCGCCTGTCTGTCTCCTCTATCGGCAGGTCATTGATACTGGCAAAGCGCTTCGCCATCAGTCCGTTTTCGTTGAACTCCCAGTTTTCATTTCCATAGGCACGGTACCACTGGCCTGATGCGTCATGGTACTCGTATTCAAAGCGAACAGCTATGCGATTGCCACTATGTGCCCAGTAAGACTTTTTCAATTTGTAATCCAACTCCTTCTCCCACTTGCCTTGAAGAAAAGCCTGTACTGCTTCACGACCATTGATAAACTCCGAACGGTTTCTCCATTCTGTATCCACCGTATAAGCCATTGAGATCTTCTCAGGATTCTTGCTATTCCAGGCATCTTCAGCCGCCTGAATCTTTTGTCTGGCCGTTTCTTCGGTAAATGGTGGTAGTGGGTACTTCTTTTCCATAGTATGATATTTAAAAGAAGAACCACAATAAGTTTCCGAACGTTCATTCGGTAATGAGAATATCACTCAGGCCCGGTAAAAAAGAAAAGAGGCTGTCTTCTACAAGACAACCTCCTACATAACTCAACCAACTTCACTGCTATCCGCCTCAACCAACCGCACTCACAGCATACAAACGGCCACATACAAACCACACACGCGATTGCACTCTACTCGATCACAACTCGTCCTCCGGCCGTATTGTACTCATCAATTCTTTTAGCAGGCCATTCATCTTTCTGGTATCTTCCAGCATTACATTCAGGGTTTCCTTCCTGCTTCTGGGCAACCATTTGAGTTCTTTCAGATTCCTGGCTTGTTGCTCAACATTCTCCAAGGTGAAAAGGAGTTCGTCCGACAGCTTTGTAACCAATGCAGGCTTAATTTTAACCTCTACCACTCTACTTCCATTTTGAACCTTTCCGTTCTCCATACCCCACTGTTTACAACAACAAAGGTATAGTATAGCTATACTAGACAACTCGGGTAAAAACCTAATCTTTTGAATAGGTGAAACACGTAGGGCGTTGGCCGGAGTCTTGCTCGTTGTTACTTACAATAGCAGTTACCGGGAGGCATGGAGGGATTGGTGACAGTTTCATTAGTTGATTGGTTTATTTGTTTATTGGTTATTGGTTCGGGCAGATTCGGATACCCCGTCAGCAGCGCAGCTCACACGGTGTGGGATAACTCGAGCTCCGGGATTGTTTCGCACAATAGCAGGGACCGGAAGGCATGGAGGGATAGGTGACAGGTTTATTAGTCGATTGGTTTTGTGGTTCGTTGTTTATGGTTTATTTGTTAGTTAATAGTTATTGGTTTCGACCAGATTCGGATGCCTTGTCAGGAGTTCCGCTCGAACGGCAGGAGTGGCTCAATGCCAACCGGGCTAAAATGTCGATTGAGTACAAAGCCTTTAAAGCCAAATAAAAACCGTTTTGACATTCAGGTTTGGACGGTTTTCGCTAAAATTGCGCTTCCAATAATAATCAGGAATGCCATGAGTGAAAACGAGACCAAAGAGTCGCTCAATTTTATTGAGCATATGATAGAGGAAGATCTGAAATCAGGTAAGAATTCCTTCGTCCAGACGCGTTTTCCTCCTGAGCCCAACGGCTACCTGCACATTGGCCACGCCAAATCCATCGTATTGAACTTCGGCCTGGCCGAAAAGTACAATGGCAAGTGCAACCTGCGCTTTGACGATACCAACCCTGAAAAGGAAAGTGAAGAATACGTCAACGCTATAAAAAACGATATTAAGTGGCTTGGCTACGAATGGGAAGGTGAAGCCCGCTTTACCTCTAACTACTTCGATACACTCTACGACTACGCCATAAAGCTCATTAAGAAGGGAAAAGCTTATGTAGACGATCAGTCTGCTGAGGACATCTCTGCCGGAAAAACAAACCCCACCATTCCCGGTATCCCCAGCCCCTACCGCGAGCGACCTGTTGAAGAGAACCTGGATCTCTTCGAGCGCATGAAGAAGGGAGAGTTTGACGAGGGCACCTCGGTACTCCGTGCTAGAATTGATATGGACTCGCCTAACATGCACATGCGCGACCCGATTATTTACCGAATCAAAAAAGCACATCACCACAATACTGGCGATACCTGGAGCATCTACCCCAACTATGATTTTGCCCATGGTCAGTCTGACTCGTTGGAAGAGGTAACCTACAGCCTGTGTACCCTTGAGTTCAGGGATCACAAAGCGCTTTACGATTGGTTTATCAATGAGCTTGAGATTTTTCCTTCAGAGCAGACTGAGTTTGCCAGGCTGAACCCAAGCTACACCATCGTGAGTAAGCGTAAGCTCTTGCAGTTGGTAGAAAACAACCATGTCACCGGCTGGGATGATCCGCGCATGCCCACTATTTCCGGTTATAGAAGAAGAGGCTATACTCCTGACTCTATTAAGAACTTTGTACACAAAGTGGGAATCGCTCGCAGGGATGGTTTAACAGATATCGCCCTGCTGGAATACAGCATCAGAGAAGACCTGAATAAAAAGGCCAACCGTGTTTTTGGTATTCAAAACCCACTGAAAGTGGTAATTACCAACTGGCCGGAAGGCAAGACCGAGATGATGCAGGCAGTGAACAACCCCGGTGATGAAACCGCAGGCACCCGCGAAATCCCATTGACCAGAGAAATATATATTGAGCAGGAAGACTTTCTGGAAAATCCACCCTCACCTAAGAAATGGTACCGTTTAGGACCAGACAGAGAGGTGCGATTGAAATACGGCTACATCATCAAGTGTACCGGCTATAGCAAGGATGACGTAGGCAATATCACTGAGCTTCAGTGTGAATACGATCCGGAAACCCGCAGCGGCCAGGATACCAGCGGCAAAAAGGTAAAAGGCACACTGGGCTGGGTTTCAGCAGAACATGCCGTATCGGCTGAGGTGCGCATGTACGACCGCCTGTTCCTTACTGAGAATATGACTGCGATTGACGATGATTTCATCAATCACCTCAATCCTGATTCGCTAACGGTGATATCCAATGCCCTGCTGGAGCCCTCTTTGAAGTCCGCCAGGCCAGGAGATCATTTCCAGTTTGAACGCCAGGGCTATTTTATTGTAGATAAGGACTCTACTGACGACCATTTGGTATTTAACCGCACGGTCACCCTTCGCGATAACTGGGCAAAAAAGAAATAGATGGGGCTCTTAGCCAGGCATTATCAAGATCTGAAGGCCGGTGAAATCGGCATCATAGGCATCCCGCTGGACGAGAACTCTTCCTTTATGCGCGGGCCTGCCAAAGCACCTGGACTGATCATTGACGCCATTCAGTCTGATTCTGCCAATTATTTCACAGAGAGTCTTACAGACCTGAATGAACACCCCGGAGTTTTCTGGTGTGGCAATGTACCCTTCAAAGATTACCTGGACATCAGCACACCGATTCACCGTATACTGGAGGCCGGGGCTGTCCCTTTTACCCTGGGAGGTGATCATTCTATTGCCTACCCTATCATGCAGGCCATGGCTGAAAAATACCCAAACCTGAACATCATTCAGTTTGATGCCCATGGCGACCTCTATGACGAGTTGGGTGGTAACAAACATTCTCATGCCTCACCTTTTGCTCGCATTATGGAAAATGGTCTGGCGAAAAGCCTGACCCAGGTAGGCATTCGCACCATGACCCAGCACCAGAAAGAGCAGGGAGAACGCTTTGGGGTAAACGTCATTCAAATGAAAGACTGGACACCGGACCTAAAATTGCAGATTGAAGGCCCTGTCTATCTCTCCTTTGATATGGATGCACTTGACCCTGCTTTTGCTCCCGGAGTATCACACCACGAACCAGGAGGCTTTTCTACCAGGGAGGTAATTACAATGATCCAAAAACTAGACCTGAATATTGTGGGCTGTGATGTGGTGGAATACAATCCCGACCGCGACCTGAATGGTGTAACGGCCATGGTAGCCGCCAAGGTTGTCAAAGAACTCCTCGCTAAGTTGCTCTGACACAGTATAGGTCAGACTTTACACGGCCCTTATCGCTTCATATTCCCACTACTGTATCACTCATATTTGCAGGTAAAACTGGATAGATTATTGCTTGTAATTGACCGATAAGTCGATTCATGTAAATCTTCAAAAAATGGCTATTCTGAACGTAAGTGTAGGATGACCGTTCAAACCTTAGGAATATGAGGCACACTTCCCTTCTTCTGATTTTAGTGGGAATGGTTTCTTCAAGTCATGCCGCCCTGGCAGGTATGAGCGAACCAGATCCCAGAAACCAACCGGTAATGGTCTATGCCGATCACATGGGTGGAGCTGTGCTCTTTGGTGGGTTTTCTGAGGGCAAAAGAACGAATGATACCTGGCTCTGGAATGGCAGTTGGCGTGAATTAAAAACTGAGAATGCTCCTCCTGCACGCAGTGGTCATGCCATAACTTACGATACACTTAGAAAGAAGATCGTGCTCTTTGGAGGGCATGGAGAGGACGGCTTGCTGAATGATACCTGGACCTTTGATGGTAAAAACTGGAGGCAAGTCAAAACGGAAGGGCCTCCTGCTCGTCAATCGCATCGATTGGTATATGACCAGAGCAAAAGAAAAGCAGTACTTTTCGGTGGCTCCGACTCTGATAAAAACAGTCTTTCAGATACCTGGATTTTTAACGGCAGAAAATGGGAGGTTCTTGAGACGGAAATCCCCGGCAGACTGCAACACGCCATGAGCTATAATCCTGAAAGGAGAAGCATTGTACTCTTTGGCGGGTTCTCCCGACTGAATGACGAGAAAACGGTACTCGCTGACACCTGGGAATTTAAAGGGAAAACATGGCGTAAAATGCGGGCAGAAGGGCCGGTAGGTCGCGACCATCATTCCATGGCTTTTGACCCGGCTACACAGTCTACTCTGCTCTTTGGTGGCTACCGGGATGGCTACCTGGGCGATACCTGGCAACTGGTAAAAGGTACCTGGCGTATCTACACACCCAACGGACCGGCCAGAGCTGGCAAACCCGCCATTTTCTATGACAAAATCTCAGAGCAGCTGATCATGTATGGAGGCTGGGACCGAACCAATAAGCCTCTGACTGATTTCTGGGTTTTCGATCAGCGCTGGATGAAAGATTAAAAAAATCTCTTTCATTATATTTTAAATTAGAATTTTATCATTATTTTCGATTACCATCCTTAAAGCAAATTTCTGTTTCTCCCGCCCTTATCACATGTTTAGAATAGTTCTACTTTAAAATTTGTGATATGTTGGCATCTAAAGATATTAACGCTAGCTCCATTCAACCTGCCTCTAAAAAGGATCAAAGTGCTGTAAAAGCAGGGCATTCAGTGGCTGCGGCCCCATTGATTCAGACAAAATTAAAAATAGGAAGCCCTGGTGACTCATTTGAAAGAGAAGCCGATTCAATGGCTGATCAGGTGGTAAGTAGTCTGAATTCAAAAAATACCGACCCGCGCCCATCTGCTAAGGCCAGAGTTACTGCCATTCAAAAAACGGCTAGCGAAGAAGAACAGGTAATGACCAAAACTTCCGCTCACATTTCTAATACCGCACCACAACAGCTGTACGCACGCCTGTCGGCCTACAGAGCGCAGGGAACTCCCCTAGAGTCCGGTATCAGGTCGAAAATGGAAAGCAGTTTCGAGGCAGACTTCAGTAATGTAAGGGTTCATGCTGGTCCCTCCGCCACTCAAATGAACCAGAATATTGGTGCGCGTGCTTTCACCTATGGTGCTGACATCTACTTCAATCAGTCGGAGTACAATCCGAAATCAAAAAGTGGTCAACGCTTACTCGCACATGAGCTAACCCATACATTGCAGCAGGGAGGTGCAAATAGCCTGGAATCAAAACAAAGAGCACAAACAGGTATCCAGAGAAAAACGAATAGCCGGGTATCTCAAATGATTCAAATGGAATCTCAATCCACTGCTTACGGAGACTTTGAAACCGTCAAATACAATGACCTCAAGACATTACCTCCAGTGGCCGACAAAGTAGGAGTACAGATGCACTTAAAGTTTACCCCAAACAGCAAGGTTGATGCGCGTAAAATTGGCATGGTCCAAATAGCAAAAGGTAATCGAAATGGTTTACCTGTAAACAGTGGCATTTACGGAAGAAGGAGTGCTACCCATGGCAACGGGCAGGGGCATTTTATAGATCGTGGCAAAGGTTACACCAACCCGGTATATGCTTCTGAGTCCAGACCGCGCTTATTCGGTAAAGCTGAGAATTTAAAGGACTATGCAGTTTCTTCCATCACAACTCTGAGCGAAAGCGAAAAACGTGAAAAGGAACAGAGAGATGGCGTGACCGGGGCTGATCACTATGGTTTTGGTAAAATCGGCTACCGGTATAATAAAAAGCGGAGAGTGGCCGGGCCCGTGGCCGCGGAACTATATGATGCACCTTTCATGAAAGACTCAGGAAATAATTCAGAACAGATATTTGAGACAACGGCCCTGGCTCTGGAAGGGAATCAAAAAGACAAATATTACGGTTCTGTCGAATGGGGTTGGCGAAGAGATCACACAGGCAATTTCACCCGACTTCCGTTAAAAGTCGTTTCTGAGGGAACACCCAGCAACAACTTTATGACAGCTGCTACGATCTGGAACGGTGCCTCAGAAGATATAGATATTGGCACTTCTCAGAAAATTATCGATGCCAAAGTACTCAAAGTAAAAGGAAACCGGGCCGTTCCCGCCCCAGGTGTTACGGTAGATGTACCGGCTGACACTCCCTTGAACATTAAAGGTGTTCTTACCTCTAACGGTGCGTACGACTATGTAGCTAAAGTAAAGATCGATGGAAAGACCAGGATGGTTCTGATTCCAAGAAGTCAAACCAAACCGCTGGATATAGGTCGGCCAACGGTAAACCTCCCTATTGAAGATGTATTTACAGTAGTGGGTATAGCGGGCGTTACCTTGAACCAGGGTATTGCAGGTGCCACTCAAACACACCTGGCCCAGAATACCCGCATTCGTAAGTCAGGCTCAACCAATGCAGCTTTCGAAGCTGGAAACTCAGGCAGTAACATGATAGAAGTGGAAGTAATACAGGGGCCACACACGGGGAAAACCGGCTATCTGCATCTTGCACACCTTACAAAGGAAGTGAGAGGTACGCGATGAATTATCCATTGGTCAATTACTGTATAAATTCAACCGGCCTCTAATAACAAGGCGAAAAACTACTTAATTTTTGTCGGGGACAACCCAGTAATTCAGTGTATTAGTCGGGGTTTCTAAAACCACCTTAAGAAAATCGCCTTCTGTTAACTGAGCCTGTTGTGCTCTGCTAAGCACTAAATTCGCCTCTCCTCGCTTTAGCTTAATATTTGCACCTAATTGCTCATATTCATCAGTGCCTCCTGTCTTATAGCGATTACTAAAACTTACAAAGACCTTTGCCTTTCCTGATGGAATTAAAGCCTGCCATGAAAGACTCAATTGCTCACCGGAAACACTGACGGTCAAATCAGCTACATGCACTTTGCCGATAAGAGAAACACCGTCAAGCTCTCGCTTTATAGATTCCGGCACCTCAACATTAATAAAGTGTAGTACCGAGGGCAGTATGTCTACCACAGCCGGCTCATCTTGAGTAAATCGCTTATTCACTTCCGGTCGATTTACCACCATCCAGGTGGTTCGTTCACGTTCACTCTGGCCACCATGAGACTTACCTGTCTTCGGGTCACGGCCATGATCAGTCGTGACCACAATCATCCATTCTTCTCCTTGTTCCTCACGTTCTTTTACCGCCTGCCAGATTTGACCCACCTGACGATCCGCCAGCTTTACACTTTCATAAAAGGCCTCGCTGTCTCCCTTAGCATGCGCCACGTCATCGGTGTACTCCAGGTACACCCAGGAGAGGTCCGGGGCTTTGGAAGTAATGTAATCGGCAGTTTCTTTCGCCACCCGATTATCAATCTTCTCAAAGCGTGTGGGTGTTTTAGGATATGTAGCTGTATCTTTTTCCAGGCCATCAAAAGCATAATCGATCAGCTTACCTCCGCCATTCGGTGAGCCCTCTCCTACCAGCACTGTACGGTTATCGAGCCAGCTGGAGAAAATAGCAGTATGAAGCTCAGGCCTCACCCCTTTTGCTATCCTAAAGATATTGTGGTAGTTGTAATTGGGAGACTGGTTATAGTTGTTGATTACATTATGCTTGTTGGCCCAGGTACCGGTGATCAGATTCATATAGCCGGGAGCCGAAATAGTGGGCGTCTGATTATAAGTACCTTTCTTACCTCCCTGGTAGGCCCGGGTATAACCTCCTACACCTGCAATTTCATCCAAAAAGGGAGTTGCTACCTTTTCCAACACATCTGCGGGAATGCCATCCAAGATGATGAAAATAGCCTTCTTTTGTGCTTTCATCTGGAAGCAAGCGACCAGCATTATCAATAACAGTACCCCTCTCTTTTTCATAAAATTGATTTCACTTAAGACTGTCTCGTGATCAACAAATCGGAAACCCGGAAGTAGCCATCAATGGTGACCACCTCTTCCTCCAAGGTGACAATAGCAAAGCTATTATTCTCCGGTCCGCTGTAGTCCACCATACCGTAGATGGTATAATAATGAATATCGTTGATCTGCTTATACCGCTCCTCATGCTTATGCCCCTGAAATACAGCTGTTACTTTTTCACTGCTCTCCAATATGGCGCGCACTGCAGCAAAGTTTTTAATATGATACTTCCCATTCTCAATATCTTCCAGCATCTGATGTACAAACACAACAGTAGGCCTTTCAGTTTGCTTAAGGTCTTTCTCCAACCAGGCCAGCTGTTCCTTGGGTATATTGGCGTCATACCATTTGAAGTTATCATGATCGTAAGGGCTACCATCAGGGTTAAAACAGGCATCCAGTACCACAAAGTGATAATCTCCCTTGTCGAATGAGTAGTAAGTCTCAGATTCATCAATCCCCCTGTTTTCAACCACCGATTGAAATTGGGCCTTAGACAGACTATCCATATCGTGATTGCCCAGTACATGGTAGCGTGGCCCTTCAAACCTGGCATAAATGGCCTCGAAATCTTTGAGGTACTGCATAGTGCGCTGCTCATCCGGTTCAGGGTCCTGATCTTTGAAATCCCCCAGGTGGATCATAAAGTCGACCTTCTCCTGATTCATCACCTCTACGCAAGCCTCCATTTTGGCAGCAGACTCACGATAAAATCGGATTCCGGCCTCATCCCTGTCAGCATAATGCGAATCCGATACCAGCCCAAAACGGACTTTACCACTACCCTTTTTCACACATGAGGGCAAGGCTACCAAAGCCGCTGCTGCTGCAGTAGATTTGAGAAAGACTCTGCGATTGATTTTCCAGGTCATGTTTTCTACTTAGAGCCTGACTATAAAACTCAAGTTCAGACGAAACTCAAAATATTTCTTAAGATCAATCCCCCCTCCCCCTCCTCCAAGGGGACAATAAGCGTTTTGAATTTCGCCTGAAGGGTTCAGCCACTATTTAGACCAATTTATCCCAAGGGCCTGTAATGGCCACCGTATCTCCGTTTTCCTGAATATTGACAAACAGGGTTTTACCGGAGGGCGAAAAGGTAAGGCCGGCAAACTCTGACTTCGAGCTCATATTGCGACCAAAATCATAGAGCTCTCCATCTTTACTAATACCACGGATATGATTGCGCTGACCATTGTCCTCGCAAAGAATCACATCTCCCCAGGGGGCGATTGTGAGGTTATCACAGTTATGCAATAGTCCTTTGTCCTCTGATTCAGCAAAAAGCTCTACCACCCCAGGATTCTTCAGTTCTCCGGGAGTACCTTCTTCTGCAGAAGGCTTATAGCGAAAAACCTGCCCCAGCTTTTTTGGGCCACCATTGGTGCAGGCAAAGTAAATTTCTCCGTTGCCATACCACATGCCCTCTCCCCTGGCAAAGCGTGCTGCTCCCCGGTCAAAACCTCTCAGTCTCAGGTCATCTTTGGGTGATTCCACATCTTCCATGTCCATCCATTCTACCTGAACTTCTTCCTGCAGCTTCATGGTACGATCTCCCCAGTTACGGGTATCAAAACTCTTTTCACCTTTGATCACTAAGGCCTGTAGCTTACCACCTTTGTGAAGGTCTCCTTTTACGTTGGGGATATAACGATAGATCAATCCGTCATGCGCATCCTCCGTCTGGTACACAATGCCCGTAGCGGGATCGACCGCCACGGCTTCGTGATTGAACCGCCCCATAGCCGTGATAGGCTCAGGGTTTGCCAGTTGTGCATTCATAGAGGAAGGTACCTCAAAGACATAACCATGATCTTTCTCAATCACATCACCTTTTACATTGGTATCTTCTTCGCAGGTAAGCCAACTATTCCAGGGAGTTACCCCTCCCGCACAGTTCCGGTAGGTTCCAGCCAGGCTCAAGAATTGCTTCTCTACCGTCTGACTTTGTTCATCATAAATGATCGTTGAGGTGCCTCCCAGTCCGGGAATCTTACCAGAACCGGCATCATAGAATTTGGTCTGGTCCATTTGCCCTACCAGCTCATTCTCTTTACCAAAAGGGCTATGCTCCAGGTTATTAGGGCTATTTTCATGATTACAGATCAAAATAACTTTGCCATCTGATCCGGCAAAAGCCCCCATGCCATCTGGCCGACCGGGTACTACAAAACCATCGGCCATTTTAGTACCTGCTTTGGCTATCACCTTATAGGAGAAGCCTTCCGGTAAATCGATGTAGCCTTTTGGGTCTGTTTTCAACAAGACTTTTACCAAAGTATTTGACTGCTCAGTACTCAGTGTGCAACGGGAAAGGGCGGCAAAACCCAGACTTACGATGGTTGCTTTCTTTACAAATTCTCTTCTGCTCTTTGCTGATGTATTATCCATACTAATGGGTTAAGGTTGGAGAGTGACTTCAAGTTGCCTATCCCTTAGGTCAATTCCTACTCGCTTTGTTTATGCTTTTGTGAAGTCATTGTGTGTGGTACTTAAATGCCAAGACCAGTAATGAAATTCCCATCCAGTCGCTCGGTTTTACCGAGTGATCACCATGAAAAGGGTTCGGGTCTTGACTATGCTCAGGGTCCTGCCAGGCAGAGACCACTGAGCGGGGTTAGAGCTACTTTAAAACTTTAGACAATGCCTTACCGGCCTTTGGCTGCTTGTAATCTACCCCCAGGGCTTTGGCCACTGTAGCAGCCATCTGGTTCTGGTAATACTGACCTTTAATCGCGGTACCTAAAGCTTTTGTATCAGGGCCCAAGGCTGCAATCCAGATCTGATCAGCGTCTTTTACACTTGTGCCATGCCCCTTCCAGCTTTCTTTGGGCACTGTACCCCTGCCATGATCTGTGGTAATCAGCAGTGTGGTTTTGTTTTTGTATTGGGGAGTGGACTGGATATAATCCCAAAGCTCCTTGATAAACTCATCCGTCTGTCTGGCTGACTTGAGATAGTGATCATAAGCGCCATCATGGGCAAAATCATCAGTTTCGCCATAGGCAATATAGACCAGTCTGGGGCTATGCTTTTTCACATATTCCATCATAAAGTGATGAGTAAAGGCATCGAGCCTTACGCCACCCCAGGGGCTCGGTATTTCGTCCTGAAGCTTGTTGAGGAAAGCCTCTTTCTCAGAAAGCGGCTGATCCATAGATTTTTCAAATCCGGCATTTACAGGTACACCACTCCGCTCTTCATTCACGATGTACGGGAACACGTCCCAGCTACCAAAGGCTGCGACTTTTCCCTGAAAACCATCTTGCTGATTGATGTATTCGAGCACCGTAGTATTGGGATTGGGTATTTTATCATTCGACCGGATCACTTCATCATCGGCAAAACCCGATAATATCTCATTATAGCCGGGATAAGAAAACCACATCTGGTTGGTACAGTTGACCTTACTGCCCTGCCAGCGATTACCATACAATTGCCCCTGCTCCGCTATGGTCGACCAGAAAAAGGGCATCAGAGCTTGCTTTCGCGCTTCCTGTCCTTCTTTCCAAAACAAGTTCTTCAATTCCTCTGTATTTCTCACATAGTCTTTATCACCAATAAGGGTAGAGTCTGCCCCACCAAAAAGCTCCTGCCAGCGGAGGCCGTCCAGTGTGATGAGAAATACATTTTCAGTCTTTTTACTTTGTGCGCAACCCGAAAAAGTAACCAGGAAACAGAGCAACAACAGGGATAATTTGCCCTTCATAATTCTATAGATTCAGACTCCATGATAAATATAGGCTAACAGGCTGTCGGCAGAGTAAAGACAGGAACTATTTATACTGCTTGCCGTGCTTGATTACAATATCTACATCCTGCAACAGTTCAATATACCTCAGTACATCACCCTTTACGGCAATGATATCGGCATATTTACCTTCGCTCACCGTCCCTACCTGATCAGAAACACCCTGCATCACGGAGGGCCAATAGGTAGCTGCTTTGAGCGCATAAATGGGGTCTACGCCCAACTCGTTTACCCACACATCCAGCTCATGCCAGGTAGACTGGCTGTGAAACTTCATGGGAATACCGCTGTCCGTTCCTATGAGCAATACCACTCCGGCTTCTCTCAATTGATCAAACTTGCGTTTCAGTGTGGGTTTCCTGACCGGAGTCAGCTGAAAATAGGGCATGCGATCAGGGTACTTCAAAGAGTTCCTGATATCAGCGATCACGGTATCAGGCATATCCAGGTGCCATGAATCATTGTCCAGTGCTTCCGGATGATCGCGCACATATTCATAGTTGTACAGGCCTTCTATGGTAGGTGTCCAGAAGAGCGGCCCCAAATTCATCTGTGCCGTTCTTTCTTTGACCATTTCCATGACATCTGCCGGGTACTCAGGTGCGGAAGACAAGCCGGTATGCTCAAAATTGTCCACACCCACTCGTAAGCCCCTTCTGATCTCTTCAGGCCTATGGCTGTGTGCTACTACTTTGAGGCCATGTTTATGCGCTTCGTCTACCACAGCTTCCAGTTCTTCCAGACTCATCTGGTCATGATCAATAAGCTTTATGCAGTCTACTCCAGCCATAGCAAGCTTGTTTACTTTTGCCCTGGCATCCTTTGCACCATTTATCGCCCAGCGATAAGAGGTCAGGTTTTCAGGTACCTTCTTCTGGATAAAGGCACCCGACATATACATGGTTGGTCCGGGAATTTCTCCGGCATTGATGCGATCTCTCACACGAATACTTTCTTCAAGGTTGCCTCCCAGGTCACGGGCGCTGGTGACACCGGCCATCAACAGCTGATGTGCTGAGGCAGGCATAATCACATCTCCCAATATGGCCAGGTAATCGGGCTGGTTCCATCGGCCATAATCGCTATGGCCATTGATGCGCAGGTGCACGTGCATATCCCAAAGGCCTGGCATTACGCTCATGCCCTCCGTAGAAATCACCTCAGCACCGGCAGGTACTTCCAGGGTGGCAGTTGTACCTACTGCCTTGATACGATCCCCTTCAATGATGATGACAGAATTACGAATGGGTGTGCTGCTGAACCCATCAATCAGCGTGCCTCCCACCAGTGCTTTGATCTTCCCTTGCTGCGCAAACACATTGAAAGCGAGTAGTAAAAGACAACAGCATACAGTAGCTCTTTTAAGCATTGAAAGACCAGCCATTACTTATACTGTTTTCCATGCTTGATTACAATATCCACATCCTGCAGCAGGCTGATATACCTCAGCACATCGCCTTTCACAGCAATGATATCGGCATACTTGCCTTCGCTTACGGTTCCTACCTGATCAGAGACTCCTTGCATCACAGAGGGCCAGTAGGTAGCGGCTTTCAGGGCATACATTGGGTCCACCCCAAAATCATTGACCCAAACATCCAGTTCATGCCAGGTAGACTGGCTGTGAAACTTCATAGGCACCCCGCTATCCGTTCCGATCAGCAATACCAGCCCGGCATCTTTGAGCTGATTGAACTTTGTTTCCAGGGTGGGAATTCTTACCGGAGTGAGCTGAAAATAGGGCAGGCGGTTGGGATATTCTATAGATTTTTTGATATCAGCAACTACAGAATCAGGCAGTCCCAAATGCCACGAGTCATTGTCCAGCTCTTCAGGGTTATCCCGTACATATTCATAATCATGAAGCACTTCCACTGTTGGGGTCCAAAACATAGGCCCCTTGTTCATTTGGGCCGTTCTTTCCTTAATCATTTCCATGATATCTGCCGGATACTCTGGTGAGGACGACAATCCCGTATGTTCAAAATTATCTACTCCGGCTATCAGACCCCTTCGTATTTCTTCTGGCCGATGGCTATGGGCCACCACTTTCAATCCATGTTTATGTGCCTCATCCACCACGGCCTTTACCTCCTCCATCGTCATCTGATCCTGATCTATAAGCTTGATGCAGTCTACCCCGGCCAGGGCAAGTTTCTTCACTTTGGCCCTGGCATCCTTTTCACCATTGACACCCCAGCGGAAGGCTTCGGTACCCGGATAGGGCTTCTTTTGGATAAAGGGGCCGGACATATACATAGTAGGGCCGGGAATTTCGCCTTTATTGATCCGCTCTCTTACATCGATACTCTCTTCAAGCGGAGCCCCCAGGTCGCGGGCACTGGTCACCCCTGCCAGCAGTAGCTGGTGGGCCGAAGCGGGCATAATCACATCTTTGAGTAAGGGCAAATACGTTTTGTCCCAATAAGCATAGTCGCTATGCCCGGTGATCATGAGGTGCACGTGCATATCCCAAAGACCGGGCATTACGCTCATACCTTCTGTAGAAATTACCTCTGCCCCTTCGGGAATAGGCAAAGACGCTACTGTTCCTACCGCTGTAATTATTTCTCCTTCAATAATGATCACGGAGTTTCGGATGGGTGTGCTGCTGAACCCATCGATGAGCGTGCCCCCCACCAGGGCTTTGAGTTTGTTTTGTGCTGTAAGAGAAGAGGTAATAAGGAGACAGGCCAGGAATAGCCCTAAGGTCCGGGGAAAAAATTTCATAGTACGTTTACGGTTGCTTGATTAATAATAGTGTTAATTATCAGAAAACCGAAGCGCTATAGGATGTAGCGACCTATAAATGTTTCCGTGGTTTGTGGTTTCAGAAGTGGCTGACATGCTCTATATTATGTGTGAACTGCCATTACACACACCATCAATATGAAGTTCTTCTGGGTAACAGTATTATTGTTACTTTTTTATGGAGCGCTACCAGCTCAGAGTACCAGTGCTTTACTATTTGCCAAAGCAGATAGTATGATGAAAAGCGGCAACCTGGAGCAGGCCGCTACGCTCTGGAAAGATTACCTGAGAAGCAACTCTGCTGATAAAATGCGTGGTATAGCCTATTCTAAATTGGGTGCCTGCTATTTCAACCTGTACGCCAACGACAGTGCCATTAAATACATGAACCTCTCTATTGCTGAGAAGGCTAAAGCGAGTAAAAGCACAGATACCACCTTTTTGAGAGATCATGCTATACTTGGCTACATCTATCGTTATGAGGTGAACCAGTCACGCAAGGCAATAAAGCACTACGAGGCTGAAAGGCTTATCATTGAGGCAAACCCGAAAGTTGTCACTGAGGGGCAACGTTACCAGAATTTTTACAATCTGGCCACCACTAATCGTCTGCTTGAAGATTTCGACCGCGGATTAAACTACGCTTACAGGGCACTTGACGCCACTATGAAAGACACGAGTGCCAGACCTCACCACCTACCCAACTGCTATGCTGTAATCGCTAACGCACTGAACAATACTCAGCGCTATGAAGAGGCCCAGGAATATTACAGGTTGAAGATTTCCAGTAACATAAAACTTAACGGGACAAAGAGTCCTTCGCTGGCACTTGACTATTATAATCTTGCGGTCAATTCAAATGACCGTAAAAACCCCATAGAAGCAGTGAAGATTTTTGAGCAAGCTCTGGAGCTCATCCGGCTGAACACTGAAAACCCTAACCTGGAGTCGAGTATCTACATAGGCCTTGGTACTTCTTTCAGTATGCTGAATGACTTTGAAAAGTCGGTCACCTACCTCGATAAAGCTATTGAATTGGCACCGGAAATCTCTTCAGACAGAGCACTGGCTTATCGCCAGTATGCCCTGCATCATGAAGTTCAGGGTGATTATGACCTGGCCATAGACAAATACCAGCTTGCCTTTAAAGCATTGATCCCCGCATATCAGACTCCTGAGCCTAAAACCTCACCTGAGGTGATTGATATACTCACACAACCCCTGGCCTACCAGATACTCAGTTACCAGGCTCAATGCTGGTTGAAAAAGTATAAAGCAACACAGGATTTCAAAGCGCTTGAGAATGCTTATGCGACCTATAAAAAACTAGACCAGGCTACCGATGGCTACCGACAGAACTTTGTGCTGGAGAGTTCACGACTGCACTTTCAAAAGAAGAACCATCGTAACTATGAAAGAAGTATCGAGGTAGTTTATGAGATGTATGCCCAGACAAAAAATGATAGCTATCTGCTGCAGGCCTGGCTACTTATTGAAAAAAACAAGTCTTTACTCCTGTTAGAGAACGTTCTTCGGGCTGAAAAATACACCAGCCTTGGCATTCCTGATTCGATACAGGAACAGATGGCAAGTTCGTCTAAGGCCCTTTTGAATGCACAGAAGAACCTCAATAGTTGTGAACTTCAAAAAGACTGCAAACAGGATAAGATTATCACAATCAGGCAAACCATTTCGCTTGAGGAAGAAAGATTACGCTCATTCAAGCAGGAAATCGAGAACAGTTTTCCTGAATATTATAGCTTTATCAGCGATAATGAGCTCCAAAGCCTGGATGCGGTAAAATCAATGCTTGAAAGCAATCAGTTTCTGGTCAATTACTTTGCCGGCCAGGACCATTACTATTTCGTAGCAACTTCAGGTAGTGAATCATCTCTGGGAAGAATCGATAAGGACGATAACTTGAATCAGGAACTTTCTCAGTTTTTGGAAGAGATTTCCGGGGAAAATCTCCAGAACATCTCTATGAAGAAAGCTTTTCAACGATACAGCACGAGTGCCCTTTCACTTTTTAAGAAGCTTATAAACGACCATTTTGACATTAGCAGATACGATGAACTGGTTGTCATTCCAGATGGTGATTTGGCCGGGGTTCCCTTTGAGGCTTTGATCAGTAAGGCCCCTTCTACGGAACGAACTGACTTCGGTAAGCTTGAATACCTGTTAAAAAGTCATCGGGTCAACTATGGTTTCTCTGCCACACTCTGGTCAAAAAACATGACGATCAATGACCGACAGCAATCACTGAATCTAATGGCTTTTGGCACATCGCAGGCAGGCAACCGGCCTGAACTTGCCAGGCTGAGTGCTATAGAGAAAGAATTGAAAACCATTTCGAAGATTAAAGGGAGCACACTCTTTTCAGAAAAAGATGCCACGGCTGAAAATTTCAGAGCCAATGCAGCCCGGGCCAATATGATTCACCTGGCGCTCCATAATGTAAATGACTATGAGAATCCTCTCAACAGCCAACTGGTATTCAGCGCTGACACAAGCTCGGAGGATGGCAGCCTTTACCTGTACGAGGTGTTTAACCTTAAGATGAATCCCTCACTGGTTGTACTCAGTGGTTGTGAAACGGGAATAGGTAAATGGCAAAAGGGAGAAGGCACCTACCACATGGGGCGTGCCTTTCTCTTCCATGGCAATCCGGCACTTGTTATGAGTCTTTGGCGTGTAAATGATAATACCACTGCCAGTATTATGAACTCTTTCTATGATAAACTTCAGAAGAATGCCTCTTCGCCAGAAGCTATTCATGAGGCAAAGCTGGCTTATCTGCAGCAAGCAGATGGCATGACGTCACACCCAAGAAACTGGGCTGCATTTATCAGTATTGGTCAGGTAAAGGCGAAATCCAAAAAAATCGATGCCTGGATAATCTCCATAGCATCGATTATGCTGTTGTTAGTAGTCGGACTCAAGATCCGGCAAAAAATGGTTCGAACTTAAATTGACGAACGCGGCCAGGTTAAAATATACCTCCTCCGCAAACACAAAAGAAAAGTTCATAGAGCGCTTTCACAATAAAGACGCCACTGGCAGCGGTGATGCTGTATGCAGCAGTCTTCATATACAGAGGCCTATCTGGTTTTGGGTCTTTGACAGTTGGTGTTGTAGATTGGCTATCATCGTCTCCTCCTCCGGTTGTGGTATCTTCTGACATAGTTGTAGTGGTTTTTGGTTAAAAATTGGTTATCTCATTTTCTTAAGCAGTTCGTGCGCCCTCTCCTGATAAGTAGTAGATGTACTGGTCAGATCCATCAAAAGCGACTTTGCATTATCGTATTCTTCTGTTTTTATATAATTCAGTGCGAGGTACCAGGTTGCCTGGATTTCATACTCTCCTTTCTCACTGATAATGGTGGTCAGTAAAAATGAAGCCCTGTCAGGCTGATCGGCCTCCATATAGGTCAACCCTCCGTAGAGACGTACAAACTCACGCCCGTCCTCCAGCAGGAGTTCTTCAAAAAGTACTACAGCACTGTCATATAGTTCCTGGTCGTAGGCTCTGAAAGTCCTTGTCAACAAAGTAAGATCCTCTTCGCCTCGCGTGGTAGGCACGACCACATTCGGATAAGGCTTGTGATAGTCTTCATACAAGGCCATGCCATTAACCGAACCATCACCTCTCATTACATACCATGAGGTAATCGCCACCACTGCCAGTCCTATAAAGGCAGCTGCAACTTTCTGCACCGTCCAGTACACAACCTTTGCCTCCTTCTTAGGCTCCAGAGGATTTGAAAGGCCGGTTTCAAGCCTGTCTATTCTGTTCAGTACATGCTTATGCCTGAGCTTACTCAGCCCCTGAATCATGAGCTGCGTATCTTCAAAGAGCCGTTTAAAATCAGGTTCATTGGTAAGTCTTTGCTCTACCTCTTTATTTTTTTCCGCGTCTAGCTCGCCTTGCAAGTAGCTTTCAATCAACGCTATGTCGTTTTCTTCAGCCATTTATCTCTAGTTTGCGCGGTATAACTTTCTTAGTCGTCCCAGACATTTGTATTTCAGATTCTTCACCGTATCAGAGTTTTTATACTCCAACATTTCTGCTATTTCAAGCAGGCTTTTTTTATAGTAGTAATAGAGTTCCAGCAATCGCTTACACGGGTCTCCCAGCTTTTCAAGAGATGACTCCAACTGCTCAAAAAGTAATTCTTTCTCAGCCTTATCTTCATCATCCTCCGGTACCTCATAACGGTCCTGCATTTCGCGAAACCTTCTGCCCGAATCTCTCAGCTCCCGAATCTTATTCTTGCCAATGGCAAACAAATAAGTCTTGAGATCGCTGGTAAGTTTTGTGAGTTTACCGGACTGAACATTTTCATAAAACTGAATGACTGTGGCCTGGTAAACATCTCGTGACTCTTCAAAATCACAGTAATAATTCTTATTGGCCCACATTATAAATTCATCTCTATAAGACAAATAAGCCTGTTCGAACTCCTTTAAATCACCCTGAGCCATTGACTCGAGTAGATTCTGATTAATCATGCAATGCTATCCTTTATGTGAAAAGTGAGAAAAGGTAACCCTGTACCAACATGAATTTTTCTGTATTGGTCAAAAAAATATAGAAATCGTGGTATAGACAGAAAATTAAGGCATTTCAGAAATAAATCCAACCTGTCAAAAAAACTCCCAGAAGTTCAGATTCAAATTAATTCAGAAAAAAATTCAAAAAGCGGGTTACCTTTTTCTAAATCTCTCATTAAGAGTCAAATTCTTTTCATAAGAAGAGAAGACAACTAAATCAAGTCAGTTTAATTCTGTAGGATTGGTAGTTGAGGTAAGTCAATCTGTAAAGCTCCCTAGACGAGGGAGCTTTTACTTTATAGAAGCTTTAGTTTTGAGACCAGCTCATCAAGCTCTTCCTCTGTATTATAGTAGTGAACTGAGGCACGAACTATTTCCGCTAATCCCCTGGCTTGCATATCCAATCGGGCGTTGGGTGTGGCCAGCCATGAAACGTTGATGCCATAGGTCTTCAGGTAGTTCTTTATTTCATCCGCACTATGCCCATCTACCGAAAAAGAAACGATACCTCCCTTTACTTCGCCAACATCGTGAACCGTGACTTTGTCCAATTTCTGCAGTTTCTGCCTTAGCAAATCACCCAACTGCTGAATTCGCTCCCAGATATTATCAATGCCTGTTTCCAGCGTGTAATCCACCGCCTTTTTAAGCCCCAGAATACCCGCAAAATTGCTCTCCCAGTTTTCGAATTTCCTGGCATCATCACGAAAGCGGTATTCATTTGTGGCGGTCCACTCGGCAGAATGCAGGTCAATGGCTGCAGGTGTAAGCTGATCTTTCACCCTTGAGCTCACATATAAAAAGCCTGTACCCCGTGGAGCTCTCAGGTATTTTCGTCCCGTAGCTGAAAGCATATCACAGCCTATCTCTTCTACATCCAGTCTCAGCTGCCCGGCAGACTGACAGGCGTCCAGCAGGTATAATACATTATGCTTACGAGCCACTTCCCCTATCGCCTCCACCGGGCTTACCAAACCGCTATTCGTAGGTACGTGAACGATAGAGATAAGACGGGTCGCCTCAGTCACCATGGCATCCAGAGCAGCTATATCCACCTGATCATGCTCATCATTGGGAGCAATGCTCACTTTTACATCAAGCCGTTTTTGCAGGTGTAAATAAGCGAGGTAATTGCTTGAGTAGTCCGCCTGACAGCAGATAATCTCATCCCCTGCCTGAAAAGCAATGGCCTGGAAAGCAGCTGACCAGGCAACCGTGGCATTTTCTAAAACGGCTATCTCATTGCGGTTGGCATTGATCAATCGGGCAATAGAATCATATACCCCTTCAATCTCTTCGTAATACTTAGCATGGACCTCATAACCTCCAAAGGTCATCTCTTCCTGGAGGTAGCTCAGCACCGACTCCCTGACTACATCGGGCGGCAATGAGCTTCCGGCATTATTCAGGTGAATTACATTTTTTACTCCGGCCGTTTCCGAGCGAAACCTGGCAACATCATTCTCAGTGAACATGCCGGAAATATAGCAAAATGCCTTTCGGATATCTATGCGAATTATAGTTTGGAACCGTTTTGGATGAGAAATTCGTATTCTATATTTAAGCCCCGTTCTAAAAACACGAAATCGATGCTGAAAAAACTCATTCCCGCTGCCCTGCTTTTTGTTATTTCAATAAATGCCTTTAGCCAGGTAGATAAAGCCCAGGTAAATGCCTTTGCCAAAGATTTTGCAGAAAAAAATGGTCTGCAAGTGTCAGAAGTGACCGGAATCCTGGATCAGGCAGAGTTTCAGCAGGAAATCATAGATAAAATCAGCAGACCGGCAGAGGGTACTATGACCTGGGGCAGATACCGAAAGATTTTCATGACCAAAGAACGGGTGGCAGCCGGTGTAACCTTTTGGGAAGAGCATGCCGATGCCCTGAGCAAAGTAAGTGCTGATACGGGTGTACCTGAAGAGGTGATTCTGGGCATCATTGGAGTAGAGACTTATTTCGGAAAAATAAAAGGAAGCTACCGGGTACTGGATGCACTCTATACACTGGCTTTTGGCTACCCGAAAAGATCGCGCTTTTTCAAAAAGGAACTCGGCCATTTCCTCGAACTGGCAGAAGCTGAAAACCTGGCGGTAGCCGGAGTAAAAGGCTCTTATGCTGGTGCCATGGGCTACAGCCAGTTTATGCCCAGCAGCTATAAGGCTTATGCCAGAAGCTTTGACGAGGGTGGTACCAGTGACCTGATTGACTCCCCCGAAGACGCCATTGCCAGCGTAGCTAACTACCTGAAGGTACACCGCTGGAAGACTGGCCAGCCCATCACATCACAAGCTACTATGACGCGTAAGATCACCGGGCTTCGCAAACAGTCGCTCAGGCCTAAAAACAAGGTATCGGACTATACGGCCATCGGCTTTAAACCAGAAACTGAGCTCCCCGCAGAACTTAAGGCCACTATGATTATTCTGGAAAACGAGAAGGGCACCGAACACTGGTTTGGTCTTGAAAACTTTTATGTAATTACCCGCTATAACCACAGCAAGCTATACGCTATGGCGGTGACTCAGCTTTCCCGGGAGATTAAGGCAGCAAGGGAGAAGTAGAAGCCAACTGCGTTGGCGGAGGCAGGATGTAGGACGTTATCGGTGAGCCTCATACCTCTTACTTCCTACATCGATCAGCTCAGCTGACATGCCTACTCTCCCCTACAGCATCAGTAACACCCACCATCCCCTATACAGCCTCCCTGAAACATCTACCTGCTACGGCATGGAAATATCAAACGTTTGCTTAACTTTGCTAACAGTCGTTAGGTAAACCAAAAATTTGATATGAACGAAGTATATATAGTATCAGCTGCCCGTACCCCGATCGGGAGCTTTGGAGGAAAATTAGCAGGTTTTACGGCCACTCAGCTCGGCTCTAAAGCCATTGCCGGTGTACTGGAAAAAGCAGGTGTAGAAACCAGCCAGGTCCAGGAAGTGCTGATGGGTAATGTGGTTTCGGCTGGTTTAGGGCAAGCCCCTGCACGCCAGGCCGCTTTAGGAGCAGGCATTGGTCATAACGTACCCTGTTCGGTGATCAATAAGGTTTGTGCTTCAGGTATGAAGTCCATCATGTTTGGTGCACAGTCTATTATGCTGGGCGCACAGGATGTGATTGTGGCCGGAGGTATGGAGAGCATGACCAACATCCCCTACTACTTACCAAAAGCCCGCTACGGTTATAAATTTGGTGGTGGCGAAATCATCGATGGCCTTCAAAAAGACGGCCTTTGGGAAGTGTACAACGAGTTTATGATGGGTAGCTGTGCGGATAACACTGCTAAGGAAATGGGCATCACCCGCGAAATGCAGGATGAGTTTGCCATTAATTCATACAAAAAGACAGCCGCCTCAAGTGAAGCAGGTCTGTTCAAAGATGAGATCATTCCGGTAGAGATTCCGCAAAGAAAAGGAGACCCGGTAGTAATGAGCGAAGACGAAGAGTTTAAAAATGTATTCTTCGATAAAATACCAAAACTGAGACCAGCCTTTAACAAGGATGGTACCGTTACCGCTGCAAATGCCTCTACCATCAATGACGGTGCTGCTGCTATGGTGCTGATGAGCAAGCAAAAAGTGGAAGAGCTTGGTCTTACTCCAATTGCGAGGATTCGTGGTTTTGCCGATGCTGCTCAGGATCCGCTTTGGTTTACCACCGCTCCTGCTCTGGCCATTCCTAAGGCCATGGCAATGGCAGGCGTTACTAAAAGCGATGTGGACTACTATGAAATCAATGAAGCATTCTCAGCAGTAGCCATTGCCAACAATATGAAGCTGGACCTTGATCCTGAAACCGTGAATGTAAACGGTGGTTCTGTAGCCATTGGCCACCCACTGGGAGCTTCCGGCACACGTATCACCACCACCCTTACATCCGTATTGGCTCAAAAAGAAGGTAATATCGGTGTGGCCGGTATCTGTAACGGAGGGGGTGGAGCATCTGCCATCGTGATAGAAAGACTATAGTACTGGATGATCTTCTTCTGATGGTCTAAAACCCACTCAGAAAGACATTTAGACAGTCTCATACAATAATTTATCAGGCCTTTCGTATTTTTGCGAAAGGCCTTATTCATGAAAAAGCTAATCTTCACCCTACTCCTCTCTGCCTTTACCCTGGCATCTTTTGCTCAGGACAAGGTTACCACACACTACAAGCCGGAAGATAAAATCGTAAAAGAAGTTTATTACATCCTGGATAATGACAGCACTAAAATTCACGGTGACTACGTCAAGTACTTTCAGGAAGGTGGTGTTTCGGTTGAAGGAAAATTCGAGGAAGGCAGCCCCATAGGTACTTTCACCGAGTATTATGAAAACGGTGAGCTGTTACAGCGCATTACTTACAAAGACGGCAAGAAAACAGGGCCTTTCGAAATATTCTCAAGAAGCGGCAGGCCCATACAGAAGGGCAAATATGTAGACGGCATGCTGGACGGGCTCGTAGTAGCCTACCATGAAAATGGTGAGAAGAAAACAGAAACCAGTTTTGATATCAATATACCCAATGGTGAAGCCAAAGAATACTTCCCTAACGGAAAGCTGAAAACAGAATTTACTTACCTGAAAGGCACTCAACATGGGCCTGCCAAAACCTATCATCAAACAGGTGAGCTTTCATCTGAATTCACCTATAACAAAGGTGTGATTGAAGGACCTTACAAAACTTTTTACAAAAACGGCCAGGTAGAGTTTGAATACCTCTATGTACTGGGCTATAAAAATGGCGTATTCAAGAACTACGATGGTGATGGCAGCCTGGTAGCGGAGGGCACTTATATAGATGGACTCTATGACGGGCCTTATAAAACCTACTACCTGGAGGGTACAAAGAAGGAAGAATTTACTTTCGAAAAGGGTGCCAAAGTAGGTAAGAACGTCACCTACTATGAGTCGGGCGAAGTGAAAATTATTGAGAACTATACACGCGTCACCCAGGACGTGACCATAGACACTTATTACAAGTCGGGAGCCATTAAATCAAAAGAGATTTATGTTGACGCCCTGAAAAACGGTCTGTGGAGCATGCACTACGAAAACGGCAAAGTAAAAAGAACCATCCCCTATGAAAATGGTGTCGTCAATGGCTTTGTAAAAGAATATACAGAGCAAGGCGTGCTCGACAAGCAGAGCCCTTACCAGTACAATCGTAATACAGGTATTCAAACCGCCTTTTACCCTAACGGCAGAATCAGAAGAACGACAAACTATGTCAACGGTCTGAAATCAGGCAGGCATCAGGTTTTTCATGAGAACAAAAAGCTCAAAGTAAAAGGCAATCACCGCTATGACCTGAAAGAAGGTACCTGGCAGTATTTTGATGAAAAAGGCGAAATCACGAAGCAGGAACGATATTCGAGAGGTAAGCTGATTTCCAGCTCAGAAAACTGATCGGAACCGTTCACCCATTCTATTTTTAATTATTTTTGCCTCCATGACGGAAGGCATCAAAGAAACAGGGTTCCAATTCCCCGGACAGCAGGATTTTTACAGAGGAAAAGTACGCGATGTTTACTTTTTCGAGGATCAGTTGATCATGATCGCTTCCGATCGCATTTCGGCATTTGATGTAGTATTACCCAGGGCTATTCCTTTCAAAGGACAAGTGCTGAACCAGATCGCCTCAAAGTTTCTGGACATGACCAGCGACATAGTGCCAAACTGGCTCAAAAGTACGCCTGACCATAATGCCAGTGCAGGACTAAAATGTGAAACATACCCTGTGGAAATGGTGATCCGTGGCTACCTGGCGGGCCATGCCTGGCGTGAATATAGGGATGGAAGACGTACACTTTGTGGCGTAGCTATGCCTGACGGACTTAAAGAAAACGACAAGCTACCGGAACCAATCATTACCCCCACTACCAAGGCTCATGAAGGACATGATGAGGATATTTCCCGCGAAGAAGTCCTGGCACAGGGCCTGGTAAGCGAAGCGGAATACACGCAGTTGGAAGCTTATACCCGTGCGCTTTTTACCCGGGGTACTGAAATAGCCGCAGCACGTGATCTGATTCTGGTAGACACTAAATATGAGTTTGGTAAATGTTATGGCAATATCTACCTCATTGATGAAGTACACACCCCTGATTCATCACGTTATTTTTACGCTGATGGCTACCAGGAGCGACAGGATAAAGGAGAGAAACAAAAGCAGCTCTCGAAAGAGTTTGTGAGGCAATGGCTGATCGAGAATGGATTTCAGGGTAAAGAAGGACAGACGGTTCCTGAGATGACTGACGAAGTTGTGAATTCAATTTCCGACCGGTATATTGAGCTTTTTGAAAACGTGACGGGCGATCGCTTCGAAAAACCTTCAGAGGCCGATCCATTGAAAAGAATAGAAACCAATATCAATAGATATTTAAAAGAGACAGAATGAAATTTTCAGTAGATAAACAAGACAAATACACCCTGCTTACTCTGGGAGAAGAGAAGCTGGATTCTACCATATCTCCGGAATTAAAATCGGAGTTTGTCAACCTGCAAACAACTGGTGTTACAAGCGTAATTCTTAACCTGGAGGCCACAAAATATGCCGATTCTTCAGGGCTTAGTGCTCTGCTGGTAGGTAACCGCACTTTCTCAGAAAACGGTGGTTCCTTTGTATTAGCCGGTATTACTCCATTTGTAGAAAAGCTGCTGACCATCTCTCAGCTGACCAGCGTTTTGAACATTGTTCCTACCAATGAGGAAGCAGTGGACCTGGTATTTATGCAAGAACTTGAAAGAGGATTTGAGTCAGAGGGCGAGGCTGAGTAGCTATTGGGCATCTCAGTCAAAATACTAGGCTCCAACTCCGCTGCTCCTGCGCACCGTAGAAACCAAACCTCTCAACTGATCAATGTTGAGGGAAGGCTTCATCTGATAGATTGTGGAGAAGGTACCCAGCTACAGATGAAGCGCTTCCATATCAGGGCGCAACGTATCAATAACATCTTTATCAGTCACCTGCATGGCGACCACTATCTGGGCCTGATGGGCCTGCTTAGTACCATGCATCTGCTAGGTCGTAAAAAGCCCCTGAACCTTTACGGGCCGAAGGGACTTGCAGAAATCATCACCTTACAGCTCAGGTACTCCGAAACTGTATTCAACTATCATGTGGATTTTCACGTGATAGATACTGAAGTACACGGTTTGGTACATGAAGATGATTTTATTCGGGTGTACAGCATTCCCCTTAATCATCGCATTCCCTGTAGCGGCTATCTGTTTGAAGAAAAGCCCAAGAAGAGGCGCATTATCAAAGAGATGCTACCCCCTGACTTTTCGGTGCGCAATATCGTACGGCTGAAAAATGGTGAGGACATTGAAGATGAGGAAGGCAACGTGGTCTATGAAAACACGAAGTACACCTACCCTCCTAAGAAATCATTTAAATACGCCTATTGCTCAGACACGAAATACGATGAGTCCATCTTGCCCTATATTCAGGGTGCGGATATGCTCTATCACGAGTCTACCTTTCTGGATGAGCATGCAGAACGCGCAGCCAATACCTACCACTCTACCGCCAAAGAAGCCGCTACGATGGCAAAGAAAGCTGAGGTAGGTCGTTTGCTTCTCGGACATTTCTCCATTCGCTACAAAGAGCTGGAACCCCTGAAGGAAGAGGCACAAACTGTCTTCGAAAATTCAGAACTAGCCATAGAGGGAGAAGACTATGTGCTCGGGAATAGTTGATACTATCAAGACAGGATCAAATACTTCCGACCAAACTCTCGTCACCTGCTTTTGACCCTTCATAATCAGGATTAGAAAGAAGGAGCGCTCACCCAACACCTGCTCTTACGGCACCCAGTCTGCAGATTATGTACATACTCTTTTCTACTCTGAGGAACGAAGAGTCTATTACCGCTCCGGCAAATCACTTACCTACAATGATTTAAGTCTATACCCAAATCTATTAAGGAAATCGGTTAAATTCACGGCATGTCAAGCTCCATTCTGAAAAGTAAAAAGACCAGTCTCTTTATTGTTCTTGCCGGTATCTTCATCACCAATGCCCTGATAGCCGAGTTGATCGGGGGTAAGATTTTCTCCTTTGAAAAAACCCTCGGAGCCGATCCTCTGGAAATCCCTTTATTTGGAGATTTCCTGCTGCAGTTCAACCTCACAGCCGGTGTACTGCTCTGGCCGGTGGTCTTTATCCTCACCGATATCATCAACGAGTACTTTGGCAAAGAAGGCGTAAAGCGCCTCACCTATATCACGGTGGGTCTGATTGCTTATGCCTTCGTGGTCATCTACCTCGCGATGGAGCTGGCCCCGGCCGACTTCTGGCTGGATATCAATTCCACTGATGATGAGGGAAACCCTCTGAACATCAACACGGCCTTTAACAAGGTGCTGTCACAGGGCCTCAACATCATTTTCGCCTCATTGGTAGCCTTTCTTCTGGGTCAGTTTGTAGATGTGTATGTCTTCCATAAGCTGCGTAAAATCACAGGTAAAAATAAAATCTGGATCCGGGCTACCGGTTCCACCCTGGTTTCTCAGTTTATTGACAGCTTTGTGGTACTGATCGTGGCCTTCTACTTCCTGGCAGACTGGTCATTGGTACAAGTGCTTGCTGTAGGTATCACCAACTACATCTATAAGTTCATCGTGGCTGTTGTACTCACCCCAACGCTATACCTGGCCCACAATGTTATCGATGGCTACCTCGGCAAAGAACTGGCTGAAGAAATGATGACCGAAGCCGCTCAGGAAAGTGGCGATAAGTTGTTCTGACCTGGTTTACCTGAAAAAATTGTCCAGTATCACGGCAGTGGCCACGGATACATTCAAGGACTCTGCCTCGCCTCTTCTGGGGATATGCACCGGTTGATTGATGAGTGGAATCAAATCAGGCTGAATGCCTTTTGATTCATTTCCCATCAGTAAGATACCTGAAGGCTTTAGCTGGCTTTGATAGATATTCTCACCCTCCAGCAAAGCACCATAAACGGTTTGATCGGCCTGTTTTAAGAAATCACCCAGCTCTTCATACCATACCTGTACTCGCGTAAAGGAGCCCATGCTGGCATTCACCACCTTAGGATTGTAAACATCGGCACACTCTTTGGAACAGATGACCTTTGTAATGCCATACCAGTCAGCAATCCGTATGATCGTACCCAGGTTACCGGGGTCACGTATATCATCCAGGGCAAGTACCAGCTCTTGCTCACCTATAGATAAATCTGCTCCTTCCGGCATTGAGGCTACAGCCAGTCCGGCATTGTTAGACTGGAAAGTCCCCACCTGCACCAGCTCTTTTTCCGTAACATCAAGCGCTTCACCTCTCAGGCTGAGCTCAGCTTCCAGCTCACTTCTGAAATCTGCAGTAAGCAGCAAATACTCGATATCAAGGCTCGATTTCAGTAATTCTGACACGCCTTTAGCGCCCTCCACCAAAAACTTTCGTTCTTGCCTGCGATATTTTTTTAATTGTAGAGATTTAAAGTACTTTATTAATCGTTTAGATAGCATTGTTAAGGAATTAGTGAAGCAGGCCACAACTCAACTTTTTACCCTTTTTTTGATAGTCAGTTGTCTCTACGGATGTGTGGGTACACGACATCTGGAAGATGGTGAAAAACTTCTTTACAAGCAAAGCATCACCGGCACAGACAAAGCTGATAAAAGTGCCCTCTACGATCAGATTATCTTAGAACCCAATACGAGAATCCCCCTGGTTGGAGCTTTAGGAGCCAACCTTTACGAACGTGGTGAAAACGCCTTTGACACCGCCAAAGTCAATCAACAGAAAAGGAAATTCATTGCCAAAATTGACGAGGAAATCGCAAAAAAGAAGGCTCGGGGTAAATCTACTACAGGACTTGAAAGTAAGAAAAACAGAAAGGTAGATCGCTATAACAGCACTTTAAGAAACGGTAACTTCCTGATGAGAACAGGAACACCCCTGGCCGTTTACGACAGTTTGCTTATAGAAAGATCAAGAAAGCGTATTCTCGACTATCTGAAGGATGATGGATTCTTCAGTGCTCAGATTTCCATAGGGCGAACCGAACACGGCAAAAAAGTAGATCAGACTTTCATAATTTCTGAGGGAGAGCAACGCTTTATAGACAGCCTGAACCTGCGAACCGGGGATACCGCTATCACCAAGCTTATTCAGGACAATAAAAGTCGCTCCCGGGTCAAAATCGGAGATAACTACAATGTGAGCAGGCTTACAGCAGAGCGAAGCCGTCTCAATGATTTGCTAAGGAACAATGGCTACTTCGAGATGAACGAAAGTTACATCACATTTGAGGTAAGAGAGGCTCCGGGAGAAACCGACCTCTGGGTAACTACCGTTATTAACAAACCTGCCGACAAACCCAATCACGTGGCCTATACCATGGACTCCATTATTGTGAACACCAATGGTACCGATGCCGTCACGGAAAAGAAAGGCTATGAAAGTATAGGCTATACTTTTGGCCTTCAGGACTACTCTCCCAAAGTGCTGGACACAAGACTGATCTTCCGGCCGGGTGAGCTATATAATTATCAAAAAGTAGTAAACACACAGCGACAACTCCTCAATATGGATATGTTCCGCTATGTCAATATCAACTTTGACACCACACTGGTACCTGGCAAGTTTGTTACGAATATCTATACGGCACCACTGAAGAATTACCAGCTCACGCAGGAAATGGGTGTAAACGTGAGCGAAGGTTTACCCGGTCCGTTTTACAATGTATCCCTGATCAATCGAAATTTTTTCAGGGGTCTGGAAACCTTCAGGCTCAATGGCTTCTTCGGTCTTGAAGGTATCGCCTCGGCTTCTGCCAGGGATGGTATCTACCGGAGTTTCCAGTATGGCGCCAATGCCTCCCTGACCTTTCCAAGGTTTCTCACACCCTTTAATTCCCGAAACCTGAACCTTAAAACTTTCAACCCTAATACACGTGTTTCACTGGGCTTTTCTTTTACAGACAGGCCCGAATATATACGAAACAACATCAACGGCACCTTTGCCTATACCTGGCAAAACCTGAGAGGCACGAAAAACTATACGCTTAATCTGGCCAATGTCAACCTAATCGACACCGTACGTATTAGCCAGGACTTTAAGGATCAGTTGGATGAGCTGGCAAGCCAGGGCAACACCCTTAATCTCGCTTTTAATCCCTCTTTTGTAAGCAGTACCTCCTTTAATGCGATTATCAACGAAAACTACGCCAACCCCAACACCCCTTCCTCCTTCTTCAGGTACTTTCTGGAAAGCGGAGGAACCATTTATGACCTCATCGGTTCGGGTCTTTTGGAAAGAGAAGGCCTTGAATTCTATCAATTCTTCAAATTTGAGATTGACTACAGGCGCTATGTGCCCAAAAACGATGGAAGTGCCTGGGCCTACCGCTTCCATACAGGTGTTGCCAATCCTTATGGAGAAAACAATGCCCTGCCTTATGAAAAATTCTTCTTTACCGGGGGTAGCAGTAGCAACAGGGCCTGGAACCCAAGGCGACTCGGGCCTGGGTCTTCCTTTCCATACGAGCTGAATGAGGATGGAGAAAATGTGCTGGATGAAAATGGTGACCTGGTACCCAACCGGAACAACTACCAGTTTGAGCAACCGGGAGAGGTACTACTGGAAATGAATGTTGAATACCGGAGTAACCTCGCAGGTTTTTTTGACTGGGCTTTCTTTATAGATGCAGGCAATGCCTGGAGACTTAGCGAAGTGAGCACCGTAGCATCGGAAGGTCCCATCCGGGTATCCCAGGGCGGTAAATTTCAGCTCAATCGCTTTTATAAAGAGATTGCTGTGGGAGCAGGCTTAGGCCTCAGGCTGGACTTCTCTTTTCTGGTATTCAGGCTGGACATGGGCCATAAGCTAAGAGACCCGCGCTTTCCGGAAAATAACCGATGGCAAAGGCTCTTTAAGCGCAGCTCACAAACTGTCTGGAATATTGCGGTTGGATATCCTTTCTAGCACTTATTAACCGCAAAGGACGCAGAGAGTCGCAGAGTTTGTTTGAGTTTAACTCCCTAATAATTTAGTAAATCTCCGATGACTGTCTCTACTTTCTCAGCCGTAGGCAGCATGGCTTTTTCCAGGTCTACATTCAGGGCAATGGCAGGCAGGTTAGCTGCCCCAAGGGTCATAACGGGTGCATCCAGCTCCTGAAAGCACTCTTTAGAAATTCTTCCGGCAAGTGACTCAGCAAATGAATTCATCAAAGGTTCTTTAAGCGCAACTCACAAACTGTCTGAAATATTGTGGTTGGCTATCCTTTCTAACTACTAACCGCAAAGGGCGCAGAGAGTCGCAGAGTTTGTTTGAGTTCAACTCCCTAATAATTTAGTAAATCTCCGATGACTTCTTCTACTTTCTCAGCTGTAGGCAGCATGGCTTTTTCCAGGTCTACATTCAGGGTAATGGCAGGTAGGTTAGCTGCCCCAAGGGTCATAACGGGTGCGTCCAACTCCTGAAAGCACTCTTTGGAAACTCTTCCGGCAAGTGACTCAGCAAATGAATTCATCAAAGGCCCTTTAAGCGCAGCTCACAAACTGTCTGGGATATTGCGGTTGGCTATCGTTTCTAACTACTAACCGCAAAGGGCGCAGAGAGTCGCAGAGTTCGTTTGAGTTTAACTCCCTAATAATTTAGTAAATCTCCGATGACGGCTTCCACTTTCTCAGCCTTAGGTAGTAGCATGGCTTTTTCCAGGTCTACGTTCAGCGCAATCGCAGGTAGGTTAGCTGCCCCGAGGGTCATAAGGGGTGCATCCAGCTCCTGAAAGCACTCTTTAGAAATTCTTCCGGCAAGTGACTCAGCAAATGAATTCATCAAAGGCTCTTTAAACGCAGCTCACAAACTGTCTGGAATATTGCGGTTGGCTATCCTTTCTAGCACTTATTAACCGCAAAGGACGCAGAGAGTCGCAGAGTTTGTTTGAGTTTAACTCCCTAATAATTTAGTAAATCTCCGATGACTGTCTCTACTTTCTCAGCCGTAGGCAGCATGGCTTTTTCCAGGTCTACATTCAGGGCAATGGCAGGCAGGTTAGCTGCCCCAAGGGTCATAACGGGTGCATCCAGCTCCTGAAAGCACTCTTTAGAAATTCTTCCGGCAAGTGACTCAGCAAAGGAATTCATCAAAGGTTCTTTAAGCGCAACTCACAAACTGTCTGGAATATTGCGGTTGGCTATCCTTTCTAGCACTTATTAACCGCAAAGGGCGCAGAGAGTCGCAGAGTTTGTTTGAGTTTAACTCCCTAATAGTTGAGTAAATCTCCGATGACTGTCTCTACTTTCTCAGCTGTAGGTAGCATCGCTTTTTCCAGGTCTACATTCAGCGCAATCGCAGGTAGGTTAGCTGCCCCGAGGGTCATAACGGGTGCATCCAGCTCCTGAAAGCACTCTTTAGAAATTCTTCCGGCAAGTGACTCAGCAAATGAATTCATTAAAGGTTCTTCGGTGAGTACAAGGGCTTTGTTATGTCTTCTTACAGAAGCCACTACTGATTCCCAGTCGAGGGGATTGAGGGTACGCAGGTCCAGAATTTCAATCTGACCATCAAAAGCCTTACTCGCGGCTTTGGCCCAGTACACGCCCATGCCATAGGTAATCACAGTGCAGGACTCACCGTTTTCAATCGCTTCTTCAGTCGCTTCCTGAGCCACTCTTGCTTTACCCAGCGGCACGATGTATTCGTTGTCAGGCTCAAAGGTTTTAGCTTCTTCTGTACCCGGTACTTTCGACCAGTAAAGTCCTTTGTGCTCCAGCATCACCACCGGGTTAGGGTCATGGAAAGCTGCTTTCATCAAGCCTTTCATATCTGCCGCATTGGACGGATACACCACCTTGATACCACGAATGTTGAGCAGGGTAGATTCTATACTACCGGAATGGTAAGGTCCGCCACCACCATAGGCGCCAATAGGCACTCTTATCAATGACTGGATGGGGAATTTACCCATTGACAGATAGCAGCTTTTAGAAAGCTCTTCAACCAGTTGATTAATTCCCGGCCAGATATAGTCTGCAAATTGAATTTCTACAATCGCCTTGGCACCTACGGCAGACATGCCCGCAGTAGACCCTACGATATAGGCTTCCTGAATAGGTGTATTGAAAATACGGGCATCACCATATTTTTGGGCAAGGGTAGCTGCCTCTCTGAAAACACCCCCAAGCGTACCTCCCACATCCTGGCCGTAGAATAAGGCCTCAGGGTGAGTCTTTAAAATATCATCTACTGCGTGAAGGCCCGCATCCACCATCACTACCTTTTCGGCCCCTCTGGGCTTACGGTTTCCTCTTTCTTCGGTAATGGGCGTTGGAGCAAATTCATGATCCATCACGGTAGCCGGATCAGGATCATCAGCATTCAGTGCCCTGGCATATTCAGATTGGACAAAGGCCTTCGCCTCATCTTCGAGCTTTACGAGTTGTGCTTCTTTATAACCTGCTCGCTTTAAGGTTTTTCTCAGTATCGGAATCGGGTCCGTCTTCTGGTGCTCTTCAAAGTCATCACGATACCATTCTCTTCTCACTCCAGAGGTATGATGCCCCAATAAAGGAACCTTGGCATGTACCAGAATAGGCGCTCGATTTTCTCTTACGTAATCGAAAGCCTCCTTCATGCCTTCATAAGAGCTTACAAAGTCACTGCCATCCACACGCATGCGCTCCATCCCTTTGAACCCGGCTGCGAATTCGTAAGCATCCATGGCGCGCATTTCTTTGCCTGTAGCCGATATACCCCAGTCGTTGTCCTGAATGAGATAGATAATGGGTAGCTGATGTAAAACGGCCATCTGGAAAGCTTCAGAAACCTCCCCTTCCGTCACAGAACCATCACCCAATGAGCAAAGTGCCAATGGCTTGTCGTCCGTACTCAGGAGTTTTTGTCCTTCCAGGTAATCAATGGCATGCGCCATACCGGTAGCCGGAATGGCCTGCATACCGGTAGCCGAACTCTGATGTGGTATAACGGGGAAGCCCTCACGCCTCAGTGACGGATGGCCATAATAGGTACGTCCTCCGGAAAACGGATCATCCTTCTTACCCATCAGCTGCATCATAAGCTCATGTGGTTCCATGCCTATGCCCAGCAGTATGGACTCGTCACGGTAGTAAGGGGCCGCATAGTCATAAGATTCAAGCAGCATGCCTGCTGCCAGTTGAATGGCCTCATGTCCGCGCGAAGTACTGTGAACATACTTGCTGCAAATGGCTTTATTTTCTTCGTAGGTATAGGCCATGTTCATGGCCGTGTGCATAAGCCTGTACGCTTTTTCAAGTACTGGCTTCGGGGTGGGTATGGAATTCTTTTTGTTGGTATGAGTGGCTTTGCTTTCCGTAACGTTCATCAATTAAGGTGATTTGAGGCCAAGTTAACCAATATCGACAGAAGTCAACAAGGAAAACTAACGATTGTTAGGTGATCTATATAGAGTAACGAAATAAGCATTCAACTGTTCACCTGAAAGTATAGGTAATTGGGCCGGTCATGTCTATTACTGATGGCCTTTTATGTGTGAATCCTCGTAGCAAAGTCAGCCTAAAAGGTTTGCTTATTAATTATGCCTTCGAAAATCGCAGTGCATTACGCTGGTTATTAATATTTTTGTCACCATGAACGGAACGGACAAGGAATCGATCTCGAGCATTTTCAGAAATATTCAGGATCACATCTGTAGTGAGCTGACCAAAGCTGATGGTAGGGGTGAGTTCCATGAAGATAAATGGAGCCGACCCGGAGGTGGTGGTGGCAGAACGCGTGTAATGCGTCATGGCCATATTATAGAGAAGGGTGGGGTTAATTTTTCAGCCGTACATGGCAAAACTCCTGAGAAAATCCTTAGCTCGTTTGGTCTTACAGAAGGTGACTTCTTTGCTACGGGTGTTTCTATTGTGATCCATCCTGAAAACCCGCTGGTACCCATTATTCACATGAACATCCGGTATTTCGAAATGTCAAATGGCAAGTACTGGTTTGGTGGCGGCATAGACCTTACACCGCATTATGTCGACAAAGAGGATGCGATCAGTTTTCATTCCAGACTGAAGGCCGTTTGTGACAAGCATCACCCCACCTATTACCCTAAATTCAAAGAGTGGGCAGATGACTACTTCTTTGTCAAGCATAGAGATGAAACCCGGGGGATTGGAGGCATCTTCTTTGATCAGTTGGGGGACGACAAAGGCTTTACCAAGAGAGAACGACTGGACTTTGTGAAGGATGTGGGGCTCGCCTTTGCTCCCATTTATACGCAATTGATGAGCAAAAACTGTCGTCTGCCTTATGGTGAGCGTGAGAAAGAATGGCAAATGCTTCGCAGAGGTCGCTATGTAGAGTTTAACCTGGTTCATGACCGTGGCACCAAGTTTGGTCTTGAGACCAACGGCCGTACGGAGTCCATCCTGATGAGCCTACCCGCACAAGCGGGCTGGGAATATGATTTTCAACCTGTGGAAGGAAGCAAGGAAGATAAAACACAAAAGCTGTTGCGAAAAGGGATTAACTGGGTTGGATGATTGATCGATTAGAACAGTGGGATCAGGAACTATTTCTGTTTCTGAATGGAGCACATAACTCGCTCCTGGATTTTCTGATGCCCTGGATCAGCGACAAATTTGTGTGGATTCCACTCTATGCACTGCTGCTCTATTGGCTTATCCGGTACAACAAGAAACGCGAGCTATATATCATCATTTCCATAGGCTTGTTGATTCTGATAAGTGATCAAATGGCCTCAGGCTTTTTGAAGCCTACGGTGGAAAGGCTACGCCCCTGCTACGAGCCTGCTATTTCAGATCAGGTACACTTACTCAAGGGCTGCGGAGGCCAGTATGGTTTTGCTTCATCACACTCGTCTAACTCATTTGCCATTGCCGTTTTTTGCTGGCTGCTGCTCAAAGACCACCTGAAATACATCTGGCTATTATTACCCTGGGCGGCCCTGGTGGCTTATAGCCGTATTTATCTGGGGGTTCACTATCCCGGAGACGTGATCATGGGGGCATTCATAGGAATTGGTGCTGCCTACCTCATCAAAACCATTCTTGACAAAACTACGCAACGCCTACAACCACAAAACTGAATAATATATGGGAAAGAAAGATGCTGCCATCGTATTTAAATACTTCAAACGTGTGTTTGATGATTTCCAGGTGCTGGTATCGGTAAACCCCATTGACTTTTCGGGTACTGAGCTGATCATCCACCCTGACGATCGGGTAGAAATCACCAAGATGCAGTATGATGAGGAGATTTACGATGACCTGGCAGAGGATGAGTTTCAGGAAAGCAGCCCATTGGAGTTTCAGCTCTATATGAAAAAGCAGCTTTTTGAAAGGAAATAACAGCTAGCTAAACCAATCCGTTCTTAGCCGCAAAGCGCGCCAGCCCCGCAGAGTTTTTAAAACCCAGCTTACTCAATAGGTTCTTTCTGTGAGTTTCTACGGTATGTGTGCTGATAAATAGCTCTTCAGCGATTTCAGCAGTGGTTAATTCATTGGCGATCAACTTCAACACTTCTATTTCCCGCTTGGTCAATTCAGCCTTTTGGGTGGCTTTCTGGCTTTTGTCTATGCTATCGAAGAGGGTTTCTGTCACCTCAGCTCCATAATAGCGATCACCTTCATATACGGTTTTGATGGCCTTAAGCATTTCCTGCTTGCCTGCATTTTTCATCATACAGCCAAGCACTCCAATCTCTATCAGTTGCTTTGTAAACTGAGGGTTGTTATGCATGGTAAGGATCAGAATTTTAACAGGGTGCCCTTCCTCTTTTAGCCTTTGCGCTACCTCTATGCCGTCCATGCCGGGCATATTTATATCCAGTAATAAAACATCGACCTCAAGGGCTTTGAGTTGAGCCAGGGTGTCTTCACCTGACAATGCTCCTCCAACCACGGAAATCTCATTGTTTTCATCCATAATAGATTTAATGCCATCTACTACGATCTGGTGATCATCCGCTATAAACACTTTAATCATAAGTCTCCTGAATTAAGAGGTATATCAACGGACACCGTGGTACCGGCACCCTTACCAGAGTCAAAGTGCAGTTTAGCCTTGAGCTTTGCTGCCCTGGCTTCCAGATTTTTCAATCCTATCCCCTGCTTTTGCCGGGCTGCTTCCACATCAAAGCCTACCCCATTGTCTTCCACAATCAGGTTGATCTCGCCATTAGTACGGTTCAGTTGGATAACAGCCTCAGTGGCCTTAGCATGCTTGAGAATATTGCTGATAAGCTCCTGTACGATCCGGTAAACCTGAAGCTCTTGTTCTCCGCTCAGTCTGCCTCCTGTCTGATCACCAGCCACCAATTGAACCTTCAGCTTTCCGGTGGCTTCTACTGTATCTTTCAGGTCTTGCAGTGCCGGTACCAGCCCGAACTTCACCAGTACTCCTGAGAGCAGATTGTGTGAGATATTTCGCACCTCCGTACTAGCCTTGTCCAGCAGCTCATTGGCCTTGTCATACTGCTTTTTATTATCGTCACGCAGTACATCAATGCGTTCTTCCACCGCGCTAAAATGTAGCTTGACCATGCCCAGAATAGCCCCCAGCTTGTCGTGTAAATCCGTGGCGATACGCTGCCGTTCTTTTTCCTGACCGGCCAATACTCCTTGTAAGGAATTGATTTCCTGTTGCTGGAGGAGGTCGTTGATTTTTTGGTTGGCCAATCTGTTCTGCACTAGTCTTTTCTGGACAATGATGATTAGAATTATGATCAACAAAACAAACGTAATTCCACCACTCAGTTGAATGAACTTCAAGTTCTTTATTTCCAGGTCTTTCTTTTCGGTTTCAAAAAGAACAAGCCATTGAGCAATGGAGGCTGATTGCTCTTCATTTATCAAATCTCCATGGGAGTTGTTATATTTTCTTAAATAATAAAGTGCAGAATCTAGTTGTTCCAGTTGCTCAAAGTTACTTGATAAACCATACCAACTTTTACTTTTATTATACAGGTTATCTTCAGCAAATTCTTCATTCAATGCGAGACTCTTTCTATTATAAAACAAAGAAGAGTCAGGTTCACCAAGGTCTTCGAAAGCCAGCGCTATATTATGACTAACTTCGATTAACTCAGTTTCATGCCCGTATTTTTCAATATTAGTTATTGTACGCCTGAAGTCTCGAAGTGACCTTAAAAACAATTGTTTATCGGAAGTATTCCTCCCTAACTCTAGAAGAGACAATCCTCTAAGATTAAGGTTCCACGATCTAAGTTGAAGAAGTGCTTCCGACTTCTTTTGATCTTTTGTCAAAAACAGGACTTCAGATATCCACTCTTCAACTTTTGAATATTTCTTTATGGCTTCACTGTATTCCTTCTTTTGGTAGCTAACAATAGCTAGGCCATAAGAAGCATATGCTATTCTCAAGCTATCGCTTGCGTTCCAAGCATACTTCAAAGATTCGGCATAGCAATTTTCCGCTTGATCAAATAAATCAAACTGCGCTGGAAGCTGAAGTCCGGTTTTCAAACTGTCCTTATTGGATTTTTGAAAAAACTCTCCAGCAGCAGCGTATACATTTGCAAGATTTGAATAAGCTTTAGAAGCGCAGCTAGAGCTATTTTCATTTAGTGCAAACTCTATTAATTCTTTGTAAACTCCTATTGCTTCAGACCACCTTCCCTGACTGTGTAACTCTTGACCTATTCTCAGTTTTTCAGAACAGATCCCAGACGATTGTGCATAGCAGTACCCTCCGCTAATAGCTATAAGTATAAAAGCAAAGACGCTTAGTCTAATCATTAGCTAATTTTTTTGAATGATGCAGCAAGAATTGTTTGTTACCTCAACAAGTTAATTTATCCACCAAAACCTGGCGGGTAATGTATTGACCCACTTCCTCCATGTGTCCCGGGCGTATGATCAATTTCTACAAACAAGTGGTTTTCACCTTTTGCCATAGAACCTTTGGGAATATGGAATTGAAGATAAATCTCATTTTCAGTCATCATTGTACCTGTCTCATTATCAAATAAAACATGAAGTCCTCTGGTTTTCTTTAAGTCTCCGGGTACATCGTTAGGTTTAATAGGCGACCCCTTTTCTCCATACTTACCTGGCTCAACCTCAATTACCGATTTCAGAAAAGGATACAATGGATCTCTTTTGAAGCAGATTAGGACATAAACATCCTTATTTACATCGTCTCCTTCTGCAAACAGAAAGGGTTCCAAAGCATGAATCTGTGATTTGCTTAATACTTGATAATTCATAATTTCTAATTGTTGCATTTTGTTAATATATCAACGTCACTTTTCCCATAATTCTATTACTAAATGGCCTCAATGGTCTTTCTTTTATCTGAATTCCTGCCAGGTAATTTTTACCATTTACTGTAGCAACCACAGGACCTCCGCTAAACCCATCATCAATGAAACCTGAACCATAAATGGGTACAGCACTGGACAAATTCCGAGAAACCACTTGCTGATATGTTTTTTGGAACCTTACCAAATCAACCCTTAATTGGGAGAACTCATAAGCTCCAAGTCTTGTATTCAGAACCCCATAACCGTAGAGGTTTACTTCGGTGACCTGTGTGATATCCGAAGGGGCAAGTATCGGGATTGGAGTAATGAGTGTAGTACTTATGCTCTGCTTTAATTCGCACTCTATAACGTCCTCTCCAATACTCAAGAACTGATCTGAAACTTCTCTTTTTGCAAGGACCTTTGGCGGATCATAAATATCCGAGTGCAATTGCGCTCCAAACCCAATAAAGTTCTTATCATGTCTACTTTGCGTATGAGCTGCAGTAACCACTCTATCTGAACCTATTAGTACACCGGTACCTTTCTTTCTAGCATCAAGGTTCGGCATTCTATCTTTCTTCACAGCTAATACCCCACAGCTATCCAGTGGCTGTATTTGGTCAATCAATCTTTTTTCAGAAATAACCGATAGGGTTAAGAAAAGATCAGCGTCATTCATTGTTTCAAAGATTTAATTCTACTTATTCTCTTGTGTTTTTACTCCCAGGTAACCTACTGCACTGACCCCTGAAAGAACCAGGAGATTCTCATCAAAATCGATCATCTTCTCCTCTGTGATTGCATTGACCACAAACCCCACTCCCATGACAACCGTGAAAATCACATGCTGATAGCGTGCTATGCTGTAGCCATTGGCATCGCTCAAAATGTCTGTCCAAAAACCCTCTGAGTCTTCATTCTGATGATTGCTACTGATACTTCCGGATTTTAATTTTTCCTGATCTGAGATATCAGACAACCTTGCTCCCACTGTTGTAGTCAGGCTTACACCCAAAAGAACCAGTGCACTTGGGCTGAGTACCACCTTTTCAAAATCAAAATTTTGAATCCATAGCAGGTAGAAGTACGAGGAAGCGATCACCACTGTCCAAAATGCCAATTGAGTTCTGGAGAGACTAAAAGGCTTTGGGTCAGCAGTACTGATATCCTTGATGAGACCAGTTTTAAGTGAAAGGGATATGGTAAAATACAATAATATTATAAAAACTACCAATGGAATAATCCAGCTTAAGTCTTGCATATCTTCTATTTATTTGATTTTCTATTATCAAATTTGGAATAATTGCTCTCAGTAAACATCACCGATTAGCTCTATTTGGATACATCCCTGAATTCAGGGATAGACTGGTTGAGACATAAAAAAACCGCTCAGATGAGCGGTTTTCAGTTCTCTTTATTGTGATTCTATTGAGCTAGTTTTTTTGTAAGAAAATAGACGAACTTAACCGAGAAGGCTGCAGCATAGTCATCCTTAAAGAAATCATTATTGTCTGAAGTCAGGCTGGTCACTAGCTCATTATTTACTGTAATGGTTTCCCCTTCAAGGTTCCGAAGGAACTCTCTAGGCTGACGGATGGTGAGAAACTCATAAACAAAGGCTATTTGGAAATCCTTGTTTATTCTATATCCCAACCCTATACCTCCATCTATTCTTTTATTAAAAATGGTGGTCGTCAGAGACTCGTTGAAAAGAGCAATATTTATCGAAGTCACTAACGACCAGCCATGATTCACATAGTAAACCGGCCCTATAGGGTCATTATCACTATCCACCTGAGTATATTGGGTCATGCCCTGCTTCTTAGTGAGAGGCACACTCAGTGCGGTCGATAGCACAAATGAACTCCTGGGCAACTTCTCTATAATTACCTTGTTATCAATAGGAGATAGAAAAGCAGAATAGTTATCATCGACCAGGCGGTTATATCCTACTGAAATCCCCAAACTGATACCCTTCCCAACTTGTAAAGTTCCGTCAGGTACTGATCCCTCAACTGACTCCAGGTATGACTTCATTGTTTCTTCGCCTGTCATCTTAGTCCCATCAGACTTCTGTCGCTCTTTGCTTACCACATTTAAGAGCTTATAGGTTTGTGCGTCTACCATTGATACCGTTAAAACGGAGAGTATTACGGCTATTAGAATTCTTTTCATTTGCTTAGTGATTGGTTTAACCAAATATCACTTGAAACGCCTCCCCATAAATCCCTTGCAGTCTCTATTCCCCAACATCCCTGAATTCAGGGAGCAATATTATTGTGCATAAAAAAACCACTCTAAAAGTGGTTCTTCGTCTTTGTCACTGGTATCTCCTTAGCAAATACCATCGCCTACCAGAATAAGTCCGGAAATCGCAGTCTTTAAGAAAGGATTCTTGACTATTCCCTTGAGAATCTCTAGCCCTTGCTTAACGGTTGGCCAAATCTCACAGAATTGACTCTTTCCGTTAGCCAATGCCTTTTCATCCAATGAAACATCGTTGACATTGAAACTTTCTGCATTTAATTCACTCATCGTTTTAAAATTTAGTTCAATACAAAGCTCTACTCAATCCCCTCTCTATAAATCACTTAGAACAGGGAGTTAAGAATCACGCTGAATTCAGCTATAATTTCTCCATAAGCCACCTTGCATTTAGCATTTTCTTGATACCTTTGTCGCGGCAAAGGGGTGCGACCAGCTCCTGCTGAACTCCCCCAGGCTGGGAACAGAGCAAGGGTAGGCGGTAGAGCGGTGCGACATCCCGATGCCATTTTTTATGCCCTTTTGTGAATTGGGACGTTCATAAAAACAGTGATAGTACGTTGATCTTGAGGAGGGTCAATTATTTTGAATACACCCCACTGCTCGCGACCAGTACGACTCTAAACATCCGGGAGGGTGGCAAAGCCGATAACAGTGCGAAATACAAGTCGGTTGGATTTGGCACGCGTAGGCCTTGCGCGTAAAAACCGAGTTTGGATTTGGTGTTATCGGGAAGGGTTTTTGGTCCTTTTTGGCCGCAAAAAGAGACAAAAGAGATTCGAGAAATGAAACCTTGCTTTGAAAAGAAACCAAGCCTGGGCCCTTCAGAAATAAAGACTACTCGAAAACCTTCTTGACAATAGAGTACAGCACTCCCCATCCTTTTTTTATTCCCCTCCTTATCGTATTATTACTCTCCTTACACTTTTCAACTATGTCTGTTTATCTCGCTGAGTTTATTGGCACTGCCATACTGCTCTACTTTGGAAATGCCATCAATGCGGCTATCACACTCAATCACTCTTATGGCAAAGATGCCGGCTGGATCGTCACCACCATTGGCTGGGGACTGGCCGTATCACTTGGGGTATTTGCCGTAGGCGATATCAGTGGTGGACATATCAATCCAGCAGTGACTGTTTCACTGGCCATAGCCGGTGAATTTGAATGGGCACTGGTACCGGGCTATATCCTGGCACAGGTTTTAGGGGCCATGATGGGGGCTACTCTCACCTGGCTGCAGTACCTGCCACACTGGGGTAAAACAGAAGATCAGGGTGCCAAGCTTGGGGTTTTCTGTACCTCGGGAGCTATCCCTCAGAAAGGGTCCAACCTGGTAAGTGAGATTTTGGGCACCATGATATTGATCTTTGGCCTGATGTTTATCGGTGCCAATGAATTTACAGATGGTCTGAATCCGTTGGTAGTGGGCGGGCTTATAGTCGCCATAGGTATGGCACAAGGCGGCAGTACAGGGTACGCCATCAACCCGGCCCGTGATTTTGGCCCAAGGCTAACCCACTTTCTGCTCCCAATCAAAGGCAAGGGAGGCTCGGACTGGGGCTACTCCTGGATCCCAGTTGCAGGTCCCATCATAGGTGGAGGCATGGGAGCCGGGCTTTACTACCTGCTATTTAAGGATGGTACCAACCTAATGGGTTGGGCCTGTATAGCACTCAGTGTTCTGGCCATTGTTTACGCCATCTACGAAGAGTCAAAGAAGTAATCCTCGGCCCATGCAAATAGATCAAATTGAGCTTTACCATGCAGCGCTAAAGCTAAAGCAACCCTTTGTCACTTCACTTGGCTGGAGAGATCATGCCAATAATGTATTCGTTCGTATCCGCACGAAAGAGGGTATTGACGGCTGGGGAGAATGCTCTCCTTACCCTCCCATTAACGGAGAGACTGTGGATACCTGCTTTATCATAGGTAAGCTCTTGGGAGAAAAGCTTTTAGGTACTGACCCAACTGAACTGGATGCAGCGAGTGCGCTGATGGACAAAACCATTTATGGCAATACCAGCATTAAAAGTGCCATAGACATAGCCTTGCACGATATAGCAGCCCAAGAAAAAGGGCAACCCCTCTACCGGTTTTTAGGAGGTGAAATAAAAAAGCAAATCTATACAGACTATACCGTCAGTGTTTCCACTGTCGAGCAAATGGTGGCCGATGCCCTCATTGTGAAGGAACGCGGCTTTCCCGTTATGAAAATAAAGCTGGGCGATGGCGGTAGAAAGGATGTGGAACGCATCAGAGCCATTCGTGAAGCTGTAGGTGATGATATCAAAATCAGGATAGATGCTAATCAGGGCTGGAACGTGACAGAAGCGGTCAATACACTGCAGGCTTTAGAACCTTTCGACATTCAGTACTGTGAGGAGCCCATCTCACGCCACGAATACCCAAGGCTTAAAAAAGTAAGGAGGCATAGCCCTATCAAGATCATGGCAGATGAATCAGTTTCGGATCATCATGACGCGGGAAAGCTGATCAAGATGAACCTCTGTGATATGATCAATATCAAGCTGGGCAAGTCTTCAGGGCTGGTAAAGGCGCAGAAAATCATTCAAAAAGCCGAAAAGGCCGGTATCCCTATGCAGATAGGTGGCTTCCTGGAATCGAAGATTTTGTTTACGGCCAACTGCCACCTGGCCCATACCTCTGACATGGTACAATATTTCGATTTTGATAGTCCGCTCTTTATGGAGGAAAACCCGATAGTTGGTGGCATGGAATACCAGACCGACTGGGAAATTAAGCTGCCTGAAACTCCGGGACTGGGATTGAGGGTAAAAGAGGAAATGCTGAATAGCTTCAGGACTTTGGTGATAAAATAACTCATGCCCGGAACCTTTAATAGAAAGGACTTTCTTACGCTGGCGACCTTGGGTCTTCTGGAGCGAGCCGCTTTCTATGGTCTCATAAGTAATCTCTTCCTCTATCTTATCGACCCGGATGTTGGATTGGGCCTTTTAGATACAGAGGCAGGAGAAAAAAATGCTCTTTTTAATTACGCGGGCCTGGGTGCTTTACTACTTGTGGGACCGCTGGCAGACTTCATTATTCCTAAAAAGCGACAGTTTGAGACGGGGTTTTCTATCTCTATTGTAGGCTACCTTATGTTACTACTTCCGGGTACTACAGCATTTATGATTGGGGTAATGATAATCAGCTTTGGTTCTTCTATTATACATGTCTGCATTTATCCAAGGCTCGGAGCGTTATTCTCCCCCCTTTCTATTAAAAGAGAGGCTGGTTTTGCTGGGTTCAATATCCTTTTAAGTTTTGGTGCGGCAATTTCAACAGTTACGATAGGCACACTTTCTTATACTCTGAGTTTCAAAGCTGCATTTGTCGGCTGTGCCCTACTCAATGCAGCAGCACTTGTTATCTGCTTTTTAAAAATGAAGACAAAGAATGGCAATAAGGAAGTTGTGCATGAGAACAACCCAGTGTACAGGAGCTCAAAACTGGCTTTTTTTATCATATTCCTTGGCCTGTTTTATTATGCCATTAACAATGTGGCGAAGAGTAACATCGATTACCAGGTAATGATGTCGTCCAACTACCGCCAAGGGCTTATACCCGGGCTCTCAGGGCTTTCTTTCCCCTCAATGAATTCAATAATGGTTGCAGTCCTTGGGGTTCTCTTCTTTATCTTACTTTATTTCAGAAAAATGGGTGACAGTATGGTAAAATTACTGGTCGCAATTGTGTTGTTGTCACTGTCCTGTCTGTGTATTTACTTCCTATCTCCTTTAACAACTGATATACCGGAAATTGTCCGAAACCTTGTATTGATCAGTTTGCTTATGGCACTGGCAGATGTGATTTTCGAACCTATAGCCACATCCTTTATTACCAGAATAAGCCCATTGAAGTATCAACACACGTTTCTGGGTTTTTACCTCGTCACAGGAAGATTAGCCATCTTTACGATGCTTATATTTCCAAACGACTATGAGGTTGAAAATATAGTCCCTGATATTCGGTTATTGCCACTAGCATTTGTATTAATCTTGATGAGCATACCCTTACTTATCATGAGAAAAACCTACAGGTCCATCACTACCGAAGCACCTCAACCTCCACATCTTCCAGAATAATACGAGACAGTTCTTTCAACTCTCCTGCTTCGTAGTGTTTATCGTAAGTGGCAATATCATCGCCTGAAAAGTCCCCACCACCAAAATTGACATTATCCACAAAGCGGATACCGTTCACAACCCTCGGATTATAGGGAGCCCGAAAGCGGTTTCCATGCTTGTTATAGCCCAGGTATTCCATCAGTCCTGTAGCCTGATCAAACCAGTAGTAGAAGATGTTGTCGGGGCTATCTCCCCCTCCATCGCCTTCAAAGCTTACTCTGACCTTATTGTAAGTCTTGCCCTGAATGCTCACCTCACCCAAAAACTCCTTAACCACCGCAGCATCATTAAGCTTATATGGCGGCATAGCAAAGTAGGATACGCCATTTATATCTTCAATCTGCCGGGCGAGCTTTCTTTCAGAGAGGGAAACTACCTGCCCATTGACTGTGCGGGTGAACTCTCCATTTTTATATACATCCAGTATCTGTTCTCCCTCTTCTGTAAAACTGCGCTTATAGTGATAGCCCTGATCATCTTGCTGCACTGTGTGCCGCTTGCCCCGGAAGGTAAACGAGATGCGAGCTTGCTTATACAGTTCACCTCCATGTGCGGCAATGGCTTTGTCCACAATCTGCTGTGCCTGCTGATCTGACTGATTGACCAAAGAGGCTCTCTGCTTCTCCGATTTGGGTGTACATGAACTAATTAATAACAAGCCGGCAAAAAGTAGTATAAAGTGAGGTTTGATCGTTCGCATGACGGTGTTGTTTAGTCTGGTTCAACCCAAAATATTCATTAGACAAATGAATAATTGACGAAAATACTGATACCCAGCATTTTGTCAGGGTTAACGGGAAGATCGCTTTATTAATTCCAGCCGTAGCATTACTCCACTGGTTTTAGTCAATCAGGCGACATATAGCATTACGGTAGGGTTTCCACATTTAGTCAAAATTCCCAAATCGAGAGATTCAAAGGGCCCAAAACGTCCTCAAAGTGCAATTTTAGCATTGGTACCTCTATTGTAATACAAAAGCAGTGTGTATGTGTATATAAGGAAAATATGGAAGCAACATTAACAAATCACGGTCAGAGAAGGAGAAAAAAAACGACCAAAGGTCAGAAAAGACACTGGTCCGTTTCGCTGGCATTTGCAGTGGCTTTTGGCATTATTCTCTATCAGGTCATTACTACTGCCGGTACCATATTCTCACTCTGGTAGTCAGCCCTGTAAGTCAGGTAATACGGTTGATCTTTTTGCCTCATTGAGCACAAAGGAGCTACTCACATAGCTGACCCTGGGTACCAATGCGAGTTTCCGTGAGTAAAACTCATGATAGGCATCCAGATCTTTGACCACCACTTTCAGTAAAAAGTCATACTCGCCACTCATCAGGTAGCAATCCATTACCTCTGGCAGTTGCATTACCCCATCGTAAAACTCCTGCGTCTGTTCAAAACGCTTTACCTCCAGTTTACCTGAAATAAAAACGATAATAGAAGGATCGAGCTTCTTCCGATTGACTATCGCTACGTACTTCTCAATCACCCCATCTCGCTCCAGCCTTTTGATCCGCTCATAAACCGGGGTTTTAGTCAGGTTGAGCCGGATAGCAATGTCCTTCACATTAAGCTTAGCATCCTCCTGAAGAAGATTGAGAATTTTCCTGTCAATAGAATCTAATAACGCCATAGTCTTTTTTACTGATTGCTGTACTCTTCCGGGAGTTTCAAAGTTACATATTCCTGATTTATCATTTCAATCAGGAAATTTAACCAAAAACAGATCTATATATAGACTATAGGTATGAATCGAAATAGTTTTGAGTATCAATTTCAAGTATTTCCTAATGAAACAAGTGCTCTTAGCCATTGTATTTATGACACTTATCACCACCTGCCAAACAAACCCGGAAAACATTCAATCCTCGGTCTTCCTCCAAATCAATCAACGGTTTGAGAACATTAAAAACGATCCGGTCAGGCTTCGGGAATTCTTATGGGAAATGCCAAAGGGAGGTGACATTCATCACCATGCCTTGGGCTCTGTTTTTGCAGAAGACTACCTGGACCTCGCCATAGAGAAAAAGCTCTTTATCAACCCACAGACCTATCAGCTTTATTTTGACGAAACGGATGCTCTTTCCAAGAATGACGAGCAGGCCATTCCTATCAATGAGTTATTAAGTAAAAGTGCTGATGAAAGAGAGAAGACCATAGATCACTGGTCGGTGCGAAACCATAAAGAGCATGGAAGAAACGGGCACCATTGGTTCTTTGCCACCTTCCAGAAGTTTGAGCCCGCCATGATCGGTAATGAGCCCTGGTTTCTATCGAAGCTTTGCGAAGCGGCAGCCAGAGAAAACGTGCAATACCTGGAAACCATGGTGGCAGTACCCACCATTGTGCAGCGTGTAGGCCGACTGGCAGAGGGTAAGTCCTGGGCTCCCGAGACCTCAATGAAAGATCACCTTACGGAATGGCTGGGTTACCTGGAAGATCAGGGGATTGATCAATGGGTAGAATACAATGCCGAGGTGATGGATCACTGGATCAAATTAACCGATACTCATGGAGTAACCCTCAGATTTCAAACCGTGGGGCTCAGAATCATCCCCGAACTGCAAGTGGTGTTTGCACACCTGCTACTTGCCTTTAAAACGGCACTAATCTCTGACCACCTGGTGGGCGTCAACTTTGTAGCACCGGAAGATCACACCATCTCCCTCTCGCATTATAAAGCCCACATGGCCATATTTCATTTCTTGAAAAATGAGTACCCTCATGTAAATCTTTCACTTCATGCCGGTGAGCTTGCCCCGGATAAGGGCGACACACAGTCACAGGACATGACTTATCATATAGATGAAGCTGTGACGGTAGCCGGAGCACAGAGAATTGGCCATGGAGTAGACATTTTATCAGAAACCCGAAAAGACGAGCTGCTTACGATCATGAGAAAGCGACAAATCGCCATAGAAATGAACCTGGAAAGCAATGACGTGATTCTGGAAACCACACCGGATACGCATCCGCTCAAAACCTATATCGAAGCTGACGTACCTGTCTGCATTGCCAGCGATGATGCGGGTATTCTCCGCAGTGACCTGACCCGACAATATGAAATGCTGGTGGACTACTACCCTGAGCTTAGCTACGCTCAATTAAAAGAGATAGTGATGAACTCAATTCGGTACTCATTTCTGAGTTCTGCTGAGAAGTCCGGGGAATTGGAGAGGTTGGAAGACAAATTTCTCGAGTTTGAAAAGGTTTGCTTCGCATGTACAAAGTAAGACAAACTTCCAATCATCGATGATTTTGTATTACTTTACAAGCCATGAATGTGCGACTCCCAAAAGATGAAGCTACCCAAATAGCTAACCGTGATGATATAGCTCGAATCATGCAGAAAATTCTCATGAGGCAGAACCGTATCAATAGACAGAAGGAATACTTTTGGACCATCGGACTAAACACAGCTAACGACATTCGGTACATAGAACTGATTGCTCTGGGAAAGCTCAATGCTGTAGCGGTAGATCCTACTGAGGTCTTTCATATAGCAGTATCAAAGAAGTGTAAGAAGATAGTCCTTGTGCACAACCATCCATCCGGAAACACTGAAGCTAGCGAGGCGGACCAAAGAGTAACAAGAGAGCTTGCACTGGCTGCGAAAATTCTGAAAATTGAAATCCTGGATCATATCATTATCACAGAGGATAGTTTCAGCAGTATTATTGATAAGGTTTAATGCGAAACCCATTAGGGTGGGGTTTAAACCCCACCCTAATGGGTTTCGCCATGGTGAGCTTCCTGATTTTGTATATAGCGCCTAACCTTTTGTAAATCAGGCTCACCCACCGATGAAGCGAAATACTCCCGCTGCCAGCCAAAGTGACCGGTTATTAGTTTGTTCTGGTTGATCCAAAAGGCAGATTCTCCTTTGATCAACTTGGCCACCTGCGCTACCGTCTGATCTTGCTTTAAAAACACCAGACAATGCAAGTGATCGCTCACCGCGTTGACCTCATCCAGGCAAATACCTTTATCCTTAGCATTACTCCTGATATGTTGCAGTATCACAGGCCTGATATTCCTGGTCAGCAATGGCTCTCTGTATTTAACAGACCACACCAGGTGTATCCAGATTTTGATATATGACATAGCAGTTTCGTTTATACCTCTCTGTAGCGTGGGGTTTAAACCCTACGCTACAGAGAGGGTTATCTATTACGATTTTCTGCCACCAATCATCAGTAGCTCATTCAGGTTGATCTCTGTGACATAGCGTTTTTCGCCTGCATTGTTTTCATAAGAACGGTGTGTGAGCTTACCCTCCAGGGCTACCTCCTCACCTTTGGCCAGGTACTCGGCTGCTATCTCGCCTACCTTACCCCAAGCTACTACATTGTGCCATTGGGTGTCTTCTACTTTGTCACCTTTTGAGTTTCTGTAATAATCAGAGGTGGCCAGCGAAAAAGTAGTGAGCTTCCTACCTGTGGTGAGTGTTCTTACTTCAGGATCCTGACCGAGTCTCCCGATTAACTGTACGCTGTTTCTTAAATTTTTCATAACGTGATTATTTAAATGTTTAAAGTTTCAATATGTGTGTCGCTTCGAATTTGATCTTGTTGATTCAGTTGTTTCGAATTGACAGTAGCAAAGTAACAGCAGCTTCAAAGGTTTATTCGGTTCTTAAGTGTTTGTATCCGTTTAACATTCGCTTGTAAACGTTTGTAATTGGATATATATTTAGTAATCAGTAGTTTAAGAATATGGAAGAAAGGCAATGTTTAGAGTGTGGCGATGCGATTTACGGACGGATCGATAAGAAATTCTGCTCAGACCAGTGCAGAAACACGCACAATAATAAGCTCAATAGCGACAGCAATAACTATGTGCGCAATGTCCATAACGTACTCAGGAAAAACAGGCGTATTCTCGAAGAGCTTACCCCCAATGGCAAGGGCAAAAGCACCAAAGCCAGGCTATTGGCAAAGGGCTTTGACTTTACCTACCACACCAGCACCTATACCACCAAGGCTGGGGCCACCTACTACTTCTGCTACGAGTTTGGCTACCTGCCCCTGGAAAATGACTACTATGCTTTGGTTAAGAAAAAAGAATATACTCCCTGAAATGCCCCCTCCTTATCAGCTTTAAAAAATATGTCCGTTGCCTAAAAAATCAGACCATACTGGCTGCTCAATAGTCAAAACAACTATATTTAGTCGAATCATCTATTCACCGCTTTTAGCTCTTAACGAGATAAAGGGAATTTAGAGTACAGTCGTTTATATATGCCCAAGTCTGGCTTACTTTTATTACTCTTTTTTCTATGTTTTAAAACATATAGTCAGGACTATGCCCCTACCGAAACCTACCTGGTAGACAGCCTTGATCTCTCAGCCATATCTGAAAAAGACCGCACACTTATTGATTCTATACTTACCGTCTATCGTGACTGCGATGATGAGATATGCAAGCTTCAGGCCATTGGCACCATTGTACAAGACAGCTGGGACGCCAACGTATGGCCAAAGTACAATCGCTGGATGCACGACTACACGGCAAGGAGACTGGCCGAAGACGATTTAGATTCTGCCACCCACGCCAACATGAGCGTTTCGTATGCCGGGGCACTCAATAATATTGGCTACCTGTTCAATGCTACAGACCAGGTAGACAGTGCCCTATACTATTACGACCGCTGCCTGGTAATTCAGGAAGCGATGGGAGATAAAAACGGCATGGCAGGCACACTGATCAACACAGGCTATATCTTTCTGAATCAGGGGCTGATTGAAAAAGCCCTGGAGTACTATTACCGAAGCCTTGCTTTGCAGGAAGAGCTCGGCAACCAGCCTGGTGTGGCCACAGCCCTGAATGGCATAGGCTATATGCAATACAAGCTGGGTGATGTAACGGCAGCCCTGCAGAGCTATGACAGAAGCCTGATAATGAGGCGTGAACTAGGTGATGATTATGGCACCGCCACCTGCCTGAACAATATAGGACTCGTATTTAAAGATGAAGGGAAATGGGACAAAGCGCTCGATTATTTTGAGCAGTGTATGGCCCTTCAGGAAAAGCTGGGAGATAAAAACGGCATAGCTATAGCCCTCTCTAATATAGGCTTTGTGTACAATGGTATGGGGCAATTAAGCAGAGCTCTTGAAAACTACAGACAAAGCCTGCAAATCATGGAAGCCCTGGATGATAAATCAGGTATTGCAAGTGCACTGAACAGCATTGCCGGGGTAGAGTTCACCAGGGGAAATATCAGTACTGCTAAAAGGCAGGCTGAACGAAGTCTGCGAATAGGCAAAGAGATCAAATTTCCCGAGGAGATCAGAGATGCTGCGGAAACCCTGCACAAAATAGCCCGAAGACAAAAAGACTGGGAGCAGGCACTCACCTATTATGAGCTATACGTACAAATGCGTGATAGTGTCTTCAACCAGGAAAATGTAACCGCCTCTATCCATCAGCAATACAAGTATCGCTACGAACGCCAGGCCCTTGCAGACAGTATAGAAATTGCTAACGAACAGCAGATTCAAGAGGCCGAGCTTGCTGCCAGTGAAGCCGAAACGGAAAGACTTAGTACCCTGGCAACCAAACGAAGGCAGCAAACCTACTTTCTGATCGTAGGAGTATTTTCGGCATTTCTCTTCAGTGCTACCATCTTTAACCGGATGAAAACCATTAAGCAGCAAAAAGAAACGATTGTAGCCCAAAATGAAGAGCTGGAACTCCAAAAAAACAATCTGTCGAATTTTGCGCACACAGTCTCTCACGATTTAAAAACGCCTATTGGAGGCATCATTGGGTTGCTCAACCTGATAGAATATGAAAACCCCGAACTGAAAGGCGAACTCAGGGAACGACTGGCATTGATGAAGAAAAGTGCGATGGATTCCGATAAGCTTATTCATGGCGTACTTGCCTACTCTGAGGCTACCAGAAAGTCAATGGACATGGCAGATGTTGATCTGAATGATTTACTCAGCAATATTATCAAGAAGGTACCGAATAAAAATATGGTTGACATTCAGATCACTCAGCCTTTGCCAAAGCTCTGGGGCAATACCTACCAGATAGACCAGGTATTTTCTAACCTCATTGGCAATGCAGTAAAATATAACGATCAGGAAAAAGGACAGGGTAAGGTTAGCATTGACCACCAACTAACTCCCGGTTATCATCAGTTCACCATTAGCGATAACGGGCCGGGAATTCCTCAAGAAGTACAGGCCTCTGTTTTTGAAATTTTCACAAAACCCAACCATAGCAGCGAAGTGGATAGCACCGGTATAGGTCTTTCCATAGTAAAGCAGCTTGTGGGACAAAATGGAGGTACCATCAGCCTGAATTCAGATAAGGGCCAGGGCGCTGCTTTTACTTTTACCTGGCCGCAACGAGCTTAAGAATTACCTCACCCGATATCAACCCTCCCACAATGGCTGTAGAAACAGAACGTAAATTCCTATTAAAGAATAATGACTGGCGATTGCTGGTATCAGCACAAAGACAGATCATGCAAGGTTACCTGAATTCTGAACCAGAGAGAACAGTGAGAGTGCGCATCTCTGATGGGCAGGGGATCATCACTATCAAGAGTAAATCTGAAGGACTTAGCCGGGCTGAGTACGAATACAACATACCAGTGGCCGATGCCCGGGAAATGATGGCACTTTGTGAAAAACCCATTATCGAAAAAACCAGGCACCTTTTGACTTTTGAAAACAAGCTTTGGGAAATAGATGAGTTTGATGGTGATAATAAAGGCTTGATTGTAGCGGAAGTGGAACTTGAAAGTGAGCGGGAAACGCCAACGCTTCCCTACTGGCTGGGTGAGGAAGTATCTTATGACAAAAAATACTTCAATGCCTCTCTCATACAACACCCCTACTGCCAGTGGAAAACCGGGGAGAAAGAGGCTGAATAGACCTCAAACGCTTACTAATTGACCAAAGCGCGAAAAAAGTCGTGCAAGTAGCTCCTGGGGTCACCATTGCTGAATTCAATACTAAGCCCGGATTATGCGTTGAAACTTCGTTATGAGTAGATAAGTCACATAGAATCAGAGAGTTCTCTACGGAATAGATTTTCTAATGCATATTCCGGGCTAAGTCTCGAACGATGATAAACCAACTATATCAGGCATGCGTGGTTTGATTTGCTATTATTAAAAACTTCACCTGAGCAGGCTGTATCATGAAATCAAAACCCTTAGATTTGTAGAGCATTTTAACCCTCAAAAAATAAAGCAGCATGAAGTTCTTTGTAGATACCGCAAACCTTGACGATATCAGAGAAGCCTACGACCTGGGTGTTCTCGATGGAGTAACCACTAATCCATCATTGATGGCCAAAGAAGGCATTTCAGGTCATGACAATGTGATCGCCCACTACAAAGCCATCTGTGACATAGTAGATGCCAATGTAAGTGCGGAAGTGATTTCTACTGACTTCGAAGGCATGATCAAAGAGGGCCGTGAGCTGGCTAAGATTGATGATAAGATTGTGGTAAAAGTACCCATGATCAAAGACGGTGTAAAGGCCATTAAGCAATTCACTGCTGACGGTATTCGTACCAACTGTACGCTGGTATTCTCAGCTGGCCAGGCCATACTCGCTGCCAAAGCAGGAGCCTCTTATGTATCCCCCTTTATCGGCCGACTGGACGACATTGGTTTTGACGGGCTTGAGCTGATTGAGCAGATCGTGGGCATCTATGACAACTATGGCTTTGGTACCGAAGTACTCGCTGCCTCTGTTCGCCACACCATGCACCTGCTGCAATGTGCCGAGATTGGTGCTGATGTAGTGACCTGTCCACTCAAGGTAATCACAAGCCTTTTGAACCACCCTTTGACAGACAAAGGACTGGCACAATTTCTGGCAGATCACGCAAAAGCAAATGGATAAAACATTAGTGGAAACTTCGGGTTATACGAATAACCCGAAGCTTTTTCAGCAAATGTATATCATCAAGGTCAAAGGCAAAGCCAAAATTCCTGACTACATCCAGCTCAGAGATGAGAACTTTGTACTCATCGCTTACTTCCGTGCCGACCGGCCGTTGAAAAAGTTGGAAAAGTATGGACTGGAAGGCAAAGAAGTTGCGTTACAAGATGTAATTAATAACTTGCCTTTCGGAAAATTACAAAAGCTGGAAATCTAAATATGTCCTTTTCTTCAGAGCCCGTAGTACAGATCGAAAATGCTTGCATTTTTCAGGACGAAAACACAGTACTCAACAATCTGAATCTCAAAATTGACAAGGGAGAGTTTGTATATATCGTAGGCCGTACCGGTAGCGGTAAAAGTTCCCTGCTTAAGACACTCTATGCAGATTTGCCTCTGCGCATGGGCAGCATGAGAATAGCCGGCTTTGATATCAATGGCATCACACGCAAGCAAGTACCCCAGCTAAGAAGAAAACTAGGCATTATTTTCCAGGACTTTCAGCTTTTTACAGATCGTTCCGTAGCTGAAAACATCTACTTTGTAATGAGGGCTACTGGCTGGAAAGACAAGGCCAAAATGAAGAGCCGCCTGGCAGATGTGCTTATGAGAGTAGGCCTGGGGGCAGTTGCTACCAAAATGCCGCATCAGCTTTCAGGTGGTGAGCAGCAAAGGGTGGTAATAGCCCGTGCACTCATCAACGAACCCATGCTGTTGATTGCCGATGAACCTACGGGTAATCTCGACCCGGAGGTATCTGACGGTATCTTCAAAATATTTATGGAGATCAATAAAAGTGGTACTGCCATACTCATGGCTACTCACGACTACCACTTAATACAGAACTATCCCAAAAGAGTATTGAAATGCGGAGACGGCTGCATTGAAGATAGTACCACAGAAGCATTGGCCATCTCTAAAGTGAACTGATATCTTCCACCTTGGTTTTCACAGGGTTTTTAGCTTCCTCTAAAATATCCAATTGACTATTGATCAGATGAAGCTTTTGTCTAAGCAAGTGTACCAGTGTACCCAAAACCTGCTCCCCACCTTGTTCGGATTCAAAGGTATCCCTTAGCTCCGTGTAGATGGCATCCAACTCTTCTATGTCCGCTTCCAGATAGTTAAAGAATTCTTCTCCTTCCAGCTCTAAAGAAAGCTTAGAGCTTTTTTCTGTGATAATAGAGGTGTAAAACGCTTCAAATTCCTCAAAGTCCTCCATGGTAGCCATGGTAGGAATTTCCGGCTCTGTAGGTACAAATTTATCCACCGCCAGGTAGGTGACGGCAACCAACAAGACGGCCACAGCAGCCTTCCATAGCCAGACACCGCTACTCTTCAGCGGTTTCACTTTCTCATCTTCAGTACCAAGGTCAGCAGCAATACGGTCCCACAACTCCTGCTTTGGTTCGGCCACATCAAACTCATTGCGATGCTCCTTCACAAACTCTTCTAATCTATCCTGCATTTTGCAATTGTTCTTTTAAAATTTCTCTGAGCTTCTTCTTCGATCGGTTGAATTGAGACTTGGAAGTAGACTCGGTAATTCCCATAATTCCGGCAATCTCTTTATGATCATAGCCCTCCAGCAAGTAGAGCGACAGTACCATGCGATAGCCCTCTGGCAGCAGTTGAATACAATCTTTTACCTGGGCCACCTCATAGCTGAAATCAGGTTCAAAGTTTTCCTCAGGCCGCTCATTGTATTCGGTAGTGTCATCAATAGGCTGTACATCCAGCCTGCGTTTTTTCACCAGGTTAATCGCATTGTTCACCACAATGCGCTTGAGCCAGCTACCAAAAGAAGCCGTTCCCCTATAAGATTCCAGGTTTTTGAAAGCACTCACAAACGACTCCTGCAACACATCTTCCGCCTCCATTTCATCATTGGTTATGCGCACACAGGTATTGAACATGGCCTTGGAGTAGAGCTTGTACAGCTCATACTGCGCCTGCCTGTCACCCGTCATACAGCGATCGATCACCGCCTGATGTAAATTTTGGTACTTAGCTTCCAATTATTATGAATTCAACTCAAAGACATACCACCTCCTGAAAGGTTGCAGCTACCCAGAAATTTACAAAAAAAATGCCCTGGTCTTTCGACCAGGGCATCCTTTCTAAAGTCTTTTATCAGGGTCTAACCCTTATTCAACTCATCCAGCGAGTTTTTGGCTGCCTCAAAATCAGGAGCCAGCTGAAGTGCCTGATTGAGTAAGGCTCTCGCATCCTCTTTTTTCCCTTGCCCTAAGGCAATCAAAGCTCGCAGGTTCAAAACAGCCGCCTTGAAAGGTATTTCCTGTATCTGCCCATTACTGGTGTTAAGCTGCACCTTGTCTTCAGCGGTGACTTTGCCATCTACAATTTGCAGGTTGTTGAGCGACTCAGTAAAGCGCTGCAAAGAGTATTGCAGATAAGCAATCTGGTAGAGGATATTGATATTTTCAGTGGCAAGCCACATCGGCTGATAAAACTCGATGGCTTTATCATACAACCGCAGCTGCTCATAGCTCAAAGCCACTATTTCGGTAGCCACCATATTTCCTGGGTATTTTTCAAGAAAGTCCAGTGCTACCAGAGCACTGGAAGTGTACCTTCTGTTATTATAGTATAGCTCGGCCAGGCTCCGCAATACGGTGGAGTCACGGTTGTTGAGCACCAAAAGCTCAAGCAATGAAGCCTTACTGGCTTCCTGATCGTTGAACTTCTGCGCGAGTTGATAGGTTGCTACGGCCTTTGCGTATTCATTTGAAATGTAAGTGCTGTCCTGTGCCATTACTCCTGTAGAAGCAAAAAGCACACATGCCAGCACCAAAAACTTGATTCGTTTCATTATAGTCTGATTCTGATTATTTTAGTTTCTTAACAACTTGCAATCCTTTTTCCCTACCCAACCCTAGCATGTAGTCGTAGGCTTCGTTGAATTCATTTCGGATTGTCCCCTCTAAAACGGCCTCCTTCAGGGCCTCTTTTATTTCTCCAATTACTCTACCGGGCGACATATCGAAGGTTTCCATGATCATCTGTCCGGTAATTACGGGCTGGAAGTTACGAATTTTATCTTTCTCCTCTACCTCACGCATTTTTCTTTCCACCTCGTCAAAATTCTTCAGAAAACGCTTCACCTTGTGGTGATTTTTCGAGGTAATATCTGCCCGGCACAGCATCATCAAAGCTTCTACCTCATCGCCTGCCTCAAAAAGCAGCCTGCGAATGGCAGAATCTGTTATATGCTCTTTTACCAGGGCAATAGGCCTCAAATGAAGCTTTACCAGCTTTTGCACAAAGCGCATGGGCTCTCCCATGGGCAATTTCAGTCTTCTGAAAATACCTGGGGTCATTCTGGCGCCCTTGTCTTCATGACCATGAAAAGTCCAGCCTACCTTTTTATTAAAACGCCTGGTCGGTGGCTTGGCTATATCATGCATAATAGCCGCCCATCTGAGCCAGAGGTCATCGGTATTCTTGCTGATGTTATCCAGTACCTGAAGGGTATGATAGAAATTATCTTTATGAGACTTATCCTCTATCGTCTTCACCCCCTGCAAAGCCACCATTTCAGGAAAAATGTGCTTGAGCAAGCCACATTGGAAAAGCAGTTTAAAGCCGTAGGAAGGTGTCGATGACAGTACAATTTTATTCAACTCCACGATTACCCGCTCTGCCGAAACAATCTTGATCCGGTCAGCCATTTTACCTATTGCCTCGAAGGTGTCCGCCTCAATATCAAAATTCAGCTGGGCCGCAAAACGAATGGCCCTCATCATCCTCAATGGGTCATCGCTAAAAGTTTGCTCTGGAGTTAGCGGAGTACGGATCATTTTCCGTTTCAGGTCTCCTACCCCATCAAAGGGATCTACCAGTTGGCCATAGTTATCCTTGTTCAGGCTAATGGCCAGGGCATTAATCGTAAAATCCCTGCGGTTCTGGTCATCTTCAAGGGTACCATTTTCGACTACAGGCTTTCTGGAATCATGCTTATATGACTCTTTTCTGGCCCCTACAAACTCAAGTTCATCTCCTCCGCTTTTGATCATAGCGGTACCATAAGTCTTAAAGACAGAGAAGGGCAAATGTTCTCCCAAAGCCTCATGTACGCCTTTGGCCAACGCAATACCACTACCTACACACACGAAATCAATATCCTTGGAAGGTCTTTTCAGCAGAATATCGCGCACATAGCCTCCCACCACATAAGTTTCCAGTGCTTTTTCCCTGGCTACCTCTGCTACCGTATCGAAAACCGGTGATTTAATGTGCGATGAAAGATTCATTTTTGCCTCGTATTTTTAAAAGGAGGGCAAAGTTAGCAGGAAATCACTGCGCTCAAAAGAGTAGCCACTACAGGTCTTTTCAAACTTTTTAGTCCAGCCCCCGATTTCTATCGAAAAATACTACCTTTGTGTCCCATAAGTTAATGTCTCATTTAACCTACTTATGGCATCTGCGAAATACATTTTTGTTACTGGTGGTGTAACTTCTTCTTTGGGTAAAGGTATTGTAGCCGCTTCATTAGGCAACCTGCTTCAGGCAAGAGGATACAAGGTCACCATCCAGAAATTTGATCCCTACATCAACATAGATCCGGGTACACTCAACCCTTATGAACATGGCGAATGCTATGTAACGGATGACGGTGCTGAAACCGATCTGGATTTGGGGCACTACGAACGTTTTCTGAACGTGCGTACTTCGCAGGCCAATAATGTAACTACAGGCAGAATTTACCATAATGTAATCACCAAAGAAAGAAGAGGCGATTACCTGGGTAAAACGGTACAGGTGATTCCCCACATTACCGATGAGATCAAAGACAACTTCTACAAGCTGGGCAATACCGGTGATTATGACATTGTCATTACTGAGATTGGTGGCTGCGTAGGTGACATCGAATCTCTGCCTTTTATAGAGGCTGTAAGACAAGCAAAATGGGATCTGGGAGATAACAATGCATTGGTGATTCACCTTACGCTTATCCCCTACCTGAAAGCTGCCAAAGAATTAAAAACCAAACCTACGCAGCATTCAGTTAAGCAACTGTTGGAAGCCGGTATTCAGCCAGACATTCTGGTGTGCCGTTCGGAGCAATCTTTGCCACTGGATATCAGAAAAAAACTGGCACTCTTTTGTAATGTACAGCTCAACTCAGTGATAGAAGCACTGGATGCTTCTACCATTTATGATGTGCCTTTGCTCATGAGAAAAGAGAAGCTGGATGAGCGCGTGCTTACCAAGCTGAAGCTTCCGCACAAAGAGCAACCTGAGATTGGTGAATGGAGGAGCTTCCTGGGCAGGCTTAAAAATCCTACCAATGAAGTGAACATTGGTTTGGTAGGTAAATACGTAGAGTTACCGGACGCTTACAAGTCTATTGCCGAAGCGTTCATCCACGCAGGAGCGCACTTAGAGTGCAAAGTGAACGTTCATTGGATTTCTTCAGAAACGGTTACTCCCAAATCCGTAAACAGAGTACTGAGAAACCTGGATGGGGTGCTGGTAGCTCCCGGTTTTGGTGAAAGAGGGATAGAAGGCAAGATCGAAGCTATTCGCTACGTAAGAGAGAACAACATTCCTTTCTTTGGTATCTGCCTGGGCATGCAATGTGCGGTGGTGGAGTTTGCCAGAAACGTATTGAGCCTTGAAGGTGCCGCATCTTCTGAGCTTAGCAAAGACACTCCCCATGCGGTAATTGATCTGATGGAGGATCAGAAAAACATTGAAGACTACGGTGGTACTATGAGGCTCGGTCAGTATGACTGCAAAATCAAAAAATCATCAAAAGTTGCTGCGGCCTATGACACAACCCTGATTAAGGAACGTCACAGACACAGATATGAGTTTAATAATAAGTACCTGAAAGATATGGAAGCCAATGGGCTCAAAGCGGTAGGAGTCAACCCGGAATCGAACCTGGTTGAGATCGTGGAGCTGAGCGGGCACCCTTATTTTGTAGGTACTCAATTTCACCCCGAATTAAAAAGTACGGTCATGAGCCCGCATCCACTTTTTGTGAGCTTTATAGCAGCCGTAGCTAAGAATAAAAAGAATCAATAGCTTAGAAAGAAGAGAAGATGGATAGGAATCAAATCATAGGATTTGTTTTAATGGCGGTATTGCTGATTGGCTATATGTTTATTTTCGAGCAGCCAGAAGAACCTGAAGCTGACCCGGTAAACACTGAGATCACAACTCCTGACAATGGCCAGGAGCCTGCGCAAGGCAATACAACCCCACAACAAGCCACCATAGCACAAGACACTACCCAAGCCGACTATAACGAACAATATGGTATTTGGGCAGCTGGTATTACAGGAGAAGAATCTGATATTACCATAGAAAACGACCAGGCAAAATTCACTTTCTCTACCAGAGGTGGTTTGCTTAAAACCGTGGAGCTAAAAGAGTTTACTACCTGGCAAAAAGAGCCGCTTATTCTGCTGAATGAGCAAAGCAGCCGCCAGACGCTTACACTCCAGACCACTAAGGGAAATATCAATATTGCTGATCGCTACTTCAACGTCAACAGATCAGGTACTACCATTTCCGGTACCGATTCGACCACGGTTACCTTTACCCTCCCCATGGATGGCAACAGCATTGTACATACCTACAAAATAGGTGGCACAGGCTATGAGGTAAAGCATAACATGAAAATCAATGGTCTGCAAAATGCCATTGTCGGTAGCGAAATGAGCTTTGTATGGCTCAACGAGATGATACGCCAGGAGAAAAACCTGGAGGATGAGAGAAACAAGTCTACCATCATCTACCACACACTTAGCGAAGAAACAGATGAGCTGAAAGAAATCAGTACAAGCCCTGAATCAGAGCAAATAGCAGAAGACCTGAAGTGGGTGGCCTTCAACCAGAAGTTTTTCAATGCCGGTATCATTGCCGACAAGAGCTTCAGAGGAGGTATGGTATCTACAGAGGTACCCCTCACAGATACCACTATTGTAAAGGGTGGCGTGATGAACCTGGCCATCCCCATGGGGGATATCTATGCTGGTGCAGACTTTAAATATTACGTAGGACCAAACAACTTCAGAGGCCTGAAAAAGGTAAGCCCCGACTACGAGGAGAATGTATACATGGGTTACAAGGCGGTGAGCTGGGTAAACAAGCTCATTATTGTAAATCTCTTTTACTCGCTGGAGTCGGTAATTGGTAATTATGGTGTGATCATCATCATCCTTGTACTGATCATCAAGCTTTGCCTCTTTCCACTATCCCGCAAGTCATACCTTTCTATGGCCAAAATGAAGGCTTTAAAGCCTGAGTTGGATGCCATGAAAGAAAAAATGGGAGGTGACCAGCAAAAGATGCAGCAGGAGCAAATGAAGCTCTACAGGCAAGTAGGTGTCAACCCAATCAGTGGTTGTTTACCCGTACTGCTGCAAATGCCTTTCCTGTTCGCCATGTTCTTCTTCTTTCCTAACTCTATTGAGCTGAGAGGAGAATCATTCCTGTGGGCGACTGACCTTTCCACTTATGATGTGCTTTTTTACCTGCCATTTGAGATTCCCTACTATGGCTCTCACGTAAGTGGATTCACCCTGCTGATGACCATCTCTACCATACTGTATACATGGTCCAACAACCAGGTAAGTACGGTACAAGGCCCTATGAAAACGATCGGTTATGTAATGCCGCTGATTTTCATGTTTGTGCTCAACTCTTACTCTTCAGGCCTTAGCTTCTACTACTTTGTTTCCAACATTGTCACCTTTGGTCAGCAAACTATGATCAGACGGTTTGTAGACGAAGATAAGATCAGAGCTACCCTGGAAGAGAATAAGAAGAAAAATGCGAATAAGAAAAAGTCTAAATTTCAGCAAAGACTGGAAGACGCTATGAAGGCCAGCCAGGAAAGTCAAAAGCAAAAGCAGATACAGAAAAAGAAGAAATAAAGTATTGAAAACACACAAAAAAGAGATGGGTTTTTGACTCATCTCTTTTTTTATGCAGACACCTGTTAAATGCCTTCCCCCCCTCTCTAAGCAGACTTGGAATCCGGTTGGATGCGGTAATAAAATCCTCTGTGACTTCGCCCTGATTTTGAGCAATCTTTCGATTAAACTTCTATCTTTGTAGGCTCTTGATTTTTAGCAAAGCTCCTCGATCAAAATGAGATTCACCTACTACGGACATGCCAGTTTCATGATTGAAACGAAAGGGAAAAAGCTTCTTTTCGATCCCTTTATTACCCCAAATGAATTAGCGAAAGATATTGATGTATCAGCACTCAAGCCTGATTACATTATTTTGAGCCATGGTCATGCAGACCATGTGGCCGATGTAGAAGCCATCTACAATCAATCAGAAGCGACCATCATTTCCACCTATGAGGTGGTAGGTTGGTTTCAAAATAAAGGCCTGGAGCGTGGCCACCCGATGAACCATGGCGGGAGCTGGCAATTTGACTTTGGTAAAATCAAACTGGTAAACGCTGTGCACTCCAGTTCTATGCCCGATGGCAGCTATGGGGGTCATCCGGCCGGTATTGTGATCCAGAATGACGAAGGCACCTTCTACTATGCAGGAGACACTGCACTGACCAAAGATATGGAGCTGATTGGCGAAGAATTTAATCTCAATTTTGCCATACTGCCCGTAGGCGATAATTTTACCATGGGTGTGGCAGATGCCATGAAAGCCAGCAAAATGATCAGGTGCAAAGAAGTAATCGGGGTTCACTTCGATACCTTCCCCTATGTGGCCATAGACCACAACGCTGCATTGGCCCTGGCCAGCGAAGCATCAGTTAACTTAACACTACCTCAAATAGGTGAGAACCTCTCATTTTAATCAGACAAATGGGTAAGATAATAGCAATAGCGAATCAAAAAGGTGGAGTAGGTAAAACCACTACTGCCATGAACCTGGCGGCCAGTCTGGCTGTACTTGAATATAAAACACTGGTGGTAGATGCCGATCCACAGGCCAACACCACTTCAGGTCTGGGGCATAACCCCAAAGAGATAGACCATAGCATTTACGAGTGCATGGTGGACAAAGCAAAGATTGAAGACTGCCTTGTAGAAACGGACGTGAACTTTCTGCACCTGATCCCCTCTCATATTAACCTGGTTGGGGCTGAGGTAGAGATGGTAAGCCTGGAAAAGCGAGAAGAAAAAATGCGTAACGTGCTGAATGAGGTCAAAGATGAGTATGACTTTATTCTGATTGATTGTGCCCCTTCACTGGGCCTGATTACAATCAACGCGCTTACCGCAGCACACTCGGTGATCATACCGGTGCAGTGCGAATACTTTGCTTTGGAAGGACTAGGCAAGCTGCTGAACACAATTACTATCATTCAGAAGCGTTTGAATTCCGGACTCGAAATAGAAGGCATTCTGCTTACCATGTATGATGTGCGCCTCAGGCTGTCAAATCAGGTAGTGGAAGAGGTGCAGACGCACTTTAAGCAAATGGTCTTCGACACCATCATACCAAGAAATGTTAAATTGAGCGAATCACCGAGCTTTGGTGTACCGGCCATCGTACACGATGCTGAGAGTAAGGGAGCTATGGCTTACCTCAACCTTGCCAAGGAAGTGAGTGATCGTTCAAAATCTTAATGACTAGTTATGGCTAAAGCTCCAAGAAAGAAGAACGCACTGGGAAGAGGATTAGGGGCTCTATTAGAGGATTCATCTACCAATGAGGTAACCTCACTGAGCAGCGAAAAAGTATCGACAGGTTCGATCAATGATATTCCACTTGACCAGATTCAGGTAAACCCTTTTCAGCCCAGAACGCATTTTGACAGAGAGGCTTTGGAAGAGCTGTCTGAATCCATAAAAGTGCAGGGCATTATTCAGCCTATTACTGTACGCAGGCTAAGTGAAGGCGAATATCAGCTTATTTCAGGTGAAAGAAGATTTCAGGCTTCCAAAATGGCAAGCCTTGAGGCCATACCCGCTTATGTGCGTACAGCCGATGATCAGCAAATGCTGGAGATGGCCCTCATTGAGAACATTCAGAGGGAAAATCTTAATGCCATAGAAGTAGCACTGAGCTACCAAAGGCTTCTTTCTGAATGTGACCTGAAACAAGAAGAGCTCGGTGATAGAGTAGGAAAGAACAGAACGACAGTAAACAATTACCTGAGACTGCTCAAATTACCACCAGATGTACAGGCAGGACTCAGGGATAAAAAAATCTCAATGGGCCATGCCAGGGCCATTATCAATGTGGAGGATATAGAAAAACAGCTTCATATTTACAGAAAAGCGGTGGAAGAAGACCTTTCTGTGCGAAAAGTGGAACAATTGGTACGTGATTTGATGATACCCAAAGCGGAAAAGGTCAAGCCACAAAAACAAGATGGGGGTGCTCACCGAAAATACGAAGTGCAGCAAATCCAGGGCAAACTCTCCTCTCATTTTGGTACAAGGGTAAGCCTCAAGGCAGATGGTCAGTTCAGAGGCGAAATAAAAATCCCCTTTGTGTCTACCGAAGACCTCAACCGCATACTTGAGATCATAGAGCTATAATGAAATTTAAAGCCTTATCAGTCACCCTCCTGCTTCTGACCAGCCTGACACTAAGTGCTCAACAAGAGAAGAAGGTTGTAAAGGGAGGTGAACTTGGTAAAATTGACACCCTGACGCTGGCTAAAAAAGAGCAACCGGCTGAGGAAATAAAGCTGAAGAAGCCCCGGAAATTTTACGATCCAAAAGTAGCTTCCAAAAGGTCAGCGATCATTCCCGGCTGGGGACAGATTTATAATGACAGCTGGTGGAAAGTACCCATACTCTACGGTGGCTTTGCGCTTTCATTTTACTACATAGACTTTAATAATGAGCAACGCCTGCTCTACGAGGGCCTTGCCAAAGAGCTTATTGCTGATCAGGCTGCAGGTGTCCCTATCAATGAGAATGAGCTAAGGGTATATAGAAGGCGTGCTGACACCTGGAGAAAGAACAGAGATTTGCTCTACCTGGTAACCATAGGTGTGTATGTGCTCAATATAGCAGAAGCTGCCATTGATGCCCATCTCAAAGGCTTTGATGTAGATGAGAACCTTGGTCTTAACCTTAAACCCAAGCTGGGCGTAATCAACAACGGCTCACCATACCTCGGTATTGGCATCACCCTCCCGATAGGAAAGTAATCTGACGGTTCAGATAAGAATAAAGCTACCAATCTGAAAGGCATTGCTAAATTTGCCATCCAATTCACAATTACTGATATGAAACTATTGCTCCTGGGCTACGGCAAAATGGGCCAGCTTATAGATAAAATGGCCACGGCCAAGGGTCACGACATCGTTGCAAGAATTAATGTAGATAACCGGCAGGAGCTGGATGCACTAGATACTGCGGCCATAGATGCAGCCATAGACTTTAGCCAGCCAGCAGCGGCTGTAAGTAATATTAAATGGTGCATAGACCACGGCATTCCCGTAGCAGTGGGTACTACCGGCTGGCTCAACCAGAAACCATCACTGGACGCTTATTGCCTTGAGAAAGGAGGCACTTACCTGTACTCTTCTAACTTCAGTATTGGGGTCAATATCTTTTTCAAGGTCAATACCTATCTGGCAAAGCTTATGAATAACCAGCCCGACTATGCAGTGGGTATGAAAGAGATTCACCATACACAAAAGCTTGATGCTCCCAGTGGTACGGCCATCACCCTGGCCGAGGGCATCATTGAGAACCTCAAAAGAAAAGACGGCTGGGTCAACGATCAGATAGCCCAACCAAATGAGTTGCTGATAAGCTCAGAGCGTACAGACCCCACCCCCGGCACACATGCCATTACCTATCATTCGCCTATTGACTCTATCGACATCAAACATACTGCCCACGGCCGGGAGGGGTTTGCCTCCGGTGCCATACTGGTAGCAGAGTGGATCATAAGTCAGAAAGGTGTGTTGACCATGGATGATTTTCTCTCTTTCTAATTTCTAATTCTAACCCCGGGATTAGCCATAAAAAAAGCCCTTGAAGCTAATCAAAGGGCTAAATAGTTAGTAAGTAATTTCTTTCAGCAGATCAGTTTAGTACGATCTTCTCGGTAAACAGAGCTTCGAGCTTTGCCACATCCTTCATGCTCCAAAGCATTTTTTCTAAGGCAGCCGTATCCTCATGCCTGATTGAGTAACAGACAGACACCACTTTGGACAGTTTCTCTTTTACATCTTCCTTAGACATTTTGCCCTTTTTGAGCATCTTTTTGTAGTGCTTATCCAGTTTTTTCACTGAATTGTAGATAGCGGGCTTTTCTGTGGTAGGCGAAGGACTCATATTAATGGAAGTCTTCTCGGGAATGTACACATACTGCTCTTTCAATGCGAAGAACATCTTGGTAAACTCCTCTCCCAGATAATGTTTCTTCTCATAAGAAGGCACCTCTACCTCCTCCATTTCGTCTGTGCGGTCGAAAAACTCATACTCTTCCTCAGTCTGAGCAAAAACCGCCACTCCAAAAACCAGCAGGGTTGCTAGTAAAAAAAATTTTCTCATTCGGTTGTGTAGTTTAGTTTAATAATATTTCAAGCTATTGCTTTTCTCAAGTAGTTTGTTTTAAGAAACACTCAATTGACAAACTTAAGTATATCTCTTAAAAATTACACATACTTAGCCACCAAAATCTGCTCTATTTTCGTGCATCAATCGATTTCCATGTAAAAAAAGAAGGCCCAACCGAGAAAAAAACGCAAGTGTCGCATGAAAACCCCACCGTCAGGCCCTGCCATTGGAAGTCCTCAAAATTCTCATCACCACTCTATTATCGTTTTCCCTTGCCCTTTCAGGTAGTCATTGGCTTTTGAAAAATGACCATTGCCAAAAAAACCCCTGTGGGCAGAGAGAGGAGAAGGATGCGGTGATTTTAAAACCAGGTTTTCATTTGTATTCACGAAGGCGGCTTTCTTCTGGGCGTAGCTTCCCCATAATAAATACACGACCCCTTTTCTTTGTGCAGCCAGGTGGTGGATCACAGCATCTGTGAATTGCTCCCAGCCCTTCTTCTGATGTGAGCCTGCCTGATGAGCTCTTACAGTCAATGTGGCATTTAACAAGAGTACCCCTTGTTCAGCCCAGCGATCGAGTGAGCCATGGGGGGGAATATCTTTGCCAAGGTCACCCTTAATTTCTTTGAAGATATTGACGAGCGATGGAGGAAAAGGCACTCCTTCCCTCACTGAAAAGCAAAGGCCGTTTGCCTGTCCCGGTCCATGGTAAGGGTCCTGCCCCAGGATCACCACCTTCACCTGGTCAAAATCACATTTATCGAAGGCCCGGAATATTTCCTTACCCGGTGGATATACCGCCTGACTTTTGTATTCCTGCTTTACAAAAGCCGTGAGTTTTTCGAAATATTCTTTCTCAAACTCGTCTCTCAGCTCATTTTTCCAGCTTTCTGCAATTTTTACGTCCATTGAATTTTCAAGAGTTGGGTTAGCATTTCTAAAACTAATTGATAACTTTAAATCTTAGAAGTGAATGACAAAATGATTGTTAAAGCCATCACAGAAGGCGTTCAGGTGAGCGTAGAGACGAACTATCAGCCGGAGTACTCCAGCCCGACTCAGCTTCACTATGTCTTCACTTATCGCATCACCATCGAAAACCGTAGCGACTACACCGTAAAACTGCATCGCAGGCATTGGTTTATTCACGATGCCAACAACACCATCAGAGAGGTGGAAGGCGAAGGCGTAGTCGGTCAACAGCCCATTCTGGAACCGGGACAAATCCACCAGTATGTATCCGGTTGTAATCTTCGGTCTGGCCTGGGCAAAATGCATGGTACCTACCTTATGGAAAAAGTAGTGGATGGCTCCCAGTTTGAGGTGATCATTCCTGAGTTTACAATGATTGTTCCTTACCTGCTCAATTGAGGAAATTGTTCCCTGTTTTTCAGTTTATTCGTTATTGGCTTTATAAGGTCAATGAGCATTCTTTACACTCACCATTCCTTTATCGCTTTTATACTGAGGTGATTAAAGCTGACGGTAAAACCGGTTTTGAGCCCTTAGAACGACTTAGGAAAAACCTGCTCAACAGCCAGGAGAGCCTATCAGTACTGGAATTGGGTGCGGGTTCTCGTGTAGACAACGGGAGCACCCGAAAGGTGGCGGATATAGCCCGGCATGCCAGCACTCCCTCCTCCTTTTCAAGGCTTTTATACCGCATTATCAAGCAGCAAAATTTCAGTATTATACTTGAACTGGGTACCTCGCTTGGTCAGAACACACTGTACCTGCAGCAAGCCTGCCCGAATGGCGAAATCTATACACTCGAAGGTAGCCCGGAAATAGCCACACTGGCACAGCAACATTTTGATATGCTGGGAGCCAGCAATATTCACCTGGTACAGGGAAACATAGATGATACACTGAGGCCAACACTCGAAAAGCTGAATGAAGTAGACCTGGCCTACCTGGATGCCAACCACCGCTATGAACCTACCCTCCGCTATTTTGAGCAAATTCTGCCCAAACTGCACGAGCAAAGCGTACTCGTTCTGGACGATATTCACTGGTCGCAGGAAATGAACGCTGCCTGGATAGAACTCAAAGACCACCCCAGGGTGACACTTTCCCTCGACCTTTTTGAAGGTGGTTTGCTTTTCTTCAACCCGGAGTTGAAAAAAGAACATTATGTGCTTGATTTCAAACGCTAGCCCAGGGGCTTCATCAGCTTTATAAACAGCTCATTGCCCGCCCTGGAAGGTATAGAGTTATAGGATGTTTCCATCACCTGAATATCAAAGCTGTCCCGGAAAAGCGGCTCGTAATCAGCCTTGTTACCTCCAAAGGGAGGATGATCATCAAAAAGAGGAATATTAAATAGCAAGCCGACAATCTTGCCTCCGGGTTTGAGCAGTGCGTGGGTCTTAGCTACATATGCCGATCGAAAGCTTGGGTTGAGTGCACAAAAAAAGGTCTGTTCCAACATGATATCATACTGCCCATGGTGGTCAAAAAAATCCTGACAAAGCAGATGGTCATCTGGAAAATCGGGCACTCTCCGCTTCAGGTTATCCAGAGGTGCCCGGGAAAGGTCCATCACGAATACATTGGTAAAGCCAAGGCTATGAAAGTACTCAGCCTCATAACTATTACCGGCACCGGGAATCAGGATTTTGGCAGATTTATCTTCCAGCTGATCGATGTAAGATTTCAAGGGAGTAGATACATAGCCTATATCCCATCCGGTTTGCCCTTTATCGTACCTTCCCGACCAGTAATTTTCATTCAATAATTCCATGCTTCGATGCCCATGTAAACAGATTGGCATATTTAAAAAACTTTTTAGTACTTCGCCCAATAATTACCCCTTTTGACGTTAAAAAGGTGGTATTAAACTAAGGGTTTAGTCGGATGAGTGAAAATGCAGAAAACAAGTCGGGAAAGAGAGATCAGATCAGGATCATTCTCATCATCGTCATTGTGATAATAGCAGCAGGAGCAGGATATAAGATTTATACAGATAATCAGGATAAGCAAGCCATACAGGCGGAATATGACCTGACCAAAGAAAGGCTCACCGGCCAGCTGGACAGCATCGGTTCTGAGCTGAGTACTAGAATTCTGGAGATTGCAGAACTGGGTGGAGATATTGACTCTTTGGTAACACTGAAAGATTCTATCACCAATCAGCGTGACCAGCTTCAGCGAACCAGAAGGGCCAACAAAGCCCTGATCCAAAGATTGGACAGGAAGGTTACCGGCTACCAGGAACTATTAGTGGCAAAAGATGAACAGATAGCAGAGCTGAGAAAGCTTAATGAAGATCTGCTGGAAGAAAACACAGGCCTGAAAGAAGATAAAAATGAGTTGAGTGCCACCATCAGAGCGGCTGAGGAAGAACAGCGCAAACTTGAGCAAAAGATATCACTGGCTGCTAAACTGAGGGCTGAAAATGTAAAGCTATTCAACGTAAATAAGCGGGGTAAAGAAAAAGAGGGTGATTTCAGGGCCCGGCAGGCACAAAAAATTAAGGTCACCTTTAACCTGGCGGACAATGACGTAGCTCCGGTAGCAGGTCACCAGATCATGATTCAGCTGGTAGACCCGGCAGGCAATGTGGTTTTTGATGTAGCCAGAGGCTCAGGATCATTTAAGATAGACGGTAAAGAGCAGTTCTATACCGCTATGCAAGAGATACTATTTGATAACACAAAGCAGGAGTTGACTTTCGTGTATGACAAAGGTTCGGCCTTTGAAAAAGGAGATTATAAGATCATCATCCTTTCCGATACCTACGAGATTGGCCAGACTGGCTTTAATGTAAGATAATTTCGTTCATCCTTCCTGATAGAATGTCGCGGAGCAATTCGCGGCATTTTACGTATGTGATGGATTTGTTTCCCAAACCACTTAGGTGCCTCCCGGCCGTCTGCTTTACTACCCTTATAGCCCCGTATCTTCTCTGCAAACGTTCGCATAAATCGCGGCTTCTTATTCTGCAACGGTCTGCTTATCTTTCTTTGATATACTAACTGTACCTACCCTTCATGCGGACTTTTCAAAAGAAACTCAGCCCCTCATTTTTTGCAGTACTCAGCCTTCCCGCCACAGCCATGGGCTTTGCCCTCTCTGTGCAAATTGCAGCACTCAGCTGGATACTTAACACTAAATTCGGTTTCGACCTTCACGAAATCGGCATCGTATGGGCCGCAGGCCCTGCTGCCGGTATCATAGGCCAGGTGATCATTGGTTTCTTGAGTGATAAAGTCTGGTTTTGGGGTGGGCGCAGAAGACCTTTTATTCTTATTGGGGGAGTGATTGCGGCACTCATGCTATTGGCGCTCCCCAACATAGACATCATCAGCGAGGCCCTGGGTTTTGAAGAAATTCTTGGTGTAGCCATTGCTGTGGCCCTGTCCCTGGACTTGGCCATCAATATCAGCTTCAATCCCACGCGATCAATCATTGCCGATGTAACTCCCGAAGGGCCTGTAAGAACCAAGGGCTACACTTGGATGCAGACTGTCTCGGGTTTCTTTGGAGTAATTGCGTATCTCATTGGTGCTTTCGTCAGTAACTACGTTTTGATCTACCTGGGAGCCGGGTTGGTCTTTCTCTTTTCCATTATCCCTACTCTTTTCATCGTTGAGCCCAAAAGCCTGAATACAGACCTAAGCGGAGCGGATAAACCCAAGGGCCAGACAAATACCCCTGAATTTCTTAAGATCTGTGTGGCTCATGCCTTTACCTGGTTAGGCGTGCAGACCATGTTCGTATACTCTTTTGCTTATATCAAAGAGGTGATCATGGGCTTCGATACTGCAGCTAAACTAAGTGAAGCAGACAATAACAATATTGGTCTTATCACGGGGATTGCCTTCGCTATTTTGAACACGGTGGGTTTTCTGCTACCGGCCCTTGTGCTAGAGCCCATCACCGAGAGGATAGGGCGCGTTAAGACTCATATGCTATGTATAGCCACTATGGCGCTGGGCTATGTTCTGATTATCTTCTTAGGAAACTCACCTACCAGCTTTTACATTATTATGGCTGTAGTAGGCGTTGGATGGGCAGCAGTAGTGAGTCTTCCTTTTGCCATTATGTCTGAGACCGTTGACCAAAGCCGTATGGGACTCTTTATGGGGCTATTCAATCTGTCTGTAGTTTTGCCTCAGCTTGTAGCTTCAAGCCTTGGAGGGTTTATTGATGACAGTGCCGATAAGACTACCATTTTCATTGTTAGTGCCATTGCCCTGGGGATTTCAGCCATACTTTGGCTCTTTGTAAAAGAGAGTAAAAAGGCTAGTGGCAAGCTTGCTCCGTCAGGAGGTCATTAAAACCATTTTCAAATGAGACAGGCAGCCCACCTACTCCAGCTCGTTATCATTTCCCTGTTGATTTACTCTTGCGAAACCATGCCTACATACAGCTCATTTGAAGAGTATCCCGTTTATAATGGTGACGATCTGGGAATGCAATACAGCCCGAATCAAACTAACTTTCGCTTGTGGTCGCCCGCTGCCTCGGAAGTCAGGCTGCATATTTACGCCAGCGGAAAGGGAGATAACCTGATTAACTCATACGCCATGTCCAGAGATGTTGAAGGTACCTGGGTTTATGGGCTTAAGGGTGATCATAAGAACGAGTATTATACCTTTCAGATAAAGCAAGAGGGTACATGGCGTCAGGAAAAACCGGACCCCTATGCCAAAGCAGCTGGGGTCAACGGGCATCGTGCCATGATTGTGGACCTGAAGGCCACCGACCCTGAAGGCTGGCATGAAGACAGAAGACCTCCCCTTGCCTCTTACAATGACATTATTCTTTATGAACTCCAGGTGCGAGACCTGTCTATTCATAAAAGTTCAGGCATTACCCACAAGGGTAAATTCATAGGCCTGGCGGAAACAGGCACAAAGAATCCTGCCGGTCTTTCCACCGGGCTCGACCATATCAAAGACCTGGGAGTCACCCATGTTCATCTGCTCCCGGCTTTTGACCATCGCTCTATTGACGAGAGCAGGCTGGATGAGGCACAATATAACTGGGGTTACGATCCGCTGAACTATGATGTACCTGAGGGTAGCTTTTCCACAGACCCTTTTGATGGCAACGTAAGGATCAGGGAGTTCAAGCAAATGGTAAAGGCCCTTCATGAAAATGGTTTGAGAGTCATACTGGATGTTGTGTACAACCATACCGGCCAAAGTGATGATTCTAATTTCAACCAGTTGGTGCCCTCCTACTATTACCGACAAAATGCTGAAGGAGGCTTTTCCGATGCCTCTGCCTGTGGCAACGAAACCGCTTCGGAGCGGGCTATGATGCGAAAGTTCATGGTGGAGTCCGTTAAGTATTGGGTGGAGGAGTATCACCTGGATGGTTTTCGCTTTGACCTTATGGGTATTCATGATATTGAAACCATGAACCTCATCAGCAAGGAGCTACGCGCCATAGACCCCAGCATTTTTATTTACGGGGAGGGCTGGACCGCTGGTGCAAGCCCGTTACCTGCGGAAGATCAGGCGCTCAAAGCCAATACAGGCAAGCTTAAAGAGGTAGCTGCATTCAGCGATGACCTCCGTGACGGACTCAAAGGCAGCGTGTTTGAACATGAAGACCGGGGCTTTGTAAGCCAGAAACCGGGCATGAAGGAGAGTATTAAGTTCGGAATAGTGGCCTCTACCCGGCACCCTCAAGTAGATTATACTACGGTGAACTACTCGAAAGCTCCATGGTCGCCCAAGCCTTCACAAACCATCAGTTATGTATCCTGCCACGACAATCATACGCTTTTTGACAAGCTGAAGATTTCAATGCCGGATGCTACTCCGGCTGAGTTGATCAAAATGCACAAATTGGCAGAGACCATAGTGCTCACCTCTCAGGGCGTGCCCTTTCTACATGCCGGTATGGAAATGCTCCGAACCAAGGGTGGTGTGGAAAACAGCTTTGAATCACCCGATGAGGTCAATCAGATAGACTGGAACAGAAAGACCCAATACAAATTCTTATTCGACTATTACCAGGGGCTTATCGCACTTCGCAAAAATCATCCGGCTTTTCGCATGCCCACCACCGAAATGATACAGCAGCACCTGGAGTTTATAGATACGCAGGATGACAACCTCATTTTATATAAGCTAAAGGATCATGCCAACGGAGATTCCTGGAAAGAAATAATGGTACTGCTGAACGGAAGCGGCCTGAACAAAACCATAAGTACTCCCAAAGGTGACTGGCAACTGGTGAGCGATGGCAACCGGGTTAATGAAGCCGGTATTCGCAGTGTTAACTCTTCAGTGCTTACTATACCTGCCAGCACTGCTTTTATCATGTATAAAAACTAGTTATGGCATTTATCAGGATACTATTTTTTATTGCTCTACTCGTAGGGGTCTACTTTCTCATCAGGAGGCTCTTTCCGGTATCTGATTACAAGAAATGTGGCAAATGCGAGGGTAAGGGTTATTGGGTTGCGCTACGAGGCCGCGAAAGCTGCGATACCTGTGCCGGCTCCGGCAAAGTACTGCGCGATCGCTAAGTCAAATCACAGGTTCAATTCGGTTTCGAATACCTCCACCGCATGGCCTTTGAGTAAAACCCGGCCACCTCTCAGCTCCGTTTCCAGCTCTCCACCCCGAGCCGAGGCTTGGTAAGCCTTAAAATGCCCCTTTGCCATCACCGAGCCCCAATAAGGTGTTAAGATTGTATGCATAAAACCCGTTACAGGATCTTCCTTTATACCCAGATTGGGGGCAAAATAGCGGGAAACAAAATCATACTCCCCTCCTTCTGATCTTGTGGAAGCTATTACACCATTCTTAGCCAGCCTTGCAATGTAAGCATCATCCGGGCTACTCTTTCTCAGGTCAGCCTCTTCAGACATAATCACGATCAGCTCATTAGGCACTGTCAGTACCTCATCAACCAAGCCTCCCATCTGTTCCTCCAATTCTGTCTTGTCAAAATTTGATTGAATCTCGGGCACGGTAGCCGGAAAGTCCATAATGATCATTTCACCTTCCAGCCTGGTAAAAAGACTTCCGCTGAGCGTACTAAACTCAATCTGCTCTGCCTTTGGCCAGAAGCCATGAGACCAGAGTACGAAGGCCGTAGCCAGGGTAGCATGCCCGCAAAGCGGTACCTCAGAAGCAGGCGTAAACCATCTCAGGTTACAATGCTTCTCATAGACCTTCACAAACGCGGTTTCTGACAGATTCATCTCCAGCGCTATCCTCTGCATCAGTTCCTCGTTCAGGTCGTCTTCTACAATGCAGACAGCAGCAGGGTTGCCTTTAAAAACTTCTTTGGTAAATGAGTCTACCTGGAACAACTTCATATCAATTCTTTCTTTGTTGGAGGCGTTGCTTGTAGGCAATATTGAGTATCACTCCTACCAGCACCATGGCCATACCAAGATAAGTGTTAAAATTAAAGCTTTCGTCAAAAAGCACCCAGCCAAATAGTATGGCGTACAGAATTCCGGTAAACTGGATATTAGCCACTTTTGACAACTCCTCTGCCTGGTAGGCCTTGGTCATAAAGTACTGTGCTACCTGGGTCAGAACTCCCACCAGGATAAGAATGATCCAATCAGTGCCTACAGGAGTTACCCAATCAAAAAACATGTAGATAATAGTGAAGGGCAATGTCACTAAGGGAAAATAGAAAACGATTACCAGTGGATGCTCACTGTTTTTCAGCTTGCGGATCATGTTGTAGGCCACTCCGGAGAAGAAAGCTGCGCCAATACCAATCAGGGCCATACCCGGTGATACCCTGGGGTCGAAACCCTGGATCATCATGATGCCACCGAATGAAATAATAAAAAAGACCCACTGGAGCCAGCGGACAGATTCTTTGACGATCCAGATACCAAGGACAGCCGTAAATATGGGGGACAAAAACATAAGCGTAACCGCACTGGCCAGTGGTATCCTCTGAATGGTGGTGAAGAAAAGAATTAACCCCAACGAACCGGCAATTCCCCGAAGAATCAGCACCTTTTTGTTATTTCCGAAAAGGGGCACTTTTTGCGAGCGCAGGGCTACCCCGGACATGACCAGCGAAACAATAGAACGGAAGAATATTACTTCGACAGCGGGAATATGATCGACCCATTTTACCGCTACATTCATAATAGCGAAAACAAAAGTGGCCAAAAGCATGTATTGTACTCCACGACTAAGCATGCGCGAAATTGAAATATTCCGCGTCAATAAGGAAGTATAGTCCGGTAATATTAACTAAAGTAACCAAAAGCCTCTATGGCACTTAAAAAAGGCACAAAAGCTCCCCAGATCAGATTAAAGAGTACCTCGGGTAAAGAATTTTCTCTTAAAGATGACATGGCAGAGACATCTTGCATCATCTATTTCTATCCGAAAAACTTTACCCCCGGCTGTACAGAAGAGGCCTGTAGCTTCAGAGATGCTTTTGCAGAATTCCGGAATCTGGAAATCCCTGTCTTTGGCATCAGCCGCGACTCAATCAAAAGTCATTTGAAATTCAAAGAAGCCCATAACCTGCCCTTTGAGCTGCTTTCAGATGCCTCAGGTAAAGTGTGTAAAGCTTACGATGCCCTAGTACCCGTTATCGGAATACCCAAGCGCGTGACCTACCTGCTGGACAGCGAACATAAGATTGTTGCGAGCTATCAGGACATGTTTGGAGCCCGCAAACACATTGACCAGATGATCAAAAAATCAAAAGAAGCTAATAACTAGCATTTTTTTGCGTTTCCCTTATATCTTTAGCATTTTGGGCATCCAACTCACAGATGAATGATTAGAAAGTCATTATTACTCTTTACGGTACTATGCATCAGCGCCTTAGGTCAGGCACAACACTACACGACCACTGGTGATTTTGACAGGATTTCGAAGGTCACCTTTGGCCTTGGCCTGAATACCTATATAGGTGAGCTTAGAAAGGCCACTGACACACAATTACAGGCCGGTTTGAGTGCGTCTCTGGCTTATGAACACCTCTTCAAGGATAATATAGCCTTGCGAGGTTCTCTTTCCATTTATTCTATTAAGGCCGAGGATAGACTCTCTCCTATAAGAACTACCAGGAACAGAAACTTGTCTTTTAATGCTACCAATTTTGAGTTCACAGCTCAAGCCTTGTACTTCGCTTTCAGGCACCCCCCTTCAGGCTATAAAGATCGTGCTTTCGTGAATCCTTATTTCCACCTTGGGCTGGGAGTTACTTCCAACAAGCCAAAAGCCGAATTAAATGGTGAAGAATTCGTACTGAGGCCACTGAGAACAGAAGGTGTGGATTATGGCAGTCTGGCCATGGTGATACCTGTTGGTTTTGGTGTTAACATCTTTGTCAACCGTAATGTGGATTTACAGCTTGAAATGCAATACACATTGGCACTTACTGGATATTTGGATGATGTAAGCGGCAATTACCGCGACCCATCCTCTTTTGGTGACCCTACAAGCCCGGCCGCTCTCTTATCTGACAGAAGAGTTGAGTTGGGTCTCGATCCGGCTCCGGCCGGAGACCCACGAGGTGATGGTGGCAACGATGCCTATATAAGAGTCGGTTTCAGACTGGGGGTTTACCTGCCAAAGTCTCTTTATGGAAAGTCTTCCATTCGTTGCAAAGTAGCCAAGAAGACTAGATAATCTTTCCATCTGCTATCTCTATTTTTCGATCGGCCATATCGGCCAGAGAAGCGTTGTGAGTAACAATCACGAAAGTTTGTTCAAGCTCATTGCGTAAATCAAAGAACAGTCCATGCAATTCCTGAGCGTTTTTAGAGTCCAGGTTACCGCTGGGCTCATCCGCAAAGATGATAGCAGGCTTATTGATCAGAGACCTGGCCACCGCCACTCTCTGCTGCTCCCCACCTGAAAGCTCTGAAGGTTTGTGTGAAGCCCTGGCGCCTACTCCCAGTTTATCAAGAAGTAATTTGGCATCCCTTTCCACTTCCTTATCGTTTTTCTGACCAAGAAAGGCGGGAATCATTACATTTTCCAATGCAGTAAATTCCGGCAGTAGATTATGAAATTGAAACACAAAACCAATGGACTCATTTCTGAACCTGGCCAACTCATTAGAATTAAGGCGAGAAGTACTTTTTCCCTTAATAATCAACTCTCCGGTGTCTGGTCGATCCAAAGTACCCAGAATGTGCAATAATGTACTTTTCCCAGCCCCTGAGGCTCCCACAACAGATAAAATCTGACCTTTCTCGACAATCAGGTCAATACCTTTCAACACTTTTAAGGCACCATATGCCTTTTGTACCCCAGTAGCTTTTAACAACTCCATTTTTGCTTCAAAATCCAAACATACAGATTTATAACGAACCAATCGACTGACCTGATTTGTTCACCCTAATTTGTTTGTTATTATAAGCCCAATAGGTTACTTTCGTGCCAAAATTTCAGGCAATGAACATACACGAATACCAGGCAAAAGAATTGCTCAAAAAGCATGGAGTAAAAATTCAGGAAGGCATTGTAGCAGATACTGCTGAAGGTGCTCTGGAAGCAGCTAAGTCTTTAAACGCTTCAACCGGCACAAGCTGGTATGTGATAAAAGCTCAGATACACGCAGGTGGCCGTGGAAAAGGAAAGGTTGAGCAGACCGGCTCCAATGGCGTAGTATTGGCAAAAAGCCTTGATGAAGTGCCTGAAAAAGCAGCAGCTATACTAGGTGGCACACTGGTTACCCACCAAACAGGACCTGAAGGTAAAGTGGTCAACAAGGTACTCATCGCTCAGGATGTATACTACCCAGGAGAATCTGACACTAAGGAATTTTATGTATCGATTTTGCTGGACAGAGCAAAAGGATGCAACGTAATCATGGCCTCTACCGAAGGTGGAATGGATATTGAAGAAGTTGCCGAAAATACTCCTGAGAAGATTATCAAAGAATGGATTGATCCAAGAGTTGGTTTACAGGGTTTTCAGGCCAGAAAGGTGGCTTTCAAACTCGGTCTTGAAGGAAAAGCTTTCAAAGACATGGTAAAGTTCATCTACTCGCTCTACAGCGCATATGTGAGTTCTGACTCCTCCATGTTCGAGATTAACCCTGTGTTAAAAACATCAGACAACCAGATTCTTGCCGTAGATGCCAAAGTAAACCTGGATGATAACGCCCTGATGCGTCACCCTGACCTTCTGGAACTTCGTGATATCAGCGAAGAAGATCCTGCTGAGGTAGAAGCTGGAAAATACGGACTTAGCTACGTAAAACTGGACGGAAACGTAGGCTGCATGGTGAATGGTGCAGGCCTGGCCATGGCTACCATGGACATCATTAAACTCTCGGGTGGTGAGCCTGCCAACTTCCTGGATGTAGGAGGAACAGCCAATGCTGAAACAGTAGAAGCAGGATTCAGAATCATTTTGAAAGACCCTAACGTCAAGGCCATACTAATTAACATTTTTGGCGGTATCGTGCGCTGTGACCGCGTAGCACAAGGCGTGGTTGAGGCTTATAAAAAAATAGGAAATATTGATATTCCCATCATTGTAAGACTGCAAGGAACTAATGCCACAGAAGGTGCTCAAATTATAGATGAAAGTGGTTTGGCCGTACACTCTGCCATCTTACTTAAAGACGCTGCTGCCAAGGTACAAGAGCTACTTTAGCCAGTACAGGCACCCGTAGTTCAACTGGATAGAATACCAGATTTCGGCTCTGGGGGTTGAGGGTTCGAATCCTTCCGGGTGCGCATAAAAGACTCTCTTCTGCAAAAGACAGAAGAGAGTCTTTCTTTTTTAACACAAAATTAACTACTTTTATACATCCTCGCCTACCCAAATTTTTGTAGAATCACTGTTAACATGTTATTTTTGTTGAACGGTTAATAGCCGATTATATCTAACAATGAAAAAATTAGTCTTTACTACTATATTGGTTTTGTTCCTTGCTGACTTCGCAGATGCTCAAAGCTTCTATTCGCGAAGAAGGGACAGATCGTGGATGTTTTCTTTTGGACTTGGAGTTTCAAGCTACCATGGCGATTTACACGATGTGGTATATGATGGGTTAGGTTCAGCTGTAGGCTCCAACCTGGGTATTGGTCTTAGAAAAAAATTCGGATCTCAGATTAGTATGCGTCTGGACCTTAATTGGTACGGCATAGGTGGGGATGATGCTGATAGTGGCTTTTTGGCTGGAAAAGACCCTGATCAGCGTGGAGGTCCACGAGAAGGTCAGAGAGACACACGTTTTGTCCGAAACCTGAGCTTTAATGCAAGAAATCTGGAAGCCTCACTTTTTTTCACTTTTAACCTTATTCCCGTCAACGGCAGCTACACGAGACGTCCGGTACTGAACCCATATTTATTATTCGGAATAGGTTTTACTACTAATAATCCCAAGGCAGAAAACCCTTTGACGGGTGAAAACGTAAATCTTCGCAAGCTTAACACGGAAGCCCTCGCAGGTAACGGGTATGCTGCCAATGCCTTGGTAGTTCCGTTGGGTATAGGAGTAAGACTTAAAGCTACTCAGTATGTAGATATACTGTTTGAGGCCGCAAGGCGATTCACTTTTACAGACTATCTGGATGATGTAAGTACAGAATTCCCTAGCCTTCAGGAACTCCGTGATGCTGGAAGAATAGGCAGCATCAGTGATGCAGAAATACTCTTTGACCGTTCAGCGGAAGCTGGTTATCCAACAAGAAAGCCAGGAGATGATCGTGGTAATCCGGAGAAAAATGACGCCTATTACATTTTTCAGGTAAGACTTGAGCTATATCTGCCTGACAACTTCATTAAGCAACTGTTTCAGCCTTCCAGAAGAAAGCCCAAGTTCCGCTAAGATTTTATTTTACAGAACCCATATAAGATGGCAGCCTTTTTTATCATTGGGCTGCCATTTTGTTATCATATCAGTGCTCTGAACGGACGACATGAAATCTGAATATACAGACTGTTTTCATTGCCTGAATATGTCCAGTGTCCTGAATACAGTCTTCAAATCATCATATCATAAAAGAAGGCAGTGGAAAAACGGTATTATGAAGGGTAAGGCGGTCCGATCGGACCTGTGGAATGAGGCTACTTTGCGCTTTAGCACACTCGGTACAGACAAGTCATAAAGTACGTGGCTTCGATGAGATCAAGCGTCAAGTACTTCAAACTTAGATTCCCGGCTCTTATACTCATTTACGAGCCTCTTGAGAATGGAGACAATTGAAAACTCATCCTTAGACGACAACAGCTCTTCCATTTCTTTACAAATATCCCGAACCTTTTTAAACTCTATCTCTCTTACCTGGGAGATCATTATCTTAGGGTGGTGCGTGGCCAAAGTGTTCTCTTTATCATCCAGAAGTTCTTCAAAGAGTTTTTCACCGGGACGCAAGCCGGAAAACACTATATCTATGTCAACGCCTTCCTGAAGCCCTGAGAGCTGGATCATTCTTTTCGCAAGGTCAAGAATACGTACGGATTCACCCATGTCAAAAACAAAAATTTCTCCTCCCTCTCCCATCACACCGGCCTCAAGTACCAGACTACATGCCTCAGGGATTGTCATGAAATAGCGCGTAATATCAGGATGTGTTACCGTAATAGGCCCACCATTCTGAATCTGTTTTTTAAATATTGGAATTACAGACCCGTTACTTCCCAGCACATTGCCGAAGCGGGTGGTAACAAAACGGGTCCCTACAGTATCAAGTCCTCTTAAAAAGTTATTGAGAGATTGTACGTAAATTTCAGCAGCCCTCTTGGAGGCTCCCATAACACTTGTTGGGTTAACGGCCTTGTCTGTTGAAATCATAACAAACTTCTCAGCTTCATGCTCTACAGCTAAATCAGCCAGATTTTTAGTACCAAGCACGTTACACCCAATAGCTTCCCATGCATTGGATTCCATCATAGGTACATGCTTATAGGCTGCTGCATGAAATACATAGCTGGGGCTGTATGCCTCGAAGGCCATTTTTACACGCTCTTTATTGGATATATCAGCTACAAAGCTGACCATCTTATTCCCTACATTCCTAAGCGCTCTTATCTCATTTTCAATCTCAAAGAGTCCGGTCTCGGATTGATCAAGAAGTACGAGTTTGGCAGGGTTGTATTTAATAATTTGCCTTACTAACTCACTACCTATGCTACCGGCTGCTCCGGTCACAAGAATACTCTTACCAGTCAGTTCCTTACTCACATACTTATTCTGGATATCAATAACACTACGTCCCAGCAAGTCTTCAATCTTAACTTTTTTAATCTGGTTGGGATTGAACTCACCACCTATCCATTGATCCGCTGAAGGCACTGTACTGATCTTAATTCCAAACTCTAAGCATTGATCTACCAGCTCGTTCTTTCTGTCAACGGGTATATTGTTGGACGCCAGAATCAATTCCTGTGGATTATGCTTGATAGCAAGTTTTTCAAAGTCCTGCCTGGCAGAGTAGATGCGAATACCGGAAATTACATTATTAATCTTTCTGGTGTTGTCTTCCAGAAAACCGATAATTTTCACGTTGGATGACACATCATTTTCCAATACTTGCTTGGTGGTCAGACCATGTCTTCCGGCTCCGAAAATAAGCACCTTTTTTTGGGATTGTGACACTGTTCGATAGTATGAAAAGAGTTCCTTCACCAAGAGCCTGTAGCTAACCAAAGCTACCAGCGAGACGAAAAATGCGATGACTGCAACAGAATACGGTACAGAGTTTTCCGAAAGATAGTTGATGGAAAACACCACTGCCAGCGTAAAAAGGTTGGCATATAAAACCCTCAAAGTATCTTGTAAGCCGGTGTAACGAATGATTCCAGCAAAACTTCTGGTAATGAGCGAGCCTATAAGGCCTGCCATCATAAAAATAAAGACCCCTCTAAGAAAGTTATACTCATAAAGTGCGTCAACATCGAAGTTGAGCCTAAGCATATAACCTACCAGAGCAGCCATGGCGAAAGTGACGAGGTCAATGATAACAATGATCCACCTGGGAAGAATGTTTAGTGTTTTGATATGCTTTATCATCACAGCTTAGGAGATACCAAATTTAAGAAAAAATATCACTTAAGGCATTTTGAATACGTGAGTGCTCCTCTTTTGTGAGATTAGAACCAGAAGGTAAACAAAGTCCCTGTTCGAAAAGGCGCTGAGAAACTCCTGACACATAACCGGGATAGTCACGAAAAACAGGCTGCATGTGCATGGGTTTCCACAAAGGTCTTGATTCAATGTTATCTTCCAGAAGTGCCAACCTTATTTCCTCTCTGTTGACAGGACACCGTTTCGGGTCTACCTCAATGGTAGTCAGCCAAAAATTGGAAGAGTACCGGCTATCTGGTTCTGACAGGAACGTAATACCTTCTATCGGTTCAAGCATACCCCGATACCATTGGTTAATGGCTCTCCTTTTGGAAACCCATTCGTCAAGCACCATCATTTGGCCGCGGCCAATACCGGCAACAATATTAGACATACGATAGTTATAGCCTATCTCACTATGCTGATAATGTGGCGCAGCGTCTCTCGCCTGAGTAGCTAAAAACCTCGACTTTGTTATCCATTCCTCATTATCAGAGAGCAATGCTCCGCCACCAGAGGTGGTAATTATTTTATTGCCATTGAAAGAGAATATGCTCAAATCTCCAAAACTCCCTAGTTTTTTACTGTTATATGAGCTCCCCAGGGCCTCGGCAGCATCTTCAATAACTGGTATTTCATACTTCCCGCAGACATCGAGTATTTCCTGAAGTCTGGCAGGCATTCCATATAAATGTACGAGCACTAAAGCCTTCGGGGGAGTACCTTTTTTGGCAATACGATCGCGTATGGCCTCTTCTAGCAGCTCGGGGTCAACGTTCCATGTATCATTTTCACTGTCAACCATTACAGGTATAGCTCCCTGGTACACAATAGGATTAATGGATCCAGAAAACGTGAAAGTTGACACAAGCACTTCGTCACCTCTGCTAACCCCTAAAATGATAAGTGCGAGATGAATGGCTGCAGTTCCACTGGAGAGCACTGCAGCATGCTCTACACCGGCATAACTCTGTAGGTCCTTTTCAAAGCCATCTACATTGGGGCCCAAGGGTGCTATCCAGTTATCCCGGAAGGCTTCCGAGACAAACTCAGACTCTTGCCCTCCCATATGTGGTGAGGAGAGATAAATTCTATTGCTCATTGATCAGGAGATGGCTGTTTAAACTTAATTGGCTTTGCCGGCATTCCTACACATATTGCATTGGCAGGCAGGCTTTTAGTAACTACAGCTCCAGCTCCGATGGTAGTGTTTTCACCTATTTCCAATTGATTGATAATCTTTGCTCCGGTGCCTGCGTATACCCCTTCTCCCACATTAACCTCACCGGAAATATTGATTGAAGGCATAAAAGCGGAAAAGTCTCCGATATTCACATCGTGACCTACCGTACAGCCGAGATTGAGGATGACATGCTCGCCAATGTTAATATTCACAGTGATGATGCACCCGGCACAAATAATACTCCCTTTTCCAATAGATACCCAATCACTATTACCCACAAGAACTGAAGGATGAATGAGCAGGGGGTATTTAATGTTCGGATTAGTTATGGCCCCCACCAGATTTTTCTTAACCAGGGGGTTACCAATGGCAAAGACCAGATATATTTCTTCCTCAACCAGATTAAGGTCAGACAGCATGCCCAGAAAAGGGGCTCCATTGATTTTTTCAGAGGACTTATCATCATCATAGAACCCTATAAAGTCCCATGTTTCAGCCTCAGAATTAATTTGCTCAATCAGCATTTGGACTTCCCGTCCAAAACCTCCTTTTCCAAAAACGGCTATCTTCTTCACTTAATAATATTATCAGATTTGAGACTCAATTTCCTGTAAATTTAGTCATAGTTGCTTGCCCTTCTGCACTTATGCCATCCCTCTTCACTATCTTCCACACCGTTAAAAATAGTATTTTCAGATCTTGATAAAAAGAAATGTTATCTACGTACCATACGTCATAGCTGAACTTTGATTGCCAATCAAGAGTGTTTCTTCCATTTACCTGCGCCCAGCCTGTAATACCGGGTTTCACATCATGACGCCTTTTCTGTACTTCATCATAATACTGCAAGTATTCTACTAGTAATGGCCTTGGCCCTATCAGGGACATGTCGCCTTTCAGCACATTAATCATTTGTGGTAACTCATCAATCGACAGTTTTCTGACAATGCTTCCAAAGCCAGTAAGTCTGTCAGCATCAGGGAGCAGGTTACCAGCGGCATCTGTCTTGTCATTCATCGTCTTGAACTTGATAATCTTAAAGATTCGTTCATTTTTTCCTGGTCTGCTCTGGAAAAAGAAGGGTTTCCCATCGTTTAATATGAACAGACAGATCATGGTAATGAGAATAACCGGGCTGGCGATCAACAATACAGTCAGAGCGACTATGAAATCTAATACAGGTTTACATAGTGACTTATACATTACTCCCCGTTAGTCGTGAATACTCCGATTCAAGTGCCTTCCAGACAACTTCGCGTCCATAGCGCTCTTCAACCATTCTTCTGGCTTCTCTTTTCATCGAGGCAAACAACTCAGGTTCATTCATTATTTGCAAAATGGCCTTTTTCAATGAATTCGTGTCTCTTGGTTCGATCAGCAGGCCATTCACTCCATGTTCTACCAATTCGTTACAGCCGTTGATATCAGTAAGAATACCGGGTAAACCAAGAGCTCCTGCCTGTAGAGGCACATTAGGGAACCCCTCGCGATAGCTGGGGAAAACTAAAAAATCTGCGGCCATGAGGTATGGACGAACGTCAGGTTGAAAACCTACCCAAATAATATCGGGGTTACTATCCAGTTCTGTCATTGCCTCAGGGCTAAGCGGGTCCAGTTCCGGTTCAAAGTCACCTACCAAAAAGAGTTTAAGCCCGCTGATTTGCTTCATAGCACTCATGAGTTCATTCATACCCTTATCACCCGTGATACGGCCAATAAAAACAGCCACCATATCATCTTCTGATATTCCATGCCCATCACGAATGGTCTTTGCCTTTTCTTCAAGTTCAGGTGTTCTTTTGAAAAACTGCGTATCTATACCGTTACTGCTACCATTAGCAATAACCTTTATCTTATTATCATCGTCACAGATATTTTCTTTTATGAAGCTTTTAAGCGCATGTGAGTTTGGATATACGTTTGTGGCAAACCTATAGGTGATTTCCTCAACGCCTATCAACACCTTTCTTTTTATGCCGTCAGTTCCCATCAAAGGTAAACCGGCAACCGTATGCATACGCACCGGCACACGGGCCAGATAGGCTGCTATCATACCAATGAGGCCGGCTTTAGGCGTATGAGTGTGCACAATTGTGGGCTCTTCCTTTCTTATCAAAGAGTATAGTTTAAAAATGCAGTAGATGTCTTTGAAGGGGGTAATTTTTCGGGTCAGCGGAATAACACGATGTGAAACCCCTTCCTCCTTCACAAATCCTTCTATCTCAGGTCCGTCAGCAGACACAGCAACCACATCGAAGCCCAAGGTAGTAAAATGCTTAAACTGCCCTCTGAGTAGGTACTTCAGAGATACTGGTACGGTTGTAATTCTTACTAGCTTCAACTCTTCTTTTTAATAAGGCGTATTTCTTTTTCTGAATTTCGACCCTGATTACGGGGAACATTACCAGGGCCACCCAAAATATGGTAAACCTAAGCCCCATATGGGTAATACCATAGGAAAAAAGGGGTAACGAATAGATGAGATAGTACCAGGGTAATTTTTTTAGTAGGGATGAAATGAACATTCCGAAAAGAATGACACCAGGTATACCATAGCAAAAGATAATGGTACCTATGGAAGAATGCATTTCGTGATTGTCTATATAGGTATCAAACCGATTATACCCGCCTTCCCCTGCTCCCAGAACTAAATAGCCCGGATGGTTAGTGATTCGGTCGTATCCACGATACTCCCACTCTGTAATATTAGATGCCCTGCTAGCATCATTTTTTTGCCTGATTTCCAAGCTCTTCTGGAAATCCTGCCCGAACTGAGTCTGATTCCAACTAAAATACCCAATACCGCCAATCACAGCGATTAAAACAAAGTTGCGCAGTGACAAAACACCATTGGTGATAAGGTATACAACAATCAGGATCATCATAGCCCCCAAAGCAGCTTTCGAGACACTTATAGCGGCCATATAACTAAACAGAAGAAAACTCCCGTATATCATCACCTTATTTACCTTTAGAATTGTTTCAAGCACAAGAATGATGGATAACCCGCACAAAGAGTAGTAGCCCAACTGATTGGGGTTAGTAAAGAACAGTGCACCGCGTGCAGCTTCTCCGCTTGTTTCGAAAACAAAAGACAATGAGATTTGTAAAATTGCTGCTATCAGGCACGAGTAGAGGGTAGTTTTAAGAAAGTCCCTTCCATAACGCTTATAAAGCGAAAGCGCGAAACCCATTACAATTAAGTTGTAGAAATAAAAGGCACTAATAATATACCAGGGTAAGCCACGGTTGACCTGCCCTAAAAGCAGCATTCCCACACAAAAATTAACAACAACCAGGTATAGACAAAACTTCAAAAACCGATTAAAAACCAGCCTGTTGTCTCTGAAGTGATCGAAACCATTTAATAGTATATAAATACCAATGATGGCTGCTATGAAAATATCAGAAGGCTGGGCACTTCCTGCCTTAAAAAAGTAAAATGGGAAAGAAATCAAATAAACTGACCATGCCTTGAGCCAGCCTTGTGCTCCTAATGTACTCTTTAGAATACTAATCATTAGCTATTTCCTGACAAATCACATCAACAGTATCAACATCCGCAATATGTTCTCTAAAATAACCTGAACCTTCAGCACTGCTAAAAAGTTGTTCCAAGTCGAAATCTCCCGACACTGGTATTTTTAACACTTCAGTGTTCTCCGTATAATCAAAAACATACCCATAACCGGGAATCTCCAGTTGCCCCACTTTCCTTTCTGCGCCCAATAATTCTAAACCTACCGTGGAAGCCATAACCACACCAGCATCCACACTTAAAATAGCCTCCAAAATCGCTCTCGGAGACTCCTTAACATTGTTAATATACTTTTCAGCTATTTCAAGATACTGATTAATATCTTCCCTTGGATGCACTTTTATCATCAGGCTATATGCGTTTGTATTCATGAACGTTGCACTCCTCATCAGGAAGCTCTCAAATAGCTCTAGTTTTTCATCATTAGAACAAAAGCCCTGATCATCAATAGGGTTGGTAAAAATGCCCAAAGTTTTGCGCGGCCCAACATGATCTGAAAAACGGCTGTTCACATCAATCAAGAAACGATTAAACCGAGATGATCCACTGATTACTACTTTCGTATGCGATTGTACTACTTTATCAAAGTGCTTCTTGGATCGCGCACCCCAGGCAAACACTTTCTCAGCTCCTCCTCCTCCATAAGACTGTTGCAATTCGTTGGGTAAATCAAACCGTATACCTTCCTGAATGAGATAAAATGGAATATGCTTACTTTTTAAGTAATCACATATCAAGTTACCCGGAAAGGCTGTGTCATTCAGCACTATCACTTTATCTATACCCTTAAGAGACTGGCGGATAAAGCCTCTTAGCTTCAAATACCAAAACGCGGCCCTTAGTATTCTTCTTTTGAACGAATTGCTACTGCCTAAAGATTGACTACCAGAACTAGGTTTTACATTACCAGGAAGTGTCTTCATTTGACAAAAAGAGAGCCCTTTCTTACTAAAAAGATCACCCGGAGTCTTCATTCTCCTCAGTTCACACAAGGAAATATACTTCACCTTAAACCCTAGGTTAGTCAACTCCTCTGCAACAGAAAGTGTCAACTCTACGTGATGGTTCGGGTTAGTTATAAGTATTCCTACATGCATCTCTATGGGCGTGGTACGCTGGACTAGGACTCTAGTTGGCTGTTGATGGCATTACCTACCAATTCGCAATACCTGATAACGAAATCAATTTCTTCCATTGGGGTTGGCGATTCATCCAAACCATTCAAATAGTCGTCAAACTGCAATATGATACGCGTATGAGGAGATATACCTTTTCTTCTCTGAATAAAATACTTAATACGGTCTGGTATAGATTGGAACACTCTCGATGTTGCCTCCAGGAACATAATGCCAATGCCCCTTTTCATTTTGCTCTCCTGAACCTTATCCAGAACAATCATGTCGCTTAGCACATCTACTACTAAAATCCCTTCTGTGCCAATGAATTCAATCATTCGTTTATTAAGCTTACAATTACTGGAATAGTGATAGTTTGAAATTACCTTGTCATTTTTCAAAGTAAAGCAAACCTCGTCTGCCGGAGCACCGGGAAGTGCCTTATCGGAATTTATTATTGATACATTCTCCAGTTCTGAGTCACCTCCGAAATAGTGTGTGATGTAGAGTTCATGCGGCATAGTTTCATACCAACGGCCTCCGGGAAGCCTATGTGACCAATGGTTCTCTCCTCTCAGCATTCTATCATGATCGGGATGCGTAAGAAAATATCTGTTGATCCTGATCAGGTCACCAATCTGTCCTGCATCAATTCTCTTCTTGGCATTTTGCACACTCAGGCTGAATTTCAAGTTGTGACAAACCCCTACCTTCACACCTGCTGCTTCTATCGCTTCTTTGATGGTATTCCACTGGGCCACATCAGTTACCACAGGCTTTTCTATCAACAGGTCTTTACCGGCCTTGATGATTTGCATGCAAATGTCGAAATGGGACTGTGGAGGAGTACACACGTCTAAAACGTCACATTCGTCTATCATCTTGTCCAGGTCTTCGTAAACAATACCTACATTGTATTTAGACCTCTTACTTTCTGCAAGTCCCTTATCAAGGTCAAACAGACCGTGAACTTCCGTATTTTTAGTTTTTTTCCAAGATTTGATATGTGTATCCGAAATATGCCCACAACCAATTATACCTAATTTCTTTTTCATTCTTATTTACCTCAAAAACTTAAAATAACTATCGATAGCGCTGGCCTCTTCGAACCTATCGAGACCAACTTGAGCCTTTCTTCCAAACTCTTCTCTTAATTGATCGTCAGTCAACAAATCGAGTAGTCTTCTGCTAAGCTCTTCTTTATTATTAATTTCAACTAGAAACCCATTTACCCCATCATTTATTAACTCTTTTGGTCCGGTTTTAGAGTCGGTTGAAATACAAGCAGCACCACATGCCATGGCTTGTATCAATACTCCGGGCATACCCTCGTTATTGGAAGGCAAAACAAACACATCTGCATTTCGCATCCAACTAAACGGGTTTTTATCGAAGCCGATAAAGAAAGTTCTACCTTCTAACCCGAAGGTACGCACCATTTCTTTCAGCTCACTTTCCTGAGGTCCGGACCCAAGAATATAAAGGTTTGCATCAGTGTCATTTTTAATATTGTTGAAAGCACTGATAAGTAATTTCACATTCTTGGTGGGAATCAGCCTTACAGCGGTCAGGATAGACGGCTTACTTGCATCAAATGCTTTATGTTCAATTGGAATATCCTTTTGCCGGATCAGATCATCATTTATTATGGGGTTGTTCACTACATGCAGGCGATCTTTACCTACACCGAAGTTATTACGAATATCTTCAGTTAACTCCTGAGAGACTGCCGTTACAATATCAGCTTTATTGTAACTCATTGCTTTAAAAGCCCTTAATAACTTCTGCTTAACTCCGTTTTTATCTGGCCTTATCAAATTAACACGCTCAGATACGACACTTTTTGTCTTGCTTTTACCCGCTGATAATGTAGCCAGAATTACCGCTACATTCGTACCACCAGAAGTACTGAAAACATAATCGAAGCCTCCTGTTTTAACCAGTTTTCTGAGTGCTCGAAACATCGTCAAAACATTCAGGCTGTTAGCCTCATGGACCTTGACATGTTCAGGGATTGAGCTCAAAAAAACTCCCGTCTTTTTATTGAGTAATAATTCACAATAGTATTTACTTTGATCATAAGACTTGAGCAGGTTTAAAGTAACCCTATCGGCTCCGCCTACTCCCATCGAAGGTCTTACAAAAAGTATTCTTATTTTCCCTTTATCCATTGAGTTGAGAGAAATCTACAGTCCCGTATTTGTATTCAACATTTCCCCAGTAGCTTCGCATTTCGTCAGTAAGACGTGCATAGAAATCCAGAGATGTAATTTCGGCCGCTTCATGATCTGTACTGGCATCGCCAAAAAAGAGGCAATCAGAACGATCAAACCCTTTTCTTGACAGCACATCTTCTACAATCTCCTGCTTTTTAGCCGGGCTCCCATGAACCTCATCCCACCAATGGCCTATGTTTCGTTCTTTTACGATAGCCTTGAGCTCTGTATCAGGTGTACCTGAAGCTATAACACAGTAAATATCCTTTTCTGTAATTACTTTCATCACATCAGTAAAACCGGGAACAAAAGGGGCAGCAATTACTTTCTGCTTTACCAGTGCGCTAAAGCGATCACCCAGTTCCTTACCCATTTCATCTGTATAATCCTCATTGAGCAGGTTCTCAGCTATCCACTTAAATTTACCATAGCGTGAAACGCCCTGATTGGAAAGGTGGTGTTGCCTGACTTCTTCTTCTATCCCTTGCCCCTCATACAATTCCAGAAATGCTTCAGTCTTGATATTTCCTGACTCCACTACGACACCATCAAAGTCAAAGAACATGCACTTGTATGAAAGCAGGTCTGAAAGCCTTGGTAATTTGATTTCCATAGTATTAGGTGAAATGGATTGTAATTTATTTGTTTTGGGTCTCAATTTCTTCGATCACCTGGATAATGCCCTGCCCCATGTCGACATACTCGTTAGAAACCAGCTTGCTTCCCAGTTTTGGGGTGTATGCATAGGGAGTAATATTATAATGTCCGTTTCCTTTACCCTCATCGCCCAGAAAGCGAACCTCAGATGACTTACCCAGAATTTCACCAAACATCTTGAAGAGCTCTGATACTTCAAGCTTATCGTTACCGGTAAGTACCATGTTTTTATTGATGTAGCTTTCGTCTAAAACAGAGGCACTCAGGCGAGCTGCATCATACACATGAATGTAATCCCTCTTATCACTGGAACGACCACTATGTTCCATGCTATCACTGTCCATGTAAGTTTTAAGCAGCCTATATACACCATTGGCCATATCTGTGCGTGGTCCATAAAGGCTGCCATAGCGCAGAATAGTATACTCTAAGCCGTAGCGATTGTAAAACTCTTCTACATAATTTTCGCAGGCCTGCTTGCTACAGCGGTAAAAGCCCCCTTCGCGGCTGTAAACATATACTGTAGAACCAAAAATAAATCGTTTTATATTATTGACCCTGGCAGCTTCCAGCAGATTGACAGTTCCCTGAATATTAATGGCAACTGTATCCAATGGCCTTGTTTTAGCCGCATTTAAGTCGGCCAAGGCAGCTAAGTGATACACATAATCAAAGCCCTTGAGCTGTTCTTTCAATGAATCTGCATCTTGCACATCCCCCAGCATGAATTTCTGATCTTCGCGCAGATACAGTGATTCAACGATATCGAATACAGTTACCTGATACCCCTTGTCTGAAAGTGCATCTGCGATGTGGCTTCCTAAAAAACCTGATGCTCCGGTAACGAGTACTTTTTTACTCATTTGTTAAAGTGGTTAATTACATTTTGAGCTGCTGCCTTTTCCATCTCTATCCTGGTCTCATTGGCCGAACTCCCAATATGAGGGGTCAAAAGAATATTTTCGAGTGTTGTCAAAGGTCCCGAATAAGGCTCATTTAAGAAGGTATCTACATACGCAAACGCTTGCTTATTATCGGTTAAAAACCGAAAAAGCTCATCTTCATTTACCAATCCACCCCGCGAAGCATTGATCAACATTACATCTTTCTTCATCAAGCCAAACGCCTTTGCATCTATGTAATTATTGTTTTCCGGGGTATAAGGTATATGAAGCGAAATAATGTCAGACTCAGCCATTAGCTCATCTTTTTCTATGAACTTGATATCATAAGATTTAGCGAATTCGTGATCCGGGTATGGGTCGATCGCGAAAATAACAGGCTGAAAAGGCTGTAGCAAACGCACCAGGTGTTTAGACACTCTACCCAATCCGATTAAGCCAATTTTCTTACCTTCCAGAAGCCTGCCCATATGCTTCTTCCAGGTACCATTTTTCAATCTTGCATCGGCAATATGAAGGTGACGCGCTACTGAGAGAATTCCTGCTAAAGTGATTTCAGCTACACCTTTTACATGTGCATCAGGCGTATTTTCCACTACTATACCCAGTTCTTTTGCCGCTTCGAGGTCTACATTGTCCATTCCCGTACCCAATCTGCAAATGTACTTGAGATCAGGGGCATTAGAGAGTACCTCTCTATCAAGTTTTTCCGTTCCGGCTATCATTCCTTCAAAGCCAGGCATAAGGTCAAGAGATTCATCCTTAGTGAGTTTTCTTCCATAAGGATTCGTTACCACTTCTAAACCAGTCTCTTGAAGCATCTCCAGGGTCTCTGCTGCTACCTTTCCAAAGGATGAACAAGTTGTCAATATTCTAAAGGCCATGCTCTGAGCTTTTATTCAGTATTTCTTTCATTTTGTCTAAACCATCGAGCCACCATTCACTGATTCCTACATCGAAATAGGTATGGATATCACGTCCTGTAACCCAGGTTCTAAGAATAGGGGCACTCTTTTTTCCCATCCACCACCATGGGTTAGGGCCGTCATGAGATTGTACCGTATATTTTCTGAAAGCCCATACGCCCTGATCGTAGTAGTAGGCCTTTTTGTAGGACTGTCTTTCAGTAGACACGTTTCTCTCTACATTACCATATGGAACCAGCAATCCATCTTTATTAATCTCCATAGCCCTAAGGGGATGATCGTCCTGTGCTTCCCAAATGGTCATACAAGAGTCAAGCTCTTTTTCATCATCCAGCTTCTGCAGGCACTTATCTATAATGGAGCCATCTACATATACTGTGTTACCCAGCAGTAACACAACATTTTCGAGGTTGTCATAACGCTCGTCTACCCACTCCACGGCATGTTTAATTACATCACCATGATTAATCGTATCTCCACCCAATTCATCCGGGCGTGGAATTACAGTTGCCCCATGCTCTTCAGAAGCTGCAGCTATGCCTTCTCCATCTGTAGATACGAATACCTTGTCGATTTTAAGAGCGTCAAGAGAGGCTTTGATGGGATAATAAATGAGAGGCTTACCCTTGACCTCAAGAATGTTTTTGTTAATGATTGATTTACTGCCGGCCCTGGCGGTGATAATGGCTACATTCATTTATCTTCTATTTTTTAAAATTCTAATCTTGCCAATTTACCGCTGCAAAATACGGCTTAAGCATTGAAACTTATGATAACAGTATCGATTTAATCTTATTTGCCCGATGATTAATGGTGAAATTTGAAAGAAACTTCTCTTTGATCCTCTGGCCATAGTCCTGCCTCAAATTAATGTCCCTGAGCTTATCTATTGCATCCAGCCAATCCTTTTTTGATTCACAATAAAACCCTAATTCATCAAGTACATCTTTCAGATAATCTCTGTCAGAACAAATGATAGGTCGATAATATGACATGTATTCAAAAAGCTTCAGTGGATTGGTATATCTACCTATATCAGACTTTGCTCCTGTTTTGATAGATTTTGCATTTGGCAAGAGGAAAATATCTATCTGCTTTGACAGCTCATCTATTCCTTCTGCGCTCAAATATCCGTGATACCGTATCCTTGAATCTTTGAGCAAATCGGGATGGTTCTGCCTTAGCAATTCCTCAGGTCCTCCTGCCAAATGAAACACACAATTCCCGGCTGACTTTGACAGTTCCTCAATCACCTCCAGGCCTTTACCTGGATAGAAACTTCCAACGTAGCCAAGATTCAAAATGTCTGAATTTGTCACAGGACTCTCCGAATTGGCTTTTATTGATGCTCCATTACTCACAAGGTTTATTTTCTTTCCATAACGCTCCAATTCTGGGTACTCCTTGAAGAAGTCCAAATAGAGATTTTTATTGGGTACCACTAAGGATTTACACCTACTTGCCCTCAGTAGTCTTTTGAACATTATCCGGTACATTAATCCTTGTTTCCAGATAGGTGAATGGTACTCATAATTCACTTCTCTTAAAAACGAAAGAAGATACAGAGGTACAATGAAGCGGCCTGATATAACTACATCTCTCTTAAAAAGTACTTTCATAAACTGAATCAGTCCCATGAAAATGAGTTTGCCTTTAACACTACCTACTTTAGAGAAATTAAACTCTAAGGCATCATGCATATCATACTGTTCATGGAGTTGGCCCATGCTTACATCTGATCCGCCAGCAAATACTTTGACTTTTACTCCCTGAGAGGCCAATACTGACAAAGTAGAAATCACATTCTTTGCATAAGCTCTTTGCGTAGGGAAGTCCAGTTGTATTAAATAGTAAAGTGTTTTCATTTGGTGGTTTTCTTAACAAGAAAAAACCCGGATTATTGACCAGTCAAGTCCAGAATATCTTTGTAATAGGGTGTATTGTTCCCCTCGGGGGTAAGGTATTTGTTGACTATTGATTCGTAAGTTTCGCTATTCTTCCATAGCAAGTCACTACTGATTTCGGATACATTAAACGTATCTATATTCAAAGGATCAATACCAAACTCTTTACTCCACTCGCGAATCCCCTCCCGGAAGCGCTCACTTGCAAGAATCTCATTACTAACCAATGTTCTCAGTGGTTTACCGAAATAGGCCGCATACATTGATGAGGTGCTGCCATGCATAAGAACCATACGTGCCTGATACACTTCCCTTATTGTATGACCTTTGATCAATGTAGTTTCAGGTAAAAAGTCCTGATAATCGGCCTCCGAAGCTGAAGGGTGAAGCGCCACCACCGGCTCAAGCTTTAATTCAGACTGAATTGCTTTAAAAAGAGACTTGAGTGATGAAAAATACTTTTCTTTATCAAATGGATTATTTCCTACCAAACGAACCATATCAGGATGAAACATAAGATTTGTATCTAAAAACACACATGTTTCTTTTTGATCCAGTTGATCCAGTTCCTCTCTTATATGAAATATATGATCAAACTCATTTGATGGAGCCAGGCACACTTTGCTTGTATCCGGTATTTGATTAAGGTATTTGTTGTAGACTTCTGTACTACTCACATAAAGCCTGAAGAGTCTTTTAGGTTCAAAATCTTCCGTAAATATTTTTGTCAGCCTGGACTTTGCAGCCTGTAAGATTCTCAGTGGATTGGCCTTAAGCCTGGCAGCTCTGTCTTTTTTACTTTTTGGTGTATACTTAAGTCCAAGGCCAATGAGCTTATAGCGCTGTGCCAGCTTGTTGAAAAGACTCGGATTTCGGTAACAGTTATTAAGGTTGGAAACAATAAAGGAAATATCACTGAACTGTTCCAGAAAGGCGGTAAGTGATTTGTACCCCTCCACTGTAATCAGTCCATGATCCTCAACCATTTCTTCCAAAAGCCCGGTCAACTGTTCATTCAGATAAAGTCTTTCCTTTACCAGTACCAGGCTAAACAGGATGCCATTCTTTTTAAAATAGGGGATTCCATAATTTTTAAAAATGGCTGGTCTGGGTACATAATTCAGAATAATTACAATGCGCCCTGTGCTCATTACCCGTAAACCCTCCTGACCGGTTTCTTCATTAGATTTACTATTCAATTCACTCTTATTCGGCATCTCCAAAAAACATACGAGGCCGCCTACCCGCTCTGATAAGCTTCAAGGTCTTTTCAGGGCCAACATTGAAAAGCACATCGATAATAGCCATATGACTTACAAAGTCTCCAAACAACTGCTGATATTCCGGGTGTTCAAACTGATGATAGAAGAGCGAAATACTATGGTCTGCAAACACGCCCCCCTTCTTATTTCTATTGATATATTCCATAGCACCTATAGGAGAAAGGTACTCCACACACCCTATTTGTTTTAGCAGTGGCACCAACCTTTCATCTTTCACACCTTCCAAACCTTCCATTTCAGAGGATCTTTTCAGCTCAGTGTCTATGCCTATGTAATTACTGAAGTTGGTTATCAGGGTAATGTTCAGTTCAGCCAGGTTTTGAAAGTCACCGTTGAGCCATGATTCTAATTGAGGGAACAGTTCATGAAAGTAAGGTGCCTTAGTATAGTTCGTACGGATGGCACTCAGGTGTTTGCGTCTCCAATTGATAATGGTATTGAGCTGTGCATCTACAAAAGTGGTTTCAAATTTAGACTTTGTTTTTTGCAGCGGTACTGTTAAAAACTGCTCTCCTCCACTATTCTTGATACGGTTACGCATACCCCAGGTACCTTTTACCACTTGAACATCATCATAGAATACAAAAACGTCTACTTGATCAATCAGGTCAAAATAGCCCAACCATGGCAAATAGGTAGGTTGCATTACTGCTGCTATACTCATAAGTTCGATTTCCTTTTTCTATTTAAACAGATCCCAACTCAGTGGCGTACCTCTTTCTATATGCTGGGCTGTCACTTTACCAATAACTTCATCAAAATGCTTAGGGTGCAGACCAAGGCCAGGCCGCAGAATGCCCAGCATATCCGCTGTTATCTCTTGTCCGGGGAGAATATCCACAACAGCAAACATTGATCGCGTGAATTTCTTAGCATTTTTCATCCGGGCCGAAAGATCAATATGTTGGTTACCCAGGGCTTTTTCCATGTCTCTTACCTGAGTAACCAGCTCCGCAAACTCTTCCGGAATCAGCGAAAAATCCTTATCAAGGCCGTCAAGCTCTTTATTCAGGATAAAGTGTTTTTCAATAATATTGGCCCCCAGCGCTACTGCTCCCAATGGTGCGGTATGCCCTAGCGTATGGTCTGAAAGACCTATGATCACCCCGTATTTCTCCGCCATGGTTTTAATGGCCATCAGGTTTACCTCTTCCAGCGGAGTAGGATAAGCACTGGTACATTTTAAAAGAGCAACGTTCCGGTTACCCTCATCATAACAAGTCTTCAATGCAAGTTCAATGTCTCCGGCCTCTGCCGCACCGGTAGACATAATGATAGGCTTTCCTGTCTGCGCTACCCGCCTGATCAAAGGAATATGTGTAAGCTCTAATGAGGCAATTTTATAAGCAGGTACATCTATAGACTCCAGCTTATCAACAAAGGGCAGGTCAAATGGCGAAGAGAAAAAGTCTAACCCGAGACTCTCAGTAAGCTCTTTCAGAGGCCTGTGCCACTCCCAGGGTGTTTGCCCAAGTTTATACACATCGTAGAGTCGTTGACCTGCCCAGGGGCTATCTTCCCTCGTTCTGAACCAACTCTGGTCTGAATCCAGGGTAATGGAGTCAGGTGTGTAAGACTGTATTTTTACGGCATTTACACCCGTATCTGCGATTGCCCGAATAGATTCTGCAGCAATATCAAAATCTCCATTGTGATTAGCTGACAGCTCTGCGATGATATAGGTAGGATGCTCCGGCCCTATGTGATTATTTCCAATCTTCATTTTTTTAATCGTTCTCTTTTATATGCTCCACAACCAGTGCAGCTACTTCCCGGGCTTTCTGCGGGCTAAACCTGTAGTCATTGAAGAGGTTTACTACCTCTGCAGCCAATACACTGGCATTAGGCTCAGGCTTTTGTGTAAAATTAACAGACATATTTGCGTAGTGTGTGCTGGCGAAATGTCCCGCGTCAAAAATCTTGTCCAGAAGTTTCTGTTGATCAGCCACCCTGATATTGAACCTCCAGTTATGATAACCTTGAGGCAGGCACACCGAGGAAGGGATCATATCACTGTATATGCTGTTAAGCTGTTTTTTATGTTTCAATGCCTTATCCGTCAGGGATACTACCTGCTGAGTATAGTCTTCAAAAGTAACGGAGGGGGGGGCAGACGACAACCAATCCGTATGAATTGCTTCTGAAATGATAGCAGATGACTCTGTAATAGCCCTGTTAAATTCACTTATCAGGGCGTCATGGGTAGCCTCTTTATAATTGATATCCTGCCGGTCATACCTGAGATCATCTTTTATAAAGGCGTAGCCTCCCCAGTTGAGTTCTGCGATTTTAGAATAACCCGAGCTATACAATTGCATGTCTGCTGCTGAGTGCTCAGGGCTAAATGAGGCTATGCCCAGGCACCGGTCATCAATGATTAAGAATTCAGCACCCTGACTTTCTTTTATTGCTTGAAAAAGATCATTGAGGTCGTTCTCCAGGTTACCATAAGTTCTGACATAAATCAGGGCTGTATACTCTCCTTTTTTTTCTACCGCCCGGAGTAGTAGGTTATGGTCCATTTCACAGGTTTCAAGGCTAATATCCAGAAACTCTGGAATAAGGCCTGCCTTGATCACAGTGGCAGGCACAATAGGGCATACATTTGCCGGCAGTAGCACTTTGCCACTCCTTCCTTTCAGAACATTATAAATAATGTAAGAAGCTCTGGACTCAAAAACGGTATAATGATTACCTGCCAGTGCCATAGTACTTTTCAATAGCTGATGCCAACTGCTCTTCCTTTTCTTTTGACAAACGTGAGCTGTTGGTCGATTTAAAACCAACTTCATCAAAATTCAGATTTAGCTCAATACCATTCCTTTCATTCAAAAAGCTCGTCAGCCGACTGGCCACCTCTGCTGTGTCTCCGATCAGCTCTTCATAACTCAGCTCCAGTTTCCTGTCATCAGACAGTCCTGACATTTCCTTTTTAATATACCGGTCGGCATGATATACCTGCCCAGCGATTTGCTCAGCAAAAGAGAGCTTGCTCAACTCCGGAAATTCAGGCGGGTGAATGCCAAACCATTCATCTTCTGAGCCAAATAGCTTAAGACGTGACTCATAGGTAGACTGGGCAACAAAAAACGGGTCGCGCTGAATGTGAATAAAAATACTTTTTGGAAAGAGTTCAGCCAGTTTGGCAATTCTAAAGCTGACCTTGTGCAGGTTTTTAAAAATCAACGGTTTTTGTTGGTAGGCAGCCCAGGTGTTCATCTGTTTTGTAAACAGCTCATTGTCTATACTGTCACCTGTAAACCCTTCATCATAGACATTGTCAGGGAACCAGTGACGCCAGAAATAACCAAACTCATGTGGTCCTGTAAGGCCGCTGGTATAGCCCATATCTGATTGGTAAGATAGGGCATTCTCTTTCAGCCCCAGATTCTGAAAAAGTACAGAACCGACAATTGGTGACTTCCAGTATCGTGCTACGAAATTGTTGGGGTATGCTACATCAAAATGGTTAATGATCATTTGATTGAGCAGTGTGGTACCTGAGCGCTGCACTCCTACCACAAAGATCAGGGGCTGTAAAGGACCCGTTCCCGCCATGTCTTCGAGAATTCTGTTTTCTACTTCTCCCAAAGCCATGTTGGCCTCATGCAGATACTTCTCTGCAAAGTCATCCTTCTTAAACCCCTTTACCCTGTTAGCATTGTCATCATTCATGGTTCTGCTCGTCTGATTCAAAGAGCTGTGCTATGCAGGTGGCTACAGACTGAGCCCCGTTCACCCCGACCTTCCGTTGAAAATCAGTCACCATATTTTCATGGTCACCCTTATTCATTACGGTCTGTATCCAGCTAAACAGAGCATCAAGTTCTACCTTGCCTTTGTAGTGGTATAACAATTCTTTTTCTTCACAATACGCCACCGTGATGCGCTCTCTTTCACTCGTGGGAATAACCAATTGCAGCACGTTTAGGGTCGCCAACTCCCAAAGGGTAAGCCCCCCGGATGTAATAGCATACTCGCAAACTGTCATCAACTGTGGCATCTCCGGGGTATTGACATGTAAGTCTATGTACGACCCTGCTTCCAGGCATAACTTCTCAACAGCTTCCCGGTCTGGGTTCAGTGCGCCCAATACTACAATTAGCTTTTTAAATATTCTCTCATGTTGTAGCAAAGCACGTACTACTTTGAGGGTAAGCCCCTTGCTATCTGCTCCTCCAAAAAAGAGCATACAATGACCTTCTTTTTTAACTGTAAGAGCTTGTTTTTCGGCTACCTGTCTGAAACTCTCCTTCAGAATTACGTACTGAGTACCCAGCAATAGCTGCGTATGGGGGGCTGTTTCATATTCCAACTCCGGAGCGCGTATATTCTGGTTTAAAACAATATCGGCATGGAAATGATATTCGTGAAAAAAGCTAAAATACATCAACTTCCAGCCCGAAGCTCTGACCGATATCTGCCAGTTTTCATCATAGAGTGAATCCTGATCAGAATCCAGAATAAGTATCTTTTCGCTGTGTTTACTCCCATAGGTTTCAAGGTTCTCCTTGCACCACTTGTCGCGGTCACTGGCTACCGCAACCACATCTATTCCCTCTTTTCGCAAATGCCCGGTCAGTGAGTCACTCAACCCGTGACAGAGAAAACACAACTGAAATCCTTTTTTTCTCAGTTCTGTTGCCAATACCATGCACCTGAAAAGGTGTCCGGTACCAATTTCTTTATTAGCGTCAGTCCTGAAAATTGCAAAACGACTCATCCCTGGCTCTCTAGTTTATCCTGGCAAAGCCAGCATGACATACCGGCCATTCTAAAAGCTTATTTATATCAAGTTCACCATGCTCACATTGACTAATAGTTGCCAAAACGGGATCAAAAGCTTCCGTATATGCTTCCAATACTTCATCTGAATGCTCCGTACAGGCATAAACACTATTTCCAGCCAAAAAACCTTTTTTGAGCATCTCCTGTGTGATAAAGGTTTTATACTTAAGCATATCGGGGCTTTCTATAGCAAATTTCAAAAGGGCGGGTAATCCAAAAACTCTCATTTTCAGGTTGTGCTTTTGCCCGAGCTTTGTCCAGATATCTGAAATTTTGTTGCCGATGACCACCAACTGCTCCCATGATTTCGTTTCCTCCATCACCTTTAGCGTGGCAATGGCGGCTGCAGGACCAATTCGTTCTGTCCAGAAAGTACTACTGATAAAAGTTTCCTGGGCATGCTCCATTATTTCCCGCTTTCCTATGACCGCATTGATGGCATAACCATTCCCTAGGGTTTTACCAAACATGGCCATGTCAGGTTCTACCCCATACTGAAGGTGCAGGCCACCAAAAGTTTGCCTGAAACCAGAGCTGCACTCGTCAAAAATAAGAACAATGCCTTTTTCGTCTGCAAGCGTCCTTACTTTTTCCAGAAAGTTATCGGCCGGCTCAATATTGCGCATGACCTCCATAAAAATAACACCTACCTCACCTCCTGAAACAATTTTTTCAAGGGCCTCAAAGTCATTGTAGGTAAAAGGAATAGCATTACCCTCAAGTGCGGCAGGCACACCCTTGGCATCCAGGCCGGCAAGTAAATGTCCTTTCAGGCCATCGCTGTCGATATTAGCCGACAGATACCAGTCATGCCAACCATGATAACCACAAAAGGCTACTTTATCTTTACCTGAGGCAGCGCGGGCAATTCGGAGTGCCACGGCATTAGCCTCTCCACCAGAGCGAGTATACCTTACCATATCAGCCCAGGGATGCATTTCTATAAGCTTCTCGCCAAGGTATACCTCTTCAGGGCAATTAAAGGTGGCCATATTGCCTGTTTTCACTACGTCCATCACCGTGGCATCGACCTCTTCCTGACCATAGCCGAGTGTGTTAGTTCCTATGCCCATAATAGACATATCCACGTATTCATTTCCATCCAAATCCCACACATGACACCCTTTAGCCTTACTGAAATAAGAGGGCCACTGATCTGGCAAAAACATTTCACTTCTTTTGGAGAGCAGCATATTGCCTCCGGGGATCAGTTTTTTAGCCCTTTTCCATAATTTCTGTCCAGTTCCCAATTTTGCTCCTTCGTTTCTTGTTAAGTGCTTGTTGGCCATAAAGTATTGTGGGTGTGTCTTCGTAAGTTCTAATACCGTTTTCCATGAGAAATCTATGTCAGGAGAAAGGTGTTCCAATACATTTTTTACTACTTCAAAATCTTCTGGTTCATCTACAGTCCACCGGTGTCCCGACAAATCCTCAGAATTAGAATAGACTGCCCTTCGATAATTACCTGATGTATAGAGGTATGAGGTCACATGCTCCCGATCATGTTTATCTATAGCCATGCTATGTGCCTCTGAAAGTGCTTTCATTGAAAAAACGGCTGTATCGAGACCGTCTGGAAAAGAGGCTGGGTTAGCGTTCGTTGCTATATCAACACCATCATCAAGAAAGGTATTGACCACCTTATCCACTACCTCAGGATCTACTAACGGACAGTCACCTGTAATGCGTACCACCACATCCGCCCTGGTAAGGGTGGCTGCCTGATAGAACCGGTCCAGAACATCGTTTTCACTTCCCTGATAAGTGGTGTAACCAAGTGATTGAATATACTCAACAAGTGGTTGGTTTACATCATCTTCCGAGGTAGCCAGACAAATCTCATCTATTAGCTGTGATTGCGAGAGTCTGTGCAAAAGAGTTCCAATCAAGGGGGTACCGTTTACCGGCTTCATCACTTTGCCAGGGAGCCTCATCGAGCCCATTCTGGCCTGAACAATAGCTACAATCTTTGTCATTTTATTTCCAGTTTGCCGGGTTTAAAAGCGGGTATAGTTTCTCAGGTATTGTTATGTCAGGTAGGCCGGTCTTTAGGTTATTTATCGCCTCAAGGTTTAGTCGAAGCTGTTCCGCATTGTCAACTCCCGTCAGAACACCATCAATTTGCTTATTTTGGAATACATAACTCAATAAAAGTTCGTTCAGATTGCACGAAAGTAAACCTGATAACTCTATTAATTGTGTGATATAAGGTGCCAAAGGCTTTAGCTTCTCAGTTAAATCTGCTGGTTGCTTGAAATATAGGCCCTGAAGAAAGACTGATCTTACATGAATTTCGGTATTGTATTTGGCTTTCAGCTTACTTATCACTTCACTAAAACGAGTATCCAATATGGAATATGGTACCTGTACCAGGTCTACAATACTGGCATGTTCTAAAAGCCATTCGGCTTCTTCGGGCTGGTAGAGGGAGTAACCAAAGCACCGTACTTTTCCAGCTGCCTTAGCCCTGATCATCCGCTCTTCAAATCGCTTTGGGTCTGCCTGAAAATCTACCAAACGATGAAAAAGCACACCATAAACTCCATTTTCATTCAATCGGTCCAGTGAAACCTCAATCTTTTGGTCAAAAGAAGATGGAGAGGTGCCTGGAGGCACTTTGGTAACAATTCTGAAAGCATTACTTGCATCATCAGGCCAACTTTGGCCAAGTACCTCTTCGCTGGTACCGTAGGCATGAGCCGTATCAAGGTAACGGACTCCGCTCTGAAGGCACAGCTTCAAAATCTTTCTGACTTCATCAGTATCCGGCCGGCCGGCCGAGTTAATTCCGTAATCAAGCCCGAACTGTACAGTACCTAAAACAAATCGGCTTCTGTTATTCACAATAATTGGTCAAGTAGCTATCTCTGAAAAAAGCCATCCGAAGTGTATTACATAGCTTACCATCGTACATACTATGATCAATATGACGCCCTTCAGTTACAAAGCCCATTTTTTCATAAAGCCTCACCGCAGCCACATTCTCCTCCACTACACCCAGCGTAACTTTGCGAAGCTGAAGCTGGGTAAAAGCGAAAGACAGTACCGCTAAAGAGGCTTCTTTGGCAAAACCCTTTCCCCATGAACTCTTATCGCCTATCAGTATGCCATATTCTCCACGGTTATGAACCTTATGCACTGGGTCTATTTTTATATTCCCAATATGCTCCCCACTATCTTTTCTTATGATAGCCCAGAAGAGTAGGTTTTCGTTAGCTTCAGCCCTGGCGAGGTAATCTTCCAACTGATTCATGGAGTAATTCCCACCGCTTTCCAGGTATTTATATACCTCCTGATCGTTGAGCCAGCTCAAATATGCCTCAGACTTATGTCTCAGACCTACTTTTTCGAGTCTCAGACGGTTAGACTTAAGATCGGGCACCATATCAAGTAAAATATTCGAAGATTTTTTGAATCACAAAGTCTTGCTCATCGCTACTTAGGGTAGGAAACATGGGTAAACTCAAACATCTTTTATAGTATAACTCAGCATTGGGTAAATCTCCCTCTTGCCAGCCTTGAGCGCGATAGTAAGGCATCAGGTGACAGGGAATATAATGTACTTGTGAAAATATCTTATGAGCTCTCAGGTGGTTATACAACCCGAGTCTGTCGTTTACCTCTATTACATATAGATGATAAGCATGCCCTGCTATAACACCACTCTGACCAAAGATAAAAGGAGCACTCTCGAAGGCCTTCTCATATTTATGGGCAATCGCTCTTCTTTTTTCCACTCCTGCATCGGCTCTTTTTAGTTGGCTATTTCCAAGAGCAGCCTGTATATCAGTCAATCTGTAGTTATAACCCAGATTTTGCATCTCCATATACCACCCAGGGAAATCATCGCTGTCGGCTCCACTGGCAAACTGTGGTGAATTGCTATACTTTTCGGTATCTCGGGTAATGCCATGAGTACGCAACTCCAGCAGCTTCTTATAATGTGTTTCAGAGTTGGTTGTAATCATTCCGCCTTCACCCGCTGCGATATGTTTTACAGGGTGAAATGAGAAGATAGCCAAATCAGCAAAAACACCGTTTCCGCACTTTTGCAGCTGGCTGGTATTATCCTCAAAAAAGCCACCCGGTGCGTGGCAAGCATCTTCTATCAACCAAAGATCATACTCATTCGCGAGCTCTCTGAACGCTTGCATATTTACTGCTCTACCAGCAAAGTCTACTGGTATTATGCCTTTATACGTTCCCTTAGGAGATTTTTCCAATAAAGCCCGTACACTGTGGATATCAAGCAAATATGTTTCAGAATCAATGTCTGCAAACACTATTTCCCCTCCGCAATACCTTACACAGTTAGCGCTGGCAGCGAAAGTTATAGGGCTGGTAATCACTTTATCCCCCGGCTCCACATCAAGTGACATGGCACACAAGTGCAAAGCTGCCGTACCGTTACTCACGGCCACAGCATAGCTGGCGCCCACATATTCAGCAAATGCAGCTTCAAATGTGGCAATCTCAGGGCCTTGTGTCAGATAGTCAGACTGGAGGACATGCTTGACAGCGGCCATATCATCTTCTGAGATAAATTGTCTACCGTAAGGTATTACACTCATCAGACTTTAAAATTAGGGTCCACATGCTCTTCTATGAGTTTTCTCAAACTCTCAACGGTCTCCCATAATTCATTATTGAATGAATTATAGTGGAAGCCTTCCGGGACTTTAACAGCGTTGTGCTCCTCAAGAAAAGCAGACATAGACCACATGGGTTTTGTTGGTAAAATCACATAGTACTTACCCAGATCATAGGTATTGTAGGCATCAGAAGCCGTAATCATTTCTTCATGTATTTTTTCTCCGGGCCGGATACCCACTATCGGTTTTTCGCACTCCGGACCAATGGCCTCAGCCACATCGGTAATTCTGTATGACGGTATTTTAGGTACAAATAACTCTCCACCCCATGCATTTCCCAATGCATGCATCACCATTTCCACCCCACCAGAGAGAGAGATGTTAAAGCGGGTCATGTTAGGGTCGGTTATCGGTAATACACCACCTTCCTTTTTCTTGATAAAGAATGGAATCACAGACCCATTAGATCCCATGACATTACCATACCTTACTACAGAAAATCTGATAGGATTGCTTCCTTTTATATTGTTAGCTGCAATAAACAGTTTATCTGAAGTCAGCTTGGTAGCTCCGTAGAGGTTTATAGGTGCACAAGCCTTATCAGTGGAAAGGGCCACAACTCTCTCAACGTTGGTGGCAAGTGCCGCATTGATCACATTTTGGGCTCCGTCAACATTCGTTCTGATACACTCCTCTGGATTATACTCGGCAATATGTACGTGTTTCATAGCAGCCGCATGAATGACATAATCTACTTGCTGAAAAGCCCTTTTCAACCTCTCATAGTCTCGGACATCTCCAATAAAAAACCGTACTTGTGGATACTTATCTACCGGGTACTCCTGTACCATTTGAAATTGTTTTTGTTCATCTCTGGAAAAGATGATCAGTTTTTTTACCTCGGGATAAGTTTTTAAAATATGGGCAGTCAGGGCTTTGCCTAAAGAACCGGTCCCTCCTGTAATCAGTATTATTTTGTTATTCATCGATTATACTTTTACCAGCACTACTGCCGTACACAATCTTTCAAAAAGATTTTTTTCTGACAGTAGAGCAATTTCAAATTTTGCACCTATTCAATCAATATCCGGAATAGCTCAGGAAAACTCCTGAAGCGATACCATATTATTGAAGTCTTCAGATTCAGCCATCAACTCTTCAAGAGTACCCACTTTATCAACCTCTCCTTTTTTAAGCAAGACTATTTTATCCGCGTTTTTTATCGTAGAAAGTCTGTGAGCGATTATGACAATAGTGTAGCTCCCCTTCAAATCATCAATATTTTCTCTTATTTCCTTCTCTGTCTCACTGTCCAAAGCCGAAGTAGCCTCATCCATCATGAGAAAGTCAATGTCTTTATAGAGCTCTCTGGCAATAGACAGCCTTTGCTTTTGTCCTCCACTAAGATTTATGCCATTCTGGCCAAGCATTGTCTCTTCTTTTTCAGGGAGTTCATTGACAAAATTCACAATTGAAGCCTCTTCCAAGGCAACTTCAAATTGTCTCAGGTTTTCCTCATTCTTTTCTGCCCAAAAAGTAACGTTGTTAAAAACCGTATCGCTGAAAATTACAGGCTCCTGAGTTATATACCCTATACGCCTCTGTAAAGTCCTTATATCCAGTTCAGATATGGGCGTACCATCAAGTTTGATACTTCCACTATCCGGTTTAATCAGTCCAACAAGCAAGTTAACCAAGGTAGTTTTTCCGGAACCACTTTCACCAACCAAAGCAACTGTTTCATTTTTGTTTATGGTCAGGTTAACACCTTTGAGTATAGGAGTATCTCCATAATTGAACCTTAGATCATTGACTTCAAACTTATCCGTAAACTCATCAAAAACCTCGTCACCGTAATGATCTGTCCCAGCCTTTAACTCGCTGGAAAATTCTTGCATATTCTTGAGTGAGCCTTCAGACCCCAGAAAAGCATTCCATTCTTTTTGAGCATTTAACAGGAAAGTCATGGCTCTGTAAAAAAGCAGTAAACTGAGCACAATAGCAGTTATACTATCACCGAAAACTTCCATTTGGACGATAATAACAACCACCACAATAACCATGGTGATAGGCTCTCTCAGCGCTTGCATCAAGGCCTTTAGAATACCAATTTTTCGTTGGAGCAATTCGATACCACGAATACGCTGCTTAAGCTTTAGGACATAGGGGAAGATCAGGGACGTTGCCTTCAGGTATTTAAAATTCGCAACATTCTGGAGCAGTAAACCTTGAAAACTGTGTGCTTCCGAGGTGTAGGATCTGGATGCTTTTTTTGTGGATCTATAGAGCCCTTTAAATAACAAGTTAGAGAGCGCTCCTCCGACTGAAATCAGCAAGGCAAACTTGGCATTCACAAAAAATGCCATTCCCAGATATACAAGAACCAGTACAAGTGCCTGTATGGTCAAAAAATAGGCTCTGAAAGCATTATTAACTCTCTCAACCTCTCCGGAAAAAGTATTCTGAATACGTCCGCTATCACTACTAACAAAAGAGTAGTAACTAAAATTGGCCAATGCGTCTGCATTGTCAATCCTTAATTTTCTGATGAAGAACTGCTGATAAACGACTCTCAGGTAACCCGAAAAATACTTAAACACTCCTTTAAGACTGAAAAAGATCACGATGGTAATGAGCGCAGTATAAGTATTCAAAGGAACTCCGATCGAATCAAAGCCATCCACCAAAAAAGACATATTGCCCATCTGCTCTTGATCTACCTCGGCATTTGTATCTGTCAGTTGTAGCAAGGGCAGGAACATTGTCAGACCAAAACCATCAAGTATCCCAACAAAAATATTAACCCCTACCATGGCAAATACCCGGTAGCGCAAATGGGTATAAAAGTAGATAAAACTTTGAAAGTTTTGCTTGGTAAGAGTCTTCAATCGCGACATTAAAATATAAATTCTCAGAAAGTCTCCCTGCTCCCTAAAATGTTAAAAACTCGTTCACTTTCTTTTGAATATTTTGCTCAAAAACCCAAATTTCTCAGGTTTCTCTTGTTCCTCTTCATAGTAGCCGCCTCCGTACTTACCACCATAACCGTAACCGTAACCATAACCATAGCCGTAGCCGTAGCCATAGCCGTAGCCGTAACCATAACCATAACCATGGTTCACTTTAAAATCATTAAGTAACAAGGAAGCATTTTTAACCAGTCCTTTCTTGGTAATATCGTTAAGGAAATCAAAAACCTGCTTAATGGTGTAATTCTGCCTGACTACAAACAGATTTATATCGGCCATATCTGTAAGATTGAAGGTATCTGACACTACTCCCAAAGGAGGTGTATCAATGACCACATAATCATACTGCTGTTTCAATTCTTCAATAAGGTTTCTCAGTTTGTCACTGATTATGAGTTCAGCCGGGTTTGGAGGTACGGGCCCTGCTGCAATTAAATCCAGGTTACTATAAGGCGTTGCTTTGATGATGTCCTCTTTCTCAACAAAACCTGCAAGATAATTTGAGATACCTGAGTCGTTTGTCAAGCCAAAATCATTAAAGAGTTTGGGTTTTCTAAGGTCCAACCCTACCAAAACAGTTTTTTTACCAGAGACGGCCAAAATGGAAGCAAAATTTATAGAACAGAATGACTTGCCTTCTCCTGACGCGTTGGAGGTGATCAGAATTGTCTTAACCTGCTCTCCTTTTGACAAGTAGTCCACATTTGACCTGATGGCCCTAAAAGACTCTGACATAACTGATTTAGGTCTTTCCAGCACCGCCAGATTACCTGGTTGCTTGTTATGACCAATCATACCCAGTATGGGAATATCTGTCAGATCTTCAATTTGTTTTCTAAAAGCAATCTTATCATTCAATAACTCCCTGATAACGATAAAGAGCAGTGGCAAAATTAATCCCACTACCCCACCTATCATGTAATTGATTGGCTTATTAGGATAAACCGGACTAACAGAAGCAGAAGCTTTGTCTACTACCTGTGCACTTGCTTCATTAGAAGCTTTTACAATCCCGGCCTCTGCCTTCTTTTGCCTGAAGTACAGCAACATGTTGTAATACAAATCATATATCCTCTGAATATCACTGAATTGCCTTTCCGCAACAGGATACTTTCTGAGATCAGCCTGTAACTCATCCAGCTTGCCTTCTGCTGTTCTGTTTCGTGCTTCTAATTCACTGATATTCGCCTGAATACTGGTCTTTAATACTTTGGTGATCTGTACGATCTCGCGAGACCTGCTTGCTACTTGCTCATTGAATTCAGCCAGCGTTTCTCTGAGTTTCTTGCGCTCGGCAAGTAGTACCTGAAGACGGTCAATCAAAGTCTGAAGCTCACTGTTAATTTCGAGATTAATAGGAGGTACAACCTGATCCAGTTTAGCCGTATCGTTAAGGTAGTCCAGATTTTGTCTTAACAGGCGCATACTACGATCATTGGATAATATTTCCGTCTCTGCCTGGGTTATTTCTGAAGTAAGGCTGCTTCCAACGACACTGAAGTCAATTACATTATTATCCTGCTTCTTCTTATCGAGCTGACTGGCGTAAATCCCCAGAGTATCCTCCAGGGCAGCCACCTCTCTGTCTATGTACTGAATGGTCTTTTCTGCCGACAGATTCTTTCTACCCAATTCTCTGGATCGATAAACATCCATGAGTGCATTTAAAAAATTGGCTCCTTTGGCGGGGTGCTCGGAATTAACCTCCAAGACAGCTATTGAGGTAAAAGCCCTCAAATAATCTACTACCAATCTGTTGTTCCATTGCTTCACAAGAGCATCCTTATCTCTCAAAATAAAGAAATAGTCATTTCCTTCCAGGTTCGCTGTTCGATTGAAAATAACTGAAAAACCAAACCCGTCTTCGCTGATAATCTCATAAGGCTGGTAAACGGGAGCATTCTCATGATCTTCATCGGACGCCAGTGTAACTTTGAATTCGTTGTCTTTATAGAAACTGATCCGGAACTCTTTTTCATAAAGGTGATCAAGGCCGGGTGCCAGCTTGACCTCAAATGGTAGCGACCGGTATTCAATGATTGTTTTAATTCTTCCTTTTTCGCTGTACTCTATATCAAAGTCAAGTCGGGACAACGCTTCTCTGGTAAGCGAGTCACTTCTCAGAATTTCCAGTTCATTCAGAAAGTTGGAATTAAAATCAAAGCTGAACTGATCGAGCAGACCTTCATCAATGGAGGTATTACTATCAGGAATCATTAGCGTTGCCCTGAGATTATATCGCTCTACTGCATAACGATGAAATATATATACAGCAATAAGGGAAATAGCCACAGCAATGATCAACACCGGCCATTGGCGAATAACCTTAAAGAATATCAGCTTGGTATCTATACCACCACCTTTTTTCTGAGTACCCTGCTCTAAAAAATCTAACTCATCAAAAGCCATGTGCTCTGGTTAATTGTTTCTGTTTATTAAACTTATTATCAGGGCCGTACCAGATATTACGCCCACAATGGATGAAAAAGTAGCCAAGCCTGTTTCACCCGTACCCAGCTCTCTTATCTTCAAAGGTGGTACATATATAATATCATTTGGCTGAAGGAAATAGAAAGGAGAAGAAAGCAATGTCCTATCAGTCACGTCTATTTCATGAATCCTCACACCTTCAGGGTATTGCCTGATAATCTGTACGTGCTGCCTGTTTGCATTAAGACTCAGATCCGCTGAAGACGCTATAGCCTCGATAATGTTTGCTTCATATTGCTGTAAAATCTGTGGCCCGGGAGCATTCACTTCCCCAAAAATCGTATATCGAATACCATCCAGTTTTACATTGACAAGGATATCGTTAACTCCTTCCTGTTCCTTAATCAAATCCTCTAGCTTATACTTCAATTCTTCATTGGTCAAACCTGCGGCCGACACTCTACCCAATCCGTTTATCTCCACATAGCCGTCTTTATCCACATTATAGCCAGTGAAGTAAAGGTTTTGCTGCCCATTTCCTCCACCGCCACCACCTGTCTGATTCAATCCCAGGGCATTAGTTCTCAACAGTAATGGATAAAACTTTTCAACAGCAGAAGGCTGAGATGAGTAGAAGTTAATCAGCAAAATATCGTTTGGCTGTAGCCTGTACGATTGTCTGCTTAGTTTTATTAGTGTATCAAGGCCGTACTCTGGTCTCTCATCTCCACCTTTATTCTGTAGATAAACTACTTTCTCGTTAGGGATACAACTACTTGCCATCAGCACAAGGATGGATATTGCAAATAGCTGTTGAAGTAAATTAAGTGTCTTTTTTGTGTTTCGATTCATTAGACTTCGTTTGTTGAGGTTTGTCCCAGGTCGAAGGCTGCCTTGGTCATGGTTAAAAACGATTCCATTTTGTGTAATGGAACCATGTTGGGGCCATCACTCCAGGCTTTTTCCGGCTCAGGGTGTGTTTCAATAAAAAAGCCGTCAACACCGGCCGCTCCGGCAGCCCTGGCCAGGTAAGGAGCAAACTGCTTTTGTCCACCTGAACTACCTCCGGCACCTCCGGGTTGCTGAACACTGTGGGTTACATCAAAAATCACCGGAGCGTATTGCCTCATAACAGGTAAGGCCCGCATATCAACTACCAGATTATGATAGCCAAATGAAACACCTCTTTCCGTAAGACAGACTTTATTATTTCCGGTGGACTTCACCTTATTTACAGCATACTGCATGTCTTCCGGTGCCATAAATTGTCCTCTTTTGATTTTGACAGTTTTACCGGTTTCCCCTGCTGCTACTAACAGGTCTGTTTGACGACACAAATAAGCGGGTATTTGCAATGCTTGCGCCACGTCACTCACAGGTTTTGCTTGATTCGGCTCGTGAATGTCGGTGACAATAGGCAGGTCAAACTCCCGCTTAATCCTGTCTAGTACGTTCAGGCCTTCCTCTAACCCTACTCCACGCTGCGAATTTACTGAAGTTCTATTAGCTTTATCAAAGGAGGCTTTAAATATGTATTTAATCTCCAATTTTTCACATACCAACTTCATTTTTTCAGCTACTTGAGCGCAAACGTCATACCCCTCAATGGCACATGGCCCTGAAAAAAGTACCATTCGTCCGTCCCCTACAACTATACCCTCTGAGAGCTCAAAGCCCTGGTCAAATTTATTCATGCTAACAAGTCTCTAATTATCTGATCATAATACCCCCGAGCCTTCAATACCGTATCGGCAAGCTCGCGCAAAGTACCATGGCCTCCGGCAGTTTCGAGCACCCAATCCACATTTTCGCGAACCGCCTTATGACCATCCGCAGGTGTGGCCCCCAGGCCGCAGCGACTGAGTACGGGAAGGTCATTGATATCGTCTCCGATATAGGCAACTTCATGCGCTTCCAGCGATTGCTCCTTTAAGATGGTTTCGAAAGTACTTTTCTTATCGCTGATCCCATGATAGTGAATATCAATCTTCAGCTCCTGGCAGCGGTTTTTCACTACATCGGAAGCTCTACCAGTAATGACACCGGTAAGTATACCGAACTTCTTCAGGTACTTGATGATCTGTCCGTCCTTCACATTGAACCGCTTGAATTCCATACCTTGATTGTCGTAGATGATTCCCCCATCTGTCAGCACGCCATCTACATCAAACAAAATGGCTTTTATCCGGCTCGCTTTTTCTAAAATTTCAGGGTTGATTGGCACTGTGGCTAGGTTTGGACAAATGTAGTCTGTTTTTTTCACTCGAACAATGACCAAAAAGGAAACCAAAAGGCCAACCTGGCCATGCAGGCCGGAAACCGCAGCAAAACGACAAAGCCAGGATAAATGAGCTCCAAATTGAGGCTAACAGCCCGAAATGGGAATTTAACCATGATCATGCAATAGGCTCTCTATTTCAGATGTAACCCGCCTGAACGGAACGGGTAGGTTTGCGATTGAAAGCCTCACTACAATTCCTATGGCAAAATCCGGGTTTGATTCGGCCTTATCTTCTGACCATGCCAGAATGCAATCGTTAGCCTTAAATATAATGCTGCCATGCACTGTACTCTTATGTGCAAAGCTGTTACCTTCGTTCGTGCAATTGGTTCATTTATTTTTTCGGCCAACCCCATGACGACAGAAGCAGCCCTACAACACTATTTTGTAATTGACTTTGACAGTACTTTTACCAAGGTAGAAGCCCTGGATATTCTGGGCGAAATCTCACTAACGGGCCACCCGGAAAGGGCTGAAAGGCTCCAAAAAATCAAAGATATTACTGATGGTGGCATGGATGGCTCCCTTTCATTCAGGGAGTCGCTGGAGCAAAGAATTGAGCTGCTGGATGCCAATGAAAAACACCTGAGTGAGTTGGTAGAACAACTATCAAAACTGGTTTCAAAATCGGTAAGCCGAAACAGAACCTTTTTTGAAGAAAATGCTGCAAACACCTTTATTGTATCCAATGGTTTCAAAGAGTTCATTGTCCCCGTAGTCACGCCCTATGGCATCAAGGCAAAAAATGTTTTTGCCAATGACATGGTCTTTGATGCTAAAGGCGATATCATAGACTTTAACAGAGACAATGTACTCTCAGCCAATGGTGGCAAGGTAAAGCAACTGCAGTCCCTTGAGCTGGATGGTAAGATTCACATGATTGGTGATGGGTACACAGACTATGAGGTAAGAAAAGCAGGCATTGCAGACAAGTTCTACGCTTTTACGGAAAATATAGAAAGGCTAACCGTCAAAGAGAATGCCGACCACGTAGCACCGAGTTTTGACGAAATACTATTCTATAATAATATGAGCGGAGCTTTATCTTTTCCCAAAAACCGCATCAAGATGCTGCTTTTGGAGAATGTGCATTCACATGCACTGGAAAAACTGAAAGAGGAGGGTTTTAATGTAGAGAGCTATCCGGCCGGCCTGGATGAAGACGAGCTCTGCGAGAAAGTAAAAGGCATTCATGTTTTAGGGATTCGCTCAAAAACCCAGGTAACCGCCAGAGTGCTGGAGCATGCAGACAAGCTTATGGCTATCGGTGCTTTTTGTATAGGCACCAACCAGATTGACCTGGACGCTGCCCTTTCTAAAGGTGTAGCGGTATTTAATGCCCCTTACAGCAATACACGCTCAGTAGTGGAGCTGGCGATTGCAGAGATTATTATGCTGATGCGCGGTGTGGTAGACAAAAGCACCGCCATGCACCAGGGAATCTGGAACAAGTCTGCCAAAAACAGCTTTGAGATCAGAGGCAAAAAACTGGGTATCATAGGCTATGGTAATATCGGTTCTCAGCTTTCGGTACTGGCCGAGAATATGGGTATGAACGTGTACTACTATGATATGGAGGAACGGCTGGCACTGGGAAATGCCACTAAATGCAGCTCCATTGAACAGCTACTGAACCTGGCTGACGTAGTAACCCTGCACATAGATGGCAGACCGGAAAACAGTGGCTTCTTTCAGAAGAAGCACTTTGACCTGATGAAAGAGGGAAGCTATTTTCTCAACCTGGCGCGGGGCCCGGTAGTGGATGTACCCTCCCTGAAGGAAGCCCTTGACTCAGGTAAAATTATCGGGGCCGGTGTGGACGTATTCCCCGAAGAACCCAAGAGCAATAATGACCCTTTTGAATCTGAACTGGCCGGCACAAAAAACCTGATTCTTACCCCACATATTGGTGGCTCCACCCTTGAGGCACAGGAAAACATTGCCGATTTTGTTCCCGGTAAGATCATGGCCTACATCAATACCGGCAGCACAGCGAATAGCGTTAACTTTCCCAATCTGACCTTGCCGGCCTTTGACCATGCGCACAGACTGATTCACATCCACGACAACAAACCGGGTGTAATTGCCAAAATCAATAATGTACTGGCCAACCATGAGGTGAACATTGTAGGGCAATACCTGAAGACCAACGAGCTGATCGGCTATGTAATCACGGATATAGACAAGGAATACAGCAAGGGGCTGACCAAAGAGCTAAAGCAGGTAGACCATACCATTAAATTCAGGGTACTTTATTGACAGGCTGTTTCTATTCCAGAATTATACGCCCTTTGTAGTGATAACCATCGGTAGTGATACGGTAGAAATAGATGCCAGGCTGTAACCGGTCAAGTCCAAAGCTTACTCGCTCTGAAAACAAATCCAGCGTAAAAACCGGCAATCCGGCATGATCATACAAAGAGAAAACCACTTCAGGGTTATCTGCAAACACCTTTGAAAACACGTTTAAGCGGTCTCCCCTGGGTACAGGGTTAGGGAATACCAAAAAGGGTTCTGTAGTAAGAAAATACGTGGACGAAATTTCTGTTGTCAGTTGCTCACCATTATCAAAGCGAATGGAGGCTCTGTACTCATTCAGTCCCTGATTCGGGCTTCGGTCCAAAAAATCAGTTCCCGAAACCAGGGCATCTCCCCCGATAGAAGCAATCTCTTCAAATCCCTCGTTTCTGACCTGTCTCTCAATAACAATCTCGCTTACTCCAGCAATGGTACCCAGCCCCACATTGATGCGCACCCCCTCTTCACCTTCTGGCTGAGCGAAGAAAGATACCAGGTAACAGCCTACCCCTTGAAAATCGAAGTCAACGGTAGCCGCCCTTACGTGGTTGGCGCCATCGGCCAGCACTGGTCGTACTGCAAAGAGCCGGGTATCAAAGGCTGATTTATTGAAAGTGTAAGAGGTATCCGCTACGGTAGCTATTGATTCCAGGGAAGCTCCGCCAAAAGTGTACACCTCATACTCTGCTGCTTCGGTCAGGTCATCCCATTGAAGCCGCACCGAGTCAGCACAGCTAAAGCCTACCCTGATGCGTTCGGGCCGGGAAATGGTGAAGACATCAGTCATATACATACGTCCATCCACGACCATTCGAGCCATGGCAGCCGAACGGAGCTGTGGTGCATCCCACCTGTACAGTCCATCACTCAGGCTTACTTCTGTATCGATGGTCTGCCAGGTCATTCCATTATCCACGCTGTATTCCAGCGTGCCGATAGTTTCGGTAAGGGTGCTCTCCCAGCGGAAATAGCTTACTGTCTCCCCATTATAAGGCATATTATCGCTACCCGTTGGGAAGGACCAATCAAAAGTATCAGCCTCATCCCATTGCCAGGCAATATAAAAGTCCTGAGCACCTTCAGGAATATCAAAAGCGCTTACCTCTATGGTAGTTGCTCCCGCAGCGGGGTCTGCTACAGTTACCTGCTCTACATTGTTAAGGCGATCCACAGCCCGAACTGCTGGCTGGCTCAACTGCTCTAATGCCGGGTTCAGCACCCAGGGAAGTAACTCCTGGCTGCTCGAGATGATAAGCTTCAGGTCCAGGTCATTGACCAGAGCCACATTCGCGTTGGCCGTAGCCGCAAGGTCATTCCACACCAGCGTCACCTTAAGGTTTACTGCATTGGCAGGAATATCGAGTGTAAAACGCTGGGTTTCACCATCGGCCACGGTGCCTGTAAAAAACCAACCTGCCCTGAGGTTTTCCAGACTTCGAAAAGCATTTACATTACCATAGCCCATCACATAGTCCGGGCCGGCATTTCCCACATCCTCAGCACTGTTGATGAGCAGGGCTTTTAGTAAGGCAGATGGAGGTAATGTATTGTGGATTTGCTGATAGGCCTGCTGCAGCAGAATGGAAACACCGGAAACCAGGGCGGCTGAATTAGAAGTACCTGCCATACTATAGGTTACCAGCTCAGGCTTGATACGACCATCATGAGCAGGCCCGCGACTGACAAAGCTCACCTCTCTGCCTACCGTATCTACCGAAGCCACAGCTAGCGTATTCTTAGACATTTTGAAATTACCTGTCATATTCGCCACCGGCAGACTTCCCTGGTAAGCGCCTGTTTCAGGGGTGGCTGCGCCTAGGTTGCCTGCAGAAAACACATGCAAAAGATTAAGGTTGGTATTGGCACTACGATCATAGGCTTCAGCAAAGGCTCCGTAAAAATTCTCTACCTCACTGGTACCATAAGAGTGATTCTGAACCCAGGCGTTAAGACTGCGGTAATCCGCATCCGCATCAGGCACCAACTCTTCTAACAAAGAACCTGTAAGCTGTACTCCTGAAGCCACTCCCCTGCCATTTAGAGAACTGTTACCTGCTCCCGCAGCAATGGTAGCCATCTCGGTGGCATGGTTGGTAGGCTCATCACCCTCCAATGGAGAAGGCCGGTGCCTCGCCCTCAGATCCATATCGCTGATATCAAACATCCCCTCCCGAATAGACAGTACGCTTCCACTACCATCAAGCTCAGGGTAGCTATGATGAATTCTGTTCACCGCATTGGGATTCAGGTTCATGTCAATCACACGACTTTCCAGGATCACATCCATTGACTCCTTACCTATATAGTATACATCGGGTCGCAGCAGCAGGTCTGTCGCTACAACGGTGCCTGGTGCCGAAACCCGCATAAGCTCCGGCCCCAGCTGTTTATGAGCTATACCTAGTGCTTCCAGTCTCACCCTGAGTTGGTTCAGGTCTGCAGATTTAATCAGGTAGTCTTCAGTCTTAGAAGACATACTTACCCGACTCAGGTTTTGCGAAAGCTTCCAGTCATCGTTTACCCGCCACAAAGCCACACCCAAACCTGAGAGCAGCACTGCACTTTCAGCAGAAGGTCTGACAATGGCGGTAGACGCGTCCAGCTTTCTGATAATAGAAAGCCCTTTAACACCAGACAGGGCAGGTTCTTTAAGGTCAGCAAGGTTGATAAGGTAGTAGCTATTCCTCTCTGACACCAAACCACTACCGACCGGCAAATCTTCTTTAAGAAAAGCACCCCAATTCTCTTTTACATTTCCCTGCGCCAGGGCACCCATGCTCACCACCAACATAGAGATAATGCTTATAAAAAGGTGTACGTTTTTTCTTATCATTTCTCAATAATAGACAATTCTTTCAAATCCCCGAAACTTGTAAAAGTAATATTTACCACAAATGATTAACCCACAGTTTTCTGTAATACAAAGCAATTTATTCGCTATGTAAAGAGCTCTCTTTGCATTAAAAAATAAATACAGTAACATTCAGTGTTGATTATATCACATTACTCAATTTTTATCAACCTTATTATAAACCTCAACAATATGAGAAAATTCAAAATTACTTCTTTGGGAGCACTCAGCTTCATTTTATCACTCGGACTTTTTGTTTCCTGCCAGGAACAAGCGGTGGAAACCATACCGGAAGAGCCACAGGAAATCAGTTCCGAAACCAAAGCTAAATTCGAAGAGCTGGGTTTTGATATCAGCGACATTCGCATGACGGATGACACAAATCTGCTCGACCCGGCCAGCGAAGGCGGTAATTATATTCTTGAAAATGATATCATTATTACTCCTGAAAACCTGGAGGCTATGCTCAAAAGCTCCATCAAGCACACAGGTGCTGTTGGCGAGCAGTACCGTACCAATAACCTGGTGAGCAGCCCGCGTACTATTAGCGTAATAGGTTACACAGGTAATAACTCCAATGGATTGGATAACACTATGCAAACCGCATTGCAGTGGGCCATCAACAACTACAATGCCTTGAACACAGGCCTCACTTTTACTCTGAGCTATGGTACCAACTGGCCATCTTTTGATATGGTGGTGTACCGTGTGAGTGGCGGTGGCGGTGGATCTGCCGGTTTCCCAAGTGGTGGTGACCCATACCAGTTTATTCAAATTCAGTCAGGTACCAGCAATTTCGGTACTAACACTACAGAGCATGTGATCACGCACGAGATTGGTCATGCTGTTGGTTTGAGACATACTGACTACTTCAACAGGTCACTTTCTTGTGGTACTGGTGGAAATGAAGGTTCAGGTGGTGTAGGTGCAGTCTACATTCCCGGTACACCCAGCGGCTTTGATGCCAACTCTGTAATGCTTTCATGCTTCAGCGCTAACGAAGACGGTGAGTTTGGTAGCTTTGATGTAGTGGCTCTGGAGTTCCTTTACTGACAAAAATACAGGTCATAAAACCATGACCACAAATACTACTCTTCGGGGGACGCTCCGGGGAGTACACCAAAAAATCTCCAAATACAACCTGTGATATAATCGGGGATGAACAAACAAGAGAGACCGGAAGCGATTCCGGTCTTTTTTGTACGAGGAAAACCGGAAACAATCACTTATTTTGGTATATCCACTAACCAAGACCAGATGTCAGCATCAAGTGACCCCAAAAAGTTCGGTTTTCTACTCGAACGTACTTTCCGCATCACAAAGCTTAGCTTCATCAAAGTGTTCAATAAACTACAGGTAGATATCACCCCCGACCAATGGGTGCTTCTGGATACCCTGAATAGTATGGGAGAACTCTCCCAGAAAGAAATAAGCGGTCAGAGTTTTAAAGATGCAGCCACCATTTCGCGCATTATAGATAAGCTTGAAAAAAAGAGTCTGGTCACCCGTACCTCCGAGCAAAAGGACAGGCGGAAAACTACCATTAAGCTCACAGAAAAGGGAAGGCAAAGCGTGGCTACCTGCCAACATGAGATTGATGCGCTGAGAAAACACTCATGGCAAAACCTGACGGAAGAAGATTACGATAACTTTCAGCGCATTATGAATCAGGTTTTTAACAACTTCGATTCTTACCAATAGTCAGCTTCGGACTTGTGCTGAGTTGGCAGTGCGTTGTAAAATGAATACATTTGTCATGACAAATATGTTTCATATCTAAAAGCATCAAGATGAATTACATGGTTTCTGATACTCCCGGGGTTGAAAGTGTCGACAACGACATCATGCCAATCAACGGCACAGATTATATAGAGCTGTATGTAAGCAATGCCAAGCAGGCCGCCTATTACTACAAAGCAGCCTTTGGTTTTCAAAGTCTGGCACATGCCGGACTGGAGACCGGTGTAAGAGACAGAGAGTCCTATGTAGTGGTTCAGGATAAAATCCGCCTGATGTTTACCTCCCCCCTCAACAGCAACACAGAGGTTGGCCAGCACATAGACAAGCATGGTGATGGTGTAAAGGTTAATGCCCTGTGGGTAGAAGACGCTACCTATGCCTATGAAGAGGCAGTGAAGCGTGGTGCAAAACCCTATATGGAGCCTACCACCGAAAGCGATGACAATGGTAAGGTAGTACGCTCCGGTATCTATACCTATGGAGAGGTGGTGCACGTATTTGTAGAGCGCAAAGACTACAATGGCATATTTTTACCTGGCTATGAAAAATGGGAGCCTCGCTTTGAAGCACCTGCCACAGGGCTCAAATATGTAGACCACATGGTGGGCAATGTAGAGCTGGGTGATATGAATAAATGGGTGAAATTCTACGAAGAGGTACTGGGCTTTAAGCAAATTCTCTCTTTTGACGATAACGACATTTCTACTGAATACACCGCGCTGATGAGTAAGGTCATGAGCAATGGCAATGGTCGCATCAAATTCCCGATCAATGAGCCGGCAGAGGGGCTGAAGAAATCGCAGGTAGATGAATACCTTGATTTTTATGAGGGAGCAGGTGTACAACACGTAGCCATGGCCACTGATAATATAATCGAGACAGTGACTAACCTGAGAGATCGCGGTGTGGAGTTTCTGACCATCCCGAATACTTACTATGAATCTTTACTCGAACGAGTGGGCGAGATAGATGAGGACCTGGCCCCGCTGCAGGAGCTTGGCATTTTGGTAGACAGAGATGATGAGGGCTACCTGCTGCAGATCTTTACTAAAACCGTCAACCCGCGCCCTACTATGTTTTTCGAGATCATTCAACGAAAAGGCGCTACCTCTTTTGGCAAAGGAAACTTCAAGGCACTTTTTGAAGCCATTGAAAGAGAGCAGGACCTGAGAGGAACCTTGTAAACATAAGAAACAGGAATCTGAATGCCCTTGCCATAAAAATGGTAAGGGCATTTTTTATATGTTACCAAATCACTGTGGGCTAAAAAATGCCATAGGTTAAGACTGAAGCTATTACCAAAAAAATTCTCTGACGTTAGAAGCGGAAAGCCAGAAGAACAGATGCTGAACCGGACTTTCGGCTTCGGACTTCCGGCCCTTTCAGGGATTATTTTTAACCCGGATTATGCGTTGGAACTTTGTTATGAGTAGATAAGTCACACGGAATCAGGGAGTTTTATTGATTTAGGCATAGCACCGCTATGGTTAAATCAAAAAGCTCATTCATTTCACTGATTCACAGTGAGTTATCTACGGAATAGACTTTCTAATGCATATTCCGGGTTTAAAAGCAAAATGCACTAACGTGCGTGACCTCAACTCCATTTGAGATCAACAAACCCTCACACATCCCTGAGAGCCTTCAGTGGATTTTTCGCAAGGGCCTTGAGTGTATGAAAGAGCACCGCCAGGCAGGTAACGGATGCCAGCAGCGACATGGCTATGACAAAAGCATCCAGCGGTACCTTGATACGATAGGCAAAGTCCTGCAGCCAAAGCCGCGACAGAAAATACCCGCTGGGCACGCTTATGATCAGCGTGAGAAATAAGATGACAAAAAACTCGCTGTAAACGATGCCAATGATATTGGTATGGGAAGCCCCGAAGATTTTACGGATACCCATCTCCTTAAAGCGCTTCTGCACCACTAAAGAAACCAGGCCGAAAACGCCCAAAGCTCCGATGATTACCGAAACAAGCATGGAGAGGTTACCTATATCACCCCAGATTTTTTCAGAGCGGTAAAGCTCGCCCAAATCCGTAGTAAGTAGCGACTTGGTAAATGGCTGCTCGTAGGCTGTTGTATACCAGAGATCAGAGAGCCCCTGCCCCACTCCCTCATCATTGGCACCTTCGTACCTTACCAGCATAAAGTCTTCCAGGTCTTCTCCCGGATGGATCACAAGGGGTTGGATACGCTTATGAAGCGTTTCATAATTAAAGTCTTTTACCACCCCAACAATTGTGTATTTCTCTCCATCATGGTACATGGCTCTGCCCAGTGCCTCTACAGGGTCACCAAATTCAAATGCCACCACTACAGTTTCATTCACAATGACCGGCAGTGTTTCGGTACTCTTCAGAAACTCAAACTCTATGCCCGTAAGCAGCTGAATACCCAGGGCTTCCAGGTAATCCTCACCGGTGTGGTTCACATTCATAAGTATGGAATCCACACTGGTACTTTCGGGCTTATAATACTCTGTAGCAAAGGGCCTTCCCGGAATAGCCCTTGACCTGGAAACAGTCGTGACTCCTGCTACCGAAAGTGCCTTGTCCTTAAAATTCTCGTAGTTAGAGTTGATCCCCCGATCTCTGATCGGCACCACCATGACTCCCTGCTGGTTAAAGCCCAGGTCCTTTGATTTAACGAAAGCAGCCTGCCTGTTAATGGTCACTGCCCCAACGATCAGCACCACCGACACCACAAACTGAAAGATCATCAGGCCTTTTCTCAGGTAACCTATTCTGCCGATGGTCACCACATTGAGCAGTACATCCGTCAGCTCCATTCTGAGAATAACGATGGCCGGTGCCATACCTGAAATAACAGCTGTAATAAATATCAAGCCTGAAATCATCATCCAAATCTGCCATTGCCCTATGGGGTCGAGCACCAGGTTGGTGTTCAGCAGTTCATTAAAGGGCGTCATCAGAAAGTAAAGCCCAAAGAGGGATGCAAAAATCGCAATGGAGATAGTGAGAAAGGCCTCCAGGATAAACTGTAGAAAGATTTGTGGGCCAAAAGCCCCTGACACCATTCTTACCCCCATCTCCTTGAGCCTTTCAATAGAAGAAGACACGGCCGAGTTGATATAATTGATGGTAGCCAGAATGATAACCACAATGGCAATGATGATCACCACACGCACAAACATGATGTCACTCTGCTGCTCTATCTCAGAAATAGCATCAGAGTGTAAGTGAATATCTAAAAGTGGCTGGAGCTGTATGTTTTCTTCAGGAAAACGCGCCTGCAACCAGGCCTGATAGCGATCGTCAAAGGCAGCAATATCCGTACCCTCCCTGAAGTGGATGTAGTTATAAAAACCGTTGTAACCTCCGGTGAGTATATCGTAAGACATAACCTGGCGGAGTGTAGGCATAGAAGCCAGAAAATCGAAATTGAAATGAGAACCCACCCTGCTCTGCTTACGCACTACCCCGGTGATTACAAGATCGTGCATCAACTCATAGCGAAGTGTTTGGCCAATGGGATTTTCTGAACCAAAGTACTTCACCGCCATCTCCTCACTGATCACCAGAGAATAAGGCTCGCTGAGAGCAATTTCCGGGTCGCCTCTTACCAGGTCGTAACCAAATACGTCAAAGAAAGCAGAATCAGCGAACAGAAAATCCTTCTCATAAAAGCCCGTTTCGCCCTGACTGAGCAAAGGCACGTTCCAATGCTTAAAAAGTAAGGTAGCACTCTCTACTTCAGGAAATTCATCGGTCAGCGAAAGCATAATCCGGGGACTGGTTTTGGCCAGTAGCTGATCATTATCTCCCAGGTCTTCTGTGCGCAGCAATCTTACCGTATAATCAGGCTCATGATGAAAACTATCAAAGTCAAGCTCATACTGTGCATACAAAATCAACATTACGGTGAGCGTAATACCAATGGTGAGCCCGGACAGGTTGACAAAGGTGGTAACCTTTCTTTTTACCAGGTTCCGGAAGGCAATTTTGAGATAGTTTTTGAGCATTGGTATGCCGAAGATCGTGATTTAGGACACAGTTTATCAAAAAAAATACCAAATACATGAATCACTATGCCAGGGCCTGAATAGCTGTTTATCGATAGATCCCCCTTATTAAGTCAAGCCAAATTGAACGTAAACGCACAGATTTCCGATCGGAACCGAACAAGCAATCGCAGCAGTTTCTTATATGCATACTATAATAAAAATGCTCTATGTAGGCTTGTTTTCATGAATCTATATCACAAAAAGACCTACGCCATGACAAGAGATATTAATTATAACATTAAATTAGTTATCAAAGATTACATTTTTATACAAGATTATAGGTCATTACTAAATGTCGATATTAAAAAATATATCTACACATAATAAATTAGTATTAAAAAACTACCATACGGTTGGTCGTAGTAAGACCAGCGCCCTATGCCTGCCTCATCAGGACATCTCAAAAAACCATGCCGCCATTGCCTGGGAAAACGGTGCCTGGTACCTCAAAGACTACAGCCGCAACGGCACCATGGTGGGACAAAAACTTTACCACCATCAGACGGCAAAACTCGAAAAAGACGCCATCATCCGTTTTGGCTCAGACAGTCAGGACACCTGGCAATTAACCAGTGATACCGCCCCTACCAGTTACCTCATAGGAACGGATAAGGAGCTTCAACTTATCAAACTGGATCAGGACCATATCGCCTACCCTGATGCAGAGAACCCATTGGTCTCTTTCTTTAAATCTCCGTCCATGATCTGGATGATTGATGACAATGAGAGTACCCGCAGACTGATACATGGCACCCAATACCTGATTGAAGATAAGCAATGGACGTTTTTTGAAAACGAGCCCATGGCCGAAACCTTCGATCACGCCTCCGTAACCCGTGAAGCCAGGCTGGACTGCTACCTAAGCGCTGATGAAGAAACAGTAGAAATCAAAATCGTTATTAATGACCTGGAAATGAGCCTGGGAGAAAAGGTGTACAACTTTCTGCTGCTGCTCCTTGCCAGACAACGGCTGGCGGATAAAGCTGCTGACCTGCCGGAGCGTGAACAAGGCTGGCTCTTTGTAGAACCCCTCCTGGGTGACCTAAGCAAGGAGCTATTCAGGGAGGTGGATGTCTACTATTTCAACGTCATGATTCATCGTTTTCGTGACCATGTAAAGCAACTCAAACCTTACGGTCATTTATTCACCAATATCATTGAGCGCAAGAGAGGAAAAATACGACTGAATTACTCCATAATAAGAATCATAAAAGAGAATGAAGATGTAGTGAATTAATAAAAAACCTCCAAACCAAAACACATGTCGGAACTTACCAAAACACAGTCATCAGGCTCAGCTGTCCTCGGTGACTATCAGCTATTGGATCAAATAGGCCAGGGTGGGAATGGTCTTGTCTACCGGGCCCGCCACATTCGCACCAAACAACTGGTAGCCGTCAAAACCATCAGGCTGGACAAAACACATGACAGCCGATTGAAAAATACGGTAGCCCGCTTTGAAAGAGAAGCCGAGCTCTGCGCCCGCATCAATCATCCGAATATTGTCAGACTGCTCGACAAAGGATACTCCCGGGAAGAAGAACCTTATGCCGTTTTTGAGCTGGTAGAAGGACAAACACTCAAGGATTACATTGCCTTGAATAAGGGACTGCCACCTGACCTCGCCAAAGAGATAATGACCCAGGTACTGGATGCCCTGCACTGTGCCCACTCTCAGGGCATTGTACACCGTGACCTGAAACCACACAATATCATGGTAAGCCAAACGGCCACCAGACCACACATCAAGATACTCGACTTTGGTATCGGAGCCTTCAGCCAGGAGTTTCGCTCCGTTGAATACGAAACGCTCACCCTTACGCAAGAGGTATTGGGCACCCCCAACTACAGTGCCCCTGAGCAGCTAAGAGGTGAGCCCCCTACCGAAAGAACGGATTTATACGCCTGGGGGCTTATACTGATGGAGTGCCTGACCGGTAAGTCACTGATCAAAGGAGGCTCCATTGCCGAGGTTTTTCAGCAACAGCTGATGCCTTCAGAAATAAGCCTACCCGCATTTGTACTGGGGCACCCCCTGGCGGCACTACTACGGAGGGTACTGAAAAAAAACCCACAGCACAGATCTACCAGCGCAGCATTGATTTTGAGTGAACTTATAGAAATCAATTTCAGCTCGCTTCATGTACCCGCTACTGAAACGACAGAGGAAGACCTTGACCTGACTGCTGTCAATCAGCTCTCATCAGGCTCATCTTCAGCCTCCAGAAAACAGGTAACCGTACTATGCTCCCGGCTTAACCTGGTTTCGTCCAATGCGGCTACCCTGGACCTGGAAACCCTCGATGCCATTGGCAAAGACCAGCTTAACCTGAGTAAAGACATTGCTATGCGCTATGGTGGACACATCGGACCTGTCATTTCCAATCACATGGTGGTGTACTTTGGCTACCCCGAAACTTACGATACGGACGCAAGACGAGCGGGTATGGCCGCGCTGGAACTGATGAATGATGCCGGGAGACGAGGGAAACTGCTGCATGAAGTGCATGGGCTCAACATTGACCTGCGCATTACGCTGCACACAGGCACCATGCTCATTTTCCCCAACCAGGCCCCGGAAGGAAACGTTGTAAACACCGCCTTTGAGCTACTTTACCAGACCCGTCCCGGTACCATCATAACCACCGGCCTCAGTCGCAAACTGCTTGAGCCATACCTTGAATTTTCCGACCCAACTCAAACCCGGCTTACAGATGGCTTCGGACAAGTTTTCACATATCAGGTAATCAAAGAGCGTTCTTCGGGAGGAGCTACACTGCGCTCTCAAAGCCTGGAAAGACCTTTGACCGGCAGAGCGACTGAGCTAAAAGTGCTCAAGGATGCCTGGCTGAAATCTGATACCCGAGGAACCAGCTTGCTACTGGAGGGCCAGGCAGGCATAGGAAAATCCCGTCTGCTGCACGAACTGAAAAGCCAGGTCAGTAATAATGGTAACCCCATTAAAGAATGCAGGTATCTGCCCGAGCATCAGAACAATGCACTTTACCCCTTACTTACCATGCTACGGGACCATTGGCACCTTGATGATCACGAAGAGCCCAAAGCCAAAACCACTAAGCTGAGCCTGGCACTGGGAGAACTCGGCTACTCCGATAATGCAAGCATGGCGCTTTTATCTTCATGGCTTTCGCTACCTGTAGAAAATACCGAAAGCCTGGAGCAAAAGACTCCTGAAGAACAAAAGCAGATGCTCTATGATATCCTGAAGTCTTCACTCTGGTCCATGGCGGAATCTGTTCCCCTGCTGTTGATTATGGAAGACCTGCACTGGATTGATCCGTCCAGCCTGGAATTTACCAGCCAGTTACTTAGTGAGTTAAAAAACCATCGTATTTGTCTGCTGGCCACCACACGGCCGGGTAGCCCGCATAAACTTCCAGAGATCGCCAACATCAACCTGGCTCCGTTACAGGCCAATGACACCACGCAAATTATTAGCGGCATTGTGCCCGGTGAGCATATATCTGCAGAAGCTGTACAATACATTCTGGACAAAACAGACGGTATTCCACTTTATGCGGAAGAGCTGACTTCAATGCTATTGGAAGAAGGCTTTCTGACACAAAAGGAAGGCAGCTATCAACTTATTGCTGATCTCGACCAACAGGCGATACCCGGCACCTTGCAAGACCTGCTGAATGCGCGCCTCGACCGATTGGGCCCCGTTAAGGAAACCGCCCAACTAGCTGCTACCATAGGCCGAGAATTCGACCATCGTGTGCTCTCCAAAGCCATGCAAAAAGAAGAATCGGTACTGCTACAGGACCTGGAAGTGTTGCAACGGGCAGACCTTATCGGCCTGCAGGGGCTAAGTCAAAACAAATACCTCTTCAGGCATGCTCTCATCAGCGATGCTGCCTACGAAGGAATGACCACCACCTTTAAAAAGGAAGCACACCTTAAGATTGCCCACACACTCGAAACACACTTTGCAGATACGGCCAATACATCGCCCATGCTCCTCGCTGAGCACCTGCAAAAAGGAGAAGCCTATGAAAAAGCCATTGAATATGGCATGAAGGCCGCAGAATCGGCTGTAGACAAGGCAGCATCAGAAGAAGCCATCGTCAATGCAGGCAAAGCATTGAGCTGGGCCCAATGGCTGGCAAAAGAGCCTGCGATATCCCGAAAGCTGGAACTCTATACCATACTCACATCGGCCCACATGCAAAAGGGTGGCTGGGCAGCCCCGGAGGTACTTCACTACTCAGAAACGGCTCTGGAGCTACTCAGGAATAGCAAGCGTTTTGACGACCTGATCTGCCACCTCTGGTGGAAGGTGCTGGGCGGGGTGGTCGGAGGAGAAAACGAAAGCCTTGGCCCTATCTGTGAAGAAATGGACCTGCACACATCGCAACTGAACCCGGTAAATCAATCAGCGGTAAGATGCGCCCAGGCTTTTATGACCACAGCCCTTGGCAAGCGGGATGTATGGCAAACCGTGATCACCCAATGCCGGGAGGCCCTGAACTTCTTTGATCATGCCAGCTCCGAAGAAAAGGCAGGGCACGAAAACACTTTCGGCTTCAGTGTCCCCGTTTTTGCCAGGGCACTGATGGCCATGGCTGTAAATGTAAGCGGAAATAAAGATCAGGCGATCAAAGAGGTGAACCAGATGCTGGCGGACGCCCGGGACTCAGAGCATACACCGTCCATTGGTATTGCCCTGATGTACGTAGCTGAGCTATACAAACTCCACGGGAACCGTGAAGAGGTGAAAAAATACAGTGGAGAATTGGTACAACTATCTGAAAAGCACCAGATGCCGGTGTACGCAGCTTATGGTCAGATGCAGCTCGACTGGTCCAACAATTCCCTGGAAAACGAAGACAGCACCTATGCCATCTTGCATGATGAAGGCTCCCTTTTTTCCCTGGCACATTACCAGTCACAATATGCTGAGACCTATGCACACCAGGGAGATTTCAAAAGCGCACTAGCCAAAGTAGAGCAATGCATTGCCATGGATGAAGGCATCAAACACCAGTACTACCTAGCCAGGCTCCATTTTCTCAGGGCCAAATACCAGTGGCAACTAGGCTTAGAAAGTGAAGCGGTTCTTGCTTTGGAAAAAGCCCAATCCATTGCTCACCTACAAGGCTCGGGGCATTACATCAATGAGATTGATGATCTCAGGGAAACTATTCTAAGCGAAACTTGACGGGATTAAAAACCCAATTCTGAATCAATAGAGACTGATTTTATCCTTAAAAGGTTAACGTGTTATTGGCTGTAATAAAACCTTTCACCATTCCTGATGAATTTGAGGATTGACCGTCACTAAACCCCTCCAGGTTAAATGCGGCAACAGCTTTAATAAAACAGAGACAACATGTCAATCGGTGAATTTAATCGACCGGGTCTGGACCAATCATTGGCAGACTTGAGAGTTGTAATCCTGCGTACTATTTCTGATGTATGGAGAGATGATAACGACAAGGAAAAATCAAAAGACAATCACAGCAGTTTTTATGCCATACTGTTGACGAAACTTATGGCCACTGCCGCACCGGAGAAGTTCAATAGAAAATTCAGGCATTATACCAGCAGAATAGCGGTTGAACTAGTCAAATTGTTGAATCCGGGAAAATACTCGGGGAAATACAGAAGGATTGCCGAACAGGCTAATCCGGATAACCTCAAGAGGCTCTTTTATGCACATTTTGGTATAAAGCTAAGGCATCCTCATTTCGGTATTCAGTTCACAAAGCCAAAATCACATTGGAACATATATGGGGACCATCAATGGACAAAGAATGGTACTGACCCCTTTTATATCGCTTTGCCCGTTCAGCTTCCGCCAGACTTTAATGACCTTGAGAAAATGGTGAAATACGATGGTCAGTTTCAATCGGATCCAGAACACAGATTTGAATACTACAAGACTGCCATTCTCACCGATTATTTCAAGTCATTTCCACATGTATTGGGTGAACACCGCATCCAAAAAGCCCGAAAACCCAAGAAGTGCAAATTTATTGTGCTGAAAAGAGACGACAATTTCCCTGAGGCACCCTTGAATTTGGTTGCTAATGACTATTCAAATAACAGGGTATCTAAAAAGCGGCAAACAGATACTATAAACGGAAAGATGGACGTAGACAATATTCAAGCCTTCAATGCCATGCTCATGCTACTGTTGCCCGTGTTATGGAATAATCCGGTATTGAGTAAAAGGCTGAATTATGCGCATAGGCTATTCAATACCACCACGTTGCTGGATGACTACTACACGGTAGAAAGGCCCAATAAAAAGATCTGGGAAGAAGAGTGGAAAAAAAAGAGGGAAGAGGAGTCGAAAAAGAAGTGGGGAAGAAACTGGGAATGGAAGTTAGATCAGAAATGGGGAAAAGCATGGAAAAAGAGTCTGAAAAAGAAACTTAAGCAATGGAGACCCAAGGAATTGTCTATCAACAATTTACACGAGTTGTCATTTTACTTAACAACGCTTAAGAAAAAAAAGGCCGAAGAGCTGGCTGAATTTGATAGGGCTTATGCCCACGAACTAAATCATGTCTTACAAAACCATTATAATTACAACGTCCCTAAAGGGATAGCCCTTAAATTTATCATGCCCGAATGGCAAGTGTATTTTTATGTTAAGAGTTTTCCAAGTCAACCCAAGAAACGATACTACCGTTTCAAAATCAGCCCTGGCGAGATTTTGAACCTTGCTACCCTGGAAATTCCTCACAGACCTGACTATCATAGTACTGCCAGTGTAAGTCTGGCTCTGGCGCGTTATAACAATCAGGTTTCAGAGCTTCTTTTCAATCACTAATCGTTTCGAATTACTTTTCTCTAAAAGACCATTTTGTTTTTCATCCTAAGGGTTGAAATACAGAATGGTCTTTCGCTTTTGGGGCTTGTATCAGCTCTTTCTCCAGTGTTATTGACTGTAATATTAACTCAACCATTGACTCCCGACCTTACACTCAATAACCGTCACCAATCACCTCCAGGTGCTGCTAGTGACTTTGTATCACATAAAACACAAACACAATGTCAAACGACACCAAAACCATTAGCCAGACAGGATTAAATCAAACCCTTCTGGACTTACGTATGGCCGTAATGCGCGGAATTTCTGATGTATGGAAAAATCATCACTGTGAAAAAGAGCCGGAAATAATGAATAAGCATTGGCGTGCTGTAGCAAAAGAACTTTACGAGGCCATCACCGGCTCTGAAAAAAGTTTTCACTCTATTACAGAATTTAACGATTGGTTAGGGTCTGCCTACGAATCTGGTATGGCTAAAAAAATCATTGACCTAAGAGATGATAAGGACAGGAATGGATATTTTAGAAAACTAGTTGAGTATAGTAGCCCTGAAAACCTGAAGCAACTTTGGAAGGCAATGTACAGATTGGACCTGGACTACCCCTCTTTTGGTGTCCACATCATTGACCCTACGGCACGTTGGAACTATTACGGTGATAACCAATGGACAAAACCTGCCACTGAAGTACTCTACCTCTCCTTACCTGCATTACTGCCCAAAGAAAGTTCAAGTAATGATTCTTCATCCGAATTACCACCCGAACAATGCCAAAAGGGTAATTCTTTTGAAAGCCAGTACCAAAAGGCCAGCATCGTCACCAGCTATTATAAGCACTTTCCAAGCTTTTTAGGCTTCTCAAAAGCCTATAACGAGGATATAAAGAATACCTCGAATACAGATTTTCTGGTAATTGAGAAGGATGATGATTTTCCTCCAATGAATGAGGCCTTGGAGCTAAAAGATGCGCTTGTGCGCGAACTGGCGGTAGACCCTTATGGTAGCAATTATGACCTCGGCATTGCAGCAGATCAATTTCAGGGTTTTAGTGCTATGTCTACCAAAGTGTTGGCAGTAATGTGGAGTAATGAGAGCATTAGAAAGAGGCTAGACTATGGGGCCAGGCTCTACAATGAGACCACTGTACTGGACAATTATGCAAGAACTCAGGATCAAAAATTTGATGACTACAAGTCGGATGATGAGAACGATTGCGGCAAGAAGAAAAAGGATGAAAAACCTGAAAAGGTAATTTTTAAAAGCTTGTACGAGTTTTCTTTTGTACTTCAGACTCTCAGTAAGCAAGACGCAACCGACCTGTATAAATTTGATCGAAAGTACACCGAAGAGCTTAATGCTATTTTAAAACGATACTTTCAATATGAGGTGCCCTGGGTATTCAAAGTGCGCATTATGGTGCCGGAATCAGGGGTGTTTTTCAGACCTAGAAAAGAGGATGAACCAAATAAGCCAGAATACATATTCGAGCCTAATAAAGACGAAATTCTGAACTTGACGACCATTGAAATCCCTCATGCGCCTGGTCAGGGAGACACCAATAATGTCGCCCTTGCATTGGCCCGCTACAATGCCACCGGTCCGGCTTATCCATTTACCTGTTCATAAGTCATTATGAGTACGATCAACTACACCCTGAGCTGGCACCCCCGGTTCAGGGTGGAAGATACGGGGTTGGAAAGCCTCGTCTTCCTCGGTGAACAAAAGCAGTTTCTGGTACCCAGAACTGAGTACGAATCCATCAATGAGGTAGTAGCCAAAGCGGGCTACCTCTCTGATTATATCTTCCAGTCGCCTGATATGCTCAGCAGTATCAGGGCACTGGAGAAAGTAGACCAGCTTGTTGAAGACGGAATCATGGCTGATGAGGCTCCCTCCTCCTATCAGACCCCCGATTTCAATAAGCCTTACGGTCAGGTAAACTATGAGGGGCGCAAGGCTTACGTGTTGAGCCAGCTGATCAGTGACGGCACATCGGTGTCTCTCCTGGAGGGGTCGGCATTGCCCCCTCATATAGCTTTGGTTTTGGTAGATGACTACCTGGACCCTAGGCTGCCCGCTCTGGCTGACCAACTGAAAGCCGATGGGAAAACCTGGTTACTTTGTCAGCTTACTGGTGAAATGCCCATGATCGGACCTCTGTTTGGCCACGCCATTGACCAGCCCTGCTACCACTGCCTGCGGAGCCATCTTATACGGAATAAACCTGTAAGAGAGTGGCATAGAAGACAGTCAGGTCTGGAGCATCATGCCGCAGTACCCGTATTAAACAGCCCGGCATCGCAGCAAAAGGCCATCGATCTGTTCAGGAATCAGTACCTGTCTATGGATTTGTCCGATTGCCGGGATACGCTGCTGGTGCTGGATGGAGCACAGCCCGAAGGCTCTTTGCATACCGTGATACCCCAGGCACTTTGCAAGGCTTGCGGTACTACAGAACGTACCTTAAAAAGCATTTCACAAGCTCCCTTCAGGCTGGAAAATACAACCCTGGATGCTGATGAAGACGGAGGCTTCCGTTCCGTTTCCCGACAAAAAACCATCAGTAACCTACAGAAACTGATTAATCCGGTAACCGGATTGCTGGCCGATTTCAAAGAAATTTCCGAGTCAGAAGAGGATGAACTGGCGATTTATCAGGCCGCCTATTTCCAGAACAGTTTCTTTGCTGATGGCATTTCAGCCGACACATTTGTACAGCTGTCCCTGGGTAAAGGAGTCTCCAAAGAGCAGGCTATGACCAGCGCACTGGGCGAGGCCTTTGAGCGCCAGGCTGCCCAATATACAGGAGACGAAGAAGTCACCTTTAGTACTGCCGATAAGCTCCCGCACAGGGCTTTTACACCCCAGGCCTTGAGCCCTTTCAGCACTGAGCAGTACAATGGTTTTACCGCCTATGACAAGGCCAGTTTGCAAAACCCGCAATGGGTAAAACCTCTGGCGGAAAATCAACCTATCCACTGGACCAAAGGCTGGTCACTGACTCAAGAGGAATTTGTGTACTTCCCCTTTGCTCACTGCTTTGCCAACAGTCCTTATCGGGACCATTGCCATTCGCTCTATACCCACAACGGCAATGCGGCAGGTAACACCAAAGAGGAGGCACTACTACAAGGCTTGCTGGAACTTATTGAGCGCGATACCACGGCCATCTGGTGGTATAATCAGGTACCCAGACCAGAGATCAGCAAAGACATTGTGCCGGCAAAAAACCGGACGATGATTGAAAAAACCATTGACGAAGAATGGAACTACTGGCTCCTGGATATCTCTGCCGATATCAATGTGGTCAGTTGTGTAGCAGTGGGTTGCCACAAGAAAACAGGCCGGTTTGTAATGGGCTTTGGTAGCCACCTGGATGTGGGCATTGCCAGCCAGCGTGCCCTGACAGAAATGTACCAACTGATTGTGATCAAAGACAAGGTAACGGGCCCATTTGATTTTGATGCCATTCCGCCACATCCATTTCTGTTTCCAGCTAAAAGACTTCCTAAAAAGCAATTGGAAGATTACAAACCGGTAAACCGTGATATCCGGGAGAGCATTCTGTATTTGCAGGATGAGCTGAAAGCGGTAAATCTTGAGCTTTGCGTGGTGGATTATTCCAGGCCGGATATCCCACTGAGTACCTTGAAAGTAATTGTGCCCGGCCTCTGTCACTTCTGGCCACAGCTGGCTGCCAAAAGGCTGTACGAGGTACCCGTGAATATAGGTTGGCTCTCAGCACCCCTACAGGAAGATGAGTTGAATCCCATGGCCCTGTACCTATGATTGACACAGCAACTTACAACGTGCTGCTTTGCGGCACCCAATATGGCCGGGTGTACTTACCGGCCATATTTGAAGCCCCTGAGTTCGAACTCGCAGCCATAATGGCCAGGGGAAGCTCAAGCTCGGTGCGCATGGCCGAGCAAAGCGGAGTAGCGTGCTACCCCTCAGTAGCAGCCCTGGATGTACCTGTGGAACTGGCCTGTGTAGCCATTGGGGGCCATACGGGCGTACAAACCGCCCTGGATTTACTCAGCAAAAAAGTACCTGTACTGATAGAACACCCAATAGGTATAGAAGACAGCCATAGGTTGCTGGAGGCTGCGGCAACTAACGGAACAGTCTGCCATATCAACGGGCACTTTGCAGAGCTCCCCCCGGCAAAAGATTTCACCAAAATATGCCGGATTTTAAACAAGGAGCATAATCCCCTGATCATCAGTGGTGCTGCCAATACACGCACCTTGTATTCCATGCTGGACATGATGATGCGCAGCTTTGGCATATTCACTATCACAGAGCTTTCGGTTCAGCCTTTAGACCCAGCCCAAAACTATATCAGCTTCAGTTTTAATATCAAGGGTACACCTGTACAGCTCGTACTGCAAAACTGGAAGGGAGAAAAAGATGACAGCCGGGATGCTCCGCTAGGGCACCAGCTCTCAGTCACCTACCCTACCGGCACCTTACATCTTACGGGTACTTACGGCCCATGTCTTTGGAATCCACTGGTTGCCTCAGTCCCTAACAGGGCGGTACCTATAGCCTTGCCAGGTCAAAACCCGGCAGAGGCGACTATTGCCCATATCAGCGACTGGCGTATCAAAGCCAACCAAAAAGCCATGGCCGAGCTGATACAATGCGCCAGTAATCCGGGCATTACTGTTGAGCACCAGCAACCGGAATACCTCAAAGCCCTGACAGCAGCCTGGTCGGTCCTGATCTCAGAGGCAAAGCCGATAATCAGACCTGACCTACCTGAGCTGATCGATCAGACCTACTGGACCACTCAGTCAATACTGTCAGCCTAAGGCTGAAAACAGAAGTACGAAAATCATGGATTACACAAAGAGCCCCGGGTTTAAATCCGGGGCTCTTTATTTTCATGACTTTATGTAGCAGTCTTGTTACTTCGCCCTGACTCTGGTGTAAGATTTATTGATAATCTTCCAGCCATCTTTGAGCTTGAGCAGCAGCATATAATCTGTAAACTTCCAGGGCCCTGAGAGTATTTCTACTTTCACGGTGGCGGCATCATTTACGATATCAGTAGAAATGATTTTCCCTACCCTGCCCGTCTTTTGGTTGGGCTTAAAAAACCCTATATACTGATCGATCGGAATCCGCTTGAGGCTGCCGTCAGGGTTAGCCGCGTAGAGTGCTGCCGTACTGGTGAAGGCACGTTTTATCCTTGGAATATCTCCATTGGCCGTCCCTTCGATGTAGTCCATAATGGTAGCTTTGACATCGGCTTCATCGTTTTGCGCAAAGGTGATTGTGCTGATAGCTATTAGCATGAGTAGTGAGAAAAGTATTCTTTTCATGGTGTTGTTTTGAATGATTTGTTTGAGTTTTTGAATTTCCGGGAGCTTCCCTTACGGTACTCTCTGCAAAACTCTAATATGGGCACATAGGCTCAAAAAGGCCTCTTAATGGATAAAACAGAACTTCAGATTTATAAATCGGAAGAAATGGCCTGTTGTTTACGGTAGCCGGCAGGAGTCAATCCCGTTGCTTTTTTGAAGGCAGTGTGGAAGGTAGAGGGAGAATTGAAACCACAGTCAAAACCGATGGCTTCCACGGTAAGGTGATCTTCTGTTCGCAGCATTTCCCTGGCGGCATCTATACGGTAGGAGTTGATGAGCTGTGAGAAATTCTGGTTCAGCTGCTCATTGATAAAAGACGAAAACTGATGTGGTGTCTGCCCCGTCAGTTTAGCCAAAGTCGGCATGGTCAGATCAGGCGCTTTGAACCGCTGTTCCTCCATCAACACGGACTTTATTTTACGGCTGACACGGTCTACCTCTTCGGCCGCCATGGTAGTAGCAGGTGTCGTTTTAGTCTTTTTGGGCTGCTCCTTTTTTCTGGAGTTCGTGATAATGATCCAGGCCAGCAAGTACACCGCAAAAGAGAAGGTCAATGCGCCTGTAAGGTAAGAGGTAAAACTGGAAGTGAGATAGGCCAGCCAGATCAGCGTAACTCCAAGAATCACTCCCTGGGTCCAGCCTGATTCAGGAAAAGCATTTTTACGAACATACACCTCTCTCACTACCAGAAAGACCGTGTAGATAGTGTAAATTCCCCAGTAGTAGTAGATACCTCTTACAATATAACCGCTCCATAGCTCTCGGTTCTCGTTATACGACACAAAGACAACCGCATAGACTGCGAGCGACAGCAGGGGAATAAGGTGCAGCAGGCTTTTACGGTCAAAGGTTTTGTTACCGCTGATTTGAGACCTGGCAAAGTACAAGGTCATAGGTCCAATGGCCATACAGCCCAAAAGGCCAAGGAGGATATAATTTTCGTTCAGGCCGCTATCAAAGTAAAAGAAAACAGATTTACCTATTCTAACCACCAGGGTCAGTAGCAGCAGTCCCAGGTAGACATTAGTATACCGTGTCTCCTTTTTGTTGAAGAGAAAATAGCTGGTGAGAAAGAGCCCGTTGAAGACCCCCAGCAGACTCATAATAAGCAGTAGCTCTCGTGAAATGACCTTGAATATTTAATTTCTAAAATCGATCCTGCAACTGATACAGTACCGAGACCATGTCAAACGTACTAAAAGTTATGGAAAGGTGTACGGTGTAAAAGCAATTCTGAGTCTTAGTCGCTGATTTTAGAAAGCCTGTATCACATTCTTCCAGTTGTTGGGCTGAATAAACAGCCTATTTCACTCAGGCTTACAAGGGCTTCTTTTCAGTGGCACAACGCGCCCAATTTGCAATCGATTGCAAAAATAAGTTCTATTTCAGAAATCAGCCTCAAATCGGCTGAAAAAGCTTGTTTTAAGCCAACCAGAATCTATAACTTCGCGCAGCCAAAAAAACGACTATGAGCACAAGAAAAGAGATCGATTTACTGGGTGAAATGGAGATTGACAACAGCCATTACTATGGAATTCATACCCAAAGGGCGGTAGACAATTTTCAAATATCAAATGCCAGAATCGGTGACTACCCTTTTTTCGTCAAAGGCATGGTCATGACTAAAAAAGCCTGTGCCATGGCCAACAAAGAAATTGGTACGCTGGAGGCAGACAAGGGAGATATGATCATTGAGGCCTGCGACACCATCCTGGCCGATTTAGAAAAGTACACCCCTTATTTCCCCACTGATGTTTTCCAGGGAGGAGCCGGTACCTCCGTCAATATGAATACCAATGAGGTAATCGCCAATGTAGCCCTGGAGCAGCATGGCTATGAAAAAGGCCGCTACGATATACTCCACCCTAATGACCATGTAAACCAATCGCAATCCACCAATGACGCCTACCCTACCGGCTTCCGTGTGGCGCTGTATTACTATATCAGTCACCTCCTCGAAAAGATCGACTACCTCGATGCCGATCTTGATAAAAAAGCAGAAGAGTTTAACGAGGTACTAAAAATGGGGCGTACCCAGCTCCAGGATGCCGTGCCTATGTCTATGGGAGATGAGTTTGCCGCCTGGTCGGCTAACCTGAACGAGGAAATCAAAAGCCTTACCCGAACCAGAGACCTGATTCTGGAGGTAAACCTGGGTGCTACTGCCATCGGCACGGGTGTAAATGCTCCCAATCGCTTTACAGATATTTCCATTGCCCATCTCGCCCAGCTTACCAGTGCTGAATTTTTAAAAGCGCCTAACCTGATTGAAGCTACCTCTGATACTGGCGCCTATGTGATGATCTCCGGGGCGCTGAAACGGACTGCTGTTAAGCTCTCCAAAATCTGTAATGACCTCCGCCTGCTCTCCTCAGGCCCAAGATGTGGCTTCAATGAAATCAATCTACCGGAAATGCAGGCAGGTTCCTCCATTATGCCAGCCAAGGTGAATCCTGTAATTCCTGAAGTAGTGAATCAGGTTTGCTTTAAGATCATAGGCAATGATGTCGCCATTTCCTTTGCCGCAGAAGCCGGTCAGCTTCAGCTCAATGTAATGGAGCCCGTGATTGCCCAGTGCCTGTTTGAATCGGTAGAACTACTCTCCAGCGCCTGCATGACCCTGGCAGACAAATGCATCAGCGGCATTACCGCCAATGCGGAACACACCCAAAATATGGTCTATAATTCTGTGGGACTGATTACCTTCCTCAACCCTTTCATCGGCCACCATATGGGTGATGTGATTGGCAAAGAAGCCGTTACTACTGGTAAGTCTATTCGTGAATTAGTACTGGAAAAAGAGTTGCTTTCCGAAGAAGAGCTTGACCGCATTCTCGCTGTGGAAAACCTGATGCACCCACAGTACAGGGCAGCTTTGCATAAGAAGTAGAACCGATAAGTAAAATCTTTGAGTTAGGCATGCGATGGCAGCTATTATTGGTTTAATTTTCTTACAAATTCGTAAGAGGCCTGTTAGTCTTTTTGTACCTCATCATGGAATTAACTGCTAATTCAATTCCCTTAATATCTCATTCAATAAAGCTTCAAAATCTCCTGACACTCCCTGAATCATAGTTGCTGTCATTTCTTTGTAATCAGTTTTGAAATTATCAAGGTGTTCTCCCGGAGGAACCACCTTGAGTGACTCTAAAGTCAGTATATCGTAGTCGGTTGTTTTTATTGGTGTTAGTACTTTTCTATGTGCAACAATGCTTTCAAATAGTTCCTGGTTTTTCAATGCTGATTTTCCGAATTCCGTTTTCAGGATTTGACCAATATCATAGAAATGTCTTGACATTCTAAAGTGCCTGACTTTCTCAGTTGGTTTTTGAAATTCTTCGTGCAACAGAATCAGTTTTTCCAAAAAAGTTTTTTGCGGATCTGTGGTACTCACCTGAAATGCACCACCTGTAAATGACGCATCCGGATACTGTTCAGCTATCCATGATTGAAGTTCAACTTCCTGGTATGGCTCTATTAATGATCGTGAACTCACTTCAATTTTAACTTTGGGTTGTAGGTATGGAATTTCATCCTCTTCATAGAGTGATTTGTACTTCACTAAAATGGTTTCCGGATCCTGATCGGAAATCTGTGTATTTTCTACAGCCAGTTCATACAAACTCTCATCTACTCTGTATTCATTCAATTGTTTCTTTAATAGCTCAATTAACTCTTCGGAAACGAAAGTGTGACATGTTCGTCTTAGTTTTCGAATTTGTCCTTTACTTAGATCACCTTCAAAACCAAGGTATCTTCTGTCAATACCCAGGTCTATATCTTCCGAAAAGCGCTTTATCAGATCAAAGGCTTTGCTCAATGATGTTCCTCCTTTAAAAATAAAGTGCTTTGCCAATTCTGACGAGAAGACCATCTTTAGCATAAGTGTTACCCACACGTCTTTCTCAACTGCCTGAGGTGGCACACCAATTTCATTGGAAACATCTTGGTAGATTTTTCGCTTTTCATTATCCGGTATTTGCAAAAACCTGATCATAGTACCTTTTGCATTATTTTTCTAATCCATACCGGGGCTAAAGTAATATCGTATTCCAGCTTTTTGCGTTCTTCCTTTTTCAGTAATTGAATGATTTTTTGTTCAAACCTTTCTGTCACTTCTTTCTGCCCAACTTCTTTTAACGCCTGAATGACCAGACTACTAATCTTACCTTTCGCCATTAGATTTTTAGGTGTTGCTTTTTTGAGCTTTATAGTTCTCTTCCCTATTTGAATCTCTCTCGGAGAACCATCAGTCAGATAGACTAATTTTAGTGGAATTTGCGTACTTAACCCCAGTTTGTTTAGGGCATTGGAACCTGTAGGTACAATTTTAATTTTGTCTCGTTTGGCAATTCCCCGGGCAACTTCTTCAGCGGTGGGCATCACCTCTCCGACATATTCACTTATGATAGGTCTCACAAAAATCCCTCTGGCTACCCTTCGAATGACTTCTTTATTAGTCAGACGCTCTAATGCTTTTTGAATAGCCTTTGACGATCCATGTACAATGAAGTCATCTGCAAAGATTAGTACTCCCCTTTTCTTTGATTTTATCGCTTTTTCTATTTTTCCCTCAATACTTTGCATTAGGTTTTTCTGATGTATTCTGTCGCAAAAATAGCAATTATTTGCGACAAAAAAATCAGTCAAAACAAAGTATAATAACTTGAAGAGAAGAAGGGAAAAACTCTTTTACTATGGAAGTGCGAAGTAGTAAATATACCGGAACGTACAGTTGGCTTTTCTTTGTCCAAAGGCATACAACAGTTTCGGCTATGAGTAGTACATAGCTTGGAAGACACATTCGTATCCGTCTACTGTGTCGCTAATCATTGGATGCGAAGGCGTGAATAATGGGTTCTGACTCACCTATCCTGCCACAGCATTGACACCATTCGGTTTAGCGCAATAAAATCGCCATTTTTAGTAAGCCGATTGACTTACCCAAGCGAATCAAATTTATGAATACAAAACGCAGAAACCTCCTGAAAGCACTTCCGCTCGGAGCACTCTTTCCGTGGCAGATGGTAGATAATATCGTAATTAGCTCTACTGAGCCTGGTTTAACAGCCGAAGAGCAGCAGGATGTAGACCAGCTTTACAAGCAGGCGATGGTCATCGATGGTCTGGTGATTCCCCGTGGCTGGAATAAAGATTCCTTCGCTGCCTTGGCAAAATCAGGCTATACCGGATTCAATGCTTCCCTGGCATCACGGAATCTAAAAGTAGCATTGGCCTCACTCGCTGATTGGAGAAACAGGGTAAATGAAAATTCTGACAAGCTTATTCATGCCACTACAGCAGACGACTTTGTACAGGCAAAAAAAGAGAGTAAGACAGCCGTTGTGTTCGGGTTCCAGAATGCCACCATGATTGAAAAGTCTATCGACAACATCAACACGCTATATGAGGCTGGTACCCGCTGGATTCAGCTCACCTATAATGAGCGTAACCTGCTTGGAGATGGCTGTACGGAACGTACCAATGCGGGCCTTTCGGATTTTGGTATTGAGGCCGTAGAGCGCATGAACGAGCTCGGCATTGTAGTGGATCTATCTCATTGCGGCAGACAAACCACCAATGATGGTATAAAATTCAGTAAAACCGGGGCAAGCCTGAATCACACCATGTGTGAGGCCTTGTACAAGGATCATCCCCGCGCCAAAACAGATGCACAGATCAAAGCTATGGCAGACAAGGGAGGTGTGATCGGTATCATTTGCCTGGGCTATATGATAGGCCCCGACCCCGGAGGAAAGACGACCCTGGAAACTTACGTGGACCATATAGATCATGCCGTAAAAGTAGCAGGCATAGACCATGTAGGCCTGGCAGCTGATTTTGCTATTCAGGGCCTGGAAGCCACCGGTGCCACCAGAGAGAACTGGTACGTACCCCGCCTCACCAGATTTAAACCCTCCTATCAGGTGCGCTGGCCACCCTGGATTCCAGAACTGGAAAAATCCGACCGATACCTATCCGTAGCCCGCATTCTCAAAAAGCGCGGTTACAGCTCCCGCGATATTGAAAAAATACTGGGGCAGAACTGGCTGAGGTATTTCCGGGAGACACTGAAAGCATGAAAAATCTGTATTCACCCTTATTTTTTTGATCTATGAAACATGGCTTCTTTTTGATTCTGATATTGCTGATATACGGCTGCTCCTCACCCGACCCAAGCTGGGAGGACATTAATGAGGAGGGCGCTTTTCTGGTGTATAGAAGGCAATCACAGATAGGAGAAGAAAGCTTTAGCATTCGCTCCAACAAAGACTCCATCATTGTGCGGTCATTGCAAGGTGAAAACGAACGGGGCCGTATCACGGGTGTTCAGGCAGAATTACACCTCGATATGGACCTGAACCCTACCTATTATGTAAACCAGCGCATCGCCAATGATGATACCACCAATATTTTTAAACTAGCAGTCACATCAGAGCAGGTCTCGGTTTGGGAAAAGCATTTTGAGGTCACCACTTCCTCCACTCCTGCCTCCTTCTTTCCGGTACACAGCAACATCCCCGCTGCCATGGAAATGATGCTATACCACTACTACTTCAGACAAGGCCAGCCAGATAACATCAAAACCCTACCCAGAGGCGAAGTCTCTATCATGCACAAGGGCCAGGATATCGTTGAGATCGAGGGTGAAAAAATCACACTTGACCGATACGTGGCAGAGGGTATTAACTGGGGTGGTCGCACCATTTGGCTCGATGAAGATAAAAACCTGATAGCCCTGGTAAAAGCGAATACGCAAATCAGGGAGCTGGTCAGAAAAGGCTATGAAGAAGCGCTTCCGGTTTTCATAGCGGGCAATGTGACCGAACAAATGAATGCGCTTTCGGAGTACACAGAATCCCTCAAGGGAGAACAGCCTGACTTGACTGCCTTAGTGGGAGGTGATGTGATTGATGGCCTCAGCGATATCACTCAAAAAGACATGACCATCATCGTTGAGAATGGCAGGATCAAGAGCATTACCAGCCGGGCGAAAACGGAAGTTCCGGATGATGCACGCGTCATAAATGTAAGTGGTAAAACGCTTATACCGGGCTTGTGGGATATGCATGCACATTCCAATCAGGTGCAATGGGCTCCGGCCTACCTGGCCGGAGGAGTCACCACAATTCGCGATAATGGTAATGAAATTGAATTCGCCACCGCATTCAGAGATGCGATTGCCTTGAATGGCGCTCTGGGTCCCGACATTTTGCTTGCCGGAATGACCGATGGTGCAGGCATCAGAGGGAATGGTGTCATAAGGGCCACTACTCCAGAAGAAGCGCGTGAGGTAGTAGCCATGTATTATGACCATGGTTATAAGCAAATCAAGATCTATACTTCCATAGAACCGGATGTGTTGAAAGTGCTGGCAGAAGAAGCTCATAAAAAAGGCATCACGGTTACCGGCCATGTGCCCAGAGCGGTAGGAAACACCGTTTCCGCAGTAGAAAGTGGCATGGATCAATTGAGCCATAGAGCATTATTCCTCTCCCTGCTGTTTCCTGATAAAACCACCACAGAACTTGGCAGGCTTTACCTGGCGGGTAGCGAGATAAGTACTGATCAGATTGATAAGGCCACTGCGTTTTTTCTGAAGCATAAAATAGTGCTGGACCCGACCATAGCCCTGGACGTGGTCAGGGGTGTTGCCAGAGGGCTTCCCATAGAAACAGTAGAACCGGATGCCGGAAGAATCGCTTATGAATTATTCGAAGGCAAAAGATTTCGTGCCGGTGTAAGTCCCGCACGGTCAAAAAGAGCACAGGAAGACTATACCATAGCGATGAAAATCATTGGCGACTTTTACCGGGCTGGTGTGCCCATCGTAGCGGGAACAGACAATGTGGTACCGGTATATAGTCTATACTTGGAAATAGAAACTTATCATAAGCTTGGTGGCCTCACTCCTTTGGAAGCCATCAGAACAGCCACCATTATGCCGGCAAGGGCGATGGGCCTGGACGCTGAAACAGGAACGCTGGAAGTTGGGAAGGAAGCTGACATTGCGATTCTGGAGAAAAATCCACTCCTGAATATTGAGCATTTAAGAACTGTTTCTGCCGTGGTGACCAACGGAAATTACTACCGGAGCAACCCGCTTTGGAAAGCAGCAGATTTCAAACCAAAGGAGCAATAAGCCCTGAGAAGTACTGATTATATAAATTTACCCAAACCGAATTACATCATGACGAAAGCCATCCCCCGCCTTTTAAGCTGTCTGCTGATGGCTGTTTCGCTAACAGGCTGTATACAACAAGCCAAAACAGAAGCAGATGCCCCTGAAGCAGGCTATGACCCCGAAGCCCGACTGGCCGAACTAGGCATTACCCTGCCCTCTCCCCCACAACCCGTGGCCAACTACGTAAATGGTGTACGTACGGGCAATCTCATCTTCCTGGCAGGCAAAGGGCCCAAACGAGCCGATGGCACTGAGCTGGCAGGTAAGCTTGGGGGAGACATCAGCATTGAGCAGGGCTATGAAGGAGCTCGCCTCACCGCTATTAACCAAATGGCTGTATTAAAAGCTATGCTCGGAGACTTGAAGAAAGTAAAACGCATAGTCAAAGTATTAGGCATGGTCAACTGTGACCCCAATTTTGTTGAGCAACCCGCGGTGATTAATGGATTCTCTGATCTAATGGTAGAAGTCTTTGGTGATCGTGGTAGACATGCCCGCGCAGCCGTAGGCATGGCTTCATTGCCCAGAGCACAGGCGGTGGAAATAGAACTGGTGGTAGAGGTGTATGACTGAGTCTGGCCTAACACGCTACTATACAGAAAGCTCCGGCCTCTTATGCAAACTATGCACAAGAGGCCGGAGCTTCTTAATAAATTGATCCATGCTCAGCAGTCTCTCACAGAGGACCGTGAGCCGAAAACATTAGTCTTGCAGCACCAGAATGGGTACAGGAATATCCTGAATCATGTTCTTAGTTTCACTGTGTTGTGTCAGTCGCTCCAGCAGTGAATGCTGTCGGGGAATCATCGCCAGCAAATCCACCTCGTTTTCATAACAAAAAGCGAGCAAACCTTCTTTCACATTATCATACTGATAGAAGTGAAAGGTATGCGGTACATTTTTGAAATACCGCTCTAATCCGCGTGCTACTTCAATCTCGTCATCTTCCAGAAAGTTATCGCCATGAATATGGATAATCTCCATGTGAGCGAAGAAAGCACTGTTGATTTCGATAAGCTTTTCAAATACTTCCGGATCAGTAATTTCAGCATAATCACCCGCCAGGGCAATAGTTTTCATCTTTGAAATATCAGTGTTTGGCGGCAGAATAATCACAGGGCTGTCCACCGATTTGACCACGTCATAAGCATTGGTACCACAAATACTTTCTATGATTCCGTTAGCTCCTTTAGAAGCCATTAAGACCAGACCGATATCATTTTGGCTTTCAATCTGCTTCATAGCATAACCAATATTACCGTAGGAAATAAAGCTTTCGAACGATACGTCAAATTGATTGGGTACCTGATCGATCATGCGATCCAACTCTTCACGCACCTGTTTCTTTCTGAGTTCGAGACTTCCATAGACACCTTCCAGGGGGTTACTATGTGTAAATCCCGTTGGCAGTGGCAACGCATGATAGACTATGACTCCCATTTTAAGGCGTTGAGCCATCACAGCGGCATTATCAAGTATGTTTTGTGCTTTTGAAGGTTGTTTGATTGGTACTAATATGTGTTGCATGATAAATGTCATTTAGGTTCAAAAATCTGATTGTAGTATTCTCCGTTGGATATCAGAGTTCATCGGCCGGCACGAACTTAAACTTCTGCCCACCTACTGATGCTTAGTACATCAGGCCACCGTTGGCAAGTGTAAATACGGCTACACCATCTGTATATTTAGCATCGGCAGAAACACCTGATTTGAGGGCTACCGCAGAAGCCTGGGCTGCAAACTGAAATTCGTTATTGATAAATCGCTCATAAGCATCTGCACTTTTAAAGAAAATCACCTCGCTGTAAGATTTGCCTCCAAACTGAAAACCTACGGTAAGCTGCTTGAGCTTAGAGCCTCCCTGTACAGCACCGTTTCTAAAAACAAGGCCCTTACCTGCTGCTCCACCTATACCAAAAGCACCTTTGCCGATAGAAGGAAAAACCACGTAGCCATAAGAGTTATTGAAAAAGCGATTGATTTCCGGGTCCGCTTGCTGCAATTCATCAATGGCTTCATTGACACGATCTCTGTCAAATCCGTTTTGTGCTGTAGCTTGATGGGAAAATGAGAAGAATGTAATAAGCAGAAGTATATGGAATAGGGGTTTTATCTTTTTCATAATATCTTTTTAAGAGTGAATAAGTGATTTTGATGTCTACTGACTGAACTGAAAGAGCATGAAGATTACCATAAAGGATACTACGCTCAGTGTAAGCCCGGCCATGAAAACATTATAGGAATAGGTAACGAGTTTGTATTTTTTATCAAGTACAAGCCCCAGGTAGAACACATCAATGGACATACTATCGTAAACACGATCGTTGTTCTGCCTGAACAGACTCATTTCCCTGACAAAGTCTTTCTTATCAAGCGCGGTAAAGTTTCCGAAAAACAGAATGCTGCTCTCTTTGCCCAGTAGTCGCTTCTTCGTCACCTCTTTGTTGGTGACCTTGGGCCGTGCCGAAAGAATGGCAAAAATGACTGCTGCCAAAGATCCGGCTACGAAAATCATAATAGGGATGGTAAACCTTGAGTACTTAAAGAAGCCTTGCTCAAAAAATGTATACCCTGTACCTCCCAGGGTGATAATGATAGAGAGAATGATAGTGTTGACCCGAATGATCAGGTTGGCCTTGGCATCGGCAATAGAACTCAGGTTAATGTGGTTTCTGTACATGGTACGGTACATCGTTTCGATGCCCCGGCCGAGCTTTCGGCTTTTTCGTTTCGCCTTTTTATTTTTAGTCTCTTCTTTCTGAATTGCCGCCTGAAGTTTCTGGCTATTCTTTGCTTTTCTTTTTCCAAATTTTCGGATAGCATAATCTGTTCTGTATTTATGAGTCGTAATAAATTCAAATGTTCTCCTGAACTCGTTCAGGTTGTCTTCTTCCTGATGGAGTTCAAGCGCCCTCATTTCTAAGTGTTTGATCAACTTTTTCTTAGCCAGAAGACTGTGATAAGCATCATAAAGAACCTGTTCCATCGCAGTTTTCTCCTCGGAATCATCATTGACAGAAAGGATCAGCGCTTTTACCTCTTCCAGCCAGGATTCGGCTTCGCTCTCAGCTAAAAAAGTTTCCAGATTCTGCACAGCGCCCATTTGTGGCTGCTCTCCTGCATTCCAGAAGCCCGTATACATAAAGCCAGCTGCCAGACAAACTTTAAAGGTCTCCTCATCACCCAGATCTGTTTTCTTCGCAACCTTTTCTGTTACGTCTATCAAATCCAGAGCACGCTCATGCGTATGAAAAGGTGTTTGTTCATTTTCACGCTCTTTATACAGGGTGAGTAAATGCTGCCGGGCTTGTTCGAGAGTTTTTTGTGGGTCCTTCATGATATGGTCTATTGGCCAATTCTTATACCAATTGTCATGAGAGGCTTCCGAATGCATCAAAAGGGGCTTCAGGCAAAAAAGGGATAACAGAGTGTGGATTTTTTTACCCAAATCTTAATATGACTTGAGAAGCATATTCCCCAAAGTTTATAGTCGGAGATAAAAAAACGTCAATTGAAGCCATTTTAGACTGTTTTCATAAATCGACATGGAGTTTGCAACTATCAGGACATGCGATACTTAAAACATCTCCTCATCATACTCTCCATCAGTCTTATCGGTCCGGCACTTAATGCCCAGGCCCAACAGGACACTACGGCCACCGCAGCTGCCAATGCTGATTTCGCCAATGGAAAGCTGGGGAAGTTCTTCTTTGGCAGCCACTACCGAAAAGAGTGGAATACTCCGGTAGAGGCACCCGTTTTTGACATTACTAGTTTTAAAGGTGGGCTGAGTATCTTAAAACTAGGAGGTGGATTTCAGACTAAAACATTACGCCTGCAAGACAGCAACGGCATTCAGTATAATTTAAGAACCATTGATAAGTTTCCCGGCAAAGGTCTGCCTGATGCCTTCAAAGGTACCTGGGTTGCCAAAACTGTAAAAGACCAGATCAGTACCGCACATCCCTACGCCTTCTTAACTGTACCTGTAATGGCCGATGCCATTGGTGTTTATCATACCAAACCCCGGTTGGTACATGTATCCAAAGAGGCCCCATTGGGCGATTATGCAAAGAACTACGGAGGTAAACCTTTTATGATAGAGATCAGACCGGACGAGGACCTTTCTGGTTTTGATCGCTTTGGTAACTCGGAGAACATTGTTGGAACGGATAAAATGTATGAGCACCTCAAGGAAGATAATGACAATGAAGTAGATCAGCTTGCCTTTGCCAAAGCAAGGCTTTTTGATAATGTAATCGGAGACTGGGACCGTCACAACGACCAGTGGCGCTGGGCAGAATATGAAAAAAAGGGAAAAGGCTCTGTGTTCAGAGCAGTACCCAGGGATCGCGATCAGGTTTTTGTAAAAATGGAAGGGCTGATCCCCCGTATTGTCAGTTCAAGGTTTGCCTTCAGAAGGCTCAATCATTTTGATTATGACATAGGTGACCTGAAAGGCACCAACTGGGCCGGTCGAAACCTGGACAGAAACCTACTGAATGAGCTGACCCTGGAACAATGGCTGGAGACTGCCGAATTTATTCAAACACAGCTTACAGACAGCATCATCCATAGAGCCATTGATCAACTGCCTACAGAGGTAAGAGATATCTCCGGTGATGAGATCATTGCGAAGATTAAAAGCCGAAGAGATAAACTGCAGGACTACGCCAGGGAATTCTATTTGTTTCTGGCGGCCGAAGTAAGAGTTACCGGTAGCGATAAGCACGAGCGCTTCATTGTTGAGCGCATTGACGACCAAAAAACCAAGGTAACCGTGTTTAAAACTGAAAAAGACGGTGACCTGGAAAAGAAATTATATGAGCGCATCTTTTATGCAGACGAGACCAAAGAAGTACAACTCTTCGGGCTGGCCGGTCATGATGACTTCAGGCTGTCAGGAGAAGTAGAAAGCGGTATTAAAATCAGAATAGTCGGTGGTGAAGAAGCAGATACTTTTTCAGATCAGTCAACAGTTGCAGGTATGAGTAAGAAGACTATCATTTACGATAACAGCTCAGACAAAGACAATATTTCCGGCAGTAAGGAAACCCGTATCAAGACCCGTAAAAAAGACTGGATCAACGACTACACACCCGACTATTATTCATTCGACTACCTCGGGCCAAGGCTCTCATTTGAGCTCAATCCGGATGATGGTTTATTCCTTGGAGCCGGTGTATTTCTGGCCGACCAGGGGTTTAGAAGAAAGCCGGGATCTGACCACTTTCTGAGGTTTAACTTCGCTACAAAAACATCAGGCTTTAATGCCGCATATACCGGTAACATCTATTCAGCAATCGGTCACAACTGGGACGTTGCCATAGAAGCCAATGGTCATAATGCCAAATATGCCTTCAACTACTTTGGCCAGGGTAACAGTACAGATAACAACAGAAATATAGACTTCTATCGGGTCAGTCTCGCGCAGGCTAACTTATCAGCTATGGCTGTGAAACGTTTCGGCAGAATCTTTTCCTTTGGCTTTGGCCCGGCCTATCAATATGCGCAGGTAGACGATGAACCCAATACCATATTAGGAGAGCCCTTTATCAACCCTACACTGGTTGAGACGGATGCCAAGCATATACTGGGGGCCAAATTCTTTACCGAGCTGGCTTATATGGACCACCCTGTACACCCAAGTAAGGGTATTCAGTGGAACACACAGGCTGCTTACTGGAATGAGCTGAACGGAAGCGAGGTAAACTTCGGTAGAATAAGCTCCGACCTTTCTCTGTATTATACCCCGGAATGGTCTTTCAGAATGACCATTGCCACCCGCTTCGGAGTCAGTCAGAACATAGGTAACTTTTTGTTTTACCATTCCAACTTTCTGGGCGGACAAGACAACCTGAGAGGGTTCAGAAGAAGCCGCTTTGCCGGTAAAGGCAGTGCGTATCAGAATACTGAAATACGCCTGAGCCTCTTCAACATCCGTAACATTGTGCTCAATGGTGACCTCGGTCTTATAGGCTTTGTGGACCATGGCAGGGTATGGGCCGATGATGTACAGGAATCTAATCGCTGGCACCGTACCTACGGACCAGGTGCTTACCTGCACTTTTATGAGCGCATTGTACTCTCAGCGCACTACGGTTTTACGGAGCAGCCGGAAGAGAATTTCTTTATGATCCGCGCAGGCTTCTTATTCTAAAAACCCCTCAACCCTTATTCACATGAAAAATCAAATTTCAACTTATATAATCATTCTATTGATACCCCTCATCTGCCTGCAAGCACAGGCACAGGGAGGCTTTCAGACAGACAATGATACCATCCCTTCAGCCAGAGTACCGGGCATGCCACTGCCCAAAGGCTTAGAAATCAACTACTCCCGTTTATCCGGAGCAGACATTACTTCCAGGCCCGTTTCGGATGGTTTTGTGAGAGATGAAGCTACCATTGATGGCATTGGCTTTTTGCAATTCCAACTGAAGCTACCCCTGGTATTGAAGCCTAAAACCACGCTGCTGCTGGGGTTCGACTATAACGAGCGCAGGTATCACTTTAAGCAACCAAAACAGCTGGAGTCCAGTGTGTTCAGGGAGATAGAAAAAGAAACACTCAAGAGCAGGGAAATGACCCTCTACTACAATAAAGCTCTGGACAGTAAACACTTTCTTTCGGCCAGAATAGACATGGCACTCAATGGTGATTTACAAAACATTGATGAACAGCGCTTCACCAGCTTTATCAGGTACTCTGCCGCAGCCATCTATGGCTGGCAGCCCCACAAAAACCTCGCACATGGCGTAGGCCTTTACCTCAACTATACCCTGGGACGCCCCAGTGTATACCCGGTGTTTCTATGGAACAAAGCCATTAACGATCGCTGGGGAATTGAAGCTAAACTGCCCGCCAATTTTAAGCTTAGGCGCGAGATCAATGAGAATAGCAGACTCTACATGGGCTATGCACTGGATGGCGGCTCCTACGTGATTAACGGACGCTTTGAGCCCTTGAGTGAGTTTGCCACTGCTGAGCTGCGTAGGTCCGATGTGGCCTTTGAGATTAACTATGAACAAAGACTGCACGACTTCCTATGGCTACAGGCAGGTGTAGGATACTCCTATAATCTGAACCTGAGGGTATCAGAAGAAAATGCATTTAACAATGAAAGCCTGATTAGAAATGAGGTAGCTCCGAGCTTCCTTTTCAACTTCTCGCTTTTTGTAGTCCCCACTGAAGGCTTAAAGCAAGCCTTCGGTTTCTAAAATAAATTTTGAACAATAATAAAACAGATAAAAAATGATAAACGATTTAATAACAACGAACGATTTAACGAATAGTAATGTGGTGACACCCGGTCATAAAGAGATAGGTGTGATCGAAGATGTAGCCATTGACAGAAGCTCCGGCAGGGTGGCCTATATGATTCTGAAAACCACCGGCTTTATGGGCTTTGGAGAAAAAAGATTCCCTATCCCTTTCGGTGCCTTCTATACCGACACCAATGAGTCTGATAAGGTGATTCTGGATGTAGACAGAGAGCGCCTGGAAAATGCCCCGGTGATAGAAATTGACAATAATGAAGATTTCAACTTCACGGAATTCGTACTGAAAGTATATAACTACTATGGCATTAAGCCCTACTTGAAAGACTACAGCGATGAGCTGGAAATGGACCTGAATACCACGGCACCCTCTCCACTCACCATGTCGCAGGCACGTCTTAAAAACAACAGATTTGATAACAGCCACAAACGCGCACACGACAGGCATTCAACACATATTGGATTGGGAGTCAATTCATAAGCCTCTACGTGTTTTGTTGGTAAGTGCTTTAACGAGCGCTTACTAGGAGGTGGTTAGGGCCATACCGAGAGGTATGGCCCGCTTTTTTTCTGTACTCACAAGGCTAAAAAACAAAACAAGAAGGGCATGAATAACACTCAGCCTTTATTCTTAATGATGCCTTCCGCTTGAGAAGGAAATTTTTTTATCAACCAAGACAGCACGTCAAGTTGATCGCTTGCCGGAGCACGTCTTATTTGTGCAAGCAGTTTTATAGCCTGAGGTCGGTTCAGAGTCAGGTTGGATGCTCCTTCATTACAAACTGAGCAAAGAGCCTGAAGATTATTGGCTTCGTCCGTTCCTCCCATCGACTTATCTACTATATGCCCTATATGAAGCCTGGTCTTACGGCCCTCATCATAAGGATGTGGCTCTCCTGCTGCAGCTCCGCACATCTGACAAGTAAATCCATTTCTATCCAGAACATAGGCACGTGCTTCTTTGGAAATACCTCGCTCAAAAGCCGGTACAGGTTTAAGATCGACAAGCAAATACTGGCCTGGTTTTAAATCACTCAAATCATTATGAGTCAGAATATTGAGTCCCTCCTCATTTCTCAGCTCGCGTACTCTTCTCCCCCACTCACTGATTCCACCGACCCTTCGGAGTTCATCTGAGTCTAACACTTTGCCTACATTGGCTATAAAGTGCTCTCGAAGTTTAGCTCTAGCACCTTTCTTTTCTCGCCCCATTTGTTATAAAAAACCTCTCTGTTTAATGCTGATTTGATACTTTGCCCCAGTGCTTGAGCTACGGGAGGTGGAAATGCGTTCCCCACTTGCCTGTAAGCAGGAGTCTTCTTTCCAAAAAACTTCCACTCCTTTGGAAACCCTTGTACTAAAGCTGTCATTTTTAAAGTCAACCTGGGTAAACCTTCATAACCGTTCTTCGGAGGTAAATCTGCGAGGCCTTTACCATCTACTCCCAACTCCAACCAAGCCTGTTTAGCACGCGTAGGGCCAAGGTCTGCTCCTCCGTGTTTTTTTGACCCTCCCACCAGAGTTGGTGCAATTTTACCTGCCTTTACCTTCCATTGGTCTACGTCTTGCCAACCCAGAGAAGACATTTCATCATATAGAACTTCTCCCACTGTGGATTTTTGCTCTGAGTTTTGTGGCCAATCAAAATAATCAATAAAATCATCCTTAAATGCGACAAAAGCGACTCTTGGTCTGAGTTGGGGTACACCAAAGTCAGAAGCGTTGATCAGTTTCCACTCCCCGGTATAGCCCTCTTTTTTGAACTCGTTTTCGATATGACGTCTGTAAGTATCAAATTTCTTTGACAACAAACCCCTGACATTTTCCAACAAGACAGCTTTCGGCTGACATTCTTTGGCTAACCTGATTGCCTCGGGAAATAAATCCCTCTCATCCTCTTTTCCCAATTGTTTACCTGCAATGGAAAAAGGCGGGCATGGTACTCCACCTGATAAAAGGTCAATATTGGAATACCCAGTGGCTGTAAAGTCTCTCACATCCATTTCTATTACGTTCCAACCCGGACGATTGAGACTGAGTGTCTGGCAAGCATAGTTCTCAATTTCCACGAGGGCCACATGTTTAAAACCAGCTTTTTCTAAGCCTAAAGCCTGACCTCCCGCACCCGCACAAATTTCAATCGAATTAAGCATTATTAAATTTAATTGACTTTCCTAACTCGTCCTATTTAAGGCATCAAACCTTAAAAAAAACTGAAAAAGAATATTTGTCATTACTCTTATTCAGAGAAGATGAACATGAACGTACTTTTGGTAAATATAAAGAAAGCTTTCAGGAAAAATTGTCTGAGGATATCTTGCAGCAGGCAAGTAAAAACTGCTGGCACTCATTAGCACAACTGGGCAACTTCAACTTATAAAAATTTTTAAACACCTACTTTCTAATCATACTCCTCTGCATTCTCCAGCTTATCTACCACCTCAGCCACATCTTCCGGCTTGGCAGCAGGCGTACGGTGGTTATGATCTTTGTCTAAGCTGATATCGATAAGCATGGGGAAATGATCGGACCCGATTGTGGGTAAAACCCGCATCTCGTTGACCTTGAAATGTGAAGAGAGAAAGCAGTGATCGAGGGGCCAGCGACAAAGTGGGTATTTGACATGAAAAGTACTAAAGCTGCCTCTGCCTACCCGTGGGTCCAGCAGGCCGCTATACCTTCTGAAGAGGCGCGTGGTGTGCGACCAGGCCACGTCATTAAAGTCTCCGGCAAAGATCACCGGATCATCAAGCTTTCTGATTTCACGGGCCAGCATCAACAATTCTATGTCGCGTGGTTCTGAACTATCACTCTCAGTGGGTGAAGGCGGCTCAGGGTGTACTCCATAAAACCAGGTAGTGAGGCCCGGGGCCAGCTCCAAACGAGTCTTGATGGAAGGAATATCTGATTTTAACATGAACCTGACCTGCGGTTCAAGCAGTTTGTATTTAGAATAGAATAGCAGGCCATAGGTATTTCCCAGGGGATATTTGAGTCTATACGGAAAATCTGCTTCAATTTCTTTCATTCCCTTCAGCCAGTCCAGGTCTGTTTCCAGTAACAAAACACAATCAGGTTCATACTTCCTGATCTGATGGATCAGCCGCTGGTAGTTACTATTGTACATATAGACATTGGCCGAGAGTATCCTGATGCTTTTATCATAACTACCCATGGCATTTTCTAGGTCTTTGCGGTGTAAGACAGTATAGGGATAGATATTGTAAAACAGTATCAGGGTTGGCATATTAGCCAGCAAGAGTAGCCATGGTGAGTATTGAAAAGAAGTGCTTTGAGCCAACAACATCAAAAGCGCTGTGAGCATGACCTGAGTAATGGCCATTTGTTTTGCGGGAAAATCAAACATGCGTACCAACCAGTGTGGGTTACGGCTGAACTGGGCGATGACCATTGTCAATGCCAACAGGGTAGAAATTACAAATAGTATTTCCACGAATCTTGAAAAAATAATCAGATTCCCCATCTCTATTCTCTTATAGTCAAATCTTTACCTGCCAGATCGGCCAGCGGTTTAAAGCTTTTGTTGTGTTCAAATACAATTCTCAGCATGGCGGCCAGAGGCAGAAAAAGCACCATTCCTGCCAGACCCCATATAAAATTCCCGGCTACTACGGCAAAGAGCGAGGCCAATGGATTCAGTTCCATATTCCCCCCTATTACCTTGGGAGTAAGCAGGTTTCCTTCAAGCAGCTGTATGGCCAGTATACTCGCAATCAAGCCCAGGGCTATGTAGTGGTTGTCGTATGAGAGAAAAGCGTATATAATGGGTAGTGAGGCGCCCAGTGTGGTACCGATATAAGGAATCACCGCCAATGTAGCGGCCACCACAGCAAACACGATGGGGTAATCCAGACCGAAAGCCCGGAATACCAGGCCATAAAGCACCGCCAGAATAATAATGACAATGCCCAGCCCGCTAAGGTACTGCTGGCCGGTCTTTAATATTTTTCGCAGTAGCCCCGCACTTTTCTCTGAGAAGGTGCTTGAACCTATCTGCATAATTACCCGGACAATACCCTGCCTGTAGAGTAAAATGAGAAAAGTATAGATAAGCGACAGCAGGCCATTCGTCATTATATAGCTGGTAGATTTGAAAGTGTCACTAATCAGGGGTACGCCTACATCACTCAGCATTTTTCTGAAAGTACCTGCCACCTCATCTTTGCTCAGGTGCAGTTGGCTGACGGGCAGGTTTTCATTGATCTTATTGGCGATGGCCTGTGAAGGTTGCTCTACATTTAACTCCGACTTGAGTGTGGTCATTACCTGGATGGTTTCGGAGGCCAGAAAAAAACCAAACACACCTATTATCAATGAGCCGGTAAGCATGGCTGTCAAAGCTGACCAGATGCGGCCCATACCCTTTTTTTCCAGCCAGCGAACAGGCTTCAGAAATATGGAAGCCGCCAGAAAGGCGAAGGCCAGTGGCTTGATAATCACCCCGGCTTCTATCATGATCACAGCACTCAATACGATGAACATGAGGATAAAAGACACCTTTTGAATGGACAGTTTCATACAAACCATATTTCCATAATCCTGCCAAATGGCAAGAGCTTCTGAAGGCATGTCGGGGCTAATCCGGTCATACTATCGTAGAACTATCACCACAGGCTGTGGGGAATTATTACACAGTTAGCCGGAACGATCTATGACCAAACTGCCTCCATAGGTCAGAAACAGCCTTAACCTGTTTTGGTATAGCCTTTGTTTCTGATGAATCACAATTCATCAACTGAAGTATTGAAAAATAAGCACTTCAGTAATGAGCAGACAACAAATCGGTAACTAAAAACAAAATATGGCAGACAGATTAATCTCAGTAAATGCGTTGAAATTCAGCAAGGTGTTCACTCCAAAAAACAGAGAAATTGGTGTGATAGATGATGTAGTGATACATCAGGATTCAGGTAAGGTAGCTTACGTGATACTCAAAATGAGAGGTTTTATGGGCTTTGGTGATAAACACTTCCCCATTCCACTGGAAGCACTTAAAGTAGACCCGGTAAAACGACAGAGAGTAGTACTCAATGCTGACAGAAAAACACTTAAGAATGCACCGGCTATTGAGATTGAAGAACTGCCTGTATTTGATTACAATGTATTTATGTGGAAAATCTATGACTACTATGGTGTGACACCTGACCTGAAACCCAACCAAGAAAAAGCCGAGATAAAACTGGCCAATACCATGAGAGCCAGACCCACCTTTACAAGACGTAACAGGCTCAGGAATAATTCCTTTGCCGCATAACCCTCTCTGGCAGGGGTTCTCCTCGCAACACATACTTACCATTATAGAAAAAGGTCGCTGCAAGAGCGACCTTTCTGGTATTAGTCGGGGTTAATTTGCCTGACTATCTTCATAAACAATCAGGCCGGGTACTTTTCAGCTTACTGACAAGAGGTTATCAGATTTTCACCAATTCAGCTTTGATATTATATTGATTAACGACACGCTGTGTAAAGGGCATAGAACCATAGGGTACAAAAATTTTGAAGACTCCCTTCTTCATATTGGCCATCATAGAAAGTAACCTCCACTTGCTCCCTACCTGCTCAGGGTCATCTCCTCTTTTTGAGATCTCAAAATAAGCTTTAGCGCCCTTCTTCTGGGCTGTAAGGTCTGGAACAAAGGCCAGGTCAGAGCTCTGGCTCACTATGGCTTTTGGCGTTTCATAGGGGTCAATGGAGGCTTTTATTTCCTCGTACCCGCCCTTTTTTACATTTTTAATGGCTTCCTGTAGTTTCTTCTTGTAATTGTATCCTCTCGATTCTTTTAGCATAAATGGTTATTAAAATGAAACATATATAAGTGACATACCCTGGTATGCCGTGGTATTGATTTGTTCAACTCTGAACCTATCTATCAACTCAAACTTCCTGGCGAAATTCGAAATATCATGAGAAGTCGATTCCCCCTACCCCGCTTCTCCAAGGGGGATAACAGGTGTTTCTCATTTCGCCCAACGACCTTATCCGCTTTCATGGACAAAACCTATTTACTCCGCTTATCTCTGACGTAAATCAGCTTAAAACGGTCTCCCTGGTTTTCACGCTGCTCAATCTCAAAGCGACTGACAGAGCTGATCAATGGAGTAAGCTTTTGAAAACCGAAATTTCTGGAGTCAAAGCTCGGGCGTTTTTTCTGCAGTAAACTTCCTACATCACCCAAAAAGGCCCAGCCGTCATCAGCAGCCACATCAGAGATGGTATTGGCAATAAACCGGACATCCTTTTCAGACAGCTTATCCACGTTCTTTTTAGCCCTGGTTTTTCGGTCTTTGGTTTTGGTGCCTGTGCTATCTTCCTCCTCATCTGCCTGGAGTATTTCCAGATACACAAAGCGATTGCAAGCGGCCAGGAATGGCTCCGGTGTCTTCTTTTCTCCAATGCCGATTACGGTCATGCCTGCTTCCCGCAGGCGAGTGGCCAGTCTGGTAAAATCACTATCACTGCTCACCAGGCAAAAACCATCTACTTTACCGGAGTATAGTATGTCCATGGCATCAATGATCATAGCAGAATCTGTAGCATTTTTGCCAATGGTATAGGCGTACTGCTGAATAGGCGTAATGGCATTTTCGAGCAGTAAATTCTTCCATCGGGTCAGGTGGGGGTTGGTCCAGTCACCATAGATGCGCTTAATGGTAGGTGTGCCATATTTGGTTACCTCCTGCATCATTTCATGAATGTATTTGGCCGGAATATTATCTCCGTCTATCAGTACCGCGAGTTTTTGTTCTTTGTTCATTGCGGTTTTTAAGCTATTTCATTCAATGCATAGTCATTGGTAAACTCCCTTGTCTTTTTCAGTGTTCTTATTGCCTGTTTTTTCCGATAGCCCCAATTACGATCTCCTTCCACTTTTATCTTGTCTACTGTCGTTTTCAGGTTAAGCCTTCGGCTGGCTACCTGTGTCTTCAGGCGCTGTAGCTTATTCTTTTCCTGGATTTCTGTGCCATCGGGTTCTTCAATAATCTTCTCTAAAGCCTCCAGCTCTTCCATCATAGATCTCAGATTTGCCTTGAGTTCATCTCTTTCTTCTTCCAGGTCCACATCTGCAGGATTAGAGAAGTAGCGATAAGCGGCTACTATAATGATGATAAAGAGTATAATTCCGAGTGCAGAGTCCATGATGATATAAGTTGATTTTATTATGCTAATTGATTGTTAAGTTGGTTTTGAATAGATTCCATGCCCTTTCTGTAAGCAGGATTATTATCAGCGATACTGTCAGGCAGAAATACTTGATTCCCTCACCCCCTCTTCATCCCGTGTTATTTCCAATTGACTTTCAAGTGCTTCACCTCCTTTGATACCAAAGTCAAGGGTTCGGATGGGAAACGGGATCATAATATCGTTTTCGTCATAGGCCTCTTTGATGGCCATAATGGCTTCACTTCGCGCATCCAGGTAAGTGGGATTTTCCGGAGAATATTCCACCCAGAACATTATTTTGAAGTTGATAGATGAATCACCAAAGCCTTCATAGACAAGTTTGACTTCTTCCTCAGAGGTCAGGTACCGATTCTGACACACCGCCTTTTCGGTAACCTCTTTGACTTTTTTCAGATCATCTCCGTAAGAGACACCCACTGCTAAATCGACCCTACGCTTATAGGTCTTGGTGTAATTGGTCAGGGGGTTTTGAAAAATAGTACGATTGGGTATGATCACATGCAGGCCTTCAAAGGTTTCGATCACCGTGGCCCTCATCTGAATTTCCTTCACATAGCCCATGTAATCATTGGTTTTGATGATGTCCCCTACCTTGATAGGTTGCTTAAAGGCCAGGGCGACTCCTGAAATGAAGTTTGCTGACATATCCTGAAAGGCAAAACCAATGGCCAAACCGATGATACCGGCACCGGCAAGCAAAGAGGTAACGGCCTGGCTCAGGTGCAGTAGATTCAATGCAATCACAAGCCCGGTACCTAAAGTAATGAATGACACAATCGTGGCAAAAAGGGATGCAATGGTCTGCTGGTCAACTACATTTCTCAGAAGCCTCTGGGTACCTTTTCTGGCGATTCTGGATATAAAATAAAATAGTATGAGTACAAAAATGGCCACCACAATATTGGGTAACAGTCCCGCCAGATTTTCAAGCCAGCCCACTATTTTTTCCTGTACTATACTAAATGCCTGATTTATATCGAATTTCATTCTTCTTGCTTTTTAAATGCTTATTGAGTGATGACTCTTTTAAGCTCACTCAAAAGCTCTTTCTCTTCCATATTCAGTTTAACCTGGAGTCTTTCCAGCAGACGCCTCTCCGAGCCATCGTTATACTGCAGATCACGTTCTGACAGATTTTGATACTTATCTTTCAGCTTCTTCTTTATCTGGCTCCAGTTACCCTGGATAAACTGTTTAATTGATGTATTCATGACTGCACACGTAAGTGAAAATTCTATACCACTTACACCGAAAACCATATCTCTCTGATTATCAACCAAATGACCTCTATCATTCTTTATGCGTGCGGGGAATAATTACCACAGGGGCTGTGGAAAAAATTGCCCATAAAAAAAGTGGTGAGTGTCACCTCACCACCTTGGTCAACAACTCCGTATCTCCACGGAGCAACTCAAAACTCAACAACGATTATTGCTTAGAGAATGCTGTGAGCATCCAATGATTCTTTTCAGTCCTCTTGATGAAAGTATTCATCATATCTACGGTGCCGCTGTCTCCGTTGTCCAGGGCGGCATTGACTACGTTGAACATATGCTCTAACAAAATTCTGTAGTCTTTCAGTATTTCTGATACCATTTCCATGGCTGAAAGGTCGGTACCAGATTCTTTGATTTCAGAGGTTTCAAGATATTCTCTCATGGTGCTCAGAGGCGTTTGACCAAATACTCTGATGCGTTCGGCTATATCATCAATGGCTACTTTCGCTGCGTTGTACTGATCTTCAAACTTCTCATGAATATCAAAGAAATCTCCTCCTTTGACGTTCCAGTGAAAGTTCCTCAGCTTCTGGTAGTGTACACTATAATTGGCTAAAAGCTTATTCAGTGCATCTACAATTTCGGCAGTTTCAAGCTTGGTGTATCCCAGCTTTACAAAAGGTCTTTGAATTTTATCCGAATGAATTTTAGTGGCTATTCCGTTTTCCATATATCTGTTTTTTTTGTTCAACATTTAATTCACCTTTTATTATGCGAAAAGCATTCCAAAGGCCTGAGAGGCTCTAAAGGGCGTTTTTCAATAAGTTCTGTAGAGGATTCTCCCCAGGCATGGGGAAGATCTGAGAACAGAGCCTCCAGCCCTTATCAAGTCTTACTCTCAAGAAGAGCAATGATAAAACCCGCAACCCCAGACGTTTCAGGAGATAGCCCAATGCTTTAGCACACAGCTACCTGATAACAGTGGCTAGCACAAAAAAAGAGGACCGGCAAGCCGATCCTCCTTGATATTTTTTAAAGGTCTGTATTACTTCTTAGAGATTACGAAGTCAATATCCACTCTTCTGTTCAGGGCACGTTCACCCGGATTTGTATTGTCAGTTCTTGGTGCTCTTTCACCATATCCTTCGGCTATTAACCTGCTTTCAGCGATGCCATTGTCAATGAACCACTGCTTTACAGTTTGAGCTCTTTCTCTTGACAGCTGATAGTTATAGTCCACCGACCCCTGGCTATCTGCGTGTCCGTTAATATCCAGTTTGATACCCGGGTTTCTCTTCAGTACTGTCAGAATATCGTTCAATGGTTCAGTAGAAGCGGCAGTCAATGAAGCTTTGTCCAGTTCGAACAAGATGTTTTCAGCTGACTCTATCAGTTTCACTCTTACTTGCTCTTCAGAGTCCGGCAGCATAGCAGCAATTACCTCTTGGGTACAACCGTTTATCGTTCCGTAGGTGTCAGGACATGGGTCCTGTGAATCTACCACACCGTCATTATCAGTATCAGGACATCCACCGTTTTCCGCTCTACCCTTCATATTCGGACAAGCATCATAAATATTTGGTACCATATCACCGTCTGTATCAGGACAACCGTTAATTGAACCGGCTACCAGCGGACAAGTATCATCTACATTAGGTACACCATCATTATCGTCATCAGCTAAGGGGCATCCACCATTGCTGTATGGACCTGCCTGTTCAGGACATGGATCTACTCTGTCCAATACACCGTCACCGTCTTTATCTTTATCTCTCTGGAAGGTAAACTTCACACCCAGGTTATACTGTAGGTAGTTGTAAGAGTCATCAATAGTATTGTGATAAGTTGCTGCCGTAGTCAGGCTGGTTTTATCGTTCATTCTGATGTTTACACCGGCAGTCATAGGTATCGTCACATGGGTTCCGTCCAACTCGTCCCAATAGAAATCCTGGTCTTGTTTATTGGTAATACCTACACCTGCACCGAGAAATGGGGCAAAACGAGCATTTTCGTCCATGATGTAACCATTATTGAACTTGTAGTATAAATTGGCATTTACATCAGTTACCAGGGCTCTGAATAAATTCTCGTGCTTGATTTTACCACGACCGATGTTCAGAGCAGCATTTAAACTTGGACTCAGGTAAGCTTCTGCACCTACTCTGAAACCTACATTGTCTACATCGCTGAAGTTGAACATACTCTCATAGTAGGTCATGTCGAGTTTATTGTGAGTTACCCCTAAGGTAAATCTGATTGGATCTTCTTTTGTCTGACCCATCAGCAGTGTACTAATACAAAGGAGGGCTATCGTAAATATCTTTTTCATGTTTATATATTTTTCGTTTGGTTTCTGCCCCTCATGTTTCCAAAACCTTACCGATCATTATTAAATTATTTTAAGCACATACAATCTTTTAATAATTATTCAAAAGTGTAAAATCTGCTAAATTCGGGCTTCTGACCGTGTAGAAAAGTCCCCAGCTGTGTGGGATTATCCTCAACACTTTTACTGTAGAAGCAGAAAAACGCCACCCTGAGGTTAACGCTGTCACGAGTCTCGCCAAGCACTGTGTGCATACTACCCCCAGTGAATACCATACATTTCATAGTGACACCGTGCTTAGCTGTATAAAAGGGGAAGCCTTCTGGAACAGACATCAGTGACTGGCACCCTCTGGGGTAATGACACCCCGCTGATGGTGGCGGTTATTCCGCAGCTTCCTCAACTATGTATATCCAGGGGCTCATTAAAGCGTTGGCACAGTATTCTCACTATGCAGAGTGAAATTATTTTTAACTAAAAAACCATAACCATATGTTACGTTGGACACTTACCTTTCTTCTTATTGCCATAATCGCTGCTTTTTTAGGCTTTGGCGGTATCGCTGCCGGTGCAGCCTCAATTGCCCAGATCTTTTTCTATGTATTTATAGTACTGGTAGTACTGTCGTTGCTCAAAAGCATAGTGAAGAAGGCTTAGCAGATCAGCGTTATCGAACAGATAAATAGCAGGGCAAATGCTTCGGGTAAATCACCCGAAGCATTTTTTTTGCCTTCAGTTATAGATCGGCAAGAGACAAAAGTCATCTATTGCTATCTTTATTTATGCAAAACAAACTGGTAGAAGGTTTCAGAGAGATGTGGGATGCACTACTGAGCAACCTGCCCCAAATAATAGTTGGCCTTGTTCTACTACTTCTGGTCATTGGAGTGGGTAGTTTTCTAAGGTCGCTTATTCGTAACAGGCTGTTCAGAAGAATTAATGATCAGCTACTGGTCAACTTTATTGGCAGAATCGTCTTCCTGATTTTTCTCATACTCGGCCTTATCATATTTCTGAACCAGGTGGGCCTGGGAAAGGCCGCCAGTGGTTTACTGGCCGGAGCGGGAGTTTCAGCCATCGTGTTGGGTTTTGCTTTTAAAGATATCGGGGAGCATTTTCTGGCGGGTTTCTTCCTGGCCTTCAGCAGACCTTTTAGTATAGGCGATGTCATTGAGGTAATAGATAAGGTAGGTACCGTAAAGGCGCTGAGTTTCAGAAATACGCATGTACGTACTTTTGACGGGCGCGACATTTATATTCCCAACGGTATACTGATCAAGAATCCTTTGACCAATTATACCAAAGACGGATTGCTAAGGCATGAGTTCATTGTCGGGCTCGACTATGGTGATAATATCGCTGAGGCTACAGATGTGGTATTAAGTGAGTTGGAGGGGATAAAAAACATTGCCAAAACCAAAGACCTGGCTCCTTTTGTAATCATCGAAAAGTTTGATGTCAGCACAGTTAATCTCAAGGTTTATTTCTGGACGAATACGGCTGAATTTTCAGGCTCTGTATTGCTCTTAAAAAGTACCGTAATGAGGCGGGTATGTAAAAGGCTTATGGATGAGGGCTATAACCTGCCTGCAGACATATTGGAACTGAAACCTTATAAGAATGAGCAGGCAATTCCGGTAGAGGTACGTAATGGAAAGGGTGCCGGTGAAGCGTAAAATGCTCTTCTCACTCCTAATTTAGCTCTTAATGATAGCTAAGGCTAACTTTTCGTCTTGGCTTAGGTGCTCTTCTGCCTTGATATCAGGCTTGTTGCTCATATATTCAGCCAGTTTTTCTTCTGTAAGAACCTTCAGCACCTTTGGATGAATGTAGTACTCTCTGCAGGTAGCCATGGTGTTGCCCAGTTTTTTGGCTACGCGCCTGACAATAGCCGCTTCCAATTTGGATCTTGGGTTTTGCATCACATCTTCCATGGCGGGGTTATAAAAACTAATCGCGAGCACGGTACCGCCCCAGGTTCTGAAATCCTTGGCAGTGACATTTTCTAAACTAATTTCCCTGAGGTAATCATTCACCTCCTGTGAGTCGATTTTGCAGCTTTTTCCGGCATCGTCCAGGTAGCGAAACACCTCATAGCCGGGCAGCTCTGAGGTGGCCAGCACAAGTCTGATCAGGCTCCTGTTTTTGAGGGTAATGTTTCTGTACTTACCACTCTTTGCTTTGTAACTGATTCGGAGTTGGTTACCTTCTTCTTCCAGGTGCTTTCTTCTCAATGTAGTGAGGCCAAAGGTTTCATTATGGTTCTTGTAATAGTCGTTACCAATACGCAGGTAATGATGATCCATCAGCGTAACCACCAGTGCCAACACACGACTCTTTGGCCAGCCTTTCTGATGCAGATCTTCTTCTATCCGAGACCTGATCCGGCTCAGTGCTTTACCAAAAACGCTGAGCCTGGCAAACTTGGATTTTTGCCTGTAGGCTACCCAGTCTCTATGGTAGATGTATTGCTTGCGGCCTTTTTCATCATAGCCGGTGGCCTGCAGGTGTGCGTTTGAATCCGTACTGATCCATACCTTCTGCCAGCCGGGCGGAATTACCATGGCATTGATACGCTCAAGTTCAGACAGATCATCGACAGGCTTACCTGCTGCTGTCATGTAGAAAGGGCGTGCTTCCTTTATGAGTCTCGTATAACCCGGAGCGTCATCAGAAGTATATTGAATATTTTTAGGTGGCTGCATTAATTGCTTAGGTGGTAGGGGCTATCAGGATTTTTTTGGTAGAAAAGCACCAATCAGCGTAAAGAGCAGACCTAAGCCCATCGTAATAAAGGCATTGGAATTATCCTGCTCTTCAATACTCATACCCAGTAAATCCACCGAAGCTTCCGGTTCGATAAATTGGTAGGTACCGTATAAAATGAGGCCAATGCCGAGTACGAGGAGTATTGTTTTTACTATAGATTTCATGATTTGTTTTTTAGGGTTTCCCAGGCCCTTCTGAGCGCTGGTACTCATCAGGGTTGGGAAAATTATGCCAGCTCAAACTACAGCTATAGCCCTCGGTAGGTTGATTTTCAAAACAGCCTCCAATCTGCCTTAGAGGGCTTTTTCATTAAAAAAATCGATCAAAAGCTCATTATGCAGTTCATGTATCTGAGCTCTGTCGGGGGGAGTTGAGCAATTTTTTCTACAGGAATGTGCTTGCATTTCGCCCCGTTTGGAAATATCAGGGCTTAAAGTACTATCGGTAAGGTGGGTAGATAATTCGTTTTGAGAGCAATGAACCATCCAGGCCGAAGAGGCCTTCCCAGCGAGCTTCAATTCCATCAATCCTGGCTCTGAACTCAACCTCATATCTGACCTGAATATCTTCGGGCTTACCGCTGCGAGCCGCATCTTTCAGGTCATCTTCATCATCTGCGGTCCATTGCTCTTCTATTATTTTTAGCCTGAACCTGTCGATGCCATCAAAAGTGCTTTGCAAGCGGCTCTTTATCTCAGAAGAAAGCTTATTCCAGGAGCGCACAATTTCTATATCCTCAACATCTCCGTCATCATCAAACGTAACGGTATGCTTTAGCCGGTTGATCCTGAATTTAGCCTCATAGCGCTCATCATCGTCCTCGTCTTCTTCATAGTACCATTTCACTTTTTTCACCTGACCATAAGCTTCATCCATCCATTCCCGAGCCTCTTTGGGTACCAGATCGGGAAAAGTGCGGTACTCACGCTCAACTTTAAGTCGCTGTGCATTGGCAAGTTGCATGGCACAGGTAAAAAAGATAAGCAAGCATACCTTCTTCATAACCCAGTGCTTATATAGGAAAAGAAATATAAAAGCTTGTGCCCTCTCCCACCTGGCTGGTCACCTTTACCTTGCCTAGGTGGCTTTGAATAATGTTCTGGAAGGTGGTAAGGCCGAGTCCCATACCTCCTTTTTTGGCAGTAAAGAAGGGTTCAAAAAGCTTATTCAGATTTTCTTTCGGAATACCCCTGCCATTATCCGCCACCTGTAGTATCACCTCATCGTCTTCCTGATAAGTACGTATGGTCAGCTCACCTTCATCAGGTTTCATGGCTTCAATGGCATTGATAAATATATTGAGCAGGGCTACTTTGATCTGGTCCTGATCCAGGGCTATATGAGGCAATGTAGCATCATAGTCTTCTTTCAGGGTCATATTCTGGAGCTTGATCCTGTCCTTCACCAGTTTTAGTGATTCCTGTACTACCTCATTCACCGGTTGTGATTTGAGCTGCAGTGATTTTGGTTTTGACGAATTGAGTAATTCAGTAACCAGGGTGCCTATTCTCTCAGCATTACGCTTTATAATCTTGAAATAGAGTTCTGCATCCTCTACCTCTTCAGGCACTTCATCTTTAAGCTGCTCCAGCGCCAGGGTCAGGTTAGTCAGTGGGTTTCTTACCTCATGGGCAATGCTTCTGGCAATTTTGCCCGTCATGGAAAGTTTTTCTGCCCAAAGTATCTCCTGATCAGCCTTTTTCTTACGGCTCACATCCTTGATAACCCCCTGGTATTTATTGATCTGATCTTCATCGGGGGAAAGGTTGATGAGATTGATCACGCAAAAAGCAGTCTTGCCATTGGCCAACAAAAGCTCCGTTTCGAATTCTTCTACGCGGTCGTTTTTATAGAATTCTTTATTGAATCTCCAGAAGTCATTTTCGTCCTGAAAAAGATCTTTTAGTGAGATGGCTCTTAGCTGCTCAGTAGAATAGCCGAATACATCTATCATAGCACTGTTTACTTCCATAAACAGCAGCTCATTGTTGGTGATAAAAATAGAGTCCATAGACTCATAGAAGAGCTTCTTGTATCGTGCTTCGCTCTGCTCCAGTTCTCTGGCGCGTCCTTTAAATTCGCTAATATCCAGAAAGCTCACCGCGAAACCGTCTCCCAGCTTTTCTGCCTGAATACGAAACCAATTGTCAAAGTCTTCGCCCTCATAGTGTTCGTCCAGTGATATTGATTTGCCGGTTTCTACTACCTCACAATACTTATCAAAAAGCCCTGCTTCTTTATTGCCAGGCAGCTTCGTGAGCATAGTGCTGCCCACCAACTCTTCAGAGCTCATGTTGACCATTTTTTCAGCGGCCTTATTAACCAACAGAAACTCAAAATCGATGATTTTTCCCTCATCGCTGCGAACGGATGAGAAGGTCATGATACCATAAGGTGCGCTCTCCAGTATGCTGGAGAGAAGTTTATCATTTGATAGCTTTTGGGGCATGTTATACGTTTATCTGGTAAGCTTTCAGCTTATTATAAAGGGTTTTTCTGTCGACCTTCAGCAGGTCTGCCGTCTGGCTCTTGTTGTTGTTGGTATGTTTAAGTACAGTGAGAATAGCCTTCTTCTCTGCAGCTTCTGCTACTGATTTCAGGTCTGTAGGCAATTCACCATTGAATGATACAGCCATGGACCCCACGTTATCGGTACCTGGCGCCAGTATTTCCTGGGGCAGATGCATTACGTCTATCAGTTCGTCCTGACACAACAACACAGAACGTTTTACTACATTCTTCAGCTCACGCAGGTTACCATGCCAGGTATAGGCCTTCAGTACCTCCAGCGCTTTATCACTAAAGTTCTGTATCGCTTTGCCCAACTGCGCATTAGATTCTGCCAGAAAATGCTTTGCAAATACCTCTACATCATCCGGCCGCTCTCTCAGCGGTGACAGCTCAATTTTAAATTCATTCAATCTATGATAGATGTCTTCGCGAAACTCATCCCGCATCACAGCTTCCTTCAGGCTTTCGTTAGTCGCTACTACTACCCTTACATCCACGGCCACCTCTTTATTACTTCCAATAGGTTTGACCCTTCTCTCCTGAAGTACGCGCAGTAGCTTGATTTGATTATCATAGCTTAAGTTGCCCAGCTCATCCAGAAATAAAGTACCTCCGTTGGCAGCCTCAAAGCAACCTTTTTTATCGTTGATGGCTCCGGTAAAGGCCCCTTTGATATGACCGAATAATTCACTTCCGGCCAGTTCTTTCGGTAAAGCGCCACAATCAACCGCTACAAATGGCATTGCTGCTCGCTTACTTCGCTCATGTATGGCTTTGGCCACGTACTCTTTGCCCGTACCGGTTTCACCCAGTATAATTACCGACATATCTGTAGGAGCAATGAGGTCTATGTGCTTACCTACGGTTTGTGAAGATGGGCTTACACCAGAAACAAATTTCTTTCCGGGAGTACTCGCTGCTTTTTTGGTCTTTTTTGCACCTGGTCTGGCAATTACTTGCTGCTCTTTCTCTTCTCTTGCTTTGAGCGCATTCTGAATGGTCAGCAGAATTTCATCAGGATAAAGGGGCTTGGTTACATACTCAAAAGCACCTTTCTTCAAGGCCTCCACCGCCACGCGCACATCCGAGTACCCTGTAATAATGACCACCTGAATGCGCGAATCGATGATCTTGATTTTCTGAAGCATTTCAAGCCCGGTATAGTCAGGCAGCTTAAAATCACAGAGTACCAGATCGGCCCGGTTTTCTTTCAGCCATTTTTCGCCCTCTCGACCATCTTCGGCCACAAAAGCTTCATATCCCTTCTTTTGAAGGTATTTTTTCAGAAGCAGGCAAATGTCTGCATCGTCATCTATAATCAGTATTCTTTGCATAATTAAAGTTCGAGTGTGGCTAAAAGGTCTGTTTTACTAAAGGGTTTTTTCACAAAGGCATCTACCTCAAATTCATCCGCTCTGGTGGTTTCCAGATGGCTGTCATAGGCGCTGATAATGATAATTCTGGCGTTATCATTATTGTCTCTGATACCAGGTATTAAGTCAAAGCCCGTGCCATCGGGTAAATTCAGATCTAAAAAATAATAGTCGAACTTTTTCTCCATGATTAAATCTCGCGCAGGCGTAACTCTGCTGAGGTAAGTAGACTTCAGGCCTGCCTTTTTTAGGAAAACAGATACCATAAGGCCTATATCTTCTTCATCATCTACAATAAGCGCGGTTCGTTGTTCTGTCATTTTTTTATCCGTTAATCGAGCGCAATTTCCCCATCAATGGGGAAATATTTACACACTTCTTATATCATAATCCTTTCCAGCCCTGATTGTTGGCTACGGCATGAAATTTTCAGCTAAACAAGGTGAACATTCAAAACATAAAACAGAAAGGATATATAATGAATACTATAAAAAAAGCTAAGTCACTCATCTGGTTCTTACCACTGGCATTTATGATGCTCTCGTGTGTATCAAACCAAAAATACATGAGTGCTCAAAATGACATTGACCGACTGAAAAAAGACAGTCTGGAACTTGTACAAGCCTCAAGAATAGCCAAACAAAAAGTAGATGAGCTCAATACACAAAACGCCTACTACGAGCAAAAGCTGACTGCCACGCAGGCCGAATTACAGCAAAAAGAGCTCTTGCTCCTTCAAGCCTCTCAGAAAGCACTCAATGCAAAAATGAAACTCAATAGCATTGCCAATGATCTTGAAATGTTTGACTCTGAGTTCAGTTCCGTTACGGTAGAAGATGGTCACGTCAAGGTTGTGATGGACCAGGCCATACTCTTTGATCAGGGCAGTACCCGCATTAATTTTCAAGGCGATATTTTGCTTGAGCGACTGGCAGCCACACTGAGAAAAGTGAACGATGTGGAGGTAGCTGTAGAAGGACATACGGACCCTGTACCCCTTGCCGGCACAGACAATAACTGGGATTTATCAGTAGACCGCTCTATTGCAGTGATAGAAAAACTCACCAATGATTACGGTGTTTCTCCCGACAAGCTGATAGCAGCAGGTAAAAGCAAATTTGACCCGCTTGTGCCTAACAAGGATGAGCAATCCATGGCCAGGAACAGACGTGTGGAGTTTATCATCATCCCCAATCTGGAGCCGCTTGAGTCTGAAATAGAAGACTAAAATTATAATGCCTCCACCTGAGTGGTGGGGGTTCTGTTACCAAAACCGAACCTACATGAACCAACAAAAAGACCATAGTTACTCGCTTACCAGAGGCCTGGGCGGACTATTCATATTTGCCTCATTACAATTCTTAGAGAACGATCTCTTTATCAGCATGCTTATTCTGCTGGTAATAGGTGTACTGAATATGTTGCCTTATACCTGGACGAAACGCTGGAGCTCAATTGCCACTTACGGCATTGATGCCATTACAGCCGCTATGGTCTTTTACGAGTTTATTCAATTGGATTTTAAATACATACAATGGATGTGGCTGGCGGTATTTGTGTACTACATTATCCGGTTAAGAGATCTTTTCAGAAAAGAAAAAGATAACAGTACGGCTAATAATGCGGTTACGCCCCAAGAGGAAACAGCGTGAAAGTATTATTAACAGGTGCTAACGGATACATAGGCAAACGCCTGCTCTTTGACCTTGTAAAGCAGGGTTGTGAGGTGGTGTGTGCCGTGAGAAAGGCTGCCACCTTTAATCACCTGTATAAGTATGAGCCCTCTGTTTCGGTAATAGAGATAGACTTTCTCAAGCCAGAAACGCTCTCTGCCATACCAGCTGATATAGATGGAGCCTATTACCTGATGCATTCTATGACTGGTAGCCAGAAAGGCTTTGAGTCATCTGAAGACAGCATGGCCCGGAATTTCAGGGAAGCCCTGAAGAGCACTGAGGTTAAACATGTGATTTATCTGGGTGGCATTGTCAATGATGATCATCTTTCCAGACACTTACAATCTCGTCTTCAGACAGAAGAAATTCTGAAAGAAGGAGATTATCATTTCACGTCATTCCGTGCTGGAATTATATTGGGCTCAGGCAGTGCTTCTTTCGAGATCATGCGCGACCTGGTGGAAAAACTACCTGTGATGGTGGCTCCCAAGTGGCTCAAAACCCAGTCTCAGCCCATCGCAGTACGCAATGTGTTAGAGATTTTAAGCCGGGCATTGCTCAACCCAAAAGTATACGACCAGAGCTTCGATATAGGTGGTCCGGCCGTGATGACGTACAAGCAAATGCTTTTGCGTTTTGCCAGGTTGAGAAAGCTGAAACGCTGGATCATTACGGTACCCGTGCTCACACCACGACTAAGTTCCTATTGGCTCTATTTTGTTACATCAACTAGTTATCACCTGGCCTCCAATCTGGTGGACAGCATGAGTGTTTCTGTGATATGTAAGGAGAATAATCTGACGGAGCTATTGGATATACACTTGATAGATTTTGATGAGGCCATTCAAAGAGCCTTTACCAGAATCAAGCAAAATCATGTAGCCTCCAGCTGGAAAGACAGCGGTGCCGATGAGAGCTTTTACGAAGACTACGAAAAGCTGATAGAAGTACCAGAATACGGTTGCTTTAAAGACGAAAAATCTATCGGTATAGCGCATACTGATACTGTACTTTCAAACATCTGGGCTCTGGGTGGCCCGACAGGCTGGTACTATGGTACCTGGCTCTGGAAAATCCGTGGCTACATGGATAAGCTGGTAGGTGGTGTAGGCCTCAGGCGAGGCAGAACCAATGCCACCACCATCAACAAAGGGGATTCTCTGGATTTCTGGAGAGTACTCGTAGCTGATAAGCCCAATCATCGGCTACTCTTATATGCCGAAATGAAATTGCCCGGTGAGGCCTGGCTGGAGTTCAGAATAGATGAACACCAGGTACTGCACCAGACGGCTACATTTCGCCCTCATGGCCTGCTGGGCCGCTTTTACTGGATGGCCGTATTGCCATTTCACTATTTCGTGTTCAATGGAATGATACGCGGAATAGCCAACACAAAATAATTTATGCTGCAAACAGGGTTTGCAGTTCACCAAAAACTTACTGGATATGAAATTCATAAAAATTATAACTACGGCCTTTATTGGCTTTGTATCACTCATTTTTTTCACGGTAGCGGTAGCAGCCATTTCTTCACCCGACATGGTGATGGAAACCCTGAAAGTGCAGGCGCTGGATGCCAGTGCTTACAACTCTATCAGGTCAGTGTATGGTGGATTAAACCTCGCCATTGGTGCTTTTTTAGCCTATGGTGCCATGTATCTGCGCAAGGCCTCACTTGGGCTGATTGTGCTCTATATGGGAGGTTTCCTGTTTGGCCGCATCTATAGCTTTATAGCCAGTGGACTGTCAAGTAAGTTTGTATTAAGCTGGACATTCGTAGAGGCCATCCTGTTTGTTGTCAGCTTGCTCTTACTCAGAGGCCTGGTAAAAGCCAGGAAGGAAGAAAGGCAAACGACCTTTGCTCAAATCTCCAGCTGGAACTAAGTCACTGCTACCCATTCAAAACTTTGTAAAACCCTAACCCATAATCAAATGAAAAACTTAAGCCCATACTCCTGGAGAAAATCCATTCCTGAAGCGCTGCAATTGGCAGCCCTCAAGGCACTGGCTTACTACCCGGAGCTACAAACCAAAAAAATAGTATTCAAATACACGCGTAAGGAAGGTACTTCCATCATGAAGGCCCAACCGGATATCAAATCCGTTTTAAGAGTAGGCAATGACCGGTCGTATATCATTTACGTCAACAGAACCATTTCGCTGGACAATCAGACGCATCAAATTCACACCTTGCCTGAAGAGGTATTGACTGGCTGGTTTGGGCATGAGTTGGGACATGTGATGGACTATGAACGGCTTAGCAAATGGGGTCTGATACGGTTTGGTGTTGGCTACCTGCTCTCCGGCAGCTTTGTGAAAGGTGCGGAGCAGCGAGCGGATAACATCGCGGTAGCCCATGGTATGGGTAAGCAAATTCTGGCTACGAAAAGCTATATACTCAACCATGCAGGTATTTCAGAGCGCTACAAGCAAAAAATACGGAAGCTCTACCCCTCTCCTGAGCAGATCATGGAGGTGATCAAGGGTCAGAAAGATATTTCTGCCATCAGCTAGACGCGCGTGAGGGCTTAAGTTTTCAGAAAGCTGCTTCGGTTTATTCCGAAGCAGCTTTTTTTATGCATTCCCACATAGCACCTAAGAGAGTTCCAATCGCGGAAAGAGCTCATATGCCGTACCTAAAGGCACGGACGACTTTTGGCATCAGGTTTACCAAGGTACAGTCCCTAAAGGACAACCCATCCATCCGCTCGGAATGTCAGACCGGCACTCGCAAAATGCGGAGCGCCTGGCTTCGGGTCTGGCCTCTCCGTGATCTCATTACTACAGCTGCCAACCATAACCCTAGCGTACCCGCTTTCCCATCCTGACGGTAGGAAGGATCTGAAGCGGGTGGTTTACGATTCATCTATGGACGGTGTCCTTTTGCATTTGTCAATAAAAGCCTTTCCCGGGTATCTCAAATTGTATGGTAGTCAGGAAACACTAAGGGCACCGTCCTTTTTAACTCAACAGATACCGTCACTCGCAAAATGCGGAGCGCCTGGCTTCGGGCCTGGCCTCTCCGTTATCTCATTACTACAGCAGCCAACCATAACCCTAGCGTACCCGCTTTCCCATCCTGACGGTAGGAAGGATCTAAAGCGGGTGGTTTACGATTGATTCATCTATGGACGGTGTCCTTTTGCATTTGTCAATAAAAGCCTCCCTCGGGTATCTCAAATTGTATGGTAGTCAGGAAACACTAAGGACACCGTCCTTTTTTAGCTCAATAGATACCTAAAACCGTCACTCGCTGAACGCAAGCAGCTGGCTTGGTATTCCCTACCCAATAAAAAAAGGCCGGAACCATACAGTTCCAGCCTTCCCTTAAGTATTGTGCTTTTCTTTTAGCTCATCACTTCTTCACGGGCAAAGTCTCCAAAGGCCTTTAGTCCTTCTTCGTCCATCATACGAGCTGTTTTAATCTGTCCGCCCTTTTTCTTATTTCGCTCACTCCAGTCATGAAAGACCTGTGTTGGCACCACATCTACCTTTACGCCTTTCAGGGCTTTTCCACGTGCCACACGATAGTTTTTGTTGAGGCTTTTAAGCTTTTCATCTATAACCTCAGCCATTTTCTCCTCGTCTACACTTTCAGTGCTTTCGCTGCCCATATACCAGTGGTGATGAAAAAGACCATCGGATTTAACGGCACCTACCGTAAACTCGGGAATCGACATATCAAACTTCTGCTCCAGGTGCTGTACACCCGCATTCATTTTGGCCACTGACAGCTGAGAACCTACCACATTCAGAAAGTGCTTGGTACGTCCGGTAATTTTAATCTCGGCCCTGGATTTGTCGGTAAAGGTAATCGTGTCTCCAATGCTGTAACGCCAGGCTCCTGATACTGTAGAAATCAACAGCGCATAATCCAAGCCTTCTTCTACCTCAGCCAGTGAAAGGGCCGGAGCATCGGGTAAAGGGCTTCCGTTTTCATCAAAATACTGTTCTTCAAATGGAACAAATTCAAAATAAATCCCACCTTCATAAGCCAGTTGCATCGCCATATCCTCATGCGGTCTGCTTTGGTAAGCCATAAAGCCCTCTGAAGCCAGGTAGGTATCAAGGTATAGTAATGGGCGCTCAAGGTGTTCTTCAAAACTCTTGCGATAGGCGTCAAAGGCCACGCCTCCAGAGGTAAATACACTCAGGTTGGGCCAGATATCATGAATGGTATTGAGCTTGTTATGCTCAACCACCTTTTTCAGCATCAGTTCTATCCAGGAGGGAATACCAGACAAGGCCCCTATATCCCATTCCGCTGCTTTTTCAGCAATGCGCTGCACCCGATCATCCCAATCTTCGATGGAGGCTATCTCCTCACCCGGTTTGTAATATCCTTTAAACCAGAAGGGAATATTGCCCGCACTGATACCGCTGATTTCACCTTCATAATGTCCGTCCACCTCTTCCAGGTCCGTACTGCTGCCCAGCATCATAATTTCTTTGTCAAAAAAGGCATCAGGCAGCTCATGATTAGACAGGCTCATGATCTGCTTAATACCCGTGTCTCTGATAGCATTGATCATGTCCTGAGTCACCGGTATGCGCTTACTTTCACTGCCTGTTGTACCTGAGCTCAGTGCGAAATAATCCGGGCTTCCCGGCCAGGTAATATCTTCCAGGCCTTCAATGGTTCTGTGCCACCAGGCCTTTTTCATCCGGTCATAATCAAAGGTCGGTACCGCACTTTTAAACTCTGCCACCGGATCTTCATTGTTGAGCATTTCCTCAAAGCCATAATACTTACCAAAAGCAGTGTCTTTCGCTTGCTTTAGAAGCTGAGTGAGCACTTCTCTCTGCTTTTCCTGAGGTGAATGATCATTTTCCAAGAGGTCGCTGCCGAGGTCTATGGCAGTCTTTATAAGTTTTCCGGTGATTGACATATCGAATGGGTTTGGATACCAGGGCTGGTATGAGTGAATAACTGGACTGAATACGTTTTAACCCGGATAATGCAATAGACTTTCTATTACAGTCGTAACTCCCTTTGAATCAGTCGCCATGCTTCGTTTCTCTTCTTACCATAGCGGTGCTATGCTATCAAAGCGAAACTTCCTGATTCCTTGCGATTTACGCCTTCATCACGATTCCTATTGCATGAACCGGGTTTAAAAAAAGAAAGCCTTGCTGGGGGCAAAGCTTTCTTTCAGGTGAAATATTAATCAGACTTGAAGTGCATTCTTGGTGGTTTTCACACCGTTGATGGTCTTCCTGGCTGACTGTTCTAAAATCTCATTATATGAGTCTTTTACATTATCGAGTTTCTTTTCGAGTTCTTCCTTAGCTTCATCCGCCATGTCTTTGGTTTTGTTCACCAATTTCTTTCTGGTATTCTTACCACTGTCCGGTGCGGTGAGCAATCCGGTGATAAGGCCTACTGCGGTTCCTGCTAAAACTCCTGTTACTACTTTTGCTGTATTATTCATATCGTTGTTCTTTTTTTGGTTCGCCTAATATGTTGTAAGAATTGTGCCAAAGCCCGGAAACAGCCTCTGATAACACTTAAACCATGAATAACCCGCCAAACCTCCCGAAAAGTGGGGCGATAGATACACCTGAGTGGGGAATTTTCGCCACACAAATCAGAAAAGTGTCTGATATGGCCTTAGATAATCTCGGGAAGACTCATGGAAATGGGGCGGGGGCTTCCTCTGAGGACAAGAAGTAAATAGCACAATTGACTTTGTGGCTTGCAGTATCCGATCAATTGCCAGCCCCCCCTTACATCACATTATTTCGGCAGGTAAACCTGTTACGTGGTTCCCCTATGGACCAAATGAAAAAACCCTGACGCAAAGGTCAGGGTTTTGCATATAGTCCCTACCGGACTAGTATCGAACCATTTTCAGGAAGATTTGAAACGTCTTTACTCTCTCAAAGAGATTTACGAATCATATATCATGAATCAATTCCACTCACCTTGTAACGGGCACCCCGTGAGTATCCGTCAAGGAAAAAAATGCTTTTACGATGATAAAGGTTTATCCTATTGGTAACAATGAACGAGTATTTTGACGTACCACATCTTCGATAATCCGGAGGATCGCTTTTTGCTCATCATGCATAAAAAAATGACCTCCTGGAAAATGATGAACATGACAGCATTTTGATGTGTGCTTTCTCCATTCGTCTCTTTGTTCAGCATTAAGGTCATCCTCTCTACCTAAAAGAACAGTGATATCCTGTTCAAACTCCTTTATTGTTTTTATGGGTTTATGAGTTTCGGCAATTCTAAAATCATTTTTCAATAATGGTAAAAACAGCTCCATTAACTCTGGATGTTCAAAGAACTCGGGCGGTGTACCTCCTAGCTTAATCACCTCTTCTCTGAAGGCATTTTCATCTAGCAGGTGGTATTTTTTTTCATCTGGCCGATCTATGTTTGGAGCTCCTTTTCCTGAGAAGAACAAGTGAACGGGGCCAGGCAATTGCATATCTCTGATTTTTTGTGCGAGATCATAGGCAATCATCGCCCCCATACTGTGACCAAAAAACATGTATGGCGACTCTTTAATTTCTTCATGAATCAAGCCAAAAACATCTTCGACAGCATCTTTCAAATTCTCATATGGGTTATCACTAATGCGTCTACCTCTTCCCGCCAATTCAATGGCTCTCAACTCAATTCCATCTCTCAAAAGCGGTTTCCACGGATGATAGGCAGCAGACGATCCTCCTGCATAAGGGAAACAAAAAAGCTTGATCGGGTTTTCTTTATATCCTGTTCTCATTTATAAATTGATTATTGCTTTTATAATTATCAGAGTCAATCAGTTTTGAGACCATATCGTCTTTCTTAAACAAAAGCAAAGTGGCTGCCCTGATCAATGTTTCGGCTAGAACTTCCGTAGTATCCATATAAGGTTATTTCCTCCTCTACATCTTGTAAATAAATCAGAGAAAGTCCAGTGCTTTGTTCGTGACTGATTCTATTACTCATAAACAATTGTATTATTTTTGATATTATTAATTCTTATTATTTATATATATTTTTTTTATTATATTTAAACACTTAATAAATACTCAAACTGTATGATCTAAATTTCTATAAAATGAATAAATCATCTGACTACAATTTGGAACTGATCGAGTCAATTGACGGTATAGATCAAATCAATAAGGAATTCTATGGAAAGTTTAACTACCCCTGGGAACCTTCAATGCTCAGAAGTTTTACTGATCCAAGTTTCTGGCCCGCCATGCTCAATCAGGATTTGGGATACTGGAATAACGAACGCATTTCGGAAGATTCACGAATCTGGGTGGCTGGTTGTGGTACCAATCAAGCCGTGATCACGGCTATGAAATTTCCCAATGCTCAAATCATCGGTACGGATATCTCTACCAAATCTCTGGAATCTTGCCAAAGAAAAATTGACCAACTCAAGCTTGACAACATCAAACTGATTGAACAATCGCTGAATGAACCCATCTTCGAAGAAGAGTTTGATGTGATCATATGCACCGGGGTCATTCATCACAATGCCCAACCCTGGATTCCCCTGAGCACCCTCACCAAAGGCCTGAAGAAAAACGGTGTTATGGAGTTTATGGTCTACAATTATTATCATAGAATTTTGACTACTGCTTATCAAAAAGCGATAAGGAAACTCTGTAAACAAGGGGATCAATTGAATTTTGAAGCAGAGTTTTCCATTACCAGTAAGCTCATCAACCACTTCCCTAAAGGCATAGGCAACATCATGGAGGATTTCCTTTCGGATAAGAGAGGAAAACCAGATGCTGAAATTGCCGATGCCTTATTACAACCTGTTGAATACAGCTATACGATGGAAACGCTCAACCAACTGGTATCTGAACAGGGCCTCGAAATCTTACAGCCCTGTGTAAACCAGTTTGACAAAAATGAGGAGAACTTCAATTGGAACATAGACTTTAAGGATATTGAAATCAACGAGGTATACAACCAATTACATGACGTTGACCGATGGCAAGTCAGCAACTTATTGATGGTAAATCAGTCTCCCATGCTTTGGTTATACCTCCAAAAGCAGGATTCTGAATTCGCCAGAAAGCCCGAAAGAGACTTGTGTAACGAGTTTTTGGAAACGCGCTTTGAAAGAGCCAAGACTCCTTCATTGATCTATATACTCAATGCTCAGAAAGAATACCGTTTATCTTCAGATACGCATTCCTATTTTCCATTCGAACCTTCTGACCCACTTCTGAAGAAGGTCCTGGAGAACATTGATCCAAATCTTCCCATTAAGGAATCTCTGAGGAAACTCGATATTGACTTTACATTTCAGACCGTCAACAGTATAAGAACCAGGTTGACGACTTCAGGTTTTCCATACCTTAGAAGCATAAAAGAGGCGAAATAGCCATTTTTGAAAGGGAGTCTGCATCGTCCGGCTCCCTTTCAATTTGATTTGGGCTATCATTTACAGAGATCAGTGGCTGGATTCGTCTGGCAACAGGACAGCATCTTTGAACTTCCCATATGGGCTATCACTAATACGCCTACCTCTTCCTGCCAATTCAATGGTTCTCAACCCAATTTCATCTCCTAAAAGCGGTCTCCATGGATGATAGGTGGCAGACGCCCTCCCGTATATGGAAAACAAAATAATTTGATCCTGTTCTGCTTGTATTTTGTATTCCTTTAACCCGGAATACGCATTATAAAATCTATTCCGTAGAGAATTCACTGTGAATCAGTGAAATGAATGAGCTTTTTGATTTAACCATAGCGGTGCTATGCCTAAATCAATAAAACTCCCTGATTCCGTGTGACTTATCTACTCATAACAAGGTTCTAACGCATAATCCGGGTTTAAGCGCTATTTTTTTCAAAGATTCAGCTAGTAGAACTTCTATTTATTGATCCATCTTTTCTTCAGCAGCTATCAGAATTGGCTCATTCAGATTCCACAGCTGCCCACAAATTATTATCAGAATAGACCCCAATTTGGCCTTGATCCATTTTCAGCACTCTATCCGCCACATCAAAATAGTGGTCGTCATGTGTGATGGCAATTACAATCTTGCCCATTTCTCTCATCTCTGGTAACAAAGTCTTGTAGAAGAAATTGCGATAGCCAGGATCCTGATCTGCAGCCCATTCATCAAATAAGTAGACTGGAGAGTTTTCTAAATAACACTGTAACAATGCCAGCCTTTTTCTTTGGCCACCAGACAATTCAATGGTGCTATAACGTGAATCATTGACCTTCACTTTCTTCTCCAAATCCAAAAGCTTCAAATAATTTGATAGTGCTTCTTGTTTATCCTCCAATTCTACATTGTATAATTTTTCAAAGAGGTAAGAAGGGCTGAAAACAGCAGAGAAGTATTCACTCAGGTCAGCGCTTTTGACGAGGTTACCATTAATTGATATGCTACCTTCCTGAGGCTCATATAAGCCGATCAGCAATTTGGCCAGTGTTGTTTTTCCACTACCGTTTCCTCCTACTATGAAGAGAATTTCCCCTCTGTTAACTTCTAAGTCAATGGGTCCAATACCAAAAACCTGATCGTCCTGGCCATTTGCGTATTGAAACTTTATTCCTTCCACCTTGATACTCTCTATATCATGAAGCTGTACTTCGGGTATTTTATTCAAATCGAGAGTTGCAGGGATTTCCTCAATGAAGCCGTTAACCCGTTTCCAGGCAACTTTAAATCGCATTACTTCAGGCACTGAATTCAATATTCCATTGATGGGGCCTATTAAATATAAGAGCACAACAACAAAGCTAAGTAAGGTGTGGAATGGAAGCCCCGGAAAAAGTTTATGCATCCCAAAAGAGACAAAGCCCAGGAGTAGTACCAACAGAGATTCCCCGATTAAAAAAGCATTCACAAACCGAATATCTGCGATAGATATCTTCTCTTTATACTCTTTGGCACTAACGGAAACGTCTGCTCTGTACTCGATTTTTTTATTTCTGTGTAAGCTGATTTCCTTAAACCCATCGATCATTCCACTCAATAAGCGCATAAATACATTTCGTGAATCACGGGCCTGTTCAAAGTACTTGTCTGTACCTTGACTCACAAAATAGTAGACCAATGAAAGACTGGCAATAATAAATACGGTTAGCAGGGTGGCCCAAGCTGCTATGGACGCCAGGTATAGAAAAGCACCTATTCCGGTAATAGTACTGGTGACCAGTGTAAGCATAACATTAGTAGACCTTCCAATGGTGGTTATGTCATCATTAAATGCAGTATATACTCTGCCACGGTCAATTTTCTCAAAATTCTGATAGGACGTTGAAAATATCTTGTCCACCAGCTGTATGCTCAGGTCATATATGAGTCCTCTTGTGAATTTAATTAGCTTGATCTGGACAAACCTTCTACCCAGCAGGTAAACCCCCAGTGTCAAACCATAATAGAAAATCAGGTACTTTAACTCTTTGTCTGAATCAAGGCCGGAAGTGACCATAATGATGACCACCACATTGGCCAAACCGGAAAGTATGCTCATCAATAAAATCTGAGGAGCTATTTGCTTATACTCATTCTTATCTGGAAAGCATAAACCCACAAAGTATACGACATAGCTTGATGCAATGGCCACTACAAGCGACTTCATCAATAAACCAAAAGTCAAAGGTGTCCAGACCAATATCGACTCCCAGGAAAACCCGGCAATGGCTTCAGGAAGGATATATCCCCCAAAAAGAAAGGGCAGAACAATAAGAACTGACCGGGCGAAACTACCTGCTTTTTTCAAGGTAAAAGGCTGATATTTCCTTCTATCTTTTATGATATCCACGATGATTTTCACTAGAAAACCGGTTACAATGAGGATATACAAAATAACTACTAATGAAATGCTTGAATACAGCTTATCATCTTCATTAGTGGGGTTAACCCCTTTTGCTATTTTTTCACCGGCCAGGTTTTTAATTACTTTATGGCCTATGAAGGCCGTGAAATTACTATTGGAATTGGCCAAAACAGCGACTCCTAATTGTTTGGCAGGCCTGAAAGCTGTGTATGCTGTGTAATTGGGGTTGAGTCCGCCATGGTATATTTCACCCGTTCCATTAAGGGAGACTTCCCAACCTCTGGCATAGGCAGACATATCATGTAATGGTACAGATCTGTCCCTATCATGTGTGAGCTGCGCCAGACTATACATTTCTGATTCAAGAAGGCCCATCTGAAACCTTAGCCATACAGCCATATCTTCAGCATTTGAAATCACATAACCGGCAGCATTATTTCCTTTGTACACAGGGGCTTTGTACTCCCTGGCAGCAAAAAATCCAACTTTGTACCCGGTAGACATGCGAGTACTATCTATCGGCTTTCCTATAGTAGTACTATGGAGTTGTAGTTGGTCAATGATATTTTCCTGGAGGTACGTCTCAAATGTTTGTTGTGAAACAACTTCAATAATCAACGCGAGCACATCATAGTTTATAGTAGCGTATTCATGTTTTTTCCCGGGTAGCTTTTTTAATTCTTGCCCTATGAGTTGCCTTACTGTCTGCTCAAGTGCATCATCCGCATCCGATTCGGGTATTTTGGAAATTGTGTTCCATGGTATGCCGCTTGTATGGTGTAGTAGTTGTCGTATGGTAATTTCCTGAGGATCACCCTTATACTGTACCTGAAACCATGGGATATAATCTGAAACCTTATCGTCTAATTTTATCTTACCCTGATGCTCCAAATGGGTTATTGCCAAACCCGTAAAAGCTTTGCTACACGACCCCAATTCAAATAAGGTATTGGGGGTTACCAACTCCTTGCTTTCCAGATCGGCATAGCCATAGCTTTTAATAAGCTGTTGGTTTCCATTTATAATGACAAGGCTCAAGCCTGGAATGTCCCCGTCTTCCATTAGCTCGATAACGTCTTTTTCCAATTGCTCTAAGAGCGCTTCATCTATTTTTTCTTGTGAAAAAGAGGAATGAAAACTCAGTAAAAAACCAATTATCAAAAATATATTTATAGATATTCTTAAACCCATCTTATCTAATATTATTTATCTTTTTGTGATATCAAAGAATGTACGTTTGTACTACTTCTATCAATGATCTAAATGTTAAGGGGGATCCGGTTTTCTGATTTCGAATACCGGGTAATGTGCTTGTCTGTTGTATTTACATTTCCTCTTTCAGCGATTCCAATTCGGAATTCATCAAACTCACCTCCACTGTCTTCACTAACTCATGTACGGACGGGGGCTGAAGGATTGAAAAATGATCTCCTTCTATTTCAGAAAAGATCACTTCATTTTTAAAATAGCCGGCCAATAGATTGATATCAAAATCTGTTTCAGTTGCCTTCACATACGTCAACTGTGCTTTCACTTTATCTATGGGTTGGTATTTTGCCGCAGCATTTTTCAAGGTCCTGATTGTATTGGCATAAATCACCAGATTCTCTACACTGATACTCTCAAAATGGGGTATCATGGGACCGATGTAGGGTGGTACCATTTGCTTAACTTCATCAACACCTCCCGGTCTTTCTTTAAGCAAAGGGATTGCTTGTTTCCATAGCTCTTTAACAGTCTTCGCTTTTTCCAATCTGGCCGAGCCATCTTCCAAAAATTCGGCTATCAGCGATTTTTCATATGCTAATGAAAAACCGTTTTGTATTTGATTATCATACAACCTTGTGGTGGGAAACACGGTATCGATCATAAGCAGCAAGTCTACAGTGCTACCCGCAGACTCGAGTTGACTCACCATTTCTAAAGCAATGACGCCACCCAGACTCCAGCCTCCTACCCGATAGGGACCTTCAGGCTGTACTTTCTTTAGTTTTTCAATATAGTGAGCCGCTAACTCTTCTACGTTTAGGTCTTCAGGGGCAAACTGATTCAGTGTTTCACTCCTCAACCCCCAACAGTTATAACCTTCTATTTCCCTGGAAAGACCCAGATAGCCTTGAACATCTCCGCTACCGTCATGTATCAAAAACAGGTTACGATCTGTTGTCAAATCTTCTTTCAATAATGCTAAAAGTGAATCTCCTTTTGAAGCCGTAATTTTATGAGGCTGTAGTTTTTTAGAAAGTGCTTCAATCGTGGGAGAGGTAAAAACCTCTAACAGCGGTACTTCTACTTCCAGTGCTTTGAAGATTTTATTCACCAATACTGTGGCTTTAAGTGAATGGCCTCCCAGCTCAAAAAAGCTCTTGTTTACACTGATCACCTCTTTGTCCAGCTTTAGTACTTCTGACCATATCTCTACCAGTTTTTCTTCTGTTTCAGTTTGCGGTCCCACATAGTCTTCACCTGCCTCAACTTCCGGGTCGGGTAGTGCTTTCTTATCTACTTTGCCACTGGGGGCCAACGGCATACTTTCCAGGTTCATATAATAAGTGGGAACCATGTAATCAGGCAGCTTTTCAGATAAATAACCTCTTAGCGTTGATACTGGTATTTCTTCTCCTGATACATAGTAGGCAACCAGGTATTTGTCTCCCTCTTTTTCCCTGACAAGCACTACTGCTCCTTTTACCTCTTCATGACTTAATAGGTGATGCTCTATCTCTCCCAGTTCAATCCTGTAACCTCTCAGTTTTATCTGGTCATCCAGTCTGCCTATAAAATCGATATTACCATCCGGTAGCCATCTCACTAAATCACCGGTCTTGTATATGCGCTCTCCTGGCCGAAAGGGGTTATCTACGAAGCGCTCTTTTGTGAATTCTTCTCTATTCACATACCCCAGGGCCAAACCGTCACCCCCTATGTACAATTCTCCTTTGACTCCCCGGGGTAATAACTCCAGGTGATGGCCCAAAACATAGACAAATGTATTGTTCACTGGCTTGCCAATAGAAATTCTACTCTCTCCTTCTATATCTTCTGGTACAAGGCCGGCAACTGAAGTAATGGTTGTTTCTGATGGCCCGTATTTGTTGTAGAACTTATACCCTTTATTAAACCGGTTCGCCAACTCCCATTTACATTCCTCTCCTCCTGAAATGATTCGCTTTAAACTATTGGGTTCCTGAAGCTCTACATGATCTAAAAAGGATGGGGTGGCATGAAGGTGGGTCACCTTCTTCCTCAAAAGGTAATCATTGAATTGGTGGCTATCTGTTATTACTTCTTTATCAATTAATACCAGGGCAGCCCCATGCAACAATGCCAACCAGATTTGTTCAACGGAAGCGTCAAAAATGATGGTCGAGAACTGGAGAATTCTTTCCCCCGGATCGATATCATACATCGCTTTTTGGGAGCAGATCAGGTTGATTACTGAACGGTGGCCCACCATTACACCTTTAGGGGTTCCTGTGGAGCCAGAGGTATAGATAATGTAGGCAAGGTCCGATGATGATGGTGTGATCTTCAAATCCTTTTTGTCCATTGCACCTATTGCTGCATCGCTTACATCAACGGTCGAAATGTGATTATCAAATAGTGCTATCCCAGTCTTATCTGTCAGCAGCAGCAAGGCACTACTTTCATTCAATACGTACTTAAGGCGTTCTTCAGGTTGTGATACATCGAGGGGTAAATAGGTGCCTCCCGCTTTCAGAATACCAAGAACGGCAACCATCAATTCTATGGACCTATCCAACATCAACCCTACCACATCTCCTGCTTTAACGCCTTTGCTTCTTAAATAACGGGCCAGCTGATTGGCGCTTACGTTCAGGTCCTGATAGCTTAGCTCAGTGTCATTATAGACCAATGCTATATTTTCAGGACTATCTCTTACTTGCTTTTCAAAGAGAGTTATTAAGGTTTCCTGCCCCGGATAGTCTGCTGTGGTATCGTTGAATTGATACAGAAGCTCCTGCTTCTCAGCTTCCGGCATGATATCAATGGCCGAAAGTTTGACGCTTGGGTCTGAAATAACCGCTGATACTATCTCTTTGAAATAGCCTACAAATCGCTCTATGGTTTCCTCTTTGAAAAGGGCTGTCGAATAGCTGAAATTTAAATAGAGTTGTCCGGCACCTTCCCTGGCAGTCATAGAAAGGTCAAACTTGGAAACGGTAGACCTTTCACCATAGGGTTGAATTGTTAATCCTGGTATTTCAAAGTCTGACTTCTTAAAATTCTGGTAGGAAAACAACACGTCAAACAGAGGGTTCCGGCTTGTATTACGTCCTACTTTTAACTCATCTATCAGTTCTTCATACTGATAACTCTGATTGTCAAAACAAGACAGCGTTTTCTGTTGCACTGACGTTAAGAATTCCTGAAAGCTCAGAGAACCACTAACTTCATTGCGTAAAGGCAGTGTGTTGACAAACATGCCGATCATATTCTCCAGGTCGGCATGATCTCTACAGGCTACAGGGGTGCCTACCACTACATCTTGCTGGTTACTCAGTTTACTTAGTAAAATATTGTAAACCGACAGGATCATCATAAACATGGTGCTGCCTGATGAACTGCACAGCGTTTTTAAGCGTAACGTGTCTTCTTTGTTTATGTAAAAGCTTATAACGTTGCCTTGATGGTTCTTGACCTGAGGCCTCACAAAATCTGTGGGGAGCTCTAGCGTAGTGACTTCTTCGGTAAACTCATTGAGCCAAAACTTTTTTTGGTTGGCCAGTATCCCTTGCTGTTTCTCTCCTTGCTGCCATTCCGCATAGTCTTTGTATTGTATCCTTATCTCCGGTAGCACTTCATTGTTATACAATGACAAAAAGTCTTTTACCAAAACGCCCTGTGATACGCCATCGGTGATAATATGATGCATATCTACCATCAAAATATGATAGGGGTGTACACCGCTCTTATCTCCGGATACGGTGACTATGCCTGTCCTGATCAAAGGAGGCTGGCTCAAATCGAAAGGTCTGACAAAATCATCTGTGATGTGAGAGAGTTGATCTTCATCAGAGTCATAATACTCCATCTCAAACTCCACCTGATCTAAAACCTTCTGTGCGACCTCCTCATCTATGGCTTCAAAAGCCGTGCGTAAACTCTCATGACGGTCTATTAGCTGGCTAAAGGCACTTTCCAACCGGTTCTTATCCAGGGCACCTTCAATTTGCACAAACTGGGGCATGTTGTAGGCCAGGGAAGTCTTATCAAACTGATACAGGACATACATCCGCTTCTGGGCCGAGGATAAGGCATAGTAGGGTTTCCATATACTGGGTTCAATTACATCGAAGTCATCTCCCTCTCTTATAAGCTTTATATAGGCAATCAGCTTTTGCTTGTTTTCTTTGACCTCATTAATGATATCACTAAAATCAATACCATCAGGAATATCCAGTTCCAGCTCATCATCTATCACAGAGATATCGATATCAAGATTCTTTAACTTTTTAATAAGGTCTTTCATAACAGGCAATTCTAAATTTTCACCTTGGTTTTGTTTGAAGAATCTTTACCCGGTTTTTCCTTCAACCATATGGTAGTGTCAATATATTCTGCTATTGACTTAATGGTCGGGCCATTGAAGATTTGCTGTAGAGAGAGTTCTATATTAAATGCCTTGAATACCTTATTGGCTAAAGTAACCGCATTTAAAGAGTGCCCGCCAAGCTCAAAAAAATTCTTATTTACACTGATCACCTCTTTGTCCAGCTTGAGTACTTCTGACCATATCTCTACCAGTTTTTCTTCTGTTTCAGTTTGTGGTCCCACATAGTCTTCACCTGCCTCAAATTCGGGGTCGGGTAGTGCTTTCTTATCTACTTTGCCACTGGGGGTCAAAGGCATGCTTTCCAGGTTCATATAATAAGTGGGAACCATGTAATCAGGCAGCTTTTCAGATAAATAAGCTCTTAGCGTTGATACCGGTATTTCTTCTCCTGATACATAGTAAGCAACCAGGTATTTGTCTCCCTCTTTTTCCCTGACAAGCACTACTGCTCCTTTTACCTCTTCATGACTTAATAGGTGATGCTCTATCTCTCCCAGTTCAATCCTGTAACCTCTCAGTTTTATCTGGTCATCCAGTCTGCCTATAAAATCGATATTGCCATCCGGTAGCCATCTCACTAAATCACCGGTCTTGTATATGCGCTCTCCTGGCCGAAAGGGGTTATCTACAAAGCGCTCTTTTGTGAATTCTTCTCTATTCACATATCCCAGGGCCAAACCGTCACCCCCTATGTACAATTCTCCTTTGACTCCCCGGGGTAATAACTCCAGATGATGGCCTAAAACATAGACAAATGTATTGTTCACTGGCTTGCCAATAGAAATTCTACTCTCCCCTTCTATATCTTCTGGTACAAGGCCGGCAACTGAAGTAATGGTTGTTTCTGATGGCCCGTATTTGTTGTAGAACTTATACCCTTTATTAAACCGGTTCGCCAACTCCCATTTACATTCCTCTCCTCCTGAAATGATTCGCTTTAAACTATTGGGTTCCTGAAGCTCTACATGATCTAAAAAGGATGGGGTGGCATGAAGGTGGGTCACCTTCTTCCTAAAAAGGTAGTCATTGAATTGGTGGCTATCTGTTATTACTTCTTTATCAATTAATACCAGGGCAGCCCCATGCAACAATGCCAACCAGATTTGTTCAACGGAAGCATCAAAAATGATGGTCGAGAACTGGAGAATTCTTTCCCCCGGATCGATATCATACATCGCTTTTTGGGAGCAGATCAGGTTGATTACTGAACGATGGCCCACCATTACACCTTTAGGAGTTCCTGTGGAGCCAGAGGTATAGATAATGTAGGCAAGGTCCGATGATGATGGTGTGATCTTCAAATCCTTTTTGTCCATTGCACCTATTGCTGCATCGCTTACATCAATGGTCGTAATGTGCTTATCAAATAGTGCTATCCCAGTCTTATCTGTCAGCAGCAGCAGGGCACTACTTTCTTTCAATACGTACTTAAGGCGTTCTTCAGGTTGTGATACATCAATGGGTAAATAGGTGCCTCCTGCTTTCAGAATACCAAGAACGGCAACCATCAATTCTATGGACCTATCCAACATCAACCCTACCACATCTCCTGCTTTAACACCTTTGCTTCTTAAATAACGGGCCAGCTGATTGGCGCTTACGTTCAGGTCCTGATAGCTGAGCTCAGTGTCATTATAGACCAACGCTATATTTTCAGGGCTATCCCTTACTTGCTTTTCAAAGAGAGTTATTAAGGTTTCCTGCCCCGGATAGTCTGCTGTGGTATCGTTGAATTGATACAGAAGCTCCTGCTTCTCAGCTTCCGGCATGATATCAATGGCCGAAAGTTTGACGCTTGGGTCTGAAATAACCGCTGATAATATCTCTTTGAAATAGCCTACAAATCGCTCTATGGTTTCCTCTTTGAAAAGGGCTGTCGAATAGTTGAAATTTAAATAGAGTTCTTCGCCTTCTTCCATAGCAGTCAGGGTAAGATCAAACTTGGAAACGGTTTGCTCATTATGGTAAGACTGAAGTGCTAGTCCTGATATTTCCAACTCTGACTTCTCAATATTCTGGTAGGAAAACAACACGTCAAACAGAGGGTTCCGGCTTGTATTACGTCCTACTTTTAACTCATCTATCAGTTCTTCATACTGATAACTCTGATTGTCAAAACAAGACAGCGTTTTCTGTTGCACTGATGTTAAGAATTCCTGAAAGCTCAGAGAACCACTAACTTCATTGCGTAAAGGCAGTGTGTTGACAAACATGCCGATCATATTCTCCAGGTCGGCATGATCTCTACAGGCTACAGGGGTGCCTACCACTACATCTTGCTGGTTACTCAGTTTACTCAGTAAAATATTGTAAACCGACAGGATCATCATAAACATGGTGCTACCTGATGAACTGCACAGCGTTTTCAAGCGTAACGTGTCTTCCTTGCCTATGGAAAAATATATAAAGTCGCCTTGATGGTTCTTGACCGGAGGCCTCACAAAATCTGTGGGAAGCTCTAGTGTAGTGACTTCTTCGGTAAACTCATTGAGCCAAAACATTTTTTGGCTAGCCAGTATCCCCTTCCTTTTTTCCCCTTGCTGCCATTCCGCATAGTCTTTGTATTGTATCCTTATCTCCGGTAATACTTCATTGTTATACAATGACAAAAAGTCATTTACCAAAACACTCTGTGATACGCCATCGGTGATAATATGATGCATATCTACCATCAAAATATGATAGGGTTGTACACCGCTCTTATCTCCGGATACGGTGACTATGCCTGTCCTGATCAAAGGAGGCTGACTCAAATCGAAAGGTCTGACAAAATCATCTGTGATGTGAGAGAGTTGATCTTCATCAGAGTCATAGTACTCCATCTCAAACTCCACCTGATCTGAAACCTTCTGGGCGACCTCCTCATCTATGGCTTCAAAAGCCGTGCGTAAACTCTCATGACGGTCTATTAGCTGGCTAAAGGCACTTTCCAACCGGTTCTTATCCAGTGCACCTTCAATTTGCACAAACTGGGGCATGTTGTAGGCCAGGGAAGTCTTATCAAACTGATATAGAACATACATCCGCTTCTGGGCCGAGGATAAGGTATAGTAGGGTTTCCATATACTGGGTTCGATTATATAGAAGTCATCCCCCTCTCTTATCTTCTTTACATAGGCAATTAGTCTTTGCTTATTTTCTTTGACCTCATTAATGATATCACTAAAATCAATACCATCAGGAATATCCAGTTCCAGCTCATTGTCTACAACATCGATATCTATACCAGATCTCTTTAACTTTTTAATAAGGTCTTTCATAACAGGTAGTTCTAAATTTTTACCTTGGTTTTGTTTGAAGAATCTTTACCCGGTTTTTCCTTCAACCATTTAGTGGTGTCAATGTATTCTGCTATTGACTGAATGGTCGGGCCATTGAAGATTTGCTGTAGCGGGAGTTCTATATTAAATGCCTTGAATGCCTTGTTGGCCAAAGTAACCGCATTTAAAGAGTGTCCGCCAAGTTCAAAAAAGCTCTTGTTTACACTGATCACCTCTTTGTCCAGATTTAGTACTTCGGACCATATTTCAATCAACCGTTCTTCGGTCTCATTGGCAGGAGCGACATAATCTTGGCTTACCAGTGTTTCAGGGCCTGGCAAAGCCTTGAGGTCTATTTTACCGTTTCGATTCAAGGGGAGCTGTTCCATCCAGATAAAATAGGAGGGTATCATATAGTTAGGGAGTCTTTCGGCCATAAAAGCCCGTATTGCAGATTCACTCGCCTCAACTCCATTTGCTGTAGTATAATAGGCCACCAGTACTTTCTCATTATTTTGCCTGACAGCCATTACAAAGCACTTTGTCAGTTTATGATATTCAGATAACTGACTCTCTATTTCACCTATTTCAATACGAAATCCCCGTATCTTCACCTGCTGATCAATCCGCCCTGTAAATTCAATCGTGCCATTCGGCAGCCAACGGGCCAAATCCCCTGTTTTATATATTCTCTCTTCTGTAAAAGATGGATTAGACACGAAACGCTCTTCTGTCAATGCTGCATTGTTCAAATAACCACGCGCCAACCCTCTACCTGCTATACATAATTCTCCTTGCACGCCTATGGGTGATAGCATTTGGTCAGCATCAACTATGTATATCCGGGTACCATGCACGGGCTTGCCAATGGAGATTGACTTTGTTTCAGGGGCTATTTCATTGACATTAAATGTGGTGGCAAAAACGGTAGATTCAGTAGGGCCATAAGCATTTATCAATCGGTCTTTGCCTAAAACGTTTAGTGCCTTTTTAGCATTTACTACTGACATTTCTTCTCCTCCGGTAATAATTTTCCTACACCCCTGAAAGCATGCCGGATACTCCTCGATCAGTAGATTAAATAATGAAGTAGTAATGAAGCTTACCGTAACTTTTTGCTCTTCTATTACCTTGCTGACAGATTGAATATCTGCTACCACTGATGGTTCCATTATTATCAAAGTGGCGCCATTGGTGAGAGACCCGAAAATGTCAAATATCGAGCCGTCAAAGGCGTAGTTTGACAGTTGAAGAATTTTATCCCCGGATGTAATATTCACATAGCCATTGTTCCAGGCTATTCGGGGAATACTCTGGTGTTCGATGAGTGTTCCTTTCGGCTTACCGGTTGTTCCAGATGTATAAATGATGTAAGCAAGGTCGTTTGGTGAAATTGCAGGACTGTCAAATTCCTTGGAAAAACGGGCCAATTCATTCTCATCGTATACCCAATGATCCATGTCTCTTTCTCCATGCGACACCCTTTTCTGAGTAATCAAAAGCTTTGCTTTAGAATCCTCCAGGATATACTCGATTCTCTTTTGAGGATAATTTGGGTCGATGGGTAAATAAGCTCCTCCTACTTTTAGCACAGCCAAAATATTGATGATCATCTGAGGGGATCGGTCAAGTATTAAGGCGACAATATCTCCTTTGCCGACCTTTTTTTCCTTTAACTTATTGGCCAGCTGATTGGCGTATTCATTCAATTCCTGATAGGTGATCCTGCTCTCACCAAAGGCAATGGCTGTGGCTAAAGGTCTCTGTACAAGTTGGCGTTCGAAAAGGTTGAGAACAGTTACCTCATCCGGGTACTCTCTGTCTGTCAAATTGAACTCTCTTAACAGTTTGTTTTCCTCCTCCTCTGATATAATCTTTATATCTCCCAGCTTTACGTTAACGTCTGCAAGAATTGCCGATATGATTGCCTTAAAATACCCTTCATATCTTTCTATGGTCTCTCTGGAAAATAAATCTGTAGCATAGCTCAGGGAAATAAATGTCTGCTCGACATTGTCCTTAACCCCAAATAAAAGATCGAACTTTGCCACTTCCGGGATTTCTCCATTTTCCGCTTCCAGACGTAACCCTGTTACTTCTACAGCCTGGTCCTCAATTTTGCTATAAGTATACATTACATCAAACAGGGGGTTCCGGCTATTGTCTCGTTCCAGTTTCAGTTCTTCGATCAATGTCTCGTATTGATAAGACTGTTGATCAAAGCATTCAAGTGTGGATTCCTTGATTTCTTCCAAAAATGAGGCAAAGGTTTTACCACTTGATGGATAATTACGCAAGGCCAGCGTATTGACAAACATGCCTATGGTATTTGCGAGATCATCATGAAACCTGCCTGATGTGGGTGTACCCACTACAATATCTTTCTGATCACAAAGGCGGGATAACAGCAGGTTTAATACCGATAGTACAAGCATAAACATGGTCGTATTTTGACTTTTAACCAGTTCTCGCATGCCTTGTGTCTGTTCGGCTGTCAGCGCAAATACAACCGCATCCCCCTTGAAACTTTGTTTGGAAGGCCGGGCATAATCAGTAGGCAAATTCAGCGTATCCGGCAACTCGCTGTACTTATTCAACCAAAACTCCCGCTCTTTAGCCAGTTTCTGACCTTCTCCCTGACTTTGCTGCCACTCTGCATAGTCTTTGTACTGCAACTTTAATAATGGCAGATCATCTCCATTGCTAAGCGCCATGAATTCCTCGATCATTATGTTCGTGGAAACCCCATCACTGATGATATGTGGCATGTCTGTCATCATAAGATGTTCGTGTTCAGACATTTTCACCAATTCTACCCTTATGAGAGGTGCTTTGCTTAAATCGAAAGGCTGAATAAACTCATCCACCAGTTTTGAAACTTCATCTCCAGCGGCATCTTTCACTACCAGTTCAAATCTCACTGATTCTGCTATTTGCTGTGCTGGCTCTCCGTCTATGATCACAAAAGAGGTTCGGAAGCTCTCATGACGGTCGATCAACCTCTGGAATGCCTCTTGTAGCTTATTGACATCCACCCCTCCCGACAACTTCACTACCATAGGCATATTATAGGCCACTGAAGCCTTATCAAATTGGTAAAGAAAATACAGGCGTTGCTGAGCAGATGATAGTTTATAGTGCTCCTTTGTTTTACAGGGTTCTATGATTGTAAAGTCTTTCCGATACTTTACTTCATTTAAAAAAAATATGAGTTCTGACTTATTCTTTTTAACCTCTTCCAATAGTTCTCCTGCATCAACCCCGACAGGGATATCCAATTTCAGCTGATTATCGACAATCTGTAAATCAATATCAGACTGCCTCAGTTTATCGAGTAATTCTTCCATACTAAATGAATACTTCGTTTTTAATGACATCCTGGTCGACTTCTTTTGTCAGCCACTTATGTACTTTGATATACCTTGCCATTGAGGCTATGGTGGGGTTGGTAAAAACATCTTTCACTGCAAAGTCTACATTGAATGCTTTGTGCATCTTATTCATCAAATTGACTGCATTTAATGAATGGCCTCCCAGTTCAAAAAAGCTTCTGTTTACGCTGATCACTTCTTTGTCCAGCTTTAGCGTCTCTGCCCATAGCTCTGCCAACTGTTCTTCCAACTCACCAGATGGGGCTACAAAACCTTCACCTGCCTTGATTTCAGGGTCTGGTAGTGCCTTCTTGTCTAATTTTCCATTATCGGTCAGGGGCCACTGTTCCAGGTAGAGGTAATGAGCCGGCAACATGTAATCAGGCAGCTTGTCAGATAAGTACTCCCTCAGTTCAGAGACTTCTATTTCCTCTTTGGATATATAATAGGCTACCAGGTGTTTATCTCCTTCTTTCTCCCTGACAACAACCACGGCTTCTCCTATTTGAGCATGACCCGATAATTGATGCTCTATCTCTCCCAGCTCAATCCTGAAGCCTCGGATTTTCACCTGATCATCCAGCCTGCCCAGATAATCCAGGGTACCATCAGGTAACCACCGCACCGAATCCCCGGTCTTGTACATCAGCTCCCCTGCTCTAAAGGGGTTGTCTACAAACCGCTCTTGGGTGAGCTCAGCATTATTGACATAGCCATGGGCCAATCCTTCCCCTCCTATGTACAACTCTCCTTTCACACCCCGGGGCAATAATTCCATCTGATTGCCTAAAACATAGAGAAATGTATTATTGACCGGCTTACCAATGGCAACCCTGCCCTCTTTGCCTGTGCTCTCTGGCACCAGGCCAAGTACAGAGGTAACGGTCGTTTCTGTTGGGCCATACTCATTGTAAAATTGATAATCTTTAAACCTCTGCGCTAAACTCCATTTACACTCTTCCCCCCCTGAAATGACTCGTCTTAAACTATTGCCTGGCTGCAGGTCAATATTCTCTAAAAAGGATGGTGTGGCATGCAGGTGGGTCACTCCCTTACTCAAAAGGTATTCATTGAGCCTGGCATTGTCGGTCATTACTTCTTTACCGATTAGTATCAGTGAAGATCCATTTAATAATGCCAACCAGATTTGTTCAACAGAGGCATCAAAAATGATGGTCGAGAATTGAAGAATTCTATCGCTTGCATCCACACCGAACAGCGCTTGCTGACTATGAATAAGATTGATTACTGAATGATGCGCTACCATAACGCCATTTGGCTTTCCTGTAGAGCCGGAGGTGTAGATGATATAAGCAAGATCTGAGGACTCGCTGGTCTCTAAATCCTCTTTGTTCATAGTCGCTATGGCTGCATCGCTTACATCAATGATCATGATGTCTTTATCAAATGGCAACTTGCCAGCCTCATCGGTCAGCAGCACCAGCGCATTACTTTCATTCAATACATACTTAATCCGTTTTTCCGGTTGAGTGATATCCAATGGTAAATATGCCCCGCCTGCTTTCAGAATACCGATCATGCCAATGATCATTTCCACAGACCTGTCTATCATCAACCCTACAATGCTTCCTTTACTCACTCCCTTAGCTCTTAAATAATGAGCCAGTTGATTGGCCCTCTCATTTAATTGCTCATAGCTGAGCTCGGTCTCATTGTAAACCAACGCTATGTTTTCAGGGGTCTCTTTTGCCTGTTTTTCCAGCAGGGAGGTTAAGGTATCTTCTTTAGGGTAAGCGGTTGACTTAGGGTTAAAGTCAAACAGCAGTTGCTCTTTTTCTTCGCTACTGATAATGCTATCGTTACCCAACGACTTTTCAGGGCTTTGCACTATGCTGTGCATTACACGTTCAAAGTAAGACCACAGCCTTTGGACATACTCCTCACCGAATCTGGATTTTGAAAAGGAGATTGACAGATGGATCGATGCATTCCAGATGCCTAAGGTGAATTCTAAATCGGTATCGACCTTTTCATATAAATCAACATTCAATGAACCAGACTGCGTCTCGTTTTCATCGGTTAGACCTTCCTCATCCAGGTCTTTGAAAATATGAAAGTCTATATAGGTAAATATGGCATTGAACAAACGCTTATTCGCAAAGCCCGTTTGATTGACCTGGTTCATCATTTCAAATAATGACATCTGCTGATGTTCCCTGGTCTCCAGTACTTTGTTATTCACAAGGCTTACCAGTCCCTTACAAGTGGTGGTTTCAGGAATGTTAATTCTGAAGGGAATGGTATTCAAAAAACAGCCTAAGATCTTATCCCCATCATCTGCGACAGGGCGGTTATTGGTCACCAGGCCTACCAATAGCTCATCGTCATAAGTAAGCATCTGTAACGCATACAGGTAGGCGGCAAAGCAGATCTCCCTGACTCCTACGTTGTATACTTTTGATTGGGCCACCAATTGTTTGTGGAAGTCTTGTGAGAAGTGATTATGATATGTCCCCATCTCATCCTTGCCGTCATCAACAGTATCAAGGTCTCTGAACTCCGTCCCCGATACCTCGTCCAATTCCTTCTTCCAGTATTCTTTTGTCTTCTCACTCTGGTTGGATGCGATTTCACGCACTACAAAATCCTTGTAACTAAGCTTTAAAGGTTCTGGCCTATAGGCACTGTCTGATAACAGCTGCAAATAGGTATTATTCAGCTCAGTCATCAAAGAGGCTGAACTCCATCCATCCAAAATAGAATGATGGAAGATCCATAGCAGGCAAATGTCATTCGGTGAGGTTTTAAAAATCTTAATCCTCCATAGTGGCGCCTGGTGAAAATCGAAGGGTTTACCCCGGTCTTCCTCCATAAAGCGCGTTATTATTTGCTCTTGTTCTGTTTTGTCTTTTAACGATATATCAGAACAGGAAATACTGCCGCTCACCTGCTTATAAACTACACTTAAGGGTACATCGTAATCGTTCAGGTTGAAGCTTTTCCTCAGATTGGAATGCTTCTCAACCATCAGCTGGACGGCTTTTTCAAACAGGGCCAAATCAAAGGTCTCGTACCCTATACTGTATACATTTTGATCGTGGTAAACGGCCCCCTCTATGTTCGACAGGGAATGATAAACCATCCCTTTCTCAATATCGCTCATAGGAAAAACATCCGATATGTGAGCTTTGTCTTCCATCAGCGGCAATACCTTTGCTTTGAGCTGCTCTATATGTGACAGGCTCTCTGACAGAGCTAAGGAAGAGTCTCCCCCCTCCTGACGGTTGTCTATAAAATCAGATAGTAAGGCTACTGAAGGGTTTTGAAATAAGTCATGCAGACTCAATTTTATCGACAGGCTTTTGTTAATAGTTGCCACCAGTCTGATCGCTTTGATAGAGTCACCACCTGACACAAAAAAGTTACCATTCACGCCTAATTCCTCTGTGGCCATGCCCAGTATGGGTGACCAAATACTTACCAGTTGCTCTTCTGTTGCAGTACGCGGAGCTACATAGCTTTCTCCTGCTTGCATTTCAGGGTCCGGCAAAGATTTCTTGTCTAATTTCCCATTGGTTGTTAACGGCCATTCTTTCAGGTGTACATAATGGGGCGGAAGCATATAGTCCGGTAGCTTGTCGGACAAATCACGCTTCAACCGGGAGGCAGCTATTTCCTCTTCAGCCAAGTAGTAGGCGACAAGGTCTTTACTACCATCTGCTTCCTGCTCCCTGACTAATACCACGGCTTCTTGTATCAGCGCATGCCCGGCCAGTTGGTATTCAATCTCACTCAGCTCTATTCGATAGCCCCTGAGTTTTACCTGATCGTCTGATCGCCCTTTGAAAAGAATACTCCCATCTGAGCGTCTCAGGCCAAGGTCGCCTGTCCTGTACATCTTTGCCCCTTCTATAAAAGGGTTCTCTACAAATCGTTCTGCGGTCAGGGCTTCATTCGATATGTAGCCCCTGGCTACTCCTGCTCCTGATATATACAGCTCGCCTTCTACCCCCGTGGCTACAGGCCTCTGGTACTTGTCCAAAATATATATCTGAGTGTTATCTATCGGGTGGCCTATGGGTACCGAGGCCAGGGCCTCATCAGGGGTGAACTGATGGATCATACAACCCACTGTAGCCTCTGTCGGGCCATACTCGTTGTAGATCTCTACCCCGCCTCCCAGCTGGTCATAAACATCTTTGGCCAAAGCGCTTTCAAGCTCCTCGCCTCCCACAATAAGCTTCAGCGTTTTCCCTTGTGTTGGGTTTAACATATTGCCATCCCGAAGCAGCTTTAAATGGGATGGGGTTAGTTTTATCACATTTGCCTGGGCCGACTTAAACACATCTACAATCAATGTGCTCTGCTCCTGGCCATTATAGATGACCATCTTATTACCCGTTATTAAGGGCAGGAAAATCGAAGTCACCGTTAAATCAAAGGAGATAGAAGAGTATAAGGCAAAGGTTGCCTTGTCGCCCCTTAAATAATGGGCTGACCCCCAGCTGATATAATTGACCAATGAGCTATGCTCAATCATCACGCCTTTCGGGTGGCCCGTAGAGCCGGAGGTATAGATGATATAACACAGGTCGGAGGGCTTGCTTGTATGTTCTATGGCAACAATCTCACCCTCAATCTTCTCTATCTCTTCTAAAAGCAGGGTTGGTGTGGTATAAGTATCATCGCCTGTTAAGTCTTTGGTGGTAAGTAATAAATCTGCACCGCTGTCTTGCAGAAGATAGGACTTGCGCTCTTGCGGGTAATCAACATCAATGGGTAAATAAGCCCCCCCGGCTTTCAGGATGCCAAGGATGCTCGTTACCATTCCTATCGACCGCTCCAGCATTAACCCAACAATGCGCTCTCTGCCAATGCCTTTCTCTTTCAATACACCGGCCAGGAAATTACTCTTGTCATCTAATTCTTTATACGTGAGCGTTTCCCCTTCACATTCCAGGGCCAGCGCATCGGGCTGCTGTTGAACCTGTGCCGCAAACAAGGACAGGAAGGTGGTCTCTTCAGGGTGGTCAACCTTATGCTCATTAAAAGCATACAACTGTTTATGCTCTTCGGATGGTGGTAGCATCGATATCTCTGAAATTCTTTGCTCAGGGTCAGCTATCACTGCAGATACTATGTTCTGGAAATAGGAGGCAAACCGCTCTATCGTCTCTCGTTTAAATAATTCAGTGGAATATTCGAAGCTCAACAAAAAGTCATCGTCACGCTCATAGGCATATAAAGTGAGGTCAACCTTGGACGATACGTTATGATTGCTTTCGTAAGTCCCCAGGCTAATGCCTGAAAGTTCTAATGTGCTTTCCTCAAAATTTTGGTATGAAAACATCACATCATACAGAGGATTGCGATTAGGACTTCTTTCAATCTTTAAGTCATGCAGCAAATCCTCATACGGATACGATTGATTATGAATACAAGCCAGCGTATTTGTGGCTATTTCTTTCAAAAACTCACTAAAATTCAAAGTGCTATCAACTTTGTTTCTCAATGGTAAAGAATTGAGGAATATCCCTACAATGTCTTCTAAACTGGCATGCTCACGTCCTGCCACAGGTATACCAATGATTATATCATCCTGATTACTCAATTTGGCCAGTAAGATGTTATAAACTGATAGCAACACCATGTTCAAAGTAGCTCCTGTAGCTTCCCCGATTGCCTTTAAGCCCAGTGTTGTTTTCTGATCCAGTTCAAAATTCTCAACGTCTCCATGATAATTACTCACTCCTGGCCGGGCATGATCTGCTGGTAAATCAAGTGTATGTGCGGGCTCGGCATACAAACTCAACCAAAATTCTCTCTGATTAGCTATTTCTTCATTTCTATCATCGCCTTGCTGCCATTCCGCATAGTCTTTATACTGTAAACTTAATGGTGAAAGGACCTCACCATTATACAAGGTTTTAAAGTCATTAATTATGATTCCCTGTGAGACACCATCGGTTGTTATATGGTGCATATCTACCATTAAGAGATGGTCTTCTTCACTAAATGATTGCAGTCCCACCCTTATCAAAGGGGCTTGTTTTAAATCAAAAGGCCTGATGAATTCATTGATGATGACTTGAGCATTTTCTTCGTCTGATTGATAATACTCCAATTCAAAGGGCACATGATTGGAAATTTTTTGAACCGGGCTCCCTTCCACTATACAAAAGGAGGTTCTTAAAATTTCATGGCGAACAATCAGTTGTTTAAAAGCTTTGCTTAGATGCTCTTTGTCAACCCTCCCTTTAAGCCTAACCAACTCAGGCATATTATAAGCGATAGAGGATGGGTCGAATTCATATAGGAAATACAGCCTTTTCTGGGCAGAGGACATGACATAGTTTTCCTTCTCCTCACACTTTTCAATTACCCTAAAACCTGATGTCTGGCTAATTCTCTTAATAAATGATACCAATTCATTTTTATGCTTCCTGATCTCATCTATTAAGGTTTCATTCTCAAAGTCTTCCGGAAGATCCAGCTGTAGATTATTGTCGACAAGGTCAATTTTTACGCCATACTTCTTCAACTTGCTTATTAAGGCTTCCATAGTTAATTCTCTTATTCTCTTTGAAAATATTTTTTACTTATCCACTCAGTATTCTTTTCAGATAAAGCCAACAGACTGGTGCTCAAGATGAAATTGACAACCAAGAAATCATCAGTTCCAGTTTGGGTGGACATCGTTTACCTTTCTACTAGTAGCTTGTTACTTTTCAGATGATTATCTGCCTGGATTTTTTGTCTGGATTGTCTGGTTTTCCATTTAGCCATTGGTGGACTCCGATGCTTTTGGCAATCATTCCTATCGTGGGTTTGGCAAATATTTCCTTGATGGAAAAATCGACATTAAATGATTTATGAATTTGATTAGCCAAAGTCAGCGCATTTAATGAATGGCCTCCTAACTCAAAAAAGCTTCTGTTTACACTTATGACCTCTTTGTCCAGCTTTAGGATTTCTGCCCATATCTCTACCAATTGTTCTTCCGACTCATTGGATGGAGCTACGTAATCTTCACCTGCCTCGATTTGAGGGTCTGGCAGTGCTTTCTTATCTATTTTACCACCTGTGGTTAAGGGCCATTCTTTCAGGTGGACGCAATGTGACGGGAGCATGTAATCAGGCAACTTGTCCGCTAAGTATGCTCTGAGCCTGGCGGTTTCAATTTCTTCACCTGACAAATAATAGGCTACCAGGTATTTGTCCCCTTCTTTTTCCCTGGCAAGAACTACCGCTTCTTTTATTTCACTATGCTTTAATATTTCATGCTCAATTTCTCCCAACTCTATTCTGATTCCCCGAATTTTCACCTGGTCATCCAGCCTGCCAAAAAACTCTATCTTTCCATTGGGTAACCATCGCGCCAGATCACCGGTCTTGTACATCCGCTCTCCGGGTATAAAGGGATTGTAAACAAATCGTTCTCGTGTCAGCACATCGTCTCCAAGGTATTCCCTGGCCAGACCTTTGCCGGAAACACAGAGTTCACCGGGAACTGAAATGGGACATAGCCCTCCGTTTTTGTTGGTAATAATTACTTTTCTATTGGGAAGGGGCCTGCCCAAACAGGATGCCTCCTCTAAATGCTCTACCTCATTGAAAGTAATGCAGACCGTAGATTCAGATGGACCATAACCGTTATATATCTTGTATTGACCGAATAACTTGTCAATATGGCCTGGTGCCAATGTGTCGCCTCCAGTAATAACCGCCCTAAGATTTTTGATTTCATCTGCCCGGTGATTTAGTTCATTGAGCACCAATGGGCTTGCCGTTAAAAGAGTGGCTCCTTTGCTTTTAATAGACTCTACTATGTAGTTGATATCAGCTCCGCGGTCGGGCATAATCAATAAAGAGGCTCCTGATATTAATGTGGAAAAGATCTCTTCAACTGCCGTATCAAAAGCCAGCGATGACTGTTGAATTACTTTATCTGTTCCTGTAATTGAAAAATAGTTTTTGAAGGTCAAACTATAATCCAATAAAGAAGAATGTTCAATTAAAACTCCCTTGGGAACTCCTGTACTTCCTGATGTATAAATGATATAAGCCGCATTTCCAGAATGGAAAGCAGCATCCGGATTGGTTTCAGGTGAGGCACCAATCCCCCCTTCCATGGTAATATCTACAGCGTCTACGGTAGTGTTAAGGTACCGTAAATCATCGTACATATTGGTAACAACAAATTTCAGCGCTGACTCCTTTATAATATTATTGATCCTATGGCCGGTGTTTTCGGGGACCATAGGCACATAAGCCGCACCTGACTTTAATATAGCAAGTAAGGTGATGACCATTTCTACAGATCTGTCGACATATACACCTACTCTTTCTTCTGAACTGACTCCCCTGGCATTTATAAGATAGTTCGAAAGTCTGTTTGCCCTTGAATTTAAGTCCCGGTAAGTGACCTCTACTTCACCGCAAACCAGGGCTACGTTTTCCGGGGTTCTTTGTACTTGTGCTTCAAAAAAATCTACTATAGTCTTATCCTTCGGAAAGTCTGTTTCTGTCTGATTAAACCCAAAAAGTAGTTGCTCTTTTTCTTCGCTACTGATAACGCTATCGTTACCCAATGATTTTTCAGGATTTTGCACTATGCTGTGCATTACCCTTTCAAAACAGGACATCAGCCTTTGGATGTACTCCTCACTGAATCTGGATTTTGAAAATGTGAAATCCATATTGATGGATTCATTCCAGATGCCTACCGTGAAATCTAAATCGGTGTCATCCTTTTCGTAGAAATCAACCTGTAGAGCATGGGAGTCGCTCTTATCTTTTTCTTCACCATCGTCAAAATCAAGTGCTTTATAAATGTGGAAATCAATGTAGGTGAATATAGAATTGAACAATGGCTTATTCGCAAAGGCCGTTCTATTGCCCTGGCTCATTATTTCAAATAACGACATCTGCTGATGTTGCCTGGTCTCCAGTACTTTGTTATTCACAAGGCCTACCAGTCCCTTACAAGTAGTGGTTTCGGGAATATTGATCCTGAAGGGAATGGTATTCAAAAAACAGCCTAAGATCTTATCCCCATCGTCTGCAACAGGACGGTTATTGGTCACCAGGCCTACCAATAACTCATCGTCATAGGTAAGCATCTGTAGCGCATACAGGTAGGCGGCAAAACAGATCTCTCTGACTCCTACATTGTATACTTTTGACTGGGCGACCAATTGTTTGTAGAAGTCTTGTGAGAAGTGTTTACCAAATGTCCCTATCTCATCACCACCGTCATCAGTAGCATCAAGGTCTCTCAATTCCATCCCTGATACCTCATCCAATTCCTTCTTCCAGTATTCTTTTGTCTTCTCACTTTGGTTGGATGCGATTTCACGCATTACAAAATCCTTGTAACTAAGCTTTAAAGGTTCTGGCCTATACGCACTGTCTGTTAACAGCTGCAAATAGGTATTATTCAGCTCGGTCATCAAGGAAGCCGTGCTCCAACCATCCATGATGGAATGATGGAAGATCCATAGCAGGCAAATATCATTCGGTGCGGTTTTAAAAATCTTGATCCTCCATAGTGGCGCCTGGTGAAAATCGAAGGGTTTACCCCGGTCTTCCTCCATAAAGCGCATTACTATTTGCTCTTGTTCTGCTTTGTCTTTTGGCGATATATCAGTACAGGAAATACTGCCGCTCACCTGCTTATAAACTATACTTAAGGGTACATCGTAATCGTTCAGATTGAAGCTTTTCCTCAGGTTGGAATGCTTCTCAACCATCAGCTGGACGGCTTTTTCAAACAGGCCTAAATCAAAGCTCTGGTAGCCTATATTATATACAGCTTGATCATGATAGACAGCCCCCTCTATGTTCGACAGGGAATGATAAACCATCCCTTTCTCAATATCGCTCATCGGAAAAACATCCGATATATGATCTCTGTCCTCTATCAGAGGCAATACCTTTGCTTTGAGCTGTTCTATCTGTGAAAGACCCTCTGAAAGGGCTAAGGAAGATTCTGCCTCTTTCTTACTATTTTCTATAAATGCAGACAATAAGGCTACTGAAGGGTTTTCAAATAAGTCATGCAGACTTAATTCGATGGACAGGGCTGCGTTAATAGTTGAAACCAGCCTGATCGCTTTTATGGAATCACCCCCTGACACAAAAAAGTTGCCATTCACGCCTAATTCCTCTGTAGCTACCCCCAGTATGGAGGACCAAATACTTACCAGTTGCTCTTCTGTTGCATTACGGGGAGCTACATTGCCTGCTTCTGCTTGTATCTCAGGGGCCGGTAAAGATTTCTCGTCTGATAAATCGCTCTTCAATCCGGAGGGTTCAGCCTCCTCCTCAGACAAATAATGGGCTACAAGATCCTTAGTACTGTCTCTTTCCTGCTGCCGCCCGACTATTACTACAGCTTCTTGTATCAGCGCATGCCCGGCCAGTTGGTATTCAATCTCACTCAGCTCTATTCGATAGCCCCTGAGTTTTACCTGATCGTCTGATCGCCCTTTGAAAAGGATACTCCCATCTGAGCGTCTTAGGCCAAGGTCGCCTGTCCTGTACATCTTTGTCCCTTCTATAAAAGGGTTCTCTACAAATCGTTCTGCGGTCAGGGCTTCATTCGATATGTAGCCCCTGGCTACTCCTGCTCCTGATATATACAGCTCGCCTTCTACCCCCGTGGCTACAGGCCTCTGGTACTTGTCCAGGATATATATCTGAGTGTTATCTATCGGGTGGCCTATCGGTACCGAGGCCAGGGCCTCATCAGGGGTAAACTGATGGATCATACAACCCACTGTGGCCTCTGTCGGGCCATACTCGTTGTAGATCTCTACCCTGCCTCCAAGCTGGTCATAAACATCTTTGGCCAAAGCGCTTTCAAGCTCCTCACCTCCCACAATAAGCTTCAGCGTTTTCCCTTGTGTTGGGTTTAACATATTGCCATCCCGAAGCAGCTTTAAATGGGATGGGGTTAGTTTTATCACATCTGCCTTGGCCGACTTAAACACATCTACAATCAATGTGCTCTGCTCCTGGCCATTATAAATGACCATCTTATTACCTGTCATTAGGGGCAGGAAAATCGAAGTCACCGTTAAATCAAAGGAGATAGAAGAGTATAAGGCAAAGGTTGCCTTGTCGCCCCTTAAATAATGTGCTGATCCCCAGCTGATATAATTGACCAATGAGCTATGCTCAATCATCACGCCTTTTGGGTGGCCCGTAGAGCCGGAGGTATAGATGATATAACACAGGTCGGAGGGCTTGCTTGTGTTTTCTATGGTAGCAGCCTCACTCTCAACCTTCTCTATCTCTTCTAAAAGCAGGATTGGTGTGGTATAAGTATCATCGCCTGTTAAATCTTTGGTGGTAAGTAAGAAATCTGCACCGCTGTCTTGCAGAAGATAGGACTTGCGGCCTTCCGGATAATCAACATCGATGGGCAAATAAGCCCCCCCGGCTTTCAGGATGCCAAGTATGCTCGTTACCATTCCTATGGATTTGTCCAGCATTAATCCAACAATGCGCTCTCTGCCAATGCCTTTCTCTTTCAATACACCGGCCAGGAGATTACTCTTGTCATCTAATTCTTTATACGTGAGCATTTCCCCTTCACATTCCAGGGCCAGCGCATCGGGCTGCTGTTGAACCTGTGCTGCAAACAAGGACAGGAAGGTGGTTTCTTCAGGATGGTCAACCGTACGCTCATTAAAGGCATACAACTGCTTGTGCCTCTCTGTTGATGGTAGCATCGATATCTCTGAAATTCTTTGCTCAGGGTTAGTTGCAACCGCAGATGCTATGTTCTGGAAATAGGAGGCAAACCGTTCCATCGTCTCTCGCTTAAATAACTCAGTGGAGTATTCGAAATTCAGCAAAAGCTTACCCTCATCCTCATAGGCATATATGGTGAGATCAAACTTTGACTTTCGGTGACCGCTTTCGTAAGCTCCAAGGCTAATGCCCGGGAGTTCTAGTGTGCTTTCCTCAAAATTCTGGAAGGCAAACCATACATCAAATAAGGGGTTATGGTTGGTCTTCTTTTCTATTTGTAGTTTGTCTACAAGCTCTTCAAAAGGATAGTCCTGATTTTCAAAACAGCGTAAGGTCTTTGTTCTCAAATCAGATAAAAACTGCCTGAAGCTGAGGTTCCCTTTTGGTTGATTACGCAAAGACAATGTATCGGTAAACATTCCGATGATATTTTCCAACTCGGGATTCTGCCTTCCACCAACAGGAATACCAATGACTATATCTTCCTGATTACTCAATTTGGCTAGCAGAATATTATAGAATGACAGCACCATCATGAATAAAGTAGCCCCCTCAGATTTTGCGATCTCTTTTAATTCATTCGTCTGATTTACCCCTATTTCGAAGACCAGAGAGTCTCCCTCATCTTTCTTTCTTGATGGTCTTGAAAAATCGGTGGGTAATTGAGGTGTCTCAGGAATTTCAGCGTAGGTCTGTAACCAAAATTCTTCCTGCCTGGCTATTTCTTCTTGTCGCTCTGCGCTTTGTTGCCATTCTGCATAATCTTTGTATTGAATGCCCAATTCCGGCAACTCTTTACCTTCATAGAGTGCCATAAAGTCATTCATAAGAATAGCTGAAGATGCTGCATCGGCAATGATATGATGCATATCAACCAAAAACAGGTGTTCCTTATCAGCTAACTTAATAAGGCCTACCCTCATTAATGGTGGTTTACTTAAGTCAAATGGTCTGACAAATTTTTCAATTATCTCACCTGCATTCTTTTCATCAGACTCAAAGTATTCGATTTCAAAATCGAGGGCCTCAGCTACTTTTTGTACCGGTACATTATTGACCAATTCAATGGAGGTTCTCAATATCTCATGATGCTTGACGAGCTTGTTAAATATATCATTGAACTGTTCCTTACTCAAAGCTCCCTTTAACCTGGTAACCGAGGGGTAATTATATGATAAAGATGTTTTATCGTATTCGTGTAAAATGTAAAGGCGTTTTTGAGCTGATGAAAGCTGGTAAGCTTCCTTTGCAGGTGCTCTTTCAATTGTATTACTTTTGTCATTAAAGCGAGCCCTTTTCTCAATAAGACTGATCAATTCAGTTTCATTCTCCTTGATCCTTTTTATTATCCCCTGGACATCCAGGCCCTTGGGGATTTTTAGCTTCAATTTTCCCTGTTCAACATTTATATCAATGTTTTTCTCTTTAAGTTCTAGTAAGAGTTCGTTCATTATCTTTTTTGAATAGGGTTTGTCTTAGGTATTTGATTTTCCAGGCTCGGACGCCTCTCAACGTGAGTTTGAATCTTTTCTAATGGAGATTTTTTTGAATCAGATACTTGCTGAATGTGTCTGTCGCTTTTCAGATGATTATCTGCCTGGACTTTTTATCAGGACTGTCTGATGCTTCATTCACCCATTGATGGGCTTCGATATTTTTGGCAATCATTGCTATCGTAGGCTTAGTAAATATTTCCTCTATGGAAAAATCGACATTGAATGATTTATGAATTTTATTAGCCAATGTGCCAGCATTTAATGAATGGCCTCCCAGTTCAAAAAAGCTTCTGTTTACGCTGATCACTTCTTTGTCCAGCTTTAGCGTCTCTGCCCATAGCTCTGCCAACTGTTCTTCCAACTCACCAGATGGGGCTACAAAACCTTCACCTGCCTTGATTTCAGGGTCTGGTAGTGCCTTCTTATCTAATTTTCCATTATCGGTCAGGGGCCACTGTTCCAGGTAGAGGTAATGAGCCGGCAACATGTAATCAGGCAGCTTGTCAGATAAGTACTCCCTCAATTCAGAGACTTCTATTTCCTCTTTGGAGATATAATAGGCTACCAGGTGTTTCTCTCCTTCTTTCTCCCTGACAACAACCACGGCTTCTCCTATTTGAGCATGACCCGATAATTGATGCTCTATCTCTCCCAGCTCAATCCTGAAGCCTCGGATTTTTACCTGATCATCCAGCCTGCCCAGATAATCCAGGTTGCCATCAGGTAACCACCGCACCGAATCCCCGGTCTTGTACATCAGCTCCCCTGCTCTAAAGGGGTTGTCTACAAACCGCTCTTGGGTGAGCTCAGCATTATTGACATAGCCATGGGCCAATCCTTCCCCTCCTATGTACAATTCTCCTTTCACACCCCGGGGCAATAATTCCATCTGATTGCCTAAAACATAGAGAAATGTATTATTGACCGGCTTACCAATGGCAACTCTGCCCTCCTTGCCTGTGCTCTCTGGCACCAGGCCAAGTACAGAGGTAACGGTCGTTTCTGTTGGGCCATACTCATTGTAAAATTGATAGTCTTTAAACCTTTGCGCTAAACTCCATTTACACTCTTCCCCCCCTGAAATGACTCGTCTTAAACTATTGCCTGGCTGCAGGTCAATATTCTCTAAAAAGGATGGTGTGGCATGCAGGTGGGTCACTCCCTTACTCAAAAGGTATTCATTGAGCCTGGCATTGTCGGTCATTACTTCTTTACCGATTAGTATCAGTGAAGACCCACTTAATAATGCCAACCAGATTTGTTCAACAGAGGCATCAAAAATGATGGTCGAGAATTGAAGAATTCTATCGCTTGCATCCACCCCGAACAGCGCTTGCTGACTATGAATAAGATTGATCACTGAATGATGCGCTACCATAACGCCATTTGGCTTTCCTGTAGAGCCGGAGGTGTAGATGATATAAGCAAGATCTGAGGACTCGCTGGTCTCTAAATCCTCTTTGTTCATAGTCGCTATGGCTGCATCACTTACATCAATGATCATGATGTCTTTATCAAATGGCAACTTGCCAGCCTCATCGGTCAGCAGCACCAGCGCATTACTTTCATTCAATACATACTTAATCCGTTTTTCCGGTTGAGTGATATCCAATGGTAAATATGCCCCGCCTGCTTTCAGAATACCGATCATGCCAATGATCATTTCTACAGACCTGTCTATCATCAACCCTACAATGCTTCCTTTACTCACTCCCTTAGCTCTTAAATAATGAGCCAGTTGATTGGCCCTCTCATTTAATTGCTCATAGCTGAGCTCGGTCTCATTGTAAACCAACGCTATGTTTTCAGGGGTCTCTTTTGCCTGTTTTTCCAGCAGGGAGGTTAAGGTATCTTCTTTAGGGTAAGCGGTCGACTTAGGGTTAAAGTCAAACAGCAGTTGCTCTTTTTCTTCGCTACTGATAATGCTATCGTTACCCAACGGCTTTTCAGGGCTTTGCACTATGCTGTGCATTACACGTTCAAAGTAAGACCACAGCCTTTGGACATACTCCTCACCGAATCTGGATTTTGAAAAGGAGATTGCCACATGGATCGAGTCATTCCAGATGCTTACAATGAATTCTAAATCGGTATCGGCCTTTTCGTATAAATCAACATTCAATGAGCCAGACTGCGTCTCTTTTTCATCAGTTGCATCTTCCTCATCCAGGTCTTTGAAAATATGAAAGTCTATATAGGTAAATATGGCATTGAACAAACGCTTATTCGCAAAGCCCGTTTGATTGACCTGATTCATCATTTCAAATAATGACATCTGCTGATGTTCCCTGGTCTCCAGTACTTTGCTATTCACAAGGCTTACCAGTCCCTTACAAGTAGTGGTTTCGGGAATATTGATTCTGAAGGGAATGGTATTCAAAAAACAGCCTAAGATCTTATCCCCATCGTCTGCGACAGGACGGTTATTGGTCACCAGGCCTACCAATAACTCATCGTCATAGGTAAGCATCTGTCGCGCATACAGGTAGGCGGCAAAACAGATCTCCCTGACTCCTACGTTGTATACTTTTGATTGGGCCACCAATTGTTTGTGGAAGTCTTGTGAGAAGTGATTATGATATGTCCCTATCTCATCCTTGCCGTCATCAACAGCATCAAGGTCTCTGAACTCCGTCCCCGATACCTCATCCAATTCCTTCTTCCAGTATTCTTTTGTCTTCTCACTCTGGTTGGATGCGATTTCACGCACTACGAAATCCTTGTAACTAAGCTTTAAAGGTTCTGGCCTATAGGCACTGTCTGATAACAGTTGCAAATAGGTATTATTCAGCTCAGTCATCAAAGAGGCTGAGCTCCATCCATCCATGATGGAATGATGGAAGATCCATAGCAGGCAAATGTCATTCGATGAGGTTTTAAAAATCTTAATCCTCCATAGTGGTGCCTGGTGAAAATCGAAGGGGTTACCCCGGTCTTCTTCCATAAAGCGCGTTACTATTTGCTCTTGTTCTGCTTTGTCTTTTAACGATATATCAGAACAGGAAATACTGCCGCTCACCTGCTTATAAACCACACTTAAGGGAACATCGTAATCGTTCAGGTTGAAGCTTTTCCTCAGGTTGGAATGTTTCTCAACCATCAGCTGCATCGCTTTTTCAAACAGGGCCAAATCAAAGGTCTCGTAGACCATATTATATACACCCTGATCATGGTAAACGGCCCCTTCTATGTTCGACAGGGAATGATAAACCATTCCTTTCTCAATATCGCTCATAGGAAAAACATCCGATATGTGAGCTTTGTCCTCCATCAGCGGCAATACCTTTGCTTTGAGCTCCTCTATTTGTGACAGACTCTCTGAAAGGGCTGGGGGAGCGTCTGCTTCTTCCTTACTATTTGCTATAAATTCAGATAGTAAGGCTACTGAAGGGTTTTCAAATAAGTCATGCAGGCTTAATTCGATCGACAGAGCTTTGTTAATAGTTGCCACCAGTCTGATCGCTTTCATAGAATCACCGCCTGATACAAAAAAATTGCCATTCACACCTAACTCCTCTGTGGCTACCCCCAGTACGGAGGACCAAATACTTACCAGTTGCTCTTCTGTGACTTTACGGAGAGCTACATTGCTTGCTTCTGATGAAATGGCTAAGGAAGCGCCTGCATCTACCTTACTATTTTCTATAAATTCAGATAGTAAGGCTACTGAAGGGTTTTGAAATAAGTCATGCAGACTTAATTCGATCGACAGAGCTTTGTTAATGGTTGAAACCAGCCTGATCGCCTTCATGGAATCACCGCCTGATACAAAAAAGTTACCATTCACGCCCAATTCCTCTGTGGCTACCCCCAGTATGGAGGACCAAATACTTACCAGTTGCTCTTCTGTTGCCTTACGCGGAGCTACATAGCTTTCTCCTGCTTGTATTTCAGGGTCCGGCAAAGATTTCTTGTCTAATTTCCCATTGGTTGTTAACGGCCATTCTTTCAGGTGTACATAATGGGGCGGAAGCATATAGTCCGGTAGCTTGTCGGACAAATCACGCTTCAACCGGGAGGCAGCTATTTCCTCTTCAGCCAAGTAATAGGCGACAAGGTCTTTACTACCATCTGCTTCCTGCTCCCTGACTAATACCACGGCTTCTTGTATCAGCGCATGCCCGGCCAGTTGGTATTCAATCTCACTCAGCTCTATTCGATAGCCCCTGAGTTTTACCTGATCGTCTGATCGCCCTTTGAAAAGGATACTCCCATCTGAGCGTCTTAAGCCAAGGTCGCCTGTCCTGTACATCTTTGTCCCTTCTATAAAAGGGTTCTCTACAAATCGTTCTGCGGTCAGGGCTTCATTCGATAAATAGCCCCTGGCTACTCCTGCTCCTGATATATACAGCTCGCCTTCTACCCCCGTGGCTACAGGCCTCTGGTACTTGTCCAAAATATATATCTGAGTGTTATCTATCGGGTGGCCTATGGGTACCGAGGCCAGGGCCTCATCAGGGGTGAACTGATGGATCATACAACCCACTGTAGCCTCTGTCGGGCCATACTCGTTGTAGATCTCTACCCTGCCTCCCAGCTGGTCATAAACATCTTTGGCCAAAGCGCTTTCAAGCTCCTCGCCTCCCACAATAAGCTTCAGCCTTTTCCCTTGTGTTGGGTTTAACATATTGCCATCCCGAAGCAGCTTTAAATGGGATGGGGTTAGTTTTATCACATTTGCCTTGGCCGACTTAAACACATCTACAATCAATGTGCTCTGCTCCTGGCCATTATAGATGACCATCTTATTACCCGTTATTAAGGGCAGGAAAATCGAAGTCACCGTTAAATCAAAGGAGATAGAAGAGTATAAGGCAAAGGTTGCCTTGTCGCCCTTTAAATAATGGGCTGACCCCCAGCTGATATAATTGACCAATGAGCTATGCTCAATCATCACGCCTTTCGGGTGGCCCGTAGAGCCGGAGGTATAGATGATATAACACAGGTCGGAGGGCTTGCTTGTATGTTCTATGGCAACAATCTCACCCTCAATCTTCTCTATCTCTTCTAAAAGCAGGGTTGGTGTGGTATAAGTATCATCGCCTGTTAAGTCTTTGGTGGTAAGTAATAAATCTGCACCGCTGTCTTGCAGAAGATAGGACTTGCGCTCTTGCGGGTAATCAACGTCAATGGGTAAATAAGCCCCCCCGGCTTTCAGGATGCCAAGGATGCTCGTTACCATTCCTATCGACCGCTCCAGCATTAACCCAACAATGCGCTCTCTGCCAATGCCTTTCTCTTTCAATACACCGGCCAGGAAATTACTCTTGTCATCTAATTCTTTATAGGTGAGCGTTTCCCCTTCACATTCCAGGGCCAGCGCATCGGGCTGCTGTTGAACCTGTGCTGCAAACAAGGACAGGAAGGTGGTCTCTTCAGGGTGGTCAACCTTATGCTCATTAAAAGCATACAACTGTTTATGCTCTTCGGATGGTGGTAGCATCGATATCTCTGAAATTCTTTGCTCAGGGTCAGCTGCAAACGCAGATGCTATGTTCTGGAAATAGGAAGCAAACCGTTCCATCGTCTCTCGCTTAAATAACTCAGTGGAGTATTCGAAATTCAGCAAAAGCTTACCCTCATCCTCATAGGCATATATGGTGAGATCAAACTTTGACATTTGATTAGCGCTTTCGTAAGCTCCAAGGCTAATGCCCGGGAGTTCTAGTGTGCTTTCCTCAAAATTCTGGAAGGCAAACCATACATCAAATAAGGGGTTATGGTTGGTCTTCTTTTCTATTTGTAGTTTGTCTACAAGCTCTTCAAAAGGGTAGTCCTGATTTTCAAAACAGCGTAAGGTCTTTGTTCTCAAATCAGATAAAAACTGCCTGAAGCTGAGGTTCCCTTTTGGTTGATTACGCAAAGACAATGTATCGGTAAACATTCCGATGATATTTTCCAACTCGGGATTCTGCCTTCCACCAACAGGAATACCAATGACTATATCTTCCTGATTACTCAATTTGGCTAGCAGAATATTATAGAATGACAGCACCATCATGAATAAAGTAGCCCCCTCAGATTTTGCGATCTCTTTTAATGCATTCGTCTGATTTACCCCTATTTCGAAGACCAAAAAGTCTCCCTCATCTTTCTTTCTTAATGGTCTTGAAAAATCGGTGGGTAATTGAGGTGTCTCAGGAATTTCAGCATAGGTCTGTAACCAAAATTCTTCCTGCCTGGCTATTTCTTCTTGTCGCTCTGCGCTTTGTTGCCATTCTGCATAATCTTTGTATTGAATGCCCAATTCCGGCAACTCTTTACCTTCATAGAGTGCCATAAAGTCATTCATAAGAATAGCTGAAGATGCTGCATCGGCAATGATATGATGCATATCAACCAAAAACAGGTGTTCCTTATCGGTTAATTTAATAAGGCCTACCCTCATTAATGGTGGTTTACTTAAGTCAAATGGTCTGACAAATTTTTCAATTATCTCACCTGCATTCTTTTCATCAGACTCAAAGTATTCGATTTCAAAATCGAGGGCCTCAGCTATTTTTTGTATTGGTTCATTATTGACCAATTCAATGGAGGTTCTCAATATCTCATGGCGTTTAACGAGCTTGTTAAATATATCACTGAACTGTTCCTTGTTCAGGGCTCCTTTTAACCTGGTAACAGAAGGGTTGTTATATGATAAAGATGCTTTATCGTATTCGTGTAAAATGTAAAGGCGTTTTTGAGCCGATGAAAGCTGATAAGCTTCCTTTGCAGGTGCTCTTTCAATTGTATTACTTTTGCCATTAAAGCGAGCCCTTTTCTCAATAAGACTGATCAGTTCAGTTTCATTCTCCTTGATCCTTTTTATTACCCCTTGAATATCCAGGCCTTTGGGAACTTTTAGCTTCAGCTTTCCCTGTTCAACATTTATATCAATGTTTTTCTCTTTAAGTTCTAGTAAGAGCTCGTTCATTATCTTTTTGATTAAGGCTTTGTCTTAGGTATTTGGTTTTCCAGGCTCGGACGCCTCTCAACGTGAGTTTGAATCTTTTCTAATGGAGATTTTTTGAATCAGAGACTTGCTGAGTATGGATTTCCGCGCATGCGGGTGGGCGAAAGGCGACATCTGTATTACCCACTTATGTATCTATGAAAAGGTGCTGCTTCAATGGCACAAATCATCGCCTTATCACTACAGCACTGAATTTAAAGGTTTTGACAGAGCCACCGATTTTGGGGCGTACTACCTGAATGTCACTGTATGATATGGCCCACAGTGATGATTATCAAAAGTGAGATTCAATAAGTCATTATATCACTATTTCATGCCTTTCAGTATCATCTACATCGTCTTTCTTATTGAATAACCATTCGTTGGTTGCAATAAGGTCGGCCTGTAGTTTGACACTTTCATTCTCAAACATGTCTTTTAAAGGTATTTGGATGTCAAATTTCACATTGATCTTATTAGCCAGTTCTATCGCTTTGATTGAGTGTCCGCCCAACTCAAAGAAGCTACTGTTAATACTTATCAAGCTGCCATCTATATCCAGCACCTCTGACCAGATGGCTACCAGCTGCTCTTCGGTTTCATTGGACGCTGCCACGTATCCCTCGCTCATCTGTATATCCGGAGACGGCAGTGCCTTCTTGTTCACCTTGCCATTGGCAGTCAGAGGTATCTGGTCGATTTGCACATAGTATTTCGGAATCATATAAGCCGGTAGCTGTTCGCTCAGGTATTCTTTGAGCAGTTCCTCTGGTGACTGGGCCTGGCTGCCTACTGTCAGTTGACTGGTGTTCTCTATTTGCTCCTCTGTCACCTTACCTCCCAAGAAACTATGGAGGACTTCTTCACCGGAAGACAGCTGCAATAGCTCCCTTGATAAAGCCTCATCTACTGAACCTACCGCACAAAGACCTACCTGGTACTCCGTACTGTGGTTCATGAGGTTCTGGCCGATATAACCACTCCAGTACATCATCTCATGCTTTGCCTCTTCTGACTTCACAACGGAGTGATTCACTGTGAGCATAATGGCAAAGCCTGAGGCGTCATAGATCAATTCGTTACCGGCAAAAAGGTCTGTAGCTTCCTGATCTCCCAGATAGTTCAGGGCCCTGTTAGCAACATCTACATAGTAGGCACCTCCGGTCAGGCCTTCAAGCTTATCCTCTTTTACATACAGGTATACATTCAAGCCTTCCGGGGTGCTCGTATGACCCTGCCCGGTGATAAAGACGCTGTCCAGTAACCTGGATATCGCTGCGGTACTGATACTACCCTGGCCTTCAAATTCACGATAACTCTTTCTACTCAGGTAGCTTATTTCAACCGAATCCCTACCTGACCTCTCTGGCAAGCTTAGCCTGCTTTCTCCTTTCTTCGGTTGGGTATCGAATATCGGCAGCAGGGATGCTTTGCTTTCTTCTGTGGTACATTTGCCTCCGCTAAATGATACCAGATGAAGGTGATCCGATGTCAGGTTAAAGTTCTTCGCTATTGATTCCTTATCTACTGTCGGGCTGACTTGTAAGCCTACCTCCTGATAGGTGGATTGCATCAATAGGTTTGACATATAGCCTGCTTCCTGATGGCTAAACATTTCTGATATAGCTCCATACAATGGCCGGATGGCACTCATATCACTGACCAGGTGTAAGCTAAAACCAACTCCGCTGGCAAAACCATTCTCTGACTGGGCACGAGCGGTGAGCAGCTCAAGACTGTGGCTTGCCGGATGATAGTAATAGTACCCTCCGGGAACGCCATCTATCATGCCCGGATTGACACTTACATAGGTTTGAACAGGATATAAACTACCCGCTGATGGATAATAGTATTTAGGTAAGGCAAGCCCTTCTATCTCCTGAGGTAGTAAACTGTTAAATACCTCACTAAAGGATGATAAGGTGAGCGGTTCATCCAGTAGCTTCACCTGCCCCGCTGAACTCCTGAGCTTCAACTTGCTGCCTTGATCTGGCCTGGAAAATGGAATGCTACTGATGGCATTATCAATGCTTCTTAGCCCGTGACGTTCCAGCTTGAACACCGCACGTTCTCTCTTGTCCTCAATCGTTCCTTCTTCTGGTGTTGCATCTCCTATACTGTCGCCTGTTACTTCTGATCCTGCGCTTACAACATAGGCTACCAATTCCTTGGTATTACCGATTGAATCACTGGCAATCACAGTCGACTCTCTTACCCCTTCATGTTGGTCGATGGCGGCTTCTATCTCACCCAGCTCAATACGGTAACCTTGTACCTTGACCTGGTTGTCTTCCCTGCCCAGGAACTCTATGTTACCATCGGCCAGGTACCTGCCTAAATCTCCGGTCTTGTACAATCGTTCTCCGCTTACCGGATGAACAATAAAGCTGTTGGCGGTCTTTTCTTCGTCTCGCCAGTAACCCCTGGCAAGGCCTATACCGCCTATGTAAAGGTCTCCGGCTACTTGATCAGGGCAATCTGTCAAATCGGGTTTCAACACATGGAAACTCTGATTCAATAAGGGCTTGCCATAAGGAATGCTCTTCCAGTGACTTTCAACTTCGCCTATTGGGAAGAAAATGGACCATATCGAGGCTTCCGTGGCGCCTCCCAAACTGATGACTTCTATGTCTTTGCTGCTGGCCTTAATACCATCTGGTAAATTCAATGGAATCCAGTCACCACTTAGCATTGCCAGTCGCAAGGGTAACTCCACCTTTTCCTGATTATAGTCTACCATCATCTGCATCAGGGCTGGTACGGTGTTCCAGAGAGTCACCTGATGGTTTTGGATATATTCAATCCATCGATCGGGCGAACGTAGTTCATCTTGCTCGGGCAGAACGATGGCGCCACCTGCTCCCAACAATCCAAAGATGTCATAGACCGACAGGTCAAAGCTCAGTGAGGAGATGGCCAGTACCCGGTCATCTGCTCCCACTTTGAAACGACTATTGATGTCTAAAACGGTATTCACTGCCCCGGTGTGATCGATCATCACGCCCTTGGGCATGCCGGTTGAACCGGAGGTGAAAATGACATAGGCCAGATCACCGGATTGCTGTACCGGTTGTAATGGTGACCAGTCTTTTTCTTCCAAAAGACTGTCTTCAACCAGCACTACGGACTTCTCTTCAGGGAAGGTAAAACGCTTTGCTATCTCGGGAGTGGTCAATATGATATCCACCTCTCCTTGTTCCAGCAGCATCATGACCCTTTCTTCTGGTAGCTCTGCACCTATCGGTAAATAGGCTGCTCCTGAATAGAGTATACCCAAACTGGCAGCTACCTGCTCCCAGCTCTTCTCCATCACTATGGCTACCAAGCGGTTGGGAACGGCTCCCAACTTACGCAGTTTGCCTCCCAGCACATGGCTCATCGTATCCAGCTCACCATAGGTCAGTTGCCTGGTGTTGCTCACAATGGCTACTGCATCGGGCGTGCTGCCTGCCTGCCCGGAGAACAGTTCGTGTAAGAGCTTGTCTTCTTGTGGGGCCGTGGTGGCATTAACCAATGCCCTGGCTTCTTTCTGCTCTGCTGGCAGGAATACAAGAGAATTTGAACCCCACAATTCATCATCATTCACCAGCGACTTCAACAGGTGATCATAACTGGCAAACATTTCTTTGATCATTCCGGCAGGGAAAAGACCCTCTACTGAATCCCAGTTAAACCAAAGGCCTTCTGCATTTTCTCCCAACTGAAAGTCTATCCATACCTGTGGGGTCTGGGTGATGGAATAGTACTCCTGCATCGGGTCAAGATCATAAACTACTTCCTCTTCATGCTCATCCTCACTGTCTGAAACCTTACCCAACCCAAGGGTACTGGTAATAACCACAGGAATGATCACCGAGTGCCCATGATGTCTTGACATCTCCCGTTGCACTTCTACCCCACTGAAGTACTTATGTTCTAAATCCTGCCACAAACGATTCTGGATGGCCTGCAGGCGGACTGCAAAGGCATCAATTTCCCTGAAGTCTATCTCCAACAAGGTCAGTGAGGTAAAATCACCTATCAGCTTGTCTACATCTTCATGGAAGGGAATCCGGTTGAAAAGTGTCAGGTTCAAAGTAAAATGCGAACTCTTGCTCCATCGGTTCAACACTTCTGCAAAACTACCGATCAGCAGGATGGTGGGGGTAACTCCCAGGCGCTTGGCCTTGTCTTGTAGTTTATCCCAATCAGCTTTGTTCAAATGTGCATCATGCCGTTCAAAATTGGGCTTCTCAGGTTGATATTCAACCGGCATCAACGGCAGGTCAGGGGTAAACGGCATTTCTTCTGCCCGCGAAAGCCAATACGATTTGGACTCCTCAAATAAACTACTCTTCCTTAAGCTAATCTCGCTCTGAACATAGTCCCGGAAAGAAATTGAGATAGGAGGTAGTACTGTATCTAAATTGGTATAGAGTTCAGAAAATTCGTCATTCATCCTGATCGAACTACCAACGTCCATGATCAAGGCATCCATGCTATAATGCACTTTATAGGAGCCGTCTTTGAATTTGGTAACGCGGATATCAAATAAGGGCCACTCTTCTCCTGTAAAGACCTGATGAGAAAGCTCTTCTCTTATGTCATAAAACCGTGCCTTGCCTTCCTCTTCAGGATACTCATTCAGGTCGAGCACTTTTGCTTCAAATAAGGGAACTTCCTTCAGTATGCTTTGCTCTCCATCTTCGTTAACTACCATACGCAGCATCTCATGGCGCTCAATCAATAGTTGAAGTGCCTTATTGAGCCGGTCTATGTTCAGGTCTGGTGTCCAAAACTCCATATAACCGTGTGTACCCACCCCGCCAAAATCAAACAGATCCTTACGGCCAATCCAGTAAGCTTGCTGGACGTCAGTCATAGGGAATGGATCATATCTGTGCTCCAGGTCAACTTCAAGTTTCGGAAGTCTTACCTCCCCTTTATCAACTTCATTTGATGTTGCCTCTATGGTTGTTGTCAGGCCTTCGATAGATGGGTTTCTGAAAAAATCAGGTAAACTCAATTTTACGCTCAGTGCTTCTTGTATCTGATTTGTCAGTTTTATGGCCAGAATGGAATTCCCTCCCAACTCAAAAAAGCTACTGTTGATACTGATCTTACTGTGATCTATTTCCAGTACCTCTGACCAGATGGCTACCAGCTGCTCTTCGGTTTCATTGGACGCTGCCACGTATCCCTCACTCATCTGTATATCCGGAGACGGCAGTGCCTTCTTGTTCACCTTGCCGTTGGCAGTCAGAGGTATCTGGTCGATTTGCACATAGTATTTCGGAATCATATAAGCCGGTAGCTGTTCGCTCAGGTATTCTTTGAGCAGTTCCTCTGGTGACTGGGCCTGGCTGCCTACTGTCAGTTGACTGGTGTTCTCTATTTGCTCCTCTGTCACCTTACCTCCCAAGAAACTATGGAGGACTTCTTCACCGGAAGACAGCTGCAATAGCTCCCTTGATAAAGCCTCATCTACTGAACCTACCGCACAAAGACCTACCTGGTACTCCGTACTGTGGTTCATGAGGTTCTGGCCGATATAACCACTCCAGTACATCATCTCATGCTTTGCCTCTTCTGACTTCACAACGGAGTGATTCACTGTGAGCATAATGGCAAAGCCTGAGGCGTCATAGATCAATTCGTTACCGGCAAAAAGGTCTGTAGCTTCCTGATCTCCCAGATAGTTCAGGGCCCTGTTAGCAACATCTACATAGTAGGCACCTCCGGTCAGGCCTTCAAGCTTATCCTCTTTTACATACAGGTATACATTCAAGCCTTCCGGGGTGCTCGTATGACCCTGCCCGGTGATAAAGACGCTGTCCAGTAACCTGGATATCGCTGCGGTACTGATACTACCCTGGCCTTCAAATTCACGATAACTCTTTCTACTCAGGTAGCTTATTTCAACCGAATCCCTACCTGACCTCTCTGGCAAGCTTAGCCTGCTTTCTCCTTTCTTCGGTTGGGTATCGAATATCGGCAGCAGGGATGCTTTGCTTTCTTCTGTGGTACATTTGCCTCCGCTAAATGATACCAGATGAAGGTGATCCGATGTCAGGTTAAAGTTCTTCGCTATTGATTCCTTATCTACTGTCGGGCTGACTTGTAAGCCTACCTCCTGATAGGTGGATTGCATCAATAGGTTTGACATATAGCCTGCTTCCTGATGGCTAAACATTTCTGATATAGCTCCATACAATGGCCGGATGGCACTCATATCACTGACCAGGTGTAAGCTAAAACCAACTCCGCTGGCAAAACCATTCTCTGACTGGGCACGAGCGGTGAGCAGCTCAAGACTGTGGCTTGCCGGATGATAGTAATAGTACCCTCCGGGAACGCCATCTATCATGCCCGGATTGACACTTACATAGGTTTGAACAGGATATAAACTACCCGCTGATGGATAATAGTATTTAGGTAAGGCAAGCCCTTCTATCTCCTGAGGTAGTAAACTGTTAAATACCTCACTAAAGGATGATAAGGTGAGCGGTTCATCCAGTAGCTTCACCTGCCCCGCTGAACTCCTGAGCTTCAACTTGCTGCCTTGATCTGGCCTGGAAAATGGAATGCTACTGATGGCATTATCAATGCTTCTTAGCCCGTGACGTTCCAGCTTGAACACCGCACGTTCTCTCTTGTCCTCAATCGTTCCTTCTTCTGGTGTTGCATCTCCTATACTGTCGCCTGTTACTTCTGATCCTGCGCTTACAACATAGGCTACCAATTCCTTGGTATTACCGATTGAATCACTGGCAATCACAGTCGACTCTCTTACCCCTTCATGTTGGTCGATGGCGGCTTCTATCTCACCCAGCTCAATACGGTAACCTTGTACCTTGACCTGGTTGTCTTCCCTGCCCAGGAACTCTATGTTACCATCGGCCAGGTACCTGCCTAAATCTCCGGTCTTGTACAATCGTTCTCCGCTTACCGGATGAACAATAAAGCTGTTGGCGGTCTTTTCTTCGTCTCGCCAGTAACCCCTGGCAAGGCCTATACCGCCTATGTAAAGGTCTCCGGCTACTTGATCAGGGCAATCTGTCAAATCGGGTTTCAACACATGGAAACTCTGATTCAATAAGGGCTTGCCATAAGGAATGCTCTTCCAGTGACTTTCAACTTCGCCTATTGGGAAGAAAATGGACCATATCGAGGCTTCCGTGGCGCCTCCCAAACTGATGACTTCTATGTCTTTGCTGCTGGCCTTAATACCATCTGGTAAATTCAATGGAATCCAGTCACCACTTAGCATTGCCAGTCGCAAGGGTAACTCCACCTTTTCCTGATTATAGTCTACCATCATCTGCATCAGGGCTGGTACGGTGTTCCAGAGAGTCACCTGATGGTTTTGGATATATTCAATCCATCGATCGGGCGAACGTAGTTCATCTTGCTCGGGCAGAACGATGGCGCCACCTGCTCCCAACAATCCAAAGATGTCATAGACCGACAGGTCAAAGCTCAGTGAGGAGATGGCCAGTACCCGGTCATCTGCTCCCACTTTGAAACGACTATTGATGTCTAAAACGGTATTCACTGCCCCGGTGTGATCGATCATCACGCCCTTGGGCATGCCGGTTGAACCGGAGGTGAAAATGACATAGGCCAGATCACCGGATTGCTGTACCGATTGTAATGGTGACCAGTCTTTTTCTTCCAAAAGACTGTCTTCAACCAGCACTATGGACTTCTCTTCAGGGAAGGTAAAACGTTTCGATATCTCGGGAGTGGTCAATATGATATCCACCTCTCCTTGTTCCAGCAGCATCATGACCCTTTCTTCTGGTAGCTCTGCACCTATCGGTAAATAGGCTGCTCCTGAATAGAGTATACCCAAACTGGCGGCTACCTGCTCCCAGCTCTTCTCCATCACTATGGCTACCAAGCGGTTGGGAACGGCTCCCAACTTACGCAGTTTGCCTCCCAGCACATGGCTCATCGTATCCAGCTCACCATAGGTCAGTTGCCTGGTATTACTCAAAATGGCTACGGCATCGGGCGTGCTGCCTGCCTGCCCGGAGAATAGTTCGTGCAAGAGCTTGTCTTCTTGTGGGGCCGTGGTGGCATTAACCAATGCCCTGGCTTCTTTCTGCTCTGCTGGTAGGAATACAAGAGAATTTGAACCCCACAATTCATCATCATTCACCAGCGACTTCAACAGGTGATCATAACTGGCAAACATTTCTCTGACCATTCCGGCAGGGAAAAGACCCTCTACTGAATCCCAGTTAAACCACAGGCCTTCCGCGGTTTCTCCCAACTGAAAGTCTATCCATACCTGTGGGGTCTGGGTGATGGAATAAGACTCCTGCATCGGGTCAAGGTCGTGAAATACCTCAACTTTTTGCTCATCTTCATCTTCAGTTGCATCGTCCAATCCAAGGGTACTGGTAATAACTACAGGAATGATCACCGAGTGCCCATGATGTCTTGACATCTCCCGTTGCACTTCTACCCCACTGAAGTACTTATGTTCTAAATCCTGCCACAAACGATTCTGGATGGCCTGCAGGCGGGCTGCAAAGGCATCAATTTCCCTGAAGTCTATCTCCAACAAGGTCAGTGAGGTAAAATCGCCTATCAGCTTGTCTACATCTTCATGGAAGGGAATCCGGTTGAAAAGTGTCAGGTTCAAAGTAAAATGCGAGCTCTTGCTCCATCGGTTCAACACTTCTGCAAAGCTACCGATCAGCAGGATGCTGGGGGTGACTCCCATGCGCTTGGCCTTGTCTTGTAGTTTATCCCAATCAGCCTTGTTCAATTGTGAATCATGCCGTTCAAAATTGGGCTTCTCAGGTTGGTTTTCAACCGGCATCAACGGCAGGTCAGGGGCAAAAGGCATTCCTTCTGCCCGCGAAAGCCAATACGATTTGGACTCCTCAAATAAGCTACTCTTTCTCAAGTCAACCTCACTGCGGACATAGTCACGGAAAGAAATTGAGATAGGAGGTAGCGCTGTATCTAAATCAGTATACAATTCCATAAACTCATTGAAGAGTATTACTGAACTACCAGCATCCATGATCAAGGCATCCATGCTGTAATGCACTTTATAGGTACTGTCTCGGAACTTGGTAACGCGGATATCAAATAAGGGCCATTCTGCCCCTGGGAAGACATGATGTGAAAGCTTATTCCTTTGGTCATAAAACAGCGCTTCACCTTCCTCTTCAGGATACTCATTCAGGTCGAGTACTTTTGCTTCAAATAAGGGAACTTCCTTCAGTATGCTTTGCTCTCCATCTTCGTTAACTACCATGCGCAGCATCTCATGGCGCTCAATCAATAGTTGAAGTGCCTTATTGAGATTGTCTATGTTCAGGTCTGGTACAAAAGTTTCAGAATATGCATGAGTTCCTACACCCCCAAAATCAAACAGATCCTTGCGACCGATCCAGTAAGCTTGCTGGACATCCGTCAATGGGAATGGATCATATCTGTGCTCCAGGTCAACTGAAATTTCGGGGAGTGCCTCTTTTCCTTCAGATCCCTCGTGGATTTTTTCGGATACCGCTTTTATGGAGGGGTCCATAAAAAAGGCGGGTAAGCCCAGGTGAATACCAAAAAAATCCTGAATCCGGCTTATTAGTTTGATCGCTAAAATGGAGTGGCCACCCAGTTCGAAAAAGCTACTATCTATACTGATTACCTCTTTTCGTATGCCTAGAGCTTCTGACCATATCTCAACCAGTTTTTCTTCTGTTTCACCAGATGGGGCCAGAAAGTCTTCTGCCGCTTTTAATTCCGGTTCGGGCAATGCTTTCTTGTCCAGCTTGCCATTTGGAGTAAGTGGCAGACTATCCAGGCGTACAAAAAATGAGGGAAGCATGTACTCTGGCAGCTGGTTCTTCAAAAACTCCCTTAGCACTCTTACACTCAGCTCCACTTTTGATACATAATAGGCGATCAGATACTTATGCTCTTCTCCTCCTTTAACAACAACCGTATCCTCAACCGGATCATGTGCTGAAAGCTGACTCTCTATCTCTCCTAACTCGATTCTATGACCGCTTATCTTAACCTGATTATCGGTCCTTCCTAAAAACTCTATACTGCCATCAGGAAGCCACTTAGCCCTGTCACCGGTATGATAAATCGTACCTCTTCCAGTTACAGGGTCTTTTATAAACTTTGCCTTAGTCAGCTTTTGAAGGCCCCAGTACCCCTTGGACACTCCTTCACCTCCGATATATAGTTCACCCGGAATGCCTACTGCCTGGAGCCTTCGGTGGCTATCGAGAATACGAATGGTAGTATTGGCTATTGGGGTTCCTATATTGATTGACTTAGCATCGGTTAAGTCTTTGACGGTTGACCAGACGGTTGTCTCGGTTGGCCCGTACATGTTGTATATTTTTCCTGAATGGCACTGTTGTACTTCCTCAAGTAGTTTTTGAGGAAAGGCTTCTCCTCCAACCATCAGCACTTTAACATCACTCAGCACATCTTTATGATTGCCTGATAACAACAATTTCAAATGCACTGGCGTGATTTGAACACAATCTACCTTCTGACTCTTGATGAGCTTGTAAAGGGCATTGGCCTCTTTCTGTTCTTCAGCACTGGCCAAAACTACTTCCAACCCATTCAACAATGGCAAAATTGTTTCCAGGACAAAAATGTCAAAGGATGCGGTAGTGAGACTTAGTACGCTATCGTCTTTCTCAAAGGCAATTCTTTCACGTATTCCATTCACAAAATTGATCACATTCCTGTGGGTAACCATCACGCCTTTCGGGCGTCCTGTTGACCCGGAGGTGTAAATCAGGTAAGCTAAGTTTGAGGAGGAGAAGACATAGTTCAACGGTTCCTTCGACTCCTGGCTTATTTCCTCTGATGTTACATCTACAGGCACTACATCTTCAGAAAGCTCATCGCATATTTCCTTTGAAGTGGGCGATACTAAGATGATTTCCAATTTACTATCGCCAACTATATGCTTAATTCTACCGATTGGGTATTCCGGGTCAATAGGTACATAAGCACAACCAGATTTTAACACTCCCATCATACTCACAATGAGTTCGGGAGACCGCTCCATCATGATCCCTACAAATGTTTCTCTTTGCTGCACATGTTCCCTGATCTTTCTGGCTAGCTGGTTACTTCTCGCATCCAACTCTGCATAAGACAGTTTTTCATCTTTAAAGACCAAAGCTGTCTTATCTCTATGCTCAAGAGCTGTCTTTTCGAAAGAAGAACTAATCGTTATTCCCTTATCAAACTTCAGATCTGTATTGTTAAAATCGTTTAAAAGCTGAGCCTTTTCATGATCTGATACAATTTCAATGTCGGCAATCTTAGTATCGATTTCTGCGGTAATTGCTGAGACTACTTTCTTGAAATGGCCAATGAACCTTTGTATCGTTTCCTCCTTAAATAGCGCTGTTGAATACTCAAAATCAAGTATTAGCTGCCCCTGATTATCAGAGACAAAGAGTGTCAAATCAAATTTGGATAAAGTTTCTCCCCTTGATAACTGACTGAGTGAGAGCTCGGGGATTTCGAGTTTTGTTTGCTTATAGTTTTGATAAGAGAACATGACATCGAACAAAGGATTTCGGCTTGTATCCCTTTTGACCTTTAAAGCTTCGATCAACTCTTCGTATGGGTAGTCCTGGTTTTCAAGGCAGGCAAGTGTCCTGGACTTCACCAAAGACAAAAACTTCTTGTAGTTCAGGTCGCCCTTTACATTATTTCTCAGGGATAAGGTATTGACGAACATCCCAAAAATATTTTCGATATCTGGTTGGTGACGACCTGCTATAGGCGTACCTACCACAATATCTTCCTGATTACAAAGTTTGGATATGAATATGTAATAGGCAGACAGCATGACCATGTACATGGTGACTCCTTCACGTTCAGCAATCGACTCCAGTTTAGATGTTTCTTCTTTGCCTATCCCAAAACTCAAAGAGCCACCGGCATTACTCTTAATAGCTGGTCTTACAAAATCTGTGGGCAAGTCCAGTGCTTCCACTTCTCTTGAAAACTCTTTCTGCCAAAATTTACTTTGCTCAGCAACTCTTTTCTGTTGTGCTTCGCTCTGTTGCCAGACAGCAAAGTCTTTATAGTTCAATTTTAATTCAGGCAATGACTCTCCATTATACAAGGCCATAAATTCGTCTACAAGGATCTCCTGCGATACACCATCCGTGATAATATGGTGCAAGTCCAGCATCAATACATGCTGGTTGAGGGAGGTATCAATCAAGCTTACCCTGATTAAGCAAGGAGAGCTTAAATCAAAAGGCTTTACAAAATCTTGTATAAGAGACTGAGCCTCTTCCTCATCTGAGCTGAAGCATTCTACCTCAAAATCAATCTGGTCTGCTACGCGCTGTTCGACCTCCCCATCTATTAATTCAAAAGAGGTCCTCAGGCTTTCATGCCTTCTAATGAGCTTTTCAAACACACTTTGAATATGATCTTTGCTTATTTCGCCTTCGAGTTTGAAAAAGCTCGGCATGTTATAAGCAATGGAAGCAGGGTCAAATTTGTGCAGGAAGAACAATCGTTTTTGAGACGATGACAGCACGTACCCATCTGCCTTAGGGGCTACAGGAATAGCATCTGAGTCATTATTTTTATTACTGGCATTTTCAATGAGTGCGGCTTGTTGTTGTATCGTAGGGTTCTTGAATAACTCACTGAGAGATATTCTGATTTTGAACTCCTTGTTTATTCTGGCAATCAAGCTCATCAGAGACAACGAGTTCCCTCCTATCTTATGAAAGCTGTCGTCAGTAGAAATACTCCTGTCTACCAGAATCTCCTTCCATATTGATAGTACTTTCTCTTCAGTTTCATTTACGGGTAGTACAACTTCTCTCTCAACAGTAAGGTAGTTGAGTAAGCTCTTCAGGTTTATTTTGCCATTGGGCAAGAGAGGATATTCCTTTACCAATACAACATTGGAAGGGATCATATAAGCTGGTATATGACTCTCCATGTATTCCGAAATGGCCTTTTGCAGGTCTGCATTTTCACCTGCCTCATCCTTTTTGATCAGGAAAGCCATCAATGATTCCTGCCCTTTTTCTTCGGTGTTCAAAATGACAACGGCATTTTGCAGCAACCCGGATTTCATCAGTATCACTTCAATTTCATCAAGCTCTACCCTGATTCCTCTCAGCTTGACTTGCCTGTCTTCCCGGCCTAATAACTCTATCTGACCTCCTGCCAACTTCCGGGCTCTATCGCCTGTTTTGTAGGCCATAGTCTCTTCAGGTGTACCTTCATTTATCTTTATAAACCTTTCATTTGTTAAATCCGGTCTGTTTAAATATCCTTTGGTCAGATAGTCTGATATGATATACAAGTCGCCAGGCACCAAAGTACTGGCGGGTGCCATGTTTTTCCTGGCTATTAAGAGCCTGGTATCTGCAATTGGAGTACCGATAGGCATTCTCGACCTTTTCACATCTGCAGGGCTTATTTTGTAGCAAGACCTGATCATGGTGGCTTCTGTGGCTCCATAGAGGTTGGCCAGTTGAATTCTATCCCGGAACACTTCATACCAAGGGGCCAACTCGGAGGGGTTTATTTTTTCACCTGACATCAATACATGCCTGAGGTTTTCAAAATGCGCTGATGTCAGCGTATCCTGATTGATTATTCTGAACAAACTCGGCACACAATGGATTGTGCTGATTCGTGAATTGTCGATCCAGGCAATAATCTTTTCAGACGAGAAAAAATCTTCTTCATCTGGTGGTATGCATATGGTACCCCCTGCTAAAAGAGGGGTAAAAACATCCCTCAAAAAAGCATCAAAATACGGACTGATGAGTTGACTAAAACGGCTGTTTTCATCAATTCCGAACTCATCAATTTCCCATTGTAAAAACTGTAATAAACTGCAGTTTTTACCAATAATACCTTTGGGTGTTCCGGTAGACCCGGATGTAAAGTATATATACAGGCTATCGTCTTGTTCTGGTTCCGGATAGGCATGGTCCTCCACTGCCTCTTCTGCCTGTTGAACTTCATTGTACTGCCAACGACCTTTTAGATCTGCGGAAGCCAGAGAGGGGTGTGTATCTGCGGCAGTGATCACATATTGAAGGCCCAGTTCGGTGATCAAATGTTCGATGCGTGCAGAGGGCAATGACCCATCAAGTAAAACAAAAACGCAACGCGCATTCACAACGCCAATAATGGAACAAATGATGTTTGATCTATCGTTCAACTCAATTCCTATGACCGTTCCTGCTTCCAGTTGTTTGCTCAACAAAAATTGTGTAATCCTGTTGGCATCACTCAACAGGGAACTATAAGAGATTTCCTTCCCTTCATGTTCAATTGCGATTTTGGGGCCATTTATCTCCAGGCTGTTAAGCAACTTTTTTTGAAAGATCATAGTGTAATTATTTAGTACTTGAGGGTTTAATTTGATGTTAGTCGGCTATTGTGGCAGGCAATTGAGTCACAAGGTTGAGTTTTATAAACAAGCTCTATTAGATAGAATGTCCTGACCTATTGACCTGAGCCCGGGATAAGAAGACACACTCTTTTGATTATCCCTATTAGCCATTACTGAGCGTATCTGTGAAGGATGAGTCGCATTGACGTCCCTTCCAGCGGTTATTGGTTATTTTATTTGAAACGTGAGTTTGTCAGAAGAAAAAAGGCTAAAAGCACAATGAATCCCCACCTTTTTCGAGTCGGGTTATGCTGCTCCAGCATTCTTCTTTTTATTTTTCTTTAGTGCAGAAAGTCAACACCTGCCAGCTGGCAGGCCTCATAGACAGGGCTTTCTGACCCCTGATAAATTCGGGTTTATTAAAAGGCTGAGTTTTTCAGTGTGACAGCTGCCTCAGTGGAGGACAGACTGTTCTCATAATTGTAGCGATCAACTGAAATGCCGTTTTTTCCTACATCATTTATGCGCTGCAAGGTGCTCTTCACATGTTTTGATTTTATCGTCAATATTCCAGTCACTGAAATTCAGCGCTTTACCCTTATTTAAATTTTCCAGGGCAAGTTCATAGTCTTCGTTATCCATATAATATCCCCCCAGAAGAACATGGGTAAGGGCATGCTCAGGAAATAAGGCCTTGCCATCTTCCAGTACCTTCTGTACAATTCTGTTGTTATCCCCATAATCAGTAAAGAGATGCCCAAGACCCCAATAGGTCATGGGATCTGTTTTACCCTCTGCTTTCATCTCTTCCAGGGCTAAGAACATACCAGCTGAATCCTTTTCATCAAATGTTTTTAACAGGGACAGTGTAGTGCTGGGATATTGTATAGTAAGCGTAAGGTCACTGGCGGGTGTTAAGTACAAATCGAGATTAAGGTTCACAGTCAATTCATTCAATTTGGCAGCCATGGACTTGCCCCGGTCATTGTTGGTCAACAACACAAAGCCTCTCTTCTTGACTGGTGAATAAAACATCAGATTTTTATACCCTGGACTATCTCCTCCATGAGATATGATGGTATCACCTTGAATAAAGTTTAGCTCAAAGCCAGGGCCATAGTACACTTCAGATTCATCTATTCTCACCTGAGGTTCCAGCAAGTCGTGTTTTCTATCTAAACTCAGGTGAGATGTATTGAACATGGCGACCACTAGTCTCGCGTATTCTTTGGCAGTAAAATGGTTACCATACGCTGGTTCCGTTTTGATATTTTTAATGAAGTACTGGCCATTCCCAAATGTATGTCCAGAAGTATAATTCCATGGCCCACCGTTATCAACAGGTTCCCCATCTTCTTCTTTATACCTCAAATAGGTGTTTTTCAACTTCAAGGGTTCAATGACCCTTTCTGTCACATACTCTTCATAAGACTGTTGTAAAAGGAGCTCTATCACCTCCGACAGGTAGTTGTAGCCCTCTCCCGAGTAAACAAATTCTTCACCCGGCTCAGCTAAGATTTCCAGCTTATTTCGAAATTCACCTTGGAACGGCCAGTTTTCTATGCCTGAACAATGACTTAGAATCATTCTGGGGGTAATCAATTTATATCTCTCATCATAGGCCAAACGGTCATGCGTCATATATTGATACATGGGTTTGTCTAGGTCTAGTTTCCCTTCATCTACCAATTGTAAAGCCACAAATACGAGCCAGGTTTTCGATAAAGAAGCACCATTAAATACTGTTTCCTTATCTATTCTTTCACCTATTTTTTGTTCTGTCGCTGCAAATGCATGAGGCAGATAATTTATTTGATAAGCTTTCTGACCCTCTCCTTGTCTTTTGACTCCGTAGGCTTCATAAAAAACAACTTCATCATTTTCAATGATGGCCAAAGACAAAGCAGGCACACCCATCTCGTCCATCATTTCGGAAACTTCCTTATTAAAAGTTTCAATACTTACCTCCTTGCCATTGGCCTTAAAAAATATTGACCCCTGTTCTTCTGCATCAAATTGATGACAACCGGACACCCATAAAACAATGTAAAACACCAGGGTATACTTATAAATGGCAGATTTCCTGTCGCTCATGATAAATAGTATGTCTAAAATATGTGACTATTGATTATTGAAGTTGATTTCATCATATGACTAAGGCTTAGCTTATACAGCGCATTGCTGTCGCCCGTCAAATGAATCTGGTACTGTGATTTGGACCCTCAACATGAATACATCCTGTATGGCTGATTGAGAAGACCTGTGTGATTCTCCTTTGCTGCTTTAGTTGAAATACTCATCCAAGAGTATCCCAAAGGTGATTACAGTAATTAACAAATCACTTTCAAATGGGATGTTAAGGGTGAATCCGTCTTGCTTATAGGTGTTTTTAAGTGTTTCTATTTGGTCAGGGTCGAAAAAGCCTTGCTTTTTGATTAAATCATAAGACAATAAGTCGTTGATGTATTCCACATTGTTTTGGAGTAAATAAGGGCTTCCGGGTGCCACAAAACCGAACTTCTCCCTATCTACAATTGTCTCCGGGACAAATCGACTGGCCATTTTTTTCAAAATGTATTTTTCTGTGAAATCCTTAAGCTTAATCTCCGGTGGTACCTGGGTTGAAAATTCAACAAAGTCTTTGTCCAGGAAAGGATACCTTACTTCCACTGAATTGGCGAGGGCCATTCTGTCTCCATGGTCTGAGACTAAATGGTCTACCAACCTGAGCTTATAATCCAAATAGGATCTTTTACTTAATACATCTCTGCCAGCGAGCCTGTCTTTGTTAACGACTTGATGGTTCAAGCAGTTTATCTCATGAAATGAAGCATTAATGTTTTTGGAATACAGGCCTCTTTTCAGACCCTCTAGCTCCACAAAATTAGTTTCATAAAAAAAAGATTTATCCCCCCATATCTTTTCTCTTATCTCCTCCTCTAATGGGTCAGCGTCATTTTGCACCACATTCATCTCCCTCATTTTATCAAAACGATACCCAACGTAGCCCGCAAAAAGCTCATCCGATCCTTCTCCTGACAAAATTACTTTGATCCCTTTGGCCCTGGTAGATTCAGACAGGGCTAATGAGGCAGTGTTGTAAGTTTCTTTCACGGGGCATTCGCAATGGTAGATGGCTTGCCTCAATCTTTCACTTATGTCTTTATAGTAAAATGTTTTCTTGTTGAGCAACGAGTTGCTTTTATCTGCTACCAAAACCTGATAGCGCGTTTCGGAAAGTTCAGATTCAGCAAAATCAATTGAAAACGCTTCTTTGTTAGCGTTAGCATGCATTTGATTTACCTTCATGGTGATCATAGAAGAGTCTAAGCCACCACTTAAATAGAGTCCGGAGGGTACGTCTGCCCTGAGTCTGAGGTTGATTGATTTTTCGAATAGTTTCTCAAGCTCATCAACAAAATAGTCTTCAGACTTTCCATTTAATTTTACTTCACTCTCTGGATAAACAAGATCCCAATACTCTGTATCGGTAATTTCACCCTGATCATTAACTGTTAAATAATGGCCGTTTTCCAGGCTGCAAATATTCTTAAACATGGTTCGCGGACTAATGAGTCCTGCGAAAGTAAAAACCTGATCGAGGCCCACTAAATCCACCTCCCTTTTCACTGCGGGGTGCTCCAGAATTGATTTAATTTCAGAGGAAAACACGAAGACACCGTCTGTCAGTGTATAGTGGAATGGAACGATGCCCATTTGATCCCTGGCGCAATACAGGTTCTTTTTCTTTTTATCGTACAGAACGAACGCGAACTGTCCGTTCAGCTGGTTAATGAAGCTCATGCCATGGTCTTCATACAGGTGCAAAATCACTTCTACATCTGATTGAGTCCTGAACACATGCCCCCTGGCTTTGAGCTCTTCGCGCAACTCTATATAATTGAATACTTCGCCATTACAAATCATCACCAATGACTCGTCTTCGTTGTAGATGGGTTGCATTCCGTTATCGAGTCCGATAATACTTAGCCTGGTAAAGCCCAAAGCCACATTGTCAAAACAATGATCATCCTGAGCATCAGGACCGCGATGAACGAGTCTGCCGTTCATTCTCTTAATGGTATCAAAGTCTTCTCCGGAGACTCGTTTTTTAAAGTTTACAAAACCACTGATTCCGCACATGTGATATCTATTATTAAAATCAATTGAAATATTTTATTCGTAGCTCCCGGGAGTTCTCCGCTCTCGCTATCTGTATTGATGTCTTTTTTGGCTGACAGGAAAAGTGTCAGGACCTGGAAATTTCTTCCGAGTCCTGATAGGCAAATGCTTCCCGCAGGATATTCAGGTTTTTGAGGGCCTCTAAAGTCAAAGCAGGCTCAATGCCAAAGTCTACAAGGCATGCAATTTCATCGACTCCTATTTCCGCCAGCTTAACAACCATTTCACTGCAACTGTCAAGGGTACCTATAAGGGCAGCCTCTTTACTATACCGTTGAAATGAATTATGAAGCATTGCTTCCTTGTCTGCTTCAGGAATATCTTCTGCCTTGTGACCTGCTTCTTCGTATAAAACTTTACTGAGGTTTGTGGCACTGCGCAGGTAATCGATAAAGGGTTTTTCAACAACCTTAAGGGTTTCTTCCTCTTCATCTCCAATGTAGGTATGTAACATCAGGGCTACTTTTCCTGACCCCGGAGAGTGACCATTGCTAGCAAAGGCTTCCCTGTATATCATTATTTTTCTGGACAATTCATCCAGGTCCTGGCCCAGGAGATGGGTCAATAAGTTCATTCCTTTTGCCCCTGCAATTCTATATGTTCTCTCATTTCCGGCAGCAGTCACCCAAATAGGGAGTTCCTTCTGAATTGGTCTTGGAAATACACCAACCTTTACTTGCTTATTATATCCATTCACTCTTTCAATGGACCCTCCTTTCCAAAGCTTCTGAATAGTATCTATCTGGTCGTACATCACCCTATGTCGGTCCTGATAGTTGTCTTTGGCCAACACAAAGTCGTGACCATTCCAACCAGATGCAAAGGACAGGGCCACCCTGCCGTTGGATAAGTTATCCACCACTGACCACTCTTCGGCTATCCTGATCTCATCATGCAAGGGAGAGACTGTGCTTCCAGACCTCAGCTCAATTTGATCTGTGATCATAGCCAATGCCGCGCTGGTTACAGAGGGGTTAGGGAAAAGACCACCAAATTCGTGGAAATGGCGCTCTGGAGTCCATACGGCTTTAAAACCTTCTTTATCGGCATATTTAACCGACTCTTTCAATAAGTGGTACTTATTGTTTGTTTCGACACTATAGTTAGAAAAAAAGAAAAGGCTGAAATCCATCATTTCATTTCAATAATCATGAGACTTTATTTTAAAAATGCCATCAATCAGGCCTGAGGCTTTATGACGCTCTATGGCCGTTTATGCTGTATTAGGGTATGATGAGCCTGTGCTTCGTGACTTGAAGAAGAGGCCTGTTTTTTATAATCAGGAGGCTTAACGAACAATACTACCGATCTGAATCTGGCGTAGCGACTTTTATCAGGTCATTTGATCAAAAACACTTTCCGTATTGATATCCTCAATCGTTACCATTTGATCTTTCAGTATATGCGTCAATATATTTTGATAGTAATGCATCAACAACTCAATGGTTTCCTCATCATATAATTCACTGCTGTAGATGAAGGAAAGAGTCATCTTATCATCATGGTCATCCACATCGATAGTGAATTCATATTCACCTTTGATTCTTTTCTCCAAGTCAAGGGAATCAAACTTCTGCTCACCTGGGTCTGAAACTCCGTTTACTGACTTTAAGAATGAGAAGTAAAAGTCAAAGATCGGATTTCGTGAAGCGCTCTCCTCTTCTTCATCAACCAGCGATACCATCTGATCAAATTGGAAATCCTGATTCTCAAAGGCATCCAACACAGACTCTTTCACCTCATTCAAAAAGTTGATATAGGGTTTCTCCGGCATAGCCTGCACCCTGAGCGGCAATATGTTCACGAAGGTGCCTACTATGTCTTTCAATTCAGGCTGGCTCCGGCCAAGCACTTCAGTGCCTATGATGATATCTGAATCTCCTGACATTTTGTGTAGCAGAATATAATAGGCTGATAGCAGAAGCATAAAATCAGACACCTTATGGGTCGTTGTAAAGCTCTTGATGTCTCTGTAGATCTCACCTCCCAGTTCCAGCTCTTGAAAAGAGGCGATTTGGATATCTACCATCTCTCTTTCCTGAATCGTAGGTAATTCCGTTCTGGAAAGCTGCCCTGCTAGCTTCTCTGACCAATAGACCTGCTGACGCTCAAGCTTTTCTTTATTCTGGTTCAGCCAGTTTGCATAATCCACATACCTGAACTCCATGGGCTGTAGCTCCTCTCCATAATAGACCTTGTTAAAGTCATTCATCAGAATTTCCAGGGAAGAACCATCTGCCACCATGTGGTGAATGTCAACGAATAAGTAGTTGCCGGATTCGTTGCTGAACAGGCCACCTCTCATCAAGGACTCCATAGCCAGGTCAAAGGGCCTGACAAAGGCATCGAAAGCCTCTTGTACATCCGGGTAACGATCAGCATCCAGTACCTCCAGTTCAAAGTTGACTTCCGGGTGAACCTTCTGAGTTAGCTTATCATCGGACATTCTAAAGCTGGTTCTTAAACCTTCGTGCCGGTCTACCAGTTTCTGGAATGTCCCATTCAACACCTTGACATCTACCGTCCCTTTGATTTCAGTAGCCATGGAGATGTTAAAGGCAGTACTTCCTTTGTGCAACAGATGCTGATAGTACATCCTCTCCTGAGCAGGAGAGGCATCATAGAAGTCTCTCTGAGCCACCTTGGGTATTTGGGTGACCTCTGCTTTGTCCAATGCCGAAATCAGTTGACCTATTTCTCTCACAGATGCATTCTGGAATATGTCGGCCAGCTTCAATTTAACGGAGAACTCTTGCTTGATCCTGTTGATGATGTGGAAAACCTTCACTGAATGTCCTCCCATTTCAAAGAAGCTCCTGGTGATACTGATCTGCTCCTTGTCTACCCTCAGTACTTCAGACCATATAGCCAGCAACTTCTCCTCTACTTCATTGGAGGGCTGTTCCTGAGCTTCTTCTTGCTCCATTTCAGGGTCTGGCAGTGCATTCCGGTTAATTTTACCGTTGGGCATCAGCGGGAACTCATCCAGTGGAATCAAATAGGACGGAACCATATTGGGCGGTAAGGTGGCATCCAGAAACACCCTTAACTCAGCAGCATCGAATGGCTTGTCTGATAAGATATAGGCAGCAATGAATTTCTCCGCATCAGCGTCTTCTTTGACCACAACCACCGCATCGGTAATGCCCGGATAGTTGCGGATGTTCTCCTTGATATCATCTAATTCTATGCGTATACCCCTGATCTTGACCTGATGATCAACTCTACCCAGAATTTCTATCTCACCTACTGCATGCTCCCTGCCTAAGTCACCTGTTTTGTAGATCAGGTCATTTGCATCATTGCTGAAAGGATTGGGAATAAAGGACTTCTTGTTTGTTTCTGATAAACCAAGATAACCTGCTGTTCTGTACGGAGTCCGAATATATATTTCACCTATCGCCCCTTGTGAACATAAATGCAAATCACCATCCAGAATTAAAAACTGAGCGCCTGATATGGCCTTGACCGGTACAAAGGATCTGTTGATCTGACCAGGGTGGATGACATAATAACCCTTGGCCAGGGTAGTTTCTGTGGGTCCATAAATATTGACCAGGTTAATGCGGTCATCAAATGTCTCGTACCACTTCTTCAGCTCATAGGGCAGAATCTTCTCCCCTGCCAATAGGATGTACTTCAGATCACTGAACAAGTCTGCGCCTATGTCTTCATTTTGGATGAGCTTGAAAAGGCTCGGCACACAGTGTATCAGGTTGATCCGCTGCTCATCTATCCAGTGGTGCAGACCCTGATCAAGAGATAAAATATTGTCTTCAGGTATGCAGATCGTGGCACCGGCACACAAGGGAACGAAGATGTCTCTCATAAAGACATCGAATCCGGGATTGGTAAACTGACTTATTCTAAAGCCGTTATCAATATTGAAGGTGCTTATTTCCCAGTCAATAAAATGGGAAAGCCCCTTGTTCTTACCGATTACCCCTTTGGGGTTTCCGGTGCTGCCTGATGTGAAATACACATAAACAGCGTCCTCTGGCTGGTATTCCTTTTTACTCTCAGCCAACACCTCGCCCTTCTCTATCTCATCTATGGTTAACCATTCAATGGTATCGGAGGTCTTTAATTGCTCTCGGGCATTCATCCCCTGATCGGTGATGATCAGCTTGCTCCCGGTCTGGGCTATCATCGAAGACAGCCTGCTCTCGGGAAGTGTAGTTTCCAGCGGCACAAATACCATACGGGATTTCAGGATGCCCAACATCGAACAGATAAGTGAGTAGCGGTCCTCACATAAGATCCCGATATTGCTTCCAGCAGGTAGCTGTTGCAGCTCAATGGCACCGGCAATTTTATTGGCTTGCAACGCTAACGTGGCATAATCATAAGTCTGCCCTTTGTATTCTATAGCGGCCTTATCACTGTTTTCTGCAAAGCTCTTATTTAACCGCTCTTGTATGGTAGGTTGAACATCATCAACCTCAAGGTTACTGGTGAACTTTTCGGTGATGGCGGCCTGCTCCTCCTCATTAAATAAGGAGATGTCCTTCAGAAGCGTATCATAGCTATCAACAAAGGAGAACAGGATGTTTTTCCAGTAAGAGCATACTCCTGCTATTGTCTCGTCATCATACTTATTATTGTTGTAATCAATAATTATCTCGTATTCTTCGGATGGATGGATGGTAATGCTGAGGTCATAGTTGGTTTGCAACCAGTAATCTGAATCTGTTATTTCAAAGGGCATAGCTTCCTCCTGAGCAGAAGTTCCCAGCAATTGCCCTATATCAGGAATGTTCTGGAAAGTAATGATATGGTCTATCAGGCCTCTTCCCAATTCACTCAAGGCTTGAATCTCAGATAATGGATAATAGTGATGAGGGCTACTGCTCACACTGCGCTGCTGAGTATTCTTAAGCAAATCACCCACCGTATCTTCAACTCCATAGCTGACTCTTGTGGGAATGGTATTGATAAACAGACCCACCATCGTCTCAACACCCTCAAGCTCTACCGGACGCCCGGATACGACTGAACCAAATACAACATCGTTTACATTGTTGTACTTGGCCAGCATCAGTCCCCAGGCACACTCAAATACCCTATTGGTGGTGACCCCATGCTTTCTTGAAAACTCATCTAAGCGTTTTGCCTCTTGCTTGTTGAGCACAAAGTGCTGTTTCTTCAAAAGATAGGGCAAGCCTTCCGTTGGCAATACTTGTTTTTGAGGTATCGTAGCAGGCGCTTCATAATCCGCTAAATAATCACGCCAGTAAACCTCTGATGCTTCTTTCTCCCAGTTTTCCAGCCATTCAATGTAGCTGGCATAGGGTTTTGTGGGCTGTAAAGAAACCGGCTCATTTTTTACCCTTCCTGAATAGACTTCAATAAACTCATTTATAATAATACCCAGGCACCATCCGTCCATGATTACATGGTGATGGTTCCAGATCAGCTCAAATTCGTTGTCCTCGGTCTGCAATACCAGAAGGCTCATCAGAACATCGTCACTCAAATGAAAGGTCTTCGATCTTTCCTCGTTAACGTATGCCTGTACGGTGGCCCGCTTTGATCCGTTCAGATTGGCACTGCGAATATCCTTGTAGTCAAAATCGATTTTTCTCTCTTTCAGCACAATCTGAATGGGGCGGGTATAGCCCTCATGCAGAAATACCGTGCGCAAAATAGCGTAACGCGCCATCAGCTCATTCAGGCTATCTTCCACCTCCTTAATATCCAGGTTGCCCTGCAACTGAAAGGTGGTTTGTCCAAAGTAATCGCCTGCCTCTACATCCAGCAAAGAATGAAACAACATCCCTTCCTGCATAGGAGTCAAGGGGTAGATATCTTCAATAGCATAGGTGTATTGTAACTCATCTAACTGGGCGATCGATAGCTCTTTGTAGGTCAGGTCTGAAGGTGTCAGTTCTGTTTGGGAAGCGTAGCGACAATAATCAATTACTTCTCTCAGGCTTTCCTCATAGTCTTCCATAAAGGAAAGAATGGTCTCTTCATTGTACTGTTCTTTACCATAGGTCAAGGTCATTTCCAACTGGCCATCCCTGATCATCCCGGAAATGATCCAGTCATACCCGGCTACATCACCTTGTGAGCGGAATGCCCCTTGCGGCTCATCGGACAGTATAAATGACTTGCCACCAGTATCCGTATCAAACTGCCCCAGGTAATTGAATAAAATTTGAGAGCTGTGTTCCGTTGTAAGAGCCTGATGGTCCTGGTATTTATACAGCAGATAATCAAGCCCATGGTTAGGAACCCTTCTCAAACCTTCCTTTATCTGTTTGATGGTAGTTGCCAGATCGGCACCCTCTCTCGAGAGCAGTACTGGATAGATGCTGGTAAACCAGCCTACCGTACGGCCCATATTTACATCCGGGTGAATGGGCTCACGGCCATGGTCTTCAAGGTCGACCGTAACAGCATCATGACCATACTGCTTGTTGATGCCCAACATTAAGGCTACCAGTAAAATATCATTGATCTGGGTATGGAATGCCGAGTGTACTCTGGTGAGCAAACTGGTGGTTTCTGCTTCGCCCAATTGAAATGATACTTGCTGACTGCTCTTGTGGCTGTTCGTTCCTGATGGATGATCCCGCTCTATCTGAGCATGTTCCCCGGGGTTAAAATCGTCCCAATACTGCTTTGCCTTCTGGAAAGCTCTGGTCTGACTGTATGCCCCCAGCCTTGAGGGCCAGGAAAGGAATGAATCCGTTTTTGAGGGCAGTGTTAGGGCTTTATTGTCCTTGAGCTGCTGGTATAAGCGATCTATGTCTTCGAATAAGATTTGCCAGGACTCCCCGTCAACCACCAAATGATGGATAACAATCAACAAACGACTCCCATCTTGCATATGAAACAAACCGAGTTTCATCAAGGGACCATTCTCCAGATCTATTCCTGAATGTACCTCATTAGCGATAGACAAAAGTGTTGCCTCCTGGTCTGCCTCTTTCCTTAAGTCATGTTCTTCTATTGATAAAGGAAGATCAAGCCCTTTGTTTTCCTGAATTACTGTCTCTTCTGAACTTCTAAAGACCATGCGCAGGGCATCATGGTGGGCTTGCAGTTTTTCAAAAATTGTCACGACCTCCCCTTCCAAAAGCCCTTGCGGAAAGTTTAGCAGGGCTGACTGATTGAAATGATGTTTGTCTTTGATGGGACTATCGAATAACCAGCGCTGAGCAGGGCTCAAAGCAGCCATGCCTTGTATGGCCGATTGGTTAGATATGGCAACCAGCTCTTTCAAATTCGTGGCCAATTGTCGGATGGTGGGATAAGTAAAAATATCCTGAATGGTCACTTCATAGCCTGCCTCTCGCACCCTTGAACTGATCTGGATAGACTTAATGGAATCACCACCTACTGCAAAGAAGTCATCGGTAACGCTAATACCCTCCACACCCAGTACGGCCGACCATACTTCTGCAAGCAACGCTTCCTGCTTTGTCTCGGGTGCTTCGTAATCTTCCCCAACCTTGACCTCAGGGTCAGGAAGTGCTTTGCGATCGAGCTTACCATTCGCTGTCAAAGGGAACTCCCGCAGATGCACAAAATAGGATGGGATCATATACTCAGGTAGCTCTTTTAATAAGCGGTCCCTTAAATCAGTAGTGTCTGCACCTTCATTTGAAATGTAATAAGCCACCAGAAATTTATGGCCTTCATTGCCCCTGGCATCGACCACAACTTCCGTCACCTCGTCCATTTGATGAAGAACATTTTCTATTTCTCCAAGCTCTATTCTATTACCCCGAATCTTGACCTGATGATCCAACCTGCCAAGGCAGATAATTGTCCCATCGGACTCAAAATATCCAATGTCTCCGGTCTTATACAAGAGCCCGTAATTGTCAGCTTCTATCTGGTCAACAAAGGGGTTGGGGACAAAGGCCTTGTTGGTCTTTTCCTCATCTTGCCAGTAGCCTTTGCCTACACCAAGTCCGGCTACGCAAATTTCACCTTTTACACCCACAGGGCATAAATTCAAATCCCTGTCCAAAACGTATATGTGGGTATTCTGAATAGGCTTGCCAATGGGGATAGTCACCTGGTTTTCTTCATGCGCAGCCACCACATGGTGAGTCACATCATCAGATGCCTCAGTGGGGCCATAAGCATTAAGTAGTTTGATATCAGGGAAATAGGAATACCACTTCCTTACAAGCCCCGGACTTAAGGCCTCGCCAGTCGGAATCATCCATCTTAAATCCGCCAGCAAATCATCATGATTATCTGACAGACCATCTAAAAATGCTGTAATTAATGAGGGTACGGACTCAAAGATGCTGACTTGTCCTTTTTGCAATTCGGCTATAAGTCTTTGCGGTTCCAGCAATGTACCTTTGTCTATGATATAAGAGTGTGACCCTGTAAGCAAGCCGGCCAAATACTGCCAGATGGAAATATCAAAGCTTGCAGGTGCTGATTGAGCTATGATATCACTCTCCTTAATGGACAAATCATCAATTTTTGCATACAAATGATTCAACATACCTCTATGGTGAATCATAGCTCCTTTAGGCTTACCCGTGGTACCAGAGGTGTAAATAATATAGCACAGATCGTCCGGAGCACATTGAATTTCCGGGTTTTCAACGGGGTAATTTTCTAAGTCATTAAGGCTCAGAACACGCCCCCACTCAGCGGTTTCCTCCGTTTCCTCAGCCTCGGATATGCGGACAATATCTCCCTCCCCGAGTCTTTCATTTGCTACAATGTCTTGATAGGTAAATCTCCTTTTGATGTCTTTCTGACCTGCCTGATCATTGACACTTGCTTTGTTTATCTTCAGAAGCGCATCAAACCTATAATTGGTCAATTCGTTTTCTATCACCCCGGTTTTCCTGCTGAGCTCTATCTCGACTATTTCAGGGTATTTGCCTTGCAAAAATTTAAAGAACTCAGCCCCGACAAACAGGTCGTTGCTCCAATCAGTCTTCACCTTTGTATCTGGATTTTGTAGCTGGTATTTCGCTGTGGATGACTGCAAGTTTTCTTTTTCTTCCAGGCTGATCATATCATCCAGATAAATGATCCCTTCCTCTCCAATAAGGTCTATTGAATCTTTTACAAATGCTTCGAGATAGAATGTATCAGGAAAATAGTGGATAACACTACTACAGATTACGGCATCGAAATCCTTTTCCTGTATTTGTCCGATCTCAGCAGCAGAGCGTGCTTCAAGGCAAACATTGCTGATGTTATTTCTAAGCAGGCGTTCTTCATTTTTTATCAGGATATTTCCGGCTAAATCAGTGGCGTGATAGTAGCCTGTTCCAGGTGCCAATTCGAACAACAGGATACCGTGACCACATCCTACCTCCAGCACTCTAGACTCCTTATTCATGTAGGGTGCCAACTTTCCTTTGAAATTATCGACATACTCGCCCATTTCTTCCAAGGAAAAGCGCTCTCCGGTATAGCTGCTTTTCCAACCGTAATCGTTGATCTGGTCAGAGGTCTCTTCTGCTACATAATTCCATATGTCTTTAAATGTATCTTCCTTTTCTCCCTCATAGTCATAGTCATCCAACAGGATGACGGTTCGGAGTATTTCTGATTCCCAAAACGCTGTATCTATTACTGAAACATGCTTATTCTCTGAAATGACTGCTGAAATACCTTCTAACGATTCTTCTTTGAAACTTTGCTTATCAGTTAATAATTGGAAAGGAACATTTAGCTCTTTCATGGCTTGAATCGCCATTATTTTTAATAGCGGATTCGATATCAAAACTCCAAAGCACATAGACTCATGCTCTTCTGTTTTCTCGAGTATCATGCGCTGTAATTGTCCGATCTTTTCATTCAGCAAATCACCTGACATACTTTCTTTACCATCATTTAAGACAAAGGTGTCAGGAAGCCTGATTGGCTCAATATCTGTGAGCTTAGCAGCTAGTTGAAGGGTCTTAAATACATTGACATCTTCTGTGTCAGGTTCCTTATGATCATAGAAAATGATGTTCTCTATCCGGGTTTCTGTGGTAAGTTTCTGGTAAAACTCAATAGGGTTTGCTATCTGATTAGTTTGGGTGATGAGCACCCGGGAACCCAAGTCCGAAATATTGCCCATTGCCCGTGTAAGAGGGGCATCAATGTTAATAGGAACATAGACCATACCGGCTTTGAATATCCCTATCATGGCTACTAAGAGATCTAAGGAACGTTCTACCAACACAGGAACGGTTGCTCCATGAGGCAAATGCTCACTTAAGCATCTCGATAACTGATTGGCCTTTTCATTTAATGTACGATAGGTCAGTTTTTCGTCACCATGAATGGACGCAATTGCCTCAGGTGTCTTTTCAACCCATTTTCCGAACAATGATATCAGTGTTTCTTCCTGTGGAAAAGTCTTCAGTGTATCATTAAAATCATGAAGTATTTGATGTTGTTCTTGCTCAGTGGCGAGTGCTATGTTTGATAATGGTAATTCAGAATTTGAAATAAGTTGCCCTATTATTTTGTCTAGGTGGATAATGATTTGATCTATTACTGCTTCGTCATATTTATTGGCATTGTATTCAAATCTTATTTTGATCTCTTCACCTGGATAAACCACCAGCGTCAGGTCATAATTGGTTTGCTCATATATCTCCACATTGGAGACCTTGAAGCTCTCATCACCTGTTCCCTGAGCTATTTGTTCTCCTATAGGATAGTTCTCAAATATCACAAGATGATCTATGAGTCCACGCCCCATTTCACTCAATGACTGAACTGTAGCCAGCGGGCTGTAGTGGTAGAGGTCACTTTCCACAGCACTTTCTTGCACGCCTTTTAATACAGCATCCAGGGTATCTCCCATTTGCCAGCTTATCCTCACCGGGACGGTGTTGATAAACAGGCCTACCATGTTTTCAACGCCTTCTATCTGTGAAGGACGACCTGATACTACGGAGCCGAATACCACATCATCGGTATTGTTGTACTTGCCCAACAGTATGGCCCAGGCAGTTTGAATGATCGTGTTGAGGGTTACACCATAAGCGCTGGAAACATCGTTCAATGATTTCACAGTGTGCTTATCAAGCGTGAGCTCTTCAGTTCTCAGCTCAAAGGACTGCACTCCTAATGGCGACAGGCTGGCCCTGGCTGGTAAGGTGGCCAGATTTTCATAACCTGCCAGGTAGTCCTTCCAGTAGCCCAAAGCTTCTGACTCATCCTGTGCTTCAAGCCAGTTGATGTAGGTGGAATACCGGTTTACAGGCGGTAATATGGTCTGAGTGCCCAGTATTTGACTGGCGTATAATTTCTGGAAGTCACTGAAGATAATGCTCATACACCAACCGTCCATCAATACGTGATGATTGCTCCAGAAAAGCACATGCTCATCATCTGCGGTCTGAAGTACCGCCAGGCGCATCAATACATCGGTGGCCAGATTGAATTTGCGGGAGGCATCCTTTTGTCGGTATTCTTCTACTAAGTCTTCTTTGGCGGCCAGTCCATCTCTCAAGTCTACATAGGTAAAGTCGACCTTGCGCTCTTTCAGCACTACTTGCAGTGAACGGTCATAGCCTTCATGAAAGAATGCCGTGCGCAGTACATCATAGCGACTGATCAGCTGGTTCATGCAGTCTTCCAGCGCAGAGACATCGACAGGCCCCTGAAGGTCAATGCGTGTTTGCAGAAAATAGTGAGATGAGTCCGCATCAAACAGTGCATGGAAGAGCATACCCTCCTGCATATGAGACAAAGGGTAGATGTCTTCGATCGTATTGCTCTGTTGCAGTTCATCCAGCTGAGCGATCGATAGTTCTTTGTAGGTAAGGTCTGAAGGTGTGAGTTCAGATCTGGTAGCACTGCTACAATATTCAATTACCTCCTTCAGACTTTCTTCATAGTGGTGCATGAAGGAAAGAATGGTCTCTTCATTGTACTGCTCCTTGCCATAGCTGAGCCCCATTTCCAGTTGGCCTTGCCTGATAATACCTGAGATGTCCCAGTCATACTCGGCTAAATCACTTTGTGAGCGGGATGACCCTTGCGGTTCATCAGACAGCAAAAAGGATTTGCCCTTAGTATCGGTATCGAACTGACCGAGGTAGTTGAAGAGAATTTGGGTGCTGTGTTCAGTGGTAAGGGCCTCATGGTCCAGAGATTTAGACAGCAGGTAGTCAATCCCATGGTTGGGTACCCTTCTCAAACCTTCCTTTACCTGTTTGATGGTATCTGATAAGCCTGTTTCACGTTCCAGCAGTACCGGATAGATGCTGGTAAACCAGCCTACCGTACGGTCTATATTTACATCCGCGTGGATGGGCTCACGGCCATGGCCTTCAAGGTCGACCGTAATAGCATCATGCCCATACTGTTTCCTCACTCCTAATAGCAGGGCTACCAGTAAAATATCATTGATCTGGGTATGGTATGCTGAGTGTACTTCAGTGAGCAAACGGGTAGTGTCTGCTTCGCTCAGTTGGAAGGACACCTGCTGACTGTCCTGATGTCTGTTCTCGCCTTTTGGATGATCACGCTCTATTGCAGCAACTTCTCCAAGGTTTAAGCCTTCCCAATATTGCTTTGCTTTATGGAAAGCATCGGTCTGGCTGTAAGCCTCCAGTTTTGAGGGCCAGGAAAGGAATGAATCGGTCTTTAAGGGTAGTGTTAAGGCTTCCTTATTTTGAAGCTGCTGATACAAGCTCTCTATGTCTTCGAATAAGATTCGCCAGGACACTCCATCTACCACCAGGTGATGGATGACAATCAGCAAACGGCTTCCCTCTTGCATATGGAACAATCCAAGCTTCATTAAGGGGCCATTCTCCAAGTCTATTCCTGATTGTATCTCATTGGCAACAGACGAAAGTGTCGCTTCCTGGTCTTGCTCTTTTCTTAAATCTTGCTCTTCTATATCAACAGGAAGCGCTGTACCCATATTCACCTGCGACCATTGACCTTGCTCTTTCCTAAATACCATGCGCAGGGCATCGTGGTGGCCTTGCAGCTTTTGGAATATCTGTGTCGTCTCTTCTTTGTTCAGTCCTTCAGGGAAGTTGAGCATCACACTCTGGTTGTAGTGGTGCTTGTCTTTGGAAGGGCCATCAAATAGCCAGTGCTGAATAGGGCTTAAGGAAGCCTTACCTTCTACGATTGATTGATCACTTGTGGCGGCCAACACCTTCATATTCCTGGCCAGTTGCCTGATCGTAGGGTGGGCAAATATGTCCTGAATGGTCACCTCATAGCCTGCCTCTCTGACCCTCGAACTGATCTGAATCGACTTAATGGAGTCGCCACCGACTGCAAAGAAGTTATCGGTAACTCCAATGCCTTCTACACCCAATACTGCTGACCAAACTTCTGCAAGCAGCTTTTCTTCTTGGGTCTCAGGTGCGATGTAGTCTTCTCCTGCTTTTACCTCTGGGTCTGGCAGCGCCTTGCGGTCCAGCTTACCATTGCTCGTCAGGGGAAACTCCTGCAGATGCACAAAGTAAGAGGGCACCATATAGTCTGGCAGTCTCTCAGATAGGTGATTCCTTAGCTCGCTGATGTCTGTTTCCTCTTCAGCCACATAGTAGCCGATCAGGAATTTGTCATCCCCATTCTCTTTGGCGATGACCACTGCATCTTCAATTGATTGATAGTCCGCCAGGCTGCTCTCTATCTCTCCCAGCTCTATCCTAAAGCCTCTCAGCTGAACCTGATCATCGGCCCGGCCTATGTAGGCTATCTCTCCGGAGTCAAGTATCTGCACCAGGTCGCCCGTTTTGTACAGTCTTTCATGGTGGTCATATGGGTTGGGAATAAACTTCTCTCTGGTCAGCTCTTCTTTGTTCAGATAACCTCGCGATACACCGGCTCCTCCTACATACAGCTCTCCGATAACGCCTTGCGGCACCAGCTTCTGGCTCCGATCAAAAACATAGGCTGACAGGGTGGGAATGGGTTTACCGATATTGCTGATGTCATGCTCGATCTCATGGTCGCCTATCTCTTTGTAGGTCACATGCACGGTGGTCTCGGTGATACCAAACATGTTCACCAGCTTCACATCTGCGTATTTGGCCTTCCAGTTTTTGAGCTTCCTTGGGCTCAAGGCCTCGCCACCGAAGATCACATAGCGCAAGGCTAGTGTTTGTTCTTCACTTGAAAGATCCTCCTGAATCAGGTTATAAAAGGCGCTCGGGGTTTGGTTTAGTACCGTCACCTTCTCCTTACTCAGGATATCCAGATAGGCTTTCGGGTCTCTGGCGATTGACTTGGGTATGATGATCAGCTTACCGCCAAAAAGCAGCGCTCCGTAGCCTTCCCAAACACTGAAGTCAAAGCAGTGGCTGTGGAACATCGTCCATACATCCTCTTCTCCAAAGTCAAACTGAAAGGCATCATTGAAGAACAGTCGTACCACATTCTTGTGCTCAACCATCACCCCTTTGGGCTTACCGGTAGTACCGGAGGTGTAGATGATATAGCACAGGTCTGATGGACTGATAGTTAGGCTCGTGGTGTTCACTGCTTCTTCAGGAATCAGTGCGGCTTCTTCCATGCATAGAACAGGAAAGTCGCAATCCACCATGTCTTTAAAAGCATTGGTGGTGAGTAGCATATTCATCCCGCTGTCTTCAATCATGTAGCTGATCCTGTCTTCAGGATAATCAACATCTATCGGCAGATAGGCACCACCGGCCTTCAGAATGCCCAGCATACCAATGACGGTATCAATGGTGCGATCTATCAAAAGGCCTATAATGGCATTGCCTTCTAAACCATTTTCGATTAGTAAATGGGCCAGTTGATCAGTTTTCTTATCAAGCTGAGCATAAGTAATGCTTTCCCCCTCAAACTGGATGGCTACCTTATCAGGAGTCCGCTCCACTTGTGCCTTGAACAGGTCTACCAGTGTCTTTTCACGAGGGTAGTTCACCTCGTTATTGTTCAATGCACTCAGCAGCTCTTCTTTCTCACCTTCAACGAGCATGTCAATGGCAGACACTTTTACCGATTCAGCGCCTTCGCAGCTCTGAATCATCTCTGACATGATCTTGTCAAGGTGGGCGGTGACCTGCTCTATTAAGTTGGTCTCGTATTTATTGGTATTGTATTCAAATTTTATCTCGATGCTCTCTCCTGGCAAAATCACCAGCGTGAGGTCGTAATTGGTTTGCTCGTATACTTTTACATTGGATACCCCAAAGTCGTGTGCCTCATGTTGGTCTCCTGTTCCACGGGCTATCTCTGCCTCCATGGGGAAGTTCTCAAAAACCATGATGTGGTCTAACAGATCCCTGCCCAGCTCGCTGTAAGCCTGAACTTCGGCCAGCGGGCTGTAGTGGTAAGACTGGCTTTTAATGGCCTCTTGCTGTACTGCTTTTAAGACTGTTTCAAGACTGTCTTCGGCTTGGTAGTTCACCCTCACCGGAATGGTATTGATAAACAAGCCGACCATGCTCTCAACCCCGATAAGCTCAGAAGGACGGCCGGAGACAACAGAGCCAAAGACAACGTCTTCTCTGTTGTTGTACTTGCTAAGCAGAACGGCCCAGGCTGTTTGAAGAATCGTGTTGAGCGTAACCCCATATTTTTCAGAGATACGGTTCAGGGACGCTACCCTGGCAGTATCCAGCTTTAGGCTTTTGCTTTTGACCTCAAAAGAGGTTCCGGTTGATGAGCCGTTTGCCGGTAAAGTAGCCAAACTCTCATAACCACTCAGGTAGTTTTGCCAGTAGGCTTCTACCTCTTGTTCAATCACAGCATCCTCAAGCCAGGATACATAATTGGAGTATGGGCTTACTTTGGGTAGAGCAACTTCCTGGTTGAGCTTCAGACCCGAATACAGCTTTTTGAGTTCACTGAAAATAATGCTCATACACCAGCCATCCATCAGCACGTGATGGTGACTCCAAATCAACGCATGCTCGTTGTCGGCAAGCTTGAGAATGGTCAGGCGGATCAGTACGTCCTTGCTCAGGTTGAACTTTCGGGATACTTCTTTTTGCCTGTACTCCTCTATCAAATCATCCTTGGAAACCTGCCTCTTATCTGCTGTTAAATCTTCGAAAACAAAGCCAACCTTGCGCGCTTTCAGCACTACCTGTAGGGGCTGCTGCTGACCTTCGTGCAGAAAAACTGTACGAAGCACCTGATAGCGGTCAATCAGCTCATTCATGCTGCGCTCGATCGCTTCAACGTCCAGGTCTCCAGTTAGAGAACAGGTCATTTGCTGGAAGTAATGCGCGGCATCAGTATCCAGCAGCGAATGGAAAAGCATGCCCTCCTGCATCGGAGACATGGGGTAGATGTCTTCTATCTGGTAGCTATGCTGTATGCGGTCCAGCTGGGCAATCGAGAGCTCTTTGTAGGTGAGGTCTGACGGTGTCAACTCAGAACTGACTGCACTGCCACAATATTCAATTACCTCCTTCAGGCTTTCTTCATAGTGGCCCATGAAGGAAAGAATGGTCGCTTCATTGTACTGCCCTTTACCATAAGTCAGGGCCATTTCTAACCGACCATCGCTGACAGCTCCTGTTATATCCCAGTCATACTCCAGCGATTCATTTTGCGAAATAGCATCTCCATAAGACTCTTCTGCAATGGTAAAGGACTTACCCTTCGTATCCGTATCAAACTGCCCCAAATAGTTAAACCCAACCTGAGCCTTACCGGTGGCCCCGGTTTTACTTTCAGTTAAATGGCTGTGCAGCAAATAGTCAAATCCGTTGTTGGGAACTTTTCGCAGATTTTCTTTTACTCGCTTAATGGTAGTTGCCAGATCGGTACCCTCACTGGAGAGCAGTACTGGATAAAGGCTGGTAAACCATCCCACTGTACGACCCATGTCTACTTGTGAATCGATCACTTCACGGCCGTGTCCCTCAATTTCTACTGCAACTGAAGTCTGTCCATACTGCTTATTCACTCCCAATAACAGGGCTACTAATAAGATATCGTTTACCTGGGTATGGAATGTCTTATTTACCTCAGTAAGTAATTGTGTGGTTACTTGCTTGTTTAGCTTAAAGGAGATGCTCCGGGCATCTTTTCTTATGCTTCTATCTAAAGACAGATCGGGTACCAAAGGTGTTATTTCCTGCTGATGGAAATCATCCCAATACTGCCTGGCTTTGTTAAAAGAATCAGTCTCAGTATACTTTTCAAGCGTGGATGGCCAGCTCAAAAATGCCTCCGTTTTTAGGGGGAAGGTATAAGGCACATTTTTACTGAGTTGCCTGTAGAGTCCCTCAATGTCTTCAAATAAAATACGCCATGATACGCCATCAATTACTAAATGATGAATCACAATAAGCAAACGGCTTCCACTTTGCACATGAAACAAACCGAGTTTCATCAACGGACCATGCTCTAAATCTATTCCTGAATGTATCTCACCGGCAATGGACGAAAGTGTCGCCTCCTGATCTGTCGCTTTCCTTAAATCATGTTCTTCTATTGATAAAGAAAGATCAAGTCCTTTGTTTTCCTGAATTAATGTCTCTTCTGACTTTTTAAAGACCATGCGCAGGGCATCATGGTGGCCTTGCAACTTCTCGAAAATGGTCACAACCTCATTATGTGAAATACCTTGTGGAAAGTCCAAAAGGACTGACTGATTGTAATGATGTTTGTCTTTGAGCGGGCTGTCGAAAAACCACCTCTGGATGGGGCTTAGTGGGGCCTTACCTTCTACGGTGGATTGGTTGGATACCACCACCAGTGCCTTCATATTGGTGGCCAGCTCCCGGATGGTGGGGTAGGTGAAGATGTCTTTCACGCTGACATCATAACCCTCATTCCTCATCCTTGAGCTAATCTGGATGGACTTGATGGAGTCTCCTCCAACTGAGAAAAAGTTCTCGGTCACACCAATAGATTGTACACCCAATACCGCTGACCAAACCTCAGCCAGCAGCTGTTCCTCTTTGGTCTCGGGAGCTACACGGTTTTCATTTGCCTTCACTTCTGGCTCAGGAAGGGCTTTGCGGTCCAACTTACCATTTGCTGTCAACGGAAACTCCGGTAGCTGTACAAAGTAGGCGGGAACCATATAGTCAGGCAGCCTGGCCAATAGGTGATTTCTAAGCTCATCAATATTGAGTTCAGCTTCAGATACATAGTAGGCCACCAGGTATTGATTGGAAGCGGTGCCTTTCACCACCACTGCCGTCTCCATGATTTGATCAAGCTCTATCAATACATTTTCTATCTCTCCCAGCTCGATCCTGTTACCCCTGATCTTGACCTGATGATCCAGCCTGCCCAGGCAGATAATCGTACCATCAGATTCAAAGTAGCCTATGTCGCCAGTCCTGTAGAGGGTATCATAATTTTTGGTTTTGATCTCTTCAGCATAAGGATTAGGCACAAAGGCCTTGTTGGTCTTTTCCTCATCTTGCCAGTAGCCTTTGCCTACACCAAGGCCGGCCACACAGATTTCTCCTCTCACGCCCACGGGACATAAGTTCAAGTCCTTGTCCAACACATAGATATGGGTGTTCTGAACAGGCTTGCCAATGGGGATGGTCACTTGTCCTTCTTCAGGGGTAGCCACCACATGATGCGTCACATCATCCGAGGCTTCAGTGGGGCCATAAGCGTTCAGCAGCTTGATGTCTGGGAAGTAGGAATACCACTTCCTCACCAGTGCCACACTTAAGGCCTCACCGGTAGGAATCATCCATCTAAGATCAGCCAGTAAATCATTCTCTTCTTCAGACAGGTCATCCAAAAAGGTGGTGATCAATGAAGGAACGGATTCAAAGATGCTCACATTACCTGCTTGCAGCTCAGCAATCAGATCTTGTGGTGACAGTACCGTTTCATTGTCAATAATCTGAGTTTTACCGCCTACCAGTAAAGCTGCCAAAAACTGCCATACGGAGATATCAAAACAAGCCGAAGCCGTTTGGGCTATGACATCCTTTTCATTTAAGGATAGGTCATTGATCTTGGCATATAGATGGTTAACCATGCCTCCTTGATGGATCATCACCCCTTTAGGCTTGCCCGTGGTGCCTGATGTATAGATGATATAGGAAAGGTCGTCAGCGCTGCCTTCTGCAGGTTCTTTAGTGTCGTATGATGCAAGGTCCAGCTCATCAATGATAATCACCTCTTTTAAGGTGGGAACTGATGATTGAATGGCTGCTACCTGCTCAGCTAAGTCGCTTTGAATAATAACTACCTCTGCCTGGCTGTTGGAAAGAATCTCTGTTACTCTTTCAACCGGGTAATTGGTATCAATAGGCACGTAAGCTCCTCCTGCATGGAACACCGCCAGGATGCTACTGAGCATGTCTATGCTCCTTGGCATATAGAGGGCCACATGCTTATTGCTGCCCAGACCCTTGCTTTGTAGATGGGTAGATAGCCTTGCTGCATCCAGGTATAGCTCCTCATAAGTGAGTTCTTCTCCATTATGGATTACGGCAATGTCTGTTGGTGTTTGCTCTACCTGCTTCCTGAATAGAGGGATCAAAGTCTCTTCTTCTGCTAGCTCGTGGTAGGTATCGTTAAAGGTCGTGAGGATCTCCTGCTTTTCGGTATTGGTTACCAGCTCAAGGCTTGCCAGTGGCAGAGCAGCATTGGCAATGATCTGGCCGATGATCTTGTCAAGGTGCGTTTTGACTTGAGCTATCAGGCGGTGGTCATACTTATTGGCGTTGTATTCAAACTTGATCTGTACTTCTTCGCCCGGTATCACCACCAGGGTCAGGTCATAATTGGTCTGCTCATAGGCTTGGACATTCGATAAGCTGAAGTCATCCTTGTCTGCCCCTTCCGAGATCTTCTTGCCTATCGGGTAGTTCTCAAAAATCAGAATATGATCCAGTAGCCCGCGGCCCATCTCGCTCAATGTCTGGACGGTAGCCAGAGGGCTGTAATGATAGGCTTCGCTTTCTATGCCGCTTTGCTGAATATCTTTTAATAAGGTCTCGATGGTGTCTGCCGACTGCCAGTTTACCCTCACAGGGATGGTGTTGATAAACAGACCGACCATGTTTTCAACGCCTTCAATCTCTGAAGGACGGCCTGATACCACTGAGCCAAAAACCACATCATCGGTATTGTTGTACTTGCCCAAAAGGATGGACCAGGAGGCTTGAATGATGGTATTCAGGGTGATCCCCTGTTTAGCAATCACATCACCCAGTGAAGCCACTAAGTCTTTGTTGAGGTTCAGAACATCAACCTCTAATGCAAAGTCTTGTGCTTCGGTAATTGGTGAAGGAAGCGTAGCCAGGCTGTCATAACCCGCTAAATAAGCCCTCCAGTAATCCATGGCTTCCTCCTTGTTGCGGTCGTGCAGCCATGAGATGTACTTTGCGTAAGGGGTGACTTCTGGTAATACAGTTTCTTTGCCGGCCTTAAAGTTGGAGTATAGTTCTTTGAACTCACTGAACAGAATGCCCATACACCAGCCATCCATTACTATATGGTGGTGACTCCAAATCAGGGTATAGTCTCCTTCACTCGTCTGAAGCACGGTCAGGCGAAGCAGTACATCCTTGCTTAGATTAAATTTTTCGGATAGGTCTTCCTGACGGCATCTTTCAATGGCTTCTGCTTTGGAAGTTACTTTGCTCTCTGCTATTAAGTCACGGTAGCGGTAATCGATGTTACGGCTCTTTAGTACAACCTGAAGTGGATTGGGGTAATCCTCATGAAGGAAAACTGTGCGAAGGATATCATACCGGCTCACCAGCTCATTCATACTGCGCTCTACTGCCTCAAGGTCAAGTGACCCATGCAGCTCAAAGGTCATTTGCTCGAAGTAGGTGACGTCTTCTTCATCCAGCAGCGAATGGAACAACAAACCCTCCTGCATAGGAGATAACTGATAGAGGTCTTCTATCTCAAAATGTGCTTGCAGCGCATCCAGTTGTCCAATTGAAAGGCCTTTATAAGTGACATCCGATGGGGTTAGCTGTGTGGTGTTGAAGCTCTTGCAATGAGCAATAACCTCCTCCAGGCTCTCCTGGTAGAAAGCCATAAAAGAGCTGATGGTATCTTGATTGTAGTTCGGCTTACCATAGGTCAGCTTCATTTCCAGCTGGCCTTCTCTCACCATCCCCAACAGGTCCCAGTCATGTTCCAGCAGATCATTTGGTGACTGCGTAGGACCATGATCTTCATCTGATACTGTAAATGAAGCGCCTGCTACATCACTATCAAACTGACCTAAATAGTTGAAGATGATCTGCGATGGACGATTAGCCTCAAAGTCATCTTTACATAGCAGATAGTCAATCCCATTGTTAGGGACGCGCCTTAGGTTTTCTTTGACCTCTTTGATCAGGGTTGATAAGTCCTCTCCTTCATGGCTCAACAGAACAGGATAAATGCTGGTAAACCAGCCTACGGTACGGCTGATATCCACCTTGGCATCGACCGCCTCACGGCCATGGCTCTCAAGGTCAATCTGAACGGAGGACTGTCCATACTTCTTGACGCTTAACAGCAAGGCCGCCAGTAACAGATCATTGATCTGGGTATTGAATGCCTGATGCGCACCAGTCAGCAGTTGAGCCGTGGCTTCCTTACTCAACTGGAAGCTGATATGGTCGCTGTCCATATGCCTGCTTTCTGCTGATGGATGATCCCGCTCTATTGCACTCACCGGCTGGGTATAAAAATCCTCCCAGTACTCCTTTGCCTTTTGGAAGGCATCGGTCTGACTGTACCCCTGAAGTTTTGAAGGCCAGGAAAGGAATGAATCGGTCTTTAACGGTAGTGTTAAGGCTTTATCTGCTTTAAGCTGCTGATATAAGCTCTCTATGTCTTCGAATAAGATGCGCCAGGAAACACCGTCTACTACCAGGTGATGGATCACAATTAACAGACGACTCCCATTTTGCATATGGAACAACCCGAGCTTTATTAAGGGGCCTTGCTCCAAATCTATACTTGCCTGTACCTTGTTAGAGGCCGACCCTAAATCTTCTGCCGGGTTTTTAGATTTTCTAAAATCTTGCTCTTCTACCTCAACTGGAACAGCTCCCCCTTTATTGACCTGATGCCATACTCCTTCTTCTTTGAGTATCACCATCCGTAAGGCATCATGATGCGATTGTAAATGCCCAAAGATCTTCTCAACTTTTTCTTTCGACAGACCTTCAGAAAAATTCAGTAATACGCTCTGATTATAGTGATTTTTAGTACGGGCAGGTCCCTCATAAAACCATTGCTGGATGGGGCTTAGTAAAGCCTTACCTTCTACAGTAGATTGATCCCTTGTGCCAACCAACGCCTTCATATTAGCGGCCAGCTGACGGATGGTTGGGTAGGTAAAAATGTCCCGCACACTAACCTCATAACCAGCCTGGCGTATACGGGAACTAATCTGAATCGACTTAATCGAATCTCCTCCGACAGAAAAGAAATTACTGGTAACACCAATCTGATCGGCACCCAATACGCCAGACCATACTTCGGCTACCAACTGCTCCTGTTGAGTAGCCGGAGCCTCATAGTTTTCTCCTGCTTTTATCTCTGGAATCGGCAGCGCCTTACGATCCAGCTTTCCATTGGAGGTCAGTGGGAAGCTCTCCAGATGAACGAAGTAGGAAGGGATCATATAGTCCAGCAGTTTGCCAGATAAGAAGTCCCTTAAGTCAGTTGAGTTTATTTCCTCTTCGCTGGTGTAGTATGCTACCAGGTATTTGCTGCCCTCTTGCTCTCTGGCCAGCACCCTCACGCTACTGATCTGGTCATGAGCAGTCAAACAATGCTCAATCTCGCCCAGCTCTATCCTAAAGCCTCTGATCTTTACCTGATCATCCATCCGGCCGAAAAACTCGATGTTCCCATCCGGTAACCATCGGGCCAGGTCACCGGTGCGGTACATCAGCTTGCCCTCATTGAATGGGTCTGGAATAAATCTTTCTCTGGTGAGCTCCTCTCTGTTCAAATAACCTAAAGCAACTCCTTCACCTCCCACAAAGACCTCTCCTTTCAAACCAACCGGTTGTACATTAAAGCCCCTATCCAGTATGTAAAGCTGCATATTGGCCATGGGCTTACCAATGGGAACAATACCCGTGTCTGGCATTTTGGAAAGCTCCTCTTCATAAAAGCTCGTGTCAATGGTGGCTTCTGTCAAACCATAGCTGTTGATGATTCTCATCTGAGAGCCAAAGCGGCTCAACAGCCTTTTAAAGTCCTCAAACTTGAAGATGTCCGAGCCGATAATCAGTAGCTTGAGGCTATCAATGGCAATCTGGTTTTCATAGACATAGTCCATAAAAGGAATTACCAAAGCAGGGGTGGACTCAAACAATGAGATCTCATGGTCTATAATCAGGTCGGCAAGTTTTTCAAAGTCCAGTTTGATCTCATCAGGGCAAATGACCAAGGTGCCTCCATTGGTCAAGGCCCTGGCCAGGTCGCCTGCGAAAACGTCAAAGGAAAAATTGGCCATCTGAAGCAGGTTCACAGGGATATTCTCCAGTTCGTAAGCATCGCGCCAGGCCATGGCCACATTCAGGTAGCTGCCTTGTGAAACACTCACCGCTTTGGGCAGCCCTGAAGAACCTGAGGTATAAATGGCATAGGCTGTCTCCGATGCAGTAGTATTGACTCCTGGCTTTTCGGTTGAGAAAGACCCAAGTACATCCTCATCATTGTCAAAAACAAAGTATGGAAACTGAATGCCTTCACCCTCTTGTGCCTTTTGCAACAGGGGCAGCGTCTGGCTATCCACCACAATCAGCTTGGGGCGAATGTCTCTTAATGTCTGCTGGAGCCTCGCTTCTGGAACAGTAGTATCAACCGGGACATAGGCTCCTCCGGCCTTCCAGGTAGCCAGCATGGAAACCACGGTATTCAGCGACTTTGGCATATAGACCATCACAAAGCCGTTGCTGTCCAGCTCCGTCTTCTCTTTGATGAAGTGTGCCAGCTGATTGGCTCTTTGGTCTAATTCTAGATATGAAAGTTGTTGGTCCTCATAGGTCAGAGTCACCTGGTCGGCTCCTGATGCCGCCTGACTTTCAAAAAGGCTCAGTACCGTCTCTTCTTTGGGATAGTCTACCTGAGTATCATTAAAGGTTTTTAGAAGCTGCTCCTTCTCTGCTTCGGTGATGATCTCAATCTCAGACAGCTTGACCTTGCGGTTGGCAATGATGGTCTTCAGTATCTTCTGGAAGTAAACCACAAATCGCTCGATGGTCTCTTCTTTGAACAGCTCTGTGGAGTATTCGAAGTTTAACTGCAACTGATCATCTGACTCGACCGTGTTCAGCGTCAGGTCAAACTTAGAGATGGTACTACTGGCGCTGTAGAGGCTCAGCTTTAAGCCTGGCAACTCAAGGTCCACCATCTGGTAGTTTTCATAAGAAAACATCACGTCAAACAGGGGATTGCGGCTCGTATCTCGCTCTATCTTCAGCTCATCTACCAGCTCCTCAAATTGATAGCCCTGATGATCAAGACCGGACAGCACTTGCTTTTGCACTTTGGCAAAAAACTCATCAAAGCCCAGGTCGCTCTCGGGATAGATACGCAAGGGCAGGGTGTTCACAAACATCCCTACGATGTTTTCTATATCAGCATGCTGGCGGCCTGCCACCGGTATGCCCACTGTGATGTCTTCCTGATTGCCCAGCTTGGCCAGTAGCACATTGTAGACTGAAAACATCAGTGTAAACAGGGTGCCGCCTTCTTCCTTGGCTATGGACTTTAGGGTGGTAATATCTTCTTTACCGATCTCAAAGTCTACCGTGCTGCCCTCTGAGTTCATCACCAGGGGCCGGCCATAGTCGGTGGGCAGTTCCAGAATCTGGAGCTCATCTGAAAACTCATTCAGCCAAAACTCTTTTTGCTCGGCTATCTTCTTTTGATGTGCCTCTCCTTGCTGCCATTCCGCATAGTCCTTGTATTGCAAGGGCAAAGCAGGTAGCTCCTGACCATCGTACAAGGCCATAAAATCATTGATCAACAGCCCTTTTGATACCCCATCACTGATGATATGGTGCATGTCTACCATCAGAAAATGCTCCTCAGCAGCGGTCTCTATAAGACCCGCCCGGATCATCGGGGCGCTGGCCAGGTCGAAGGGACGCACAAAGTCTGCTATGACATCATCTAGCTCATCGGCTGTAGCCTTGAAGTGTTCTAGTTCAAATTCAACTTCTGAGGAGATACTTTGCACAGGCTCTTCACCAACCAGGGTAAAGGAAGTGCGAAGAACCTCATGACGGGCAATAAGCTTTTGAAAAGCAGCCTCGATTTTGCCTTGATCCAAAACCCCTTCCATTAACATGACCACACAGCCATTGTAGGCAAGCGATAACTTCTCAAACTCAAATAGAAAATAAAGCCGCCTCTGTGCTGAGGATAGTTTGTAATGTGATTTCTCCGGGGCTTTCACCAGACTAAAAAAGTCGACTTTTTTCAGCTTCTGAATATACTTGCTTAGTGCTCTGACGCTGGAATGCTCGAAAACATCATTAATGGGAACCAATGCATCATAGCGTTTGAGTACCCTGTTAAGCATCAAGATTATTCTAAGGGAGTGCCCTCCCAACTCCATAAAGCTTTGGTTTACACTGATTTCAGTCTTCTCCACTTTGAGTATGTCAGACCAGATTTCTACCAACCCTTGTTCTAATTCATTCGATGGAGCAACGTATGCTTCCTCAACGGCTAACATGGGCTCTGGAAGCGCCTTGTGGTCAAGCTTACCATTGGCATTTACCGGCATCTTCTCCATGCGAACAAACTGGTCGGGAATCATATATTCCGGAAGTTCCGTACTCAACTGATTCTTTAATTCAGTGCTCTTTTGCTCGTTGTCAGATACATAGTAGGCCACCAAAAAGCTATCAGTTTCTTCGCCTTTTGCCAATACGGCTACCTCTTTCAGCGAGGGCTGCTTTAATAATTCGGCCTCAACTTCTCCAAGCTCTACCCGATAACCTCGAATTTTGATCTGATGATCTTTCCGCCCTAAAAACTCAATATCACCGTTTGGCAGCCAACGGGCGAGGTCTCCTGTTTTGTAAAGTTTGCCATTAGTGGAAAATGGGTTTTCAATGAACTTCTCTCCGGTAAGGCCTGCATCACCGAAGTAACCATTCCCTACTCCCTCGCCTCCAATGTGTAACTCTCCAACACCTGATATTGGCAGGAGGTGATTATTATCATTGAGGATATAGCAGGTGGTGTTGCCGATAGGTCTGCCAATGGTAGGGCGGTTTGTGAAGTCATCTGCATTTTCTAACTCTATAGACCTCGCAATAACACCTATAGTGGTTTCGGTAGGTCCATAATGATTGATAATTTTCGGTGGTGAAGGCAGTGCATAGGTCTTTTGAATATCTGCCACACGAATGGCCTCACCACCCAACAATAAAGTTTTCAGGCTCTGAATCATCTCGAAATCGGGGTGTTCCGTGATGGTTGAAAAAAGTGAAGGGGTCATTTTGAGGTAGGTAATGCCCTTTTCCTCAATATAGCGCAGAAGCCTGGTTGTAGATGCGTAAGTATTCCTGGACAACATATGCAGTTCTGCTCCAAAAAGCAGTGACGAAAAAAGAGATGTATAGCCCAAATCAAAGGCAAATGAAGTCACCAGAGCCGTTTTATCTTTTTGGTCAATCTGGATGTAGTTTTTGAGCCAATGCAGATAATTTGATAAATTCCTGTGATTGATCATCACTCCTTTGGGCAGGCCTGTGGTTCCCGATGTAAAAATGACATACAACAGGTCTTCAGCAGAAATTTTGACCTCGGAATTTGTCTTAACTGACGAATATGCCTCTGAACTATTGAGGTCTATTTTAATGCTGACCGCTTCAGACTCCCATGCCAGGTCTTGCTGAGTCAGCACGATTTTACAACCAGCGGTGCGACACATAGTGGTTATCCTTCCGGATGGAAACTCAGGGCTGATGGGCATATAGGCGCCCCCGGATTTGATAATTCCGAGGATTCCCACAATCATCTCAAAAGAGGGCTCAGCCAAAAGGCCAACCACCTGGCCGGACTCCACTCCTTTTTCAATAAGCTTGTGAGCGAGTTGATTGGCCTTTTCGTTTAATTCCAGATAGTTTAACTCCTCGTTTTCAAAACAAACTGCAGATTTATCAGGGGTCAGTCCAGCCTGACTTTCAAACAGGCTGACTATGGTCTCATGTTTGGGATAATTCGCGGTAGTGTCATTGAATTCGTATAATATTTTTGACCGGTCTTCCTCCGACAAAATCATCAATGAATCCACGGATTGGCCAGGGTTGGAGAAGATTTGCTGTAAAACAACTAGAAAGTTGGTGGCGAAAGAGCGAATGTACTCCTCCGTAAAAACCCCCTCTTTATAGCTAAGTTCCAGCTCCAGTTCTTCTTTGAAAAAGACCTGAAAGACGAGAGAGACATTTGTATTTTCATATACAGTATCCAATTGTATATCCAGCCCGGCAATGCTATTCATCAGACTCTCATCTATCGGATAATTCTCTATACCCACTACAGAATCAAACAGTCGTTGGTTGGCTTGTAATTCAAGCACCTGGTTAATTTCATGAAGAGATGAATCATGAAACGGGTTCCTGTCAATCAGCCCCTTGTTGATCTCCTCTACGAGTGCCAAAAGGGTTGTACCTCCATCACTTTGAATGCGCAGTGGAATGTGATTGACGAAATTGCCTATTACCTGATCACTCCCCTTAATCGATGGATTTCTATTGGAAACAGTTGACCCTATGACCACGTCAGACTCTGTATTGTATTTCTGAAGCAGCAGTCCATAGGCGGTAAATATCACAGCGGCTTTGGTGACCCTGTTTTTGCTGGCAAACTCATCCAGACCAGGAAACGGGCTGGTTGTCCGATATTTTCTGACTTGCTGATGAATTGCCTTCCCGTTTATCGATAACCCGGGAGAATTAGTTTTTACTTCAAAGTCTCCCAGATAAGCTTTCCAATATTCTTGTTTTGCGATTGAGTTTGCATTTCTGACAACACTTAACTGAACCTCTTTGTAGGTGGCCTTGTACTTGAAAATTGGCTCCTCACCCTGACTGATTTGATGATACGAATTGAATAATTCTTTCAGAAGCACTCCTGTACTCCAGCCATCGTGAAGAATATGATGAGTCGTTATATTAAACTTATAGGACTGCTTACCCGACTTCATTACCCTGATCTTAACTGGCAACCTATTCAGGTCAAATCTATAATTCTGATCAATAGCTGAGAGTTTTGTAAGTACATCCGCTGTTTCACCTACCATTTGCTGTGACAAATCGTGGTAGTAGAAATCTATCGGGCACTCTTTAAGGATAATTTGAACGGGGGTTTTGATGCCCTCCCAGCGAAAAACGGATCTTAAAGCCTCATTCCTCGACTGTACAAGTCCAAAAGCCTCTTCGAGAACCTCAACACTTAAATCACCATCTATCGAAAATGACAGTTGAACGTTATAGACGTTTTCACTGGCTTCTTTCAGATAATGATATAGCATGCCTTTTTGAACCATATTCAGTTCAATGATTTCCTGGACATTTGACTTTTGTATTTTATCAGCCATGGGTACAGATGGATTTATTCAGTAGATATATGACCTTGAAATGACGGTTGGTTTTAAGCAGGCCCCAGGTCTTACCCTGGTTTGTAAGCACGGACCATGCCTACAAGCGTTTTTCGTGCTCCTTCAAAGGGCTCACGTCCATGTGTGAAAAGCATATGGTCAGGAAGAAGAAGTCATCCTTCTCTCATCAGCTACTACTAAACACTCTCAAATCTTATCTAAGCTACTTGCATGAAACAAAGGCGCTTGATTAAACCATCCTTTTTAATGGGTTACAGGATGGACGTTCTTCTTTCTATTTTCTTTGGTGAATAAAGGCAACACCTACCGACCAGTTGGCCAGATTGAGGACCTCATAGACGAGACTTTCTGATACCCCGCGAATTAGGCATTAGCAAAATGAAGGAATGAATTTTCCAGCATGACGGCACTTCATATCAGGCCATTTGATCAAGGATATCTTCCATGTTTATATCCTCTATGTTTACAGATTGGTCTCTCAAAATTTCCGTTAGGATATTGCGATAATACAGCATCAACAATTCAATGGTTTCCTCATCATATAATTCACTGCTGTAGATGAAGGAAACGGTCATCTTATCATCATGGTCATCCACATCGATAGTGAATTCATATAGACCCCTGACCCTTTTATCCAAGTCAAGGGAACCAAACTTCTGCTCACCTGGGTCTGACACTCCGTTTACTGACTTTAAGAATGAGAAGTAAAAGTCAAAGATCGGATTTCGTGAAGCGCTCTCCTCTTCTTCATCAACCAGCGATACCATCTGATCAAATTGGAAATCCTGATTCTCAAAGGCATCCAACACAGACTCTTTCACCTCATTCAAAAAGTTGATGTAGGGTTTCTCCGGCATAGCCTGCACCCTTAGCGGCAATATGTTCACGAAGGTGCCTACTATGTCTTTCAATTCAGGCTGGCTCCGGCCAAGCACTTCAGTACCTATGATGATATCTGAATCTCCTGACATTTTGTGTAGCAGAATATAATAGGCTGATAGCAGAAGCATAAAATCAGACACCTTATGGGTCGTTGTAAAGCTCTTGATATCTCTGTAGATCTCACCTCCCAGTTCCAGCTCTTGAAAAGAGGCGATTTGGATATCTACCATCTCTCTTTCCTGAATCGTAGGCAGGTCAGTTCTTGGGAGTTTTCCGGATAGCTTCTCTGACCAATAGACCTGCTGACGCTCAAGCTTTTCTTTGTTCTGGTTCAGCCAGTTTGCATAATCCACATACCTGAACTCCATGGGCTGTAGCTCCTCTCCATAATAGACCTTGTTAAAGTCATTCATCAGAATTTCCAGGGAAGAACCATCTGCCACCATGTGGTGAATATCAACGAATAAGTAGTTGCCGGATTCGTTGCTGAACAGGCCACCTCTCATCAAGGACTCCATAGCCAGGTCAAAGGGCCTGACAAAGGCATCGAACGCCTCTTGTACATCCTGGTAACGATCAGCATCCAGTACCTCCAGTTCAAAGTTTACTTTCGGGTGAATCTTCTGAGTTAGCTTATCATCGGACATTCTAAAGCTGGTTCTTAAACCTTCGTGCCGGTCTACCAGTTTCTGGAATGTCCCATTCAACACCTTGACATCTACCGTCCCTTTGATTTCAGTAGCCATGGAGATGTTAAAGGCAGTACTTCCTTTGTGCAACAAATGCTGATAGTACATCCTCTCCTGAGCAGGAGAGGCATCATAGAAGTCTCTCTGAGCCACCTTGGGTATTTGGGTGACCTCTGCTTTGTCCAATGCCGAAATCAGTTGACCTATTTCTCTCACAGATGCATTCTGGAATATGTCGGCCAGCTTCAATTTAACGGAGAACTCTTGCTTGATCCTGTTGATGATGTGGAAAACCTTCACTGAATGTCCTCCCATTTCAAAGAAGCTCCTGGTGATACTGATCTGCTCCTTGTCTACCCTCAGTACTTCAGACCATATAGCCAGCAACTTCTCCTCTACTTCATTGGAGGGCTGTTCCTGAGCTTCTTCTTGCTCCATTTCAGGGTCTGGCAGTGCATTCCGGTTAATTTTACCGTTGGGCATCAGCGGGAACTCATCCAGTGGAATCAAATAGGACGGAACCATATTGGGAGGTAAGGTGGCATCCAGAAACACCCTTAACTCAGCAGCATCGAATGGCTTGTCTGATAAGATATAGGCAGCAATGAATTTCTCCGCATCAGCGTCTTCTTTGACCACAACCACCGCATCGGTAATGCCCGGATAGTTGCGGATGTTCTCCTTGATATCATCAAGCTCGATGCGTATACCCCTGATCTTGACCTGATGATCAACTCTACCCAGAATTTCTATCTCACCTACTGCATGCTCCCTGCCTAAGTCACCTGTTTTGTAGATCAGGTCATTTGCATCATCGCTGAAAGGATTGGGAATAAAGGACTTCTTGTTTGTTTCTGATAAACCAAGATAACCTGCTGTTCTGTACGGAGTCCGAATATATATTTCACCTATCGCCCCTTCTGAACATAAATTCAAATCACCATCCAGAATTAAAAACTGAGCGCCTGATATGGCCTTGACCGGTACAAAGGATCTGTTGATCTGACCAGGGTGGATGACATAATAACCCTTGGCCAGGGTAGTTTCTGTGGGTCCATAAATATTGACCAGGTTAATGCGGTCATCAAATGTCTCGTACCACTTCTTCAGCTCATAGGGCAGAATCTTCTCCCCTGCCAATAGGATGTACTTCAGATCACTGAACAAGTCTGCGCCTATGTCTTCATTTTGGATGAGCTTGAAAAGGCTCGGCACACAGTGTATCAGGTTGATCCGCTGCTCATCTATCCAGTGGTGCAGACCCTGATCAAGAGATAAAATATTGTCTTCAGGTATGCAGATCGTGGCACCGGCACACAAGGGAACGAAGATGTCTCTCATAAAGACATCGAATCCGGGATTGGTAAACTGACTTATTCTAAAGCTGTTATCAATATTGAAGGTGCTTATTTCCCAGTCAATAAAATGGGAAAGCCCCTTGTTCTTACCGATTACCCCTTTGGGGTTTCCGGTGCTGCCTGATGTGAAATACACATAAACAGCGTCCTCTGGCTGGTATTCCTTTTTACTCTCAGCCAACACCTCGCCCTTCTCTATCTCATCTATGGTTAACCATTCAATGGTATCGGAGGTCTTTAATTGCTCTCGGGCATTCATCCCCTGATCGGTGATGATCAGCTTGCTCCCGGTCTGGGCTATCATCGAAGACAGCCTGCTCTCGGGAAGTGTAGTTTCCAGCGGCACAAATACCATACGGGATTTCAGGATGCCCAACATCGAACAGATAAGTGAGTAGCGGTCCTCACATAAGATCCCGATATTGCTTCCAGCAGGTAACTGTTGCAGCTCAATGGCACCGGCAATTTTATTGGCTTGCAACGCTAACGTGGCATAATCATAAGTCTGCCCTTTGTATTCTATAGCAGCCTTGTCACTGTTTTCCGCAAAGCTCTTATTTAACCGCTCTTGTATGGTAGGTTGAACATCATCAACCTCAAGGTTACTGGTGAACTTTTCGGTGATGGCGGCCTGCTCCTCCTCATTAAATAAGGAGATGTCCTTCAGAAGCGTATCATAGCTATCAACAAAGGAGAACAGGATGTTTTTCCAGTAAGAGCATACTCCTGCTATTGTCTCGTCATCATACTTATTATTGTTGTAATCAATAATTATCTCGTATTCTTCAGTCGGGATGACCTGAATACTCAGATCATAGTTGGTCTGAACGGAGTTATCTGAACCTTTAATCTCAAAGGGCAGTTCGCTCTCCTGAGCAGAAGGGCCCAGCAATTGCTCTATGTCAGGGAGATTTTGGAAAGTAATGATATGATCTATCAGGCCTCTTCCCAATTCACTCAAGGCTTGGATCTCAGATAATGGATAATAGTGATGAGGACTACTGCTCACACTGCGCTGTTGAGTATTCTTAAGCAGATCACCCACCGTATCTTCAGCTCCATAGCTGATTCTTGTGGGAATGGTATTGATAAACAGACCCACCATCGTCTCAACACCCTCAAGCTCTACCGGGCGCCCGGATACGACAGAACCAAATACAACATCGTTTACATTGTTGTACTTGGCCAGCATCAGTCCCCAGGCACACTCAAATACCCTATTGGTGGTGACCCCATGCTTTCTTGAAAACTCATCTAAGCGTTTTGCCTCTTGCTTGTTGAGCACAAAGTGCTGTTTCTTCAAAAGATAGGGTAAGCCTTTCGTTGGCAATACTTGTTTTTGAGGTATCGTAGCAAGCGCCTCATAATCTGCTAAATAATCACGCCAGTAAACCTCTGATGCTTCTTTCTCCCAGTTTTCCAGCCATTCAATGTAGCTGGCATAGGGTTTTGTGGGCTGTAAAGAAACCGGCTCATTTTTTACCCTTCCAGAATATACTTCGGTAAACTCATTTAGAATGATGCCTACGCACCATCCGTCCATGATTACATGGTGATGGTTCCAGATCAGCTCAAATTCGTTGTCCTCCGTCTGCAATACCAGAAGGCGCATCAGAACATCCCTGCTTAGGTCAAAGGTCTTCGACCTCTCCTCGTCAAGGTATGCCTGTACGGTGGCCCGCTTTGATCCGTTCAGGTTGGCACTGCGAATATCCTTATAGTCAAAATCGATTTTTCTCTCTTTCAGCACAATCTGAATGGGGCGGGTATAGCCCTCATGCAGAAATACCGTGCGCAAAATAGCGTAACGCGCCATCAGCTCATTCAGGCTATCTTCCACCTCCTTAATATCCAGGTTGCCCTGCAGCTGAAAGGTGGTTTGTCCGAAGTAATCGCCTGCCTCTACATCCAGCAAAGAATGAAACAACATCCCTTCCTGCATAGGAGTCAAGGGGTAGATATCTTCAATAGCATAGGTGTATTGTAACTCATCCAACTGGGCGATCGATAGCTCTTTGTAGGTCAGGTCTGAAGGTGTCAGTTCTGTTTGGGAAGCGTAGCGACAATAATCAATTACTTCTCTCAGGCTTTCCTCATAGTCTTCCATAAAGGAAAGAATGGTCTCTTCATTGTACTGTTCTTTACCATAGGTCAAGGTCATTTCCAACTGGCCATCCCTGATCATCCCGGAAATGATCCAGTCATACCCGGCTACATCACCTTGTGAGCGGAATGCCCCTTGCGGCTCATCGGACAGTAAAAATGACTTACCTCCAGTATCCGTGTCGAACTGACCCAGGTAATTGAATAAAACTTGAGAGCTGTGCTCTGTTTTAAGAGCCTCATGGTCCTGGTATTTATACAGCAAATAGTCAACCCCATGGTTGGGTACTCTTCTCAAGCTTTCCTTTATCTGCTTGATGGTATCCGGCAACTCTTCTTTATATGCCAGTAAAACCGGGTGGATGCTGGTAAACCAGCCTACTGTACGGCCCATATTTACATCCGGGTGAATGGGCTCACGGCCATGGTCTTCAAGGTCGACCGTAACAGCATCATGACCATACTGCTTGTTGATGCCCAACATTAAGGCTACCAGTAAAATATCATTGATCTGGGTATGGAATGCCGAGTGTACTCTGGTGAGCAAACTGGTGGTTTCTGCTTCGCCCAATTGAAATGATACTTGCTGACTGCTCTTGTGGCTGTTCGTTCCTGATGGATGATCCCGCTCTATCTGAGCATGTTCCCCGGGGTTAAAATCGTCCCAATACTGCTTTGCCTTCTGGAAAGCTCTGGTCTGACTGTATGCCCCCAGCCTTGAGGGCCAGGAAAGGAATGAATCCGTTTTTGAGGGCAGTGTTAGGGCTTTATTGTCCTTGAGCTGCTGGTATAGGCGATCTATGTCTTCGAATAAGATTTGCCAGGACTCCCCGTCAACCACCAAATGATGGATAACAATCAACAAACGACTCCCATCTTGCATATGGAGCAGACCTAGCTTCATCAAGGGGCCATCCGTTAGGTCAATGTCCGACTGCAACTGATCAGCTACCTTTTGCAGCTCTTCCGATGCGTCTTTCACCTTGAGCAAGTCTCTTTCTTCCAATGAAACGGGAAGCTCAGTACCCATATTCACTTGCGACCATTGGCCTTGCTCTTTTCTGAACACCATCCGCAAAGCATCGTGGTGGGCTTGCAACTCCTCGAATATTCGTATCGCCTCTGCTGTTGAAAGCCCTTCAGGGAAGTTGAGCATCACCGACTGGTTATAATGGTGCTTATCTTTGGAGGGGCCATCGAATAACCAGCGTTGAATAGGACTCAAAGACGAGCTCCCTTTTACGACAGACTGATCGGACATGGTGACGAGCACCTTCAAATTCGTAGCTAATTCCCGGATCGTTTGATGGACAAAAATGTCCTGAACGGTCACTTCATAGCCTGCCTCTCGCACCCTTGAGCTGATCTGGATAGACTTAATGGAATCACCACCGACTGCAAAGAAATTATCAGTAACGCCAATGCCTTCCACACCCAGTACAGCTGACCATATATCGGCCAGTACTTGTTCTTCTGGTGTCTCAGGGGCCACGTGATTTTCCCCTGCCTTGATCTCAGGGTCTGGTAATGCCCTTCGGTTCAGCTTGCCGTTAGCCGTAAGTGGCCATTCATCCATGTGCACGTAAAGCGATGGTATCATGTACTCCGGCAGCTTATCGGACAGGAAGCTTCGTAACTCGGCAATCTCAATGTCTTCGTTGGACAAGTAGTAGGCTACGAGGTACTTATCAGCCCCGGTTCCTAATACTTTGACAAGGGCCACTGATTCTTCTACCGCTTCATGTCTTGATAACTGATACTCAATCTCGCCCAGTTCTATCCTAAACCCACGAATCTTAACCTGATCATCTACCCTTCCCACAAAATCAAGGTTACCATCTGGCAACCAGCGTACCAAGTCACCTGTCTTGTATAAAATATCTCCTTCTACGTAAGGATTAGGTACAAATCGTTCTTTGGTGAGGTTCTCTTTATTCAGATAGCCCAGAGAGACACCATCTCCTCCTATGTAAAGCTCTCCTATAGCGCCAATAGGTAATAGCTCAGTAGCACCACCTAAAACATAGGCAGCTGTATTGTTCAACGGTTTACCGATGGGAACTTTACTTGATATTTCCGATGAAGCCGGGGTATATATCGAGAAAACAACGGTGGCCTCAGTAGGACCATACCGGTTATAATAGTCATAATCTCCGATCAGCTTTTGAGCCAGTTTAGGAGGGCAAACTTCACCGCCTGTTACTACTCTTTTGAGGCTATTGGCTTCTGAAATTTCAATTCCGTCTAAAAATGAAGGCGTAGCCTGTATATGGGTAACTCTTTGATCGATCAGGTATTGGTTGAATTTTTGGCTATCTGCAATGGTGTCTTTATCAACCAGCACCAAGGTGCTTCCCGATAGCAAGGAGAGCCATATCTGAGTCACAGATGCGTCAAAAGCAACGGTTGAGAACTGAAGGAGACGCTCGTCTGAACCAAAATTATAGGTCGCCTTCATGGAATATATCAGGTTGACCACCGAACGATGGCAAACCATTACACCCTTTGGCTTACCTGTGGAGCCAGAAGTGTAGATGATATAACACAGATCGGAAGGGCTGATAGAAGAGGGTAGCGTATCCTCGTTCGGTGATGTTTCTGATGCGTCTTCCACACATACCATTTCAAGCTCATACGAAAGTGAAGCTTTGAGCTCGCGCGTAGTGAGCAGGATGTCCATCTGACTATCTTCAATCATGTAACTGATACGCTCTTGAGGATAATCAATGGCTATGGGCAAATAGGCTCCGCCCGCCTTCAATATGGATAGCATCCCAATGACCATTTCGGTAGAGCGACCGATGAACAGTCCTACAATGGCATTACCGGTTAGCCCTCTGGTTTTCAACAAAGAGGCCAATTGATCGGTACGCCTGTCAAGCTCAGCATAAGTCAATTGTTCATCTCCAAATTTCAACGCAATGTTCTCTGGTGATTGCTGTGCCTGTGCTTTAAGCAGGTCTACTAATGTCTTGTCTTTAGGGTAGTCTGCCTGGTTTTGGTTCAACCCATGCAACAGGTGCTCTTTTTCTGAGGAAGCAAGCATATCGATAGAAGATATTTTTGCAGCCTCATGTTCAGCATCTTCAAAGCTTTGAGCAATCTGCCCGACTATTTTTGCCAGATGGGCTTTCACCTGTTGAACAGTCTCCTCTGCGTACCTTACAGCATTATAATTGAATTTTATATGGAGCTCTTCTCCCGGCAAAATCACCAGGGTCATGTCATAATTAGTTTGAGTATATAACCTGGCACTCGTCACATTGAAGATTTCTGAGCTATCCTCATCCCCTGATCTTCCGGCTATTTGCTCGCTTACAGGATAGTTTTCAAAAATCAGGATATGATCCAACAGTCCACGCCCCATTTCACTCAATGACTGAACTGTAGCCAGCGGGCTGTAGTGGTAGAGGTCACTTTCCACAGCACTTTCTTGCACGCCTTTTAATACAGCATCCAGGGTATCTCCCATTTGCCAGCTTATCCTCACCGGGACGGTGTTGATAAACAGGCCTACCATGTTTTCAACGCCTTCTATCTGTGAAGGACGACCTGATACTACGGAGCCGAATACCACATCATCGGTATTGTTGTACTTGCCCAACAGTATGGCCCAGGCAGTTTGAATGATCGTGTTGAGGGTTACACCATAAGCGCTGGAAACATCGTTCAATGATTTCACAGTGTGCTTATCAAGCGTAAGCTCTTCAGTTCTCAGCTCAAAGGACTGCACTCCTAATGGCGACAGGCTGGCCCTGGCTGGTAAGGTGGCCAGATTTTCATAACCTGCCAGGTAGCCCTTCCAGTAGCCCAAAGCTTCTGACTCATCCTGTGCTTCAAGCCAGTTGATATAGGTGGAATACCGGTTTACAGGCGGTAATATGGCCTGAGCACCCAGTATTTTACTGGCGTATAATTTCTGGAAGTCACTGAAGATAATGCTCATACACCAGCCGTCCATCAATACGTGATGATTGCTCCAGAAAAGCACATGCTCATCATCTGCGGTCTGAAGTACCGCCAGGCGCATCAATACATCGGTGGCCAGATTGAATTTGCGGGAGGCATCCTTTTGTCGGTATTCTTCTACTAAGTCTTCTTTGGCGGCCAGTCCATCTCTCAAGTCTACATAGGTAAAGTCGACCTTGCGCTCTTTCAGCACTACTTGCAGTGAACGGTCATAGCCTTCATGAAAGAATGCCGTGCGCAGTACATCATAGCGACTGATCAGCTGGTTCATGCAGTCTTCCAGCGCAGAGACATCGACAGGCCCCTGAAGGTCAATGCGTGTTTGCAGAAAATAGTGAGATGAGTCCGCATCAAACAGTGCATGGAAGAGCATACCCTCCTGCATATGAGACAAAGGGTAGATGTCTTCGATCGTATTGCTCTGTTGCAGTTCATCCAGCTGAGCGATCGATAGTTCTTTGTAGGTAAGGTCTGAAGGTGTGATTTCAGATCTGGTAGCACTGCTACAATATTCAATTACCTCCTTCAGACTTTCTTCATAGTGGTGCATGAAGGAAAGAATGGTCTTTTCATTGTACTGCTCCTTGCCATAGCTGAGCCCCATTTCCAGTTGGCCTTGCCTGATAATACCTGAGATGTCCCAGTCATACTCGGCTAAATCACTTTGTGAGCGGGATGACCCTTGTGGTTCATCAGACAGCAAAAATGATTTGCCCTTAGTATCGGTATCGAACTGACCTAAGTAGTTGAAGAGAATCTGAGTGCTGTGTTCAGTGGTAAGGGCCTCATGGTCCAGAGATTTAGACAGCAGGTAGTCAATCCCATGGTTGGGTACCCTTCTCAAACCTTCCTTTACCTGTTTGATGGTAGTTGCCAGATCGGCACCCTCTCTGGAAAGTAGTACCGGATAGATGCTGGTAAACCAGCCTACCGTACGGTCTATATTTACATCCGCGTGGATGGGCTCACGGCCATGGCCTTCAAGGTCGACCGTAATAGCATCATGCCCATACTGTTTCTTCACTCCTAATAGCAGGGCTACCAGTAAAATATCATTGATCTGGGTATGGTATGCTAAGTGTACTTCAGTGAGCAAACGGGTAGTGTCTGCTTCGCTCAGTTGGAAGGACACCTGCTGACTGTCCTGATGTCTGTTCTCGCCTTTTGGATGATCACGCTCTATTGCAGCAACTTCTCCAAGGTTTAAGCCTTCCCAATATTGCTTTGCTTTATGGAAAGCATCGGTCTGGCTGTAAGCCTCCAGTTTTGAGGGCCAGGAAAGGAATGAATCGGTCTTTAAGGGTAGTGTTAAGGCTTCCTTATTTTGAAGCTGCTGATACAAGCTCTCTATGTCTTCGAATAAGATTCGCCAGGACACTCCATCTACCACCAGGTGATGGATGACAATCAGCAAACGGCTTCCATCTTGCATATGGAACAATCCAAGCTTCATTAAGGGGCCACTCTCCAAGTCTATTCCTGATTGTATCTCATTGGCAACAGACGAAAGTGTCGCTTCCTGGTCTTGCTCTTTCCTTAAATCTTGCTCTTCTATATCAACAGGAAGCGCTGTACCCATATTCACCTGCGACCATTGACCTTGCTCTTTCCTAAATACCATGCGCAGGGCATCGTGATGGCCTTGCAGCTTTTGGAATATCTGTGTCGCCTCTTCTTTGTTCAGTCCTTCAGGGAAGTTGAGCATCACACTCTGGTTGTAGTGGTGCTTGTCTTTGGAAGGGCCATCAAATAGCCAGTGTTGGATCGGGCTTAAGGAAGCCTTGCCTTCTACGTTTGATTGATCACTTGTGGCGGCCAACACCTTCATATTCCTGGCCAGTTGCCTGATCGTAGGGTGGGCAAATATGTCCTGAATGGTCACCTCATAGCCTGCCTCTCTGACCCTCGAACTGATCTGAATCGACTTAATGGAGTCGCCACCGACTGCAAAGAAGTTATCGGTAACTCCAATGCCTTCTACACCCAATACTGCTGACCAAACTTCTGCAAGCAGCTTTTCTTCTTGGGTCTCAGGTGCGATGTAGTCTTCTCCTGCTTTTACCTCTGGGTCTGGCAGCGCCTTGCGGTCCAGCTTACCATTGCTCGTCAGGGGAAACTCCTGCAGATGCACAAAGTAAGAGGGCACCATATAGTCTGGCAGTCTCTCAGATAAGTGATTCCTTAGCTCGCTGATGTCTGTTTCCTCTTCAGCCACATAGTAGCCGATCAGGAATTTGTCATCCCCATTCTCTTTGGCGATGACCACGGCATCTTCAATTGATTGATAGTCCGCCAGGCTGCTCTCTATCTCTCCCAGCTCTATCCTAAAGCCTCTCAGCTGAACCTGATCATCGGCCCGGCCTATATAGGCTATCTCTCCGGAGTCAAGTATCTGCACCAGGTCGCCCGTTTTGTACAGTCTTTCATGGTGGTCATATGGGTTGGGAATAAACTTCTCTTTGGTCAGCTCTTCTTTGTTCAGATAACCTCGCGATACACCGGCTCCTCCTACATACAGCTCTCCGATAACGCCTTGCGGCACCAGCTTCTGGCTCCGATCAAAAACATAGGCTGACAGGGTGGGAATGGGTTTACCGATGTTGCTGATGTCGTGCTCGATCTCATGGTCGCCTATCTCTTTGTAGGTCACATGCACGGTGGTCTCGGTGATACCAAACATGTTCACCAGCTTCACATCTGCGTACCTGGCCTTCCAGTTTTTGAGCTTCCTTGGGCTCAAGGCCTCGCCACCGAAGATCACATAGCGCAAGGCTAGTGTTTGTTCTTCACTTGAAAGATCCTCCTGAATCAGGTTATAAAAGGCGCTCGGGGTTTGATTTAGTACCGTCACCTTCTCCTTACTCAGGATATCCAGATAGACTTTCGGGTCTCTGGCGATTGATTTTGGGATGATGATCAGCTTACCGCCAAAAAGCAGCGCTCCGTAGCCTTCCCAAACACTGAAGTCAAAGCAGTGGCTGTGGAACATCGTCCATACATCCTCTTCTCCAAAGTCAAACTGAAAGGCATCATTGAAGAACAGTCGTACCACATTCTTGTGCTCAACCATCACCCCTTTTGGGTTACCGGTAGTACCGGAGGTGTAGATGATATAGCACAGGTCTGATGGACTGATAGTTAGGCTCGTGGTGTTCACTGCTTCTTCAGGAATCAGTGCCGCTTCTTCCATGCACAGGACAGGAAAGTCGCAATCCACCATGTCTTTAAAAGCATTGGTGGTGAGTAGCATATTCATCCCACTATCTTCAATCATGTAGCTGATCCTGTCTTCAGGATAATCAACATCTATCGGCAGATAGGCACCACCGGCCTTCAGAATGCCCAGCATACCAATGACGGTATCAATGGTGCGATCTATCAAAAGGCCTATAATGGCATTGCCTTCTAAACCATTTTCGATTAGTAAATGGGCCAGTTGATCAGTTTTCTTATCAAGCTGAGCATAAGTAATGCTTTCCCCCTCAAACTGGATGGCTACCTTATCAGGAGTCCGCTCCACTTGTGCCTTGAACAGGTCTACCAAGGTCTTCTCTGCCGGGTAGCTGACTCCATTGTTATTATTCAATGCACTCAGCAGATCTTCTTTCTCACCTTCAACGAGCATGTCAATGGCAGACATTTTAACTGTTGCTTCTTCAGCGCTTTCACAGCTCTGAATCATCTCTGACATGATCTTGTCAAGGTGGGCGGTGACCTGCTCTATTAAGTTGGTCTCGTATTTATTGGTATTGTATTCAAACTTTATCTCGATGCTCTCTCCTGGCAAAATCACCAGCGTGAGGTCGTAATTGGTTTGCTCGTATACTTTTACATTGGATACCCTAAAGTCGTGTGCCTCATGTTGGTCTCCTGTGCCACGGGCTATCTCTGCCTCCATGGGGAAGTTCTCAAAAACCATGATGTGGTCTAACAGATCCCTGCCCAGCTCGCTGTAAGCCTGAACTTCGGCCAGCGGGCTGTAGTGGTAAGACTGACTCTTTATGGCCTCTTGCTGTACTGCTTTTAAGACTGTTTCAAGACTGTCTTCGGCTTGGTAGTTCACCCTCACCGGAATGGTATTGATAAACAAGCCGACCATGCTCTCAACCCCGATGAGCTCAGAAGGACGGCCGGAGACAACAGAGCCAAAGACAACGTCTTCTCTGTTGTTGTACTTGCTAAGCAGAACGGCCCAGGCTGTTTGAAGAATCGTGTTGAGCGTAACCCCATATTTTTCAGAGATACGATTCAGGGACGCTACCCTGGCAGTGTCCAGCTTTAGGCTTTTGCTTTTGACCTGGAAGGTGAGTCCTGTTGATAATGAGGTAGTAGCAGGTAAGGTAGCTAAGCGATCGTAGCCACTCAGGTAGTTTTGCCAGTAGGCTTCTACCTCTTGTTCAATCACAGCATCCTCAAGCCAGGACACATAATTGGAGTATGGGCTTACTTTGGGTAGAGCAACTTCCTTGTTGAGCTTCAGACCCGAATACAGCTTTTTGAGTTCACTGAAAATAATGCTCATACACCAGCCATCCATCAGCACGTGATGGTGACTCCAAATCAGCGCATGCTCATTGTCGGCAAGCTTGAGAATGGTCAGGCGGATCAGTACGTCCTTGCTCAGGTTGAACTTTCGGGACACTTCTTTTTGCCTGTACTCCTCTATCAAATCATCCTTGGAAACCTGCCTCTTATCTGCTGTTAAATCTTCGAAAACAAAGCCAACCTTGCGCGCTTTCAGCACTACCTGTAGGGGCTGCTGCTGACCTTCGTGCAGAAAAACTGTGCGCAAAACCTGATAGCGGTCAATCAGCTCATTCATGCTGCGCTCGATCGCTTCAACGTCCAGGTCTCCAGTTAGAGAACAGGTCATTTGCTGGAAGTAATGCGCGGCATCAGTATCCAGCAGCGAATGGAAAAGCATGCCCTCCTGCATCGGAGACATGGGGTAGATGTCTTCTATCTGGTAGCTATGCTGTATGCGGTCCAGTTGGGCAATCGAGAGCTCTTTGTAGGTGAGATCAGAAGGGGTTAATTCTATTTTATCAGCGCTCCTGCAATATTCAATTACCTCCTTCAGGCTTTCTTCATAGTGGCCCATGAAGGAAAGAATGGTCGCTTCATTGTACTGCCCTTTACCATAAGTCAGGGCCATTTCTAACCGACCATCACTGACAGCTCCTGTTATATCCCAGTCATACTCGACTACATCACTTTGTGAGCGCGGTGACCCCAGTGGCTCATCAGACAATGTAAATGATTTGCCTTTTGTGTCTGCATCAAATTGACCTAAGTAGTTGAATAAGATTTGAGAGCTGTGTTCAGTAGTGAATGCCTTATTGTCCAGAGATTTAGACAATAGATAGTCAAGCCCATTGTTGGGAACCTTTCTCAAACTTTCCTTTACCTCCTTGATGGTCTCTGATAAGCCTGCTTCGCGCTCCAATAAAACCGGATAGATACTGGTGAACCAGCCTATGGTACGGTCCATGTTTATATCCGGGTGAATGGGCTCACGACCATGAGCTTCCAGGTCAACCTTAACAGCATCATGCCCATACTGTTTGTGGATGCCCAGCAATAAGGCCACCAGTAAAATGTCATTGATCTGGGTATGGAATGTCGAGTGTACTTCTGTGAGGAGTCGGGAGGTGTCTGTCTTGCTCAGTTGAAATGACACTTGATGACTGTCCTTGTGTCTGTTCTTTCCCGATGGATGATCCCGCTCTATCGGAACAAGTTCCACAGGGTTTAAATCGTCCCAATACTGCTTTGCCTTTTGGAAAGTATCTGTCTGACTGTAGGCCTCTAGCTTTGACGGCCAGGAAAGGAATGAATCTGTCTTTAAGGGTAGCGAAAAGGCTTCACCTCCCTTTAGCTGCTGATATAAGCTTTCTATGTCTTCGAATAAGATTCGCCAGGAAACCCCGTCAACCACCCCGTGATGAATCACAATCAATAATCGACTTCCATCTTTCATATGGAATAGCCCCAGCTTCATCAAAGGCCCATTCTCTAGATCAATACTCGCCTGTAATTCATTGGAAGCCTTTAGCATCTCTTTCGATGCGTCTTTCACCCCGAGCAAGTCTTTTTCTTCCAATGCAACAGGAAGTGATATACCCAAATTCTCTTGAGACCACTGACCCTGCTCTTTTCTGAATACCATCCGTAAAGCATCGTGATGGATTTGCAAATACTCGAAAACCCGTGTCGCTTCTGCTCTTGAAAACCCTTCAGGGAAATTGAGCATCACCGACTGATTATAGTGATGCTTATCTTTGGAAGGACCATCAAACAACCACCTCTGGATGGGGCTTAGTGAGGCCTTACCTTCTACGGTGGATTGGTTGGATACCACCACCAGTGCCTTCATATTGGTCGCCAGCTCCCGGATGGTGGGGTAGGTGAAGATGTCTTTCACGCTGACATCATAACCCTCATTCCTCATCCTTGAGCTAATCTGGATGGACTTAATGGAGTCTCCTCCAACTGAGAAAAAGTTCTCGGTCACACCAATAGATTGTACACCCAATACCGCTGACCAAACCTCAGCCAGCAGCTGTTCCTCTTTGGTCTCGGGAGCTACACGGTTTTCATTTGCCTTCACTTCTGGCTCAGGAAGGGCTTTGCGGTCCAACTTACCATTTGCTGTCAACGGAAACTCCGGTAGCTGTACAAAGTAGGCGGGAACCATATAGTCAGGCAGCCTGGCCAATAGGTGATTTCTAAGCTCATAAATATTGAGTTCAGCTTCAGATACATAGTAGGCCACCAGGTATTGATTGGAAGCGGTGCCTTTCACTACGACTGCCGTTTCCATGATTTGATCAAGCTCTATCAATACATTTTCTATCTCTCCCAGCTCGATCCTGTTACCCCTGATCTTGACCTGATGATCCAGCCTGCCCAGGCAGATAATCGTACCATCAGATTCAAAATATCCTATGTCGCCAGTCCTGTAGAGGGTATCATAATTTTTGGTTTTGATCTCTTCAGCATATGGATTAGGCACAAAGGCCTTGTTGGTCTTTTCCTCATCTTGCCAGTAGCCTTTGCCTACACCAAGGCCGGCCACACAGATTTCTCCTCTCACGCCTACCGGACATAAGTTCAAGTCCTTGTCCAACACATAGATATGGGTGTTCTGAACGGGCTTGCCAATGGGGATGGTCACTTGTCCTTCTTCAGGGGTAGCCACCACATGATGCGTCACATCATCCGAGGCTTCAGTGGGGCCATAAGCGTTCAGCAGCTTGATGTCTGGGAAGTAGGAATACCACTTCCTCACCAGTGCCACACTTAAGGCCTCACCGGTTGGAATCATCCATCTAAGATCAGCCAGTAAATCATTCTCTTCTTCAGACAGGTCATCCAAAAAGGTGGTGATCAAGGAAGGAACGGATTCAAAGATGCTCACATTACCTGCTTGCAGCTCAGCAATCAGATCTTGTGGTGACAGTACCGTTTCATTGTCAATAATCTGAGTTTTACCGCCTACCAGTAAAGCTGCTAAAAACTGCCATACGGAGATATCAAAACAAGCCGAAGCCGTTTGGGCTATGACATCCTTATCATTTAAGGATAGGTCATTGATCTTGGCATATAGATGGTTAACCATGCCTCCTTGATGGATCATCACCCCTTTAGGCTTGCCCGTGGTGCCTGATGTATAGATGATATAGGAAAGGTCGTCAGCGCTGCCTTCTGCAGGTTCTTTAGTGTCGTATGATGCAAGGTCCAGCTCATCAATGATAATCACCTCTTTTAAGGTGGGAACTGATGATTGAATGGCTGCTACCTGCTCAGCTAAGTCGCTTTGAATAATAACTACCTCTGCCTGGCTGTTGGAAAGAATCTCTGTTACTCTTTCAACCGGGTAATTGGTATCAATAGGCACGTAAGCTCCTCCTGCATGGAACACCGCCAGGATGCTACTGAGCATGTCTATGCTCCTTGGCATATAGAGGGCCACATGCTTATTGCTGCCCAGACCCTTGCTTTGTAGATGGGTAGATAGCCTTGCTGCATCCAGGTATAGCTCCTCATAAGTGAGTTCTTCTCCATTATGGATTACGGCAATGTCTGTTGGTGTTTGCTCTACCTGCTTCCTGAATAGAGGGATCAAAGTCTCTTCTTCTGCTAGCTCGTGGTAGGTATCGTTAAAGGTCGTGAGGATCTCCTGCTTTTCGGTATTGGTTACCAGCTCAAGGCTTGCCAGTGGCAGAGCAGCATTGGCAATGATCTGGCCGATGATCTTGTCAAGGTGCGTTTTGACTTGAGCTATCAGGCGGTGGTCATACTTATTGGCGTTGTATTCAAACTTGATCTGTACTTCTTCGCCCGGTATCACCACCAGGGTCAGGTCATAATTGGTCTGCTCATAGGCTTGGACATTCGATAAGCTGAAGTCATCCTTGTCTGCCCCTTCCGAGATCTTCTTGCCTATCGGGTAGTTCTCAAAAATCAGAATATGATCCAGTAGCCCGCGGCCCATCTCACTCAAGGTCTGGACGGTAGCCAGGGGGCTGTAATGATAGGCTTCGCTTTCTATACCGCTTTGCTGAATGTCTTTTAATAAGGTCTCGATGGTGTCTGCCGACTGCCAGTTTACCCTCACAGGGATGGTGTTGATAAACAGACCGACCATGTTTTCAACGCCTTCAATCTCTGAAGGACGGCCTGATACCACTGAGCCAAAAACCACATCATCTGTATTGTTGTACTTACCCAAGAGTATAGACCAGGCGGCTTGAATGATGGTATTCAGGGTGATCCTCTGTTTAGCAATCACATCACCCAGTGAAGCCACTGAGTCTTTGTTGAGGTTCAGAACATCAACCTCTAATGCAAAGTCTTGTGCTTCGGTAATTGGTGAAGGAAGCGTAGCCAGGCTGTCATAACCCGCTAAATAAGCCCTCCAGTAATCCATGGCTTCCTCCTTGTTGCGGTCGTGCAGCCATGAGATGTACTTTGCGTAAGGGGTGACTTCTGGTAATACAGTTTCTTTGCCGGCCTTAAAGTTAGAGTATAGTTCTTTGAACTCACTGAACAGAATGCCCATACACCAGCCATCCATGACCACATGGTGGTGACTCCAGATCAGGGTATAGTCTCCTTCGCTGGTCTGAAGCACGGTCAGGCGAAGCAGTACATCCTTGCTTAGATTAAATTTTTCGGATAGGTCTTCCTGACGGCATCTTTCAATGGCTTCCGCTTTGGAGGTTACCTTGCGCTCCTCTCTTAAGTCACGGTAGCGGTAATCGATGTTACGGCTCTTTAGTACAACCTGAAGTGGATTGGGGTAATCCTCATGAAGGAAAACTGTGCGAAGGATATCATACCGGCTCACCAGCTCATTCATACTGCGCTCTACTGCCTCAAGGTCAAGTGACCCATGCAGCTCAAAGGTCATTTGCTCAAAGTAGGTGACATCTTCTTCATCCAGCAGCGAATGGAACAACAAACCCTCCTGCATAGGAGATAACTGATAGAGGTCTTCTATCTCAAAATGTGCTTGCAGCGCATCCAGCTGTCCAATTGAAAGGCCTTTATAAGTGACATCCGATGGGGTTAGCTGTGTTTTGTCTTCGTTGGTACAGTGGGTAATAACCTCCTCCAGGCTCTCCTGGTAGAAAGCCATAAAAGAGCTGATGGTATCTTGATTGTAGTTCGGCTTGCCATAGGTCAGCTTCATTTCCAGCTGGCCTTCTCTCACCATCCCCAACAGGTCCCAGTCATGTTCCAGCAGATCATTTGGTGACTGCGTAGGACCATGATCTTCATCTGATACTGTAAATGAAGCGCCTGCTACATCACTATCAAACTGACCTAAATAGTTGAAGATGATCTGCGATGGACGATTAGCCTCAAAGTCATCTTTACATAGCAGATAGTCAATCCCATTGTTAGGGACGCGCCTTAGGTTTTCTTTGACCTCTTTGATCAGGGTTGATAAGTCCTCTCCTTCATGGCTCAACAGAACAGGATAAATGCTGGTAAACCAGCCTACGGTGCGGCTGATATCCACCTTGGCATCGACCGCCTCACGGCCATGGCTCTCAAGGTCAATCTGAACGGAGGACTGTCCATACTTTTTGACGCTTAACAGTAAGGCTGCCAGTAGCAGATCATTGATCTGGGTATTGAATGCCTGATGCGCACCAGTCAGCAGTTGAGCCGTGGCTTCCTTGCTCAACTGGAAGCTGATATGGTCGCTGTCCATATGCCTGCTTTCTGCTGATGGATGATCCCGCTCTATTGCACTCACCGGCTGGGTATAGAAGTCAGCCCAGTACTGCCTGCCTTTTTGGAAGGCACTGCTTTCCATATAGGCTTCCAGCATGGAGGGCCAGGAAAGGAATGAATCGGTCTTTAACGGTAGTGTTAAGGCTTTATCTGCTTTAAGCTGCTGATATAAGCTCTCTATGTCTTCGAATAAGATGCGCCAGGATACCCCGTCTACTACCAGGTGATGGATCACAATTAACAGACGACTCCCATTTTGCATATGGAACAAACCGAGCTTTATTAAGGAGCCATTCATTAGGTCAATGCCCGACTGTAATTGGTCCGCTACTTTTAGCAATGCTTTAGGTGCATCTTTCTCCTCCAGAAAATCTCTTTCTTCTATCGAAAGCGGCATCTCTGTACCCATATTCTCTTGTGACCATTGATCCTGCTCTTGTCTGAAAACCATGCGCAATGCATCGTGGTGGCCTTTCAGTTTTTCGAATATGCGGGTCGTCTCTTCTTTTGAAAGCCCATCGGGGAAGTTGAGCATCACCGATTGGTTATAATGATGCTTGTCTTTCGCAGGACCATCAAAGAACCATTGCTGAATAGGGCTCAAAGCTGAGCTGCCTTCCACGGTAGATTGGTTGGCCACAACAACCAGTGCCTTCATATTAGCAGCCAGTTGTCGGATGGTTGGGTAGGTGAAAATATCTCTTACACTCACATCATAGCCCTCATTCCGCACTCTTGAGCTTATCTGGATGGACTTGATAGAGTCTCCCCCAACCGAGAAAAAGTTCTCTGTAACACCAATGCCTTCAAGCCCCAGGACGGCTGACCATACCTCAGCCAAAAGCTTTTCTTCCTTTGTTTCAGGGGCTACGCGATCCTGACCAACACTGACCTCAGGCTCAGGCAGCGCTTTACGATCCAGCTTTCCATTGGAGGTAAGTGGGAAGCTCTCCAGATGAACGAAGTAGGAAGGGATCATATAGTCCAGCAGTTTGCCGGATAAGAAGTCCCTTAAGTCAGTTGAGTTTATTTCCTCTTCGCTGATGTAGTATGCTACCAGGTATTTGCTGCCCTCTTGCTCTCTGGCCAGCACCGTCACGCTACTGATCTGGTCATGAGCAGTCAAACAATGCTCAATCTCGCCCAGCTCTATCCTAAAGCCTCTGATCTTTACCTGATCATCCATCCGGCCGAAAAACTCGATGTTACCATCCGGTAACCATCGGGCCAGGTCACCGGTGCGGTACATCAGCTTGCCCTCATTGAATGGGTCTGGAATAAATCTTTCTCTGGTGAGCTCCTCTCTGTTCAAATAACCTAAAGCAACTCCTTCGCCTCCCACAAAGACCTCTCCTTTCAAACCAACCGGTTGTACATTAAAGCCCCTATCCAGTATGTAAAGCTGCATATTGGCCATGGGCTTACCAATGGGAACAATGCCCGTGTCTGGCATTTTAGAAAGCTCCTCTTCATAAAAGCTCGTGTCAATGGTGGCTTCTGTCAAACCATAGCTGTTGATGATTCTCATCTGAGAGCCAAAGCGGCTCAACAGCCTTTTAAAGTCCTCAAACTTGAAGATGTCTGAGCCGATGATCAGTAGCTTGAGGCTATCAATGGCAATCTGGTTTTCATAGACATAGTCCATAAAAGGAATCACCAAAGCAGGGGTGGATTCGAATAACGAGATGTTATGGTCTATAATCAGGTCGGCAAGTTTTTCAAAGTCCAGTTTGATCTCATCAGGACAAATGACCAAGGTGCCTCCATTGGTCAAGGACCTGGCCAGGTCGCCTGCGAAAACGTCAAAGGAAAAATTGGCCATCTGAAGCAGGTTCACAGGGATATTCTCCAGTTCGTAAGCATCGCGCCATGCCATGGCCACATTCAGATAGCTGCCTTGTGAAACACTCACCGCTTTTGGCAGCCCTGAAGAACCTGAGGTATAAATGGCATAGGCTGTCTCCGATGCAGTAGTATTGACTTCCGGTTTTTCGGTTGAGAAAGACCCAAGTACACCCTCATCATTGTCAAAAACAAAGTATGGAAACTGAATGCCTTCACCCTCAAATGCAGTTTGCAACAGGGGCAGCGTCTGGCTATCCACCACAATCAGCTTGGGGCGAATGTCTCTTAAAGTCTGCTGGAGCCTCGCTTCTGGAACGGTAGTATCAACCGGGACATAGGCTCCTCCGGCCTTCCAGGTAGCCAGCATTGAGACTACAGTATTCAGCGACTTTGGCATATAGACCATCACAAAGTCGTTGCTGTCCAGCTCCGTCTTCTCTTTGATGAAGTGTGCCAGCTGATTGGCTCTTTGGTCTAATTCTAGATATGAAAGTTGTTGGTCCTCATAGGTCAGAGCCACCTGGTCGGCTCCTGATGCCGCCTGACTTTCAAAAAGGCTCAGTACCGTCTCTTCTTTGGGGTAGTCTACCTGAGTGTCATTAAAGGTTTTTAGAAGCTGCTCCTTCTCTGCTTCGGTGATGATCTCAATCTCAGACAGCTTGACTTTGCGATTAGCAATGATGGTCTTCAGTATCTTCTGGAAGTAAACCACAAATCGCTCGATGGTCTCTTCTTTGAACAGCTCTGTGGAGTATTCGAAGTTTAACTGCAACTGATCATCTGACTCGATCGTGTTCAGCGTCAGGTCAAACTTAGAGATGGTACTACTGGCGCTGTAGGGGCTCAGCTTTAAGCCTGGCAACTCAAGGTCCACCATCTGATAGTTTTCATAAGAAAACATCACGTCAAACAGAGGGTTGCGGCTCGTATCTCGCTCTATCTTCAGCTCATCTACCAGCTCCTCAAATTGATAGCCCTGGTGATCAAGACAGAGTAAGGTTTGCTTCTGTACCTTGGCAAAAAACTCATCAAAGCCCAGGTCGCTCTCGGGATAGATGCGCAAGGGCAGGGTGTTCACAAACATCCCTACGATGTTTTCTATATCAGCATGCTGGCGGCCTGCCACCGGTATGCCCACTGTGATGTCTTCCTGATTGCCCAGCTTGGCCAGTAGCACATTGTAGACTGAAAACATCAGTGTAAACAGGGTGCCGCCTTCTTCCTTGGCTATGGACTTTAGGGTGGTGATGTCTTCTTTTCCGATCTCAAAGTCTACCGTGCTGCCCTCTGAGTTCATCACCAGGGGCCGGCCATAGTCGGTGGGCAGTTCCAGGATCTGGAGCTCATCTGCAAACTCATTCAGCAAAAACTCTTTTTGCTCGGCTATCTTCTTTTGATGTGCCTCTCCTTGCTGCCATTCCGCATAGTCCTTGTATTGCAAGGGCAAAGCAGGTAGCTCCTGACCATCGTACAAGGCCATAAAATCATTGATCAACAGCCCTTTTGATACCCCATCACTGATGATATGGTGCATGTCTACCATCAGAAAATGCTCCTCAGCAGCCGTCTCTATAAGACCTGCCCGGATCATCGGGGCGCTGGCCAGGTCGAAGGGACGCACAAAGTCTGCTATGACATCGTCTAGCTCATCGGCTGTAGCCTTGAAGTGTTCTAGTTCAAATTCAACTTCTGAGGAGATACTTTGCACAGGCTCTTCACCAACCAGGGTAAAGGAAGTGCGAAGAACCTCATGACGGGCAATAAGCTTTTGAAAAGCAGTCTCGATTTTGCCTTGATCCAAAACCCCTTCCATTAACATGACCACACAGCCATTGTAGGCAAGCGATAACTTCTCAAACTCAAATAGAAAATAAAGCCGCCTCTGTGCTGAGGATAGTTTGTAATGATCTTTGGGTGAAGTCTTTTGAATGCCAGAAGAAACAGACTCTTCTAAGCTGTGAATATGATCGCTTAAACTCTTTATGCTCTGAAACTTGAAAGCCTCATTGATAGGGATGAGTACTTTCAGTTCTTTGAGTACCCTGTTGAGCATCAGGACGATCTTGATGGAGTGCCCACCCAACTCGAGAAAACTACTGTTTATACTGATATGATCTGCCTCCAGATTCAATACCTGTGCCCATATCTCAACCAGCTTCTCTTCGGTTTTATTCGAAGGCGCTATATATTCATCTACTGCGATTAGCTCAGGGTCGGGCAAGGCCTTCTTGTCCAGCTTGCCATTACCTGTAAGTGGGAAATGCTCTAATCGGACAAAATGAGCTGGCACCATATAAGCAGGCAGCTTGCTTGACAAATAGCTCGTCAATTCTTTGGCTTCTACGGCTTCATCCGCTCTGTAATAGGCTACCAGGTATTTATCTGCACCGTCTCCTTTAGCCAGAACCACTGATTCTTTTACCTGATTATGGCTGAATAACTGACTTTCAATCTCACCCAGCTCTATTCTAAAGCCGCGTATCTTGACCTGATCATCTGTCCTTCCCTTAAAGACCAGATTCCCATTGGAAAGCCTGTAGACCAGATCGCCCGTTCTGTACATCTTCTGACCTTCAACAAATGGGTTGGCGATAAACCTTTGCCCGGTCATGGCTGGATTGGCCAAGTAGCCCTGGGCCAGCCCATCACCTGAGATGTATAACTCACCATCCGCATTCGCTGGGACCGGATTTAAAAACTGATCCAGCACATAAATCTGAGTATTGTTGATAGGAATGCCAATGGGAACGGATGAACCAGTTTCCCGGGGCATAAACCTGTAGATCATACAACCTACGGTCGCCTCGGTCGGGCCGTATTCGTTATAGACCTCAACCTTGCCTTCAAATTTGTGATGTATATCTCTGGCTAATTGGGTCTCTAAGGCTTCGCCTCCAACAATCAGCGTTTTCTTTTGGTGTCTGGAAGGCAATGCCAACGACTCACTATCCCTGATCACTCTTAAATGTGAGGGGGTCAGTTTTACTATATTCACCTCAGGATTGGCAATGACCTTTCCGATGATCAGGTCATTTTCATCTTCTGCGAAAACCACAATCTTATTACCACTGATCAAAGGGGTAAAAATTGAAGTGATGGTCAGGTCAAAGGAAATAGAGGTGTATAAGGGGAAGGTGCCTGCCCCATCTTTAATATAATGGCCTGCTGCCCAGGAAATATAATTTACAAGGGAGGCATGCTGTATCATCACACCTTTAGGCTTGCCGGTAGAGCCTGAAGTGTAAATAACATAGGCCAGTTCAGAGCTACCCGCAGTAAGCTCATGCTCCTCTGGATTGATATCGTTGATATCAATTAAAGACTCATCTAAGCTGATGAGGGTTAATGCGCTGTCAAGCGCTTCATTTTGATATTTACTCCTTGTTATAAGTGTCTTTAGTCCTGAATCTTCTACGATTGACTTGACCCTTTCTTTTGGGTAAGAAGGATCTATGGGTACGTAGGCCCCGCCAGCTTTTAAGATACCCAAGATGGCAGGTACCAGCGATTCTTCCCGCTCTAACATCAAGCCCACTAAATCTCCCGATTTAACGCCAGCGACTTGCTGCAAATAGACAGCCATTGCCTCTGACTTTCCATTCAGCTCACCATAGCTCAGCGTCTTATCACCAAACTCTAAGGCCACCTGATCAGGTGCTTTTGCTACCTGCCTTGCAAATAAGGATATGACGGTTTCTTCCTTAGGGTAATCTGCCTGGGTAGCATTAAAGGCATATAAAAATTCATTCCGCTCTTCCTCTGACAAAAGGCTGATGGATTTTACTTCCCTGTCAACCTCACTCAGTATTTCATCAATTACTAAATTGAAGTGTTTTGCAATGGCCCGGGCATGTTCTTCTCCTATTATAGCCGGTTGATAAGTCAGCTCAATTTCCACCTCTTCCCTAAACAACACGCTAATTACCAGCGGAATACCTGTGTTTTCATAAGCTGATCTCAAGCTAATCTCAAAATCATTGCTACTGTTGATCAGTTGTTCATCGAGAGGGTAATTTTCGATAACAAAGGCCGAGTCAAACAAGTCATCGGAGGGCTTTAACTCCAGTAATTCTTTGATCTCAGAATAAGAGGTACTGCAGAATTGGTTCCGCTCTATTAAACTTTTGTTGACATCCTTGACTACCTCCAGCAATGAATGCTCTTCAATGCCATTAAGTCTTAAGGGAACCGTATTGATGAAACTTCCAATGACCCGATCAATGCCTTGAATGGTCGTATCCCTATCAGAGACAACGGTACCAAATACCAGGTCTGGCCCATTGAGGTATTTTTGAAGCAAAATCCCATAGGCAGCATACAGGATAGCAGCCTGAGTGACTTTATGCTTACTTGAAAATGCTTCTATTTGCTCATGGGAAGTGGTAAAACTTAGCCTTTGTACTGGCTCATTGGCCATGGCAGCCGCCTCAATGCCTGAAAAGGCGGGGATGATTTCGTATCCGCTTAAATAATCCTTCCAGTAGCCTCCCGCCCCGGCTGAATCAATTACTTTTTTCCTGCTATGCTGAATGCTCTTAAGGCTCGGTTTACCAGCAAATTCCGGGGTCTGCTTATCCCTTAATTGGTTGTAGCAGTAGACAAGTTCCTTGAGTAATATACCGGTACTCCATCCGTCATATAAAATGTGGTGATGGGTAATGTTGAGAACGTATAAGTCCGGGCCGCATTGAATGACCCGGATCTTAACCGGCAGTTTTCTTAAGTCAAACCGATCGTTCTGATCGGCCTCTGAAAGCTCAATGACACCCTCTGCTGACTCCTCACTGCTTTTTTTAGAAAAATCATGATAGAAGAAATCAAGAGGGGACTCTTTAAGGATGATTTGAATAGGCTTACTTACTCCCTCCCACCGAAAAACAGATCTTAATGAATCGTTATTCGACTGTACCACATTAAAAGATGCTTGCAAAAGCTCAACATCCAAATCGCCTTTTATATCAAAGGACAGCTGAATGTTGTCAACGTTGTTTACATCATTTTTCACATAATGATACAACATTCCTTTTTGCAACATGTCCAGTTCAAAAATGTCCTGAACATTCGATTTATCTATTTTATAAGACATGGGTACAGATGGGTTTATTCTGTAGATATTAATCTCGAAATAACGGTGGGGTGTGAGTTTTAAGCTGGCTCCAGGTCTTGCTCTGGATTGTAAGCACGGGCCATACCTACAAGCGTTTTTCGTGGGCCTTCAAAAGGTTCACGGCCATGTGTGAAAAGCATATTATCAAGCAGTAGCAGATCGTTCTTTTCCCATTGAAAAGAAAATTTGGTTTTTTCATATACTTCCCGAATCAGAGAAAGGTGTGCCTCATCGATGGGGGTTCCATCTCCAAAGTAGGTGTTTCGTGGAAGGTTTTCTTCTCCCATCAACGCTATCAAACCCTCTCTCAAATCCTCATCCAGGCTACTTGCATGAAACAAATGTGCTTGATTAAACCAGAGCATTTCCCTGGTCATTGGGTGGGCAATAGTAGCTTGATTAACCTGTTTTGTTCGTAAACCCTGATCAGTCCACTCAAATTCTATATTGTTTGCTCTGCAATAACTCTCTACTACACTCTTCTCTTCAGTTTGAAAAACTTCGGTCCAGGGCAAGTCCACATTGGAATAATTACGGACATACATTATTTTTTTCCGTTCAAATTCTTCACGTATCTCTGCTGGTATCTCTTGATATGCAACCCTGCTATCTGAAATGGGGGTATTCCCCATTTTACTGGCAGGGGTTACAGATAAGAATCCAATTCGCATTGGCCATACATTTGAATATGCATTCTCATTATGTTGGGGAATAACTTCTGAGGGATGATATTCCGTGGCTGTGTAAATATTATTTTTGAGCTCAGTGCGGGGCGTAGATCGATAAGTATATGATAATAACTCACCTCCGAACAGACTACCTAAAGTGTCCCCAAAATCTTCGCTGGTAATTTCTAATCCTCGGATCAGGAGAATCCCATTGGTGGACAAGAAAGACTCAACGTCATCTTTATTTTTCTCTACCCAATCTTTAAGTGGTAATTCATTACTTTCTAAATCAAGCAGCATTTTTCTGCCGCATTTCATTTCTATGCTGTTTATATCCATGCTAATGTGTGTTTTAAAATCCTTTGTTAATGTCATGAAGGCCTATCGAAGAGAGGTTCGGTTTTGCCACCAAGTAACCTTAGTTCGAGATAAGAAATAACCAAGACCGTCTTCAGAGGCTGGTGTGGGAATTTGTGGAATGGTAGCTACAGGGATTTCTCAATAAAAAACCTTCACCCAATTTCTATCAGTACATACTCTTGAAAATTGCTCAAAGTACTAACCGGAAGGGTTCTGGGTATTTTCTTGTTCGAATTTGGGCTTAGGGCAACACTCTATGATAGTCCCGCCAGAGTGGAACTGAAACCTTGGGGGTTTTGAAAATCAGACCACATTCTGCTATAATTTCAGCCTTCTTCCTGATGTTTTACCAATTAAGCCCATAGCGCAATTTCTGCTGCCAGGGCCGGATCAAATTGACTTATGATTCACAAATGCTTTTGCTTCGAAGGATAGACCAAGGTTCACTCAAATGAATAGGAATAGATAATACCCATTTCGTATTTAAATGGTCTTGAATAGAATACAAGTGATTGGCAACTGATCGAGGCCAGAAAAGCCGTCAACCCGATAACCATAGTTCGTTTCTGCACCAGCAGATGCTAATTGATAAACTATATGGTTACAAAAATCGGATTAGCCTACTAACCTGAAATCAACCATTATTTTAGGCAATCGATTGTAAAGCCAGCCAGAAATACAGATTTCATGGCTGGCTTTACTGCCTTATTCATCCCTCAGGCTTTGAGTAAGTTTCACTTTTGAGGCTTTAACCATTTGAAAGCCTATGGTCAGCCAGGTGATTAATAATGCGAGTACTCCGGAGCCTACAAAATACCACCACTCCAGGGCTATTCTATAGGCAAAACCATCAAGCCAGTTTTTGGTCAAAAAATAACTTAAAGGCAAAGCAACTATGACTGCCACCAGTATCATTTTTGTGAAATCTCCGGACAAAAGGTAAATAATATGAAACTGGCTACATCCAAGAATTTTCCTGACACCAATTTCCTTAGACCTTCGCTCAATTGTGAAGGCAGCCAGTCCGAACAGTCCGAGGCATGATATTAGTATGGCCAGACCAGCAAAATAACGGGATAGTACGGCAACCCGTTGCTCTGCAACATATTGCGCCTGGTATCTCTGGTCAAGAAATTTATAGTCCAGGAAAAAACCGGGGTTAAATTCTTTGTATAGCTCTTCAAGTCTATCAATAACCATTTCTTCCTTTCCGGCCCCGGTTTTGACCATAAACCTATCAGCATTGTCGGGCCAAAATGAAAACATCAGGGGTTGAATCTCTTCATGAAGTGATTCAAAGTGGAAATTTTTGGCAATCCCTATAATCTCTACTTTCCGGCCCCAAAACCTAATTGATTTGCCAACCGGATTTTCAATCTTCATATGTTCTATGGCGGCTTCATTCAAAACAATCTTATTTCTTTCTGCAGAAAAATCCCTGGAAAAGGCTCTTCCTTCTTTCATTTGAATATCCAGAATCTGCATCATGTCATAGTACAGTACTACATGTTCAAATAGTGTATTATCATCCGGATCTTTTCCTTCCCAGTCAAATCCATAAACACCCCAACCTTTGCCTGCCAGATCATGGCCTATTACAGAGGCATTGATAACTCCGGGTATATTTTTTACTTCAGCAAGAAAAGGCTCTAAATGCTCTTCCTGAGCTGTTTTTCCTTCTCTATCAAACAATAGAATATTCTCTCTGTCATACCCTAAGTTTTTTGTTTGTACATACTCTATCTGTTTATAGATTACCAAAACAGAGACAATCAACACTACAGAAATTCCGAACTGTAAGACCACCAGTCCTTTGCGTGTCCACATCTCACCTGTACTGCTATTGAGTTTTCCTTTCAGTACGACCGCTGGCTTAAAGCCTGAAAGGTAGAGGGCAGGGTAGCTACCAGATGCCAGACCGGTAAACAGCACTACAGCCAAGACAGATAAAACAAACTCAAGATTCAATGCCAGGACGAGTTGTTTCCCGGTAATTTCATTGAAGTCGGGCAACAAAAGCAGAACAAGAATAAGGGCAATAATGAGTGATATAAAGCACATCATTAAAGACTCTGACAGATACTGAAAGATAAGCACCTTCCTGTTTACACCCATTGCCTTTTTAACACCCACTTCTTTTAAACGCCTGGATGCCTTAGCGGTAGATAAATTCATAAAATTGATACAGGCAATGGTCAATATGAAAATGGCAATGATGGAAAACAGCCGTACATAGGCTATCCTTCCTCCTGACTGTACACCGTTTTCGTAGTTCCCATAGAGGTACCTGTCTGAATAACGAACCAAAAAGGGCTTACGATGAGTAAGCTCACCGCCTGTTTTGATTGCCACAAAATCTTTGATTTTTGCATTGAGCCCCTCAGGACTGGCATCAGCTCTCAACTTTACATACGTATAAGCAGGAGTACTCCGCCACTCTAACGCACTCGGATCACGATCTCCATGTTCTTCAAAAGACAATACAAAATCGAATTGGTCAGAAGACTGGCTGGGAAGGGTTTCAAAGACAGCAGAAACGAAAAACTCTTGCTCATGTTCGAAATCAACAATATTGCCAATAACACCCTCTGTAGTACCAAACATCTTTAATGCGAGCTCTTCAGAAATAATCATGGAGTTTTTGTTCTCCCACACTCTGTTCTTGTCTCCATCGATAAACGGGTAAGAAAAAACCTGAAAAAACTCTTTGCTTACATACAGACCTGTAGCCTTTATATTTATTCTCTTATCCTCTACAGAAAGAGTCGCAGCTTTGTCCTTAATGGTAGTAACAGCAGCAGCCAACTCAACTTCTGGCATTTCAGCCATCATAGCACTGGCCATATAGCCAGACGTAGTTTCATTGGTATTTATACCATCGGTCTCATCAAGGTTTTCATAAACCTGAAAAATTCTGTCATCATCTTCATGGAATTTATCAATGCTTAATTCATCGTTAACCCATAAATAGATTAACAGGGCACTGGCCAGGCCAACAGAAAGTCCAAATAAATTGATAAAAGAAGCACTCTTATATCGCTTGAAATTCCTGAAGAGTATTAGAAGAGAGTGTCGTAGCATGATTTTTGATTTTATTATTTACAGCGAAATAATCTTTTTCACTTGAAAATTATAGTCTATCCGGTATGAAGATAACTAAAAGGTTAGAATGGTTGCATCAGCATTACATATTTAATCAGTTAATTTGCTAAGCGTGATAATAATGGCTACCAATCGCGATATCAAATACGGCCATTCCCATAGGGTTAAACATCAGTGGTACTTCCTCGGCATGCTTTGAAAAACCGTTTTCAACCACCATATCAACAATAGAATAAGTACCCTTTTCCTCAAGACCTTTGTGAATATGCATCATTTCTATATCGGTCTTCTCTCGATTTACCTCCTCCCAATCATCTACATACATTGCCTCTTTAAACCAATCGTAAACATCAACCTTATAATCACGAAGTGAAACATTCAGATGAAGCGACCCCGGCTTTGGTTGCTTATCTACATAGGCAGCATCTGAAACGGTACAGGTGATGAAAACATCTGCTTCCTCATAAGCTTCTTCCCATGAATTTACAACCTCTATTCTATCATCATTTATGAGAGAAGGGTCAATTTGTCTAACATCATAGATGCTCATTTTTTCAATGATGTCTCCGAACATGTCAAAACACATTTTTGCATGATACTGGCCTATGGGCCCAAAGCCGGTCATACCAATCTTTATGGATTCAGGTTTTCTGACGTCATTGAAATATTTAAATACCAATCCACTGACCGAAGTAGTCCTGATCACACTCAATAGCGGTGTATTAATAGTACCCAGAGGCTGTCCAGTGTCTGCATCATTAAGAATCACAACACTATGTGCCCTGGGAATACCCTGGTCAATGTTTTCAGGAAAGCTGGCAATCCACTTAATACCGGCCATGTTAATGCTGCCTCCGACAAAAGCAGGCATGGCAATAATCCTGTTTTTAGGATTACGGTACCGCAAGTAGGGCTTAACAGGCTGCGAAAAATCGTTGGCTGCCAGGCACTTCACTGTTTCTTCTATAATCGAGATGGTTTTTTGCCAGTCGATTCCTATGTTCAGAATATCATTTTCGTCTTGAACGCGCATTGGTATAAAGTTTTTAGAGGTTCCTCAATTGATTCAAACAGAAACTGTCATTCCTTGTCTGATTTTAATGATTTTATCTGACCATTCTTTGTTATAAATGGTGTCAAAATAGCGCTCACCTCGATCGGCAAATATGGAGACCACATTAATTGGTCGGTTTATTTTGCGGTCTTTGAAATACGCTTTTACGCCAGCATATACTGAACCTGAAGAGCCCCCGACAAAGAAGTTATGCTGTTCGAGCAATTCATGGCAAGCATTAATGGTAGCAATTTCATCGGTAATGACTACATCATCTACAAAGGCGTTTTTAAGGATTTTAGGCTTCATACTGGACCCTATACCGGGAATGAACCGTTTATGAGATTCATTGCCAAATATGACAGAACCCTCTACGTCTACAGCGATGACTTGAGCATCAGGAAAGTTTTCTTTGATTTTTTGAGAGACTCCCGTAATAGTTCCTCCCGAGCTGACCCCCAAAAAGATATAATCGATCTCTTCAATCTGAAAACAAAGTTCTTTACCCAGAGACTGGTAATATGCTCTGGCATTGAGTGGATTTTCGTACTGGTTTACCCAATAGGAATTTTCTATTTCTGCTTTCAGGTCTTTGACTTGTTGCACCCTGGTAAGTAAATACCCTCCATGTTTATCCGGAGTCTGTACTTTAATGATTTTAGCCCCGTTCGCCCTGATCAGCATTTCATTGATACTGGTAATGTGAGGATCTACCACGGCTATAAAGGGAAGTCCGTAATATTTACAATAAGCAGAAAGGGCCACTCCGAAGTTTCCGGATGTTGACTCTATAATGGTAGTCTCCTGATTGATCTCGCCTCTTTCCAACAGTTTTCTTAAAATGTATGACGCGGCCCTGTCCTTTACACTTCCTGTGGGGTTGTAAGCTTCTATTTTTGTGAATAGGTTAATATTTTCAAACTCACTCATTTCTATTGAAACAAGAGGAGTCTCTCCCACATTTTCCAGAATACTAGGTGTTATCAACATTTCATTCTTGTTTAGTTACTAACTTCTTTTTGGGATTTGGTAGAATTGTGATGAGGCGTATTTCAGAGCACTCGTGATGGACTCTCATACTTCTCATATGAAGGGTTGCCTGTTACATGAACAGCTCGTCCAATTCCTTTTGGTCCAGTGCTATCTCAAAGTCAGATGGCGTGAAATGAACATCACTCTCGTCTCTAATCTGATCCAATAACGCAATGAGGTTTCTCGTAAAATTTGCACCAAAGTCATGAATGGTTTGATCCAAAAATGCAGTTTCATGATAAGCGATATCTAACGAAAACACCTCATTCATGACTATGGCATTCAATTCCAATTTGGCTGTCAAATGGTTATCAGAGGCTGTTTCCGGACCGGTAGGCAAACCACTGAAAGACCAATGGTCATTGTCTTCAAGCACAAACTCGCCCAGATAGTTTAATCTTAGTTCTGAGGGACTTTCTGATTTCCCTTGAACTGATCTTTGGCTATCAAGACCAAAAGGTATTCCATGATGTGGCACCTTTTTAATCTGCTCTTTAATTGCCTTTATCTGTTCCCTGGGGTCTTTCCCAACCAACTCGAGTTTTACAGGGTACATTGCTGTAAACCAGCCGAGGGTTCGGGAGACATCACAGTCATCCAGATGTCTGCCATGATTTTCATGCTCAAGAACAAAAGTGTTGCTCCCTGTCCAATCTCGGATTGCCCATGCCAGTGCCACGTTGAGTAAAGTGAACACATGCGTGCGATAGGGTTTATGTGCTTCTCTGATCAGAAAATCTGTATAATCTTTATCCAGACTCACCGTGTACTGCCGCAAGCCTTTTACAGACCAGTCGTTGGTTTTAAAATCCAGCGGAAGTACAAATGGACACTGTTTTACTTGTTCCCAATATTGTTTTGAGACCTCTCCCATTTCCGGCTGCCAGGCACTTAGCTGGTGTTGCCACTCGATCAGGCTGGTGGTTTTCGGGGGTAAGGCCTTTTGACTTCCTGTTTCCAAAGATTTATAAGTCTGTGAAAGGTCGTGAAGCAAAATCCGCCATGAAAGGCCATCTGTCACCAAATGGTGGGCAGTCAAGAAAAGGTACTTTTGCTCATCTTTGTCAGAAAAGATGACGGCCTTGATCAAGAGACTTTCAGAGATATCAAACTCTGATTTTATCTTTACTAATTGTCCTGTAAAGTCTTCTTCCAATGCTCTTACCGGAATGATGAAATCCTGATTCAGATGACGTTCATTGAAGAATAAGACCTTGCTATTTCTATCGTAATTGAGTCGTAATCCATCATGGTGACCGATCAGTGTTTCAAATGCCTTTTGTAACAAGCTGACATTCAAAACCTCATTAATATTTAAGAGCACCGATTGATTATAATAGGAAGGATTGGCAAACTCTTGATTAAAAAACCACGATTCAATGGGGCTCCTGTCTTTTACTCCTGAAATGATACCCTGATCGGCACTCAGGCCGGAATACGAGTATTTTTCATTCGATACTAAATGTTCGATAGTATGATATGTCAGAATATCCTTTACCTGAACAGAGATTCCTTTTTCATGTAGCCTGGAAACAATTTGTACCGCTTTGATGGAGTCTCCACCTAGCTCGAAGAAATTGTCATCTACGGCAACGTATTCTTTAGCCAAGAGGTCTTGCCAGATATCAGCAAAAATTCTCTCAACTTCATTAGAGGCCTCTTTCTTCGGTTCACCCTCTTTTTCAATTGCCAAAGCTGCCAGAGTTCTATGATCAATTTTACCATTACCGGTAATAGGAAACTCTTCCAGACAAATGATTCGCGTTGGTATCATATAGAAGGGTAACCGCTCAGCCAGATAGGTTTTCAAAGGCGATTCTTCGATGGCAGCTGTTCCCTTTTCTGTGAGTAAATAAGCAAATAGATTTTCTCTGTCCTCAAGGTTTCTTACTTCTACTACTGAGTCAGTTACATCAGGGTATTGACGCAAATAGTAGTTGATCTCATCAGGTTCAATCCGGTAGCCATTTACTTTAATTTGTTCATCCACACGCCCTAAATATTCCAGCACACCATTATCCAGTCGTTTGGCCAGGTCTCCCGTTTTATACATCCTTTCATTTTCGACAAAAGGATTCGGAATGAATGTTTCTGCTGTGAGTGCCTGATCAAACAGGTAACCGGAGGCCAGCCCTGATCCGGCAATATAAATTTCACCCTTAATGCCTGTGGGAACCGGATGTAGGTGCTCGTCTAAAAGATAGATTTCCGTATTGGCTGCCGGTACTCCAACAGGAACTGTCAGGGACAAGTCTTTTGGGTCAAACTGATGGATCATACACCCGACAGTAGCTTCTGTGGGGCCATACTCGTTGAAGATCTCCAGTTTCCCCTTAAATTTCTCATTAATTTCCCTGGCCAATGCTGCATCAAATGACTCACCTCCCACTATCATTTTTTGCAACCTGATCTCGCCCAAATCGGATAGGTCTATATCTCTTAACAACCTGAGATGGGAAGGAGTCAGTTTTATAATATCCACACGGTTGTCTCTGACTGCCCTGACCACTGCATGTTCGTGATCATGTGCCTCTTCATTATAAATTACAATAGCATTACCTGTAACCAGGGGCGTAAATATGGAGGTAAGGGTAAGGTCAAAGGAAATGGAAGTGAATAAGGGAAAAGAACCGCTTGTATCGCCTACGTATTCTGTTGCTGCCCATGATGAATAGTTGTGCAGCGCCTTATGGCTGACCTTCACTCCTTTGGGCTTTCCTGTGGTACCAGAAGTATAGAGCAGATATGCCAGATTAGAAGGGTCGATTTCATGCTTGATTTCTTCCTGTTCAGCAATGAGTGCTAACTGATCTATAGCAAATGCCCTGGCACCCAAGTCAATAGATTCTGAAAGTTCCGCTTTATATATTTCCTTAGCGATAACCCATTTGCATTGACTATGAGATAGCAGATAACTGACCCTTTTCTGTGGTAAGCTGATATCTACAGGTAAGTAGGTACCACCTGCTTTCATGATTCCAAGAATTCCAGAGATCAGTTCGGGCGATCGGTCTAAGAAAACAGCCACCACATCACCTTTTTTCACACCACCAGCTTTGAGCATTTTAGCCACACTGGCTGACCTTCTGGAGAGCTCCTTAAAGCTAATCTTCTCTTTATTGTAAACGATGGCAGTACTATCTGGCGACTCTGAAGTCCGGACATCTATTACATCAAGAACTGATTGGTCCGGGTATTTTTGGCGGGTGTCATTGAAATCAAAAACCTGCTGCTCATATTCTTTAACTGACAGCAAAGAGATATCGGCAATCTTAGTAAGCGGGTTTATGAGTACCCGATCCAACAGTGTATCAAAATGATCAGCAAGCCTTTGAATAGTCTCTGGATTAAATAGAGAAGTAGCATATTCAAAACTGTAGGTGAGAGGAGCTGAGCCGTTATCAAAAACTTCTTGCGAAATATCGAATTTGGAAACCTTTGGGTTTATAAATAGCGGGTTTAATTGAAGTGCTTTATCGCCCGACTCAGGAAGGTCCATATTCTGATACAGAAACATTGTATCAAACAATGGATTACGACTCAGGTCTCTTTGGACTTCAATATCATCCAGCATGAAATCGAAAGGGTAATCGTTTAACAGGGCGTTGCCTATCAGATCCATCAATTTTCCCAGCAGAACTTCGAAGGACTCTTTTGGATTTATCTGAACCCTGATCGGCAAATTATTGACAAACATACCCATGGTTCTGTTCACATCAGGGTGGTTTCTTACAGTGACAGGTATGCCAATAATAAACTCCTTTTGACCTGTGTATTTATGCAGGAGAATGTTGTAGAACGCAAACATGAGCGTATGCATCGAACAGCCATGTTTCTTTGAGAATGCTCGTAGTTTCCCTGACTTTACTTTTCCGATCGCAAATTCTACTTTCTCTCCTTTGTGAACAAATTGCCTTGGCCTTGGCTGGTCCAAAGGCATTTCAAGCAGCGGTAACTCGCCTTTCAGTTCATTCACCCAATATTGTCTCCGTGTAGCAAGGTTTTCTGACTTTTGGTGGTTCTGCGACCAACGTAAGAAGTCTGAATACTGGGCCGCAGGTTGCTCCAATTGACCTACCTGATATAGTTGAATCAATTCTTCGATCAAAAGGGAGATAGAGACCCCATCCATAATGATGTGATGGAAATCAAAAAGTAAAACAGACTTTCCTGCATCACGCTGTATTAAGAAGACCCTGAAAAGGCCTGGTTCTGTTAAATCAAAAGGAGTAATAAGGGATGCAATAATACCTGAGTCGGAAAAATCAGCTTTCGGGAGATTTAACTGAAAATCTATATCGCTGTGTATTTTCATAAAAGCCCTCTCACCCTCTTGAAAAAATGAGGACCTCAAGACATCATAACGCCCAATGAGCTTTCTAATACAGGTTTTTAAAAGATCAATGTCAATATTTGACAAGGCTTCAAATGCTACCGGAACATTATAAGCGGTTGAGGTCTTGTTCGTCTCCTGGAAGTAAAATAACCTTCTTTGCAACGGAGAGACCTCATGATGGCCCACTTCCAGAGATTTAAGAATGGGCAAATATTTCGTCTCATCTGATGAATCCAGGATAGAGGCAATCTCTGGGATTGACTGGTTACTGTATAAAGCAGTTAACGGCAGGTCTACTTCAAACCTTTTAAGTACTGCCATGCCAAATTCGGCACCTTTCAGAGAGTTTCCACCAATTTCGAAAAAACGCTCGGTCATTGAAATTTCCTGTCTGTTAAAGAGCTTTTTCCAAATCTCCGTCAGTCCTTTTTCTGTTTCAGTTTCAGGTTGTACATCTGCTGAATCTACCTCATTATGTGTTTTTTGTAGCGAGACGATTTCTTTAAGTATCTGACTATAGTCTCCAGATTTATATCTCTCTACCAGTTTAAATCTTTGCAGTTTGCCACTGGTGGTTTTGGGTATATCTCTGACAGGGATAACTCGTGCTATTTCAACGCCTGTTTGTGCATTGACATGAGATTTGAGCGCTTGGGAAATGGGTATAAACAGGTCCAGCTTTCCCCGGTGGAAGACAAAAGCGATAACTTCCTCTGACTGCACACCAGTACCGGCAGTCCCTGATATTATCACCTTGTTGAGCTCTATTCCTTCAACTCCTTCTGCTATGCGCTCCAGATCGTGAGGGTAGAAGTTTTGACCATTTACAAAGAATATATCTTTGGCTCTCCCGGTAATGTAAAGGGCTTCTTCTTTAATAAAACCAAGATCTCCCGTATCCAGCCACCCATCGTTTGAAATAGTCTGATTTGTGATTTCCAGATTGTTGTAGTAAGCTGAAGTAACGTTCCTCCCCTTTATTTTAACCTTCCCTATCACCTCTTCTTCTACCTCTTGCCCGTCTTCATCTGTAATATTTATAAAAACGTCATTGACGGCTTTTCCAACATTGACAAATGACAAGGCATTTTCTGAAGTAGTGAGACTAACGCGATCTCCAATATTCAATTGGTTGCGGTCCAGGGCAACGGAAATGACTTCTTCTTCCATTCTGGACATAGAGACTGCCAAGCTGGCTTCTGCCAACCCATATACCGGACACATGGCATTTCTTTGTAGCCCGTATTTAGCCAGAGTATTTAAAAAGGTCTGTCCGAGGTCTTCAGAAATCGGTTCAGCTCCATTGTAAATGATACGAACAGCCGATAAATCCCAGGAATAATTTGTGGACTCATCAAGATGTTTTAAGAGGTATTTGTATCCGAAATTTGGAGAACAAAGCACCGTTGTGCCATGCTGAGTAGCTTTAGACAGCCATAATGTAGGGTTTCGTACAAAAACGCCAGTGGGCATTAAGTACTGATTCATTCTGCTGAAAATCGGGTTGATATGAAAACCAATAAGCCCCATATCGTGGGTCAGTGGCATCCAGCTCAATGTAGAATCAGATGCTGAGTAACCCGCAGCACTGCCTATTGCGGCAACATTGGTTATTAGATTTTCATGCGTCAACATCACTCCTTTGGGACTACCGGTAGACCCTGATGAGAATTGGACAAAGGCCAAATCCGTAGGTTTTGACTGATGAATTACTCCCGGGTCTGCTGATGCGTATAACTCCTCAAAATTTATTGACTTACCTCGGATACGAGTAGATAAATGACTCTGACTATTAGATAGTCCATACTTTGAAATTTTGTCTAACTGTTCAGGAGTAGAGGCCAAATAAGGGTTATCTAAAATTGACCAAACATTAAATAATTTTGCTTTCTGGTCATCATTTTTCCCAATAGAGAGGGGTACAGGTATGATACCTCCCAATACACATGACCAGAAGAGAATAATGAAGGCCTTATTATCTTCTACCTGAAAGACGAGTTCGTCTTTAGGTTTCAAGCCACTTTTCTGAAGCAGCGATAAACCTTTAAGCGAAAACTGATACAGCTCCTGATAGGAAAGAAAACTCTCGCTGCTACTGTGCTCAACAAAAGTTATCCCACGATTCTTGAGAGAGCTGACGTCTTCCAGTATACCTGTAAGTGTTTTTTGACTCATGAATAAGAATATTAAAGATGCTAAGCTGAGATAGTCGGTTGTAGCAGATATAGCATTAGGTCAGGCCAACCTGACGGCTATTTGATGTTGTGGTACGGATATACTCACAGCTATTCTGATGGAATCAATCGAAACGAGGATACGACCTCCGTTATTACCTGTAACCACTCCTTTCATACCACTTAAAGGGCCATTTTTAACTTCAATTAAAGACCCTCTCCTTATATATTCTTCCGAACGGAAATCGCGGCAACTATCCATATTAGAAGTCAGTATTCGGATATTATCAATCTCCAGGTCATTTACACGCTGAAAATCCTGACCGATTTTGACAAAACTGTAAACACCATCCAAATTGGTTATATGATGCCGTTTCCCCGGGTGAGTGATAAGAAAAATATAACCAGGAAACATGGGGACAATCACTTTTCTCTTCTGAGATTTATACTCCCTGACAACTTTGGTGAGTGGTACCAGATTCTCAATCCCCATTTCATTGAGTCTTGAACTTATAGACTTTTCATACTTCTGCCTGACGTAAATCACATGCCAATAGGGTTTTATATTGACCTGAGCAATATTATTTAAATCCATTAAATCCGGGGTTTGGTGTGCGAAAGCAAAGGCATGCCTAAAGAAAAGTACAGATATCTCTCCTTGGGGTCTTTTAGCTCAAATTGGTTGCGGTGAAAGCCACGAGTGCTTTCAATTCTTGAATGTAATATAGAGTTTTTTAATATTCAATATCTTATAAAAAAATATTTTATACCATATAAAAACCACAGCCTTTCAATATTGCCATAAGAAATCTATCTTAAAACTGATAATTTGCAGTATAAACACAATTCTGACCGAATTTGTCTGATCAAAAATTCGTCACTACTTACATACGGCAGATTAATCAAGACAAATCGAACATTAATCAATAAGCCGTTTAAACGCAAAAAAGGGTCATTATTGAATTATTTAAACGAAAACGCAAAGATTATATTAGTTTCTTTCAGATATTTTTTCTCTTTATTTTTGTGCTAAAATTTTTAGATTCTTACTAAGAAAAATCACAAAGTGTACATGAATGATGTTTCTTATAGAGATCATTCTCCACCTAAATTCAGGTTCTCTTTTTCTAAACATATGTATTTATTATACCAACTCATGCATTATTAAAACCTTCACAATCAGACAATAAACCCGCGAGCACAGCAAATCTGAATATTACTATAATACAATATAAAAAACCTTCATTTTTCTTCTCGCAACGTAAAAAACTGCTGAGAAGAACAACAGAAAAAGGCCATCTCGAAAGCATCTGAATCTCTCTCTTTATTTTTTTAGAATGTCCTGTTTTTACTCATCAGGTAGCCTCTAAATAAATAGAGCTGCGCGCCTACATCTAAAGCCTTTATCGCTGAATGACTTTTCTCTCACACTTGGCTTTACCCCCTAAATTTGTGATTGTGCTGAACAACGTGGCTGTACCAAAGCTTACCCAAAACGCCCAGGCTTGACCAACAAAAGACTAAAGAATCAGATGCAAAGATTGACAAGGTCAACGGTAGCCTGGAACGCTTACAGGATATGCAGGCAGATGGGATATTAATTCAGAGGAATTCGATTATAGTAAAAGCCGCCACCAAAAGGGTTTGCTAAAACAAAGGGCTTAGAAACAAAAAAACCGGAACTCAAAGCGAACTTGCTTAAAGATTCCGGTTTGGTAGTCCGTAGGGGAATCGAACCCCTGTTACCAGGATGAAAACCTGGCGTCCTAACCCCTAGACGAACGGACCATTTGTTAAAATCAATCAATGAGCTTTTCTCAATTCCTGATTTTCGGTTTGCAAATATAGAAGTGTGTTTAATATTTACAAAAAAAATTCCGCACATATTCAATTCAATCGTTTCCACAGGAACTAACATTTACTTCATCCCATTGTATTGGATATAGTGTCGGGCTTTCTTAGTTTTACGCCCGCGAAATAGAACTTACAAAACCGCAAATATCATGGCTAAAACCAGAGTAGCAATTAACGGCTTCGGAAGGATCGGAAGACTGACTTTCAAAGCTTTACTGCAAAAAGAAAATATTGAGATTGTTGCCATCAACGATCTGACGGATACCAAGACATTGGCCCACCTCTTAAAGTACGATTCTGTACACGGAAAATTCAACGGTACTGTAGCGGCCACTGCCGATGGTATTGAAGTGAATGGTACAGAAATTAAGATTTATGCAGAAAGAGAGCCTAGGAATCTTCCCTGGGGCGACCTGGGTGTTGACGTGGTATTGGAGTCTACAGGGTTCTTCCTGGATCAGGCCGGTGCCGGACAGCACATTGAGGCTGGTGCTAAAAAAGTAGTGATCTCGGCTCCTGCTAAAGGGGGTATTCCAACAGTAGTATTGGGTGTGAATGACGACACCATGACTGGCGAAGAGACCATCATGTCTAACGCTTCTTGTACTACCAACTGCCTGGCCCCTATGGCTAAGGTACTGGATGATGCTTTCGGCATTGAAAAAGGTTATATCACTACGGTGCATGCCTATACTTCAGATCAGAGATTGCAGGATGCACCTCACAAAGATTTGAGAAGAGCCAGAGCCGGTGCTTACTCTATCATTCCTACCTCCACAGGCGCTGCTAAAGCCGTAGGTTTGGTACTGCCTCACCTCGCTGGCAAACTGGATGGTATCGCTATGAGAGTTCCGATTCCTGATGGTTCATTGACTGACCTTACTGTAGTGCTTAAGAAAGAAGTTACTAAAGAAGAAGTAAATGCTGCTATGAAAGCTGCTGCTGACGGTCCGATGAAAGGTATTCTTGAGTACACTGAAGATCCTATCGTATCTATCGATATTGTAGGTAACCCACACTCAAATATCTTTGATTCTCTCCTGACTTCTGCTCAGGGTACTTTGGTAAAAGTTGTTGGCTGGTACGACAATGAGGCTGGCTACTCTAACCGAGCTGCTGACCTGATTGAAAGAATCGGATAAGGTTTTCAAATTATGGCATCCCTTAGAGGGATGTCATAATTTATTGAACTAATATCTACCGCCTACGTTATTATAGGTAAGAGACATCCTCAAGTCGATAAAAAGAGTCAATAGATTAACAGAAGACATTCCTAAGTCGCTAGAAAAAAAGGACAATGAAAAAGAAACGACCCGAAAGGGTTATTTTTTTGCCCTATGGTCTGTTAGCCTACACGATTTACACTTTAGAAACCCGGCTGGCCCGGTCCTACGCTAGCTAAAGCTTCGGTCCAAGCTTGCGGCCTGACGAGGATAGTACTCCACACTCCTGATTCGTACTTCAAGTATTGTCAAGGCCCTTCTAAGATTGCCTTTTCACTCTGAGGAACGAAGAGTCTATTCACATCCCTAAAGAGCTGACATCACTGCTTTAGATGCTTCATACTTCAGCAGAGGAAAGCAGGTTAACCCAGAAACATCCGTCTGACCTGGTCCTACGCTGAAGCTTCAGCCCAAGCATGCGGTATGACAGGGCCAGAAATGACCTGAAAACATCACATAACCGGGCTCAGCTTTCGCTCTGACCTGAAAAGCATATCGGCAGCTTGCAGAATCTTCATTCTGAGCTGAGCATTGTACTCAGGCCTTTGCTCCAGAAAATCCCTAACAGCACGAGCCGCGCCTGCTGAGTTATGGTTTCCAAGGGTCTGATCCAGCCATCGCTTAGGAAAGAAGATATCCCCCGTTTTCTGGATTTCTGCTAAAAGCTCAAGGCTCTCCGGAATGTACTTCTGCGACTGCTGTGTTCTCAGAGGGTGATGAAGATAGCCCAATGCTCCCAATACCCATGACTCGGTTTGTCGGTTGGTTTCATCTTTCAAAGAAGCAAAGAAGGCATCTCTCACCTCCTCCTTATCAGAGAGGGCGGGCATCAGAAACTCAAAGCGCTTTTGCCTGTCAGGATTCTCAATGGCAGCCAGCTGCTTATTCAATACCTCCTCAGCCCTTCGCGGGTCTTTGATGGCGATATTGGCAGCAAGCCCGGTTCGGTCATTCTCAGAGAGCTGTAAACCAGCTACCCGGGCATGAGCAGCATCAGTCCAGATGTTATAAAGCCGATCAATATTGGTTTGGGTGATGGCTACATTGCGGAAGGCATTGAAGAAAATCTTCTTCTGACTGGGAGTCTCTGCCTTATCGTTCATGCAGTGGTAGAGCGTTCTCTCCAGGTCAGGCGCCAGGGCATTTCGCTGATCGGGCGTCAGGAATGACCAGTAGACCCGATTGAGTTGTCCCAGCACCAGATTGAGTAATAGCTGGTTCTTTTCTCTAACCACAATCCATTTAATCAGCTCTACATATTCGTCAGCCGCCACTCTGCCATCCAGCAGCTGCTCGTAAAAGTCAATCATGGCGACTCCCTTCTGCAGGTTTCCGAGCTTTGTCCAGTTTTGCATTACCTGCACCTGGGCCAGGTTAAACACCCCATAACCCCTGCCATCGGCATTCATCAGGCCATGGTAATCCTCACCCCTATTATCACGCTTGAAGTAATCACTTACATCTACCTCAGCACCTTCCATGGTCAGGCGTTTACCCTCAGTACCATCAAACCGGGCAATGGCAAAAGACTGCTCCCAAAGTCGGTTTTTACCGCTTGGGTCACTTTGATGCAAAGAGACACACAACTTGCAATTGGGGTCCTGCGAGTAAGCCAGATCAAAATTAGGTCGACCGGGAGTATTCACCCATACCTCACTCCATACCTTCAGGTCCTGCTGCGTTTTCTTATCCAGAATGTCGATCAGGTCCGGCCAGGTGGCGTTTCTGTTGGCAAAAGTTTTGAGGTATTCCTGCATACCTTCCTGAAAAGGCCCCTCACCGAGCAGCATTTCCAGTTGGCGCATCATAATAGGCGCTTTGTTATAAATAATCGCACCATACATCTGACCTGCTTCATTGAGGTTACCAAGCTCCTGACGAATAGGATTGGCTCCTTCAGTACGGTCTACCGAGTAGGCTGACGGGTAATGCCGTACAAGAAAACTCAGCTCATGATTGATATCAGGAAAACTGGGATTCACCATTTTGGCGGCCATAAAATTGGCAAATACCTCCTTGGTCCATACATCGTTGAACCAGTCCATCGTAACCAGATCACCAAACCACATATGGGCTGTTTCATGAGCGATAAGACTCGCCCGGCTTAGCAGTTGATTTTGTGATGGATTCTCATCCAGGAAGAGGCTGTTTGCCCGATACTGAATAGCACCCACATGCTCCATACCACCATATTGGAAGCTGGGAATGAGTGCAAAATCAAATTTCTTAAAAGGGTATGGAATACCTGTATACTCTTCCATCCATTTCAGAGAAGCCGCATGCAGGTAGAAGATAAATTCCTTATTACGCTCCACCTTATCGGCATCCGTTTCACGATGCAGCATGGTCATTTCTCTACCACCTACATTTTCCGTAATACGCTCAAACTCTCCCGCCACAAAAGAGAAAAGGTAGGTGCTGATGAGGTCAGACTTCTGAAATTCCATGTTCTTTCTGCCGTCTTTGGATATGGATATGGCTACCGGTGCATTCGCAATGGCGGTCCAGTTGGAGGGCAGATCAAGTACTAGCTCATAGGTGGCTTTCAGGTTGGGCTGATCAAAGCAGGGAAAGGCCGTTCTGGCTCTGTCGGGTACAAACAGGGTATATAAAAACTCTTCCTTGCGGTTGAGGGAAGTTTCCCCGGCAAAGAAGGTAATATCCACTGTATTTTCCCCCTTAATCAGCGCATCGGCAGGAAGCACGATGTGCTCCTTATCAAAAAGGATATCCTGCCGCTTGCCATTGATCTCCAGATATTGCAGCAGGTCTGCTGATTCTCTGAAATCGAGGAGAATATCCTGTGAAACATCCGTAAGATTGAAGGTAAGCGTCTCTAAAGACTGAATTCTCTGATCAGAGGCATCGGGTACCCTGAACTCCAGTTTATAATTTATGCTGGAAATAACGCTTTTCCGGTATTGGGCCAACTCAAGGGAGACGCCTTCTTCCAACGCAACCTTTTCTACCTCCGGGGTATCACAGGCCGACAAAACAAGCAGGACTGAGAACAGTAATAATAAGTGCTTCATTTATATCAGTACTAGGTCTTTTCTTAACTCAGGGGGTATACCAAAATTCTCATCCATAAACCCGTCCATTTCGTCTTTGGTCTCTTTGGAAAGCAGTTCGTTCATCTCTTCCATGGCCACGTTACCTATCATAAAGGGCGGCATAAAGTTGGTCACCAGCTTATCTCCCTTGAAACAAGCCCCCATTTGAAACTCAGTCAGTTCTTCTTTAGGCATTCCCTTGATCATGCAGTGCGACAGCCACTTTTCCGGCTCTTCAGGATGCTCTTGCATACGCGCTTGCATAGCCTGAAAATCCGTATTGGTCATCATGTAAGCGGAGAGATTCTGCATGCTTTCCTTGGACAGAGCTCCTCTCATCTTCTCATAGCACTCACTGCATACAGCATATTCAAAAAGCACCTGTGTAGAGTCCATCTGAAGGTATCTCTTGAACACCTTTTCAATCATGTAAAAACGGTCTCCCAGCATCAGGTCATAGTCGCACTGAATGCAGTGAGAGAGTGGTGCTTTTGTATCGGAGTTTAAAAATATATCAGGAATGGGTAGCCCTTCTTTCTCTTCTGGTTCTTCCATCATATGGGTTTAGAATCTGAACTTACGACTTTTGGCCACGATCGACAATAGTGGAGCCTGCCTGTGCAGCAGGAAAAATAATAGTGTCGCTGATATTTACATGGGCTGGTCTGGTAACAATAAACCGGATCAGGTCTGCAATATCATTGGCCGTCAAAGCATCAAAGCCCTCATAAACCGATCTGGACCGCTGTTCGTCTCCTTTGAAACGTACCATGGAAAACTCTGTCTCTACCAGGCCCGGGCATACCTGTGATACTTTCACACCGGTGCCGTTCAGGTCGAGCCGCATGCCATTATTTACCGCATCTACAGCGTGCTTTGAGGCGCAGTACACATTACCATTCGGGTAAACCTCTTTACCGGCAATGGAGCCAATATTAACCACATGCCCACTCCCCCGCTCAATCATACCGGGTACAATGGCTTTTGACACATATAAGAGCCCTTTTACATTGATATCGATCATTGCATCCCAATCATCAATATCTCCATTCTGAAAACTGGAAAGTCCATGTGCATTGCCTGCATTATTGATTAGCACATCTATGGCCTTCCATTCTGATGGCAAACTCTCAATGGCTGCAAAGGCAGCATCTTTGTCCCTTACGTCAAAAATGAGGGGGTGTGTTTTGACAGCAACTTTATCGGCCAGTTCTTTCAAACGACCTGCCCTGCGGCCACAAATCACGAGGTCATAGCCCTCAACGGCCAGGTATTCAGCGGTGGCCCAGCCTATTCCTGAAGTGGCTCCGGTTACGAATGCAATTTTGCTCATAGTATCAATCTTATGAGCACCAATTTAGGGGGATTTTCTTAAGTGAAAAAGGTGAATTCTGACAAAGGATTTCAGTCAGAAAAATGGAAGTAGAGGGTAAAGTTGTGGGTAACGACTCTGTCCATACCAAGGCTGTAAAAAGCCACTCCATCCTGCAATACGTTGATCAGCCCCCTGGAATAGCGAAGCTCAGGAGAAAACTTAAAGAACTTAAAATACTTCTCTAGTCCCAGGCCTATTTCGGCTCTTACATCCAGCTTTCTGATAACAAGCCCTCCTGTATCTGTTTCTCTGGCTTTACCAGTTCGGACCGAACCGCTCATACCAGCTATCAAATACATGCGGGTGTTTCCTCTGCGAATAGAGCGGTATTTAAAAAAAGCTCCGGGCTCCAGCCTCGTTGTCTCAATCAGCTGTGTATCCACAGTTCCATCGGCCATCACATAGTCTACCTCGTGCTGATAAAGGCCTATTTTGACAGGTACAACTCTCAATGCAAACTGATCGGCCAGGCGAAAATCGGCCATAAACCCCAGGTTAAACCCTGCCTTTTGCTTTGAGTTGATGGCGAGTAAATCTTCGAGAACAGGAGAACTCTCGAATGCGCTGGAGTAGCGAATGCCAAAAGAGTTTTGGTGAGAGCCCAGAAAGAAACCGTATTTGATAAATTCCTTATCACCAGCAAGTCTGTGCTGCGTTACAGGAGCCTTTTGCGCCAGGGCGAGGTTTCCTAAGAAAAGCCCTGTCAGGATAATTATTTTTGCCCTATGTAGATAGAGCTTATGCCAAATGTGAGCGGTTTGCATTCTGTACTTTTAAAGCCTACTTTTTCCAGTATTGTCAGAAAATCATCTCCATCAGGAAAAGCTTCTACTGACTCTGGCAGATAGGTGTATGCTGATTGATCCTTTGAAATCAGCTTTCCAATAATCGGGAGAATGGACTTAAAATAAAAGTTATAGAGCTGCTTCATCGGGAACCTGCGGGGTCTTGAAAACTCAATAATCACCGTTTTCCCTCCGGGTTTCAATACCCTGAACATATCACTCAGTCCTTTCTCCAGGTTTTCAAAGTTCCTTACACCAAATGAAACGATGACAGCATCGAAAGTATTACTCTCAAAGAGCAGCTTTTCAGAATCTCCCATTTGCATATCAATGATATGGTCAATTCCCTTACGTTTCATTTTCTGCTTGCCATGCTCCAGCATACCGGCAGAAATATCTACCCCTATCACCTTGTCTGGCTTGAGCGCCAGTGCTTCAATGGCAAAATCTCCGGTACCGGTGGCAATATCCAGGATTTGCTTAGGCTGGTCTGGTTTGAGCAAACGAATTGCTTTCTTTCTCCATAGGATGTCAATTCCCAGGCTCAAAAAGTGGTTTAGAAAATCATAGCGATGAGAAATGTTGTTGAACATCTCCGCTACCTGCTCTTTTTTACTCGCCTGCTGCTCTTTGTAGGGTACTACGGCCATCTCGCTCAATTTGGGTGCAATAATACGAAGGAAACAGGGCGTTTGGGAAGATTGTTAGAATTATCTCATTATTCTCAGGCTTGCTTTTTGTGTTATCGTCAGATGTAGCAACACCCGGGCAGAGTAAAGATATATTGTGCTTACTTGTAGTTTACAGAAGTCCGGGGTATTGGCTTTCTTTTTTAAACCGGCTCTTTAGATTTAACCAGATTATGCATCTCAAACGCTATACTTTTTTAAGCCTGCTACTCATTTGTCTTTCGTGTCAGCAGCCCGATGGTTTTATTGCTACCACATCTATTGGCACAGACCACCTGCATGATGTAGAGCCCATTAGCGATAATCAGGCTTTTGCCTACTCCTATGGTACCGGAAACATTTATTACAGTGAGAATGGTGGACGAGGCTGGAGAATACTGGCCCAGCTTGATTCCGTCTATTTTGAACAGATTCAGTTTCTGGATGCTCAGACGGGCTGGATTTGCGGGGAGCAGGGTAAAATCTACCGTACTACTGATGGAGGTGAGAGCTGGCAGGACATCTCCATCAACCTGCCTGAAAGTGAGGGAAACCTTTTGCTATATGCTCTATACTTTGATGACGAACAGAACGGATTGGCGGGAGGCATGTCTATCAACTTCGAAACCCGGGAAAGGAAGCTAAGGCTCTACAAAACGCAGAATGGTGGCAATAACTGGGTGGAAACTGAAACACCTACGATGCTTATGAACATCGTGAAAGGACCGGAAAACCGCATTTGGGCCATGGGCTCAGCCATGGTGCTGGTAAAAGACAATCTGGAGGCTCCCTGGAAAATCGTTTTACAAAGCGACAGCATTAGAAAGATAGCCGATATCCGCTCCCTTGACTTCAGTAGTAAAAAGGGCCGTGTGATAGCTGCGGAGTTCAGTACGGGCAAAATTCATATCAGCGATGATGATGGCCAGACATGGACTACTCAGTCCATCACGCAAAACCGGCTACGCTCCGTCTTGCGTTATGCTGATGGGCAGTGGCTGGCAGCAGGAGACCTGAATAAAGAATCGGGTAATGTCTTTTGGAGCTATGATGACGGGCGCACCTGGCAAAGGGACACGCTCAAATACCCCGACATCCATCGGTTACAACTTAGCTCAGACTACGTATGGGCTGTGGGTAAAGATGGCTATGCGGCCAGAATGAGGCGATAACAAGGAATACACTCACGGAGTGTAAAAGTCATTTTCTTTTCATATTCAATGAGCCATTACAGAAATGAAAAAACCTGAAGTAAAGCGACTGGCCATTGAAGGCACATTGATTGTTTCCAGCGTGCTCTTTGCCTTATTCATCAGCCAGCTGGCAGAAAACCGCAAGGTCAGCGTCCAAAAAGGTAAGGCTACGGACTATATCTACCGTGAACTGAACGATAACCGGGAAATACTGGAGCGCTGGGTGATCAAGCACCAAAAAGTAAAGGACCGGATTAGTCAAATGGTGCAGAACCCACAGGATAGCTCGAGACTAACGATTTTTGCTCGAAGCCAACCTGACTATAGCGTATTTACGGGGTGAATCTCTGATTGATGCTTTTCTGGGAGACACCGCCTGGGAGTCGGAAGGCCACTCAGATCATTTCGCAATTTGATTTTGCGACTGTACAGGAGCTCACAAGAATTTACGGTCTGCAGGAGATCATCATGCAAGGCTCCGTGAATAAGTTTTCAGATGTCTATTTTGACAGGGCCAGCCAGGAGGCGGCAAACCTGCAGACCACACTGCTTCAACTTGAGCTGGTTATGAACGAGATAGTAGGCCAGGAGCATTCACTGATTTATTTGCTCAATCAGGCAACAAAGCAACACGAGGAAGGTAAAAAACCATAGATTAGCAGCTTAGCTCATCACTATGACCAAGTCCAGGAATCCACTATCGCGTTTTGTGCTCGAAATCTTCTCCATCTTTCTGGGAGTTACCATTGCCTTTTTGGCCAACCACTGGAATGAGCAGCGCAAAGAAAAACTGATCGAAAGAAAAACACTGCGGGAAATCAGTATAGAACTGAAATCTGACATCGGTGACATCCGAAACAACGTAAATGGTCATAGACTGGGCATTGATGCTGTCAGTTTATTTCAGCGCTATGTCAGAGGTGAGGCCGTTGACTATGACTCGCTCAGCATCAATTTTGAGAGGCTCTACCGCGATTATATCTCAATCACCAATACCACAGCCTATGAAACGCTGAAATCCAGGGGCATAGAGATAGTTTCCAATGATCAGCTCAGAGCTGATATTGTGGAGCTATATGACTTTGCTTATGAGATCATACAAAAGCTGGAGGAAGAGTACTACCCTGCTCAGTTTCATAAAAACTACTTCGATGATATTTCTGCCTACTTCCAAGACTATATGGAAATACAAGGCGACAACATCAGGTTTACCAAACCCCACAGAGGAAAACCAGACCAGAAACTGCTGCTGATACTCCGGGAGATCAAGCAATGGAGGCTTTTCAACATTACCTCTTATGAGCAGACAGAGGAGAAAATCATTAAGCTTATTGCTGATATTGAGACGGAACTGAGCGAGTAAGCAGAGCCTGTCTAGAAAATCCTCTGGCTGCGTTACGCTTGTTTCAAAAATGCTCATTTCCAACAGGAAACTGTGCCTTTTGAAACTTCACAAGCCTTGCCAGTGCACTTTCTAGCTCAGGCTCGCACTCTGTGAATCAAAAAGAACGCCATCCCCTCGATAATATACGATCAGGTCTTTTTAGCTAAATTAAAATCACCAGTTCCCCCTAGTTCGTGAAGCTTTCTCCGGAGGCATAAGTCCTTGGAGAATCGGCCAATGGGTTGACCTCTAGAAACATCTCTAATTTCGATGAAAAGTCGACTTTGTCTACAGACACTAACTACACAAAAAAGGAATTCCCCAGAGCTCTGCCGTGCACAAGTAGCAGATACTCTGAGGAAAAGAGGATAATCGAGTTATTTCTTTTATTGAATTATTTCTTTTTAGACAGACTCAGCTGGATTCCCGTCTCAAACAGTCTTTCATTATAAGTAGAGCCTTCCAGCAGTACCGGAGCTACAAACAGGCTCAAGCCTGGTGTCACCTCGTAATAGGCAATAAAACCTAACTCTGCTCCCAAACGCGTATTTTGAACCTCCAGAGCAGCACCGGTATAGGCCCCAAAGCGCAGCTGTTTCCTGACCAGGAAGTGATATTGCACCTGAACGGGTATCGCCACATGATCCCGGTCTGCCCTGAGGCCACCCCGAATAAAGAGTCTTCTCTTCAAATACTTACCCATATAGGCACTATAGTCGATCACCTTGGTTTTCTCATCAAAAGAGAAGTTGGCCGAAACATCAGCGTACCATCCCTTGGGTAGCTCGTAGAGCGGTATGCTGTTCATCCAGTTATTGTCACTCAATACCCGTTCTGTGCCACTCAGCCGTATTTGTGCACCTATCTCAAATACGCCTGCTTCTCCGGAGTTCTGTTCGCTAAAGTTGAAGCCACCTTCATAACTAGCCGACACATAAAAACGCCACTTATCCAGACTTTGAGGGGTGTACATTAAGCCCAGTCCCATTCTCAGGTTGACGTTTTCTCCCCAGGCAAGTCCTCCCTGCACATACGGCCTGAGTCTGCCGGGCAGGAAAAGTCGCGCATAAGTAGCACGCATATTGAAGCCATTACTCCACGCACCTCTGAGGCTTACTTCAATAAATGAATCGGGGGTCAGATATTTCCCGGCACCAAAGGCCAGTCCGTCCAGTCCCAGTATAAATTTCCTGTCGGATTCTATGCTGGCATCAGCTACAAAGGCTCCGGAAACAAACCAGTGTCCTCCCTTGATTTTAGAGTCATCCTGCGCTTTCATCATCCAGCTTCGGCTCAGGTCTCTGCGATTTTTTATCGTAAGCGGGTCATTAAAGCTCACCCAGGAAGCTTTGTTTGGGTCTTTGTTAATATGGTCCAGGCTCAGCATATTAACACCAAGCCAATAGTCAGCCATGGGAGCACCTCCACTATCCGGGGCTATCAGTTCATTTTCAGAGTCCATGGCAACCCTTAGCATTTTGCTTTCTTCCGAAAGAGTTTCTGTTGACTGCATTTTGGATGAAACTGCATCAATTGATTTTACTGCGGCTAAAGTTTCCGTAGTTGACTCCTCAGATAGTCTTTTGGCTGCAGCTTGTGAGGATTTTCCTGTGGCAGTGCTTTCGCTTTCATTATGAATCAATGGCTTTACAGACTCCACAGGCCCTGGCTCGCCATCAGTGTTTTGACCAGCTTCTGATGGCTCAGTCAGCCCGGCATTCCTCAAAGCCCCAGCTTTATTGACTTCTTCAACCGCTAAGTGCTGGATGTTATCTGTATTGATACGGGTTTGATACCCCTGCAGAACACCAAAAGTCAATAGCAGGCCAAGCCCCAATAGCAGGCCATACTTCCAATAAGCAGGGTAGCCCAGTTTCTTACCATTGGCCATGTTGCCATTTGCCACAACTCCGTCCCACACCCCTTCTCCCGGGCTTTTAGCAAAGTCTTGAAAATGGTCTTTGAACAACTGATCCATATAGTCTTCTTCCTTCCTCATTATGCGATCATCTGTTTTTTAAGTTGTTGCTGGAGGATTTGCCTGCCTCTCATAAGCCTCACCTTAGAATTGGCCTCGCTGATCTGCAGCATTTCGGCAATCTCTTTGTGTGCGTAGCCCTCTATGGTATAGAGGTTAAAAACAGTACGATATTCCGTAGGCAGTTTCTGTATCATCCACAGGAGCTCGTCTGTACCTTCAGTGTCTTCAGGTTCAATCCTGACTTCTGACACATTATCATCGAGTGGCTCCTCGCGCTCCGTACGGTTCTTATTTTTTCTAATCTGGCCCAGGGCGGCATTGATCACCACCCTTTTGACCCAGTAAAACAGCGGACTGTTTTGTTTGAACTGATGAAGCCCCTCAAATACTTTTATAAAACCTTCCTGCAGCATATCGCTGGCCTCAGCCTCCGAGCTGGCATAGCGCAGACATACTCCGTACATCTTGTCTTTGTAGAGACTGTAGAGTTCTGAATGGGCTTTTCGTTTCCCCTTCAGGCATTCTTTCACAAGTCTGTCCTCGTTTTGCTGTCGCACGCTATTAGTTTTCTATGCCGGCAGTCATTAGTTCCGCCAGCCGTATTAAGGTCACTCAATTAAAGGATGAACAAAGGTACGCAAACGTTACAGCGCATGGCTTTTTTATTGCCGGACATCAATTCCTGGTCCTCAAACGGGTATTTCATCAATAAAATTATCATTCGTCCCATGATGCAATGGGGTGAAACCTTCAAAACTTAATTTGTGTCTCCCTGGTCATGACAAAGAAACCCATCTCCTTAAAAAGGCTTAGTCTGGAAATTTTCTCCATCGTATTTGCCGTCTTGCTGGCACTGATGCTGGATGCATGGCGGGAAAGGGCCAAGGTTGAGCAAAAGGTTCAGCATGCCCTTGAAGACATCGCCTCAGAGATCAAAACCTTTGCCGATATCAACGAGTCCATTGGTTTTAACCGGGTGCAGCGCCAGGCTTTAGACTCTATGATCAAACGATATAAAAGCGGTAAAACAACAAGGTTCAGGTCAGGTGTATCAAGGCCGGAGGTGAGATCACTTGCCTGGATGACTGCCCGTGAAAATGGTATCGCTGCCGATTTTGGGAGGCAGGTTTTTGTAGATATCACCGAAATCTATGTGGAATTTGATCGGCTGGAGAAAATACTCGTTTATAACAGAGAATTTGAAATGAAAAGCGACCCTGATATGGCTTCAGTGAATAAAGCGATTATGATCAGACGGCAGCTGGATGGTATAATTTTTCGCTCCACAGAGCTCAGAGACAGGTCCAGAGAGTTTCTGGAAAAATATGAGGATGCCGAATTCACTGAGGCAGTTCGTTAGATTTCGTCCATATCCAACCCTCCGCTTCGGTACAAAAAAAGCCATAAGATTTCCCCTATGGCTTCACTATTTCGTTAGAGATGCTTAAGCGATCTCTACTAATTCAATGTCAAAGACCAGGTCTTTACCTGCCAGATCATGATTGGCATCAATCACCACTTTATCTTCATGTACCTCTCTGATTTTTACCGGCACCTGCTGGCCATTCGGCTGACTCATGCCCAGTTGCTGCCCTACCTCGGGGTTCAAATCAGGCGGAAGGTTTGTTCTTGGTACATCAATAATCAGCTCAGGATTTTCAGGACCATAGGCCTCAGCAGCCGGAATCTCAGCGGTTACCTTATCACCTACTGCCATACCATTTACAGCCGCGTCAAATCCTTTGATCATCATGCCTGCTCCCACTTCAAATTCAAGGGGTGCTCTGCCTGCTGACGAATCGAATTGTGTACCGTCTTTTAATCTACCTGTGTAGTGTACTTTTACTTTATCTCCTGCTTTTGCTGTCGACATCTTAGTTTCCTTTCTTAATTGATAATACCCCTGATTACCAAGGGCTGGCAAAGGTAGGGAAAGCTGTCAGAATAACCAGCTTTCAGCGGTTTATGCTATCCGTCAGCTCTGTAAAACATGGACATCACCTTGTAACAGCAGTTGTTTAAAGTTGAGTTTCACAGCTGAAATAAAGGCGGATAACTAATTAAAAACCGGCATACAAATGCTCACCAACCTTTCGTTTATAGCACTAATTAATATAGTTTATCATAAGGCAACCTCATTCATTCCAAAACATCCACTTTATGAAAGTAAGACTACTGGTAACCCTTGCTGTATTAATCATCTCATGCCCGCTTTTGGCGCAAGGTGGTAGCGGCCCGCTTGACGCTGCTCAGGCCTTATACAAAAACAGTCAATTTCAGAAGGCCATTGAGGCGATAGATGCATTTGTGGCCCAAGACAGCCTCAATCCACGTGCCTACAAAATCAGGGGTAACAGCTACTATGACCTGAAAGACCTCGATAAAGCATTGGCCGACTACCTGAAAGCCATAGAGGTAGATCCTCAATATTATGATGGCCATTACAATGTGGGCAATACCTATGAGGTGATGGAAGACTTCACCAATGCGGCTTTGTACTTTCAAAACTATGTAAACCTTCAACCTGAAGATGCGGATGGATACTTCCGATTGGCCTATGCCAAAACCCTTCTCGGTGAACCTGTATCAGAGCTGTATCAAACGGCCTACAATCTGGATAGCCAGAATGTCGCTGCCATTTACTACCTGGCCATGGACTATTACGCGCAAAACGAGCACGAAAAATCCATGGCATTGATTGGAAAGGGAAAGGTATTGGCGCCACAGGAAATGGCCTTTGTGATGGGTAGCGGGCTGAACCATCTGGGGATGGAAGCATATCAAGAGGCCTATGAGGATTTCAGCTTTGCCGTATCCATAGAACCTTTAAACGTTAATGCACTGGCCATGAAAGTGAGCAGTTCCCTGTTCAGCAGCACCTCCACCGAACTTTGGGAAATGAATGAAGGCAGGCAGGTAAGGTTTGTACCTGCCAATGGTAATACCCTGGCCCAGTGGGTAGACAAGGCAGACCAGACCTATGACCTGGATCAGCTAACCTCACAAATCAGCGAGGGGCAGATACTGACCATTGATCAATACCTGTACTATTATGCCAAACACAAGGATCATCCCGGCTACTCCCCTTATGGCATCGGGCTTACATCGCAAATCTCTGAGCTGATGAAGGCAGAGAAATACGCAGAGGTAGCCGACATGGGGAAAGATATTTTCACCAGAGGCTATGTACGCTTGAGAGACCTGGACCGTATTGCCCAAGCCTGCTATGCCGAGCAAAGAATTGAGGAATTCACCCTGATCTACCAGCATTACGAAGCACTGATGCAGAGTCTTCTCACGCTGGGAGACGGCCTGTCTGCCAAAGACGCTCTTTTTGTCATGTCTACTTCTGACGAATACTCCATTCTCAACTACCTGGAAATGGGCAGCTCCAGCCAAAGCCTGATCAGTGAAGACGGGCATAGCTACGACAGGTTGGAAGCTGTAAACGCAGCGGAGGAAAAGACACCCTATTACTTCAATATTGACATCCCTTTCAGCTCACTCAGCAGTTCTTTTAGTCAGAATGACACCCCAGAAGATGAAGAAGCGGAAGCCGATGAAAAAGAAAAAAAGAAACGGAAGAAAAAGAGAAAGGATAAGAAGAAGAAAAAGAAGAAAAAATCTGACGGCTAATATAGCCTCAGAGATAAAGTGAAGGCCATTCCTTAAAACCGGAATGGCCTTTTCTCTTTTCAGTTCTATTCAAGCAAATCAATCGACCGGAATACTCAGAAAGGAAACTTCGAGGTGATTTATCAGTTCTTCCACATGCCTGCGCACGTATCGGTTTTTGGTCTTCTTCTTATTATAAAGCATAGTAAGCAGGCCGGGGTTCTCCTTTTTGCACCACTCAATCAAGCCCTCTTCCTCGGTCTGGGCATTATACAGGTGGGTACCTTCTACCAGCTGAGGGGCTGCTGATTTGTAAAGATTCAGCCGGGCCTCGGCTTCAGGGCTGGGATAAAAGTCATTTGGGGTGCATACCAGTAGCAGGTCAATTTTAGCTTTCAGATCTTTGGCTACGTTTACCACAGGTACAAAAGATTCCAGCTCATCAATTTCGAAGTCATTGTGTAATAGCAAACAATCCAACCTTACGCCAGACTCTTCGCCCTTGACTACCAGCACCGGCACCTCGGCATTTCTGACTACCCGCTGAGCATTGCTACCTATGAGCCATTCGCGAAAGCCAGAAGCACCATGCGAGCCCATTACAATCATATCTACCTCCCGATCGCGTGCGTAAGACAGAATGCCCTTATAGTCCTGGTTATAAAGTAAATGCTTTTGTGCATTAAGACCTGCCTGCTGGGCCTCCGCTACCAACTGAGCCAGCTGCTGCTGATGATCATTTACCTTTTTGGTAATATCAGCATACAGTGTGGTTTCTGCCTTGCTTACAATCGTGATCCAGTCTGCAGGGATATCAATGATGTGCAGGAAATGTAGCTCCGCATTTTGAGTCCGGGCCATGCCCATGGCTACTTTTCCGGCCTTAACGGCACAATCCGAAAAATCGGTGGGTACTAGTATCTTTTTCATCGTTCAGGGTTTTTAGGACTTTGTTTTGATTGAATTACTTCATAATTCTATCAAATAAGCATGACCCAAATCAGCCTTTTGATTGATTTGGGTCACCTGCTGTTTTCCGGTTGTTCATGATCTTTGGAATATGAGCAAGATGCAAACCGGTATTTGGATTGATTCACGAGAGGCGCTCATTTTTACTATGAGAAAGGACTCTGAACACTTCGAACGCATCGTTTCGGAAGTGGAAGAATATCATGTACATAGTGAGGGCAAATCAGCCTCTCCTTTTGTAGTGCGCGATGCCATCAAAGAAAAGCAGATTCTCAACAGGAGAAGCCTCCAGTTTCAAAAGTTCTTCTCAAAAGTGATGGAAGCCGTGGTGCAAAGTGATGAGGTGGTGGTATGTGGCCCCGGCAAGTCTAAGAAAGGGCTGGAGAAGGCGATCCTCAATAATAAGCCTCGCCAGTACAGGCTGATAGGCTGCCATAAGCTCGATTCACTTACCGAAAATCAGATCAGGGCCTGGATCAGGGATCAATTTGGTCTGAGGCGCTGAGGGATCAACCAAGAGGTCAGCACCGTAGACAATCTGTGTACAGACTGGTTTTCAATTGCTTTTAGTCCTGATTTTCAGCAACTTATACATGCACCAATCAATCAAAACCATGAAATTCACTGTTTTCATAGGGGCGCTGATCATGTGCCTGCTCACTCCCTGTTCTCTATACTCCTATCAAAATAGTTTTACCGGTATCTGGGAATTCTCAGATGAAGATGGAGACACTTTTCTGGTACATATTTCGGAAGACCATCGCGTAACCAGCAACTACGCCAAAGGTGATAATGCCATTATCCCTGAAGAAGGCTATTGGCGGGCTAGTGGCAACGAGCTTCATATCCTGTACAATAATGGCTGGTTAGACGTGATTCGCAGCACCAAGAATGGCTATTCAAAAACAGCCTATAAATCGGGAGAAGCCACAGATAAAAAGGGAGGTAAAACCACCACGGCTTTTAAAACCGGTAGAAAAACCATCTGGGGCAGTATCTCCGAAAAAGACTTTACCGGCTATTGGAAGCTGCTGGACGAGAATAAAAAAACATTCTACCTGCACATACAGGAAGATCATTCGGCACGCTCTACCTACAGCGATGGAACCAATGGCCTCTTTGGAGAAAAAGGCATCTGGCGTTTTGAGCAAAATCGCGTCATGTTAGTATATGACTCGGGCTGGGTAGACATCATCACAAAGAATGGTGCAAGCTTCAGTAAATTCTCCTATGCCCCCGGCCAGCGCATTGGTGGTGAGCCTGATAATACTTCCACCGTGGAGAGGGCCAATATGGAAGAGCTGGGCGTGAAGAGATAAGAGAGTTAAGAAATTGGGGGGAACCGTGATAGCTTTTGCTAACTTCACGTCACACATACCTCAACCCATTCTTAATGCAAAAAACGACTGCTGAGAAAATTGTGCTGGAAAAAGGCAGAATTCAATCACTTATACCATACACCCGGGAGCACAAGTCGAAGGCTACCATCCAGATTATTAATTCCTTTTTACCCTTTATCGGCCTCTGGATCGCCATGTATTTTTCACTGGATGTAAGCTACTGGCTTACCCTGGGCCTGGGAATCATCAACACCTTCTTCCTGGTAAGGATTTTTATCATTCAGCATGACTGCGGACATCAGTCCTTTGTGAAAAACAGAACTGCCCAAAAGGTAATAGGCCATGTATGTAGCTACTTTTCTACCATCCCCTTTAAGTACTGGGCCAAGTCGCACAATGTACACCACAAAGCCAATGGCCAGCTGGAGTTGAGAGATATTGGCGATGTACCCACCTTCACCGTATTGGAATTTAAGGCCTTCAGTAAATTTCAGCGCCTGGTATACAGAGTTTACCGGTCGCCTGTTGTCATGTTTTTCCTTATGCCGGTTTACTACCTGTTCGTTCAAATCAGGCTGGTCAAGGTGAAGCTGCCCTCATTTAAAAAAGAAAAGAAGGGACTACTGCTTAACAACCTGCTGATTCTTGCAGTATTTACCATTCTGGGTTTCACACTGGGCTGGGCAGACTTCCTGCTGGTTCACCTCACCATTCTCGTCTTGTTTTCCATTGTAGCGATGTGGTTTTTCTATGTACAACATCAGCACGAGCATGGCTATAAGCAATGGAAAAAGAACTGGGATTACGTTACTTCGGCTCTGAAAGGCAGCACCTATTACAAAATCCCTAAACTTTTCAACTGGCTCACAGGCCACATAGGCTTGCACCATATACACCACCTCAACCCGGCAATCCCCAATTACAACCTGAAAAAGTGTATCCAGGAAAACCCATGGCTCAATCAGTTTCCGACCATTATCAGCTTTAAAGAGAGCCTGAAACTGGCTTCTCACAAGCTGTGGGACGAGACACAACAGCGTATGATCTCTTTCAGAGAATTTTACGATCTTGACAAACGAGGACTCATTCCTGTACCAATAGAAACTTCCAAAGCAAAATACTAACCCAGGTGCCCTTTAACATCGTACTCGTAGAACCGGAAATACCCACAAATACCGGTAATATCGGCCGGCTGAGCCTGGCCTCCGGCTCACACCTGCACCTGATAAAACCGCTGGGCTTTGAGCTGGACGATAAAAGGGTAAAACGTGCCGGGCTGGACTACTGGAAGCATATCTCTCTCCATATCTACGAGAGTGCCGAGGAGTTTTTTGAAACACATAAGGGCAAGCCTATGGCATTTTTCTCCAGCCATGGTACCCAGGACCATTGGTCCATCGACTACCAGGAAGACCAGTTTCTGATCTTCGGTAAGGAGTCGGTAGGACTGTCGAAAGACATTACGGAAGCCAATGCTGGGCGCCTTTATAAAATCCCCATTGATACGACTCATGTCAGAAGTCTTAACCTGGCCAATGCCGTAAGTATTGTGGTGTTTGAGGGACTGAGGCAGCAGCAGTAAACACCATCCGGGCCTTAATAACTGTTCAGAGTACGCTTGTTTTGTTATCTTCAGTCAAATTTTTCGAGTATGGCCGGATTCAACTTTTTCAGCAAAGCCTCACTTTGTTTTTTATTCCTGATCTCTTTGGGTTTCTTCTCCTGTCAGAAGGCCACCGACCAAAGCGTAAGCATTGTCCCCAAGGCTTCACAAATTTCATTTTCAGGGGCATCGACCAACCTGACCCCAGGTTTCCGCATCTCCACCAACTCAGAACAGCTTCACCCCTTAAAAGGTATTTTCAGTGATGAGTTTTATATGCTCACCGGCATCAGGAATGAAACTACTGATGGAACACAAGAAATTGAACTGGTACTTGACGACTCATGGCCGCAGGAAACTTATGAGTTGGATGTGAATAGCGACCAGATCAAAATTACGGGAGGAAGCTATCAGGCCGTTTCCATGGGACTTGTAAGCCTTTTGCAGTTAATGAATGACAAGCTGGAAGTACCGGAATTACAGTTCAAAGACTCTCCTGAAACGGCCTATCGCAGCTTGATGATCGACCTGGCCAGAGGCTGGCATGATATGGCTACCCTCAAAGAAATCATCACCCTTTGTAAGTGGTATAAGATCAACTACCTGCACCTGCATTTGACGGATGACCAGTCTTTCACCTTTCCCTCTACTGCCTACCCTCAACTGATGACTGAGGGAAGAAGCTTTTCGCTGGAGGGCCTCAAAGAGCTCAATGAATATGCCTATCAGCACGGGGTTACCCTGGTACCGGAAATAGACGTACCCGGTCACTCCACGCAGTTTATCCGTAAAATGCCAGCCCTGTTCGGTATTGGTAAACCCGAAAAAAACTCCTACACCATCAGCATGGGCAAAGAGGAAGTGTATGAGGCTCTCAACACCATCATCAAAGAAATAGCAGATGTGTTCACCTACTCTCCGTACATCCATATAGGCGGAGACGAAGCATTTTTTACCGGCATGGAAGACGACCCGGAGACTGTTGCTTATATGAAAAAGCACAAATTGCCCAACCTTGATGAACTCTTCCGGCATTTTCTGGTAAGGCTTAATGACATGGTAAGGGCCAACAACAAGCAAACTATTGTCTGGGCGGGTTTCGGGGAAGAAGGAGAAATTGAAATCCCGAAAAACATGGTGGTAATGCTCTGGGAGTCGCAGTACTACGACCCGCAAAAGCTGGTAGACGAAGGTTTTCCGGTAATCAACGCCTCTTTTAAGCCGCTCTACGTGGTCAATAACCGCAAGTGGGATGCCGACTATATCTACACCGACTGGAACCTGAAACGCTGGGAAAGCTGGACCAACACCGGGAGCAGTTTTGTGGGAGTTGAGGTAGATGACACTAAAAAGAGCCTGCTCGGTGCCACGATGTGCGTATGGGAACAAAATCAGATCAATCAGGTTCATCGACTCAGAGAACGCCTTCCTGCCATGGCGGAGCACCTTTGGAATACCTCTGCCAGTGATCTCTCCGACTTTCGATCACGGCTGGCAGACACAGACGCAAAACTGAGTAAACTTCTCAGACCTTTTGAGGTGAATACCAGCGGCAGAACCTTCCCCGATATGACCGAGGGTAATTTCTATGAACACCTCTGGTTTAGCAATCAGCTGCAAATAGGGGCAGTGACTACACTGGATGGCATGACCCTTCGCTTTACTACAGATGGCACTGATGTAAATGCCGGCTCTCCCCTACTCACCAACCCGATTACACTAACAGAATCGGGTCATGTGAAAATTCAGGCTTTCGATCAGGCGGAACAAGCTATTGGACAGCCCTTTTATCAGCGCTATTTTCTAAGGCCCATCACCGCCACAGCAACGAACCTCTGGAAGGAATTACCTCCGGGCAGTTGGGAGAAACTGCGTTTTGAAGGACAAATGAGTCTTTCGCTTGCCACTACTTTCAGTGACTATGATTTGCATTATACTACTGACGGCTCATCACCCAAAGCCGATTCACCCGTCTACACTGAGCCCGTTAGCTTTGACAAAACCACCCAGGTGCGCGCTCAGCTTTTCGATAAGGGGGGCAGGCCCTTTGGTTCAGGCTTTAGCGAGGTCTATTACCTGATCGTCAATGAGCCGAGCCTTACCACGGGGAAACCCATTACGGCTACCAATGAAAAGATCCGCCCAGGGCTGGCCAGACTCTCCAATAACGGACGTATTACCCTTTGGGAGCAATGGGGCGGCCATGTAGGCGAAGAAGTCTGGATCATGGTAGACCTGGAGCAGGCAGAGTCAGTCAGCCGCTTTAAGGTCTACAACTTCTGGGACAACTACCGCTACTACCAGTACACCATTGATGGCTCGGTAGATGGCAAAACCTGGACACAGCTCGTAGACTTTAGCAAAAACACAGAGAAGGCTTCCATGGCGGGCTACGAGCATAAGATTGAAGCGACCGAAGCGCGTTATCTGCGTATTAACCTCCTGTATAACAGTGCCAACCCGGGTCTGCACCTGGTGGAGTTTAATGCGTTTAGGGAATAAGGCCACACAGTTCAAAAATAGCAAGCAAATTCTAAAACCTACTGGCACAGCCGGCCAGTCGCTGGCGGGCTATCCTCTTTAGCTGAGTATTTCGTACGCGAAAGTGGCTATAAGATTGCTGCGCTCCTTAAGTCGCTCGCAATGACGAATAGGAACGTCATTGCGAGGAAGCTGACAGACGATAGTATGGCTGCGACCGCGGCAATCTCCCTGAGGAGTTCGTGTGCTATTCCCCTCATGGACAGAAGGGGTTAGGGGTGGTTGATACCCCTCAGTCCACTATGCTCCCGTTCAATTTCTTCGCTCATGCAAGGACAGCTCCCCTTCCTCGCTTTCGCGAAGCTTCAGTGCAGCAAAGAAGGGGAGCATTTCGTACGCGAACGCTACCAAAAGATTGCTGCGCTCCTTAGGTCGCTCACAATGACGAATAGGAACGTCATTGCGAGGAAGCTGACAGACGATAGTCTGGCTGCGACCGTGGCAATCTCCCTGAGGAGTTCGTGGACTATTCCATTCTTCCTGGAGGGCTCTGAAGCGGGGCGGTTAAAAACCACCTCGTCCACTGAGATTACTCCCAAATTAAACCCGAATTATTCATTAGAAAAATGAATAATTGGCGAAAATGCTGACTGTCAGCATTTTGCCATGGTTAACCCTGATATTTGAAAATCACCATATAGGTTTTAACATTTTTCAGCTAACTCGTTGATTTTCAAATCATCAGATTATGCAATAGGTGGCTATTGCATAATTGCGGTTAAAAGCTTCTGCAAGGACACTCCTCCTTAAGAACCTTAGATTTTCAGCGCGCACTTCCAAACCGGGTACCAAAAACCACAAGCCGCCTTTTTAGTCTAAACCCTTCTGATTATTTTAATAAAAAATAGAAATATGGAGTTGCAGGCCATAGACTACATCTTGATAATTATTACGCTTTTAGGTGTGATATTTCTCGCCTATCGTTTTATGATATACCTGGGTAAGGTCAGGTCTGCTCCGGGGTATGCTAGAAGGCTCAATTAAATAGACATGGAAAGAAAAAGATCGGATTTTGAATTTGAGGTTGCTCTCTCCTTTGCCGGTGAGCAACGTGAGTATGTAGATGAATTTGCAGCAGAGCTAAAAGCCCAGAATATTGAGGTTTTTTATGACACATACGAGAAAGTCAGATTGTGGGGAAAAGACCTCTACCAATACCTCAATGACATTTATAAGAATAGGTGTCTCTTTACCATTGTGTTTATCAGTGAAGACTACGCTAAAAAGCGCTGGACCAAGCATGAACTAAGGAGCGCCCAAACCCGCGCCTTTAATGAAAACTCAGAGTATATCCTCCCTGTCCGGTTTGACAATACTGAACTACCAGGTTTTAATGAAACGATTGGTTATCTGAGCATTGAGGGGATGTCTCCAAAAGAACTGGCAGCCCTGACCAAGGAGAAACTGATCCAATTTGGAAGCCCCAGAGAGAGAAATAGCTCAGATAAAGTAGAAATACCAGATTACAAAAAACTCACCCCCATCCAGCGTATCAATCCAGATGAGCTGATTGGTCGAAAAAAAGACCTGAAGAAGCTCCACAAGCTACTGACCGAAAAGAAAAAGGTAGTGGTAGTGAATGGTATGGGAGGCATTGGCAAGACTACGCTGGCTGCGGCTTATACCTTTCAATACCATGACTACTATAAAAAACTGGTTTGGATTACGCAAAGCCAGGAGGATATCACTAATGACTTTGTGCAAAACCCGGAACTGATCCGTTCACTGAAAATTGACACGGAAGGCAAGCAAGCCGACCAGCTCTTTGCGGAGATTCTACATACCCTCAGCAATATACCCGACCGCCCCAAGCTACTGGTGATTGACAATGCCTTTGAGGGTTTGGAAGAACACCTGGATAGGCTCCCTTCTCAGCCAGAATGGGATTTACTGGTAACCTCCAGAGAATCTATTGATGGACTGTATGCCATGCCCCTGGATTTTCTTTCGGAAGCCGAAGCCATTGCTCTTTTTAAAAAGCATTGCTCCCGGATATCTGATCTTGAAGAAATCAAGGAATTGGTGAACATAGTGGAACTACATACTCTCACGGTAGAAATTCTGGCACTAACGGCACAGGAAGAAAGGATATCAGTAAAAAAGCTTAAACAAGCTCTCGAAACAGACTTAGAGAGTGCTGTTAAAACACGGCATAGCGAACTTAAACCTATCGAAAAGATCACCTTTTATCTGGGTACCATTTTTGATTTCTCTGCACTTTCCGAGGATGAAATCTGGCTGCTGAAAAACTTCTGCGCCTTACCCTCTGAGTTCCACAGTTATGAGTTATTGATAAATCTAATTAACCCAGAGGCCGTTGACAAAGAAGGTAATTTCGCAAAGACGCTGAACTTATTGGTAAAAAAGGGTTGGATTTTAGAAGATCACACGGGAGACAATTACCGTCTACACAGAGTCATCGGAGAAACTATTTTGATCAAATCGGCCATTGATACTAAAGAAATCTCTGGCTTAAGAGATAGACTCATTCAACTGCTCAAATTAGATCAAACTAAAGACAACCCGATTGATAAATTTACCTGGATCCCTTTTGGACATGCCTTATTAAAAGTTCTCAAAGATTCAGAGACCTCTAATAAATCAACATTACAGAATCATCTGGCCTCTGCTCTGCAAGACCTCGGGGAATATCAAAACGCTAAGACACTTTTGCAAAAGGCAATGATTTCTAATGAAAAAAACTTCGGGGAACTTCACCCTAACACTGCGGTGAGTTATTCCAATCTAGCCTTAGTAATTAAAGACCTGGGCGATTACCAAGGCGCCAAAGACCTACTACAAAAAGCCTTGATTTCTGATGAAAAAAACTTCGGTGAACTTCACCCTTCCACTGCGAGGACATATTCTAATTTGGCATTAGTGCTTAAAGACTTGGGGGAATTTATTGAGGCCATTCGCCTTGCGGAAAAAGCCTTAAGGGTATTTCAACAGGTTTTACCGGAAGGTCACCCTCATATTGATCAGATGCGGGGAAATCTGGAAGCTATAAAAAAAGCTGCCAGAGAGGCGGAGGCTGGTGAGTAACAGTTTGATGTTTACAAGTTTTAAGTTTAGGATTAAATGTTTTTACACCAACATCAAACCCTGAAAATATAAACACATTAGCCCTCAGTCTTTCGGACAGCCTGCAGGTCGCAGATGGGACCATCGAATGAAATCTTGTAAGGCAATAATGTTGAGGAGCTCGCACACTATTCCCCTCATGGACAGGAGGGGTTAGGGGTGGTTGATACCCCACAGTCCACTAGCCTCTCTTTCAATTTCTTCACTCATGCAAGGACAGCTCCCCTTCCTCGCTTTCGCGAAGCTTCAGCGCAGCAAAGAAGGAGAGCATTTTAGTTCGCGAACGTTACTAAAAGATTCCCGCGCTTCTTTGGTCGCTCGCAATGACGAATAGGAACGTCATTGCGAGGAAGCTGACAGACGATAGTCTGGCTGCGACCGTGGCAATCTCACTGAGGAGTTCGTGGACTATTCCCCTCATGGACAGGAGGGGTTAGGGGTGGTTGATACCCCTCTGTCCATTCCGGTCAGAGCGCAAATTCAGAGATTCAGGCAGGACATCTCCCCTGGAACAGGGGAGAATTACTCCCGAATCTTATCCTGAGGTACAGCTTCGAGGCCAGCGCCAGCGCCCTGGGCGGCTTTCATCAGCTTGTTCACGCCTTTGGACTTACGGATTTTTACAGCGACTACCTTGTACTCAGGGCATTTGGCTTCTGAGTCATGTACATCTGAGGTGATCAGGTTGACCATAATTTCCGGGAAGTGGAAGGTGGTGCTCATTACACCAGGCTTCACCTCATCGGTAATGCGGGCTTTGATATCTACTTTGCCACGGGCAGAGGTCACACAAACCATCTCACCATCTTTGATGCCATTGTCAGTGGCATCCTTTTCATTGATCAGGAGTACATCTTCTTTGAGGATTTGGCCATTGCCGGTTCTGCGGGTCATCGCACCACAGTTGTAATGCTCCAGCTCGCGGTTGGTGGTAATGATGTATGGATACTCTTCTCCGTGCTCTTCTATCTCGGCAGATTCTCTCCAATCGAAATAGGTGAACTTGCCTTTGCCGCGCTTGAATTCATCAATATGAATGATCTCTGTGCTGGAACCATCTTCTGGTACAGGCCACTGCTTGCCATTTTCTGCCAGCTCTTCCCATTTAATACCTTTGAAAAAGGGAACAATCTGAGAGATTTCTTCGAGCATGGTATCGGGTGCATAATCCGGCTGATCGTAGCCCATACGCTGCATTACGTCTACAATGATCTGTCCGTCTGCTTTGGTGCCGGGTACAGGCTCTACCACTTTGTTTACGCGCTGTACCCTGCGCTCACCATTGGTGAAGGTGCCTGATTTCTCCAGGAAGGAAGCTCCAGGCAATACCACATCGGCCAGCAGGGCTGTTTCAGTCATAAAGAGCTCCTGCACAATAAAGAGGTCCAGGCTGGTGAGGGCTTTCTTCACCTTGCTGGTATTGGGGTCCGTTTGTACCACATCCTCCCCTATGATCCACATGACTTTGAGGTCACCGGCAATGGCGGCATCAAACATCTCTGGAATTTTATACCCGATATGCAGGGGCAGCTTGTCTATGTTATAGAAGTCGATATACTTTCTATTCATATCAGGGTTGGTGACATCAAGATATCCCGCTCCCTGATGCGGTTGTGCGCCCATATCAGCAGCACCTTGTACATTATTTTGTCCACGCAGTGGGTTTACACCTACACCTCTTCTACCGATGTTTCCGGTAATCATGGCAAGGTCGGCAATCTGCTGTACCGTGAAGGTGCCTTGTGAATGCTCGGTTACTCCCAGACCGTGAAAAGACATGGCATTGGGTGCGGAAGCGTAAGTAATGGCCGCAGCCCTTACGTCTTCCCTATCCACTCCGGTAATGGCTTCCATAGCCGTGACATCAAGTTCTTTGATATGCGCCACAAAGTCATCGTAGCCTTCGGTACGGTTTTCTATAAAGCTATCATCTGCCAAACCTTCTTCCACAATGTAGTAGAGCATCATATTGAGTAGGGCCACATTGGTACCTGGTCTCAGCTGCAGGAAGTGATCGGCATACTTTGCCAGTTCAATCTCTCTTGGATCAATTACGATCAGCTTGGTGCCTTTCATGGCCGCCTGCTTGATCTTGGCACCGGTTACCGGGTGAGCAGCGGTTGGGTTGGCACCAATCACCATCATACAGTCCGTGTATTGGATATCAATCACGGAGTTGGTGGCGGCACCCGTTCCGAATGAGCGCTGCATGCCCAAAGCCGTGGGTGAGTGACATACCCTCGCACAGCAATCAATATTGTTGGTACCTACTACCGCCCGGATAAACTTCTGCATAAGGTAGTTCTCTTCATTGGTACAGCGGGCAGAAGAGATGCCGGCAATGGAATCCGGCCCATGCTCATCCCTGATATGAGTGATTTTGTTAACGATATAGTCGTAGGCCTCATCCCAGCTCACATTTTCCAGCTGGCCGTTTTTGCGCACCATCGGGGAACGTAAACGCTCAGGGTGATCGTAGAATTTAAAGGCATAACGCCCCTTGAGGCAGGTATGTCCCTGGTTTACCTCCGCATCATAAGGCGCAGTGATACTGATAATTTCTTCGTCTTTCGTGGCAACATCCAGGTTACAGCCCACACCACAGTAGGTACAAACGGTACGGGTGCTTTCAGTGGCATCATTGGTTTTGGAGTCGAAGACATCGGTAATGGCTCCCGTGGGGCAGGCCTGGCTACAGGCACCACAAGACACGCAGTCAGACTCCATAAAGCCTTCGTTCATGCCCATCACAATTTTGCTATCGAAGCCACGGCCTTCCATGGTTAGTACCATTTCGCCCTGCACCTCATCGCAGGCTCTTACGCAGCGAAAGCAGTTGATACAGGAAGAGAGGTTGGCCCGCATATAAGGATGACTCGTATCCTCCACCCTGTCGAGGTGGTTGCGGCCCGGCTCATAACGGACTTCGTCCATCGTGAGGCCTACATCCAGTGCTACTTTCTTGAGCTCGTTCTGGTTGGGGTTATCCGTTTCGAATTTCTCTTTGGGATAATCCGTGAGTACCAGCTCAACAATATTTTTGCGCAGTCGCTCAATCTTATTGGTATGGGTATAGATATAGGAATCGGCCATTACCGGAGTATGGCAGGAAGCCTGTACCCGGGTAGGCCCGTCTTTCTTAAGGGCTACCTCTACACTGCATACCCTGCAAGAACCGAAAGGATCGAGATTGGGTGCATCGCACAAGGTAGGAACGGGGTCCGGTCCCAAAGTTCTTCTTAGCAGTGTCAGGATCGTTTCTCCACTCTCGAAGTTTACCTGCTCATCATTGATATAAACGGTGTTTTTTGACTCGCTCATGCTATCTGCTTTTAGCTAAAATATGCTTTTAATTCTTCATCGAAATACTGGAGGGCATTCTTAATACCCAGCGGCAAACCTCCACCCAGGGCACAAAGTGAGCCTATTTCCAGTGTTTCCAGTAAATCGTCCATCAGCTGCCGGTCCATTTTAGGGCCACCATTTCTGGACTTCTCTATCATCTCTTTACCTCTTACTGAGCCGATGCTACAAGGGAAGCATTTTCCGCAGGATTCATCGGCTGTAAACTCAAAGAGATGCTCTAAATATTCTATCATCGGGAATTTGTCGGGTACCGAAACGATACCGGCATGCCCCAATAAGAAGCCGCCATTGGCAAAGCTTTCAAAGTCTATGTTCAGGCTTTCGATTTTATGAGTCGGTACGATTCCACCCAAAGGCCCGCCCACATGAACTGCCTTGACAGGCTCTTTAAAGCCTCCTCCTACCTCATAAACGAGTTCTTTAAAGGAAGAGCCCATTTCCACCTCATACATGCCAGGATTCACAAAGAAGGAATCGAGGCAAACAAGCTTGGTTCCGGTAGATCGCTCTGTACCCAGTTTGGCATAAGCTGCTCCCCCGTTTTCAATAATCCAGGGAACAGCCGCTAGGGTCTCTACATTGTTGACAATGGTCGGTTTATTGAAAAGTCCCTTTTGGGTTGGGAAGGGCGGTCTGACACGAACCTCAGGTCTCTGGCCTTCCAGGGAGGAAAGCAGAGCCGTTTCTTCTCCGCAGATATAGGCACCGGCTCCTTCAATTACTTTGAAAGTGAAATTAAAGTCAGTTCCTCCAATACCTTCGCCATGCATACCAATAGCCTCCAGCTGAGCTACCGCTTCTGACACTGCCCTGACGGATTCAGGGTACTCACCCCGGATGTACACGGCTCCCCGATCGGCACCGGTAATATATCCGGCCGTCATCATGCCAAAGAGCACCAGCATGGGCTGCTCTTCCAAAAGGTATCGGTCAGAATAGGCTCCGGGATCACCTTCATCTGCATTGCAGACAATGAATTTCTGGTCACCGGGCTCGTTTCGGCAGGCTTCAAACTTGAAGCCCATAGGAAAGCCTGCACCACCACGGCCCCTGATATTCGAAGCTTTGATCTGATCGAGTGCCCAGTCAGCCCCTCCATCCAGTACGGACTGAAACTGTGCCTTATAACTTTCAGCGGTCATGGCTTCCCCTGTCAGCACACGCTCACAGGTAGCGTCTACTTTATAGGTATCTGATAAGTCCTGTTCGGTCTCTTTGACGATTTCTTCGAGCTGATTAATGGCATCCCCTGAGTAGTTGAGTCCATTGTAGTTGAAGGCACTGTTTTCATGGCAGCGTCCCAGGCAGCACATGTGGCCTACTTCTGCATCTTTGAAGTGCCTCGAAAGCTTGCCCTTTACTTTGTCCTGGGTGCCGGCTGTGAGGCAGGCACTGCCATTGCAGACGTGTACTTTGACGCCTTCATGTTCTTTTTTCAAAAAGTCGTAAAAGGAGGCAGTTCCGTAGGTGATGGCATCTCCCATCAGGTACTTTTCGGCCAGCTGCTTCAGTTCTTCATTATCCGGGGCTCCGATCACTTTTGATTTTTCAACCAGCTGTTCGAAGAGGTTATCCTCTAACCCTTTTCTTCCCGATAATGCACTCAGGTTATCTGACATAGTTCGCTTGTCTTATCATATTGTACAATGCGGGATAAATCCCGCAGTTGGATTGTCTTTGTTATCGTTTTAAACCGGCCTTTCAATCCGGTTATGGTCTTAGCGTCCCGCTGAGACCACTACACCACCCGCAGCGTGGGATAAACCCCATTGCTGAGAGCTGTAATATTTGACCGGTCTGACATGCTGTCCGACCTTGGTTTTAATCCCACAGCTGGAAACACAACCTTCAATGGCTGTCTTTCGGGTTGGGATACATATCGCTCAATCTGGTCTTAGCGTCCCGCTGAGACCACTACATCACCCGCAGCTTAGGATAAACCCCACTGCTGAGAGCTGTAATATTTGACCGGTCTGACATGCTGTCCGACCTTGGTTTATATCTATTCTTAAGCGCCTAACCCAATCTGATTCTGGCGCATCACCTTCCCAAACATCCGTCTGACCTACGGTGCTGACGTGGTTGGCGCTTCTCAATCTGGTCTTAGCGTCTCGCTGAGACCACTACACCGCCCGCAGCGTGGGATAAACCCCATTGCTGAGAGCTGTAATATTTGAACGGTCTGACATGCTGTCCGACCTTGGTTTAATCCCACGACTGGAAACACGACCTCAACATGGTCTTAGCGTCTCGCTGAGACCACCACATCGCCCGCAGCGTGGGATAAATCCCACTGCTGAGAACTGTAATATTTGAACGGTCTGACATGCTGTCCGACCTTGGTTTAATCCCACAGCTGGAAACACAACCTTCAATGGCTGTCTTTCGGGTTGGGATACATATCACTTTGATCCTCTGCCCTGTTGGTCAGACACTGAAAATCCTTCTCTACTAAAATACTCAATTTATCGCCATTGGGCAGATCAAGTTCGGCTTTTACGCCTACCTGATCGGTATTTACCCAGGTTTCAGCCTCTTCTTCGCACAGTACTACCGTAAGCACATCTTGTGCGTAGCTTACCAGCGTATCGGTTCCCTCCCGAAGCCTGTAAATCAGAGCACTGCCATTAGGAAAATTCAGGATCTGCGCCCACTTTCCGGTTTCCTTAAAGCTTTCTACTTCAGACTTGGAAAGCCTCAGCCTAATGCTGTTTCCATTGATTCTCATTTTCATAGTAATTCCTCCCTTCCTGAATATACATTGAAGCGATCTGCTTTCAAAAAGCCGATGAGTGTCATACCAAACTCCTGCGCCAGATTAACGGCCAGGCTGGAGGGTGCTCCCACGGCTGCAATGGTAGATATGCCTGCTCTCAATGCTTTCTGAACAAGCTCAAAACTGATGCGACCACTGAGCACCAGAATCAGCTGTTCAAATTTGTTCTTTCCTTCTAATAATCTTACTCCTATCAGCTTATCGAGGGCATTATGTCGCCCTACATCTTCCTGATAGGTTAATAGCTCTCCTTCGGTTGTAAACAGGGCCGAAGCATGTAAGCCTCCTGTGTGCTTGAATACCTGCTGGGCTTCCCGGAGCTTAGCAGGCAGGCTAAATAGTATTTCTTTATCCAGCTCCGTACTCCTCTGCTTCAGAGGGGCACAATCTACCTTGATAGAATCGATGGAGGCTTTACCACAGACACCGCAACTTGAGGTAGTGTAGAAGTTTCGCTTAAACTGTTCATCGCTGATCTCCACACCGGGCTTCAGTTCTACCCGCATCAGGTTTTCAGTACCCTCCGTTCTGCCCAGGTCTTCGCAGTATTTCACACTAAGCACCTGATCCATCGAGTCGATGACTGCCTCTGTAAACAAGAAGCCAAGACATAAGGCTTCATCGTTGCCCGGGGTACGCATGGTCACCGAAAGGCTGAATTGTTTCCGATCATCTTCAGGACCATGACCTACACGAATCTCCAGAGGTTCTTCTGTCACCACAAGATCCGGCAGGCGCTCGGTCTGGCCGGCACCCACTCTCAGTATCTGTATGGGCTGGATCGGGGTTGTCATTTTATCTTGTGTTGGTGGCCAGGGGTTGGAAGTTTGAAGACGGAAGACCGAAGCACAGGGCCTTGGTCTTCGATTAGCTTCTTGTTTCTTACCTCCTATCCCACTTCATTCCTAAATCTCTGTTTAATTGAACAAACTATCAGGTACACCGAACTCTTCTATGAAAGCCCCGAAATATTACCTTCCGCATCTATGTCAATACCTTCCGCTGCGGGTACCATCGGTAAGCCTGGCATTCTGAGCATATCTCCTGTAATCGGAATGACAAAGCCTGCTCCGGCCGCAATCTCAATTTCCCTTACGGTCAGTTCAAAGCCCTCAGGTCTTCCCTTCAAACCAGGGTTATCAGAAAGCGACTTCTGTGTCTTCGCCATGCATATTGGCAAATCCTGAAGTCCAAGGTTTTCGATTCGCTTCAGATTCAACAGTGCTTTCTTTTGATAGGTAACGGAGGCTGCTCCATAAACCTTAGTGGCTACTGCTTCTATTTTTTCTTTTACCGACATTTCCAGGTCATAGGCTGGTATGAATTTACCCTTACAGCTATCCACTGCTTCTACTACCTGCTGTGCCAGGTCTTTTGCACCATCTCCACCATGCTCCCAACCTTCACAGAGGGCCACACGCACATTGTCCATGGCTGCGCAGCGATCATTGATGTAGGCAATTTCTTCGTCAGAATCCGTAATGAATTTGTTGATAGACACAACTACGGGCACACCAAAGCCCTGCATATTTTCTATGTGCTTTTCGAGGTTACAGAAACCATTGGCCAGTGCTTCTACATTAGGCGTCTTCAGCTCTTTAAGGCCCTGTCCACCGTGATATTTGAGCGCGCGTACGGTAGCTACAATTACTACTGCTTTGGGGGAAATTCCGGCATAGCGACATTTGATGTCGAGGAATTTCTCAGCACCCAGGTCTGCCCCGAAACCTGCTTCCGTCACCACGTATTCGCTGTGAGAAAGCCCCATTTTGGTAGCAATAATGGAATTTGTTCCCTGAGCAATGTTGGCGAAAGGTCCACCATGGATAATTGCAGGGTTACCTTCCAGCGTCTGCACCAGGTTTGGCTTGATCGCATCTTTCATAAGAGAAGCCATAGCGCCATTGGCCTTGATATCTTTGGCATAGACGGGCGTTTTATCATAGGTATACCCTACATAGATATTGCCCATTTTCTCTTTGAGGTCGGCCAGATCTTTGGCCATACAAAGGATAGCCATGATCTCCGAAGCGGCTGTGATATTGAAGCCCTCTTCGCGCATCATCCCCCCGGCTGCTCCTCCCATACCACAGACGATGTTTCGCAGTGCGCGGTCATTCATGTCCATTACGCGCTTCCACGAAACGGTTCTCGGGTCTATGCCCAGGCTATGCTTTTTGTTCTGAATGTTATTGTCAATAAGTGCAGAAAGCAGGTTATTGGCTTTCTCAATGGCTCCAAAATCACCTGTAAAGTGCAGGTTAATGTCTTCCATGGGTACTACCTGCGAGTAGCCTCCACCTGCAGCTCCACCCTTAATACCGAATACCGGCCCGAGTGAAGGTTCCCTCAATACTGCCATGGCATTTTTACCAATCTTATTCAGGCCTTCCGTCAGGCCAATCGAGGTAGTGGTCTTTCCTTCGCCCGATGGTGTGGGCGTGATAGCGGTTACTAAAATCAGATTATTTTTCTCTACTGCTTCATCATCTATCAGACTGATAGGGAGCTTGGCTTTGTACTTGCCATAGTGTTCAAGGTCATCTTCTGAGATACCTAATTTAGCAGCTATGTTATTGATATGGAGAAGTTTGGCTTCCTGGGCGATCTCCAGGTCAGATTTCACACTCATTGCTTGGGTTTAAGGGTTATGCAATCGATTTCCAAAACAGCAACTTACGATTTTCAATCAATTAATATCAAGTTATTTTTATAAACTGTGAGAATGAATGAAAGGCAGGTAATTAATTTAGACCTTGGTCTTTAAGAAGACTCGCGTGTAAACTGAATCAAAAGCAACGTTTCGATCATGCGCGTCATCTCTCAGTTAACCAAAAACAACTTTTCATGAAGGTTATTCAAATCACAGGCTGGATTTTCTTCGTCTTTCTGGCAATTACCATAGGCCTCTATCCATTGGGGTATGTCATAAGCGATGCGCTGAGTCAGAATGGGTTGCTTTCACAAAAACCCGATGTCATTGTCGGGGATCAAATCTGGGTTATACAATTCTATCTGCACATCATGCTGGGAGGATTGGCATTATTAACCGGTTGGTCTCAGTTTCTCAAAAAATTCCGAAGCAAAAATCTCAATACCCACAGGTTCTTGGGGAAGATCTATATTGTTGCTGTATTGATTAGTGGTATAGCAGGATTGTATATAGCGGTCTATGCTGAAGGTGGGCTTGTAGCAAAGATAGGGTTTGCAGGACTCGCCTTGTCCTGGCTCTTCACTACCACCAGGGCTTATCTCACCATAAGGAAAGGAAATATCAACAGCCATAAAAGATGGATGATTCGTAGCTATGCCTTGACTTTTGCAGCTGTTACACTCCGCATATGGCTTCCAATGTTTCAATATGGTTTTGGGATGGACTTTATTTCTGCTTATATGATCATTGCGTGGTTGTGCTGGGTGCCCAATCTGCTTTGGGCTGAGTGGAAGGTGAGGCGGATACCCCTCAGCCCATAAAACTGTTCCCAATATCTGAGATTTTGCACGGACAATTACCCTTATAGAGGAGCATAGTCCCTAATCCCAATCAGCTACCTTAAACACAGCTTTTACCATGACTGCGCCTCTGCCATAGGCAGGCTTTTCTGAGAGCAGAACAGATGTAGTAAAGTCTTGCTGAATTAAACCCGCATTATTCATTAGAAAAATGAATAATTGACGAAAATGCTGATTGTCAGCATTTTGCCAGGGTTAACCCTGATATTTGAAAATCACCAACTAGGTTCTGATATTTTGAAGCTAACTTATTGATTTTCAAATCATCAGATTATGCAATGGTTGGCTATTGCATAATTTCGGCTAAAGGCCTTGGCGGACGCTAAGACCAGATATAGCCAATGATGAGCCCATAGGTGAGTATCCCGACTAATGGTTGTAGCTTTGCGGCATGTCTATCAAAGATCAAGCGGCTATCCTGAATAAACTTGGAATTGCCTCCCTCAACCCCATGCAGGAAGAGGCTCATAAGGTTATTTCCTCACAGGCTGAAGTGATGCTACTCTCCCCTACCGGTACCGGAAAAACACTGGCTTTTCTGCTACCACTGATTCAAATGCTGGACCCCAACCTGGCAGAAGTACAGCTATTGATCATTGTACCCAGCCGGGAATTAGCCATTCAAATAGAGCAGGTGACCCGGGAAATGGGCTCCGGCTTTAAAACCAATGCCGTTTATGGTGGCAGGGCCGGTAGCAAAGACAAAATCGATATCAAGCACCGTCCGGCCATACTGATTGGCACTCCGGGCCGAATGGCGGATCATATTCGAAGAGAGAACTTCTCTACGGAGCATATTCATACATTGGTACTGGATGAGTTTGACAAGTCGCTTGAGATAGGTTTTGAGGTAGAAATGGAGGAGATTCTTTTTGCCTTGCCCAATCTTGAAAAGAAAGTACTGACCTCAGCGACACAAGGGGTGGAAATTCCTGATTTTGTAGGATTGAAGAAACCTGAGGTGATTGACTTTTTGGATGGAGAGAATACTCAACTCAAAATCCGCAGCATCATTTCTCCTTCAAAAGACAAGCTTGAGACATTGCTCAAGGCTGTCTGTCACCTGGGAAATAAGCCGGGCATTATCTTTTGCAACTTCAAAGACAGCATAGAACGGGTCAGCGATTTTCTCAGTCAAAACGGCATTGATCATGGCTGCTTCTACGGTGGCATGGAGCAGCAGGACAGAGAACGTGTGCTTATCAAATTCAGAAATGGCACACACCACCTTCTCCTGGCAACCGACCTGGCAGCCAGGGGCATTGATGTACCGGAAATCAGGTTTATTATCCATTATCATTTACCTACCCGCGACCATGAGTTTGTTCATCGGAACGGCCGTACTGCCAGAATGAATCAGGATGGTGTTGCTTACATACTGCAATGGGAAGGCGAAGAGCTTCCTGACTTTATAGCACAGCCTGAGACTGAAGAATTAACGGATGCTGCCACTCCTGAGGAATCTCCCTGGAAAACGTTATACATTTCAGGTGGCAGAAAAGATAAAATTTCTAAAGGGGATATTGCCGGCCTTTTTTTCAGACAGGGTGATCTCAGGCATGACGAGTTGGGCGTGATAGAGCTAAAGCAAGATTGTGCTTTTGTAGCTGTGAAAGCTTCAAAAGCCAACCAACTGATTAGTACTTTGAACAACAGCAAGCTCAAGAAGCGCAAAGTACGTATCAGTACCATTTAAGCTATTTCGACATCAAAAAGTGCCTATTGGCCTAAACATTACAATCCTGTTTTGTCAGTAAAACAGAAGTGACTTTTTAGGGTTGAGCCCGGAGCTACAGGGCTTGCTACCGCCAGTAAGACATTTGAACCCGGATAATGCAATAGACTACCTATTCCAGCCATAACTCGCTTTGAATCAATTGCTTCGCTTCGTTTGTCTTCTCACCATAGTGGTCCGCGAGTCGCCCGAAGCTTTTGCGGAGGCACTGCTATGCTATCAAAATCAAACTTCCTGATTCTTTGCGATTTACGCCTTCATTAAGATTCCTATTGCATAAACCGGGTTGAACCGATCTCCAAAAGACTGTTTCAAAATGGTAGGCTGTACGTTTCAGATACAAGACAGACAGTGTTCAAACTGATTTTTAATAATGCGCTATTTTTTTAAGCTCACCTTTCTGCTATCATTCATGGCATTAGTAACCACCGATTCTCTGGCTCAACAGCACATCCCTTACGCTCAACTGGCTGGTACAAGCTGGAGCCTCGCAGATTTTGACGCACGTTATCATCGAAATGAAATCAAGGGGACTGCCCTGCTCTTTGAAGTATTCAGGCTTGGCAAAATTATAAACCCTGATGGACAGGAGTCAGAGCCACTATATCTCAACTTTGACACGGTGGGCAAAAAAGTATTCTCCAGACAGTTGAGAAAACCCAGGGAAACGCATGAAGTCAAACAGTACTCAGTGGATCATATCATTATTTTTGAAACACTTGAGAGCAATGAAAGAACATTCGTCAGACTCATGCCCGAGAAGTTTCTGGATAAGAAGTCATACCCGACCTTCTATGAGCAATTGCTTGTAGAAAACCGATTCTTTCTCAAGGAGAGTGTGATGGTTTTTGTAAAAGGCGGCACAGTCAAAGCTGCCTATAGTAATAAGGACCGACAGGATAAATATCTACCGGTTTATCTGCACTACCTGAAAAACAAGGATGGACTTTATAAAAAAGTGAGCCTGACGAAAAAGTCGATTCTATCCGCTTTTGATGATGAGACCAGGGCAAAAGCGGCCGCTATGGCTAAGAACAAACGCACTAAATGGACGAGTGAAGAGCGGGTGATTGAGTTACTCTCGGCACTTGATTTACGTTAAAACTGATACTTGCGTTGCTCCGCTTGCATCAGTGCTTCGGAGGTGTTGATATTATCAAAGAGTCTTTCGCTGTAAAAGTCACTCTCAGAATCAATAGCAAGCTCAAGAGGCTTTAGCTGCCTCGCAGCATACCTCATTTTAAATTCCTTGCGCTTAATCAGCTCACTGAAAATGGTACTGCAGCTTACATGGTATAAGCCGACCAGGGGCTCTACTTGCCCCTGATGTACAGGTAAAACCGCCTTTTGAGCCTGTGCCTTTGATTGTAAATGTGCCAGCAGTTCGGTAGAAACAAAGGGAGTATCGCAGCTTAGCACCAGGTTCCAGTCAGTTTCGCTATGAGTAAGCCCTGTCAGCAGTCCTCCCAGGGGGCCACAGTCTGGCTGTAGGTCAGGCAGTACTTCGAAGCCAAACTGCTCATAGCCCCGTGTATTGGCAATTATTAGTATTTCGGATACTAATGGCTTCAGCGCCTCTATGGCATAGGTGATCATGGGCTTGTTCTTTAGCAAGACCAGGCCTTTATCCTCTCCCATACGCAGGCTCTTACCTCCCGCCAGTATAATACCCGTATACTCCAAGCCATGAAAGCTACGAAGCACCCTGCTGATAGGCAAACGGAGGTTGACAATGCCATCAGGCGCAATGCCTCAGAAAAATCTCTCCACGTCACAGTAATGCACTATGTGCATTTAGTTTTCGTTTGTAAATTGATAATAAACTTCAACCAAACTAATCCTCAGAGTAATGATCATAATTCAAGCCATTGGAGTATTTCTGGGATTTTTCATTCTGATTAACGTAATCTTATACTTCCTGGAGCCGAGTCTGATTGCGATCACTTTTTCTATGGTGTTAAGGCTTTTCTACAAGAATCCTCCGATAGTGGACCTGGAAAAGCACTTTCAAGAACATCGTATCCTAAAAGAGCAATGGGAAACCATCAGGATGGAACTGACCCACCTGCTGTCTGAAGAAAAAAGCATCCCGAAATTTCATGAAATTGACAAAATACAGCGGTTTGTCAGTGATCGGGATGAAGCCTCATGGCGCGTATTCATGTTTAAGGCCTATGACAACTGGCAGGAAGCCAACTGTGACAAAGCCCCTGAGACAACGAGATTACTAAAAAAGATTCCCGGCATCACCACAGCTATGTTTTCAATTCTGGGGCCGCAAAAGCACATTCCTCCACACCGGGGTTTTTACAAAGGAGTTTATCGTTATCATCTTGGGCTGATTATCCCACAAAATGGCGAGTGCTATATCGTAAATGGTGGCCAGCGCTATGACTGGTCTGAGGGAGAGGATATACTTTTTGACGATACATTTAAACATGCTGTCTGGAATAAAACCGAGGAGACACGGGTAGTACTCTTCTGTGATATTTTTCGCAACGACCTGCCTGCATTCTTTCGTCCCCTCAATCGCTGGGTCTATGGGCTGAGGGAAAGAAGCGGCAGGCTTAAAACTGTGCTCAAGAATGCCGAAGTACAGGTAGACCTACAGACAAATGGATGACAGCACCATACCAATCAAATAAGCGTAGTAACTTTGTAAACTAAATCACTCTGGATTGAAAGTACCATAGGTTTGATTGACGACCAAATCAACTTCAAACAAAAACTATTTTGGTCGGAAGTATGAAGCCGGAAGTCAGAAGAGCAGAGTGTTAAATTTCACTTCAGACTTCTCAATTTTGAGTTTCCTGCACTGGAAAGCAACTTTTAGGGATTGAAGCGAATCATACTTAAAGTATATATTTTCAATTCTATTTCTGCCCCATGAAGCACCTGACTTGTACTGCATGCCTATTGCTGATTTGTTTTTCTGCCTGCGCCCCTCAGGAGCAGACAGGTACTCAAACTGAAGCAAGCGCAATAGAGGCCCCCATTTTTATCGATAGTACAGGTGGTAAGACCTGGAATATTTTCGGGCTGCAGATTGTGGGTAAAATCTTTAGTGAGGATACCAACGGGGCTTACTCCGTAATTGTAAGCACTACTCCTCCCGATGGAGGCGCACCACCGCACATACATGAAGTGGAAGACGAACTCTTCTATGTGCTGGAAGGCGAATTTAGTTTTACCTGTGGAGAAGAGACTTTTCTGGCTAAAAAGGGAGCAGTAGTGGTCTTGCCAAAAGGGACGCCCCATAGTTTTAAGAATACAGGAGGCACCACAGGACGGATGATGAATACGATTACTCCGGGAGGTTTTGAACAGTTTTTTGAAGAGGTAGATCAGCTGCCTAAAAACGGCCCACCAGATCCGGTCACACTTTCTAACCTGGCCATGAAGTATAAGCTCAGGTTTTTACAGGCGGATTGAAAACGATTCGATTTACTGGTGTGAAGTAGAAATCCATAGGTATGGACTCAACTCTCACACCTATACATTAGCGCTATTTTACAATCTTATTAAAAGTAATTTATGGAAAAACAAACCCTTTTTCCATGAAAAAATTATACTTATTAACTTATTTACTGTTCTTGCAGGTCGGAGTATCTGCCCAACAACAGATCATCCCCTGTGAATTTACCTGGCAGGCCTTAAAACTACCGAATGGTAGTGTAGCAGACTATACAAGTCCGCAAAGGGTAGCACAACCATATCAGGGACCGTGTGTTGCATTTGCTCTGGCTGCTGCAGTTGAATCTCAATTTGAGATTGATTATAACCGGCCAAACGCAAACCTTAATCTTGATGAGGCTTACCTCGACTTCTCCATTTTTTGGTGGGATACCGATGACATCACAGGAACGTTCAGCAAAGGTTTTTCCATACCTCCCGAAGGTGCTGGTCAATTCCCTCGTTTCTGTGATCGGGAAGGGCAGGACTGTTGGTTGCTACCCGAAGTTCAAGACTGCCTGGAAATTGACCAATGCTTTAGAGTTGAAGAAGAATTTTTAGATGGTGAATGGGAGGAAACGGTCGTGTGCATGGACTGTCCCGCAGGTACAAAAGTGAGAGCTCAAAGGGTAGAGAAGGTAAATAATCAGGTTTCCAGCATGCAGGACCTTAAACTAAGGTTGATGAATGAAGGGCCACTCGTGCTCAAAATGAACGGCCACAACCGGGTCAATGATTTTTTCAATTATAATGCCAGCAGCGATCTGGCTTTTCATGCAGTCACTATAATCGGGTGGAGAGATGTTCCTGGCGGGGTACAATGGCATGTTAAAGACAGTTGGCCCGGTTCGGCAAATAGTGCCATTTTCAAGTATTCAAAAGCGCTGTCACCATCTACCTTATTGTCCTATATATCAGATGGCCTTAGTGATGAAAGTGGTTATGAGCTATTTCAGGTTGTTAACACACAATTGGTAAACGTAGGGGTTTTCAACCCTAACCCGCTTGCCTTCTCCCCTGCTGACCAGTGTACACGAAGAATTTCACTAGCGCTGTCTCCACCTACCATTCATGCCCTGTTTCTGAACGAAGCAACCATTATCAGAAATCAATACACCACCGTTATCGCCACATTAAACTGTAATGGTGAAGCTGCTGTCGATTGGGAATGGTCTATTCCCAATAGTGGACTATACCCCATTAACATGAATGCATGTGACAGTAACCTGACTTTTTATACCAACGCATCAGCTAACAGCATGGAGATTAAGGTGCGTGCCAAGGCCAGCAATGGCCTGTGGTCGCCCTGGAGAAGTCGAACGTTTATGGTTACGAATAATCAATTTTAATCAGGTATCTCAGCCAGTGTTAAAAGGTCTTCGGGGTAAAACTGAAGACCCTTTCTTTTTCTCCCTGATCCGTTTTTCTATTTTCCCTACAGTTACCCGGTGAAGCCCCCATCATCACCAACTCGCAGCAATTCTTCATCTGGCTAAAACAGGCCTTCAGCCCTGGCACACTTTCCAACCCTGTGATAAATCATAAGTATGGTTTTCTACAGGGCATTACCACAATCACCGCGCTGGTATCAAGCAGAACCATATAGTTATCCACTAAAACCACCCATCTATACATTAGAACTATCCTGCAATCTTATTCAAGGTAATTTATGGTATACTAAACACTTTTTCTATGAAAAAATTATACTTATTCATTTTTTTACTATGCTCCCAACACATGATGGAGGCACAAATTCCTTGTCGATTTACCTGGAAGGCTGTGGTTTTACCCAATAATACCGTGGCAGACTACACATCTCCACAAATTGAAGTGCAGCCCTATCAGGGTCCTTGTATGGCTTTCGCACTCGTAGCCACCCTGGAGTCACAATACGAGATTGATCATAACAGGCCTAACAGAAATCTGGACCTTTCAGAGGCCTACACTGATTACAAAGTATATAACTGGACCAATGCGAACCTGATGGCTGTATTTAGCAATAATTCAGCTCTACCAGAAGAGGCTGCCGGCAATTTCTCAGAACGCTGCACTAATGAGCAGAACTGCCTGCTATCTTCCCCGGTGCGTAGTTGTATTAACAACAATCAATGCTTTAACATCATTGACACTTACAATGAAACACAGCAAACCTGGGTCCAGAGTGTACAGTGTGTACCATGTCCTAATATGAAATGGGCAAGGGGTGTAGGCGTAATGAAAATCAATAATACAATTACTTCTGTCAGGCAATTCAAATCAAAATTGATGAATAATGGCCCCATGATGCTGAAGCTGAATGGAACCACTGTGACCAATAAGCTGAATAATTATGGCACTACAGGCTATATTTTCCACGCGGTCAGCGTTATCGGATGGAAAGAGGTAAACGGTGGCGTAAAACTTCACTACAAAGATAGTTGGCGCGGGGCCTCAGGTTTCAGGTATTCCAAGATGATTACACATGCCGAATTACTCAGTCTTATTAACCAGGGACAAAGTACTTCTACAGGTTTTGAGTTATTCCAAATAAGCAATGCTCACGTAGTGGGAGAAAAAGTACCCTACATCAATTTTAGTTACTTCTCGCCTGGTGACCAGTGTGTCCCTACTCCTCCCTCGCTCCCCAGCCTGATGCTACTAAACGAGCCCGTTATTAAGAGGAATCAACCCATGACACTCTATTCGAGCATCAATTGTAGTGGTGAGGCTGCCATAGATTGGGAGTGGTACATTCCCAACAGTGCAGTACACACCCCTGTAAAGAATAATTGTAACAGCACAGTGGTATTCACCACCAATAGCACGGCAAGTCAGCTTCTGATAAAGGTCCGCGCAAAGAGTAGTTCTGGTGCCTGGTCAAATTGGCGTTCCCGAACTTTCCTTATAGACGATAATTTGCATTGATGTAATACTGCATCCGCATAACTATGAAGTGTTTCGGGCTGCTGGGGTCCGGGCACTTCTGTTTTCAGGCTACAGAATTCATCAAACCTCGTATGGGCTTATGAGTGTTTCCCGACCCTTCAGCCTTTCCAGCCTGAACTCTTCTGGAAAGGGATACTGATGTTGAATATGCTGCGTCACCATTTCTCCCACAGCAGGCCCCATCTTAAAACCATGGCCTGAGGAGCCACACAATACCGTTGCGTTCTCCTGCCCTGTCGGTTGGTCCATAATGTAATGCCCGTCCAAGGAGCTTTCGTACACACAGGTATGGTGCCTGAGCAACTGTGCCCCTTTTAAAGCGGGAAAGCGATTTGTCACTACTTTACTCATTTCTTCAAAAATGGTCGGAGTTACCCCCCTGTCATCCTTATCGGGGTCCAGCTGCCAATCGCGCTGATCGTAAGCCAGCTTAAAGCCCTCATTAAAATGATCAGGGATACCATAGTACATGCGATCACCTTCCCGAAACTCAAGCCAGATGGGTAGGTCTTCTCCTGTGTGATGGGGCGGGCCTTCATAAAAATATACTTCCTGACGTGTGACCTTAATCAGTGGTGCTAATTCAGGAAACAGCCCTTTCATCCAGGGTCCACAGGCAAACACAAAATGGTCTGCCTCCAGCCTTTTTCCGCTTTCTGTTCTGATCGCCTCAACCCTGCCCTTTCCTTCAATAGTACTCACCTCTTCTTCCAGGTAGGTACCTCCTGATTCTTCAAACTTAGCTTTGACCACTTTACAGGCGCGGCTGGCTTCCAGGTAGCCTACTTTGGGTTCGTAGTAAGCACTGGTGATATCCTCCAGATTGATTTGGGGATAGCGATCCGCTACTTCAGTAAGGCTTATTTCGTCCAGTGCATAGCCCCTTTCTCTCATAAGAGGTTGTGAAAGCGTGGCATAGGCAGGGTCAATGCCGCGAAACATCCAAAGTGATGCTTTTTCGTGATAGAGGTCTTCCTCCCAGCTTTTGCAATATTGCTCCCACAGCTGGAATGAGCGGTCCACCATATCGGTGTATACCTGACTACCGCCATAAGCCATGCGGATGATGCGGGTTTTGCCTCCGGAACCAGCCTTTTCATGCCCTGGTCCGGTTTTATCAATTAGGGTGACCTGGTAACCTGCCTTTTGCAGCAGCAGGGCTGACCAACCTCCCCAGGCCCCGGCACCTACCACAATTATTTCACCGTTCTTCATTCTATTTCATCTTTGAAGCACTCCACCTTAACCCTCCACCCAATTCCTGAAATTAGGAGCATTTTCTTTACTCACCACCACATCTTCCTTCACAGAAGGAATGAGGTCTAGTAGAATTTTACCATTATCGGAACGGAACTTCCCAATTGCCTCAATACTGACCAGGTATTTTCGGTTGGCTCTGAAGAATTGTTTGCTGTCCAGCTCCTCCTGTAGCTCCGTGATCGTCTTGTCAATAATGTACTTATTGCCTTCCCTATCCCGTAAAAAAACGACTCTGTATTCAGTGAAGCAATAGGCGATATCCTTGACGTTTACAGATACAAAATCCACTCCCTTCTTTACTACATAGCGTTGTTTTCGAACCTCTTGTTCCGGGCTCTTATTGAATAGTTCATTGAATTTATGCTGAATAAAATGAGTCTCCAGTTTTCTCACCTTATCCAGTGCTTTCCTCAATCGATCGGTCTGAATGGGCTTTAGCAGGTAGTCGATAGAGTTATATTCAAATGATTCGAGGATGTAATCGTCATAGGCAGTGGTGAAAACGATGGGGAACCTGATTTCAAACTGCTTAAAAATCTCAAAGCTACTGTCATCTGAGAGTTGGATATCCACAAATGCCAGATCAGGGGCTGGGTTTGACTTTAACCAGGCTACCGTCTCTTTTACACTTTCCAGGGCAGCCAGCACCCTGATGGTCGGGTCAATTGAAGCCAGCATCGTCCTCAGCTTGTCCACAGCCGTTGCCTCATCTTCTATGATCAATACATTCATCAGTTGCTGAGTTTTAAAAGTGGTAGTATGAGTTCAAAATACGCTCCACTATTATCAATGATTACCTCCTTGCCTATGGTGATCTTAAATCGCTCCTTCAGGTTATTCAAGCCTATTTTGGTAGAGTGGTATAGTGATTTTTTAGCGACAATCCTGTTGCGCACAGAAAGACCTTCTTCTTTTAGCTGTACATCCACCACAAGTGGGTTGGCCTTTGAGAGCTCATTGTGCTTGACTACATTTTCCAGAGCAATGAAAATAGAAATGGGTGGAATCAGGTATTGATTTTTATCCTCTTCTTTCAATTCAAACACCACCTGCAAGGCATCTCCGAACCTGAGCTTGAGCAGTTCGATATATTTTTGAAGAAAGGCCAGCTCATCTTCCAGTATTACCAGTTCCTGATCCTTATTGCTGAGAATGTAGCGATAGACCTCAGCCAGGCTTTCTGTAAACAGCTTTGCCTGCTCCTGGCTCTGGTCTATCAGGTAGGAAAGGCTATTGAGTGAGTTGAACATAAAATGAGGGTCGATCTGATTTTTGAGGGCTTCCAGTTCTGCTTCGGCCCTGGCCCGCTCCAGTTGCTCTCCCTTTACCAAGTCTTCCTGCCGCTGCTTGATCAAAAAAACAGTCTCGTAGACATGCGTGATAAAAACCACTGCAATCACACATACGATCACGGTCGTTTGGATGGCCTGCCAGTCTGTTTCGTTACCACTGCCATAAAACCATAGCAGCAGCATGCCTATGACCAGGGGTGCGGTGTAGAAAACATTCATAGCCAGGAGTACCACTGTTTTTTGCAGCGGATGAATAAACCAGTCGAAGCGTTTTTGCAACTTAAACAGCAAGAAACGGTTGCCTTCCCAAATGAGGAATGTCATAGCGATAAAGAAGGCGTAGGTGGCCAGCAGGTAGGTGATGGAGCGGTCGCTATTGCTGATCAGTCCCGTGGCATTAGGGATCACAATACCGAAAAACTGCACACCAATGATGCGGATCAACTTATCGTTGACCTTCATTTTCTCCGGTTTATCCGGACCAGTCATAGCTTTGGTGGTTTCAGTCATAAATTTTTCCGCCTGGCGCAATGCCATTTGCCGACAATAAAATTAGGGATATATTCTTTTACGGATAACATCGCTATGATCCTCTATGACTTCTATAGGCCCGGATTAAATCAGACTGGAAGCAAGGCATGTAGTCAGAATACGGACAGCGTCCTGGTGCCCATATAAGTCACTGGTTCTCAAAACCCACAGTAACACCTGTCGCAGGTTCTCAGGTTTATCCGCCACTAAGGCGGGAACTGTGACGAATATAAAACCGGATTCTATCCGGCCGCTCAAATGGGCGACAGATACCCCAACCAGTCTTATTTCCGGTTGGCGCATACATCTTTCCGGTTCGCGTTTTTGAAAGTTTTTCAATGAATCCGGCTGCCTATATTCGATCATCCATTACATCTGAAAAGCACTATGCAGCCTTCAAGAATTGTCTATTTCGAAATACCAGCCATTCAGCCAGAGGCCTGCATGCACTTTTATAGGCAAGTATTCGGCTGGCAATTCAAGCAGCCTGAAGAGGAGCCGTATTGGCTTGCTAAAACCGGCCCGGATGCTTTACCCGGAATCAACGGAGCTATAGCAACAGACAAGGATGGCCTGGGTACGGTGGTTAATACCATCCTGGTAGAAGACCTGGAGGATACCCTGGCTGCCATTGCCAATCATGGTGGTAAAATTTGCTCTGCCAGGCGTGTGCTCAAGGGGATTGGTCAAATGGTAGATTTCAAAGACCCGGAAGGTCATCTGCACAGAGCTCTGGAGACCAACAGTCGGACCAAATAAGAAATTTTTAAATTGTAGAATATGAAACGACTTACTTTTTTGTTTTTCGGGCTCCTTTACTGCTTCAGCTCAGTGCAGGCGCAAGGCTCAGAAGAAGAACCCGCATTTGAAATAGTGAAATATTACTTTGTGGAGCTTATCACCAACCCTGACCGCCCTGAATTACCTAAAGCAGAGGTGGACTCCATCCAGGCAGCACACATGGCCAACATCAGTAAAATGGTAGAAGAAAAGCTGCTTATGCTAGCTGGTCCATTTGAGGGAGGCGGAGGCATCTTCATTCTCAAGGTAGACAGCATGGAAGCTGCTGAAAAGCTGACAGCCCGCGACCCCGCCATCAAAGCCGGCAGATTACTCACCAAAATCAGACCATGGTACACCACCACCGGGTCCTTTATGGCTGAAGAGATGTACAAAGAAAATCAACCGAAACCTTAATACGATGAACAAGCAAAAAATCAATCACCTTGCCGTATGGGTATTGGCGATACTCGTACAGCCCCTACCCATGCTCTGGTATGATAATATTCTTTTCGGCATTCGCTGGAGAGAGTTGAATAACCTTACCGAAGCAGATTTTGCAGACTTCAGTCCACTGAACTTTATCTGGGCATTCGCTTCTGCTGTGGTACTCGGCTACATACTGGCCTACCTCTACCGCAAACTAAATGTTACCAAAGCAGTAGAAGCGCTCAAAATAGCAGCTGTGCTATGGTTCGGGCTGCTTTTCCTCGAACTGGCTACACAAAATGCCTTTACCCTTCGTGACTTTGAATTAACATTGCTGGATACCATCATCGTGCTGTTCAAATACGAGATTATAGCCATAGGTGTGGTGTTATGGAAGAAAAAACAGAAGACCTAACAGTCTGACCACGACTTCTGCAGAGGTCGGCTAAAATCAAAAACATTAATAGACTCCAAAGCCCGGAAACGGAGCAGAGACCCCTCATGCCTTAACTCTCTTATGACAGGGCATACAAAACGATCTTTTCAAAATCTAAAAATCACATCATGGATATTTCAAGCTTAAACTATCTGGCCATTTTTGTGGCAGCACTTTCTACTTTTTTAATCGGAGGGCTCTGGTATTCTCCTCTCCTGTTCAGCAAGGCCTGGATGCAGGAAAATGGATTTACGGATGAAGATCTGAAAGGGGGCAATATGGCCCGTATTTTTGGAGGTTCCTTTATTCTGGGTTTTATCATGGCCTTCAATCTCGCAGCCTTTCTCTCAGACTCGAATGACCTGGCCTGGGGTATCACAGCAGGTGCGCTGGCGGGTATCGGCTGGGTAGCTGCCAGCATGGGAGTTACCTACCTTTTCGAACGCAAATCAATGAAGCTCTTTCTCATCAATGCAGGCTACCATGTGGTAAGCTTTCTGGTGATGGGTGCGATTGTGGGCGTTTGGAAATAAAACCAATACCGTGGGGTTTAAACCCCACGGTATTGGTTTTATTTCTTCTCGAACGTATGCTGGTTTCGCATAAAAAAGTCGTCTGTACCCTCATAGCGCACCTTTTTGGTGACGGTTATTTTCGAAGCCGTCACTACAATGGATTTTTGAAAATCAGCTTTGCGATTGTTGTCCTTTCCGGTGCTTTTAAGCTCCATGCTCCAGTTTTCTTTATCCTTGACCTCAGTAGACACCAGTTCCCATCTTCCGTTATAATACACCTTTTCACCTCTCAGCTCAAACTTACCCGTTCGCTTCTCTATACCCCCACCAGGTTCGGTATAGAAGTACTCAAAACTCAAGCCCTTTTTACCATAGGTAGCCACCAGTTTTACGGGTAGTTTTACCAGTGTTTTATCATCCCCGTAGTTGAGGTAAGTCAAATTACCCTGCCAGTCTCCTTGAAAGACTTCAAGATGATCGTTGGTGAGATTGGTGTTCAATAAGAATCCGATGCTTAAGAGGATGCTGGCGACTACAGTTTTCATAGTATTTGTTCTTTGTCTCTGGTATCCCCAAAAGTCTGCCAAAAACACAACTCACTTAAAACCAATCACTTAATAAAGAATCGTTCTGTAAACCTGTTTCGTTTCGGAACAGCGTATTGATACAAAGCGGAACAGTTTTCAGCAAGCCAGACCCGCACACCGCCTACCAGTGGGTAAAAAGCGTTCTAATTTATTCGGTCAGCTTCTCATTCCGAGAGAATAACCTTACCTTTGCGGCCAGAACAGTAAAGGCTATGATCTCAGCACAAAACGTTTCCCTCGCTTACGGCAAAAGGGTACTCTTTGACGAAGTAAATATCAAGTTCACCGGCAACAATTGCTATGGTGTAATTGGTGCCAATGGTGCCGGCAAATCTACCTTCCTGAAAATCCTTTCGGGTGATGTAGACCCTAACTCAGGTCAGGTGATTATAGAGCCGGGAAAACGCATGGCCGTACTGAAGCAAAATCACTTCGAGTTTGATGATACGTCTGTTCTGAATACTGTGATGATGGGCCATACCGAGCTATGGAACATTATGCAGGAGAAGGATGCCATCTACATGAAGCCCGACTTCAACGATGAGGATGGCATTAAAGCCTCAGAGCTGGAAGAAAAGTTTGCCGAGATGGATGGCTGGAACGCTGAGTCTGATGCTGCGGCCTTGTTGAGCGGTCTGGGTATCAAAGAACACCTGCACCATAGCCTGATGAAAGACCTTAACGGTAGCCAGAAAGTACGTGTGCTACTGGCCCAGGCACTGTTTGGCAACCCTGATATCCTTATTCTCGATGAGCCTACCAACGACCTGGACATTCATACCATTTCCTGGCTGGAAGACTTCCTGCTGGAATTTAAGAATACCGTAATAGTCGTATCTCACGACAGGCACTTTCTGGATACGGTCTGTACCAACATTGTGGATATCGATTTCAGCCAGGTTAAGCTCTACACCGGTAACTACAGCTTCTGGTATCACTCAAGCCAGCTGGCCCTGAGCCAAAGAGGAGCGGCCAACAAAAAGGCTGAAGAGAAGAAAAAAGAGCTTCAGGAATTTATTGCCCGTTTCTCCGCCAATGCATCTAAATCGAAGCAGGCTACCAGTAGAAGAAAGCTGCTGGACAAAATTAATGTAGATGACATTCAGCCTTCTACCAGAAGGTACCCTGCCATTATTTACACCCAAACCAGAACTGCCGGTGACCAGATACTGGAGGTAAAAGGCCTTAACAAATCTACTCCGGAAAAAACCCTGCTCAACAACTTTGAGCTGTTTGTAAATAAGGGAGATAAGATTGCCTTCCTGAGCAAAGACAGCATGGCCATCACCGCACTCTTTCAGATTCTCATGGGAGAGCAAAAAGCAGATTCAGGGGAATTTAAGTTTGGCCAGACCATCACCACTTCTTACCTGCCCAACGAAAACGAGAAGTACTTTAACTCTGAAGACAACCTGATCGACTGGTTGAGACAGTACTCAGAAGGCGAAAAAGACGAGGTATATATTCGTGGTTTCCTCGGTAAAATGCTTTTCTCAGGAGAAGAGGTGTTTAAGAAATCGAGTGTGCTGTCAGGAGGAGAGAAAGTGCGCTGCATGATCTCACGTATGATGCTGGCGCAAGGCAACCTGCTCATTCTGGATGAGCCTACCAACCACCTTGATCTGGAATCTATTCAGGCTTTTAACAACGCCCTGAAAGATTTCCCCGGCACCATTCTATTTACCTCTCATGACCATGAGTTTACCCAAACCGTAGCCAACCGCATTGTGGAAATAGGCCCTAACGGACACCTGGACAAACTCAACACCTATGACGAGTATGTTGAGAATGAAAACTTTATCGCTCAGAGAGAGGCCCTTTACAACTAATTCTGTACGGGATTACTGGCATTTGCGACTTTTCTTTTTCAGATTAGGTCAATATGAGTATGCGTTCCATTCTGACCATTTTGATACTACAGATGCTGACAGGATCTCTGGCTTTGGCCCAGAGCTCTAAACTGGAAGACTATTTTCAAGGACATCTAACCCTGAATGATAACTCAATTCTGGCCGGAGAAATCAATTATAACTATGGTGCCCAGACGATTAGCATCAAGATAGATTCGACTGTACAGATTTACGGTCCCAATCAGGTCATACAATTCACAGTGGTAAAGAATGAGGTAGTTCATCTATTCAAATCTTTGAATCTGGGCGATGGACTCAGAGTCTACCGTGTAATAGGCGAAAGCAATAAAGTAGCATATCTCGAACACATCTATGGAGAAAATACCCACGTTGCGGGTAGTCCCGGCCTTACAGATCCGCTGACGGGCCTGCCTATGAGTGGCAACCCTGACAGGCTGAGGAGAGGTAGGAGCCTGGAAACCACCAAAGACTCGAAAATTGTGACGCTGTCTGATCTGATAGCCGTAACATCGACAGGAAAACAATATATTTTCAGACTCCCCAGACCACATGATGTTCGCTTGAAAAACCGTGAGTACCTTACCAACAAAAAGCAAGTGATGGGCTTTCTGGAAAGCATTGATCCTACCATTGAATCTTACATGAAAGAAAATGGTCTGAAGTTCAGAAGAGACCGACACAGAATTCTTGAGAAAACACTTAAGCCATAAGATTTTCTCTGCTATTGAATCAATGCCTGGCAGCACATTTGAACTCACCTGAATAATCAGGTGCTATTGGCTTCGTTATTCAGGATAAATCAATAGATTACTGTTCTATGAAAAGGCTTTTGTTTTCCCTGGTGTTGATTATCTGTGTCAGTCTGTCAATTCAGGCCCAGCGTTCACAACGCTTTGATGAAGACAGGCTCGAACTCAATATGTGGCACCCCGGTGAAGTGACCCTCAAAGACGGCCGGGTAGTTGAAGGTAAAATCAACTTCAATTATGTCATCAATATGATCAGGGTGCAGAGCGATGGAAAGCTCAACACTTTCAATCATAAACAGATACTGGAATTCCAGGTATTTAAGGAGGAAGAAGACAGAACGGTTTATTATAAATCGCTGAACTTACCTATCGGTGACAAAATTTACGAGGTAGTGGGAGAAGATGAGGAAAAAGCCCTCTTGGTCACCACTGTTATCGATAGGGAGGCGCAGACAGAGTACACAAACCTGGGGTTTTATAACCCACGATACCGGTACAATGCACTGCCCCCCACACCGGGTACACCGGGCACCCGCACCTATACAGTAAGTCGAAAAGCGGAGTCCTTTTATATCATCAAAAACACGGGAAAGATCGATGAAATTGGCACCATTGTTATCACACGCGAGAACACAAGAGGACAGCTTAAATCAACGATCAAAAAGAAAAAACTTATCAAAATACTCAAAGAATACGACCCCAACATTGAACAATACCTGGAGTCTAATGACATCAACCTCAGAAAACGTGAGGAATTAATACAAGCCATTCTCTCCATAATGGATACAGGAGAATAAGCGCCTTCTCTTCATTGATTACTGGAAATAAGCATCCTATCTTCACCATCATTTTTTAGCCGATGGAAAAGATACTTGATCAATATTACAGACTCACCGGTTGCCGGTCCAAAAAGCTGGTAGGCTATATCAGCACCAACTATCGCATAAGGTGCGACCAGGGTACCTACCTCCTCAAAGTGTATAAAGACAGCCCGGAAGATCAGGAGCAGATTCTGGCGGAAATAGAGATGATCCAGTGCCTCGATCACCTTGATGCACAATCTGTTTCCACAGCCATTCCCAACCACACAGGAGACCTGATCACCGTGCTGGATGGCCATATCTACAGACTTATGTCTTTTGTAGAGGGGCAATTCCTCAAAGAAGTGGAGCCTACACCTGCCATGTACACCTCGCTGGGTCAGTTTATGGGAAAGATTGATGTGAAACTCAAAGACTTCAGAAATGCACCGATTGAAGCAAGGAAACTGGACTGGGACCTGCAGTACTTTCAGCGAGTGCCTCCCCTTACCAAATATGTAGAAAAGCCTGCGGACCGGAAGCTAGTTGAGCATTTCATCCTGCAGTGGGACCAACACGTCTACCCCAGGCTGGAACAGCTGAGAAGAGCCATTATCCACAACGATGGTAACGACTGGAATGTGCTCATCCGTGATGGTGAGGTAAAAGGAATTATTGACTTTGGAGATGCTGTACACACTCCCCTGATCCATGAGCTGGGCATTACCATGGCCTACGCCCTCTTTGATAAGGAAGACCCGCTGGAATGGGCCACCTACATCATCCGGGGCTACCACAAAGAATATCCTTTGCTGCCAGAAGAGCTGGACCTGCTGTACTATATCATTGCAGGGCGACTGGTCACCTCCATTTGCTTCTCTTCTTATGACAAAACCCTGCAGCCTGACAATGACTACATTACCGTAAGCCAACAGCAGGTATTGGCCCTGCTCAGGCAGTGGCTCGCCATTGGGCCGGTAAAGGCAAATAATGCCTTTTACAAAGCTGCAGGCTTTTCAGTAGATGCCCCTCCTACAGAGGAAGAGGTGCTCCAAAAGCGCTATCAGGTCATCAGTCCTATTCTATCGGTAAGCTACCAGCAGCCAATCCACATGCACAGCGCGGCCTTTCAATATATGTACGATGCGCATGGCAACAGCTTTCTGGATGCCTATAATAACATTCCACATGTGGGCCACCAGCACCCCAGGGTGGTGTCTGCCGGTCAGAAGCAGATGGCTACGCTGAACACCAATACCCGGTATTTGTATGACCAGTTGGAAACCTACGCCTCGAAGCTTCTAGCCAAATTTCCCTCAGCTCTCAACAAGGTATACTTTGTCAACTCAGGCAGTGCTGCCAGTGATTTGGCGGTAAGGCTGGCTCAAAACTTCACTGGCCACAAAGCCATGATGGTAATGGAGCACGGCTACCATGGCAATACACGCATGGGCATCGACATCAGCCACTATAAATACACCAGTAGAGGCGGTAAAGGTGCGTCAGGCCATATCATAGAAGCCCCGATCCCTGGCACCTACAGAGGTGAGTTTAAGGGAGCAGATGCAGGGCAGCACTATGCAGCGCAGGCCATTACCAGATTGAAAGCATCCGACAACCCGGTAGCGGGATTTATCGCTGAGCCGGTGGTAGGCTGTGGCGGGCAGGTCCCCCTTGCATCCGGCTATTTGCAAGCCCTCTACCCGGCCATCAGGGCTCAGGGAGGTTTATGCATCTCTGATGAAGTTCAAACAGGCTTTGGCCGCATGGGTAGCCATTTCTGGGGCTATGAAATGCAGGGGGTGGTACCCGACATCGTAGTACTGGGTAAACCTATGGGCAACGGCCATCCGATGGGCGCGGTAGTGACCACTGATGCCATTGCCGAAGCCTTTGACAATGGCATGGAGTTTTTCAGCTCATTCGGAGGCAACCCCGTGTCTTGTGCCATTGGCTCAGCCGTACTGGATGTGATCGATGATGAGGCGCTACAGGCAAACTCGCTGGCCGTGGGCAACTACTTTATGGAGTCCGTACGTACCCTGCAGTCAGAATTCCCTTGTATCGGAGATGTACGTGGTTCGGGGCTTTTTATCGGTATTGAGTTTATTAAAGATGAAAAGCTTACACCAGACACTGCACTGGCAGGCCATATCAAAAATGAACTGCGCAACAGACATATTCTGGTCAGCACCGATGGCCCCTATGACTCTGTGATCAAGTCCAAGCCCCCCCTCTGCTTCACCAAAGCCAATGTCGATCAGGTGGTTGGAGAGATGAGGGATATTTTTTTGAACTACAACGGTTAATACACGGCCTGTACTTAAAGTCTAATATTGTGATAAAACAAATAATTATAGTTTTGATGTTTTTTTTACTCATAAACAACCAATCCTACTCTCAGAAGAAAGAGCCGAAACCTGGTGAATGGCATTGGCACGGTGTTCAGAACTGGCACGAGGGAGAATTTACACTAACCAACGGAGATCAAACTGGTGGTACAATCAGCTATAATTTTGTGGTAGGGGTGCTCCACATAAAAACAGACACGTCAGATATCATTTACGGTATAACCGATATACAAAAATTCGCGTTTTTTGACGAAGAAGAGAGAAGAAGACGATCTTTTCAGGTTTTCTCTCTACCCGGTAAAAGAAAAGACATTTATGAAGTGATTGCAGAGGCTGACGACTTTGCCTTCTTATCAGTCACCAAGGGAATTGCTGGCAATAATCAAAAACTCCCTGAGGACTACTTAAACTATACTGCCATGCCCCGTGAAAAAGGGCTAAAAGGCTACTTGCAAGGTCCAAACTATCGAGTGGATAAAATAGAGGAAACCTTCCTTTATATATCCAGCGATGGCTTAGTCGAAGAGCTTGTTACTTACAAAAACAGGCAAAATACCCTCAAGAAAAAATTGTACGAGTCTATGGACCATAGATCCAGAAAAAGTAACATAAATAAAAAGGAGCTGATCAAGATATTGAGGCATTATAACGACTCAGTCCCCGGATTTATCAAGAAAAAGAAACTTGAGGTGAGAAAGCGGTCCGATTTTGTAAAAGTGCTAAGATGGATAGCTAATGCAGAAGAGGACTAGAGGTTCTTCACCACTCCTGACAGCTAATAACGGAGCTTACCAAAAGGTTTGGCTATCACTAATTTGACCCTATAACCCAAATCAATATGCAAATCATAGACCTCTCTAAAACCATTGAATACAAGAAGGAAGACCCCTGGTTTATGCGTATTAAGGTCAAAAACAAGCCTCATAAGAAGGGTGGCCTGCTGATCAGATACTTCCTGAAACTGCCCAAGAAACTGTTCCCGAAAAACTTTCAGGGCTGGGCCGATGACAAAATCTATGGCATGGGCGTACACTCCACAACGCACATCGATGCCCCCTGGCAATACAGCCCCGTAGTAGAGGGCAAGCCTGCCAAAACAATCGACCAGGTACCGCTGGAATGGCTCTATGGCCCGGGTGTGGTGATTGATATGTCGCATAAGCCTGACTATGAAGAAATCACAGTAAGAGACCTGCAGGACGATCTGGCAAAATCAGGAGCGACTTTGGCTTCCGGTACCATTGTATTGATCCGCACTGACCGTGATCAGCTCAGCGGCAACGACTTTGTCGAAAAAGGTACCGGCATGAGCAAAGCGGCTACAGAGTGGCTTATTGATCAGGGAGTCAAAGTGATGGGCATTGACCAATGGGGTTGGGACCTGCCCCTGAAGTATATGGTACAGCAGGCCAAAGCTACTAACAACCCCGACCTCTTCTGGCAGGCTCACCTGGTAGGCAGAGAGAAGGAATATCTGCACATGGAACAGCTCACCAACCTGAAAGCACTACCCGCTCATGGTTTTAAAGTAGCCGTGTTCCCTTTAAAGATCAAAGGAGCATCAGCGGCTCCGGCCAGGGTAGTGGGTATTATTGAGTGAACCTCACATTTCAAAGCCAGAGATGGCAACCATATTTTTACTACTTTCAATAAACTATTCTCTAAAATCTATGAAGAAGATTGCCCTCGTATCTTTTCTGTTTCTGGTTTCCTTGTCCACCTCGTTAGCACAAACGGATTGGAGTAAGACACTCAATAAAGACCTCGTCACCGTTAAGGACGGAACCTTAAACACAGAGGATTTACAATTACTTAAATTCTCCAATGATGCCACACTACAATTTAAAACCTCGGCCACTGGACCCCAGGGTGTTGTAAGTCGCGACCAGTTTATCTCAGTATTCAGTTCATTAGGCACTTATTTCCTAATCTCCATTCTCGATGAGGCAGGTGTGAGTATAGATGATGTTGACATGACCACATTAGATAAACTCACGGGAGAAGCTGATATCGCCATCCACATGGAAATGAACAAAACGGGAGTAGAGTTGGCAATTACCACTTCAGAGGGCACTGAACCAGTGAGCATGTCTTGGGAAGATTTCTTTGGCAAGAAATGACCTAAGGTTCAAGACTACAACCTTATAGTGCTCCATCATAAATCATAAACTGACAATCAGAGAAATATAGACCTATGTCTCAACTCGTTCATTTAGAAAAAGACTATCAGGAATTATTCACTGACCTGCATGCCTCAGGCTTATGGCACGATGGCAAAGAGATTTCCGATGTGGTATCGGACAAAAGTCCTGCGGAAGTACTTGAACTATATCGTTCTGAAAAAGACAATCAGGACTTTGACCTGAAAGCCTTTTTCTACACACATTTCCGTAAGGCCCCTACACGTGAGGTCAACTACCAAAGTGATACCTCCAAACCCGTAGCAGAGCACATCAACAGGCTTTGGGATATTCTGGCCAGGCAACCTGAAGAGGTGAATTTCCATTCTTCATTAATTCAGCTTCCCCACCCCTACATCGTACCGGGCGGGCGCTTTAATGAAATCTACTATTGGGACAGCTACTTTACCATGCTGGGTCTGGCAGTCAGTGGCAGGCTGGACATGATCGAAGACATGATCGATAATTTTGCCTGGCTCATTGAGGAGTTCGGCTTTATCCCCAACGGCAACCGGTCTTACTATCTTGGGCGCTCTCAGCCTCCATTCTTCTCGCTGATGGTGAAGCTCCTGGCTGACGAAAAAGGAGAAGCGATCTATGCCAAATATGCCTCGGCTATGGAAAAGGAATACTTCTTCTGGATGGCTGAATCTGAAACCCTTGAACAGGACAATCAGGCTGTGAAAAGGAGTGTGAGACTCCCCGGAGGCAACATTATGAACCGGTACTATGACAACTTTCATAACCCACGGGCAGAAATGTACCAGGATGATGTGGAATTGATCGCTGCCAAGGGAGACGAGGGTCGAAAGACCCTGCTGGCCATACGATCGGCCTGTGAGTCGGGCTGGGATTTCAGCTCCCGATGGTGTGCCGATCCAGCCAGCCTGGAGAGCATCTGTACCGATGAAATTGTTCAGACTGACCTGAACTGTTTACTCTACGGCCTGGAAGAGCTGCTGGCCGATGTCTTCAGTAACCTTGAAGAAACCGAGCGCGCTGCGATCTACCGTCAACAGGCCCAAGCCCGAAAGGAAAGCATCCAAAGCTACTTCTGGAACGAGGAAACCCAATTCTATCACGACTACAACTTTGTAAAGGAGGCACAGACTGAGTCCATTTCAGCCGCAGCGGTATTCCCGCTCTTCTTCCACATCAGTACCCAAGAGCAAGCTGCGGCCGTAGCCCAAAGACTTGAAGCAGAGCTACTGAAAGACGGAGGGCTCCTGACCACCACCTTTGAATCAGGCCAGCAATGGGACGCCCCAAATGGCTGGGCTCCCCTGCAATGGATGGCTATTCAGGGGCTGCGTAATTATGGGTTTACGGACCTGGCTGATAAAATCAAAACCTGCTGGGTGGATCTGAATACCAAGGTATTTAAAAACACAGGCAAACTGATGGAAAAATACAATGTGGCAGACACCAACCTGCCTAGTGGTGGTGGTGAATACCCGGTGCAAGATGGCTTTGGCTGGACCAACGGAGTATTGTTAAAGCTGCTGAGTGAGTAAGCCAATAACTCCATTCAATGCCTGATTATATTTCTATTTCTCTTCTGATTTTACTTATCATAGGCATCACCTATGGCTACTATCTGGATTACAAGCAGAATAAGAAATCCATTTCAGATGGACTCAAGACAGGTCTGGTGGTCATCTGTTTATTTATAGCATATGGCGTACTGGGTACTCTTTATAAAAATCACATACCTGTGTACCAGAATTACGCGCAAGAGTTTAACGAGATCCGGGCCGCACGGGGGATTCCACCCATAGACGATGACTGGGAATTACAACCCTGGCGAAGTGACCAGTTCAAAAAATGGTATGCCCACCCGAAAGCCTACGCTATTGCTGGTCGTGCCTATAAAGTCGTGGAGTTCAACTATTGGAAAGCTGTCTATGAAGAGGACCTATACCGAAACCCAGATTCTTCTACCGGCTTGATTACCCGGTTCAGATATGCCCGCAACAAATTTGAATACTTTCTGATCGAACCGATAAGACTCGCTTCTGAGATCAAACACTTTCCGGATGAATTTGTACCCGATTTTCTAGAGCAGGAAAGAACCCCTATCACCAAAGAACGTTTCGATCAAATACTGAACAGCTGGACAGAAGATCATGCCCTTTTGGAAAAAGAAGAAAACGAATAACCCCAAAAACCCGGGACGCGCTATGCTCTTAGGAGTGGCCATAGGGGATGCCCTGGGGGTACCGGTGGAGTTTAAATCGCGCACTGAGCTGGCAGTTTTTCCCGTTACGGAAATGACCGGCTATGGCTCACATAACCAGCCACCCGGTACCTGGTCAGATGATAGCGCTATGACTTTTTGTCTGGCTGAGGAGCTAACCAAAGACTATGATCTTTATGCCATTGGTCAGAGCTTTCGCCATTGGTATTCTAACCCGAATCGTGCAATAGGCTTTCTATTACGTCTGTAAATCACTTTGAATCAGTCACTACGCTTCGTTTATCTTCTCACCATAGCGATGCTATGCCATCAAAGCCAAACTTCCTGATTCTTTGCGATTTACAGTCTCATAACGATTCCTATTGCATGAACCGGGTTCAATGGCCACTGGACTGCTCACGGAGCGGCCTTTGACATTGGTAATACTACCTATGATGCACTGGAAAGGCTTAGCATTCAGGGCATGGCACCCGACCTGGCCGGAGGCTTTTCTGAGTTTGACAATGGCAACGGCTCTTTGATGAGAATTCTACCCCTGGCTTTTTATACCATCAACCTCCCTATAGAAGAACGCTATGCCAGAGCCAAAGAGGTCTCTTCTATCACCCATGCTCATTTCCGCTCTGTTATGAGTTGTTTTCTTTACCTGGAGTTTGCGCATGCATTAATGAAAGGCGCCAGCCCCAAAGAGGCCCATAGTGCTTTGATTAAAACTGCCAGAGGGTTTTTCAGGAACAAAGATTATGACCATAAAGAACTGGGGCGGTTTGACCGGGTGCTGGATAGTAAGTTTGCCAAAGCGAGCAAGAGTGCAATCCGGGGTTCAGGCTATGTGCTTCACTCTTTAGAGGCCAGTATCTGGTGTCTTCTTAATACTGCGGATTATAAAGGCGCTGTACTGGAAGCTGTGAATCTCGGAGAAGACACCGATACTACCGGAGCGATTACCGGAGGCTTGGCCGGTCTCTGCTACGGGTATGAGAGCATACCGGAAGACTGGCTGAATACCCTCGCCAGAAAGGAGGATATTTCAGACTTAGCCGACAGACTTTCTCAAAAATATGATCAGATTGAAGCCGGTTAGCATAACTTAGTGTCAATGGGCTACTTTATTATCGGAGATGTTCACGGATGCCATCACACTTTTCTAAAACTATTGGAGAGCTGGGACAGAAAAGAGGAAATTCTCATTTGTGTTGGCGACTATATCGACCGGGGCAATTTCAGTCCGGAGGTAATAGAGACCTGCAAATCCCTGCAAAATGAGTATGGGGAGAGAACCATTTTTCTCAAGGGAAATCATGAATTGCTGATGCAAAGTCATCTTGAAGAAGGCTACAACGGTACATGGCTACAGCATGGCGGACAGGGTACGCTGGATCAGTTTTTCAATCTAAGCATTGACCCCTACCAAAGCCTGGACTGGATCAAAAGTCTGCCGCTCTTTTATGAGAGCGCACAATTGATGGTGACCCATGCTGGTGTAACCCATACCGATTACCCCTTTCTTGAGAACAATCCCCATGGCGTACTATGGACGAGGAGTCCGCTAAAGAACTTAAATAAGCTGCAGGTACATGGCCATACCCCCATTATGGCAGAGGCTCCTGCTTATACAGAGGCGGGCAATTCATGGAATATCGACACGGGTGCCTGCTATGGCCATGGACTCACCGGATTAAAAGTAGATGCTAAAGGTAGCATGACAGGATTCTTATTTGAAAAGACCCATCCACAGGACATTGGGTAACAAACATATTTTTGTTTTCAACGCTGGCCTGAGCATAGACCATTGTCAGACTATCTGGAAACGATTTTAGTGAAAAACTCTCACATAATTCAAGCCATTGTGCGTTCTATAACTTTCACAACTTTCATCAATATGAAACGACTATACTCAATTCTGCTATTAATTGGCCTAAGCACATTTGCTTTTGCTCAGGAATCCAAAATAAGAAGACAAAGTTTTGACAATTACCGGGAGCTGGACAGCACGTCTTATTTGCTCATACCCATAGAATGGGACAACAGCCCCAGAGTTGGCGACATTAAAGTGGCCGGGTCAGGCAAGAAACAGAACATCTTTTTCTATGACCCTGAAACAGAAGTAAGGAAATTTCTCTTTGAAGACCGAATGCAGATCATTGAGAGTTATAAAGGACATCTTCTCAATTCAAGATATAGGGGAGACACCAGTAAAAGGCCATTGAACAAAGAACATATCTACTACTCTGTAATCAACGAAGATTATAACAAGGACAAGAAACTCGATTCGAGCGACCCAAGCTACCTGTATATGTCCAGGTTTGATGGGACAGGTCTTGAAAGACTCACACCTGAATACTATGACCTGCAATCTTACAGATATATTGAGCGGTCGCACATCATACTTGCCACCTTGACCTATGATGAAAATAAGGATGGTAAATTCAACAATAACGACTCCCAGGTGCTTTACAAGATTGACCTGAGTGATCTTAGTAAATCCAAAGAAGTAACCAAACTGCGGCTGAAGGTAAACCCGAGGTAAATAAAAAGAAAGACCCTGATAGGAAAACCGAAAGCATGAGGAAGGCCGGTAGTCTCCAGCCCGGAACAAGGCTCATGAAGGAGTACTACCAGCCTTAGGAAGGGTTTGCCTAACCTAACCGTTCTCTTATCTGTCTAAGGCTTGTTTCCCTGATCAGAGTACCATCCTTATAAATGGTTTTGAGTTCTCCTTGTGCTTCCTGTGTATGACTAACCCGATCTGTCATGACCAGCTCTCCTGCTTCATTCACACATAATTGTAGCAGGCCCCTTGCACTCTTTTTAGTACCATCATCCGTTTTCGGGTCTTTGAAGATTTCTCTGCCTTCTCCTCTCACCTCTCCATACGTAGCTTTCATGGCAAAACCGAAGGTATCGCGCGTAACATATTGATAGGTATAGCTGCCAATACCAAAGACTACATTGGTACTGGCAAAGCCCATGGCTTCCAGCTCCTCACAAATCGCCTGGCACCTTTCAAGGGTTATGCTGTCTCCGTAAATCAGGCCTATGTGCTCGTCCAGTTGCTTGTATCCTTTGGCGGTAAGGCTACCACCAAACACCTCATACAGACAGGTCACAGCTCCTTTGTGCTCAGGGCTACCGGGAAGTGCATCGGGGTCTCCACAAATAATTTTTACAGGGTCGCCACTGTCAGGCCTGATCACGACTTTACCATCTCTGGCCATTACCATCTCTCTGAGCTGTGGTAGGTACTCGGTAATCACTTTCCAGAAATCCCAGGTATCGCTAACGATACTCACAATTCCCTTAGGGTAAATCTCACTGATCAGTCTCTTGAAAGTACCTATCTCATTCAGCTCGGTTCCCATACACATCACGCTGTGCTCAGTAGCCGGTACACTTACCCCGATCAGCTCCTCCTCCGCATCGGCTCCATAGTATTTCTCAAGAAAGTCGATAGCAGGAATGGTGTCAGTACCGGCAAAATTGAGTAAGTGCCCTGCTCCACTCATCATGGCTGCTTCCAGACCTGCCATGCCTCTGAAGCTGAAGTCATGTGCCTGAAAAGGCACAAAGCTCTGATCTGCCCCGGTAACAGCGGCATACCTGTTAAGAATACCCCTGTACTGATAGCTGATGGTGGCACTGGTGCAGGGCATCCAGATAATACAGCTCAAAATGGTTTCCAGAAAATTGGTAAGCCAAAAAAACTCAGGGAGGGTGTTTTTAATCGTGAACATGGCCGTTCTCAAGGGAACCCTGGTCCCCTCAGGCAGAGCCTTGATCTCTACCGGCAGGTAGCCCAGGTCATGCAAAGCCTCTATATGCTCATAGCCAATCGCGTCAGGCCCCAGGTAAGCTCCAATTCTTCTCTTGTATTCCTCCAGCACCTGTTCTTTGGGTCTGTTAAAAAAATTCTGTTGGAAATCATGCTGCAGGTACTCTTTGATAAAGTATTGCAGACCAAAGAAAACTACTTTATCAACTTCAGGAATTCTACTTTTTCTGGGTGTCCAGTTGCTATACACGATTTCTGTACCGCTTGGGTACTGGTTTCTGTGATCTACTTTATATCCGTCTGCTAAGTGTAAACTATTCATGGTTGATTATTTTAAAAGGTTCGCGTTTAGTTGTATTTGCTGTACTCGCTTATCGCTGATGGTGCTAAAAGCATCTGTACAAATGATTTGGTCATAGAATTCTCTTAATGGCTGAATTCCATTATTGAAAATTCCGTGGCTAACGACCAATATCAGTCTTCCTGCCTGCTTGCGCTTAAGCTCCCTGGCAATACCGAGAAAGGTACCTCCCCCATCACAGATATCGTCCACCACCACACAAGTCTTACCTTCAAGGTCTGCTGCCTGTACCTTAAACCCATTGAGCTTTCCCGTCTGTACATCCCTGTTTTTTGAGCAAGGCACTACGCTCTCTGCCTTGAGAGATGCTGCCAGACCATAGACTTTTTTAAGAGCACCCGCGTCAGGAGCTACCAGATGGTAGTCGGCCACCCCGGCCAGTGCCTCACGGGCGAAGGCGTGATTAGAAACCACCTGAACATTATGAATCAGCGCTGGTGCAACATCACTATGCGGATCGAGAATAATTACCTTTTCAAGGTTCAGCGCATTGATCAGCTCCGCATAGACTTTAACCGTCAGGGGTTCTCCGGCAACCATCAGGCGATCCTGACGGGCACCGGGGAAATACGGAATAAGAAGACTGATATGCCGTACCCCGATCCTTCTCAAGGCATCAACCGCCAAAAGAATCAGCCCCATATCATTAAAGCTCTTTACCCGCTGGATAATCATCAGTTCATCAGTTACAGAGAGCGCTTGCTGAATTTTGATATGTGGCTCACCTCCGGCAAAAGTGAGTTTTTCAAAGTCAATACCGCCACCAAAGGGAGTGAAATCAGGATCGAGATTAAGATATTTCATAGCTTATTTGCGTATTTATTACACAAATATAAATCAACACACCTCGATTAATCAAGTATATTTGCGTATTTATTACATAATAATAATCAAACTACTGATTATCAGATAAATAGAATCAATCAGAATCGTATCAAAAACGTTCGCTATGCCGCTTTCATCAAATCCCCTTATATTTATTGCGTGAGCAAGACACAAAATATTGAAGTAACGGTAGACGCCATTGTTTTTGGCTACAGTAAAGCTGAGGGAGTCAAGGTGGTACTGATTAAGAGAAAGTATCCGCCCTTTGAGGGAAGCTGGGCCATACCTGGCGGGTTTGTCAACGAAGATGAATCCCTGGAGCAGGCGGTAGAGCGGGAACTTCAGGAAGAAACCGGTATTCACATCAACTATCTGGAGCAACTCTATACCTTCGGAGCACCCAAGCGGGACCCCAGAAAACGCATCATTTCCGTGGCGTATTTCGGCATTGTCAAAACCAGCGAATTCAAGCGCCTACATGCGGACACCGATGCCATGGAAGCACAGTGGTTTAATATCAAGGAGCTACCCCAGCTGGCTTTCGATCATCAGGAAATACTGGATATAGCCATAGAGCGACTGCGTGGTAAGATTGTGTATCAGCCCGTGGGCTTTGAGCTGCTGGATAAGAAATTTCCTTTCTCTGACCTGGAAAACCTATACGCGACCCTATTGGACCGGCCCATTGACCGCAGAAACTTTAAAAAGAAAGTAATGCACCTGGGCATACTGGATAAGCTTGACGAAAAAGCGAAATCTACAGGATCCGGCAGACCCGGTAACCTATTCCAGTTCAACGAAGCCCGCTACAAGCAGCTCATTGAGCAGGGTATCCATTTTGAGATATAGCTAATGGAACGCTTTGCAAAAGCCCACCATTATGAGATTTAATCTTTAAACTTCTAAAACTTCAAACCTAAAGTCACATAAAAGGTACGTGGGTCAGAGGGAATAATGCCCGGCCCCGGATAGCCGGTGGCCCTTCGGGTGAAATAGTCATTGTCCAGTACATTGTTCACCCCGGTTTCTACACGCCAGTTTCTGTAGGCGTAAGCCAGTGATATATCCAAAATGCTGTATGCCGGAATCTGACCTATAGTACCTTCTCTGGTATCGTTGGCAGCAGGTATTTCAGAGTTCTCAGCATCGGTAAACTGCTCAGACAGGTAGGTGAATTGTACACTGGCCAGCAGATTGCGATAGCCCGCATTCACTCCGGTTTTCAGGTTGAGAGCAGGGATGAATTCTACTTTTCTTCCCTCTACATTGTTCTGATCCGATGCCAGGTATTCAGAATCCGTCAGAGCACCATTGACAAACCAATTGAGTTTATACTGGCTGTTATCAGTTTTCAGGGCTGCCATAATGTTCCAGTCCACAAAGGCTTCGAGCCCATAGATAAAAGCCTTACCTATATTGGTTCTGACCCGGTTGGCCCGGTTATCTAAAATAGTACCCAGCCGGTCATTGTAGAGCAAGCCAAAACCACCCAGGTCGTACGACAATTGATTACCCCACTTACCGCGAATTCCCAAATCTGCCGTAAATCCTTCCTCGTCAGAAATATCAGGATCAATGATAAAAGTGGGGCTCACCACCCTGATATCACTAAACGTAACTGAGCGATAGTTCTGCGAGATATTAGCGTATACCTCCAGTTCATCAGAATGATCATAGCTGGCACCCACTCCGAGCAGTAGAAAAGAGCGGTCGAGTGATCGATTATCAGTAAGCTGCTGATTGAAAATCGGGTTACCGGCATTATCAAAATTCACCTGCTGGTAGACGCCCTCACTTTCGGTTTTGATATACTCAAATCTGAAGCCAGGAGTAATGGAGAGCTTATCGTTGATAAAGAATATATTCTCACCAAAGAGGGCAAAATTGCGATTAGGAAAACTGAAATCGGCCTGGTTGGCATAATCAGGAAAACGATCAGTAGCCAGGTCAAAGTCGGCATCAACACCACGGCTGCCAGGCCCCTGTAGTGATGTATTATTAGCGTGATAATACTTGGCTCCCACCAGGAATACGGCATCTCTGTTTTGTACCTCGTAGCGACTCAGCAGCTTAGCCTCAGCGCCCCAGTTTCTGAACTGCCCCTTGATCAGGTCTCGTGGGTTCACGAAGCTTCCGTCTGTTTCCTGCTCATCCAGTGCATTCACCGGGTTATCATTCAGGTTGACAGGGTTGCCTCTGAAGCCCACGGCATTACGTTCTGCATCAAGGCCAAAGAGGCTCAGGCTGAAGTCGGTTCTGGCAGAAAACTTATGCTCCAGCTTCAGCGCAGCCAGCTTCCAGTTTACCTCAAACCAGTTTCTGGTTCTTGTACTCTGGCGGGGATTCTCCCGAAATTCAGTATCGGTGAGCCCACCGGCTTGCTGTGCCAGGTAGTTGAGGTAGGTCAGGTCTAATGAAAGCCTTGTCTTATCGCTGATCTGGTAATTAAAATTGCCAAACCAGTTTTTAGAGTTGAACTCAGCGTTAGCCCTTGACCCATTACCTTGTTTGTAATTGAAATAGGTGTAGTAGCTGAACTTACCTACTGTACCACTCAGGCTGTTGAAGCTGGTAAACAGGCCAAAGGAGCCTGTCGACTGGCGTGAAACTACCTCGATCTTTTTCGTAGTCACCGGTTTTTTCAGCTTGAAATTAATCAGCCCGCCAAACTGAGTGCCATATTGCAGAGAAGCAGCTCCCCTGATCACCTGGATCTGATCCAGGGCCTCAGCCGGAGGTGTATAGTAGCTCTCAGGGTAGCCCAGCACATCAGCGCTGATGTCATAGCCATTCTGACGTGTATTGAAGTTGGCCGTGCGGCTGGGGTCCAGCCCCCTGCCTCCTACATTCAGTTGCAGGCCGGCATCTACATTGTCGTAAATATTGAGGCCCACTACCTGCGCATATACCTGCCGGGCATTATTGGCTGCCAGGTTTCCTACCGTCTGCCCTACCAGCACCACCTCATTTTTCTTGCCGGCAAAAATGGAAGTACCCTCCACAGGCCTGAGCCGGGTGATGTTAAAAATCTGCTCCCGCTTCTGGCTTACCACTACTGCCGTGAGTTCCTGCCCCAGTGGTTCAAGTACAAAGTCGAACACTGCATTGGCAGTAAGGTTCACGCTCTGTTCCACTACCTGATATTCATAAGAAAACACGATCAGTTCGTAGGTTCCCGCTTTCAGGTTTTCAAGCGTATATAGCCCTTTTTCATCTGTGTAGATGAGTGTGTTGGTGGTCTTATTATACACCTGGACCATTTCCAGTGCAGCACCTGTATCGGCATGGGTTACCTTACCGGAAATCGAATACTGGCCCATGGCCGTGGCTGTTGCCAACCACCAGATGATAATACTAAATGCCTTTGATCTCATCGCTGAAAGGAAGTATCCAGGTTTTGTGTTTGAGTGATTCATTGAATTGTGTCAGGTCTACCTCCGGGTCTATGTACAGTGTGCTTCTGCGTCCGTTCAGGGCCACGTAGCTTTCTACAAACACCTGCAGGTTTTTATGTCCCTGGCGCTCAAAATGCGCCTTGAGGTAATGGGCATATTCCAGCATAAAATCCGGCTGGGTAGCCATTTGCTTCTCCTGAAAAGGAGTGAGAAAATCGCTGTTATCTACATAAAAGCGCTTTCCGGTCTCTTGGTCTACCACCTTGAATATGGCATAACCTGCTTTTTCCATCAGCATAACACGCCATGAAAAACGATAACCTTCCTCTGACCAGAAAAGCTCTCCCGTATACAAAAGGTGTCTGAAAGGCAGTAAGAGCTGTAGGACAAAAAACAGCCCCAGTCCGTAGAGCCTCAGCCTGTTTACAGGCGATGCTTTCATCACCAAAGTACGACCATTATCAAAGGCGCTATGGGACAGCCTCAGCAGCTTTGCTATCAGGTTCAGAATGCTCTTATGCACACCACTATCAAAAAATATCAGGGCACTGACGATCATAATGTAGGGGAACATACCGATGGGAAAGAGCACCCGGGTAAGCACATGAAAGACTACCACTGTGATAAAGGCAGGTATTCTTGTTCTCCTATAAAGCAGCAGAAAGGGAATGAGCAGGTCATAAAGCGCGCCTGACCAACTAAAGGCATAGTGTATCCACTCCTTTTGCAACAAGTCACCCAGCAACGGAATATCATATTTGGCTGGCAACCAGATTTTCAAAGGCATGGCTGAAAGCAGCCAGTCGGAGTTGAGCTTAGCCAGACCTGCGTAAAAATAAACGATGCCCAGGAGCAGCTTCAGCGCATCAATGGTCCAGGCAGGTACCTGCTGAAAGGCCAGGTGAGATTTTCTTCGCGCGTCCAGGGAAAAATAAGCATTAGCAGGCAGAAAAATCATTATAAAGCTCAGCAGACTGATGAAGTAGTAATGATTGAGGTAGGTGGTTTTGTCCATCAGCTCTATGTAGGTAAAGCTGAGAAAGAACAGGCTGATGGCGAGCCGATAATAATAGCCCAGAGCAACCATAAAGGCCGCAATACCACATACCATGAAAAGTACATAGGTATAGGTGCCCAGAGGTTTGATAAACTCAAAGCCAAAGTAGGAGAAAAAGAAATCGGGCTGGATATAGAGTTTGTCAACCCATCCATAGGACCAGAAGCGGATGATACTGGCCAGCATCATCAGGCCAAAGAAAATGCGGAAGACTGCCAATGGGGCAGCCTCCGTAGTTTTTTGGAAATATGGTATGGACCGATGGCTCACTTAATCACCGTCAGCATCTACAAAGTCTACCTGCACATTCAAGGCCTGAAGCATATCTACCTTCAGCAAAACCACCAGCTTCTGCAGCTCATCATAAGCAGCCAGCAGGGTCACGTTATCGTTTTCAATTTGCTGCGTAAAATCATCATCAAGTGCCTGGATAGCAGTGCGTGCCGTATTAATCTGACTATTGATGAGGCCACTCAGGTTTTCGCTTCCCTTGATGGTATTGAGAAAATCAAGGTATGATTTCAGGCTTGGCCCGGTTGGGCTGCCCTCAAACTGCTTACCATTGAAGAAATTCTGCACGGCATCAAGAGCATCCAGCAGTAAAGTTTTGGAAAGGTCTTTTTTGTAATAGGCTTCTACATTTGTCGGTATAGGATTGCCGGAGAAAACACCCGCAGGTATACCCACCTTACCGGCACGCAATGACTTCTCGTAATAAAAGATAAAATCGTTTACGAGCTTATTTACAGAAGCAGTAGCAGATGCACCGGAACTTTGAACAAAATCATCGCTACCAGTTTCCCAGTAATCTTTTACGTCTGCAGAAAGCTCCGCCATTCGCGACACCACGGCTTTGAGATAAGCCCCGTAAGCAGCTCCCTCGTTGGCATCGGTATAAACGCTCAAAATATCTGCATCGGTGGCCCCCACCCCATTGATCAGATAGTCCAGAGCGGGGAAGCCCTGTTCATCATTGGCTGAAGGCAGCGTAAAGTTATAGCTGCCACTGCTGATATTTTGCTCAACCTCTGAAACATCTACCGGATAGATGTTCATAGCGTTGCGAAGGCTCACAGATTCGGCAAAACCAATCTCAAACATGGACACATTTTGCCAGGCCCGGTAAGCCTTGGTCCAGGCAGACCGCATCTGCCCTAGTGCCTGCTCATCCGGTGCGGCTTCAAAGGCTTCCACGGCTACTTGCAATTCACTTATTTCTGTATTGAAATTGCTTACAGCCGGTGTAATGATGAGGCTGCGCCAGTGTTCCAACATGGCCGATCGGTCAAAATTATCCAAATCTGTTCCGGGGTCATCGTCTGAAGACGAGCCACAGGAAAACCCAAGAAAGGCGAGTGCGATAAATACAATCAGTATTTGGTTACTTGTTTTTTTCATCTCTGATCTACTGTTCTGAATCACGGAGGAGGCCGGTACCTGAAGTACCTTCCTCCCCCTGGTACATGAGCTATTTTTGTTAGTTACCAGCCTGGTCTACGGAGAAGTTGAATTTGGCAGCAATCGTCTCAGATATAGCATCCAGTGTAGCTGGTGTTACATCCCAAAAACCATTAGTACCTGCCATCAGATCGTTGATCATGCCATCTACCTCTGCTTTGGTAAAATAGGGCTGGTTATTCTCAAACCTGCGGGTAAACCTCAAGCTGTAGATAAAGCCAAAACCCTCGGAAAGGTCATGGAATGCGGCCCCATAGTCGGGCGTAGAAAGTTCCAGGTTCAGCTTTCCCTGCTGCATATAATACACGGCTCTGATCGCCATGATTTCTGAAAGCCTTGTCTTGATCAGGTCAGCCTGGCTATCTCTCACCGTATAGTCTTTTGCCACAATGGCGGCCCTGCCCAAAGAAAAAGCGCTGAAGAGTTCTGCCGCGATTCCCGTGAAGTCTGTATCACCCTCTACCCGCATCAGATACTTGCCTAAAAAGCTATCGTTAGCGGCCAGTGAAGCAATGGGGTCTGCTGTATTGCCGGCAGCTGCAAACAGATAGCCATAGGCCTCGTCCCATTTGTGTTCCATGGTGGTGTAGTTCTTGCCATCTTCCACCACATCATTGTCGTTATTAGTTACATTACCGGCCTCATCCAATACGGCAGGGCTGAGGTAATTATTGACGATCTGGTCCAGCATCAGGGCACCAATCAGTCCTTTATTCACCGCCTGATCAAGCTCCAGACCCTTAGCATTGACATATCTTACTGAGCTTCCGTCAGCAATCTGGCCAGCAGTACCGGCAGTAGCCAATGTGTTTTCGTTTGGAAAAACCTGATCTACCTGCTCATTGATCCAGCTTTCAAAGTCAGCTTTGATCATACTTGCCTCAGCAGTATTGGCCGAAAAGAAATCTTTTGAAGCGGCTACTTTACTCTTGATACTCTTAGTAGCACTATTCAAATCGTCACTGGCAAAGGGATTCGCATCGCCTCCCTCCGCGGTTTCATTGCGATACATTTCGAGCAGAGATGCTGCTGAAGCTTTGTCAAAATCATTCATGGCACTGATCAGTTCAGTAGCCATTTGAATACGTTGAGTTTGCCCTGTAAATGAGACGGTCGTCTGCCCGTTTCGGGTAAAGTCATACGTCAGGGGAGTATTAATTCCTGTACCTGGCAGATCATCATCTCCACAACCGGAGAAAAGGGTAACCACTACCAGAGCAACTAATAAATATGTGTTTTTGAGCCTGTTCATACCCTTATCGATCCTTATTCTTATTTAGATTAATTATAAACAATACAAATGTAGGGCTGGGTATAAGGCACATCAATAGCTAGTACTAGTGATTTTATTGTTGGCAGAAAACAACTTGTTCGATCTGTCGGATATCTGATAGATTACCATCTGCCAGGTAGCAGACGATGAATGAAATAGCTTCGGATGTCATGAACTGAGTTCGGTGGAGAGATCACGGATAATTTTCTTCGTTTAAAAAAAAGAAACGAAGAAAATTTCCGAGATGACTGCAACCCGGTTCTCTTCTGTAAATTGATAACAGTACTCAGGTTCGTAAGAAATCCACATCTTGCAGCAGATTGTGATGAAAGTATCAAAAGCAAAAAATCTCAACAGCGGTCAAAAGGCAGACATTATGCGCTTATGGAACGGGGAATACCCTGTTCATCTCAACTATAAGGACGTTGCCGGCTTTGAGCAATACCTGGATGGGCTTTCTCAGCCAGTCCACCTGACTATTAATGATAAGGAAGGTACCGTCAAAGGCTGGCTGATCCTATTCACCAGGGAGGATGCCCGCTGGTTTGCCATGATTCTGGATGGCTCACTCCAGGGAAAGGGTATTGGAAGCAGACTGCTGGCTGAAGCCAAAAAGCTCGAGACCGAGCTTAACGGCTGGGCTACGGATCATGGCCGGGATCTCAGAGTGGATGGGTCGCCCTATCCCTCACCCATTGGTTTCTACCAGAAAAATGGCTTTGAGGTATTATCAGATATCCGGTTGGAGAAAGGCGACTTATCTACCGTAAAAATTCGTTGGAGAAAGGTCTGAACCCTTTCTATTCAACAAAGATATCGGCAGGAGCCACTGTACAGGCATCTGCCTTTTCAGAGGTAGCCATTTCCAGGTTACTCTTGAACCCCTCTCTCCTGACTACCCAGTGGTCATCATACACCGATCGGTAACAGATTTCGAGTGTGATCTTATCTCCCCGCTCATAAACCCAGCTCATCAGTTCTGAATTATTACTCAGCTTAAGCATTTGTACCTGTTCATTGGTCCCGATCACCTTGTTCATCACACTACTGTTGGAATGGGAGCCTGAGATACTATCCGGCAGGTTGCCGATCCGATACATATTGTGCCAGTTGCGTGCAGGTTGACCATCATACAATACCCTTACAGCTTCCACAATGGCAGGTCCGGTACCCTTGTTAGTAATCACGATTCTATAGTCCGCTATTTCCGACTTACCATTTTCATTTCGCTCGAAACCCCGATGAAGATTGATTTCCAGATAGGGCCAGGCACTGGCTTTGTTTTGTTCTACGAGCAGACGTGTTTGCTCTCCCATAATGGAGGTTTGACGCACTGAAATAAAAAGAGCGATAAAACTGACCAGCAATACCCCTACTGCCATCAAAGTCTGACTGTCTATTTTCCTAAACATTAAAAATGAGTTTTAGCTTGCCTTATACCAACTCAACCATAATATGACTGATACAACTCATTTCTTACAACTTGCTCTGTGTTGGTAAATTCAGCCGTAGCGATGCTACGACCTCTTTTCCCGCCTTGATCAATCTGTAATAATTTGAGTTCTATTTACGTCACCTTACAATTGAATTGGTATTAAAGACGGGCGAAATCAGCAGGCGTTGCATTCTTCACTACGCATATTTCCACGTTGACTACAAACGAGCAAGATCAGCGAAGAGAGGGGCTTGAAAAAACCGTCCGGAAGCGAAAGTTAAGATTGCCTACTGAGCACAGCCAATAAGGTCTCAATAAGCAATCTCGATCTAATGGAAGTCAAATATTCACAATCCCCTCCTTAATCGCTTTTACAATCAGACCCGCGGTATTTTTTACCCCGAACTTTTCTATTAGTTTTCTGCGATGGCCCTCAGCCGTACGGGGGCTGATAAAGAGCTTATCAGCAATTTCCTTTGCCGTGTACTCCTGGCAGATCAATTCCAGTACCTCTACTTCACGGGCCGTCAGCGATACATTGTTTTTCAGTGTTGGTTTCTTCCGCATTTGGCCTTTGAGCCCGGTAAGCATGGCCTGCGATACGTTCCTGGTAAAGAAATAGCCCTCCCGATACACCGACTCAATGGCTCTCTGCAAGGTTTCCGGGTCGGTATCCTTCAGCAAATAACCATTGGCTCCCAGCTCCATCAAATACGCAATCATTTTGGTATCGCTGTAGGTGGTGAGAATAATCACCCCCAGATCAGGATATTGTGGCCTTAAAATCTTCAGGGCATCAATACCATCCATATCCGGCATATCCAGGTCCAGCAGGAGTACATCTGTACTGATCTGTTCAAGTTTGGTCAGGAGTTCTTTGCCGTTGCCGGCCTCAAATACCAGCTCTACATCCTCCATTTGCTCTATCAGAAAATGGACACCTTCTCTGAAGAGCTTATGATCATCAACTATAGCTGTCTTTATCATGAGTTCTCCGTTTTAGTACCATGGAGCTGTGCTCTAAACTTTTGCAGTAGGAGCTTTCTATGCTTTTCAACCGTTTCATGGTCCAGCTGATGCCCTTCTACCCTCTCCTTTGCAGTCATTTCCTGACAGATCAGCTCCAGTACTTCCAGCTCTCTTTGGGTGACGGTTACATCACTTTTCTCAAAGGGGTTTTTTATCTGTTTTGGCTGTCCTGTGAGGGTTGCTTTGGACATACCTCTTGTAAAGAAGTAACCCTCCCGATATACAGATTCGATGGCTCTTTGCAAGGTTTCCGGGTCGGTATCTTTGAGCAGGTAGCCATTAGCTCCCAGCTCCATCAAATAAACCATCATTTTCGGATCGCTGTAATTCGTGAGGATGATCACCCCCAGTTCAGGGTATTGCGACCTTAAAATCTTCAGGGTTTGCACACCATCCATACCCGGCATATCCAGGTCCAGTAAGAGTACATCCGGTTTTACATCCATTCCTTCAAGCCTATCCAGTAGTTCCTGCCCCCCTGAAGTTTCCAGGACGAGCTCGATATCATTCATTTCATCTATCAGATAGCGGATTCCCACTCTGAAGAGCTTATGATCATCTGTTATTGCTACTTTTATCATTTTTGTGTGTTTTTAAGTTTGGTTCTCAGTCAGAAACTTCGTTCTGCCCGATGGCTTGCGGCTTAAGGTCAGAGGTCATTCGCAGACATATACCAGAGTTCTCTTTTTCAAGAAACTCCAGTGTTCCTCCCATTAACCCCAGCCGGCTTTCTATATTCTGAATGCCCAGTCCGGTATGAGGCTCTGAGCCTTCGCCAAGGCCCACGCCATCGTCCTGGTAAACTACCTGCAGTTGCTCTGCAGTACCTTTCAGGTCAATACTGATCACCTTGGCCCCGGCATGCTTCAGGGTATTGGTAATCAGTTCCTGTATAATTCTGTACCAGTTCAGTTGGTACTCTTTATCGGATGCTACCTCTTCCGAGTGTTTGAATTCAATGGTAATCTCACCCGACTCGTTGATCTGATCCACGGTATTGGCTATGGCTTCTACAAGCCCCAGTCTTTCCAATACTATCGGCCTCAGGTCGTGAGAGACCCTCCGTACGCTTACCATGGTTTCGTCCAGCAGACCAAAAGCTTTCTCTTTCAATTCGGTAAACTTCTCTGGTGCTACCTCCTGATCCAGGTGTCGGAAGTATAGCTTGGCCGTGGTCAGCATAGCCCCAACTCCATCATGCAGATCTTTACCGATGCGATTCCGCTCCTTCTCCTGGCTCAGCAGGTTGGCACGGAGTAATTGCTGCTGATACTCTGCCTCTTTGGCCTGGTGCTCCTTTTGCTGTTTGATGATTCTCCGTTGATAGGCCAGGAAGAAAAAGACAACCCCTAGCGCGAGGAGGAACATGCCGAGCATGCCTACCAGAATGAATTCGGAGTTCGTTATAGCTGTGGTTTCACCCATAAAGCAATTGCGTTAAAGACGATCAACATGACATTCAAAATAGCATTCATCCACCAAGAGGAAAGCAATAAATCTGGAGATCCATCAATCAAGTTATTTACAAATAGAAAGAGAATCAGGCTTCCGGAATGGTAGAGTAAAACACCCGTATTAAACCACACCATTGGCTCCCTCTCTAATCGCTCCTGCTTTCTTGTTTTAATTAGTCTATAGAAATATCTGATAGCCAGAATCATGTAAATGAAACTTGAAAGAGAGATCATATTAGAATTAAAATCATCAAGCTTCTGAACCCAAACACTATTAATAACAGCCAAAGCGACAAAAGTCAGGCTTACTATATTAAAAGTCCTGTTTACGAATAAATTCCGCGATAAGTGATGGGCATAAACTCTTAGGACTATGACGAAAGAAACCGGCACGAAGAAGTGGTAAACCCATAAGTTAGTCTCATGCAGAACCTTTAGAAGCAAGGACAAACTATCATTCACAAACGTGGCTATTACGAATAAAAAAATGAGCTTTTGATCCTTACTTAAGGCCTTATAACCGAAGGCTCCGATAGTCAGTGGCAGAAAAAGAATTATGTAGGAAAACCGTAAAAACAGTTTGAGAAAATCTAACGAATCCATTAATAAAATTGAACAGCATAATTTAATTCTATTCAATTTGTAAAAAATCAATCAGAAAACTTTCAAAGAGCTGATTTTGGTCTTTTAGACAATCACAATTCGTAACTCTGACGACCTCTAATTAAGTCTATCAAGGGTCGCAAAACGGAGGGCAAGCATGGACAAACTCCAGATAGGTCGTATTATCTACTTCGATTAAATCTGGATTAGAACGAGTACCATTTTCAACCTCAATAATAATTGTGAAGATATCTGAGCCTAAGAGTACATCAGACAAGTTTATTCCGAATTTAGTCCTGATACGTGTAGTATTATTATTTCCTTCTTGAAGCAAGCTGTTGAATGCCTGTAAATTATTTCCCCTAATTTGATATTCATGTGCTCTCACCCAACCTTTAGATAGTTTGATTTGCTCTTCCTTTAATGTCTTATCATCCTTCTCATTCTGATAGATCGGATTCTTAGGTGATGTAAGGGCATAGAACATATCTGAAACAACCGAAAAGGGCATAACTCCCCAGTTATAACACAGTTGGTTTCTCAGTTCTGTCGATATACCATACCTCATTGCTGAATCTCTTTGGGGGTGAGCTACTGTACTGTAATCCATTCCATGATCATCTGAAGATTCGCTTTTCTGCCAGAAATTGATGTCATTACCATCAAAAGTCTTGAAGTACAACCTAAAGCAATCTGGTTCAACTCCAAGTGGATCTCTACGTACCGCCAAGGCCATGGACAATGACATTTTGATATCCTCATCCTTATTCTCCGCAATGGTCTTGACATAATCCCTAAAACCTTTCTCAGCCCCTGACGGATCGACTACTTCACCAAAATCATATCCCCGCAGGCGGTTAAACTGTTGAGGAATGCCAAGCGAAGTGTGTCTATGGCTCGCAAGTTCTTCATTGGTAAAGATCTGTTCAAAAAGAGCATTAATCTGATTGTCAGGCATGGATTTCCATATTTCCGTCCCACCCCAATCGATATTTGGGGTTGTACTTCCAGGAACTGTGTGTATGTTTATCATAGTATTGATGTTTGATTTATTAATGATACAACTCCCTAACAGTACATTAAAGCTCAAAATAACCATACACGTATTTATACCTATACCTTTGCGTATTTCCGTTTTTCAAGCGGTTGCTTCGTAGCGTAAAAAAAGGACCAAAGCCCAGCACCCTGCCCCTTTTTCTCCAGGTATATCTCTCGGAGTTATAGCACAGTAAAAACCTCCCAATTACCAATAGCCGTCCTGTTGGCGTGGAGTTTTTGTACACCATCTTTTTCTCTGGAAACGAAGAAACCATTCGCTGCTTTCAGGGCTATTTTGTCTTGTGCCAACCACAAAACCTCAAAGCTTCGGTATTGCTCAGCTGCTGTGCCTCCGTCCAGCACCACAGCTTCTCCATGCAGCGTGACATACTCACTGCCACTCTTAAACTGAATGCGAAGAGGCTGCCCGGTATCGTTTCCTCCTACTTGTTCTGATTCCAGGCTTGTCGCCTCAGATAATTGATTACCAATAGCCCAAAGTCCTTTTTGACCATTATCGATTTTAGCCATTACGTACTTGCCTTCGTCTGCTTGTAGTTTGATAGTACTCATTGTTTCGTTTTTAAATCGTGAATTTATTTCAGGAGACCTACCACTTACCGTAAGTCAGTGGTGGGTCATCTTGGAAAGTGATGGTTTAGCACCTCACCCATTTGGTTTCGTTGCTCCACGTAATGGTGCTATGGTCAATACTCATCACCCCAGCCTGTAAACCAGCATCCGGTTGCACTCCATCAGAGAAGTCTACGTTGACAACCGGGGTTCCAAGGTCTAATTCAAAACCCGAGAAAGGTCCTCTTCCGTTGCTATAATTCAACTGAGCCATATTATTCTGCTCTGTTACCGTGATGATCAGACCTCCCTGATCTTTCCATTTTCCTTCAAATGCGTTCATAACTATTTTTGTCTTGCTACTCGCCTACTCTCTTAAAGGCTTTTCAGCTTCCGCCTTGTAAATACTTAAGCGCTTGATTTACATATCAAAGATGGAGAGTACGGACTATCAATTTGAGCGCAGAAATGATGGTTTTAGTAGAACAGGTGGATATACCTGATTCATGGTAGAAACAGCCTGGTTCTCAAGGCATGCCCCCCTTAGCCTATGCAGCGTATTGCAAAAGGGTTTGCGGCTTTAGGCCTGAATACTTTATCGACACTCGGAGTGTAGGTAACATCCATCCTACATCCACTATGCTACGGTGTTGACGGCAGTAAGCGACCTTAGAGCCCTGCTTTCCCATACTGACGACAGGAAGGATCTAGAGCGGGGTAAACCAATGTGCTGACTTTAGATCCCTCCTACCTCGGGATAAGAAAGTCAGGAAAAAACTCTATCGCTGACTTACCGGAGGCGGAGCAAAGGGTATAGCGTTTTAAAACCGTCCGACCTCCGCTCTGCTACGGTACTGACGGGGTTCACTACCGAGCACCTCACCAGTTACCCAGTTACCCAGTTACCCAGTTACCCAGTTACCCAATCTCCTAATTACCCAATTCACCGGACTACAGGTAGCCCTTCAGGTTGGGCCGGTAAGAACGGGAGACTTTGATCTTCTCCTGATTGCTCAGCGTCAGCATCAGCTCATTATTGAAGTAGGGCTCTATCTCTTTGACCATGATCATATTGACGATGGCGGACTTGCTTACTCGCACGAAACGGTGAGCCTTCAGCTTTGTCTCCATCTCTTTCAGGCTGGCACGCACCACATGAGATTTTTCTGCCGTATGTACCTTGATACAATAATCATAGCCCTCGATCCAGTGGATTTCAGCATAGTCGACAAAGGAGATTTTGCCTGAGTTTTTAATCGTCAACTTATTCCAGGAGGGCAAGCTATCTTGCTGTGTCAGTATTTCGCCTTCAGCACTCTGGTCTTTCCCGTCAAGGTAGGCACTCACCAGTTGCTCCAGAATTTGTGCCTGACCCGATGGCTCTTTGGCCAGGTTCTTTTTCGCCAAAGTCAGCACCTCGGCAAAACGCTCATTGCTAAAAGGCTTCAGCAAGTAGTCCTGGGCATTCATTTCAAAAGCTCTGACAGCATATTGATCATAGGCTGTGGCAAAAATCACGTATGGAATCTGATAGTCAATGCTATTGAGTACTTCAAAACCATTCACCTTAGGCATCTGCACATCCAGAAATACGAGATCGGGTTTGAGCAGGTCGATTTGTTCCACTGCCTCAATACCATTTTTGCAAACAGCCACTACGGCAAAGCCAGTTTCTTTGGCAAGTAATAACTCCAAGCCTTCACGAGCTTGAGGTTCATCATCGACTAAAATTGTTCTGATAGCCATATCTAGCTGAGCTCAGTTTTAGGAATTGTGATAACGGCAACTACCTCATCCATATCGGTACTATTGCTAAGCGTAAAGCTATAACTGTCAAACATATACGAAAGCCGCTTTTGTACATTGCTAAGCCCTATGCCCTTGTTTTTATCCATTTGCCAGCCAGCTGGCAGCTGATTGCCATTATTACTCACGGAAATGATAAGCCTGTTGCCGTCAGTGTGTGCAGAAACTTTGATGCTTGCTGCGTTGAGGTTTTCAGTGACACCATATTTGAAGGCATTTTCGATAATGGGTTGGAGTATAAGGCTGGGTACTCCACAGCTTTTCAGCTCATCGGGTATATTCAGTGCTACGGTCAGCCTGTCACTAAAGCGCTCTTTCTCTATCTCCAGGTATTTGGTAATGACCTTGAGTTCTTCTTCCAGACTGATCATTTCAGTGGCTTCCATCTGCAAGCTGGTTCTTAGCAGGTCGCTGAGCGAGGAGATCATAGCAGTAGCCTTCTCCTCCTTCTTAGCCCTTACCATCATAGAGATGGTATTCAGGGCATTGAATAGAAAATGTGGATTGAGCTGGGCCTGCAGGGCATCCAGCTTTGATTTAGAAAGCTGCGACTGCAGATCAAAGCTTCTGAGTTTTTCATCGCGATGCTGCTCATAGTAATCAAGCGCAGCAATCATACTGACAAAGAAAAACCCTTGCCCCATAGCAAGGAATGAAAATGGAAAGAAGAATTTCATCTGCTCGGAAAGCATTTGCGTATAAGGCAGCTTTTCTTCAAAACCAAACAGGAGCTCATAGATCGTGAGGTACAAAAAGTGCTGTACGAATGACTGTACCAGTCCGGCTACCACTACCAACAACAGGGCCTTTAACCAGGCTCGAGCACCAGATACGGGCCTGATACGTATGTAAGCTTTGTAAAGAAAGATGAGTGCCAGACCCCACAAAGCATAGTTAATCACAGAATCGGTAATACGAATATCCCATTGGACATTGTCGTTCTTACCGGTGATAAAGAAGGACCATGACCGGGCCATCTCAAATAACACCTGCAGGATCAGAAAAGCGGCAAATACCAACCAGTATTTCTTAAAGAACTGCCTTGCCTGATCTTGTCTTTTCATATATTAACCTGAGTTCGATTATTCTTAGTAGGTTCAGAATTTCATGAATTTTGAATAGCAAGGCATCTTTATGTTGATATAGTCCGCTATTTCGAATAAAGATAACGCAGGATATTGGAATTCATGGAATAGCCTTTAAATGAAACCACCTGTAAACAGCCATTTTCTGCCTAAAAAGCACTTGCCGTAGCCCGCTATGGCTGCTTGTTTTTTAGTTGAAACTAACTATTGATAGCCGGTCTGAACGCTAAATAATAACCGAACTCTGGTTCTTAGCTGCTAAAATAGCGGGAAACCTTCTCTCTCGCCTTCCGTCCACCCTGCTACTTCAAGTCGGCCAGCTTTTTTTCCAATGCGCCCTGCCTTGTGTCTGATTGAACCTGTGCCAGGGCAATAGCTTTTCGGTAGGCCTTCTTTGCCTTACCTTTATTATTCAATGACACATGAGCTTCTGCCAATGCGCTGTACACACTCACAGAGTTGGGGTAAAACCGGTTTACACTTTCGTAAATTGTAATGGCCTTCTCCGCCTTACCATGCTTGAGGTAGAAGGCTGCAAAGCCCATCAGCCGATTGATATTTACCTGCACAAAGTCATTGCCATAGGCAGCCATCAGCTCTTCAAACAGTGAAAAATCATCGGCTCGTTCTGCTTGCCTGATCAGCGAGACCAAACCGGGAGGTTTTGAAGCACCACCATATCGGATGGCCCGCTCGGCATAGTGCTTTCTCATTTCCGCCAGTCCACCCTTTGATTTAAAATCATCCAGGCTCAGGTACTCAAGCTGCGCAGCACGGTACGGGGCGTACACCGTTTTAAGCCCGGCCTGCCAAAGCCTGTAGACGGATATTTCTATAAACTTATCGTAGTCCGGCTCAAGTAAATGAAACTCCCATTCAAGGTTTGACGGGGCTTTTACCTGCAGCAGAGAATCCAGTCCAAGGGCCGCTTCCGTTACGCTACGTTCATTGTTCAATACCCCGAAATACAGCTGCTTCCTTATGTTAGGTTGCTCCTTCGCCATATCAGTCAATGCATGGAAATTAATCTGGCTTACATCATAGCCTCCCAGGTAAGGACTGGCAGGAATGTAATGCTTAAAGAGATGAGGCCTGGTAGAGAGCGTATGAAAAATAAAGCCGGAGGTGTAGTGCCACCCCATCACCGTGCGGTCAGTATGGGTTCTGAAACTCTCTTCAACAAATGGGAATATATCAGCCTCCATAAAATCGAGAAACTGATCGGCACCTTCGCTACCAAAAGCAAAGTAGCCATTGGACTCATTGCTGATCCCTACAATGATGACTTCGGGTATGTTACCAAACTCCATAAGGCGTTGCAGTCCGCCCACAGCAAAATTGAAGTAAAAATTTCCGTGCAGCGCATAGACCACAGGATATGCATCGGCAGTCTGCTCGTACGAAGGTGGTAAGGCCACCTGTACCTCCCAGGTGCCCGCCAGCTTTTCAGTCACAAAAGTGTAGGTCTTTCCTGTCACTACTTCCTTTCCTCTGTTGCTCACCGGAGATTGGGCGAGTCCACTATTGAGCAGCAAGCAGGTCAGAAAACTAAGTATTGAAAGATGTTTCATCAGCTGAGTTTTATTGTTGAATCGGGTTGATACCGGCATTTCACCAATACTCCTCTATATAGTGAATTTTATTCCCTTTAAACTTTATCAGGGTCATGGTGGTGTTCTCATCCCCTGCGTACTGTTGCTCCACCACAACGGCATTGAGTCCAAAAATAGTTTGCAGCACCTTTCTTTCCGGTTCGTTATCATAGCCTCCACCTGAAAGGTATTTGACCGTATTGTTGAATAGCAACTCTCTGGAATAGATACCACCATATTTGGGGTGGTTGTATTCAAAGTCGGCAGTATAAAAATCAAAAAGCGCTTTGGCATCCGCTACGGTAGACCCCTTTCTGAACACCCGTTTCTGAGCAGCAATGTACTTCTGAAATACCACTTCCAGTTCCTTTTTGGATAATGCCGCTGCTTCCTCTATTTCAGCCCAGCTACCAGTCTGATCCAATAATGTAGCCTTCTTTGCGGCCTCATCAGCCTTGGCTGTCTGACCATCTGCCTTTAAGGCCTCTGCCAGGCTGTTCCAGGCAGCTACAGAACGTGGCCTGTAGGCTACTCTTCTTTCAAACACCCTGATTGCCTCCTTTACACGACCATCACTCAGCAACTTACCACCTATAAACCTAAGGCTGTTTACGCTATTCCAGCGTTCCGCTTTTGGTAAAATAGCAAAGCCATAGTGTGCCGTAAGCTTATTATGGAATGCATCGATATTGTCCAGTGCATCTCCGGGCTCTTTGATCAGGTCACGGAATTTGGGTGACCAATTCTTTTTTGGAAAAATCATCTCCAGAGCGGATAGTAAACCTTTCATTATATAATCGTAGTGGCCCTCATTGGGCACTACCTCTACTTTTAATGTTAGACTTTCAGAGGTGTAAGGCTCCAGTCTGGTTTCCAATGCCGTTAAGTTCTTTCTGTGCGACTCCACATTAGACTCTTTCAAAACATCATCACCCGCTACACTCAGGTAGAGTTGCCCCTTGCTTTGAGAGTCCTTCTCCATACGACTAACAAAGGCATCTGTAAAGGTTTTACCTTTTTCATAGCCCATGCCAACCATATCGGCAGCAGCAAAGAGCATATGCGCATCAAACAGGCCGGGTATTTTAGCAAAACTATGCAGCGAAAAGAGACTGCTGCCCGATACCCCCATGATCATACGATAGTCCGCGGCTCTGAACTGCTCTTTTAAATAGGGAAAAAGCTCCTGCCTGAGGTGCCTTTCAAACTTCTCAGGATCTGAGCCATAGTCCAGCATTTCACGTGCTCCCCACATACCATTAGCATATACATGCGGAGCATAGATGAGGTCGTCATGAAAGCTGATCACGATGGTTTCAGGTATGCGGCTTACCGAACTCAGGTGTCTTACCATACCCCCCACCATAGAAAAAAACTGATCGCCATGGGCCCCATCAATGAAAAGTACCGGATAGACATGGTCATCTGAGGCTTCATAAAAGCTTTCAGGCAGGCGTATATTCATCATTCGGGTTTGGTCCAGAATTTCAGAGTGAAAGGTAATCCGCTGGCCAAACTCCAGAGGGCTTGAGTACCGGGCAGTAAGTCCCGACCCTGAATCTGTCTGGGACACTACAAGTTGGGGGATAAGTATCAGCAGGAGGAAAAAGTTGAAAAAGGGGTATCGTTTCATGATGGTCTACAAAGTATATCAGTATGAAAATACGCAGGCTCTTGGGCCCGGTAGAGACCAATGCAGGAGCACTACAGAATTTTGCAGGATTCCGTAAAAAGCATGCAGATAAACCCGCATCATTTAACAGACTTTCTATTGCATGATGTGGGTTTAATCATGGTGTTCGAACCTTGTGAAATGCTTAAATTGGAACCCACACCAAATAGACCTTAACCTTATGAGCAAGCAGATTATCCTCACCCTCATTATCTCTTTTCTTTTTTTCTCCTGCACAGCCGAAAAAAAAGAAGGCTATCAAAACACTCCTGCCAAAGACTACGAGGCCATATCGCTTTTAGGGGATACCCTAAGATCTAACCCACCGAGTACTGCGGCCGTAGCCAAATTTGAAGAGCGCAAGGCCAATTATGAAGCGGACCCTTCGGCTGACAACTGGATCTGGTATGGAAGGTTTATTGCCTACCAGGGCAAGTACAACGAAGCGATAGAAGTTTATACCGAAGGGGTTGAAAAGTTCCCCGAAGACGCCCGCTTTTACCGCCACCGTGGACACAGGTATATTTCTATCAGAGAATTTGACAAGGCCATTGCAGACTTCACCAGGGCTGCCACACTAAGAGAGGGTATGGAGAACGAAATTGAGCCGGATGGTGCTCCTAATGCACAAAATATTCCGGTCAGTTCGCTTCATGGCAATATCTATTACCACCTGGGACTGGCGCATTACCTGAAAGGTGAACTGGAGCCCGCCCTGGCTGCCTATCAAAAGGCCATTGCGGCCTCACGCATGGATGATAATGTGGTATCAGGTACCCATTGGGTCTATATGATTTTGAGAAAAATGGGCAGAGAGCAAGAAGCACGCAAAGCCCTGGAGCCCATTAATCAAGACATGGAGATCATCGAGAATTTTGCCTATCACGAACTCTGCCTGTTCTACAAAGGAGAACTGTCGATGGAGGAACTGACCAAATCAGGTGAAGGTGCCCTCAGCAGCAACGATGCAGTGAATTATGGTATTGGCAACTGGTACCTGTATAATGGAGATGATGCCAAAGCCAGAGAAGTATATGAGGCCATTCTGGCCAAAAAAGGCTGGGCCTCCTTTGGCTATATAGCCGCTGAAGCGGATTTGCATGGTATGCGGTAGTAATAGTTAGCTCCCCAAAAACTCAAACATCACTCGCAGACTTCCTCAAATATGCATCGCTATTGCTGACATTTTGAGAGGCACCAATAGGCGCAACAACATTTAATGTATTTACATATATTATTAAGTAATTAATGATGATATAAAAATATATTAATTATACTTTTCTTATTTAATTTTAATTTTTTCTCATTAAATAATGCTCACCTCCATGGATTTTGATTGACTAAGCAGTACAACACATGTTTTACCTTAATTAAAATCATTATGAGAAAATTTACACTACTGTTTTCATTAATTGCGATGATGTTTGTCACCATCGATGTACAATCACAGGACCACTGGTGCTGGGGCTGTAACCCTGCTACCAATGGCTATGTCAGAATTGGTCTCAATGCACCTTACACAACAAAGCAGCTATATGTAAGAGCCAATAGCACTGATAACATTGCCTATTTCGAGAATATCAGCCCTTTCGGTAATGGCGTAATCATCAGTGCGCCAGAGGATCCATTAAGAATAGGTGGACTTAATAACCCTTTTGGAAACCTGATGATTGTCAAAGGTGATGGCCGTGTTGGCATTGGTACCACCTCGCCAAACGTCAACTATAAACTGTCTGTCGCTGGGGGTATTTATTCGACCGGGGCTGTAGCCGGCAACATAGGCTCCTTCAACACCATCTACGGCTATCTGGTCGGTAGTTCAGATCGAAACCTGAAGGCAAAAATAAAGGAAGACTACAGCTCTTATGAAGGTCTTTATTCACTAAAAACATACAATTATGTGTATAAAGGAGACGATACCGAGAGAAATCAGTTTGGTGTCATGGCTCAGGAAGTCCAGGAGGTTTATCCTGAGTTAGTTCATGATAGCGAAGAGAAGGGACTTGGTGTGAACTATACGGGTATGATTCCTTTACTTATCCGTGCAGTTCAGGATCAGAAACAAACCATAGAAAGTCTTCAGAAAGAGGTTGAGGAATTAAAATCTAAAATTTCAGATAACACTGAGCTGGCCGAGGTACTGGGTATTGAAGGAGAGCGAATGACCATCTTCCCGAATCCATCCAGCAGCGTGGCCAATATTTCGCTGAAAGGCAACACCCGGGGTGATGTAAGCCTCGAGGTAGTAAATCTCAATGGTGAGGTGGTACAACGCGTTGCCGCCAATGGATCAAAGTCGGCTCAGATCAACACCTCAGAAATGCTCAAAGGCGTATATTTCGTACGATATATGCGTGATGGCAAAGTAGTTGAGACCAAAAGATTGCTTATTGAAAAGTAAGCTGATGAATTATTTTTTTCAAGAGGTGCAGTACGAGAGTGCTGCACCTTTCCTATTTTATTTCGCCAGACCCTTGAGCGCATTCGCACCGAAGTCTTGATAAATACTGATTTCAATAACTACCTCAAGACTTAAGAACGGGAAGCTAATATGATCAAGCCTGCTAAGACAAGGAAAGACGAACAACCGGTAATTGCTGCATGACAAACCCCAAGGCTTCAAATAGACTAAATCAGGGCTATCTCAGGCCAAAAGCCGATAGTCGCTTTTGGCTGCTTACAAATGTAGAAAACGCAATATGACCGGATGGCAATGACTGGCACAAGTCAGTGTAGTAAACACCGTTGAAACCGAATCTTTTGCTATTTTTGCCGGTGTAAAACGTACACCCGATACCCTATATTTCAATGATCCGATTTTTCGATGCAGGAGCAGGCAAAATATTCGCTGTAGGTCTCCAATCTTCCATTCAGCCACAAGACTTACCCAAGCTTGAATGGCTCTTTGGAAACGCCTCTCTGTTAGATGCCGAGCAATTAGACGGTTTCTTTGTAGGTCCACGCAAAGAAATGATCACTCCCTGGAGTACCAATGCCGTAGAGATCACTCAGAATATGAGTGTGACGGGCATTGAGCGTATCGAGGAGTTTGAAAAAGTAGCCTCAGAAAATGTAGCCTATGACCCTATGTTAGAGGTACTTTACACCGGTCTGGATCAGGACCTCTTCACCATAGATAAAACCCCGGACCCCGTGCTCTACCTCGATGACCTTGCCAGCTACAACAAGCAGGAAGGACTGGCGCTCAGCGATGAGGAAATTGACTATCTGAATGATGTAAGCAAGCAGTTGGGACGTAAGCTTACTGATGGTGAAGTCTTTGGCTTTTCCCAGGTCAACTCAGAGCACTGTCGCCATAAAATATTCAACGGTGTATTTATCATTGACGGGCAGGAGATGCCTTCTTCCCTCTTTAAACTGATTAAGAAAACCTCACAGGAGCACCCCAACCGACTAGTCTCTGCCTATAAAGACAATGTTGCCTTTGTAGAAGGACCCAGGGTAGAGCAATTTGCCCAGAAAACACAAGACAAAGCAGACTGGTTTGAAACCAAAGACTTTGATTCGGTAATCTCTCTCAAAGCCGAGACTCATAACTTTCCTACCACGGTAGAGCCTTTCAACGGAGCTGCGACTGGTTCAGGTGGTGAGATCCGTGATAGAATGGCCGGAGGGAAAGGCTCTATGCCCCTGGCAGGTACTGCCGTGTACATGACCTCCTACTCACGGCTGGAAGAATCCCGAAGCTGGGAAGAAAATATGCCCGAGCGTAAGTGGCTCTACCAGACTCCCATGGACATTCTGATCAAAGCTTCAAACGGAGCCAGCGACTTTGGTAATAAATTTGGCCAACCACTCATCAGCGGATCGGTACTCACTTTTGAGCATGAAGAAGCCGGAAAAAAATACGGCTTCGATAAAGTAATTATGATGGCTGGTGGTATTGGCTATGCCAAAAAAACCGATGCCCTGAAAGACACTCCTGAAACCGGTGATAAAATTGTGGTGATGGGTGGCGATAACTACCGCATAGGAATGGGTGGTGGTGCCGTGTCTTCCGTGGCCACCGGAGAGTTCTCCTCGGGCATCGAACTCAACGCCATTCAACGCTCTAACCCTGAAATGCAAAAGAGGGTTTATAATGCGGTAAGGGCTTTGGCTGAATCAGATACCAACCCTGTCGTTTCTATTCATGATCACGGGGCTGGCGGACACCTCAATTGCCTCTCTGAGCTGGTAGAAGAAACCGGAGGTACCATTGATGTGAATAAACTCCCTGTGGGTGATCCTACCCTCAGCGACAAAGAGATCATCGGCAACGAATCTCAGGAGCGCATGGGCATGGTGATGAAAGAAAAAGACATTGAGTTTCTGAAAAAAGTAGCTCAACGTGAAAGGGCTCCAATCTATGTAGTGGGTGAAACTACAGGAGACCATCATTTTAAGTTTGAGAATGCCAAAACAGAGGAACACCCGATTAACTGGGAGCTTGCTCACATGTTTGGTTCTTCCCCGAAAACTGTTTTGGAAGACGAAACCATCGGGAATCAATTCTCAGAAATAGGTTATGACCTGACCAAGCTGCAGCACTATCTCAATGCCGTACTGCAGCTGGAGGCCGTAGCTTGTAAAGACTGGCTCACCAATAAGGTAGATCGCTGTGTTACCGGCCGGGTTGCCAAGCAGCAATGTGCCGGTCCCCTACAACTTCCACTCAACAATGTGGGCGTGATGGCCCTCGACTACAGAGGTGAGAAGGGTATAGCCACTACAATCGGTCATGCACCAGTATCTGCCCTGGCCGACCCTGTAGCAGGATCTCAGCTTTCTATTGCAGAATCGCTGACCAATATCGTGTTTGCCCCTATAGAAGGAGGTATCAAAGGTATTTCGCTTAGTGCCAACTGGATGTGGCCCGCGAAAAATGAAGGCGAAAATGCAAGACTTTACAAGGCCGTAGAAGCTGTAAGCGACTTCGCTTGTGCTTTAGGTATTAACATCCCCACGGGCAAAGACTCTATGTCAATGACCCAGAAATATGAGGATGATGTCGTGTACTCTCCGGGTACAGTCATTATCTCTGCCGTTGGCGAGGTAAGCGACCTGAAGAAGATCGTGGAGCCCGTGCTGCAGCCAGACTTCGATTCTACTCTGCTCTATATCGACCTGTCTGATGGTGCCTTCAACCTCGGTGGCAGCTCCTTTGCCCAGGTGATCGGTAAGGTAGGCACCAGCGCTCCTACTGTTGATGATAGCGATCGCTTTGCCAAAACCTTTGACCTGGTACAGACGCTGATAGAAGAAGGTCAGATTCTGGCGGGTCATGATGTATCGGCAGGTGGCCTCATCACTGCACTGCTGGAAATGACATTTGCACAACCTGAGCTTGGTATTGCTGCGAATTTGAAAGGCTTTAATGTAGTGGACGATGTAGCCACTTTCTTCTCAGAGCAACCAGCCCTGGTACTTCAGATAAGTGATGAAGCACTGGAAGATGTAAAAAGCAGGCTCACCATTGCAGGCGCACGCTTTGCCGAGGTTGGTAACCCAATAGGCGAACCGATTCTGTCTATTCGCACCAACACCCAAAGCTACCTGCTCGACATTGCCAGCCTGAGAGATACCTGGTACAAAACCTCTTACCTACTGGACCAAAAGCAGTCGGGCGAAGACCTGGCCAAACAGCGCTTTGATAACTACAAAAATCAGCCACTCTCCTTTACCTTCCCTGAAGGTTTTAAGGGACAGTATGCTGCCCTGGGTCTCGATCCGGATCGCAAGACTGCCACGGGTATCAAAGGGGCCATCATCCGCGAGAAAGGCGTCAATGGAGACAGGGAAATGGCTTATGCCATGCACCTGGCCGGCTTTGATGTAAAAGACATCCACATGACCGACCTGATCTCCGGTGCAGAAGACTTAAGTGACGTCAACTTTATCGCCTTCGTAGGTGGTTTCTCCAATTCTGATGTGTTGGGTTCTGCTAAGGGCTGGGCGGGGGCTTTCCTCTATAACGAGAAAGCCAAAGCTGCTCTGGACAATTTCTATGCACGAGAAGACACCATTTCACTGGGTATCTGTAATGGTTGCCAGCTGATGGGCGAGCTCGGACTGCTCTATCCTGAGCACAAAACTCACCCAAAACTGGACCATAATATCGCCCACAAGTTCGAGTCAGGCTTTGTCAATGTGACCATACCGGAAAATAACTCCGTAATGCTTAGTGGACTAGCCGGTACCCGGTTAGGAATTTGGGTAGCGCACGGTGAGGGTCGTTTCAGACTCCCAGAAGCCGAAAGCGAGTACCATGTAATTGCCAAATACAGCCATGAGGCCTACCCGGCTTCTCCCAATGGCTCTGACTACCATGTAGCAGGCTTGGCCAGTACAGATGGTAGACATTTGGCCATTATGCCACACTTTGAGCGTTCTGTTTTCCCATGGAACTGGGGTAATTATCCTGCTGAGCATAAAGCGGATGTGCTGAGCCCCTGGATCAAGGCTTTTGTGAATGCGAGAGATTGGGTGGCTGAGAGGGTTTAAAAGGTGTTGATCATAGGATAATGTAAACAGGTCAAACTGCCAAATTCCAATGACAAAAACCCCTTTCAGGCATTTCCGGAAGGGGCTTTTTCGCTTCATCCTCAGGGACCAACCCCTTAGATACATTCTTCTTTTAACCCGAATTATTCATTTCGTCCTACTCTCTAAGGCTTTTCGGTTTCCGCCTCTGTAATTGACCCTACAGAAGGGCTCGTTTTTTTAAGTGGGATCTGCTCCACCAGAAGTGCTTTGATAACACTAAGTTGGCAGATCCGGACATCAGGTCTGAGCGCTGAAATACCTGAAAGGGTAAAAGGCGTAGAAATACTTATAAGTAAACTACAGGCATTTGAACTATTGCAATGAGCCGCCCAAACCCTGGCTTTATAGACTGTAAGAGATAGCAGACAGATATACCAAGTCCTTAGATCAGGATACTCATGAATGCCCTGGATCGGATGGTTCATTAGAAATTCTTTTATGAATGCAGGAGATAGGAGAGTAGAAAGCACAAAAAAACTGACCCACTAAAACCAGGGCCAGTCTTTGCTTTTCAGTATTGTGACTCTACTCCACAAGGCATTGCTACCAAATCAGTCTTAGGACTTCAGTAACCCTGTTAAAGTGTAAAGCTGAGGAGCGGCATGGTTTGTACCAACCGTAATATTGCTTTGTAATGACAGGTTAAAACTGCGGTCAAATTCGACCCGGCCACTTACATGAGCAATCAGCGTGTTTGAAGAAAGGGTCATCTCACCACCAATAATCAATGCGATGGGTGCCGGTGGGCTTGGCAAGAGCATACCTTTCAACCCTTCTCCACTAAGAAAAGCAGGAGTGATTCCAGTACCCGGATCCAGTTGAAATGAGTATGTATCGCCTTGGCTTTCAAGAGAAAAGACAAATGGGTTTTGCTCATCAGTTGATCGCAAAACAACCTTTTCAGCATTAAATTCAACTACTTCTGTCAGATAGCCTTGAGTACCTTCATGCTGTACGTGAACAGGTTGTCCTACCCCCCATTCACCAAAAAAACTCCTTAAATCCATAATATCGTATTTATCTATTTCACCTACTCTCTAAGGCTTTTCGGTTTCCGCCTCTGTGATTGCCCCCACAGAAAGGCTCGTTTTTTACAGTGGTTTCTGCTCCACTTCAAAGTCCTTCGCCAAAGGCTTCAGCCATCGGATCAAGCTTTTGTTGAAAGTGAATTTGGAGATACAACCCAGTCCTGACAAGACTAATGAGTGAGAGGCATAGTTTTTTGAGTGAACGGAACAGCGCAGCAGTCAGATTATTGAAAGGGGTGGTTCTATTGAAAACCAGTATCAAACTACTTTTTACAGCCTTATTCCTTAACTTCATTCTGATCTTAGAAAACTCAATCTAAGACCTCAAAAACCAAACACAGTTAAAAAATGAGACCATCAAACCCAAACTGGCCAAAGACCACCAAGGCCTACAAACAACTCAAGAAACAAATTGAAAAGGATGAGAAATTTGCCATGGCACTGGAGGTGTCTTTACTCGTAGCTCAGCAAAAGGCCTGGAGCCAGCTCAGCCCTGACTTATACCATGCTCTGGACGAAGTTTTCGGTGGTGACGGCCAGGGCTGGCCGGACTCACCCCAGGCCTACCTGGACTATGTAGAAAAATACCTGGTGCTGGTACCCAACGAAGAGGATGACCCCAACTACCCGGATGCCTGGACCAGTACGGATGAGCAAAACGGCTATAACCAAAAGGTCTACGACCTGCTTTGCCAGTTTTACTTTTTAGTGGACCAACCGGCCCCTATCATAGAAGGCACACTGCAGGATTATAAAAACGGCCACTTTAAGTTCTCTAAATGGCTGGACCAGTTTGCAATAGACTGGGGCGCATTTCTGGACACTGACGAATCCCTTTCTACCCGGACCCTGGCCTCCTTTATTGCCGACCCTATGTATAATATGGGCTGGTATATCGATGGGGCCAAACATTGGAAGTCGTTTAATGAGTTTTTCTATCGTGAGTTTAATGGTGCTGATAAAAAAACAGGGCGTAGTCCGCTCAGGCCCATAGGCGAGCCCGGCAACAAAAATGCGATTGTCTCTCCCGCAGATTGTACCTACAAAATGGAGTACCCTATCAATGAACAGGGAGAAGTCCTGGGTATCGATGGTAAGCCAACGAGCCTGAAGCTTAAGAATACGCATTCTGTTTATACCGTAGCAGAGCTGCTGGATGACAAAAAACTGGCGAAGCACTTTCATGGCGGCACGTTCGTGCACTACTTCCTCAGCCCATTCGACTACCACAGGTTTCACTCTCCGGTAGATGGTAAGGTAATGGAGTGCCGAAAAGTAAGAGGCAAGGTATACCTGGATGTAAACCTGACGGCCGATGGTGAATTTGATGCACCCGACAGTTCAGAAGGCGGTTATGAATTTCAGCAGGCCCGTGGCGTGTTTGTGGTAGATGCCGGCAAGCCTTTAGGCATGGTAGCGGCTATTCCTATCGGTATGGCGCAGGTTTCCGGGGTAGACATGTACACCAAAAAGCTGGAAGGAAAGCATGTACAAAAGGGAGATGAGTTCGGGAAGTTTATGTTTGGCGGATCAGACATCATTCTGCTCTTCCAAAAAAATCCTGACCTCTACTTATGGCGAACAGACCCATCTCATAACCCCATTCACTTTCAATACGGCCAGGTAAACGCCTATTGGGATGTGAACAAGCAGATTTGATCATACTCAAAGGCATACAAAAGCTCGCAGAGATTGATCTTTGCGGGCTTTTTTTCTTGAAGGCAAGGGTACTAAAAAGGTCGCAGTGAGACGCTACGACCTTCTTAACCCAGTTCTATTCATATTTTATTCGGGTTGATCCTCCGACTCGCCCTCTTCGATTGTAATTGTTCCCGGAGTATAGGAGTATACCGTGGCGATGATGAAGTTCTGATTATTCTCAGAGTCTGAATCCCAGCAATACAATTTAAGCTCAGGACCACCTTCATTTTCTGAACCCTGAAGGACAGTCATTTCCAGGTGGGTGCCTACCGGAAAGAAAGTCACTCCATTATCAAGTGATGCGACCATCGACCCTGTGTTAAATTCCTGTCCATCGGGCCTGTTGTATGTTGTGCCTGCTCGTCCATTTGCATTGACAAAAAGTTCATTACCTAATCTCCAGGTATCATCAGATCTACAGGTTATCACCAACAATGATCCTCTCTGAATCCGACCAACAGTCTTACCCTCTCCACCTGTTAAGCTATTCTCTTTTGCTCTTACTACTACTTGCATAATTAATTTAGTCTATAATAGTACTGTTTTAGGCCTTTTCGCAACCGTCATAGCTTTCAGCGAAAACGGCTGGTCTCAAGCCTCCTGCTTAACCCGCAGAAAAGGTCCGTTTTTTCAAGTGGGTTCTGCTCCACTTCCAAAGTCCTTCATCAGACGCTGCAGTCATCGTTAAAAACGTTTGATGATTCTAATTTGGGCAGAAGAAAAGAGACCTGTAAGCGCTGAATCACCTGAAAAACAGATTGGGTTAAATCGCTCTTTCAGAAATTGATATAAATACAAAAGGTCTCAGCATACACTGAGACCTGCAAAATTATGCTCCATCGAGATTTAGTCGTCCGACCAATTTGAGTGGTCAGACGACTGATTACAATAGCTCTACTCCGGCAAAAACCCCTTCTTCACTGCCATCATTATCAACTTGGCAGTATTATGCACATTAAACTTTTGGAGTAAGCTGGTACGGTGACCGTCTACCGTGCGTGTGCTGATAAAAAGCTTTTCTCCAATCTCCTTATTGGATAACCCCTCAGCAATAAGCTCCAGCACCTGCTGCTCTCTGCGACTGAGAATAATCTCCTGACCCAACTTGGGCGGAGTTTTGGTTTTTCTCTTTAAGCCTCCCAGCACGGCCTGTGCCATACGATCATTATAGTACATTCCCTCCTCGTATACGCTAACAATCGCCTTCTTAAGCTCCCCCCGGTCCGTATCTTTCAGCAGGTAGCCATTTACTCCTAACTCCATCAGGTAGGCTATCATACGTTCTTCCTTGTGCATGGTGAGCACGATAACCAGAAGCTCAGGATACCGATCATGTACAATTTTATAGGTATCAATACCGTTAATGCCTGGCATATCCAGGTCTAATAAAAGTACATCCGGTATTTCTGTCTTTAACCTTTCTATGAGCTCCTCGCCACTGCTTGCTTCAAAGATCAGCTCAATTTCATCTACCCTGGAGAGTAGTAAATCTATGCCCTCTCTGAACAGAGCATGGTCGTCTACAATGGCTACTTTAATAGTTCTCATTTTTTATCTATTTCTATGGTTACTAATACGCCCCCTTCATAAGGACTTTCTATTTTAAACTCCCCGTTCAGCGCGCTGACACGGTTTTCCATATTCTTTAAACCCAGGCCTTTCCGGGCAGTGTCATGTGGCAGTCCCTTTCCGTTATCGCGGTAGCTGAGCCAAAAGCAGTCGGGCTGCGAATTAATCTCCAGAACCGCCTCAGTAGCTTCTGCATGTCTGAGTGTGTTGGTAAGCAGTTCCTGGATCACACGGTAAATATTAAGTTCATCTTTTTGAGACAGGCAGTGGTCATAGCTGGCGTTCAACTTTACTTTCAGTGCTCCGGCCTGCTCTACATCCCACACCAGCTCTGCAATGGCCTCAGCCAATCCAAGATTTTCAAGTACAACAGGACGCAAATCAGCAGACAATCGCCTTACGGATTCAATGATTTCCTTCAAAAGCTTATCAACTCTCTGACCCGTAACTTCCTTCCCTGAATCACCTTCTTCTTTCCAATGCTGGAGGTACAGACGAGTAGTAGATAGCAATACGCCCACTCCATCATGCAGTTCCCTGCCTATCCGGTCACGTTCTATTTCCTGACCGTTAATGGTTGCCTGTAATATTTCAGTGTTGCGTATATCTTTTCTTACATCGTAACCGCTACTCGCTAAAACAAGTCTCCTTTGATACATAAAAACCAGCAGTATGATGATTAAGGTCAGTAGGGCATTCATAGGCTTACATCAATTTATTTGGTTCAACATCAGTTACGCACCCGAAACCTCTTTCTGCTCCTGGCGATAATCTATATCATAGTTAAGCCTATCATCTTTTGTTCCCTATTACAGTCTATAACATGCATATCGTTGAGCTCGCTGCTTTCTCATACTCCTTTGATAAGTTCTGTCGTTGGATTCATTGGCCCAAGCCACTAACTTACTGTCAGTATGCCCCGCACCTATCACGTCTATGTAATAGAACTATCAAAGAAAGTCTACTCCGAAAACCGGAAGTTCAGAGAGGCCAATCCGCAGTTTAACGGTGTGTTGGAGTGCCTATATGTAGGCATGACCAGCAAGACGCCTCAGGAGCGGTTTAAGCAGCATAAAACAGGAGCACTGAGCAAAAAGGGACATAAAATCTCGGCCAATATTGTGGAGAAGTATGGGCTTTACCTTCGCCCGAGTTTGTATAATCATATCGGCTCTTTTGCCACACGGGCAGCAGCGCTCAAAATGGAAAAGCAGCTTACCCTTGAGTTGAGGAGAAAACGCTATGCTGTCTGGTCGAATTAGTTTTTGGGTAAGAGACTTTAGACGCCAGATATTAGACTTTAGAGGTTGGATATAGATATCATGTGGTAGTCGGTGAGTCAAATCATTATCTAAAAACAGCCTGCTTATCATCCGTTTACCTGAAGAAAGCTCCTTTGTCCATGAAGTGCATGGCCTCATGAAGATTAATTGCTTTAATGCATTATCAAAAGTTCGTATTCACCATAAATACAAAGCCATGAAATCAGTCAATTACCTTATCCTTGTTATCGGTATCCTTGGTGTAGCCGCCTCTATCTTCAATATGATTTACGACTGGTCTTTGTCTGGTATGACAACCCTTGTTCCATCCGCCTCACTCGTAGGTATGGCTTTTATCCGGGAGAAAAAGAACCCTCAGGCAGCTTGTACAAAAGGATAGCTCAGTCTACCTCATCAGCTTATAATTCCATAACTTAAGCAGGCATGTATGCCTTCTTCAAGAAAGTAAACCGAACGTCATACCATCTGTTTTGGATAGTACTATCTCTCAGCTTCTATGGCTGTAGCCAGCTACTCAACAGTACTCAAACAAAAACAGCACAGTCTCAAATACGTACTTTCTCTTGTAGCTAAATAGCAGGTTTGGTACATGACCAATCGGGTCAGAACACTTCCATCAATTTTGTAAACTCCGGTGCAGTGCCCGTGCATATCTACCGGGCTGATTCGAAAGGTAAACATCAAAAGTATTTCAGCCTTACGCCTGGCAAATCACAAATACAAGCTAGCTATACTCATCATTACTGGGTTGCAAAAACCACAGATGGTAACTGTATTGGTATTTATCAAAACCCCTCCGATACTCAGTTAACCATAGAAATAAAGGCTGGTACAGAGCAAAAAGCCACTCCATATCAACGCTATGCTGAGCCGCCATTTCACGGTACTATTTTTCTAGATCAGGACATCATTGTCGATTCTGACCCCCATACTTTTGTATCAATCGCGCCAACAGGTAAAGAAATGCGGACCATGTATGACCGCAGGGTTGAAAAGTTTATCCGGACTGAGGCATTTCTGTTCAAGGCAACCTACTCAGACAATCTGACTATTGAGGTTCAGGTAAATCAAGAATTCGGATCGGTGACCCATTTTAAACCCTGAAGAAGCCCAGCTCAATCCAGCGTTTTTTCCAGACGGGCCATACCCTCTCAAGTTCACGGGCATCAAAGCCTTCGTTTTTACAGAGTAAATCTTTGGCTTCTCCAATACTATGGCCTCCTTTGAGATAGCTCAACAGGTAATATTGCCCCAGGTTCAGGTCAAATAAAGCCAGTTTATAGTTTCGCCTGACTATAGCACAGAAAGTCTCCTGTGCACGAGGCAGACCCGGTTCGCGGTCATTGACAAACTCGCTGTAAAACCAGCGGATGGGAAATTGAAAATGGAAGGCATAAAAAACGGGAATGAGCTCCATCTGCTCTTCAGGAATACTGTCATCTGCCAGCACAAAATCCTCATCAGCTTTTTCATCAAAAATGATCATGGTAGCATATTCAAACCGTGCCAGTTCGATCATAAAGTCAGGCCATTCTTCCTTTACGGGGGCGTCTTTATCCGGCCTTGTGGCTTCCAGATAATCGGCAAAGTGTTCCCCAAGGTTCATTAGATTGTAGCTCTTTGAAGGATAAAGCTCCAGGTAGTTATCGGCAAAGCCACAGAACAACTGTTCACCCAGCGCATATTCCAGCGCGCTAAACTGCTTGGCCATACAATCGCGCAGGCGGGCAATATAACTTCGCTGATAGATGGCCAGGTGCTCATGAGCCGGCAATCTTTTTGAATCATTAATGACAGACTCCAGGCTACCTCCCTGAAATGGTTCAGGAAGCACCTGCATCGGGTCAACCTCAGTCTGTCCGTGCGGATCAAGCAGCATTTGCTGCATCCATTGCTGAAAGCTGGATAGGGGTATTTTGTGAGAATCGGCCATAGCTAAACTTCCAGCTTATCCCTGGTTTCTGATACCATAAAATGAATAGGATTGGAGACTTCTTCCTGCACAGGCACTTCTTCCTCGATAGCACTAAGCCCATTAAAATCACCTGACATAAATTCCTTTGCCCTCAGCAGCTCCGCATGGTACACATCAAAAGCAGGAATATTACCATCCCACTCCAATAGTGTAGAGGTACCTCCTGTTCTTTGCCAGGCCAGTCTGAAAAGCTCCCAGACATGCTTGGTCACCTCTCTGTCATGCGTATCAATAATGTAGTTACCACAATGCTGATGACCTGCCAGGTGCATCTGCACCACCCTGTCGTGGGGTATACCTTCCAGGTACTCTACCGGATCGAAGTCGTTGTTAAAAGATGACACATAGACATTGTTTACGTCCAGCAAGAGACCGCAATTGGTCTCTTCCGTCATACTCGTCAAAAACTCCCATTCTGGTATAGTAGAGTGTTTAAAAGTGGCATAGGTACTAGGGTTTTCAATGACCAAAGGCCTCTCCAGAAAGTCTTGGACAACATTGATCCGATCACATACGTGCCTCAAAGATTCTTCATTCAGCGGTACGGGTAGCAGGTCATGAGAATTGGTGGTCAATACGCCAGTCCAGCACAAATGATCACTGACCCAGGCAGGTTTTACCTCATCGGCCAGGGCCTTGAGTTTTTTCAGGTAGTCAAAATCCATCGGGTCAGTGCTCCCTATAGAAAGAGATACCCCGTGCATCACCACAGGGTATCTTTCAGCAATTTGTTTCAGTACATGACGGGGGCGCCCGTAAGAGTCCATGAAGTTTTCAGAAATTGCCTCAAACCAGTCTACCTCGGGCTCTTGCTCAAGGATGTGATTAAAATGCTGACTTCTGAGCCCCAAACCCAGACCTAAATCGGGCAGATCAAGCTTATTCTTCACCCTTGCAGTGTTCCATAGTATTGCCCATTTTACGGGCACTCTTCTTCACAAAGCGCTCTCGCTTTTTATACTTGCTCAGGTCATTATTCTGAAAAGCATAAGAGCAATAGCGATCGCCACTCTGTCCACAGGAAGAACCGGCACCCCGAGCGGCCGCAAACTCTTCCGTAGGTCCATACTCCTGACCTATCGGGAGTTTATCCTTTTCTACATGGACACCTTCTTTCTCCATTCTCTTGAGAAAGAGTTCACGTGCTAGTTGCCATACGCTGCGGCCTTTATTAGGGCCCTGGGCTATAAAACGAGAGGCTAATATAGGTGCTCCGCAGCTTCCCTGATAGCGGCAGTCGTTCTCTCCCGGATGGCAGAATTCTTTGGTAGTACCAAAAAGGCCACAGCCGCCTTGCCCCTTACACTCATTCAGTGTATGGCATGGGTGATTTATAGTGGAGCAATCTCCCTGACCGGCACAATCGTTCTTACCGGAAAAGCCTTTGTCTTTACATGAGTTGAGCCCCATGCATGTGTGCAATTCCTTTGCGGGTAAATATTCGGGTATAATTTTATTCGTTGAATCAGACATTGTTACAGTTCGTTTTAAGGTGATTACACATGATACTTTCTACCGCCTTTTGTGGGGTGTTGAGATTTGGTTGGCTTGACATAGTGGCCCTTCTTATGGTCAGGCTTCTCATGCGGAATATGTGGTATATCCGGAGCTACCTCATGCTTCAGACTCACATCGGGTAGAGCCAGCAAGTAAGCCGGATCATTCAATAACCATTCCCAGCTACTGTCTAATTTTGCAAGCTCATTGGCCATTTTGATCATTTGATCCTTAGGGCTTGCCGTATCCTTTGAAAAATCATAGTACTCAAAAGTAAGAGAGCCCTGATAGGTCTGTCCGTCTTTCTCATAACTGTAGGCATTGATACTGTTACCAAAATCACTCAATAGCCATATCATAGACTTGTGAATACCATACATAAATACCTTAAACTGAGTGTCTTCTTTTTTATGGTAGCAGGTCTCCACCATGAGAATGATATAAGTGAAGATAGCATTGCCCATTTCAGAAACCTTTGCCAGTTCAGGGTACATACCTTCAAACTCATAGTCTGCCTGCTTGGGGTTCACGTTTTGGTTATAGACCAGTTCGTCAAAGAAATGGATACCATATCCCTCAAACTTGTCAATATAGTGCCTTCCCAGACTGTAGATTTCCATGAACTTGCCAAAGTGAGAAAGCTCTTTTTTATCCTCATCGTCATAGTCTCCCGGTCTGAATTGCACCTTACCGTTTTTGACAGGCAGTGGAATGGGAAGTCCATTCTTATCAAACTTGAGCTTGTCATAGGCTTCATCGTCATGCAGTCGTCCTTCACCCTGATGAATTATTTCTTCCATAGCAGCTTTTGCTGAGGCAGCATCAGTCACATGCCTTAACCCGCCACTGTTATCGGCACTACCAAATTTTGGTTTGTGATTACGATCGTAATAAACCGTATTGATGGAGTTTTGAGAATAGAAAGGCTGATCAGGTAATAGCTGAGGCCTTGACTCATAGGGGCCGGGATAGTGCTTTTCAACAAAAGCGATGATCATATCATAAAACGCCCCGATGGTAGGATAATCCAACGGAGTACCGGGAGTCTCCTTTTTCTTTTTTGTCTCTTCTTTCTCCTGATGAGGGTCCTCAAAAGCATTAGGGCTTTCAATTTGCAGAAACACAGTCAATTGCTCGAGTGAGAGCTTATCGATATTGATGGGAAATTCTGGTCTGTGCCCATCCAACATGGTCGGAAATTTTACGCTCTGGGCAATTTTCACCAGCTCCGGTGCGCTCTGACAAATAGCTGATTTCACATTGGAAGAAAGTGCCAGATGCAGCATCTCCTCAATAACAACGCTCATGATATAAGCTGCCGACTGGTTGGCATACACGAGAATATCCAGTGTCATTTCCTGTGCTAAGGCTTCAGATCCGGGAGGCAACTGAGCCAGAACGCGGGCATAGACCGTATCCTGATCCTGTGCTCTTTTAATAGAGTAATAGGTAGACAAATAGGTCGGAATGGTTGCGAGTTCCAAGGCAATGGCCTGGTGCATTACCTCCTCGAAATTATCTTCGGTGATATGCGGAGGGATAGTAAAAAGTTTATTTAACGCCATTTTTTCTTTGGTTACAAAAAGTGTTTATCCAATTAAATTAATGATATCTCCAGAGCTATTCAACAAAATTCAGGCTTTTATATAGGTAGAAAATCGCTAAATGAGCCTGCTTTACAAACAATAGAAGCTCACTACATGCACCAGAGCACAAACTGTTCTTGTTTTTAGTCAAAAAAAACAAGCCTATAAAATTCAATATCACTATTCAATATGTATGTTGAGACTAAGGTCTCTGCTGTTTTTGAGTGTTCCTTATACCAGATGTCAAGCACAAAACGTACACAGCTTTTACAAATAGAAGATATAAAAAGTAGGCTTTCAGTATTGGAATCAGACCTGTCAGCGTCATTGATAGTACACTATGAAGACTTCACGGTGAATCAGAGAAGCTTCAGAGTATATCTTTGCCAAAAACTGATTAAGCAAGCCCGGAAAAGCAGGGTATGGAAGAGCAAGGAGTTCTGTATTACACTACGTAATGTTAAATATGGACTGGACCCCGAGAGTGCCAAATCTATGGGTGGTCGTGATGGTATTTTTCTGCTTGACAGAACTTTTAAGCCTTACAACGAAATGCAGAAGCGCATCTTCGATCAGTTCATTGACAAGCCAGCCTCTGGTTTCATCGCCATCACAAAAGAGCTGGGCTTATCTGCATCCCATATCAAAGCAGTAAGAGTAGTATCTCACCATATGCGTATCGTAGGCATTTACCATACCGGGGCCAAAGCAGACACACTTGTGCTTGTAGATATAGACACAAAACGGTAGAGCATTCTGATACTATCAAACACTCTGGCAGACTTTTTGCCCATGTATAGCCTATTATCAAACACTTACAGTCGATGTTTAAAGGTTTATCGGTTTATCAGTCCCACAAAACGCTAAAACCCTTTCGAAATGTTTCCAAGTCAATAAGTCTTAGGGTCACACTGTGCGATACAAATGAGGAGGTTGCTCTGGCACTTGCAAGTCAATTCCAATACTCATCAGGTGTACGGATAATTTGGGGTAACGCATTGAAAATCAAAACTGATGCGATTGTGAGTCCGGCCAATAGCTTTGGAGACATGGGAGGCGGAATAGATAAGGTAATAGATGACTTGTATAAAGGAGAGGCACAAAAGAAGGTAATCAAGACAATCAGAAATGATTATTTGGGGGAACTTCCTGTGGGTACGGCCCTTATACTACCCATGAGTTACCGAAAACTTCCCTACCTGATTGTCGCTCCGACTATGAGGATACCCGGTAATGTAAGTGGCACGCTTAACGCATACCTGGCCATGAGGGCCAGCCTGGTAGCGGTGTTGAAACATAATGAAACTTGTGATAAAAAGATACGCGATGTAGTAGTACCAGCTCTTTGTACCGGAGTGGGTAGAATGCCTTTCAAAGAGTCAGCTCAGCAGATGCTTAAAGCATATGAAAACGTGGTTATGGGCCAATGGCAAGATGTGATACATCCCTCTGTTGCACCCTATGTAATGCACAGACAAAACTTAAGTTAATATAACCGAACTAATCTAGGATAGCTGTGCTGAAGGGGCCGATTCGCCTGATAACCAATCACTATTAACTAATAACCATTAACCAATCACCAAATTAACTTGCCTTATACCATTCTACTTCCTCGGCCAGGCTTTGCTTGAGTTCTATTTCCGGATCTTTCACGGGCACCTTACCTTCAGCCCTTAATTTCAGCTGCTCCTTAATTTCTTTCTTTACGGCCTTACGGTAAGGTAAAAAGTGTTCAATAAAGAGTGAAAATGACAGGTAGTTGCCAATGCCACCCCTGTTGTGCTTCCACATGCCCCAGAGATACTTCCAGAAGACAAAGCGCGTGCTTCTGAGCATGCCTTGTTTCCAGATAATCTTGAGCAGGAAGATAAGCCCTCTATAGTCAATATCTGTTTTATGCTTGTTGGCAAGCTTTTTTCTCAATACCGGATCACTGTGTACTTTGGCTGTACCTACCATACGAAAGTGCTCATAGGTACGCTTGAGGTAATTCTTAGGATCATACAAATCCCAGAAGGTTTCCATGTATTCCGTTGCCACCTCTTCTACTGGTCGGCTGGGCACAAAGTTGATAAGTGTGGTCTGGGTCAGGTTGGCATCATCCAGCAGTCTGCCCTCTTTTTTCAGTCGGTCCCAAAGGCCCGTGCCCGGCAATGCCTGTAGCATGCTAAAGGTTACTCCCGGCAGATTGTTTTCGGTCACAAAGTCGAACACACGCTTACCTGCATCTTTCTTCTCATCATCGAAGCCGATAATAAAGCCAGCGAAGATGCGAAGCCCCATCCGGGCTATCTTTTCAAGCGACTCATTCATGGGCTGACGGTTATTCTGATGCTTCAGCGTAAGCGCAAGACTCTCTGTGTCAGGCGTTTCTATACCGATAAACACCGTGGAGAATTTACTCATCACCATCAGTTCAAGCAGCTCATCATCATGAGCCATATCTATAGACGCTTCCGTGGTGAAGCTAAAGGGATAGCCATTTGCTTCCTGCCAGGAAATCAGCTCTTTCAGGAAAGGCTTTACCGTACGTTTATTCCCGATAAAATTATCGTCCACAAAGAAAACCCCACCTGACCAACCAAGCTCCTTCAGTCGATCAAGCTCTGCCTGTACCTGAGCGGCCGTTTTGGTACGCGGTACCCGACCATAGAGAATAATGATATCACAAAACTCACAGCGAAAAGGACAGCCCCTGGAATACTGAACGGCCATAATAAAGTAGGCATCCATATCCAGCAGATCAAAACGGGGTACCGGGCTTAATGCCACATTGGGTTTTTCCTTTGAGCGGAAAATCCCCGAAGTCTCTCCCCTTTCCAGGGCCTCAACGAAAAGTGGAATTGTATCTTCACCTTCATCCAGTACTAAAAAGTCTGCACCGGCATCAAGCATATCATTGGGCAATGAGGTGGCATAGGGGCCTCCTACGACAACCGTTTTACCGCGTTGCTTGGCCTCTCTGATCTGGCCCATAAAATCCTCTTTCTGGGCCATCATGCCTGACATCATTACCAGATCTGCCCATTCCCAGTCTTCTTCCGTGACAGGTTCAATGTTCCTGTCTTTGAGCCTGAACTCCCATTCCTGGGGCATCAGAGCTGCTACAGTAATGAGACTTAAGGGAGGCATAAATGCTTTCTTGCCTATGCCTTGAACGGCTTTTTCAAAAGACCAGAAACTAGTTGGAAAAATAGGGTAGGATAATAAAACGCGCATATGAAAAAGTTGAATACTGAAGATAAGAATTTACCCGCAAAAAAAAGGACTGGAGTAAGATTAGATTTTCGAATCAAACAAATTGCCCCACCCAAACCCTACTGCCCCTCTACCCAACTCCTGAACTCAGGCGTGCGGCTGTTGGTAGTGTAGAGATTGACGGCAGGCCTGCCCAGGGTGATCACCAAACGATTTTTGGTATAAGCATCATACTTCAAAATGCTGTCGATATTGACGATCTCACTGCGGTTGATTCTGAAAAACTGCTTTGGGTCAATTGCATCCTCGATAGCGCTAAGTGAGTAGTTAAGAATGTGCTTTTTGCCGAGTCTGTCAATCCCCTCCACAAAATCGCCCTGGGCCTGAAAGTAAGCGATTTCATCTACCTTGAGCAGGAAGACGCCATCCCGCTTCTTCACTGTAAAAGTGCGCTTATATTGCTTGTCTCGATTCAGCAGCGACTTAAACTCTGTAAGCAAAGCTGGTGAAATAGTGGGCTCAGATGGGGTTTCTTTTTCGAAGAGCAGCTGATACTTCTGCCAGGCCTCCAATACCTGCTCCTGTGTGTAGGGCTTTAGTAAATAAGCAATACCGTTAGTGCTGAAAGCCTCTACATAAAACTTATCATAAGCCGTACAAAAGATGATAGGGCACTGCGGCTTTACCTGATCGTAAATTTCAAAGGAGTTACCATCCAACAGCTCAATATCGGAGAAGATGAGATCGGGCTGATGCGTCTGCAGGTAAGCAATGCCTTCCGCTACACTCCTTTTCCAATCAGTATGGGCATCGGGTGCGATTTGAGCAATCAGGTCCAGCAGCTTCTCTCCTGCCCGCTGTTCGTCTTCCAACACAAGTATTTCTAAGGTCTTCATACTACTTCAGAGATTAGTGGTAAGGTGACAGAAAAGACATCGGTATCCACCATTTCAATTTCTTTATTGGTAAGGAGCCTGTAGCGCGATTTGATATTCTTTAAACCCGTGCCCAGGCTATTTACCCCAGCTTTCTTGGTACGCTTTGGGTGACTCACCGTAATACCACTTTCATTGAGTGTGATAGTGGTCGTCAGCGGATCATGAATGCTACCCTGGTTGTGCTTCACCACATTTTCTATCAGACTTTGCAGCGATGCGGGCGGAATGAGATAGTGATCCAGCCGGTCCACCTGCTCTACTTTTTCAAACTGGTAAGCTTTGCCAAAGCGCTCTTCAATAAGGTAGATATAGTCATCAATAAAATTCCATTCCTCCTGCAAGGTAACCACATCATTTTCCATGCTGGCAATGGAGTAGCGGAGCATCTTTGACAATCGATGCAAATACTCTTTCGCCAGATTTGTATCGCGGTCTATAAGATCGTCCAGTGCATTCAGGTTATTGAAGAGGAAGTGCGGATTGATTTGCGACTTCAGCAGATTCAGCTCCATGGTAAGTTTTTCCATTTCGAGCTGCTCTATCCTGCGGTTGCTGGTATTCCAATTTTTTATAAAGTAGTAAGCCGAAGAGCCGAAAAACCCGACCCAAACAGGGCTGATGATGCCAAAGATCAGGCTGTCACGCGCAAACATCTCCCAGTAGATGCCCAACAGCACATCTTCTTTGGGTGTGAAGAAAAGCACCACAATCGATGACCGGACCAGCTCAGGCAATACTACCACCAGGCCAAGAATAATAAAGTACTTATACCAGGTTTTGCGCTTGAAATAGCGCGGCAGCAGCCAGAGTGAGTTGGCATAAAACAAGAACACAAAGTAGATGGCAGAGAGCGGGGCTACACTCTCCCACTCCTCACCGCGATAGAACCAGTTGGATGTCCAGGAAACATTGAGTGAACCAAACAGCAGTATCCAGAGCAGCAAATGCCCCCAGACTTCTCTGTTGAGTACAAATCGCTTTAGTGCTTCCTTTTTCATCAATACCAAATCTACTTTCCTCGCTCAGCGGTCTCCGCAGAGACCCTGATGGTGGGTGCTAAATCCGTCTGACCTAATGGTCTGACGGGGGTTCTTCCAGCTCAGTCCTACCTCTATTCCTACGCGAAATCATCGCCCGAGAGAAGAACAAGCTGATGGTGGATATAAGCTATATACTGTACCTAAAGGCACAGAAACATCAGCCTTTCCCTTTTACCCTTGTTCAGTCCCTAAAGGGACTGTGGAGTCCAAAACACCTCGTTACACAGGTAAAATTATCATTAGTCCCGTAGGGACGGAATGCAGGTAACTTGCTATACACAAGCGACCAGCCGTGCCGTCAGGTACGGGATACAAAACGGCATGTTGAGCCATCTGATCCTGCCCCCCGCTCAGTGGTCTCCGCAGAGACCCTGAGCATCTTACTTCTCATCAGGTTCCGCTATGCGATACCCTGATGGTGGGTGCTAAATCCGTCTGACCTTGCTCCTACGCTGAAGCTTCTGCGCAAGTGTGTGGTCTGACGGGAATTCCTTTGCGCAAACTACAAAAACCTATGTACTCATAAGCCTGATTCCGGTGAGTTGGGGTAAACTTCCTTTCAACCGGGGCAGTGCTTCTTTGAGTGAACTGCATTGCATCAAAAACAGCTTAAAAGGCCCAAATTCAGTCATTTTTCAATCAAAGGTCATTGTGTCCGATTCACCGGATTTTCACCCCAGGTGGAAGGATTTCACTTCGCAATGCCTGCCAAGCCGCATACTTTGGAAGCATGAAACTCAAAATCCAACAACTCAGCAAAACCTATTCGAACGGAGTACATGCCCTGGACCATCTCAATTTAGAAATCAATACAGGCATGTTCGGTTTACTTGGCCCCAACGGAGCCGGAAAATCTACATTGATGCGCACCATTGCCACGCTACAGCAGCCTGACTCAGGTGAAATATTGTTTGACGATATCCCTGTACTCAACAACCCGATGGCTCTGCGCAAAGTACTAGGCTACCTGCCCCAAAGCTTCGGGGTCTACCCGAAAACCTCTGCTGAAAAGCTACTGGACTACTTCGCCATACTCAAAGGGATTGATTCCAAAAAGGACCGTAACACCATCATTGCTGAAGTACTGGAGCTCACCAACCTCTATGAGGTGCGCAAGAAGAGTGTAAGCGGCTACTCCGGTGGTATGAAGCAACGGTTTGGCATTGCACAGCTACTGCTGAACAACCCCAAACTGATTATTGTAGATGAGCCCACGGCAGGTCTGGACCCGGCTGAACGCAATCGCTTTCTGAATGTGATTCGTGAGGTTGGCGCCACCAACACGGTAATCTTCTCTACCCATATTGTAGATGATGTAAAAGAGCTCTGCACTGATATGGCCATTATGAATGGTGGCAGAATACTGCAACAGCTCACACCTGCAGCCGCTACGGCCAGACTGGAAAAGAAAATCTGGATCAAAACCATCAACCGTACGGAGTTACCCACACACGAGGAGCAACACACCGTACTCTCGTCTGGCTTTAATGCCGATAACTCCCTGGAGATTCGCGTTTATGCAGAAGAGCAGCCGGGTGAAGGTTTCGTTCATGCCACTCCCAACCTGGAGGACGCCTATTTCATGGCTCTCAAAGCAGATAGCCCTTCCTGATTTCTCACCTCAAAACCGCTCCCTTATGTTTTCCAGCATTTACTCATACGAGCTCAGGCACTGGCTCAAAAGTCCGGCTCCCTATATCTACTTCGCTGCGTTTTTCGGCATTAGCTTCCTGGCTTTTGCCGGCAATGCCGGTTTTTTCGATCCACCTACCGAAAGTGACAAGCTACAGCGCATCATCAACTCACCCCATGAGATTAATTATATGATGCAGTACTTCAATAAGTTCTTTCTCTTTCTGCTGCCTGCCATCATTGGCGCTACCCTCTACAAAGACTATAAGCATCAGGTTCACAGCATTCTGTACAGCTTTCCTGTAAAGAAAGCCGACTACCTCTTTGGTAAATTTCTCAGTGCCTTTACCATAGTGGTATTGATCAATACCTCTTGCGGTCTGGCCATACTGCTGGCGGAACATTTGCCCGGTCTGGACCCGAAAAAGCTGGGTGACTTTAACTTTGGTGGCTACCTGCATACCTACCTTGCCTTTACCATACCCAATATGCTTATCTATGGGGGCATTGTATTCTCAGTAGTGTTATGGTTCAGAAATATCTACACGGGTTTTGCCACCATTATTCTATTCTTCTTTATCCAGACGATTACACTGAATGCTTTTGACGGCAATGGCGAATTGATTGCTCTTTTTGATCCCTTTGGTCAAAATACCGCACAATACATCACCCATCTGTGGACCCTTGAAGAGCAGAATACGAGAATGATTCCGTTCATCGGTCCGGTACTCTACAACAGGCTCTTCTGGCTTGCTATAAGTACCATCATTTTCATCATCACCTATCGTAAATTCAGCTTTAGCGAAAATGCACCTACTAGCTTCAGGTTCAGAACCAAGGGAAAGCGGGTAGTCAAAAATAATTTCGAGAGTACGCGAAATATCTCGCTTAGCCCTGTCAGTCAAAGATTTAACCTGACCGCGCAGCTAAAAAACTGCTGGCGTCTGTCTAACGTACAGCTCAGCTACATCGTGAAGAGCTGGGCCTTTATTGGCCTGTCCTTTCTGGGTGTTCTGGCTGTGCTCTTTACCCTGGCCAGGGTGATTAATTTTGAGGAAATGGCCATGTTACCCGTCACGCGCATCGTATTGAGCGTTCCCGCCTTTTTCTTTAGCGGCATTGCCATTATGATCACCTTTATCTACTCTGGTATGCTGATGCAGCGGGAGCGTGTAGCAGGTATGAATCAGTTGGTAGACAGCACTCCGGTTTCCAACTGGGCACTGATGTTTTCCAAAGTACTCGCTCTGGTAAAAATGCAGGCAGTATTGCTCATGATTATGGTCGTGGCCGGGATCACTATACAGCTCTACAACGGTTACTATCAGCTGGAGCTGGATATGTACTTCTTTCACCTCTTTGTGGTCACCTTTATTGTATTAATAATCTGGGCCTTTACGGCTGTACTGGTGCATACTGCCATTCCCAATCTCTATATAGGGCTGTTTGTGTTGATACTTGGTTGGATCGGTTTCGGTGGACTTCCACAGGCAGGAATTAACACCAAACTGCTGCTTTTTAATCTGCCTCCTGAACTCCTGGGCTCAGACCTGAATGGTTACGGCAATACCCTGGCACCCTACTTTCTGATAGAGGGTTACTGGTTTGTGTTCAGTGCCATACTGCTGGTATTCACTTACCTGTTCTGGACCCGTGGCCTACCTGAAAATCTAAGGCAAAGATTCAATATCGCCAAAGCAAGGTTTACCAAACCGGTAGCAGGTATTATGGCAGGCCTGGTGGTGATTTTTGGTATAACAGGCTTCAGTATTTACAAGCATGAGTCCGAAGCAATTAACCTTACGAATAATGACCAGAACCGTATCTTCAGGGCTTTTGAAAAGGAGTTTGGCAAATACGCAGGTATGCCTCAGCCGCGGATCACCGACATTGAACTCAACCTTGACCTTTACCCTGAGAGAAATGATTTTGAGGCTACCGGAAGCTATACCCTGGTAAACAAAACCTCTGAGCCTATCCGGGAGCTATTGGTAAAAACGGGATTTGATGAAATGACCGATTTTGACATCAGCATAGCCAATCAGTTAGTGGCTTATGACAGTGTAATGCAGTTTTCAGTATTGAAGCTTGATCAGGCACTCGATCCCGGAGACAGCATGCATCTGAACTTTACGATTAAGAACAAACCGAATTCGTTTTTTGAGAGAAACTCCAATGTGCTGGCCAATGGCACTTTCCTCGGCAGTGATGCTTTGCCGAGGTTGGGGTACTCTTTCATTGAGGATAAAAAGCACCCCTCTGATAGCTCATCAAGGCTCAACAGCTATGCCGCTGAGGATGCAGATTTAGTGAGTCTGGAAACTACCATGAGCACTGTGGAAGGGCAAACCGCGCTGGCTCCCGGCTACCTGAAAAAAGACTGGTCTGAAGACGGGCGCCACTATTTCCGATATAAAACGGACCAAAAAATCAAATTTGTCTTTGGCTTTAATTCAGCCCGCTATGAGCAACTGGAGGATAACTGGGAAGATGTAAACCTCCAAGTGTACTACCACGAGGGACACAACCACAACATCACCAAAATGCTGAACGGACTTAAAGGAGCATTGGCTTATAACACAAAGCACCTTAGTCCCTATCAGCATACAGAGTCGCGCATTATCGAATTTCCTATAACGGAAGGTTCTTATGCCACCACCATGGCCAATAGCATACCTACTTCCGAAATGCGGTTTATCGCTAATACCAATGACGATGAAGGCCGTATAGATCAGTCGTTCTATGTAGCGGCTCATGAGCTTACCCATCAGTGGTGGGGTAACCAGGTGGCTCCGGCTGATGCACTGGGCGCAGTCATGATCTCTGAGAGTATCACAGAGTACTTTAGCCTGCGCATTTACGAGGCACACTTTGGTAAGCAAAAGGCCGACAAGTTTTTGAGGCTGCAGCGCGAACGCTACCTGCGCGGCCGCACTACAGAGCAAGATGAGGAACCTCCTCTGCAATTTGTAGCACAAGCTCAGCAGTATATCTCTTATGGCAAGGGCGGGTTCACTTTTAATGCCCTTATGCATTACCTGAGCGAGGACAGGTTGAACGGCATCCTCAGGTCTTTTCTGGAAAAACATCAGTATCAGGAAGCTCCCTACCCTACATCGCTTGACTTTGTAAGTCACCTGAAGCAGGCCACACCAGACTCCCTGCAATACCTGATAACCGATATGTTCGAAAAGGTGGTGTTCTACGATAATGAGCTGACCGGTGCTGAAGTGACGAATTCCGTAAACGGCCAATATGCCGTAGACCTAACATTCAACATCAGCAAGAAAGAATTGAAGGGGCAAGAAACGATAGACACAGCCTTGGCCGACTATGTACAGATTGGCTTTTTTGATGAGGACGACCAACTCATTTACCTGCATACTGAGAAAGTGACAGAGACAGAAAACACGCTTCGCTTACTGCTGGACCAAAAACCAGCCAGAGTAGTACTGGACCCTAACCTAACACTTATGGATAAGGACATTGGTGATCAGGAAATCAGGTTTTAAGGTTTGTTAGTTTAAAGGTTTGAGAGAGTTTAAGGTTTGATGTTGGTCAGTTTGAGGTTTGGGCTTCTCATATTGAGAAAAAGGAATACTAAACTCTCTAACATTAAACTAATCCTCCTTAAGGTAAATTAATTGGCAGAAAGCAGTCTTTTGATCAATTTCAGGCCATGAAAGACATCAGTCGGCTGCAACTTATCAGTGCTATTCTCATTCTTCTGTCATAGTGATCACCGGCTGCAAGCAAACCGTGACTTACGATTTGGCAATCACGGATGTGCAGGTATTTGATGCCTATACAGGGCAAGTCAACCCTGACAAAACCATACTGATTTCAGGTGATGAGATAGCGGCTATCGTAGACAAAAACGATGATTTCGAGGCAAAAGAAACGATAGCCGGAAAAGGTCGCCTGGTCTCTCCCGGTTTTGTGGATACGCATATTCACTTTGGAGATTTGTATGGAGACTATGATGAAGCTCCGGAGTACCTGGTAAGTGATTCTGTTGAGGTCTACCAGCAAAAACTGAGTGATACCTTTCTGAAGTACGGTACCACTACGGTGGCTGTTATGGGTCAGCCGGAAAAGTGGCTGGAAGAAACCATTCACTGGCAAAAGAACCCAAGGGCTGATATGCCCAATGTTTTGGTAACCGGAGGGGCCATTATCTCTGACGAAGAGCGTACCCCTTATGGCGGACACGTGGAGGTCATGAACCCCGAAGATGCCAGAAAACTAATCAGGAAGTATCATGAAATGGGCATCGCGCATATTAAGCTCTATTGGCGACTACGGCTGCCTGAAATGGAAGCTGTGGTAGATGAAGCACAAGCCCTGGGGCTTAATATCTTCGGACATATCGACTTCAATCTGGTAGGCATACCCACCGTGATGGATTTAGGCGTAAAGCACTTTGAACATGCTATGACTGTGAGCAACGATGCCTTCGGTATGTCTCCATACTACGACCAACTCAACAGCCTTATGGAGGAACATTACCCCGGCATTGAAGCCTACTTTCCGTATCTGCTGGAGCAAATGCAGTTTGTAGAAGACACACCGGAACTTCGTGACAAACGAGACCGATTGATACAAGGTATGATTGAGCAGGATGCCACACTTTCTACTACCATCCACCTATTTGGCACTGTAGTTAAAAGAACATTTTTCGACTCCTATGTCACCAACTACTATGCAGACCAAAACCCTGACCTGAATGAAGCACAGCTGGAGCGCCTGAACAAAGCCTTCAATACTTTTATGGCCTATATCAAGGCGGGGCACGATCAGGGTCTGAAACTGCGTATCGGTACCGACTGCAAGGAAGGCGGGCAGGCGGCACTCTCCGAAATGCTGCTCTTAAGCGAGGCTGGCTTCACCATGGCCGACATACTTAAAATCGCTACACTCAATGGCGCTGAGGCACTCAATATCGATGCGAATTTTGGCTCTATTACGGCCGGTAAAAAGGCTGATCTTATCCTATTCGAAAACAACCCTTTTGAAAACCCGGAAGCTCTGCTGGATAAGAAAACTGTAATTAAAAGCGGACGAGTATATTGATGTTTAAATGTTCGAAGTTTCATGTTTAAAGTTCAGTCATCAACTCAACTCTAAACATGAAACCTTAAACATCAGCGACCTACTCCATCCGAAGTGAATCCACAGGATTACCTACTGCTGCACGATAAGTACGATAGCCTACAGAAAGCATGGCCACACCCAGCATAAAAGCCAGGGTAAGCAGGAAGGTAAATGGCCCGATCTCGATATGATACGCAAACTCGCTGAGCCATCCATCCATCATGAAATAGGCCAGTGGAGCGGCAATGATAAAGGCCAGAAAAATCAGCCTCATAAAGTCTTTGGACAGCAGTCGGACGAGATTCCGTGAGGAAGCTCCCATTACCTTTCTCACCCCCAGCTCTTTTACTTTTTGCTGTACACTGTGCGCGGCCAGGCCATATAATCCCAGGCAGGCAATCACAATGGTAAGTATGGTAAACCACAGGGTAAGCTGGGCCGTTTTGGTCTCGTCTTCATAGGCGCGATCGTAGATATCTTCGAAGTAGCGATATGAAAAAGGATAGACTGGTGAAAAGCTTTCATAGACGGCTTCTATGTCTGCAAGGGCCTCATTTATATCTCCCTCGACCCTCACAGAGAGCGTGGCATAACGTCTATCTAACAGAATTTGCAGTGGTGCAATCTCCTCCCTTAGCGATTTGATATGAAAGTCTTTGACCACCCCGATGATTTCTCTTTTGTAGCCTTCCTGGGTGATCATTTCCCGACCGATCGGATTCTCCCAACCCAGTGCTTTTACTGCGGCCTGATTGAGTAACATCCCTCTTCGGTCCCCTCTCCTTTCGGGGTCAAAGCTTCTGCCTTCTATTACGTCAATTTCATAGAGGTCGAAAAAATCATGGGTTACCCCCACCATATACATGGGGATGCGCTGAATGTCTTCAATACCGGTCCAGTTGGCCTGAGTATTGGAAGTAACGTTCGTAGGCAGCGACCAGGAAGTAGCCACAGCCGATACACCGGATACTTTTCTGAGGGCTTCCATATATACCGGTAGCTGATTATCCACAGCATCGTCATTTGTGCTAAGCACCAATATCTGATCGCGTGTATAGCCGGTATCCAGGTTATCGATGTAGGATAATTGCTGCGTCAGTACCAGGGCTGAAATGATCAATACCGCAGAAAGCGTAAACTGAAAAACGACCAGTATATTTCTGAAAACACCTCCTTTTTTACCAGCCAGGCCTCTGCCGCTAAGGACCACAATGGGCTTAAAGGAAGTAGCGACAAAAGCAGGGTAAATACCGGCCAGAAAGGTCAAGATCGTCCAAAGTGCAATCAAACCCATCCAAAGAGAACCAGAAGCAAAATCGAGACTAAGAGGTCGCTCTACAAAGGCAGAAAAGGCCGGGAGTATCAGTGATACGCCTAAAATAGCAATGACGAGTGAGAAGAAAGCCAAAAGGCCTGATTCTACCAAAGACTGCCTGACCAAGTCACCTTTACGGGCCCCAATTACTTTTCTCACACCGGACTCCTTCATGCGCACAATGGCACGAGCGGTGGCGAGATTTACATAGTTGATGCCAGCCATGAGTAAGACGGCCACGGCAATGATGATAAAGAGATAAAGTCGCTGGGCATCTACCGTGCCGGTGCCTAAGCCCCTGCCAAATTCTGAGAAATGTACATCTTTCAACCCCTCCAGGAAGTAGGTGTACATCTGTCCATCTTCATCCAGTGGATCATTGGCAAATTTTTCGCGCAGTGCGGGAAGCTTGGCCTCCAGTGCAGTAGCATCTGTTCCCTTCTCTGTCAAAATATAAGTAACATAAGGGTTGTTATTCCAGTTGGCCAGGTTTTGATTAAAAGCCTTGCTCACACTCTCAAAGTGTACCAGTACCTGCATGTTAAAATGAGCTGTTTCAGGCTGGTCTTTGAATACTCCGGTAATGCGCATGGGCAACTGCTCTGCAAACATTACCATTTCGTCCAGTACGTCTGTTTTATTAAAATACTTCAGCGCTACCGACTCTGAGATCGCCACGGTATTGGGGCCATCCAAAAACCCGGATAGCTCGCCACTGACCGGCTCCAGGGAGAAAATCTGAAAGACATCGGGGTCAGCAGGAAATACCTTTGGCTCTATGTATTTCTCACCATTGGCCTCCATCAGGATGTTTCTGTAACTACTAAAGCGGGCAGCATGTGTTACTTCCGGAAACTCCTGCTTTATCGCAGGTGCGAATGGCCCAGGTGTGCCCGTATCGATATAGAGTTCTTCCAGGCCATTGACGGTCTTGTAAATGCGGTAGATACGGTCAGCCTTTTCATGATGGCTGTCATAGCTAAACTCATACGAAGTGTACAGGCTGATCAGCAGAAAGATGACCAATCCTGAGCTAATACCGAGTATGTTGAGCAGGCTATAGGCTTTGTCTTTTTTAAAGCCCCTGAGTGAGAGAATGATGTTGTTTTTGAGCATAGCAATTCTGTTATATGAGTATTGGCTTTTTCCTTTGAAGTAGAGATAATACACCACGCTTAAGGCTTCCTTCAGGTAGATCAGGTCTGCCCTGAGCTTGCTCTTTTTCTGCCTGTGCTCCGTATAGATTTCCTGAAGGTCCCAAAGTGCCGTTTCCAGAAAATCGTAGGAACAGAAGCTTTGGAGCAACCACTCTCCCAGCTTCGGTGGTGTATGTGAAGAGTTCTCAGAACTCATGAATCAAGCCACTTAATTTTTGCCTCTGGCATGCGGTCAAACAGTTCGTTACGCATGGATCTTACTACATTAAGGGCCTCTACCCCGGCTTTGGTAATATCGTAGTACTGCTTTCTACGGCCTCCCTGTTTTTCGGTAATGCCGCCTACCCGCGTATCGACCCAACCTTTTTCTTCCAGTCGTTGCAGAGCTGCATAGAGTGCTCCTATGCTCAAGTTCTTTTTAAGCTGAGCTTCCAGCTCTTTCTTAATGGTAACTCCATAGGCGTTTTCACCCAGGGCCCCTACCGAGAGCAAAACCATCTCTTCAAAAGCACCAAGCACCATTTTTTTCATGTCTCTTACAGTTTAATCACTCAAATAAACTGAATCTTTTTGAATTTGTTTCCTAAAAAGAGAATAAATATTCTATCAAGGGTAGGGAATCAGTAATCAGAAGCCGGAAAAATGGTGAATTTGGAACCAAGCTTTCGGCATAAATAAACAGTGCTTCTATCTTACAGGAGTCCTCATCCCCTCAGCACTCCAACACCTCAACACTCCAACACCTGAACACATTATCTCTCAAACTCCTCCTGAATCATCCCCACAAAATCGTGGATGTACTTTTTCGATTGATCCGCAGTTCTGGACACCAGGTATTGGGTTCGCTTTAGGCCATGCTGACTGATGGGCTTTAGCACTAAACCTTTCACCCCATTGAAGGCTTCAATATAGCGCTTAGGCAGACACATAATGCCCATATTGGCAGCCACCATTTCCAGTGCTACTTCGGTCATTGGTAAAGCAGAAATCTTTACAGGCATGACATGATTAGGCTTGAGAAAATGCTCATAGACAAAAACCGATTCCATGGGTAAGGAATGGATGATTAAATGGGTATTGGTAAAGTCGCTGGCTTCCAGAAAGTTCTTTTCGGCCAGGGCATTTTCCGGGTGCATTACGGCAAAAATCTCATCTTCAAAAAGCGTCACACTGGTCAAACTGCTGGTGGCCGGGCTGGCAGAAACAATGGCCATATCAATGTCCCCGCCCAATAGCTTGGAGATTGGCTGGTAGGTAGCATCTTCCACCAAGGTGACATCAATGTTCGGGTAGAGGATGGCCATCTTCTGAATAAAGCCGGGTAAGCCGCTATAGAAGGAATAGCATTCGGTGCTGATGCGCACCTTCCCCTTAGAGCCTTCGTTGATATTTTCTATGCTGCGAAAGCCCTGATCAATCGTGTCCAATACGGTATTGGCGAGCCTGTACAGTTCATTCCCCTGTTCTGTCAGGTCCCAGCGGTTTCGGCTCCGGTGGAATACCTTGAAACCCAGTCGCTCTTCCAGCTCCCGTAGTTGATGGCTCAGGGCCGATTGCGTCAGGAATAGTTTCTCTGACGAGTTGGCGATGCTTCCCTCTTCTGCAATGGTTTTGATCAGTCTGAAATGCTTCAGTTCCATGAATACAAGATTGCATTTATTCCGCAGAGCACAAGCTGAAAATAATTCAACCATACCACCAAGAAGCCTCAGTCTGAAAGCTTCCAAGCGCTCACCCTCCTCTCTAGGTTTGCAACGAATCAAAACCTGAATGATCATGCAAAATCAAATTGAATTTTACGAGCAAAAGCTCGCTTACGAGATGGACCCTTCTGACTTGTTTACCGCCTTTGAAAACAATGAAGACATCGTAGCCGTAGACGCCCGCCAGGCCTTTGGCTATGAGCTGGAGCATATTCCCGGGGCCCTCAACCTGCCTCACCGGGATATGACAGCCGAGAGTACTCGTCACCTGGATCGATTAAAAATCTATGTTTGCTACTGTGATGGTATTGGCTGCAATGCCTCAACCAAGGGGTCGCTGAAGCTGGCCCGGCTGGGCTTTCGCGTAAAGGAACTGATGGGTGGCCTGGAGTGGTGGAAGTTTGATGGCTATGCCACGGAAGGCACAAAAGCTACGACTGGTGCGGCTGTGCAATGTGCTTGTTGACATCTTCGATGTCTGGTGATTGGGTGACTGGGTGACTGGGTGACTGGGTGATTGGGTGATTGGGTGATTGGGTGATTGGGTGATTGGGTGATTGGGTGATTGGGTGAAAACGACAAAGGGTTTCATACAGTTTGGATATTAGGCATTAATGGTAATAGGTGGTTTTATGCCCATTCCGTCACTCGCGGAACGCGAAGCGACTGGTTTAATACAAGATTCCGTCAGCACCGGTAGGTTGTGAGGTTAGCAATAATTGCCTTGGTTGAAGAAGCCTGCGAAGCCAACCCAGATCTTGAAAAAACCAAGGTCGGACGGCTTTAATGGCAGCACTCCTCAGGGTCCTGCCGGGCAGAGACTCTGAGGGAGGGAGCGCGACTAGTTTGGAAGTTCAGGCATCTGCCAGCCGGACAGAGTCCGGGAAACCATAGTCGTCACAGGTCCGGAGGACCTGCGACAGGCGGCAAGTAATGGTTCTAAACCCCGCTCAGCGGTCTCACGCAGTGGACCCTGAGCATGGAAAGTTATCCTCAGCGTCCTATGCTCAGTGACTCTGAGGGCTCGGGACCTATACCCTCACTCGTGGCACGCGGAGCGACTGGCTTAACACAAGACCGTCAGTACTGGTAGACCTTGAACTCAACGACAAGTACCTTGGTAGAAGAAATCTTCGAGGCCAACCCAGATCTTGAAAAGGCCAAGGTCGGACGGTTTCAAGTGTCGTATCCCTCAGGGTCCTGCCGGGCAGAGACCCTGAGGGAGAAGGTAGATTTAAAGCCCTGAAGGACACTGTCCGTTAGAGACTATTTGGAGCAAGCACAGAAATTTCCTTAAATTCCAATATGCAAGCCTCGAATATTAATGAAGTCATCAGCTTTCTGGATCAGATCATTGCAGAAAACACCGAACGCCAAAGCAAGCTGGCTTACTTCACCATCCTGTATCGCAAAGTCACGGTAGCCGTAAAGGAGGCTATTGAAAAGAAAGAGTTTGAGGATAATCCCAGAATGGAGGCGCTGGACGTAACCTTTGCCAACCGCTATCTCAAGGCTTATACTCAGTTTCAGAATGGAGAGCAGCCCTCTGAATGCTGGCTGGTAGCTTTTCAGGCCGCTGACTGGTATTGGCCCATTGTGCTGCAACAGCTGCTCCTCGGTATCAATGCGCACATCAACCTGGACCTGGGTATAGCCGCAGCAGAAATAGCTCCTGGAGACAAAATTGAAGGGCTGAAAAGCGACTTCTATAAAATCAACGACATTCTCTCCAGCATGGTGGAAGGTGTACAAGCGGATATCAATAAAATCTCACCTGTGATTGGCCTGCTCGATTCTGTGGCAGGCAAACTTGATGAGCGCCTGGTAGACTTTACCATTGAAATTGCCCGCAATGGTGCCTGGGATTTTGCAAAGGAATACGCAGTAGCGGATGCTAAAGAGCAAATTATACTGATCGAAAAACGGGATGCTTCTATCGCCTGGCTGGGACGTGACCTGAGAAAACCGGGTTTTATTCTGGATTTAATAGCCAAATTCATCAGGCTCTTTGAGACCTCATCGGTCACCAAGGTGATTAAGGTGCTGGAGTCTTGAATTACTTTCCAACTCTTTAGAATAGCTATCACCTCCCGGAGTTCTAAGAAGATTCCCATTTTCACGGGAATGACAAACCCTTATTGCTTCAACTCATACCCCCTAACCCCGGCCTTGATGGCGATGGGCAGATGATTGGCCTCGGGTACTTTGGGGCAATCATACAGATCGCTGTAGGCACAATAGGGGTTATAAAGCTTATTAAAATCAATGACCCATTCGGTGCCCTTGGGCATATCTTCATAGTGCAGGTAGCGCCCGGCACCATAGGTCTCATCTCCGGTAGTCTCGTCTACAAGAGGTAAGAAAACCAACACTTTCTTAGTTCTCATCGCAAAGCCCTGAACACGCGTATAGGCCTCCAGTGTATAGGAGTTTCCTTTGAGCTCAAAATGCAGAATACCCAGCCGCTTGTAAAGCTGGGTCTTGCCCCGGCTTGTACCCAGCGGGAATGGCTTACTATCAGGAGTAGCTTCAAATCTGGCGGTGACCCGATAAGATTCGTCAGCCGGGTAAAAGTCATGCCCCCTGAATTTCTTACGTTCCTCTTTGGTCAATGGTGATGAATCGGGGTCATAAAACTCAAGGTTCTGCTTCCGCCTGTATCGCTTGATCTCTTTTTCGAAACTTTGCGCCATGACTGACGACAGGCTGCTTACAAGTAATATGATCCCGATTATCTTTCTCATTTTGTTACGGCTCCTTCTGTGAATTGCGCGAATACAGCATCAACCGGCTCCCACAACTCAACTTTGTTTCCTTCTAAATCTCTGATATGAACGAACTTTCCGTAGTCATAAGTTTCAACACTGTCTACCACCTCCACGCCATTGGCCCTGAGCTTTACGAGTAGTGCTTCTATATCATCTACACGGTAGTTGATCATCAATTCTCCTTCAAAATAGTTACTCTTTGAAGAAAAAGTACTCCATTGCATATAAGCCTTGTGTTCGTTGCCTTCGGGAGTACCTATTTCAAATAACGTACCATACTCATTGGTCTGCAAGCCCAGGTTTTGAGAATACCATTCTTTGAGCTTTACCGGATCATCTGTTTTGAAAAACACTCCTCCTATACCTGTTACTCTTCCTTTATTATCTTGATTTGACATTTTGTTTTCGTTTAAGTAGTTGACTTTTGTAATCCAGTGGCTTCCCAAGGCCACAATGCTCAGCACCAGTAGCTGAAGCGTTCCTTTTTTGATCAATCCAGTTCCCATATCCTTACTTTTTTATCGGCTGAGGCCAGGGCCAAAACCTTGTTGTCGTGTGAATAATTAATACCATAGTTGCCCTTGGCTGTGCTGGAAAGCTCCTGTTTCAGCCGCATACTATCGGCATCCAGCAGCAGTATTGCTTTATCAGCAGTGACAGCGAGTTCATTTCTGGCCGGAGCATAAGCCAGTCCCATCACGCCCTTTCGGTTAAGCGGCACCACCTTGATAACCCTCCAGTTTTTTGTGTTGATGACGCTCAGTCCACCGCTGTAATCCAGGCACCAGGCCAGGCCTTTTTCAGGATGGCAGCGGATGCAGGTCACAGCTATGTTTCCTACTTCAAAGCTGGCTACCTGCTCAAGGTCAGGAATGGTAAATACCTGCACTCTGTTACCTAATCCGCCTACCATTACATGCTTACTATCGGTAGTTGTTGTTTTGATACTTAAGTTTTTCCCATTGGGCTTCAGCTCGGCTATGCGAGAGCCATCCATATTTCTGCTTACTACCATCCTGTCCTGACCACTGGTAAGCAGGTATTTCTGATCGTTGGTCATCAGTATGTTATCGATGCCCTTTTTATGATCTTCTATAGTATCAGTGAGTTTTCCTGTATCACGCTCGAAGAAGTTGAGTTTTTTGTCGCGAGATACGGTAATCAGATGGCCATTGTATTCCACTCCCCCATTCACGGTTTCAGTATGACCTTCGAAGTCTCTGATCAATGACCAGTCAGCCGTATTCCAGCAGCGGAGCTCTCCGCTAAAGCCGAAGGAAAAGAGCATGCTATCGTCTTTTGTAAACAGCACTTTGCTCACGTGCGAGCTATGCGCTTGTATGATGGTGGTCGGTTTCATGATTTGTTTACGTTTTTAAGTCCGATGAGTCTGCCCCCTGAGTAAGCAGTAGGTACGTAAGCAAGCGAAGCGACAATCATCAACCACGTAGGGTGCGGTATGAGTGTCATATTGATAATGGACCCCAATGCCAGGATTACACCTATGATGATGGCACTGTTTTTCCAGGCCTCATTGTTCAGCAAAGCCCCCACCATACCGGCTATAAAAGTGCCGATCATCCAGCTGATGAGTAACAGCACAAAAGCCATAGTCGGAAGGGTTTGCATAAACTCCTTAACCGCTTGTTTATCCGTAAAACCCAGGTCAGTCGGTGGTGGATAGAGGATGTGACTTATCGCCTCCAGTCCAAAGATTGCCACCCAACCTGCTAATAGTCCCACTATTACAGGCAGTATTCTCTTCTTAAATACTTTCATGACTGATCGTTCAGGCGGTGGCTACTACGTTGCGCTTTACAATCAGTGAGGAAATTACCGTGAGCACGAGACCTATCAAAAAGACTGTGAAGAACATAAGCAAGGTACCTCCGAAAGTCGTGTACCAAAAACCCATCTGATCCATCATTTCCGTAAATCCCTTTTCAAACTCAGGGGTACCGATGGCATTCCCTGATGTCTTTGCATAATATTGCTCATAGAAATCAGGCATAATCAGGGTAACAAATACGAGGTTGTATAAGCCCCAGGCGATGCCTCCCATGGTAGAAATAAGCAAGCCGATTTTCATTCCCTCGCCAAAGCTCATCTGCCCCTTGTTTTCTTTATCGCGGTAGTGCCTCATGGCGAAGTACACCATGGCCATGGCGACAATCATGGAGGAGTAGCCGACTACCTCTCCGATATCAAAATTCCCGGAGCTCCACCCTACAACGGCCATTGTCGTTGCTGGAATACCTACTACAATGAGGCAGGCAATCAGTCCGTACTTAAGCGTAATATTTTTCATGACATTTCATTTAATTGATGTCCCCAAACCAAGCCATACCGTTCAAAAACACAGTCATACTTAAGTACCAAAGCTCGGATTCGTACTAAAGTAGGAGTGCTCTAAATGATGATTCTCCACTCTTTTGCCCGGGTGACTGCCTGGGTACGCCTCTTCACATCCAGCTTGACAAAAAGGTTGGAGACATGGGTTTTGATGGTGCTTTCAGAGACAAAAAGTTTCTCCCCGATCTCCTGATTTGACAGGCCTGTGGAAATCAGCTGAAGCACCTCCAACTCGCGCTGGCTGATCCCGAGGTTTTGTATGCGCTCCTCATCGATCTCAATAGGGGCGGCAACCTGCACTTCTACCTCCACTACTTTATCCTTTTTGATATTGCCTCCCAGGTAAATTCCAAGGGCTACCAAAATGACTGCGGTAATACCAATGACGGTGTCTGCCGGAATGGAGGGAATGACCAGAGAAACATTACTCAGCTGAAAGAGAATGAGCAGGGCCAGGGCAATGAGTCCGAATCGTAAAACGGTCTTGAGCACTTTAAAAAATGGTTTATGCTAAGTTAACCCTGAATTACTCATTAGAAAAATGAATCATTGACGAAAATACTGATCATCAGCATTTTGTCAGGTTAACCCTGACATCCGAAAATCACCACTTAGGCTTTGATATTTGCTATATAAACAGCTGATTTTCAGATCGTCAGATTATGCAATAGCTTACTATTGCATAATTGCGGTTAAAAATTTATTCCTTTCCGCCTTTCTATCCGGGTTCAGGTTTGTTGTAAAGCACAGCTCTCAGCGGGACGCTAAGAACTGGTGGGGTTTGCGGAACGCTTCAGTGCTTAGAACAGTGAGTTCTCAGCGGGACGATAAGAGCAGGTGGGGTATAGTGCCTAGAACAGTAAGCTCTCAGCGGGACGCTAAGAGCAGGTAAGAGCAGGTAAGAGCAGGTAAGAGCAGGTAAGAGCAGATGAGATTATTTACCACGAAGTTCGTCCAGTTTGGCTTCCAGGAACCTGCGTTCGGTTTGATTTTCAGCTTCTCTGATGGCAATGGATAAATGATAACGGGCCTGGTTCCAATTCTCCAATTGAGCATAGAGATCAGCTTTCAGCGCCTGAAAGGACTGATTGCCCTTCATATCCTGCTCAATGTCCTCCATACATTCCAGTGCTTCTGCGGGCCCTTCTACCTTGCTCAGCACCACTACCCTACTCATTTTGACCACAGGTGAGGGCTTATGCAACACCAAAGCATCGTACAGCCGCAGGATCTGTTTCCAGTTGGTGTCTTCATAGCTGCTGGCTGAGGTATAGTAGCTGGAAATAGCGGCCTCTAGCTGATAGACCGTTGTACTCTCAAAATCTGAAGAGCGTTTAAGGAAATTCCAGGCCCACTGCACATAGTCCTGGCGATAAAGGCCGCGGTCCTGAAACTCCAGGGTAAGCAGTCTGCCCTCAGCATCGATACGGGCCGGAAAGCGAGCCGCCTTGAACAACATCATGGAGATCAGCGCATTCAACTCGTTGGTATCGCACTGACCTTCGTTGAGCATGAGAAAAGCCAGCCGGATGGCTTCTTCACAAAGCTCCTGCTTCATCAGCTTTTCGCCACTGGTGGCCTTATAACCCTCATTGAATAGCAAGTAGATGACCTGTAATACAGCATTGAGTCTTTCGCCTATTTCCTCTTCTCTGGGTACGCGCAGGTCGCCTACCTCAGTCTTAAACTTTTGCTTGGCCCGCTGAATCGCTTTTTTGGTACCCTCCTCTGATTTTAAGAGGGCACGGGCTATCTCTCTGACACTGAGTCCACAGAGTAATTTCAGGCTGAGCATCAGCTGCTCCTGCGGTTTCATTGAGGGATGACAACAGGCAAAGATCATCTTTAACTGCTCATCTTTGATCACATCTTCCTGTAGCTCAAACTCCTTCTCATCGGCACCTTCATCAGCATAGTTGGCTTCGTAGTCAACAGACTTCTTTTCTCTTCGTAGAAAGTCGATCATCTGGTTGTTAGCTACCCTGTAGAGCCAGGCACCGGGCCGGTCGGGCATGGGTTGGTATGACCATACCTTGCTGGCTTTGAGCAGAGACTCCTGAACGGCATCTTCCACCAGGTCGAGCAAAGCGGCACCATAGCGATTGGTGAGCATGGCTACCAGCTTGCTGTATTCATGCCGAAAAAGATGATCGAGCGTATTATGCGCTACAAAATTATCCATGGCCTAGGTTAGACCTGGAATATGCATTAGAAAATCTATTCCGTAGAGAAATCACTTTGAATCAGTGAAATGGATGAGCTTTTAAAATTAACCATAGCGATGCTATGCATAATTTAAGAAAACTCCCTGATTCTATGTGATTTACCTACTCATAACAAAGTTCCAACGCATAATCCAGGTCATAAAAAATCGGTTCTTACCGTGTCGTTTGTCGAAAATACGAAGCTCAGCTATCAGGTCAACAGGCCGTACAGGTTTTATTATATTAGACCAACCTGCATCTCATGCGTTCAGAAACTTTCAAATCACTTGCCCTGCTCCTGATCCGTTTGGCCTTTGGCATTCGTCTTATTTATGGCGTAATCGACAATGTACTCAGCTGGGAGCGTATGCTCGAATTTGAAGCCTTTCTCAGTGCCAATGGTTTCCCCATTCCTCTCGTCAGTGCCATTGTATCCGTCTATCTTCAATTGATCGCAGGCATCAGCTGGGTGATTGGCTACCAGGTAAAGTACAGTGCTATGCTTATGATTGGCAATTTCCTGGTCGCCCTGATTGGTTTTCACATCATTCAGGGAGATAGCTATCTCAATACGGCCCCCGCCATTCACCTGCTTTGTATATCAATACTTCTACTGGCGATGGGGCCTGGAAAATATGCTTTAGATAAACCCCGAACTTATGCTTCATAGTTAGTGTCTGTCTGAGCAGTCTAACCTCAGGCGAAATTCAAAATATCTCCCAGGTTCAATCCCTGTCTGCCTCCGCCAAGGGGGATAATTGGTGTTTTAAATTTCGCTCTGAGCGCTTATGCGATAATAGAGACAGAATCTTAATGGCTCTGGTGTACAAAAAGAAAGGGCAATGACCGTTTCGTTATCACCCTGACCTTTCTATTACATATCCATAATCTCCCTTACCTCGATGTGACCGTCAGTTGCTTGCAGAATAGGGCAGCCTTTGGACATTTCAGTAGCCTCATCCAGCGTTTCAGCTTTTACCATCAGGTAGCCGCCTACTACTTCGGCTCCCTCTGCAAAAGGGCCATCTGTAATAAGAGAACCACCGCTGGAAACCTGCTTACCTGCTCCATGAAGGGGCAAACCATCAATCAGCTGTCCTTTCTCAGCCAGGCCCTGCATCCAGGTGGTCCATTCGCCCATGTGTTTTTGCTGTTCTTCAGGAGACATGGCGCTCATGTGCTTGTCGCCACCACGGAATAAATACAAATACTTAGTCATTGTTGTATGAATTAATGTTAGTTAAAAAATCAAACTGTTTCGAGTGCCTGGCAACTGTGAGGCATTCCCCGTCCTGTTTCCAGGTACGATTTGAGGCTTCTTAAATACAGGCCCCAATGATAATTGCAACTACCGAAAAGGTCGGTTTCTGCCTCCCAGCCGGAATGATAAAAGCGGAGTTGTATGCCACCTGCTACCGGCTCTATCTCAAAAGCGATGGTAGTGCCCAGCCATTGCGGGTGCCCTTCTATACACTCCCACAATACCCTGCGGTCTGGCAGTAACTCTACCACCCGCATGCTCTTCTGATACTTGCCCTCAAAGTGAAAGGTAGCCAGAGAATTAGTTTCAGGTACTGCCTCAGCCTCGGTAGTCCACCAGGCGGACAGCCCCTGAGCCGTAGTCAAAGCTTTATAGGCCAGCTCAGGGTCTAGTACCTTGATTTTGAGTATATGAAAAATGATAGCCATGGGTTGGTTTTTGCTGTATTGACGCAGTGACTTAAAGAAGGGGACAGAAAAGAAAAATTATTTTTACCGCGATTTCTGGTTTCATTGATTTTACCCGGTAAGTAATGACAGCGCTAAGTTATTAACCTGAGTTCGATTATTATTTAGAGTTCAGACCGCCTATAAGCAGTTAGTTTCAACTAAAAGGCAAGCAGCCGTAGCGGGCTACGGCAAGTGCTTTTTAGGCAGAAAATGACTGCTTAGAGGTCGGTTCATTTTAAAGCTATTCCATAAATTCCAATATCCTGCGTTATCTTTATTCGATATAGCTCGCTATATCAGCATAAAGATGCCTTGACTATTCAAAATTTATGAAATTCTGAACCTACTAAGAATAATCGAACTCAGGTTATTAGGTTTACTAATTTTCGCGCGCTGTCGATAACCTTAAAGGGCTTTCACTGGTTTTTAAAGAAAGACTATTGATCTCTTCAAATGATTTCTCCCGACTCGCAGAGGTGAGTGCTTTAGAAAGACAGTCACCCATTGACTTATGCGAAAAAATTCGGCTAAAAAAGACACTCGCTCTACCAGAGAAATGCTTGTCACCAGTATGAAAAGTACGTGGCGTAGCTGGATGGCAGACACCTACATTCATGAAAATGATTCGACAGTACAAAAGGCTCTCAAAATGGCGATGCGCCTTTTTTACTTGATCGTATTAACGCTGTGCAGTCCGCTGTTACTGCTCGCCTTTATTTTCACCCTGTTGATTGCTCTATGATGAAGTGTACCCGCATTGATCCTGCCTTTACGGTCATTTTAGCAGTTTTTGTATTGCATCAGATACTACAGAAAGTGCTTCAGATTGGGTTACCTTTTTTAGATGCCTATCTGGACCCTTTCTGTGCCGGAGCGCTTGCTTTGTTTCTGGTGCGATTTGAGAGAGCAAAAATCTTTGGTAGAAATTACCTGTCTAAATTGGAGATTGCCGTGGTTACGCTGGTTGTCATATTCATCTCTGAATTCGTATTACCCACTATCTCCCATCGGTTCGTGCAGGATTGGGCGGATGCTTTGACCATTGCGCTGGGAGCGCAGTATTACCTGGTTTTTAAGTATAGGATTAAAAAAGGAGGAGCAAAGGTTGCTCAGGGTCCTCTGCGAGAGACCGCTGAGCGAGGCTAGTATATGAAAAATGATAGCCATGGGTTGGTTTTTGCTGTATTGACGCAGTGGTTTGAAGAAGGGGGCAGAAAAGGGAAATTATTTTTTGAGCAGCCCTAAGGCCTCAGCACCCAATACTTGTTATTATATCAATATTTTCTCTCCTTCATGAAAGACGAAAACGCAGATACCTTTTACAGGCTGTGCTTTTCTAAAAAATAAAGGCAGGTGCGTTTAGCATACCCTATTGGTTGGATATCCTGCACTTAAATCGATATATAGTAAAAATAACCGCACCAAGGTGTGGTTACACAAACGTTACCTGCAATTAAAATGATTGATCAATTATATAAAGGCATAAGTGATGAGACCTTTTCGAGAATCAACCAAATTGATAAGGTTGATGAATTTGACTTGACTCAGGTTGAGAGAGGAATTCTATCAATCCATGCTCTTTGGAGTGGACAATCTATAGTACACGGAAAGTCAATTTTGAATTTGATTGACAATTCTGAATCTAAGGATTTTGATATTAACATAATTGACATTGATACACTTAGCCCTGAGAAACAGATTGAATTGATGGGAACAGTGTGTCATGGATATTTTGAATCAGTCTGGATTGAAAATGGAAAAATTGAATTTAATTACAGAGATAATAATCGGGCGACCGAACTCGCTAAATTCAAAGACTATTTGAATGAAAAAATAAATAAAAGCAGGTAACAAAAGCTATAGCGCATTAAAACGCGCCATAGCCAAAACGTTAGCTTATAGGCCTCATTATCAAGCCAACCCCATCACTAAAGAGGTTTCTGCCTTTACAGTCTTCATAGCCTTACCCAGTATTCTCACTACCTCTTTCTGCTCATCGTAATTGAGAGAGGCAAAACCCATCCGGATATGATTATTTCCTCCCTTGAGCTGGTCAAACAGCTGCCAGTCAGGGATTCTGAGTCCTTTTTTCATACATTCCTCTGCGACCTTTCCCCAGTTCAGGGCTTTGTCCATCCCCACCCAAACGGCCATACCTCCTTCGGGCCGGTCAAAGTGGACAAACTCCCCCAGCTCGGATTCCAGCAAGTCACAGAAGTGGTCTCTCCGCTCTTTGTAAAGCTTGAGCGCCTTCTTACTATGCCTTTGAAAATCACCCTGCTGGATCATCTGGGCAATGGCTCTCTCCAGAAGCGCGTCTCCCTGCCGGTCAATGATTCTTCTCAAATGAGCCGTCTCCTCAATTAAGTCTTCAGAAGCTACCATATAACCCACCCGATAGGCCGGGGCCACAATCTTGCAGATGGCTCCCATATAGACCACATTACCCGATCTGTCGGCACTGGCCAGCGGTAGCAGTGGAGCATTCTGATAGTGAAAGTCGTAGTCATAATCATCTTCCAGAATGGCAAAGCCATACTTTTCAGCCAGCTGAACCAGGTGTAGCCTTCGCTCAGCACTCAGCGTAACAGTAGTAGGGTGGTGGTGGTGTGAGGTAACAAAAACTGCCTTGATTTTCTGCTTTTCACAAATTGCCTCTATGGCGTTTACATTGATCCCCTCATGGTCCACAGGCACATACTGCAGCTCTGCTCCGGCATCCTGTAAGGTCAGGTTGGCGGTAATGTAGTTGCTTTGCCCCACCACGGCAATGTCTCCGGACTTAATTATCATTTGTGAAGCCAGGTACATTCCCATCTGGCTCCCGCGGGTAATCAAAATATTCTTCATGGTAATATTCATTCCCCGGGTTTCGTGAAGGTATCCCGCCAGCACTTCACGCAGCAGCGTATCTCCATGCACCGGACCGTACGACAGGTATTTTTTGTTGTAGCTCCTGGACACAATACTCTTCAGGTTGCGCAGTATTTCAAAGACCGGGGCGATTCTCACGTCAGGTACCCCCTCGTCTATCGCCAGTCCATCATGAATATACTCTTTTGCCCTTTTCAGTTCGTGCCTCGGGTAAAAATCAAAACCAGCTTTCTCCCGGTTGGCTTGCCGGCTTTCCTCCCCCGTAAGCTTTCTGGCATCTACAATGGGCAGCTTATTGCTCACAAAAGTCCCTTTGGAAGGAATGACCTCTATCCAACCCTGGCTCATCAGCTCATCATAGGCTGCCACTACTGTTTTGCGATGTACTTTCAGTGATTCTGAAAGCGAGCGGGTGCCGGGTAGCTTCACCCCTTTTCCGAGTACACCTGATTTGATCAGCAAAGTCATACCATTACTGATCTGTAGAAAAACCGGAAGGTCACTGCTCCGATTGAGTTTGATAAGATTTTGAAAAGACAACATACCGGACTATCTAATACGTAAAAACTGGACTCTTTAAATAGTCCGATAAAGATATAGGTTTGTTTTATCAATTACGAAATCATTTGGTCAATGAATTTAAATCAGGTCACCATTCCATCGCTAAACCTCTCGGTTGCGGTCCCCTTTTATCAGAAGCTGGGGCTTAGGCTTATTGTGGATGCTCTTCCGCGTTATGCACGGTTTGAATTACCGGAAGGTGAGGCTACTTTTTCCATCCATCTGGTTGAGGAGCTACCACAGGGCAATGGCACCATACTATACTTTGAAACAACAGATGTGGCGTCAAAAGTAAAGGAGCTTGAAGCCCTGGGTATTGAGTTCGACCTACCTCCTACCGATCAAAGCTGGCTTTGGAAAGAAGCACGACTCAAAGATCCGGATGGTAACCAGTTGATCATTTTTTACGCTGGAAAAAACAGGAAGAATCCGCCATGGCGGGTAGAAACAGAACGGACATAAGGAATATGGGAAGGCTAATTTTTAACCACAATTATGCAATAGCCCTCTATTGCATAATCTGACGATTTGAAAATCAAACAGTTAGCCATAAAAGATAAAAACCTAAATGGTGATTTTAAAATGTCAGGATTAACAACCGGCCGCAGCCAGGCCTAATCAAAAGAAACATGAGTGAATTCGAAAAAACGGCATTGAATAAGGTAGTAAGAGGTCCAAAGCGCGCTGACTATGATGAAAAGACCATTTTTGAAATAGCAGACAGTCACTTTTTATGCCACCTGGCTTATTCCTATGAAGACACACCCATAGTGATTCCCACGGCATACGGTCGTAAGGGGAGCACTTTTTTCGTGCATGGTTCTACTAAGAATCGCATGATTAATTTTCTGTTAAACAATGAGCGGGTCAGCCTCACCATTACCCATATGGATGGTATAGTGCTGGCACGCTCTGTTTTTCATCACTCTTTCAACTATCGCTCTGCCGTGATCTTCGGTAAGCCCAGGCTGGTCACTGACTGGGATGAAAAAATGGAAGCGCTCAAGCTTATTACCGACAACATCATTGAAGGCAGATGGGAAGAGGCCCGTATGCCTAATGAAAAGGAAATGAAGGGTACTTCGGTGATGGCGATAGAAATGACCGAGGCTTCTGCTAAAATCAGGGCGGAAGGTGCCAGTGATGAGCCTGAAGATATGGACCTTGATGTGTGGGCGGGGGTGTTGCCGCTCCATGTGGGCTTTGGCGAGGCCATACGAAATGATGATTGTAAACCAGGGCTTGGTACTCCCGAATCCGTCAGGAGGTTTAAATTTGATGTGAAATAGTGTAACGTTTGCAAAATCAATGTTAAAGCGAAATTCAAAATATTTTTAAAACTCAATCCCCCTGCCCCTCCGCCAAGGGGGAGAATAGGTGTTTTGAATTTCGCCAATGAACCTTCTTATGAACTACTATGGGCAGGCTCTATTTAGAAGTCAATAATTATAATCAGCTCGATCACAGCCCTCTTCTCCGCTCCTTTGCTAAAGCTTCAAGAGCGCAAGGGAAAAGGGAAAAGGGAAAAGGGAAAAATATGATACAGCAAAACTCAGAATGAAATCTTCTTTGGAAAGATTAAATCTAAAAAAACAATGGCAGGAAAAACGCATAACTACCAGACGCACCTGAAGTGGACCGGGAACCTGGGAACCGGCACTAGCAGCTACCAAGCTTATGGACGTGATTATAAAGTAAAGGTTGGAGATAAACCTGAGTTATTAGGGTCTTCAGATCCGGCCTTCCGAGGAGACCCGGGCAGGCATAACCCCGAAGACCTTTTAGTGGCCTCACTGTCGGGTTGCCACATGCTTTGCTACCTTCACCTATGTGCGGTAAACAAGGTGGTGGTGCTGGACTACGAGGACGCGGCTACGGGCGTGATGGTAGAAACACCGGATAACGGAGGGCATTTTGAGCAGGTAACCTTACACCCGAGAATCACCCTGCAAGATGCTGCCATGAAGGAAAAAGCAGATGCGCTTCACGAACAGGCCAACAAGGTTTGCTTTATCGCCAACTCGGTCAATTTTCCGGTGCATCATCAGGCGAGTTATGTGATAGCGAATGAGTAAATCAACTGACTAGTCGTCAATACGAACTAAAAATCTGGAATAGCGTAACTATCAATCCCCCCGCCCCCCTTCGCCAAGGGGGAGAATTACTAAAATCAAATAATGACAAAAGACAGAACCGACATAAGACCACTTGATAATAGTGACTATGAAGCTTTTGCCGAGTTAAGATCTCTGGGCTTAGCTACTGATCCACATGCCTTCTGGGCAAGTAAGGAAGAAGAGGAGCCGGAACTCAAGGAAAAGTTCGAAGCCAGGCTTGGGCATGCTTTTAATTTCAGCTTAGGAGCTTTTGCCTCCGGTCAGTTGGTCGGTATCATGTCCTTCAATCGTTATGATCAATATAAGCTCTCATTTAAAGGTGATATCGTAGGGGTCTATGTTCACCCTGACTTCCGGGGTATGAAAATCGGAGATCAGCTATTAGCTGCTACTATAGAAAAGGCTTTTGCCATTGACGGGGTGACCAAACTCACTCTTACCGTAACCGCCAATAACGCAGCAGCCAAGAGTCTGTACGAAAAGTATGGTTTTATCGAATACGGATTCGAAAAAAGAGGTATGCGTGTAGACGACACCTATTACGATCAGTTCTTTATGGACCTGGAAAAGGAGAATAGAAAATGAGTCACTTCAGCATTGGATACCAACCGGAAGAAGGAAATGGTAATGTGTTTACTCTTGCTTATGGTAGAGAAACTGAATCCTCTCTTACCAAACAGCCAACAAACACCAAAAGACTTATTAAAACCTACCTGAGGTTAATCGATTGGATGGCTACTGTTCCCGCAAGTGGGCTGATGAAGTAAGTGCTGTCCTCAATAAGGCTTACCTCTGATAGGGTTGTTTCTCTTTTAATGAAAATGGGAGACACTGTCTTTTGCAAAAATGAATCAGTTTACGAAGAGCATATTGCTATAGGAGCTGCCTACGAGGTTCTCGATATCAAAAAGACTACTATCAGAGTACGTGGTGCATTGAGAGGAAGACAGGTCTGGTTACCAAAAGATTGCTTCAGCAAAAAAGCGGTAGTAGGTATCAAAAAAATCAAACTGGATGATGAAATACGAGACCCCACCAATGACTGCATTGAGGTGACTGTGGTTTTTGAGAATGGCAAAAAGCGGTGGACCAACTTCACTACTCTCAAATACCTTGATGGCCTTTTGAATGAATTTCGCGATTATATTGATGGACGCGGCTTTATCATTCTCAAAGAAATCACAAAAGAGAATGTAAAGGCTGCGGTGATAGACTTGTATAAGCAGAATGAATTGAAAAAGGTAACCAGGAGGCTATGAGCCTTATCTTCAATCTCAATAGTAACAAATCAATTATCGTTTTACTCAATCTCACAACCCTCAAATTTCCCAAGAATTGTTAAAACATTGTATATCAATGACTTTAACAGATCACTTACCTTAAACGCGCTTTGGATTTCGTATCTTCATAGAGTCGTCAGACAATCTCTGTGTCGTTTAAAAGAGTTTATATCGCTTTTTTACTTACTCTGATTTTTCAGATTCCCTTATCTGGTGACCGCGTTACAGGCGCAAAACCTGCAGCCAAAATTCAGCTTTGCCTGATCCTGGATGTAAGTGGCAGTATGGATGGGCTGCTCTATCAGGCTCAAACGCAAATCTGGAGCTTACTGGACTATGCACAAAGCTTCACTAGAAAATCGCGGAAGACCGTGGTAGAAGTTGCCTTGATTACCGTAGGCAATGGTGCCCGGTATGAAGATACGGATTATATAGCCATGATATCTGGTTTCACCTCCGAGCGAGACACACTGGCTGATCGGCTCTTTCTTTTAAAAATCGAAGGTTCGTCTGAGCAATATGGCAATGCTATTCAACGGGCACTCAACAGGCTTGAATGGGATGAGAAAAGCGAGTTCAAAAGCATCATTGTGTTGGGTAATGAATCATTTGATCAGGGAGATGTTGACTATCAAAGGGTATGTAGAGAGGCTACCGAAAAGGGTATTATAGTAAATACCATCTTCTGTGGTGAGGAGCAAAAGGGCATCGAAGAACACTGGCAGACTGCATCTGATCTTGGCCAAGGAGACTACGCTTTTATAGATCAGTCTTCTCATTCGAACCTGGCGACTCCTTTTGACAGGCAAATTTTCAGGTTGTATAATAACTATCTGCTGAGTTATGGGGATTCTTCACTGGTAAAAGCCAAAGAAAAACTGAAGGGAGATCAAATCAGTCCGGCCTATCGCGATATGCTCTTTTACCGAATTGATCGGCAACAAAAGGAAAAGGACATTATTGATCTTTTTGAAGAGAGTGATTGGAACCTTAACCTTATCGACCCGAAACATATTCCCGAGCCACTTCAGCAACTGGGAGATCGCGGGTTGAAGGAATACCTTGTCAAAAAAGCGCAGGAGCGGAATAATGCACGGGATGGCCTATTGGTTTACAGAAAGAAGATCAAAGGCTACATTGAGGTGCAATCGAAAGAAGCCACAGAAGGCAATACCCTCAAAGACGCAGCCGAAGAGATACTGGGCAGGCAGCTGAAAGCAAGGAAGTTTAAACCCGGCAGACCAGTAATCAAATAAGGCTTCGTGCTCTTTGGATGAATCCATAGCTTCGGAAAACCCTGATGCTTGTTACCATGAGAAACAGCCTTATTATCTGCCTCGCTTTTACTCTATTCCACTGTTCAAAACCAGCTCAGGAAATAGATATTCTCATTAATAATACCAGCGTTATAGATGTCAAAACCGGTAGAATCTCCAAGGACCAGAGCATTGGTATTAGAAATGATACGATCATTTTTATCGGAGATTCAGAGGAGGCCGGTGTCTATTCGGCCACACAGAGCTTAGATGCCACCGGTAAGTATGTCATCCCCGGTCTCTGGGATATGCATGTACATTTCAGAGGGGGCAAAAGTCTTATTGCCGAGAATAAAAACCTACTTCCGCTTTTTGTAGCCAATGGTATTACGGGTGTCCGTGAGGCTGGTGGTGATATGACCTCCGAAATTTTCAAGTGGAGAGAAGAGATTCAAAACGGACAGCTGACTGGTCCCGCCATTTTTACTTCCGGCCCAAAGCTGGATGGTCCCAGCGCTACCTGGGCGGGTTCCATTCCGGTGACCACTCAGGAGGATGTAGTCCAGGCGGTAGACTCGCTGGAAAAGATGGGCGTGGATTTCATCAAGATTTACGATAGTCGCATCAGCAGAGAGGCCTATATCCGGATTATTGAAGAGGCTAAAAGACGTGGTATCACCACCTCGGGGCATATGCCTTTTACGGTAATGCTTGGGGAGGCTGTCGATGCGGGGCTGGGCTCCGTGGAACACTTATACTACATTCTCAAAGGGGCTTCTGCTGAAGAGTATGCAGTTACGCAGGATAATATCAATGGTAAAGCTGGCTTTTGGGGTTCTATGGATAGACTTATTGCCACCTATGATGAGTCAGTAGCTCAGCAAACCTTTCAATCCCTGAAAGACAATAACGTTTATGTCGTACCCACCATGCATATTGGCAATACCCTCAGCTATCTGGACAGAGATAATCACGAAAATGATGCATACCTCCAGTATATCGGTCCGGGTATTATAAAAACCTATGAGGGCCGCGTACGTGGTGCTATGCGAGCCTCCCCTGCTGCTGTGGAAAGAAGACATGCTTTGAATACTACTTTCCGTGGTCTGGTCCCCAAACTCAATGAGGCAGGTGTGACCCTGCTGGCAGGCTCTGATACAGGAGCTTCCAACTCTTATGTTTACCAGGGTATTTCACTGCATCAGGAAATGGAAGCGCTGGTTGCTACAGGGATTTCTCCTTTAGAGGCTTTGAAAGCGGCTACGATCAACGGGGCCGAATTTCTGAAAGTGGATAACTACTATGGCTCTGTGGAAGAGGGTAAATCTGGTGATTTGCTGATTCTGGATTCAAATCCACTGGATGATATTAGCAATACTCAGAAGATTTTTACATTGGTACTGGACTCGAAGGTTTATGGAAAGACGGAGCTGAATCAGATGCTGGAGGACGCAAAGGCAAAGCGCTAAAGGTCGAGAGCGTAATTAACCGCAGAGATAGCGAAGCAAAATGGAGAGGGGTTAGCGTATATGTTTTAACCGCAAAGGGCGCAGAGAAAAGCGAAGTTGGAGTAGCGCATGAGTTTTAACCACAGAGAGCGCGGATGATCGCAAAGATGGATTACCTAAAAGTTTTAACCGCAGAGAGCGCAGAGGAACGCGGAGAGGGGTTAGCGTATATGTTTTAACCGCAAAGGGCGCAGAGAAAAGCGAAGTTGGAGTAGCGCATGAGTTTTAACCACAGAGAGCGCGGATGATCGCAAAGATGGATTACCTAAAAGTTTTAACCGCAGAGAGCGCAGAGGAACGCGGAGAGGGGTTAGCGTATATGTTTTAACCGCAAAGGGCGCAGAGAAAAGCGAAGTTGTAGTAGCGCATGAGTTTTAACCACAGAGAGCGCGGATGATCGCAAAGATGGATTACCGTAAAAGTTTTAACCCCGATTATTCATTAGGATTTAGAAATCGGGTTCAAACCTTCATTTTTAGAGAGAGAAATGGGAATTTGTGTTAGAGCCAACTTAACCCAAATGGTTAACCTACCGATAGAATATTCAGACAAGCAAGTTACTCCTTATGGAGGGATGAGTCTGATGAAAAGATTTATAGATCAGACAGGTATTCGTGAATATCTGAGAGGTGTGGATTTACCTCAACCTGGCTCTAATCGCGGTTACGCACCTGAGCATATTGTGGAGTCTTTCTGGCTGAGTATCTGGACAGGGGCCAGCCGTTATGTTCATTGTGACTGGCTTCGGTATGATAAGGTATTGCACTCTGTTTTTCAGTGGGATGAGATGCCTAGTCAAAGCACTTATAGCCGATTCTTTAGGAAGTTTTCTCAGAAGCGAAACACTGAGCTATTTCCATCACTTCAACACTGGTTTTTCGATCAAATAGGAGTTGCTAATATCACGGTAGATTTTGATAGCACAGTGATTACCCGATATGGAGAACAAGAAGGGAGTGCCAAGGGATACAACCCTAACAAACGCGGAAGGAACTCACATCATCCCTTAATGGCCTTTGTGGGTCAAACCAGAATGGTGGCCAATGCCTGGCTCAGACCCGGTAACACAGCAGATAGTAGTAGTTGCAAAAGCTTTATGCAAGAGACTTTTGATCAGGCATTGAAGGGCAAGAAAGTGGGTTTGGTACGTGCTGACAGTGGGTTTTATACCGAAGAGCTACTTAGTTATCTGGAAGAAGAACAGCATAAATACATTATGGCAGTTAGGATGTACCCTAACGTTAAGAGTGCAGTTTGGGGGCTTGATGAGTGGGTTAACCTGACCAAAGGCATCCAACTCAACGAGATGTTCTTCTCTCACGAAAAGGGAAAACGTAGAAGGTATATTATTGTGAAAAAGCGAGTTGATATCCGTCCTAAATCTGGTGGGAAGGAGCTGTTTGAAGATTTACCAGGCCATCGCTTCAGTTGTTATGTTACTAATCTGGACCTGCCATTGGATCAAATATGGAATATCTATAACACCCGAGCCGATTGCGAAAACAGAATCAAAGAGCTAAAAGACGACTTTGGCCTAGATAGCTTTTGCATGCAGGACTTCTGGGCAACTGAGGCTTCTTTTAGGTTTATTATGGTGGCGTACAATCTGATGAGCTTATTCAGGCACTTTGCACTCAATCACCATAATAGGGCAACCTTGAGAACACTCAAATCCTATTGCTTTGCATTAGGAGCATGGAAGGTAAATCATGCTAATAAAACCGTATTGAAAATATCATTAGCTAGCAAAAGAAGGTCTTGGATGGATGGAATTTTTGCCCAAATCAAAAACCTAAGCCCCCCTTTCAATTATTCTATTGAATAATCCGGGTTAAACCGCAAAGGACGCAAAGGGACACGGAGTCAGGTTGATACGAGTCGTTAGACTGAAAAAAATAGAAAACAATATCGAAATAAGATGGAATCAGCAAGGTTACCACAGGATATAGAAGAAGTTTTTATTTCATTTCGGCTTGGTGAAACCTCGTCTGAAATACTCATCGACACTGTACTTCCGCGAAGGCTTGAACTGGAAGAAAAATGGCAAATTAATGACGGTTTTGGCTATCTAAAACATAGTGCAAACCATAATAGAGACGAGTTACTCACAAGCGTTTATAACATGATAGCTCCCCACGTAAGAAAGCACATTTATGAGCAACGACAAATAGACTTTCTGAAAAAACAATCATTTGAAATCCATCCCTTCCACGAGTTCTGTTCTCACGGATGGTGGTTAAGCGGAGGAAGGTCAATTGAATATAAAGGTACTGGTAATGAGGTGCATAGAATTGTTTTAGAGGATGAAACTCCTTATACGCAAGGGGATACCCTGATTCCCGGAGGCCTTTTCTATAAAGGACATCTGATCCCAGTCCGTTCAAGCTTAGAAAGTCAGCTTCTATCCATAATGGAATCAATAATTCCGCATACCACCGATGATATTGTCCAGGGTATGGTCGATTTCATTCGCTCAGACGAATATGTCATACTATCCGATAATGTAGGCAGGCCTCTCGATCATGGAATTTAGAAGAATCATCAAGTGAATGGGGTAACGGAAAGGTCAGACGAGTTATATAGGGTTCCAGAGCGCAGAAAGCCGCAGAGTCAATGGGATAATAAGATATAACTGCAGAGAGCAGAGATAGGCAAAGGTAGGTCAGCGCAAATATTAACCGCAGTGGGTGCTGGAAATCATCTCATTACGATTCTTGTCTTTGAGTCTGTTTTTAGACATCTTCATGCTATACATAAGCAAAGGTTTTACACGTTAACCTTATGTCCTGCAAACCCTTTGTACTTCGATTGAAACTTATGAAAATACTCAAAACCTCTGCTCTCTTCCTTCTGACTTGTGCCCTTATCGCTTGTCAGCCAACCGATTCCAATGAGATAGAACAGATTCAGACAGCATTCAACGCTTGGCAAAAAGCCCAGACAGCATCTCCAGATGGAGAGTTTCTGGCAAAGGAAAACTGTAACCTGGACTATGTTATCAATACTGAAGGATCAGCCATGTTAGGCTTTCCCGAAGACATCAACTTTTACTACGCTGATGTTAATGGGGATGATAAGTCTGATGCACTTATCACATTTTTTCCTGTACAATGCGATGGCGGTAATGCGACTATGTGGATGCAATACCAGCTTCTGGTCCTAAGTCAAAAAGGTTCTGATTATAGCATTGACGAAATCCCACTTCATCCGAACGCACTGTCGCTCTTGAATGGGCCGTACTTTCTGGACAGTCTTTCAGACCAACATGCCTTCGGTAGATATTTTGAGTTTGTTCAGGGTGATGCCCGATGCTGCCCAAGCGTGAACAAAACCCTGACCATAGACATGAGTAGCTTCAAAGTGACACTCGCAGATCTTCAAGAGGAATAACATCGAAAAACGTGACGAAGTGTAGGGTTAGGTCGATTAAAGCACGTTTTAAAAAAGTGCGCTACTTAAATAGCCTCTCCGGCACAAATACCCATGGTAGATATTATGAATTCCTGGATGGAGATGCTCGCTGTTGCCCGAGTATCAGCGGCTCCGTAACCATCGACCTGAAAACTATGAAAGTGGATATGGGCGCTCCTGAAAAATAGCAAGGGGGAGGCAACAACAGAGTATATGTTTTAACCGCAAAGGACGCAGAAGAACGCGAAGTTGGAGTAGCGCATGAGTTTTAACCGTAGAGGGCGCGGATGATCGCAAAGATGGATTACCTAAAAGTTTTAACCGCAGAGAGCGCAGAGGAACGCGGAGAGGGGTTAGCGTATATGTTTTAACCGCAAAGGACGCAGAGAAAAGCGAAGTTGGAGTAGCGCATGAGTTTTAACCAAAGAGAGCGCAGAGAAAAGCGAAGTTGGAGTAGCGCATGAGTTTTAACCAAAGAGAGCGCAGATGATCGCAAAGATGGATTACCTAAAAGTTTTAACCGCAGAGAGCGCAGAGGAACGCGAAGTTGGATTAGTGTAAGTGTTGAACAAGAACAGAATTTGATTACAAAAAGGCTCCGGTTTTCTAACCACAACATTCCTTCTCTTTCGTACCTCAAGATCGGTATAACCGATAACCTAGTCCGTCCCGCGTGCAGTGCTTAATCTCGATCAGGGTCTCTCGAAGAGGACCCCGCATCAATCATTTCCAAGTTGGATGGATTTCAGAGAAAGCTCTTTACCGGTCCGACTTGGGAAGGCCTCTATTGTTAAGGACCGTTATTATCTGGATAGCCTCTCCGGCACAAATGCCCATGGTAGATATTATGAATTCCTAGATGGAGATGCGCGCTGTTGCCCGAGTATCAGCGGCTCCGTAACCATTGACCTGAAAACTATGAAAGTGGATATGGGCGCTCCTGAAAAATAGCAAGGGGGAAGCAACCACAGAGTATATGTTTTAACCGCAAAGGACGCAGAAGAACGCGAAGTTGGAGTAGCGCATGAGTTTTAACCGCAGAGAGCGCAGAGGAACGCGGAGAGGGGTTAGCGTATATGTTTTAACCGCAAAGGGCGCAGAGAAAAGCGAAGTTGGAGTAGCGCATGAGTTTTAACCACAGAGAGCGCAGAGGAACGCGAAGTTGGATTAGTGTAAGTGTTGAATAAGAACAGAATTTGATTACAAAAAGGCTCCGGTTTTCTAACCACAACATTCCTTCTCTTTCGTACCTCAAGATCGGTATAACCGATAACCTAGTCCGTCCCGCGTGCAGTGCTTAATCTCGATCAGAGTCTCTCGAAGAGGACCCCGAATCAATCATTTCCAAGTTGGATGGATTTCAGAGAAAGCTCTTTACCGGTCCGACTTGGGAAGTCTGACCTTAGCCGTTGCACAACGACAGATCATAGCCACAAAACCTTAATCTTAAAACCGATTATTTTTCACCAATCAGAGAATCACGTAAACCTCATCCGTCTGACCTTGCTCCTACGCCAAAGCTTCTGCCCAAGTGTACGGTGCTGATGGGAATCACGTTGCCAGCCCTCTATGGACTATCGACCGACAGCCATCGACTAATTTACATGTTGCGCCTATACTGACCTCCTACTTCAAACAAGGCTGAAGTAATCTGACCAAGTGAGCAATACTTACAGGCCTCCATCAGCTCTTCGAAGATGTTTTCGTTCTGGATGGCAGCCTTCTGTACGCGCTTGATCATTTCGCTGGTTTTATCGCTGTTACCATTGTGCAGGTGCTCCAGCATAGTGATCTGGTATTCCTTCTCCTCGGTACTGGCGCGAATTACTTCACGTGGCAATACCGTAGGTGAGCCCTTAGAGCTCAGGAAGGTATTTACGCCTATGATCGGGAATTCACCGGTATGCTTGAGGGTCTCGTAGTAAAGACTCTCTTCCTGGATTTTGCTGCGCTGATACATGGTTTCCATGGCACCGAGCACGCCTCCCCTTTCGGTAATACGGTCGAACTCAGAAAGTACAGCTTCTTCTACCAGGTCAGTGAGCTCTTCTATGATAAAGGAGCCCTGAAGCGGGTTCTCATTTTTGGTCAGCCCCAGCTCTTTGTTAATGATCAGCTGTATGGCCATGGCTCTACGCACCGACTCTTCAGTAGGCGTGGTAATGGCCTCATCATAAGCATTGGTATGCAGCGAGTTGCAGTTATCATAAATCGCGTAAAGGGCCTGTAAGCTGGTACGGATATCGTTAAAATCAATTTCCTGTGCATGCAAAGAGCGACCGGATGTCTGAATATGGTATTTCATCATCTGAGCACGGGCATTCGCACCGTACTTCTGCTTCATAGCCTTGGACCAGATACGCCTGGCCACACGGCCAATTACCGCATATTCAGGGTCGATACCATTGGAGAAGAAGAACGAAAGGTTTGGACCAAATTTATTGATATCCATGCCTCTGCTCAGGTAGTACTCCACATAAGTAAAACCATTGGCCAGGGTAAAGGCCAACTGAGTAATGGGATTGGCTCCTGCTTCGGCTATGTGATAACCGGAGATAGAAACCGAGTAGAAATTTCTTACGTTTTGCTCGATAAAATACTGCTGTACATCCCCCATTAACCTGAGGGCAAACTCAGTAGAAAAAATACAGGTATTCTGCGCCTGATCTTCTTTGAGAATATCGGCTTGCACCGTACCGCGAACTTTAGAAAGGGTAGCTGCTTTGATCTCAGCGTACTTATCGCCTGGTAATACCTGATCTCCGGTAACGCCCAGTAGCATCAGTCCAAGTCCGTCATTTCCTTCTGGCAGGTCTCCCTGGTACTGAGGTCTGTCTACTCCTTTTGCTTCGTAGATGGCTTTGATTTTCTTCTCTACCTCCGCTTCCAGTCCCTGCTCCTGAATGTAGCGCTCACACTGCTGGTCAATGGCGGCATTCATAAAGAAGCCCAGCAGCATCGGTGCAGGCCCATTGATGGTCATAGATACCGAGGTGGTAGGGTTGGAAAGATCGAAACCTGAATAGAGCTTCTTGGCATCGTCAAGGCAGCAGATGCTTACCCCGGCATTACCAATCTTACCATAGATATCGGGACGATAGCCCGGATCATTTCCGTAGAGCGTCACCGAGTCAAAAGCCGTAGACAACCTGGCAGCAGGCATACCGAGGCTTACGTAGTGAAAGCGTCTGTTGGTTCGCTCAGGTCCACCCTCACCGGCAAACATACGGGTGGGGTCCTCTCCTTCTCTCTTGAAAGGATAGATACCAGCGGTGTATGGAAACTCACCGGGCACATTTTCCTGCAGTGACCACCTGAGCACATCTCCCCAACTCTTGAACTTGGGCAGGGCTACTTTTGGGATCTGACTATGAGAAAGTGACTCTGAGTGCGTCTGAATCTTGATTTCTTTATCCCTTACCTTAAAGGAATAGACAGGATCAGTATATTTCTTTTTCTTCTCTTCCCACTGCTCAATCAGCTGCAGATTGTGCGGGTCGAGATCGAGTGCCACCTGCTGATAGCTTTCTTCCAGTCCTTTGATCAGGCGATCACGGTCGGCAATGGTAGAATCTTTTAGGGTATTGATGGAGGTGCGCAAACCATAGAGTTTATCGGCTACCTCAGCCTGTGTCGCAGCCCACTGATCGTACGAGCGATTGCTTTCGGAAATCTCTGAGAGGTAACGGGTACGCTTCGGTGGAATCACAAAAATTTTCTCAGACATCTCATTGGTGATCTCGAAGGTAGAGGCCAGTTTGGCTCCGGTTTTTTCTACCACCTTATCCATGATCACTTTGTAGAGGGAGTTCATTCCAGGATCATTGAACTGCGAGGCAATGGTGCCATATACCGGCATGTCATCCACCTTGGCGGTCCACAAACCATGGTTTCTCTGGAACTGTTTTTTCACATCCCGCAACGCATCCAGTGCACCACGCTTATCGAACTTGTTCAGCGCAATGACATCGGCAAAGTCGAGCATATCGATCTTTTCCAGCTGGGTAGCAGCTCCGTACTCGGGAGTCATCACGTACAGCGATACGTCTGAGTGATCGAGGATTTCTGTATCTGACTGGCCGATTCCGGAGGTTTCCAGAATGATCAGATCATATTCAGCGGCCTTCAATACCTGAACCGCTTCGCGCACATGCTTTGAAAGTGCAAGGTTGGACTGACGCGTGGCCAGTGAGCGCATATATACCCTGTCGCTGTTGATAGAGTTCATACGAATTCTATCTCCCAGCAAAGCGCCACCGGTTCTTCTTTTAGAAGGGTCAACCGAAACAATGGCAATATTTTTATCCTTGAAGTCGATCAGGAACCTTCGTACCAGCTCATCTACCAGAGAGGATTTACCAGAACCACCAGTACCGGTGATACCCAATACGGGAGTATCGAGCGCATCGGCCATTTTGTGCACCTTGTCCAGTTCAGCTTTTGATGCCTCAGGGAAGTTTTCAGCAGCCGAGATTACCCTGGCAATGGATTTAATGTCTTTTTCGGCCAGGTGGTTTACTTCACCATTCAGGTTTTCGCCTGTGGCAAAATCACAGCGCTGTACCATATCATTGATCATGCCCTGCAAGCCCAATTCACGACCGTCATCGGGGGCATAGATGCGGGTAATGCCGTAGTCCATCAGCTCTTTGATTTCTTCCGGGAGAATCACACCTCCACCACCGCCAAAGATTCTGATATGCTCAGAGCCTTTTTCCTTAAGCAGGTCATACATATACTTGAAGTACTCGTTATGACCACCCTGATAGGAAGTCATGGCAATGGCCTGTGCATCTTCCTGAATAGCCGTGTTTACCACCTCTTCTACTGAGCGATCATGCCCCAGGTGAATCACTTCACAGCCGGTGGCCTGAATGATTCTGCGCATGATGTTAATGGCCGCATCGTGGCCATCAAACAGCGAGGCGGCTGTTACTATTCTGATCTTATTCTTGGGTTGGTAAGGGGCTACTTCCTGCATAGAAACGGCTTTTTTGAACTTAAACTCATGCGAATTTACTCAAAAACGACCAGTTTCCTAACACTTGTTAGGCAGAAGGATTATGGCATTATATGAGTGGAAAAGGGGGCGCATATGGGTATCGATCAAATGGCAAAAGAATCATTTATTGATAGCGCAGTACAAATGTGATTCTTTGGTAATTAAGGGGATGAGTGGAAGATTTTGGAACTAATTGAAAATGTAAGAGTGGGCACTGTTACCGGAAAAGATGTTCAGGTTTTTGTTTGGCAAGAGCATCGGGAGGGAGAGTTATACCACAGAGATACACAGAGAGGTGCAGAGTGGCACTGAGTTTTTTAAGAGGGTCATGCTGCAGAGGTGTATGGAAAGATAAAGGGATTGTACTACAGAGAGGTGCGGAGGGTAATGGAGAGTTATGCCACAGAGATACACAGAGATTTTCAAGGGGCTATACCACAGAGGGACACAGAGTTTTTTAGAATTATACCGCAGGAACGCAGAAGTTTTCTGAGGGTAATGGAGAGTTATGCCACAAAGGAACACAGAGGGACACGGAGATTCGCAAAGGTGCTTAGAGGGATTATACCGCAGAGGACGCGGAGAGGCGCAGAGATTTTTTGATCGTTATATGTGACGGGCATAAGGATTGCTTCATAGAGGGACACAAAGAGGTGTTGAGATTCGCAAAGGTGCTTAGAGGGATTATACCGCAGAGGACGCGGAGAGGCGCAGAGATTTTTTGATCGTTATATGTGACGGGCATAAGGATTGCTTCATAGAGGGACACAATGGGGTGTTGAGATTCGCAAAGGTGCTTAGAGGGATTATACCGCAGAGGGCGCGGAGAGGCGCAGAGATTTTTTGATCATTATATTTGACGGGCATAAGGATTGCTTCATAGAGGGACACAATGGGGTGTTGAGATTCGCAAAGGTGCTTAGCGGGGTTATACCGCAGAGAGGCACAGAGGGTAATGGAGAGTTAGTTATGCCACAGAGGAACACGGAGAGACACGGAGATTCACAGGGGTGTATTGAGAGCTGTACCGCAAAGGGACGCAGAGTTTCGCAAAAGTGCTTATAGGGGCTATTCCACAGGGAGGCACATAGGATCACAGAGGTTTTCAAGGGTTATACCTGTCACTCGATAAAACCGAACGACTGGTATGTTATAAGCCAGAGAATGAAACAAACAGCCTAGCGATTATGGTGCATTATTGAGTCCAGCCGGGCGAGAGATTGCCTATTGTCCTCGTTATGGATGGCCTCAATGATATTACGTTTTTCACTTTCAGTGAGGCGCCAGCTGAGCGAGGCACGGGCGGCATTGTTATCTCCGGTACTTCTGGTATAGGCAAAATCAACCCGCTCCAGGTGTGGGCCATACAGCCCTTTTACCAGGCTGAACTGCTGCTCGTTTTCTATGGTTTGAATCTGGTCCCAGCTACGTAAGACGCCCTGGATGGGTGAGAAGAATTTCTCGAGAATGTTAGAGGATTGCCCTGACGAAATCTCTCCTTCTTTCTCTGAATCGCGAATGGCTACCAATACTACCTGGGAAGTATTTTCCTGAATCCACTCTTCAAAAACATGCAGAAAAACCATCGCGTTGGAGATACCATAATTATCAGAGATACCGGCATCGGCTATTTGCACCGGAGGGGTTGTTGGCAGCGAAATAGTCGGGGTAATGTAGGGGAAGGTGGCGCTCATTCTCAGGGCTGTTAAAAAACGAAGGCTGTCGGGGTTCTGGTCCTTGAGTAGTGACCTGAAATCGACCCCCTGTACTTTTGATTGATTCTGGTCCAGCCCCAAATTGAAGAAGGCGGTAGGCTGGGGGGAAATGTAAAGTTTTCGGCCATCGTTGGTAATAGTAGGGCTTACCAACAACAAAGGGATTTCTGCCTTTACCTCCGGGATACGGTAATAGCTTAGTGGATGGTCGAGCAGGTTATTGAGGTTGGACTTGATCCGCTGCTCAAATTCATACCCGCGCTCACGTTTGTACGTAAAGCCTCCATACTCAAAATTACGTACCTTAAATAGCAGGTCGTTTACCAGCAGGGTAAACATAATAGGGTTTAGTACCTCAGTGCCCAGCTCTTGCAGTCTTTCGGGGTCATTCTGGTCTGCCTTGTGCATAAAGAGGTCTCTGTAATAGGCGGCTCCGAAAAGTCCGCCCGATGCCCCGGTGATCAGGAAGGTATTTTCCATCAGCTGATCATTCCATACACTGTCTGCATGCTGTAGCACATTCAGTGACCATAGAGCCGACCGCTGCCCTCCCCCACTTACTGTCACCAGCACCATTTTTGGTTTTTCTTCTCCAAACTTCGCCCGCCAGTTATCGAGCACTTTCAGCATGTGCTGCCGTGATTCTTCTATCTTTTCAGGCGAAGCAATTTCTCTTACCGTTTCCACGGAATACACGGGCCTTTCCGCACTATAATCGAGGCCATAGGCGGGGTATTCATAGCTGAACCAGCCCAGCGAGAGTATCAGGCTTGAGCCCAGCACCATACCGATAACAGCTGTGCCCACCCAGGCCCTGAACCAAAGGCTCATGGCCCCCGTGAGCATCACCAGCACCGTTAGCAGCAGCACCCCCGAGGCCGCAGCGGGAATCTGAAAGGCTGCTGATTTTTGAAACACACCCAGCAGAATGATTACCATAAAAATGAGAGACTGGATGAGAATGGCGTTTCGTTGGTTTTGCATGAAAACCCGCAGAATGGCCAGTCTGTCATAATTAGCTATGTAGCTCCTGGTGGAGGCTATTTTGAAATTGAGCGTTATGTAATGGTCTACCGGCTGCTTGGTACGCTTAAGCTTTCTGAGTTTTCGGAATGCGTTTTTCTTTTGGGCAGTGGTACGCTTCTTTTTTCTTCTTTTTCGCCTGGCCAATTGCATGAATACATCCCGATTGGTATTCATAAAATAGGCCAGCAATAAGGTAAGCATAACCATATAGCCAAACAGCAGCCCTCCTATACCGGTGAGGGCTTCGAGGCCCGTTCTCAGCTCTACCTGTGTTTGAAACTGATAGATCTTGACAACATGCAATACAAGAAAGGTGATGGGTAAAAGGGCATTGTTGAGACAGAAGTGGGTGAAAGGCTTGCGCAGGGTACCCAGAAACGGAAAGCGAAAGCTATCGAGAATATAACTGGTGATGTTATAAGCCATGGCAAAGCCACAGAGGGTAACCCCCAGGATCATAAAGCCCCACCAGCCTACTTTGTCCAGGTACACGGCATCGAGAAAGAGGTAGGGAATACCCAGCCCTTTACCGAAGTTTCCGGTAATGATTGAAAACAGGATAAACCAATAGAGCAGCAAAAAGGGATTGTGCTTTGCATGCATCTGCAATAGCCTCACCGGGAAGCTATTGAGCAGTGGCTGGAAAAAAGCACTAATTCTCTTTGCGAGTTCCTTCATATAGTTCGTAGGTCAGCAGGCGACAATCGATCCTGGCATTCAGAAATTCGATTCTTCTCTTCGTTCTGAGCCCGATGTGTTTGGCCAGATTGAGATTGCCGGTAAAAACAAAACCTTTATATCCTTTACACTTCTGCTTAAAGAAATCCCCTATTGCTTTGTAAATGGCTTCCAGGTCTTTGTCGGCTCCCAGTCGCTCGCCATATTCAGGGTTAATCATCACCACGCCATTCTCTACCGGCACGGGTGTTTCTCTGAAATCGCATTTGGCAAACTCAATCAGGTGCTCTACGCCTGCCTCACGGGCATTGGCTCTGGCAGCCTTAATTGCCATATAGTCGATGTCTGTGGCGATGATTTTAAAGTCAATGTCTTCTTTTACCTGTAGCCCTGCCAGGCGCTGGTAGCCTTCCCAGCCGCTTTGGTCGTAGCCTTTGATGTGCATAAAACCAAAGTTATCCCTCAGCAGGCCGGGAGCCTTATTGGTAGCCATCATAGCGGCTTCAATGGCGAGTGTACCACTACCACACATAGGGTTTACAAATGAGCTGGCTTTGTCCCAGTCTGCAGCGATGATGGTAGAGGCTGCCAGTGATTCGATCATCGGGGCCTTGAAGGGGTGCTTGCGGTAGCCATGCTTGGATATGGTGTTACCGGAAGTATCAAAGTAGAGTCTTACTTTATCTTCTTTCCAATACAGATGGATCACCGTATGGTCACGGTCTGGTCCGGAATTAGGCCTGCGACCTGTTTTCTCTACCATTCGATCGGCTATGGCATCTTTGACCCTTACATTGGCAAAACGATCATCAGTAATATGGTCATTTTTCACATAAGAGGTAATGGAGAAGTAGCCCTCATTGTCCAGGTATTTTTCCCAGGGAATATTCTTGATTTTATTGTAGAGCTCTTTGGCATCACCTGCCTTAAAGCGCTGAATCTGGTAGAGCACGCGCCCTGCTGTGCGCAGGTACATGTTCAGGCGCATGCAGTCGTCCATATACCCTGTTATCTCTACCTCTGATACACTGGTGCTTTCAATGGTATAGCCGAGGGACTCTACTTCCTTTGCCAGCCAGGGGCTTTGCTTGGGAAAACAGGTTACAACAATGGCACTCTTGTAAGGTAAAACGCTACTCATAGGTGGGCGAAATAGGGCAGATTCTTTGGGATTCGAAAATAATGTAAGGCTTTTCGTTGAAAGGCTTTAATTCTCATGATTGAATTTTAACTTCGCAGTCCAAAATTACGATTATGAAAACCTGGTTTGCATGCAAAGTAAAATACCCCAAACAAGATGAGCAGGGGCGAGTAAAAGATGTAACGGAAGCCTACCTGGCAGATGCGCTTTCTTTTACCGAAGCGGAAGCGAAGATTTATGAAGAGATGGGGCAACGCGTGATGGGTGAGTTCCAGGTAATGAGCATTACCAAGAGTAAGATCATTGACATATTCGAGTTTGAAGATGCGGATGTTTTCTACCAGGCCAAGGTGGTGTATATGGTGGCTGATGCCGATAGTGGTAAGGAGAAAAAAGTGACCAACCTGATGCTGGTAGGAGCTCACCATATCAAAGAGGCTTATGAGCGTATCCACTCCAGCCTGAACAATATGCTGGTCACTTTCACTGTGCCTGAAATCAAAGAGTCGCCTATTCTGGAAATTTTCCATCACCTGGCTGAGGGTGAAGAGAAAATACCGGATAACCTGGTGCCTATTGCTGAGTATGAGCAGGAGGAAGAGGAGCAAGAGCCTCCACGAAAAATGCCGGTGATTGAGCCACCTGTGGCGGAAGAGCCTGAAGCAGAGGAACCTGTTGCTGAAGCGACTGAGGCTGAGGAAGAGAACACCGAAGTAGAGGAAAATGAAGAAGTTTGATAATATAAATGATGCTGCCTTTGCCTGCTTAAAGACTAAACTAAGTGGGCAGGGCATCAACCTGGAAGGCAACTCAGGTTACCTGTCTAAAAACGGTATTTCTCTGGACTATGCCTATGATGCGGCTGCCGGTACCCTCACGATCTCCAACCTGGAGGTGGGCTTTCCTGCTTCTATGATAGGCATGAACAGCGACAAGGTGCTGGACATTCTGGATAAGGCTATTGGGGAGTGTAGAGGTTGATTGGGTAATTGGGTGAAGACTATTGTGTAGTCTTAGTGGCTTTTCAGGGTTGATCGTTTTCGAAGCATTAGTGCCATGTTTACAACAAACAATACTAGCATGACCTGCCAGATCAAATTATGAATATTGTCATAATCCCAGGGTACTGAATGTTCGGGACCTGTCCGATTCACTATCTCCATTCTGACTTCAATCACCCTGATAGTCAAGGCCAAAGCTACTACTCCATAATTTATGAGGCCGTATTTCAACCTGTCTCTCACACCTCTCCATACTATTACCGTCATTACATACAAAAACACTACTCCAAGTGTAAACCTCGCATGTTGAGTAAAGATTCCTCTCATATACTCAACATCGAAAAAGTAGTCCAACTCACCCTTAGTGTAGAAACGCATCAGAGAACTAAAGAAGTAAGGAACAACTCTGAATACAGCATAACCAATACTTACTGGCAAAAGCAGATAGACCAGCAGGCCTTTGGCTATTATTTTCAGTCTTTTCAACACAAGTATCAACGAGAATGACAGTAAAACAGATTGAGTAATAGAAAAGAATTTCCCAGAAAGGTTATTTAACTTTCTCGGCAATGAGGAAAAAATCAATCAGGTTACAAAAGCATGAAATATTGATATGGGTATTTATGTCAATGACAACTGGGTTTCTCGCTTACATCACCACCTCAGGCATACAGAATTCAATAGAGAGCTTTCAGAAAACAGAAGGTACGATTATAGCTGCCAAGGCTCTTAAAAAATCGAACAAAGCTTACTTCAGAGGACTACCCATAAAAGTCAGTAACACTCATTTTCGCATCGGGCTGGATTCCTCGCCAATTGATTTCAGCATTTTCAGAACAGACCGCGACTATTCCGATTATGAATCCTCTATTGTACGGGGGAGTTATGTCAAGATCTACTTTGAACGGCATTCTGACGATTCCCTACTGGATGTTATTCAGATAGAGTCAGAGGGTATACTATTATACTCTAAGGAGGAATGGAATCAACAGCAGCGGATCAACTTTTTCATGTTCATATTCTCAAGTATTCTTTTTTTATCTGTTGGTATCTACCGGCACCGCAGATTCTTGAGGAGAAGATCATCATAACGATGATCGAGGTAAGACCATAGGAAAAGGTTTCATGGTAAGCGAAGCAACATGGGCTATACTTTAACTCACAACGCACAATCGGTAAAAAGAATATCTGGTTTTACATCCAGATTAGACAAACGGCCTTACAATTTCCATAACAGGTATTGACTCCCCCGCTGCACCTATCTAAATTGAAGGTGTTTACAACTTTTAGCTCCCCATTATGCGCAAAGTCTCAGCACTTCTGATAGTTCTCATCGCCACGGTAGCTTCAGTCCGGGGTCAGGTAATTGATCATGACCCTGTAATGCCAGCGGGCTGGATGAGGGGAGCTACGATCAATCTTGATCAGCCCGGAATCAATGGAACTATTTACCTATTTGAGCAAGAAGTATGGCCAGAGGGTACGCTGCTTATGAAAAACGGCAGATTTGTGGATGATATCAAAATCAACTTTGCCGGAGAAAACGGAGATTTGATTATCTCCAGACCTTACCAGGGCATGCCTACCGAGTATCAGGTAATAGAAAGGGATGTGACATCGGTAACCTTACTGGCCCTACCGGGAATCCCCAAACGCCATTTTGTAAACCTGCCGATTGACTCCATAGAGACTGAAGGTACCGGAGATTTTTTTTATGAAGTACTGCTGGATGATAAGATGGCGCTGCTGAAAAAGACTTACAAGCAGTTTGTAAGAGCCAAGCAGACAGAGGCCTATGCGAATGGGGCGAACGAGGCCAAGTATGTACTCAGAACCGAATACTATATTCGTCCACAGGGCAGTAATAAATTCACTGCTATAAGACTGAATAAGAAGCTTCTCTCAGGCGCTCTGGGATCATCACTAGCCAATGAGGCTAAGGGGCTTATGAAGAAGAATAAATGGAAGTGGAATAAGGACCGGGACGTGGTACAACTGCTGCAAGCGCTTTCCAGGTAGCTTCCTCCAGATCAGCATAACAGACCAGGATACCCAATGCTCACCAAAGCATCAGGTACCTTTCAGCTATTTTGAGCCTTGACTTTTACTTGTTGTTGAGTACCATTTGCTCCAGGTTGGCCAGCCGCTGCTGCACCTCCATCAGGCTGGTTGTGCGCAACCTTAGAAAAACACCTACGGTACTCAGTATGGCTATAATCAGACTTAGTGAACCCAGAATAACAGCAAAGGGTACTACGGCATTGAGTACTGATGCATAAGGGATCATCCCCTTGCTGTATAGCTCCATTTGGCGGCTCAGGTCGATCACCGTAAAACTCAGGAAAACCAAAAGCATTACAAGCGTACTACCCCAGGCTACCCGGCTAATACGCCTGATCATTCTGTCTCTTTTCTTTTCTCTTTCGATCAGCGACCACACCTGATCGCTCTGGTTTCGATTCATGTCATTCATTGTTTTGATTTTTTTGTGTTTATAAAATTCTTCAGTTTCAGTTTTGCATGATGTGCACGCGACTTCACCGTGCCTACGGAGCAGCCGGCTATCAGCGCTATTTCTTCATAGTCCATACCTTCTAAAAAGTGTAGCATCAGCACTTCTCTATGCGTATTGGAAAGTTGCTCAAGGCCCTCTTGTAAATAGCGGGTTACATCAAATTCTGGCAGTCCATCAGCAACACCCGTTACCAACGGCTCGGTTTGGACCTTAAAGGCTTCGTAAAAGACATCGAACCGGTTCGTGCTTCTGAGATAATCCAGGGCCTTATTTCGGGCAGCTTGAAAAAGCCAGGTTTTAAAACCATCTACATTGAAGAGTCCTGCTATTCGCTTGTACACCACAAGCCAAAGTTCCTGATTTAAATCCTCAGCCTCGGTGGCACTTACAATGCTTTTGAGAAAGCGCAGCGTACGGTCGGCAAACATGCCATGCAATTCTCTGAATGCACTTACCTCACCTACCTGGCAGCGCAGCACGAGTAAGTGCAACTTAAGCTTTGAAGGGTTAGTGTCTTTTGATGAACCTGAGGACATAGAGTGATAAACTATTCAACATTCACTGCAAGAGACGTCTCATTTTTTGGATGGTTCATTTTTGAGAAAAAGAATCTGAAAAAACCGGAAGATGTTTTGGAAACAGGCCTGGCTTCAGCGACAGTCAGGGTTTTTAGCAAAGGCTTTCAACTCATTCAGCTCCCTACGCACTTTTTCCTTCCACTTTTGCTGTCGTACCAACCGAAGCCCGTGATCCGTTTCACGATCATAGCGGATTTGTATTTTACTCAATTCCCGGACCACCCTCAGATAAACCCTGTATTTCTCATTGGCAGTAACAGCGGATGACCGGGAAATAGCTTTTCTGATTTTTCGGGTAATCAGTTCCGTGATATCAAAGTGTAGCTGTTCGTGAATTAGTAAGGGTTCGGAGTCAGAAACTGACCAGGACTTTTTTCTATGAATGGCTGGTTGAAAACAAATATCACTTGTTCCTTCCCTTTCGCAGCAATAGTCTACGATGATCATGGTGTGGATACCTGCATCGCTATGCCCGTCTCCGGTGATGAGGAGAGAGTCAGGCTCTCCCTGAAAATCAGCCCAAACCAATGGGTCGTCCGGACTCCATAGCTTGTGGATATTGGGGTTGACCTTTTGCGCAGTAACGGTGTGTACACTGAGCATCACCAAGACTATGCAACACAGCTTCTTCGATACACTTTTCAAACGCATAAGTTCATTTGTATCCCTATAGTCGACAAAGAACATAATGAGAGGATACGCCACACCAGGTAAGTAGTTACCTTTTTCACCCGGTATTTAAGGGTAAGGAAATACGAAGCATAAAAAAGGCCATCCTTCAATCAGGATGGCCCTTGATCATTTCTTTATAATCACGCGTTTGCGTACCATCTTGCCTTGGTCCTGAACGGTGATAAAATGGATACCTGAAGCAAATGACCTGACGTCTATTCTGGCTTTAGTACCGGCTACCTGCATTATCTGACTGGTTAGCTCTCTTCCACTGTTATCTAACAATCTTATTTGTGTTCCCTTTCTCATCACCTCTGTGAAACTCAGGTGTATGTAATCACTGGAAGGGACGGGGTAAACTGTTACGTCTATCTCGGGCAGGCCTTCCTCAAGCCCTGTGATAATTACTGAAAGCGCATCAGACATTGCTGTACAGCCATTTGCGTTTGTGATCATGACGGTATAATCACCGCTGTCAGTGGGGGCAAAAGAGGCTCCGGATACATCAGGTAATTCTGTACCATTTCTAAACCAGGTATAGCTGGCTCCTACCGCTTCAGTAACTGAAAGGATCTCGGCATTGTTAACGATTACCGGGACTTCAGGCTGGTTGAAAATGCTGGCTTGAACGGGGACTCTCAATGAAGACTCGCTGCCAGAGAAAGTTCCTGCCACAAAGAAGGTGGTGGTCGTGGCCAGGTTAGTGGTAAAGTCTGCCCCGGTGGCCAGCGCTTCTCCAGCCAGAGCACCGGCATACCAACTGTAGGCATCTGCTCCTGAGGCAGAGAGGGTCAGCTGTCCTGGTCCGCAGTTACTTGCTCCCGTCAGGATAAGGTTAGCAGGAGAAACAGTTACCGGAATATCCAACACATAAGTATCAACTCCTTCATTTGCAGTGCCACCATCGTCTTTCATAGTTAGTTGGATGATGCCGCTACCCTCCTGCCCACTAAGGCTCTCAAAAGTGATGGTAGCGGATGTTCCGTTTGCATCAACTACAACTGATGCATTGGCCAGAACGCCAGATACTGTAGTGCTTAGGTTGAGTGTCTGCGATACCTCTCCTCCCGTAGTAAGGCCGGAAACATTGAAAGCCAGTGGTCCCAGATCTTTGACAGTTTCGATTGGGTCAGGCATTGTTGCTCCGGGAGCATCGTTCACATCTAAAATAGTGATGGTAAATGCCTCTTCGTAGCTACTTCCCTGATTATCCTCCACTTTAACGGTAACAGTATATTCGTCTTTGGTTTCAAAGTCGAATGGCTCACTTGCTGATAGGTTGGTTCCACTCAGTGCAAACAGATCATTGTCATTAATACCAGCAGGCAAAGAGTAGCTATGGGTATCACCAGGGTTCTGATCAGTTACCGTCAGAGTACCTATAGAAGTACTCCCCTCTTGATTCTCAAAAACCGTTAATCCGGAAAGGTTCAGGTCTTCAGGTGCCACATTGATAATGGATAGCTGGGCAGTAGCCGTACCAGCGTAGTTTCTCTCTTCCAGGTTCACTATTACTTCATAAACACCAATTGCCGATGGAGCCGTTTCGCTACCATCATAGGTAATGGTAAAAGCCAGACCATTCGGGTCGGTTGCTACTGTGACGCTTTTTGCTTCTCCGTCATTCACAAATTCTGTATCGGTAATACTGATGGTTGCAGCAGCCTTGTCAACAGTAACTGCGAAAGTAGTACTGACCGATGCACCTCTGCTGTCGGTTACTTTTACTTCCAGCGTGGTGGTACCTGCATTTTCAATATTCAGGTTCAAAATCCCATCGGATGAGTCCACAGCATCAGGGGTAACCACCGTGTTGTCTGTATTGGACACTACTTCATAGGCAAGCTCACTATCTGCATCTTCCGCATCACTGAAGTAGTCAAAGAGCGGAATTGTGATGGTCCCGTCTACTGAGTAGGTTTCGGTGATGTTATCTATGGTGGTTACTGTTGGAACCGTGTTGGCGGGGATAATAACGAACTCATAGGTCGCCTCGCCTTCATAATTCCTTTCATCTACAGTGGCTACTACCTCGTAAGTCCCTGCTTCTGTAGGTAAATCTGACTGGTTATTATAGGTCACCAGCACGGTGAGATCAACGGGATCGGTAGTCACATTTACTGACTTTTCTCCTCCATCTGCCACAGTTTCTTCAGAAGTAATCGTTACACTGGCAGCAGCCTTGGAAATCTCTATTTGAAAACTACTACTCACCGAGGCGCTCCGACTGTCAGTAACTTTTACTTCCAATTCGGTGATACCAGCATTTTCAATATTTAGTGTCAACAGACCATCTGCTGAATCTACCGCTTCGCTGGTGACTACCGTATTATCGGTATTGGATACTACTTCATAGCTCAGCTCATTATCAGCATCTTCCGCATCACTGAAATAGTCGAACAGCGGGATTGTGATGGTCCCGTCTACCACGTAGGTTTCAGTGATGTCATCTATGGTGGTTGCAGACGGAGCGGTGTTAGCCTGTATTACATTGATGGTGATTTCTTCTTCAATGATAGCGCCTTTTCCATCAGAGATTCTAAATACGAGAGTGTGTTCGCCTAAATCAGACTCCTGTGCCTTTCCACTGAGTACAGGTACGGAGTACGAAAGTTTCTTAAGTGTTCCGTTTCTTGAATCAAAAACGATCACTTCATTATCTGCAGTTTTAAGTAGTTTGAATGGATTATTGAACCTGGCCTGACTTCCCTCTCCATAAACATTTCCTCTGGCACCTGTACCCGCAATAGTCGAAACTGTACCTTCATTCAAGTCGACCTTTCTGATTACATGATTACCAAAGTCTGAGATTAGTAAGACGCCTTTCTCAAGCTCTATCATATCTGAAATCTCTGCAAATTGTGCTGTTTCAAAATCACCATCTGCATAACCAAAAGTATCAGAGCCGGTAATAGTTATAATCTCCCCTTCCCTGTTAATTTTCCTTATTCGGGATGGTTCAGCAAAGAACAGATTTCCTTCCGTGTCATGGATAACCTTGACCGGAGAGTCTATTGTTGCTATCGACCTGTCGCCATCGATGCTGCCAGGGTTATCATTGGAACCAGCATAGGTTGTAACTAACGTATTGGGATGTAGTTTCCGAATTGAATTCTCATCTGCGATCATGTAATTGCCTACAGAATCCATAGATATACCGGCCAAAGCACCGTAGCCAATATTTGACCCAATACCATCACCAGCAAACCCTCCATTGCCCGATATAGTCGTGACAAAGCCATCACCTATTCGCTTGATTTTGTTGCTCACCTTATCGAGGACCAGCAGATTACTATCAGCATCAAACGCAATACTCCCAGGGCTATAGAAGCGAGCCTGATCAAGTGGCCCATCTTGATCGCCAGGGTAACCGATTCCCGCGATTGTAGTTTTCTCAAAACCGGACGAAAGTCGATCAATCCGTGGCTTTTCAGCATCAGAAAAAATGATACTCTGGTCTTTATCAAGCAACAGGCCAGCCGGATTAATTGCCAATTGCTCTCTAAGCGAGGGAGGCATATTGGGAGAAAATATCGGGTTATAGAACTCCTGAACCACCCAAACAGAGTCTCCTTTCAACCAGTCGGGGCTTGATTCAACGAAGAAGGCCGTTGAGTCTCCATTCGGGTCGATAGCATTCAGCACCAGCTGAAAGTCTTCACCGACCGCGACTTCAAACTGTTTTGACCCCACATAAGCGGGAGCCAGGTTTTCTGCATTGTATATAAAGCTCAGACTTCCTTTTTGAAAATATTGATCCGAAAGCTTCGTGACTGTCACTTCCGTTAGAAAATCGCTCTCTGCTCCCTGAGATGGAAAGAACCTAAGCCTGTGAAAAAGTATGTTTAAGCTATCGCGGGAAGCAATCGCTTTCCACCCTTTGATGCTTTCATCAAAATCAAGCAAATCATCTTCTGAGAGTCCAAGCTGACCTTGTCCGGATATTTTCTCAATAACGACCTCTATCTGCCCCTCAGCGCCATTCAGAATTATGAAAGGCGGAAGGTCAACAGAGGACTGATCGCCTGTGAATATGGTGGCGGAATTGAGCCCGTAAACATTCAAAGGCTGCCTGTCTACCACATCAATTTTTATTTGAAGTTCGGCTGTTGCATTCTCAGTATCTGAAATTTGCAGGTTCGCAACGGTCTGTCCTACATTGTTAATATCAGGCGTGCCTACCAGCGCATAAGGGTTCAGTTCAAACTTTCGAATCACCCTAGCAGTACTCTCAGACGTGAGTAGTGAGCCATCTGGTAAAAAAAGCAGGTCTGAGATACCCTGGACTTTGATTTGCTCTGCATAACCCTCCTGGTATCCATACTCATCATTCACATGGGGTGATGAGATAGTGTTGTGTCTGATAAGTCTCAGCTTTTTTCCACCAATATCGTTAAGCACAATATTGCCCAGTCTGTCGATAGCCATGCGGGTAGAGTGAATTTTCTGTTCTCTTACCGCTCCATCATTGTATTCTCCCCAGGGATTGTTAACAAATTCGGGATAACCGTTTTCCAGGTTGATTTTCAAAAGGCTATGCTCACCCATATAATAAAGGGATCTGTCAGGCCCCATTTCGATATCCATAGGTTTATAGAGAAATTGGCTATAATAGCTACTCATATGCAGGTCAGACACCTCACGGGTTTCTATATCAACTATCCTGATCTTTTTATTGGTGATATCCAGCACATAAAGTTGCCCTTGCTGCCGGTCCAGGGTAATCTGACCCAATTCGCCAAAACTTGCCATCTCACCTACACCATTTTCAAATCCAGGATTACCTGATCCCGCAAAGGTTTCTACGCTACCAGAGGGGTCAACTTTTCTGATGACATAGTTCCTGGAATCGCTCACATACATATTGCCATCGCCATCGAGCACAAAGCCCTGAGGGTCATTGAATCTTGCCTGATCGGCAGGGCCGTCTCTAAATCCGGTGATACCTGAACCTGTAAAAAGAGAGACCTCTCCTTCAGGACTTATTACCCTGATAAGGTTAGTTTCATCTTCCAGCACATAAATTTGTCCCAGACTATCTGCGGCAAGGGTAGTGGGAGCCGTAAACTTACTTTTAAGTGCTGGTCCGTTTTCCAATCCTTCAGTTTCAGGGGTTCCCGCAAAAAGCTCTGACTTGAGCGAAAGGCTCTGAAGAGTCAACCACTCTGGTATCTGAGTGTTATCAGTAAATGATAAGCTTCCATCCACATCATAATAATCTACCTCTACAATCATCTTTTGGCCTACAACCGCCAGAGTATCTTGAGTAACAGCTTTCAGCACTGGAGGGTCATTGACCGGGGTGACGGTAAGGTCAAAAACTCCAGCGGTCTCAAGTATTCCAGAGAGCTGTTTCACGCTTATTTCTATAGCAGATGGAGCTACATTATCCTTTGTAGGAATAAAATACAGCGTCTCTAAAATGCTCTTCAACTCAGATGCTGTACCTGCAATTTTATACTGCTTTTCATTTCTGACATTCTCCATGTCGAGGGCATCACTTGCCAGAGTGCCTGTATACAGTGAGCTCAAATTCAGTATGACTTCAAATTCTGTTTGCTCGTCTGTTGTCTGGATTGCTATGGGCTCAAAATCGACCCTCGGAGTATCTTCTGTATAAATGACAGACTGAGTGAGACCTTCCACAGATGGCCTGTCAGAGTCTTCCACCTTTAGCTTAAAAGAACCATCAACTGAAGTATCAGAAAAACCATCATCAACGGTAAGGTTAATCGTATACTCACCCTGGCTATCCTCAGGAGCTTTTCCTGTTAGATAATAATCAAACTGATAGGAGAACTTTCTGATTCTACCATTGTAATAATCACCTAAGAGCATTTCTCCGTCATCTTCAAGGAGCATATCGCTGATATAACCAAGTGATGACTCTAGTCCCGGACCGTCTTCGAGACCGGATTTGCCATCTCCTGCTATGTGTGCGAAGCTCCCATCTGGCTCGAGTATATAAATGATAGTACCGAAGCTAAAAAAGTGATTCCCAAAAATATCAGTTTCGATATGTCTGATTCCGTTCAGACTATTGACTTCTTCCCATTCGCTGGCTTCAGGGTATTGAGGCGTAACAAGGGAACCATCAGGTTCCAGTTCATAAATAAACCTTCCGGCAACATCCAGCAGGTAGTATTTACCATTTGGAGACCTGCTAAATTCATAGGGACTGATAGTTCTTGTTGCCGGGTCGGCTCCAGGTTCATTTTGCTCTTCAGGCCCGGCAAGCGTGCTGACTGAAAAATCATCTTCGACCAGCTTCACCTTGTTTCCTTCGTAGTCTGCTACATAGAAGCTTTTTCCATCAGGCCCGATTATAGAAGACAACAACCCTGTAAAACGAGCAACGGAAGCATCACCATCTGTATCACCTTCTTCTCCCCCTACTTTTAACACAAACTCATCACGGGATTTTAACCAATGGATACCATTGCGGGCAATCACATATAGGCTATCTCCTTTCAATAATAAATGCCTTGCATCAACAGGGTATCGGAGGGGCTCTGCAGTAAGAGTTTTAACGGAATCTTTGGTCAGCATTCGCACATTTCCACGATCCAGAAAATAGAGGTTATTGTAGTCATCTTTCGTCAAACCGCGGGGGTCGTTGATAACCACCTCGTCCTTTTTGCCATCAGGTAAATATTGGCTACCTCCTGCTACAGTTGATACCTCACTAACAATTCTTCTCTCCAGGGTCAACCAATCGGGAAGGTTGTCTGAGTTCATCATAAGTGGATGATTATCTCCATCTGATGTGCCAATTTTCAATTCAATTTGTGCATCTACCACGGTAGTCTGGTCTGCCAGAGACACAAACTCCGGAAGATCGTCAACGGAGATTCCATTGAGAACCAAAACACCTTTTACATCGAACCTGCCTTCAGTTAATTGTGCTCTGATCAACACCTGGTTATTGTCGTGGTTATTGGGTATGGGCAGATACTCAATAGAGGCCAGTATTTCATTCACTTCAGGCTTACTCCCTGTAACCGTCCAAGTTCCTGTTTCCGGGTCGTACAGGTCTTCAAAGCCATTGAGTGTAAGGGTTCCAATCTCGTCATCCTTTAAACTTAGTTCAATGATGAACTGATCATCGTCTCCACTCAGTTGAAAGTCTGTAACTTTTAATATCTCATCTTCTGTATAGGAGTAAACTGTATTCAAGGTTGAAAAATCAGGTCTGTCATTATTAAATACCTCCACTTCGGCTACCACGGTCTTCTCTTCTCCTTTGTTGTTGAAAACCGAATAACTTACCTCATGCTTACCCAGCTCTTCTGCTGTAGGTGTACCTGAAACCTCTCCGGGACTAGTGTATATCCTCCTGATATTGTTAAAGCTTCTGTCTGACAGAAATACATTGTGACCGACTTTAACAATACCGGTAAGCGAGTTGAATCTTATTTGACTTAACGGCCCCTCATCCACTCCCGGATAGTTATAAGTATAAGTACTTGAGGTAAAACCCGACTCTAAATCTACTACGAAGTATGAATTCTCCAGGATAGCATAAATCTTGTTATCGTCACCAATATCAAGTCCTTTTAAGTCACGAAATTGCACCTCTGAATTAGGCACATTGAATGTGCAACACCTATCCTCCCCAATGCCAGCTATGGCTGAAATTTCGCCTGAAACAACGTCAAGTTTCCTGATACTCCTGTCATCACCAATAATGAGATTATCACCTGCGTCCACATCAAGGGCTTTGAGTGAAAGGAAAGGTACTTCCAGTGCATTCCCGGTGCCATAGCCATATGCACCATTGCCGGCAACTGTGGTAACCTTACCATCAGTACCCAGTTTCCTCACCTTTAAATTATCCAGCACGTAGAGATTGCCTTTACTATCAATGCGAAGCCCTGATATGTAATCAAAAGTTGCTTCAAGTGCCTCTCCGTCAAGGTATCCACTGTTTCCGGTTCCGGCAATGGTACTGACAATATCATCCGTACTGATTTTTCTTATTGTCCGGCTATCTGCAACATATATGGTACCATCGCTGGCAATATCGAAAGCCGAAATATAATCGAACCTCGCGTCTGATAAGGGGCCATCCACTCTCCCTCCTACCGCTGAAAAGACAGTGGACACCTGTTCATCAGGGGATATCTTTCTCACATGGTACTGGTCTACAACATATAAGGCTCCTTTTCCATCTGAGCGAATAGCCCTGGGTTGATTGAAGCGGGCGGCATTGAGGTCTCCATCTATGGTCTGACGCGATGAATTCATATCGCCTGTATAGTTTTGTACCCATAGTGGTCCTTCTTCATAGCTTAACCAAGCTGGCAATTCACCCATTTCAAAATTGTAAAGCTTGCTATCCGGGTCTTGTACTTCAGGTTCAAAGAGATATTCAACAGCCACAAAAGCACTGTCTTCGAAACTCTCAGTCAATGAGGGTTGATCCAGTACCTCCAGGAAATTCAGCTTGACTTCTCCGAGGTTTGGAACTCCTCCATCGGTATTGATAATTCGTACAGCCAACATGGCCTCCCTGTCGTAATTGCTAGCGGGTATAAACCGAAGTGCCGCCAATGCATCATTGACTTCGGTCTGGCTTCCTGAAACAGACCATGTTCCGGTAGAATCAACATAAGTCTCCTGATTACCGGAATCAGCGGTAAGGCTTCCTGCCCAACGTTTATTAAGCACTACACTAACATTTGCTGATTGATTGCTTTCCAAGCCACTTAGCACAATATCATCCAGATCAACAAAAGGGCTGTCTTCTTCGAAACTGATATCTTGTTCAAGATTGGTTGCCGTGATCTTATTATTCAGCAAGACTTCAATATTGACAGTTTTTGTAGTGGTCAATCCATCGATATCTTCTGTTGTGATTTCAACCTGATGCATGCCTAAATCTGAGGCTTCAGGGGTTCCCTGAATTGAATCGAGCCTCTTATGAATCAGGCCAAAGAAAGTTCCTCCAGCATCTTCCAGAGAGAGCATTAATCCTTTGCCCTCATATTCGACCATTCCATAAATATGGCTACCGTTATTTACTCCCGCAATGAACTCCAGAGCAGGCATATTTTCCTGAAACCCCTTATCTCCGAGGCCTGTGACATACTCAATAGAATAGTCAGATACATCGACCCTGACGATTTTTCCAACCCTGCTTTGATAAACCAAGAGGTCATCTCCGTATTTTGCCAGGTAACTATCATAACCCTGGTCGCTCAGACCATCTGCAAGGGTAATCTGAGTCACATTACCGTCTTTATCGATCTTACGGAAGAGGCTGTTGCTGATAAAATAAACTTCATCGTTGACAACCTTCAGTCCATCTACTTCATAAATGGCTATATCCTCCTTAAGACCTGTGAACGAACTATTAGAATTATCCCCTGAACCTGCAAAATCCGATATGATACCTGATGGAGTAAGTTTATGAATCTTGGTTTCATTACCATAATAGTAGGAGTTGACAAAATATAGGTTTCCTTCGCTGTCCACATCTGCCGGTCCAAAATTGCCATATACATCATCATCATCGGCAATGAATACCGTTGTCACATTAAACTCCCGGTCTATTTTACGGATCGCTTTGTTGTCTATCGCGTAAATAACATCGGCATTTTTGTCATATGCCAAAGAGTATACTCCAGAGAATCTTGCTTCAGTCCCTCTGCCATCTTCCAGACCCGGAGCGCCATTTCCAGCCACTGTCTTGATCACTCCATTCGGGGTAATCATTTTAATCTCTCTTCCCTCGCTATACCATACGTTACCATCATTATCTTTTACCATGGCCCATCCTACTGAGGGGATGGCATGAGACAAAATACCATCGCGTGTAGGGCTGTTATATTGTCTTCTTCTTTCTGTGAGAGAAACTATTCTGTTTCCATTATCTATTTGAAGCCAACCGGAGGTGCTAGTTGCCTCTGAAGTAATGAATGGCCTGTTATCGGATATCTGGTAATCAAGTACAAAAGGATAACCTACGTAAGCCTTAACAGATGCCTCAGTAATTATTTCGGGAGCGTGATTTTGATCAACGAAGTTAAAGGCAATCTTTTGTTGGTAGGTGTTTTGTCCATCACTAAGATTCACGGTAATATTCTCGGTACCCTGAGCACCTTCTAAGGGCAGGTACCTCAATAGGGCATTATCTGAACCTTGTTCATAAATAATCTCCATCCTATTTTGAGGCATGATATCTCCATCCTGAGCGCCCGTAATGAAAAAGTGTAAATCCTGATCTTCCAAAGGACCTTCATTAACTCCAGTAATGCTAAGGCTCTGGATTTCTGTAGCCCCGATCATAGCTGGAGGAGTTTCTATGAAATCAAACGATGGAAGGTCGTTAACTGAAGATACATTGAACTTAACAATAAGTTCCTCATCAGATAATTTTGACCCATCGTAGGCTCTTACCTTAAAGCCCTCAATGATCCCAAACTCATTAGCTGGCGGATGCCAGAAGATATAGTTATTGGAGGTAGAAAACTCATAGGGAAGGTCCTGATCTTCATCTTCAAAGTACCCTCGCGTAACACGTCCGTTTAAGAGCTCAGTGATCACCAGACTTATGTCATGATTATCAGCATCAGTAACTGTAACACCCCTCATGAGGTCATTGAAACCCAAACCTTTTCTGGTATCCTCACGAACATCGTCCACCTGCTCTATTTGAGTGAGTACAGGAGCCTGATTAGGCGTTAGATCAAATTTTATGGTTGTACTCTCAACCGATTCGTTTTCATCGTCAAACAGCTTAATTTCAAACGCATCTACAACTCCTACCTGCAGAGGTGCTCTCCAGATCAATTCTGGAAACCTGCCCGAATAATCAGGAAGTTCATCAATAGACTCAATTGCTTCTCCATCATAAGTCAAAGTACCATTGAGCAACTTCGTAATCTTAATTTTTACATTTTTAAATGGCTCGGCCACCCAATCCAAATGCTTCTCCAGATCAAATTGGTTTACACTGTACTCGAAGCCTTCAGACAACCCTTCAATATTACGCACTTCCGTTACCTCTGGCAGTCTCACTACCCAAAACCCCACACCATGCTGATCAGCGTTCAAACCATCTTCAGAGGAAATGATTTTAAAAAACTGACCAAACTGATCAGGTTCAGGTACTACATTCAGGTTGTAAATAAGAGTATCTCCAGACGAACCAGTCATGGTAAGGTCAAAACTCTTGACAGCGATAATGTCACTACCGGAAAAATCTGTCATATTGAGCTTAACAAAATCGTTTTCGCGATCTAACACCTTAACCGGGATGTTATACTCAGCACGCTGGTCAGCAATTCGGGTATTGCTGGGTGGTACTATGATTTGCGGTGGTGCATTCAACGCTCGGGCCTTAGCACTGATTTCTCCTGAATTCTTTCTGCCCTCAACAAAGTACCGGTTCTCAGTGCCGATATCAAATTGAGGTTTATCGTCAGGGGCATACTCTCCAATGAATTGAAAGTTCACATTGTCACCGAACCGAAATACTCGATAGTGATCGAAAGTAGTAATTTGATTAACAGACCAATCAAGCTCTACCTTATCCGTATAATCATCACTTTCGAAAAGCCTGCGAATAATTGGACTTGGAGAAACAAGCATATCAGTATTAATAGGCTCTGCCTCCGCCCCAGTTAAATCTATCTTCGCTGAGTTTGCACTAAAAACTAACTCTTGTAATCTACTCAATTCTGTAATCCCATATATATGGTTGCCTCTGCCATCGACATCTGCACGAGATACCAGTACAAAGAGCTGACTTGATTCGGGAGCATAAATATCATTGGCATTGAACAAAGTAGACTGATGTTGTTGCACGTTCAGAAGCTGAGAAACATTAACGAACACATTGTTTTCAATACGGTTATATCCGCCTCCAAATGTATTGAAGAGGACAATGGCCGGCATCTTTCCAGCATCTACTAAGGAATTACTCATTAATAATTCACTAACAATCAATATGGAATTGGCGCGCAGACCTGGAGTCCGTTCAATTGTATTATCATCTATCATAAACTGTGAACCAGTCATTTCAACAACAGAATGAGGCAGATATACAGGTGTATTGATGAATTTTGAGTTGCTGATAACAGTTTTTGCCGCTGTGACATTATTTATTGAACTCAAATATTGTTGAGTGAGAGCAGTATAGACTAAATGGGAGTCCTCTATGTCAAAACCTGTTCCGTTATAGTCAGACCATAGATAGCTTCTGTTAATTTGATCTTTTGATAGTGCTACTCTTCCTCCGCTTGCCCCGATTTTCATAGAGACGTTATCAATCAGGGCATTTGAAATAGTGAGTTTGGCATTGTTATTCCCCGCTGCCTGAATGGTTTCAATAAAAAGATTTTCATGGTTATTCATACCATTACCTTGAACCGAGACATAGTCAAAACTACTCTGCCCGGTACTGGCACCAGAAAATAAAATCATATACTCAGTTTGAGCCGGTACTTCAAATCTAATGGAATCGTTAGCTGTACCGTCTGCAATGAGCCTGGCTCCACGATTTACTTTGAGTTGATGGGCACCGTTAGATTGCACCAAAACGCCTGGTTCAATCGTTAATACTGAGTTGGAAGTAAGACTAATATCTCCTGTCAATGTATAAGGAGAGTTGGCTTTGGTCCAGGTGGTATTCGAAGATATATTCCCACTAACGTTAGTCTGAGAAAGTGCACTAAAAGCCAAAAAAAGGCAGAATAAAGGCAGAAGTATTTTTCTTTCCATATACACAGTTTACCAATCAGCAGCGCCCACACACAGAACCACTGATTAGTATCATAAAACAGTTAATGGTCATCATCATTTTCAACCTTCCTCAGAGTCAAAAAAGAGACCATTCAAAAAAAACCTTCCTTGTTGTAGTGGGACCCGAACGGGTCATAATCAAAAGTAATAAAAAAAGCCTCTGAAAAGAGGCTTAAGTGATTAACGGTGTTATTTTTTAATTAAGACACGTGCTCAGAAGATGCACCCGCCTTAATATACTCCCTGTTCATACGGGCAATATTTTCAAGGCTGATGCCCTTAGGACACTCCACCTCACAGGCTCCTGTGTTTGAGCAGTTACCAAACCCTTCCTCGTCCATTACCTTCACCATTTTTTGCACACGCTCGGCAGACTCTACCTGACCCTGTGGCAGTAGTGCAAACTGTGATACTTTTGCAGATACAAAAAGCATGGCTGATGAGTTTTTGCAGCTGGCCACACAGGCACCACAACCAATACAGGTGGCAGCATCCATGGCGCGATCCGCATCATCTTTAGGGATAGGAATGGCGTTGGCGTCTTGCGTATTACCGGAGGTGTTTACACTGATAAATCCACCTGCAGCCATAATGCGGTCAAAGGCGCCTCTGTCTACTACCAGATCTTTGATTACAGGAAAGGCCTTCGCTCTCCATGGCTCAATGTAGATGGTCTCTCCGTTTTTGAACTCACGCATATGAAGCTGGCAGGTGGTGATCTCACGTCCCGGCCCATGTGCCTCACCATTGATAAACATAGAGCAGGTACCACAAATACCTTCACGACAGTCGTGATCAAAGGCTACAGGTTCTTTGCCCTCGCCTACAAGCTGCTCGTTCAGAATGTCCATCATTTCCAGAAAAGAGCTATCCGGAGAAATATCAGCTACCTGATAGGTTTCCATCTTGCCCTTATCATTACTATTTTTTTGTCTCCAAACTTTCAGTGTCAGGTTTAATCCTTGTGCTGTTGACATATTGCTAGTGCTTTTAAATCTTTTTGAAATTACTTGTAAGAGCGTGTTTTGAGTTCGATGTTCTCGTAGTTCAATTCTTCCTTATGAACTACAGCCTCTGAGGGCTCGCCTTTGTACTCCCATGCCGCAGCATAGGTGTAGTTGGCATCATCTCTTACTGCTTCTCCCTCTTCTGTCTGGTACTCTTCACGGAAGTGTCCTCCGCAAGATTCGTTTCTTTCCAGGGCATCACGGGCAAACAACTCTCCCAGTTCAAGAAAGTCAGCCACACGCCCGGCCTTTTCCAGTTCCTGATTCATACCATCGGCTGAGCCCGGAACGGTCACATCTGACCAGAATTCTTTACGGATCTGCTGAATTTCAGCAATCGCGTCTTTGAGCCCTTTCTCATTACGGGCCATCCCCACCTGGTTCCACATCACCTTACCCAGGCGTCTGTGAAAATGATCCACTGACTTGGTTCCCTTGTTACTCACAAAGAACTCAATCTTCTTTTTTACTTCCTGCTCAGCTTCGTCAAATTCCGGTGTATCTGTTGGTATTTCACCGGTACGGATATCATCCGCCAGGTAATCACCAATGGTATAGGGCAGTACAAAATAACCATCAGCAAGACCCTGCATCAATGCAGAGGCACCCAGTCGGTTAGCTCCGTGGTCAGAGAAGTTAGCCTCTCCTATCGCGTAGCAACCATTAATGGTCGTCATCAGGTTATAATCTACCCAAACACCACCCATGGTGTAGTGTACCGCAGGGTAAATTTTCATCGGGGTTTTGTAAGGGTTGTCAGCGGTAATCTTTTCATACATCTGAAAAAGGTTACCGTATTTGCTTTCAACTACTTTTTCTCCCAATGCTTTAATCTGATCCTGGGTGCTGTCATGAAGCCCTTTTACATTGGCCTCTTCCTGCCCATATCGCATGATGGCAGCAGAGAAATCGAGATAAACCGCTTCGCCCGTTTCATTGGTACCTACGCCATAGCCTTCATCACACCTTTCCTTCGCTGCTCTGGAAGCCACATCACGAGGCACCAGGTTACCGAATGACGGATACCTTCTTTCCAGGTAGTAGTCTCTGTCTTCTTCTTTGATATCCGTAGGCTTGAGCTTACCCGCTCTCACTGCTTCGGCATCCTCTTTTTTCGCTGGCACCCAGATTCGCCCATCGTTTCTCAGTGATTCAGACATCAGCGTCAGCTTTGACTGCTGCTCACCATGCTGTGGAATACAGGTAGGGTGGATCTGCGTAAAGCAAGGGTTGGCAAAGAATGCACCTTTCTTATGTACCTTCCAGCCTGCGGAGACATTGGAGCCCATCGCGTTGGTAGAAAGGAAGAACACGTTTCCGTAACCTCCGGATGCAATCACCACGGCATGTGCTGAATGTCTTTCGATTTCACCAGTGATCAGGTTTCTGGCAATGATACCACGGGCTTTACCGTCTACAATCACCAGCTCCATCATTTCATGACGGTTATACATTTGAATTTTACCCTTACCAATCTGGCGCGACATCGCAGAATAACAACCTAACAACAGTTGCTGACCTGTCTGGCCCTTGGCATAAAAGGTTCTGGAAACCTGCACACCACCAAATGAGCGGTTATCGAGCAAGCCACCGTAGTCTCTGGCAAAAGGTACACCCTGCGCCACACACTGGTCAATGATATTGGCCGACACCTCCGCAAGACGATATACATTGGATTCTCTGGAGCGGTAGTCACCACCCTTTACGGTATCGTAAAACAGGCGGTGGGTTGAATCACCATCGCCCTGATAATTTTTAGCTGCGTTGATTCCCCCCTGGGCGGCAATAGAGTGCGCCCTTCTGGGTGAATCCTGGTAGCAGAATGCTTTTACATTATATCCTTGCTCGGCCAGGGTAGCGGCTGCTGATCCTCCGGCAAGTCCGGTGCCCACTACAATCACATCGATCAAACGCTTGTTAGCAGGGTTTACCAGTTTAATATTGTTTTTATAGTCGGTCCATTTATCCTTAATCGGACCTTCAGGTACTTTCGAATCTAAAATTGACATCTTTTAGTGCTGATTAAGATAGTGGAAAACTGCAATGAAAATAAAGCCTGCTGGTATGGCGATGGAGTAAATAGTTCCCAGCTTTTTGATCAGTGGACTGTACTTTCTATGATTGACACCAGCCGACTGAAATGCCGAGGCAAACCCATGGAGTAGATGTAGTGACAACAAGATAAAGCAGCCTGAATATATGATCACCCTCCACAAATCGGCAAATTTATGGACAGTTTCTTCATAGTATCTGTTAGGGTCTTCTGGTTTGAACTCTATGTACTTGTGCATGATTTCAGGAATCCAAAAATCGTAAAAGTGCAGCCCCATAAAACCAAGCACAACCGCTCCTGTAATAATCATATTTCGCGACACCCAGGTGGAATTTGCGTTCCCTTTATTCATAGCATACTTTACCTGCCTTGCCCTGTTGTTTTTTATATCCAGCGCAAACCCCATTACAAAATGGAAGACCACACCGAAGATCAATACAGGTTGCAGCACAAACTGCACCAATACATTGGTACCCATAAAATGAGATATCTCATTAAATGTTTTTTCGCTTATAATTGATGTAAAATTGATCAGGAAGTGCTGTAGCAGGAAAATGATCAGGAAGAGGGCGGAAAGTGCCATGGCAAATTTTCGGCCTATGGAGCTATTCCAGGTTTGTTTAAACCAACTCATTAATGATATAAGGGTTAAATTTCGAAATCAAAGTTAAGTCCGCAATCGTTATCAATCAAATGACTTTTTTATTTGGATGTATTCTAAAGTACAAGTCATTGGCGTAACAGAATGTGTTGAAAATTTGTTTAACAATATAACTTATTGCGCATATTGCGTTATCTCTACAAATCAGGTTGCGAATGAATTTTAAGAGGACGTCTATCCTGGCCATCTTGTTTCTGCTTTTTTGGGGTGCAGAAGCCTGGGCTACGCACATCAGAGCTGGTGAAATCGTGGCAGTCAGAATATCCCAAAGCAGTCTCAGGTTTCGATTTACCCTGATTATTTACTCAGATACCGGCTCAGGTGTCCAGGTAGGTGAAGGTGGTACCTTCAACTTTGGTGACGGTCGTGTCATCGAAGGAGGAAGACAAGTGCTGATAGATCAGGCGACCTTCTTTGACGAAGAACTCATAGGTAACGAGACCAGAAGGACCATCTTCGAGTTCGAACACACCTACTCTGCCAATAATGTATTTATTATCAGCTATACCGAGCAGAACAGAAATAACAACATTGTCAATATCAACAATGGTGCTTCAGACCAGACTGCTTTTCACATTGAGACCATCATCAGAATTGATCCGGGATTGCTGGGCAATGGTACGCCACAGCTAACTATTCCACCAATTGACAGAGCCTGTGTAGGTGCCCGCTTCATTCATAATCCAGGTGCTTTTGATCCTGATGGTGACAGCCTTGCCTACAAGCTGGTAACTCCGCAGCAAGCACGTGGAGAAACAGTTAATTCTTATCTACCACTCAACGATCCTAACATTTCTACCATTACAGAAGATGGCAATGGTGCTACACAGTTTTCCATAGACCCCATAACGGGAGATTTTGTGTGGGATGCCCCGCAAAGAGCAGGGGAATACAACGCGGCCTTTATTGTAGAAGAATGGCGTTTTATTGATGACCCCGTGACTGGCGAGGGTCGCTGGGAAATACTCGGGTTTGTGACACGGGATATGCAGATTCTGGTAGAAGATTGCGACAATGAGCGCCCCGAGCTGATGATACCACAAGACACCTGTATTGAAGCGGGCACCTTACTGGAAGAATTTATCCAGGGTACGGACCCCGATAATAACAGGATACTGATTGAAGGCTTTGGCGGTGTATTCTCACTGAGCTCCTCTCCTGCCACACTGAGCCCTGATCCTGACTTCAGGCCACAGCCCGATGAGGTTCAGTTCTTATGGCAAACAGACCTTTCTCATGTAAGAACCAGGCCTTATGAGGTTCAGTTCAAGATTTCTGATCAACCCAACGATCCGAGAGCACCTTCGCTGGTAGATTTTAAAACCTGGAATATTACGGTAGTAGCACCCGCACCGGAAGGGCTGGTGACATCCATTGCTTCGGGTAACTCTATTCAGCTCAACTGGGACGACTATGTGGGAGCTGCCTTTGCCCCCGTAATGCAGGTTTGGCGCAGGGTAGATAATTACGACTTTGATCCTACCAACTGTAACATTGGTATACCCGCCAATTCAGGTTATGAGCTGATAGACGAGCTTCCCATCAGCCAGACTAGCTATGTAGACGATAATAATGTGCGGCCGGGTGTCAACTATTGCTACCGCCTGGTAGCTGTGTTCCCAAGACCCGGAGGAGGCACCAGCTATGCCTCAAGTGAGAGCTGTGTGGACATACCACTGGATGTACCTGCGGTCACCAATGTTTCCGTGACAGAAACCAGCGAAACCAACGGTGAAATGTTTGTACGCTGGACCTCACCACTGGAAATTGACGAGACATTGTTTCCTCCACCATTCCGCTATGAGCTTTTGAGGTATGAAGGTTTAAATGGTGAGGCCAACAGAACCCTGGTGACCTCGACCACCGACACCATCTTTAATGATACCAACCTGAATACACAGGACCTGGCCTACCACTATGCAGTAAGATTTTACGATGCGTCCGATAACCTGATTGACAGTTCGGCTACGGCTTCCTCTGTTCGATTAGAAGCCACCGGCCTGGTACAGGCGGCTGAGCTTACCTGGACGGCTGATGTGCCGTGGTCAAATCAGGTACAATCAAGCCCGAATCATCTCATTTACCGAAACCGTACAGATGCTACAGCGGATAATGCCACAAACTTCACCCTGATTGATCAGGTAAATGTGACACAAAACCCATTCCTCTACCTGGATGATGGCAGCCATAATGGAATAGCACTGTTTGATGATCGTGAGTACTGCTACTTTGTAACTACCAATGGTAGCTATGGCAATGATTTGATTCCTTCTCCATTGGAGAATGACTCACAGATAATATGTGTAACCCCAAGTGATGATATACCGCCACTGGAGCCAGAGATTATCACACCGGGGGATACCACGGTAGTAATCGTAGACGGGGAGCCGCTGGTTATTCTGGCCAACCCTAACTGTTCGGCACTGGTCAATGAGCCCTGTGGCTTTTCAAACCTATCCAATGAGCTCACCTGGACGGTAGACGATAGAGATGGTGATATTGCCAGCTATAATGTGTATTTCTCAGCAAGTGGAGGAGCGGAAACCTTTACCTTGATTGGCAATACCCGTGAAACTCGTTTCACCCATGGCGGGCTTTCTTCATTCAAGGGTTGTTATCGCATTGCAGCAGTGGACAGGTCCAATAACGAAAGTACATTGAGCAATCCGGTATGTTTCGACAACTGCCCCAACTATGAACTGCCCAATACCTTCACTCCTAATGGAGATGGTATCAACGATACATTCAGAGCGTTTGATCAACCCAACCCACGCTGCCCCAGGTTTGTGCAGTCAGTGGAAATGGTGGTGTTTAACCGCTGGGGAGGTTCTGAAATATTCAGCTTTAACACTGACGATCAGGACGAACCCAATTTCTTTATCGACTGGGATGGAAGAGATAATGATGGGAATGTACTGACAGATGGCACCTACTACTACCAGGTGACTGTGACATTTGATGTATTTGACCCCAACGAAAAAGAGCGCGTTTACCGCAACTGGGTGAAGATTATCCGCTAAGCGCTGAACAAACCAGAATCACAGGCCGTTTTTTGATTAGTCAGAAAACGGCCTGTGCTTTTTGATGAATTCAATATTCTCAGGCAAAAAGGCATACCTAATTCCGTTTTTGGCGTTATCAGATTGATTCAACCCGCCAAACGTATGCTGAATAACCTCAAATCTGTATTTCTGGGTGTGTTCTTCACCTTGCTGATTACAAATGCTTTTCAGGCTCAGGCCACGCACATCCGGGCTGGAGAAATATGTGCCGTGCGTATTTCGCAAACCAGCCTTACTTATCGCTTTACTCTTACCATTTATACAGACTTGGATTCTGATGTGGCAGTAACTACCGGTGGTACTGCCACCTTTCGGCTTGGAGATGGTACCGAATACGTGGGCCCGGAAGAGATTGTAGCCAATGCCGAGTCTTTTACAGAAACAACACTCAATAACGAAGTCGGCATTGTTACCATTGTCTTTGTACATACCTATCAGGCGGCAGGAGTTTATGTAGTCAGCTATACAGAACAAAACAGAAACCAGGGCATAATCAACATAGATAACTCGGTAAATACACCCTTTCATATTCAAACCATTGTAAGAATAGACCCCAACCTAAGCCCCAACAGCTCACCTAAACTTACCATACCACCCATTGACAAAGCCTGTATCGGAAAAGCTTTCTTTCATAATCCGGGAGCGTATGACCCGAACGCAGACAGTCTGGCCTTTAAACTCGTTACCCCACAAGCCGGGCCAGGGGCTGATGTAGATGTATTTACAGCATTAAACGACCCCGGAATCACAGGCCTTAGAGAGGATGGCGGAAGCCCGGGTAGGTACGAGATAGACCCTATAACCGGTACTTTTACCTGGGATGCTCCACAGAGAGCAGGAGAATACAACATCGCCTTTATCATAGAAGAATGGCGCTTTGATGAAGCAGCCCAAAAATGGGAGCTACTGGGGTTTGTCACCAGGGACATGCAGATCATAGTAGAAGATTGCGACAATGAAAGACCTGAGCTGCAAATACCTGAAGAAATTTGCGTAGAAGCCGGTACGCTCATAGAAGAAATCATCATAGGCTCTGACCCTGACAATGACCCAATTTTGGTAGAGGCTTTTGGTGGACCGTTCAGAAACTCAGGTAACCAGGCCACGCTGACCCCCACAGCAGAAGACGGTTTTCAGAACTCACCACATAGCTATGAATTTACATGGCAGACCGATTTCTCACATATTCAGGATGCCACCTATCAGGTACAGCTCAAAATCACCGATAACCCGGAAGGCTTTAACAGAGGCCCCTCACTTACTGACTTTGAAACCTGGAACATCAGGGTAGTAGCCCCCGCCCCTACCGGCCTGAACGGTGGCTTAATCTCAGCCCGTTCAATTCAGCTGATCTGGGATGAATATGTGGCCGCCAACTTTGCCCCCGAAATGCAGGTGTGGCGCAGGGTCGACAGCTTTGACTTTGACCCCACCGACTGCAATGTGGGCATTCCCGCCAATTCCGGCTATGAGCTGATTAACGAGCTGCCCATCGATCAAAGAAATATGGTAGATGACCAGGGGCTATCTCCCGGGGCTACCTACTGCTACAGATTGGTAGCCGAGTTTCCATCTCCCAAGGGAGGTACCAGCTATGCCTCACAGGAGTTCTGCGTTACCATTCCTATCGACAATGCTTTGATCACCAATGTTTCCGTGCTGGAAACCGATGAAACCAACGGAGAAATAGAAGTTCGCTGGAACAGCCCACTGGAAATTGATCAGACACTCTTTCCCCCACCATATCGCTATGAGTTGGTAAGATACACCGGGCTCTCAGGGGCTGGCAGTGGCACTTCTTTGGTGAGCACCTTGGATACTTCATTTGTAGACACCAACCTCAATACACGGGACAACCCTTATCATTACGAGGTAAGGCTTTTTACCGACAGTGCCCCTGATCAATTGATCAGTACCTCAGAACCTGCCTCTTCAGTAAGGCTGGAGGCCATAAGTGTGGTGGATGAAATTGAGATCAACTGGCAGGCTTCCGTACCCTGGAGCAACCGGGTAACCGAGTCTCCCTATCACTATATCTATCGTAACCGTACGGATGCAGCCTCTGCGGAAGAAGATGTGTTTGTACTGATAGACAGCATCGACAGCAGGCAGTCGGGGTTCATTTTTACAGATGACGGAAGCTTTAACAGCAACGCCTTAATAGCAGACCTGGAGTACTGCTACTTTATCACTACCCAAGGTAGCTACGGCAATGAGCTTATTCCCTCTCCCCTGCTGAATAATTCTCAGATTGTTTGTGCCCTGCCGGGAGATATGATTCCACCAATCGACCCGATCATTACCATCGACCCGGTAGACACTGATACGGTAGTGGTAGATGGTTTTACGCTACTGCTCCTGGAAGCAGACAACTGTGAAGATGTGTACACTCAAGCCTGTAGCTTCTCTAATTTCTCCAATACCATTAACTGGAGCAGAAACACGAATGATACAGACGTAGCCAGCTACAATGTGTACTTCTCTGCCACCGGTGAAGAATCTTCTTTCGAACTGATCGCCAATACCAGGGAAACCACATTTGAGCATACCGGACTCCCCTCTTTCAAAGGCTGTTATCGTATCAGTGCGGTAGACAGATCAAATAACGAGAGCGGACTGAGCCAGGCCGTTTGCTTTGACAATTGCCCCAACTACAGGCTTCCCAATAGCTTTACCCCCAATGCCGATGGCGTGAACGATACCTTTATGGCTTTCAACCAACCCAACTCAGAATGCCCACGCTTTGTAGAGCAGGTGGAGTTTCAGGTTTTCAGCCGCTGGGGAGGCACTGAGCTGTACAGCTCCAGTACCTGCGGTACAGTGGAGCCCGACTTCTTTATCAACTGGGACGGAAAAGACAGCAACGGAAAAGACGTATCTGCTGGAACTTACTATTATAAAGTAACTGTTACCTTTGATGTATTCGACCCCGAAAAAAGGACGAAAGAATTTAAAAATTGGGTACAGATCATACGATAGAGAATAAAGACGTACTGCTCTTTGACGGAGTATGTAACCTCTGTAACGGGGCGGTCAATTTCATCATTGATCACGACCCTCATCAGCATTTTAAGTTTGCAGCCCTGCAATCAGACTTTGGTCAGCAAAAGCTCAAAGCGCTCGGCTTTAATACCGAAGAGTTCGACAGCCTTGTATTACTGAGCCAGGGCAAGGTTTACAAAAAGAGCACGGCTGCCCTCAGAATAGCCCGCAAGCTCAAAGGGCTCTACCCACTCCTCTATGTCTTTATCATTGTCCCTCCCTTTATCAGGCATTGGGTGTATGATATCATAGGCAGAAACCGCTACCGCTGGTGGGGTAAACAAGACTCCTGCCGCATGCCCACCCCCGAGCTTCGGCAGCGCTTCGTGGACGCTTAAGGATTATAACCTGAGTTCTGGTTATTATTTGGTGTTCAGACCGCCTATAAGCAGTTAGTTTCAACTAAAAGGCAAGCAGTCATAGCGGGCTACGGCAAGTGCTTTTTAGGTAGAAAATGACTGTTTAGAGGTGGTTTCACTTAAAAGCTATTCCATAAATTCCAATATCCTGCGTTATCTTTATGCCGATATAGCCGGCTATATCGGCATAAAGATGCCTTGACTATTCAAAATTTATGAAATTCTGAACCTACAAAGAATAATCAAAATCAGGTTTTACTTATTTTTGCGCCATTCTTAAAAATTCGATTGAATGAGAGCATACGTATTTCCTGGCCAGGGAGCTCAGTTTCCCGGCATGGCCAAAGACCTTTACGAGAATTCACCCAAGGCCAAAGAGATGCTGGAAAAAGCCAACGATATTCTTGGCTTCCGCATTACTGATATCATGTTTGAAGGCACCAAAGAGGAACTTCAGCAAACCAAAGTGACCCAGCCGGCCATTTTTCTACACTCAGTAGTATTGGCTGCCATCGCTGACGATTTTGCTCCTGATATGGTAGCAGGTCACTCATTGGGTGAGTTTTCTGCCCTGGTGGCTAATGGCATACTGTCTTTTGAAGACGGACTTAAGCTCGTTTCTCAAAGAGCCCTGGCCATGCAAAAAGCCTGCGAAATTAACCCTTCTACCATGGCTGCCGTACTGGGTCTGGAAGATGCTGCGGTTGAAGAGCTTTGTACCGGCATAGACGAAATGGTGGTACCTGCCAACTATAACTGTCCCGGACAGCTGGTAATTTCAGGCTCAAACAAAGGCATTGAAATAGCCTGCGAAAAAGCCAAGGAAGCCGGTGCCCGCAGAGCATTGCCTCTGCCAGTGGGTGGTGCATTCCACTCACCACTGATGAACCCCGCCAAAGAAGAGCTGGAAAAAGCCATAGATGCCACGCAATTCAATGCAGCCAAGTGCCCGGTTTACCAGAATGTAACCGCAGCCCCCTCCACTGACCTGGAGGTGATCAAAGAAAACCTGAAAAAGCAACTGACCGCCCCGGTACGCTGGACACAATCCGTGCAAGCCATGGTAGCTGATGGTGCTACGCACTTTGTAGAGTGTGGCCCCGGAAAAGTGCTGCAGGGCCTGGTTAAAAAGATTCACAGAGAAGCAGAGGTATCAAAAGTGGACTAGACACCACCGGCACCAAAACCTATTATGAAGAATTCTCTATCTTGATAGAGAATTCTTTTTTTATGCCCCACAACCAAAAACTACTCCTGCTTTCAGGAATCATTTTTTTTAGCATTATGGCCTGCGACACTGCCTCACAAAACCCACTGAAAGGCATCATGGCCAGTGATGCCCCTGAAATCAAGCGGATTACCGATAACCTGGCTCAGCACGAAGTACAGATACTCTACACTCAAATTGACCGCGATGCACAGGGCAACCCCACTTTTACTGAGCATAGTTTTCAGCTGGACAGCATGCGGTACTTTTATCCCGCCAGCACTGCTAAAATGCCCGTTGCCATTCTGGCTCTTCAAAAAATAAATAAACTCAAAAGGAGCGGAAAAGACATCTCCAAAGAAAGCCCCTTTACCATAAGCGCTTATGATAATACTCAGGTGCTTGTTGAGCAGGACTCAACAGAAGAAAATGGTGACCTTACCACTGCCCACCTGATCAAAAAAATCTTCTTAGTCAGTGACAATGATGCGTATAATTACCTGTTTGATTTTCTTGGGCGCGACTATGTAAATGAACAGCTTCGGTCTAAGAATATCGGCCCGGCCCATATCAATCACAAGTTTCTGTATGGGGCCGATAACAGTCAAACCTGGCCAATGGTTTTCTCCTCACACGACAGCATCAGCTACACACAAGCCGGAATTAAATCTCAGGTCGATCGCCATTCCTTCCCCTTAAAAGGCATGATCAAAGGAGTAGGCTACACCGACAATGAAGGCAAGCTCTTTAACAAACCCTTCGATTTTGCCGAAAAGAACTACTTCAGCATTCAGAGCCTAAATAAGATTCTGAAAGCCATCATTTTCCCTGAATCACTCCCGGAGAATGAACGCTTTGACCTTACAGAAGAAGACTATGAATTTCTGCGCTTCTGGATGAGCCGCAATGCCCTGGAAAGCCAATACCCCAACTACAACGATGGCGAGCACTGGGACAGCTACGTAAAGTTCTTTATGTATGGCGACACCAAAGACCCCATGCCTGAAAACATCCGCATCTACAACAAAGTAGGCATGGCCTATGGCACCCTTACCGATGTCGCCTACATACAGGACAAAGAAAATGATGTGGAGTTTATGCTCACCGCCACCATACACATCAATGAAAATGGCATCTTCAACGATGGCGTTTACGAGTACGATGAGCTGGGCCTCCCTTTCCTCGCTGAGCTGGGTCGACAGGTGTATCAGCATGAGCTGGAGAGGAAGTAGTTATCAGGAATCAGGAGATCAGTCACTACCAAGGTCGGCACCGCCAGGTCAGACCGGTTTGCTCTTTAGTCAATAGTCAATGGTCAATAGTCGATAGTCGATAGTCGATTAGAGGAACGTAAATCAGGAATCAGGAGATCAGTCACTACCAAGGTCGGCACCTTTAGGTCAGACCGGTACCGCTAGTCAATAGTCAATAGTCAATAGTCAATAGTCAATAGTCAATAGTCAATAGTCAATAGTCAATTAGAGGAACGTAAATCAGGAATCAGGAGATCAGTCGCTACCAAGGTCGGCACCTTTAGGTCAGACCGGTAGTAAGCCCCCATAGTCTAAGCAAAGAAAAACCTTTCCAACCGCTCAAAATTAGTGATCATCAAAATCAGTCTGAAGTGCCGTCCGACTTTGGATTTCATGGAATTGGTGAAATAGTAGATCAGTCAGTCAATCTTCCTTACTCGTCCCATCACTTGAAAGGGTCACTAATGGAATCTGGAAAAACCGCTCCATTTGACAAAAAAAGGCTAACCTCAAGCACAATAAATCATAATAAAAATCAATAAGCGAGATTTATCGCCTACTAAGCGAAATATTTCACCCAATCATACTACTCCCTGGCTTCCGGCTTCACCCACTACCCAACATTACCGACCTTAAACATACCACATTCATAATCCATCATTCAACACTAAACACTAAACATTAAACATTCAACACTCCAACCTCAAACACTCCCACTCCCACTCCCACTCCAAACATTAAACATTAAACATTCATCATTAAACCTTAAACATTTATTTGTTCTAAATAATAGAAACAAATCAAATTTCTTTCCGTACATTCATCCTACAAAGTAGAAACAAATACATAATCTGTTATGAAAGGTACCAATCTCGGAGAGTTCGAAGAGCTGGTTTTACTCATCGTACTCATTCTTCAGGAAGAAGCCTATGTACTCAAAATCAAAGACGAAGTGCTCTCTCAGATCAAGCGCAATGTAGCCATGGGTGCCCTGCACTCTACGCTCAGCCGGCTGGAGAAAAAAGGCTTTCTGGCCTCAGAAATGTCAGGAGCCACCCAAGAGCGCGGTGGGCGCAGAAAACGCATCTACCAGCTTACCGGCACAGGCAAGGAGATACTGAAAGAAGCCAATGAGCAGCGACAAATGCTCTGGAATCAAATTCCTGACTATGCCCTTAAGTTCGCCTGATGAGCAAAAAAAATCAGGATCCCTCCTCCTTCTCTTTAAAGCTTATTCGCTGGCTCTGCAAAGCAGACCTGGCCGAAGAGATAGAGGGTAACCTTATAGAATATCATTTACAAAACAGCCGGTCAGCTGTTCGTTTTGCGGCCCTGCGGTATTGGTTCGAGCTAATCAACTACCTACGGCCCTCTACACTCAAAAAGTTCAAAATCTCAAAATTCGAAATCATGTTCAACTTCAATCCACTCTTTACCATTCGCAGCCTCTTCAAGCAGGGAGCCAGCTCAGTCATCAACATATTAGGCTTCTCCATGGGCCTTGTGTGCGTCCTCTTCCTCTACTTTCATATCAAGTCAGAAATGAGCTACGACAATTTTCACGAAGACAAAGACACCATCTATCGTGCGCTCCGTGCCGGTATGAATGAAGCCACCCCCGATCGCATAGGCGTTACCTCCGGCCCTTTTGCACCCGCATTGCAGACAGATTTTCCATCAAGCATCACGGCCACAACCCGTGCACAACCTGCTGATGTATTAGTCACCATTGGGGACCAGCAGTTCATTGAAGACCATATCATACTGGCAGACAGCAACTTCTTCAGCTTCTTCTCCTACCCCCTGCTCAGCGGCACACCAGACCAGGTGCTGGACGGCACCAACAAAGTAGTGCTCACCAAAGCAACCGCCCGTAAGTACTTCGGAGATGAGGACCCTATCGGTAAAATCATTAATGTCGATAACTCCTCAGATTTTATCGTCACCGGTATTATGGACGACCTCCCCGCCAAAAGCCACCTGGAGTTCAGCATGGTGCTCAACATCAACCTGATGACCCTTGATCGCTGGTGGAACAACGGATTGTTTACCTATGTCAAAATCCCTACACCCCAAGAAGCTGTCTATGTAGAAGCTCAGCTGGATGACTTTATGCAAAAGTATTTCGGAGAAGACTTTGCCGCCTTCGGGGTCAGCCTTACGCTGGTGCTGGAGCCCTTGAATGATCTCTATTTCAACAATGACACCTCCTTCGATTTTGTAGAGCACGGAGACATCAATACCATCTACATTCTGGGTGCAGTAGGCCTCGCTATACTGCTGATTGCCTGCTTCAACTATGTCAACCTGTCCATAGCGCAGTCCTTTAAGCGGGCCAAAGAAATAGCCGTCAGAAAGGTACTGGGTGGCCATCGTACCAGGCTGATCCTGCAGTTCCTCGGTGAATCAGTCACCATCCTGCTTTTTGCTACGCTGATCGCTTTCCTGCTTTCGCTGGTACTACTGCCTATCTTCAACAGCTTCTTTGGCCTGGACATTGCCATCAACTGGAGCGATCCCAACCTGGTGATTTTCGGTGGACTGCTCTTCGGAGCTACCCTGCTCATTGCCGGCCTGTACCCTGCTCTGTTGCTTTCATCATTTCATCCTTTGAAAGTACTCAAGGGAGGCAGATTCAGCTCAGGTAAAAATGTAGTCGTCCGCAAGTCACTCGTCATTGCACAGTTCTTTATTTCCATCTTTATGATAGCCGCCACCCTGCTGATTTCCCGGCAAATGAACTTTGTACAAGGCAAAGACCTGGGCTTTGATAAAGATGCCATCGTGATGCTGGACATCAACAACAATGACATCAGACAAAACCTGGAAGCCTTTAAAAACTCCTTTGCAGATGATCCTGATATGATCTCTGTGACCGCTACCGGAGGCGAGCCCGGGGGCTTTCACGATGCCACCACGCTGGACATACCCGGCCAGGCAGACAACCACCAGCTACGCATCGGCTGGGGCGATGAAGATTATTTCGAAACCTTCGGCATCGAGATCATTCACGGCAAATCCTTTGCCCAGGGCCTGGAATCTGACCGGGGCGTAACGGCTGTTGTCAACGAAATGGCCATGAAAAACATGGGGTTAACTCCCGAAGAAGTATTAGGTCAACGTGTCGAGATACCATCCTGGAACCTCAACCTGCGTATTATCGGAGTCAGCAAAAACTACAATTTCACCTCGCTTAAAGAGCAGATGGAGCCGCTGATCTTTGTCAATGGGCTGAGACACCGCAGGGTAGCTATCAAGCTCAATGCCACAAACCTGGTATCAGCCATGGCCAGCGTGCAGGAAAAATGGGAACGCTTCTCTCCCGCCTACCCCATGCAGTACGAATTTCTCGATACCTCCATCGCCCAGCTCTATGAAAATGAGGTAAAGCAGGGCCGGGTCTTCTCAGCTTTTACTGCTATCTCAATCCTGCTGGCCTGTATGGGTGTATTCGGGCTTGCTACCTACACCGCCCGTCAGCGACAAAAAGAGCTGGGTATCAGAAAAGTATTAGGCGCCACAGCTCAGCAGATTGTAGGCCTCCTCTCTAAGGAGTTCTTAATCCTGATTGTCATTGCCAGTGTGTTGGCCATACCTGCCACCTGGTACTTTATGAGCCAGTGGCTCACCGACTTCGTGTATAAAATTGATATGCTTAGCAACTGGCCACTCTTCCTCGCCAGCGGACTGGCTGTAGGGCTGGTAGCCTTCTTGACCATTGGCTTTAAAACCTGGCGCGCTGCCGTTTCCAACCCTACCGAAAGCATCCGGTATGAGTAAATGCCTCGCTGTCGCGGGTTCTCTGAACCCGTGACTCCTTATGGGCAACAGGACTCTGTCCGCCAAGGGAAAGGAACATCGAAACAGAGCGAAAGCATCAGACTGGTCGGACGATCGAACCCGGGAAGACCAATCCATTCCACAGCATCAAAAGGGCCAAAGATGAGGCGCAATAAAAAGACTATTTCAATTTATCTGTCATCGATAACCTTTAAACTAATTGACGTTCTATTTTACCCTTTTAGACGCCCTCAATCCTGATGTAATACGGTACAGAATGTTAGTTAAGCCGGGACGAAGACACCAATGGTCCGACCAGTATATAAGTAAGCGCAAGACTGGTCAGACCAATGGCAAAAACTTAACTTATCCCATCGAAGCATAAGCAGAAAAGTGATGCAGCAGCCGACTACTCGCTGTCGCTGGTTCTCTGAACCTGTGACTCTCTATGTACAAAAGGACTCTGTCCGCCAGGGGAATAGAAAACCGAAACAGAGCGAAAGCACAAGACCGGTCAGACGATCGAACCCGGGAAGACCAATCCATTCCACAGCATCAAAAGGGCCAAATATCTAACATAACAAAAATCAATACGCGAGATTTTTCACCTACTAAGCGAAATAATTCACACACCTGATAAAACATTCAACGCTTAAACCGCTAAACTTTAAACCCTAAACCTTTAAACCTTTAAACCAATTTCACTTCTAAGGTATCAGGGCACACCGCCAGCAGCTCCTCCTGCGTCTTCCCCAACACCGGATGCACCTCCCCAGCCGCCAGCTCTACCAGCGGTACCAGCGTAAACCTGCGATTGGGAATCTCCAGATGCGGCACCTTCAGCTCAGGTATATCAATCACCTCATCCCGATAATACAGAATATCAATATCAATCAGGCGCTCACCCCATTTCTGAATGCGTACCCGGCCCATCTCCAGCTCTATGGCCAGCAGCGTCTTCAGCAAGGCCTCCGGGCTCAAATCAGTCGCTACCTCCAGCACCTGATTGAGAAAACCGGGCTGCTCTTCAATACCCCAGGCAGCCGTTTCATAAACAGAAGAGATTGCTTTGACCGCTATTCTCCGCTCTAGCATAAGATTTATCGCAGTCAATAGATTTTTCTCGCGATCGCCAAGGTTGGTACCTAATAGTAAGTAGATGCCCTTCATGGGGGGCAAAGGTAGATGTTACAAAAGTATCTGCAATTCATTGATAAGCAGTTTTGCAATATTTTGATTTGTATATTTACCTTTAAGAACAAACGCCAATCATACCCCCATGAGTCAAGGCTTAAAAAAAGCAACTTCCATCCCCTACATCTATGCCGCACTACTTCAGAAACCTCTGACGGTAGATGACCTGAATGATTTCTTTATAGAAACCAGTAAGGCCAGAGGAGAACGTTCCCGCTCTCAAATGGCGCGTTTCCTGAAAAGGAATATGGGAATAGACCAGCACCTGCTTTTTGCAGGATACCGGGGTTGTGGTAAGAGCACAGAACTAAAAAAGCTTGAAAAGGATCTCCGGGACCAGTTTTTGATCATTAACTTCTCGGTGTACGAAGAGCTTGACCCTACCGATATTGGTTACCTTGAACTGATTATTGTTACCATGGAAAGGCTTTTCACCTTTGCCAACGACAATGAATTAGACATTAATAAGAATTACATAAAGCAGGTTCAGGAATTCCTGTTTAACAAGGAGATAGAAGACATTACTCACCGATATATGGAAATAGGGTCTGAAGTGGGTTCAAAAACCACCTTGACCATTCCTTTGATTCAAAAATTCTTTGCTAACCTGAAAGCTTCGCTGAAGCTCAACAAAACAGTCAAGACTTCTGTAAAACAGAAAATAGAACCCTATTTTTCCGTATTGATGGAGTCCTGTAATGCTCTGATCAAAGAGATTAAGCTTAAACTCAACTCACTGAACAAACAGGATTTACTGATTATAATAGAGGATTTGGATAAAGTACGCATTGACATTGCACAAAGCCTGTTCTTTGACTATGCCAACCAGATTACCCAACTCAAAACCAATGTCATCTTTACTTTCCCTATCGCATTGCAATACAATAATCGATTTCGTTCAGTAAAAGACTATTTCTACTTTTTTGAACTGCCCATGATCAAAGTAGCCGAGAAGGATGGCACCATATCCGAAGAAGGAGTAAATACCATGGTGGATATTGTAAGGGCACGCATGGACCTCAGCCTCTTTGAAGATATTGATGTACTCAAATCACTGATCGCCTGTTCAGGGGGTTGCCTGAGAGACCTCTTTATGATGATTCTCAACGCCAGCGAGAATACAGAAGATGAAGAGCGTGAGCAAATCAATACTGCTGATAAAAACTATGCGGTTCAAAAACTTAAAAAAGAGTACAGCAATACCATTGCTGATCACCTGGACGATAATAATAATGTAAAAATCAAGGTGGCCGATCTTTTTGATACTTTGACTGACCTGGCACAGAGTGAAACCAAAAAACTGGATAATACTGAGGCTGCTATGGTCCTCAGGCAAAACCTGACCATTCTGGGTTACAATGGAGAAGGCTGGTGTGACGTACATCCAATTGTAAAGCTTATTCTACAGGAGCGACAGTAAGCTAAAAATCCAGCCTATGCTCCAAAGTCAGGTAAACCTTAAAAACGTACAGCGGATTATCCGCTTCTTTTCCAGAGCAGGGGAAAATGGCTATATCTTCGCCTATGCTGAGCAATCCTCCTTAATCAAAGAGGTAAATCAAGCCCTGATGGAACAGCTCGAAGCCAACCGGCAGTCTGTTGGACTGATATTCCTAAAAGAAGAAGATTCTGTCATTCAGCGGATCAGAGATGCTGCCAACAAAGGAAATCAGGTAATCATAGTGGGTAACCTCTATAGCCTGATGAGCCGCGGGAAAGATGGACTGAAGCAGCTTACTGAACTTAATTTTTCCCGTGAGTTGCTTTACTCTTTTGGAGTGCCCATCCTCTTCTGGATCACCGAAGACACCTTTAGTGTTCTCGCCAATAAGGCGGCTGATTTGTACTCACAGAGACGTTTCTCTACGATCATTTTCGAAAAAGAGGCATTAGAAGCCAGCCCTGAATTACCCGGATTTAAGGATGAGACTCAGGCTCCTCGGGAGTCTACCAAGCTACAGTTACTGAAAGAACAGTTTGAAGAAGCTTTACAACAAAGGATCAGTAATGCCCAATTGAGTAGCGAGTACCTGCTGCCTTACCTAAGGGAACTTGCGCATAATTATCATTATGACAAAGTAAAAATCCTTTTTGAGCAATACGAGTCACAAATTGATCTTAACAAGATTGAGAACCTGATAACACTCGGAGATATCTTTTCCGAGACACACGATTACGAAAGGGCCCTGGATGCTTACTCCAAATACCTGAATGCTCAATATACGGATGAAGAAGACTCGTCTTTAGGTTATGTGTTCTTAAAAAGAGGCGACCTGCATAGCAATACAGGTAATATATCAGAGGCACTGGAAGACTTTGAGGAGGCTGAAAAATACTATAGTAAATCACATAAAGTTTCTCCCGATAACTCTTTCTACAAAGAACAACTCGCTATTTCTTATTCTAAACTTGGCTCCACTCACTCTGCACTAGGCAACCTCGAAGAGGCGCTCAGGTTTTTTGAAAATTTTAGCTCTTTAATAGTAGAACTCTTTAAAGACTACCCCAATAATGTCTCCTTTAAAAACGGACTCGCTATTTCTTATGAAAAACTCGGCTCCACTCACTCAGCACTAGGTAACCTCGAAGAGGCCCTCAGGTTTTTTGATGATGAGACCGAATTGTTTGAACAACTCTTTAAAGACTACCCCACTCATGTCTCCTTTAAAAACGGACTCGCTATTTCTTATTCTAAACTCGGGGAGACTCACTCAGCACTAGGCAACCTCGAAGAGGCCCTCAGGTTTTTTGAAAATGACATTGATTTATCTAAACAACTCTTTAAAGACTACCCCAATAATGTCTCCTTTAAAAACGGACTGGCTGTTTCTTATGAAAAACTCGGGGAGACTCACTCAGCACTTGGCAACCTCGAAGAGGCCCTCAGGTTTTTTGATGATGAGACCGAATTGTTTGAACAACTCTTTAAAGACTACCCCACTCATGTCTCCTTTAAAAACGGACTCGCTATTTCTTATTCTAAACTCGGTTCAACTCACTCAGCACTTGGCAACCTCGAAGAGGCGCTCAGGTTTTTTGAAAATGACATTGATTTATCTAAACAACTCTTTAAAGACTACCCCAATAATGTTGAGTACAAAAATAATCTGGCTATTTCTTATGAAAAACTCGGCTCAACTCACTCAGCACTAGGCAACCTCGAAGAGGCCCTCAGGTTTTTTGAACAACGATCTGAGCTAGGTAAACAACTCTTTAAAGACTACCCCAATAATGTCTCCTTTAAAAACGGACTCGCTATTTCTTATGAAAAACTCGGCTCAACTCACTCAGCACTTGGCAACCTCGAAGAGGCCCTCAGGTTTTTTGATGATGAGACCGAATTGTTTGAACAACTCTTTAAAGACTACCCCAATAATGTTGAGTACAAAAATAATCTGGCTATTTCTTATTCTAAACTCGGCTCAACTCACTCAGCACTTGGCAACCTCGAAGAGGCCCTCAGGTTTTTTGAAAATGACATTGATTTATCTAAACAACTCTTTAAAGACTACCCCAATAATGTCTCCTTTAAAAACGGACTCGCTATTTCTTATGAAAAACTCGGCTCAACTCACTCAGCACTAGGCAACCTCGAAGAGGCCCTCAGGTTTTTTGATGATGAGACCGAATTGTTTGAACAACTCTTTAAAGACTACCCCAATAATGTCTCCTTTAAAAACGGACTCGCTATTTCTTATGTGAAGCTGGGGGAAATATATAATAAGAAAGAGAAGCCTGACCTTGCTTGTCAACAATATCAGAAGGCAAAAACAATATGGGAAGAACTGGTTGTACAATCTCCTCAGCATGCCCAATTCCTTAAATTCTTAAACATCATCAGTGTCAGAATAGAAGAGCTTGGTTGTTCCTGAATATCAGCTTAACAATACTGACTAATAATATTGCACATCCCCATACACCTCCTTAATTTGCCAGCTGATAAGAGACGACTACATGAGCGAGATCAGGCAGAACTGGACGAAGAAAGAAATCATAGACATTTATAACAAGCCCCTGCTGGAACTGGTATATGAAGCCGCCTCCGTACACAGGCAATATCATAACCCGAGAGAGGTGCAAATAAGCACGCTGCTGAGCATCAAAACCGGGGGTTGCCCGGAGGATTGTGCCTACTGCCCACAGGCGGCCCGCTACCATACAGATATAGAAACCAATGACTTGATGACCGTAGATCAGGTAAAGGCACAAGCCCTTCGTGCCAAGTCTACCGGCTCATCACGGGTATGCATGGGTGCTGCCTGGAGAAATGTAGAAGACGGCCCTGAGTTTGAGCAGGTGCTGGATATGGTCCGTACCATCAATAAACTGGATATGGAGGTATGCTGTACGCTGGGCATGCTCAACGAAAACCAGGCCCAGCGCCTGGCCGAAGCCGGATTGTATGCCTACAACCATAACCTGGACTCATCAGAAGAATATTACGGAGAGATCATCTCTTCCCGTGGCTACGGAGACAGACTCAAAACCCTGGAAAATGTAAGGAAAACCAATGTAACCGTCTGCAGTGGTGGTATCATCGGTATGGGTGAGTCCATAGAAGACAGAGCGGGTATGCTGCTGGCACTGGCCAGCCTCAGCCCTCAGCCGGAGTCGGTACCCATTAATTCACTGGTAGCCGTAGAAGGCACCCCACTGGAAGAGCAGGAAACTACGCCTATCTGGGATATGATCCGCATGGTGGCCACTACCCGTATTGTATTGCCCAACACCACAGTAAGACTGAGCGCAGGCCGTACAGAAATGAGTCAGGAAGGTCAGGCCTTCTGCTTCCTCGCAGGCGCAGGTTCCATTTTTGCCGGAGATAAGCTACTCACCACCCCTAACCCGGATGTAAACGAGGATATGGACCTCTTCAAAATACTGGGACTCAACCCTATGAAGCCTTACACCAAAGGAGCACAGCCTACACCCCTGGCACCAGAAGAAATGACACCTTCGGAAGATGAAAAAACCCGCTGGTCACGTCCCGGCCACCGCATAGAAAAGAATGTAGAAGCCACCAAAAAAGCCAATAAGAAGCGAAAAGAAACCAAGCTTGTTGATTAGTTGATTGGTTAATGGTTATCGGTGATTTGTTAATGGTTGCTTAGTCGCTGACCAAGGCAGTATTGGGTTTAGAGTTGAGCACCACAGCCCAGGTCAGACAGCATGTCGGACCGGTTAGAATCCACTCTTTAGTTTAGGGTTTACATCAACCAAGCTCCGAAAACATCAAGGTCAGACGGTTCTTTACGGACAGGGTCCTTCACTACGCTCAATAAAACCTACGACTACGCTGAAGTCTCACGATTTCAGGGCCGAAACCTCTAAAGGACACTGTCCCTCATAATCCTCGTTTATGTTTTTTAACCTTGGGTCAGGTGGTTTGCGGTTTAACATCGAGCACCGCAGCCCAGGTCAGACAGTATGTCGGACCGGTTAGAATCCACTCTTTAGTTTAGGGTTTAAAGGCTTTCTATTAAGCTTGAGGTCAAACTGCCCTCGTCAGCACCGATTAATCCTAGCGGCTAATCGTATCTAGGTTTATTGGCGAATACTCCGATACATCAACCAGCCTGTAAAAACATCAAGGTCAGACGGTTTTTTACGGACAGGGTCCTTCACTGCGCTCAATAAAGCCCACGACTACGCTGAAGTCTCACGATTTCAGGACCGAAACCTCTAAAGGACACTGTCCCTCATAATCCTCGTTTATGTTTTTTAACCTTGGGTCAGGCGGTTTGCGGTTTAACATCGAGCACCACAGCCCAGGTCAGACAGCATGTCGGACCAATTAGAATCCACTGTTTAGTTTAGGGTTTACATCAACCAAGCTCCGAAAACATCAAGGTCACACGGTTTTTTTACGGACAGGGTCCTTCACTACCCTCAATAAAGCCCACGACTACGCTGAAGTATCACGATTTCAGGACCGAAACCTCTAAAGGACACTGTCCCTCATAATCCTCGTTCATATTTTTTAATCTTGGGTCAGGCGGTTTGCGGTTTAACATCGAGCACCACAGCCAAGGTAAGAGAGCATGTCGGACCAATTAGAATCCACTGTTTAGTTTAGGGTTTAAAGGCTTTCTATTAAGCTTGAGGCCAAACTGCCCCCGTCAGCACCGATAAGTCTTAACGGCTAACCGGATTCAGGTTTATTGATCAACGCTCTGATATGTCAACCAGCCTGTAAAAACATCAAGGTCAGACGGTTTTTTACGGACAGGGTCCTTCACTACCCTCAGCAAAGTTCACGTTTACTCAGAAGTCTCACGATTTCAGAACCGAAACCTCTAAAGGACACTGTCCCTCATAATCCTCGTTTATGTTTTTTAACCTTGGGTCAGGCGATTTGTGGTTTAACATCCAGCATCACAGCCCATGTCAGACAGTCCGACCGGTTAGAATCTGCTGTCAGTTGAGGGGTTAAATGTGTTCTGTTAAGATTGGGATCAAACCCTGAAAACATAAACCAGACGGATTCATTCGACCAAAAACAACGAAGTCAGCCCTTCAGAAAATCTTATACCCTACCGCCAGAATAAAGTGACTTTGCCTTTGCCTGGCCTCAAACCCCCTGGCCAGGTCATCACCTACGCTACCCAAATCGCGCTCATACTTTAAGTCAATCGCAAACTTCCAAAAATCGGCACCTACACCTGCCTGATAACCAAATGTGGTCGAACTGTAGACATCCCTCACAAAAAATACCGTACCATTGGGATGTTCTCTTTTAGCCTCAGCAATCAAACTAAAAACGGGGCCTCCCTGAAGGCGCACCGGACCCAGCGCATACCCCACCATAATGGGTAGGTCAATTTTATCAAATTCCAGTTTGTAGTCACCCACCCCGTTGATATTGAAACCCGAATTAGCCCGGGTGTACAGCAGTTCCGGTTGCACAATCAAACCAAACAGTTTTGCCCTCATAAACACACCCAGTTGATAGCCTGTGCTGGACTTAAGCTCTGTGATCGGCCCAGCCTCATCCTTAAGGCTCAGTCGACTCTGTAGCAAAGAAACCCGCGGCCCGAAATTGACCTGTGCATGGGCAGTGGAAAACGAAATAAAGAGGACAAGTATGGTAAATGCTTTTTTCACGCTTGACGAATTTTATGGCAAAAAAGAATCCCCGAAGCAGTGCTCCGGGGATCTCCTGATCGAGATCAGGTCAATTTACAATATTCTTCTATGCCTGAGGCAGATTAAAACAACTTAAAGCCGATGCCCAATACAATCTGGCTGGCTCTCTCATCGGTAGCAAAGCTGTTACCGCCAACAGTGATGGACTCTCCGAATTTCTCGCCTAAAGAACCCTCATATTTCAGGTCAATCACAAACTTCAGGATATCTACACCAATACCCGCCTGAAAACCCACGGTGGTACTGCTATAGTTGTCTTTAATATCTATAGCTGCTGCTCCGGCACTTTCATATTCAGCATTTGTCAAAAAGCTCAGGGATGGTCCGGCATTGATCCTCAAAGGTCCGATTTTTCCACCAATCATAATGGGAACATCAATACGATTAAAGCTTAGATCTACATCTTGAGCACTTGAAGTAATGGTAGACTCTGTGCTGCTGAAAAGCAATTCAGGCTGAACATACAGGCCGATAACCGGCACTTTGAAGCGGGCAAACAGACCATACTGAAAGCCGAATTCAGCATCGCCAGCCTCTACGTTTGCTATTTCTTCTCTTAAATCCAGGTTAGAGGAAATAAGCGTGACTCTCGGTCCTAAAGTGAATTGTGCAGAAGCGCTAAAACCGATAAAGGCCAATGCAAGGGTTAAAATTAACTTTTTCATTTTCTTCGATTAAGTGATTATAGGTATTGAATTAATGGGCCTGTAGCAAGGTAAGCCAGGCCTGGTATAATTGATTTTCGTTTAAATACTCTTGTGCCTTTTGATGCAAATGATATTCCAAAGATTCAAAATCATTTCTAAAACGCAGCAGTAATTCTTCTATTTCAGATGTTTTGGCAAATTCTTCTACTGCTTCGGTAGTGGGTAATGTGGCGATGTTCCCCAGCCTGCCAAGATTATTACCCGTAAGTACAGCACTCTCCCTAATTCTTTGTGGAATTTGATCCACTCCTATGCCCTGTTCCCTAATGGGTTTAGGTAAGGTAAAAAGCGCATCTCCATTGGCACGGCTGTACCAGGCACCCCCCATACGGCCCACCAGGTCCAGTTTGAACGGATCAGGCTTCCCGTTCGTATCCAGTATGGCATCGTCAATATGCGCCAGTACCACCTCACACAGAACCAGGTTACCTGCACCGCCCTCTTCTCCCAAGTGTATAATATCGCGTACCACACACTCATAGGAGGCCGGAGACTCCCCTACTCTTGGGGGCTTAATGCGCTCCGAGGGCACCTCAGTCAACCCGGACTTCACAAACTCATTTACACCCTGTGCATACTCAGTACTGGAGAGCGACATTTGCTCCACAATATCATGGGTCACCACGCTGATTACCACCTCGCGGGTAGCCATGGCGTTTTCCAGTGTATGCTTCTGGGTATTGTCTCTCACCCGCCTGGCCGGAGAAAAAATAAGCATAGGCGGATTGGCGCTGAACACATTGAAAAAACTGAAAGGACTCAGGTTTACATTTCCCTCAGCGTCTATGGTGCTGGCAAAAGCAATCGGTCGCGGACCAATCGTACCCAGCATCAAGCCATGCAACTCAGGGGTCGATATCTCTTTCGGATCAACTTTCATTTTTTGTGTTTGATGTTTAGCGTTTCATGTTTAAAAGTTCAAAAGCAGCTATGCCAGTCATAACCATCAACAACGACATTGAAACACTCAAACTTTAAACGTTAAACCAATTACCAATTACCAATTACCCAATCAACTAATTAGCCGGTAGCACAGTGGCTTTTACCTCACCAAAGCCTATGCGTACACCATCCTTTTCCGCATGGCCGCGCATGATCACCGTGTCACCATCCATGATAAACTTTCTTTCCGAACCATCATTGAGGGTCAAAGGTTTGGTGCCTCGCCAGGCGAGTTCCAGCATTGAGCCATAAGCACTGGGTGTGGGGCCCGAAATGGTACCTGAGCCATACATATCGCCCACCTGCAGGTTGCAGCCGTTCACCGTATGGTGAGCCACCTGCTGCTGCACGTTCCAGTACATGTGCCTGAAATTAGAGTTACAAACCACTGTCTCTTCGCTACCCGATGGCTGAATGCCTACCTCAAGGTCAAGGTTGTAGTGAAAGTCACCATCAGTTTTCAGGTAATCCAGCACTTCAGGGTCCTGATCAGGTCCGGCTACCCTGAAAGGCTCCAGGGCCTCCATAGTCACAATCCAGGGAGAAACATGAGAAGCAAAGCTCTTCGCTAAAAATGGCCCGAGTGGCACATACTCCCACTTCTGTATATCTCTGGCAGACCAGTCGTTCAACAGCACAAAACCAAAAATATAATCGGCTGCCTCCTCTGTTGATACGCGTTCTCCCAGGCCATTCTCCTTACAAGTGATAAAAGCCATTTCCAGCTCAAAGTCCAGCAGGCGGCACGGACCAAAAGAAGGCATGGTAGCATCATCCGCTTTCGTTTGCCCCTTGGGCCGATGAAAATCAGTACCCGATACTACGATAGACGAGGCACGGCCATGGTAGCCTACCGGAATATGCTTCCAGTTGGGCATCAGGGCATTTTTGGGGTCGCGAAACATACAGCCCACGTTGTAGGCATGCTGCTCAGATGAGTAAAAGTCAGTATAATTAGGCACTCTGACAGGCATCAGCATTTCCACCTCATCCATAGGGATCAAAGCCAGCTCTCTTGCTGCCTTGTTATCCTTCAACTCGTCATTATCGGCATTCAGTAGCTCAGAAAGACGCTCTCGCACACCCCTGGTCACCTGCTTACCCAGCCCCATAAAATCGTTGAGGTACTTCTGGTTAAAAACTCCGGCAGGTAAACCTAACCCGTCTAAGAAACCATTCTCATATAAATAAGTAAGGTCAAGCACATAATCACCAATGGCAACACCCGCTCCTGCATCCATATATTCTGTTTTGAATATACCAAAGGGAAGGTTTTGAATAGGGAAATCGGAGTTCAGAGGTACCTCCACCCATGAACTCAAGGCAGGGTTATTTGCTTTTGTTGTCATAGCATCAAATTTATGTATCAAATGTACACAACACCGTTACATTTTCTGAAATCTCAAATTATTTTAGAGAAAGATGCCGAATTGTTCTACTCAAAGTTCCCAAATCGATGATTTTGGGTGCGTTCATGAATCCTCCCAGCGAAGCTTATCATTTTTTAGCAATTTTGGCGTTTGAATAGCGATTCGCAAGAATCAACCAACTCATAGCTTTGAAGAGATTAATTGTCTTGCTTTTTCTTACGCTGGTCATTCCAGGCCTTTGTAAGGCACAAAACCCGGTAGACTGTGTCGACAGGCTCGTGGTGTGTGGCAATACCAACCTGAGCTTTAACTCTTCAGGCGGTGGAGCAAATGACTTTGGCACCGCGGGCAATCCCCAACCGGCCTGTGGCGTGGAAGAAAACCAAAGCCTCTGGCTTACCATACCTATCGAAGAGGACGGCACTTTCGGATTTACCATTACCCCCAACAATGCCGGAGACGACTATGACTTTGCCATATTTGGGCCGAATGTAAACTGTAATGCCCTTGGTGATGCGGTACGATGCAGCTACGCCTCTCCCAGTGCCTCGGGCCTGACAGGACTCAGAGCCAGTGCCACAGACACTTCTGAAGACCCTTCTGGTGATGGTTTTGTCAGTGAACTGAATGTGCAGGCAGGAGAAACCTACGTACTGCTTATTGATAACTTTTCCAATAACAACCAGGGCTTTGGTATTGACTGGACAGGAAGTGCCAACATAGCCGGAGAGCCGGAAATCAATGACCCTGTGGTACCCGCCATTTGTGATCTGGGAAGTAATGATCAGGAGTTATTCGACTTGTCAACATTGAATGACTTTATTACGGGCAACAACCCACGCATCAATGTTTCATATCATGAAACGAAGGACGATGCCATTCTTGGTAACAATCCACTTGACAAGGACTATACCGCTTCCAATGGAGATCAATTATTCGTCAGAGGGACCTTTAACGACAATGGCTGTGCCACGGTAACGGACTTTACTTTTGAGCTGATACCTATACCGGAAAATGTGCAGGTAACAGGCCCTGCTTCTGTATGCCCTGATGTTGATGATATTCTCTACACAGCAACGGGTGAAGCAGGCTATACCTACCAATGGTTTATTGGCGGAGGCAACATTACTAGCGGAGCTAATACCGAACAAGTAACCGTAGACTGGCTGAGCACCAACCCTGATGCTTTCTTAAAAGTGTTGCCCACCACAGCAGCAGGCTGCATAGGCGATACGGTGAGGTACGATGTGGTGATTAATAAAAGACTGGAACCAGCCACTCCCAGCGGCCTGAGACAGCTATGCCTGGGCCCGGTGACGGAAGCTACTTATTCGGTACCTTTTTCCACAGGCTCAGTATATGAATGGACCATTGTAAACGGTGCCCTTGTTACTCCCAATGGCCTGAATGAAGTAACCGTCAGGTGGAATGGCGATGCCCCCGGACAAATCAGCTTCAAAGAGTCCAACCCTTTAATTACCGACTGTGAAGGCTTTTCTCCGGTACTCGACATTACTTTCTTCCCTCAGGTATTTGCAGCCCCGGTGGTCACCGATGTGGACTGTTTCGGTGAGTCGACCGGCACCCTGACCGTGAACCCTACGGGAGGTACCGGTACATTGGTAGTTACCTGGGATGACGGTGCCACTGGAGCGGTGAGAAACAACCTGCCCGTTGGAGACTATACCTACACCATTACTGACGATAACCTCTGTACTATTTCCAGTACGCTTACCATAAATCAGCCCGATGAGCTGGTGATATCTGCGCTGGATGCGGGTAATCTCACCTGTTTTCAAAACAATACCGGCTTTGCCGAGGCGACCCTGACCGGAGGAACCATGCCCTACACTTATCAGTGGACACAGAATGGCAATGTACTACCACTCACAACGGCCGGCATCAGCGGCAGATCAGCGGGCAGCTATGAACTGCTGGCAACAGATGCCAATGGCTGTACCGTAAACGAAAGCTTTGTGTTGACAGAACCTACGTTACTGGAGCCAGACCTCTCTCAGCTGATCAATGAGCCTATTTGCCCCCAGGCCTCTGATGGTGAAGTAACAGTAGGCGCCATGGGCGGCACACCAGACTATCAGTTTATATGGGAGCTGACACCGGTACAGACGGGAGCTATGGCCATCGGCCTTTCCCGCGGAAACTACACTGTGACTATCAGAGATGCCAATGGCTGCGAAACCAACCAGCAGGTAGAAGTAATAGAGCAGTTTCCAAGAGTGTTTGTACCCAATGCTTTCAGCCCCAATGGCGACAATGAAAACGATGTATTCGGGGTTAAATCAAGCTGTACCTTAAGCACCTTTAAGCTCATCGTCTTCAACCAGTGGGGTACAGTAGTATTTGCTACCAACGATGTAGCAGCAGGCTGGCCCGGCACCATAGATGGTGAGCCCGCACCGGATGGAAATTACGCCTATGCCCTCTCCTATTCCTTCAATGTAAACGGCAAGCTCTTCAACGAAAGCATTCGCGGAGAAATCAGAGTTCTCAGGTAGCCTTGGTTTCATGTTTGAAGTTTAATGTTTTTTGAGTTGACCAGCTATCGACATTAAACCTGAAACATAAAACACTCCTCCTTCTCAAAGAGCTAATCCACACCTGACATACCCCTGAATTCTATCGACTATGCGTTATGGACTATGGACTAATAACCCTATTTTTGCCCCCTGAATTTTAAGCATACAAGTCAATGTCCATTTCAACAAAGTACAACCCCGCAGAGGTAGAAGATAAGTGGTATCAGCACTGGATGGAAAAAGGTTATTTCCATGCCAAAGCCAATCCTGAAAAGGAGCCCTACACCATCGTCATTCCTCCACCAAACGTCACGGGTGTACTGCACATGGGCCACATGCTCAACAATACCATTCAGGATATACTCATTCGTAAGGCCCGCATGGAAGGCAAAGAAGCCTGCTGGGTACCCGGTACCGATCACGCTTCCATTGCCACCGAAGCCAAGGTAGTACGTATGCTCCGCGAAAAAGGCATCAAAAAATCAGACCTCACCCGCGATGAGTTTCTGACCCATGCCTGGGAGTGGAAAGAAAAGTACGGAGGCATCATTCTGAAGCAGCTTGAAAAGCTCGGGGCTTCCTGCGACTGGGAGCGTACCGCGTTCACCATGGATGAGGGTTACCACAAAGCGGTAATTCGTGTATTTGTAGACCTCTACAAAAAGGGCTTTATCTACCGTGACCTGCGCATGGTTAACTGGGATGTGGAAGCACAAACCACCGTATCCAATGAGGAGGTGATCTATGCCGATCAAGATGAAGTATCGAAGCTGTACAAGTTCCAATACGACCTCAAAGATTCCGATGAGAAAGTAGTCATCGCTACCCAACGCCCTGAAACCATTCTGGGTGATGCCGCTATTGCCGTAAACCCAAAAGACGATCGCTTTAAGCACCTGATTGGCAAAACAGCACTGGTACCTTTTATTAATCGTGAAATTCCCATTATCGGAGATGATTATGTGGAAATTGAGTTTGGTACAGGTTGCCTGAAAGTAACCCCGGCCCATGACCCCAATGACTACGAGATAGGGCAGCGACATAATCTGGAAGTAATTGATACCATAGACCTGGATGGAACGCTCAACGAGAAATGTGGCGTACCTAAGTACGTAGGTATGGACCGCTTTGCCGTTCGTGAGCAGATCATCAAAGATCTGGATGAGGCCGGTTACGGACTTGGATTTGAAGAATTCACTACGCGCATTGGTCGCTCAGAGAGAACCAATACAGTGATAGAGCCTAAGCTCTCGCTGCAATGGTTTATCAAAATGAAAGAAATTTCGCGCACCGCCCACCAGGTAGTAATGGACGATGAGGTAGAATTGCTTCCTGCCAAGTTCAAGAATACCTATAACCACTGGATGGAGAATGTACGCGACTGGTGTATCTCACGCCAGCTTTGGTGGGGCCAGCAGATACCCGCCTACTTCTATGGCGAAGGCGAAAACGACTTTGTAGTAGCCGAAACACCCGAAGAAGCACTGACCATGGCCCGCGAGGCTACAGGCAATGCTTCACTGGCTGCCACTGACCTGAGGCAAGATGAAGACGTGCTGGATACCTGGGCCTCTTCATGGCTCTTTCCCATAGCCGTTTTCGATGGCTTTAACGATAAGTACTTCGACAAAGAGAAAGGTAAGATCATCAAAGGAGCCAATCCGGACCTGGACTATTTCTACCCTACCGCCACTTTGGTGACTGCCCCTGAGATTCTTTTCTTCTGGGTAGCCCGAATGATCATAGCAGGCTATGAGTACACCGGAGAAAAGCCCTTTAAGCATGTTTATCTCACCGGAATTGTAAGAGACAAGCAAAGGAGAAAGATGTCCAAGTCACTGGGCAACTCTCCTGATCCGCTTGACCTGATTGCCAAGCATGGTGCAGATGCCATTCGTACCGGAATGCTCTTCTCTTCACCTGCAGGAAATGACCTACTGTTTGATATGAGTCTGATCGAGCAGGGAGGCAGGTTTAATATGAAAATCTGGAGTGCTCTTAACCTGGTTAAGATGTGGGAAGTTGATCCTGCACTGGATGGTAAGGAAAATGAAACAGCCATTGCCTGGTTCGAATCACGTTTCAATCAGGTAATGGAAGAGGTAGAAGACCATTTCAGCAAGTTCCGTATGTCAGATGCATTAATGAGCATCTACAAGTTTATCTGGGATGACTTTTGCTCATGGTATCTGGAAATGGTAAAACCTGCTTATCAGCATCCTATTGCACCATCTACATTGGAAGCTACCATAGACTTTTTCGAAAAAATTCTGAGGTTAGCACACCCTATCATACCATTCATTACTGAAGAGGTATGGTCTCAGTTGAGAGAAAGGAAAGACGGTGAAGATATCATCGTTGCTCCATATCCCGTTTCCGAAGCTTCAGACAAGACCATTGTCAAAGAGGCTGAACTGGCATTCGGAGTAATCTCTAATATCCGGAACATCCGTGCCACCAATGGCATGTCACCCAGAGAGCCACTGGCCCTGGCCATAAAGACCACAGATGAAAGTCGTTTTGCTACTTTCAGAGAAGTAATTATTAAGCTGGGTATGTTGACCGACTTCAGCTTTACCGATGAGAAGGTAGCTCAGGCTCAGAGCTTCGTAATCAAGGGAGATGAATTCTTTATACCCATGGAAGGTAAAATCGACCTGGAAAAAGAGAAGGAAGACATCACCAAAGAACTCAATCGCCTGAAAGGGTTTCTCAAAGGCATTATGGGTAAGCTGGGTAATGAGCGCTTTGTGAATAATGCACCTGAGCAGGTAATTGCTAATGAGCGTAACAAGCAGGCCGATACCGAAGCCAAGATCAAAGTACTGGAAGAAAAACTGGAAGGTTAAGCCCGGTCAAAGTTTCAATTTGGGTGAGCAACCACACCTGTACTGTCTATTCAACTCTCAGAAGACTAAAATGGTCACGGCAGTAAAGTCTTCCCTTGCGGGGAAGATTTAGATGGGGCTTTAAAGAGTCTTAAAAAGAGGGTGTCTCAAAAGTACTCAGTCATTGCGAACGCAGTGCGGCAATCTCTTCATACGACCTCTAAACAAGGTTGAGATCGCTTCATTTCATTCGCGATGGCGGTTTTATTGGCTTTTGAGACGCCCTCTTTTCTTATCGTAATTCATCTACATAATTATCGAAAGGGTAGTGCCTCCAATGTACTACCCTTTTTCAATGTCACAAATGCAGATAAGGTCGTCATTACCCGTAAAACAAAGTGACAGCGTTCTTTCGTCCGGCCACAGAAGTGGTCAGACGATTGTTCATATCCTGGTTTGTGCTTTGCAAAAAATCATCTGGGCCGTGAGAACAGATTCTTAATGTGACCTCTTTGTCATTGCAATTCTCTCGCCAAGCCAACCTTATCATTTTTCATCGTGTCAAAGAAATTGAAAACGATAAAAAGAATGAAAATCAAAAACTCAAAATTCAATTACTTATCAGGCCTGTTAGCAGCATTGGTCATGCTGTTTTCCTGCGAGAGCAGTCAGGACGAAATTCCCACAGAACAACCTGAACTACCAGCAGAACTGGAGATCCTTTTCCAATATGAATACATCAACTGGGCCTGGGGCTATCAGCACCGCGGCTGGTTTATTGACAATTATGGAAACAGGACAAAGTTTGACATCAGCGAGAGTGGTAATTGGAAAAACACTGACAACGATGGCTACATCTCCAAAGAAGACCTAGCATTCAACTTTGCTAAAGCAACAGAAATCACACAGCAAATACCTTTGTCCGCTGTTGTACAAAACGAGCAATTGATACCCGGTACCGTAGACGGTGACCTGTCCGAACCTGAAAGTGGGGGTGCCGATATGGGAGCCTTCGCATACTTTTGCTATGCCTGGAATGAAGAGCTCCAGATGTATAAAAAGCAACTGCTTTCCGTGCAAGGTGATTGGCGTCAACATAACACGAATACCGATGCTATCGCTTTAACCAAATGGTTAAAAACATTTGAAGTGGATTGACCCCGGCAAAACCGCTGTATATCAAAGCCGGACCTGCATCCGGCTTTTTTATGCCTGCTATTTTAGCTCTACTTCCAACCAGGCGAGGAATTCCGCCTGAAACTGGTCATCTGCTTTTTCCGTGGCCTCTTCAATGGCCCTTGCGTAAAAACCTTCTCTTTCAAAGGTTTTTCGGTGCCTGACCTTCTCGAAGAAAATACTCAGATACCCTTCATTCTGCATATAGATGAACATATATCTGAAAATGGCCAGATGCACCATACTCTGTACCTGCTGCTTCCGTGCTTCTTCAGAATTGTCAGTTGCTTCCTGAATACTGCTCCAGTTGAGCCCGTTCATCAGGTTCACCAGTGAAAAGTTCTCTTCCCGCAGATATTGTGAACCATATTTACGGATCACCTCTCCCCTCCAGTTAGTATATCCCAGCAACTTATCTCCCGTAAATTCAGCACCTTCATACAAGGCTGCCAGTCCTTCCTCCATCCAGAAAGGCATTTTCTTCACATTGTAATGGGTAAGCAGGTGAAAGAGTTCATGTTGTAGCGTACCGGCATAGAGATGGGGTGGAATATAGCCACTGATACTCAAATCGTCATCGAAAGTATACCCATAGGTATATTCTGCGAGCAGTACCCTGTGGTATTTATCGGCAAAAGTATTGAGGTCAGTCAAAGACTCAAACACATTTACCTGTATATAATCTTCCGGGATTTCCAGGTTAAACTCAGTCGAAAAGAAGAGCAGACTCTTTTCAAGCTCCTCTCCCAGCTTTTCCAGGCTTTCTTCTCGCATGGTACCAAAAACCAGCAGATGTTCTGTTTTTACAGCATGCGACAGGCCGGGGCGCTTTCTCAGTTCTTTGCGGAATTTCGTTTTATTCCCTTTTCCGATAATCCTTTCGGAGAAATCAATATCGTCATGTTTTTTATGCTCACTGGCCCTTAGGCTTTGGGCTCCCTTCTCACTATAGGCCTCGAGCCGAATTTCCTTGGAGCTTATACCGCTAAAACCACTGGTAGCATTGGTACTGGTTCTTTGGGCTACCAGATCGGCCACAAGGTTTTCGAGTGTGCAGTTTTCGGCCTTTGAAGTAAGTAAATCCCGGAGCTCTTCAGTCAGATCATACTCATCCTTCATCCATAAAAAGACATCTGCTCCTGTTTTGTAATCCTTTGTCTTGCAATAACACGAAGCCAGCATATAATCTATCTTCCAACTATTCTCGGCATAAAACTTGTCATTCAGTTCTTTTAGCTCAGGAATCAGTGCTTTATACTCATCTGCATTCAGATAACGCTTAGCAATTTCATCAATATCCTGAGCGCTGACTCCGAAAGAGCCAGATACTATCAGTAAAAAAACCAGTAATCTTTTCATATGCTTATCCACCTGGCCGACCTTTCTTTGAGTCACCACTTTTCTTTTTTGGATCCTCTTTTAGTTTGAGAGCTTCATCAGTCATCGCCTTCTTCAGGTTTTCGTTGCCCAGATAAGTATTTCCATCCATTACATCAATTCTATTATGCGAGAGAATAGTCGTCATCATCAATACCGTACCCAGAAATATCATTATCAGTCCGGGAGAAGAGCTCTTAATCGAGAAGTTTATCGCACTGGACTCTCCACCCAACTCTGTTTGGTCTTCTTTGAGCTTGCCCAGAATGAAGACACTGCCCACCACCGCCAGAATCATTCCGGTGACGAACCCCAGGTATTTCAGCCAAATTCTATTCATGAGGGAGGTATTGGCCTGATGATAGCGTTGTTCAATCAAACTGTGCTCCAGTGTCAGTAATCCCTTCACCAATTCATTCGCTTCACTATCGGGATTAACCAGCTCACTTTGCTTTACTTCAGGAGCATTCTGTATGCGTTGATGCAGGTAAAACAGCTGAATAGTACTAACTGCCAAAAAGAAAATAGCAAGCCCTATCAGCGTACGGGTCATCATCGGAAGCAAACGTTCCTGCCATTTGCGATCATCCGGTTTGGGAGTCATAGATTGAGCGATTAAAGAAAAGAATCCATTCAGTATAAAAAGAAATTACTTTAATACAAAAAGTGACACCAAGAAGGTGCCCGTTTCACTTGGTAACACACATATTACAAAAGGACCTTAAGCACAAAAAAGCTATATGTACAGCGTAAGAGCGTTCTTATCTGTGTATCTTTCTCTGGTCATGTAAATAGTCACAAAGCGCATTATGAGCCAGATACAATACATTCAGGGAGACGCCACTGCTCCTGTAGGAAGCGGCACCAAGATTATCGTACACATCTGTAATGACATAGGAGGCTGGGGACGTGGTTTTGTGCTTGCCCTATCGAAAAAGTGGAAAGCTCCCGAGCAACAATACCGGCAGTGGTATAAAGCGGATGAGAACTTCGGACTGGGTGAAGTACAGTTTGTTCAGGTAGAAGATGATATTTGGGTGGCCAACCTGATAGGCCAGCACAAAGTCAGGAAAGATGAAAAGGGCAACCCTCCTATCAGGTACAGAGCAGTGGAACAAGGCCTGGGTACCATTGCCCGTAAAGCATTAGAGCTCAATGCCACAGTACACATGCCCCGCATAGGCTGCGGCCTGGCCGGAGGTAAATGGGAGAAGATTGAGCCGCTGATAGAAAAGGTACTTATTGCCAGCGGCATGAGCACTACAGTATATGACCTCTGATAACCACTCCGTTTTAGTAAAATTATTTTATCCTCTTTTTTTTACATTTATACTTCATATACTATATTTATTTTCAAATGTAGTATATGAAGTATTTTTTAAGCCCACTCTTGCTACTCGTAGCTCTCAATGTTGCGTTTTCGCAGCAAAAACTGAACATCAATGCCGACAACTCCTGTAATTTTTATGGTAATTCTTTTACCGGAGAAGTGTACGGTTTCAGATCCTCCAACGAAGCCATTCAGATTGTGGATGCCATTGTTGACCTCATAGGGCTCAAGAGAAACTTTGAAATCAGGGCGGGCAATGTAGCCAACGCCTCTGCTGTCATTCTGCCGGGAGCCAATGGCACCTATGACCGGTACATTCTTTACAGTCAGAACTTTATGACCCACATAGTGAACCAAACCAACTCCTATTGGTCGGCTATAGGCATTATGGCCCATGAAGTAGCTCATCACCTCAATGGCCATACCCTGAAAGGGGGTAGCAAGCCCCCCTCTGAATTAGAGGCTGATGAATTTGCCGGTTTTATTATGTATAAAATGGGGGCCACCCTCACCGAGGCCCAGACCATGTTCAATAACCCAACCATGTATCAGGCGCAGGAAAGTGCTACACACCCTGCGACCCCTGCCCGACTTGAGGCTGTGGCCGTAGGTTGGCAACGAGGAAGAGAAAAAGAAGGGCCGCAAAACACGCCTGATAACAACACCGCTAATGCTCTCCCGTCAGCAAACTTCAACAATGTATGGGTGACCCATAACATGTTTCAAAATGGGCAGCTCGGCATGAATATTCACGCAAACTTTGGTGTTTCTAACATGAAAGGACTCAACGGTACCTGCAGCGCATTCTTTTATTATGCCAATGGTACAAAGCTAATGGACTTCAATCAATTCTACCGGGCAATGGACGGACAGGTGATGGCACTGACCGCCATTACTCCCATTTATAACAATGCACTCTTTGAAGACCTGATTATTTTCATGCCTTACAGCGAACTACACATGCAGCCTGGAAGCCATAACCTGAAGATGATTTTATCTGTATTCAGCTCACCCCGAAATGGCCCTCCCGTAGAATTGGCCCGGTCGTATGAAGTACCGTTTACTTTTAATAATTGATACATTAAACTCAGTCCCGAGACCAGCGATACCCCATTTACCATATGAATCAATTGCTCAGGATTACAACCCAAATTGAACATGTGAAAGACCTCCTGAAGAATAGTTAGTATGTGGCCTTTGCTACCCAGGCCACGCAGACCTCTGCGAATTATGGGCTTAGTTAGTAACTTACGGCTCTCAATCCAGTCTTATTGTTATGAAACACCTTTCCTCACTTTTTTTAGGGGTACTCTTTTTCTTTGCCGCTCCCCTTATTGCCCAAACCGACAATGACCTTGAAGCCCGCATCAGTCGCATAGAAAACGGCCTGATGAGCGTACTGCAGATCGAGGGCGAAGACGTACCTACTTATAACATCAATGAGCGACTCAAGCAGCTCAACATCCCGGGCCTCAGCATTGCCTTTGTGTCCAATGGCAAAGTAGAATGGGCCCGCGCCTATGGCATGGCCGACAGAAGTGAGAACCGCCCCATGACCACCGAAACCATGCTCCTGGCAGGCTCTATCAGCAAACCCGTAGCAGCACTCAGGGCCCATCAGCTGGTAGAAGCGGGCAAATTTGATCTGGACGTAAACGTAAACAGTTACCTCAAGTCCTGGAAGCTTCCTGAAAACGAGTTTACCAAAACAGAAAAAGTCACCCTGAGAAGAATTCTCAACCATACGGCAGGGCTTACGGTCTGGGGTTTTCCGGGCTACGACAAAGGCGATAAAATTCCTACCACCGCTGAAGTGCTCGATGGAAAAGGAAATACCGACTCAGTAAGGGTGTACAAAGAACCGGGAGAAAGCTGGATGTATTCAGGCGGTGGCTACACCATCATGCAACTGATGATTACCGATACCGAGCAAATCAGTTTTCCGGAAACCATGCAACAGCATGTGCTCGACCCTATGGGAATGCAAAAAAGCACCTTCGAAAACCCACTACCGCAAGAGTACCACAGCATAGCTGCCACCGGCTACCGGGGCAATGGTGCTGAAGTAGAAGGCAAATGGCCCATATACCCTGAGATGGCTGCAGCCGGGCTTTGGACTACACCTACGCAACTGATCCAATACGCCATTGAAGTGCAGAAGATCAACAACACGAAAAAGGACGGCATTCTCAAATACAGTTCTGTGAAAGAAATGTTGACTGCTGGCATGAATGGTCACGGTTTAGGTCCTACCGTTTCTGAGCATATGTTTGGTCATGGTGGTGCCGATGAGGGTTTCCGCGCCCAACTCTTCGGCTGGAAAGAACACCCTCATGCTGTAGTGGTTATGGTCAACTCAGACAATGGCAGTATCATGCGGGAACTCCTACTGGCCGTAGCCAATGAGTATAAACTGCCCGGTATAGAGCCGGATGTACGCGAAAATGTAAAAATGACCCCTGCCGACCTTCAGAAGTATGCGGGTAAGTACAAGATGGAGCGCATGGGCGATGTAGAGTTGAAGGTAGATGGAAGTCACCTTTTTATACATGCCGCTTTCTCTCCCGAACCTATCCAGCTCAATGCCGAAAGTGACGGACGTTTTTATGTAGCCAGAGATGGTGTCAGGTTTACCTTTGACATCAAAGACGATAAAGTCGTTGGCTTTGAAGTACAGCGATTAAAGGCGGTGAGGGTTGAGGAGTAATAGCCTCATACGTTCATACCGCACATTTACTAAGAGAAATGGGCTCCCCACCAATCAGCCTGGACTTTAGTACTTCCGTACTTTGAAGAAGGCTCAAAAGGATTCATCTTTATCGGTGTATTGCTGGTAACCCATGAAAAAGCTTCTTCTCCTGCCTATTGTATTATTGAGTTTCAGCCCGGCCTACTCCCAGGAATCAAAATCGGAAACGGTACTGACTTCGCCAGATACCTGGGGACCGGAGATTTTCTCCTTTCCGCTGGAGTTCGCTCCCTCTATTGATTATCAGGGCTTTGAAGATATTCGCTTTGCCCCGGGCTGGTCAGACACTACCGCCAACGATTATTTCACTTACACCTTCGTCTGGTACCTGGATGGTGACCCCAAACTCACCACGGACAAACTCACGGACCATGTAAAAGCCTACTTCGGTGGTTTGATGTCCGGCACCAGCGGACGCGATGATCTGCCGGTAGTCACTGCCAGTTTTACCAAAAGGCAAAATGACACCTATGCCGGATTTGTCGATACTTATGATGCGTTCTTTAAGAAAACCGATATGACACTCCATATTTCGGTGGAGTCCACATACTGCAAAAGTACAGGCAAATACATCGTGTGGTTCAAGCTCTCTCCAAAACCTCTGGAAGATTCGCTTTGGCAAATGTTTGATACAGTTAGGCTCAAAATGAATTGTCAGTAGTAATAGTTTAGTTTCACGATCGATGATTCTATTTTTGATCAATATCAAAACCAGAACTGCTTACCTTGACTTGCAAATAAGAACTACAAGGTTAGTTTAACGATAGATTAACTATAGTTTCAAATGCTCTACCAACATTGGCCCAGTCGGTTGTTCCTCTCAACTATACTTCTCCTGTTATGCTACAATACAGGCTTCAGTCAGAATGAATTCACAAGACCGCGTGCATGGTTCAGAGCTTTGGTTGACACAAATAAAGTCACGTTGGGGGAGTCCTTCAGGTTAACTTTTTCCATAGAAGTAAGTGACAATAATCGCGGCAGAATTCAATTCAAAGATGCATCCCAACAATTGAACCCGATAATTCAAGGTATTACGGAATTGGGATTAATAATCAACGAGAACTTATCGAATATTGAGGGAGTAAGAGTTGAAGACGGGCATGATGGAAAATCAACGCGATATGATGTACTCAGGGTGAGAATACAACCACTGAAACCCGGTAAGCTGGAAATACCGGCTTTTATTTGGAGGATGATCAACATCGCCAACAACGCAGAAATATCAAACTCGGGCACTTACTCAAAGGGAGCTTTTAAAGATATAAATTATAAATCTGCACCTGTTACTATTCAGGTAACAGATCCCAATAAGCTATATTCCTCAGAGAGCTCCCCCCCAATAATCACACCCTTGGTAGCCAAAGATGATATCTCTCCCGGGCCGTACAGGTTGGGTCAACTCATCCATTATAAAGTAACACTATCGGGCAAATCAATTGGTTTTATGACAAGTCTGCCCACTATGGATGAAAGGCTAAGCATCTATCCCAACCACGTTGACTACGTGGACACGTTAAAGCAAGATGGCACACACAGCTTTTTGAAAGTTTTCTATCTCAGCATAACGCCCAAAACTACCGGTGAGCTTGATTTGGGAGATATTTTCAAATGGAAGTATTATGACAAATCCGGCAAGATGAAATCTGTCAGGGTTGACACCAAAATCCAGGTTACTGACGAGCCGTCTGACACTTTCCTTTTTTCTCCGGTAGGTATCTCTTTTGCATTGGATATATCCGGTACTATGCAGATAAACGACTACGAATCCTCTCGTTTGCAGAAGGGGTTTGCATTAATAAAAGCTTACCGAGAACGATTCGGGAAAGCCAAATTAATAGGCTATGCCGGAACTGTAATTGACCTTAATGCCGTATCCCTCACAGACTCAGTCTATCAGTATGCCCAAACGGGTACTGCTATTGGCAATGCCATTTGGCTGGCAACTGAATCTATAAGTAGTGAACAGAAGATAAAGGGGCTTATACTTGTAGGAGATGGGGCACTTAATACCGGTAATGTTTCTGTAAAACGTGCTTCGGAGTTCGCCAAAAGCAAAGGAGTTCGAATATATGCTGTCGGAATTGGTCGTAAACTAACTACCAGCAACGGCTCCATTAAAGTACAGACCTATGAAGAAGGGGCTTTTGACGACACCGCCCTAAAGACTGCTTCCGAGATTACAGGAGGTAAATACTATCATATAGACGATTACCCTAACCTCGAAGAGCTTATCAGAATTATTTCTGACGAAATTAAAAGGTAGAAAAATTATCACGAGCACAAAGTCATAAGAATAAACATCTATGAAAAGTACATGTACCACTACGTCTATACTACTCATTCTCCTGACTCTCGGCTTCACTTATGGCTGTGACGCTATTTCTGCGGAAGAAGTAGCCAGGATGAGCTTTGAGAAAGCGTCTACGCAAGAAGAACTACATATTCAGTCTACCGAAGTTGAACTCAAAGCAGGTGATAAGCTTCAGATCTGGACAGAAATGAGCATGGAATATGAAGGCCCACTGGGGCTTGAATACCAGCTATTGATGATCAAAGGAGCCGATACCCTGGCCATGTACCAGCTTGACCCTGAGGATAAGGACGTCACCATGGGTGAAGTCAAAACCAGCTTTGGCAGCGAAACCAAATGGCGCTTTTCAGGCCGCATGGCTAAAATCGCCATAGAAGATGACGGACTGTACACATTTAGTTCTCTACTTGCGGCAAGTGAAAATCCATCGCTGCAACTGAAAAAGGCAGATTTAGTGCTTAAGAAGTAGCCTCAGTCATCAGAATACACAATCCCCTCTTTCAGCAGCGTATGTACACACATATTTCTTACTTTGGTAAAAAGTTACATTGCTGAGCCATTCAGTCAAATGTACTTTACCTGGCAGACTTTTTTTGCCTATCTTGAAATCTCTCAACCCGAATAACATGAAGCGACTCCTATGCTGTTTGCTTGTGCTGGCTATTGTAATGCCCGCGGCCGCACAGAAAAAGAAAAAAACCAGCAAAAACAAACAAGCCGTCATTTCCTCCATAGAGAGTAAATACGGTGAACTCACCACCCTCAGTGACAAAATCTGGTCCTACGAAGAAATCGCCTTTCAGGAAGAAAAATCATCAGCTGCCCTTGCTGACTATGCCGAATCTCAAGGCTTCAAAGTCACTCGTGGAGTAGCCGATATTCCCACGGCCTTTGTAGCCGAATATGGCTCAGGTGCCCCCATTATTGGTATTATGGGTGAGTTCGATGCCCTGCCCGGCCTTTCGCAAAACAAAGTTCCCAACAAAAGTCCACTCAATGAAGGGGCTGCCGGCCATGGCTGTGGACATAACCTCTTTGGTACTGCTTCACTGGGAGCGGCTACGGCTATTAAAGAGCTGATTGCAGCCGGAAAGCTCAAAGGCACGGTGCGCTTTTACGCTACCCCGGCAGAAGAAAAATACTTTGGCAAACTCTGGATGATCCGGGCCGGCTTGTTTGACGACCTTGATGCTATCATGGACTGGCACCCCAGTGCAGAAACCAAAGCCGATGTGCAAAGCAGTCTGGCACTGGTAGACTTTATGGTAGAGTTCACCGGACAAGCCGCTCATGCCAGTGGTGACCCCTGGAACGGCCGCAGTGCCTCTGATGCCCTGGAATTGTACACTACAGGGATCAATTACTACCGTGAGCATATCAAGCCGACAGTACGAATCCACTACCACATTCAAGATGCCGGTAAGGTAGTAAATGTGGTGCCTGACTATTCCAAAATCTGGACCCGCGTAAGAGATACCAAACGCGATGGAATGGAAGTGGTGTGGAAGCAGGTAGAGCGTATTGCCGAAGGCGCAGCCATCATGGCCAATGTGGACTACAAGATCAGGCTCATTTCCGGTATTCATGAAATACTGGTCAACCGGGCAGGCGGTACCAGGCTGCAGCAAAACCTGGAATACCTGGGCGCCATTGAGTACACAGACGCAGAGCAGGATTTTGCCAAAAAAATTCAGGCAGCTACCGGCAAACCCCAGGTAGGCATAGAATCCATCATCAAGCCCCTGGAAGCAACGCAGGAACACCCCATGGGAGGCAGCACCGATGTAGGTGATGTGAGTTTTGTAGTGCCCACCATACGCATGGGCGCTACCACGGCTCCGAAAGGAACGCCCTGGCACTCATGGGCAGTAGTAGCCTGCAGTGGTATGTCTATAGGCCATAAGGGCATGGACTATGCTGCCAAAGCCCTGGCCATGACCATGGTAGACCTCTATGAGGATCCTAAGCTGCTGGAAGCGGTGAAAGCAGAGTTTAAAGAGCGAAAAGGAGATTACGTTTACAAAGGTATAGTACCTGATGGCCCTCCACCATTGAGCGGAAAGGATAATTAGAGTTTGTCTATAATATATGGGAAGCTCTTAGGGCGAAATTCAAAACACCAATTATCCCTCTTGGAGGAGAGGGCAAGGGGGATTGAGCTTAAGAAATATTTTGAATTTCGCCTTAGGGTTCGCTTTATAGATAGACTTTACTTAGAAATATTTAAGGAAGTCATCCATTGGTAGAGATGACGGCATCACCAGCACTTCATCAGACCCCAGATTTGATGAAGTCGGTATGCACTGCCCGGTCAGGATTTAGTTCCGGCCGGGCTTCCTTATTTTTCACACACACTAACCTGAGTTCAATTATCATTTAGAGTTCAGACTGCCTATAAGCAGTTAGTTTCAACTAAAAGGCAAGCAGCCGTAGCGGGCTACGGTAAGTGCTTTTTAGGCAGAAAATGGCTGCTTAGAGGTCGGTTCATTTTAAACCCGGTTTATGCAATAGAAATCGTAATGAAGGCGTAAATCACAAAGAATCAGGAAGTTTTGCTTTGATAGCATAGCATCGCTATGGTGAAAAGACTAACGAAGCATAGCGACTGATTCAAAGTGAGTTACGTCTGGAATAGAAGGTCTATTGCATTATCCGGGTTAAACCTGAATTATTCATTAGAAAATGAATAATTGACGAAAATGCTGGTTATCAGCATTTTGTCAAGGTTAACCCTGACATTTGAAAATCACCATTTGGGTTTCAATCCTTCTACAACTAATTCGTTGATTTTCAAATCGTCAGATTATGCAATGGCTTGCCATTGCATAATTGCGGTTTAAAGCTATTCCATAAATTCCAATATCCTGCGTTACCTTTATTCGATATAGCTCGCTATATCAGCATAAAGATGCCTTGACTATTCAAAATTTATGAAATTCTGAACCTACTAAGAATAATCGAACTCAGGTTATTAGATGCTTTTCGGAAAGAAGCTTATCTTAGGTCGATCAGAAAATTCACCCAAATTCAACACCTCGCTTGAGTACCAGTTCAGAAGCATCACTCTGTGATGAAAACATCTACAACAGCATCTATCAAAAGCAGGTGCAAAGGCTACGCAACTTCGTTTATTATAAGTGTGGCGATCTGGCATTGGCAGAAGACATCGCCCAGGAATCTTTCGTAAAGCTTTGGCTCAACTGTGCCTCCGTGATCATGGAAAGTGTAATGGGCTACCTCTACACGATTGCCAATCGCATGTTCATAGACCAGACCCGAAGCCAGAAAGTAAGGCTTAAGTTTGAGAAGGAACCCATGCCCACCAGTAACACGGAAGACCCCTACTATGTGCTGCGAACTGAGGAGTTTCGGGAGACGATTGAGCAGACGATTTCTGATTTACCAGATGGGCAGCGGGAAGTTTTCCTACTCAACCGCATCGATAATTATACTTATAAAGAAATAGCAGAAATGCTCCAAATAAGCAGTACGGCCGTAGAAAAGCGAATGACCAAGGCACTGACTAAGCTGCGCGGACGAATTTCAGAATTTAAATCTCATAAAATTTAAGCCCGGGGGTGGGGCAACCAGACAGGCAAGACGTCAATTAAACGATGAGCAACGAAGCAGAACAGGAAAAATTGTTAGCAAGGTGGCTGAGCGGAGAGCTAAGCCCCGAAGAGCTACAACGACTGGAAGCCGAGGGTGGACTGGATGATCTGCGCTTTGCACTTGACGATATTGACCGCTGGAAACTACCCGACATGGATGTGGACCGCGGTCTGGAAAATGTAATGGACAGGGCATTCAGGGAGCCTCCACAGAAGAAAGGAAAGCAGGCTTTCTTCCAGCCATTGATGAGAATAGCCGCATCGCTTTTGCTCGTAGCAGCCGCCTACTTTGTCATCAACAACCTGCTGACTTCAGGAGCCACCACCATTATCACCGGACCCGGAGAAACACTGAGTCATGTCTTGCCGGATGGTTCTCAGGTAGAACTTGATGCCAACTCCAGCCTTACCTATACCCAGAAAGACTGGGATGAGGAACGCAACCTGAGCATGGAAGGCCGGGTACTCTTCACCGTGGAAAAAGGCAGTAGCTTTAAAGTAGACACCAAGAGTGGCTCCGTCACAGTTTTGGGGACTGTTTTTGATGTTGAGAGATTTGATACAGACCTCTTGAAGGTTAATTGCTACGAAGGGCGTGTACGGGTAGACCTGCTCCCGGCCAATACCAAAGAGCTACTGAATGCCGGCCAGGGGCTGATTTCAGAAAAAAGTACAGTAACCAGGCTAACCGTGGACCCTCAAAGACCAGACTGGGTGAGACAAATCAGCCAGTATGAAAATGTAAACCTCAGTACGGTCATCAGCGACCTGGAACGCCACCATGGAGTAGATATTAATCTGCCTGCGCAGCTGGCCACCAAACCCTTTACAGGTGAACTCTTTTATGGAGACCTGGACAAAGCGCTGACGAACCTCTCCTCAATGTTCGAATTAAAATATACCCGTACAGCCGAAGGGGAGATAGTTTTTGAATAATACCAATTCAATTGTAATATGATTAAATAGAACTCAAATTGTTAGTGTTTGATCAAGGCGAGAAAAGAAGGCGTAGCAGCGCTACGGCAGAGTTTATCAACGAAGAGCAAACGAGAAGAAATGAGTTATATCATTCATATTATTGTTGATTTGGTATGAATTCCCGGATATTTATAGAAGAGCGTAGGAAGCGATACCTTCCTGCATCTTACTATTTCAAACATAGCCTCAGCATGAAAAAATATTTGCTACTGGTATTCCTATGTGGATTCTGGATAAGTAGGGCGCAGTCCGCCTATACCCAGACCACGGCCAGTACTGAGGTTCCGCTAGTCACATTGCTGAATGAGCTTTCCGATAAGCACGATATTCGGTTCTCCTACAACGTCCGACTGATCAGAGGGCTACGCATAACACGCCCCATGGCAGACCTGTCTCTGACAGGCTCTCTGGCCTATATCTCAGACCTGATCCCCATCCGGTTTGACCTGGCCAATGAAGGGAATTATGCCATTATTCCCATTCGCTCAAGGCTTAATTTTCAGGTTAGCGATGCGGCAGACGACACTCCCATTGCACTGGTATATGTGACCATCAACGGCACCAAACAACGGTACCTGATTCCGAATAACGGCACCTACTTTCTGGATAACAGCTTCCCCTCTGACTCTCTGGAAATCACCACTTCGTTTTACACCCCGGTACGCACTACTGCCGCTGACATTACCAGGCAAAACGGACGGGTACTTCTGAGCCAGGACACGGTAAACCTCGGTGAAGTCACCATTCTCTCTTACCTTACTTCCGGGGTCAACTCTTTTCTGGGAGACCACCATGTTGAAATCAATATGAAGGACCTGGGCCTTATAGCCGGTGAAACGGATGGCGATATCCTACAGGTATTGCAGGCCATTCCGGGCATTCGTTCGCCCAATGGCAAGCCCGGCAGCCTTAACTTTCGGGGTAGCCCTTTCGGGCTCAACCTTACGCTTTTCGATGATATCCCCATCTATCATAACGGCCACTTTTTTGGCACTTTCTCACCCTACAACCCCGGAGTGGTCAGGAATATTGAAGTCTATCGTGGCAACCTGCCTTCCAAATGGGGTGGCCGTGTAGGAGGGCTCATCAATGTAAAAACCAGTAATGAAGTACCGGAAAAGGTAAAGACCGGAGTCATTGCCAATACGGTAATCGGAGGGCTGGAATTTGAAGCACCCATAACGCGCAGACTAGGATTGATCCTTTCTGCCAGGGCCAACTATCCTATTGATCGATTTTCACCTAAGCTCGATGCTTATGCTGATTTCAACTTCCAGGGCAGTGCCATTTCATCCCGACAGGTAGATGGCAATAATACCTTCTTCGATCAGCTGAAAATCCGGTTTAGCGACATTAGCGGTAAGCTTATTTACGATGTGAGTAATCAGCACAAACTCACATTCAGTTATCTCAACATCCAAAACTCACTCGTCTATGACCTGAATTCCCAGGGAGGCAACAGAAACCAAAGGGAGGATAACATACTGGATAATACGGGTTTCACCTTCAACTGGACCAGCAAATGGTCCGACCAGGTCAGCACTCGCCTGGCCTTCACTAACTCTTCTTATAACATCTTTGAAGATCGGGTTGACCTTGACAGAGGCAACCGAAAAGATAACAGCGTTGAGAATATCATCAAAGACAATCGCTTTAAGGCCCTGGTGGAGTGGCAGGCAAACGAAAATGCCACCTGGAATTTTGGCTATAATTATGCCGATCAAAAGGCTACTTTCGAAGAGTCTGAAAATGGCAATATCGGTGTACTGGAAAAAAAGAATAATGAGGCGGAAACGCATAGCCTTTTTGCCAATCTGGAACAGGAACTGGGAGCTCGCCTCATTTTAAATGCCGGTCTGAGAACCGACTTTTATTCCGTTAACCAAAACAGCTTTATTGACCCCAGGCTCTCCCTGACCTACCTCGTATCCAAATCATTTTTCGTCAAAGGAGCTGCCAGCAGAGCGCACCAGTATATCAGTCAGCAGTTTGGTAACGACTTCGCTGACTTCAAAGTAGGCACCCAGTTCTGGACACTGGCTGAGCGAGACGATCAAATTGTGGAAGGGTTACAATTTATGGCCGGAGCCCTGTATGACAAAGGCGACTGGCTGCTGGACCTGGAGCTTTATGCCAATGATATTGAAAACATCAGCCGACCAGGCATTATTGACGATCAGGACCCGGAGCCGGACCAAAGAGGTGACCTGCAAACCCTGGGAGCCGATCTGCTGATAAAAAAGAGATGGAAGCGGTTTGAAACCTGGTTTAGCTATACCCTGGGGCAGACAGAAGACAGTTTCAGGCGTACCACTCAGTTCTCATACTACGACCAAAGACATGCCCTGAATATCAAATGGCTCTACTCCAGAAAAAAATGGAACTTTGCGCTCTCCTGGGGCATGATGACAGGGCTGCCAGTGTACCTGCCTTCGAGAGATCAAATTCTGGATGGTAATTCGCTGGATGTACCCTATGAAGATCGCTTTCCTGTACAGCACCAGATGGACCTCTCAACCACCTACCGCTTTTCACCAGCCGGAGCCGCATGGAAGGGCATCATCGGTTTTTCAGTGCTCAACCTTTACGACCGCGAGAACATCATCAACATTTTTCAGTCAAACGTACGCTCAAACGACTTCCTTCGACAAGGCATCCGCTTCGCCCCTAACCTTCAGGTGAAGATTATTTTCTGATCAGCTTTATCTACTCTCCTCCTTAAGAACAGGAAGGGTACGAAGCCGGGTGGTTGTGAGCCCCTGGTAACTTGTTCCAGAGAGATACAGATGGCAGGTTCGGTCTTCGCCACACATTCCACGCTAAGCGGTCTCATGCAGTGGACCCTGAGCCTGGTACAAGCCTTCTGACCTGGTGCAACTCAAGTCTTAGCGAGACGCTAAGACTATGAAGATGATACGCTAAAACCACAAAGGCAACTCATGTATTCATACCCTATTACACACAGGAGGGTGGCTAAACCGAAAACAGTGCGAAATACAAGTCGGTTGGATTTGGTACGCGCTGGCCTTGTGCGGCAAAAACCGAGCTTGGATTTGGTGTTTTCGGAAAGGGTTTTTCTTTCTTTTTGGCCGCAAAAAGAAAAAGCAATCGTTCATCTGGGAACACATTATCTGCTCAAAAACGCAAACCCGTTTCCCGACCTTATACTTTTTGCCCCAGACATACCTCAGGCGGGCTAGACGTTGTTTCATACATAACCAACTCATTTCATAAATATTCTTCCCCGGGGGGTTGGGTAGCCACCACCCCAGTTCGTCCATAGTACGCAAAGCGGATAAACCCCGCTTCAGACCTAAGTCATTATGAAACGAATCACGATACTCCTCACACTTTTTGTCATAGCCCAGTCTGCTATGGCCTACAAGTATCACGACCCAAAAGCGGGCGCAAACCATAGTCACCACAACTACGACCCGGCACAGGCCCGTACCTGGAAATTCGAGGACAGAAGTATTGCCGCAGAAGGCACTTTCCTCATGGCAAAAGCCGGAAAAGTATTTATAGAAAAGAAAGACGGTGTGGTCTCTTTCGCCATAGAAAAACTCTCATGGGTAGACCAGAAATATATAACACGCAAGCTCAAAGAAATTGAGGAAATCAATTCGCAACGCTACCTCGACAGGCCTGCGAAAAAAGCTACAACCACCAGCCAATGGGCGCAAACACTGGCAGGTTTGGTACTGGTACTAACGCTTGTCTTCACGGCAGTGCTACTGCGTCAAAAAACAAGTAAACCACCTTTGGCCATAAGCTCATTCAGCGCACTGCTCATAGCATCGCTGGTGCTGGCAAGCTGCGCCAGTGGAGATGGAGATATGGATGAGACACCTTCCATAGGCACTTCTTTCACATCTGATCCCGCAGTGATGAATGCAGCCTTCACCCCTTACAGCAATGTAAGTACCCGCTGGGATGACAGCTATTTCTATGTAGAATCTCAGGGCATTCCAGATCATCAAATGATGGTAGGCATTACCGCCTGGATAGCCCAGGTACCCACACCCCATGATTATACCGGCACCAATGCATGGCTCATTCCTTTAACAGCCACCTATGCAGACAACCCCATCAGCATAGAAACTGATTTTCAGCGCGGAGCCATCGGTGTAGCAGCCAATGGCATCCCTATTTTCAACCCCTTAAACGCCTCAGGACTGGTATCTCAGCAAATTGGAGAACTGGATGCCTATGGTGGCCATTCCGGCCGGGGCGATGATTACCACTATCATACGGCTCCCCTTCACCTGGAAACCACCTCCGTATTACAACCCATTGCCTATGCCCTGGACGGCTTTGCGGTGTATGGCTCAAAAGAACCCGATGGTACGAATATGAACGCCCTCGATAACTATCATGGCCATGAATACGGAGATAGCTACCACTATCATGGTACAGAAACCTACCCCTACATGATCGCTGCGATGCGTGGAGAAGTGGCACTTTCAGGTACCAGTCCGCAAACACAAGTAGAGCCACAGCCCGTAGGTCAGGCCTTTCGCGGAGACCCACACCCCATCAATAGTGATAACCTGGTCATAGATGATCTGGTGCAAAAAACCGGAGGCAATGGCTATGTGCTCAGCTACACCAGCAATGGCATTCAGGGATCAGTCGACTACAGTTGGGATGACAATGGCCTCTACACTTTCATTTTTAACGATACGGACGGTTCTACTACCACAGAAACCTTTCAACGATAACTAATACAAACCTCAACCCAATAGAATGATGAAAAAGTTACTTTACCTGCCCCTCTTTATACTGTGCTTTGCCTGCAGCGAAGATTGGGATAACACCCCTGCTGACACGACCGACTTTACGATTACCAGTGCTGCCGTTGTCAATGGAGAACTACTGGACGCTTATAAATGTGAAACTAAAACCAACGGCATAGAAAACTCTATTCCGCTCGCCTGGGAGAATGTACCGGAAGGCACAGGGGCTTTGGCCGTCATCATGTATCACTTCCCCAACCCCGATGACCAGACCCAGGCCAACTCCTATTTGCATCTATGGAATATCGACCCTTCGATAACTGCTATTCCTTATGGTACTGCCAATGATGGCTCCTGGTACATGGGATCGAACAAGGATGGCAATGCCATTTCTTATACCTCCCCATGCTCACCTTCAGCCGGAAGTCATGAATACAGCATTAAGATTTTTGCCCTGTCCGAAACACCAGCAAGTCTCCCTGCTGAAAGCTCGCTCAGTGTAGATTATGCAGCTTTTACAGCTGCCATTCAAACCGTCACAACCATCGGCACCGCCACATTAACCTTTAATGATGTCAATTAGAAAACTCAATAAAGAAGTAGGTGCCTGGGGGCTGGCCCTGGCAATGGGCATCTCTACCTTTTTGATACAGTCAGGTACAGAAAAACATTTAAGTCAAACTGATGCACCCGGTATCGATATCAGTTCCACAGAAATCGAAAAACAGGAGCTACGCTGGCATACTGAAGAACCTTCAGCCGCAGGCTTGCTACTGGATAATAGTCTCTCAAATTAATATAACAATAGTCAATATGCTTAACTCAGGATTACAACTTATAAAGGGTACCACATTGCTTCTGCTGGCGACACTTACCATAGCCTGCTCTGATAGCGGTGATACAGACTGCCAGGAACAGACCTGGTACCAGGATTTTGACAATGACGGACTCGGCAATGCAGCCGTTTCTCTCAGCGCCTGCGAACAGCCCAGCGGCTATGTGCAGGACAACACAGACACTGACGATACCGGAGGATCAGGCTCAAACCCTGATGATTACTCGGGAACAGGCTCTGTGAGCCAGGGCAGCGCCACCACGACTACCAATAACCTGCTGGACTGTGGCAGAACTGCCGGTTTGGGTACTATCAACTCTACCGATGGTGATAGCTGGACAGTACCCGCAGCAGTCAATTACGATAATAGCAGCTTCCCTTTTGCCTCCGACCTTCACAACCCCTGCAATGGAAACAATTATGCCAATACCGCTGCAGCTCTGGCCGCACTGGATGGCTCCGACATTGTGGAAATTGACACGGATGGTGAGGTCATTACCGCCTACGTCTTTGCCGATAACTACTTTGAAATGTACATCAATGGTACCCCGGTAGGTAAAGACAATGTACCCTTTACCCAATTCAATTCCGATCTGGTCCGGTTCAGGGTCAACCGCCCGTTTACGGTAGCCATGAAGCTGGTAGACTGGGAAGAAAACCTCGGCCTTGGTACTGAAGCCAGTGGAAGTTTTGCTCACCACCCCGGAGATGGCGGTATGGTGGCCGTATTCAAAGATGCCTCCGATAATATTATTGACATTACCAATGACTCCTGGAAAGCACAAACCTTCTATACCGCCCCAATCAAAGACTTATCGTGCCTTTCAGAAAACGGAACAGAAAGGCTATCTGCCAACTGTGATGCCACCGATAGCAATGAGGGCAGCAGCTACTACGCGGTACACTGGGCCGTACCCGACAACTGGACATCTGAGACCTTTGATGACTCAGCCTGGCCTTCTGCCACTACCTATACCAACAATACAATAGGAGTAGACAATAAATCAGCCTACACCAATTTCACCGACATCTTCGATGCCAGCGGCAATGACGCTCAGTTTATCTGGAGCACCAATGTGGTATTGGATAACGAGGTGATCGTACGAAAAACAATACAATAGTGCGCAAAAGACCCAATGTGCACGGTGACTCAACAAAACCAAACTATTAAGACTTTATGGTTGAGGAACCATAGGGAAGCCCGGAGAAGCCGGCTTCCCTTCAATTCGTCTCACCACTTAGAGTCGACAACCCCGTCAGTACCGGTAGATTTATACAAGGTCAGACTGTCAAAGTCGGACCGGCAACACTTCGAAATAGCGGAGTTCAATAGCTAACATCCTCTGCATTCGTCCTACCACTTGGAGGGGTTAGACGACTAAGATTGGCATTAGCTTTCAGTCAATGATCGATAACCCCGTCAGTACCGGTAGGTTTAGAGGCTCATAACAGTTTAAACTGTGAAGACCTATCTGCCATAACAAACAAAGCGAAATCACTGCCAAAGTCGGATGGCTTGTGAACATTGATGTTCGTTTGGATTAATTCGTCCGACCACCTGGAGTGGTTAGAGGACTAAGATTGGTATTAGCTTTCAGTCAATGACCGATAACCCCGTCAGTACCGGTAGGTTTATACAAGGTCAGACTGTCAAAGTCGGACCGGCAACACTTCGAAATAGCGGAGTTCAATAGCTAACTGGACTTACAACAAAAAAGTGGACATTATATCAAGCGCATTTTGAATAATTGTTTTTCGTGTATTGTTCTGGGGTTTTGTATCCCAGGTATCCATGTTTTCTTTTCCTGTTGTACCATATTTCAATGAACTCAAACAGATCAGTTTTTGCATGTAAGAGGCTGTTAAACTGAGTGTGCTTGACTAGTTCTGATTTGAGTATCTTAAAAAAGTTTTCTGCTACGGCATTATCCCAGCAATTACCTTTTCTACTCATACTTTGTATGACAGCCTTTTGTCGAAGGCATGCTCTGAAGGCATAGGCGGCATACTGTATACCCCTGTCTGAGTGAAAAATGAGCCCTTGCTGAGCAGATCTGTTTGTCATTGCCATTTTCCATGCTGGTATAGTTGTAGCTTCAGTTGTCATTGAACTACTCAAAGCCCAGCCAATGATTTTACGGTCATATAAGTCCATGATAATTGTCAGGTATAACCAACCTTGCAGGGTTGGGATATAGGTGATATCAGACACCCATTTTTGGCCTGGCTCTGTAGCTTCAAAATCTCTGTTTAGATGGTTCGGTGCTACTGGAAGGCTATGTCTGGAATCAGTAGTAGTACCTCTGAACTTCTTACATGTAATACTTCTAAGACCTTCGTGTCGCATCATTCTGGCTACTCTGGGGCGGGAAATCTTCCAGCCCATATTTTGCAGCTCTTCGGTGACCTTAGGACTTCCATACCTGCCTTTACTATTGATATACACTCTTTGTATCTCTTCCTTTATCTCATTGTTTTCCAACTCTCTGCTGCTTGGCTTTCTTCTCAGCCAGGCATAATAACCACTACGGCTTACCTTAAGCACCAGACACATCTTCTCAACACCAAATTGGTGGCTGTAGTCCTTAATGAACTTCAATATTGGTTGTCTCCCTTGGAGAAGATGCTGACGGCCTTTTTTAGGATATCTCGTTCTATTTGAGCTTCCTTCAGTTCTTTCTTTAACCGAGCGATCTCTTTCTGGTCATCTGTAAGATTAGCATTGCCGTAACCTGAAAAACTACCTTCCTGATATTGATTATGCTCTCGTTTCCAGCGCCTAACCAGGTCTACTATAACACCCAAATCTTCAGCAACTTCTCTGGTTGTCTTACCTGTATTACACAAGTTCACTGCCATCAGCTTGAACTCCTTATCGTAGTGTCTTCTTTCTCTTTTCATCTTCAGTAAATTTAGATAACAAGCTTAACTTACTGTCTACACTAATGTAGCAGGTCCAAACATCCTATGCATTCGTCCGACCACTTTGAGTGGTCAGACGAATGTCATCGAAGTACTCCCAAAACCCAAGGCATTTCTTGAATTTTAGCTTACTTGCGACTGAGATCATCCACAATGTCACAGGTAAGCAAGCGTCCCCTTATTTCCATCATCATGGCAGCCAAAGACACGGCCCCCTACCTGCCTGCCTGTCTGGACTCCATTATTGACCAGACCTATCCAAACTGGGAACTCATTGCCGTCAACGATCACTCCTCTGACGAAACTCCGCAAATACTGGAAGCCTATGCAAAGAAAGATTCTCGCATTCGGGTATTCCATAGCAACAGACCCTTGCTGATCCCAACCCTGAAAGAAGGCTACCCTCATATCAAAGGTGAGTTGGTCAACCGCATGGACTCCGATGACAAAATGCCCAGCTACAAGCTGCAAGTCATGCTGGACGCCTGGCTGGAGCACGGTAAAGGCACCATTGTAGCGGGAGGCACGCAGCACTTTGTGGATGAAGGAGAAGTAGGAGACGGTTTTCTCCGCTACGATCGCTGGCTGAATCAATTGGCCCGCACCAGCAGCCATTATGAGCAGATATACAGAGAGTGTGTGATTCCTTCTCATTGCTGGATGATCCACAGAGATGACTTTGCCAGAGTAGGCGCTTTCGAGCCGGAAATTTACCCCGAAGACTATGATCTCTGCTTTCGCTTCTATCAGGCAGGCTTGAAGGTGATAGGTATTGACAAAGTATTACACTTTTGGCGCGACCGCTCCGAACGCATCTCCCGCACCTGGGATGTGTATAAAGACAACCGCTATTTTGACATGAAGCTCCGCTATTTCCTGAAAATTGACAGAGAGGAGCCCCGGCCCCTGGTACTGTGGGGAGCCGGCCGCAATGGCAAAGACATGGCTAAATTACTGCTGGAGCATGACCAAAGGTTCCACTGGGTCTGTGACAATGAAAACAAAATCGGCAAAGACGTCTACGGCATCCGCATGGAGCATTACGAGATAGTAAAAGCACTGGATAATCCACAGATCATCACGGTAGTCGCTTCACCAGCAGGTCGCGATGAAATAGCCTACACCCTGGGCAAATGGGGCAAATACCCCGTGCAGGATTACTGGTTTTTCCTTTGATCTCCAGCCCCCTCGGAGTTATTTAGTATGCTCAGAGTCCTCCGGGGAGTGACTACTGAGCGATACTGGAACCCCTCAGGGCTCTTCATAGAATCCCTCAGAGTTATTCATAGAATCCCTCAGAGTTATTCGCAGAAAACTCTGAGGAGGAACTGCTAAGACCGCTCTCAGATCACTGATCCGCTCTTTTACCTACAAACGGAAACTTATCAGCACCGGCCGTCACTGCCCCTGATATCTCATCACCATCAAAATCACATTCGATCTTTGCAGGGGTACCGCCTACATCCAGATCACCGGTCAGGGTATTTCCCTCAATTTTCAATGCCTGAATCTGTAGTGTCCCAAAAACCTCCGTGGTCATGGACCCTGCGTAATTGTCCTTTTCTCCCGTAATCGTAATCACCCCATAGCTCACATCAGTGGTGACCTTATACTCCCAGTCCCCTACCGGATCAAAAGCTTTGGTTTCACTGGACTTCTCAGACTTGCAGCCCGCTATTGCCAATGCCAGTACTATCGTCAACAAGCCACTTATTCCTTTTGAGTATGTCATTTTCGAATCTTATTTAAATTGGATTAAAAGTGTTCAATGGCCCAAACTATAGGAGCAGCAACATAACTGGAGGGCCCGCAAGGCGCAAAATCATTGAACTGCCCTTTATTTCGGCATGAACTGAAGAAAGTCTGACAAACTGCAGGCTGGTTGGCTAGCTGAGTTTCGTTAAACCGTAATTATGCAATAGCCAACTATTGCATAATCAGACGATTTGAAAATCAATGAATTATCTTAACAATATCAAAACCAAAATGGTGATTTTCAAATGTCTGGGTTAACCCTGGCAAAATGCTGATTACCAGCATTTTCGTCAATTATTCATTTTTCTAATGAATAATGCGGGTTAAATTGGCTCAAACCGAATTCCAGATATGAAGCAATTACTCTCTACCGCACTTCTTTTACTCCTGATCTTTACCGCCTGCACGCCAGCTGAGAAAACAGAAGTCAGGCATTATCAGTCAGAAGAAATGGCTGCCCTGGGGCTTCCCTTTTCTGATGCCGTTATTGTCGGTGATATGATGTACCTCTCCGGGCAAATTGGCAATGTCCCCGGTACTTTGGAGCTGGCTCCCGGAGGCATAGAAGCCGAAGCCCATCAAACCATGAAAAATATTCAGAAAGTACTGGAGGCCAATGGCAGCTCATTTGACCATGCCGTGAAGCTTACCATCATGATGGCCGATATTGGCGAATGGGCACAGTTCAATGAAATCTACAAGCAATACTTTCCCGGTAAAAAGCCTGCCCGAAGCGCCTTTGGTGCCAATGGACTGGCGCTGGGTGCTCGTGTAGAAATAGAGTGCATTGCTTATATACCTAAATAGAAATCGATTCGTAACCTAAATCAGATAACATGTTTCCTATCCTCTCCTTTATCGTACTCTGTGCCATTCTCGTATTTCTTGGCTCAATCATCTACATTCTCAAGTCAGGTTTCAATGAGGTCATTAAGGGGCTGGAGTCCATCAATCAAAAGCTTGAGAAGCTCAATAAACCGGACAATTAGCAATCAACCGACTAAGCTGGCAAAAGCTGATTGATTGATAACTCAGCTTATTTGTAATAACTTCCCTTATGAATAAGCGCTTCCTGACAAGTATCCCGATCATCTGCCTTTTGGCTCTTATCTCCTGTAGCCAGCCTGCAGAGCCATGGATTACTGGTTTTGTCAAGCCTACCCAAAACCCGATACTCAAGGCCGATTCTACCTTTGTTTTTAATGACCCCAACACCAAAGGCCCGGTCCGCTGGCAAAAGGCTGATGTCTTCAACCCTGCAGCAGTAGTAAGGAATGATACGGTGTTTATGCTCTTTCGGGCCGAAGACAACCCCAAGGCTTACCTGGGAGGTCGTACCTCGCGCATTGGCCTGGCCTGGAGCGTTGACGGGCTTAATTTCAATAAATATCCTGAGCCCGTACTTTACCCCGACTCCACATTGCATGTGCAATGGGACTACCCTGGCGGCTGTGAAGACCCGCGCGTAGTGGAGACAGAAAACGGGGAGTACATCATGACCTACACCTCATGGGATCAAAAAACGGCACGGCTGAGCATCGCTTCCAGCAAAGACCTTATGCACTGGAACAAGGAAGGCCCGGCATTTGAATTTGCGGCCAATGGAAAATTTCTGGATACCTGGAGCAAATCAGGAAGCATCGTTACGCGGCAGCAAGGTGATAAGCTCATAGCTACCAAAATCAACGGCAGGTACTGGATGTACTTTGGCGAACGAGGTGCGAAACTTGCCTGGTCAGACGATTTAATGGATTGGACACCCCTGGAAGATGAAAAAGGTGAGCTTAAGATAGTCATGCCCCTGAGGCCCGGTAAGTTCGACAGCTTTCTGACAGAGCCCGGACCACCGGCTATGCTCACAGATGACGGCATACTGCTTTTTTACAATGGTAAGAATGATGAGGGCGACCTGGCTGACCCTAACATAGCCAAAGGCACCTATTGTGGTGGGCAGGCCCTCTTTGACAAAGCCAACCCTGAAAAATTACTCAAGCGAATGGACCAGCCCTTTATCTGTCCTGACCTGCCGCATGAGGTCACTGGTCAGTATGCAGCGGGCACCACCTTTATAGAAGGGCTCGTATTCTTCAAAGAGAAATGGCATCTGTACTATGGCACAGCCGATTCATTTGTAGGCATAGCCCTTAGCAAAAATTAAGGCTTGCCAGGTGGCATTTGGAGATTAAGTCTGAATACGTACGTACTGCAGGCCTAGAAAGCCAATTGGATTAACGGGCGTAAACAAAGCAAACTTACATAAAAGCCAAGCAGGTCAGATCACGTTTTCCAATAGGTAAAATCACCTAATCCCCTGCATTAAATAACTATTTTACTTTAAAATATTATATTTTTATTAAATTTATCTGAAGCGAAAAGCAAAAAGCTTTTCAATAACACCTTATTTCTTAAACCTACATAAATGAAAAGACGTGATTTTATTCAAAAATCACTGATTAGCACCGCTGTCTTAGCGAGCATGCCCGTCATTGATCTTTTTGCCGCTGACCCAAACCAAAACACAGCCTTCAAAAAGCTTACGCTTTCTCATGCTGAACCGCTTGCAGCTGCCAAAATGGGAGAAGTACTCAACTGGATGCACAATCACGGCTGGCAAGAGTATATTAATAAACAGCTCAAGATTAATCAGCCATTGAACGACCGGATAAACCTGAGCAAGTTGGAACAGAAGCTGGATAATCTGGAGACCCTTACCCAACAACCCGGCCTGGAAGATTTTGCCGGTAATAAACTCATAGAACCCGGCTCACCAAGCCTTTCTCTGCTCTATCACATTCTGGCCTCAGCCAGGGTAAATCCAACCGGAGTAGAATTTCCGGCCATCGAACAGCTAGATGCCCTTGAAAACTATATTTACAGCTTTGTAGATACCAACACTTATTTGGGGGAAAGTACCGACAAAGAACTATTCCTGGCCGTTTTGGCCTATGAATACAGGCCTGCCTCTAAGGCTCCTCCGTATGCTCCTTTTGAAGGCAAATCAAGAAATAAGGTGTTTGCACAAACTGTGTACTCACGTACAGGGGTGAGCCGTATAGGGAATAAGCCGCTGCATTATGACAAAGCCATGAGGTCTTTCACCAACCTGCCGGCTAGCACAGGTGAAGAAAAACATGCCGCAGTGCAGCCAGCTCGTTACGGACTCTTTTTGGTGGAGCTACTACCATGGTACAACTTCAGCATATCTGACAATGTACAGTTGATGAACAAGCAGCAGCGTGAATCGCTCAAAAGGCGGGGTGGTGACCGTTATTTTATCAATCCAATCAAGAAAATCAGCCAGACAGAACAGTATAGCATAGAGTTTGGTGAATACCATGTCAATGAAAAGCTACTAAAGCTGAAAGAGTACACCTATGACGGAACCACTATGGAACTCAATCCGGGTTTGGATTTTACCAGGGCTCCATTTTTGAGAATCAGTGCTTCCACTGACAGCAATCGGCCGATAGACGGCAGTAAACACAAACCAGGAGAGACGCTGTTAGAACTGAAAAGAACGGGCGATTCAGTACTACTCGCTTCACTACCTGCCCCGCTCATAAGAGAAGCAGAGCAAGACAAAAAATTAATTAGTCTGAAAGTGCCGAGATCCTGGAAGAGCAAAGGCAAACCGAAAGTCAAAACAAAAATAGCGCATACTAACAGACGACATTCGAGCCTGAAAATGCCCAATGAAAACGGGCATGAGGTCACGAATGTATTCCTTGCAGATTTCATAGGCAGAAGAAACAGGAGAATATCCAGCCTCAGGTCACCCAAAATCTCCCCACTCTTTGTCAATATCAAATTTGAACTCAAAGACCGGGCTACGAAGCAAATTGATCATATCGATGGGTTGAGCTATAAAGACCAGGCCTTCGACCAGAAAATTAAAAACGGGGCTTATGATGCCCTCCTCTTTGAAGATAGCATTTGCGATGGATGCGTATCGGCAAGGTTTATACCCCAAGGTCAGGGTACCGAATTTGACACGGTAAAAATACTACCCGCATTTTCCCTGGTAACCGCACCAGATTTTTTCCCCTTTATCGATAGCAACGATTTAAGGGCATATTATCAAACACTCGACAAAAGCATCAATACAGATCAAGACTTTTTTGAAGGGGGAACCATCAACTTAAGCGGATTAAGGCTACGGGGAAACCCTGCCATTGAAGACCCCTTTAGAGAAGAACCGGCTTTTGCCGAGAGTCAGGCAAAAAATAAGAGCTTCGATACACTCACGGCCGTAGTATCCAATGGAGAACCTAAAAACCCTGATGTCAAACCCTTTAGAAATAACTTTGATCGTGATTATAAGGCCACCAGCTTCTTACCCGATACCGGCACCGGCATCTTCTTTCCCGGATGGGAGGCCACCTATTCGGGAAATAAAAACAATGTTTACCTGGCCACCTATGGTTTGGGGTCTCCCTTTGTAGAAGATATGAAGCTGTGTTCAGCCGCCAATGGCATGTGGCCCGTTTCGTCTCCTGATGCAGGGCGCACCTTTCAGGGTTCAATGGAGCCATTGATTGGCTTACGCCCCAATACAGCCACCCCCTTGCTTGATCATGAGATAGGTTACAATAAAAATTCACCCTACGTAAAATACCATAATCAATCAGAGAGCTTTGGTTGGGATGGCGAGCAGGGACCTTACCTTGAATTGGGTACAGAAGCTATTAACATCAACTTTACAGACATTGGCAGAGCCGACTATCTGCAAAATTTACAAGACCCCAACGTAGGCTTTGACCTTTCAAAAGTACGTGATCTCGAAGCACCGGAATTGGTTCATAGAATGGATTGTTATCGCAGCTGTGTTAGAAAGATTGACCACAAAAAAGCCTGGCGTACCAAGCTATGGCTGGTAGGGGCTGAAAAAGTAGATGACTGGTCGAAAACGCAGAATTTTAAGTGCCTTCCCAAGGGAGGAATTTTTGATCAGATTAATTTTAATAACGCTCAAACCAGTGATCTTAAAGGTGAAGGATATTTCTACGTAGTAATCAAGCCAAGTGGACTGACTAATAAATACAAAGGAGACCTTGACCCGAAAGACGAACGTGGCAAACGCCTGATACTACCTTGTTCAAGGGTATGGCTTTGCCAGGTAACCAGAGACACACTCGCCTGCTTACAAATCAAAAAAGGGAAAACGAGCAAATGGAAAACCTATCATCTTGCAAAAGCCTGAAAAAACGATTGACCTGATTGTATTAGGCTGTGGCCCGGCAGGCTATGCGGCAGCCTACACGGCCCATAAGGTCGGTTTAGCTGTACTCGTCATCTCCAAACTTAAGCGGTGGGGCCATAATGATGGTCTTCCTACACCTGCTCAAAGCATCCACCCAGGAGTTGTGAGTCTTATGAACCAATTAGGTTTGACACATCTGTGTGAGCAAACCAGCAGGGCTACTTTCAGCGAAATCAAGTCGGGTGATGAGGTAAATCAACTCGGGCAAAATGGAGAAACCTGGTATGGACATCACATAGACCGCGAGGTTTTTGATAAGGGCCTCGTGGAAACTCTTCAGGCATTGAACATTGAATTGAAAAACGAATCAATAATGGAAGTCCGCCATAGCTCCCATAGTGTGAACGTAGTTACCTCAAAGAATAAATACAGTGCCCGTTATGTAATTGATGCAACGGGTTTTCGTAGAAAATCCAGTCAGACTCTGAAGCTATACAATCAAACCTACTCGGCCATCATGACCTGCTGGACCGGGAGGTCGGAATTCAATAACACATCGTACCCGGCTTTGAAAACCTGCTTTCAGGCTTTAACGGACGGTTGGGTCTGGATAGCTCCCGAGTCCGATAGCTCTTATACATGGACACAACTATCGCTGAGCAAAAACAAGCCCACGCAAGGTCCTCTGCCTGGCTCCAGGCTCATCGGCAAACCACACGGCCATAATGTAAGTTGGAGGCTAAGCAGACCTATTTGCAAAGACCATATTATACTTTGCGGTGATGCAGCAGGCATGATAGACCCCGCCTCTGGTCAGGGAATACTCAAGGCACTACTCTCTGGTATTCAAGCCAGTCGTTGCGTTCATGCATGCCTCAGTCAACCCGCCTTGGCCACCAAGCATCAGGTAGAATACGACCAATGGTTTACCTTCCAATTTGAACAAAGCGTTGCACAGTTGACCCGACATTACCGCACACTGGGTATCAATCATCAGGCCATGTTCACAGCAAAAGATCAATCAACTATTTACTAATCTTTTAGATACAAAAACACACCCCTATGACTAAAAAAACACAGAAACAAAGCAAAGAAGCCAGAACGGATAAAGAGGCCAAAAAGTTAGAAAAGAAGGCCCAAAAAGCAGCGGACAAAGCCAGAAAGCGAGCAGAAAAAGAGAAAAAACGAGCAGAGAAGAAGGCCGGAAAATAGCGCTTACAGGAAGCTCTGCTTCGAATAGTGAATTCTTCTTATCTTAGAAGCAACCTGTAGACTATGAAAAAATACACCCTTCTCTTTTATGCAGTGCTGATGTCGTTAAACCTCAGTGCCCAGAAAAACCCCAATGCCGTGATCGAAAAATTAGACGGCCAAAAGGATAAATATGCTGCCATTGCCAAACAAATCTGGAGCAACCCGGAGCTGGGCTACCTCGAAGAAAACAGCTCGGCCCTTTTGCAAAAAACTCTGAAAGATGAAGGCTTTCGTATCAGAGCAGGAGTAGCGGATATACCTACCGCCTTTGTAGCAGAATATGGCTCGGGTGCCCCGGTTATTGCCATCCTGGCTGAGTTTGATGCCTTACCGGGCGTATCGCAGAAAGCAGTACCCTATAAAGACGCTGTGGAAGATGGCGGAGCGGGGCACGCCTGCGGCCACCACCTCTTTGGCACAGCCTCTACAGCCGCAGGTATTTCTGTAAAAAACTGGCTCGCTGCCACCGGTAAGCAAGGTACGGTTAGGGTCTATGGCACACCTGCCGAAGAAGGAGGAGCCGGTAAAGTGTATATGGCCCGTGCAGGGCTGCTGGATGATGTGGATGCCGTACTTCACTGGCACCCGGGTAGTCGCAATGCAGCCGGAGCTACCTCCTCACTGGCCAATAAATCTGCCAAGTTCAGGTTCTATGGTGAAGCTTCACATGCAGCGGCTTCCCCTGAAAGAGGCCGCTCTGCCCTGGATGGAGTAGAAGCCATGAACCATATGGTCAACCTGCTGCGGGAGCATGTGCCTCAGGAAACGCGCATCCACTATGTGATCACAAGGGGTGGCGAAGCACCCAATGTAGTGCCCGCCTTTGCGGAAGCCTTCTACTATGTACGAAACCCTGATGTGGCCAATGTCAAAGCTATTTTCGAAAAAGTAGTAAAAGCCGCAGAAGGCGCAGCCATGGGCACCAATACAGAAATGAAATACGAAGTGATTCACGGCCTGTACAATGTACTGCCCAATGAAACCCTGGCCAGAATTATGCACAAAAACCTGATGAAAGTAGGTGGTGTGGCGTACAGTGCCGCAGATACGGAGTTTGCAAAAAAAATACTGGATACCTACTCTATAGATGTATCCCTGGAAGATGCTCAGAAAATAGAAGATTTTGTGGTCCGAGAAAAAGGAACCGGAGGCTCCACCGATGTAGGCGATGTAAGCTGGCTGGTACCAACCGCAGGCATGAGTGCCGCTACCTGGGTACCCGGCACCTCAGCGCATACATGGCAGGCCGTGGCAGCCGGAGGTACGGATATCGGGATCAACGGCATGATGGTAGCCGCCAAAACGCTCACACTCACCGCTATGGACATTTTCAACAACCCTTCCGTCACCGAAAAAGCCAAAGCCGAACTGATCAGGAGACAAGGCAAAAACTTTGTTTACGAAGCACTGGTAGGCGACCGCCAGCCACCGCTGGACTATCGGAAGTAATTGGGGGACTTAGTCAGTTTAGCTGAATTGGAGCATAATTGTGTCTTGTATATGGGAATCGAGAGATAGGGGATATGAGGTAAGAGGTAGGAATATTGTATATCCTACTTGTCATACCACCCCGCCCTTCGGGCAACCCTAGTCAAGGAAGAACTTTTGGTCAACTCTTGCTGATAGCAGCCATGTGATACGCGAGATATTTCGCCTACCTGTTAAATATCTCGCGTATTGTTTTTTGATATGGTTTGATCAGGGTTAATCCTCACTCCCAATATATCAGCAACCATTACCATCCGGGCATGCCTTCATCCGTCTGACCTGCGCCTTGCTTTCTTCGGTGGCCGAAGCCTGTGCCATCGCTAAAGCTATTGGCAACATGCGATCTGGCGAAGAGGCTCGGTACTGACGGGGTATATCACTCAATTTACTCATAGCATCCCGCTGCGAGGGCGATTATCCATCCCCCCCTACTTCCGTCTTCTGACTCCCCGCTTCGTGCTTCCAGCTTCCTACCCCAGCAAACAAAGCCCTCTGCAGTTGACCAAAGCATTAAACACCAAACATCGAAACACTAAACACTAAACACCACCAGTTCATCCCCGACACCAATTACGCCACTCTCCAAAACCCGACAGGTAATGCCGCCATGACCACGCATCGCATTATAGCCACCATCTCCCAGGTTTTCTTCCATGCGCGAACAAGGGTGACACTCCCCTGTGTACTCCAGCACAGCCTCTCCCAGGCGAAAGCGCTTCCCTTTCAGGGCCAGCAGGTTGATGCCACTTACTACAATATTTCTTCTGAGTAGCGAAGGATCAATTTCATCCATACTCACCATAGACGCTACCGCTTGCATATGCTCCCGCAGTATCAGCGTCACCTGTCGCTTACCACCCTTTGAGGCATAATGATCTCCCTCCAAACCAATCTTGGCTACAGCCTGAATTCTGTCTACGGACTTCAGAGGACGCCTTCTCTCCGGCCTGATACCAATCCAGTTCACTACTCCTGGTTTGGTAAACTGCGAGGTCAGGTACTTGATGGATTTTTTCTCTATCGATAGCATGGACGAAAGTAACGAAATACCGGTCAGATTCGTTTCCAATCATCAACCAACAAATTCTACTGATTTTGTAGACTTTTACAAATCATTTTTCGTCATTTGGCAGGCGAAACTTTAGTCAATCCGTATAAAAGAACCTGATACTTAACCCAAAAAAGATAAATCATGAGTACACTAAGATTAGGGAGCACAGCCCCCGACTTTACCGCAGAAACAACAGAAGGTACTATCAGTTTTCACGACTGGCTGGGCGATAGCTGGGGTGTATTATTCTCTCACCCTGCTGATTATACCCCGGTATGTACAACAGAGCTCGGCTACACCGCCAAATTACGCTCTGAGTTTGAGACCAGAAACGTGAAAGTACTGGCCCTGAGCGTAGACGGTCTGGAATCGCATAAAGGTTGGATAGGTGATATTAACGAAACCCAAAACACAGAGGTCAATTTCCCTATTATAGCCGATGAGGACCGTAATGTGGCTACCCTCTATGATATGATCCACCCTGAAGCTGATAACAAGCTGACGGTACGTTCGGTATTCATCATTGGTCCCGATAAAAAGATCAAGCTGACCATCACCTACCCTGCTTCTACCGGCAGAAATTTTGATGAGATACTAAGGGTTATCGATTCACTACAGCTGACAGCTTATCACAAAGTAGCCACACCTGTAAACTGGAAATCAGGCGATGATTGTGTAATTGTACCCGCAGTGAGCAATGAGCAGGCAGATGAGCTATTCCCTAAAGGCTACGAAGAAGTGAAGCCTTACCTCAGAATGACGCCACAACCGAATCTCTAAGAGGTCGACTACAGGTTTTTTCTTACCTACACTATAATCCATGGCTTTTGCTTTCTTTGCAATCGTCATGGATTATTTATTTCAATCACCCAGGCTGGGCTTTCGCCAGTGGCAAGAGAATGACCTGACTCCTTTTGCCGTGCTTAATGCCGATGCAGCAGTAATGGAGTTCTTTCCATCTACGTTCAACCTGGAACAAACGCAGGAAGCTATAGCGCGATACCAGCAACACTTCGCAACTCATGGCTTTGGCTGGTATGCAGTAGACCTTTTAGCAACCGGTACTTTCATCGGTTTTATAGGTTTCAGCAAAACGGAAATGGATGTGAGCTTCAGCCCCTGTATAGAGATCGGCTGGCGCCTGGCTAAACCTTATTGGTGTAAGGGACTCGCCACCGAGGGAGCGCAAGCCTGCCTACACCATGGCTGGCATACACTGGGCTTTACTGAAGTGTACTCTTTTACGGCCTCCATCAATCAGCGATCTGCCAGGGTGATGGAAAAACTGGGAATGGTTCATCAGGGAACCTTTCTTCACCCGAAAGTAGAAAAAGGACACACGCTGGAAGAGCATGTGCTTTACAGGATCATTAAGCCTGAATAACCTCTATTTACCAAACTTGGCATCCTCAGGCACGCGGTAGGGCTGAAAAGGAATCTGTAACAGGTTACCCATCTTATTATTCTCTTCGGGCTTCATGTGGGTGTCAATGCCATAAATCAACTCCTTGGCATCATCCACCTCGGCAAAAGTACCGAAGAGGCGATCCCAGAAAGAGAAGATATTGCCATAGTTGGTATCCGTCAGAGGCTGCGTATAGTGATGGTGCACCTTATGCATCAAAGGGGTGATAAAGACGTAAGAAAGTGCCCTGTCCAGGCTGCGAGGCATGTTGATATTGGCATGAGTAATGTGGGCAAAGAGCACCGACATACTCTGGTAGAACATAATGATCCACATCGGTGCCCCCACCAGCATCACAGCAATGATGGTAAAGCCAATTCTGAAAACCGTTTCTCCGGGGTGATGCCTCAAACCCGTAGTTACATCCACAGTGGTATCGCTGTGATGCACCAGGTGAAACTTCCACATCCACTTTACCTTATGCTCCGTCCAGTGTACCAGGTAAGCCCCTATCAAATCAAGTAACAATACCCCCACAACCAGTTGGGCCCATAGTGGCAATTCAAAAATATAAAGCAGCCCGAATTGATTACTTGCCACAAAATCAGAAGCAGCCAGCAAAGCCCCGGCCAGTCCAAAGCCTATAATGGCGGTAGTAAGCGTAAAAAAGAGGTTCAGGCCTGCATGTCGCACCTTCTTATATTGAAATTTAAAAAGCGGCAGTGTACCCTCAACGATCCAGAAAATCACTACGCCCCCAATCAGAATTCCAGCACGAAACTCAGTAGGTATATTGTCAAAGAAATTTACGATCGCTTCCATTCTCAAACCCGGATTATGTGTTAGAACTTTGTAATGAGGAGATAAATCACACAGAATCAGAGAGTTTTATTGATTTTTGCATAGCATCGCTATGGTCAAATCAAAAAACTCATTCATTTAACTGATTCACAGTGATTTCTCTACGGAATAGATTTTCTAATGCATATTCCGGGTACAATTTATTATGCATGCAGCACATATCCAATCGGCCATAGCCAAATAATAGTGTTATTAGAATTGATGGACTTTTCGTTCCTTGAACCCTGATTGAAATACCAAACTCACTTTTTTATGAAATCTAGTCGCCTTGCCCAAGCATTTTTTCTACTACTGCTCAGTCAAAGTCTGTTAGCCCAGGAGTTTTCAAGAGCCGTAAAACCCTATGTAAGTGTACAGGACGAGTTGGTGGCCCTCACCCATGCCAAGGTGATTGACGGCACAGGAGCGGCCATCAAAAACGATCAAACCCTCATATTCAAGGATGGTATCATTACCGCCATGGGGCCCAGCAGTTCCACCTCTGTACCACGGGGCGCCAAAGAGATTGACTGTACCGGTAAAACCATTATTCCAGGCCTGGTAATGCTTCACGAGCACATCTTCTACCCCAAACCCTATGATGGCATTTTCAGTGTGGCACAAATGACCTTTACCTTTCCCCGGTTGTACCTGGCAGGTGGAGTCACCACCATTCGCACAGCTGGCAGCATAGAGCCACAGACTGACCTGAACATAAAGCAATCTATTATTGATGGTAAAATGCTGGGGCCTAAAATGGACGTAACCGGCCCCTTTATTGAAAGGCCCGGTACCCCTGTGCCTGAGGTGGCCGCGATCAAGAGCTCAGATGAAGCTGAGGCCATGGTCAATTACTGGTCTGACCGGGGTGTTAACTCCTTTAAAGTTTATCAGAATGTAACCAAAGCAGACCTGGAACGCGTGGTGAAAACCGCCCATGCCAGAGGCAAAAAAGTGACCGGTCATATCTGCTCAGTTACCTACCAGGAAGCGGCTGAAATAGGCATTGACAATATAGAGCATGGCTTTTTTCAAAGCTCAGACTTTGTAGACGACAAGGTGGAGAACTTCTGCCCGGCTTTTAAGCGAGGCCAGTCCTTGCGTAACCTGCCGGAAGACAGCCCCAAAATGCAAGCGCTGATAGACTACCTGATTAAATCCAATGTAGCCATTACCTCTACCCTACCCGTATTTGAGCCATATACAGATCGGGAAATCGTACCGGGTGATGGCCTGGATGCCATGAGTCCTGAGATCAGAGAAAGCCTGGTCAATCGTCATACCCGCATGCAGGGACGTGACTCAGCCTCTCAGGCACACTTCAAAAAACAGATGGCCTGGGAAAAGAAATTCTATGAAGCAGGCGGACACCTGGTAGCCGGCACCGACCCCACCGGAGCGGGGCGTACCGTTGCAGGCTATGCCAATCAGCGGGTAATCGAGCTCTTTATTGAGGCAGGATTCTCCTTAACCGATGCCATCAAAATCTCATCGCTGGACGGTGCAAAATTCCTGGAAAGTGAAGACAAGATTGGTTCTCTGGAAGTAGGTAAGCAGGCCGATATTGTGTTGATCGATGGAGACCTGGAAGCCGACATTGCTAACATCCGTAAAATGGAGCTGGTATTCAAAGACGGCATTGGCTTTAACTCACCCGCCATTTTCAAGTCTATGAAAGGCAAGGTGGGGATGCACTGATCTAAGGGAGAGTCAGACTCCCCTATTGCAAATGATTCAAGGGCCGACAAGCCTGTATTATCCTTTAGAGACATAATACCGGTAAGTATACAACTTAGCACTAGTTGTAACGCGCTGCACTGTGCCTTTAGGTACAATATAAATGCCCCACCCTTTACCTCAGTAACCCACGCCTGCGCTAAATTATAAACTCCCTCAACATAGTTTTCCGAGTCACTTAGCTGCAGCAAGTAAATGAAGCTCCCTGCTATACCCGGCTACCTGAAAAATTGGTCAGAAACAAAATCAACCCTGTTGCAAAGTAAAACCGATGATGAGAGACTTACTTTTTGTTCTGCACACGAGCCAGGTAACTTATCCTCAATATAGTATTTCCGACAAGTAAATTCCAAAAAACAAACTCATGATTCTAACTGATACACCCACTATAAACAGAGTAATTCCTGACGCTGTCATGTCTCTCGACTTTGAACGAATCAAGCACAAACTTGCCAACAAGCCTGGTAAAGAAGCCTGGTCAAAATCAAAACTCGATATAGCCGAAAAAGAATACCGAAGATACCTGACTATGATTCTGTTAAATCCTTCAAAATCCATAGTACCAAGCCAGCTCATGGATGAATTCTGGCATCAACACATTCTTGATACAAAAGCTTATCGAGAAGATTGCCATAAGGTCTTTGGCAAATTCATAGATCATTTCCCCTACTTTGGGATATACGGAAAGGAAGATCGGCAAAACCTGTTATCATCCTTTGAAGAAACCAAACTGATCTATCATTCAACTTTTGGCCATGAACTGGGAGATAACAACGCCTCAAGGTGTGAAGACCACCCATGCCACGTGGAATCAGACTGTGCATGTCGGGCTGCGGGAACCTGCAAAGACGACTGATCGCTAAGAAATAGTAAAAATTTGGGCATGTAAACTTGCCTCATTCGCTGGTAAGGCTATATTTGCATCACTATTTATAATTAGTCTAAATAAAAACAATGACCAGCGTCAAATTCAGAAACCTTTCCCGCAACTGGCATAGAGACATCGCCTATTTTTTCGTGGGGCTGATTATTTCCTTTTCTATTTCAGGCATTGCCCTGAACCACAGACGCACATTTAACTCCCGCGAGTTCACCTATAATGCTGAACCTATTCAGCTGCAATTGCCCCAAAATGCAGAAGAAATTACCGAAGAGTTTATACAAACCCTGCTCCCCATTATTGACATGGGAAATAAATATGAAGGCTTTAGAATACGCAATGGCTCGCTGCGCATTATCTACGAAAAAGCCAGGGCTGAAGTAGACCTGGAAACCGGCACCGGTGAAAAAGAATGGGTAGGCAGGCGCGTAGGTCTTGCCGAAATGGCTGATCTGCATCAAACTACCAACCCCGCCTGGATTTGGTACTCTGATATTTTCGGTATCGCCATGATCATCATAGCCGTTTCGGGTATGTTTATCTCAGGTGGCAAAACCAGCTTCAGAAGTCGCGGCTGGAAGCTGGCCGTGGTAGGCATTGTATTCCCGCTGGTATTTCTGTTTTTTCTGGTCTGAGCTTTGTCTGGAATAACAGGCCCACAAGAACAAATGCAACCTCAATCCTGACGGAATATCTGACTCAGGCTATACAGAGTCTTCACACTGATTATGACAAAATTTCAGCAAACAGCACCCTGAACTGTCAAAATGAACGACAAAAGCCTGCCCGAAGCTTCTGGAATAGTTGTTGATCTCTGATAGCCATAATATCAGAATAGCAATTTTAGAAAAGGAGGTGAAAATGAATTTCAAAAGAATCATTCAGCATCTTAAAACAGCCACAAGCAGTGCCTTTTCCAGGATTTCCAAGAAAAGCACTCCCGCTGAAGGTGTTGAAATTGAAGACTACCCTGTAGTTACCCGCAGCCATGACCCCGGCCTGGCGACAGTACATTACCTGACGACCAAAGTTGTCAACTATGATAACACTGGTTATTGGGAACATCAGATACGGCTTGAGCAGCCACCCCGGCAAAGAAGAGTGTACACAAGGCCCTCAGTAATATTCAGCCGGAAGGTACGCTTTGCACAATGGGGACATCATACTGCCAAAGCCTGGTTCAGGTACATTTTACTAAAATAATCAAAACAGAAAAGCATCATGGAAAAGCTCGCATTAGGCCTTTCCCTGGCCTGTTCTGCCTTCTGGCTGTTCGTCTACTTTCGTGAGCGCCACAAAGGCTAAAAGGCACTTTCTGAGTGAATAGAAAATCATGTTGAACGCAAAATAAATCGAGTATGAAAAACCACATTATTTCAGGCCTGGTAGCGCTCACCATTTCATTGGGCGTATTCTGGTTAGCTCCGGGATTTACATCAGGTGATAAAACTGTAAAAATAGAACACATCAATAGCAGTAATGCTGCTAAGGCAGTGTATACATTGAATGAAGACAATGAGATTATACCGCTGGACTTTACCGCTACCAGCGAAAAAGTCATGGATGCTGTTGTTCATATCAAGTCCACGCAAACGGCTCAATATATTAATCGCGGACAGCAGCGGCAGTACAGGCAACTCCCCGACCCTTTTCGGGATTTCTTCGATCAATTCGGAGGCAGGGGCTTCCGCTTCGACAGCCCGCAACAGCAGACACCCCAGGCACGCATTGGTACAGGCTCAGGCGTCATCATCAATGCAGACGGCTACATTGTCACCAATAACCATGTGATAGCCGATGCCGATGATATTGAGGTTACGCTCCATGACAACCGCACCTACAAAGCCGTAGTGATTGGTACAGACCCCAGCACAGATCTGGCACTGATCCAAATCCGTGAAAAAGACCTGCCTTCGCTCCCACTGATCAACTCAGATGATGTAAAAGTAGGCGAATGGGTTTTGGCGGTAGGTAACCCCTTTAACCTTAACTCTACGGTAACTGCAGGTATCGTGAGCGCCAAGTCCAGAAACATCAACATTCTGCAAGACCGCTATGCCATCGAATCCTTTATCCAGACCGATGCCGCTATCAACCCCGGTAACAGCGGAGGTGCCCTGGTAAACCTGCAGGGAGGTCTCGTGGGTATCAATACTGCCATTGCCAGCCCTACGGGAGCTTACTCAGGCTATGGCTTTGCAGTACCTTCCAATATTGTAAACAAAGTGGTGGAAGACCTCTTAAAGTATGGCGTAGTCCAGCGCGGATACCTGGGTGTAACCATTCGGGGCGTGGACGGCAACCTGGCCAAAGAAATGGACCTGGATGTGAATAAAGGAGTATATGTAGACAGCGTATCGGAAAACAGCGCAGCCCTGGAGGCAGGCATAGAGCCGGGCGATGTGATACTGGCCGTAGATGATACAGAAGTAGCTTCAGCGCCACAGCTACAGGAGGCCATAGCCCGTCACCGACCGGGAGACGAAATAAGGCTGACCCTGGCACGCGGCAGCAAGGAGATGAAGGTAAAAGTGCAGCTTAAAAACCGCGAGGGTGACTTCAAATTGGTGGAAAAAGAAAGAAGAGAGGTCTTTAGTATTCTGGGGGCAGATTTTGAAGATTTGGATAAGAAAGCTGCCCGGAAGCTGGAAATACCCGGTGGGGTAAAGGTCACGAAACTCTATGCCGGTAAGCTCAGCAGACATACCGATATAAAAGAGGGTTTCATTATTACCAAAGTAGATAAGCAGGTGATTAAAGACAAAGAAGACCTGCAGCAGGCGCTTGAAAATGCCAGCGGAGGTGTAATGATAGAAGGAGTTTATGAAAACCTGCCCGGCACACAATTCTATGCCTTTGGTATGAGCTCTTAAATTTCCAACTATCCGGGTAAAGCAGGCTGAAGGCTTGCTTTACCCGGATTTTTACTTACAAAGTGTCAGGCAGAGCCTGTCATTTTTTCAAGCAGAATGCTGTCAAAAATTCACTTTATCGCTCTGGCATACTAGTTGAAATAAGTGAAGCGAAGCGCGGTTCACACAGTTTGTTGAATGTTTTACCGGTTCAGATGGAACTGGTTAATAAGTGCGGTAATCAGCTGACAGTTAAATACTGATAGATTTCAGGTACCGCCCCGATTTGAGTTTTGATGTGGCTGCCCAATGTGCAGCACTATGATTTAGCAAAAGCTAAAAGTTGAATTGTTTAACACTTAAAATTTGAAAACGATGAACATTGTAAAACAATCCCATTTTGTACCGAATTCATCATTCTTCGATGATTTTCTTTCCAAAGACCTGTTTGAGCGCATAGGGTCCTCCTATGACAGCAGCAAGGTACCCCTGGCCAACATTATAGAATCCAATGAGCTTTTCAGGGTAGAAATAGCTGCTCCGGGCATGGAAAAGGAGCACTTCCAAATCTCTTTGGACAATGACACGCTTACCATCAGTTCTGATCTTTCAGAACACAGCTTACAGCAGGATGATCAGGTGTACACACGCAGAGAGTTCAGCTATCAGTCGTTCAAGCGGTCTTTTCATCTGCCCAATACGGTGCAAGCCGATAAGATTGAGGCTACTTACAACAATGGTATTCTGGGCCTTATCATTCCTAAAAAGGAGGAGGCAAAAAAGCAACCAGTCAGAACCATTCAGATATCGTAGATACATTCCGGGGCAGACAGTGGTCTGCCCCATCTCATTCATTATTCATCAATGAAACTTTTATAGCCTTATGAAAACTTCATTTCTGGATTATTACAAAATGATTTTAAGCAAAGTAAGCTTCGATTCGCAGCTGCTTACAAAAGAATACACCAAAGCCATAAACATGCTGAACCCGCCAGAGGTGCAGGAGCTTAACCGATGGTGCCATCAAAACAGGCTGATGATTCAAAAAGAATCAGGAGAGATAAATCAGGGAGTTATGGTACCTACTGTCAACGCCTTACATTCAGCACCATAACCGGTGCTTTGCAATGGTTGACGAGGTATTCCGTCACATCTCCTCTGAAAAACCTACTCAGGCTTTTCGACTGAAACGACAGCACGCAAACCATATCAGCTTTCAGGTGATCAATGGCCGTAAGAATGCCCTTCTTACGGTCTTTGTCTGAAATGATTTTAAAACTACAATCCTCAAACTGATGACGCTCCTGAAAGCCATCCGTTAGTCTCTCAAGTTCATAGGTAGTAGAAAAATAGGCAGGCGTGTTTACATGAAGAAACTCAATATGCGCCTTAAAAAAGCTTTGTACTTCTTTGAGTACTTCGGCCTGTTGGCCATAGTCGTCAGTAAAATTGGTAGGTACCACAATCTTTTTAATCTCCCTGAGCTCAGGCGCCTTATTCATAATGAGCACCGGCTTTTTGGCCAGTTTCACAATCTTCTCGTTGTGATTCTCCCCAAAAGCCTCATGCAGCTTGTAGTCTGTATGCCCGCCCACGATCAGCAGGTCGTAATTCTCCTCATGAATATGTTCCGCCACATTGTCCGGAATATCATCGACCTTAAGTCGCAGGTTGATCTTACACTGATCTGATTCATACTTTTCAGCCAGTCTTTTTAACTTCTTTTTATTGGTCTCCAGAATTTCAGTCAGGAATTTCTGGCCACTCGTGCCGAGGCTTTCATACTCGCCAGCCTCGTTGAGCCTCACCGCAAGAGCCGCCTGTACCACATGAAAGAGGTCAACTTCTCCCCCGGACCGACTCACGATATTGCTGGCCATCTCCAGTGAATGATTCGACTTTGGGCTGAAGTCTACCGGTACTAATATCTTATGAAACATACCTCTGTTCGGTTTATGGTTTGGGTTACGTTACTCAATATACGCGGCTCTTTCGAAATAGCACGACCCACATCTCTTACTTCACCGCAATTAATACCTGATTCTTAGTATTTGAGTTTGCAAGGTGTGGTTAATACCAGCCATTATTCTATAACTTATCACCCAATAAGTTTTGATGCTGATATGATCACAATAGGAAGACTCGACCGAATAGATTTGCCAGGGCTCAATTTGACAAATCTTGAAGCCAAGGTAGATACGGGTGCCTATGGCAGTGCCCTCCATTGCCATCATATCGCACTTACAGAAGAAAACGGTAAGCAGGTTTTAACCTTTGATGTGCTGGACCCCAGCCACCCTGAATATGAAAAACAGATTTTTCGCTTTGAGGAGTTTGGTGATAAGGTGGTCAAAAACACAGGAGGAGAACCAGAACATCGCTACACCATTAAAACAGAAGTCATCATTTTCAACCGTACTCACCTTGTAGAGTTTTCACTTACCAACAGAGCCCAGATGAAAGTACCTGTACTGCTGGGAAGAAAATTTCTGAGAAAGCGGTTTCTGGTTGATGTCGATTTAAAAGATTTATCCTACGAACTCAAAATAAATAAGCATGAAAATAGCAGTACTCTCAAGAAACCCTAAGCTATACTCTACCCGCAGGCTGATAGAAGCCATTGAGCAAAAAGGGCATGAAGGCCTGGTGATAGACCACATGAAATGTGACATCATTATGGACGAAACAGGTCCTGCCATTTTTTATAACGGCAAAGAACTCACGGACATTGATGCTGTGATCCCCAGAATAGGTGCCTCCGTAACCTTTTATGGTACTGCGGTGGTTCGTCAGTTTGAGATGAAAAAGGTTTTTAGTGCCGTGGATTCCCTGGCCATTACACGTTCGCGTGATAAGCTGAGAAGTCTGCAAATCCTCTCAAGTTCTGGTGTGAAAATGCCAAAAACTGCCTTTACCAATTTTAGCAAGCAGGAAAACAAAGTGCTGAAGCACATAGGGCAAGCGCCTGTGGTAATTAAGCTACTGGAAGGCACCCAGGGACTTGGCGTAGTACTGGCAGAAACCAACAAAGCAGCTACCTCAGTAGTAGAAGCCTTTGAAAGCCTGAAAACCAGGGTGATTCTACAGGAATTCATCGCTGAAGCTGGTGGTGCCGACATCCGTGCTTTTGTGGTAAATGGAGAGGTAGTGGGGGCTATGAAAAGACAGGGGAAAGAAGGTGAGTTTCGCTCCAACCTTCATAGGGGTGGTCATGCCAATGTAATCAAGCTTAGCAGATCAGAAAAAGCTACGGCCCTAACGGCTGCCAAAAGCATGGGGCTGGCCATCGCAGGGGTAGATATGCTACAATCAAAAAAAGGCCCCATGGTGCTGGAGGTCAATTCTTCTCCCGGACTGGAAGGAATAGAAACCGCTACAGGGGTAGACATTGCCGGCAAAATCATTGAGTTTATTGAGCAGGGCGCAGCTAAAAAGAGAAGAATTAAAAAAGCCTGATTCGATCCAGATGATAATTAACAATGTTGAAACGCTTCCGGGGCAAACCAACCGCATTACGGCCAATATAGCCCGGCTGCCTTCTCACTCCCCCATTGACATCTCAATTACTGTGGCACGTGCCAAAAATCCGGGCCCGGTGCTGCTGCTTATGGGAGGCCTGCATGGCGATGAGATCAATGGCGTAGAAACTGTGCGCAGAATCATAGACCAGGAACTCAATATACCAGAAGCCGGTACTGTCATTTGCATTCCCATCATTAATATTTATGGATTCATTCACTTCTCCCGTTCTGTACCCGATGGTAAAGATGTGAACCGCTCATTTCCCGGAAATAAAAACGGTTCACTGGCCTCAAGGGTAGCCTACTACCTGATGCATGATATCATTCCCAATATTGACTACGGTATAGATTTTCATACCGGAGGGGCCGACCGAACCAACTACCCCCAGGTGAGGTGTGTTATGAAAGACGCCAGGAATGCCGAGCTGGCAGCTGCTTTTCACGCACCTTTTACTATCAATTCACCCTATCGCCCTAAGTCGCTCAGACAATCTGCCGCTAAACTCGGAAAGAAAATTCTGGTATTTGAAGGTGGAGAAGCTGGTCGCTTTGATGAATTTGCCATTCAGGAAGGGGTAAACGGAGCACAAAGGGTAATGAAGCACCTGGGCATGAGCAGCAGAAACCTTACGCCCCCTCCTCATAAAAACAAGCTGGTTACCAGCTCATCCTGGATCAGAGCCAGGGCATCAGGCCTTTTCCAGACTTTGGTTCAATATGGAGAGAGTGTCACTAAAAATCAGCTGGTAGGCCATATCACGGACCCTTTCGGGGAGTTTTCAGTTCCGCTCAAATCACCCGCCACAGGTTACGTCATAGGCCTTCAAAATGACCCTGTGTTGCATCAGGGAGATGCCGTGATGCATATTGGACGTACCACCTGAAAAATCTGCTGGTTACGACCATCTGGTGTTTTGTAACTGCTAAACCAAGTAATTGTAAAGCAACCCTTCACCTAAAATTGAGGTCTTTTGATCAAAGTCTTTACATAAGAAACTTTTATGATCAACAGTCTCAATATCAAGCCTGCCTCCTTGTTTATCAGCAGCCCGGATTTGAAATGGAAAGCAGCTCTGGTCTGCAGCATAGTGGTATTTCTTCTGCTTTTTCTGCTGCAACCCTTCAACGCCATTGTGCATGGGTTTACAGTCACCGGGATTCTGAGGATTCTGAGCTATGCCATAGCAACAGGCCTCATCTTGTTGATATCAGAATTCTACCTGATCCATGCGTTTCAAAGGATCTTCAGGATGGTACGCTTCTACCTCCCCCTCATCTGGTATTCCTTTGAATTAGTGCTGGCTGCAACAGCCATTTTCCTGGTAAAAAATGCCTGGGCCGGTTTTGAGCACATGAGTTGGTATGAATACCAGATTGTTCTGGGGCGTACCCTCGCCATTGCCATTTTTCCCATCATATTACTTTTCGTTTTTTTACTCAGCCAGAAAAGGAAAAACAATCAGCTCAATTTAACAGCAGATCAGAAAAATGAATCCCTGTCTGTCAGTCAGGAACAGTTGCTTTACTTGCAAAGTCAGGATAACTACACCGAGGTTCACTATCTGCAAAATGATGAGGTAAGAAAGAAATTATTGAGGGGAAGTCTGAGCAGTTTTGAACGGCAATTGTCCCGGCCTCTGCTGCGCTGCCACCGCTCTTATATTGTCAACCTTTTGGCCATTGAAAGCCTTAAAGGAAATAGTCAGGGCTATCAGCTTAGTTTGCGCCATGGGGAAGCACCCATCAGGGTGTCGCGCAAATATGCCGCAGACTTTAACAAAGCATGGAAAGATCATTGTCAACCTGAGTCTCAGCCTTAGTCATTCATCCCACTATTTAAATTCTCACCACAAACCCGTATTTCAGCATGCCTGAAGTCCATTAGCTTTTTTCATTTGTGAATGGTCAAAAAGTCACAAATGAAACAAAAGGATTTAAAAGAGCTCATCATTGTCGGGCTTATAGCAGGTGCCATTGTATCCGTCACCTACCCGCTTCAGATTACCAATCGCTTCTCCAGCCTGGCACAAACGCTAATGGAAATCACTATGGGGCCACTTATCATCATTGGAAGCCTGGCCCTGTATTTCTTTATCAGAGAGCAGCGCAATACGGTATATAATATACTCGGACTCATCTTCAACATACTTGCCGGTCTCAGCGTCACCATGATGCTCGTAGTACAGGGAGCTGTTTTCACTATGATTCGTGACTATCGTGAAGCTAATGACGAACTCAGTAAGCAAATTATTCAGCAGAGCTTCAGGTCGGGCAACCTGACCCAACTGGGGATGGATATCACCTTTGATGTATTTATATCATTGGGTACCGTCTTTATAGCCATTGCCTTACTTAAGCAGCATCTGATCAAAAGGTGGCTCAGCATTCCCGGTCTTATTGTAGGCTTAGGAGGGCTCTCAGTCAACATTGCTACCTTTCCCATCCCTCCGGCAGACGAACAGCTCTTCGACCCCGGCCCCTACTACGGTGTTTATTTTGGCTTGCTGCTCATTGCCATGTTTGTAGAAACCCTGAAAGAGTATCGCAAGCCAAAAACAGCGTCATGAAAACCTCAAAAATCATTTGCCTGATGCTGTTAATAATCTTCAGTGGTTGCCATCATTCTACAGGGCAGACTTTGGGAGAAGAACAGATGCAAACATATCTAGACAGAGCATCTAAAGGGACCACCCTGGCTGACAATAGCCTGCTGCTGGGGATAGATGGAGACAGTACCTATTACCATCAGCTTAAGGGTAAATGGCTCTTTCTTGACTACTGGTCTACCTCGTGCAAGCCATGCATTAAAGAGATGCCCCATTTAAAAACGCTTCAGGCAAAGTATCAGAATCTTGACCTCGAGGTAGTTATGATCAACCTGGATAAGAAGGAAAAGAAGTGGAAAAGAGGGCTGAAGCTATTCGATCCACCTGGGCTCAATTATAAAACAAATCGATCTGTCGCTAACGCATTTTTCGCTATCAACCTTGTGCAGCTCACCAAAGAGGACGGCAAAAAAGTGCTCTCCACCCTTATGCCACAGTATGTATTAATCAATCCTTTGGGAATGATTGTAGATAAACAAATGCCAAAGCCTTCAGATGCTTCATTCAATGCAACGCTGAATCGTCACTTGAACAAATCATCACAAAAACTCAAAACCCCATGAAAAAGCTATTCAAAAGTCTCTTAATTATCACTTGCTTGTCCTCACTCAGCCTGACGGCCCTGGCACAAAAGGAAAAAACACTTAGCGCCAATCAGCAACAGTTTGAAGAGTTTTCTAAACTGCCTGATGACCAGCCATTGATTATGGTCAATTTTCTCAAATTCAAGAAAGAGGTGGCAGAAACTGGAGAATCCGGACGGGCTGTCTATCAGAAATACATTGACGGGGCACTGCCTTATACCAATCAAATAGGGGCTGAAGTGTTGTGGTACGGAAAACCCATACTCAATCTGATCGGGCCGGAAAATGACCAGCTTTGGGATGCCATGTTCATTATCAAATACCCGAACAAGCTAAAATTCTTTGAACTTACCCAAAACCAAAACATACCAAATCACCTAAGAACCAAGGGACTGATGGACTCACGCCTGGTAGTGTGTAATAGAGAGGGAAATTTCTTTACCAAATGAACCTATAAAAATGTCGACATCAGGGCTGGTAGGTTGAAACGCTATCAGACCTGATATCTCACTACTCCTGCACGAGCAGCTTAATGCTACCTGCTTGCTCGCTGTCTCTCAGTTGGATGATATAGAGACCCGGTTTAAGTCCGGCAGTGCTCAGGCGAACCTGATTGCTAACAGGCATCACCTGCTGCTGGCTCAGTACAGTACCGGCCGGATCATTGATAGACAAACTAAGTTCACCTCTTACCACAGGGATGGTAATGACCACTTCTTCACCTGGTTTTACCGGATTAGGTCCAAAGCTCAGCCCCTCAAACTCCTGAGGCTCATCAATACCCGTAACAGGGCCAGTATTGAAGAAATCCTCGGCAAGCTCAAAAGCCTGTACGCCTATTTTCTCACCGATAATTCTGCCGGGAATATCATCTGCTGGCGGGTGAATACCACCCCAGATACGGGAAAGGCTGGTCTGGTCAGACGCATCGCGATACGTAGCCCATTGCAGTGTAACATCTACACTCGGCCCATCTTCAAACACAAGAAACTCGTCTTTGGGGGCTACAAACTCTCCTATTCCACCGGGAAAATACTCATCGCCCGTGAGCAAGGTAAGCACCTCTGCTGCCGCACGGCTGTAGGTACTGTGGCCAGATACATAGCCTGCAAAGGGTGGTGTTACGAAAGTAGGGCGCTGATAAGGCCACCAGTTTTCTGCCAGGATCCAGTCTACACCGGCCACATCCGTTTCAGGATCATCAATAAAATCAGGGCCCTTCCAGGTGTAGAGTTTCACCTTACCTACATGCTCATCATTAGCACCAGCCAGGTCGTCTCCAGCCTCTACCATTTCTATATAACCCGCCTTCAGGGTGATGCCGTTTTCGTGATAGTTCGGAAGATTCTCATCACTACGCTGCCCCAGGTCAGCCATGGCTCTGATGGCTGAAACCGGACGTAAATAATCGTACCAGCCCTTAATGCTCCAGGCTGAAATGGCCGCATCGTGCATGGCTCCTCCCAGAATAAAGTAAGACTTAATATCCCATTCCAGATCGGAAAGAGTCTCTCCCTGCCCTCTAAAGCGCTTTACCAGGTCGTCATGATCGCTTACATAATTGAGAATGGTAAACCAGTGGCCCGGAGGCGTTTCAGAGTCAGGTCCGTCTGCCCAAAACTCGGCCAATACACGCGCATAGTCTCCTCTGGGCACCATATTGGCCGCATAGGGCTGGCCTGTCTTAGGGTTAATGGTACGGCCAACACTGGCATCTCCACCATCAAATTCATTGTAAAAGCTGCGGTGCCCGGCAAAATCGGTGGGTAGGTCAGAGATATTACCGATGCTGGCGGGAGAGATATCCCACATCACTCCATCGGCAGGATCGAGGTGTGCTCCCCAGATAGAGACCAGCTCAAAGCCCCAGTGGTAGTCGTTTTCACCAGAGCTTACCTCCTCTTCAATCAGCGGAGGCATTCCCGGGTCATTAAACACCCTGAATTCGTTACCATCCCTTGTATTCGTAGTCAGGTCATCATCCGTCAGCGAAAAGCCGAAAACGTTGCCCCACTCCGGACTCAGAAATTTAGGTGCTGTCAGAATAACATTACCACTTTGGTCTACAAAGCTATCCAGTGAAAGCGGTTGCCAGCGGTTGAGATCAGTAATATTCGGGTTCCCCGGTTTTGCAGGTTCCAGTGCCTCATTTACCGGCTGGTAATATAAATTGGCATAATCAAACTCTTCCTGAGAGCCATCCACCAGGCCGTAGTCCAGGTATTGCAGGCCTATGTAGTTACCCAGTGCAGCCGCTGAGCCTGTAGAAAAATCTGTTGAAGTAAAAGAGGCGTCATAACCCAGACCCTCCATAAAGGTGGTGATCTGTGCCAGCAGGCTCTGACTATCGGGCGAAAAAGCAAAGCGTGACATCAGCAAGCGGTAAGCCGCATAGGAAATAGCTTCTTCAGTTTGATCTTCCACAGAGCCTGCCTGATTAAAACCCGGGAAATTGCTGGTAAAACCGTTCAGGGAATTTCCGATAAGGTAGGTATTGGCCTTATCAGGGTTGAAAATGGCCCAGGCGTCAAACATAGCCGCTGAAACATGAAACAGGTTACGGGCATGTACCGTAGGCCTGGCAAAATCATTACGTATGGAAGTCAGCAGCATCTCGTTCCATTCCCTGGCAACAGAATGCTGTGCTTTCAATTCAACAGATGTCGCAAAAACAATAGCGACAGCGGTGCTCCAAATAAAAATCTTCCTCAAAATGCTCCTCTTTTAGGCCTCGAAGATACCAAGAAATCAGTAAATGTGCTGTTTTCCAGGTCAAAATGAAGAGCCGACACGATCATAGTACCTTCTGTTTATAAAATGAATTAGTTAAACCCAAAACCTTATAACCTGAGTTCGATTATTCTTTGTAGGTTCAGAATTTCATAAATTTTGAATAGCCAAGGCATCTTTATGCTGATATAGCAGGCTATATCGAATAAAGAAAACGCAGGGTATTAGAATTTATGGAATAGTTTTTAAATGAAACCACCTCTAAACAGCCATTTTCTACCTAAAAAGCACTTACCATAGCCCGCTATGGCTGCTTGCTTTTTAGTTGAAATTAACTGTTCATAGGCGGTCTGAACGCTAAATAATAAGCGAACTCAGGTTTATAAAATAAGCCAAACACTTTGGCACTACCCACAGTATAAGGTAAGGAACCCGCGCCATAAGAATTACCACATAAATCTTATGGCACGATGTCTGCAAAACCCTTATTTTGGAATGATGTAATCTATTAGATTTGATGATGAAAGTATTTGCGCTGTTGATTGGATTGCTGACTACCTTATCAGCCAGTGACCCACTGAAAGAAATAGAAAAGCTTCGTGAGCAATACCCCGATGAAACGGTGGTATTTACCAAAAAATACGAAGACTACGATATTCAAAAAGTAGGCGACTCACTCGTGATAAGAGTGAAACATACAGAGGAAATGGCCTTTCTGGGAGACAATGTCGGCCCCTATGCCAAAGATCAGGTATATACCTCAAGCTTTTCCACCGCCAAAAATGTAGTAGCCAACACACTCGTCCCCGCCAAAAGAAAGTGGGATAAGATAACGGTGAATGAGTTCAGAAATGTGGCAGACGGAGATAACAGCGTGTTCTTTGACGACTCAGAGTATATTAGCTTCACTTATCCCGGAGTTAAGAAAAACACCAAGACTCAACTGACCTACGATACCTATATCAACGATCCGCATTTTCTCGGTAGCGATTTCTTTGCCTCTTATGCTCCTGTAGTCGATGCGAAATTCACTTTCACTTTTGATGCTGACGTAAAGCTGCGCTTCAAATTCTTTAATGTAGATGAGAGCAAAATCATCAGAGAAGAAAAGACAGAGGGAGGTCGCACCACCCTCACTTTTCAGATGAAGAATGTAGACAAAATTGAGTTTGAACCGGCAAGCCCCTCCTATAACTACCTGGCGGCTCATATGAGCTCTATGATTGAATCTTACACCAACTCAAAAGGCGAAACGGTGCGCATTCTTGGCGAGCCGGATGACCTATACCGCTGGTACTGGACCTTCATTGACGGACTGAAAGAAGAGCGCAGTGAGCAGATTGATGAACTGCTGGCCGGTATTATTTCACCAGAAGACGATGAGCTGACCAAAGTGAAAAAAATCTACTACTGGGTGCAGGACAATATCAAGTACATTGCTTTTGAAGATGGTATGCGTGGTTTTATTCCGCACAATGGTGACTATGTATGCACCAAACGCTATGGCGACTGTAAAGACATGGCCAGTGTGATAGTCAATATGCTGGGGCATGCGGGCATTGATGCTCACTATACCTGGATAGGCTCACGCAAGCTGCCCTATCGCTATACAGAACTCCCCACAGCCTCGGTAGACAATCACATGATCGCCACCTACATCAAAGACGGCCAGTACTACTTTCTGGATGCTACCGGCCAGTACCAGCCCTTTGGCCTACCCACCTCTATGATTCAGGGCAAAGAAGCACTTATCGCCTTCGATAAAGACAATTATGAGATCAGAGAGGTACCTGTGATGGAGAAAGAGACCAACCTGATCAAAGACGTTTATAATTACACCATCAGTGATGGTAGTATTGAAGGAAAAGGTAAGCTCACACTGGGCGGCTACGCCAAGGTGTTCAACTCTTTTCGCATGATCAACTCGAGTAAGAAAGCCACCGATGAATACATCAACTCCCTGCTTAACCGGGGAAACAATAAGTTCTTCTCAGATCATTATGAGATTGACGGGCTGGATGACCTGGACGCTCCTATCACGGTAGACTATGACTTCAGGGTAGAGGACTACTACCGTGAGATCAATGGCAATATTTACTTCAACATGAACCTTGACAAGGCCTATACCAATGCCACACTGGAAGAAGACAGAAAGCATGCAAGGGAAAGTGAATACAAATACGTAAACCAGAGTGTGGCTAGCCTCACCATCCCTGAAGGTTACAAGGTATCATTGGTACCCAAAAACACAGAATTTGACGGAGGCGTATTCGGTTATAGTATGAAGTACAGCCAGGAAGGCAATACGCTCAAGCTCAACCGTTCTTATTACCTTGATTACCTTTTGATGCAACCCGAAGATTTCGATAACTGGAATGAGGCTATCGAAAAATTCACCAAGGACAACAAACAAATCGTTATTCTTAAAAAGAAATAAATCCCTATGTCAGGACTTACTCCTATAAAAGTAGCGCTGCTTAGCGGCCTGCTCATACTCTCTTTTAACCTTTTGGCCCAAAGCCCTCCAGCTTACGATTGGGAGCCCAACCGTGAATGGACGACAGGTATTGCTGAGGATGATGAATCGCTGATCATGATCAAAAATCATGTGCAGTACGACTTTGTCTATGAAAACAATAACCTGATCGTTTATCAGACCTACCACAAGATTTACAGGGTAAACAATGACGAGGCTGTTCAGCGGGTCAACCGTATCTATATTCCATTGAATAGTGCGCTGGACATTCCGGCTGTAAAAGCACGTACTATTACCCAGGAGGGAAAAGTAACGGAACTTGACAAGGAGAACATTAAAGAAGTAAAAGACGAAGATGCCGGAGCAGGCTATAAGATTTTTGCCATTGAAGGAGCTGAAGTAGGCGGAGACATCGAGTACTTCTATACCAAAAAGGCTTCTGCCAACATTTTCGGCAGGGAGTTCTTCCAGTTTGGGCACCCCGTACTTTCCACCTCATTTAAATTCAGCAGCCCGGCCAACCTGCTCTTTGAATTCAAATCATACAATGGCTTTGCTGAGGTGGTGCAAGACGAGTCGATACTGGTAAAAAATGAGCACAAGGCTGAAATGGGTAAGATTGCGCCCCGCACACAAGAAGATTTCGGCTCGCTCAACGCCAACCGTCAAAGAGTAGAATTCAAGCTCTCTTACAACAAAGCTGCGGGCCAGAAAAAGCTTTTTACCTGGAGCGATGCCGGAGCCAGAATCAGCGGCACCATTTACCCCTTCTCTTCTACAGAAACAGAAGCTATTCAGGGCTTACTGAAAGAGCTTAAGGTTAAAAAAATCAAATCCCCTGAAGAGCAATTCGCCTTTGTGGAGCATCATATCAAATCGACTTTCTATATAGATGACAATGCCTCGCAGGGTGCCGATCAGATCGACAGTATTCTCAAAAATAAGTACGCTACCGAGAGAGGTTTTACCCGCCTTTTTGTGGCCATACTCAACGAATTAGGCATTGAAAATGAAATTGTGCTTACCTCAAGCAGAAAAGAGAGTGTACGTTTTGACGGAGAATTTGAATCATGGAACTATCTCTCAGACTACTTTATTTACCTCAACGAGGCTGATAAGTTTATGGCTCCTTACCACTTTGAATTCAGGCTGGGGCTATGGCCCGCTGAGTTCTCAGCCACGGAAGGGCTGTTCATTAAAAACTCCAGCTTTGAAGGTACCTCTGTGCCCGTAGCCCGCATCAAGAAACTGCCGGAAATGCCCTATACCACCAACTACGACCAGATGGCGGTAAAAGTAGCCTTTAGCAGTGACCGTTCTGAAAATACCATAGAGGTGGAGCGCGCTTATAACGGTTATGAAGGTCAGTTCATCAAGTCCATTGCTCAACGCACCAATGCCGAGCAAAAAAACGAGTTGCTCAAAAACCTGCTGGCATTTATAGGGCCGGATGATGACTACGACCAGAAGGAATACACAGAGGAAAACCTGGAATACGATACCTGGGCAGACTACATCCGCATCAAAGGCACTTTCACTTCTAAAAATTTCATCGAAGAGGCAGGGGACATCATTTTGTTTAAGCTGGGTGATCTCATCGGAAATCAATCAGAGCTTTACCAGGAAAATGAGCGCCAGAACCTGATAGAAAACGAATACAACCGTGGCTACCTGCGTACCATCGAAGTGGAAATCCCCGAGGGCTATGCCATTCAGAATCCGCAAGACATAGATATGGATGTAGACGCCTCAGACAATGGCCGGGTCGTCTATCTTTTCAAGTCAAGCCATGAAATCAAGGGCAATAAGCTGCTGATCACCATTGATGAGTATTACGACCAGGTTTTCTTTCCGGTAGAGCGTTTTGAAGAGTTCCGCAAGGTGATCAATGCTGCTGCCGACTGGAATAAGATTGTGCTGGTAATGCAACCGAATTAGGGATGAGGTTTGTGCTTCAACTGATCCTGTTGCTTTCTTTGACCACTTCTCTTTGGGCACAGGAAGATCAAATTACCCATACATATGAACTTGTTTTGAATATGGATGAAATCCCAGATGGGTTCATAGGCATGCCCACCAGCATAGTGCGTACACCAGACAAGCAACACATTATTGTCTGCCATAGTTATGGAGACTCCAAAGTTGGCGTTTACAGATTATCGGATGGAGAAAGAATTCAGCCCTGTCAATTAAAAGGTGATGAGCACTTTCTGAATTACTTCTTCGAGGGAGAAAATGTCTTCATTGATGGTAAAGACATCTTACTAAAATCAATTACATGACAGGTGAGAGATCCACGTTTAAGTGTCAAGAAAATGGACCAGATAGCTTTTGCGCGAAATTCCCAAGAAACATAGTCAGAGCTCATTTTGAACAACATTTGAACCCTATCAGCATTACCATTTCAGTGGCAGGAAGGTTTGTTATCAAAAATTTGAATAAGAAAATCTATCTATACTACTCTGAGTGATTGCTTCCTGTTATAACGGCTACATCGTTTGCACGCAAATCTTTATACCCTACACACTCGCTGAAAAATAAAATGATACCTTTGCGGCTTCTTTAAGATTCGAGCCCATTGAAACGTCTATTCCATAATTTCACTCACAACCCTAAGAACGATATTCTATCGGGTCTTACGGTAGCTTTGGCCCTGGTGCCGGAAGCTGTTGCCTTTGCCTTTGTAGCAGGTATCGATCCGCTGGTAGGGCTCTATGGTGCCTTTATGATGGGCCTGATTACCGCGCTTTTCGGTGGTCGCCCGGGAATGATCTCCGGAGCTACCGGAGCCATGGCTGTGGTGATGGTAAACCTCATTAGAAAAGGTAATGAAGTGGGAGATGCCATGAGCACCCCGATTGAAAACCTTGGTTTACAATGGCTCTTTATCGCACTTCTGATCGTAGGTCTTATTCAGATGTCTGCCGGCTTTCTCAGGCTCGGTAAATTTGTAAGGCTGATTCCACACTCTGTAATGATGGGCTTTGTAAACGGATTGGCCATTGTGATTTTTATGGCACAGTTGGATATGTTCAAAGAGAACATCGATGGTGAGTTACAGCTTCTTCAACCAACACAACTTTGGACGATGATAGGCCTGGTAGCATTAACAATGGGTATTATGTTCTTCTTACCCAAACTCACTAAGAAGGTTCCTGCAGCACTTATCGCCATTGTGTCAGTAGCCGCTATTACCATCTTTGGTGGTATTGATGTGAGTACTGTAGGCTCCTTTATCAGAGACGGTGGCGGAGAAGGCCTGCAGGGTGGACTGCCCACTTTCCAGTTTCAGATTTTCACACTTTTCGATACACTCAACGGGCATTGGGGCTTTGTTGTTACTACAGCGGCTCTGCTTGCTGCAGTCGGTCTTATCGAATCATTGATGACCCTGAATCTGGTAGATGAAATTACAGAAAGTCGTGGTAGTGGCAACCGCGAATGTGTAGCTCAGGGTGGCGCTAATATCCTCAATGGACTCTTTGGTGGCATGGGAGGATGTGCTATGATTGGCCAGTCTATCATCAATGTAAACTCCGGTGGCAGAGGCCGACTTTCCGGTGTAATTGCCGCTGTCGCACTGCTTTCTTTTGTACTCTTTGGCGCCCCCTTGATTGAGCAGATTCCTATTGCCGCGCTGGTCGGGGTAATGTTTATGGTAGTGATCGGCACCTTTGCCTGGAGTAGCTTCCGTATTCTCAATAAAATTCCAAGGTCAGATGCCATCGTGCTGATAGCGGTATCAGCCATTACCGTTTGGCAGGATCTGGCCGTAGCGGTAATTGCCGGGGTCATCATGTCAGCCCTTGTGTTTGCCTGGGAAAACGCCACCCGCATTCGTGCCCGTAAGCGCCTAAAGGAAGATGGCACCAAGGTGTACGAAATCTGGGGGCCGCTCTTCTTCGGTTCTATCCAGACCTTCAACTCAAAGTTTGATGTAAAGGGTGATCCGGATAAGGTCGAAATAGACTTTATCGAATCGAAAGTAAGTGACCACTCGGGTATTGAAGCCCTGAGAAACCTCGCAGACAAGTACCTGGACATGGGCAAGAGCATTAAGTTCACCCACCTCAGTCCTGAGTGTAAGATTCTGCTGCATAATGCAGACCTTAAGTTTGATGAGGTGATAGAAACATCCATTGATGACCCTCGCTACTATGTAGTAACCGACAAACTGGACCAAGAGGTTTAAAGGTAGATACCAGTCGCTCGCGTTTCGCGAGTGACATCAGCGCATTAAAAACCACCCCGGCCACTGCTTTTATCATCAGTTTCAAAGCTTTCTTTGGTCCTCTGTGCAACTCTGTGTTCCTCCGTGCATCTCCGTGGCACCTTTACCGCCATCAACCCAACCAATCACCAAACCTCCCATTTCACCAATTCCCTACGCCCTCATCCTTCTGACCTTGATGCTCATATTGTATTACTCAAGCCTCTTACATTCAGCATACTTAAAAGTTTGCACAAGCCTCCGCATAATATCGGTGCTGACGGGGCTTATCGCTTCTCGAACAAGGTCTTACTCCATCTCTGTGCAACTCTGTGTTCCTCCGTGCATCTCCGTGATACCTTTCCTGCCATCAGCCCAACCAATCACCAATCCTACCATTTCACCAATTCCCTAACCTCATCCGTCTGACCTTGATGCTCATATTGTATTACTCAAGCCTCTTACATTCAGCATATTTAAAAGTTTGCACAAGCTTCCGCATAATATCGGTGCTGACGGGATTCATCGCTTTGCTACCAAAGCCTTACCCCATTCCTCTGTGCAACTCTGTGTTCCTCAGTGCATCTCTGTGGCACCTTTACTGCCATCAACCCAACCAATCACCAAATCCCCCAGTCACCCAATACCCAATACCCAATACCCAATACCCAATACCCAATACCCAATACCCAATACCCAATACCCAAAATAAATTTTCTTATCTTCTCACATCATCAAAAAACGCCTATGGTTGATATAAGGAGCCCCCACCTCAGTGGTGCAGAAATCTCGTGGTTTGCCCCCATCTGCAATGGAGATACAGACCTGCTGGGCCACATGCCCGACCAGTACAAAAGCTCCTGGGAGAACACCTCCCGGATTGTTATGAAAGCAGATAGCCTCGGCTACCGCAACATCCTCTGCCCCTCCTCCTACCAGGTAGGTCAGGACACCCTGCCCTTTGTGGCAGCCATGGCGCCCCTTACCCGACAAATGAACATGCTGGCCGCTGTGCGCTGTGGAGAAATACATCCTCCCATGTTGGCCCGAACCCTTGCCACCATAGACCATATTCTGGAAGGCAGGCTCACCGTCAATATTATCTCCTCAGACCTACCCGGAGAAAAACTCGCCTCTGAAGCCCGGTACCAACGCTCTCGTGAAGTCATCGAGATTCTCAAGCAAGCCTGGACTCAGGACCGCATCAACTTCAAAGGAGACTTTTATGAAATAGATTTACCCACAGAGCCTGTAAAATCTTACCAGCAAAACGGTGGCCCCCTACTCTATTTTGGAGGCTACTCCCCGGCTGGAGTAGACCTTTGTGCAGAACACTGCGATGTGTACCTGATGTGGCCCGCTACGGAAGAGGTCCTTCAGCAGCAAATGGAAACGATGAGCCAGAAGGCTGCCGACTATGGCCGCAAGGTTGATTTCGGACTCAGGATACATGTAATCGTACGGGAGACAGAAGAAGAAGCAAGAGCCTGGGCCAGGCACCTGGTATCGGCCCTGGATGACGATAAAGGTGAGGAAATTCGCAACAGGGCCCAGGATGCCAAAAGCCTCGGGGTTTCGCTACAAAGTGGCCTCCGAAATGAGGCCGATGACGAAGGCTATGCCGAGCCACACCTATGGACAGGCATTGGCCGTGCCCGCTCCGGCTGTGGTGCCGCCCTGGTAGGTACGCCCGATCAGATTATCGCCAAAATTGAACACTACAAAGCCATGGGAATTCGTTCTTTTATTTTCTCAGGCTATCCACATCTACAAGAGTGTGAGCTCTTTGGTAAGCTGGTTTTGCCGCAACTGGAAACTATTTCCCTGCCACAGGAACAAGGCAGAATACCCAAAGACAAACCACTCACACCACTGGCCGCAGCCCCCAGAAAGTAATGATGCTCGACCTGATCATAGTACTCGTTTATTTCACCGTAGTCTTTGTCATAGCCTTGCGTGGCAGACAAGGTGCTGAGGCAGGTATCGAAGCCTATTTTTTAAGCTCAAGGAATCTGCGCTGGCCATCTATTGCTATTTCTACCATTGCTACCAACGTGCAGGGCTATCAGTTTCTGGGCATGATGGGGTCGGCTTATCTCTATGGACTGGCACAGGCCAATCTGGAAATTAATGCCATGCAAGGCATATTGATGGCGGCCTTTATTTTCGTGCCCCTCTACCTGAAAGAGAAGGTCATTACCATCACACAGTTTATTAAAACGCGCCTGGGTAAATCGGTAGCCCTGTTTTATTCCCTGGCCAACCTGGCATTGCTGTCCACCGTGGGGCTTGGAGCTGCCCTTTTCTGGGGAGCATACGCGGCCGATATGGTTTTCGGTGAATACCTCAATTTTATCAGCCCTGACCGGATCACACGCATCTCCATACTCATAGTAGGGCTGGGATTATTCTCGGCCATCTATACCTATTTCGGGGGTCTGGCAGCCGTGGTCAAGACAGACATTATTCAATTTGGTATCCTCACTGCCGGTGGGATTATCATCACAGTCGTGGCCCTGCAAAATGCCGGAGGCTTCAGTGCACTGTATGAAAAAGCACCTGAAATGATGCATCTCCATCTGCCGGCCGAGCATCCGCAGCTACCCTGGATTGCCATTTTTGGCATGTTTTTACTCAACATCAACTACTGGTGTGCCAACCAAAGTGTGGTACAAAGGTCACTGGCTGCCAGAAGCCTCAAAGAAGCTCAGATTGGCCTGATGGTAGGCGGGGTTATGAAGTACTTTATGGCCATTCTCATCATCATTCCCGGCATAGCTTTGGCTGTGACCCTGGATGGAAAACCACTTACTGACCCTGATGAGACCTTCCCTTACCTGGTCAGTAACTTCCTGCCCACGGGGCTTCGGGGCATTATTCTCTGCGCCCTCTTTGCCTCTCTGATGAGTACGGTGGACTCACTCTTTAACTCGCTTTCCACTCTTTGGTCCATTGACATTTACAAGCCCTATATCAACAAGAATGCTACCGAAACCCAGGTAGTCAATACCGGTAGAAAGACCATCATCTTCACCCTGATCACAGGCATTGTTATGGGTTATATTTTGCTCTACGTAAAATTCGAAAACCCGGAAGCAGCCTTTACCCATACGCTCAACAACCTCAGGTACTACATCAACTGTGGCATTGTGGTCATTGTCTGCATCTCTGCATTCCTGTTGATGCCTAACCACAAAATGGTGCTGGTCAGCTTTTTGGCCACCATTCCGCTGCATCTGATTATTATTGAGCTTTTCCCTGAAATGAATTATTTCGTGAGAGCCATGTGGGTCATCCTGGTAGCATTTTGCATCACGGCCATACCTCACAGCTTAACCAAAAGCTGGTACCCTGTAAAGCAGATTTTCGAGTCAAGTTCACTCAGGGTAAAGCAAATTGGCTGGGGTCTCTTGGCCTCACTGGCAGTACTTCATGTCATTTTTCATTAGGTAGCTTTCTGCTTGATTTCCGGGGATGCTTTTACCAAATTAGCAACAAACACAAGGCGTATGGCAGGGTTCCTCAGGTTCAGAAAAGCAGAAAGAAAAGATGTCTCCCATATCGTTCAGATGCTCGCCAGCGACAAACTTGGTAAGCTGAGAGAAGATTTTCAGGAGCCCTTACCCAACAGCTACTATTCCGCTTTCGAAAACATAGACCGGGACTCAAATCAGGAGTTGATGGTGGTGGAAGACAAGAATAATGAGGTCATTGGCACTTTGCAACTCAGCTTTATCCCCTACCTCACTTACAAGGGAGGTGTAAGAGCTCAAATAGAGGCCGTAAGGATCAGGGCTGACCAGCGCGGTACCGGTATAGGTAGCAGGCTTTTCGAATGGGCCATTGCCAGGGCTCAGGAGCGTGGTGTTCATGTACTGCAACTCACTACTGATAAAAAGCGACCGGAAGCTTTCCACTTCTATGAAAAGCTAGGATTTGTTGCCTCACATGAGGGTATGAAACTGCACTTCAATAAGTAACCGGACTTATACCCTACGGCTAAAAAAGGGCCGACCTTATCCGTCCCCTCTAAGAATTGCCAGCTCAATTCTTCTTAAGTAATCCACACTTCTCCCATTCATTCCGGGTTTTGATCAATCTGACAAAGGAGATATAGAAAACAGGAGAACCTGTCGAAGACCTTGTACACAGATGAGTGACAAACTTACCAAGCCCCAAAAAGTGTATCTTTTAGAAAAATGTCCCTATGAAAACTATACTTGAACAAGAAGAAACAGAAATACTCAAAGCAGTATTACACCTACTTAAGGTTCAAAAAAGAACAGGAGATTTGGGTATTATCCATGGCGCAAACCAGTTCGTGAGTACCAATGTTCGACTTAGAAAAAACGAACTGCATCTTCTGGATAAAATTGCATCAAAAGTTGGTTTGACCTCAGGTTTAGCCAAAGTCGATTAGAACCTAAGGCCCATAGGTTTCTTGCTTATCTTTATCAAAAAGAGGTAACTAAACCTCAGAACGCCCGAGTAGCAATGAATAAAATCAAAACAGAGGCCAACTTAACAAACAGAATCTCCGCAACAATTATAGACTTCACCCTGTTCTATGCATTCATATTTGCCTATACCTATGCTCTGGGTGAGCCCAACGATGAGGGTGGATATACCGTCACAGGTTTTGCCACCTGGGGAGTACCAGCTATGTGGTTTGTCTTTTTTCCTATAGCAGAGTCAATAGGAGGGCAAACCCTGGGCCACAAGATTATGGGAATCAAAGTAGTTTCTATAAAGGGGAAGCCCATTGGATTCGGAAAGGCATTTAAAAGACGACTTGCTGACCTGATCGACATACACTTTTTCTTTGGAGTTATTGCATACTTCGTGGTAAAAAACTCCCCCACTCATCAAAGACTCGGTGACCTCTGGGCAGGTACCATCGTAGTGGGTGGTGCCAGCGTAAGTTGTCACCACTGTCATGAAAAACTGACGATCTCAGCCAAAGAGCAAATCGCAGGAAAGTACGAATGCCCCGAGTGCGGCACACCCAATTATGTCCAACAAGCCTCCCAAATCCGTGATTCCTTTACTGCCAACAGACAGATGACCAGGGCGCTGAACAATTTACCTGAGGTTTATCACAAACGTCAGGAAATCATCATTGCGAAAAACTATATAGAGCTGGGTGAGTCATTCCTGGCGCTAGACAGTATACGGGAGATGGCTTTGAAAACGGGTCACCTCTTTCCCCAGAACTTCTGGCTGGATTTAAAGGACATTGCCCAATCGCTGAACCAACCGGAAATTGCACAAGACTGCCACGAGCAGATGCTACACACCACCCGGGAATTTAAAGGTGTGCTGGAAGGAGGCCGTACCCTTGAAATTGCAGAAGACGGTACTCATACTTTTTACGAAGTATAGCTTTTGGTGAATGGCTAAGCTTCATTCAGCATGAAAGGGAGCTGGAAACTTAGTACAGCCATATCCTCATTCTTATTCAAAACACCTGATCGCACAGTTCGTTACAAAATGAGAAATGCTTATTTGAAAAGCATGACCTATCTTTGTGCTAAGGAAAAAGAATAATTCATGAGCCTATCTACGGTTAAGTTTAATGTTCAGGACAGACCCGAGTTTTTCAAGGAATTGAGAAAGCGTGTCAATGGCTACTTCAAGGAAAATAATATCTCCAAACACGCCAATGCCAACATGGTAATCAAAACCATCTTTATGCTGAGCCTGTACTTTGTACCCTTGGTTTTGATGCTTACCGGAGTAGTCACTGGCCTATGGCCTGTACTGGGCATGTGGGCACTGATGGGACTGGGCATGTCAGGCATAGGCATGTCCGTAATGCATGATGCCAACCATGGTTCTTACTCACAAAATAGGACTTTGAATCAATTCCTCGGTTCGGTCATCCTGTTTATAGGAGGTTTTCGCGAAAACTGGAAGATTCAGCACAATGTACTGCATCATTCCTTTACCAATATTCATCAGCACGATGAGGACCTGGATTCGGCACTGCTCAGGCTTTCTCCCAACCAGCCGCTGAAAAAAGGCCATAAATTCCAGGCACTCTACGGTCCGTTTCTCTATGGCTTGCTCACTGTACAATGGTCGCTGCCTAAAGACTTTGTACAAATCATCCGATACAATAAGAACAAGTTATTAGCCGGTCAGGGGCTCACCTTTAAAAAGGCCCTGCGTAATGTTATTCTCTATAAAATAGGCTACTACGCTACTGTACTGGTGCTACCGCTGATTTTTATAGACCTGCCCTGGTACCAGATTTTGCTTGGTTATTTTATCATGCATTATATCTGCGGATTGATTTTATCCTTCATATTTCAGCTGGCCCATGTATTGGAAGAGACCAACTTTTACAAAAACGAAGATCACGGTAGCATGGAAAACAACTGGGCCATTCACCAGATGCATACCACTGCCAACTTTGCCAACTACAACATCCCGCTCTCATGGTTTATCGGTGGACTCAACTACCAGGTAGAGCATCACCTTTTCCCTAATATCTGCCATGTACACTATCGTAAAATCTCTAAGATTGTAAGGCAGACCGCTGAGGAATTCAATGTGCCATACAAACGACATAAAACCCTGACAGGCGCCCTGAGAAGTCATTTTGCACTACTACACGGCTTGGGCACCGGTAGCTTTGACAAGAAGCTGGCAAAGGTCACTGCTGAATAAGCTGCTGTCATATTAGAAGTTACCCCCATTGCCTTAGCGCAGCCGCTTTGGCACATCAAGTAGGGGTATGAGCCAGAGCTGACTTTCGGTATTTGACTCACAGCCAGGCTCGAATCAACCCGTAAAGTTGGGAAGACTTAAAGTTTTAAATGCGCTACAATTTTTATGATCTATACGACCTTACACGCCCAGGAGGGTGGCAAAACCGATAACAGTGCGAAATACAAGGTGGTTGGATTTGGTACGCGTGGGCCCTGTGCGTAAAAACCAGCCTTGGATTTGGTGTTATCGGAAAGGGTTTTTGGTCCTTTTTGGCCGCAAAAAGCGACAGGAGAGGTTTTAGAAATGGTGCTATTAAAGCTTACCGTTCAAGGAATCGGTTTAAAACCTCACTGATACAACCCTTCCTGAAACCATTGTGTCTGGGTAGAGGAATAACCTCAACCAGCATGAAAATACCGGGATTAATAACACTATGTACCCTTCTGTTTCTCACCCTTAATACCAGCTTTGCTCAGGAGTTTCCTGTTGTAGAGCGATGCGAGGTTTCCTTTGAAGGAAACGTCTCTGAATTTGAAAGCTGGCTGGCGGGTAAGCAGAGTTTCAGCGTCAGCAATCAGCAGGTTTACCGCATTCCGGTGGTGGTACATGTACTCCATACAGGAGAAACCTACGGAGAAGGAGCCCACCTGACCAAACAGCAGGTAGCCAAGCAGATTGATATTCTCAATGAAGACTTCAGGCGCAGACTCGGCTCACGAGGCTTTAATACCCACCCCGATGGTGGCGATGCGCAAATTGAATTTGTTCTGGCCAAAACGGCACCCGATGGTTCTGCTTCTGATGGTATTGTAGCGCGTGATATATCCGACCTGCCCTTGCCCCCTGCCGAAGCCGGTAACCTGGTAATGTTCGCAGCTCATTACAGCTATTGGAATCCCGAAAAGTACCTGAATATATGGTCCGTTCCCGGTATTCCGCAAGATGTACTGCTTGGCTTTGCCCGTTTTCCGGAAAGCGACCTGCCCGGCCTTGAAGATGAAAACCAAACCAGCTGGACCTTACCCGGAAAAGGAGAGATTGATGGAGTAGCCGTCAACGCTGCACACTTCGGTGACAGAGGTATTCAATCACGCTACAACCTGGGCAGAACTGCCACCCATGAGGTTGGTCATTACCTCGGTCTTTTCCACACCTGGGGACCTAACAGCCACGAAACAGATGGCTGTGAACTGGATGATTTTTGCCAGGACACGCCTGCGATCAGAGACCGAACAAGTGGCTGCCCTGTCGGCCTCATCAGCTGTGATGGGAGGCCCGTGATGATCGAAAACTATATGGACTACTCTGACGATGCCTGCATGAACATTTTCACTAATGATCAGATCAGCCGTATGCGGACCGTACTGGAGCATAGTCCCCGAAGGAAATCCCTGCTGAATTCACCTGTATTGGATACCCCACTGAAGTTTCCGACAGAACTGGCTGGCCTCATCAATATCTATCCCAACCCTGCCAGCAACAGATTCCAGATCAGCTTTGCAGCACACAAGCTTGAAAATGTACAGGTCACTTTAACCGACCTGACAGGACAAACCCTTTTCTCTAAAAGCTTTGAACGGCTTTTTGAAGAATCCATTGAGGTTACGCTCCCTAAAACAGCGGAAAGAATGATACTACTACAAGTACAAACCGGTAGCCTCTCCTACCGGCAGAAGCTACTCATCAGGTAAGAAATGGCGAAGGCTGGTGGTATTGCTGTGAATTTGATATAAATTCAGGCTGACCATTTGAGCCCCCATGCAATTCCAAAAGCCTCTACGTTACCTTATTTACAGCGCAGTTTACATTTTCATAACCAGCCTTACTGCTCTTGCGCAGGAGGAAGCAAAACCACTTTACACACCCAAAAGCTTCACTACGCAACATGAAGGCAATTTTGGTGGAAAGAAAGTCAGCTATACAGCTACCGGTAAGGAAACCTTTCTGAAGAATAGTAAAGGGGAGCCTACCGGGTCGCTCTGGTCAGTAGCCTACACAAAGAATGGCACCATAGATCCGGCTAAGAGGCCGGTAACCTTCGTTTTTAATGGTGGTCCCGGCTCTGCCTCTATGTGGCTGCATATGGGCTTTTTCGGACCTAAGGTAGTACGTGTAGATAGCGATGCCCGTGAAGATGATGGCGGTGCCCCCTATCCTATGGAAGAAAATAAGGAAGGCCTGCTCGATATCACTGATTTAGTATTTGTAGACCCCATTGGTACCGGCTACAGCCAGCTGATTGGCAAAGGAAAAGGTGAAGATTTTTGGGGACTGGATGAAGACGCGAATTCAGTAGCACAGTTTATGAGGCTCTGGGTTACGAATAACAACCGCTGGATGTCGCCCAAGTACATAGCGGGAGAGAGCTTTGGTACTACTCGCGCGGCAGCCGTATCTCAGGCGCTGGAAGGTAACGGACAAAACATGGCCCTGAATGGTTTAATCCTTATCTCTCAGGCCCTCGATTATCAGGGTTCAACTTCCATTGACGACAATATTACCTCCTATGTCACCTACCTGCCCAGTATGGCCACCACCGCCTGGTACCATAAAAGAGCAGGAGCTGGAAAAACCATTGAAGCCTTCGCACAGGAAGCACGGGATTTTGCCTATGGTGATTATGTATCCGCACTCTACAAGGGAGATTTCCTGAGCCAAAGTGAAAAAGATGCCATCACAGACAAACTCGCTTACTTCACTGGATTGGACAAGGTCTTTATCAAACGTGCCAACAACAGGGTACTAATGGGTCGGTTCAAAAAAGAGCTGTTACGTGATAAAGGTCTGGCCATCGGTACACTGGATGGCCGTTACTTTGGGGATGAACCCGATGATACAGCCGACAGCCCTCGCCTGGGCGACCCTTCAGGTTACAAGGTATCAGCCGCCTATACAGCAGCTCTGAACCATTACTTTGCCAATGACCTGGAAATCAAAATGGACCGTCCCTACATCACCAGCGGTGGCCTCAACAGCTGGAACTGGGGCAGCGGAGGAGAACCCATGTATGTAAAAACCTCTCGCAGGCTGGCCAATGCCATGCGCAGAAACGATAAAATGAAGGTATTGGTAGCCAGCGGGTACTACGACCTCATCACCCCTTTCTTTGATGCAGAATTCACCTTCTCCCGCAATGCCATTCCTACGGAACGAGTGAAATTCACCTACTATGAAGGCGGGCACATGATGTACAATCATCGCCCTTCGTTCACCCAGCTGGCAAAGGATATCAGGGCTTTTATTGAAGCCAACTGATACCCCAAAAATAGCACGCGGACAGACAGTATATCCGACCGATTATCATTGAACTACTTATTTGTCCTAAGTGGAGCGCTTTTATCCTTAGTGGAGCGCTTTTGCAAAGCGTTCCATGAACTAATTGGAGCATTTTTACAACCTTGTCCGCTAATAAGGCACAAGCGTTCCATAGGATAAGTCCTCCCCAAAGGGGAGCCTGCCTGTTGGCAAACAGGGTGTCCGAAGGACGGAGGGGTCTAAACTTAGATGGATCGTTTTTGTAAAGTATTTCCACAAGCACCCAAGCGTTGAACCGTCTTTCAGAAGCTCTCCATTTTTCGTATCATGCTTTTGTCAAAAGTGAGCGTTCATTATGCCTGAGAATATTTTTAGCCCCAAGATGAAGGATAAGTCCATCAATCAACTGAAGGACATCATTGATAGTAAAGGCTATACGCAAGAAGCAAAGGAAGCAGCGGCCTGGGAGTTGGAAGGAAGAGGTAAAACTGACTTTGAAACTCCAGATGAAGCTCCCGTGCCAAAACTATCCGGGGAAGAACAGTACAAAGATTTCCTGAAAACAGTAAAGCAAAAAAACAGTATCGCCTGGACTCCAAAATATCAGGAATTAATCAAAACAGAATTATCAGGCAGCCTGATTTTTGCCATAGCAGAAGAAGTGTTCGAAAAGCTCGATTGGGAGGTTGCTTATTATAATGGAGAAACGATCACGGCATTTCGGAACAACTATTGGAAAGAAGTGATGCATAAAATTTCTGTCATACCTAATTCGAAAGGCAGTATCAGCATAATCAGTGAATCGACTAAAGGTATTTTTGACTCCGGTAAAAACTCTCGAATAGTAAAGCTCTTTATCCATGTGTTCAATGAAGTTTTAGAAACAAAAACACCTGAAGAACTGGCTAACCAAGAAGAAGAAATTCAAAAAACAGAAAACTGGGATGACTATGAGATTCCTGACAAACTCCCTAAACCTCCACCTCTTAAAACACCAAACCCTTTAGCTTTTATGCTTATCGGTTTGACAGCCATGATGGTCCTGAGCTTTTTACTGGCTTATGCCATGCGTTTTATCCATGTTATTTTTCTGTATGAAGTATTGGTAGGAATTGGCCTTTCCTTTATTCTGATAAAAGCTATCAAGTGGAGCAACTTTGTTCAGTTCAGCCCCATCCAGGTCTTTTCCATTATTGCAGCCATACTGATAACAATCAGTGCTCAATACTTTACCTACCTCATTCTTTTATATGAAAACCCTACGGGTACGGACTTCAGCTTTATCGACTTTATCAAGGTCAGAATAGAACAGGGTTTTACCATTCGTTCAATGAACCTTGGCTGGTACGGATGGGCCGGTATCCTTTTAGTTCAGCCTGTTGTGATAGCAGCAGTTACTATTCAACGGGTATTGGTCAGTTTGTTGGTATATATAGCAGAAAGTGTTCCAGAGGAAGTCATTCAATTTGCCTCCTATCACCTCGTAAAAGGTAAAACTGAACAAGATGTCAGAACAGAGTTAAGTACGAAAGGATGGTCGGGTAAAACGAATCAAGACCATGTTTTTAAGGCAATCAGTAGTATTCAGGAATTACGAGAAGCTAGAAAAGAACTTTCTTAGCATAATTTAGCCAGAGCGCTGTCCTCTGTTCCTGCTAGAAATCATGGAGCGCTTTTTTAAAGCTTTCCATTAAGTGAAGCTAAACTGCGCGGAGCGCTTTTTTAAAGCGTTCCATACACAACCCTTACGATTGTTATCGCTCCTCTAGCATATTTACACAAAAGAAGGCTCTCTGAAAGTAATATTGATGCGGCTGCTCTTACAGTTTACATCCTTTGGAAGACTATGCGTATAGCGTTGCTGACAATAATCTCCCATGACCAGCAAACTTCCATTGGCCAGGTCAAGAGAGTAAACCTCTCCTGTGTCCGTCTCTTTAAATGAGAAATCACGTGTTGCGCCCAGGCTCAGGGATGGTAGAATTGTCTTAAATCCGGAAGTCTCATGATCAGAATGGTAGGGAGCGAAACTATTTCCGTCAGGGTAGTAGATGCACATCGCCACTTCATACACTTTACCGGTAAACTTCTCTATCTTTTCTCTTAAATCCTGCATCAGTCCCGTCCATTTAAACACCTTTCCGTGAACACCCTTCATATACGCTTTGTGGGCTATTACACGCTCCGTTGCAAAGAGTGCTTTATAACTATCGGTTTCTATTTTTCGGCCTCCTACATCCAAAATCAAGCGGGCCTTGTCCAGGTGATACTCATTGATCAAAGCATCATAAAGCTGTTCGGCTTCACTTGTATTTATAAATTCAGGCAGGTACTCGACCTCACAGTTTATAGGAAGTATCATAATGCCAAACTTAATAAGGTTGCCCTGTTTCACGGCCCTCAGGCTTACAAAAAATGAGGCTTATGATGTGATTTTGTAAACTCATGTGTCCCACAAGGCAAAAACGACTTAGCTAATTCTAACAAATCCTCCCCTCTTAGGGGAGGTGTCCGTAGGACGGAGGGGTTCTTCCTCCCCTGACAGAAGGGTCCTCAAAGAGCGGAGGGGTATTTACTCCGCTCGGAGGGGAGGTGTTCGAAGGACGGAGGGGTCTACCGATCATCAAAAACTCCACCGAAATAACCGCTGATAATTAACTTAGTGGTAGCTAAAATTAACCCGACCATGAGAATAGCCATTGTTACCCTCCTCCTCTGCTTATCCGCCACCTGCTTTGGGCAAAAGAAAATACTCGATCATCCCGATTTCGAAATCTGGAATACCATTCAAAACCAGACCATCTCAAGAGATGGAGATTTCATTATGTACTCCCTGGAAAAAGGTGAAGCGGACAATCACCTGAAAATTAAAGATCCGAAAGCCAATACGGTATTTGAACATGAAAGAGGCGAAAACGGCCGCTTTACCTACGACTCACAGTTTGCGCTGTTTACCATCAAGGCATGGCAGGAAGCCGTGAGAGAAATGAAGCGCAGCAAAGTGAAGAAAAATGAAATGCCGCAGGATACGCTTGGTATTTATAACCTCAAGTCCGGCAGTATCACGAAGATCCCACATCTCAAAGGGTACAAAACCCCACAGAAATGGGCGGGATATCTTGCCTACCAACTGGAAAAAATAAACGGTGATAAATCAAAGAAGAAAGTCAGCAGCAAAAACGGCTATCATCTGGTATTAAGAAATCTCAAAAGCGGCAGTCAGGATACACTGAAGTACGTCACCAACTACCTCTTTGCCAAAGAAGGTAAGAGACTCGCTTATGTTACTACAGGCGGGGCTGATAATACCGGAGCTGGCGTTTATGTGCATAACCTGGACAACAACCAGTCGACCCGGATATTTGCTGCGAATAAAGGAAAATACAGCCAACTAACACTCAGCAACTCCGGTAAGAGAGCTGCTTTTGTGGCTGACCTGGACACCACCAAGGTGCAGGTGAGACCCAATGCGCTCTACAGCTGGGCAGAAGGACAAGCCACAGCAGAAAAACTGGTTGATGCGGCATCTGCTCCAGCAGGTTACTGTGTCTCAGCCGATGGAAACGTCAGCTTCTCAAAAGACGAGACTAAAATGTACTTCGGACTAGCTACCCCTCCCATCGTAAAAGACACCACCCTACTCGATGAAGAAATTGTGAATGTAGAAGTATGGACCTATGATGAGCCTACACTCTACACGGTACAGGAAATTCAGGCAAATAATGTAAGACGTAAATCTTACCTCACAGCAATTCACCTTAATCAAGGCAACAAGCTGGTACAGCTGGCGACCACCGCTTACCCCGATGCCAGCCTGGGCAATGAAGGCAATGCCAGCCATGCCTTGGTCAGCACCTCAGCTCCCTATGACCTCGAAAGACAATGGGAAGGGGCCACCAAGCGTGATTTCGCTATTGTGAATGTCATTACAGGTGAAACGACCAAAGCACTGACCAGAATTCGCGGGCAGGTAAGGCTAAGCCCCTCCGCAAAATATGCTTATGGCTATGATGCCATTGACAGCACCTGGTTCACCTACTCCCTTGCTTCAGGAAAACACGTAAAGCTCACTGATGGCAAGGTCTTCTTTAATGAGCTGAATGACTCCCCCAACTTCCCCCGTGATTATGGGGCTGCAGGCTGGACCAAAGATGATGCGGCTCTCCTCCTTTACGATCGTTTCGATATCTGGGAGTTCAACCCGGACACTGGCGCTGGAACCCGCATCACGAAGGGCCGTGAAAATACTACTACCTACCGTTATGTAAGACTCAACAACGAAGAAAGGGCCATCGACAACAGAGGCAAATGGCTTTTGACCACCTTCAACGAGACCAACAAACACTCAGGCTACTATGAGCTCAACCGAAAAAATGGCAGAGGCAATCAACTGCTCACCGGCCCTTATCGCTATGGCACCCCCAGAAAAGCGCAGGATGATAACAACCTCATGTTCACGCGCGAGTCTTTCGAAGAATTCCCCAACATTCGCTACAGTGACCTGAGCTTTAAGTCCCAAACCAAAATCAGCGATGCCAACCCACAGCAAAGCGAGTACAACTGGGGCACCTCAGAGCTGGTACACTGGACCTCACTGGATGGCAAAGCGCTTACCGGTATGCTGATCAAACCGGAGAACTTCGACCCCAACAAGAAGTATCCTATGATTGTAAACTTCTATGAGAAAAGCTCTAACGGGCTTTATGGTCACAGAGCACCCTCTCCCGGAAGGTCCACGATTAATTATAGCTTCTATGCCAGCCGCGGCTATATCATTTTTAACCCTGATGTACATTACCGCATCGGCTACCCCGGAGAAAGCGCTTACAATTGTGTGATCCCCGGAGTCACCTCGCTGATCGAAAAAGGCTTTGTAGACAAAGACAATATTGGCACCCAGGGGCATAGCTGGGGTGGCTATCAGATCGCATACCTCGTAACACGAACAGATATCTTTAAGGCAGCAGAGGCTGGTGCCGTAGTGCCCAATATGATCAGTGCCTATGGCGGTATCCGCTGGTGGTCCGGGTTGGTACGTCAGTTCCAGTATGAGCATACCCAAAGCCGTATCGGAGGCACGCCCTGGGAGTATCCGGCTCGCTATGTAGAAAACTCTCCCATTTTCAATATCGACAAGATCAATACACCACTACTCGTTATGCACAATGATGCGGATGGTCATGTACCCTGGTACCAGGGCATTGAGTTCTTCACCGCACTTCGCAGGCTGGGCAAACCCTCTTGGTTTCTCAATTACAATGGAGAGCCACACTGGCCACTCAAGCGTCAAAACCGAAAGGATTTCAACATCCGCATGGCACAATTCTTTGACTACTATTTGAAAGGCGCAGCCAAACCCATCTGGATGGAAAGAGGCGTACCCGCCATTGAAAAAGGCATTAACCAGGGCCTGGAGCTTATCGAGAAGAAATAAGAGGTTAGATATCAGACTTTAGATAGAAGATTTTAGACTAGAGACAGAAGGCTTTAGACAATGCTTAGGTCGGACAGCATGTCAGACCGATTCGTATAGAAGCGAAACAGGTGGGGCGCTTTTGCAAAACTGGTAGAGCGCTTTTGTAAAGCGTTCCTTCTACTTCCACCCAGGTGGTGGCAGGTGGTAGCGTTCCTCCTACTCCAGCACCCCTTCCACAGCCATTCTGAACTCAGCAAACTTGATCAGATTTTTATGCGCTCCATCAGGAATGGTAAAGAACTCAGCCTTACCTGCTGGAATCGACTCGTACAACCTTTGCCCATGCTTGTAAGGTACCACCTCATCCTCCGTACCATGAAAAATATAGATGGGGCAATCGACTGATTGCACATACGCATTGGACCTGAAATTAAATCGCAAGGCGACCCCTACCGGGAAGATGGGATAATAACGCTGCGCCAGTGATTTAAGGTCGTGATAAGGTGTCTCCAGCATCAGACGCTTTGGCTGATTTTTCGAAGCCACATAGGTAGCGAGCCCCGTACCCAGCGAGCGACCATAAACGGTAATCTGATCCTCAGTATAATGCTCCAGCGTGTACTGGTAGAACTGCTCAGCATCGGCCAGCATAGAAGCCTGTGAACGCTTGCCGGTACTCTTACCATAGCCTCGGTAGTCCATCACCACCACATCATAGCCCAGCCCGACATGATACTGCACCACCTCACCCCAGCGATGGAGCGTACCGGCATTGCCATGATAGTAAAGAATTACACCCTTGGGATCGGACTGTGTGAAATGCAAGGCATGAAGGTTTGATCCATCTTCAGCAGTAAGGTTCACCTCTTTGAAATCAGAGGAAAACTCAAATTGATAGTCAGCGGGTAAAGTCTTGTCCAGAAAGATAAATCGCTCCTGAAGGTAATACAGGGCTACTCCACCAAATACATAAATGCCCAATAAAACTAAGAGGATGATCTTCAAGCGTTTCACGGATTAACCGGCTTTTTGCCCTTCTTCTTTCTTCTGAAATTAAGGCTCGTTTCAGATGGATCAACACGCTTGGGTAGCTTGGAGTTCAGAATTTCTTCCATCATCCGGTGATATTCTTCAAAGGTGTTGAGGTTGTTATGTCCCGCCCCTATCACCGAGTAAAGGCGGGTGTTCTCTGACCTGATTTTCGATAATGAGACGGCCGTTTTAAAGGGAATCAGCTTATCGCTGGTACCATGAATAATCTTGATGGGGCAGCTTACGTATTTGAGCCATAGGTGGGTGCGAATAGGGAATTTCAAGAGCAGAGACACCGGCATAAAAGGAATGTACCGCTTAGTCACTTTGGTCAGGCTATAGTAGGGAGACTCCAGCACCAGCATGCGAGGATTGTTCGTAGAAGCCAGCTTGGCTGCGAAACCAGAGCCGAGAGAACGGCCATATAAAATGATATATTTCTCAGCTACCTGCTCCTTGATGCGGTCATACACATACTGCAAGTCATCCTTAATACTATCCTCTGTACGTTTTCCTGTACTCTTGCCAAAACCGCGATAGTCCACCATCATCACATCGTAGCCCATCCGGGTAAAGTCTATGGCAAACTTTCCCCAGCCCTTAATAGACTTGGAATTGCCTTTTAAGTAGATAACCACCCCTTTCGGGTCGTCAATATGAAAGTGAATAGCATTGATATTCACTCCGGGTTCCTTCTCCAGATTGTACTCCTGAAAATTGAGGTTAGGGTATTTGAACTTAAAGTCTTTAGGAAGCTTTTCCGGCTTGAACAAAAAGCGCTCCTGAGCAAAGTAGATAATAAAATTAGCCACGATATAAGCTACTCCTACAAGGATCAGTATAGTCGTGGTTTCCATGGAAAACAAGATATTAAATCTTCACCGATATCCAAGATTCCTTCCCCTTCTCCCCTTTGAGGGGAGATGTCCGCATGCTTGCGCTGAAGCTTCAGCGTAGGAGCAAGGACAGAGGGGTGGGGAGGTGCTCGAAGAGCGGAGGGGTCCTCCTCCCCTTTGAGATGAGATATCCGCATGCTTGCGCTGAAGCTTCAGCGTAGGAGCAAGGACAAAGGGGTGGGGAGTCTGTCTGTCGCAGACAGCGTGCCCGACTTGTCAGCCGAAGCTTCAGCGCAGGCTGAAAGGCGGAGGGGTTAGTCCTCCCCTCGGACAGGGGAGGTGCCTGAAAGGCGGAGGGGTACTTGCCAATCCCCCACAACTTTCCAATCTTGTAAGAATCCGAAAAACAAAAGGTCCTATGAAGTACTTCATCCTCACACTCTTCCTCCTGGTCTCTACTATCTCGCAGGCCCAGGAATTCCAGTTCAGAAGCAGCAATCGCTATATCCTGGGAGTAAACAAGGACCGCACCGCCTCTATTAGCCTGGGAGATATTGATGGCGATGGAGATAAGGATATAGTAGTCGCCAATGGAAGGCACTGGCCCCAGCAAAACCAGGTATTCTTTAACAACGGCAGAGGAATCTTTACCCTTTCGCAGCCTCTGGACATTACCAGTGAGACCAGCTATGCCACTGAATTGGCCGATCTGGATGGTGATGGCGACCTGGATGTAGCCGTGGGTAATGATAATGCACCAAATATGCTTTATTTCAATGATGGACAAGGCAATTTTGAAAGAGGCAAGAGCTTTGGCAAGCGCTACTCCAACACGCGTAACCTTACCCTGGCAGACCTGGATCAAGATGGTGATGTGGACATTCTGATCACCAATCGCGGACAGGAAAATGAAATCTGCCTGAATGACGGAAAGGGAAATTTTGCCGCTCCCATTGGCTTTGGTGATAAAAGCGACTCCACCATAGATGTAGAGGTAGCGGATATAGATGGAGACAATGACCTGGACCTGATCCTGGCCAATCGCGATAAAGGGCAAAACAATATCTACCTGAATGGAGGTAATCTGGATTTTAGTAAATCCATTCCTTTCGGTACAGGCAAGGATGAAACCAGAGCCGTAGCGATCGGAGATGTAAACAATGATGGCTTTCCCGACATCATCACTGCTAATATCAATGAACCTAACTTTGTTTACTTAGGAGACAAAGACCTGAATTTCAAGACTCGTATAAAGTATGATGCTGCCGGAGACCGGTCGTTCTCTGTAGCCACCAGTGATGTAGACCTGGACGGTGACCTCGACATTGTTGTGGCAAACAACCGAAGTACTAACTCGGTCTTTCTGAATAATGGCAATGGGAGAACCTGGAAAAAGATGAGTGTGGGTAAGGCCAAAGATGACACTTACGATATTCTGGTAGGTGACCTCAACAGCGATGCCAGACCTGACATCATTGAAGCCAACTCAGACGCAATGAATATCTTCCACATGAACTTCCTTAAGAAAAACTAGTCAAAAAGTCGCTGTGAAAAGTCCCTCAGAGTTATTCCTTGAAAACTCTGAGGAGTGCCTTCTGTCCAGAACGATTTGCCAGAACCTGTTTTATCAGGTCAAATACCCCGCCAACAACCTATGAAAATGATGCTGTTTCTGTTCTTAGCGTCTCGCTAAAAACTCTGACAACAATCGGTGAAAATGATGTACCCCCCTCTCCATTGTAGGCGAATACCTTCCCGTTTGATAAACCCGTGACTTCATACCACGCTGTACCCCCTCCACAACAAACTCATCCTCCCGCTCTACCTTATCCAGCAAAGCACCTGCCCCTGAATCGAGTTTACTTTCATCATAGACATAAGAGATAAAGGAGACCCGGGTACGGTCCACCGATACAGGCCTGACTACATTTACAGAGAGGCCCCAGGGATAAAAATTGAACATCATATTCGGAAAAACCCAGAAGTAGTAAGCCGCAATGGACTTGCCGTAATCCTCGTGATCTTCCGGAAAATCAAAAACGTCCTCTCCCCCATCCGCGTGGCCCACCTGCAGATTGGCATGCTTGTAAAGCACCGTCTCATAGCTTCCATAATCCAGAGCCGCATTCAGGTCTGCATGCACAAATGGAATATGAAAACCTTCAAGGTAGTTATCGCAGTACAAGGCCCAGTGCGCATTGACCAGGTAGTCTTTAGATCGATCATCATCCAGTCGGAACTCTTGCAAAGGCATAAAACCTATCTTTCGGTTCATGGCATCCATCACATCTGAAAAATCATACCCTTCGCCTAAAGAAGTAAAGAGCCATGGCCCGAATTGTAGTAATGGAAACTCATGCAAATGATCGGCTTCCCGGGGGAAACCCTCAGCTTCTCTGAACTGAGGCATGTGTTGAAACTTACCATCCAGTCCGAATCTGCGGCCGTGATAGGTGCAGGTAATATTTCTGTGCTTTCCCGGATGATGACAAAGGATATTTCCCCGATGGGTACACACATTCGACAGGTTACGAATCCCTTGAGAATCCCGGCTAAGCAGCATTGGTTCACCCAGCCCCTCAAAGCTAAAGGGGTGCACCTGACCTTCCAGGGCCACCAGTGACTCATCTCCCACAAACTGCCAGGACTTGGCAAAAACCCGCTCTTTCAGGGCTTCGAACACTTCCGGGCTCCTGTAAAATGAAGAAGGCAGGGTCTCAGCCTTTTCTATTTGCGGGTGAATATCATATTTGGGCATGATCAACTTTAATTAATAACTTGGTCGATGGCTGATTGCAAAATAGGCATTCCGCTTTGATTTTTTCTATATGAGTAATAATGGCCAAAAGGCTAAGCAACTCGGGCTCTGGACGGTAAGCTCACTGGTGGTGGGTAGCATGATTGGTTCGGGTATCTTTTCCATCCCAACTGCCTTGGCGCCTTTCGGGGGAATCAGTTTGTTCGGTTGGATATTTTCGGCCCTTGGAGCCCTGGTACTCGCCACGGTGATGAGCAGACTGTCGAAGGTAATTCCAGCCACGGGCGGGCCCTATGCTTATAGCCGTGAAGCCTTTGGCGACCTTACCGCGTTTATTGTAGCCTGGGGTTATTGGATTTCGATATGGACCACCAACGCGGCCATCACCATCACGTTTATCAGCTATCTGAGCGTCTTTATCCCGGCACTGGCAGAAAACACCGTGCTCGCCACAGGCATTGGCCTGCTCACACTTTGGTCACTCACGGCTCTCAACAGCCACAGCGTTAAGAATGGCGGCAAGCTCCAGCTGATTTCCACCATTCTCAAGGTACTGCCCATCATCATCATTACCATTGCCGGCTTTTTCTTTTTTGATCCCTCTCACTTTGTTCCCTTTAACAATAGTGATAGCTCCAGCTTGCAGGCCATTACCGTCTGTACGGCTTTTTGCCTCTTCGCATTTATGGGCCTTGAATCGGCTACCATTCCGGCTGGCAATATCAAAGAACCCAAGAAAACCATTCCCCGCGCCACCATGCTGGGAACTATCTTTGTCATACTCATTTACATTCTCAGTTCCACCTCACTTTTTGGTATGCTCTCACCTGACCAGCTGGCTACATCGATAGCTCCTTACAGCGATGCCGCTGCGAGCCTGTGGGGAGAAAACGCACGCTACCTCGTAGCTGCAGGTGCCTGTATCTCAGCTTTTGGTGCGCTCAACGCCTGGATTCTGATTCAGGGGCAGCTCCCTCTTGCCATGGCCAACGATAAACTCTTACCAAAAGCATTTGGCAAGACCAATAAGAATGCGGCCCCAGGCTTTAGCATTATTTTCTCAAGTATTATCGTTACCGTACTGTTACTTGCCAACCAGGCCAAAGGGCTTAACGGCTTGTATGCATTTGCACTGCTACTCACTGCAGTAACCGTGCTGCTCTCTTACCTGATGAGTGCGCTGGCTTTGGGGCTTTTCGCCATAAAACAGCGTCATGGATTCAAAATCACAATCAGCAATATCATCATCGTCACCATATCCATTGCCTTTTCTTTATGGATGTTTGTCGGTTCAGGTTTGGAAGCTAACCTGTATGGACTGGGCAGCATAGCAGCCGGTGTGCCCATCTATTTCTGGTGTAAAAGAAACTAAATCACTATGTACAGAAAGCTTGCAAGTCCCTTCAATGGCAAAAGTCATTTTTTCGCCTCTGGTGTAGTAAGACCTAAGTTAGAAGAACTCAACTTCCAACTTCTATCTTCCGTCTTCCGTCTTCAGACTTCCAGCTTCCAGCCTTTCAGGGGGTTATTTTTAGAACTTAAAGCGAAATAAAATAAAGTGCATAGTTTTAGCTCCGTTTGAGATCAATTAACTTATGAAAACCTGTCACTCCGAATACGGACGTATTCAATCCCTTTGGATCAAAACAGCAAAAGCTGCCTTTATCGATCAGTCTACGCTAAACAGCCAGTGGGAAGCATTAAATTACCTGTCAGAACCACAATTTGAAAGTGCTTTATTGGAGTATGAAGAGTTCCGCACAAATTTCAAATCTGGTGGTCTTGAACTCACCGAATTTCCCTTCGATGAAACCGTACAAATAGACTCCATGTACTGCCGTGATGCTGCCATTGCCACAGACTTTGGAATGATCATTTGCAATATGGGCAAGGGAGCCCGCATCAATGAACCCCAGGCACAGGAAACCGCATTTGTTAAGGCAGACATACCCATTCTGGGCAAAATCGAAGGGCTAGGTACACTCGAAGGTGGGGATGTGGCCTGGCTCGATGAGAATACCCTGGCCGTGGGACATACCTATCGTACCAATCTGTCAGGGATCAAACAGCTCAGAGCATTGCTAGAACCCAATGGCATTGAAGTAATTACTGTAGACCTCCCACACTACAAAGGCCCATCCGATGTATTTCATTTAATGAGCATCCTCAGTCCGGTAGCCAAAGACCTGGCTGTAATCTACTCACCACTCATGCCCATCAGCTTTCGCAATGAACTGATCCAGCGAGGCTTTGAGTTTGTGGAAGTGCCCGAAGAAGAATTTGAGTCAATGGGCTGTAATGTACTGGCCCTTGCACCGCGAAAGTGCCTGATCGTAGCCGGTAACCCCATCACCGAATCCAGACTCAACGCTGCCGGCTGTGAAGTCATCACTTACACCGGCCAGGAAATCAGCGTAAAAGGTGGTGGTGGCCCCACCTGCCTCACCCGCCCCATCTACCGCGAAATTTAAAACCAAACTCTTCAATCCTACTTCCTCTCCTTGAAGGGGAGGTGGCCAACGGCCGGAGGGGTCTTTCCTCCTCTCTTAGGGGAGGTGTCCGTAGGACGGAGGGGTATAATTCCCTAAATTCATCATCTCGAAAAAACCACCTATGAAGCTAAGACTTACCCTGCTCGTGCTCGTCATCTGCTCTGCACTGCAAGCCCAGAAGCACTATGATAGGTTTAGCACAATCGATGTTCGCCACTATAGGTTCGAAATAGGACTGAATGATGCCAACGATAACATTGAAGGGACAGCAACCCTCTCAGTGAAATTTAAGAAGGATGTGACTGGTTTTACCCTGGACCTTACCAGCAAAAATGGTGGAAAGGGCATGACCGTATCCAGCGTCAGGGAGGGTGACAACAACGTGCCCTTTGCACATAAACAGGGCAAACTGTCGCTGACTACCGATGGTAAAACCGGAGACATCAAACACTACAAAATCACCTATAACGGAGTACCTGCAACCGGCCTGATTATTTCGAAGAATAAACACGGGGACCGCACCTTTTTTGGTGATAACTGGCCCGATCGCGGGAGAAACTGGCTCCCTATTGTGGATCATCCATCAGATAAAGCTACCGTAGAGTGGATAGTAACCGCACCAAGCCATTATCAGGTGGTGGGCAATGGCTTTCTGGTAGAGCGCACCAACCTCAGCGATGACCTGACGCTCACTCACTGGAAGAGCAAGGTACCACTCCCCACCAAGGTAATGGTGTTTGGAGCAGCCCGCTTTGCTATTCAGCAGGCAGGTGAGGTTTCGGGTATTCCTATCTCCAGCTGGATCTACCCACAAGACCGCGAAAACGGCTTTTATGACTATGCTTTGGCAGTAGATATCATGGACTGGTTTATCAGCCATGTTGGCCCCTATCCTTATGCCAAGCTGGCAAATGTACAGTCCAAAACGCAGTTTGGCGGTATGGAAAATGCCAGCAATATCTTCTACACGGAGAGGTCCGTCACAGGCAAGAGGTCTTCTGAAGGGCTGATCGCTCATGAGGTTGCCCATCAGTGGTTTGGCAACTCAGCCTCAGAGGCTAACTGGCACCATGTATGGCTGAGTGAGGGTTTTGCCACCTACTTCACCATACTCTACAGAGAGCAGAAGTATGGCAAAGCGGCTGCTGCGGAAGACAGAGCCACTGACCGGGAGCAGATCATTACTTTTAACAACCGGCAAAGCGTTCCCGTGGTAAACACAGCCATAGAAAGCTATATGAAACTGCTCAACGCCAACTCTTATCAAAAGGGGGGCTTTGTACTGCACATGCTTAGGCAGGAAGTAGGAGATCAGGTTTTCTGGCAAGCCATTAAAGCCTACTACGATCAATATAAACTCTCCAATGCCCTTACTGAAGACCTGAAAGAAGTATTCGAAGAGGCTTCCGGTAAAGACCTCGATCCGTTTTTCCAGCAATGGATCTATCAGGCTGGTCATCCCGATATTCGCTTAGACTGGCAGTTCAAAGGTGATCTGCAGATACTGGTGGATCAACGGCAGGATGCGAAGTTCGAGTTTCCACTGGAGATTGAGGTAGTTTTCAAGGATGGATCTACCCACAGAGAGGTGCTCAAGGTGAATAAGGAAAAACAAGCCTTTACCATCAAAACGGATAAAAAGCCTGCCAAAATTGTACTCGATCCTGACACTAACCTGCTTTTTGAGGGCAAAGTGACAGAGAAATAGGGTCTTAGGAGCTATGGAATGCTAATTGTGAGAGAGGCATCATGCCCAAGTCACGTATAAAACGCTTTCTTATCAAATTCGGAAGCTATTTGAGAATCTTCATCGTAGCCTGGATGGTAGGCATTGCCAACAGCATGAAGCAGGAAAGCCGGTTTATGGATGAGACCAATTACCGCATTGAGCAGACTGACGAAAAAACGAATGACGAGCCTTTTGAAGAGCTGTAATTAGTTATTGGTTGATTGGTTGATTGGTTGATTGGTTGATTGGTGATAAACGCAGATTTCGAAAAAGAAACTGTAGCCAGGGTGATGACTAATCCGTCCTGAACGCCTGACTCCAGAAAGCATTTACCCAGTTGTCTTCGCTTACAGCCATTACCGAAAAGGTGTAATCCTCTCCAGACTGCAAACCCGGAGCCGGATCCGTGTCATTGATATTCAAAACCACATTGGAGAGATCATAAAACCGAAAGCTGCGATCCAGTGAATAGGTACCTGAAATCAGGTTGTTTTGTGCGTCACTCACCACATGAAAGTAAATGGCATCCTGTCCCCTGACGCTTGCCTGCCATTCAAAACCAGGCATCAGTGGATCAGTCACATCAATTGAAATATCTCCCGGATTAAAGTCAGTGGGCTGATCAGCGGACTTGATAGCAATCTCATTAGAAAGAAAGAGTTTTCCATTGCTCACCGTGGCCACGATACCCTGTGTTTCGCCTGAACCTCCGGGATGAATAAATTTTCTTAAAAATCCATTCAGGATAGGTCGCGTTTCCAGCGTTTGCTGCTGATAATGACTCAAATCCGTCTTATCGGCAACTGGTCCCTGCGTTTCAAAATACCAGGTTTCCCCTGACTCCGGTACAGGCAGATAAATGACCGAAACGGGTTGATTTGAAGCTTCCTGCAGAAATCCATGCTGACCACTGGCTGCACAGGCAATCAGCGAATCGCGCTGAATGGGCAACCCCAGCTCCTGCACCAAAGCCGCGAGAGAGCCTACCGGTAGGGGATGCTCTCCATCACCGGCACAGGCTCCCATGCACATAGTTAGTAGTACAACTCCTGAAATTCTTAGCAGGCTTTTCATTTATGTTTAGTGTCTGTACATGAAATCATACTTTAATAAAAAGGTAAATGAAAGTGGTTTTTGTAATCAATCCCCCTTGCCCCCTTCTCCGCTCCTTCGCTGAAGCTTTGAGAGCGCAAGTGAAAGTGGGAAAAACGGATGCTTTCATTTACCCTTTTTCCAGCCTTCATAAGCATACTCTATTAAGTGTCTGTCCACAAATTACGAGACTAAGCTAAAAAGGCTCTATTTAATCAGCTTGGTATTCGGATAAGCCGCCTTCCAGCCAAACCAAAAGGCTCGATGATAAGGCAATCGCTGTAGCATCAAACCATCTTCCCTCACGATTCTGTTTTCAAAAAGCCTCCAGGTTTTCCCTTCCTTATCCGTGATGCTCTCCTTACCATCAAAGCTCTTAAAGTTTATATCAGATCGATCATACACCCTGTTGGCACCAGACTCATCGGTAAACACCACAAAATCAACAGGCCCCAAAGAACCCTCATAAACAGGCCTTTTCTTCAGAAATTTTGTTGAAATAGCCAGTTGCTTCCTGGGGTACTCGGGGAATTGCAGTGCCAGCACCTCTTGTTTGTTTTTCAATCTTTTATCATCAAAAGGGGTAAAAAACATCAGCTGATCTGTAGCAAAGTAATCTTTGTACGCTACCCCTTCTCCGTAATTTCTGCGATGCCCCGTTTGCAGTGATAGTACCGTAGTTCCGGGGTTTCTTCGCTTCCATTCACCCCAGGTAGTGGTGACCACGCTCATTTTCTCCAGCTCTATTCCCTTGCCCGTCAGTGGGCCCAGCACAGGTGCGCCCCATAGGGTATTCCACAGCGACTGCGTGGCTTTATCATACATCAGCTTATTAGATCGGTAAAGGAACCCGCTGGTACCTACCTCATGATTAACTCCATTATGCGTGGTGTTATACAGAATTACGGTACCGCAAAGTGTACAATAGACTCCCGCCACATTAAGCCCTCCTACCTCATCTACAAACATCTCATGCCAGGCGAGGATTCGCTTAGGGTAGGCTCTGACATCTCCATTTACCTCAACACCAAATACGATATTATCATCTTCCAGAAAATCAGCCTCGCTGGCAGAAATCATCTGTGGGTTTCGCAAAGGGGGAATGCCATCTTGTTTTACACCTCCCCAGACAATCTCATCAAAGCGAATATCAGCTTGGTACCTTCCTTTGAAGTAGGTTTCAAACTTAGGGTCAATGAACTTATAGATACCCGCTTTGAAATCGGCATAGTTGGGTAATACTTTTTGATCCTCCGACCAGAGTCGTTTATACCAGCTATTGAACTCAAAGTTCTCTTCCCAGCCCTCCTTCCTGTTCATCAGGTTGAGTAGTGGTCTTACCACTTCAGGGTCTTTTTGCAGGTACACCACCTCCAGCACCATTGGGATAAACTCCGGCTGCCAGTTTTCGGAGATATAGTCGAGAGATTCCTGATGCGTTGCGTCATTCTTCCCAAACAGATTCAGAAAATGCTTTACTGCCAGCTGATCTGACTCGCTTTGTGCCTTGAGGTCTGTAAATGCGGATAGCAATAAGAGAAAGACCAGTGCGCTGCAAATGCATCTTCGTATATATTGATACTGGTAGATGTTCATGAAGGTATAACCCATAATACTGTCAAATGATTTTGGCTAAACGCTCCCAAATGTCGGGAAGAAACCAAGAAAGCATTTTGAGCCAACAGAAGGGTCACAGATAAGACATGCCATAAGCAATAGCAATGGCAATCAGGCCAGTTGCTCTATCTTCTGGCTTTTGCCGGCAAAACTAAAGGTGTCTCCTTCCTTCTTCTCTAACAATTGCTGGCCAATGGGTGAAGCCGGTGAAATAGCAAAAAAGGTTTCTCCTTCTACAAGTAATTTGCCTACGGAAGCAGAGATATAATAGCTGGCCCTGGCGGTTCGTACCAGGCTACCCAGGCCTACCACAGTATCAAGCTTATTGGGGTCGATCAGGTCCAACCCTTTCTTCATCTTGGCGGCCTCAGAAAGCTGACCTGCCAGCTTTTCCTTTTCCAGGTGCATCATCGCCCTACCCGTTTCATATTTATCACCGGCACTGCTCTTTGTTTCGTCATTGGCGGCTGACTGGGCATTACGCATAGCTTCTTCAATCGTTTTGATTCTATTATGGACGTGGGATTCACATGCAGCAAAAAGGGCCTTCTTGAGTTGAAGCATGCCTGCAATTTACGCCAACCGTTTTAAAAACCTCATCTGAAAAATGGCAAAATCCGCTACCAGGAGCGCCACTACAGCTATCAGCCAATAACCCACTGTACTCAGGCTCCAGGCCTCAACCCCTATGATCACACCACTGCCTGCCACCCATACCCAATCTTGAACAATGATCGACCATACCTGCTTGGGAGAAATTGACTTTCTCAGGCCCGCCTGAAATACTGTGGCGCCAAAGAGTACCAAACCGATACCGATAATGAGCAGCACCTGCGCATTCTGCACCTCCATTAATGTTGCCAATGGCCTGTTTGCTAACGCTATAGCCATTCCGCTCGCCATTGAAAAGGCCGCATTTCCCTTTAGCACCCATCTCCGTTTCTTTTCATTAGCCTGCATTGTGTACCTCCTCTCCCATCGATTCTACTCTCTCTTTCAAGGCCTGATTCATGGCCTCAAAGCCCCTTTGCGTATCTTCTCCTATCATTTTGATGATCAATCCGGCCAGTATCCCTGTGAAGTTTTCTCCATGAATCAGCGTGGTTGATCCATCCTGATTTGAGTTCAGCTTGAAGTAATGCTCACCATCAAAAAGGCCTTTTACAAACATTTTACCCTTCCAGCGAAACTCGCTTTGCTCATTTACTACCAATACCTCTGGTTGAAACTTCATACTTTTCTTATCATTCATTCTAAGCTCATTATTAAGCTGAGTGCCGACAGTAGCACTGCCTTTTATGCTGATGATAAAAGGGTTCCAGTGCTGATAGCTTTCAAAATCCATCAAAACAGCCCAAACCTGATCAGGCCCGGCCTCTATGGTAATCTGTGTTTCAATACTTTTCATAATTCATCATTTAATACACTACAAATCACGAAAAACAGAGACCCGGGAGATGATCATTGAATGCCAACGAATTGTCATTTCATGCCAGATTGCATAATTTGAGTCCCATGGCATTTAACGGACGCTTTGTACTGGGCATGATTCACTTTGCAGGCCGACAGGGGGCAGATATCAGACCTTTGATCAAAGCCAGCGGCCAGAGTGAAGATCAACTCTGCCAGGAAGCTTCGACTTTGGAAGCAGAGTACTTCAATGCCGTGGTTACCGCTACTGTTGAAGCCACCCATGACCCATTCTTCGGGCTGCATTTTGGCGAATCTATGAACATGACGGCAGCCGGTTTGGTAGCCCAAATCACCCAGACCTCAGAGACCGTACTTCAGGCGCTGCAATATGCCTGTGACTTTGCCCAGCTTGCCTGCAGTTCTTTACCCATGACCTTAACAGAAGAGACGGATTGTTACAAGCTCACCATGACTCCCGAACCTCTGTGGGCCAAAGACTCAGAACTGGCAGTGAAGCATACCGTAGATGGCACCATCGCCTTTACCATCAATGAATTTCATGAGCTTACACGTAGAAAGCACTATCCACTCAGAATCGAGCTGCCATTTTCAAAACCTGCTTCTACTGCCGAGTACGATCGGCTTTTTCGATGCCCGATCGCCTTTAACCAAAAGGAAATTGCCGTGTACTTTGAAAAACAGCAGCTGCAGGAAAAGGTGGTAACCAGCGACTATAACCTGCTGCGCATACTGGTAGCCCATGCTGAAGAAAGAATTGCCTCGATCAATCAAAAACGCGGTTTTTATGAAGAGGTAAAGGTCTCCGTAGCCAACCTGGTCAAGCCGGAATTTCCGACAATTGATCAGGTGGCAAGCCACTTGAACTTAAGCACAAGAACCCTGCAACGAAGACTATCTGATGAAGGTCACACCTTTAAAGAAATCATCGAATCACTCCGTAGAGATTTTGCCATCTCCTACCTTAAAAAACCCGAGTTGAGCATCAATGAAATAGCCTATCTGCTAAGCTATACCGATGCCAGTGCCTTCATCCGGTCTTTCAGGCGCTGGGAGAAGATGACTCCGAATGAGTACAGAAAATCTCTATAGTCTGCCGTTTTCACAGAATTGACCATAGCCTGGGGATTAACCCCCAGGCTATATTTTAATCCCCAGGCTATGGTTTATCGCTGAGAGTGTCAAATAGAGTACATCAACCCCACACGGTCCCACCCCGGCTACACTTTTTGGTGTATCTTATCTGGCGTTAATCATCAACCATGGACGGATCACTTTTTCAAACCATGACCATTGTCGTGGGCATTGCCGCTTTTTTCAGCTACATCAACCACAAATTTCTTAAGCTGCCTACCACCATCGGCCTGATGATTATGGCCCTCGTACTGGCGGGCATCATGATTCTGATAGGTGAGGTCAACCGGGATTTTATGATGCAGACCTGTGAAGTGGTCCATGTGATAGACTTCAGGCTCCTGCTCATGGACGTGATGCTCAGCTTTCTGCTTTTTGCCGGAGCACTGCATGTCAACGCCCGTTCATTGAAAAAAGAAAGGGTTTCCGTACTGCTCTTCGCCACCATGGGCGTGCTGGTCTCCACCTTTATTGTGGGCTTTCTCAGCCAATGGGTCATGGGGCTCGTTGGTTTTGACGTACCCCTCACCTACTGTTTGCTTTTCGGAGCCTTGATCTCCCCTACTGACCCCATTGCCGTGCTTGCCATACTCAAATCTGCCAATGTATCATCCAGCCTGGAAACGAAAATCTCGGGTGAGTCGCTATTCAATGATGGCGTGGGTGTAGTAGTATTTCTGAGCATTTTGCTGGTACACGAAAATGGTGTCGCCAACTTTGAGTTCAGCGAAACCCTGAAGCTTTTTGGAGAAGAGGCCATAGGGGGCGTCATTTATGGAAGTGTATTAGGCTACGCTGGTTATCGCATTCTCAAAAGCATTGAAGACGCTCCCAAGATTGAGGTGCTCATTACCATTGCCATCACTATGGGGGGCTATGGACTTGCCTCGCTGATTCATGTTTCTGGCCCGCTGGCAATGGTGGTAGCCGGTCTGATCATTGGCAACAAGCTGATACTGCCCAAAACAGCAGGAAAATCAGCCATGGAGGTTTCTGAGTTTTGGGAAATGCTGGACGAAATCCTCAATGCAGTGCTCTTCGTGTTGATTGGTCTGGAGATCATATCCCTGCCCAATAACGGGTCTTATATCATAGCCGGTTTGCTCATGATTCCCGCTGTACTGATTGCCAGACTCGTATCAGTAGCCATACCGATCAGCCTTATGAAAAAAGGCAAAACGCCCTCTTCTAAAACCATCGGTATTCTTACCTGGGGTGGGCTCAGAGGAGGTATTTCTATTGCACTGGCACTCTCACTGCCACAGTCTGAATTCAGGGACTTGATTGTACTGATCACCTACTGCGTGGTGGTATTCTCCATTATCTTTCAGGGGCTCTCTATCGGCACACTGGTAAAAAAGCTAAAGTTGAACCAATAGTCCTTCAACCAATAAAAATCCTTAAATTAACTCTGTCCACTTTCACTGAGTTAAAACGTGCTATTTGAACTGATCTACCGAAGCGAAGCTGATACAAATGTATCCAGTGACGATGTCATGCATATTCTGAATGCCGCCAGAGATTTCAACAGACAAAATGGTTTTACCGGTTGCCTGCTTTACAACAACCACCAGTTTGTACAGGTACTGGAAGGAGAGTTCAACGCCCTGAACATACTCTATGCTAAGATCAGGAGAGATGAAAGACACAATAAAGTCGTCACCCTTCACATGCAGGAAATAGAGGAGAGGGCCTATCCGGACTGGACCATGGCTTTCAAGTCCCTGGAAGATGAAGATATGAAGAGTATTAGCGAGGCTCTTGGTATCAGAGAATTGAGAGAGCTACATGGAGAGGAGGACAAGTCTCATATCTCCAAAAAACTCTTCTGGATGGTACAAGAATCGATAATTTAAAGGTTACGATAGTAAAATTGAAGCCCTAGCCCTTCAGCCAACATAAAAATTTGCCTAAATTAAGTCTGATACTAACTAAACACTAACCGTGCTATTTGAACTTATCTACCGAAGCGAAGCCGATACCAATGTATCGGATGATGATCTCCTGAACATCCTGAGTAAAGCCAGAAACTTTAATGCCCAAAACAATTTGACAGGTTGCCTGCTCTACAACAACAGAAACTTTGTGCAAATACTGGAAGGCGAGTTCAACACCCTGAATGAGCTTTATGCTCGCATTAGACAAGACAGCCGACACCATGATGTAATCACCCTGCACATGAAGGAGATTGAAACACGTGCCTACCCTGACTGGACCATGGCTTTTAAGGCCCTGGAAGCAGATGATATGCAAAGTATCAAAAATGCACTGGGCATTAGCCAGTTCAAGGAGCTGAACAGCGTCAACGAAGAATCACCTATCTCCCGCCAGCTCTTCTGGATGGTGACGCAGTCGATATTTTAGTGAGTCAATTCACTAATTGGTGAATTCCTTGTTTTTAGCTTTGATAATTCAAGACAAGCTACTGTCGCTCGGCTTGGTGACAAGAATGAATTAACTACAAGTTCACCCGTAATATTTAAGTGATCGACCAAGATCTAAATGGAAGAGCTAGAAAAGCCCAGGATCGCAAGACTAACAGCAATCATTACCCAGCTTCAGTCTAACCGTGTGATTACTGCCAAATACCTGGCCGATAAGCATCAGGTAAGTACCAGAACAATCTATCGGGATATTCGCACACTCGAAAAGTCAGGAATCCCCATACTTACCGAAGAAGGCAAAGGCTTTTCTTTGATGGAAGGCTACCACCTTCCTCCGGTTTTATTTACCGAAGATGAAGCCAACGCCTTTATCACAGCCGAGCAGCTCATCTTGAAAAATAAGGACCAGTCTTTTACAGATAACTATGCCAGTGGGGTTGAAAAAATTAAATCCGTTTTAAAGGATTCTCAGAAGGAAAAAGTGGACTTATTATCTGACAGGATATACTTCGGAGAAAATGAGGAGCAGCAAAAATCCAGCAATAATTTGATGGATATTCAGGCGGCCATTACTGGTTTTCAGTTATTGGAAATCGAATACCGCTCTTCAAAGGATAAACTCACCCAAAGACGCGTGGAACCTTTTGCTTTTTATAATAATAAGGGGAACTGGCTACTCATAGCCTTCTGCAGATTAAGAAACGAATTCAGAGCTTTTCGAATTGACTACATTCAGAAATTGACTCCACTGTCAGAAACATTCAGTCCTCATAATATGACCATCAAAGAGTACTTTGAAAGACATATAAAAAATCGTGACTGACCCTTGACACACCTCTGTCACAACCCCATTCTACTTTTGTATCAGCACAGAACAAAAGAAAAAAGAATGGAAACTGTAAATATCATAACACTCGCTCTCTCAGGACTCTTACTATCCATGGTGGGCATCATGAGGTTAAGTAACCCGATCAAAACTTACTCAAAGAACTCAGGCATTCAGCTTGACAAAGAGGTCAACCTACTGAATGAAGTCAGAGGGGTTAGCGCTCTTATGCTGTCTGGTGGCATCATCATTTTGCTGGGAACCATGATTCCAGAATTGACGATGGTATCATTCGTAATAGCCAGTTTGATCTTTATAGGCTTTGCCATAGGGAGACTCATCAGTGTGGGCGTAGATGGAAAACCAAATAAGCAGATTATACAGGGCATATTTTCAGAACTAGTACTGGGTACAGCCAATGTATTTTGCCTGGTGACAATGCTACTTTAAAAGTTACCAGAACGTCTGTTCACCTTCACCAGTCAATCGATTTCACGAAGCTTCCAGCCCCTTCCTAAACAAAAAACGCTCAACAACTCAACCTTTTTCTCTGTTTTGCGTGTTACTAGACGACCAGTCTAATATGAGTAAAGAAACGGAACAGACTATTCTCGAAAAAGGCACTGAGCTTATTTATAAAAATGGCTATCACGGTGTAGGCCTTCAAAAAATTCTGGATGCTGCCGGTGTGCCCAAGGGATCGTTCTATTACTACTTCAAGAGCAAGGAAGAATTCGGGCTGAAGCTGATTGATTTTTACTCACATAACGCCCTGGATTTCACAAGATCCTTTTTAAAGAATGAGAAACGCAGCCCTAAGGATCGCATCTTTGATCTGTTTGAAGCTGTAAAGATCACTTACGCCTCAGAGGATTACCAGCTCGGCTGCCTCTTAGGCAATTGCAGCCTGGAGCTGGGTGATATCCCTGTTTTTGCTGACAAGATTTCCGGGAACTTCAAAGCCTGGCAAAAGCTCTTTGAAGAAACGATCAATGAAGGTCAGCAGTCAGGCAATATCAAAACAACATTCTCTCCTCAGGACTACGCTGCATTTCTGCTGAATAGCTGGGAGGGCGCGCTGGTCAGAATGAAATCAGAGAGAAGCAATGAGCCGATGGATCTCTTTATCAGCTTTATGAAAAACCTGCTCTGAAAAAAATTTGAACACTATATAGACGACCGGTCTATTATAAAATCATCAAACCAATTAAATCAATATGAAAAACGCAGTAATTACAGGAAGCAGTAACGGTTTTGGATACCTGACTGCCCTTACCCTGGCAAGAAAAGGATACAAAGTGTGGGCAACCATGCGAAACCCCGAAAGCAAAAATGCTCACAAAAGAGATGAACTCCTCTCTATAGCCAAAGATGAGAATCTGGCCATGGAAGTAATCGCATTAGACGTGAGTCAGGATGACTCCGTCAAAAGCGCCATTGACCGGGTGGTACAAGCAGACGGCAAAGTAGACACCCTGATCAACAATGCAGGAGTTATGTACGTGGGTATTACCGAGGCCTATTCTCTGGACCAGGCCAGAGAACAATTTGAGGTTAATTTCTATGGGCCCATGCGCACCATCAATGCTGTACTGCCCCACATGCGTGCGGCAAAAGACGGGTTGATTGTAAACGTATCCTCACTGGCAGGTAGGCTTTCCTTCCCCTACTTTGGCATCTACTGTGCCAGCAAGCACGCATTGGAAACCTACTCCGAATCGCTAAGCTACGAGCTGGCGCCTTTTGGCATAGAAGTGTCCATTAATGAGCCCGGCCCTTTCGGTACCGGCTTGCTGTACAGTGGCCCCGAAGAAGATAACCAGGAAGTGCTGAATGCTTACGGAGAGCACAAGGAAGTACCTGGAGCTATGCTTAAAAACTTCGAAGGCTTCTTTGGCACAGAGGATGCCCTGGACCCTCAACTGGTAGCTGATGACATTGCCCGGGTGGTAGATTCACCTAAGGGCAGCAGATCTCGTAGAAAAGTATCCGGTATCGACTATGGCACGCTTGAACTTAACAGCAAGGTAGCCCCCATTCAGGAGTCCTTGATCAAAGACAGCCTTCAAATGGGTCATTTGCTTAGTGTGAACTAAGTTAGTCCGTGCCTCATCAGGCATATTGAATTTCCCTTGTTCTAAGTTGAGGTGCGTTTGTTTCAGGCGTGCCTTAACGCTTTTTTAGTACTCTCTTGATCAAACATTGTTGTTAACAGAAAGGAGCGGTACGTTGACAGATTAAAATTTATTGCCTCCCCAATTGGTACCACATTGAGGCATGAAAGCACTAAATCCGGTTCGAAAAATTGTCTTTCTTCTCCTTTTTATTCTTACCACAGTTAGCGTTCAGGCCCAGTCCGACCTGGTTTATCAGGGCCGTGTATTGGACCACAACTCGAAAGAAGCCATCCCCTATGCTACCGTGGCCTTTTACAATCTACAGGAACTGATCAGTGGTGTTTCTACAGATGACTCAGGTCGCTTTCGCTTAAAACTCACGCAGCCGATAACACGCATAGAAGTGAGTTTCATCGGGTATGAAAAAGTCTCTCTTCAGAAGCTCGATTTTCAGAAACAGGTTGATCAAACCATCTACCTACAGCAGCTGACAAGCGAGCTAGACGAAGTAGTCGTAACGGGAGAACGTACCAGTACCGAGTTGAAAATTGACAGGAGGGTCATTCACCTGGGGGCTGATCTCCAGCAATCGGGAACTACCGCGCTGGAAGCTTTTGATCAGCTGGCAGAAATTCAGACAGATCACAGCACCGGTAGTATTACTCTTAGAGGCAGCGGAAACGTGCGACTACTCATCAATGGTAAACCCACAGCACTGAGTGCTTCCGAAGTGCTGGCACAGATTCCAGCAGCTGCTATACAAAGGGTAGAGCTTATTACTTCCCCATCTGCCAGGAATCAGGCAGACGGACTGTCTGGTATCATCAACATTCTGCTTAAAAAGGGAATGAGTAAAGGCCTGAATCTCTCACTCAATGCTGCGGCTGGCACTAAGCGTCATAGCTATGGGCTAAGGGGTAACTACAATTTTTCCCACATGAACATTCGTTGGAGTGCTTCCCGCGCGCTCCGGGACATGGACAGTCATCAGACCATAAGCCAGCAATACACGAATGGTAACACCCGCGATTTTTTTGCTCCCCACGATTTTCATGGCGAAACCAACACTATTGCGACCGGCATCGACTTCTTTATCAACCCAAAAAACGAACTCTCTTTCGGGCTGGACTATACCCATGACTATCACGACTTTTTCAACGATACCTTCTACAGCAATGTAACGGACAGAGCGGATTACCTGTACCGGAGAATCTCATCACACACGCACAAGACGCTCAACACCAACATCAACTACCGAAGGTTTTTTGAGCCGAAAACACATTTCATTGAAATTGATTATAACCTCACAGGAAACGACAATTTGTTACCTGCCGAAGATTTTGAAGAAGACCGTTTTCTCTTTCAGGAAGAGAAGAAAAACAGCAACACCCTGCAGGCCCTGGCCATTGATTACACACGCCCGTCAGGCAAAAACACTAAGCTGGAGACGGGACTCTCCTGGAATGGAAGGGAGCTTACCAGTCACGACTATTTTAACTTTGAAGAACAAGCCGATACCCGACAGACTTTTTCTTATCGTGAAGACCTGTTAGGCATTTACAGTCTGATCAGGACTGATATTGGCAAGCTAAGTTGGCAGGCAGGGCTCCGCTATGAGCACTTCCATTCATCCTCGCAGAACAGTAATGATGAATCAACAGGTTTACAGTTTTCAAACCTCTTCCCGTCTGTTCACCTCTCCTACCAAATGAGCGAAAACAACCTGTTCAATATAGGGTACAGCAAACGTGCCCCTCGGCCCAATTTCAATCATATAAACCCCTTTAGAATGGGGAACCAATACTTTCACTGGAGAGCAAACCCCGGCCTTCTACCTGAGTTCAGCCACAACCTGAAAGCCAATTTCCAACACAGCGATAAGTCGCTTACCTGGTCAGTTTCAGCCTTCTACCACGCCAGAACCGATGTAATCGAGTGGCTCCAAAGCATTGACCAGGATGGAGTCAAGACCGTTCGCTTTGACAATATTGGAAAAAAGCACGCCACAGGGATAGAGTCCAGCCTGTCCTTTCAGCCAACCGGTTTTTGGGATACGCAAATCTCTGCTAACTATTATCACACAGATGTTAATCAGCAGGTCTACATCACCTGGGACCAGCTCTATTCGTCCAGTATTATTCTCAAAAACACCTTCAAAATAGCCGGCAATATCAGCGCTGATATTACTTACCGATATACCGGTACTGACAGAAACACTTTTGAACAACGGAGGCCCAGAAACCGTGTGGACATAGCCGCAAGAACAAGTTTGCTAAAAAACAGGCTAACCATAAACCTGAGAGTGATTGACGCCCTCAATGATAATCTCATGTACCGGAAAACGGTAACACCAGAGGTGGTACAAAACGAGGTATGGAGGTTCCAGTCACAGACCTTCGGCATACTCTTCAGCGTAGACTACAAGCTTTTTCAGAACAGCACTAAACTCAGAAACAGAAAGAAAAGGGACTACAGACATGGTGGTTCCATTGACTAATATACACTCAAAAACAGATATGACCAGATACCTTATTCTACTCAAAATCGCCCTGGCTACAGTGGCTCATAGCAGCCTCAATGCTCAGGAACAAATCAAAATCACAGCCAGGGAGCTTTCACAATGGTCTACCCTGGATAAGGGGAAAACTTCGATTGATGGTGGTGCCCTGATTATGGAAGAAACAGACGGAGCCGATGGCTATTTTCTCATAAGTCCAGAGACCTATAGCGGGGACTATCTCATCACCTATAAGGTAAAGGCCATGTCTGAATCCAGCGTTTTGATTACACTGTTCTCCGCTTCACAGCCTGCCAGTCCAGACAAACTGATTTTACCAGCAACTGACTCATCTCCACAGCAGTTCTGGGGTTGGCGTAGCAATATGCAGCATTACAACCTTACCTTTAATAACAGTTCTCATGGTTTGAGTCCCTTTTTCTATAAAAATCTGTCTCCACTATCCAGAGGGTTTTATCACCGACTACCTGAAAACATAGCGACTGTAGGCAAATGGCATGAGGTGGAAATAGGGCAGAAAGCATCGCGCTTATGGTTCAAAATGGATGGGCAGGAGTATTTCAACGTGCAGGATTGTGACCCGCTAAAGTCTGGCCACCTCATATTCAGAATCAGCGGAACAACAGGAGAAAAGGTGATACTGGCTAAAGCGGCCATCAAGGATTTGACAATCTCTTTCGATAATTAACTGGCAGATATGTATATCATTCGTAATAATGATATAGGTTGTGAAGATTAATGGAGAGGCAATTTACATTGGGAAAGTACCTGAAGCTGGAACCCTATCTTCACGCACTACTCTGGATTTTTGTATTAATCTACCCTTATATTAAATACATAGAAAGAAAGGGAGGATACCCCATGTCATTTGCGCATGAGCTAAACTCTCTTTTCTTTAAAATGACCATATCCTACTTTCTCTACTTTTGGTTCTTTCCTAAAAAGAACAAGAAGCAGTACATTCCCCTTGTAATACTTGCCTTTATAACCAACATACTGGCATACGAGTACTTCGACCAGCTTTTTCACGGAGGTTTCAGCAATGTATGGAATCACTTCATCGCCAGTTCGCTCACTTATGCCAGCTTTGGCATTGCCTTTTTTGCGATCTATTCGGTAAAACACATTTACCAAAAGCAAGCTGAAATAGACCGTCTGACCCTGGAAAAGCAGAACGCCCAATTGCAGACACTCAAGGCAAAAGTAAATCCGCATTTTCTATTCAACACCCTGAATACGGTATATGCCAATGCACTGAAAAAGGATGACAAAACTCCCGAACTGATTCTGAAGCTATCAGATGGATTTCGCTACGTATTGCATGAGGGTGAGAAAGACTTTGTGACCATGGGACAGGAACTCAATCACCTGAATGACTATATCCTGCTGCAGCAAGAGCGCCTCGCAGCCAAGGTGAATGTGCTGACAGACATTCACATCGATGATGAAAAGCAGCTTATTCCTCCTTTATTGCTCATCGGCTTTATTGAAAATACCTTTAAATACACTTCCGTCATGAAGGGGAACGGTCACCGCATTGAAATAGGCATAAAGCTGCAAGAGCGGCTGCTCCACTTCACCTGCAAAAATCCATTTGAGGAAAGTAATCAAGAGCAACTCCGGCAGGATGAAAGCGGTATTGGCATTAAAAACACAAAGGAGCGCCTGGAGCTGTTATACCCTGAACAGTATAAACTGGAGATCAGAAAAGAGAATGGTTTGTTTCAAGTAGAACTGGAGATTCAGCTATGATATACTGCCTCATACTGGAAGACGAAGCCTCAGCGGTGGAAGTGCTAAAAAGCTATATTGACAAAACGCCTTTTATTGAGTGCCTGGGCACTTACGAAAGTGGCCTTGATATAAGTACGGAGCTGATTGCACAGGCCGACCTTCTTTTTCTGGACGTACACCTACCCGAGATTAATGGCATCTCATTTCTCAAAAGCCTTCAGGAAAAGCCCAGAGTAATCATTACCACCGCTTATGCCGACTACGCAGTAGAAGCATTTGAAGAAGAAATCACGGATTACCTCGTAAAACCCTATTCCTATGAGAGGTTTTGTAAAGCCGTAACCCGTGTGAGGCAGCAGCTATCAGTTGAGAAGGACAAAAGCACAAAACAGCTTTTGCTCTATGCCGACAAAACCACCTATAAAATCCAGATAACTGATATTTTATACCTAAAAGCAGAGGTAGACTATGTAAGGTTTGTGACTGTCAACAGCCAGACACTCATCCTTGACAGCCTGCAAAACTGGGAAGAAAAGCTATCAGAAATGGGGTTTGCAAGAACGCATCGTTCATACATAGTGAATCTGGAAAAAGTTGAAAAGACTACTCGCAGCCAGGTGTTTATAGAGGATAGAGTCATACCAATCGGCAGAACATACAGAGAAAAGTTCATCAAGGCCCTAACCAGCTTTTAACGCAAAAAAGTAATCACGATTCGTATCATTCCCACCACACAACAAAAAACTTTTGAATGCTTCCTTCTGCTGATTTCATCCAACAAAGAGGTGATCTTTGAGAGGCCAGGAGTTCAGAAATTACCTTCCTGAAAATCTGAAATGGAATCCATTCAACTTCCGGGTGAGGTTCCACCAACCAGTCTAATTTAGCGGGAACATAGAATTCATTATTTGCAAAAAGCCCTAAGTCTTTCTCCCGAACATAGAATCCCTTTATGCAGTCGCTACTGACAAAACGGAACGATGATTGCAGAGCATCGAAAGGCACAAAAAGCTGTGCTTTAAAATACAGTCTCTGTACAAATTCAGAAGACCTGAGGCCCAACGCATTCAACCATTTTTGAGTCTCCGGATGATACAGAAGTGGCAATTGCTTTTCCTTTAACTTGTTAAGCTTTAGCACCAGGCTATCATTTCGGTTTGGACCTACCCAACGATCCAGCTCTTTTGAGACAAATGGATCATACAGATAAAATTTATAAACCATTTCGAGGTGGATATTGACCTCTGATTGCCTGATTAAACAGTCCAATTCTCCTATCGTTATTTGATCCCGAAAAATCTGAATATTTGATTTCAACAGTTGGACTGATTCATTTCGCTCTAATTCGAATAAAACAAATTGCTCTGTCAGTTTGCCTAAACGAATATGTAGTCCCGGATCCACTTTTGGGTAATCGGTTATGGAAAGATCGCCTGGTTCATACATTTTTAATCCTTCCAGCAATTCTTTCCACAGAAATGGAGTATTGCGAAACCCGTCAAACCACCTCTTCATTTGAGATTTTCGAATCGCAGTCATCATGGACTATTTTGTGAAATTTGATTTGATATATCGTTTCTTCATAATGAGAAATTAACGAGCACTACGAATGTACCATTTAAAATGTCTGAGGTTGAAAGCAAAAGAACACAACAGTTACGAAATACATATATTCAAACCTGGCCAACAACGCAACTTTCGGGTTTCCGTTCGCTTTATACTGATCTACATTTGATAAAAAAAGATCATGCACGACTATTATCGCATAGCGGAAGCACTCAATTATATCTCTAAAAACAGAGAACAACAACCCAGCCTGGAGGCCATTGCTGAGCAGGTACACCTCAGCCCTTTTCACTTCCAAAGGCTCTTTTCTGACTGGGCGGGCGTAAGCCCCAAGAAATTCCTCCAATACATAAGCCTGGAGCATGCCAAAGAAGTACTGCGTGAAAAGTCAGGTTCTGTGTACGATGCCGCCTACGAAGCTGGGCTCTCGGGTACAGGCAGGCTCCACGACCTCTTTGTGAACATAGAGGGCATGACTCCCGGGCAGTACAAAAATGGTGGTGAAAACCTGACCATTCACTACAGCTTTCATGAGTGCCAGTTTGGCAATTACCTGCTGGCTTCTACCCAAACTGGCATTTGTAATATACTCTTCTTCGAAAAGTCAGCACAGGAAGTAGTGAATGAGTTGCGAGAACTCTGGCCCAAGGCTCGGTTGCTGGAAAGCCCCGGGCAGCATGATGCACCTGTAAAAGCTTTCTTCAATAAATCGCTTTCAGCAGATACCCCTCTAAGGCTTCACTTAAAAGGCACAGACTTTCAGCTCAAGGTATGGGAAGCCCTGCTGAAAATACCGGAGGCAGCCATGGTCAGCTATGGCACAATAGCCCAATCTATTGATAAGCCATCCGCGCAAAGAGCGGTGGGCACGGCTATTGGCAGCAACCCCATTGCCTATATTATCCCCTGCCACCGGGTAATTAAAAATGTGGGCAAGATCGGGGAGTATCGCTGGGGCAGGCACCGCAAAACCGCTATGCTCGGCTGGGAACAAGCCCAGGAAGCCTTAAGTGCTGAGTAAGTGTCTTAAAACTATTCATTCATCAACCAAGCCCAAACCTATTCACTCCTACTTTTCCCCCTATGAGGGGGAATACAAGGGGGTGCTCCCCCTCCTTCGCAAGGACAAGATACCTCACTCCCTACCAACCCAAAACTCTATGAAAGACCTCAACAAAACCCACCAAAATGCCCTCTCCGATCAAATCAACCAAAAGGGTTACGGGCTTATCAACTCGGTACTCGCACCATCAGAGTGTAAGGACCAAATCGCTACTTACGATGAAGATGGCCTCTTCAGAAAGACCGTAGTCATGGAAAGGCACAGCTATGGCAAGGGGCAATATCGCTATTACCAGCACCCGCTGCCTGAGGTCATTAGAAAACTAAGGACTGATATTTACCAATTACTCGCTCCCCTGGCAAACCAATGGGCCCGGGCCTTGAAAATGCCCTTTGTTTATCCGCAGGATCACAAGGAGTTTCTGCGGCAATGCGCTGCCAAAGGTCAGGCGAAGGCCACTCCACTGATTCTTCAATACGAAACCGGAGGTTTCAACGCATTGCATCAGGATCTGTATGGAGAGGTTTATTTTCCCATGCAGGCTATCTTTTGCCTGAGTGAGCCAGAAAAGGATTTCACTGGAGGGTCACTGGTACTCACAGAGCAGAAGCCAAGGGCACAAAGCCGGGCCATTGTGATCAACCCAAAACAAGGCGATATGGTGATCATTCCCACCCAGTTCAGGCCGGCAAAAAGTGCCAGGGGCTACTACAGACTGAACATTCGACACGGTGTCAGCGAAGTATTCAGTGGCACACGATATACCATGGGCATCATACTCCACGATGCTTTGAAATGATTGAGCACAAAGACCTGGATCAAGCAGAACTACATCAGCTGATCAGGTCAGGCAAAATCGTTTTTGGCGGCAACAAGAAACTCAAAATTTATGGACTGCTCTCCTGCAAATCCGGTAAAAGAATGCTTGTGAAAAACAGACTATTCTTCGCATCAGAGGCAGATGCGCTGAGCCATGGCTATCGGCCCTGTGGGCATTGTATGAGAAAGGCATATCAGGAATGGAAATCAGTCGTCTGACCACTCAGAGTGGTCGGACGACTCGCAATCGCCTCACCAGTCGCTCGGTTTCACCGAGTGCCCCCATCCTGACCCTATGGTTGAGTAAACAGGTCATTGACCGAACCTGATTGTTGTAGATTCTTCGCGATGCTCAGAATATGAAAACAATCTTTTATACATGCCTCTTTTTTATGCTGAGGTACGAAGCATCTCTCCCCAAATCCCTTATCAGTCGCTCGGCTCTGCCGAGTGACATATCTAAAACCGTCACTCGCAACATGCGAGCGACTGGGGCTATTCTATCTAATTCCTACCCAATTCTTCATGAGCGGCCACCCAGTCGAGCGAAGAAATTGCAGCTCCCAAAGATATCTCACCAGCCAGCACAACCCCTGCCACGATTTCAGCCAGCTTTTTAGCTTTACCTGTACCGTAGCAACCCATCATTTCCAGGCAATCTCTTTGTGTAGGCAAAGCCGTACCTCCTCCCACAGTACCCACGATAAGCGAAGGTAAAGTAACCGTACCATAGAGGTCACCATTCTCTTTAACTTCAGAGTGTAGAAAACCGGCAGTACTCTCCGCCAGGTTGGCAACATCCTGCCCCAAAGCAATAAACAAAGCAGCCAGCGCATTTGCGGTATGGGCTCCGTTGTTGTTCACACCTGCCATCATACCACCCAGGCCGGCTATTCGCATATGTCGCTGCAGCTGATGTGCATCTACACCAAAGTTTTGTACCAACAGCTTCTCTGTAAAAGTGATTTCAGCGACCACTCTTTTGCCCCTTGAATTGAGAGAGTTTATAAAGGAATGCTTTTTATCACTAGCCATGTTTGACTCCAGAAAGAAGTGGCTGATGCCCTTGAAAGATTCAAGAATCCATTGGCACATCTGAAACGCGGCCTTATTCACCATATTCTGGCCGGCAGCGTCACCGGTAAAGAAATTGAATCGCAGAAAGACATTATTACCTGCCTGGTACACCTCCATCGACTCGTACTTCAAATGGTTCGAGTTTTTTTCCGCCTCTTCTTTCAGCTCAGGCGTCACGGTCTTGATCCATTGACTGAAGTCTACTGCCTTATTCAGGTTGTCGAAGATAAACACGGGAGCGCGCTGCATACTATCTCCGATAACACGGCAATTCACACCGCCTGATTCGTTCACCAGCTTGATGCCTTTGTTATAAGAAGCGACTAAGGTACCCTCTGTTGTAGCCAGTGGCACCAAAAACTCTCCATTGGCAAATTCTCCGTTTACGCGAATGGGCCCGGCAATTCCCAGTGGTACTTTCGCAAAGCCCGTCAGGTGCTCAATATTTCCCTGATAGACGCTTTTGTCTTTGATATCATTAGTAAGGAAATTCGGTTTGTGCCCTGTGAAGGATTCCACAAAGTCCATACGCCCGGCCATAGCCTCCGTGCCATAGTCATCTTCCGGAATACGAGGAATCTTCAGCGCACGCTCCACTTTAAATTCGTTTACCTGGTCTTTTACTTCAAAATTGAGCTTACCAAAAGGGGCAGTATCAAATTTGAAGTTCAGCTTCAGGTGCTCCTGTCCGTTGAGTTGTGATTTGACCAATACATTAAAGCTCTTGCCCAGTTTAAACTGAAAGCCTTTTTGGTCATTAATCTCCTGAGCAGAAAGCCATTTACCATCTCCCAGGTCAGCAAAAACAGCATCTTTAGCGATCTCTTGACCATCAAGTAGAAGCTTGTCCATACCCCTGAACTGCACATCGATCAGGCGGTTCTTGATATTGAATGTAAAACCATCAGCGGCTTTGGTAAGACTACCACGCGTGTATAGCTTTTTTAAAAGGGTTTTGGGAATAAAGTTCATATCAGTGGACCTCGCTATTATATGCTATTGATGGGTCAGAAATTTCGAAGGCACAAAAGAACTAAAATTGGCTCAGAAACTTGCCCCCCTAATCAAATGATACAGTGAATTGTTTTGAATGGACTGATATAATGGGCCAAAGATGATAAACCGAAGACATTGAATTGGTTGTAGATTCTAGTCGTCTGACCACTTTGAGTGGTCGGACGACTCTTTTTATCCACCCCTCTTTTTTATGCTGAGGCACGAAGCATCTCACAACAAGGACCCTAACCAATCACCTGGCTTTGCCGAGTGACACACCATTAAAAAACGTCACTCAGCAGAGCCAGGCGACTGGATCATTTCACATTCGGGCTCGCCAACGACCGCCACAGGTAAATCACCAAATAGCTCTTCCACCCCTCAAAATCATCAAAGAAAGCCCTGACTTCCGCCTTGTCCTTCTTGTCCTTTACCAGTCCATGCGCATCAAGGGCGCTGTTCAGCCCTGTATCACCAATGGTAATGCAATTCATGTCCTTAAGGGTTTTCATCAGCACATAATTGGCCGTCCACTCACCAATACCCCGCACGGAAATCAGTCGCTTTAATTGTGCTTCCCGGTCCGCTAGTGCCAGCAGCTCTGCTTTCGAAAACTCCCCGGAACTGATCAGTTTAGCCACGTGAATGACATAGTCTGCCTTCTGCCGGGAAAACTGAAGGGCTTTCAGGTCTTCCATAGTGGCCTCTGCCAGTACTTCCGGCTTCGGAAAGAAATGGTGTACCTGACCATCGATTTCTACCGACTCACCGTACTGCTCCACCATTCTGCGCTTGAGCTTATAGGCAAAGGTCAGGTTGATTTGCTGCCCGATGATACACCAGCAAATAGCCTCGAATACATCCGGGATACCGATCAATCGCAGACCTGCAAACTCTTCAGGCATATAGTCAAAGGCATGGTGCTTCTCGAGTAGTCGATAGAACCCCGACAGGTCTCTCTCCAGGTCCAACCAGTCATTGATGTAAGTCGTAATTGCTGCTTCATGATCCCTACCCGATTCATTGTGGAGCATTTCAACAGCCAAGCCCTCTCCATTCTCCTTCAATTCAAAAATCACCTTCTGTCCGTCAACCCTCAGCGGTTTGATCACCGAGTTAGCTGAAACTCGATACAGACAGTCGTCATAATTTCTATCCAGAAACCAGAGGCATTCTTTGAAAGAGAAGTTTTGTGGCTTGGGAATAGTTATATAGGACATGAGATAAATATCGCTGCTTGTTCATCCATAGGAAAACCTCTAAAGTGTGTGAGTATATTAGAAATTTAATTTGAAAATCTTCTACAATTCAACCGAATCGCCACGAACATCAATCTCTAAAGGGTTTATTATTACTTCAGGTGGAGCTGGAGCTCTTCCACATTCGGCAGTACTGATTTGAAAATACCTACTCTCTTTTCTAAGAAAATCTCCACTGAAGTTCAGTAGGCTATCAAGTATGAGGAAATCAGTATGATTAGGATAAATTCGTCTCCATTTCTTCACTTCTCCGGTAGTGTAATGTAACTCCAGACAAACCCAGGGGCCATGAACTGACCCTGATTCTTCATTTTCCACCCCTACTAATTCACTGGACAGAATGCTCCTTGATATACTCTCAAATCGATCCCTGTCGAACTTGAACACTCGAGTATAAAATGTTTCTATTTCATCTACATCGCGTTTTGAGTCATCAAGGTACCAAACCTCAGTTTTCTTCCATTGTATATGTCGGGCATCTACAGGCCCCATAGACAAACTGATAGACTCCAGCTTATCGTCCGAAGATGACAACGAACAGCTAGTCAAAAGAACAACCAGAATTAATGGTGTCTGATATTTTGTTTGAAGCCTCTTCATAGGTCAAAACCGCGCAGCCAGCAGCAAACCCAGATCCTTATAAGGCAGGTTAAACTTCTTGGAGATACTGAGCTTGGTAGTACTCCCCTTATAAGCATACACGCCATGGTTGAACCAGGGGTATTGGTAGATCATCTCATCAATGCCCCCGGCATCACCCACCTTGAGTATAATGGGGGTCATGATATTGCTTAATGCTGTAGTGGCCGTACGCGCTGCCCTGGAAGCAATATTGGGTACACAATAGTGGATCACATCATACTTGCGAAAGGTAGGCTTGGCATGTGTGGTAATCTCTGAGGTTTCGATACAACCTCCCTGGTCAATAGATACATCAATCACAACGGCACCCGACTTCATGCTGGCCACCATTTCTTCCGTAACTACACAGCGGGCCCTGCCTTTTTCGGGCCTCAAAGCGCCTATTACCACATCGGCAGATCTTAAAGACTCACCCAAAGTACCCGAATCAATCACGGAAGTAAACACCTGATTACTCAGCTTGTGCCTGATTCTGCGAAGCTTGTACACTTCGTTATCAAAAATCCTTACCTCAGCGCCCAGGCCCAAAGCCGCACGGGCTGCATACTCCGCTACGGTACCAGCTCCCAGTATAATCACGCGAGTAGGCGGCACACCTGTAATGCCCCCGAGTATAATACCTTTACCTCCGTTTACACTGCTCATATGTTCGGCAGCAATGGGTATAGCCAAGCTTCCGGCCAGCTCACTCATGGCGTTTACAATGGGTAAGCCTCTGGCTTTGTCTTCGATCATCTCAAAGGCAATGGCCGTGATTTTCTTCTTATTAAGTGCTTCAAAATAAGCAGCCGTAGCATCTCCCATTTGCAGGGCAGAAATAAGTGTGCTGCCCGGCTTCATCATCCCTATTTCTTCCAGGGTGGGTGGCTCCACCTTCAAGATCATATCAGCCTCAAAAACCTCTTCATGGGAGTACAGAATCTGTGTACCCACCTCACTGTATTCGTCATCGTTAAAGAAAGAATGCTTTCCTGCCCCCTGCTCCATGCATACTTCCAGCCCGTTGGCAACCATAATACCGGCACCCGATGGCGTAAGCGCTACCCGATTTTCCTGGTAGGCCGTCTCCATAGGAATGGCGATGCGCAGTGACGTATTTCCTGATTTTACCCTCAGCAGTTTCTCCTGCGGATAGAGGCTTCCCTCTTTGGCCAGTGCTTCAAAACCCGATTTCTTTCCCTCACCCATACATGGTCAGTTTGATTGTTCTAGATTGGTCCGTATTCTCGGTGATATCAATTCTTAAAAACTTATCCGGGAGTAACCCCTCTACCCTTTCGGGCCATTCTATCATACAGGTATTCCCCGAATAAAAATACTCTTCTACTCCAATATTGTAAGCCTCTTCCTCATTTTCGAGCCTGTAAAAGTCGAAATGATACAGTGTTTCATCTGTAGCAGTCAGGTACTCATTTACAATGGAAAAAGTAGGGCTATTCACCTCGTCCAACACCTGCAGCGTTCCACAAATCGCTTTGATGAGAGTGGTTTTTCCTGCACCCATCTGCCCCATAAAAAGCCAGATATCAGCAGCCTTACCCACCTCTATGATCGTCTGTACTGCTTCATCAAGATCTTCAGGCCCCTTTGAAAGAATGACCGTCTCAGCGCTCATCAGCTCCCCTTCGAATTTAGTGAAATAATCGGAATAATTACCTCCTCCAACGAGATGCCACCATGCTGAAAAGTGTCCTTATAATGGTTTACATAGTGGTTATAGTTATTGGGGTAGGCAAAGAAAGTATCCTCGCAGGCAAAGACATACGAGGTGGAAATATTGGCCTTGGGCAGATGTAACAGCTCCGGCTCATGTACGGTGTACACATCACGGGTTTCTTTGTGCCCCAGGTTGCGGCCATGCTTGTAGCGCAGGTTGGTATTTACATTTTTATCACCTACAATTTTGTAAGGCTTTTTTACCCGATAGGTACCATGATCAGTGGTGATAATCACCTTGCCTTTTTTACTGCTGATAAGCCTGAGCAGATCAAACAGCGGTGAGTGCTGAAACCATGATTTGGTAAGCGAGCGATAGGCCGATTCATCAGATGCCAGCTCACGAATCATGCGCATGTCCGTGCGGGCATGCGAGAGCATATCCACAAAGTTATAGACGATTACATTGAGGTCGTTTCTGAGCAGGTTGTTGAAGTTATCGTTTAGCTGCTTGCCCTGCTGTGCATGAATAATCTTATTGTAGCTAAAGCGAATGTCCAGTCGCTGCTTTTTCAGCTGACGCCCGATGAACTTATCCTCATTGTTGTTCTTACCATCATCATCGGCATCAGACACCCATAAGTCAGGGTGCTTTTTAGACATTTCCAGCGGAAGCTCGCCTGAGAAAATCGCATTACGGGCATAAGCCGTGGTAGTAGGCAGAATAGAATAATAGGCGTCTTCCTCCTCTATATTGAAGTAGGGTACAATGTCTTCGGCCAGAATCTTCCACTGGTCATAGCGCAGGTTATCTATCACGATAAAGAAAAGAGGTTCTTCACCCAGCTGAGGAAAAACCTTCTCCTTCATCAGGTTGTGAGACAGCAGCGGACGTTCCATATTGGGGTCGTTCAACCAGTCTTCATAGTTATTGACAATAAAGTCGGCAAAATTGGCATTTGCCTCAGATTTTTGCATATCCAGTATTTCAGACATGCTTTTGTCTTCGGTCTTATCAATTTCCAACTCCCAAAAGACCAGTTTTTTATAGAGTTCAATCCATTCACTGTGATCCATATCATCACCAAATGCCATGCTGATGCTCCTGAAGTCCTGCTGATACTGTGAGTTGGTTCTCTCCGTTACCAATCGTCTGTTATCCAGTATTTTCTTTACCGAAAGCAATATCTGACTGGGGTTAAGAGGCTTGATCAGATAGTCAGCTATTTTAGACCCAATCGCCTCCTCCATAATGCTCTCCTCCTCACTCTTGGTAATCATCACCACCGGCAAAGAGGGTTTACTGGCCTTGATATAACTTAACGTTTCGAGACCGGTCATCCCCGGCATATTCTCATCCAGAAACACCACATCAAAGTGCGTTTTCTCACAGGCCTCTATGGCATCGGCCCCACTGGTAACCGGGGTGATATCGTAGCCACGATCGTTGAGAAAAAGGATGTGTGGTTTCAGGAGATCAATCTCATCATCCGCCCACAAAATGTTATATCTTTGCATAGCTTCACATTCGGGATAAAGCCGAATTTAACAGAATAAAAGCACAAACTTTGAACAAAAAAAAGATTATCAATGATCCGGTTTACGGTTTCATAACCATTAGAAGTGAACTGGTCTTTGATGTCCTCGACCACCCTTATTTTCAGCGCCTTCGCAGGATCAAACAGCTTGGCCTGACAGAGCTGGTGTATCCCGGAGCACACCATACGCGTTTTCACCATGCCATAGGTGCCATGCACCTGATGACCATCACACTGGAAAACCTGAGAACCAAAGGGGTAGAAATTACCGGTGATGAATTCGAGGCGGCTATGATCGCCATACTCTTACATGATGTAGGGCACGGCCCCTTCTCTCATGCCCTGGAATACAGCCTGCTACAAAACATACCACATGAGCACCTTTCGCGCATGATCATATCCAGGCTTAACAAGGAAATGGATGGCAGACTGAGCATGGCCCTCGATATTTTCAACGGGCACTATGAAAAGAAATTTCTGAATGAGCTCGTCTCCAGCCAGCTGGATATTGACAGGCTGGATTACCTGAAGCGGGACAGCTTTTTCACCGGGGTGTCCGAAGGTACCATCGGTGCCGACCGCATTATTAAAATGCTGGATGTGAAAGACGACCGGCTCGTGGTAGAAGAGAAAGGCATCTACAGTATAGAAAACTTCTTAAGCGCACGCAGGCTGATGTACTGGCAGGTGTACCTGCACAAGGCCAGTGTGAGTGCCGAAAAAATGCTGATCAATATTATTCAGCGGGCACGCAAGCTTACCCAAAAAGGTGAAACACTTTTTGCCAGCAAACCGCTTCAACTCTTTCTGACGAGGGAGATAGGTATAGAAAGCTTTGCGGAAGAACCCGGTATTCTGGACAGCTTTGCCAAACTGGATGACTACGACATTTGGGGTGCTATAAAAATCTGGGCCGATCATGAAGATCGTATCCTTTCGACCCTTTGCAAGATGCTGCTCAACCGAAAGCTTTTCAGAATCAAGCTGACCAATGAGGCTCCCGATAAGGCAGAAATCAAGGCCATAGAATCCAGCATTATGGAGACCTATAATCTCAAGGCCAGCGAGGCCAAATACTTCTTTTCACATGGCAAGGTCACCAACAATGCCTATATGGCCTCAGACCGTGAAATCCTTATTTTATCAAAGTCAGGTCAGGTACGGGATGTGGTGGAAGCAGCGGATTTGCCCAACATAAAGGCCATGAGCAAAATCGTACGCAAATATTATCGATGCTGGCCAAAAGACATATCTTTGTGACATCTCAATATTAACTACATGGAATTTACTGTCGAGCAGGTAGCTCAGCTACTGGATGGTACGGTTGAAGGGGATGGCACTCAGCGGATAAACCGACTCGAAAAAATAGAAGAGGCTACTCCCGGCAGCATTGCCTTTCTGGCTAACCCAAAGTACACAGAATACATTTACGCTACCCAGGCCAGCGCGGTCATCGTCAACAAAGATTTTGTTGCCGAAAAAGCTATTCAGTCTGCCCTCATCAGGGTGGAGAATGCTTATGCGAGCTTTGCCAGGCTGCTGGAAGAGTATGAGCGCATGACGCGCAAAGTAAAAGCAGGCATTGAACAGCCTTCTTTTCAAGGTGAGTCAGCTCAGTTGGGTGAAGATGTTTACCTCGGTGCTTTCTCTCATGTAGGCGATAATGTGCGCATAGGTAACGGTTCACAGGTTTTTCCTAATGCTGTGATCGGAGACAATGTAGAGATAGGCGAGAATACCACCATTTATGCGGGAGTAAAGATTTACAGTAACTGTAAGATTGGTAGCAACTGTATTGTCCATGCAGGTGTCGTGATAGGTAGCAGTGGCTTTGGCTTTGCTCCTCAGGATGACGGCACCTATAAGGCCATTCCTCAATTGGGCAATGTAATTGTCGAAGATAATGTGGATATAGGGGCAAATACGGTAATCGATTGCGCCACAATGGGATCAACCATTGTGCGTTCTGGTGTAAAGCTGGATAACTTGGTGCAGATTGCCCATAATGTAGAGATAGGTAAGAATACGGCAGTGGCTGCACAGGCAGGTATTTCAGGTACAGCCAAGATTGGTGAGAATTGCCAGATTGGCGGACAGGCCGGAGTAACCGGACACCTGAGCATCGCCAACCGTACCATTATAGGGCCTCAGGCCGGGGTACCCAAAACCATTAAGGAGGAGGGTAAAATCTTCTTTGGTAGTCCTCTGGTAGAGCACAGAGATTTTCTGCGCATTTCAGTAGCGCTGAGAAACCTGCCTAAACTGATGGCAAGGGTAAGCGAACTGGAAAAAAAGAGTTAAATTGGGCGAATTTTCGCGAAAAAGGGATGAAAACAAAACAACATACGATCAAAGAACCGGTAACGGTATCAGGCGTAGGTTTACATACAGGTGTGGAGGCAAACATGACGTTTACCCCTGCCCCACCAAATCATGGTATTAAATTTCAGCGTGTAGATCTGCCCGATCAGCCTGTGGTTGATGCGGATGTTGATTATGTAGTGGACCTTTCCAGAGGAACTACCATTGAGCACAATGGTGCCAGAATTAATACGGTAGAGCACACGCTTGCCGCCCTGGTGGGCCTGGAAATAGATAATGTAATGGTGCAACTGGACGGGCCGGAGCCTCCTATATTGGATGGTAGCTCCAAAATGTTCATCGATGCACTGGAAACAGTGGGTACCCAGGAGCAGAACGCCCTCCGCAACTTTCTGGAGGTAAATGAGAGCATCATGTACCGCGATGGATCGCGGGATGTAGAGATAGCTGCTCTGCCCTTAGACGACTATCGTGTTACGGTAATGGTAGACTATAACTCTCCGGTGCTGGGAAGCCAGCATGCCACACTTACCGACATTGCCGACTTTAAAAAAGACATAGCTTCCAGCCGAACCTTCTGCTTTTTGCATGAGCTGGAGATGCTTTATAAAAATAACCTGATCAAGGGTGGTGACCTCAACAATGCCATTGTGGTGGTGGATCGTGTAGTCAAAGACGAAGAGCTCGACTATCTGGCGAGCCTCTTTAACAAACCCAAGGTTGAGGTAAAGAAAGAAGGAATTCTCAACAATGTGGACCTGAGGCACAGCAATGAGCCGGCCCGGCACAAACTACTGGATGTAGTAGGCGATCTGGCTCTGGTAGGCAGGCCCATTAAAGCACAAATACTGGCGGCACGCCCGGGCCACGCAGCCAATGTTGCTTTTGCCCGTAAGCTGAAGAGGACCATTAAAAACTCAAAGTCTACCGCCCCTTACTATAACCCGAATACAAAGCCGGTAATGGATATCAACAAGATCATGCAGATCTTGCCACACAGGTATCCCTTCCTGCTCATTGATAAAATCATTCACCTGGACGACACTATGGTGTCCGGGATTAAGAATGTAACACGTAACGAGCCATTCTTTGACGGGCACTTTCCCGGCAACCCGGTAATGCCCGGAGTATTGCAGGTAGAAGCCATGGCTCAGATCGGGGGTATTCTGGTGCTCAACACCGTACCTGATCCGGAAAACTACACCCCTTACTTCCTGGGAATTGACAAATGTAAATTCCGTCAAATGGTGGTTCCGGGAGATACCTTGAAGTTTAAATGTGAGCTCACAGCGCCTATTAAGCGTGGTATTGCTCAAATGAATGGTTATGCCTACGTAGGTGATTCACTGGTTTGCGAAGCATCTATGACAGCACGAATTGTAAAGAACCCATGAATCAACCGCTAGCATATATTCACCCTGAAGCAAAAATTGCGCGCAATGTGGTCATAGAACCCTTTGTAACCATTAGTAAAAATGTGGTGATCGATGAAGGGTCATGGATTGGATCCAACGTCACGATCATGGAGGGTGCTCGCATAGGCAAAAATGTAAAGATTTTTCCCGGTGCCGTTGTATCAGCTATTCCTCAGGACCTGAAGTTTGGTGGTGAAGAAACCACCGTAATTGTAGGTGACAACACCGTGATACGCGAATGTGTGACCCTGAACAGGGGAACAGAAGCTACCAACAAGACCTCGATAGGCAGGGATTGCCTGATTATGGCCTACACCCACGTAGCGCACGATTGTGAGATTG